>NZ_CP068985.1:1902500-4302500 GCF_019397265.1 Nonomuraea coxensis DSM 45129
GTCCGGGGTCGTGGGACCCTCTTGAGGTGGCTGCCGCTGCTTCGAGGAGTGATAAATCCGTCTGATAGTTGAAGCCTCTGGGAAGGGGCGCCGTAGACCGTGAGAGCCGGGTAGACGAAATCGGATGGACTCCTGGAGGGGATCCCAAGTAGCACGGGGCCCGAGAAATCCTGTGTGAATCTGCCAGGACCACCTGGTAAGCCTAAATACTCCCTGGTGACCGATAGTGCACGAGTACCGTGAGGGAAAGGTGAAAAGTGCCCCGGTGAGGGGTCGTGAAATAGTACCTGAAACCGTGTGCCTACAAGCCGTAGGAGCTTACATCAGCTTGCTGGTGTGTGATGTGACTGCGTGCCTTTTGAAGAATGAGCCTGCGAGTTATGGTGTGTGGCGAGGTTAACCCGTGTGGGGGAGCCGTAGCGAAAGCGAGTCTGAAGAGGGCGTTTGAGTCGCATGCTGTAGACCCGAAGCGGAGTGATCTACGCATGGGCAGGTTGAAGCTCAGGTAAGACTGGGTGGAGGACCGAACCCACCAGGGTTGAAAACCTGGGGGATGATCTGTGTGTAGGGGTGAAAGGCCAATCAAACTCCGTGATAGCTGGTTCTCCCCGAAATGCATTTAGGTGCAGCGTCGCGTGTTTCTTGCCGGAGGTAGAGCACTGGATGGCCGATGGGCCCGACAAGGTTACTGACGTCAGCCAAACTCCGAATGCCGGTAAGTGAGAGCGTGGCAGTGAGACTGCGGGCGATAAGGTTCGTAGTCGAGAGGGAAACAGCCCAGATCACCGACTAAGGCCCCTAAGCGTGTGCTAAGTGGGAAAGGATGTGGAGTCGCAGAGACAACCAGGAGGTTGGCTTAGAAGCAGCCACCCTTGAAAGAGTGCGTAATAGCTCACTGGTCAAGTGATTCTGCGCCGACAATGTAGCGGGGCTCAAGCACACCGCCGAAGTCGTGGCATTGATCCTCCATTGTGGGGGTTGATGGGTAGGGGAGCGTCGTGCAGCCGGTGAAGCGGCAGAGTGATCTAGTCGTGGAGGCTGTGCGAGTGAGAATGCAGGCATGAGTAGCGAATCGAGGGTGAGAAACCCTCGCGCCGGATGACCAAGGGTTCCTGGGGCAGGCTAATCCGCCCAGGGTAAGTCGGGACCTAAGGCGAGGCCGACAGGCGTAGTCGATGGACAACGGGTTGATATTCCCGTACCCGCTTCAATGCGCCCATACTGAACCTCGTGATGCTAAGAGTCCTTAAGTCGGCCGGCCCTTCGGGGCGGGTGTCAGGCTGAACGCTCGGTCCGATCGGGTAGTAGGTAAGCGATGGGGTGACGCAGGAAGGTAGTCCAGCCCAGGCGATGGTTGTCCTGGGGTAAGCATGTAGCCCGTGTTGTAGGCAAATCCGCAACACGCGTGGGTGAGATGTGATGCCGAGCCGATTGTGGTGAAGTGGATGATCCTATGCTGCCGAGAAAAGCCTCTAGTGAGTGTTGTGGCGGCCCGTACCCTAAACCGACTCAGGTGGTCAGGTAGAGAATACTAAGGCGATCGGGTGAACTGTGGTTAAGGAACTCGGCAAATTGCCCCCGTAACTTCGGGAGAAGGGGGACCTCTGCTGGTGATGGGCTTTGCGCCTGGAGCTGGTGGGGGTCGCAGTGGCCAGGGGGAAGCGACTGTTTACTAAAAACACAGGTCCGTGCGAAGTCGTAAGACGATGTATACGGACTGACGCCTGCCCGGTGCCGGAACGTTAAGGGGACCGCTTAGTCAGCGCAAGCTGGCGAAGGTGAGAACTTAAGCGCCGGTAAACGGCGGTGGTAACTATAACCATCCTAAGGTAGCGAAATTCCTTGTCGGGTAAGTTCCGACCTGCACGAATGGCGTAACGACTTCCCCGCTGTCTCAACCACAGACCCGGCGAAATTGCACTACGAGTAAAGATGCTCGTTTCGCGCAGCAGGACGGAAAGACCCCGGGACCTTCACTACAGCTTGACATTGGCGTTTGGAGCGTCTTGTGTAGGATAGGTGGGAGACTGGGAAGCTCGGACGCTAGTTCGGGTGGAGTCATTGGTGAAATACCACTCTGGTCGTTTTGAACGTCTAACTCTGGTCCGTGATCCGGATCGGGGACAGTGTCTGGTGGGTAGTTTAACTGGGGCGGTTGCCTCCTAAAGGGTAACGGAGGCGCCCAAAGGTTCCCTCAGCCTGGTTGGCAATCAGGTGTTGAGTGTAAGTGCACAAGGGAGCTTGACTGTGAGACTGACGGGTCGAGCAGGAGCGAAAGCTGGGACTAGTGATCCGGCATCGGCGTGTGGAAGCGGTGTCGCTCAACGGCTAAAAGGTACCCCGGGGATAACAGGCTGATCTTCCCCAAGAGTCCATATCGACGGGATGGTTTGGCACCTCGATGTCGGCTCGTCGCATCCTGGGGCTGGAGTAGGTCCCAAGGGTTGGGCTGTTCGCCCATTAAAGCGGTACGCGAGCTGGGTTTAGAACGTCGCGAGACAGTTCGGTCCCTATCCGCTGCGCGCGCAGGAGACTTGAAAGGGGCTGTCCCTAGTACGAGAGGACCGGGACGGACGAACCTCTGGTGTGCCAGTTGTATCGCCAGGTGCACGGCTGGTTGGCTACGTTCGGAAGGGATAACCGCTGAAAGCATCTAAGCGGGAAGCTCGCCTTGAGATGAGGTCTCCCACCACGAGAGTGGGTAAGGCTCCCGGTAGACGACCGGGTTGATAGGCCGGAGGTGGAAGCGCGGTAACGTGTGGAGCTGACCGGTACTAATAGGCCGAGGACTTGACCACAAAGCATACTTTCTTGAAGTTTTTGCTCGCGTCCACTAGGCAATTCTGAGGCAGCAGGCACGTTTGTGTTTGTGTGTTTCGGAGGGTTACGGCGGTTATGGCGGGAAGGAAACACCCGGTTACATTCCGAACCCGGAAGTTAAGCTTCTCTGCGCCGATGGTACTGCACTCGGGAGGGTGTGGGAGAGTAGGTCACCGCCGGACAATCTTTATAGAAGGGCCCTGACGCCTCGCGCGTCAGGGCCCTTTTTGTTTTGTCCCGATATCGCGTGGGATGAAGCGGGGCACATCCACTTTCTGGTGGCGTCCCTTGGATCGTCCCGTCACGCTGGGTAGGTGACGGTCTTTCTTCCCCTGAGGGCGGCCCGCTCCGAGGATGCGCCGGGAGCGGGGCTCAGGCGCAGTCGCGAGCACGGCGGAGGCGTGGCGACGGGTCGCGTCGGTCACTGGGGTGGTGATTCGGCGGGCGGCTGATCCAGGGGAAGGTCAAGGAAGGTGGTTCGGTGTCGGGTTCGGCGGCTGGTCACGAGGAAGGGCTTGGTTCCGGAGGCGGCCAGGAGGCGGGTGGCGAGCGGGCGGCTGAGCCGGCGGAGGGTGGGGTCGCGTCTCGGGCGGAGAGGGGCATCGCTGTCGGCGGCAGGAATGTCGGCGTCGCGATGACGGGGGATCAGGCGACGGCGGTCACCGGGGAGCATGTCGAGGTCGACGTCGAGGTGGTAGGGGATGTGCATCTGCAGGCTCGGCCGCAGGTTCCCACGCGACCGGTGCAGATTCAGTCCCGGCCGCCGCTGCTCTTCGGCCGGGAGGCGGTTGTCCGGGAGTTGCGCGGGCGGCTGACGACAGGGTGGCGGACAGTCGCGGGGGAGTCGCTGGTCGTCGAGGGTCCGCAGGTTGGGGAGATGTCACCGGCGGGCGGGGCGGGTCAGATCGGGGTGCCGAGGGTTGTCGTGGTGCACGGGCTCGGCGGGGTGGGGAAGACGAGCGTGGCTTTGGAGTACGCGCATCGGTACCTGCCCGACTACCAGCTCGTCTGGCAGTTCCCGGCGGAGGAGCCGGCGGTGTTGTCGGCGGCGTTCGGGCGGCTGGCGGCGTTGCTCGGGCTCGGGGAGGCGGCGCAGGGGGCGGATCCGGTGGATCAGGTGCATGCGGCGCTGGCGGCGCGTACCGAGCCGTGGCTGGTGATTTTCGACAACGCGCCTGACGCGGACGTTCTGCGGCCGTTCCTGCCGCCGGCGGGGCCGGGGCATGTGCTGGTGACCAGCCGGTCCGGGAACTGGCCACGGGAGCAGGGGATGGAGCTGCCGGTGCTGGAGCCGGGGGCGGCGGCCGCGCTGGTGCTGGCGCGGGCGGAGCAGGAGGACGCGCGGGCGGCTGTCGAGGTGGCGGGGGAGCTCGGGGCGTTGCCGCTGGCGCTGGAGCAGGCGGGGGCGTTCATGGCGGAGACCGGGCTGGCCATCGCCGACTACCTGGACCTGCTGCATCGGCAGCGGGCCGAGCTGCTGGCCCAGGGGCAGGCATGGGGGTACCGGGAGCAGGTCACCACGACGTGGCAGCTCGCGTTCGAGAATGTGGAGCGTTCCCATCGGCCGGCGATCGCGCTGCTGCGGCTGCTGGCCTGTTATGCGCATGAGGCGGTCCCGTACCACCTGCTGTTGTCGCAGCTGGAGCGGCGGTCGGCACTGGAGCTGTTCCGCGCCGATCAGCGGCGGCGGCAGGTGTACGGGCGGGCGCCGCTCTCGCGGGTGCGGCTGCTGCGGCAGGCGCGGCGGCGGCTGGCGGCCGTGCTCACGATGCAGGAACTGCCGCGCGACGCCGTGGCGGTCAACGCGGCGATCGGGGCGCTGCGGCGCCACAGCCTGATCGGGCAGCCGGTGGACGGGGCCGTGCCGGTGCACCGGCTGGTGCAGGCCGTGACGATGGACCAGCTCCCGGTGCGGCAGCAGCGCCGGTGGCGGGAGGTCGCCGCGGTGCTGCTGGAGGGCCTGCTGCCCGACGATCCGGCGAGGCCGGAGAGCTGGCCGCGGTACGCGCTGCTGCTGCCGCACATCCGTACGGCGCTCAGGGCGTTCTCGCCCGGCATGGACAAGGCCGCCCGCTACCTGGGCGCCAGCGGCAACCACCGTACGGCGAGGGCGTTGTTCATGGAGATCTGCGAGGCGTTGACGGCGACCTTCGGCCAGGAGCACCCCTCGACGCTGACCGCGCGGCACGAGCTGGCCCGCTGGACGGGCGAGCTGGGCGACGCGGAGGCGGCGCGCGGCCAGTACGCGGCCCTGCTGCCGGTGCGGGAGCGGGTGCAGGGGCCGGAGCATCCCGACACGCTGGCCGTCCGGCACGAGCTGGCGCGGTGGACGGGGGAGCTGGGGGATCCGGCGGCGGCCCGTGACCTGTTCGCGGCCCTGGTGCCCGACCGGGAGCGGGTGCTCGGGGCCGCGCATCCCGACACGGTCGCGGCCCGGCGGCAGCTCGCCCGGTGGGCGCGCGAGGCGGGCGGGCTCAGCGCGGGTGATAGCTGATCGACCCGAAGGGCCAGTGGTCGGCGAGCCAGGCTGACACGGTCTCGTACAGGGGCTTGTCCAGGTCGGCGCGGTCGGCTCGGACCCAGGAGGACACCGCGGCGTCGTGGTCGTCGGCGCGGGAGGGGTAGATGTAGACGCAGCCGATCACGTCGCCGGTGGCCGGGTCGAGGACGGTGTAGGTGAATCCGCGGCGCCGGGCGAAGTCGTCGGCATGCCGTTCCAGGTCGGCGAGGTTCGCCTCCAGGGTCATGCCGTCCGCGGGAGGCCACCCTCGGTCGCGGAAGCCCGGGGTCGCACGGATGTGCTCGATGCTGCCGGTCCAGGCCGCGTGGTCGGCGGCGTTGTGCCGGGGGTCCAAGGGCTCCAGCCGGAACCGCGGGGTGGCCAGGTGCGAGGGGACGGCGAAGTCGTCGGGGACGAAGGCATGATCGCTCATGCGGCCGAGGCTATGAGCTCATGGGGCCGGAGAGAAGGCCGCGCCGGGTGGCGGCTCGGGTGGAAGGAGCGAGGGCGGCGGGCAAGGGGAGGGCCGCGCCGGGGCCACCGCCCTGGTGAGCGGCGACCCGGCGCGAGGCCCTCAGCCCTTCAGGCCCTCAGGCCCTCAGTCCCTCAGTCCCTCAGCCCCTCAGGCCCTCAGCCCCTCAGCCCCTCGGCCCTTCAGGTCCTCAGCCCTTCAGGCCCTCAGGTCCTCGGTTGCCGAGGGGTCTGGGGGACCTGAGGACTGGGTTACTTGGGGAGGACGAGGAGGGCGTCGCCGACGCCGCGTTCCGCGCCGTCGGACGGCCGGTTGACCAGCTTGTTCTTCACGACCATGGCCGTCGAGCCGCCGCCGTCGAGGTTGACCGCCTGGCGGGCGCCGAGCCAGCGCATGAGCTGGGCGGCCTCGTGGAAGTTCGCGCCGACGGTGACGCCCGGCTGGCGGCCGTCGACGGTGGCGAGGATGAGGCTGCCGTTCCTGGTGACGCCGAGCAGGGTGCGTGGGTGGCGGCGCAGGATCATGTTGATCGAGTCGTGGCCGTCCCGTTTGGCGGTGATCTGGACCTTGCCGTTGCGGACCAGGTTGACGTTGCCCGCGATGACGTGCAGGTCGGGGGTCAGCTTGAGCGCCCTCCTGGTACGCAGGTCCACGACCTTGGTGTCGACGCGCACCGTCCAGTCCTGCCAGGCGTGCTGGTTGAGCCAGTCGGCGGAGACGCCGTTGCCGTGCAGCACGCGGGTGCCCTTGGCCACGGCGGCGCCGGAGGCGCGCAGGCCCAGCACCTTGCCGTTGGCGTCGAGGACGGCGTCGGTGCCGCCGGTGGGGGTCTTGGCGCCGTACTCCTCGGTGTAGAGGATGAGCTCGTCCACGGCGGCGGCCCGGTTCACGCCGCCCGCCTGGGCCTTCTCGCCGTCCTGGGAGATCACGGTGACGGTGGTGCCGAGTTCGGTGATCTTGGCGGAGCGGCCCTGGAGGACGACCGCCGTACGGCCGGGCACGGCCTCGCTGAGCAGTTTGCCGCCGACGACGGACGCGCCGACGGGCTCGCCGCGCAGGTTCCTGGCGGTGTGGATGTTGAAGAAGCCGCCGTTGACGCCGACGATCGCGCCCGCGGACTTGGCCATCGCGGAGACCGTCTCCCGCTTGGCGACGCTCGCGCCGAGCGAGGCGGCGTACGAGCCGCGGAACGTCCTCGCGTCGATCATGACGACCTTGACGTCCCAGGGGCCGGTGGTCTGGAGCCCGTCGTCGCCGAGGTAGTCGACCTTGACCTTGAGGCCCGCGTCCTTGAGCGCCTTGGCCGCCTTCTCGGCCTTCTTCTTGTCCTTGAGCGACCACAGGCCGACCCGGACCATGTAGACGGTCTGTGAGGGGGCGTCGGCGACGCTCGGCCGTACGACCTCCTGCACGCTCGGCGTCTCGCCGGCGGCCTCGACCTCGGCGGCGACGGCCTCCGCGGTCGGGCGGGTGCCGTAGTCGCGGCCGCTCGGCATCAGGAGGGTGAGCGTGTAGCCGTCGGTCGCGCTGCCGGCTTTGACGTCGTAGAGGTCGATGCCCGGCGCGACGGCGGTCATCGTCCTGGTCGGCGCGGTCTTGGTTCCCAGCGGGAACCTGGCCGACGGGAAGGCCACCGCCGCCTGCTCCGCCGCGACCGAGGCGGCGGGCAGCGTGGTGACGGTGATCGCCGCGGCTATGGCCAGGCCGCCGGCGAGGGTGCGTCGAGACATGAACTCTCCAGAGGGCACGAAAAGGGACCGCACCATACTGGCGAGATCAAGGTTCGCGGGACAGGCGAACACGCGAATTGGTGCCAGGGATTACGAAATAGCCCTGCGCTTTGGTTACACTTTCGGTATGAAGCGCATCAGCATGTGGTGGCGGCCGACAGACGGCCGCTGACATCGCATGCGCAGGGCCGTCTCCGGACGGCCCGCCGACCATGCGCCGGGGTCCTCCTGGGACGGCATCGACCAAGGAGGGAACCTCGATGGACCACGTCGTGCTCACCGGCGACCGCCCGACCGGGCCGCTGCATCTCGGCCACTACTTCGGCTCGCTGGCCAACCGGGTGCGGATGCAGGACGAGCACCGCATGTACGTCCTGATCGCCGACTACCAGGTCATCACCGACCGCGACCGTCCCGGCGAGATCCAGGCCAACATCACCGACCTGCTGCTCGACTACCTGGCCGTGGGGATCGACCCGGCCAAGGTGACGATCTTCCAGCACAGCGCGCTGCCCGAGCTCAACCAGTTGATGCTGCCGTTCCTGAGCCTGGTGTCGGTGTCGGAGCTGAGCCGCAACCCCACCGTGAAGGACGAGATCGCGCACAGCTCGCAGGCCGCGGTGAGCGGGCTGATGTTCACCTATCCGGTGCACCAGGCGGCCGACATCCTGTTCTGCAAGGGCACGCTGGTGCCGGTCGGCCGGGACCAGTTGCCGCACGTGGAGGTGACGCGGCTGGTGGCGCGCCGGTTCAACGAGCGGTACGGCGAGGTGTTCCCGCTGCCCGAGGCCGTCATGGGGGAGCGTCCCCTGCTGAAGGGCCTGGACGGCGGCAAGATGAGCAAGAGCCGCGGCAACGCGATCACGCTGAAGGCCACCGAGGACGAGACGGCCGCGCTCATCAGGAAGGCCCGCACCGACGCCGAGCGGCTGATCACGTTCGACGAGGAGCGCCGCCCGGAGGTGGCGAACCTGCTCACGCTGGCCGGTCTCTGCCTGGGCCGCAAGCCGTGGGAGCTGGCCGACGAGATCGGCGACGGCGGCGGCCTCGCGCTCAAGCGGCTGACCACCGACGCGGTCAACGACTTCCTGCGGCCGATCCGGGCGCGGCGGCGCGAGCTGTCGGCGCCCGACGTGCGGCGGGTGCTGGAGGAGGGCAACGCGCGCGCCCGTGAGCGGGCCGTGGAGACCCTGCGTGAGGTACGCGACGCGATGGGCTTCTAGCCGCTTCTGGCCGGCGAAGGGCCCCGCGGCGCTCAGGTGCGGTTGTCGCGGCGGAAGGACTCCAGGGCGAGGATCGCGACGTGCAGCGACAGGCACGACTCGACGTCGTCGAGGTCGGTGTCGAGGATGCGTTCGAGCCGGCGCAGCCGGTCGTAGAAGGCGGGCCTGGACAGGTGCGCCTTCTGGGCGGCGACCGCCTTGTTGCGCCCCGAGTCGAGGTAGACGCGCAGGATGCGGGTGAGGTCGCCGCCGCGCTGGGCGTCGTGCGCCAGCAGCGGCCCGAGCTCCCGCTCGGCGAACGTCTGCAGCCGCGCGTCGTCGCGCAGCAGGTGGAGCAGCCCGCGCAGGCGCAGGTCGGGCAGGCGGTAGAAGGCGCGGCCGTCCGGCTGGCGGACGGCCACGTCGGCCACCTGCTCGGCCTCCAGGAAGCTGCGGCGTACGTCGCGGATGGACTCCACCACGGACCCGGCGGCGAGCACGAACGCCGCCCCGGGCGGCCACAGCGTGCGGAGCCGGTCGGCGAGGGTGGTCAGCGCGGCCTCGGCCTGGGTGCGCGGCGGCAGCGGCAGCAGGACGCCGACCCGCTCCTGGTCCAGCGCGCCGACGAGGGCGGGCAGCCGGGCGTCCCTGCAGGCCCCGGCGGTGGCCTCGGCCAGCTCGCCGAGCTGGGCCTGGCCGTCGAGCGCCTGGTCGGCAGGCTCGGTCGGCCTGATGACGACGCTGACCAGTTTGCGGCCGGTCAGCGGCACGCCGACGGCGCGGGCGCGGGCGGCCGCCTCGTCGGGGTCGGCGTAGGCGTGGGTGAGGATGCCGGTGATGATCGTGCCGTGGGCCTGGCGCTCCAGCGACTCCTGGTGGCGTTCGAGCAGGCGGCCGAGGGCGAGCGTGGTGGCGGCGCGTTCGGCCAGCACCAGGTCGCGCGGCGACGGCGCGGCGCCGCAGACCAGGATGAGCCGGCCCCAGTCCTGGCCCCGCGCCCCGACGGTGGTGACGAGCCAGCCGGAGGCCGGGTCGTAGGCCGTCCGCCCGGCCGGCGCGACCGCCCGCGACCGGGTCTCCCAGCCGGCCAGCAGGGTGCCCGCGTCGCGCCCGGCGGACTCGCAGGCCAGCACCTGGTGGGCCAGATTCTCCAGCAGCACCGGGCGGCCGGCCAGCCGGGCCACCTGGGCGAGCACCTCCGTCGGCGAGGCGCCCTCGACCGACAGCTCGGTGAAGACCTCGTGGAGCTGCTCGGAGGCGCGCAGCTCCTCAAGCTGGATGTCGATGATCCGCGCGTGCACCGACTCGGTGATCTGCACGAACGGGGTCTCCCTGGTCAGCACGATGACCGGCAGCCCGTGCTCCTCGGCGGACTTGACCACCGCGCGCGGCAGCTCACGGACGAACCGGCGGCCGAGCTCCACGACCAGCCCGGACGCGCCGACGTCGGCGAGCGCGCCGATGTAGTCGGCCAGCTTGTCGGGGTCGTCGGGCAGCGCGACGCCGGTGGTCAGCACCAGCTCGCCGCCGCGCAGCAGGCCGGCGATGTCGGCGATCTCGCCGACGTGGACCCACCGCACCCGCGTGTCCAGCCGGTCGGCGCCCGCGACCACGCGCGGGCCGCCCCGGCGCACGGTTTCGAGTTCGAGGACGTCGGCGATGGTGGGGAGCACGGGGCAGAGCCTAGCCGATCGATCTGTAAGATCGGCAATGCGGCGATTTACGCTCTGTCAGGAGTTGAGGGTCAGGAGTTGAGGGTCAGGAGCCGAGGTCGTCCTCCCGGTATTCCCTGCGGGGCTCGCGCACCCGGAGCTCCACCCGGCGGATCTTGCCGGAGATGGTCTTGGGCAGCTCGCCGAACTCCAGCCGCCGCACCCGTTTGTACGGCGCCAGCCCCCGCCGGCAGTGCTCGAAGATCGACCGCGCCAGCTCCTCGCCGGGCTCGAACCCCGGGGCCGGCGTGACGTACGCCTTGGGCACCGCCAGCCGCACCGGGTCGGGGGCGGGCACCACGGCGGCCTCGGCCACCGCCTCGTGCTCCAGCAGCACGCTCTCCAGCTCGAACGGCGAGATGCGGTAGTCGGAGGCCTTGAAGACGTCGTCGGTGCGGCCCACGTAGGTGATGTAGCCGTCGGCGTCGCGGCTCGCGACGTCGCCCGTGTGGTAGTAGCCGTCGCGCATCGCCTCGCCGGAGCCGCCGACGTAGCCGGCCATGAGGCCCAGCGGGCGGCGGCCGTCGAGCGGGAGGCAGATCTCGCCGTCGTCGCCCTCCTCGCCGGTGTGCGGGTCGAGCAGCGCGATCTCGTAGCCGGGCAGCGGCCGGCCCATCGAGCCCGGCTTCACGGGCTCGCCGGGCGGATTGCCGATCTGCGCGGTGGTCTCGGTCTGGCCGTAGCCGTCGCGGACGGTGATGCCCCACGCCTTGCGCACCTGGTCGATGATCTCCGGGTTGAGCGGCTCGCCGGCGGCCACGGCGGCGCGCAGCGGCAGCTTCCAGGCGGCGAGGTCCTCCTGGATGAGCATCCGCCAGACGGTCGGCGGGGCGCAGAACGTGCTCACGCGCTCGTCCCGCAGGACCTCCAGCAGCGCAGGGGCGGAGAAGCGGCGGTAGTCGTGGACCAGCACGGTGGCGCCGGCGTTCCACGGCGCGAAGACGTTGCTCCAGGCGTGCTTGGCCCAGCCGGGCGAGGAGACGTTGAGGTGCACCTCGCCGGGGCGGACGCCGATCCAGTGCATCGTGGACAGATGGCCGGCCGGGTAGGAGGCGTGCGTGTGCTCGACGAGCTTCGGCTGGGAGGTCGTGCCGGAGGTGAAGTAGAGCAGCAGCGGGTCGCCGGCCCGCGTGGGCCCGTCGGGCTCGAACGCGGCAGGGGCGTCGTACGCCTCGTGGTAGGGCAGCCAGTTGTAGGCGTCGCCGACGGCGATCCTGGTGAACTCGCCCGGCCCGAACTTCCCGGCGTCCTCGGCGTTGGCGATCACGTGCGCGACGCCGCCGCGTTCGACGCGCTCGGCGACGTCCTTGGCCGTCAGCAGCGTGGTGGCGGGGATGACGACCGCGCCCAGCTTCATCGCGGCCAGCAGCGCCTCCCACAGCTCGGGCTGGTTGCCCAGCATGAGCAGGATCCGCTCGCCGCGGCGCACGCCCTGCCGGTGCAGCCAGGTCGCGACCTGGCCGGAGCGGGCCGACAGCTCGGCGAAGGTGTAGACGGCCGGGTGGTCGCCGACGATCTTGAGCGCCACGGCGTCGGGCGTCTCGGCGGCGAGCACCCCGTCGAACCAGTCGAGCGCCCAGTTGAACTCCGTCAGCTCCGGCCAGCGGAAGTCGCGGCGGGCGGTGGCGGGGTCGGCGTTCAGCAGGAGGTCGCGGGCGGCGCGGAAATCGCTCATGTCCGGGATCCTGCTACGTCGCCAGCCGTCGCTCAAGGCCGTCGAGCACCGACACCAGGCCGAAGTCGAAGGCCATCGCGCGCATGACCCGCGGGTCCTCGTCGGGCATGGTGCCGATCGCGTCGAGGAGCTCGGGGTGACCGGCGGCGGCCTTGGTGAGCGCGGCCTGCGCCGCCGCGGTGTCCCAGACGCCCTCCACCGTGGTCTCCCAGGCGATCTCGGGGGTGGTCATGCCGAAGATGAAGGCGGTGAGCGTCGCGCCGGCGAAGTCGATGTCCGTGCCGGTGAACCCGGCCAGCCGGAACGTGCGGCGCATGCGCTCGCTGACGCCGATGGCGTGCGGGCCGAGGGCGGGCAGGCGGCCGATGAGGTCGGCCGACCAGGGGTGCTTGAGCATCGCCTGCCGCATGCTGTGGGCCAGGACGGAGGCGACCTCACGCCAGTGCGCCTCGTCGGGGTCGGGGACGCTGATCTCGGCCCACACCTCGTCGTAGGCCAGCTCCAGCAGGTCGTCCTTGGTGGCGACGTACCAGTAGATGCTGGTGGCGCCGGACATCAGCTTCGCGCCGAGCTTGCGCATGCTCAGCCCGCCGAGCCCCTCGGCGTCCAGCAGTTCGACGGCCGCCTTGACGATCTCCTCGCGGCTGCGCCCGGGGCCGGCGGGTCTGCTGCGCGGCTCACGGGTCCAGACGGAGGTGAACTGCCTGCTCATGTGTCCAGGATAAATCCACTCGCACGCTGTACGAGGACTGTCGTACAGTGTGCGAGTGACCTCGAACACCGTACGAGACCCCCGTCGCTGGTGGATCCTCGTCGTCCTGTGCCTGGCCCTGCTGGTCCTGGTCGTCGACAACACCGTGCTGAACCTGGCGATCCCCGCGCTCAACAAGGACATGGGCGCCACCCCGTCGGACATCCAGTGGATCATCGACGCCTACGTGCTGGCCTACGCCGGCCTCCTGCTCACCTCCGGGGCCCTGTCCGACAAGTACGGCCGCCGCCGCCTGCTGATCATCGGCCTGGTGTTCTTCGGCGGCGCCTCGCTGCTGGCCGCGCTGGTCACGGAGCCCTGGCAGCTCATCGCCGCGCGGGCGCTCATGGGCGTCGGCGGCTCGCTGGTGATGCCGTCCACCTTGTCGATCCTGCTGACCGTCTTCGACGAGGACGAGCGGCGCAAGGCGATGGCCGCCTGGAGCGCCGTGGCGCTGGTCGGCCTGGTGTCGGGCCCGACCCTCGGCGGCTTCCTCCTCGCGCACTACTGGTGGGGCTCGATCTTCCTGCTGAACGTGCCGATCGCGGCCGTCGCCGTCGTCGCCGCCCTCGTGCTCATGCCCGAGAGCCGCAGCGAAGGCCGGCGGATCGACCCCGTCGGCGTCGTGCTGTCCACCGCCGGCCTCACCGCCGCCGTCTACGTCATCATCGAACGCGAGTGGAACATCCCCCTCATCGCGGTGGCGGTGCTCGCGCTGGCCGCCTTCGTGGTGTGGGAGCGCAGGCAGGAGCGGCCCATGCTGCCGCTGCACCTGTTCGCCGACCGCAACTTCGGCGGCGCGTCGTTCTCGATCCTGCTCATGTCGTTCGGCGCGGGCGCGGTCATGCTGATGCTCACCCAGTACCTGCAGTTCGTGCTGGGCTACTCCGAGATCCAGGCCGGGCTCGCCATGCTGCCGTACGCCGTGGCCGCCGCCGTCTTCAACGGCGTGGGCGCGGCGCTCGGGCAGCGGGTCGGCAACCGGGCGCTCGTCGGCTCCGGGCTGGCGCTCATGGCCGGCGGCTTCGTGGTCATGGCCATGACCACCGGCTACGGAGGGCTGCTCGCCGGGCTGGTCGTCATGGGCGTCGGCGGCGGGCTGGCCGGCCCGTCCGCGTACGCCTCGCTGATGAACGCCATCCCCGTCGAGCACGCCGGCGTAGGGTCGGCGCTCAACGACACCGTCCAGCAGGTCGGCGTGGCGCTCAGCATCGCGGTCCTCGGCAGCGTGCTGGCCGGGCGCTACACCGCCGAGATGCCCGCGGGGCTGCCGGAGGCGGCCAGGGAGTCGATCGGCGGGGCGCACCTCGCCGGCCTGGCCGAGCCCGCGAACGCGGCCTTCACCTCCGCCATGCACCTGGGCTCGTGGGTGGGGGCGGCCTTCTGCGTGGCGGCGGCGCTGCTCGCCGTGTCGGTGCTGCGCTCGCCGAAGCCCGCCGCCGACCCGGAACCGGTTTACAGCTCGTAACCCGATTTTCCGCTAAGCCGACATATTGCACGTATGAGGACGGGGAACGGGGCGGGATACTCGATAACATGTCGGAGCTACTAGCGCGCCACCGGGCAGTGATGCCGAACTGGGTGGCGCTCAACTACAACGAGCCCATCGAGATCGTCAGCGGCAAAGGCAACCGGGTCGTCGACGCCGACGGCAAGAGCTACCTCGACTTCTTCGCCGGCATCCTGACCAACATGATCGGCTACGACGTGCCCGAGGTGCGTGAGGCCGTCGAGCGTCAGCTCGCCACCGGCGTCGTCCACACCAGCACGGTCTACCTGCTCCGCGGCCAGGTCGAACTGGCCGAGAAGATCGCCCGGCTGTCCGGCATCCCCGACGCCAAGGTCTTCTTCACCAACTCCGGGACCGAGGCCAACGAGACGGCGCTGCTGCTGGCCACGTACGCGCGCAAGAGCGACCAGGTGCTCGCCATGCGGCAGAGCTACCACGGCCGCAGCTTCGGCGCCGTCAGCGTCACCTCCAACCGCGCCTGGAAGAACAACTCGCTCTCCCCGCTCAACGTGCACTTCCTGCACGGCGCCGACCGGCACCTGGCCCAGTTCAAGGGCATGTCGGACGCCGACTACATCGCGGCGTGCGCCGACGACCTGCGCCACGTCCTCGCCACCGCCGTCTCGAACGACGTGGCGGCCCTCATCGCCGAGCCGATCCAGGGCGTCGGCGGGTTCACCATGGCGCCCGACGGGCTGTTCGCGGCGTACAAGGAGGTGCTGGACGAGCAGGGCATCCTGTTCATCTCCGACGAGGTGCAGACCGGCTGGGGCCGCACCGGCAGCGCGTTCTTCGGCATCCAGGACCACGGCGTCACCCCCGACATGATCACCTTCGCCAAGGGCCTCGGCAACGGCTTCGCCGTGGGCGGCGTCGTGGCCCGCGGCGACCTCATGGACGGCCCGCACGCCGTGGGCCTGTCCACCTTCGGCGGCAACCCGATCTCCATGGCCGCCGCCAACGCCACCCTCGACTACGTGCTCGACCACGACCTGCAGGCCAACGCCGCGCGCACCGGCGCCATCATCATCGACGGCCTCAAGGAGGCCGCCAAGCGGCTGTCCGTCGTCAAGGACGTCCGCGGCAAGGGCCTGATGTTCGCCGTCGAGCTGGAGAGCCCCGCCCAGGCGGCCCGCTTCATGGAGGAGAGCAAGAAGGCGGGCCTGCTGGCGGGCAAGGGCGGCCTCCACGGCACCGCCATCCGCATGGCCCCGCCGCTCACCCTCACGGTGGACGAGGCGGTCGAGGGCCTCGGCATCATCGTCGGCGCCCTGGAGATCATCGACGCGGAGGCGGCGCAGCAGTGAAGTCGGTCACCCACTGGATCAACGGCGCCCCCGCCGAGGGCGGCTCCGGCCGTACGGCCGAGCTGTTCAACCCGGCCACCGGCGAGGTGTCCGGCCACGTCGCGCTGGCGGACGTCGCCGACGTGGACGCGGCGGTCGCCGCGGCGGTCGCGGCCTTCCCCGCCTGGCGGGACGCCTCCCTGGTCAAGCGCGCGCAGGTGCTGTTCCGCTTCCGCGAGCTGATGGCCGCCCACCGCGACGAGCTGGCCGCGCTGATCTCCGCCGAGCACGGCAAGGTGCACTCCGACGCGCTCGGCGAGGTGGCCCGCGGCCTGGAGGTCGTCGAGTTCGCCTGCGGCATCCCCCACCTGCTCAAGGGCGGCTTCAGCGAGGGCGTCTCGACCCGGGTCGACTCCTACTCGATCCGCCAGCCGCTCGGCGTGGTGGCCGGGATCACCCCGTTCAACTTCCCGGCGATGGTGCCGATGTGGATGTTCCCGCTGGCCATCGCCTGCGGCAACGCCTTCGTGCTGAAGCCGTCGGAGAAGGACCCCTCGGCGTCGCTGCTGATGGCGCGGCTGTGGCAGGAGGCCGGGCTGCCCGACGGCGTGTTCAGCGTCGTCCAGGGCGACAAGACGGCGGTGGACCGGCTGCTGGAGCACCCCGACGTGCGCGCCGTGTCGTTCGTCGGCTCCACCCCGATCGCCCGCTACGTCTACGAGACCGGCACTGCCCACGGCAAGCGGGTGCAGGCGCTCGGCGGCGCCAAGAACCACATGCTGGTGCTTCCCGACGCCGACCTCGACCTGGTGGCGGACGCGGCGGTCTCGGCCGGGTTCGGCTCGGCGGGTGAGCGGTGCATGGCGATCTCCGTCGTGCTGGCCGTGGACCCGGTCGGCGACGAGCTGGTCAAGAAGATCACCGAGCGGGTGGACAGGCTCGTCCTCGGCCCCGGCGACGACCCGAAGTCCGAGATGGGCCCGCTGGTCACCCGCCAGCACCGCGACAAGGTCGCCTCCTACCTGGACCTCGGCGTCGAGGAGGGCGCGGAGCTGGTAGTGGACGGCCGGCACACGGCGGTCCTCGGCGGCGGCACGGCGGCCGACGCGCCGGGCTTCTGGCTCGGGCCGACCGTCCTCGACCGGGTGCCGCCCGGCTCGCGCACGCACACCGAGGAGATCTTCGGCCCGGTGCTGTCGATCGTGCGGGTCAGCTCGTACGAGCAGGGCCTGGAGCTCATCAACGGCGGCGAGTACGGCAACGGCACGGCCATCTTCACCAACGACGGCGGCGCCGCCCGGCGCTTCCAGAACGAGGTGGAGGTCGGCATGGTCGGCATCAACGTGCCGATCCCGGTGCCGATGGCGTTCTACAGCTTCGGCGGCTGGAAGGCGTCCCTGTTCGGGGACACGCACGTGCACGGCACCGAGGGCGTGCACTTCTACACCCGCGGCAAGGTGGTCACCTCCCGCTGGCTCGACCCCTCCCACGGGGGCGTGAACCTGGGCTTCCCCACCAACAAGTAAGTCCCGGCCGGGTCCCGGTAAGCTCCTTGGCACCGGCCAGGGAGCCCGGGCAAGGGGGGACATCGTGCATCGCCGTCGTACGTACGCGCTGGCGCTCGCCACGGCGGCGCTGGTGGCCGGCACGGGCGCGGCGAGCCCGAGCCCGTCCCCCACGCCCACCGCGTCGGTGACGCAGAGCGACGGAACGCTGCAGATCCTCACCTACCGGGGCTTCGCCGAGTACGGCGGAGTCAGCCCCCGGTTCAACTGGGTGGGCGACTTCGAGAAGGAGACCGGCTGCCGCATCGCCAAGCTCGACACGGTGCAGACCGCCGAGGACATGGCGGCGCAGGTCCGCTCCCGGCCCTACGACCTGATCTCGGCCGGTCCGGCGCTCGCCGGCTCCCTGATCGCGGCCAAGCAGGTGCAGCCCGTCGACGTGGCCAAGGTCGCCGGCTACGACGACCTCGACAAGCGCTTCCGCGACATGACGACCGTGTCCGGCAAGGTCTACGGCGTCCCCTACCTGTGGGGCTACCACGAGTTCGTCTACGACCCGGCCCGGGTCAAGGGCGAGCTGAAGGAGGTGTTCGCCTCCGACCGCGCCGCGCTGCGCGACAGCCCGATGACGATCGCCGACGCCGCGCTCGCCGCGGGCGAGGACGACGACCCCTACGCGCTGACCGAGGAGCGGCTCGACGCCGCCGTGGCGCTGCTGGAGAGGGCGAAGGAGCGCACCTACTGGTCCAACCCGCTCGACCTGGTCAAGGGCTTCGCCACGGGGAAGCTGGACTACGCGCAGGCCACCCCTTACTACCGGTCGCTGCTGCAGAAGGCCGGCAAGCAGGTCAAGACGGTCCCGGCGGGCGAGACGACCGGCTGGGTCGACTCCTGGATGCTGGGGGCGAACGTCCCGGACACGTCCTGCGCCTACCGCTGGCTCAACTGGATGGCCGCGCCGGAGGCGCAGCGCGACGCGGCGGCGTGGGTGGGCCTCGCGCCCGCCAACGACAAGGCGTGCAAGGGGCGGGCCAGGCAGATCTGCCGGCTGTACGGGGTGGGCGACGCCAAGAGGCTGTCGCGGGTGCGCTTCGCGGAGCGGCCGCCCGCGGACTGCCGGGCGGAGCACGGCGGGTGCCCTGGCTACGACGCCTGGACCGACCGGTGGCGCGAGCTCGCCAAATAGGCGCCGATCAGGGCCCGGTCAGAGGCCGGACAGAGGCCGATCAGGGGCTGGTCAGCGGGACGGGAAGGCCACCACGGTGGCGAGCGGCGCGGGCATCAGGGCCTCGGCGCAGTCGGCGCAGGCCAGCACGGCCGAGCCTTCGGGCAGGCGGCCGACGCGCGCGCGGGGGCGTGGCCACCGCTTGTGGCAGACGACGCACGCGTCACCTTCGCGCTGAGCCCAGCTCAGGCCCTCAGGGTCGAACGTCAACATACTCCGCGCCGGTCTTGTCGGACCCCAGTTCATAGCATTCCCAGCAGCCATCGCCCATCCGTATGTCGGATCCGTTATAACCCCTGACCGTGGCCATGAGCGTCCAGCTGAGCGTCAAGCCAGAGTGAATTCTCTACCCACCTGACCGTCTTTACACCAACAAAATCGGGCATCCAGCCACAAAGCTGGATGCCCGATATCGAGGGATATCTACAGTTCGGCGATGGCTTTCTCAAGGATCCCCAGGCCCTCTTCGAGCAGGTGCTCGGGGATCACCAGCGGGGGAAGGAAGCGCAGCACGTTGCCGTACGTGCCGGCGGTCAGCACCAGCAGCCCCTCGGCGTGGCAGCGCTTCACGACCGCCTGGACGGCGGCGGGGTTGGGCTCCTTGGTGCCGGGCTCGACCAGCTCGATCGCGATCATCGCGCCCCGGCCGCGCACGTCGCCGATGACGTCGAAGCGCTCCTTCATCGCCTCCAGGCGCGGGAGCATGATCTCGCCGATGCGGCGGGCCCGCGCGACGAGGTCGTCCTCCTCGATGGTCTCCAGCACGCCCAGGGCGGCCTCGCAGGCCAGGGGGTTGCCGCCGTAGGTGCCGCCGAGCCCGCCCACGTGCACCGCGTCCATGAGCTCCGCGCGGCCGGTCACGGCGGCCAGCGGCAGACCGCCCGCGATGCCCTTGGCGGTGGTGATGATGTCGGGCACGACGCCCTCGTCCTCGCAGGCGAACAGGGTGCCGGTGCGGGCGAAGCCGGTCTGCACCTCGTCGGCCACGAACACGATGCCGTTGTCCCTGCAGAACTCCGCGATGCGCGGCAGGAAGCCCCGCGCCGGCACGATGAAGCCGCCCTCGCCGGCGATCGGCTCGATCACCACGGCGGCCACGTTCTCGGCGCCGATCTGCTTGGTGATGGCGTCGATGGCCTGCGCGGCGGCCTCCTCCGCGCAGTTGTCCTCACCCGTCGGCCAGCGGTACGGGTACGCCAGCGGCACCCGGTACACCTCGGGCGCGAACGGCCCGAACCGGTGCTTGTACGGCATGTTCTTGGCGGTGAGCGTCATCGTCAGCAGCGTGCGGCCGTGGTAGCCGTGGTCGAAGACGACGACCGCCTGGCGGCCGGTGGCGTGCCGGGCGACCTTCACGGCGTTCTCGACGGCCTCGGCGCCGGAGTTGACCAGGAAGGTGCGCTTCTCGTGGTCACCCGGGGTGAGCTCGTTCAGCTTCTCGCAGACGCGGACGTACGACTCGTACGGGGTCACCATGAAACAGGTGTGGGTGAAGTCCGCCACCTGCTTCTGGACCCGCTCGACGACCTTGGGGGCGGCGTTGCCGACGTTCGTGACGGCGATGCCGGAGCCGAAGTCGATCAGCGAGTTGCCGTCGGCGTCCTGCACCACGCCGCCGCCGGCGCGGGTGACGAAGACCGGCAGCGTGGTGCCGATGCCGGACGGGACGGCCGCCTGCTTGCGGGCCAGCAGCTCCTGGGACTTGGGGCCGGGGATCGCGGTGACGACGCGCCGCTCCTGCGGAATGCTCATGGCTCAGACGCTACGGCGGGGTTCTCCCTGCGCCGATACGTCGACATGGCACACTGGGGGTGCTCGTCTTCGCCGGAATGGACAAAACCGTATGCCGCCTACGCTGCAGACCGTCGTGCGCCGGATGGGCCTGCGGCCGCTGGCCGGAGGGCTGCCGCCGGACACCGTGGTGCGCTGGGTGGCGGTGAGCGAGCTGGCCGACCCCACACCGTACCTGGAGGGGGACGAGTTGCTGCTCACCACCGGGCTGCGGCTGGAAGGCGACCTGGCCGGATATGTCGGGCGGCTCGTGGCGCGGGGCGTCGCCGGGCTCGGCTTCGGCGTCGGGGTCTCGCACACCGAAGTGCCCGCGGCCCTCGTCGAGGCCGCCTCGCGGGCGGGGCTGCCGCTGCTGGAGGTGCCGCGCGAGACGCCGTTCATCGCCATCGGCAAGGCCGTCAGCGAGCTGCTGGCCGCCGAGCAGTACGAGGAGATCACCTGGGCCTTCGCCGCGCAGGGGCGGCTCACCAGGGCGGCGCTGCGGCCCGAGGGCATGTACGCGGTCGTCGACCGGCTGGCCAAGGAGGTCGGCGGGTGGGCGGCGCTGCTCGACGAGACCGGCGCGGTGCGCCACGCCACCCGCGGGGCCCGTACGGACGGGGTCACGGCCGAGCTCGGCCGGCTCCTCACCGGGCACGGGCGGCCCTCTCCGGCCGGGCCGGGGGAGGAGCGGCCGGGGGAGGGCGGCCGGTGGCGGTGGCCGGCCAGCCTGGCGCTGTCGGGGCCCGGCGAGCACGTCGTGGTGCAGCCGCTGGGCGGTGGCAGGGCGCGGCCCCGCGGGTTCTTCGCCGTGGGGGCCAAGGAGGCGTTCTCGCCGGTCACCCACACGGTGATCAACGCGGCGGGCTCGCTCCTTACGCTCTCCATGGAGCAGGGGCGCGCCCAGGCGGCGGCCGAGCGCCGCGTCCGTTCCGCGGCGCTCGACCTCCTGCTGTCCGGGGCCGGGCAGCAGGCCCGTGACGTGCTGGCCGCCCTCGGCGGGCGGCTGCCGGAGCCGCCGCTGGCGGTCCTCGCCACGCGGGCCGACGCCCTCGACGCGCTGGAGGGCCGCGCCTTCGCGGCCCCTGAGCCCCACGCCGAGCCCGGAGCCGGTGAGGTGGCGTTCGCGCTGGTGCCGGAGGCGGAGGTGGCGGCGGCGGCGCGGGAGGCGGACGCGCCCGTCGGCGTCAGCCTGCCCGCCACGTACGAGCCGGCGTCCCTGGCCACCGCCATCGACCAGGCCAGGCGCGCCCTCGCCGCCGCCCTGACGTCGCCTGGCCCGGTCCCCGTGCGGGTGGTGCGGTTCGGGGAGCTGGCCGGGCAGGGCCTGCTGGGGCTGCTCGACCAGCCCACGGCTCAGGCGTTCGCGACCGCGCTGCTGGCGCCCCTGACCGCGTACGGCTCCCGCGCCGACCTGGTCGAGTCGCTGCGCGCGTACCTGGAGAGCAACGGCCACTGGGACGCCGCCGCCCAGCGGCTCGGCATCCACCGCCACACCCTGCGCTACCGCATGCGCAGGGTCGGCGAGCTGCTGGACCGCGACCTCGACGACCCCGGCGTGCGCGCCGAGCTGTGGCTCGCCCTGGAGGCGGCCCGCCGCTATCCGGCTACTTCTTCCGCACCCGGTAGCAGCCGATGACGGCCGTGGTCACGGCCTCGTACGTGCGGTCGTCGCGCAGGTGCCCCGCCCGCTCCAGGCTGATCGCCCCCTGGGCGGCGGCCCACAGCGCGTCGGCGACCTTGCGCGGCTGGGTCGGCGCGAGGTAGCCGGCCGAGATGCAGTCGGCGATCACCCGGTCGAGGATGTTGAGCGCGGCCCGCGCCAGCGTCCGCGCGCGCTCGCTCGGCTCGAACCCGGGGATGGCCCGCTCGAACATCAGGCTGTAGTAGCCCGGCTCGGCCAGGCACGCCTCCCGGTAGGCCGGCCCGAGGGCGAAGAGGTGCTCCAGCGGGTCGCGCCGCTGCGGTACGGACTCGAGGAAGCGGCGGAAGCGCTCGAACCCCTCCAGATAGAGCGCCTCCGCCAAGCCTTCCCGGTTGCCGAACATCGTGTAGATGACCGTCGTCGTGCAGCCCGCCTCGGCGGCGATGCGGCGCATCGTCAGGCTCTCGGGCCCGTCGGTCTCCAGCAGGTTGACCGCCACGTCGAGCAGGTGGGAACGCAGTTCGTCATGGCCGGCGCGCTCACCCAGGAGATAGGCGCCCTGCAGCCCCAGCGGCGCCGAGGTCATGAGACCTCCCCGGTGGCCGAGGACTTCGTCGTCCTGGTGACCTCACGCTGTTCGGTCACGGGGCCCACGCCTTTCTGATCGGGGGCCCGCCGCGCTGGAGACCCGCACCCGATGACTTAGCCAAGGCGGAGAGCCCTCAAACCCCTCCGCATGGTAAACATCCCGAATTAGGTCTACTTCTGTTACATCCTGGGTATACAGAGGAGCTTGTACTTAACGGTGAGCGCTCGCGGGGCTCTTGTGCATCGTGGTGTAATTCCCCGGTCCCGCGGGTGACATAACGTTCTCGTATGGACGTGCGTAGCTTCTGGCTGAACGGCAGCCCGGCCACCGGGGACTCCGAGCTCATTGTCACCAACCCCCACGACGGCCGGGAGGTCGGCCGGCACTCCGTGCCCACCGACGCCCAGGTGGAGGAGGCGGTCGCGGGCGCCCACGCGGTCGCCAGGCAGGCCGCCGCCCTGCCCGTGCACGTACGGGCCGAGGCCCTGGCCCACGTCTCGCGCCGGCTGGCCGAGCGGGCCGACGAGATCGCCCGGCTCATCTCCGCCGAGAACGGCAAGCCCATCTTCTGGGCGCGCGGCGAGGTCTCGCGGGCCGTCGCCACGTTCCGCTTCGCCGCCGAGGAGACCCGCCGCTGGTCGGGCGAGGTCCAGCGGCTCGACACCGAGCCGGCCGCGGCCGGGCGCCTCGCCTACGTGTCGCGGGTGCCGAAGGGCCCCGTGCTGGCGATCACCCCGTTCAACTTCCCGCTCAACCTCGTCGCGCACAAGGTGGCCCCCGCCCTCGCCGTCGGCGCGCCGGTCATCGTCAAGCCCGCGCCCGCCACCCCGCTGTCGGCGCTGGTGCTCGGCGAGATCCTGGCCGAGACCGACCTGCCCGCCGGCATGTTCTCGGTGCTGCCCCTGCAGAACGAGCGCGCCGCCGCCCTCGTCGCCGACCCGCGCCTGCCGGTCGTGTCGTTCACCGGCTCCGCGCCCGTCGGCTACGCCATCGCCGACCAGGTGCCGCGCAAGCACGTGACCCTGGAACTGGGCGGCAACGCGGCGGCCGTCGTCCTCGCCGACGCCGACCTCGACTGGGCCGCGCAGCGCGTCGCCCTCTTCTCCAACTACCAGGCCGGGCAGAGCTGCATCGCCGTCCAGCGGGTGATCGTCGAGCAGCCCGTCTACGACGCCTTCGTCGAGCGCCTGCTGCCCGCCGTGGACGCCCTCGTCACCGGCGACCCCGCCGACGAGAAGACCCAGGTGGGGCCGCTCGTGTCGGAGGCCGCCGCCGAGCGGGTCGAGCAGTGGGTCCAGGAGGCCGTGGCCGGCGGGGCCCGCCTGCTGGCCGGCGGCACCCGCGACGGCGCCACGGTCGCCCCGACCGTGCTCGCCGACGTCCCGCACGACGCCAAGGTCGCCTGCGAGGAGGTCTTCGGCCCGGTGCTGATCCTGCAGCCGGCCGCCTCGATCGACGAGGCGTACGCGATGGTCAACGACTCGAAGTACGGGCTGCAGGCCGGCGTCTTCACCCGCTCCCTGGACGCCGCCTTCCGCGCGAACCGCGAGCTGGAGGTGGGCGGCGTCATCATCGGCGACGTGCCCTCCTACCGGGCCGACCAGATGCCGTACGGCGGCGTCAAGGACTCCGGGATCGGCCGCGAGGGGCTGCACTCGGCGATGGAGGACTACACGTACGAGAAGGTCATGGTCCTCACCGGCCTGACCCTCTGATCCCCGAAAGGGGCGGGCGCGGGTGCGCCCGCCCCTCGGCAGAGCCGTTGATCAGCTCTCCACGGGGGTCGTACGGCGCCGGCGGAACCAATGCGGGTGGGTCCGGACGAAGGTCACCAGGAAGAGCACCTGGATGCCGCCCTCGATGAGCACCAGGAGCCCGGAGTCCAGCGCCAGGAGCACCGGCCCGCCGCTGAATCCATCGGCGATGGCCACGAGGGCGCGCACCAGCGCCGCGATCGTGATCGGAAGGCCGAACAACACGAAGGCGCTGAGGGTGATGGAGGCCCCGACGACGAGGACGACCGAGTAGATGCGGGTCGCCCGGCGCTCGTGGGGGGCCAGCGAGGTGGTCGGGTCCACGGCGGGAGCGGGGCGACGCCGCACACCTGCCATGACCTTGGCGAGAAGGTACTTGGCGTAGGCGAGCCCGTCGTCGAAGAGGTTGCGGGTCCGTAGCAGGTCGCGAAGGACGTAATACAGGTCGGTGCGCATGTAGACCTGGAGCTGGAACGGGATCGTCATGAGGACACAGACGACGAGCGCCTGCATCACCGCCTTCACCGGCTCAGGCATGCCCGTGTGGGCGACCAGCAGGATCAGGGACGCCATGAGGAACGCGTCCCAGGTCATCCCGGCCAGATAGACCCGGTAGCGGGATCGTCTCGGCACGCCCCACACCGCCGTGACGTCGGTCTGCACCACCAGGTTGTGCAGACGGGTGCCGAAGCCGATCCGCCCGGGAACACCGAGCGACCGGGCCGCCGTCAGGTGCATCAGCTCGTGCATGCTGATGGTGAGCGACATCATCACCGTATTGACCAGTACGGTCAGGCCGACGTACTCGCCCCAGAAGAAGTCCTCGTAGGTCGGCAGCATGTCGGGTTGCACGGCGAGGGTGACCAGTGCCGCGCCTACGACCAGCAGCCAGAGGAGTTTCATCGGCCGGCTGAAGAGCCACGCCACATGCCGCGCGGTGAGCCGGCTGAAATGGTTGCGCGCAGCCTGCGCCTTGGGGTCCGGCAGCGGCTCTCCGTTGACGGAGTGGACGAACCCCAGGTCCGCCAGAGCTTCGACGAGCTCGGACACGTCGAGCTCCACCTCATGCTCGGCGGCTATCCGCTCCTCCGCGGCGGTGACGGAGAACCCCGCTTCCAGCAGGCGGATCGCCTCGCCGTAGAGCGCGGGAAGCTCCACGAACTCCCCGATCGCCGACCGGCCGACGACCACGGTCTCCGGGTCGTCGTCATCGGGACGGATGCTGAGCGGATGGAAGTCGACGCGGCTGTCGGCGGTGAGCAGCACGGCACTCACGCCGTGGCGGGCCCGCAGGCGGGGCAGTCGTCGTCGTGCGGAATGTCGATGTAATAGGAGTGATCCCACATGGCGTAGTTCCAGTGGAAGACCCTGCCTCGCGCCTGGGTGGGCAGGCCGCTGAGGTGATAGAGGACTTCCAGCGCGCAGAGCTGCCCGCTGATGTTGGCGCTGGCCGCGACCACGGCGTTCGGGCGCTCCTCGGTCAGCGAGCGGCCGTGGGCGTTGAGCTCGCGCTGGTTCTCCTGACGCTGCAGGCACGCCCAGCATCCGGTCTCTCGCGGTATCAGGGATCCCACGACCGCCATCGGCCCCGTGTAGAAGCTGACGAACCATGGCGTGCCGGTGCGCAGCGCCGCCTCGTTGGTCCAGTACATGATGTCCGGGTGCGGCTTGTCCGCGCAGAGGACGAACGCGTCGCAGTCTTCCATCAGGGCGGCGATGTCATTCGCGGCGCCCGCCTTGAGCGTGCTGCCCGTGACGGTGACCAGACTGTTCATGGCGCGCAGCCGCTCGACGGCGCTGTCGACCTTGGGGCGGTCGATGTCCTGCTCGGTGTAAAGGAGCTGACGGGTGAGGTTCGACTCCTCGACGGTGTCGAAGTCGGCGATGTGCAGAGCCCCGACGCCGCTGGAGACCAGGCCGGCCGCCACGGCGGAACCCGTGCCGCCGATGCCGAGCAGGCACACCTTGGCGTCTTTGATCTTGGACTGCACCTCGTACGGCGAGCTCCGCGGAGTGGCGTCGATCCACGCGAAGAAGTTCCTGGCGGGCTCGTAGCGTGCCGCCTCGCGCGGAGTGAGGTTGGCGGGAAGCGGCGCACCGGCGTCTTCGACGAATCCGTTGTCGATCAGCCCTTCGATGACCTCGCGGACACTCTGGTCATCGAAGTCCGGGTGTGTCTCGGCGAAGATGGCACAGATCTCATCGACCGTCCTGGTGCCGTCCATGAGGACGATCAGCTGAGCGATCGCGCCGTCCTCGTCGTCCTGGATCTCCGCGGAGATGCCCTGTTGCATGAGGCCGATGACGATGCGGCCATCCGGCAGGGCCACCGGCTGATGAACACGCTTGATACGGGGGAAGCGCACGAAAACCTTCCAGATGACACCAAGAAAGGGGGAGGCCGGTCAGGCCGTGCCTGACCGGCCGGATATCTAGAGAGATCAGCCGAACTGGCGGAGCATGGTGGTCTCCACCTTCTCCAGCCGCTTGATCTCGAGGCTCATCTTCTTGACGGGCTTGGTGGCCTCGACGGCCTGGCTTGCCTTCTCCATGTGGTCTCCCGAGAGAACGAAGTTCGGTGCACGATGATCCGTGCACCGATTGGTGATCATAGTCAGAAGAGTCAGTTAGATGTAAGACGTCTCGAAAACTGATCGAAAGTTACGATCTGGGGTGATTTGTTCGCTGATAGCTACTAGTCGGTAGAGAGCGGCTGGCCGAGGGCACGGGCCACCGTCAGGCTGTCCTCATAGATGTGGTAGCGGGTGATGAGCCCGTCCTCGACCGTCAGGCGCAACGCGAACGGTGAGGTGTACGAGACCCCGCCCGCCCCCTTCACCGTCTGCACGATGTCGCCGAACACCACGGCGTCCGCCCCGTCCACCAGGATCGTCGACACGGTCGTGCCGTTCAGCTCGGGCGCGTGGTACGCCTCCAGGGTCCTGAAGTGGTCGGCCACGTCCGCCCGGGTGCTGCGGGGCCGGATCCACGGCACCGCGGGGTGCCCCTCGTCCGGCCAGTCGAGCCGCCAATCGACCGGCTCGGCGAACAACGCGGCGACGCGCTCGTGATCGCCCTCGCCCATCCTGGTCAGCAGCTCCTGCACGACTTCACGGGTGTTCTTCTCGCTCATGGCGCAAACCTCCCACCTGAGAGGTCAAGCCGTCGATTACCTCCCAGGTAGTCCCGGCTCGCCGTTCAGGCCAGGATCGAGCCGGGCGGAATCGATCCGGGACGGCGGCCATGGTCGTGACGGCCTGGCTCGCCCCTCGCTCCACGCCGCCTCTGTCGATGGCGGCCCAAGCCTCGTGCAGCCGGATGTTCGTCGCGTATACGTAGGCGGGCGTCCGGCGGAGCAGTTCCTCGCGGGCTCGGGCCGTCGCGTCCCCCCTGCCCATGGCGGCGTACACCCAGCTCGGGGAGAAGTAGGCTCGCTCGGGGTCCAGAAGCCCTGGGCGTCACCGCGCACGCCCCGATCGGCCAGGTCGGTCATCCTGTTCAGCGCTTCCTCGGCCTCCGTGTGGCGGCCCTTCTTGGACAGCGCTTTGACCTTGACCCCCCGACGGTGCCGGAGGGCGTGCAGGTGGTCCTCATCCGTGACCAGCGTAGGCACGGAACCGCTCCGCTGGATTGGCGCATCAGAGGGGACATTACGGCTTGCTATCGCGTCCGCCGCAAATGCCGCCAGCAATCCGCCATTTGCGGCCAAGTCCCTGTCCAAAGATATGGCGATCTTCAAGGATGGGTTGATATCGCCTTTTCCAGCATTGACACGTAGCTGGGGCTGATGCTCGCGTGCCGTGCGAACGCGCGTACCGTCGCCTCGCCACGAAGGCATCGCATGACCTGGCCGAACCTGCTCCCCATCGGTTGCTGCCCTCCGCTGATGCGCGACGACTGAACAGCCCTGAACAACCTGAACGCGGAATGCGTGCGAACCCCGCACAACGAAATGCGCATGCCGTCAGGGCCCAACTCATCGAGGCGATGATCGACCCCGGTCCGTCGCTTTGGCCGGGTGCTGGACGGTGGAGTGCCTGCCTCGTGGGTGAGCGCGGACGAGGCGTACGGCCAGGACCACAAGTTCCGGCTGTTCCTGGAGAAACGCGAGGCCGGGTACGTGGTCGCCGTGCCCAGGAACCAGTCGCTGGGCACCGGTATCGGCTACGGCAACACCAAGTCGCTCGGGTACGGCTTGCGCTCGGTCACGCGGCTATTCCGGCACATCCGAACCCACCAACCGGCGGTAAGGCCACAAATCCATACGATCACACTGCGACATCGCGGGCATATACTCGCGAACCGCACTCTAAGATCCCCTTCATGCAGCCACTGCGCCCCGGGGATCCGACAGCACTGGGTCCCTACGTGCTTCTCGGTTTCCTCGGTGAGGGCGGCCAGGGCGCCGTCTTCGCCGGGAGGGCGCCCGACGGCACCGCCATCGCGGCCAAGGTCCTGCACGCCCGCTTCGCCGGTGACACCGCCGCCGTACGGCGCTTCCAGCGTGAGGTCGAGCTGGCCCGCCGGGTGGCCCAGTTCTGTACGGCACGTGTGCTCGACGTCGGATTCGCGGGCGCCGTACCGTACGTCGTCTCCGAACTGGTCGAGGGCGTCTCCCTCCAGCAGGCCGTACGCACACGTGGCCCCTTGACCGGCGACGATCTGGTACGGCTCGCGGTGGGGACCATGACCGCTCTGATCTCCATCCACCGGGCGGGCATCATACACCGCGATTTCAAGCCTTCCAACGTGTTACTGGCCGCTGACGGGCCCAGGGTGATCGACTTCGGCATCGCCAGGTCGCTGGACGCCTCCTCCGTCACCGCCAGCAGTGTGGTGGGCTCGCCCGGCTACATGTCGCCCGAGCAGATTCGGGCCGAGCAGATCGGGCCCGCCTCGGATCTGTTCTCGTGGGCCGGGACGATGGTCTATGCCGCCACCGGTTCGCCCGCGTTCGGCCTCGACTCCATCCCCGCGGTCATGCATAGGGTACTCAACATCGAGCCCGACCTCCGGGCCATCGGTGAGCCGCTGCATGACGTGCTGGCGGCGTGCTTTCAGAAGGATCCCGCGCTGCGCCCTGACGCCGAGACGGCCTGGAACGCGCTGATGGATGGCTCCCCAGCCGCCGCACCCGTGACGCCTCCCCGGGACAGCGTGCCCGGCAACGACTCTCACAGGGACAGCGGACCTGCTGAGGCTCGCCGGGACAGCGTGCCCAGTGAACCTCACAAGGACAGCGGTCCCGGCGAGCCTCGGGGCGAACTCGGGGTTTCTCGCCGTGGCACCGCACCGGCGGCGCCTGGACGAGACCATGCTGCCCGCCGTACCTCCAAGTGGGGACGGCCTGTGGCGGTGGCGGCGGGGGTGGCGGTGACGGTGAGTGCGGCCTACATCCTGTGGCCCGCGCTCTCAACCAGCCCGCCCGCAGTTGTGGACCCAGCGGCCACTACCACGCTCGGCCTGCCAGCCTCAGCCATGGCAGCTCCTGCCACGCCAACGCGCACCACGCCAACGCGCACCACGCCAACGCGCACCACGCCAACGCGCACCACGCCAACGCGTGCCACGCCAACCGGCACGACCCCGCCGGCCTCCGTCCGGAAGGCCACTCCGAGCACAAGCTCGACCCCTTCGTCGGCCACCACTCCAGCCCCCACTCCGACGACAACCCTCACACGACGCCCTGCAGTGTCTGGACGCTGGGATACGAAGGGTGATGTGTCAGAGTGGGACATCACCGGCCCACGCAGCGCCAAGTTGACCCGATACCCCGAAGAACCCACAGGCCCTGGCTGGGGGTTCCTGATGTGGACGAAGCGGCCGATGAGCACCGGCTTCACGCTCTCGGTCCGCGCGCGCTTGCTCGAGTACGGCCGCCGGGACAAGACCCCGAAGTACGGCTTGCTGTTCTCCAACACGGAGCCGGGCAACGACATCGGCTACTACGTCGAACCGCTCACCGAAGACGGCAAGCTCACCGTCCTGGTGATGGAGAAGGGTGTGTTCAGTTGGGAGCGCATCCCATGGCCGTTCGGCTTCGACCCCGATGACTTCCACACGCTCAAGGTGACCAGGAAGGGCTCGACCTATACCTTCTACGTGGACGGCCGACAGGTGTCCCAGCGTGAGGTGCCCAGAGTCGATCCAAAAGGTCTGGGCCGGGTCGGTCTGGCCGGGTTCGATGTCCTCGCCGAATTCCGAGACTTCAGAGTACAGAAATGACTTGGGTGTAGTTCTTCCTCGGTGATGCGACACGAAGTCGCGCATCTCGCGCACGGTACTCACCCTCGGCCCCGAGACCGACCCCGCTGTCATCAGGCGGCGGAGCGGTGCCCGGTCACCAGGACGACGGACGATGGCCTCCCTTCCATGGCCCTGTTCTGGGCCCGATCATCAGGGCTCTGATCGAGGCGCCGGGTCCCGCCTGCCACGTCTGCCGAAGCGCGAGCGGCGTGTTCGTCGACCACAACCCCGACAACCTCCAAGCCCGCGGGCTGGTGCCGGCACTGCAACACCTGGCTGGAGACCTGCCCCCCCCTCCTCAGGCTGCGGCTGGGGCGGTGTCCCCCGCTTCGGGCTGCGCTGCCGGACCCACGCTGAGCGGGGCAGAGGGCTGGCCATCGTCGCGGCGGTCGCCGACGAGGTCGGTCATGAGGGGGACGACCAGGTGGGTCACCGGGTATGGGCGACGCTGATCGGCTAGTGCCTCGACTTGAGTCGCCCCCAAGTCAAGTCAGTGCTACAGCCGGAGTCTTCTGGAATGAGAAAGCCAAAAGCCGATCTACATGTGACGCAGATCACACTTTGGCAGTCGTGTCAGATTGCGTTCCCTTGACTCCTTGTCTGACCAGCGATCATGAGCGAGTTCACAACAAGATCCTGGCTCATCGTGTCGGGTAAGCGACACTCCCGCTGTTGACCGATCTTCGTCCATAGATCACATTCCCAGTGATCCTCCTTATGTCCGCTTTAGGTGCCCTGAAGGCCCCTTCACTCGGGGCCTGCGTCAGCGTGCCACGAAGGAGCTCGGGATGCGTGATCGTCGACTGCGACTGCGGTTCGTGGCCTTCCTGATAGGGCTGGCGGCCATGGTGATGGTCTCCAGCCTAGGGGTGCCTGACCAGCTGGTTCAGTCCGCTACGGCGGCCGCGTCCGACCCCGAACCATCGGTGGATGCTCAACGGGTGCCGGCGAAGAAGGCGGTCAAGGGCGCGGAGGAGTCCGTGCCAAAAGTGGAGCGGAAAAAGCCCGTCTGGCCTCAGCCGGGCAAGGCCGAGGTGAGCGTTCCCAGCGGCGGTGAGTTCGTCGGTGCTGACAGTTCGCCGGTGAAGGTGGGCCAGAAGCGCGGCAACGAGCCGGCCAAAGTGACGGTGGAAACCCTGGCGCCAGAGACGGCGCGCAAGCTCGGCGGGGTTGGTGTGGCCGCCCGGATCGTACGGGCCGACAGCGGCACATCACCGGGCAAGATGCGAGCCGAGTTCTCCTATGCCGGCTTCCGGGACGCCTACGGCGGCCAGTTCGCCAGCCGGCTGCAGGTGGTGCGGCTGCCCGCGTGTGTGCTGCAACAGCCGCGTCCTCGCGCCTGCGTGACCCGGCCGACAGTGGTGCCCGCGGTCAACGACTTCAAGAACGGCACGCTGACCGCCGAGGTGGAGGCGGCCGTGGCCGACGCCGATCTGGTTCCCGAGCGGGCTGCGGCGTCGGGCAAGAACGACAAGGCCGCGGTGGCCAAGGCCGCCGACGCGGCGCTGGCCGCGCAGCTGGCGGCGGGTTCGGTCTACCTGCTGGCGGGCGGGCTGACCGGTCCGGACGGCAACTGGGGCGCGACGGACCTGAAGCCGTCGGGCACCTGGCAGGCGGGCACCTCGGGCGGCGGTTTCGACTATGACGTCCCGCTTCCGGAGCCGCCGTCGCCGGCGGGTAACGGGCCGGATCTGTCATTGCAGTACGACGCCTCATCCGTGGACGGACAGGGCTCGTGGACCAACAACCAGTCCGGCGTGGTCGGGGCCGGCTGGGATCTGAGCACGGGTTTCATCGAGCGCCGCTACCGCCGCTGCAGCGTGTACACGCAGTACGAGGGCGATCTGGTGTGGTACGCCTACGAGAACCAGGTGGGCCGGGCGTTGTGCTGGGAGTCGCCGGACGAGCAGGACGGCGACAGCACCACCAATGACCGCACCCAGTCCGAACTGGTGCTCAATGTCGGCGGCCGCTCGGCCCAGATCGTCAAGACCACGACGGGCGCGTGGAAGACCCTGCCGGACTTGGGCTGGAAAATCGAGCAGGTGACCGGCGGCGCGGACGGCAACGCCTACTGGAAGATCACCGACCAGCAGGGGCAGGTCTGGCGCTTCGGCTACACCAGAGACGCCCAATGGCAGGTGCCCTACGTCGGCGACGAACTCGGCGAACCCTGCGTCGACCGGTACATGAACAACGACATCCCGCCCACCTGCACCGGCGTGTGGCGGTGGAACCTCGACCAGGAGGTCGACCGCAACGAGAACGTCATCGACTACACCTATACCCGCGAGACCAACTACTTCTGCCTGCCCTCCTGCGTCGATGAGGTCTACGAGACCCTGCCCTATGACCGAGGCGGTTTCCTGGCCTCGGTGTCGTGGGGTCACAACAGCCAGGTGAGCGGCAGCACCCCGACCGCGCGCACCCTGTTCACCACCGTTGCCCGCGACGGCGACGACGTGCCCACCGACCTGCACTGCGCGCAGGCGGCCGGCTGCGTCAACGACGCGATCGCCTTCTACTCCACCCGCAAGCTCACCACGGTCCGCACCGAATCACGCAACCCCACCTCCGGGGCGTGGGACCCGGTGGACCGGCTGGACCTGGCGCATACCTGGGTGTATCAGCGCACCGACCAGGGGTTGCCGTTCGACGCGGCGATGTGGCTGGACACCGTGCAACAGACCGGGCAGGCCGTCGAGCCGAACGTGCTGCTGCCGCCGCTGGACTTCGACGCGGTGATGCTGGCCGGGCGGATGGATTACATCAGCGACTCGGAATGGCCCGATCAGCTGTCGTGGCGAATGGTGCCGCGCATCGCCGCGATCAAGAACGGCATGGGCGGCCGGATCGAGGTCACCTACGGCCAGGCCGACTCGTGCGGCGGTGGCAAGGGCCGCGACGGCTCCAGCTACCACAGCGACAAGGCCGGCGACTGCTACCAGGTCGACATGGGCAGCGAGCCTGAGTACGGCTACGAGGCCTGGACCCGCTACTACAAGCAGTTGGCCACCAAGGTCGTTGAACGGGACATGGTCGCCGCCTCCCCGGACGTGGTGCACAGCTACGAGTTCCTGGGCGGCCCGCTCTGGCTGAACCCGACCGAGTTCGCCGAGCCCGACCAGTCGCCTGACGGCTCCGAATGGCGCGGTTACGGCCAGGTCCGCACGGTGACGGGCTCGGGCAGCGACCCGGCCGGCTACACCGTCACTACGCAGACGTTCCTGCGTGGCAGCGGCCAGCAGGTCACCAACTTCGAGAACACCGCCATCACCGACGCCCCGCTGCTGCAGGGTCAAGTGCTGCAGGAACAGACCTGGCAGATGACGGCGCTCAGCCCACGCGCCTACACCGAGATCGACTCCACCCGCTGGGAGTACCAGCTCAAGTCCACCGGCGACGGACCCGGCACCAGAGATCCAGCCTTCGTCCAAGAAACACGCGAACGTTCACGGGGCAAGGTGACCGGCGGTGGCTGGCGTTACACCGACGAGCGCACGAGCTACAACGCCGACGGCCTGCCGGAGACGGTCAACGACTACGGCCAGGACGGCGTCACGACCGACAACTCCTGCACCAAGACCACCTACGCGCGTAACACCGACTCCGGTCAATGGCTGGTCGACTTCCCGTCAGTCGCGGAGAAACGCTCCGGCGACAGCTGCTCCACCGGCGCGCTGCTCGGCAAGACCGTCACCCTCTACGACCTGGGCACCGACCCCGCCACGAACAAGCCCAGCGACGGCAATCCCACCGAGGTGCGCTCCTACGCGAACGCCTCCACCATCTCCACCGTCAAGGCAACCTTCGACGACTACGGCCGGACGGTCACCGAGACCGACCCGCTGAACAAGACCACCACGACCACCTACATCCCGGCCACCGGCTGGCCGAAGGACGGGGTCACGGTCAAGAACCCTCTCGGCCACACCGTCACCGCCCGCCTGTCCCACACCCTGGGCGAGCCGACCTGGACCTCGGATGCGAACGGCAAGGTCACCGAGACGGATTACGACGGGCTCGGCCGCACCATCGCGCTGTGGAAGCCGGGGCAACCTCGTAGCGGCAACACACCAAGCGCGACTGTCTCGTACGACATCCCCTTCGACGGCTGGTTAGGACAGCCCACGGCCGCCAGCAAGACCACGGTCAAGCAACTGCTGACCGGCACCGGCGCCCAGGCCAAGTGGATCACCGGCCACAGCTATGACGACGGGTTGGGACGCACCCGCGAGACACAGACCGCCTCACCCAACGGCGGCCGTATCGTCATCGCCACCGCCTACAACGCCCGCGGTCTCACCGAGTCCGTCTCCGAGCCGGTGCACAACACCGCCCAGCCGGGCAGCGGCCTGCTCAACCCGGCCCTGACCAGCCTGCCGCAGTGGACGAAGACGCTCTACGACGGGCTGGAGCGGTCCACCGCGGTCATCGCGTACCACGAGGGCACTGAACTGCGCCGCACCACCACCGCCTATCCCGGCGTCGAGCGCGCCGAGGTCACCCCGCCGGTCGGCGGCAAGACCGCCACCGTCACCGACGTCTTCGACCGCGTCGTCAAGGTCGAGGAATGGGCGGACGCCACCAGCCACGCCGACACCGTCTACGGCTACGACCTCAACGACAACCTGACCAGCATGACGGACGCCAACGGCAACGTCCGCACCTACACCCACGACTGGCTGGACCGTCGTACCGCCTCCACCGACCCGGACGCCGGCACCTCCAGCTACGGCTACGACCTGGCCGGCCGGCAGATATGGAGCATCGACGGCAAGAACCAGAAAATCTCCACCGGCTACGACGATCTCGGCCGTCGCACCACCCAGTGGGCCGGCGAGCCCACCACCGGCACCAAGCTCGCCGAATGGACATACGACACCGTCGCCAAAGGCCAGCCCAGTACAGCCACCCGCTACACCGGCGGTCAGCCCTACACCCAGGCAGTCACCGGCTACGACAGCGACTACCGGCCCATAACCAGCACGATTACCGTCCCGGCCGCCGAGGGCGGTCTCGGCCGGGACTACACCTTCACCGCCGCCTACGATGCGGCCGGCAACCTGCGTGAGCAGGGCATGCCCGCGGCCGGTGGCCTGCCGGCCGAGAAGCTCACCCACAGCTACACCGACCTCGGCTTCGCCAAGGGCCTGACCTCCGACCTGGGCGGCTTCACCTACGTCAAGGACACCGCCTTCACCGCCACCGGCAAGCTGGAAACCCGCTCGCTCGGCGGCAACGGCCAGATCAAACGTGTCCTGGCACGCGACGCCACCACGGACTGGCTCTCCCGCGTCACCACCCAGACCAAGGCGAACACGTCCACCCCTGACACCGTCCAGGACGACCGCTACAGCTACAACATCGCCGGCAACATCACCCGCGTCCTGGACGCCGACTCGGCCATCCCCGGCCAGACCGACGGCCAGTCCGAATGCTTCACCTACGACGGCCTGCTCCGCCTCAAGACCGCCTATACCACCACCGCGAGCTCCTGCACCGGCACCGGCGACGCCATGGGCCTCGATCCCTACAGCCAGGCCTACACCTACGACAAGGTCGGCAACCTCACCACCCTGACCGACAACGGCCAGACCGCCACCTACACCTACCCCGCCCCCGGCGCGAGCGCCGTGCGCCCCAACGCCGTCACCAGCATCACCCGCCCGAACGGCACCGACACCTACGCCTACGACAACAAGGGCCAGCTCACCGCCCGCACCGTGGCCGGCAGACAAGGCACCTTCACCTGGGACCAACTCGGCCAGCTCACCCAGGCCACCATCGACGGCCAGCAGACCGGCATGCTCTATGACGCCGCCGGTGAGCGCCTGATCCGGCGCGATCCCGACGGCAGCACCACGCTCTACCTCGGCGCCATGGAGCTGCGTCTGTCCGCCGGGGCGGTGGCCGGCAAACGCTACTACAGCAGCGCCGACGGAGACCTGGTCGCCATGCGCGACGCCGGCGGCGTCACCTGGATGCTCACCGGCAAACACGGCAGCACCCAACTGGCCGTCAACGACACCACCGGCACCGTCAGCCGCGAACGCTATCTGCCCTTCGGCCAACGCCGCGGCGCCGACGACCTCCCCTTCACCGACCGCGGCTTCCTCGGCAAGACTGAAGACGCCTCCACCAGCCTGACCTACCTGGGTGCCCGCTACTACGACCCGGCCATCGCCCGGTTCATCTCCACCGACCCCGAACTCGACCTGCGCACCCCCGAATGGGCCAACCCCTACTCCTACGCCGCCAACAACCCCATCGACCTGGCCGACCCCGACGGCCGCCGCGTCGACACCGGCAGCCGGGAGTCAGATGCGACCGACCTTGCTGGCTAACTCAACTTCAGGCGGTTAAAGCAAGTTCTGCCAGTTCAAGGCGCGCGAGATGGCTGGTACGACCTCGATCGAGGGGCTGGTTGTTCCACCAGGCGTCGAGGCGGATCAGGTTGAGAGCGACGGCTGAGAAGACGTGTTCGAGGTGGACTTTGGCGATGCCCCGGTAGCGGGCGCGGCGAAGACCGGTGACCGCGATGGCCTGGCGGACCGTACCCTCGACCCCGGCGCGGATCTTGTACTTGTCCTGCCACTGTCGGCTGGTCTGCTCAGCGCGGGCAGCTTGCAGGGCCTGCTCGATCGGCCGTGGGTGAAGGGTGAGCTGACGACGTTCCCGGCTGGAGGTCGTGCAGAGCGCGCGGACCGGACATGGACGGCAGGACGTGGTGGAGAAGGTGACCACGATCGCGTCGCTACCGCGTTGTCGGCACGGGCTCCACGAGGCGCTGGTCTGCCCTCGAGGACAAGTGACCTGCTGGTTTGCCCAGTCCACCGTGAACGAGGTTCGGTCATAGCCGCTCTGGGCACGCGCCTGAGGCGAGTGATCAAGTAAGACGGGCGTCACGAGGGTCAGGCCGTAGACCTCACCCGCTCCGACGATCAGTTCCGCCGAAGCGTAGCCGGAGTCGACGTAGTGCTCGCGCGGTAGCAGCCCACGTCGGCGCAGGTGCTGATGGACCTTCTCGGTCATCGTCACGTCGGGCACGGTGGCGTCCGTGGTCGCCACGTTCGTGATCAAGTTCGGCGGTGCGATTGCCTGGCCGAGGCTGATGTTCTCACGCTCCGCGGCCTCATCCACGGTGTCCACGTCGTTCGTGGTGTGGCAGGTTTCGCTGATGTGGACCTTGTAGCCGTTCCAGAAGAAGTCGTCGCCCTTGGCCGCCCATCTGGCATCGGTGTCGTAAGGAGAGGTCAGACGCGATCTGCCCGGCGGCAGTCCCTCTCCACCGTCTTCGAGGGGCCGCCGCCGCTTGACCACCTCCCGTCCCTTCCTGTCGGTGACGCGTACATAGTTTTGGATCAACATGACCCGCAGCGCCTGCACGGCGGGCAGATTCCGCAGCCAGAGCGGAGAGAACGGCGCATACACCGCTTCCACCAGCGCATAACCGTCGGCGCCGTAGGCGCGCGCAAGCTCTTCGCGTCTGGTCTGTGATGACGGCAGCCGCCAGGAGTCGATGCGGGCGCGGTAGCGTTCAGCCCATCCAGGCAGCTCGAGAACTCTGCTGATCCAGCCGGGGTCGGCGGCCGAGATCGCCTCCAACGCTGCGCGGACGCATTCCCCGGCCAGCTCCAGCCGGTTCAGGTCCCGGACCGCGCTGATCACATGGGTGGAGTCGGTACGCATCTTGCCGCCCGCCCCGATCAGGCCCTTACCGGCGAGCTTGGCGAGCAGCAGGTCCAGAGCCTTCTCCTCCAAACCGTGGGCGACCACCCGAGTCCGGAACTCACTCAGCACACTGGCGTCGAACCCGGGATCATCCAACGCCAGCCCGAGCACGTATTTCCAGCTCAAGTCCGCTCGCACGGTCTCGGCGGCCTGCCGGTCGGTCAGATTTTCCACCCGCTGCAACACCGTGATCAACGCCAGCCGGCCCGGTGACCAGCCCGGCTTACCCTCCACCGCGAATGCAGCGGCGAACTCCGCGTCGGCGAACAACTCACCCAGCTCATCCCGGACCCGGACGGGTAGCGGCGGCTGCCGCTTGCCGCTATACATCGACCGAATCGCCGCCGCGATCATCGGATCCGGCTCCGGCCAGGATCGGGGCTGCATCGACACCGACCACTCCATCCACGGCCGGGAGGAGGGGGAGACCCGGCCGTGCACCGCATGATCCCGGACGTCAAAGACTCAGGTCACGAACCTACAGCCGCGTGTCGCGAGTTAACCAGCAGGATCGCGACCTTCGCCAAAACCCACCACGCCAGCGGCAAGAAGAAAACCAAGACCGAGAGAAAGATCCACAAGCAGCGTCAGAAGCAATACGCCAAACAGAAACGAGAAATAACGGCATGGAAGAAGCGCGAAGCGCAAAGGTCTCGCTACTACAGCCGTGACGCTCACATCAAGAAGGAAGATATAGAGGCCTTCCGCTGGCAGTTGGCCAACGCAGGCGGTGTCACCGACGGCGCACCGATGGCCTCGTTCAATGCAAGGCGCGGGTACGCCAACCCGAGACCTCAGCCTAGAAAGTACAAGACGCCGGACTGCAACAGCTTTGTGCCAGGAACGAAAGTCCTTATGAAGGACGGCACCCCCAAGGCCATCGAGGACGTCAGGATCGGTGACACCGTCATGGCAACGGATCCCGAGACTGAGACGACGTCGGCGAAGGCCGTGACGGCACTCCTTGCCAACGAAGGCGGTAAAAATCTCGTTGAGCTGACCATCCGGACAAGCGACGGAGGGGACAAGAAGACAGGTGAGGGCGACCAGGCCGCCAGCACGGTGACCGCCACCTACCAGCACCCGTTCTGGATTCCCGACCTGCGGGAATGGGTCGATGCCGGCGACCTCCGGCCAGGCATGTGGCTGCGAACCTCCGCTGGAACGCACGTCCAGGTCACGGCCGTCAAAAAGTGGAGCGCCACCCAGCGGGTGCACAACCTGACTGTCGCCGACCTGCACACGTACTATGTGCTCGCGGGCGGTACGCCGGTCCTGGTTCACAACTGCGACGGCGATGTTCATTGGGTCAACGAGAACGCCAACATGAGTTCCACGGCGCGGGCTTATGATGCGGGTGCGGCGGGTTCCAGAGCTGGCGTGGCTCCGGCGCTGCAGTATTATAAGGCTGGCGGAAAGAGCCTGTCGCAGATCAAGTTCGATGGGTTTGATGCGGCCAATGGAGTGATGATCGACCGAAAGGTGAGCGTTACGACTTTCAATAAGACATACCGGCAGGCCATGAATCAATCTCTAGCGCTTGAGCAAAACGGTTACACGGGTCGATGGGAAGTCCCCACTGCAGCCGAGGCGGTGCGGGCTCGGAAGGTCCTCGGCGACCTCCTGATCACCAACATTCAAGTGAGGGTTGTTCCCTGATGGATGTCAACAAGGTTCTGGTTCGCGCATTCGTGAGCGTCGTCGTCTCGATAGACTTGACGGACGATGAAGACATTGATCCGGACATCGCGACGGACATTCTCGAGCCGGCTGCCGCTCTGTTTCGCGATCTCCCGGAAGAGGGGCGTCGGGAAGTCACTTCTCTGATCCTTGAGTGCGCCGAACTGGAAGAAAACCCGGAGCGTCAGAGGGCAATTCTGGGGCTCCCGGAAGCCATCGGCCTTCTCGGCGAAGGCTGACCTCGATGACTCACGAGGTGGTCGTCCCTTCTGATCGATTTCGGCTGATGTAGTTTTCTGCCTGATCGTCCTGTTCGATCCGGGCGAGTGGCGCGCCGAAGCAGACGATATCAACTCGATAGAGATGGCTCGAGCTTCTCTCGAGCATGCCGTTGCACTAAGCCATGGACTCCATGAAGGGGCCTATCACGTTATCCCTTTTCTGATCGAGCTACTTCGCCTCCGGGAGTCTCGCGCGAAAGCCGAGGTCTACAACCTTCTAGTGGAGATAGCATACTCTGAGCCGTTTGATGGGGCTGACGCGGTTGTCGGTGATGACGGTCGCACACCTGTCGCTCTAAGCACCGCCTGCCGCGAGCGACTAATGCAGGTGCTTCCCGTCGCATGGCATGATCTCGCCAACGACGACGATGAGGACGTCCTTTTTCAAGCGATGGATTTCATTGGGGCTGTCGATCCCGACAAACGTCGATTTGTTCACTATCTACGCAATTCGGCTGCCTCATTTAGTGATAAATGCCGTCGTAACGCTGAAGACTGGCTCGCAGAGTACGACAGCACAGATCCTCCCTCGCCGTGAGCAGTGGCGCGCACCACGAGCCCGTCAGTAGCGTTCTGAGGTGCCCCTGATTTTCCGGACACGGTGCCAAGTAGGGTGCTGACTGGTCTGGGAAGGAAGGGTTCGTGGCGGGGAAAATTATTCAGAGGAGTTCAAGGACGAGGTTGTCAAGGCCGTCTTGAACGAGCGGTCGACGATCGGGCAGGCCGCTAAGGATTTCGGTGTATCGCGGCAGTCCGTGCGGAACTGGGTGACCAAGGAGAAGCGCCGCCGGTCGGGGCCTCGTTCAATGCAAGGCGAGGGTACGCCAACCCGAGACCTCAGCCTAAAAAGTTCAAGGCGTCGGACTGCAACAGCTTTGTGCCAGGAACGAAGGTCCTCATGAAGGACGGCACCCTCAAGGCCATCGAGGACGTCAGGATCGGTGACACCGTCATGGCAACGGATCCCGAGACTGAAACGACGTCAGCGAAAGCCGTGACGGCACTCCTTGCCAACGAAGGCGGTAAAAATCTCGTTGAGCTGACCATCCGGACAAGCGACGGAGGCGACACGAAGACAGGCGAGGGCGACCAGGCCGCCAGCACGGTGACCGCCACCTACCAGCACCCGTTCTGGATTCCCGACCTGCGGGAATGGGTCGATGCCAGCGACCTCCGGCCAGGCATGTGGCTGCGAACCTCCGCTGGAACGCACGTCCAGGTCACGGCCGTCAGAAAGTGGAGCGCCACCCAGCAGGTACACAACCTGACTGTCGCCGACCTGCACACGTACTATGTGCTGGCGGGGCAGACTCCGGTCCTGGCTCACAACGCATCCTGTCCGACCTTCACCACTGGAAAGCGAATCAGCGGCCCGCTTCCCGACGCTGGACAGACCTCTCTGTACGCCCTAGTGAAACCCTCGAGCGGCGAATTGCTCAAGTGGGGAATCTCTAAGAATCCCGTCGGTCGCTACAAGAACTCAGAATACGAGGGTGGCGCTGGGATGGTAATCCTCAAGAATTACGACTCTCGACAGGATGCTCTTGACGTAGAGCGGTACATGACGGAGAGGCATCCGGGGCCGCTGAATTTTGGACCACATAGAGGCTCTGTGGCATCTACCCAGTCTTGGGAGAAGGATCTACAGCATGTCACTGGCGGTGGGTTCTTCAGGGACCGCGACGGCTGGTAGACGCTCTATCTACATGAACGCTGGAGGTGGCATGTCATCAAGTCCGTACACTGTGGAAACGGAGAGCGGCGAGTCGTACGAAGGAATTTCGGAAGACTTGCTCTTCGAGTTGATCGGCGAGCTGAGTTACCCCGATAACTCATTCCTTACAGTCGAGTCGCGGGGATCCGGCGATCAGTGGTACGTCGTCGTGACTCTGGATTCAGATGATCGACTTGAAGTGGAGTACCGGAACCCAGAAAAAAATGAACACCGCGTTGTTCCCGGTGGAACGGCATCAAGGATCGCAAGCGATGTGACGATCTGGGTTTCCTCAGTCGTCCCCCACTGAGGAACTGTTGAGCTTCAGGGAATTGATGACAGACGCATGAAGAGCCCCGCTGGAAGATCCTGGCGGGGCTCTTCACGTGGACTGACGGCAACGCTGACGGCAGTGTCAGCGGACGACGGCTACGGCGGGTGGGTCACCAGGGTCGTCGCCGGTCGCATCGAGTGCGTTCCCAAGGGCGTCGATGGCTTGGCGTTGGAGTCGGAGCCGAACATGTAACGGCGCCGTCGGATAGTGGATCTGTCTGAATGCCTGCTTGTGAAGGGGCTTTGGAGGTGCTCAGCCGACTGGAGGAACTGAGCCCTTTTCATCCTGGATAGCGGCCTTCTTCGATGAACTGCAGGACGAGGATGGCCTGCACGATCGTGGTGGCGCGGTGTGGGCAGCAGCACAGCCGGGACAGGACTTTCCGGGTCTTAAGGTGGCAACGGCGCGTTCCCCGCAGGCGCGGATACGGGCGTGGGCGCGGTTGACCGAGCGCTGATGGCGCGACAGCGGCGGCCGCAGCCCATGGCCTCTGAACAGGGTGCAGATGCTGCCGCCCGCGCCTTGATATCCCTTGTCGGCGAAGGTCTTCACCCCTGCCGTGGTCAGCGTGTCGATGAGGCCGGTGGCACGGGCCGCGGTCAGGTCGTGCGTGGCACCGGGCAGCGCGGGCGAGGCCCAGACGAGCTGGTCGGCGGGATCGGCCAGGACCTGCACGTTGACGCCGTGACAGCGGTGTTACCGGAGTAGTACGGGCGTTCGTCGGCCAGCCGGTCGATCGGGATCAAGGTGCCGTCCAGGATGACGTAGGCCAGCAGACCGGCGCGTAAGACGGCCGCGTTGACGTCGTCGGCGAGCGTGGCGAGCAGGTCGGCTGTCTCGCGGGTGTAGCGCCAGGCGGTGCTGGTGCCGACGCCGAAGCTGGCGGCCAGGCGGGGGTAGGTGTCGGCGTTGCGCAGGTGGGCGAGTACGAGCACGGCTTGCCGAGATGGATTCAGCCGTCGCCACCGGCAGCGGCGCTCAGCCCGTTGAGCGCGGATCAGTGCCGCCAGGCGGGTCAGGGTGTGATTGGACTGCGGGATCGCGGCACGGTAAGACAGCAACGAGGCTCTCCGGTAGAGGCATCGGATCTTGGTCGACTGCTGTCTTACCGGGAGCCTCTTCTCATGCCAACCCGTCCCGGTGCCGGCTTCCTGTTGACCAGCGCGATCAGGTTGGAAAAGCCTCGGTAGCACATCAAGTTGGCTGAGGATTTAGGAGGAGCAGGGGTGAGTTTCGATTTGGCCTTCTGGTGGCAGGATTCACCGCCTAACCGAGAGGAAGCGGCCCAGGTCTACGACAAGCTGACCGACGGGCTCGAGGGTGTCGTTGAGGAGAGTCCCGCGATCGAAGCCTTCTATCAAGCAGTGATCTCCATGTTCCCGGATTTGGCTGAGGACAATACGCACGATTCTCCATGGTCTTCCTCCATATACGTGACCCAGGAGTGCGTTATCGTCGCCATCTCTTGGTCCCGCGCGGGTGAGATTTCGTCGATCTTGCTCGAGCTTGCTGCCAAGCACGGGCTGACCGCATACGACCCACAAGATCATGTGGTTCACGAGGCCAGGTGAGAGTAAGCAAACCGTTCATTTGATCTCGCCAACCGATCCTGGTGCCACCAAACCCGGCGACAGCGATGCGAAATGCTTCAGATCTGTGGATCGCCGAGTTATTCCAACTTCCAAGAGAAGTTTAGAGGCGGTATGGACGGTCTATATCTGGGGTCGTGGGAATTTTCGGGGGAACGGGATGACTTTTCGTCCACGTGTGCTCAACTGACAGTCATGAGTGAGCGCTCTGGCTGCGATTGATCGGCTGAGATCCGTACTGTGTCCCATCAGCCTCAATGACCCGCGGGGTGGCCGTCCCTCCTGATCGATTCCGACCGATGGAGGTTTGCTCCTTGGATCTGCCCTACCCTGCATCCCGTCTCGGCCTCTGTCGTCCCTGACCGCCGTCCGCGCCGCCGGTCTCGGGCAGGCCGCTGCTGTCCAGCGTGCAGACGATCGAGGATATCTACCAGGAGCAGGCAGAGACGTCCGGCCCTTTGGCGGCCGGACGGGTGGTGAGCCCGTCCGGCGGAGGCCGGTGTCAGCCGACCGTGACGACCGGGCCCGAGGTGGCGGGGGAGTCGTCGTCGAGGTCGACTTCCACGCCCATCTCCTCGGCCAGGCGCAGTGCCTCCTCGATCAGCGTCTCCACGATCTGGGACTCGGGGACGGTCTTGATGACCTCGCCCTTGACGAAGATCTGGCCCTTGCCGTTGCCCGAGGCGACCCCGAGGTCGGCCTCGCGGGCCTCGCCGGGGCCGTTGACGACGCAGCCCATCACGGCCACCCGCAGCGGCACCTTCAGGCCCTCAAGGCCGGCCTGCACCTGCTCGGCCAGGGTGTAGACGTCGACCTGGGCGCGTCCGCAGGACGGGCAGGAGACAATCTCGAGGCCGCGCTCGCGCAGGCCCAGCGACTCCAGGATCTGGGTGCCGACCTTGACCTCCTCGACGGGAGGGGCGGACAGCGAGACGCGGATGGTGTCGCCGATGCCCTCGGCGAGCAGGGCGCCGAAGGCGACCGCGGACTTGATCGTGCCCTGGAAGGCCGGGCCCGCCTCGGTCACGCCCAAGTGCAGCGGGTAGTCGCACCTGGCGGCGAGCAGGCGGTAGGCGTTGATCATGACGACGGGGTCGTTGTGCTTGACCGAGATCTTGATGTCGCGGAAGCCGTGCTCCTCGAACAGCGAGCACTCCCACAGGGCGGACTCGACCAGCGCCTCGGGAGTGGCCTTGCCGTACTTCTCCAGCAGGCGGGGGTCGAGGGAGCCGGCGTTGACGCCGATGCGGATGGGCACGCCGTGGTCGGCGGCGGCCCTGGCGATCTCGCCCACCTTGTCGTCGAACTTCTTGATGTTGCCCGGGTTGACCCGGACGGCGGCGCAGCCCGCCTCGATGGCGGCGAAGACGTACTTCGGCTGGAAGTGGATGTCGGCGATCACGGGGATCTGCGACTTCTTCGCGATGAGAGGCAGCGCTTCGGCGTCGTCCTGGGACGGCACCGCCACGCGCACGATCTGGCAGCCGGACGCGGTCAGCTCGGCGATCTGCTGCAGCGTGGAGTTGACGTCGGCGGTCACCGTGGTCGTCATCGACTGCACCGAGACCGGCGCGTCGCCGCCCACGGGCACGTTGCCCACCATGATCTGGCGTGAGTGGCGGCGTTCGGCGAGCGGCTTGGGACGGACCGTCGGGATGCCGAGAGCTACGGAAGACATTTCAACCCTTACTGTGGCGACGGATTCAAGTTTATGTAGCTAGCGGGACTGCCCCGCCGTGAGCTCGGCCGCACGGGCGCGGGCCCAGGCGTCGGCCGCGAGCACCTCCTCGACGGACTCGGCCGCGGTGACCTGGTGCTCCTCGACCACCCTGGCGACCGTGTCGACGATCGCCAGGAACGGCAGCCTGCCCCCCAGGAACGCCTCCACGCACACCTCGTTGGCGGCGTTGTAGACGGCGGGCGCGGTGCCGCCCTCGGAGCCGACGTGCCTGGCCAGGGCGACCGACGGGAACGCCACGTCGTCGAGGGGCTCGAAGGTCCAGGTGTGGGCCTCGGTCCAGTCGACGCCGCGGGCGGCGCCGGGGACGCGGTGCGGATGGCCGAGCGCGAGCGCGATCGGCAGGCGCATGTCGGGCGGGCTGGCCTGGGCCATGGTGGAGCCGTCGACGTACTCGACCATGGAGTGGATGATCGACTGGGGGTGGACCACCACCTCGATGCGGTCGAAGCCCAGGTCGAACAGCAGGTGCGCCTCGATGACCTCCAGCCCCTTGTTGACCAGGGTGGCGGAGTTGACGGTGATGACCGGGCCCATCGACCAGGTGGGGTGGGCCAGCGCCATCTCGGGCGTGACCTCGGTCAGCTCCTCGCGCCGCCGCCCGCGGAACGGCCCGCCGCTCGCGGTGACGACGAGACGCCGGACGCTCGCCGGGTCGTACGCGCCGGGCCCCGCCGCCCACAGGCACTGCTGGAGCGCCGAGTGCTCGGAGTCGACGGGCAGGATCTGGCCGGGCGCGGCCAGCCGCTTGACCAGCGGGCCGCCGATGATCAGGGACTCCTTGTTGGCGAGGGCGAGGGTGCGGCCCGCCTCCAGCGCGACCAGCGTGGAGGTGAGCCCGAGCGCGCCGGTGATGCCGTTGAGCACGGTGTCGCAGCGCCAGGCGGCCGCCTCGGCGACCCCCTCGGGGCCGGCCAGCACCTTGGGCCGGACGCCGTGCGCGTCCAGCGCCTCCTTGAGCGCGGGCACCGCCGCGGGGTCGGCCACCGCCACCGCCTCGACGCCGAACTCGGCCGCCTGCCGGGCGAGCAGGCCGACCTTGGCGCCGCCGGCGGCCAGCGCCACGACCTCGAAGCGGCCTTGGGCGGCGGCTATGACGTCGAGGGTCTGCGTGCCTATGGAGCCGGTGGAGCCGAGCAGGACGACGGACCTTGCGGGGGGACGGTGGGTCTCTGCGTGCACCTGTCCATTGTCCCCGGTTCGGGACGCGCACGGGCACGGGGTGCGGTACGTCCCGAAATTCGTTTACGCATGTGACGGCAGAGAACGGGCCGTATTTGTGTCGGAATATGGCTATATCGGTATGCGCATATCTTGAGAAATTCGCTTATTGCGGCGGCTACCTTCCAACCTCACGTCCGGTTTCTGGAGGTACGTAATGCGTCGCAGGCTCGCTCTGCTCTCCACCCTCGCCCTCGCCTCGGGAAGCGTCGCCGCGCTGCTGCCCGCGACCACGGCCCAGGCCCAGGTCCAGGCTCAGGTCCGGCCGAGGCCCGCCCAGCACGCGGCAGCGGACTCGGCCGCCGAGCGCCGGCAGGTCGTGCGCTACTGGACGGCGACGAGGATGGAGGCCGCCGAGCCGCTGACCCCGCCCACCCCGGCCAAGGGCGCCAAACTGTCGGCCGCCGACGTGACCGCCGCGTCCGCAGGGGCCCAGCCCACGGCGGGCCCGTCCGCAGGGGGCCCGTCCACTGTGGCGCCTTCCCGGGCGGCCTCGTCGCTCCAGGCCGCGCGGAGCGGGGGCGCTCCCTGGACGGGCGGGGGCGCGGTGGTGAGGACCACCGGCCGGATCTTCTTCACCACGCAGGGCCGCAACGCCTCCTGCTCCGGCTCGGCGGTGACCAGCGCGAACAAGAGCGTGGTGATCACCGCGGGCCACTGCGTCAAGCTGAACGGCGCCTTCCACACCAACTGGGTCTTCGTCCCCGGCTACGACAAGGGCGCGCGCCCGTTCGGCACCTGGGCCGCCACCAAGCTGCTGACCACCCCGCAGTGGAACGCGAGCGAGGACGTCGATCACGACATGGCCGCCGCCGTGGTCGCCCCGCTGGACGGCAGGAGCCTGGTGGACGTCGTGGGCGGCCAGGGCGTGGCCTTCAACCAGCCGCGCCGCCGGCAGATGTACGCCTTCGGCTATCCGGCAGTGGCCCCGTACGACGGTTCGAAGCTGGTCCACTGCAGCGGCCGCGCCTTCGATGACCATCTGCTCTCCGACGACCTCGGCCTGACCTGCGACCAGACCGGCGGCGCGAGCGGCGGCCCCTGGATGCTGAACTTCGACGAGTCGACGGGGCTCGGCACTCTCAACTCGGTGAACAGCTTCAAATACGGCTTCGCCCCCAACTGGATGTTCGGCCCCTATTTCGGGAACGAGGCCCAAGCCGTCTACCAATGGGCGCAAACCACCGGCGTACTCTGAGTAATTCACCGAAAGTAGTCACAACGACACGGGGAGTGCTGCACACTCGGGGGTCATGACTCTGAGCACCCCCCTGCTTGCGGCGGCTCCGCTGGTGGCGGGGCTGATGGGCCCCGCACTCATCGGCGCGGCCCCTGGCCCGCGGCAGGCAGACCCCGTCCCGGCGTCCCATCCGGCCCGGCAACCGGCCGCCGGTCCGGCAGCCGGGCGGCCGGCCGCAACGCCCGCCACGTCCGCCACCGAACCCGTGGTCGAGCACGTGGCCGCGCACACCGCGGCCGAGCAGCGGCGCGTGCTCGACTACTGGACGCCGCGGCGCATGGCGGGGGCCCTGCCCATCGACCTGCTCGACCTGGTGACCGGCGGCGACGGCCTGCTGGGTGGGCTGACCGGCCAGGCTCCGGGGAGGCCCAGGCAAGCGGCGGCGCTGACCCTGCCCGCGCCCGCCGCCTCCAAGCTGCCCATGCCGCGCCGGCAGGCGGCGGCGGCGCCGGCGGCGCCCGCGGCCAGCACGATCGGCGCCCGCTGGGGCGCGGGCGGCGCGGTCTCCAGGACCACCGGGCGGGTGTTCATGACCCTGAACGGCGCCGACTTCGTCTGCTCGGCCAGCACCGTGAAGAGCGCCAACCAGGACGTCGTGGTCACCGCCGGCCACTGCGTCAAGGACGGCGCCGGCGAATGGGCCCAGAACTGGACGTTCGTCCCGGGCTACGGCAGCCGCGGCGAGCAGCCGTACGGCCGCTACGCCGCCCGCCGCATGTTCGTCACCGGCCCGTGGGCGCGCAAGGCCGACGACGACTACGACATCGGCATGGTCGCCCTCGCCCCCTCGGGCGGGAGGCACGCGGCCGAGGCGGTGGGCGCCCAGGAGATCGCCTTCAACGTGCCGCGCGGCGGCCAGGCGTACGGCTTCGGCTATCCGGCGGACCCTCCCTACCGGGGCGACCACCTGGTCTACTGCGCGGGGCGGCTGCGCGACGACCCGTACAAGCAGACCCGTGACCAGGGGCTCGGCTGCGCCATGACGGCCGGCTCCAGCGGCGGCCCCTGGCTGACCGGCTTCGACCCGGCCACCGGCCGCGGCCGGATCACCTCGCTGAGCAGCTTCAAGTACACCGACGACGCGCGCACGATGTACGGCCCGTACTTCGGGGCCGCCGCCAAGGCCCTCTACGACACCGCCCAGCGCTCCTGAGCGCTCGCGCCGGTCGCCGTCCGTCATCGGGCCATTACAGAATGGCAAGCTTTTCGCCATACCGGCCGTCATCGCCCCGTGACCCACGGGAGCATCACAGGGCCCCGCGAAGGGGGCCGACGAACAGGAAGGGGGCCGGGTGAAGCGGGTAGTTGGGGTGGTCGCCGGGATGGCGGCGCTGGTCGCGCTGGTCGCGAACGGGGAGCAGCCGGCGATGGCGGGCAACGCCGCCGGGAGCTCCGCCGTGGGGGCGGCGCACGCGGCGGCGCCCGCCGCGCCGGTGGTCTGGGGCACGTGCCCCCGGGTGACGGGCAAGGCGGTCAACGCCGCGCTCGAATGCGCCACCGTCGAGGTGCCGCTCGACTACAGCCGGCCCTCGGGCCAGTCGATCAAGGTGGCGATCAACCGGATCAGGGCCAAGACGCCGCGGAACGCCGACCGGCTGGGCACGCTGCTGATCAACCCGGGCGGACCGGGGGCGTCCGGGCGGGCGTTGACCGAGTACGTCGCCTCCGGGCTGCCGGCCGGCGTGAGCGAGCGCTACGACGTCGTCGGCTTCGACCCGCGCGGCGTCGGCGCGAGCGAGCCGGCGCTGAGCTGCGTGGACCCGGAGGTCTTCTACCGGGCGCCGCGCCAGGACGCCGTGCCGCACAGCGTCGCCGACGAGCAGCGGCTGCTGGCGCGGGCCGCCACGTACGCCGGCCGCTGCGGCGAGCGCTGGTCCTGGCTGCTGCCGCACCTCAGCACCGAGAACGCGGCCAGGGACATGGACCGGATCCGCGCCGCCCTCGGCGAGGAGAGGATCAGCTACCTGGGCTTCTCGTACGGCACCTACCTCGGCGCCGTCTACGCCACGCTGTTCCCCAAGCGGGTCAAGCGGCTGGTCCTGGACAGCATCGTGGACCCGACCGCGGTGTGGTACCGCTCGAACCTCACCCAGGACCACTCCTTCGAGCGCCGCCACCACCAGTTCCTCACCTGGATCGCCGGGCACCACGACGTCTACAAGCTGGGCCGCACCTTCAGGCAGACGCAGTTCGCCTACTACGCGATGCGCGACCGGCTGCGCACCAGGCCCGCGGGCGGCGTCATGGGGCCGAGCGAGCTGGACGACGCCTTCATCATCACGGGCTACAGCGACCGGGTCTGGCCGCAGTTCGCGCAGGCGTGGTCCGACTACGTCCGGCAGGGCGAGACGAAGGGGCTGCTCGACCTCTACGAGAAGCACGGCAAGAACGACGCCTCCGACGAGAACGGCTACGCCGTCTACCTCGGCGTCCAGTGCCGCGACGCCCGCTGGCCGCGCGAGTGGTCCACGTGGCGGGGGGACATGTACGCGGCGCACCGCACCGCGCCCTTCCTGACCTGGCCGAACACCTGGTTCAACGCCCCGTGCGCCTTCTGGCCGGTGCCCGGCGGCCCTCCCGTCGAGGTGCGCGGGTCCGCGAAGCTGCCGCCGGTCCTCATGCTGCAGGCGCGCGACGACGCGGCGACGCCGTACGCGGGGGCGCTGCGGATGCGGCGGCTCTTCCCGACGGCGAGGCTGGTGATGGACAAGGGCGGCAACCACGGCGTGTCGCTGGCCGGCAACCAGTGCGTGGACCGGCATCTGGCCGCCTACCTGCTCGACGGCACGCTGCCGCGGCGCGACGCGGTGTGCGAGGCGCTGCCCCAGCCGAGCCCGGCCGAGCGGATGGCGGCCCGGCGCGTCCCGGCGGCGGCGGGGCCCGGCGTGGGCGAGCTTCTGGGCGTTCTCGGCCTGCTGAGGCTGCCACACCTGAATTGACGTCAAGAATGGGTCACTGTGGGCTGCGCCGGATGAGCTAATCGGTGACCCTTCGCGTAGTCTGACCATGTGATGCTGCGTACCTCGGCGTCGCGCGTGCTGGACGACAGCGACCGGGACGAAGTCCTCGCCCTGCTGGACACCGATCCGGTCGCCAACGTCTTCGTCTCCTCCCGGGTGCGGGCCGTCGGACTCAATCCGGCGCGGCTCGGCGGGCAGATGTGGGGGTTCGGGCCGCGCGGAGCCCTCGTCTCGCTCTGTTACGCCGGAGCCAACATGGTGCCGGTCAACGCCGGGCCGGAGGCGATCCACGCCTTCGCCGACCGTGCCCGCAGGCAGGGGCGGCGCTGCTCGTCCATCGTCGGCCCGGCCGACGCCGTGTCGCTGCTGTGGGAGCGGCTGGAGCCGCACTGGGGGCGGGCGCGGGCCATCCGCTGGGCGCAGCCGGTCATGGCGATCTCGCGCAAGCCGCCGGTGCCCGCCGACCCGTGGGTGCGCCGGGTGCGGCCGGAGGAGTTCGACATCCTGCTGCCGGCGTGCGTGGCCATGTTCACCGAGGAGGTCGGCGTCTCGCCCAACCTCGGCGACGGCGGCGCGCTCTACCGCACGCGGGTCGCCGAGCTGATCAGGATCGGCCGCTCCTACGCGCGCATCGAGAACGGCCGGGTCGTCTTCAAGGCCGAGGTGGGCGCGGTCACGCCGCAGGCGTGCCAGATCCAGGGCGTGTGGGTGGACCCGGAGCTGCGCGGGCGCGGGCACGCGGTGGCCGGCATGGCGGCGGTCGTGGAGGCGGCCAGGGAGTGCTTCGCCCCCGTCGTCAGCCTCTACGTCAACGACTACAACCGCTCGGCCCGCGCGGTCTACAAGAAGGTGGGCTTCACCGAGGTCGACACCTTCATGTCGGTGCTTTTCTGAGCGCGCTCCCTAGACGCGCACCAGCTTGTCGAACAGGCGGGCCAGCTCGGTGTCCGGGTCGGCGGTGAGGCCCGCGTGCACGGGGCCGGACTGCACGATCGTGCTGCGGGGCGCGGTGAGCCAGCGGAACCTGCCGCCCAGCGGCTCGGCCGCGAGCGGGCCCGGCTGCTCGCCGCAGGCCAGCTCGTACGCGGTGAGCGCCCGGCGCACCGCGGAGACGTCGGCCGACGGGTCGAGCGCCCGCAGCCGGGCCGCGTCCAGCTCGACCCGGGCGCACAGGTAGCCGCGCGGCTGGCAGTAGAGCAGCACGCCCACGTTGATCTGCTCGCCCCGTTCGATCCTCGGAATGACGCGGATCACCGCGTACTCGTAGACGTCCCTGCTCACCGGCCGCCTCCCCGCCAGAACTCGCCGACCGAACCCGGCCCGGAACGCTGCTCCCGCCGCTCGCCGCGCACCAGCCACCCGCCCGGCCCGTGGGCGCGGGCCAGCAGATGCTCGACGTACGCGTCCCGCACCGCCCCGGGCCCGTCGAAGCCCGGCTCGCCGGCCAGCCACTCGTCGGGCACCAGCGCCGTCACGGTCTCCAGCAGCTCGCGGGTGATCCTGGCGGCCAGGTGGGCGCCCGCGGCGGCGACGTCGCCGGCGTAGGGGGCCAGCACGTGCTCGGCGGCGTCGAACGGCCGTTGCGGATCGGCGGTCGGCCAGTTGTGGTGGAACCACAGGGACGCGCCGTGGTCGATCAGCCAGGTGTCGCGGTGCCAGATCAGCAGGTTGGGGTTGCGCCAGCTCCGGTCGATGTTGTGGATGAGGCCGTCGAACCACACCACCCGGGCCGCGAACACCGGATCGGCCACCCACGCCAGCGGCTCGAACCCGAGCGCGCCCGGCAGGAAGTCGACCGCCAGGTTGAGCCCGGCGCTGGCCTTGAGGAGGTCCTGGACCTCCTCGTCGGGCTCGCGGGCGCCGAGCTGCGGGTCGATGTCGACGAGCTTGAGGTCAGGGGTGCGCAGCCCCAGCCTGCGGGCCAGCTCGCCGGCGATGATCTCGGCGACCAGCACCCGCCGGCCCTGCCCCGCCTCGCGGAACTTGACGACGTAGGTGCCCAGGTCGTCGGCCTCGACGACGCCGGGCAGCGAGCCGCCCTCCCGCAGCGGGGTGACGTAACGCGTGGCTGCGATCCTATCCAGCACGACACGAGGCTATCGCCCATCGGACGTACTTTCGTCCCTCGGCGTCACAGCTTCCCGCCCGGCCGGGTGGGGCTGGCCGGGTCAGAGCTTGGCGATGACCTCCTCGGCGAAGCGCTCCATGGCCGCGAGCTTGAGCTCCAGCGTGCCCTCGCCGTGCCTGGCCTTCTCCTCCGGCGTGGCGAGCCACCAGGGGGCGGCCAGCGTGCCGGTCACGCCCTTGGCGGCGTAGCGGCGGTAGGTCCCGGCGTCGGGCAGCTCGGCCAGGGGCGCGATGACGTCGAACGGCTCGCCGTCCCTGCCGTTCTCGGCCAGCAGCCGGCGCAGGGTGGCGAGCACCGGGTCGAGCTCGTCCTCGGTGTAGATGCGGTTGCCGATCCAGCCGTCGCCGAGCCGGGCGGCGCGGCGCAGGGCGGCCTCGCTGTCGCCGCCGACGTACACGGGGACGGGAGCGGCCGGGACCGGCGAGATCGACAGCTCCGGCAGGCCGTCGAGCGTGACGCGCTCGCCCGCCCACAGCGCCCGCAGCACCGGCAGCATGGCGTCCAGGCGCCGGCCGCGCGTGTGGAAGTCCTGCCCGGTGCCGGTGAACTCCTCCTTGCACCAGCCCACCCCGACCCCGAACGTCACCCGGCCGCCCGACAGCACCGCCGCCGTGGACACCTGCTTGGCCACGGTGAACAGGTCGCGGGCGGGCGCGATGTAGACGTTGGGGGAGAAGCGCAGCGTGCCGGTGACCGCGGCCATCGCCCCGATCGTCACCCACACGTCCGGCCAGTGCGTGGCGGCGTTCCAGCGGGGCCGGCCCGACCGCGAGTACGGGTAGGGCGTGTCGAAGTCGGCGTAGAACAGGTGGTCGGAGAGCGTCAGCGTGTCGAACCCGCAGCGTTCCGCGGCCCGCGCCAGCTCGGTGAACTGGCCGGTGTCGACGAAGGAGGCGGCCAGCCAGATCTTCATCGCGGCTGCGTCGTTCATCAGATACCTCCGAGGAAACCCTCGTCTTCAGGCGGGGAGGAATCGGACTCCTGCGGGGCAGGGCAGGAGCAGGCGTTACGCCGTCAGGCGGACCGCCGTCATTTTTCGGAATCTGCCGGTGCGCGAGTGATCTCGCACATAGAATCGAAAGGTGGCGCAGCTGGTGAAGCGGGCCTACAAGTACCGCTTCTATCCGACCCCTGAGCAGTCCGAGGAGCTTGTCCGGACGTTCGGCTGCGTGCGCCTGGTCTACAACAAGGCATTGGAAGAGCGGACCCGCGCCTACAGGTTGGAAGGCCGTGGCGTCTCCTACGCGGAGTCGTCGGCCGCGCTGACCGCGTGGAAGAAGACGCCGAAGCTGGCGTTCTTGTGCGAGGTGTCGTCGGTGCCGTTGCAGCAGACGCTGCGGCATCTGCAGGCGGCGTTCGCGAACTTCTTCGCCAAGCGGGCCAAGTACCCGACGTTCAAGAGCAGAAAGCGGTCGCGGGCGTCGGCCGAATACACCCGCTCGGCGTTCCGCTGGCGCGACGGCCGGCTCACCCTGGCCAAGATGGACGCGCCGCTGGACATCGTGTGGTCGCGTCCGCTGCCCGAGGGGGCCGAGCCGTCCACGGTCACCGTGTCCAGGGACCCGGCCGGGCGGTGGTTCGTGTCCCTCCTGGTGGAGGAGAAAATTGCGCCTTTGCCGCCGGTCGAGCGGTCGACGGGCCTGGACGCCGGCCTCACCGCCCTGGCGACGCTGTCGTGCGGCGAGCAGATCGCCAACCCGCGTCATGAGCGTCGTGAGCGGCGCAGGCCGGCCAAGGCGCAGCGGGCGCTGGCCCGTAAGGAGAAGGGGTCGAAGAACCGGGCCAAGGCCCGGCTGAAGGTGGCACGGGTGCACGCCCGGATCGCCGACCGCAGGCGGGACTATCTGCACAAGGTCACCACACGGCTGGTTTCCGAGAATCAAGTGATCGCCGTGGAGGACCTGGCCGTCCGCAACATGGTCAAAAACCGCAGGCTGGCCCGAGCCATCTCCGACGCCGGCTGGCGGGAACTGCGCGGCATGCTGGAGTACAAGACAGCCTGGTACGGCCGCACCCTGGTGGTGATGGACCGCTGGTTCCCCTCCTCCAAACTGTGCTCGCTCTGCGGGGCCCTGCAGGAAGAGCTGCCGTTGAACGTTCGCGAGTGGACCTGTGCTTGCGGCGCGGTGCATGACCGGGAGGTGAACGCGGCCCGGAACATACTGCTCGCCGCCGGGCCGGCGGAGAGCTGAAACGCCTGTGGAGCTGGTGTAAGACCTCAAGCGGGAGTCCTCCTCTCGCGGCGGGCGACCGGCGATGAAGCAGGAAGACCGACCGGCGACGGTCGGAATCCTCCTCGTTCACGAGGGGGAGGAAGTCAACGGAACTCGGGGGCGACCTTGGTGGCGAACAGTTCGAGGTTGCGCTTGACGGTGTCCAGCGGCAGGACGCCCTGCTGGCCCTGCATGTAGAGGCCGAACCACTCCAGGTCGGGCATGCGGTCGAGCATGCGCTGGATGCCGCGCTTGACGTCGTCGGGGGTGCCGAACAGCGCCATCTCGACCTCCTTCATGCGCTTGGCGTCGCCCTTCTCCGGCGAGATGGGCTTGTGCTTCTCGTCCTCCTTCTTGCGCAGCACCTCCAGGTAGCCGAAGGGGCCGAAGAAGGCGGCGAAGTCCTTGGGGATGCTGCGGCCGAAGGTGTTGACGGCCTGCTCGGCGGTGTCCGCGATGCCGACGATCTTGAGGATGCCGGTGTGCTCGCCGAGCTTGTAGTCGCGGCCCTGGCGGGCGGACTCCTCCTGGTAGAGCTTGGCCTTGGCGGCGTGGTCGTCGGGGTTGGGGGTGAACATCCACGGCAGGATGTTCTCCTGGGCCGCCCTGATCACCGACCGGTCCGAGATGGTGAACGGCTGCCACAGCTCCGGGTGGGGGTTCTGGTAGGGCCGGGGGCAGACGGAGACGGAGACGACCTTGCCGTCCTCGTCCAGCTCGCCGGGCGCGCCGAAGGTCTTCGTCCACTCCTGGGCGGGCCAGCCCTCGATGCCCTCGTACGGGTAGGGCACCTGGTAGTCCAGCACGTCCGACTTGTAGCGGATCGTCTCCTGCGTCCACGCCATCTTCATGATCTTCAGCACCTCGCCGAAGACGTCGAAGTTGCGCGTGTCGGAGGCCGAGCCGTCGGAGCGGGCGGCGGCCGCGTGCCAGCGCTGGCCGAGCACGTTCATCCAGCGGTTCTGGTAGCCGCGGGCCACGCCCAGCCGCAGCCGGCCCTTGCAGAACTGGTCGAGCAGCGCCACGTCCTCGGCCGCCCTGATCGGGTCCCAGGCGGGCAGCACCAGGCCGAGCGGGGCGAGCAGAATACGTTCTGTGCGGGCGGCGAGGTCGGTGAGGAACATCAGCGGGTTGACCGAGAACTCCATGCCCTCCGAGTGGAAGTGGTGCTCGGTCATCATCAGCGCGTCGAACCCGAGCTGGTCGGCCAGCACCGCTATCTCCCGCACCTCGTGCAGCAGATTCTGGTACGACTCCGTGTCCCGTCCGATCGGGCGCCTGGCCTTGGCGTTCTCCTCGGCCGCGTATCCGGAGCCTGGAACCTGCGGGTTAAGGAAGATGGAAAACTTCACCGGGGACCTCTTTCCGCGGAGTGTTCCTACGCAAGGTACTCTGGAAATCTTAACCGAGCAATCGCTTGGTTAATCACAAGGAGGGCCCATGAGGCTGGGCGTCACCATGTTCCCGACGGATCTCGCCATGCCGATCCACGAGCTGGCCGGAGCGGCCGAGGAGCGCGGGTTCTCCTCCCTCTACGTGCCCGAGCACACCCACATCCCCGTCTCCCGCCGTACCCCCTACCCCGGAGCGGCCGGCGGCGAGCTGCCCGAGGAGTACCGGCGCACCCTCGACCCGCTCGTGGCCCTCTCCTTCGCCGCCGCCGCCACCCGGACGCTGGAGGTCGGCACCGGCATCCTGCTCGCCGCCCAGCGCGACCCCATCGTCACCGCCAAGGCCATCGCCTCGCTCGACCACCTGTCCGGCGGGCGGGTGACGGTCGGCGTCGGGTTCGGCTGGAACGTCGAGGAGATCGAGAACCACGGCGTCCCGTACGCCGGCCGCCGCGACGTCGCCCGCCGGCACGTCCTCGCCATGCAGGCGCTCTGGCGCGACGAGATCGCCTCCTTCGACGGCCTGCTGGACGGGGCCGAGCCGGCCTGGTCCTGGCCCAAGCCGCGCCGCCGCCCGCCGGTCTACCTCGGCGGCGCGGCGGGGCCGAAGCTCTTCTCCCACGTCGCCGAGTACGCCGACGGCTGGATGCCCATCGGCGGCAAGGGGATCAAGGCCGCGCTGCCCGCGCTCCGCGAGGCGTGCGAGCGGGCCGGGAGGCCGCCGGCCCGCGTCATCCCGTTCGGGACGCTGCCCACCGCCGAGAAGCTCGACCACTACGCGGGGCTCGGCGTCGAGGAGGTCGTCGCCGGGCTGCCGAGCGGCCCGGCCGACCGGGTGCTCCCGATCCTCGACCATTACGCCGAACTGATCGCGAAGACGGCATAATGCCGGAGCATGTCCGAGCTACGTCCCGACGACCCACGCCACCTGGGGTCCTACCGGTTGTCGCGGCGGCTCGGGCAGGGCGGGCAGGGCGTCGTCTACCTCGGCCACTCGCCGCAGGGCGCGCAGGTCGCGGTCAAACTGCTGCACGCCGGTCTCGCCGCCGACCCCGTCGTACGGCGGCGCTTCCTCGGCGAGGTCGAGGCCGTCCGGCGGGTGGCCGCGTTCTGCACCGCCCAGCTCCTCGACGCCGACCTCGAAGGCGACCGCCCCTACCTGGTCAGCGAGTACGTCGAGGGGCCGTCGCTGGGCGAGCACGTCACCGCCAGGGGGCCGCGGCTCGGCGGCTCCCTGGACCGGCTGGCCATCGGCACCGCCACCGCGCTCGGCGCCATCCACCGGGCCGGGGTCGTGCACCGGGACTTCAAGCCCGGCAACGTGCTGCTCGGCCTCGACGGGCCCCGCGTGATCGACTTCGGGGTGTCGCGCCTGGTGAGCACCGCGGTCACCACCGGGCTCTCGCCCGTCGGGACCCCCGCCTACCTGCCGCCCGAGCGGATCAAGGGCGAGGTCGCCGGGCCTCCGGCCGATCTGTGGGCCTGGGCGCTGACGGTGGCGTACACGGCCAGCGGGCGGCACGCGTACACGGGGGAGACCTACCAGGAGGTGCTGGCCAGGATCCTGTTCGGCCGGCCCGACCTGGGGCCGCTCACCGGGCGGCTGCGGGAGATCGTCGAGGCGTGCCTGGCGCCGGAGCCCGGTGACCGGCCGGACGCGGAGGAGGTGCTGCGGCGGCTGCTGGGCCAGGACGGCGCGGGCGGCGACGTCCTGACCTCGGGCGCCATGGCCGCCGTCCCCCCGCGCCCGGACACCACCGCCCCGCGTCCCGTCCCCACCACGGATCCGGCCCCCACCACCGCCTTTCCCGCCATCACCAGGTCCGATGCCGCCTTCGAGCCCCGGCCGGCGCGGCGGCGGCCACGGGTGTGGCAGGTCGCCGTCGGGCTGGCCGGGCTGGCGATGGCGGTCGGCGGAGCCGTCTACTGGCTTCAGGGCGCGCGCGGGCCCGGTCTGGCCGGCACCTGGACCGGCTCGGCCGAGCACGTCACGGCCGGGCGGGTGTTCCCCGTCGAGCTGCGCCTCGGCGAGGACGGCGCGGGCACCATGCGCTGGGGCAGCGACCTGCACTGCTCGGGCCGCGTCGCCCGCGACGGCGGCACCGGGACGGTGTACGCCCTCCACCGGGTCGCCGGCGACCAGTGCTACCCCGGGACGCTGCGGCTGCTCCCCACCTCGTACGCCGACCAGCTCGCCATCAAGGTGACCCGCGAGGGACAGGAAGAAGTGACGTATTCGGGCACGGTGACCCGCACGTCCTGAAGGCGAGTGTCACGGTCAGGCGGCATTGTCCCGCGCGAGGTTGACGGCAGGCAACCGGTTGCTTCCACTGGTAAGCAGGAACGGGTGGCGGCGAGGGGAGGCACCCGGTGCCAACGGCACAGCCGCTCAGGACGGGGGACCCGGCCCGGCTCGGTGCGTACGAGCTGTCCGGACGCCTCGGAGAGGGCGGCCAGGGCGTCGTGTTCCTCGGCGCGAGGGACGGCGAGGCGTACGCGGTCAAGCTGCTCCACGGGCCGGTGGGCGACGAGCGGGGCGCGTTCCTGCGGGAGGTGGAGCTGGCCAAGCACGTGGCGAGGTTCTGCACGGCGCAGGTGATCGACGCCGGGTTCGACGAGGGCCGGGCGTACATCGTGAGCGAGTACGTGGACGGGCCGTCCCTGGCCCGCGAGGTCGCCCTGACCGGGCCGCGGCGCGGGGGCGCGCTGGAGCGGCTGGCGGTCGGCACGGCGACGGCGATCGCCGCGATCCACCGGGCGGGCATCGTCCACCGCGACTTCAAGCCCCAGAACGTGCTGCTCGGCTCCGACGGGCCCCGGGTGATCGACTTCGGCCTCGCCCGCGCCCTGGACGCGGCGGCCACGGTGAGCGGCAGGGGCGTGGGCACGCCGGCCTACATGGCGCCGGAGCAGATCACCGCCTCGGCCGTCACCGGCAAGGCGGACGTGTTCTCGTGGGCCGCGACGATGTGCTTCGCCGCCAACGCCAGCGCACCCTTCGGGCAGGACTCCGTGGCGCCGGTCCTGCACCGGATCCTCACCGCCCCGCCCGAGCTCGGCCGGTTGGAGGGGCGGCTGCGCGCGCTGGTCGAGGCGTGCCTGGACAAGGACGCCAGGAACCGGCCGGGGAGCAGGGAGCTGCTGTTCGAGCTGCTGGGGGAGGCGTCGGCGGGCCTGCCCGCCGAGGTGCTCGCCACCCCGCCCCCGCACGTCCTCCACGCCGTGCCCCCGCCGGACCCGCCGGACCCGCCGCCCTCGCCCCTGGTTCCCGGGCAGCGCACGCCGGTCGCCGAGCCCGAGGCCACCGGCACCCCGGGCGGCTACGTGCTTCCAGGGTTCGGCGACCCCGGCGATCCCGGAGGCGGGAGCCCGCGCGTCGGCGGGGATCCCGCCAGGAAGGCGGGGTGGATGCGGGCGGCGCTCGCCGTCTGCGTGGCGCTGCTGGTGACCGCCACCGTGCTGCTCGCCGTCCTCGTCCCCACCCTCGGCAGGAACGGCCAGGCCGCCCAGGTGGCCGGGCCGGTGGCGGAGACGCGGCCCGTGACGTCCGGGCCCCGCACCACGAAGCCGCCGTCCACCACCGCCCCGCCCCGGCGGGGCCCGCAGAATCCGCCCGCCGACCGCACCGCGGCCCGGCCGGGCACGAACCCCGCCGGTCTCCCGTCCACCGCCGCCGTGCCGCCGCAGGCGACCGTCCCTGCGCTGACCGGCCTGGACCGGGCCGCGGCGGTCAAGGCCATCAAGCGGGCGGGTCTCGTCCCCGGCGCGGTGACCCGGACCGACTCGCGGGAGAAGATCGGCCAGGTGCTGTCCAGCGAGCCCGCCGCGGGCGCGCGGGCGGCCAAGGGCGCTGCGGTCGCGCTCCGCGTGTCGGCGGGCGTCCCCGTCCCGGCCGTGGCCGGACAGCAGCAGGCGGCGGCCCGGTCCGCCCTGGCCGCCGCGGGTCTGAAGGCCGGCGCGGTCGCCCGTACGTGCTCGGCCAAGCCGGACGACAGCGTCCTCGCCGCGCGGCCCGAGCCGGGCACGCGCGTGGCGGGCGGCACGGCGGTGGCGCTGACCGTGTCCCAGGAGGGCGTGAGCGTCCCCTCGGTGGTCGGCAGGGCGCGCGCGGACGGCCGCGCCGCGCTCCGGGCCGCGGGGCTCGCCGTACGGGTGCGGGGTCAGGTCGTCGACAACCCGTCGCAGGTCGGCACGGTCATCGCCCAGAGCCTCTCGCCCGGCACGTGCGCCGGGTCAGGGGCGGGCGTCGTCCTCACCGTCGGCCTGCGCAGCCAGTCAGGGCCCGGCCCCACCGAGCCCGCCGTCACCCCGACGGTCCCGTCCGGCGGCGGCGAGGTCCCCCCGACGTCGTCCTGAGCGGCGGGTCGTGGTCACAGGCCGCGGAACGCCTCCAGCAGCACCGCCTCGACCTCGTCCTCCGGCAGGTCCATGGTCTTGGCCACGCCCCACTGCAGCGCCCCGAGCAGCGCCCAGCAGCGTACGGTCGTCGCCGCGTCCGGGTCCTCCCCGGCGAGCTTGGCGAAGATGCCGTCACGGAAGGTGCGGATCGCCGCCGCCTCGGAGTCGGGCGAGACGGGCGAGACGGCGTCGTCGCCCGCCAGGTCCTCCATGAACAGCCGGATCACCGACCGGTAGCGGACCGCGAACGAGACCAGCGCCGCCACGAACGCCGGCCGGTCGGCGTGGTCGTCGCCGAGCAGCGCCAGCATGTCGCCGGCCACCGGGGACAGCAGCTCCGACGCCAGCCGGTCCTTCGGATGGAAGTGGTAGGCGACGGCGGTCTTGGTGAGGCCGACGGCGGCGGCGATGTCGGCGAGTGAGGTGGCCGCGTAGCCGCGCTCGGCGAACAACTCCCTGGCCGCGGCCAGGATCCGGGTGCGGGTGTCGTCGGCTGTGGTCATCGTCTCATTTCCCTGGGGGAGACAGCCTGCCGGAGGGTTCCGGCCTTATCGTAGGTCCTGTACGACCGTACAGGACGGTCGGCGAGGGTGGGGGCTGAGCGATGACGCGGTTGCTGGGGCGGCTGGGCGGCTGGTGCGCGCGGCACGGCGGGATCGTCCTCGCTTTATGGGTCGTGGTGGCGGCCGGCCTCATGGGAGCGAACCTCGCCTTCCCGAGCCCCACCAGCAACGACGCGAGCATCCCCGGCACCGACGCGCAGCGTGCCCACGACCTCATGAAGGAGGGCTTCGGGCCCGGCTACGACCAGGGCGGCAGCATCCAGCTCCTGGTCTACTCGCCCGACGGCCCGCTGCTTGAGGACAAGCGCAAGCGCGCCGTCGAGGACGCGATCGCGGGCATCCGCCAGGTGCCGCACGTCGACCAGGTGGACACGCCCTTCCGCGTCGGCGGCATCTCCTCCAACCTGCAGATCGGCATCATCGGCGTCAAGCTCGAAGGCCAGGACCCCAACAAGCTGGCCGAGACCACGCAGACCCTGTCGAAGGCCGCCGACCCCGCGCGCGCCGCCGGGCTGGAGGTCGTCCCCGCCGACAGCTCCAGCCCCGCCGACAAGGAGATCAAGACCGGGCCCAGCGAGATCATCGGCGTGGTGTGCGCGCTGCTGGTGCTGGTGTTCGCGTTCGGGACGCTGGTCGCCGCCATGATCCCGATCTTCGCGGCGCTGGTCAGCGTGACCTCGGGCCTCGGCCTGATCGGGCTGCTCGGCTGGGTCGTGGACATGCCCAAGCAGGCCGGCATCATGGCCACGATGATCGGCCTCGGCGTCGGCATCGACTACGCGCTGTTCCTGCTCTCCCGCCACCGCCGGCTGCTCGCCCAAGGCGTGCCGGTGGTCGAGTCCGTACGCCGCACGGTCGCGAGCTCCGGCGGCGCGGTCGTCTTCGCCGGCGGCACCGTGATCATCGCGCTGAGCGCGCTGCTGCTGGCCGGGTTCCCGCTGCTGGCCACGCTCGGCTGGGTCACCGGCATCTCCGTCGTCGCCGCCGTGCTGACCTCCATCACGCTCGTCCCCGCCCTGCTCGGGCTGCTCGGTCACCGCGTCAACGCGCTGAAGGTGCCCGGCCTGCGCGCCGCCGGCTCGGAAGGCCGCTCCGGCGGCGGCTGGGCCGGGCTCGGCTCGTGGGTGGCCCGCCGGCCGTGGCGGGTGCTGCTCGCCAGCGTGGTCGTGCTGGGCGCGCTGGCCGCCCCGGCGCTCGCGCTGAAGCTCGGCTCGCTCGACGAGGGGTACGGCACCCAGGGGTCGGACTCGCGGCGGGCGTACGAGCTGATGGCCACCGCCTTCGGCCCCGGCGCCAACGGCCCGCTCATCGTGGTCGCCGAGCTGCCGGAAAAGGTGAAGGACGCCAAGGACCCGCTGGTCAAGGAGCTCAAGAGCACGGTCGGGGACGTCGAGGGCGTCGCGCACGTCACCGACCCCAAGGTCAACGACTCGGGCCGCTCGGTGCTGCTCCAGGCGATCCCCGAGTACGCCCCCAGCGACAGCCGGACCGTGGACGTCGTCCACGACGTCAGGAAGATCGCGCTGCCCGGCGTGGACGTGCACGTCGGCGGCAAGGTCGCGGGCCTCACGGACGCCGGTGACCGCATGGCCGAGCGCACCCCGCTGGTCATCGGCGTGGTGGTGCTGCTCAGCGCGCTGCTGCTGCTGTTCGCCTTCCGCGCGCCGGTGGTCGCGATCAAGGCGGCGGTGATGAACCTGGTCTCGCTCGGGGCCGCGTTCGGCGCGCTGGCGCTGGTGTTCTCGGTCGGGCTCGGCAGCGGCCTGGTGGGCATGGACGCGCCGGTCAGCTCGTCCTACCTGCAGACGGTCTTCTTCACCGTGCCGATCGAGAGCTATGTGCCGCTGATGCTGTTCGCGGTGCTGTTCGGGCTGTCGATGGACTACGAGGTGTTCCTGCTGACGGCGGTGCGGCAGTCGTACGCGCGGCACGGGCGCAACGCGCGGGCGGTGGCCGAAGGGCTCGGCTCGACCGGGCGGGTCATCACCTCCGCCGCGCTGATCATGGTGGCCGTCTTCGTGGCGTTCATCGCCTATCCGGACGCGCTGGTGAAGACGTTCGGCGTGGGGCTCGCGGTGGCGATCGCGGTGGACGCCACGATCATCCGCGGCTTCCTGGTGCCGGCCACGATGGTGCTGCTCGGCCGGGCCAACTGGTGGTGCCCGCGCTGGCTGGACCGCCTCCTGCCGAACCTGTCGGTGGAGGGCCACGAGGAGGACGAGGAGGAGGCCGCCGCGCCGGCCCCTAGGCACCGCGAACCCGCCGGGGTGTAGGCCCCGGCGGGCCGTCAGTCGGGGTCGTCGGTGTCGCAGGCGGGGACCCAGCCGGTGACGCCGGTGGCCAGGTTGCGGCCGTGGTGCCACAGGGTGCTCTCGAACCAGCCGCAGCGGTGGAGCTCGTGCTCCTCCGAGCGGTAGAGGGCGAAGCCCTCGCCGGGCTGGCCGAGGCCGTTCTGGAGCGAGCTCGCCGTCGGCTCGCTCCAGAGGACGACGTCGGGCACCGCGAAGTCGTAGAGGCGGGCGGCGGAGGCCGGGACCGGGCCGCTCAGGGTGAGGACCCCGAGCAGACCGGCCGCGGCGGTGCGGGTGACGCGCATGTGTGCCTGCCTCTGTCGTGATGGTTCAGTCACTCGGAGTGAATATCACATTCCGCGCCGCCAGCCCAGATATCCGCCGTCCAGCGGGCGGGCGTCGAAACCGTGCTCGCGCAGCACCCGTACGGCCTCGGGCGAGACCACGCAGTACGGCCCCCCGCAGTAGGCCACGATCGAGGCGTCGCGCGGCAGCTCGGCCAGCCGTTCGCGCAGCTCGGCCAGCGGCACCGAGACCGCCCCGGGGACGTGCCCGGCCGCGTAGTCGGCGGCCGGGCGCACGTCGAGGACGAGCGTGGCCGGGTCGGTCAGGCGGCCGGCCAGCTCGCCGGCGGTGACGCCCTCCATCGTGCCGAGCCGGTCGCGCACGGCGTCGCGCAGGCCGGCCAGCCGGTCGTGGGCGAAGCCCTGCAGCTCGCCGAGGAAGCGGGAGACCCGCTCGTCGGCCAGCCGGTAGTAGACCCGCGGGCCGTCCCTCCTGCTGGTCACCAGGTGGGCGGCGCGGAGCTGCTGGAGCTGTGCCGAGGTGTTCTTGAGCGCGACGCCGGCCGCCGCGGACAGCTCCTCGACCGTGCGCTCGCGCTGGTCGAGCACGTCGAGCAGGCGCAGCCGCACCGGGCTGGCGAGGGCCTTGGCGACGCGGGCGAGCTGCTGGTAGATCGGCTCCTCGGGGAACTCGGACATCAGACCATGTACTGGTCGTGCCGGAGGTAGAGGTCCGTCCACTCCTCGGGCGTGAGCTCCCGGCCGGTGTTCGCGATGTCGGCCAGCTCCTCGAAGTACGCCTCGCGGGGCGCGCCCGGCGTGAAGAGGATCAGCATCGAGGCGGGCGCGCCGGACTCGTTGCGGAAGGCGTGGATGCCGCCCTCCGGCACGAACAGGAAGTCGCCGGGGCGGCCCGTGGCCCACGTCTCGCCGTTGAACAGCCTGATCTCGCCGGACAGCACGTAGAACGACTCGGTGATCGTGCGGTGGAAGTGGGGGCTGGGGCCGGACGGGTTGGGGCCCATCTCCCAGCGGTAGAGGCCGAACGCGCCGCCCGTGGAGTCTCCTGTGCCGAGGTAGTGGACCTGGGTGCCGTTCTCGCACATCCGCAGGTCGGGGGCGCGGTCGCCGGTCCGCAGGACGCCGCCGGTCGTGCCCTTCTCGCCTTCGTGACGGATCGGGGGGTAGGACATTCCGCCTCCTTCTAATGTTCTAAGGAAGCTTAGAATAGCCTAGAATGTGATGACCGTGCGCGCCACGGCCCCCTCCCGCACGTGGGCGACCGCGTCGTTGACCGCGTCGAGCGGGAGGCGTTCGGAGATCAGGCCGTCCAGGTCGAGGCGGCCCCGCCGATGCAGTCCCGCGAGCATGGGCAGGTCGCGGTGCGGCGCGGCGTCGCCGCCCTGGGTGCCCATGAGGCGGCGGGAGGCGAACAGCAGCCCCGGGTCCAGCTCCACCGGCCGGCCCGCCGGCGGGCTGCCGACCATGACCGTCGTGCCGCCCTGCCGCGTGGCGGCGAACGCCTGCGCCAGCACGCCGGGGACGCCGGTCACGTCGAAGGCGTAGTCGGCGCCGCCCCGTACCAGCTCGCCCACCTGCCGGGGGAGGTCGGCGGCGAGCAGCGTGTGGGTGGCGCCGAAGCGCTCGGCCAGCTTGAGCTTGGGCTCGGCCACGTCCGCCGCGACGATCGTGGTCGCGCCCGCCAGCACCGCGCCCTGCACGACGTTGAGCCCCACGCCGCCGCAGCCCACGACCAGGACCGACGAGCCCGGCTCCACCCGGGCGACGTTGAGCACCGCGCCCACGCCGGTGACGACGCCGCAGGCCAGCAGGGCCAGCGCGGCGAAGTCGGCGGCGGGGCCGACCTTGACGCACATGGTCTCGGCGACGACCGCGTACTCGGCGAAGGAGCCGATGCCGATGAAGCGGCGGGTCTCCCGCCCGTCCAGCCGGACGCGCGGCGCGCCGCCCGTGATGGCCTGCAGCCGGGCCGGGCCCGAGCACAGGTGGAACCGTCCCGCGCCGCAGTGCCGGCAGCGCCCGCACGGGCCGTTCATGGCGATGACGACGGGCTCGCCCGGCCTGAGCCCCGTGACGCCCGCGCCGACGCTCTCCACCACGCCCGCGCTCTCGTGGCCGAGGATGAACGGCGGCTCGCGCACGACGGGGCTCTTGCCGTCGATGGCCTTGAGGTCGGAGCCGCACACGCCGGACGCCTTGATCCGCACGCGGACCTCGCCGGGGCCGGGGTCGTCGATCTCCACCTCGCGGATCTCCATGGGGGCCTGGAACCCGGTCAGCACGGCCGCGCGCATCAGCATGCGCCTCACGGTAACCGGGCGGCCATATTCGAGCAAGCGGTTGCTAGGTAGGCCGTTGACGCCGGCGCGGTGTTCGCCGCCTACCTGGGCTGAGCGTGCCGCTCGGTGAAGGACAGGATCCGCCGCCAGGCGTCCTCGCAGGCGCTCTCCCACTCCTTGTACGAGCGGTCGAAGAACGAGTGCGGGGCGCCCTCGTACACGTGCTCCTCGTACGGGGTGCCGGCGCGCTCCAGCGCCGCCTCGTACGCCGCGAACTCCTCCGGCGTGGAGGCCGTGTCCGCGCCGCCGCGCAGCAGCAGGACCGGCGCGCCAGGACCGGTCTCCGGCGCCTGGATGGCCCGGAGCGCGCCGTAGAAGCCGATGCCGCCGGCGATGCCGTTGCCGCCCTCGTGGGCCTGCCGCCAGGAGTGCGCGCCGCCCATGCAGAAGCCGACCGTGAAGACCGGGCCGGGCAGCGCGTCGGTGGCGGCGCGCACGTCGGCGCGGATGCCGTCGGCGGTCAGCTGCCTGACGTGCGTCATGTGGTCGAAGTCGTCGCCGCGGTCGCCGGTGCCCGCGGTGCGGCCGAAGTAGTCGATCGCGATCGTGCGGAAGCCCGCCTCGGCGAAGCGCAGCGCGAGGTCGCGGTAGAACGGGTGCAGCCCGCGCACGTCCGGCATGATCACGACGCTGCGGCCGTTCGGCTCGGCGGGCTCGGCCCTGAAGGCCATGAAGCGGTTGCCGTCGGCCGCGGTCAGCTCGAACTGCTCGTGCGAGGCCACCTCGCCCTGGACGGGCGGAGCGGGCGGCCTGCTGTCGGTGGAGTGGCACATGTCCGCCAGCATGCCCCCAAGGATCACGGATATCCACCTGCGGAGGAGTATCGCGCCGTCTGTCGTGGAAGGTCAGAGGCATGACCTATCACCCCAACCTCGATCCCGAGCTGCGCGCCGCGATCGAGGCGGCGCCCATGCCCGTGGTCGACCTCGCGGCCATGACGCCGGAGGAGCTGCGGGCGCGGCGCGCGGAGACCGCCGCGTTCGTGGCCGCCGTGCCGCGGCCGGAGACCGAGGTGTCCATCGAGGACCGGCACGTCCCTGGGCCGGACGACGCCCCCGAGGTGCGGGTGCGGATCTACCGCCCGCCGGGCGGCGGCACGGAGTTGCCGGGCCTCTACTGGATCCACGGCGGCGGCATGATCATGGGCAGCCCCGAGTTCGACGACGCCATGATGATCGACTACGTCGAGCGGCTCGGCCTGGTCGCGGTCTCCGTGGACTACCGGCTGGCCCCGGAGCATCCGCATCCCGCGCCGGTCGAGGACTGTTACGCGGGGCTGGCGTGGACCGCCAAGTCCGCCGCCGAGCTGGGCATCGACCCGGCCAGGCTGGCGGTGGGCGGGGCCAGCGCGGGCGGCGGGCTCGCGGCGGCGACGGTGCTGCTGGCCCGCGACCGAGGCGGTCCCGACGTGGCCTTCCAGCTTCTGATCTGCCCCATGCTGGACGACCGTGACGCCACGCACTCCAGCGAGCAGCACGCCGACGCCGTGGTGTGGGACAGGGCCGCGAACCGCTACGGGTGGAAGGCGCTGCTCGGCGAGCGGGCGGGCGGGCCCGGCGTGTCCCCGTACGCCGCCCCGGCGCGGGCCGAGGACCTGTCGGGGCTGCCGCCGGCGTTCGTGGACGTGGGCGAGATGGAGGTGTTCCGTGACGAGGACATGGACTACGCCTCGCGGCTGGCGCGGGCCGGGGTGTCGACCGAGTTCCACCTCTACCCGGGGGCCTTCCACGGGTTCGACATGATGGTGCCGGACGCGGCGCTGAGCCGCCGGGCGCGGGAGGCGAGGATCGCGGCGCTGCGGCGGGCGTACGGGGTCTGACCGGGAGGCTGGGCAACCAACCAAGCGTGCGCTAGGTTGGTTGTCGTGGATCTCGACTTCTCCCCGGCCGAGCGGGACTTCCGCGCCGAGGTTCGCGACTGGCTGAGCGCCAACGTCCCCGATCCGCCGCTGCCGTCCATGGACACCGCCGAGGGCTTCCAGGCGCACCGTGCCTGGGAGGCGCGGCTCGCCGCCGCCCGGCTCTCGGTGGTCTCCTGGCCCGAGGAGTACGGCGGCCGCGGCGCCTCCCTCATCGATTGGCTGATCTTCGAGGAGGAGTACTGGGCCGCCGGCGCGCCGGCCCGCGTCACCCAGAACGGGATCTTCCTGCTGGCCCCGTGCCTCATGCGGTTCGGCACCCCGGAGCAGCGCGCCCGCTGGCTGCCGCGCATGGCCTCCGGCGCCGACGTCTGGGCCCAGGCCTGGTCCGAGCCCGAGGCGGGCAGCGACCTCGCCGCGCTCACCTCCCGCGCCGAGCCCGCCCCCGGCGGCGGCTGGCTGCTCCACGGGCACAAGACGTGGAGCTCGCGGGCCGCCCACGCCACCCACGGCTTCGGCCTCTTCCGCACCTCGGGAGCGCGGCACCAGGGCCTGACCTACGTGATGTTCCCCCTGGACGAGGTCGCGGTCCGCCCGATCGCCCAGCTCGACGGGCTGCCCGGCTTCGCCGAGCTGCACCTCGACGGCGTACGGGTCGAGGAGTCGATGGTGCTGGGCGAGGCCGGACAGGGCTGGTCCATCGCCATGGCCACCACGTCCTCGGAACGCGGCCTCACCCTGCGCAGCCCCGGGCGCTTCCTCGCCACCGCCGACCGGCTCCTCGCGCTGGCCCGCGCGTCCGGTGACCCGGCGGCGGCCGACCGGGCGGCGCGGTGCTGGACGGAGGCGGAGGCGTACCGGCTGCACACGTACGCGACCGCGCGCCGCATCATGGCGGGGGAGGAGACCGGGGCGGCGGCCAGCCTCGGCAAGATCTTCTGGTCGGAGCTGGACCTGCGCATGCACGCCCTCGCCCTGGAACTGCTCGGCGAGCGGGCGGGGGAGACGCCCTGGCTGGACGGCTTCCTGTTCGCGCTGGCCGGGCCCATCTACGCGGGCACGAACGAGATCCAGCGCACCATCGTCGCCGAACGCGTCCTGGGGCTGCCGCGATGAACTTCGCCTTCACCGACGAGCAGCTCGCGTTCGGCGCGGCCGTCCGCGACGTGCTGCGCGACGCCTGCCCCCCGGCCGCGCTGCGCACCGAGCGGCGGCCCGGCTGGCGGCGGCTCGCCGGGCTCGGCCTCTTCGCCGCGCTGCTGCCGCCCGAGCGCGACGGGCTCGGGCTCGGGCTGACCGACGTGCTGCCCGCGCTGGAGGAGATCGGGCGGGCCTGCCTGCCGGGTCCGGTCGCGGAGACCGCCGTGACCGCGCCGCTGCTGCCCGAGGCCGCCGCCGGCGAGGTGTGCGTGAGCGTCCTCGCTCCGGGGCAGGCGTACGCGGCGGACGCCGACCTCGCCGACCTCCTCGTGGTGCTCGGCGAGGACGAGGCCCGGCTGGTCAGCGGGGAGGCGGCCAGGCTCGACCCGCGGCCGGGGATCGATCCGTGCCGGCCGCTGTTCGCCGTCGCCTACGACACGTCCGAGCCGCTGGAGGCGCCGGCCGCCCCCGTGCTGCACCGGCTCGCCGTGGCGGGTGCGGCGCAGCTCGTCGGCGTGGCCAGGGAGCTGCTGGCGCGCTCCGTGGCCTACGCGCGGGTCCGGACGCAGTTCGGGGCGCCCATCGGGACCTTCCAGGCGGTCAAGCACCGGCTCGCCGACGTGGCGGTGGCCGTGGAGTTCGCGGCGCCGCTCGTGTGGCGGGCCGCCCTCGCGCTGGACGCCGGGGCGCCCGCCGCCGGCAGGGACGCGAGCGCCGCCAAGGCCGCCGCCGGGGAGGCCGCCGCGCTCGCCGCCCGCTCCGCGCTCCAGGTGCACGGGGCCGTCGGCTACACCGACGAGCTGGACCTGCGGTTCTGGCTGGCCCGCGCCTGGTCGCTCGGGGCGGCGTACGGGACCAGCGCCGTCCACCGCGAGCGGGTGCGGTCCGCGCTGCTCGGCGGCGACGCGCGGAGGTGGCCGTGAAGTTCGGGGTGCCGCTCGGGCTGCTGCATCCGGCCGCGTGGAAGGACGTCGCGGTGGCGGCCGACGAGCTGGGGTTCGAGTCGGTGTGGCTGCCCGAGCACCTGGTCTTCGCCACCGACCTGTCGCTCGCGGTCTATCCGGGTGGCGACGATCCGGGGATCAGGCCGGAGACGCCGCTGTTCGACGCGCCCGCGTACCTCTGCTGGCTGGCCGCGCACACCAGCCGGGTCCTGCTCGGCACCGCCGTGCAGCTCCTCGCGCTGCGCCACCCCTTCGTGTCGGCGCGCGCCTTCGCCACCCTGGACGTGGTGTCGGGCGGGCGGGCCGTGTGCGGGGTGGGGGCCGGCTGGTACCGGGGCGAGTGGGACGCCGCCGGGATCCCGTTCGAGACGCGCGGGGCTCGGCTGGACGAGGCCATCGCGGTGGTACGGCGGCTGTGGACCGAGCCGGTGGTCGCCCACTCCGGCAGGTTCTACTCCTTCCCGGAGGTCGCCTTCGAGCCCAAGCCGGTGCAGCGGCGGCTGCCGGTGCTCGCGGGCGGCGAGTCGGCGGCGGCGCTGCGCCGGGCCGCGCGGCTCTGCGACGGGTGGATCAGCATGCCGCACACCCTCGGCTCCATCAGGCCGCAGCTTGACCGGCTGGGGGGCGGGGTGCCGGTGACGGCGCACGCGTACGCGCTGGGCTCCCCCGACGAGGTGCCCGCGTGGGCGGCGCTGGGCGTGGAGCGGCTGATCGTCCGGCCGTGGACGCGGGGCCGTGACGCGGTCGCCGCCCTGACGGCTTTCGCCGCCCGGTACGGGATCGGCCGAGATATACAAACGATCGGTCGTTAATGTAGTTTGTGTTCATGACACAAGACGGCCGGCGGCTGCGCGGGTTGCGCAGCCGCGAGGCGATCCTTGAACGGGCGGTGGGCCTGGCCTCCGTCGAAGGGCTGGACGGGCTCTCGCTCGGACGACTGGCGGCGGCGACCGGCACCAGTAAGTCCGGATTTTTTGCCCATTGGCGCGATAAAGAGCAACTACAGCTCGACGCCGTGGACTGGGCCGCCCGCCAGTGGTCCGAGCGGGTGGTGGCGCCCGCCCTGCGGGCCCCGGCCGGGGTGCGGCGGCTGTTCGCGCTGCACGAGGCGCGGCTGAGCTTCTACGGCGAGGGCGCGCTTCCCGGCGGGTGCTTCTTCTTCACCGTCCAGGCCGAGTTCGACGACCGTCCCGGTGCGTTGCGCGACCGCGTGGCGCGCGCCATGCGCGAGTGGCAGGAGTTCATCCGGCGGCTGGTGACCGAGGCCGTGGCGATGGGCGAGCTCGCGGAGAGCGTGGACGCCGCGCAGCTCGCGTACGAGATCGACGCGCTCGGGGAGATGGCGATCATCCACTCGCGCCTGCTCGACGGGCCGGCCTCCCTCGTCCACGCGCGCCGCGCCGTGCTGCAACGCCTGCGCGCGCTCTGCCCCGACCCCACGCTCCTCCCGGAGGACTGATCATGATCGAAGACGGCGTGCACGAACCGGTCCAGGTGCATTTCGACGACCTCGACGCCATGGGCCTGCTGCACAACTCCCGCTACGCCCTGCTCGTCGAGCGGGCGGTCGGCGCGTACTGGCAGCGCCTGGGCTGGGCCCCGGACCCCGCCGGGTCGGCGTTCAAGGACGTCTTCCTGGCCGTACGCGAGTTCAAGGTGACCTACCACGTGCCCATCGTGGGGCCAGGCGAGCCGCTGGTGCACTTCTGGATGGAGCGCATGGGCCGCACCAGCGGCGTCTACGGCTTCCGCGTGCTGTCGGCCGACCGCACGGTGGTCCACGCGGAGGGCTATCGCGTCAACGTCAATCTGGACCCGGCCACCCTGCGGCCCGCGCCGTTCAGCGACGAGCTGCGCGCCGCCGCCGGACCGCTGCTCCGCCGGACGGCGGCGGCGTGCTGAGGCCCCCGCCTAGGCGCGGTGGCGGCCCCGGCTGCGGTGGCCGGTGGAGGTGGCGCTGATCGCGCCGACCAGCTCGCGCTCCTCGTGGCGGTGCCGGCGGCCGCGCGGCAGCAGGTCCACGAAGGGCTCCTCGGCGGGCGGGTCCTGGCGGCGGCGGCGCCCCCGGTAGGAGGCGGGCACGGGGGCGGGGCCGCCGTCGAGGACGTCGCCGGTCCAGGCGGGGGCGAAGGCGTCGAACGAGCTGGTCGCCTCCGGGATGACGATCCGCTGGAACGGGCCGGTCTCGAAGACGAACGCGCCCGTGTCGCGCGGGTCGGCGTCGTCGTGGATGCGCCGCATCGGGCCGGTGTCCCAGCACGGCTCGAAGGGGCCGACGTCCACCGGCTCGCCGAAGGCGTCGGCGTCGGCGTGGCGGCCGGCGCGCCGGTAGGGGTTGTCGACGGCGATGCCGGTGCGCGGGCCGGGGCCGGCGGCACGACGGCCCCGGCGCAGCGGCGCGGCGTCCGCGAACGGGTCGAAGGGCCGGGCCTCCCTGATGCGGCGTACCTGCTCGGCGGGCGAGGCGTCGCTGCCGCTGCCGCCCGCCGCGACGAGACGGGCGTCCCTGGCTCCGACGGGGGACGTGCCGGCCGCGACCACGTCGGCGTCGCCCCGCACGAACGGCGTCTCGGCGGCGAACAGGTCGGCGTCCTCCCGCGCGAAGAGGGTCTCCGCGGCGGTGCGGGCGAGCGGGGTCTCCGCGGCGGTGAGGCCGGCGGCGGACGCGGCGAACAGGTCGGGGGTGGCCGTCGCGGCGACGAGGCCGGCCGTGGTGGCCGGTGCCGTGGTGAGGCTGGGGCCCGTGGCGGGCTCGGCGGCGCCGGCGGCGAGCGTACGGGTCCAGGCGGGCCGCGGGATCGGCACGGCGGCGCCGCGGCGCTTGCGGCGGCGTCCGCCGCGGGACGGGGCCGGACGCGGGGCGGGGGAGGCGGCGGCCACGGCGGCGCGTACCCGGTTCTGGCGGGTCTTGGCGACGGCGAGCAGCGCCAGGGCGGCCACCAGCGTCGAGCCGATCAGCGTCGGCGAGGAGATGGCCGGGAGCGGTCCAGTGGCGCTCGGGTCGGCGTGCGCGGGCAGCGGCTCGGCGGTGGCCGCGGTCGTGTCGGCGGTGGTCGGCTTGGCGTGCTTGCCCAGCTTGTTCCCCTGGCCGGCGGCGGAGGCGGCCGGGGACGGGACGGCGCCCGTGCCGGTCGTCGCATCCGTCGTCGCGCCCGCCCGCGCGCCCGTCTTCACGTCCGCCGGGGAGCCGGCGGACCGCTCGGTCTTCTTCGGGGGCGTGGTCTGCGTCTTGGAGGCGGTGGTCCGCTCGCTCTTCTTCTCCCGGGAGGCGAGCGGGGGCCGGGCGCCGCTCTCCTGCTCGGCGCCGGTCTGCGGGATCATCGCGGTGAGCGAGCCGTCCTGCACGTAGAGCGTGGGGGCGCCGGGGCCGGAGTCGGGCGGCAGCGACCCTTCGACCTCGGACTTCTTCGCCTTTTTCGCGTCGAGCCGGGCCTTGACCACGTCGGGGTAGCCGTAGCCGACGACCTTGCTGGTGTCACGTTCCTTGCGCTTGGCGACGCCGCCGTCGATGTTGCCCTCGATCGTGATGATCTTGTTGCCCTCGACGCGGACCACGACGCCGACGTGGTCGATGCGGTCGATGCTCTTGGAGCCGCTCCAGTCGTAGAAGACGAACGCGCCCGGCTTGGGCTTGGTGCCCCAGGCGCCCTGCTTCTTGAACCACTTCGCGTGCTCCACCGTCCACGCGAACTGCCCCATCCACTCCTCGTAGCCGAGCTTGTGCGCGGCCCAGGAGAGGAACATGTCGCACCAGGGGGCGGCGGTGTAGTCGGCGTCGAACTCGACGTTCTTGCCGTACCAGTCGCCGAACTTGGTGTACGCGCCGGCCTTCTCGGCGTAGCCGAGCTGGCTCTGGAGCAACTCGATGAACTTCTGCGTCTCTGGCGTCATGGAAGTATGCGGGCACCTTCCGGGCAAGACCGGTTTCGCCCCACGCAGCACCGGGTAGAGATGCCCCCTGTGACTGGTGGGACAAGACCGGAGGCTTGTCATCTACCGTGATGAAGCGAGGTTACCGTGCCGTAACCGCAGGTCAAGCACGCGCAAAGGGACGGCAAAGCCTGTGGGGCAAGGAAATCGCAGGTCAGGATGCTGCCAGAAATGTCCTAGCGCGCGCTGTTTAACGGTAAAAGATCTACATGTCCCAAGGGTTAGTAATCAGTAGCCCGCGCCCGTGAGCAGGCCGCCGTCCACGGTGAACTCGCTGCCCGTGCAGTAGCTGGACCGGTCCGAGGCGAGGAACGCCACCACGTGCGACACCTCCACCGGCTCGGCGAAGCGCCTGATCACCATCGCCTTGACGAACGCCTCCGCGTCCACCTCCCGCGCGAGGTCCGGGTCCTGCACCATCGGCGTGTTGATCGCCCCCGGATGCACCGAGTTCACCCGGATCCCGAACCTGGCCAGCTCCCGCGCCGCCGACTTCGTGATGCCGCGCAGCGCGAACTTCGAGGCCGCGTACGCCGACAGCCCCGCCGCGCCGATGAGGCCCTCGATGGAGGAGATGTTCACGATCGAGCCGCCGCCGGCCGCCGTCAGGGGGTCGATCACCGTCTTGACGCCCAGCCATGCGCCCTTCAGGTTGACGTCGACGACCCGGTCGAACTCCTCGGGCGGCATGTCCGCGATGCGGCCGTACCTGAGGATGCCGGCGTTGTTGACCAGCACGTCCAGCCGGCCGTGCAGGCCCAGGGCGGTGCCCACGGCCCGTTGCCACTCGGCCGCGCTGCGCACGTCGTGCCGGACGTAGGCGGCGCCCGTCTCCTCGGCCAGCGCCTTGCCCTCCTCGTCCAGGACGTCGCCGAACACCACCCGCGCGCCCTCGGCGAGGAACAGCCGCACGTGCGCCGCGCCCATGCCCCGCGCGCCGCCGGTGATCAGCGCGACCTTGCCGTCAAGCAGCCCCATGCTCTCCTCCTGCCGCCACGGCCGCAGCGGCCGCCTCCATGGTCCGGTAGACCGGGATGCCCGCCGCCGCCGCGACGCGCCGTACCTCGTCCTCGACGCCCGGCGGCGCGCAGTCGCCGTTCCTGGTGACGAGCGTGAACCGGGTGCGCGGCAGCGCCTCCTGGGCGGCGGCCAGCGCGTGCGCGTAGGCGTACAGGGCCTCCGGGGCGTCGCCGTAGGTGAAGAACGCCTGCACGTTGACGTGCGCCACCACGTCGCGGAACGCCCGCCGGCGCAGGATCGCCGCGACCACGGCGGGCACCAGGTCCGGACGGCCGAGAGGGCCCACCGGCACCTCCAGGGGGTTGCCGGAGGCCGCCACGCCGAGCCCGCGCAGCTCGCCGGCCACGTCCCCGGGCAGCGGGTCCAGGCGCACCCCGGCGGCGCCGAACGCGTCCGCCGCCAGCACGCTCGCGCCCCCGCTCGGCCCCACCACCAGCACCCCGTCCCCGTCGGCGGGACGTGAGCCGTGGGCCTGGAAGTACGCGAGCACGCCGATGAGGTCGTCCTGGCTCGTCACCAGCGCCGCCCCGGCCTGCTCGGCGACCGCCTCCCACAGGCGCAGGTCGCTCACCAGGCCGCCGGTGTGCGAGGCGGCGGCCGCCCTGCCCTGCCCGGTACGCCCGCCCACCAGCAGCACGACCGGCCGGTCCAGAACGCGCAGCGCCTCGTACAGCTCCCGCCCGTCGCGCGGGTCCTCCAGGTACAGGCCGACGGCCCGCGTCCGCTCGTCCCGCGCCAGCCAGCGCAGCAACTCGGCGGGGGTGACGTCGGCGGCGTTCCCGACGGTGACGACCCGGCTGAACGCGAGGCCGCGCCGCTCCCCGACCTTGATCACCTCGCCGGCGAGGCCGCCGCTCTGCGAGATCAGCGCCACCGAGCCCGGCGGCCCCAGCCCGCCGCCGACGAACGTCTGCCGGCCGCGCGGGCAGTAGACGCCCATGCAGTTGGGCCCCAGCAGGCGGGTGCCCGCCGCGCGGGCGGCGGCGGCCAGCTCCTCCTCCAGCGTGGCGCGGCCCGCCTCGCCGAAGCCGCCGCTCATCACCTGCACGAACGGCACGCCCGCCGCCTGCGCCACCACCTCGGCGCAGCGCTCGGCGGGCACGGCGACCAGCGCGTAGTCCACGCCGGCGGTCGCGGCGGCCTCGGCGAGCGAGCGCACGGCCGGCACGCCCGCCACCTCCTCCGCCCTTGGGTGCACGGCGACCAGCGGGACCCCGGCGGCCCGGTAGAAGTCGAGGAACATGTTCCCGAAGGTGGGCCGCGTGGCGGAGGCGCCCACGACGGCCACCGCCCGCGGCTCGAACAGCGGCAGGAAGTCGGTCGCCGCGCCGCGCACGACGGCTGGGGGCGGCGCGGCGGGCAGGTGGCGGGCGTCCACCGCCGTCACGCCGTCCGGGGTCGCGATCACGGGGTTCAGCTCGAACTCGCCGAGCTCCAGCCGTTCCCACAGCCCGCCGGGACCGCCGACCGCCAGCAGCAGCTTGACCAGCGCGGCCAGGTCCACCGGCGGCCGGCCCCTGCTCCCCGCGAGCAGCGGGGCGGCGCGCAGCGAGGCCAGCATGCGCCGCACGTCCGGCTCCGGCACCGGGCACAGCCGCAGCGCCGTGTCGCGCAGCGTCTCCGCCCACACGCCGCCCAGCCCGGTGAGCAGCACCGGGCCGAACGCGGGGTCCCTGACCAGGCCCACGATCAGCTCGACCCCGGCCGCCGCCTGCTCCTCGACCAGGAACCCGGCGAGGTGCGGCACCCGTTCGCGCATCCGGGCCGCCGCGCCAGGCAGCTCGGCCGCGCGCAGCCCGAGCACCACCGCCCCGGCCTCCGACTTGTGCACCAGCCCTGGCCCGAACGCCTTCAGTACCAGCGGCTCGGCCAGCTCGCCGGCCGCACCGAAGTCCTCCGCGCCGGCGGGGAGCACGATGCCGCGCGGCACCGGCACCCCGGCCTCGCGCAGCATCGCCTTGACGGCGTGCTCGTGCACGTGCTCGGGGACCTGCTCCTGCGCGCTCACCCGAGCAGGTGCCCGTACTGGTCGCGGATGGCCTTGCGGAGCAGCTTGCCCGGCCCGCCCGAGGCGTCCTGCGAGTGCGGCAGCTCCTCCGCCACCACGATGTGGTCGGGACGCCGGTGCGCCGGCAGGGTGTCGGCCAGGGCGAGCGCGAGCTTGGAGGCGTCCAGCGAGTGCCCGGCGCGCGGCACGACGGCCAGCAGGATGCGCTGGTCGGCGGCGCCCTCGGGCACCCCGACGGCCCCCGCCTCGGCGACGCCGTCGAGCGCCGCGGCTGCCTCCTCGACGGCGGCGGGCTGCGTCCACACACCGCCCTTGACGATCGCGTCCTCGCGGCGGCCCAGGACGCGCAGCACGCCGTCGGCGGAGACGGAGCCGAGGTCGCCGCCGACGTACCAGTCGCCGCGCAGCACCTCGGCCGTCCGCTCCGGCAGGCCGTCGTAGCCCGCCATGCGGTGCGGCCCGGCCAGGTTGATCTCGCCGACCTCGTCGATCACCCGGCGGCCGCCCGGGTCCGTGACCCGTACGGCGTTGCCGGTGCGGGCCCGGCCCGAGGAGCCGAGCGGCGTCGAGCCGTCGTCCACCCGGCCCATGCACGTGTACGGAGCCTCGGTCTGCCCGTAATAGGAGTAGACGCCCGCCTCGGGCAGCCGGGCCTTGATCCGGTCGAGCATGGGAGCGGTGAGCGGCTCGCCGCCCAGCATGATCACCCGGATGGACGACAGGTCCACGCCCTCGTGATCGGGCGAGCCCAGCAGCGCCGCGTAGAACGACGGGATCTGCGACACGTGCGTGACCCGCTCGCGCGGCACGACCCGCAGGAAGTTCGCCGGCCCCCAGTCCTGCTCCAGCACCAGGCGCAGGCCGGCGTACAGGGCGGGGCCGACGATGGCGGGGAAGCCGATGCCCCAGATGATCGCGCCGGTGCCGAACACCGCGTCCGGGCCGCGCGGCACGTCCAGCCAGATCTGCGCGGTGGCCAGCGACGAGGCGTGCGTGTGCACGACCGCCTTCGGCAGGCCGGTGGTGCCCGAGGTGTAGTAGAGCGCGAGCGGGTCGTCGTGGAAACCGGCGAGCGGCGGCTCGGCGTCCGGGCCGCCGGCCAGTTCGCCGGCGTCGATCCACGTGGTGACCTGGGGCAGCGAGTCCCTGATCCGCCCGACCGTCTCCGCCACGGTCGCGTCGTGCACGAACGCCGTGCAGCCGGAGGCGGCCACCACGTCCCGCAGCGTCTCGACCGGCCAGTACGGGTTCAGCGCCGCCGTCACCGCCCCGATCTTGGCCTGCGCCAGGTAGACCTCGGCCACCGTCAGCGTCTCGTTGAGCAGCGCCGCCACCCGCCGCCCCGGGCCGATCCCGGCGGCGAGCAGGGCGTTGGCGCGGCGGTTGACGTTGGCGTTCAGCTCCTCGTAGGTGAAGCTCCGCTCGCCGCAGTACGTCAGCGCCACCCGGTCGGGGGTGCGCATCGCGCCGGCGGTCAGGATCGCGTGGCCGTAGTTGCCGTACGGTGATCGTGCCATGGGGGCGCCTCCAGGTCGGCGGGGCTCAGAGGGGGGAATAGAGCACGAAGACGTTGCCCGAGGGATCGCGCAGCACGGCCCGCCGCTCGTGCGGCCCCTCCTCGGGGCCGCGCACCACCTCGGCCCCGCGCCCGGCCAGCTCGCGCACGCTCTCCCGCACGTCGTCCACCTTGTACGACGGCGCCGCCGCCGGCGTGACGTGCTCGGCCGGCCCGGCCAGCGCCACGGTGACGCCGCCCCCGTCCAGCGCCGCGAACCGGTCGCCGTCGCGGAACTTCACCGGCAGCCCGTAGAAGGCGATGGCCTCGTCCAGGTCGGCCACCGGGATCAGCACGTTGCCCAGCTTCACGCGGGCCTCCAATGCGGCAACTCGTTGACGAACGTCACCCGCACCGGCATGCCGATGCGTACCTCCTCCGGCGCGCACCCCACCACGTGCCCGAACGCGCGCACGCCGGCGGGCAGGTCCACCCACGCCGTCACGTACGGCTCCCGCCCCTGGTAGCCGGGCGCGAACGACCGGTGGACGACGGTGAACGTGTGGACCACGCCTGTCCCGCCGACCGGCTCGTACGTCAGCTCGCCGCCGCCGCACCACGGGCACGCCGCCTCGGGGAGCTGCACCCATCGGCCGCAGCCCGCGCAGCGCTGGACGACCAGCTCGCCCCGCGCGCAGGCGGCCCGGTACCCGGCCAGGTGGGCGGGCGGGTCGGGGGGAGGGCTGGTGGCGGTGTCGGCGCTCATCGCTTGCCAAGCTAGCGCACGCTTGGTTGCCCGGCAAGGGCGTGTCCCGTCACTCGACGGGGACCAGCGTCCCCACGTGCTCGGGCGCCCCGCCGGGATCGCGGGACGCGGCGTCGCCGGCGGGGGTGGCGTCCTCGGCGGTGGCGACGTTCTCGGCGGTTGTGGGGTCGTTGGCGGGGTCGTTGGCGGTGGCCGGGGCGTTCACGGGGCTGGGGGAGGGGCCGGTGGGCGGGGTCGAGGCCGGGGTGGGGCAGGCGGGACCGTCCACCGGGACCTCGCTCACCTGGGGGCCGTTGCCCGAGGCGGGCTCGGTCATCACCAGGATGCCGACGTAGACGCGCCGGTCGCAGGCCACCGTGCCGGGGTCGTGACCGACGGCGCTGGTGTACGACGTGTGGCCGCTCAGGACGAGGGTCTCCTGGTGCAGCGTCGTGGCGGGGGCGTCGTCGCCGTCGCGCCGCGTGTAGGTCACCCGCAGCCGCACCTGGCCGGTCCCGTTCGCGGCGACCCGTACCGAGCCGGACCGGCCGCTCCAGCCGACGATCGTGGCCGCCCGCACGGCGGGCCGCGCGGGCCCGGTGGCCGACGCGGTGGCGGTGGCGGACGGGGTGGCGGTGGCGGACGGGGTGGCGGACGGGGTGCGGCGAGGGGCGGCGGCGCTGGTCCTGCCCGGCGTGGCGGCGGGCGTGCGCGGCGCGGCCCCGCCGGTGGCGCCGGGCGTGGGACGCCTGGTGGGCCCGGTCGTGGGGCCGGTCGTGGGCACGGTCGCGCCGGTGGTGGCGTCGGCGGGCGAGGGGGCGGGCTCGGACTTCTCCTCGGGCGGCGGCAGGAGGATCGCCCCCGGCCCGGTAGGCAGCCGCCCGCCCGACAGCACGATCCCGATCGCCACCGCCATGACCAGCACGCCCGTCACCCACAGGTGCGGCGGGAGGCGCGGCATGCGCGCGAGCCGGTCGCGCAGCGCCACCGCCGGGCCGCCGCCGCTGGTGGCGCGGTCGGTGCGTGCCAGCGGGAAACGGAGGGCCAGCAGCGTGGCCAGCTCGGCCAGGTGGCGGCGACCGCGTTTCTCCCACTCGGGGCCGTAGCCGGCGACCGCGTCCTCCTCCAGCTCGGCGGCGAACCGGCGGGCGGAGGCGTACCGGTCGGCCGGGTCCTTGGCCAGGCCGCGCCGGAGCAGGTCGCGCAGCGTGTCCGGCACCACCTCCAGAGGGATCGGCTCGGTCAGGTGCCGGTCCCTGGTGGCCGGCACGTCCAGCTCCTCCTGGCCGCCCTCCCCGGCGGCGCGGAACGGCGGCCGTCCCCTGACCGCCTCGAACAGGGTGCAGGCGGCGGCGTACAGGTCGGCGGGCGGGCCGGTCTCGTGCCTGGTCCACAGCTCGGGCGACATGTACGGCGGGCTGCCCGCGGGCACGCCAGGCTCCTCGGCGTGCACCACGACGCCGAAGTCGGTGAGCTTGCTGGTGCCGTCCGCCTGGACGAGGACGTTCTCCGGCTTGACGTCGCGGTGCGCCACGCCCCGCTCGTGCGCGGCGGCCAGGGCCAGCAGGACGCCCTTGAGCACGGCGAGCGCGGCCTCCGGTGTCACGTGGCCGTGCTCGTCCAGCAGCGTGCGCAGGGAGACGCCGTCCACCAGCTCCATGACGAGCGCCGCGCGGGTCGGGGTCTCGACGTACTCGTAGAGGCGGACGATGTCGGGGTCGTCGAGCTCGACCAGCTGGTGGGTGTCCGACCGGAAGCGCTCCATGAACTCGGCGTCCCTGCGCAGCGTGGCGTTCAGGTATTTGATCGCCACGTAGGCGCCGGTCGCCTGGTACGTGGCGAGGAACACGCGGCCGGTGCGGCCCGCGCCGAGCTGGCGTACTTCACGGTAACCAGGGACCAAGTCCTACCCCCATGTGGCGGCCGTCTCTGGGTTCGACGGTCTCACCCGGGGTTCGGGTTGTCACGAGTGCGGCTATTTCGCCGTGAGTTAACCCCTTATGACGGGAGGTGGCGGTGATACCCTCCTTATACCAAGCAAGCGCTCGGGTAAATGAAGTGGGGTGGGCGGGTGGAGGGCGTGGCGGTGCTCGTGATGGAGATGCAGCGGGGCGTCGTCGGTGATCTCACGAAATTTCCGGACCTGCGGGCGGCGTGCGAGCGGCACGGCGTCGTCCCCACCATCGCCCGGCTCCTCGCGGCCGCCCGCGCCGCCGCGATCCCCGTCGTGCACTGCACGGCCGCCTTCCGCGCCGACCGGGCCGGCTCCCACACCGCGAACTGCCCCTTCATCGTCTCCCTCCTCAAGGACCCCGCCCACATGCTGGAGGGCACCCCCGCCGTCGAGGTGCTGCCCGGCCTGCGCGCCCCCGGCGACCTGGAGAGCCGCAGGAACCACGGCTTCTCGCCGTTCACCGGCACCTCGCTCGACATGACGCTGCGCTCGCTCGGCGTCTCCACCGTGGTCGCCGCCGGGGTCTCGCTCAACCTCGGCATCCCCGGCCTGGCGCTGGAGGCGGTCAACCTCGGCTACCGGGTCACGGTCGTCACGGACGCGGTCGCGGGCATCCCCGACGACTACGCGCGGGCCGTCCTGCGGAACACGATCGGCCTGCTCGCCACCCGCGCCACCGCCGCCGACCTCGCCGGGAGCTGGACATGAGCGACATGGACGGCATGGACGGCATGGGCGACATGTATGGCATGGACGGACTGGACGGCATGCGACTGGACGGCCGCGCCGCCGTCATCACCGGGGGAGCGGGCGCGATCGGCGCGGCCATCGCCGCCGACCTGGCCGCGCTCGGCGCCCGCGTCGTGCTCGGCGACGTGGACCTGCCCGGCGCGGAGCGGGTCGCCGCCGGACTGCCGGGCGCGCGGGCCGCCGCCCTCGACCTCACCGATCCGGAGTCGGTCGCGGCGTTCGCCCGCGCCGCCGGTGACGTGGACGTGCTCGTGCACAACGCCGGGGTCGCGGTGATCGGGCCGTTCACGGAGAGCGACCCGGCCTCGTGGGACCTCATGTGGCAGGTCAACCTGCGCGGCCCGATGCTGCTGACCAAGCTGCTGCTGCCCGGGATGACGGCCAGGGGCTGGGGGCGGCTGGTGTTCGTCTCCAGCGACGGGGCACGGGCCGGCTCGGGCGGCGAGGGCGCGTACGCGGCCACGAAGGCGGGCCTGTTCGGGCTGGCCAAGACGCTCGCCAGGGAGGCCGCCCGCGGCCGGGTCACCTCGAACGTGGTCTGCCCCGGCCCCACGGACACGCCGATGCTGCGCCGGGTCGCGGCGGCCGAGCCCGGGCTGGTCGACCGGATCGCCCGGGGCATCCCGCTGCGCCGCCTCGGCGTGCCCGCGGACGTTTCCGGGCTGGTCGCCTTCCTCTGCACCGAACGGGCGGCGTACATCACCGGCCAGACGCTGTCCGTCAGCGGCGGCGTCACGATGCATTGACCGGCTCAGAGCGACTGGTAGACCGCCTCCACGAGGCGGATGCCGCGCAGGTTGCCCGAGAGCGCGTTGGCCATCCTGTTCATGACGTAGGCGATGCCGAGCCCGCGCTCGGGATCGCCGAGGCCGATCGAGCCGCCCATGCCGCTGTGCCCGAACGCGCTCCCCGACGGCATCAGGAACGTCAGCGACGGCCGCATGTAGCCCAGCCCGAACGCCGTGTCCAGGAGCAGGACGCGGTCGGGGCCGTTCACCCGGGTGCGGGTGGCCTCGCGCAGCGTCTCGGGGCGGAGGATGTCGCCGGCGGCGAGGGAGCGGTAGAAGCCGGCCAGGCCCCTGGCCGTGGTCACCAGGCCGGCGGCGGGCCAGCCGGCGCGCAGGATGACCGGGTTGTTCGCGCCGCCCTGGAGGCGGTGCATGGCGGGGTTGCCGAGCGCGCGGTTCATGAGGCTCTGCGGGTCGAGAGCGGCCCGGGTCATCGCGGCCACGAGGTCCTCAGGCCGCCCTTGCCCAGTGCCGCCCGCGCCGCCGGCGGCCCCGGGCGTGGCCGCACCCTCGCCCGTGGGGGCGGCGCCGGCCTCGGTGACCTTGAGGGCCTGGGGGCGTTCCGCCGCCTTCAGCCGGGCCGTCCTCGGGATCACGTCGTCCGGCGCGCCCACCCACAGCTCCAGACCGAGCGGCCCGGCGATCTCCGCCGCCACCAGCTCGCCCACCGACTTGCCGGTCACCCGCCGGACCACCTCGCCCACCAGGAACCCGTACGTCAGCGCGTGGTAGCCGTGCGCCGTCCCCGGCTCCCACAGCGGCTCCTGCCCGGCGAGCCGGGCCGCGATGGCGGCCTGGTCCTCGAACGCCTCCACCGGCACCGGCTCCTCCAGCACCGGCAGCCCCGACTGGTGGGTGAGCAGGTGCTCGACGGTGACCGCCGCCTTGCCCCGCGCCGCGAACTCCGGCCACACCTCGGCCACCGGCGCGCTCACGTCCACCAGGCCGCGCTCGGCGAGCTGCAGCAGCACGGTGGCGGTGACCGCCTTCGTGCAGGAGTAGGCGAAGGCCGGCGTGTCGCGCTCCCAGGGCCGTCCCGTGTGCCGGTCGGCGACGCCGTCCCACAGGTCCACGACCAGCTCGCCGTCCTGGTAGACGGCGAAGGCCGCGCCGAGCTCCTCGCCGTCGGCGAAGTGCCGTTCGAAGACCTCGCGGACGCGGGAGAAGCGGGGATCGCAGTGCATCGGACCTCCACGGAAAGGGAGCGCTTACGTGGTTCACGAGCCTAACAACTGGGGACGATTCGGCCCAGACGACCAGCGCGGCACCCTGAACCTCCTCACCCCGTCCGTCGTCCTCGACGCCCTGCGCGCGGCCACGACCGGCGAGGTGCTGAGCCTGGCCCTGCCGATCCGCGGCGCGACCTCCTCGCCGGCTCCCACCACCGTGCCGCACCTGCGGGGCCGGCCGCTGCCGCAGCACTTCATGTCCGTGGACGGCGGCGACTACGCGGCCGGCGCGCGGCCGATCGGCGAGGGCCTGTGCGTGGCGGACGACGCCCTCGTCGTGACCCCGCACGGCACCACCACCCACATGGACGCCCTCTGCCACATGTGGTCGGGCGACCGGATCTACAACGGCCATCCGGCGGCCCGCGTCCGCTCGTACGGGGCGGCCCGGTGCGGCATCGAGCAGGTCGGCGGCGTGGTCGCCCGGGGGGTGCTGTTCGACGTGCCCCGGCGGCTCGGCCTCGACCATCTGCCCGCCGGGCACCGGATCGAGCCCGGCGCGCTGGAGGAGATCGGCGTGCCGCGGCCCGGGGACGTGGCGGTGATCCGTACCGGCTGGCCGAAGGTGTGGGAGCGGTCGCCCGAGGAGTACTGGTCGGGCCAGCCGGGGCTGTCGGCGGCGGCCGGACGCTGGCTCGCCGCGCACGACGTCGCCGCGGTGGCCGCGGACAACGCCGCGGTCGGCGGGCTCGACGCGCGTGGCCTGGCCGCCGAGGGCGTGGCCGACGACCTGCACCTCATCCTGCTCCACCGGCACGGCATCCACCTGATCGAGATGCTGTGGCTGGAGGAGCTGGCGGCGACGGGACGGACGGAGTTCGTGTTCGTGGCGGCCCCGCTGCGCGTCGAGGGCGGCACCGGCAGCCCGCTGACCCCGCTCGCGATCCTCTAGTTTCTCTGGGCGAGCGAGTTTCGAGTCGGGTCAGTGGTCGTAGGCGCTCAGTAAGCGGGTAATGGGCTGGCCGATTGTCTGGTGGCTCCGACGCCAGGCGGAGCTACGCGTTCGTGAGCTGGCGGTGATGTACCGTCAGAGGCTCGATATCGGTGGTGTCGTCGTCGACGACGAGCTCGACGCGGAATCGAACCCCCATCGCCGCGCCGAGGCGCAGCAGTGTCGCTATGTCCGGGATGCCGCCACCGCCCTCGATGCGAGACAAGGCGGGCTGGGACATCCCGGCGCGTTCCGCTACGACCTTCTGGGACAAGCCTCGGCGCTTACGGATCTCACGCAACTGGTCGCCGAGCTCCAGGTCACGGCCAGCCTGCTCGTACTCGGCGTGGGGGTGCGCGTCCGCTTCCATCTCGCGCAGACGCTTCGCCTTGTAGGTTTCCCAACGGCTGTGACCCATCATGCGCTCCTCTCGAACACGTGCGTGGTGGCTAGGTCGTGCTCTGCTTCGCACCGCTTCCTGGCAGCGATTGCACGGTCGATATCGGCGGTCTGCGTCCCATCCTGTGTCTTGCGGAAGACCGTCAGGATAACGATCACCTTGTCGGCCGGCTTCCAAAAGGTCAACCGCCAGGTCGTGCGGTCAAGAGCAACGCGCAGCTCGTGCACACCCTCGGCGTCCTTCAGCTTCTTCATATGATCCCCATCGGGGACGCCGCCTGTGACGAGGTGGTCGTCCACGTTCCGCATGACCCGCTGGTAGAGCGGAAAAGAAAGACTGTCCAGCCAAGCCTCCACCTCCGGCTCCAGGTCGATCCCCCACTGAGACATACCATGAATAATATATGCACTCGATGGTAACCCGTGGCGGTGGTGAATACCAGGCTTGGCCGGTGCCCACTTCCTCGAACCTGGGTTGTTCCAGATCAGTCGCTCCCGAATCCTTCAGTCCCAGGTCACCGGCAGGCGGCCGACCCCGAACACCGTCGCGTCCTGCCGGAGCGGCACCTCGGCGGCGGGGACGGCCAGCCGCAGCGTGGGGAAGCGCTCGAACAGGGCGCGGTAGCCGATGCGCAGCTCGTTCCTGGCGAGCTGCTGGCCGAGGCACTGGTGGACGCCGTGGCCGAAGGCCAGATGGCGGCGGGCGTCCGGGCGGGCCGGGTCGAGCGTGTCCGGCGCGGCGAAGGCGGCCGGGTCGCGGTTGACCATGGGCAGCGACAGCGCCACCGTCTCGCCCTTCGCGACCCGTACGCCGGCCACCTCGACGTCCTCCAACGCGGCCCTGCTGGGCGCGCCGAGGTGCAGGATCGACAGCCAGCGCAGCAGCTCCTCCTCCGTCCCCTCCTCGTACGCCAGGCCCGCCGTGAGCAGGGCGAGGACGCCGAGGGCGAGCATGTTCGCGGTGGTCTCGTGCCCGGCGACGAGCAGGATCATCGCGACGTTGGCCGTCTCGGCGTCGTCGGTGAGCTCGCCGGTCAGGCCGCTGATCAGGTCGTCGCCGGGCTCGGCCCGCCTGCGGCGCACCAGGTCCGCGAGGTAGGCGTGCAGGTCGGCGCTCGCGCCCGCCACGTCGCCGCCGGGCGAGACCAGCTCCTGGCTGCGTTCCTGGAAGAAGGCGTGGTCGGCGTACGGGACGCCGAGCAGCTCGCAGATGACCATGGACGGGATCGGCAGCGCGTACGCGGTCACCAGGTCGGCGGGCGGCCCGGCCGCCGCCATGGCGTCGAGGTGGTCGGCGGCGATGCGCTCGATGCGCGGCTCCAGCAGGCGCATCCTGCGCAGCGTGAACTGGCCGGTGAGCAGCCGCCGGTAGCGCGTGTGCTCGGGCGGGTCGGTGGTGGCGAAGAACCCCGGCGGCGCGGGGCGGCCGGGTCCGGCGACGGCGGCCGACGACTGTACGGCGGGGTGCTTGAGCTCCTGCCGGGCGCTGAACCGGGGGTCGCCGAGGACGGTGCGGGCGGCGTCGAGCGTGGTGGCGAGCCAGCCGAGGTGGCCGTCGGCCATCTCCAGGCGGGCCATGGGCGGCAGCCCGCGGAGGGCGGGCGGCGGGTCGAGGGGGCGTCGAGGGTCGCGTTCGACGGGAAGTTTGCGCATGATGGTGAGAGTAGACTCTCAATTGAAAGTTGACTAGCGAAAGTTGGAAAATGCGTCGTGAGTGGACGTGCCGGGGCGGACCCTTCAGAATGCGATGCCATGAGCGACGGACCCGGGCTCCGGGAGCGGAAGAAGGCCAAGACCAGGGCCCTGATCCAGAAAGTGGCGCTGCGGCTGTTCCGCGAGCGGGGATACGCGGAGACGACGGTCGAGCAGATCGCGGAGGCGGCCGAGGTCGCGCCCAGCACCGTGTTCCGCTATTTCCCGACGAAGGAGGATCTGGTGCTGGTCGACCAGTACCCACCCTTCGTCGAGGCGCTGCGCGCCGCGCCGCCCGAGCTCAACCCCGTCCAGGCCGTACGCGCCGCGATCGGCCAGGTGTTCGCGGCGCAGACGCCCGAGGAGCGCAACGACGGCCTGGAGCGCGAGCGGCTCATGTTCACCGTCCCCGAGCTGTGGACGGCGAGCATCGACAACATCCGCGGCGTCCTCGCCGGCCTGCGCGCCGAGCTGGCCGCCCGCGAGGGCCGCGACCCCGGCGACCCCGAGATCCGCAACGTCACCGGGGCGGTCTCGGGGGTGATGCTCGCGCTGTGGTTCGAGTGGGCCGCCGATCCCGGGCTCGACGCGCCCGCCGCGTTCGACCGGGCCCTCGCCCATCTGGAGGCGGGCCTGCCGATCGCCCGTCAGGCCGACGGCGAGCCCGGGTAGTTGCCGCCGCCGTGGGCGGCGTCGAGGGCGTCGTAGTCGGGGGTGAAGCCGCGCTTCGGGATCTCCTCGACGAACGCCACCTCCCTCGGCCTCTTGTACGCCGCCACCTGCCCCCTGACGTGCTCGACCAGCTCCTCGGCGGTCGCCGCCGCCCCTTCGCGGAGCGCCACGACGGCCTTGACCGCCTGGTGCCAGGCAGGGTCCGGCACGCCGATCACGGCGGCGTCCGCCACGGCGGGATGGGACTTGAGCGCGCGCTCGACCTCCGCCGGGTAGACGTTCTCGGCGCCGGACTTGATCATGCGCAGTCTGGGGCCGATGAAGGTGATGGTGCCGTCGGGCTCGCGGCGGCCGAGGTCGCCGGTGTGGTGCCAGCCGTTCCGCAGCTTTTCCGCATTTAAGTCGGGCCGGGCGAAATATCCGGAGAAGAGGGTCTTGCCGCGGGCGCAGATCTCGCCCACCTCGCCCGCCGGCACCTCCACGTCGTCCGGCCCCATGATCCGCACCTGCGCCAGCGGCGACGGCCGCCCCGCGTACCCGGCCCCGCCCTCCGCCAGCCCGAGGAAGGTCAGCATGCCGCCCACCTCGGTCTGCCCGTACCCGCCCATCTTCGACCGGCACCACGGCGAGTCGTCGACCGTGATCATCGCGTTCCACTCGTCGGAGGCGGCGACGAAGCGCAGCGAGGACAGGTCGTACTTGCCGCCCGCGTTCGCCTTCACCACCGCGTCGATCATCGGCCCGAACAGGAACGCCTGCGTCACCCGCTCGGCGTCCACCAGCCGGCACACCTCCTCCGGGTCGAAGGCGGGGGTGAAGACGTTCGTGCCGCCGATCTGCAGCGTGGCCAGGCAGAACATCATCGTCCCCACGTGGAAGAGCGGCCCGTTGTTGAGGAAGGTGAAGCCCGGCTCCATCTGGCGTACGACGAGCAGCGACGTGGCGTGCGCGACCAGCGCAGCGCTGCTGAGCAGGGCCGCGTTCGGACGCCCGTCGAAGGCGGCGGTGTAGAGCGCGAGGACCGGCTCGGCGTCGGCGACCTGCGGGAACTCCCGCACCGACCCGCCCGCCACCAGTTCCTCGTAGTCCGCGCCCGCCCGCACCCACCCGCCGTCGCGGTCGAGGGCGCCGACGGCGTCGGACGGCTCCCAGACCACGACCGCCGGGCCGAGATCCTGGAGCACGAAACGCAGCTCGTCCGCCGACTGCCGCCAGTTCGCCGGGCAGAACACCGCGCCCAGGCGACTGCACGCGAGCAGCAGTTCCAGCACGGCGTGGCTGTTCTGGCCGAGCCACACCACCCGGTCGCCGCCGCCGACGCCGCGCCCGGCCAGCGCGTCGGCGAGCCGGGACACGCGGACGTCCAGCTCCGGATAGGTGAGCCGGAGCTCCCCGTCCACCACGGCCGTCGTACCGGGGCGGCTGCGGGCGTGCTCGGCGAGGACGTCGGACAGGGACAGGCTGTGGATCATCGTCAGCCTCCGGGAGGGGGGTTACGGGAAGGCGGGCATGACCTCGGCCGCGAAGAAGCGCATGACCCGCTTCATGTCCGCCAGCGGCATGGGGCGGGTGCTGCCGAAGTCGCAGAGCAGGTTCGAGAACCCGGCGTCCCTGAGCAGCGTGATCTGCTCGACGACCCGCGCCGGGTCCCCGATGACCTCCAACTGCTCCCACCGGAAGTCGGCCGAGACCGTGCCGCCCTTCAGATAGCGGTCCTGGTAGTACTCGAAGCCCTCGGCGGTCCGGCCCGTCCTGGGGTCGATGGGGGCGCTCCGGTCGTTGAAGATGCGCGAGCGGTCGAACGACGCCTCGAAGCGCTCCTGGTCCTCGCGGGCCCGCTCCAGGGTGGGGGCGACGTACACGCTGCGGGCCACCACCAGCTCGGCCCCCTCAGGGTGGCCGGCCCGCGCCGCCGTCTCCCGCCAGGTCTCGGCCGCCTTGACGACCTTCCTGAACGGCGCCGCCGGATCGGCCAGGATGGGCAGGCCGCGCTCGGCGTACATGGTGACCGTCTCGGGGGAGACCGCCGCGACGTGCAGCGGCGGATGGGGGGCCTGCACGGGCCTGGGCACCAGCGAGACCTCGGTCCCGGTCCGGTAGAACTTCCCCTCGTGCCGGTACGTCTCCCGCGTCCACAGTCCGACGATCACCTCCAGCGCCTCGTTGAACCGGTCGCGCGCCTCGGCCAGATCGACCCCGAACCCCTCGAACTCGTAGCTCTGGTAGCCGCGCCCGATGCCGAGCTCCAGCCGCCCGCCGGACAGCACGTCCACCTGCGCGGCCTCCTCGGCCACGTGAACGGGGTTGTGCAGGGGCAGGACGACGATCCCGGTGCCGAGCCGCAGCCGCTCGGTGCGCGCGGCGGCGTGGGCGAGCATGGTGAACAGGTTGGGGACGACGCCGTAGTCGCGGAAGTGGTGCTCGGCCAGCCGTACCCCGTCGAAGCCCAGTTCCTCGGCCAGCTCGATGAGCTCCAGGTGGTAGTCGTAGACGTCCTTGAAGCTCTGGCCGTCGAAGCGGTGGAAGAGGTGGAAGGTCGAGAACTTCATGCGGCGGCCCCTCGGAGGTAAACCAAGCGCTCGCTTGGTAGCGTATCACGACTGGGCTCCAACGCACGGCCTCCGCCGGGGGCGCTCCGCGCCGGAAGTCTCCAGACAGCGCCTCCCCGAGGGCTCCGCCCCCTCCGACCCCCCTGAAACCACCCGCCCGTTGCCCGATCACCGGGTTGACCGGCGGGAGCCCACCCAAAGGACCTCGCTACCGCTCGGGCGTCCTGACAGGGAGATCGAGGCTCCGCCCCGATCTCCGGCGAGAGGGCCTGCCGGCCCCCTCGCGCTCCCCTGGAAGTTGACCGGTCGCCCGGGGTCGCCGGTATTGCCTCGCTCGGCCCTGCCTCAGGGAACCAGCGGCGAGGCATGGCGGAGTTCCTCAGTCGTCGGCATCCCCTGGTCGCACCCCGAACCGCACCGAAGCCACTTCGACATCCCCGACGTCCAGAATCCATTCGTAGACGCCGTCGGGAGTCAGGGGCAGCGGCGGGATGCTTAGGGCGAAGGACAGGTTCATGGGCACCTGGCGCTCCACTCCCTCTTTCGGCCGGTCGTCGCCGATGCCGAGCTGGCCCTGGAAACCCACCATTCTGGTCTTTCCGTCGATCAGAGGGACCTCGACCGGGTTGCGATCGGCGTCGACCAGGCGAAGATGGAAGGTGAGATCGTCCTTGACGTCATCCCAAGGAACGCGCAGGAAGCCCGCCACCGCCGAAGACGGTACGGCTGGACCGGTCAGCGACCAGCCTGCACCGAGCAGGTGGATCTTCCCGGTCGCCTGTTCGGTGTTGCCGGAGTCCGCAAGGACGAGGAATCCCTCCATCACGGTGCTGCTCGCGTGAGACTGATGCTCGCGGTTGCGGACGTTTGCGGCCTTGCCGACTCCCAGCCGCACACCTCAATCTTGGCGGGTGTGGAGCTTGTCTGGCTGACTTCTTCAGGCACGCTCACCGAATGGAACACGTCCACGCCGATGGCCAGCGCATAGCGCCGGATGGTGGACAGGTGAGGGTCGCCTCCAAGACGCTCGAAGTCGGACACCGCCGGCTGGCTGCGTCCCATTCGTTCCGCGACGTCGCTCTGAGTCAGGCCACGCTGCCGGCGGATGCCCACCAATGTCTCTATCAGCCGCATGTCCCGATCGATCGCGGCGTTCTCGCGCTGGACTTCGGGATCGTCAAGGTCGATGCCCAAAAGTTCGGCGATGTGAGGGTCCATGACCATCAACCTCCCCGTATCGGCTTCACCTTATATTCTCTCCAGCCACTCGGCCAGTCGACCCCTGGCGGTGCTGATGACTCGATCCTGAGCTCCTCTGCTTCCCTTCATGTGGAAGGCAAGACCGAGTAGGACGTGCTCGCCCTGCGGCCCATGTGCGAAGTAGAGGCGGAACTCGTTGCTCCTGTGGGTCAAGCGGGCTTCGTACAGGCCATGGCCGAGATATCTGGTGTCCCGGGGAAGGGCTCGGTTGTACTGAATTCTGCCGAGTAAGGCGCCTAGTTCCTTCTTGGGGGGACCGTCGCCGAGCGCGTCTCTTATCTCTTCGCTGACTACAGGGCGACCGTTCGGCGTGCGGTAGAAGTGCCAGACCGCATCGGGCTTCTCCTGCACTTCGCCACCCTAAGGGCCGGTACTGAGCTGGACGAATGAATCTATCGCGGTCGTGTCACAGGTGCCTACTTTGGTTTCCCGAAATTGGCTATCTCGGGCGAATTGCGATCTGGGCTCGTCGTGCCGCTCGCATTGCGAATAGCGGCGATTGTGAAGGGTATCCGTTTTCCTGCCTCGCCATCCCGTGGAACGTGCTCGCCCCGGCCGGTTCGCGGTGGCATGAGGTGGTCGCGCGCACGCGGCGGCACCATTCGTGCCTCGCTGGTGGGCGAGCACGCCCGAGGGTGGAAGCTGCGGGTCGGCGGGCCGGGTCGAGTGGGATCGGGCCGGGGTTCATGCGCACCCGTGCCGGCGCCGACTACCGGGCCCAGGACCTGGGGCCCTGCTCGGCCGCGCCCGGGTCGAGGGCGGTGAGCAGGTCGAGCCCAGCCCGTACCCGGTGATGAACGTGATGTCGGCGTGGGACGTCCACACGATGCTGGAGCTCGTCGCGCCCGGCATCCAGCACCGGTTCATCACGTACGACGCCGGCCCCGACCGGGTCGCCCTCATGGCCCACCCCGACGGCTCGTGGGCCCGCGCGGAACAGGTCGGCGGCAGGGTCGTGGTTCACCAAGGCGGCCCGCGCCGCCTCCATAACCTGCTGAATCAGGCGCGAGCACTGGCTCACGTATCGCGAATTGCCCATCCGGGATACGCAACGCCCATCGACCCGGAGGGGGCGATCACACCCTCTCGTGACACCCGCTTGGGGTGCGGTGCGGTCCATGACTCCTTGATGGTCGAGTGCCGCAGAGTCGTAGAGGTGTAATGGATAGCGATGTTCAACCGGGTGTCTGAGGGGTATCCTTTCCCTGCCGCCCCCTGTGAGGGGGAGAGGAAGTGAGCCCGGGCTTACCGCCGGAATTGACGGGAACCCGGGCTTTGCGCTGTCCGCGTTAATCGCAGCTTATGCGCTCGACCAGGTGATCACCGCATAGGAGATCCTCCAGGGTCCGATCGCCCGTCTCGGCTCTCGCGAAGATGCCCGCCACCACGTCGGGGAGCCAGAGGAGTTCTTCGACCAGAGGGCTGGCCCACTCGACATGGAGGTCCTGAGGCAGTGCTTCGCGGGCGCGTAGCGCGTTGACCATGTCGAGGTCCTCCTTATCGCCTTCAGCGCTCCGCCGCTCCATGACGACGCGCGACACATCACGACATGTGAGATGCCAGAGCAGCCGTTCCAGGCACTTGCGCCGCGCTCGTCGCTGCTTTGCTGGCATGAGGCGGGTGCCGATGACGATGACCGTGTTCGGATGGAGGGCCGCCACAGCGTAGGTGATCTCGAGACGGCGTTTCGGCCGTTCGTCGCGCCAATGCAGCCGGGGTTGTTTCCCCAGCAGCAGAGCGCGAAGCGCGGCTCGGTGCTCGTCCGCATACCCGCAGGGCACGATGACAGCGGCCAGTACATAGAGTCCATCGTGGACCCGCATGGACTCGTCCACGTATGCATGTGACTACCCGTACATGGCTTGACACTTTACGGTGTCTCTCTCTGGGGAAGAGGAACTTTTGATGGAGCGCATCGTCCGTCACACCAAGGCCTTGTGGAGCCGGAGGTCACCTTGAGGCGGCTGGACGGCGACCATCGGCGGGCTAGGGCTGCCAGAATCGGGAGAGTGCCCCCTGATGCGCGCCTGCGCGCGACCTTCGACGTGGCGGCCGAGACCTACCAGGACGCCCGCCCCGACTATCCGGGCGAGCTGTACGCCGACCTGCTCGCGATCACCGGGCTCAGGCCGCCGGCGCGGCTGCTCGAAGTGGGGTGCGGGCCGGGGAAGGCGACGGTGCCCCTCGCCCGGAGGGGCTTCACCGTCACGGCGGTGGAGCTCGGGCCCGCGCTGGCGGAGGAGGCGCGGCGGCGGCTGACCGGGTACGCCGGGGCGTCGGTGGTCACGTCGGCGTTCGAGGAGTGGGAGCCGCCGGCGGGGGTGCGTTTCGACCTGGTGTACGCGGCCACGGCCTGGAAGTGGGTGGATCCGGCGGTCAGGTACGACAAGGCCGCCGGCCTGCTCGCCCCCGGCGGTCACCTGGCCGTGTGGAACGCCGACCACGCGCTGCCCGTCGGCTTCGACCCCTTCTTCGCCGAGATCCAGAAGGTCTACGAGGAGATCGGCGAGGGACACCCCGGCCCGTGGCCGCCGCCGGAGGACCGGGCCGATCCCACCGCGGCCGAGTTCGCCGCCTCCGGGCGGTTCACGGTGGTGGCGGCGCGGCGCTACCTGTGGGCGCTGCGCTACACGGCGGACGCCTACCTCGCGCTGCTCGACACGTTCTCCGGTCATATCGCCATGGAGCCGGACAAGCGGGCGCACCTCTACCGGGAGATCCGCCGCCTGCTCGCCGCCCGCCCGGACGGGCGGCTCACCCGCCACTGGTCGGCCGTCCTGACGGTCGGCCGCCGGTCGTGAGCGGTTCAGGACGCGGCGAGGCCCGCCGCGCCCCGGGGCGTGGCAAGCTGGACTCGACGGCCGGAACGAGGAGATCGACGATGACTGACCCAGCCCTACGGCGCACCCCGCTGACCCCGGACGAGCGCGTCCGCGCCGAGGCGGGCTTCGTCCCGCTGGTGACCGAGCACCTGCGGGCGAGCGGCCGGTTCAGGATCACCGCCGACAGCCCCGAGATGGCCGACCTGTGGCAGTCGGTGGCCCGCCAGGCGGGGGAGGTGCTGCGGCGGCCGGTGGTGAGTTACGCCAACGGCCGCGACATCGTGATCATGTTCGGCGGCGAGCCGTCGAACATGCCGGTGAGCGTGACGGCTCAGAACGAGCCGTAACTCGGCTTGCCCGCCGGCCGGTAGACGTTGAGCACGCAGCCGCTCTCGGCCGTCGCCGACTCGATCAGGCGCAGCGCCGTCGGCACCCGGCCCGGCTCGAACAGCCGCTTCCCGCTGCCCAGGACGACCGGGAACGTCCACAGCCGCAGCTCGTCGATCAGCCCCCGGTCCAGCAGCGCCTGGGCGAGCATGCCGCTGCCGTGGACCTGCAGCTCGCGGCCGGGCCGCGCGCGCAGCGCCGCGATGTCGTCCAGCGAGCGGACGATCGTCGTGTTGTGCCAGTCCGCGCTCTTCATGGTGGTCGAGACGACATACTTCGGCAGCGCGTTGAGCGGCCCTGCGATGGGGTCGTCCGGGTCGGTGACGGCCGGCCAGTGGCCGGCGAAGATGTCGTACGTCCGCCGCCCCAGCAGGAACGCGTCCGCCTCGCCGAACCAGCGGATGATCTGCGCCCCCGTGTCCTCGCCGGCGTAGGGGAACTGCCAGCCGCCGTGCTCGAAGCCGCCGCTGGTGTCCTCCTCGGGGCCGCCAGGTCCCTGCATGACGCCGTCCAGTGACAGGAACGTCGCCAAGGTGATCTTCATACCGTTCTCCTTCTCGTTCAGGTATCAGGAGAGACCGGCGCGGGCCGGAGAACTCATCGCCCGTCCGCGAGAAGATCAGGCCGTGGGCACGGGCTCCCGTAGCGGCAGGCGCACCTCGAACCATGTCTCGCCCGGCACCGAGCGCACCTTGATCTCGCCGCCGTGCCGGCCGGCCACGATGCGGTAGGAGATGTCCAGGCCGAGCCCCGTGCCCTCGCCCACGCTCTTGGTCGTGAAGAACGGCTCGAAGATGCGGTCCAGGATCGCCTCGGGCACCCCGTGGCCGGTGTCGCCGATCTCGACGATCGCCTCGTCCTCGTCGTGCGCCGTGCGGACGGTGAGGGTGCCGACGTCCTCCATGGCGTCGAGGGCGTTGTGGATGAGGTTCGTCCACACCTGGTTGAGCTCGCCGGCGTAGCAGGGGATGGGTGGCAGCGTGCGGTCGTAGTCAGTGACCACCGTGATGCCGGGCGGGATCTTGCCGCGGAAGATGGCGAGCGTGCTGTCGAGCAGCTCGTGCACGTCCACGTTCTGGAACGGCGCCCGGTCCATCTGGGAGTACTGCTTCGCCGAGCGGATCAGCGTGGTGATGCGCTCGGTCGCCTCGCCCACCTCGCTCAGCATCTGTGAGATCTCGACGGCCTCGGCCAGCCAGCGCACCGCCGCCGGGGCGTGCTCCTCGCCCACCTTCGCCCGGATCTTCTCCAGGTCCTCCGGCGAGAACTCGGCCTGGACCAGCGCGGGGGCGAGGTCCCAGGCGTCCTCGACGCCCAGCTCGTCCAGCGCCTCGCCGAGCTCGTCCTCGGCGTCGGAGATCTGCAGCGGCGAGCGCTGCGGCTGCTTGCCCAGCTTGTTCGTGCACGCCTCCTGCGCGTCGATGAGCGCCCGCAACTTCTCCGGCGGGATGCCGTCCTCGGCGAGCTGGGCGAGCTGCAGCCGGGAGTTCTTGATGAGCTGGCGCAGCTCGCCGACGGCGCGTACGGCCGCCGCGGCCGGGTTGTTCAGCTCGTGGGTGAGGCCGGCGGTGATCGTGCCGAGCGCGGTCAGCCGCTGCCGCCGGTCGATGATCTCGCGCTGCATGCGCCCGCCCGACAGCATGCCGTCCAGCAGGTGCATCGCCATCGGGAACCATTCGGCCACGATGTAGGCGAACTTCCTGGCGGGCAGGATGAACATCCGCGACGGGGCGGTGGCGCGCAGCGTGTGCTGGTAGGTCTGGGGGGCGCGGTCGCCGAGGTAGGCGCTGGTGGCGCCGCCGTACACGCCGGGCTGGGAGGCGCGCGGCATGGCGACGGTGCCGGCGCTGACCGTCTCGCTGATCATCTGGATCTCGCCCTCGATCAGCACGGCGAAGCAGTCGGCCGGCTCGCCCTGCCGGACGATGTCCTCGTCGGCCGCGAACGTGGCCATCCGGCCGCTGTCGGCGAGCTTGGTGAGCTGGGCGTCGGTCAGCCGCTCGAACAGGAAGAGCTTGCGCAGCTCGTCGATGTCGACGCGGGCGTCTGTCTCGGTCACTGTTTCTCCAGGTAGCGGTGCACGAGCGCGACGGCCATCGCGCCCTCCCCGACGGCGGAGGCCACCCTCTTGATCGACTCGGCGCGCACGTCGCCCGCGGCGAACACCCCGGGCACGTTGGTCTCCAGGTAGTACGGCTCACGCCGCAGCGGCCAGTTGCGCGGCCGCCTGCCCCCCTGGACCAGGTCGGGCCCGGTGAGCACGAACCCGCGCGGGTCGCGCTCGACGGTCTCGCCCAGCCACGACGTGAACGGCTCCGCGCCGATGAACACGAACAGCCACTGGGCGTCGACCGTGCGCTCCTCGCCCCTGGTCGACAGCGTCAGCCGCTCCAGGTGCCCCGTGCCGCCGCCGCCGGCGACCTCGGTCTCCAGGTGCACCTCGATGTTGGGGATCGCGGCGATCTGCTCGATGAGGTAATGGGACATGGACTTCTCCAAACCATCACCCCTCACCAACAAATGAACCTTGCTCGCGAATCCCGCCAGGTAGACGGCGGCCTGCCCGGCCGAGTTGGCCGCGCCCACGATGTGGACCTCGGCGTCGGAGCAGGCGGGCGCCTCGGTGAGGGCCGCGCCGTAGAAGACGCCGCGGCCGACGAACTCGTCCAGGCCCGGCGCGTCCAGCCGCCGGTAGGTGACCCCGGTGGCCAGGATCACGGCGTGCGCGGCGATCTCGCCGCCGTCCTTGAAGCCGACCACGCGGGCCTGGCCGCGCGGCTCCAGCAGGGTCACCTTGCGCGCGGTCAGCAGCTCGGCGCCGAACTTCAGCGCCTGCCGCCGCGCCCGGTCGGCGAGCTGCTGGCCGGAGACGCCGTCGGGGAAGCCCAGGTAGTTCTCGATCCGGGAGCTCTGGCCCGCCTGGCCGCCCGAGGAGTGCGACTCGACGAGCACGGTGTTGAGCCCCTCCGAGGCGCCGTAGACGGCCGCGCCCAGCCCGGCGGGGCCGCCGCCGACCACGATCAGGTCGTAGAAGTCGGTGGCCGGGGTGGTGGACAGGCCCACGGCCGTGGCCAGCGTGGCCTGGTCGGGCGACTCCAGCGTGGTGCCGTCGGTGGTGACCACGAGCGGCAGGTGGCAGCCCTCGCCGGCCGCCTTCACGAGCTGCGCGCCCTCCGGGTCCTCGGCGAGCATCCACTGGTACGGCACGTGGTTGCGGGCCAGGAAGTCACGCACCCGGTACGACTGCGCCGACCACCGGTCGCCCACCACCCGCAGCTCCGAGCGCTCGATCCGGTCGGTGCGCAGCCAGGCGTCGAGCTGCCCGTCGATGACCGGGTAGAACTTCTCCTCCGGCGGGTCCCACGGCTTGAGCAGGTAGTGGTCGAGGTCCACCACGTTGATCGCCTGGATGGCCGCCTCGGTGTCGGCGTAGGCGGTCAGCAGCACGCGCCGCGCGTACGGGTACATGTCCATGGCGGCTTCGAGGAACTGCACGCCGTTCATCTGCGGCATGCGGTAGTCGGCCAGGATGGCCGCCACGTCGTCGCCGCGCAGCCGCATCTCCTTGACCGCCTCGATGCCGTCGAGGGCGGTCTCGGCACGGACGATGCGATATTCCTGGCCGTAGCGGCGTCGCAGGTCGCGCGCCACCGCCCGCGACACGCCCGGGTCGTCGTCCACGGTCACGATGACCGGCTTGTCCATGCCGTTGCCTCTCCCCTTTGGTCCCGAAAATTGGTCCCTAAAGGAAGCATGTCATGCGGGGGCGAACAGGCGGGAATCCGCTCGGCCGGCCGCTCCTATGATGGGCGGATGGGCACCCGCGAGCGCATCGTCGACGCCGCCGAGCAGGTCGTTCGCGAGTTCGGCATCGTGGGCGCGACCACCAAGCGCATCGCGTCGGCGGCCGGCTGCTCCGAGGCGCTGCTCTACAAGCACTTCCCGGGCAAGGAGTCGCTGCTGCTGGCCGTGCTGCTGGAGCGGCTGCCCGCGCTCGGTCCCGCGCTCACCCGGCTGCGGCTCGTGATCGGCTCCGGTGACGTGGCCGACCACCTCACCGTGTTCACGCTGGCCGCGCTGGAGTTCTACACGCGGGCGGCGGGCATCGCCGCGGGCGTGCTGGCCGACCCCTCGCTCACGGAGGGCTTCCGCGCCATGCTCGCGAGGAGCGGGTCGGGCCCGCACGTGCCGATCCAGGCGCTCGCCGAGGTGATCGCCGGTGAGCAGGCCCGCGACCGGATCGACCCGAAGCTCGATCCGGGCGCCGCGGCGTCCATGCTCATGGGCGCCTGCTTCCACCGGGCCAACCTGTCCTGCTACGTCGACCTGCCCGACGACGACGCCGTCTGGGCCGCCGCGATCGTGGGCACGCTGCTCAGGCGATGACGCGGCTCTCGCCGCCGTCGACCAGCAGCGACACCCCGTTCACGAACGAGGCCCGCTCGCTGGCCAGGAACGCCACGACGTCCCCCACCTCCTCGGGCCGCCCGATCCGGCCCACCGGCACACTCCTGCCACGCTCGGCGAGCTTCTCCTCGCCGCCCGACGTCTGGCGCAGCCGGTCGGTGTCGATCGGGCCCGGCAGCACGTTGTTGACCAGCACGCCGTCGCCGGCGACCTCGCGGGCGAGCGTGCGCACCACCCCGGCCACGGCCGAGCGGGTGGCGTTCGACAGGGCCAGGCCGTCCAGCGCCTCGCGCACCGACCGGCTGGTGACCGTCACGATCCGGCCCCAGCCGCGGGCGCGCATCTCCGGCAGCACGGCGTGGATCAGGCGTACGGTGCCGAGCAGGTTGCGCTGGACGGCGACGTCCCAGTCGGCGAGGCTCGTGTCGGTGAAGCGGCCGGGCGGCGGGCCGCCCGCGTTGGCGACCAGGATGTCCACCGGGCCGAGCACGTCGCGGGTCTCCTCGACGACGCGCCGGGCGGCCGACGGGTCCTCCACGTCGGCCAGCACGGCGTGCACGACCTTGCCGAACTCCTGCAGTTCCACGACCGCGTCCGCGAGCCGCTCAGGAGTGCGGCCGACGACGCAGACGTCGCAGCCCTCGCGCGCGAGGCTCTTGGCCGCGGCGAGTCCGATGCCCGCGCTGCCACCGGTGACCAGGGCGACCTTGCCCGAGATGCCGAGATCCATGGGGCTGACTATAGATCGTCCTGGCCCGCTGGGCGGACGCGGGCCAGTTTGTCCGGGTTGAGGATGCTGTAGATGCCGTGGATCCGGCCGTCCCTGATCTCGATCATGGTGAGCTGGTGGTTGTCACCGAACCGCGTCCACAGGGCCGGCAGGCCGTTGACCTCCAGCAGGCGGCCCTCGCCGTAGTCGAAGCGGCTGAGCAGGCCGCCGAGGAAGGCCACCACCTTGCGCCGGCCGAGGATCGGGCGCAGCGCGGCGCGCACCTTGCCGCCGCCGTCGTTCCAGGCCACGACGTCCTCGTGGAAGAGGTCCTTCAGCGCGTCGAGGTCGCCGCCGGACGCCGCCGCCATGAACCTGCGCAGCAGCCGCGTGTGGTCCTCCGCCGAGGGCGTGAACCGGTCGCGGCCCTCGGCCAGCCGCACCGAGGCCCGGCGGTGGAGCTGGCGGGCGTTGGCGACCGAGACGCCGACGATCTCCGAGATCTGGTCGTAGGGCAGCTCGAACGCCTCCCGCAGCACGAACACCGCCCGCTCCGGCGGCGACAGCCGCTCCATCAGGTGCAGCGTCGCGTAGGAGACGGTGTCGCGCAGCTCGGCGGTGTCCATCGGCCCCGCCTCGCCCGTCGCGACGGGCTCGGGCAGCCACGGCCCGGTGTACGCCTCCCGCTTCACCCGCGCCGAGCGGAGCTGGTCCAGCGCCAGCCGCGACACCACGGTCACCAGGAACGCCCGCGGCTCCCTGACCTGGGCACGGTCGGTGCCCTGCCAGCGCAACCAGGCCTCCTGCACCACGTCCTCGGCGTCCCACATGCTGCCCAGCAGGCGGTAGGCCAGCCCGAGCAGCGCCGGCCGGTGCTGTTCGAAGTCGCTGTCGGAGTCCGTTCGCGTCTCCACGTCAGGCATCATGCCGTCTCCTCCAGGAAGGCGGTGTGCCGGGGCCGCCAGTTCAGCAGCAGCCGCGCCCTGCAGTTGTCCGCGCCGCGCAGCCGGGTCATGTACGCCACCCCGAACGCCCCCACCGCCATCCGGGCGAGGAACGCCGGCACCCGCCGCGGCGGCGGCGCGCCCAGCCGCGCGGCGAACGCGGGCAGCCACTCGCGCATCGTCACGGGGGTGTCGTCCACGATGTTGAGCGCGCCGGTGACGTCCCGGTCGAGGGCGGCCACCACGGCGGTCGCGGCGTCGTGCGCGTGGGTGAACGACAGGACCGAGCCGCCGTCGCCGACGACCGGCATCCTGCCCGCCAGCACGGACCGCGTGGTCGAGCCGTCCTCGGCGTAGGCCGAGCCGGGGCCGGTCAGGTGCCCGAAGCGCAGCACCAGGCCGCCGGCCGCGACCGTCTGCCGCTCCAGCGACTCCAGCGCCGCCACCACCGGCCGGTACGCCGTGGGCGCCTCCCGCCACAGCGGCGCGTCCTCGTCGGCCAGGCCGGGCGCGGGCGCGTAGGCGTAGGCCAGGCCCTGGGCGATGATCCTGGCCCCGGGCGCCGCCTCGACGAGGGTGCGGGTGCCCTCGTCGCGCAGCCGGTTCGTCAGCGCGAACTGGCGGCCGATCCGGCGCGGGTCGATCACCGGCGGGATGGCCGTGAGCAGGTGGACCACGGCGTCCGGCCGCACCCGCCGTACCGCGCGCACGGTCGCCTCCCTGTCGAGGGCGTCCACGGCGAGGTCACCGCGCCTGGACAGCGTCACCACCTCGTGGCCCACCGCCTTGAGCAGCGGGACGAGCTGCCGGCCGATCACGCCCGTCGCCCCCGCCACCAGAACCTTCATGTCTCCTCCTCGTGTCCGGCTCGATGGATGGACGGGGGAGCGGGCCCGGACGTGACAGTCCCGGGTGGTCAAGTCATCACAACCGTGATGGGCTGGGCGAGTGGCAAGAAACCTGATCCTGTCAGGCGGCGTGTTCCACGACTTCGCCGCCACCTCGGCCGCCCTGGCGGAGGTGCTGGCCGAGGTGGGGGTCGACTCCGAGATCACCGAGGACATCGCGGGCGCGCTCGGCGAGCCCCCGGAGGTCCAGCTCATCACCGTCAACGCGCTGCGCTGGCGGATGCGCCAGGACCGCTTCGCCGGCCTGCGCCCCCGGTGGCGCTTCGAGTTGCCGGCCGGGGCCCGCACCACGATCCTCGACCATCTCGACCGGGGCGGCGGGCTGCTGTGCATGCACGCGGCGTCCATCTGCTTCGACGACTGGCAGGGCTGGCCGCGCGTGCTCGGTGGCCGCTGGGCCTGGCCGAAGTCGCACCATCCGCCGCTCGGCTGGACCAGCGTGCGCGTCCACGGCGGGCATCCGGTGGTGGAGGGCCTGCGCGACTTCGACGTGGTGGACGAGGTCTACAGCGACCTCGACCTGCTGCCCGACGTCGAGCCGCTGGCCTCGGCGAACGGCCAGCCGCTGGTGTGGGCCCGGCCGGTGCGGCGCGGCCGGGTGTTCTACGACGCCCTCGGCCACGACACCCGCTCCTACGACAACGAGGTGCACAGGACGATGCTCAAGCGGGCCGCGCTCTGGCTGCTCAAGCGGCCGGTCACGGTGGCGGAGTAGCCGCCCAGCCGCGCCGGCGGGTCACCTCCACCACGACGGCCGGCCCGGCGGGGCGGCGCTCGCGGTACTGCGGGTACTTGGCCGTCAGCGCGTCCAGCGCGGCCTCGCGCTCGGGGCCGTCCTCGGCGACCCTGGCCAGGCCGTCGGCGCGGACCCACCACAGCAGCGACCAGTCCTCGTCGTAGTGGTCGGCCAGCAGGCCGACGCGCGGGTCGGCGCGGATGTCGGACAGCCGGCGCAGGTCGGTGGTCGTCTTCGGCTTGTGGTCGACGGCGAACACCACGCGCTCCCCGATCACCGCGAACACGACGGGCACCAGGCGCGGCGCGCCGTCGCCGCGCACGGTGGCCAGCCGCGCCACCCGCGCCCCGGCGAACCGGCGCCGCGCCTCCTCCTCGTCCATGCCCCCATTCTCCCGTCCGGGGCGGCCGGCGTCCGGAATCTCCAAGACTGCACGTCGCAGGCCCGGGCACGATGGGCCCATGAACGTGAACCTCGACCTGATCCCCGGCTTCCTCGCGACCCACGCCCGGCTGCTCGACCGCAGACGGTACGCGTCGCTCATGGGCGGCGGCGGCGAGGCGGGCGTGCTGGCCGCCCTGGAGGGCTACCGCAACGCGGACGGCGGCTACGGGTGGGGTCTGGAGCCCGACCTGCGCTCGCCGGAGAGCCAGCCGGGCGCCGCGCTGCACGCCTTCGAGGTGTTCGAGGAGGTCGCGCCGCGCACCTCCCCGGCGGCCGCGGCGCTGTGCGACTACCTGGAGTCGGTGACGCTGCCGGACGGCGGGCTGCCGTTCGCGCTGCCGCTGACCGTGGCCGACGGCACCGCGCCCTGGTGGGCGGGCGCCGATCCGGCCACGTCGTCCCTGCAGACCACGGCCGTGTCGGCGGCGGCCGCGCACCGGGTGGCCGCCCACGACCCGGCCGTGGCCGCCCATCCGTGGCTGGCTACGGCCACCCGCTACTGCCTGGACGCGATCCAAGGGCTGGAGGAGCGGCCGCACGCGTACGTGCTGTCGTTCGCCGTCGGCTTCCTCGACGCCGTGCACGACACCGAGCCCCGCGCGGCCGGCCTGCTGAAGCGGCTGGCCGGGCACATCCCGGCGGACGGCCGGGTGCCCGTCGAGGGCGGCACGGCGGACGAGGCGCTGCGCCCGCTCGACTTCGCGCCCTTCCCGGGGCGGCCGGTCCGCGACCTGTTCGCGCCCGAGGTGATCGCCGCCGACCTCGTACGGCTGGCGGAGGGCCAGCAGGACGACGGCGGCTGGACGGTGGACTTCGCCAGGATCTCGCCCGCCGGGTCGCTGGAGTGGCGGGGCGCGGTCACCGTGCGGGCGGTGCTGATCCTGCGGGCCAACGGCCTGCTGTGAGGAGTTACGCCAGCCGGCGGGCCGACTCCGACTCCTGGGCCATGCGGCGCAGCGCGTCGAACGCCTTGCCGTACAGCACCGAGCCCAGCACCAGGGCCTCCACGGCGGCGTCGCGCGGCCCGTCGAAGGGGATGGTGTCCATCTCGACCTCGGCGACCAGCCTGCGCGCCGCCTCGACGTAGGGCCGCAGGTCGACGCGGAGGCCGAGCTGGCGCATCCGCACCAGCGTCTGGGCCAGCTCGTCGCGGGTGGGGGCGTCCGGGTGGATGCGCCAGCCGAGGTCGTCGATGAGGGCGTCCACGTGGGCGCGGGCGGCGTGCCACTCCTCTCCCGGCTCCGGTTCGACGGTGGGGCCGAGGGCGTAGTGGGCGGTGCCGAGCATCTCGTGGATGGGCAGTGACTCGTCGTCCACGGCCTCGATGATCGTCTTGATCGAGGCCACCGGCAGCTTGCCCACCTCCAGCAGCGCCCGGATGAGGCGGAGCCTGCGCAGGTGCGAGTCGTCGTACTCGGCGCGGGTCGCCGCCGTCTGCTCGCCCTGGTGCAGCAGCCCCTCGCGCAGGTAGTACTTGATCGTGGGGATGGCGACGCCGGAGCGGGAGCTGAGTTCGGAGATGCGCATCGTTGGATAATAGCGCTATCCAGTGCGGGCGACGTGGCGGGCCGCGCTGACCAGCTCGGGGACGTCCGCCTGCCGGTTCCACAGGAAGACCACCTCCAGCGGCGGCACGTCCTCCTTGACCGGCAGGAAGGTCAGGGCGTCCGGCACCGGCGTCCCCTCGTGCACGCAGAGCGTATAGCCCGCGCCGCGCTCGATCATCGTGATCGCCAGGTCGTGGGTCGCGGCCGACGGGCCGAGCCGCGGATGCAGGCGGTGCCGGACGAAGCCCTCCAGGAACCGGCGCGCGCCCGCCACCGCGTCCGACTCCGGCATCACCAGCGGCTCGGCGGCGAGGTCCGCCAGCGACACCGCCTCCGCCCCGGCGAGCGGGTGGTCGCGGTGCATCAGCGCGCGCACGGGGAAGCGGTGGATCAGCATCCGGGCCACGCCGCGCGGCGTCGAGCCGGGGGCGTACCCGAGGCCGGCCTGGAGGGTGCCGTCCACGATGGAGACGATCTGCTCGGCGGTGCTCATGGGGGCCACCCGCAGCCGCAGGCCGTGGAGCTGCGCCAGCACGCGGGCGACCACGTCGGCCAGGCCGTCGGCCACGCCCAGGCGGGCGTCCCCGCCGCTGCTCCTGGCCGCCGCCACGGCCCGCTCGAAGGCGTCGACCGCGACCGTGGCCTGGGCGAGGAACGCCTCGCCCGCCTCGGTGAGCTGCACGCCGCTGGAGGAGCGGCTGAACAGCTCGACCCCGATCTCCTTTTCCAGCGCCCTGAGCTGCTCCGACAGCGTGGGCTGGGCGATGTGCAGCGCGGCGGCGGCGCGGCGCAGGCTCCCGGCCCGTGCGATCGCCATGGCGTAGCGGACGTAGCGTAGATCCATCGCTCACCTCAAGGTGATGGTGATGGGCTGTCGGAAGATCGCACCTCCGTATTACAAGACGGGACAGCTCCCGTGAAGACGCTCAGTCACCACGGGAGCGTGGCCTCGCCGGGGACGGGGCCGTACGTGCTGGTGACGGGCGCCGCCGGCGGCGCCGGGCCTTCGCGGCGGGCGGGCTCCGGGCGGGCCAGGGGCGGGGTTGCGGCCGGCCGATACATACTTGCCTAGCAAGCGCTTGGCCGGATAGCGTGGGCGGGTGGGAACGCAGGCGTTCGCCGGGCGGGCGGCCGTGGCCGGGATCGGGATGACGGCGCTGACCCGGCGCTCCGGGCGCGCCGAGCTGGAGCTCGCCGCCGAGGCGTGCCGCGCCGCCTGCGCCGACGCCGGGCTGCGGCCCGGCGACGTGGACGCGATGCTCAGCTACCACCTCGGCGACTCCGCGCCCGTCGTCCAGGTCGCCCGCGCCCTCGGCGTCGAACGGCTCGGCTGGCACAACGACATCGCCGGCGGCGGCACGCAGGCCGCCTCGATCCTCGGCGACGCGGCCATGCTCATCCACGCGGGGCTGGCGCGGCACGTCCTGATCTACCGCGCGCTCAACGGCCGGTCCGGCCGGCGCATGAACACCGTCCCGACCGGCCCCCAGGAACGGCTCACCTACGGGCTCGCCGGGCCGATCCCGCTGTTCGCCCTGGCCGCCACCCGCTACCTGCACGAGACCGGCCTGACCGAGGAGCACCTGCACGCCGTGGTCGCCCAGTCCAGGGAGAACGCCAGGGACAACCCCCGGGCGCTGCGCCGGGAGCCGCTGGACCTCGCCGGGTACCTCGCCCGCCCCTACGTCGCCACGCCGCTGCGCACCGTGGACTGCTGCCAGGAGACCGACGGGGCCTGCGCGCTGCTGGTCAGCGGCGAGCTGGACGGGCCGCGGGTGCGCGCCGTGGTGCGCGGGGGCGGGCCGGGCTGCTCGTCGATGGACCGGGCGGCCGACGTCAGCGCGATCTTCTCGGCGTACGTGGCCCCCATGCTCTGGGACGCCTCCGGCATGCGGCCCGCGGACGTGGACGTCATGCTGCCCTACGACGCCTACTCGTGGCTGGTGCCCAGGCAGCTGGAGGACTTCGGGCTGGCGGCCCGGGAGGAGCTGGGGGAGTACCTGCTGGAGCGCCGCCACGCCTGGCTGAACCCGCACGGCGGCCTGCTGTCGGAGGGGTACGTGCACGGGCTCAACAACGTGGCCCAGGCGGTCCGCGAGCTGCGTACCGGGCGGCACGAGGTGGCCCTGGTGACCGGCTTCGGCGGCAGCTACGGCAGCGCGGCCCTCCTCACCGCGTGAGACGCACGCCCCGGCGGCGGCGGGGGGCGGTCAGGGGCCGAGCCCGGTGAAGACGCCGTGCAGCGCCTTCGCCTCGTCCTCCGCCAGCAGGGGACGGGCCGCCAGCCAGGCGGCCGCGCCCGCCGCGTCGCGGGCCGTGCTGACCGGCACCCCGGGCAGCCGCGCGGTCACGGCCGCGCGCACCGGCCCTTCGCTGGTCAGCACGCTGCCGGCGAGCACCACCGGGCCGGAGACGTGCACCCGGCGCAGTGTCGCGGCCAGCCGGTCGGCGGCGTCCTCGACGATCGTGACGGCCATCGGGTCGCCCGCCGCGGCGGCCCGGCTGACCAGCGCCGCGAGGGTCGCCAGCCGCATGGGGGCGGCCTGCGCCAGCCGGACGACGCGCGAGGCGACGGCGCGCGGCGTGTCCGGCCGCTCCGCGCCGAGGAAGTCCCGCCCCACCAGGGGCACGAGCCGGTCCGCCGGGTCGTCCAGCGCCGTGACCGGCAGCCCGCGGTCGAAGGCGTCCACCACGGCCATCGCCGCCGCGCGCCCGATCCAGAACCCGGACCCGGCGTCGGCCAGCAGCCAGCCGAGCGCGTCGGCGACCGCGTCGAGCCGGAAGCCGGTGATCCTGGCCGCCGCCGCGCCGGTGCCGGACAGCAGCAGCGCCCCGTCGGGCTCGGCCGAGCCGGCGACGTAGCCGATGAGCAGGTCGCCCTCGCACCGCGGCCCCTCGGCCACGCCGTGATCGGCCCAGACCTTCGCGAGCTCCCGCGTCAGCTCGGGCACGTGCCCGGCGACCCCGGCGAGGGAGGCCACGACCTGGCCGCCGTCGTGCCCGGCGAGCGCGGCCGACAGCGCCTCCCGCACCGCGGCCACCGCCTTGTCCAGCCCGTGGGCGGTGGGGTTGCCCGCTCCGGCCCGCGCGTAGCCCACCCGCGTGCCGTCGAGCGTGTGCACGGCGATCCGGGTGGAGGTGGCTCCGGCGTCGACGCCGATCACCAGCGCTCCGCCCACTCCCGATTTCGTCACGGTCCGAGTCTGGGGGTTGACTACGCCCGTTAGCAAGAATAATTTTCGCCGCAAGACCGGGTATTCGGAAGGAATATTCGTGACTTCAGGTGCCCTCGCACGTGTCGAGACAGAGCTGCCCGGTTTGCCGGAGGCGTTGCGCCGGGTCGGCGAGGTGATACTCGGCGACCCCGCCGAGGCCGCGCGATCGACGATCATCGCGCTGGCCGAGCGGGCCGGCAGCTCGCCCGCGACCGTGACCAGGTTCTGCCGGGCCTTCGGCTTCTCCGGCTACGCCGAGCTGCGCGTCGCGCTGGCCACCGAGACCGGCCGCGCCGCCCAGGCGGGCTGGGGCGCGGGCGTGGGCCACGAGATCGGGCCCGACGACCCGCTCGACACCGCCATCGAGGTCATGGCCGCCGCCGACACCCGCCTCATCCAGGACACCGCCGCCCAGCTCGACCTGGACACCGTGGCCAGGGTCGCCGACGCCGTCGTGGCGGCGCCCCGGGTGCTCCTCGTCGGCGTCTCCACCAGCGGCGACGTCGCGCGGATGCTGGAGGGGCGGCTGCGCAGGATCGGCGTCCCCGGCTGGAGCGCGGGCGACGCGCACGTGGCCCTCGCGGAGGCGGCGCTGCTCAAGGAGGGCGACGTGGCCGTCGGCATCAGCCACCGGGGCCGCACCCGCGAGGTCATGGAAGCGCTGGCCGAGGCGGGCAGCCACGGCGCGCTGACGGTCGCCGTCACCTCCTTCCCGCGCAGCCCGCTGGCCGAGCTGGCCGACCTGGTGCTGACCACCGCCAGCAGGGAGACGACGTTCCGGCTGGGCGGGCTGGCCGCCGTCCACTCGCAGGTCTTCGTGCTGGACGCCGTGTACGTGGCCGTCGCCCAGCGCACCTACGAGCGCACGAACGAGGCGTTCGAGCGCACCATCAGCGCCGTGGAGAGCCACCGGGTGGAAAGAGGCTGAATGTCGTACGTCAACGAGGTCCTGGAGCTGGCCCGCAGGGTCGCGGAGAGCCAGGCGCAGCCCGTCCAGCGCGCGGCCGCGCTGCTGGTGGCCGCGCTGCGGGCCGGCGGGGTGGTCCAGGCCTTCGGCTCCGGCCACTCCGAGGCCATCGCCATGGAGATCGCCGGACGGGCGGGCGGGCTCGTCCCGAGCAACCGCCTCTCGCCCCGCGACCTGGTCCTGCACGGGGGCCGCCCGCCGGGCGTGCTCACCCCCGAGCTGGAACGCGATCCCGCCATCGCGCACGAGATCTACGCGCTCGCGCCGGTCGAGCCGCAGGACGTGTTCGTGCTGATCTCCAGCTCCGGCGTCAACGGCGCGGTCGTCGAGCTCGCCCGGCTCGTCAAGGACCGCGGCCACCCCCTCATCGCCCTCACCTCGGTCGCGCACAGCACCGCGATGACCTCGCGCCACCCGTCCGGGGCCAAGGTCATGGACCTGGCCGACGTCGTCCTGGACAACGGGGCGCCGTACGGGGACGCCATCCTCGACCTGCCCGGCGGCGGCAGCTACGGCGCGGTGTCCACGATCACCTCGGCGCTGCTGGCGCAGATGGTGGTCACCGAGGCGGTGGACGAGCTCGTCGCCCTGGGGGAGACGCCCCCCGTCTACCTGTCCGCGAACGTGACGGGCGGTGACGAGCACAACAAGGCCCTGGAGAGCCGCTACCAGGGCCGCATCAGACGCGGAGCGTGACGATCCGCGAATCGCAGAAAGTCAGGAGTAGTCGTTATGCCCACCCCCCATATCAGCAGGCGTGAACTCCTCCGCGGCGCGGCCCTCGTGCCCGTCGCCGGCGCGCTCGCCGCTTGCGCCACCCCCGCCGCCAAGCCCTCGGCGTCCGGCTCGGCCGCGCCGGTCGCGACCAGCGCCGCCAACCCGTTCGGCGTGGACGGCAAGAAGCCGCTGGAGGTGTGGATCTTCGACGGCGGCTTCGGCCAGGACTACGCCAAGAACATCCACCAGCCGCTGTTCGCCGCCAAGTACCCCGACGCGCCGATCAAGCACAACGCGACCAAGGAGATCACCAAGGTCCTCCAGCCGCGCTTCGCCGGCGGCAACCCGCCCGACGTGATCGACAACTCCGGCGCCAACGCCATGGACTTCGGCGCCCTCGCCCAGGACTCCCAGCTCCAGGACCTCACCCCGCTGCTCGACGCCCCGAGCTGGGACGACCCCAACGTCAAGGTCCGCGACACCATCGACCAGGCCGTCATCGACCTCGGCACCTACGACGGCACCTTCAGCGTGCTCGGCTACGTCAACTACATCTTCGGCATCTGGTACTCCCAGAAGGCGTTCCGCGACAACGGCTGGGAGGCGCCGAAGACCTGGGACGAGTTCCTCAAGCTCTGCGAGACCATCAAGAAGTCCGGCAAGATGGCGCCCTTCACCTACGCCGGCAAGTTCCCCCAATACCTGTACGAGCCGCTGCTCACCATGGCCGCCAAGATCGGCGGCAACGAGGTCCTGGTCAACATCGACAACCTGGAGGACGGCGCCTGGACCAGCGAGGCCATGAAGACCTCGGCCACCGCCTGGGCCGAGATCGGCGCGAAATACCTCATGGAGGGCACCCCGGGCCTCGACCACGTCCAGACCCAGACCGCCCAGAACAAGTACAAGGTCGCCATGCTGCCCTCCGGCTCCTGGCTGGAGAACGAGCAGAAGACCACCACCCCGGCCGACTTCGAGTACGGGATGTTCCCCATCCCCGACATCACCGGCTCCGACGCGATGCCGTACGGCACCCTGCACAGCCAGCCGAGCGAGAACTTCATCGTCCCGTCCAAGTCCCCCAACCCGCAGGGCGGCATGGAGTACCTGCGGGCCATGCTGTCGAAGAAGGCGGCCGGCGACTTCAGCGAGCTGGTCAGGACCGTCTCGGTGGTCAAGGGCGCGGGCGATGGCCGCCAGCTCTCCCCGGGCGCGGCCAGCGCCACCAAGGCGTTCGCCGACGCCGGCCAGAACGTCGTCTACTACCGCTGGCAGACCTGGTACGCCCAGCTCAAGGACGAGGCCATCGCCGCCACCGGCGAGCTGATGACCGGCGGGCTCAAGCCGGAGGCCTACCTGGAGCGCCTGCAGAAGAAGGCCGACGACCTCAAGAAGGACTCCTCGATCAAGAAGTACAAGCGCTGATGCTGTTCAACAGATATCGCCGTGGGCTGTTCATCACCTCGTTCCTGGCAGCCCCGGTGATTCTCTACCTGGTCTACGTGATCTCGCCGTACGCCCAGGCGTTCTACATCGCGACGACCGACTGGCGGGGCGTGACGGCCACGCCCGCCTTCATCGGCCTGGACAACTTCGTCCGGCTCTTCGGCGACGACATCTTCTGGAAGGCCGTCACGCACAACGCGGCCCTGCTGGTGCTGCTGCCGCTGATCACGATCGTCATCGCGTTGTTCTTCGCCTTCCTGCTCAACGTGGGCGGCGCCCAGGGCCTGACCGGCATCCGCGGGTCGAAGTTCTACCGCGTGGTGTTCTTCTTCCCGCAGGTGCTCGCCGTCGCCGTGGTGGCGGTGCTGTTCCAGCAGGTGTTCCGGCCGGACGGCAGCGGCATGCTCAACGGCCCGCTCATGGCGCTCGGCGTCAGGCCGATCGGGTTCCTGTCGGACCCCGACGTGGCGTTCTGGTCGGTGCTCGGCGTCATGGTGTGGCAGGCCGTCGGCTTCTACGTCGTGCTGTTCTCGGCGGGCCTGGCGAGCATCCCCCGGGACATGTTCGAGGCGGCGCAGATCGACGGCGCCGGCCGGCTCAGCCTCTTCTTCCGCATCACGCTCCCGCTGCTCTGGGACACCGTCCAGGTCGCCTGGGTCTACCTCGGCATCCTCGCCCTGGACGTGTTCGCGATCGTGTGGGTGATGACCGACCAGCACGGCGGCCCCGACTGGTCGACCACGGTCATGGCCGCCGAGATCTACCGCAACGCCTTCCAGTACTTCCGCTTCGGCTACGCCTCCGCCCTCGGCGTGATGATGTTCTTCTTCATCGTCGGGTTCGCCGTCCTGTCGCTGCGCCTGTCCCGGCGCGAACGAATCGAGTACTAGAGATGAGCACGACGACGACGTCATGGACGGTGGCGAACTCGCGCAGGCTCGCCCGCCGGGAGCGCAGGAGGCGGCTCGGTCCGCTGGGCGTGCTCACGCACGTGGCGCTGCTGGTCTGGACGCTGCTGGTGATCGTGCCGATGGTGTGGACGTTCCTGGCGTCGGTCAAGAGCGAGGACGAGATCTTCGGCGACGCCTGGTCGCTGCCTGCCGCCCTGCGCTGGGACAACTTCGCGCGGGCCTGGGAGCAGGCGCACATCGGGCAGTACATGCTGAACAGTGTGGTCGTGGTGGCGTTCAGCACGTTCGGCACGATGCTCGTCGGGTCGATGGCGGCGTACGTGCTGGCCCGCTACCCCTTCCGCGGCAACCGGGCGATCTACCTGCTGTTCGTCTCGGGCCTGGCCTTCCCCGTCTACCTGGCGCTGACGCCGCTGTTCTTCGTCGTCCAGAACATGGGCAACGTGCCGGTCGTCGGGCCGTTCATCGGGCTCAACACGCACGCCGGGCTCGTGCTGGTGTACATCGCGTACTCGATGCCGTTCACCGTCTTCTTCCTGTCGGCCTTCTTCCGTACGCTGCCGACGGCGGTGGGGGAGGCGGCCATGGTGGACGGGGCCTCGCACACGCGGGTGTTCTTCCAGATCATGCTGCCGATGGCGCGGCCGGGCATCGTCAGCATCACGATCTTCAACGTGCTGGGCCAGTGGAACCAGTACCAGCTCCCGCTGGTGCTGCTCCAGGAGCGGGACAAATGGGTGCTCACGCAGGGCATCGCCGACATCTCGACCGCCGCCGGCTACGACCAGGACTGGTCGGCCCTGTTCGCCGCCCTGACCCTGGCCATCCTGCCGATGCTGGTCGTCTACACGGTCTTCCAGCGCCAGATCCAGGCCGGCCTGACCGCGGGTGCGGTGAAATAGGCCGGGCGCGCGGTCGGCCCGCGCGCCCGGCCGCCCCCGCGGCTGTCCCCTGGCCCGGCTCAGGCCGGGGACAGCCCGGCGCGCAGGCGGCGGGCGGCCGTTACCACGTTGGTGAGCGCCGCCTCCACCTGCTCGTACGTCCGCGTCTTCAGCCCGCAGTCCGGGTTGACCCACACCCGGCCGGCCGGCAGCGCCCGCAACGTCCTGCGCAGCAGCTCCTCGACCTCCTCCGCCGGCGGCACCCGGGGCGAGTGGATGTCGTAGACGCCCGGCCCGAGCCCGCGCCCGAACCCCTCCACCGCCCCCAGGATGCGCGCCCCCGACCGGGCCGACTCGATGGTGGTCACGTCGGCGTCCAGCCCGTCGATCGCGGCCAGGATCTGGTCGGCGTCCGAGTAGCACAGGTGCGTGTGGATCTGCGTGCTGTCCCCGGCCCCCGATGTGGCCCTCCGGTACGCCGCCACCGCCCACTCCAGGTACTCCTCCTGCGCCGCCCGCCGCAGCGGCAGCAGCTCGCGCAGCGCCGGCTCGTCCACCTGGATGATCGGCAGCCCGGCCGCCTCCAGGTCGGCCACCTCCTCCCTGACGGCCTCCGCGACCTGGAACACCACGTCCCGCAGCGGCAGGTCGTCGCGGCGGAACGACCAGGCCACGATCGTCACCGGCCCGGTCAGCATGCCCTTGACCGGCTTGTCCGTCAGCGACCGCGCGTGCTCCGCCCACCGGACGGTGATCGGCGCGGGCCGGCGCACGTCGCCGTGCAGGATCGGCGGCCGGGTGCAGCGCGAGCCGTAGGACTGGACCCAGCCGTTCCTGGTGACGGCGAAGCCGTCGAGGCGCTCGGCGAAGTACTGCACCATGTCGTTGCGCTCGGGCTCGCCGTGCACGAGGACGTCCAGGCCGAGCCGTTCCTGCAGCCGGATCACCCGCTCGATCTCGGCGGCGACGCGCCGCTCGTAGGCGTCCTCGGTGAGGGTGCCCGCCGCGACGGCGGCGCGGGCCGCGCGCAGCTCCCCGGTCTGCGGGAACGAGCCGATCGTCGTCACCGGCAGCGGCGGCAGCCCGAGGCGCGCGGCCTGCGCCGCCGCCCGCACCGGGTAAGGGGACCGGCCCCCGTCGGGCGGCGGCACGGGCAGCGCCACGGACGGCCCGCTCTCTCGCGGCCCGGACGCGGGCAGGTCGTCCAGCGCTCCCGCCAGGGCGACGACCTCGGCCACCTTCTGGTCGGCGAACGCGAGGCGGGCCCGCAGCGCCGGATCCAGCTCCGGCTCGTCCGCCAGGTCGTGGGGGACGTGCAGCAGCGAGCACGACGTGCTCACCACGACCCGCTCCGCCCCGGTCGCGGACAGGGCCGCCAGCGTCGCGAGCGCCCGCTCCGGCGGGGTCCGCCACACGTCCCGCCCGGACACCACGCCCGCGACCACGGTCTTCCCCGCCAGGTCCACGGCGGGGACGCCGCCCCGTACCAGGTCCAGGCCGATCGCCTCCACCGGCGTGGCCGCCAGCGCGGGCAGCGCCGCGCCCGGCTCGCCGAAGTACGACGCCACGAACAGCCGGGGCCGCGCCCGCACCGCGCCCAGCCGCTCGTAGGCGGCGCGCACGGCGGCCAGCTCCTCCGGCGTCCGGTCGGCCGCGAGCGCGGGCTCGTCGAGCTGCGCCCAGGCCACGCCCTCGGCGGCCAGCTCGCCGAGCAGCTGCTCGTAGAGGGGAAGCACGTCGTCCAGCCGGTCGAGCGCCCCGGCGAGCAGCAGGAACGTCACCGGGCCCACGAACACCGGCCGGGTCTCGTAACCGAGGGCGCGCGCCTCCCGGATCTCGCCGAGCGGCTTGGCGGCGTCCAGCTTGAACGCCGTGTCCGGGCCGAGCTCGGGGACGAGGCAGTGGTAGTTCGTGTCGAACCACTTCGTCATGCGCAGCGGCGCGAGCCCGTCGGTGCCCCTCGCCATCGCGAAGTAGGGGTCGGCGGCCTCCCTGTAGCGCTCCGGCACCGCGCCCAGCAGCACCGCCGTGTCGAGCACGTGGTCGTACAGGGAGAAGGTGTTGGACGGCAGCCCCTCCAGCCCCAGCCCGGCCAGCCTGCGCCAGGTCCGCGCGCGCAGCTCCGCCCCGGCCCGCTCCAGCTCGGCCCGCGTGCTCCGCCCGTCCCAGTACGACTCCAGCGCCCGCTTCAGCTCCCTGCGCGGACCGATCCGCGGATATCCCAGCACGGTGGACGTCGGAAACGGCGACATCTTGCCCTCGGCTTCCTCTTCGGCGAACGAGTGAACGACTGATCGCCGTGATCGTGCCGACCCGAGGTCCGGTCGTGCACGATGGATCGATGCTGCTTATGCTCAGGGAGATCCACTGCTTCACCCGGGTCGCCGCCCGGCTCAGCTTCTCGGCCGCCGCCGCCGACCTGGGCATGTCGCAGCCGGCGATGAGCCAGGCCATCACCCGCCTGGAGCGCGCCGCCGGGGTCCGCCTCTTCGAGCGCTCGGCCCGCGAGGTACGCCTCACCGCGGCGGGCAAGGCCCTGCTGCCCTACGCCGAGCAGGCGCTGGAGTCGGCCGCCGCGTTCACCGCCGAGGCCGCCAGGCTCGCCCGCCCGACCATTCACCTGGCTTATCCACCGCTCGTCGGCACGCTCGCCGCCCGCGTCGTCCGCCGCCTGGCCGGGCGCGGCCCGTCGATGGGGCCGTCGATCGGGGTGGAACTGCGGGCCGCCGGCCGTGCCGAGGCCGCGCGGGCGCTGGCCGCGGGCGAGGTCTCCGCGGCCATCCTCGCCACGCCGGCGCCGGCCGCGTTCGTCACGGCGGCGCGCTTCCACGTGACCGTCGACCACGTGGCCGTGCCCGCCGGGCACCGCCTGGCCGCCCGCCCCCGGCTGGTCCCGGACGACCTGGCGGGCCAGACCCTGCTCACCCCCTCCGCCCGCCCGTGGGCCGGGCTGCCCGGCCACGCGCGGCTGGTGCCCGACGACGACTTCGCCGCCGGCCTCGACCTGGTGGCCGCCGGCGCGGGCGTGCTGCCGATCCCGCAGCTCCTGGTCCGCGCCGTGCGCAGGGACGACGTGCGCTTCGTGCCGCTGGAGGCGGGGGAGCTGCGGATCACGTACGCGCTGGCGTGGTCGAGGGAACGGGTGACGCCCGAGCTCATGGCCCTGGTGCAGGCCGTCCAGGACGCCCTGTGGACCAGGTAGGGGCGCCTAGAGGACGGTGATGCCGCGGGCGGCGAGGATGGCGTTGGCCTGGGCCTGGTTGATCACCGCGCCCGCGAAGGCGCGCAGCTTGGCGTCGTCGGGCTGCCCGAGGTCGGCGCCCCGCAGGTCGGCCTTGGCGAACGTGGTGCCGAGCAGCCGGGTGCCGATGAAGCGGCAGTCGCTGAAGGTGGCGCCGGTGAAGTCGCAGCCCGACAGGTCGGCGTCGTCGAAGCGCACGCCCTCGACCAGCTCGCCGCGCAGCGAGCAGCCGCCGAGGTTGGCGAGCGTGAGGTTTGAGCGGGCCAGCCGGAAGCCGGTGCCGCGCGAGGCGGTCAGCGAGGCGCCGATCATGCGGCAGCCGGTGAAGGAGGCGTCGGTGAGCAGCGCCCCGGCGAACTGGGCCGACGACAGGTCGACGTCGGTGAAGGCGGCGTCGATGAGGTCGGCGTCGGTGAAGCGGACGCGCATCCCGCCCCCGCCGGTGAACACCGCCCCGTCGAGATCGGCCCGGCGGAAGTCGGTCTGGTCGAGCACGCACGAGTCGAAGACGGCCCCGCCCAGCGAGGCGCCCCACAGGTCGGTCTCGGTGAGGTCGCAGCCTCGGAAGACATGCGGCTCGCCGGAGGGCAGCCGCTCGCTCAGCGCCTTGCGGGAGAGGTCCTCGCCGTCGAACTCCACGGCTCAGAGCCTACCGGTCAGCACCTCCGCCGCCGCCTGCCCGCAGACCCGGGCCGAGCCGTACGTGGCGACGTGCGCCGCGCCGAGGTCGGCCCGCGCGGGCAGGCCCATCTCCACCACGACCGCGTCGGGGCGGGCGCTCAGCAGGTGCCGCAGTGCCTCGCCCTGCCAGGCGTAGCGGTGGGCGTCGCGCACGGCGATCACCAGCGGGCGGCCGGTCGCCGCGCCGAGCAGGCGCTCCAGCGCCGCGCCCGTCGCCTCGGCGGCGGTCAGCCGGGCGACGGTGGTGCCGGGCAGCAGGCGCGACAGCGGCTCGCCGACGCCCCACGGGGTGCCCTTGTCGATGGCGAGGTTCATCTCGGGCGCCAGCTCCACGACGGACGCCGGTCCGGACAGCGGCAGCACCGGGGCGGTGGAGCGGCGGGTCACCCGCACGGCCCGCCGGGCCGCCACCAGCCCCAGCTCACTCCCCGGCCCCGGCCCTCCGCCCGGCCCCGGCCCTCCGTCCGGCCCCGGCACGCCGTCCGGGGAGCCGGTCCGGGAGCCGGTCCCGGATGTCAGGGTGCCGCCCGAGGAGGTGGCGGCCCAGGTCGCCAGCTCGCGGACCCGGCGTGCGGCGTCGGCCAGCCGCTCCTCGGGCAGCAGTCCGCCGGCCACGGCGGCGGCGACGGCGTCGCGGATCTCCACGGCCGTCGCCTCGTCGGCCCGCTCTCCGCCGACGCAGATCGCGTCCGCCCCGGCGGCGATGGCGCGGGCGGCGGCGCCCCCGATCCCGTACGCCCCTGACACGGCCGCCATCTCGATGCCGTCGGTCACGATCACGCCGTCGAAGCCCAGCTCCTCGCGGAGCAGCCCGGTGAGCAGCTTGGGGCTGAGCGTGGCGGGCAGCTCGGCGTCGTACGACGGCACGAGCAGGTGCCCCGTCATGACGGTCCTGACGCCCTCCTTGATCGCCTCCCGGAACGGCAGCAGCGCGTCCTCGACGCCGTCGCCCGCGACCACGGGCACGCCGTGGTGCGAGTCGACCGAGGTGTCGCCGTGCCCGGGGAAGTGCTTGGCGCAGGCCGCCACGCCCGCCGCCTGCAGCCCCCGGACGAACGCCCGCGTGTGCCGCGCGACCAGCTCAGGGTCCGCGCCGAACGCCCGCAGCCCGATGACCGGGTTGTCCGGGTTGGCGTTGACGTCGGCGGACGGCGCGAAGTCGACGGTGATCCCGGCCCTCGCGAGGTCCGCGCCGAGGTCGCGGGCGACGGCCTCGGTCAGGGCCTCGTCGTCCACGACGCCGAGCGCGTACGCGCCGGGCCTGCTGCTGCCGCGCGCGACCTCCAGGCGGGTGACCTCGCCGGACTCCTCGTCGGTGCCGACCAGCACCAGGGGGTTCTCGGCGCGCAGCCCGGCGGTGAGCCGGGCGAGCTGTTCGGGGTCGGCGATGTTGCGTGAGAACAGCGCGACGCCGGCCAGCCCCTCGCCGAGCCTGCGGCGGAGCCAGTCGGGTGGCGTCCGCCCGGTGAAGCCCGGGAAGAGGACGGCGTCGGCGAGGCGCAGCAGGTCACCGCTCTGTGGCATGCCCTCGAATCTAATAGGAAAGTTTCTTATTTGCTAGAGGCATCTTCTGACGTCAGGCGTTCGATGACGGTGACGTTCGCCTGGCCGCCGCCCTCGCACATGGTCTGCAGGCCGTACCTGCCGCCGGTCCGCTCCAGCTCGTGCAGCAGCTTGACGGCCAGCACCGCGCCGGTCGCGCCGAGCGGGTGGCCGAGGGCGATCGCGCCGCCGTTCGGGTTGACCCGGGCCGGGTCCGCCCCGGTCTCCTTGATCCAGGCCAGGACGACCGGGGCGAACGCCTCGTTCACCTCGATCGCGTCGAAGTCGTCGATCGACATGCCGGTCCTGCCGAGCGCGTGCGCGGTGGCCGGGATCGGCGCGGTCAGCATGGTGATCGGGTCGTCGCCGCGGGCCGAGAGATGGTGGACGCGGGCGCGCGGGGTCAGGCCGTGGTCGCGTACCGCGCGGGGGGAGGCGACGAGCAGGGCGGCGGCCGCGTCCGAGATCTGCGAGGCGAGCGCGGCGGTCAGCCGGCCGCCCGGGACGAGGGGCTTCAGTGCGGCCATCCGCTCCGGCGTGGTGTCGCGGCGCGGGCCCTCGTCGTCGGCCACGCCGTCGCAGGGGGCGATCTCCCGCCGGAAATATCCGGCGTCGATGGCGTGCAGGGCCCGGCGGTGCGACTCGCAGGCGTAGCGCTCCATGTCCTCGCGCGACAGGTCCCACCGCTCGGCGATCCGCTCCGCGCCGGTGAACTGGGAGACCTCCTGGGTTCCGTACCTGGCGGCCCAGCCCTTGGAGCCGGTGAACGGGTCCGCGTGCCCGAGCGCCTGCCCGGCGAGCATGGCCGAGGAGATCGGGATCATGCTCATGTTCTGCACGCCGCCCGCCACGACCAGGTCGCTCGTGCCCGACAGCACGGCCTGGGCGGCGAAGTGCAGCGCCTGCTGGGCCGAGCCGCACTGGCGGTCCACCGTGACCCCGGGCACCTCCTCGGGCAGTCCGGCGGCCAGCCAGCAGGTACGGGCCACGTCCCCCGCCTGCGGGCCGACGGTGTCCACGCAGCCGAAGATGACGTCCTCGACGGCCGAGGGATCGGCGTCCACGCCGCTCATCAGCTCCTTGAGCACGTGGGCGCCGAGGTCGGCGGGATGGGTGCGGGCCAGGCCGCCGTTCCTGCGCCCGACGGGGCTGCGGACGGCGCCGACGATGTACGCCTCTCTCATCCCGGCATCCTAACAAGCGCTTGGTAAAGCGCGGAATGCCGGATGAGCTGGGCTCGTACTGTGAACAAGCGATTGTGCGAGGGCTCATAATGGTGACGTGACCACGCGAAAGAACTCCGGCAGCACCACCACACCGGCGAAGCGCCAGCGGGCCGCATCAGGCTCGGCCTCCGAGCGCCGCGACCACCTCGTCAAGCTCGCCGCGGAGCTCTTCGCGCGCAAGGGCTTCCAGGCCACGACCGTACGCGAGATCGCCGACGAGGCGGGCATCCTCTCCGGAAGTCTCTACCACCACTTCGACTCCAAGGAGACGATCGTCGACGAGGTGCTCTCCACCTTCCTCGACGACCTCATCGCCCGCTACCGCGCCGCCGTCGACACCAGCGCCGACCCGCGCACGGTGCTGTCGGACATGGTCCGCATCGGCTTCGGCACCCTGGAGCCCCACAGGGCCGCCATCACCGTCATGCAGAACGACTGGAACTACCTGCGCCAGTTCGAGCGCTTCAACTACCTCGTCAAGGCCGAGGACGAGGTCGAGCAGATCTGGGTCACCCAGATCAAGGCCGGCCAGGCCGCCGGGCAGTTCCGCGCCGACGTCGACCCCAAGCTCACCTACCGGATGATCCGCGACACCATCTGGGTCGCGGTGCGCTGGTTCCGCCCGGGAGGCAGGCTCAACACCAACGGCCTGGCCGAGCACTACATCACGGTGTTGTTCGACGGTCTCGCCACCGGCGAGCGGACGACGCAGCCCCAAGGATGAGCCTGGGCAAAGCGGTCCGGCTGGCCCTCCAGGAGGCGGCCGAGCCGGACAAGGCGGAGACCATGCGGGCCTACATGAAGTCCCGCATGCCGTTCCTCGGCGTCCAGGCGGTGCCGCGGCGGGCCACGCTGCGCCGCGTCTTCGCCGAGCACCGCATCGACAGCGCCCCCGAGTGGCGGCGCGCGGTCCTCACGCTGTGGCGCGAGGCGGAATACCGCGAGGAGCGCTACGCCGCCGTCGACCTGTCCGGCCACCACTACTACCGGCGCTTCCAGACCCTCTACACCATCCCCATGTACGAGGAGATGATCGTCACCGGCGCCTGGTGGGACCTCGTGGACGAGCTGGCGACCCACCGCGTCGGCGGCCTGCTCGCCGCCTACCCCGACTCGATGCGCCCCCTCATGCTGGAGTGGGCGCACGACGCCGACCTGTGGAAGCGCCGCACCGCCATCCTCTGCCAGAACCGCTTCAAGTCCCGCACCGACACCGCGCTCCTGTACGCCTGCATCGAGCCCAGCCTGTCGGACAACGACTTCTTCGCCCGCAAGGCGATCGGCTGGGCGTTACGCGAATACGCCAAGACCAACCCGGCCGAGGTCGTCCGCTACGTCCGCGCCAAGGGCCTGTCGGGCCTGAGCCGCCGCGAGGCGCTCAAGAACGTCCCAGCCGCCCTAGCGCCTCCGCCGCCTCGGCCATGACCCGCTCCACGAGCTCCTGACACGTCGGCAGGTCGTCGATCACCCCCACGACCTGCCCCGACGCCATCACCCCGAGGTCCGCCCTGCCCTCGACCATGGCCGCGCGCAGCAACATCGGGGTGTTGGCCGCCTGCAGCACCTGCGCCCAGCTCAGCTCCCTGGCCCGGCGCGTTCGCCGGCCCTCGCGCAGCACCGCCGCCCACGACAGGCCCGACAGCCGCCGGAAACGGGCCGCGTTCAGCACCGCGCGGGCCAGGCGCAGGCGTTCGAGCCCGGCCACGAACGGCGTGGCGAGCACCCGGTGCGGCACCCCGTCCACCTTGGTGGTCACCACGGTCTCGCGGGCGGCCAGATAGACCTTCTTCACCTCGTCGGGCACGGGCGAGTCCGCGGTGAGCAGGAAGCGGGTGCCCATGGCGACGCCGCAGGCCCCGTACGCCAGGGCCGCCACCAGGCCGCGCCCGTCGAAGAAGCCCCCGGCCGCGATCACCGGGATGTCCACCGCGTCCACCACCTGGGGCAGCAGCAGGGTGGTGGCGAGCGGTCCTGTGTGGCCGCCGCCCTCGCCGCCCTGCACGATCACGGCGTCCACGCCCCACGCGGCCACCTTCTCGGCGTGCCGGCGCGCGCCCACCGACGGGATCGTGACCACGCCCGCGTCCTTGAGCCGGGCGATCAGGTCCCGCCGGGGCGCCTGCGCGAAGGAGGCCACCCGCACGCCCTCGCGCACCAGCACCTCCACCCGCTCGGCCGCGTCGTCGGCGTCGGAGCGCAGGTTGACGCCGAACGGCTGGTCCGTGCGCTCCTTGACGCGGCGGATGGCCGCGGTCATCTCCTCGACCGACAGGGTGGCCGCGCCGATCACGCCGAGCGCGCCGGCCCGGGAGGCGGCCGCCGCGAGCCGGGCGCCCGCGACGTACCCCATGCCGGTCTGCACGATCGGATGCCGGCAGCCCACCAGGGAGGTCAGCGCGGTCCTCACGCCGGGACCTCGCGCTCGCGGGCCCGTCCGGGGTCGAGCCGGTCGAGGATGTCCAGCTCCGCGGCGGTCGGCTCCCTCGTCACCGGCACCTCGGCGGGCACCGTGAGCTCGAAGCCGGTCGCCGCCACCACGTCGGCCACGCTCACCCCCGGATGCACCGACGCCAGCCGCATCGACCCGTCCGGGGTGGCGAAGTCGAGCACGGCCAGGTTCGTCACCACGCGGCGCAGGTCGTACGCGCCCCGGTCGGTGCCGATCCCGCTCACCATGTCCACCCGCGGCACGAACACGCGCGGCGTGTGCCGGGGGATCCAGTAGCTCGTCGGGTCGCACCGGGTGTTGCCCGGCGCGCCGCGCACGCCCAGGAGCTGCGCCTTCGGCCGGGCCCAGTCGCCCACGCAGGAGATGTTGGTGTTGCCGTGCCGGTCGATCTGGCTCGCGCCGAGCATGACGTGCCTGCGGCCGTTCAGCACCAGCCACAGGTGGTCGCGGAACGGCAGCCACCCCTCCACGACCTCCGGAGGCCGCCCCAGCGCGGGCACGTCGCCGGTGAGCAGGCAGACGCCGTCGTGGGTGAGCAGGCCGGGCTCGAACGTCAGCCGCGCCAGCCGCGCCGCCAGCACCGTGACCGCCCCGCCGATCCCGGCCGCCAGGATCTCGCCGTCGCCGCGGAACGCCTCGGCGCAGGCCAGCACGCACACGTCAGCCCTGCTCGTCATCACGCCCCGTCTCCACGTAACGCCGCTGACGCTCCTCGTCGCGCCCGTAGTCCGGCTCGCACGCGGTGAAGCCGGCGCCGCCGGGCGCCTCCACCACGCCGGTCACCATGGACCTGCTGATCAGCAGCGACTGTGCAGGCCCCTCCTTCAGCAGGTCGGCGGTGTCGACCAGGCGCTCGCAGGAGACGTAGCAGCGGGCCGCCGCCTTGGCGTAGAGGTCGTCGAAGTACGGGTCGGGGCCGAGATACTGGGCGTTGCCCCGGGGGTCGGCCCTGTTGAGGTGCACCAGCGCCACGTCCATGGCGAGCGCGGGCACCGCGACCAGCTCCTCCCCGTCCCCGTACGGCGAGCGCACCGTCCGCAGCTCCGGGTTGACCCGCAGCACGTCCGAGCCGAGACCCGCCCGCGTCGGCAGGAACGGCAGCCGGTGCGCCGCCGCCAGCAGGCCGAACATGAACATGCCCTCGTCGTACTCGGTGAACTCGATCTCCCCGGCCTGCCGGGCGCGGCGGAAGTGCGGCTCCAGGGGGATCGAGTCGAGCGTGACGAACGGCGCCACCACCCGGCGCACCTTCCCGGCCGCGCACAGCATGCCGACGTCCGGCCCGCCGTACGAGACGACGGTGAGGTCACGGACGGGCGAGCGCAGGACGGCCGCCACCAGGGCCATCGGCTTGCGCCGCGACCCCCAGCCGCCGATGCCGACGGTCATGCCGCTCTCCAGGCCGGCCGCGACCTGCTCGGCGGTCATCACCTTCGTCCGGGGCACGTTCATGGGGGTCACCGGAACCGCTCCCTGTGCCGATCGCCCGCGCCCATCAGGTTGAGCTCGAAGGTGAAGCCCTGCTCGAAGCGGTAGCTGCGCCGGACGTCCACCGGGTCGATGCCGTTGAGCGACTCCTTGGCGCGGCGGACGACGTACGGGTCCTTGGCCGCGATCTGCCCCGCCACCTCCAGCGCCGCCTCGCGCAGCTTGTCGCGCGGCGCGACCTCCAGCACCGAGCCGAACGCGCGCAGCTCGGCCGCCGTGACGTTCCTGCACGTGTAGACCATGGCCCGCATGAGGTGCTGCGGCACCAGCCGGGCGAGGTGGGTGGCCGCGCCGAGCGCGCCCCGGTCCACCTCGGGCAGCCCGAAGTAGGCGTCCTCGGCGGCCACCACGATGTCGGCGTTGCCGGCCAGGCCGACGCCGCCGCCCAGGCAGTGTCCCTGCACGGCGGCGATCACGGGGACCGCGCACTCGTAGACGGCGGCGAAGGCGGCGTAGCAGGCCCGGTTGACGGCGACCAGCGCCTCGTGGCCGGGTGCGTCCCGCAGTTCCTTGATGTCCACTCCGGCGTTGAAGCCGCGCCCCTCGGCGCGCAGCACGACCACGCGGGTCGCGGGGTCGTCCCCGGCCGCCCGCAGGGTCGTGGCCAGCTCGTCCCAGGCCCGTACGGTCAGCGCGTTCACCGGGGGGACGTCCATGACGACCTCGGCGACCGGCCCGGCCCGCAGCGTGATCCCCATCCCGCCGCCCCACCTCCTGGTTGCACCTAACGCTTGCTTGGTACGGTAGCACCCGTGACCGTCACTTACGACTACACGGGCAGGTCCGTCCTGGTGACCGGCGGCACCAAGGGCATCGGGCTCGGCGTCGCACGGGCCTTCGCGCGGGCGGGCGCCGACGTCACCGTGTGCGCCCGGCATCCGCCCGAGCGGGCCGAGTTCCGGTTCGTCCCGGCCGACGTGCGGGTGCCGGAGGACGTCGAGCGGCTGATGGCCGGGTTCGGGCGGCTCGACGTGGTGGTCAACAACGCGGGCGGGTCGCCGTACGCGCCGCTGGCCGGCACCTCGCCGCGCCTGCACGCCCGGGTCATCGAGCTCAACCTGACGGCTCCGCTCCTGGTCGCGCAGTACGCCCGGCCCCTGCTGGCCGCCGCGCGCGGGGCGGTGGTGATGATCGGGAGCGTGAGCGGCGTCCGTCCCTCGCCCGGCACCTCCGCCTACGGCGCCGCCAAGGCCGGGCTGCACCACCTCGCCCGCTGCCTCGCCGCCGAGTGGGCGCCCGAGGTGCGGGTCAACACGGTCGTGGTGGGCCTGGCCGCGACCGAGACCGCCGCCACCGGCCACTACGGCGACCAGGGCCTCGGGGCGGCGATCCCGGCCGGCCGCCTCGCCACCCCGGCCGACGTGGCGCAGGCGTGCCTGTGGCTCGCCGCCCCCGGCTACGTGACGGGCGCGGAGGTACGGGTGGACGGCGGCGGCGAGACCCCCCTCTGGCGCCACCTCGCGGAGAACGGCTGACCGCGGCTGATGGAGCACAATGGCCCGCATGTCTGCTACGCCCGAGAAGCGAGTCAAGGCCGCCTACGACAGCATCGCCGAGGGGTACACGGCGGAGAACGAGACCAGTCTCGTGAACGCCTACTACGAACGCCCCGCGATGCTGGAGCTCGCCGGCGACGTCACCGGACGGCGGATCCTCGACGCCGGCTGCGGCTCGGGCCCCCTGTTCTCGGCGCTGCGCGATCGAGGCGCCGTCGTGACGGGCGTCGACGCGAGCGCCGGGATGCTGGAGATGGCGCGGCGGCGCCTGGGCCCCGACGCGGACCTGCGGGTCGCCGACCTGGCGGGCCCGCTGCCCTTCCCCGACGGCGCGTTCGACGACGTCATCGCGTCCCTGGTGCTGCACTACCTGGAGGACTGGGGGCCGGCGCTGGCCGAGCTGCGGCGCGTGCTGCGGCCCGGCGGCCGGCTCCTCGTCTCGGTCGACCATCCTTTCGCCATCACCCTCGTGCAGTACGCGGCCGGGGAGAAGCCCCGGTACTTCGAGACCCGCAACCGGATCGAGGAATGGCACATGGGCGGGCAGACCGCCCGGCTGAGCTTCTGGGACCGGCCGCTGCACGCGATGACCGCGGCCTTCACGGAGGCGGGCTTCCGCATCGGCGTCATCAGCGAACCGCCCGCCGTGCCGGAGGCCCGCGAGGTGTTCCCCGAGCAGTTCCGCGAGCGCACCGGCCTGAGCTTCCTGAGCTTCCTGTTCTTCGTCCTCGAAGCCGCCTGACGGTGCGGCGACCGGTCTCCTCAGGGGCCGCCGAGTCCGTGGAGGAGCAGGTCGGTCAGGGTGTCGATGATCTCGTCGGAGGAGGGGTCAGCGCATGGCGGAGCGCGCCGTGGGGCGAAGACGGAGCCGTTGCGGCGCCCCCGTCAGCCGCGACCCCACCAGCGGCAGATCCACCGCCGCCACGTCCGCCGCCACGTCCGCCGCCAGGTCCGCCGCCGGGTCCGCCGCCGGGTCCGCCGCCGGGTCCGCCGCCGGGTCCGCGTTTTCGGGCTGCTCCGACCGGGCGAACCACACGAACACGTTCACCCCGCTCCGCACCGGCAGCCGCGGGAAGGTGTTCTCGGCCCGCTCGGTGACGAAGGACGCGACCGGCGGCACGCCGGCCTCCGCCAGGGCGGGCGCGACCACGGCGGCGAAGTGCCCGGCGAGGTCGCCGTCCACGGGGTAGATCGTGGCGACGTACGTCGCCGCCGGCAGCGCCCGGGACCCCACCGGCGGCCGTGGCCTCAGGACGGGCCCGGTGAGCTTCCGCAGCAGCAGGACGTCGTCGGAGTCGAGCATCGTGGCGTTGGCCTCGTCCCGGTGGGCGAGCCACACCGGCCCCGAGTAGAAGCTCTCCAGCGCCGCCTTCCTGGCCGGCATGCCGGGGAAGCCGCGCAGCCAGGTGAAGGTGTCGGGCGCGTCCGGGTCGCGGAAGGTGCCGGTCACCCGCATGCCGGCGGCCTCCTGCGACTCGACGAACTCCCGCTCGAACAACTCGATGAGGGCGTCGCGCCGCCCGGGACGCAGGGTGTAGCGCCGCAGTTCGCAGATCGTCATGGCAGGCGACGGTAGGCCCGGGTCGCTGACAGCGCTGTGTCAGTGACCCGTCCGCCCCGAAGAAAATTCTGACTACTCTTCGCTACTCATCGGCAACTGTGAGTTATAGGGTCGTCACGAGAACGCCTCCCCGACGGCGAAGGAGCAGAGTTGATCCGAAGAGTGTGCGCCGCGGCGGCAGTGGTGACAGCCGTCGCCGGCGGCGCGTTCCTTGCTGTCCCCGCGGCTGTCCTCGCGGCTGCCCCCGCCCACGCCGACGTCTGGCCCGGCGGCTGGCCGTACGGCTGGGCCTGGTCCGGCAACGGCAGCGCCAACAGCGGGTCGTCCCAGTCCGGCAACACCTTCGGCGACGTCGCCGCGGCCAACCGCGGCCAGGGCGCTTCGACGAACGTCAACAACGTCAACGGCATCGCCTCGACCGCCGCCCACGGCGGCATCGTCGTGACCTACATCTTCGACTGAGCTCGAAAGGACCTTCACTCGATGAGGAAGCTCTTCATGACCGGTGTCCTCGTGGCGGCCGCGGCGGGCGCCGCCCTCCTGTCGGCCCCGGCCCACGCCGACACCAACTCCGGCAACGCCAGCAGGAACACCAACGCCTCCCAGTCCGGCAACATCTTCGGCAGCGTGGTCAACCGCAACACCTCCGGCGCCAACGCGACCGGCGTCAGCAACGTCAACGGCAACGCCGTGACGACGACCCACCGCGGCAGCTCCTCCGTCGACGACGTCATCGACTGGTAACCGGCGTTCACCCCGTCGCGTACGAGCCAGGCCGGAAAGGGCCTGGCTCGTGCCGTATTAGCATCTCTGGGTGACTATCTGCGCGTATGCCACTTTTGACGGGCACGACACCGACGACGAGCTCCCTCTGGTCCTCGCGGCCTGGCGCGCGGCCGGCGTCGAGGGCCGCGCCGAACGCTGGGACGACCCCGCCGTCGACTGGAGCGCCTACGACGCGGTCGTCGTCCGCTCGGTGTGGGACTACGTGCCCCGGCGCGCGGAGTTCCTGGCCTGGGCCCGCCGCGTGGAGTCGGTCACCCGGCTGCTCAATCCGTCCGCCGTGATCGCGGCCAACACCGACAAGACCTACCTGCGCGACCTGCCGTCGGTGCCCACGCACTGGTCGTCCGAGGACCTGCCGCACTGGCCCGAGTACGTCGTCAAGCCCGCGGTCTCGGCGGGTGCCCGCGACACCGTACGCACCCGCGACCGCGGCGAGGCCGTCGCCCTGGCCGCGGCGCTGGAGGCCGCCGGGCGCACGCCGATGGTGCAGCCCTACCTCGACATGGTGGAGACCGAGGGCGAGACCTCGCTGCTCTACTTCAACCGCCGGCTCAGCCACGCCGTGCGCCGCAACCCGATGCTGGCGGGCGGCGCCGCCGACGCCTCGCTGGCCGAGGCGCGCACGCCCGCCGCCGACCAGGTCGAGCTGGCCGAGCGGGTGCTCGCCACGATGTCGGACCCGCTGCTGTACGCCCGCGTGGACCTGGTCCGGCTGCCCGGCGGCGAGCCCGCGGTCATCGAGCTGGAGCTGACCGAGCCCTACCTGTTCCTGCGCCACGACCCCGGCGCTCCGCAGGCGTTCGCCAAGGCCCTGGTCGAGCTGCTGTAGTCAGGCGGTGATCCCGCCGTCCACCGGGATGACCGTCCCCGTCAGGTACGCCCCCGCCCGCGAGGCCAGGAAGATCGCCGTGCCCGCCATGTCGTCGGGCCGGCCGATGCGCCCGAGCGGCACGCCGGCCTCGATGGTCTCCCGGGTGCCGGGGTCGTCGAGGGCGAAGGCCATCATCTTCGACTCGAACGGCCCCGGCGCGATGGCGTTGACCGTGATGTGCTCCTTCGCCAGGTGCCGGGCGAGATGCCGGGTGAGCATGTGCACCGCGGACTTGGTGGAGGAGTAGGCGTAGGTCGGCAGCACCGGCACGCGGATGCCGTCCACCGAGCCCACGTTGATCACCCGGGCCGGGTCGTCCGGCCCGGCGGCCTGCCGGAGCCGCGGCAGGAACCGCTGGGTCAGCGCGAACACGCCCTTGACGTTGATGTTCCAGAGCTTGTCGAAGGCGGACTCCGGGTACTCCTCCAGCGGCGCGCCCCAGGTCGCCCCCGCGTTGTTGATCAGCACGTGCAGCGGCCCGTCCACGGCCGAGGCGAGGCTCTCGCGCCCCTCCGCCGTGGACAGGTCGGCGGGCACGGCGGCGCAGCCCAGTTCGGCGGCCGTCTTCTCGACCTCGGCCGTCTTGCGCGCCGAGATGTAGACGTTCGCGCCCGCCGCCACGAAACCCGCCGCGATCATCCGGCCGATGCCGCGCGAGCCGCCGGTCACCACGACCGTCTTGCCTTCCACCGAGAACAGAGTCATGGTCCGGAGCATGCCATACCGGCCGGTCGGTTCACACCCCGGGCAGGAGGCCGTTGCGGAACAGGTCCACGAACCGCTGGTGGTCGCCGCGGGCCTGGGCGCCGTACCGGTGGGCGAACTCCACGAGCATCGCCGTGAACCCCGGCCGGTCCCCGCCGATCACCGCCACGATCGCCTCCTCCGTCGAGAAGTCGACCAGGTCGTGGCTGGACTCGTCGTCGGCCACCGAGTGCATGCGCGCCACCGCGCGGCCCAGGTCGCGCATGATCGAGCGCAGCTCGCCCGGCTCGTTCACGTCGTCCCAGTCCAGGTCCGCCGAGTACGGCGAGACCTCGGCGACGAGCTGCCCGACCCCGTCCAGCGTGGTGTAGCCCAGCCACGGATCGGCGTACGCCTGCAGCGCCCGCTGTGACTCGGCCGTGCGGTGCCCCTGGTGCAGGAAGTACGAGGCCACCTTCTCGTCGGTGACGTGCCGGGCCACCGCCGGCGCCGCCGCCTGCTTCATGTAGAGGATGACGTCGTTCTCCAGGGCCTGCGAGCGCCCCTCCAGCAGCAGGTTGTACGACGGCAGCCCCGCCGACCCGATGCCCACGCCCTTGCGCAGCGCCACGTCCTTGACCACGTGCTCGACCGCCCGCCCGGCCGGCCCGCCGTCGCCCGGCAGCGTCGTCAGGTAACCGGCGAACGCGGCCAGCACCGCCTCCCGCGTGGCCCCGTCCACCGGCTCGCGCCCGTCCACGAGCGCGAAGCGGCGGTCGTAGTCGTCGATCACGGTCTCCACGTCCAGCAGCGCCACCCGCGTGCTGAGCCGGGCGGTCTGGAGCACCCGGTGCAGCACGCCCGTCGTGGTGCCGAGCGTGAGCGAGCCGATCGCGTCGTCGCCGCCCGCCGCGATCGCGGTCAGCTCCTCCAGGTACGCCCCCGCGAAGTCGGCCACCAGCCCGCCGATCGCCTCGTCCGACAGCGCCTTGGCGTAGCCGAGCAGCGCCACGCTGGCCGCGAAGCGCTTGAGGTCCCAGACGTACGGACCCACGTACGCCTCGTCGAAGTCGTTGACGTTGAACACCAGCTCGCCGGAGGCGTTCATGTACGTGCCGAAGTTCTCGGCGTGCAGGTCGCCGTGGATCCAGACGCGGCCGGTCGGCTCGTCGAGGTAGGCGTCGTCGGCGTACGGCCCGGCCAGGTCCGCGTAGAACAGGCACGCGCTGCCCCGGTAGAAGGCGAACGGCGAGGCCGCCATCTTGCGGAACTTGCGGCGGAACGCGGCCGGATCGCGGGCGATCGAGTCGCCGAACTCGGTCATGAGGACGTCGAGGAGGAAGGTGGTGCGTGTGCCCATGCCACGGACGGTAACCCCGCGAGCCCTTCCCGGCCACCCCGGGCTCAGGGATGCTGCGACGACACCGACACGACCTCGCCCGTCATGTACGAGGAGTAGTCGCTGGCCAGGAAGACGATCACGTTGGCCACCTCCCACGGCTCCGCCGACCGCCCGAACGCCTCCCTGGCCGCCAGCTCGGCCAGCAGTTCCTCGCCCGTCACCTTGGCCAGGAACGGGTGCACCGCCAGCGACGGCGCCACGGCGTTGACCCGCACCCCGTGCTCGGCCGCCTCCAGCGCGACGCACCTGGTGAGCGCCATCACCCCGGCCTTGGCCGCGGCGTAGTGCGCCTGCCCGCGCTGGGCCCGCCAGCCGACGACGGAGGCGTTGTTGACGATGACGCCGGAGCCCTGGCCGTACATCTGCCGCAGCGCGGCCCTGGTGCAGCGCATGGTGCCGGTGAGCGTGACGTCGAGGACCGCGTGCCACTGCTCGTCGGTCATCCCCGCCAGCTCGGCGGTGCCGCCGAGCCCGGCGTTGTTGACCACCACGTCGAGCCGGCCGTGCGCCTCGGCCACCGCGTCGAACAGCGCCAGCACCTGCGGCTCCGACGTCACGTCGCACGGCACGGCGAGCGGCCTGACGCCGGTGACCTCGCTCAGCGCCTCGGCGGCGGCGGCGAGGCGGCGTTCGTGCCGGTCGGAGAGGACGACGACGGCGCCCTCCTCTGCGCAGCGGCGCGCGGTCGCCCAGCCGATGCCGGCGCCCGCGGCGGCCGTCACCAGCGTCACCTTGCCGTCGAGCAGTCCGTGTGCCTTCGGGGGCGGCGGGAGCATCGGCTCTCTCCAATCGGCGCGCGCCGGTCAGCGGGGGAGCCCCAGGGCGCGTTCGGCGATGATGGTGCGCTGGATCTCGCTGGAGCCGGCGTAGATCGTGTCGGCCCGGCTGAACAGGTAGAGCCGCTGGAGCTCGTTCAGCTCGCCCACCAGCCCGGCCCTCACTAGTCCGGCTCTGCCCTGGACGGCCTGCGCCAGCTCGCCGAGCCGCCGGTGCCACTCCGACCAGTAGAGCTTGGCGATCGACGCCTCGGGCCCGGGGTCCGGCCCCAGCATGCGCAGCGCGTTGAGCCGCATGACCTCCAGCTCCAGCCAGGCCCGGACCAGGCGGTCGCGCAGGACAGGATCATCGGCGGCGCCGGTCCGCCGGGCGGTCTCGACGACCTTGGCCAGCTCGCGCCGGAAGCCGAGCTGCTGGCCGAGCGTGGACGCGCCGCGCTCGTGGCGGAGGGTGGCCATCGCGACCCGCCAGCCGTCGCCGGGCGCGCCGAGCACGTTCCCCGCCGCGGTGCGCGCGCCGTCGAAGAACACCTCGTTGAACTCGGACGTCCCGGTGAGCTGCCTGATCGGCCGTACGGTGACGCCCGGCCGGCGCATCGGGACCAGCAGGTACGACAGCCCGTGGTGCCGCCGCGACCCCGGCTCGGTGCGGCAGAGGACGAAGCACCAGTCGGCGACGTGCGCGAGCGACGTCCACACCTTCTGCCCGGTGATCACCCACTCGCCGCCCTCCAGCCGGGCGCTGGTCCGGACGGCGGCGAGGTCGGAGCCGGCGTCCGGCTCGGAGTAGCCCTGGCACCACAGCTCCTCGCCCCGGCGGATCGGCGGCAGGAAGCGCTTCTTCTGCTCCTCGTCGCCGAACTCCAGGACGGTGGGGCCGACCAGGGTCTCGCCGATGTGGCCGACCCGGGCCGGGGCGTCGGCCCGGGCGTACTCCTCGTGGAAGGCCATCTGGTCGGCGAGGCGGGCGGCGCGGCCGCCGTACCGCTCGGGCCAGCCGAGGCAGGTCCAGCCGTGCGCGCCGAGGTGCCGCTCCCACGCCAGGCGCAGGTCGTGCCCCTCGTGCTCGCGGCCGGGGCCGCCGAGGCCGCGGGCGGCGGCGAACGCGCCGCCCAGCGCCTCCTCCAGCCAGGCCCGCGCCCGCTCGCGGAAGCCCGGGGTCTCCCCAGGGATCAACGGAACCCGCCGAAGCCGCCCTGGAAGAACACCAGCGGGCCGCCGTCGGCGTGCGTGTCGAGCTGCAGCACCCGGGCCACCACGATGGTGTGGTCGCCGGCCGGGTGCTCGGCCTCGACCGCGCAGTCGAGCCAGGCGAGGGCGCCCTCCAGCACGGGGTTGCCGCCGGGCGAGCCGGTCCATTCCAGGCCGGCGAACTTGTCGCCGCCCCTCGACGCCATCCGCGCGCACACCTCCTGCTGGTGCTCGGCGAGGACGTTCACGGTGAGGACGTTCGCGTCGCGCACCCGGGGCCAGCTCGTGCTGGTGTGGGCCACGCAGAAGGCGACGAGCGGCGGGTCGAGCGAGACCGAGGTGAAGGAGTTGGCGGCCAGGCCGCAGGGCCGTCCGTCGCCGGGGTCGAGCGCGGTGATCGCCACCACGCCGGTGGCGAAGCGGCCGAGGACCTGCCGGAAGCGGCGGCTGTCGAGGTGGCCGTTCGCGCTCTGGGGGGTTGGGCCCGTCGGCATGGTGGCTCCGTTGCGAATCCTGCGCTGAGGTGGCGTCGGAAGGCCACGACAGCTCTCCGGCGCGACGAGCCGGGCAGCGTGTGTGCTCATGGGGGGTCCGCCTCCTAGTCCACCGGCTGCGCCTATCATACCAAGCGCTTGCTTGGACGGTAGAGGGAAGCCGGAAAAGGTGTCAAGTTGCCCGGCCGGACCCGCGGGAGCCCGCGTTGACATGCGTGAAATGTCCGGCCTACCGTGCTGCTTGTGGCCAAGCGCTTGCTTGAATTCCGGAACGCGACGGCGATCGCCGGCGTCGGATACACCCCCTTCACCAAGAACTCCGGGGCCAGCACGCTGACCCTGGCCTGCCGTGCGGTGCTGGCCGCCCTGGCCGACGCCGGGCTCACCGCCGACGACGTGGACGGCCTCGCCACCCACCGGGTCGGCGACTCGGCCCCGCCCACCCTGGTCGGCCCCGCCCTCGGCCTGGCCGACCTGTCCTGGCACCTCGACCAGTTCGGCGGGGGCAGCGTCTCCCACGCCGTCGTCGGCCAGGCCGCGCTGGCGGTCGCGGCCGGGATGGCCGAGACCGTCGTCTGCTACCGGGCGATCAACGCCCGCTCCGAGTTCCGCATGGGCGGCACCGGGCGCGGCCTGCCGGTCAGCCCCGAGGTGCAGTACCAGGCCCCGTACGGCTACGTCGCCCCGCCCCAGCAGTACGCCATGTACGCCCGCGCCCACATGCTCAGGTACGGCACCACCGCCGAGCACTTCGGCACGCTCGCCGTCACCCAGCGCGCCAACGCCGCCAAGAATCCCCGCGCCCTCATGCGCACGCCCATCACGCTGGACGACTACCTGGCCAGCCGGTGGATCGCCGAGCCGTTCCGGCTGCTGGACTGCTGCCTGGAGACCGACGGCGCCTGCGCCGTGGTGGTCACCACCGCCGGACGGGCCCGCGACCTGCGTCGCCCGCCGGTGCTGATCTCCGCGGCGGCCTGGGGCGGCGGCCAGTCCCACCTGTCGGGGGGCGACCCCACGGTCACCTCCGCCGCCGCGCTGGCCCCGCGCCTGTACGCCCAGGCCGGCCTCGGCCCCGGCGACGTGGACGTGGCCGAGATCTACGACTGCTTCACGTACTCGGTGATCGTCCAGCTCGAGGACTACGGGTTCTGCCCCAAGGGGGAGGGCGGCCCGTACGTGGCCTCCGGGGCCACCGCGCTCGACGGCCCCCTGCCGGTCAACACGCACGGCGGCTTCCTGTCCGAGGGCTACGTGCATGGCGTCAACCACATCGCCGAGGCGGTGTCCCAGCTCCGGGGGGAGGCGGGGGACCGGCAGGTGCCGGGCGCGGAGGTGGCCCTGTCCACGGCGCAACCGGGATACATCCTGCCGGCCACGTCGGCGCTGATCCTGCGGAGGGCGTGATGACCGTTCACCGGCCGGAGCCGGACCGGGACTCGCGGGAGTGGTGGGAGCGGGTGGCCCGGCGCGAGTTCGCGGTGCAGCGGTGCGCCGGCTGCGGCGCGGACCGCTTCCCCGCGCGGGCGTTCTGCCCCGCCTGCCGGAGCGAGGAGTGGCGGTGGCGGGCGGTGCCGCCCGAGGGGCGGGTCGAGAGCTGGATCGTCAGCCACCAGCCGTTCGTGCCCGGGCTCGCCGCGCCGTACGTGGTCGTCATGGTGCGCCTCGCGGCGGTGCCCGGCTGCCTGGTGCACGGGAACTGGCGGGGCGATCGGGAGCCCCGGGGCGGCGAACGGGTGCGGGCGGTCTTCAGGGACGTCGGCGAGGACCTGACGCTCGTGGACTGGGAACCGGCCCGATAACCGACCCGTTCGGTTTGGATTCGTACCCACCAATCCCACCAGTCCCACAACGCCGAAGCCGCCCCACGCTCCGCCGGGGAAGGTCGATGATGAGGCGGTAGACGTCAACGCGGACGATCCGGACGGGGCGGCGCGGATGAGCGGAACCGGCTCGGCGGCGACGGTGGCGGGACGGCCACCGGCCGCGCTCGCGGCTGCCGTACGGCTGCGCCCGCGGGCCCGGCCGCCGCCGGGCGGGGCGGTGGTCCAGCGGGAGAGGGCATTCTGTCGGAAGGAAGAGATCCACATGCGGTCCCCCTCGGAGGAAAGCGCGCCCTGGCGGGCGTGGGGGACCCGCCAGGACGCGCTTCCTGCCCCGTGAGCGGCGGCGCCAGGACTCCGGCGAGGGATGGAGTCCTAGACCGCGGATTCACTCACGGAGTCGATGGGGGAGTGTGAGGGCTCCTGCTGCCGGCAACGTGCGGCGATGCGTCGAGCTGCACCGACCGGGTCATCGATGAAGTGCTTGACGGGGGCGCCACCCTCCTCAACTGCGACTAAGGATCCGTCCTGGCACTTCGCGGTCAGCTCAGTGGACGCCGATTGCACGGACGCGCCATGCCGGTTGCTCTGGTAGGTGTGGGTGAAACCCTGGCGGGGCAACGCGTAACGCAGTAAACGTGTTGCTTCACCGGGGTCTTGCCAGGGCAGGTACGACTCACCCGTGCTGACCGGCGGCATTGGCCTTCACCCCCTCACCGGCCTTTAGATGGATTTGTACCAACGAATGGATGATGGGCCGATCGAGGGGGTTCGGTCAAGGGGTTGTGGCCTGCTAGAACCAGATCGTCTAAATTGTTGGAACAAAAGGGGTGAAAGTGGCAAGGTCGGTGCTGTATCAGCAGGTGGCTGCGGAATTGCGTCGAGCCATCTACTCGGGTGTCCTCGGCCCCGGGGCACAGCTTCCGACCGAGGCACAACTCATGGAAGACCATGGGGTGAGCAGGAACACCGTCAGACTGGCCCTCGGAGAGCTCGTCAACGAGGGGCTCGTCACGCGCACGCCGCGACGCGGAACCGTGGTCAGGGACCGGCGGCCGCTGCTCATCTATCCCCAGCGCGAACTGGAGCCGCAGTCGCGCGGTGAACTGCGCGAGGCATTCGCCTACGCCGTGGCGCAGGAGGGCCGCGAGCCGAGCCAGTACATCGAGGTGCTGACCGTGTCTCCCGTCGAGGAGATCGCCAGCAGGCTGGAGTTGGCCGACGGGGAGTTGGCCGTGGTGAGACGCCGTCTGAGGTTCGTGGACGGGCAGCCGTACAACACCAACGACTCCTACTTCCCGCGTGATCTCGTGGCCGACTCCGAGATCGCCAGGCCCGGCGACATCGCCAGAGGGGCGAACCGGGTCCTGGAGGAACTGGGGCATGCCCAGGTGCGCGTCGTCGACGACATCTGGGCGCGCATGCCCAACCAGGAGGAGGCGGAACGCCTTCAGCTTGAACTCGGCACACCAGTAATGGTCTACGTCCGAGTTGGGTACGACGGGGCCGACATGCCTGTGCGTGTCGCCGTGTCGGTGTTGCCAGCCGACAAACATCTGATCAGGTACGAGCTCGATGGCCGCTAAGAGAGCTCGTAAGAAGGGGTGATCCCGCCGGCCGGGTGCAGCGAGAATTAGCCGCCTCGCTGGCCTGGGGGAGTCGTGCATACTCCCCTAAATCGCCTTAAATCCCATATATCGGATATATCGGATTAAGGCATCAAATCACCCTTACGCGATGTCGCGTCATCACTGTGCGCGCGCGCGTGAACGCCCAATGCAACGGGAGTTTCACTATGCACACCACCACGCTGCTTCACCCCCTCGCCCTTCGCCGCGCCGAGCCCGGCGACCTTCCCGGCGTCCTGACGTTGTTCGCCGACACCTCGGAGTGGCTCTACCGGCAGGGGGTGCGCCAGTGGCCCCGCCAGGGCTTCGGGCCTGAGCGGATCATGCCGCTGATCGAGGAGCGCGTGCTCTACCTGCTCGACGACGAACTGCGCTATCTCGACCCGGACATGGCGGCGCCTCCTGTGGCCACCATAGCCCTGGACGGCCACGCCGACCCGGAGTTCTGGACACCCGCCGACGAACCCGGGGCGGCGCTGTACGTCCACAAGCTCGCCGTGGCCCGGCCGTGGTCCGGCAGCGGCCTCGGTGACGCCCTCCTGGACTGGGCCGGGGCCAGCGCGTTCGCCTCCGGGCTGCCGTACGTGCGGCTCGACTGCGCCAAGGCGAACCCGCGCCTGCAGCACTACTACCGCAGCCGTGGCTTCCAGCACGTCCGTACGGTGGACCTGCCGCACCGCGCCAGCGGCGCCCTCTTCCAGCGCCGGTCCGAGGACCTCGTCGCCCTGCCCTTCCGCGACCTGACCCTCGCCGAGCTGATCACCGCCGCCTGACCGCGGGACCGCCCGGCCTCCCGCCTCCGGAGGCCGGGCCGCTCCCGCGGTTCGTCGCAGGTGGGAGGGTCGTTCGGGGCGCAACGGTACAGAGCGCCATATAACCTCTGCACCATGACCGGATCCCTGCTCGAGGTGATCGCGCTCGACGTGCGCGACGCCGTGGCCGCCGAACAGGGCGGAGCCGACCGGCTGGAGGTCGTCGCCGACATGGCGGCCGACGGGCTGACCCCCTCACCGGAGACGGTCGCCGCGATCGCGGCCGAGTGCCCCCTCCCGCAGATGGTGATGCTCCGCTGCGACGCCACGTTCACCGCCGCCCCGGAGACGCTCGACCGGCTGGCCCGCGACGCCAAGGCGCTGGCGCAGGCCGGGGCCGCCGGGTTCGTGTTCGGCTTCCTCGACGGCGCGGGCGTGGTCGACCTGGCCGCCACCGAGGCTTTGATCCACGCCGTCTCCCCCCTCCCGTGGACGTTCCACCGCGCCGTGGACCACGCGGCCGACGTCCAGGCGGCCTGGCGCGCGGTGCGGCTGCTGCCCAACCTGGCGACCGTGCTCACCTCGGGCGCCCCCGGCGGGGTCGGCGACGGCCTGCCGGTGCTGCGGGCCCGTGCCGAGGCGGGCGACGGCTCGATCATCCTCGCCGGCGGCGGCCTGCGCCCCGCCCACGTACCTGTGCTCCTCGACCAGGGCATCCGCGCCTTCCACATCGGCTCGGCGGCCCGGGAGAGCTGGTCCGACCCCGTGGAGTGGCGCCTGGTCCGCCGCTGGCGCACCTTGGTCGAACGCGACTGAACCCCTCTGGCGGACGCCGGCCGGACACCGCCTCGCCGGACCGCCTGCCGATGACCGCTGTGCGGCCCTGGTCCGCCGCCTGCCGCCCGATCAGCCCGCACCCGCCCCCCGGCCACCCCTCCGTGAGGGGAGGCCCGGAGCGCCCGCCGTACCGCCGTGACGGAGCCGGGCGGCGCGGCGGGAGGCGCGGGCCATGTCGCCGTCAGGGAAGGGCGGCGTCGGCTCGGCGGAGCGCCGCGGCGAGGGTGCGGATGGTGGCGGGCTCGTCCATGACCCCGCCCCCGGCCTCCCGCCGCTCCTCCCACGCCCGCACCCGCTCCCGGTGGGCGTCGTAGTCGGCCAGGTGGAAGGCGTAGACGGCGGCGAAGCGGCTGACCAGGTGCGACGGATGCATGTCCCAGCCCTGGTAGAAGCCGTGCCGCAGCGAGTGCCGGACGAGCTCGGCGTGCCGCCGCCACAGCGCGTGCACGTCCCCGGCCCGCCCGGAGGCGGGCGAGGCGGCGAGCGAGCCGTCGGAGAGCTCCACCCCCGTGCCCGCGAACGCCGTCTGCATGACGTGCCGGGCGTGGTCGCAGGCCGGATGGTCGAGCCGCTGCTCGTGCGGCGGCAGCCCCAGCGCGGCCGTGTAGTCGAACACCCCGAAGTGCGCCGCCGCGAGCCGCCCGTCCAGCGCCTCGGCCAGCTCGGCCCGCAGGAACGGCAGCGTCTGCGGCGCCTCCACCTGCATCTCGAACCGCAGCCGCGCCCCGAGCCCGTCCTCCAGCTGGGCCAGCACGTCCGCGAACTGCCGCAGGTAGTCCTCCATGAGCACCTTGGGGAACGTCACCGTGAACCCGGGAGGAAGCCCGCCGGCCCGCTCCGCCACCCCGTGTACGATCCCGGCGAGCGTCCTGATCGAGCGCTCGGGGTCGCCGTCGGCGAACGACTTCACCCGCGGCCCCCAGCGGCGCGGCAGCGCCCCGGCGGCGTGCAGCGCGGCCACGGCCTCGGCCGCCTGCTCGACGTGCGCGTCCTCGACCGCGTCAGGCGGGGCGCCGTAGCCGTCCTCGAAGTCGATCCGCAGGTCCTCGATCGGCTCGCGGCCGAGCTTGGCCAGCAGCCTGGCGTGCACGGCGGCGGCCGTCCCGTCCGGGACGCCGAAGACGTCGGCCAGCTCCCCGGGCCCCGCCAGATGGGCATGGACCAGGCCGAGTGCCTCGTCCCGCCACGCCGCGACGGTGCCGGCGGTGAACCGGTCGGCGGGCACGTACACGGTGTGGACCGGCTGCCGGCCGGAGAGGCCGGGGAAGCGGGCCCGCTGGGCGCGGTAGGCGGCGGCGAACCCCGGCGGGACCGGCGGGACCGGAGGCAGGTCAGGGACGGCAGGCACGGAGCATGGCCTCCAGCCCCACCAGCTTGACCCGGTCGCCGCGCCCGAGCGACTTGGCCAGCTCGGTCTCGGCCGCCTCGATCGCCTGCCACTCGTCGTAGGTGACCGGCCGCACGCCCCGCTCGGCCAGCAGCGCGTCGATCGTGGCCGTCGCGGGCACGCCCTCGCGTCCCTCCAGGTCGGCCAGCAGGGTGCGCACGGTCTCGGCGGCGTCGGACTTGTTGGTGCCGATGACGCCGGTGGGGCCGCGTTTGAGCCAGCCGGCGACGTATTCGCGCTCGCGCACCCGTCCCGCCTGGTTGGGCACGGTCATGGTCTCCTCGGAGAACGGCACCCCCGGCAGGGGCACGCTCTGGTAGCCCACCGACCGCAGCACCATGCCGACCGGCAGCGTCTCGAACTCGCCCGTGCCCACGACGCGCCCTTCGGGCGACAGCCGGGTGCGCTCCAGGCGCAGCCCCTCGACCCGTTCGGCGCCGAGGATCTCCACCGGCCGCATCCAGAAGCGCACGTCGAGGCGGCGGGCCCGGCCGACGGGCTCGCGGGCCGCCCACGCCTGGATGACGTCCACGTTGCCCTGCACCTGACGGGAGAAGCCGGAGCCGAGCACCCGGGCCTCCTCGGGCCGCACCACGACGTCGGCGTTGTCCAGCTCGCCCAGCTCGCGCAGCTCCTTGAGGGTGAACTTGGCGTGCTCGGGCCCACGCCGGCCGATCATGTGGATGGCCTTGACCTGGCTCTCGGACAGCCGCTGGAGCACGTCGTGGGGCACGTCGGTGCGGCTCAGCTCGTCGGCGGTCCTGGCGAGGACGCGGACGACGTCGACGGCGACGTTCCCGACGCCGATCACCGCGACCTCGGGGCTGTCGAGCGTGAAGCGCGAGGGGTCCACGTCGGGATGGCCGCAGTACCAGTTGACGAAGTCGGTGGCGGCCACGCTGCCCGGCAGGTCCTCGCCGGGGATGCCGAGCCGCCGGTCGACCATCGCGCCCGTGCAGTAGACGACGGCGTCGTAGTGCCGCAGCAGGTCGGCGACCGACAGGTGCTCGCCCAGCGTGACGCCGCCGAGGAAGCGCACCTGGGGCAGCTCCAGCACCCGCTTCAGGTAGTTGGCGATCGACTTGATCGAGGTGTGGTCGGGTGCGACCCCGTATCTCACCAGCCCGTACGGGGTGGGCAGGCGTTCGAGCACGTCGACCCGCACCGCTCCGGCCGACTGCTTGACCAGCGCCTCGGCCGTGTAGATGCCGGCGGGTCCCGATCCGATGACCGCCACACGCAACGCCACGCTGCCTCCTCAGAGCCGGCCGCCCGGGGCAGGCGCCTCACCAGGCCCCACTAGTGGTAACCGGCCGGTGTGATCGTTGTATCCCCGATCGCCCGCGCGGGTGAACCCGTCGCCGGCGAAAACAGCTTGATCCGTGCTCCTGCCAACTTGACGCGCTCCCCGGTCTGAAGGCCGGAGATCCAGCCCGCGCCGCACGTTCACGCGGCACCTCTGAGGCTTCCTGCTTCGCTGCGCTGTGCCGAGGTGGATCCCGGTCTTACCTGCGCTCCACAGGCGTTTGGTCTCTCGGCCCGTCCGGCCGCGAGGATGTTGATCGCTGCGTTGACGTCCCGGTCGTGGGCCGCGCCGCAGGGGCAGGTCCATGATCGGACGGAGAGCGGCATGGACTCGGCCACGGCCCCGCACGCCGAGCACAGTTTCGACGAGGGAAACCAGCGGCCGGCCTTCACTAAGGTCCGGCCGTGGCGGGCCGCCTTGTAGGCGAGCATCGCCGCGAACAGCGACCAGCCCGCGTCGTGCACGGACTTCGCCAGCCGCGTCCGTGCCAGGCCCTTCACCGACAGGTCCTCCACCACCACCGTTTGGTTCTCATGGACGATCTGTGTGGAGAGCTTGTGCGTGAAGTCCCGCCGCGCATCGGCCACCCGGGCATGCGCCCTGGCGACCTTCACGACGGCTTTCCTGCGGTTGTTCGACCCCTTCGTCTTCCGGCTGAGCGCCCGCTGGGCCTTTTTCAGCCGGCGTTCCGCGCGGCGCAGGAAACGCGGATTGCCGATCTTCCGGCCGTCCGAGAGCACCGCGAAATGTGTCAGACCCAGGTCGATCCCGACCTCGGACGCCGACTCGGGCAGCGGCTCGTCGCTCGTCTCCACGACGAACGACGCGAAGTACCGCCCGGCCGCATCCTTGACGACCGTCACACTGGACGGGTCCGACGGCAGGTCACGCGACCACCGCACAGGCACGTCGCCGATCTTCGGCAGGCGCAACCCGCCACCCGCTGTCACCGCGAACCGGGCGTTCCTGGTGAAGCGGATCGACTGCCGCCGGTCCTTACGGGACTTGAACCGGGGCTGTTCGATCTTCGGGCCCTTCCGCTTCCCCGTGAGCGAGGCGAAGAAGTTGCGGTAGGCGGTGTTCAGGTCGGCGAGCGCCTGCTGGAGCACAACGGCTGAGACCTCACCCAGCCAGGCGCGCTGCGGGGTCTTCTTCGCCTGCGTGATGATGCGCTCGGACAGATCACCGTCCGCGACGTACGGCAGACCCGCCTTATGGGCTTCCTGCCGCAGGCGCAGCCCGTCGTTGAACACCGTCCGCGCGCACCCGAACGCCCGCGCCAACGCGATCTGCTGACCCGGCGTCGGGTAGAGGCGGTACTGGTAACGAAGCTGCACGACCAACAGTGTGCCAGCCGATGGTGACTATTCGTATGGGAGTACGAGAAACGCGAGAGAAGATCGGTGAGCGCAACGGCCGGCCGTACGCCGTCATCGTCTCCTCCGAATGGCGGGCCGAAGCGGCACGAACAATCCGGTCAGGGCACGCTCGCGCCCTGGCGGGCGCTCCCGCGTGGGCCTTCACCCCCGGCAGGACCCCGTTGGGGATCTCTCATTACGACCATTGTGTTCATTGAGCTATCAAATCGACACTGATGGTGAAAGGCGGCGCGTGGGCGAGGGAGACGAGATCGATGCTGGAGAAGCGACGTGGGCGACAGGTGCCCGAGCTGACGGCCCGGGTGGTCGCGGCGGCCTTCCCCAAGGGCACCCTGGCGGTGTGGCTGCGTGATGCGCTGGGCGAGTTGTTCGCCGAGGCGTTTCCAGCCGATGGGCGCCCGGCCATCTCGCCGGGCGCGCTGGCGGCGGTGTCGGTGTTGCAGTACGCCGACAACCTCTCCGACAGGCAGGCGGCCGAGGCGGTGCGAGCCCGGATGGAGTTCGTCGGCGAGGTGCTGCGCACGGCGCTGGAGGCCCTGGCCGCTGCGTACCCGTCCTGGCTTGAGGAGGTGCTGGCAGGGCAGGAGGAGCGGTGGCTGCGCCGCTATGGGGAGCGGATCGACTCCTGGCACGGGGACCTGCCTGGTGCCGATCGCGAGCAATGGCTGCGGCAGGTGGGCGAAGACGGCTTCTTCCTGCTGGAGAAGATCGAGGATGCGAAGGCGCCGGCATGGCTGCCTCTGATCCCCGCCCTGGCGGCGCTGCGCCGCTGCTGGGATGAGCAGTACCTGCGCGACGAGCACGGCGTGCAGGCCCGCGAAGGCGCACAGTTGCCGCCCGGGGCCCAGCGCATGGCCAGCCCGCACGACCCGCAGGCCCGCTACGGGGTCAAGCGCGGGCAGGGCTGGGTCGGCTACACCCTGCACGTGACCGAGACCTGCGAGGCGGACGCGCCCCGCCTGATCACGGACGTGGCCACCGGCACCGCCGCCGACGGTGATGACAGCGCCGCGCTGCCGGGCATCCACCAGCGTCTTGAGCGACGCGGTCTGCTGCCCGCCGAGCACCTGCTCGACAGCGGCTACGTCACCGCGGCGAACCTGGTCGAGGCCGCCGGCACCCGCGGCGTCGTCCTCATCGGCCCGGCCCGCCCCATCACCGCGGCCGCGGCTGACGGCCGCTTCACCCACGAGGACTTCCGCATCGACGACCAGGCGCGCACCGCCGTCTGCCCCGGCGGGCAAACCAGCATCTCCTGGGTCCCGGCCCACTCGGCCAGGGGCGTCCCCGTTATCCAGGTACGTTTCGCCGCCGCCGGCTGCCGCGCCTGCCCGCTGCGGCAGCGTTGCACCACGGCCGACAACCCGCAGTGGGGACGGACGCTGACCCTGCGCCACCCCCGCCAGCGGGCCGCCCTCCAGCAACGCCGCCACGAGCAGGACACCCCCGCCTGGCGGCACCGCTATCGGCCGCGCGCCGGCATCGAGGCCACCATCCACCAGCTGACCTCCCGCACCGGCCTGCGCCGCAGCCGCTACCACGGCCTGCAACGCACCCACCTGGGCCACTGCCTGGCCGCAGCAGCCGTCAACCTGATCCGCATCCACGCCTGGGAACACGGCATTCCACCTGATCCAACACGAAGAACCCATTTATCCCGATTGCTCAGCAAATGCGCGTAATGAGAGATCCCCAACGGGGTCCTGAAGGCCGGAGCACTGGCCTGCATTCTGGTAGCCGCTCACGATCGCCCGGGCGGAGAAACTCCTCGCCGGGCTACCCGGACGCCCGCTCCCGCAACGCCCGCTTGTCGATCTTGCCGTTGACGTTCGCCGGCAGGGCGTCCACGACGACCACCCGCTTCGGGACCTTGTAGTCGGACATGTTGGCCCGCGCCCACGCGACCAGCTCCTCGGGGACGACGCGGGCGCCGGGCCGCGGCACCACGAACGCCACCCCGGCCTCGCCGGCCGACGGGTCAGGCACCCCGACCACGGCGACCTGGGCCGCCGACCCCTCGCGCAGCAGCAGCGACTCGACCTCGGCGGGCGAGACGTTGAAGCCGTTGACGATGTAGAGCTCCTTCTTGCGGTCCACGACGGCGAGGTTGCCCTGTTCGTCCAGCACGCCGACGTCGCCGGTGTGCAGCCAGCCGTCGGCGTCCACGGCCTCGGCGGTCCGCCCGGGGTCGTCCCAGTAGCCGCGCATGACGCCGTAGCCGCGCTGCAGGATCTCGCCGCGCTCGCCGGGCGCGACCTCCTTGCCGTCGCCGTCCACGACCTTGACCTCGATGCCGGGCACGGGCCTGCCGGTGGTCGCCGCGACGACCTCGATCGGGTCGCCGGCCCGGGTCATGGAGACGACCGTGCCCTCCATCAGCCCGTACGCGTTGATCATCCGTTCCAGCCCGACCCGCTCGACCAGCCGGGTGATGAGGGACGCGGGCACGGCGGCGGCGCCGCAAATGGCCACGCGCAGCGAGGAGACGTCCCAGGAGCCGCGGTCCAGCTCGTCCAGGACGCGGTGGAAGAGCGTGGGCGGCCCGGCGAGCACGGTGACGCGCTCGCGGGAGATCAGCGACATGAGCGCGTCGGGGCTGAAGGCCGGGATCGGCAGCATCGTGGCCCGGCGCAGCACGCAGGCCACGAGCCCGGCGTTCAGCCCGAACCCGTGGCTGAACGGGGCGATCACCGGATAGCGGTCGTGCTCGTCGAGGGTGACGATCTCCGACCAGTCCCAGTAGCCGCGCAGGACCTGGGAGTGGTCCAGCATGACGCCCTTGGGCGTGCCCGTGGTGCCGGAGGTGGACATGATCTCGCACAGGTCGCCGGGCCGGACGGCGAGCGCCCGCTCCTCGGCCTCGCGTTCGGGCACCCGCTTCCCGAGCACCCGCAGCTCCGTGGCGGGCGGGACGAGCGTGTGCCGCAGGCCGGGCAGCGGCGGCAGCAGCCCGGCGAGCCGCGTGCCCGCCGGCCCGTCGCCGGTGACCAGGACCTTCGCGCCGGTCCTCGTGACGGTCTCGGCGGCCTCGATGCCCTTGAAGCGCGGCGACAGCGGCACGGCGACCGCGCCCGCGTCCCAGACGCCGAGCACGTGCTCCACCCAGTACGCCGAGTTCACCCCCCACAACGCCACCCGGTCGCCCGGCTCGACGCCGAGCGCGATGAGGCCGCGGGCGACCGCCGAGGCGGCCCGGCGCAGCCCGGCGAGCGTGCCGTGCTCGCCGCGCCCGGCCACGACCGTGCCGCCGGGGTGCCGTTCGGCCTGGTCGCGCAGCATGCGGGGGAGCGTCCCCCAGTCCGGCATCGGTGCCGTGCCCACTCGTGCCGTGCCCATCGGTGCCATGCCCACCCCTAGGTGACGAGCGCCCGGTCCCTGCCCAGATGGTGGCCGCGCAGGTCGGTCACCGTGCCCGGCCGCGGCCCCTCGGCCGCCCCCGGGGCGATCTCCACGCCGATCGAGACCGGCGTCAGCGCCCGCACGGCCTCCTGGATCCGCGCGCGCCACATCGGGTTGCCGATCAGGCTCTCACGGCCGAACGTCACGGTGAGCACGGCGGAGTCCAGCGTGCCCGGACGGCTGATCGCCAGGTCCCAGCCGGCCACGCCGTCGATCTTCGCGAGCGCCTTCTCCAGGCGGGGCAGCGCCAGCCACACGCCCCTGACCAGCACGTGGTCGCCCACGGTGTGGGCGGGGGCGGGCAGGCCGGCGCCGGCCCGTACGACGTGGCCGGTCCTCAATGTCGCGTCGCCGAGCGCGGCGTGCCCGCGCGGGGTGACGACCAGCTCGGCCAAGGGGGCGCCGGGGTCGGCCGGGGCGTCCTTGGCGAGGGCGGCCAGGCCCAGCAGGCCGTCCGCGAGCGGCGTCAGCGGATCCTCCTCGGCCGCGCGCCAGGCCAGCGCGGCGCCGCCGAAGGGGCTCGCGTACACCTCGGTGACGCGGGCGCCGAACTCGCCCGCGAGGTGGCCCAGCGTGCGCTTGGAGGCGATCTCGCCGGTCAGGACGATGTGGGCGAGCCCCAGATCCAGCGGGTCCAGCAGGAACTCCAGGTGCAGGCGGGCCAGGAGGTCCATCGCGCCGGTCGGGGTGGCGACCAGCGTCGTGGCCCGCAGCGCTGACAGCGCGTGGTGCAGCCGCATGCGCCCGCGCGGCCCGAGGCCGGCGGCGGCCTGCGCGACCTCGGCCGCGGCGGCGGCCCACAGCGCGCCGGCCGGTTCGGCGAGCGCCACCGCGACCCGGTCCCGTTCGCCCACCCCGGCCGCGCGCAGGGCCGCCGCGGTCAGCTCGGCGGCCGCCCGCCGGTCCTCGGGGCCGAGCGGGAAGGCGCTGGCCGCGTCGGGGGACACCAGCAGCAGCCCGGTGGCGGAGCCCGCGGCGGACCCGAGGTCGTCCCGCGTCAGCCACCGGCCCATCAGCGCACCACCTCGGTCATGAACAGCGTCATCGACTCGCACACCCGCTCGTGCGCGAGCCCGCCGACCTGGGCCTGGATGATGAGGTCGGTCGCCCCGGCCTCGGCGATCCTGGCCAGGGCCTTGCGCGAGCCCTCCACGTCGTCCACCACGACCATGAGGTGCTCGCGCAGCGTGGCCATCGCCTCCTCCGGCGGCAGCCCGGCGGCGAGCTGGCCGAGGACACGGTGGGTGGCGTGGCGGGCGTCGTAGTAGTCGGGCGGGGTGACCAGGTTGACCTGGCGGCGGATGTACCACAGGACGGGGTCGGCGGCCGTGGCCGTCGCGGCGTCGCGGGTGGGGGCGACGTACCAGGGGATCATGAGGGCGACGCGGCGGGTGGCCGGGTCGAAGCCGTTCTCGGCCAGGCACTCGCGGTAGCGCGCGATGTCGGCGGCCACGTCGTCGATGCCCTTGAGCATGGTCATGCCGAGCAGGTTGTAGCCGTGCCTGGCGGCGGCGAGGTAGCCGTCCAGGGAGGTGGAGGCCACCCACACCGGCGGGTGCGGCCGCTGGGCCGGGCGCGGGTAGACGGCGACGTCGGGGATCTCGAAGAACTCGGTCGAGCGGCTGACGGGCTCGCCGTCGGCGTTCCAGATCGCGAGCACGGCCTCCAGCGAGTCCTCCCAGATCTGCCGGGACTTCTCGAACGGCCGCTGGAACGCCTGGTACTCCAGAGGGGAGGCGCCGCGGCCGGTGCCGAACTCGACCCGGCCGCCGCTGAGGACGTCCAGGGTGGCGACGCGCTCGGCCGTGCGGATGGGCGACTGGAACGGCAGCAGCACCACCCCGAGCCCCAGGTGGATGCGCCCGGTCCGCTGGGAGAGGGCGGCGAGGACCAGGTCGGGGGCCGAGGAGTGGGAGAAGCCCCTGGTGAAGTGGTGCTCCACGAACCAGGCGGTGTCGAAGCCCAGCCGGTCGCCCAGCACGACCTGCTCGACCACGTTGTGGAACGCCTGCTGCTCGACGTCGCGGGTGCGGCCGCGGACCTCCAGCTCGTACCCCAGGCTGATCCGTAGGGACGTCATCGCGCCTCCGGCACAGTAGGAAACCAAGCGCTCGCTTGGTAGAGCGTATCAGCGGCGAGGACTTGCGGGAAGGGCGCGGGCGCGATCAGAGTGGATGCTCGTGAAGCGAAAGCACGCGCTGAGACGGCCGAAGGACGCCGATGATCCCGGCCTCGACGGTGACGACCTCTCGCTCACGAGCGCGCGCCGCTACGAGGCGTTCGGACGGGTCATGGCGGCGCTGGCGGCCGAGACCGACTTCATGGAGTCGTGCCGCGACCTGACCTGGTGGCGCGGGGGCGACCACACCTGGCACATCGAGTGGCGCGACGGGCCCTACGCCTCCGAGGTGGCCGGCCTGCTGGCCGAGCGGGTCCTCGACCCCGGCCACGACGGGCCGCTCGTCACCGAGGCCGGTCCGGGCGGCGCCGCCACGGCGGTGCTGGACGTGATGGGCGTCCGCGTCGAACTGCGCGCCATCGACCCCATGGGACGCGCCCGCGCCCGCGTCAGGCCCGGCTTCTGGCGCCTCGCCGAGGCGCTCGACACCACCCGCCGCACCAACACCCGCCACCCCTGGGAGGAGCTGCTCGGCGGCTGAGGCCGCCCGCGGGGTCACGGCTCGCCGAGGACCGTCGGCGCGAGGCGGGCGCGGTGCGCCTGGGGCGGGCCGAAGAGCTGGGCGTCGGAGGTGGCGCGCTTGAGGTAGCGATGCGCCGGATGCTCCCAGGTGATCCCGATCCCTCCGTGGACCTGGATGTTCTCGCCCGCCGCCACCAGATACGCCTCCGTGCAGTACGACCCCGCCACCGCCGCCGCCACCGCGTCCCCCGCCGCCGCCCGCGCCGCCGACCTGGCCGACTCCACCAGCAGCAGCACGTCCGCCAGCTTGTGCTTCACCGCCTGGAAGGCCCCGATCGGCCGGCCGAACTGCACCCGCGTCCTCGCGTACGCCACCGCCATGTCCAGGCACCGCTGGGCGCCGCCCACCTGCTCGGCGGCCAGGGCCGCGATCCCGAGGTCGCGCACCCGCTCCGCCGACGTCCCGTCACCGAGCCGCCGTACGGGCACGTCCTCGAAGGTCAGCCGCTGCAGCGGCCGGCTCTCGTCCATCGTCAGGTACGCCTCCCGCCGCGTCGGAACGGCCTCCACGAGCTGCCCGCCCGCGTAGAGCAGCACCAGCTCGCCCGCCGGCGCGTACGGCGCCACCCCGCTGAGCCGCCCGCCCGCCAGCCGCAGCTCCGCGTCGCCGGGCAGCACCACGGTCGCGGTCACGCCGCCGCCGGCGATCGTCCTCAGCAGGCCGGCGGCCCCGCAGGCGCTCGCGGCGGCCACCGCCATGACCGCGGTCTGCAGGAAGGGGTGGGGCGAGAGCGCGCGTCCCATCTCCTCGGCCACGGCGGCCAGCTCGGCGGGACCGCAGCCGGCGCCCCCGTGCTCCTCGGGGACGAGCAGCCCGGCCACCCCCACGTCCCGGGCCAGCTCCTCCCAGGACGCGCCGGGGCGGGCGGCGAGGTGGTCGCGGACGAGGGCACCGAGTTCTTCGGGAAGCGACACGCCGCCATGCTAACCAAGCACTTGCTTGTTTTGGTAGAGGAATGACCGTTTTTTGCCTTTTGTGTAGGTTCACATAATCTGAAACAGGCCAATTCCAGAAGGTTCTGGGGGAGGGGTTGACCAGGGAAAGGGACATGAACAACACCACGATCGAGTACGCCGACTTCGCCGAGTACGACCGGCGCCAGCGCGGCATCGAACGCCATCTGGTCGCGGCCTTCCTCGGAGGACTGGTCGTCGGCCTCGTCGGCGTGCTCATCGCCGGTCGCGGCCCCGGCTGGATCGGCCAGCTCTACGAGCCCTACGCCTACCTCGCCCTGGCGCTCGCCGTCGGCGCGACCGCCACCGGGTTCGGATGGGCGCTGGTGACCACGTTCCTGGCGGCGGTCTCGACCCTGGTCGCGGCCATGGGCGCGAGCGCCTTCCGCACCGACCTGCCCTTCGCCGACCTCGGCGGCGGCGCCGCCGGGCTCAACTGGGTCCTCGCCCTGCTCGTGGGGCTCGGCCTGCTCGCCTATGTCACCCGCAGGGACGACGGCTGGGGCGACCTGGCCGCGGGCGGCGTCGGCGCCGCGCTCATCGCCGACGTCGTGGACCGCGCCACCCCCGGCCTCATGGACGCCGAGCGCTCCTTCTGGCCGGTCCCGGCCCTGCTGGTCGGCCTGCTGGCGGTCGCCGTGGTGCTCGCGCTGCGCAGGAACGCCCGCTCCCGCGCCCGCGCCCTCGCGCTGTCCATGCTCTTCTCCGGGCTGTTCACGGTGTGGCTGGGGATGTTCGTCACGGGCTGGCTCCCGGCCCTCGCCTGAGGCCCCCGCGCGCTTAAGCCCGAGCGAGCGGCCACTCCGACTCGATAGCCTGTAAGTCCTCACACCGGGTTCGAGCAAGGAGTAGCCGTGTTGCTGCGCATGTCGTCGTTGTTTCTTCGCACCCTGCGGGACGACCCGGCAGACGCGGAAGTGCCGAGCCACAAGCTGCTGGTCCGCGCCGGCTACGTCCGCCGCGTGGCCCCCGGCATCTACTCCTGGCTGCCGCTCGGCAAGCTGGTGCTGGAGAACGTCACCAGGATCGTCCGCGAGGAGATGAACCGGATGGGCGCCCAGGAGGTGCTCTTCCCCGCCCTGCTGCCCCGCGAGTACTACGAGGCCACCGGCCGCTGGACCGAATACGGCGACACGCTCTTCCGCCTCCAGGACCGCAAGGGCGCCGACTACCTCCTCGGCCCCACGCACGAGGAGCTCTTCACCGACATGGTCAAGGGCGAGTACGCCTCCTACAAGGACTACCCGGTCACCCTCTACCAGATCCAGACGAAATACCGCGACGAGGCCCGCCCCCGGGCCGGCATCCTGCGCGGCCGGGAGTTCCTGATGAAGGACTCCTACTCCTTCGACCTCGACGACGACGGCCTCAAGCACTCGTACGAGCAGCACCGCGAGACCTACATCCGCATCTTCGACCGGCTCGGCATCGACTACAAGATCGTCTTCGCCCAGTCGGGCGCCATGGGCGGCTCGGCCTCCGAGGAGTTCCTGGCCCCCACGCCCACCGGCGAGGACACCTTCGTGGCCTGCCACTCCTGCGGCTACGCGGCCAACGCCGAGGCGGTCACCACGCCCGCGCCCGCCGCCCGCCCCTACGACGACCTGCCCCCGCTCACCGTCATGGACACGCCCGACACCCCGACCATCGAGACGCTGGTGTCGTACGTCAACGAGCACCACGGCCTCGGCGTCACCGCCGCCGACACCCTGAAGAACGTCGTCGTCAAGGTCACCACCCCCGGCTCCGGCAAGACCGAGACGCTCATCATCGGCGTCCCCGGCGACCGCGAGGTCGACTTCAAGCGCCTGGAGGCCGCGCTCGCCCCCGGCGAGCCCGCCATCTTCGAGGCCGCCGACTTCGCCAGGCACCCCGGCCTCGTCCGCGGCTACATCGGCCCGCAGGTCCTGCGCGAGCTCGGCATCCGCTACCTCGTCGACCCGCGCGTCGTCACCGGCACCTCCTGGGTGACCGGCGCCAACGAGCCCGGCAGGCACGCCGCCAACGTCGTCGCGGGCCGCGACTTCACCCCCGACGGCACCATCGAGGCCGCCGAGATCCGCGCCGGCGACCCCTGCCCCCGCTGCGGCGCCGAGCTGTCCATCGACCGCGGCATCGAGATCGGCCACATCTTCCAGCTCGGCCGCAAATACGCCGACGCCGCCGGCCTCGACGCCCTCGGCCCCGACGGCAAGCCCATCCGCATCACCATGGGCTCCTACGGCGTCGGCGTCTCGCGCGCCGTGGCCGTCATCACCGAGCAGGCCCACGACCAGCTCGGCCTGGTCTGGCCGCGCGAGGTGGCGCCCGCCGACGTCCACATCGTCGGCACCGGCAAGGACAACCAGGTGGAGGCCGCCCTGGAGCTGGCCGGCGAGCTGGAGTCGCGCGGCCTGCGGGTGCTCGTGGACGACCGGCCGCAGGTCTCGCCCGGCGTCAAGTTCAAGGACGCCGAGCTGCTGGGCGTCCCGACCATCGTGGTCGTCGGCCGCGGCCTCACCCAGGGCGTCATCGAGCTGCGCGACCGCGTGACCGGCGAGAAGTCGGAGATCCCGCTCGCCGAGGCCGCCGACCGCGTCATCGCCGCCGTCACCGCCTGACCCTCGCCGTGGGTGCCCTGCCGGCCAGGGCGCCCACGGCTCAGTTGCCGCCCTGGGCGGCGGGGGTGGCGGGCGCGGGCGGCGCCGGCATGCCGGGGAACGCCGCCGGCTGGGCCGGGCGGAAGGCGTACGAGCGGGTCACGGCCTCCTGCATGGCCAGGGCCGCGAACCTGCGCAGCCCGGCGTCCCCGGCCGCCACCAGCTCCAGGTAGGCGGCCGTCACCCCGCCCTCCAGATGCGCCGCCAGCCGGGCCGCCAGCTTCGCGTCCGACGGGAAGAACGGCAGCGCGTAGGACGCCTCCGCCTCCACCGGCTTGCCGCCGCGCGCCGTGATGAGCGCGCGCACCTGGTCGCGGCGGGCCCGGTGGGCGTCGTAGGCCGCGCTCATCCGCTCCCGCAGCGCCCCCGACGTCCGCGCCCCCAGCAGCCCGTACGCGAACAGCGCCGCGTGCTCGGCGGCCAGCGCCTTGCGCAGCTTCTCCAGGTCGTCCCCGTTCACGGCCACCCCGTTCACGGCGACTTCGGCAGGGCGACCCTCTGCGGGGCCTCCTAGGGCGACGGCGTGCGCGGCCTCGCAAGCCCCGATGCCCGCGATGAGCTGTGCCATCCCAGGCGAGACGGCCGCGAGCTGCTTGGGCCGCAGCGCCGCCGCCTTCCGCTCCAGCTCGCGCAGCCGCGACAGCGACGGCTTGCGCGGCTCGGCGGAGCCGGAGGGGGCAGGCGATCCAGAAGGGGCGGGCGACCCGCTCGGGCCGGCAGTGATCGGGCCGGTGACGTGCTTGCGCAGCTCGTTCACGTGCGCCTGGTGGCGGTCGCGGAAGGGCGCGAGCCGCTCGCCGCCGTCCGCGATCAGCGCCGAGTAGAGCGCGATCGTCTGCTCCTTCTCCGCGATCAGCTTCTTCACGAGGACCGTCTCGGGCGAGTCGGGAGCGGGCGCGGGCGGCTGAGCCGGCCCGGAGGCGCTGCAGGCGGTGAGCGCGGCCGCTCCGCCCGCCAGCAGGCCACGACGGGAGAGGTGACGCGGGCGCACGAGCGGGAACCTCCTGTTGTCACTGACGCAGATAGCATCGTACGGTCTGAGCCCGCGAACGCCGCCAGGCGACGCTCCGCCATTCGACCGAGACGAGTGGCGCTCTTTCCGTGCCCTCGTACGGATAGGGTGTCAACTGTCGTCGCTGGCTGAGCGGCCAGGCGGCGGGGAGCCAGTGGCGAGGTCCGCCCGGCTGACACATGACAATAGGGGAGGTCGATATGGGCAGCGCATCACCCCGCGACCACCTGATGAAGCTCCTGGAGCCCGTGGTCGGCGCGGAAGGTCTCGATCTGGAGGACATCACGGTCACCCAGGCGGGCAGGAGGCGCGTGCTGCGCGTGATCGTCGACCGTGACGGCGGTGTGAGCCTCGACGACGTCGCCGACGTGAGCCAGGCCGTCTCCGCGGCGCTGGACGACGACGACGCGATGGGGCAGGCGGCCTACACGCTGGAGGTCTCCTCGCCGGGTGTCGACCGCCCCCTCACCGAGCCGCGCCACTGGCGTCGCGCGGCCAGGCGTCTGGTGAAGGCGGAGTTGCGCGACGGCACCGTGGTGGAGGGCCGGATCACGGCCGCGGACGACGCCGGCGTCGAGCTCGACGTCGAGGGCGCGCCGCGCCGGCTTGAGTACGAGGACCTGGCCCGCGGACGGGTCCAGGTGGAGTTCCGCCGCATCGACGACGTCGACGGCGACGAAGGCTAAGGGGGAGCCGCCGTGGACATCGACATGAGCGTCCTGCGCAGCCTCGAACGGGAGAAGGACATCTCCTTCGACCTGGTGGTCAAGGCGATCGAGGACGCGCTGCTGATCGCGTACTTCCGCACCGAGGGCGCGGCCTCGAAGGCGCGGGCCGAGCTCGACCGCGCCACCGGTCACGTCACGATCTGGGCCGCCGAGCTGGGCGACGAGGGCGAGGTGGTCAGGGAGTTCGACGACACCCCGGGCAACTTCAGCAGGATCGCCGCCACCACCGCCAAGCAGGTCATCCTGCAGCAGCTCCGCGACGCCGAGGACGAGATCAACTTCGGCGAGTTCGCCAGCCGTGAGGGCGAGCTGGTCTCGGGCGTCATCCAGCAGGGCAAGGACCCTCGCGTGGTGCTGGTCGACCTCGGCAAGATCGAGGCCGTCCTGCCGCACGCCGAGCAGGTGCCCGGCGAGGACTACGTGCACGGCGAGCGCATCCGCGCCTACGTCGTGCAGGTCAAGAAGGGCCACAAGGGCCCCTCCGTCACCCTCTCGCGCACGCATCCCGGCCTGGTGAAGAAGCTGTTCGCGCTGGAGGTGCCGGAGATCGCCGACGGCACCGTGGAGATCGCCGCAGTGGCCCGCGAGGCCGGCCACCGCACCAAGATCGCGGTCAGGTCGCGCAAGCCCGGCGTCAACGCCAAGGGCGCCTGCATCGGCCCCGTGGGCTCGCGGGTGCGCAACGTGATGACCGAGCTGCACGGCGAGAAGATCGACATCATCGACTGGTCCGAGGATCCCGCCGAGTTCGTCGGGAATGCCCTGTCTCCCGCACGTGTTTCCCATGTCGAGGTTCTCGATCTCGACGGCCGGGTCGCGCGGGTGACCGTGCCCGACTACCAGCTTTCCCTGGCCATCGGCAAAGAGGGGCAGAACGCCCGGCTCGCGGCGAGGCTCACGGGATGGCGGATCGACATCCGGCCGGACACACAGGCGGAGGATGCCGCCGGTTCCGTAGATGCGTCAAAGCGGTAAGCTGGAATATGGTGGCCGAGGGGGCCCTCAGCGCACGTGTGTGGGCTGCAGGGTTCGCACGGCCAAGTCCGAGCTGCTCCGCCTGGTGCGGGTAGGAGACCACGTGGTCCCCGACCTGCGAGGACGGCTTCCTGGCCGAGGTGCGTCGCTGCATCCGGCCGTGAGCTGTCTGGAGCTCGCCGAGCGGCGGCGGGCGTTCCCACGCGCGTTTCGCGTGCCGGGTCCGCTCGACGTCTCGCCCGTGCGGGCACACCTGGAGGAGAACCCCATGTCATGTAGGACGCCGAGTTGATGGGCGGAGTCAGATTGCTATGAGCGCCTGATGAGCACGCGGCGATGAAGACGTCAAGGTAGCGACGGTCCGGACGGCACAGCCAGCCTCCCGGGCCGAGTAAGGGAGTGCAGTGGCGAAGGTCCGGGTATACGAGCTCGCTAAGGAGTTCGGCGTCGAGAGCAAGGTCGTCATGGCCAAGCTCCAGGAGATGGGGGAGTTCGTCCGTTCGGCGTCCTCCACCATCGAGGCGCCGGTGGTCCGCAGGCTCACCGAAGCTCTGGGCGCATCGAAGGGTGGGCCCTCCAGAGGCGGCGGACAGCCGTCCAACAGGCCGCAGCCGCCAAGGGCTGCGCACCGGCCGGCGGAAGGCCAGGCCGGCAATGGCAGCGGGCAGGCTCCGATGCCTGCTCCTCCGCGTCCGGGCCCCCGGCCCGGTCCGCGTCCGGGCCCGCAGAGCGGGCCCCAGGCCCCGCAGGGTCCTCAAGGTCCGCAGGGCCCGCAGGGTCCGCAGGCAGGCGGGCAGCCCCGTCCGCCGGTTCCCATGCCTCACCAGCAGCCGCAGGCCGCGCGCGGTGAGGCGTCCCCGGCTCCGCAGGCGCGCTTCGAGAGCGGCGCTCCCGCCCGGCCGACCCCGGGTCCGCGTCCCGGCCCCGCCCCGCGTCCCGGTCCCGGCCCCAAGCCGGGTCCGCGTCCCGCCCAGCAGGGCGGCGGCGGCGCTCAGGCGCCGCGTCCCGGCGCGCCAGGCGGCGGCGGCCCGCGTCCCGGTCCCAAGCCGGGCCCGCGCGGCCCGCGTCCGGGAAACAACCCGTTCTCGTCCAACGCCAGCGGCATGGGCCAGGCGCCCCGGCCGCAGCGTCCCGGCGGCGGCCAGCGTGACGGCGGCCCCGGTCCGCGCGGCGACCGCCGCGACGGCCCGCCGCGCGACGGCGCGATGCCGCGTCCGCCGCAGGGTCGCGGCGGCGACCGGCCCACTCCCGGCCCGCGTCCCGGCCCGCCCCCCGGCGGTCCGCGTCCGGGTCCCGGCGCCGGTGGCGCCGGTGGTCCGCGTCCCGGTGGTCCGCGTCCCAACCCGATGATGATGCCGCAGGGCCGTCCTTCCGGTCCCGGCGCGGGCCGTCCTGGCGGTGGCCCGGGTGGCGGCGGCGGTCGTCCCGGCGGTGGCGGCGGTGGCCGTCCCGGTGGTGGCGGCGGTCGTCCCGGTGGCGGCGGCTTCGCCGGCCGTCCGGGTGGCGGCGGCGCGGGTCCGCGCACCGGCACCGGTGGTCCCGGCGGCGGCGGCGGTGGCTTCGGCGGCCGTCCCGGCGGCGGTGGCCGTGGCCGTGGCGGCGGCACCGCGGGCGCCTTCGGCCGTCCCGGGGGCCGTCCGGCCCGCGGGCGCAAGTCGAAGCGGCAGAGGCGCCAGGAGTTCGACAACATGTCGGCGCCGTCGATCGGCGGCGTGCAGGTCGCGCGCGGCAACGGCGCGACGATCCGCCTCCCGCGCGGCGCGTCGCTGTCCGACTTCGCCGACCGCATCGGCGCCAACCCCGCCTCGCTCGTGCAGATCATGCTGCACCTCGGCGAGATGGTGACCGCCACGCAGTCGGTCAACGAGGAGACGCTGCAACTGCTCGGCGCCGAGCTCGACTACGACATCCAGGTCGTCAGCCCGGAGGAGGAGGACCGCGAGCTTCTCGAGGCCTTCGACATCGAGTTCGGCGAGGACGAGGGCGACGAGGCCGACCTCGCCGCGCGTCCGCCGGTCGTGACCGTCATGGGTCACGTCGACCACGGTAAGACCAAGCTGCTCGACGCCATCCGCAACACGAACGTGGTGGCGCGCGAGGCGGGTGGCATCACCCAGCACATCGGCGCTTACCAGGTCGCCGCCGAGCACGAGGGCGAAGAGCGCAAGATCACCTTCATCGACACCCCGGGTCACGAGGCGTTCACCGCCATGCGTGCCCGAGGCGCGAAGTCGACCGACATCGCGGTGCTGGTGGTCGCGGCCGACGACGGCGTCAAGCCGCAGACGATCGAGGCGCTCAACCACGCCCAGGCGGCCGACGTGCCGGTCGTGGTCGCGGTCAACAAGATCGACAAGGAGGGGGCCGACCCCAACAAGGTGCGGGCCCAGCTCACCGAATACGGCCTGGTCGCCGAGGAATACGGCGGCAGCACGCTGTTCGTCGACATCTCGGCGAAGAACGGCACCGGCATCGAGAACCTCCTCGAGGCGATCCTGCTGACCGCCGACGCCGAGCTCGACCTGCGGGCCAACCCGACGATGGACGCCCAGGGCATCGCCATCGAGGCGCACCTCGACAAGGGCCGCGGCCCGGTCGCGACCGTCCTGGTCCAGCGCGGCACGCTGCGCGTCGGCGACTCCATCGTCTGTGGCGAGGCCTTCGGCCGCGTCCGGGCGATGCTCGACGACACCGGCGAGCCGGTCGACGAGGCCACGCCGTCGCGTCCCGTCCTCGTGATGGGTCTGACGGCCGTGCCGAGCGCCGGTGACAACTTCATCGTCGTCACCGACGACCGGATGGCCCGGCAGATCGCCCAGCAGCGCGCGGCGCGCAAGCGCAGCGCCGAGATGGCGAAGTCGAGCCGTCGCCGCACCCTCGAGGAGCTGTTCAGCGACCTTGAGAAGGGCCGCGTCGACGAGCTCAAGCTCATCATCAAGGGTGACGTGTCCGGTTCGGTGGAAGCCCTGGAAGACGCCCTGCTCAAGATCGACGTCGGCGACGAGGTCAGGCTCCGTGTCCTGCACCGCGCGGTCGGCGCGATCACCGAGTACGACGTCAACCTGGCGGTCGCCGACGACAACGCGGTCATCATCGGCTTCAACGTGCGGCCCGAGCCGCGGGCGCGCGACCTGGCCGAGCGCGAGGGCGTCGACATCCGCTACTACTCGGTCATCTACCAGGCGATCGAGGAGATCGAGGCGGCCCTCAAGGGCATGCTCAAGCCCGAGTTCGAAGAGGTCCAGATGGGCACCGCCGAAGTCCGCGAGGTCTTCAAGGTGCCGAAGATCGGCAACATCGCCGGTGCTCTGGTCCGCTCCGGTCTGATCGTCCGCAACAGCAAGGCCAGGGTGATCCGCGATGGCGTCGTCATCGCCGACAACCTGACCGTCTCGTCCCTGCGTCGCTTCAAGGATGACGCGACCGAGGTCCGTGAGGGCTTCGAGTGCGGCATCGGTGTCGGCTACAACGACATCAGGATCGACGACGTGATCGAGACGTTCGAGATGCGGGAGAAGCCGCGCGTGTGACACGCGGCCGGGCGCCCGGCGGGACCTCCGCCGGGCGCCTCTCGCGCGCTCTGGCCTGGTCCCCACCGCAGCAGGCCGGGCGCGCGCTCAGCACACCAGGCCAAGCGGTGGTGACTGACGATGTATGTGGGTGCTCTGACCCTGGACATCCTGCTCGGCGACGTGCGCTCGCTGAAGCAGAAGCGCTCCGTCGTACGGCCGCTGATCGCCGAGCTGCGCCGCCGTTACCCCGCCATCGCGGTGGCCGAGACCGGGCATCATGATCTGCATCGCAGAGCCGAGGTCGGTATCGCGGTGCTTTCCGGTTCTGCGGGTAACTGCAAAGAGGTGATGGACGCCTGCGAGCGGATGGTGGCCTTCCGCCCGGAGATCGAGCTGCTGTCGGCCAGGCAGCGTCTGTACCACGACGAAGATTGAACGACTGCACGGCCAGATCGTGCGTGAGGGGGAGCCAACATGGTGGATGCCGCACGAGCGCGCAAGCTCGCCGACCGCATCCAGCAGATCGTCGCCGAGATGCTGGAGCGCCGGATCAAGGACCCGCGCCTCGGCTTCGTCACCGTGACCGACACGCGCGTCACCGCTGACCTGCGCGAGGCGACGGTCTTCTACACGGTCTTCGGCTCCGAGGCCGAGCGGGCCGACAGCGCGGCCGCCCTGGAGAGCGCCAAGGGGATCATCCGTTCCGAGGTGGGCCGCCAGACCGGCGTCCGCTTCGCCCCGACGCTGACGTTCAAGCACGACCCGCTGCCCGACAGCGCCCGCCACCTGGACGACCTCATCAACGCGGCGCGGGCGCGTGACGCCGAGGTGGCCAGGCAGGCGCAGGGCGCCTCCTACGCCGGCGAGCCCGACCCCTACCGCAAGCCGGAGGAGGACGACGAGTTCGCCGACGTCCAGGGGGCCGAGCGCGCGGCCGGGGACGACCAGGCGTGACGCCCGACGTACGTGACCGGGCCGGCCGGCCGCCGGGCACCCGGGCGGGTGCGGGCTGCGGCATCCCGGAGAGCGCGTGGAACCGGGCGCTGCGGCTGATCGACTCGGCCGACGAGATCGGGCTGGCCTGCCACGTCACGCCCGACGGCGACGCGCTCGGCTCCATGCTGGCCGTGGCGTTCACGCTGCGCGCCATGGGCAAGCGGGTGAGCGCGTCGTTCGGAGACCGGCACTTCGCGGTGCCGCGCCTGCTGCGGTTCCTGCCCGGCCAGGAGATGCTGGTGCCGCCGGCCGAGTTCCCCGCCGCGCCCGAGCTGGTGATCACCTTCGACTCCTCGACGTTCGAGCGGCTGGGGCTGCTCAGCGGCAACACCGCGCGGGCGGCCGAGGTCATCGTGGTCGACCACCATCCGGCCGGCGCCGGGTTCGGCACGCTCGGCCTCGTCGATCCTCACGCCGCCGCCACGGCGATGCTGGCCGAGCAGCTCATCTACCGGCTCGGCGGGCGGCTCGACCGCGACATCGCCACGTGCCTCTACGCGGGCCTGGTCACCGACACCGGCTCGTTCCGCTACTCGTCCACGACCCCGGCCGTGCACCAGATGGCGGCCCGGCTGGTCGCGACGGGGCTGCGCACCGACGAGATCGCCCGCGAGCTGTGGGACCGCTCGCCGTTCGCCTACCTCAAGGTGCTGGCGGCGGCGCTCGACCGGGTGCGGCTGGAGGACGGCCTGGTCTGGACGTACGTCACCCGGGTCGACCGGGCCGCGTACGGGCTCCCGTACGTGGAGATCGAGGGCATCATCGACGTCGTGCGCCGCACCGACGAGGCCGAGGTGGCGGTCGTGCTCAAGGAGGACGACGAGGGCGCCTGGCAGGTGTCCACCAGGTCCAAGGGCGCCGTCGACGTGGGGGCCGCGTGCGCGGCCCTCGGCGGCGGCGGCCATCACAACGCGGCCGGCTACACCTCGCACGACGGCGTCGAGGACACCATGGCCGCACTCAGGCGAGAGCTGGGAAAGGCGTAGATGGCCGAGAGCGGTCTGATCATCGTCGACAAGCCGGGCGAGTGGACCTCCCATGACGTGGTGGCCAGGATGCGGCGCCTGTCGGGCACCCGCCGCGTGGGCCACGCCGGCACGCTCGACCCGATGGCGACGGGCGTGCTGGTGGTCGGCGTGGAGAAGGCCACCCGGCTGCTCGGTCACCTGACGCTGACCGAGAAGGTGTACGAGGCGACCATCCGGCTCGGCGTCACCACCAACACCGACGACGCCGAGGGCGAGGTCACCGCGACCGCCTCGGCGGCCGGCGTCACCGCGGAGGAGGTCCGCAAGGGCGTCGAGGCGCTGACGGGCCCCATCATGCAGGTGCCGCCGCAGGTCAGCGCCATCAAGGTCAACGGGCGGCGGGCCTACAAGAAGGCCCGCGCGGGCGAGGAGGTCGAGCTGGCCGCCCGGCCGGTCACGGTGCGGGCCTTCGACGTGCTCGGCGTGCGCGCCCACGACGACGTGGTCGACGTGGACGCCGTCGTCACCTGCTCCAGCGGCACCTACATCCGCTCGCTGGCCCGCGACCTCGGGGCCGGGCTCGGCGTCGGCGGCCATCTGACGCGGCTGCGCCGCACCCGCGTCGGCCCGTACGACGTGTCGCAGGCGCGGACGCTCGACGAGCTCGCCGAGCGGTGCGTGATCCTGCCCATCGGGGAGGCGGTCGCCGCGGCGTTCCCGCGCCGCGACGTCACCGCGGAGGAGGCGAGGACCGTCGGCCACGGCGGCCGGTTGCCCGCCGCCGGGCTGGGCGACGGGCCGATCGGCGTGTTCGGCCCGGACGGCACGCTGCTGGCGCTGGTCGAGGAGCAGGGCCGGACGGCCAGGCCGATCGCGGTCTTCGTCTAGGAAGGCTTGGCGGCGACGATGACGTCGCGCACGATCGCCTGGTCCACCCAGTGCTCGAAGTCGGGGTAGTCCATGACCCGCAGGCCGGCGGCGGTCAGGATGGCGGCGAGCTCCTCGCGCTTGCCGCCGTAGGTGTTCCAGGCGATGCCCATGGCGCCGCCGGGCCGCAGCAGCTCCGCCCAGACCGGCACCGCCTGGCGCAGCAGCTCCAGCGGGCTGCGTGACAGCCCCGAGCCGCCCCTGCTGCCGTGCTGGACGCCGTAGGGCGCGTCGGTCACCACCAGGTCGAACGAGCGCGGCTTGAAGAACTCCCTGCTCCGGAGCGTGTCGGCGTTGACCACGGCGAGGTGCTGCACGTCGCCGGCCTTGACCGCCTCCTTCGACAGCCCGAACGTGACGTTGAGCCGCCGCCCGGCCAGCGCCCGCTCGCGGCGCACCGGCACGACCTCGGCGGTGTGCTTGAGCCGCTTGTTGCGCAGCCAGGTCTTGATGAAGCCGGTGTAGGCCTCGAAGTCCTTGGCGTCGACGTCGAGGCCGTAGGCGTCGTAGCCGTACATGAGGGCCTGGTTGAGGGTGGTGCCCCGGCCGCAGAGCGGGTCGAACACCGACAGCCGCTCGCCGAGGCCCTTGCCCGAGGCCAGCGCGGTGACGTTGAGCAGCAGCTTGGTGAAGTGCTCGTTGGTCTTGCCGGCGTATTTCTGGATGGTGATGAGGTCGCTGCTCAGCCGGTCGAGCGGCCGCACCGGCAGCGGGCGCAGCAGCGGCTCGCCCTTCTCCTCGCCCTCGACGGCGAAGAGCGCGTAGACCGACGACAGGTTGGACAGCAGCGCGACGTCCCACTCCGCGAGCGGCGCGGCCGTCTCGAACGTCACGTAGGGGACGCCGCCGAACGCGTGCTCCTCGCTCCCGGACGGCTCCGCCCGCAGCCCGCGCGCGCCGAAGACGGCCAGCTCGCTCCTCGTCAGCCGCACGGAGCTGTCGGCGTAGACCCGGTTGAACGCCGGCAGGATCAGAAGCGCGTATCGAGGCATGATGGCCGAGTGTAGCCCCCTCGGTTGGAGGTCACGGCCAGGCGCGTGGCAGGCTTGTGGGGTTCGGTTTGCGACGAGCGAATGGGGTCCGGCGTGCAGGGTTCGGGTAGGTCTGTCGTCACCGTCGGCGTGTACGACGGGGTGCACCGGGGCCACCAGCGGGTCATCGGGCGGGCCGTGGCCGTCGCGCGCGAGCGTGGGCTGCCCGCCGTGGCCGTCACCTTCGAGCCGCATCCCGACGAGGTCGTGCGCCCCGGGACGCGCCCGGCCCGGCTGACCGGCGCCCGGCGGCGCGCCGAGCTGCTGCGCGTGCTCGGCGTGGACGACGTCGAGGTGGTGCCGTTCACGCTGGAGCTGTCGCGCGCCAGCGCGGCCGAGTTCGCGCAGACGGTGCTGGCCGAGCGGCTGCGGGCGGCGGTCGTGGTCGTGGGGGAGGGGTTCGCCTTCGGGCGGGACGCCGGCGGCGACGTCGAGACTCTGCGCGCGCTGGGCGACAAGTACGACTTCACCGTCGAGGTCATGCCCCGGGTGACCGGCGTGTCCTCGACCGGCGTCCGTGAGCGCATCGCGGCCGGCGACGTCGAGGGCGCGGCGGAGCTGCTCGGCCGCCCGCACCGGGTGGAGGGCGTGGTGGTCCGCGGCTACCAGCGGGGCCGGCAGCTCGGCTTCCCCACCGCCAACGTCGAGACGCCCCCGCATACCGCGATCCCGGCCGACGGCGTCTACGCCGGCTGGCTGGAGTGCGTGCCCGTGGCCAACCTGCCCGAGCTCTACCCCGGCGAGCGGTGGCCCGCGGCCATCTCGGTCGGCACCAACCCGACGTTCGAGGGGGTGCCGCGCACGGTGGAGGCGTACGCGCTGGACCGCGACGACCTGGAGCTCTACGGCGCGCACGTGGCGGTCGACTTCGCCGCCCGGCTGCGCGGCAACACCCGCTTCGAGTCGATCGAGGCGCTGGTCGAGCAGATCCAGGCGGACGTCGAGGCCGCCCGCCGGCTGACCGGGTGAGGCTCCGGCGCGGCGTCCACCCGAGCACGGGGTGCGGGATGGTAGCCTTGCATGTCGGCTCTGTGACGGCAGCGCTTGCGCGCGTTCGCCCACGTCGGCCATCCACGCGGCGACTGTAGGCACGCACGGTCGTTCGCGCTTTTGTCACATTCCCGCGTGCCCGAAGATAGAAGGAGAGCCGTGTCCCTCGACACCGCTGCCAAGAAGACCATCATCAGCGAGTACGCGACCGCCGAAGGCGACACGGGCTCGCCCGAGGTGCAGATCGCGCTGCTCAGCAAGCGCATCAGCGAGCTGACCGAGCACCTCAAGACGCACAAGCACGACCACCACAGCCGTCGCGGCCTGCTGCTGCTCGTCGGCCGTCGGCGCCGCCTGCTGAAGTACCTGCAGAAGGTCGACATCCAGCGTTACCGGACGCTCATCGAGCGCCTCGGTCTGCGCCGATAACATGAGAAGGGAGCGGCGCGCGCCGCTCCCTTCTTCATAGGAGCAGAGCAACGGCGTGAGGCGCGTGGCGAGATGAAATCAGCCCCGCGCCTGACGTACAACTGAAGATCCGAGACACACAGCCCCCGCGTCCGCTCAGCACCATGCGACCCGCGACGCCTGCGGGCCGGTCCTCGGTAGTGGCTTCCGGTAAGAACGCACGTGACCGGGCGCTTCGATCGAAGACCGGCGCTGCACCTAACGAGGGTGCCGGTGAGAAAAAGGGCGCGGGAGACCGACCACAAGGAGGTCCCCCGTGGAGGGTGTCCACACCGCTGAAGCCGTCATTGACAACGGCTCTTTCGGCACGCGCACGATCCGGTTCGAGACCGGTCGCCTCGCGCGGCAGGCGGCCGGGTCCGCGGTCGCCTATCTCGACAACGAGACGATGGTCCTGTCGGCCACCACGGCCTCCAAGACCCCGAAGGAACAGTTCGACTTCTTCCCGCTGACGGTCGACGTCGAGGAGCGCATGTACGCGGCGGGCCGCATCCCCGGCTCGTTCTTCCGCCGTGAGGGCCGGCCGTCCGAGGACGCCATCCTCACCTGCCGCCTGATCGACCGGCCGCTGCGCCCGTCGTTCGTCAAGGGGCTGCGCAACGAGGTGCAGGTCGTCGCCACCATCATGGCGCTGCACCCCGACCACCTCTACGACGTGGTCGCCATCAACGCCGCGTCCCTGTCCACGCAGCTCGCCGGGCTGCCGTTCTCCGGCCCGATCGGCGGCGTGCGGGTCGCGCTGATCGACGGCCAGTGGGTCGCCTTCCCGACCCACCCCGAGCTGGAGCGGGCCACGTTCGACATGGTCGTGGCCGGCCGGGTGCTGTCCGACGGCGACGTCGCGATCATGATGGTCGAGGCCGAGTCCACCAAGGACACGCTCAAGCTGGTCGCCGAGGGCGCGGTCGCGCCCACCGAGGAGGCCGTGGCGCAGGGCCTGGAGGCCGCGAAGCCGTTCATCAAGGTGCTGTGCGAGGCGCAGTCGCGCATCGCGCAGGTCGCGGCCAAGGAGACGGCCGAATACCCGGTCTTCCTCGACTACCAGGACGACACCTACGCCGCCGTCGAGGCCGCGATCAAGAACGAGCTGGCCGCCGCGCTCACCATCGCCGGCAAGCAGGAGCGCGAGAACGAGCTCGACAAGGTCAAGGCGCTGGCCGCGGAGAAGCTGCTGCCCGAGTTCGAGGGCCGCGAGAAGGAGATCGGCGCCGCCTTCCGCGCCGTGATGAAGAAGCTCATGCGCGCCCGGGTCATCAGCGAGGGCGTGCGCATCGACGGCCGCGGCACCAAGGACATCCGCGAGCTGTCCGCCGAGGTCCACGTGGTGCCGCGGGTGCACGGCTCGGCGCTGTTCGAGCGTGGCGAGACCCAGATCATGGGCATCACCACCCTCAACATGCTGCGCATGGAGCAGGTCATCGACACGCTCAACCCCGACCGCACCAAGCGCTACATGCACAACTACAACTTCCCGCCCTACTCCACCGGCGAGACCGGCCGCGTGGGCTCGCCCAAGCGGCGCGAGATCGGTCACGGCGCGCTGGCCGAGCGGGCGCTGATCCCCGTGCTGCCGACGCGCGAGGAGTTCCCCTACGCCATCCGCCAGGTCTCCGAGGCGCTCAGCTCCAACGGCTCGACCTCGATGGGCTCGGTCTGCGCCTCGACGATGTCGCTGCTGGACGCCGGCGTGCCGCTCAAGGAGATGGTCGCGGGCATCGCGATGGGCCTGATCGGCGAGGGCGACGCCTACGTCACGCTCACCGACATCCTCGGCGCCGAGGACGCCATGGGCGACATGGACTTCAAGGTCGCCGGCACCCGTGACGTCATCACCGCCCTGCAGCTCGACACCAAGCTCGACGGCATCCCCGCCTCCGTGCTGGCCGGCGCGCTCAAGCAGGCCAAGGGCGCCCGCCTGGCGATCCTCGACGTCATGCAGGAGGCCATCGACCGGCCGGCCGAGATGAACCCGACCGCGCCGCGCATCATCACGATCAAGGTCCCGGTCGACAAGATCGGCGAGGTCATCGGCCCGAAGGGCAAGATGATCAACCAGATCCAGGACGACACGGGCGCCGAGATCACCATCGAGGACGACGGCACGATCTACATCGGCGCCACCGACGGCCCGGCCGCCGAGGCGGCCCGGTCGGCGATCAACGCCATCGCCAACCCGCACATGCCGGAGGTCGGCGAGCGCTACCTCGGCACGGTCGTCAAGATCGCCGCGTTCGGCGCGTTCGTCTCGCTCATGCCCGGCAAGGACGGCCTGCTGCACGTCTCGCAGATCCGCAAGCTGCACGGCGGCAAGCGGATCGAGAACGTCGAGGACGTCATGAGCGTCGGCGAGAAGGTCCAGGTCGAGATCGCCGAGATCGACGGCCGGGGCAAGCTGTCCCTGGTGCCGGTCGAGGTCATCGAGAAGGAGGCCGCCGAGCGCGAGGCCAAGGCCGCCACGGCCGAGGGCGACGAGGGCGAGGCCCCCCAGGCCGACGCGGACGCCGGGCCCGCCGAGGACCGGTCGGAGCGCCCGCGCCGCACCCGCACCCGCGTGCGCACCCGCGGTTCGGCCAACGGCGAGGGGGACGACCGAAACTCGTGAAAACCACCACGCTGCACCCCGGCAAGGACGGAGCCGGGGAAGTCAAGCGCACCGTCCTCCCCGGTGGGCTGCGTGTGGTGACCGAGACCATGCCGACCGTGCGTAGCGTCGCGGTCGGCATGTGGGTCGGCATCGGCTCACGGGACGAGGCCCCCGAGCACATGGGGGCCACCCACTTCCTCGAACACCTGCTGTTCAAGGGCACCCCCACGCGGGACGCGATGGAGATCTCGGCCTCCGTCGAGGGCATCGGCGGCGAGATCAACGCCTTCACCGCCAAGGAATACACCTGCTACTACGCGCGGGTGCTCGACGAGGACCTGCCGATCGCGGTCGACGTCCTCGCCGACGTGGTGACCAGCTCGCTGGTGGCCGAGGACGACGTGGAGTCCGAGCGCGGCGTGATCCTGGAGGAGATCGCCATGCACGACGACGACCCGTCGGACGTCGTGCACGAGCAGTTCGCCGCCGCGCTCTACGGCGACTCGCCGATCGGCCGGCCCATCCTCGGCACGGTCGAGTCGATCAACGCGCTCGGGCGCGAGCGCATCGCCGAGTACTACCACCGCTACTACCGGCCGCGCCGCACGGTCGTCTCCGTGGCCGGCAACATCCGGCACGAGGACGTCGTCGAGCTGGTCGCGCGGGCGTACGAGCGGGCCGGCGCGCTGAGCGGCCCCGCCGAGTACGAGCCGCCGCGCACCAGCGGCCCCGGCGCGGACCCGCGCTCCGGCGTCCGGGTGCTCGACCGGCCCACCGAGCAGGCCAACCTGGTGCTCGGCACCACCGGCCTGGCCCGCACCGACGACCGCCGCTTCGCGCTGGGCGTGCTCAACGCGGCGCTCGGCGGCGGCATGTCGTCGCGGCTGTTCCAGGAGATCAGGGAGAAGCGCGGCCTCGCGTACTCCGCCTACAGCTACACCTCCGGCTACGCGGACACCGGGCAGTTCGGCATCTACGTCGGCTGCCTGCCGACGAAGATCGACGACGTGCTCAAGATCTGCCGGGACGAGGTGGCCCGGGTGGTCGCCGAGGGGCTGAGCGAGGAGGAGATCGGGCGCGGCAAGGGCCAGATGCGCGGCGGCCTGGTGCTCGGGCTTGAGGACACCGGCTCGCGCATGTCCAGGATCGGCAAGAACGAGCTCGTCTACGAGGAGCTCATGTCGGTGGACGAGGTGCTGGCCCGCATCGAGGCGGTCACCTCGGAGGAGATCGACGCGATCGCCCGTGACGTGCTCAACCGGCCGCTCACGCTCGCCGTGATCGGCCCGTACGGCGACAAGGACTTCACCGACGCCATCCGCTGAACGGCGGCGCACGGCCCTCGCGCCCGGCGCGGGGGCCGTTCGCGTGCCTTGGGATAGGGTTGCCCTGTGATCAGGGTAGGTGTGCTGGGCGCGCTCGGGCGCGTGGGCGTCGAGGTGTGCAAGGCGGTCGAGGCGGCCCCCGACATGGAGCTGGTGGCCGCGCTCGACAAGGACGACCCCGTCGAAGGGCTCACGGGCGCGGAGGTGGTGGTCGACTTCACCCATCCCGACGTCGTCATGGGCAACCTCGAATGGGCGATCTCCCACGGCATCCATCCGGTGGTGGGCACGACGGGCTTCGACGAGGGGCGGCTGGCGACCGTACGCGCCTGGCTGGGCGAGAACCCCGGCACCAACTGCCTGATCGCCCCCAACTTCGGCATCGCCGCCGTGCTCATGATGCACTTCGCCCAGCAGGCGGCCCGCTACTTCGAGTCGGTCGAGATCGTCGAGCTGCACCACCCCAACAAGGCCGACGCCCCGTCCGGCACCGCCCGCCGCACGGCTGAGCTGGTGTCCGAGGCCCGGGCCAAGGCCGGGGCGGGCGCGATGCCCGACGCGACCAGCACGGCACTCGACGGCGCCCGCGGGGCCGACGTCGGCGGCGTGCGCGTCCACGCGGTGCGCCTGGCCGGCCTCATCGCCCACCAGGAGGTCCTGCTGGGCGGCGACGGCGAGATCCTCACGATCCGCCACGACACGATGAGCCGCTCGGCGTTCACGCCGGGCGTCCTGCTCGGCGTCCGCCGGGTGCGTGAGCTCCCCGGCCTCACCATCGGCCTGGAGCCTCTGCTCGACCTGTGACCCGCACGGCCGCACGACGTGCCCACCAGTTGATGGGCCGGTGGGCACGCCGTGAGGAGAGGGTCCCGGCTCCGCACAGCCGGGCCTACGATCATCCACACTAATAACGGCGGGCGCGATCGGCCCGAAGGATGAGATCGTGTCGTCATGGTGCGATGGGCTGATCCGGAGGAGCTCCCCGGTCTGGTGCCGGTCGAGCTGGCCGCCGACCGTCTCTTCGAGCAGGTCGGCATCACGTTCCCGCCGGGCACGACGATGATCGAGGAGGCCGGCGATCCCGGGCTGGTCCTGGTCGAGGGCGTGCCGCCGGCCGGTTTCGCGCTGATGGGCCACGTGGACGGGCACCTTCATCTCGACCAGCTCGCGGTGCATCCGGAGAGCATGCGCCGCGGCATCGGCGGGCGGCTCGTGACGGCCGTCCTCGACCACGCCCGCGCGATCGGCGTCCCGCGCGTGACGCTGACCACCTATCGGGACGTCCCGTGGAACGCCCCCTGGTACGCCCGCCACGGCTTCGCCGTCCTCCCCGGGGAGGAGTGGGGGCCGGAGCTGCGCGCGCTGGTGGAGCACGAGCGCGCGCTGGGCCTGGAGGTCGCGCCCCGCGTCGTGATGGCCGCCGCCACCCGCTGAGCGGCGCCTCAGGGCCGGTGGGCGTCGAACCAGCCGACGGCGTGGTCCACGGCCGCGCGCAGGGAGAACAGCCGCGCCTCCGCCGCCCCCACCCGCCCCCGCCGCACCGCTCCCGTCCGCTCGAACGCGGCCCCCAGCGCGGCGAAGTCGCCCGAGTCCAGCTCGACGTCCTCGAACTCGGCCCACCGCCGCCCGTCCCCGTCGTCCACGACCGCCCGGTACGTGCGCCGCGGAGGCCGCCCGGGGCGGCGGTACTCCGCCAGGTGGAAGGCGGTGCAGCGGTCGTAGCCGACGCCGAGCAGCAGCACGTGGGCGTCGGCGTCGTACAGGCGGGCGAGGGGGGAGCGCTCGCCGAGCAGGCAGTCCCGCGCGTGCCCGTCGGTGATCTCCGCGGCCCTGGGCCCGACGGCGGCGATCGAGGTGTGCGGGTGCGCGCTGCGCCGTGCCCCCGGCAGGGTGCGTACGTGTTCGGCGATCACCCCCATGCCCTGGGACGGCGTGGTGGCGGGGTCGAAGACCGGCATGCGCGCGCGGTAGGCGGCGACCTCCTCGGGCGTCATCCCGGCGACCGCCGCGCGGTACAGGGGCGAGGTGTCGGAGTTCCCGGCGGTGCCGGCGGGGACGGCGAGCGTGCCGCCGTCGCCGAGCAGCCCGCGCAGGGCCGCCACCACGGTGGCGGCTCCGCCTTCGGTCGGGCCGACGCGGCGCAGCGAGGAGTGGAGCATCACGACCTGCCCGAAAACCACCCCAAGAGCTGAAAAATCATGACTTAGGGCGTTGAAGGCATGCATCGGGTACTGAAGGCTCTTAGTAGTCACAAGATAATCCGATCGCGCTCAGAGGGTGCTGCTCTGGATGTTCGGTCATTCTTGGTCGTTCTGTTGATCATGAAGGGATAAATACCATGCGTACGCCGGTATAGTGACTGACCAGAAGGGGTGCCTGATGGGTGCGGGGGGACGTTGTCCCCTATACTGCAACGAGTCGCGGCTGGTAAACACCTGGTAAGCAGTCCTATCCCCCAAGTAAGAGGCGGCTTGTGTCATGCTCGACCGCTCGTGACCGAAAGGTCGGGTTCGAAAAGGCAGGGGGCGTGGACGAGAGGGTTAGACGTGCGCGACTTAAAGCACTAAAAGTGCCGATAAGGGTCGGAATCGCCCCTATTTGGATAGGTTCGGCCATTTCGACAGTCGGCATGCGCACGCTGGGCGTCGCCTACCCGCTTCTCGCCCTGACACAGACGTCCTCACCCGCCGCCGCGGGCTGGGCCGGGTTCGCGCTCACCATTCCCATCCTGCTCTTCTACGTGCCCGGCGGCTTTCTCGTCGACCGGATCTCACCTCGCCGGGTGATCCTCTGTGTCGAGGCCGGCCGGCTGCTCAGCGTGGCCTCCGTGCTGCTCGCCATGATGGCCGGCGGTCCGACGCTCGTGCATCTCCTGCTGGCGGCGGCGGCCGAGGGCGGCCTCTGGGTGCTCTATACCCTGGCGGAGTCGGCCCTGCTGCCCGCGATGGTGAAACCGGCCAGGATGCACACCGCGCTCGCCAAGAGCGAGGCCGCCAGCCACTTCGCCTCACTGGCCGGCCGGCCGCTCGGCGGCTACCTCTTCGGGGTGGGGCGGATCGTGCCGTTCGTGGTGAACTCGATCCTCTTCACGTTCTCCTTCGCGCTGTTCTTCACCTGGGGGCGCGACCTGGGCAGGCGCCCCAACCGGCCGTCCGGGTGGAGAGACCTCGCCGAGGGCTTCCGGGTGCTCACGAAACTGCCTTTCCTCGGCGGTTCGATAGCGGTGACGACCTTCACCAACCTCATGGTCAACACCCTGATCATGATCTACGTCGCGGGGTCCGAGGGCATGTCCTCGCTCAAGGTCGGGATCGTGCTCTCGGCCGGCGGAGTGGGAGGCGTGCTGGGGTCCGTCCTGTCGCTCGTGCTGCCGCCGGTGCGTAACGTGCTGCGACTGCATCTGTGGATCTGGGTGTTCGCGCTCGTCCTGGCGGCGTTCGGCACGTACGTGGGCCTGCCGTCGTACTTCTTCGCCTTCGCCCTGGTCGCCACCGGCATCGGCGGCGCGCTGAGCAACGTGGCGATCAGGTCGGTGGAGGTCCACAAGGTGGATCCGGCCACGCTGGCGCGCGTGGTCGGGGTGTCGCGCCTGTCCTCGCGCGGCGCGTTCTGCTTCGCCGCGCCCCTGGGCGGCTTCATGGTGACGTGGGGCGACGTGCAGGGCGGATCGGCGGTGCTGTGCCTGCTCATGGTGGCCGTGGCGCTGGTGAGCACCTGGCGGCCGATCCGCGTGCGGCTGACACCGCTGCTACCGCCCGACCTGCCGCGGCCCGAACTGCCCAGACTGCCGAAGATGCTCGGGGCGCTGCGCCTGTCCCAGGATCTCGTGCCCTCTCCCGGTGCCGACCGGTGAGGGCAGCGATTCGTCAGGAAAGCTGCGGCACGGGATTCTCGCGGGCCAGTGAGTTGTCGAAGGCCGCGACGTCCTCCGTCTCGTGCAGGCAGGACCTCATCGCCGCCCGGAGGGCCGCGCTGTCCACCGACTGGATGTCCGCCAAGGAAAGAGCGCTGACGTCGATCAACACGCCCTGCTTCTGGTGCCTGTCGCGCATGCGCACTCCATCCGTTTCGGTCGCCCGCAGGTGAGCCGATGTGCGAGCGTGTTGTTAATTGTTCCTATTAAGGATTCTGTGGCAGCACAAGGAGCTAATCAACCTCTAGTATGGGGTTCTACGGTTGCCTCACCTCTTCGGATATGAAGCGGAGGACCGACGTGCCGGAGAATTTCCTGCCGCCGCAGAGCTCACAGGTCTGGGAGCGCGTGCCCAATCGCAATCCGAACTTCACCGGCCGCAAGGACCTCCTCACGGTGCTGAGAAAAGGCATCAACACCGTCACCGCGGTCGTCGCGCAGCCGCGGGCGCTCCAGGGACTCGGCGGCGTCGGCAAGACGCAGCTCGCCATCGAGTACGCCTGGCAATATCGTGCCCACTACGACCTCGTCCTGTGGGTCTCGGCCGACCAGCCCCTGCTGGTGCCCTCGACGCTGGCCGACATGGCGCCGAAGCTGGGCCTGCCGCCCGCGAGCAGCACCGGCGTGGAGAAAACGGCCCAGGAGGTCATCCGGACGCTGGAGAGCGGGTCTCCCTACCGCGGCTGGCTGGTGATCTTCGACAACGCCGAGGAGCCCGAATACATCAAGGAGTTCATCCCGAGAGGCCCCGGCCACGTCATCATCACCTCACGCAACTCACGCTGGAGCGACCACGAGCCCACCATCCAGGTGGACGTGTTCCGCCGTGAGGAGAGCGTGGCCTTCCTGCGCAGACGCCTGAGCGAGACCATCAGCATCGAGGAAGCCGACCGCATCGCCGAGCAGCTCGGCGACCTGCCGATCGCGCTGGAGCAGGCCGCGGCCCTGCTGGTGCGCACCCTGATGCCGGTCGAGGACTACCTGGAGCTGCTGCAGGAGCAGACCAGCAGACTGCTGGAGCTGGAGAAGTCACCCACCTACCCGACGTCCATGACCGCCGCCTGGCGGTTGTCGGTCGATCAGCTCCAGAAGACCCTTCCCGCCGCCGTCGAGGTGCTGCGCTGCTGCGCGTTCTTCGGCCCCGAGCCCATCCCGCGCGACGTCTTCCGCCGGGGCAACCGCGCGGTCGGCCCGCGGCTCGGGCCCATCCTCTCCGACCCGATCACGCTCACCAACGCGCTCAGCCAGCTCGAGCGACTGGCCCTGGTCAAGGTCGAGCCGTCCGTCCGCACTCTCCAGGTCCACCGGCTCAACCAGGCCCTGCTGCGCGACGAGACCCCGGAGAAGGACCGCGCCGAGCTGCGCCACGAGGTCCACCTGCTGCTGTCGGGCACCGCTCCCGCCGACCCCGAAGACACGGTCAACTGGCCCCGCTACGAGGAGCTGGCCGCCCACCTGGAGCCGTCCGGGCTGATCGACTGCACGGTGCCCGCCGTCCGCAGGTTCGCCCTCGACCTGGTGCGCTACCTCTACGTACGCGGCAGCTACCGCCAGGCGCAGTCCTTGCTCAACGAGTACATCGCGAAGTGGACCGACGTCGACGGCCCCGACCACAAGGACGTGCTGGTCGCCCGCGTCCACCTGGCCAACGTCTACCTGCAGCTCGCCCAGTACGCGAGGGCCGCCGAGCTGGTGTCGGAGACCTTCTCCCGGATGGTGGACATCCTCGGCCCCGACGAGCCCGAGACGCTGTGGGCCAAGACCGGCTACGCCGGCGCGCTGCGTGGCCGGGGCGAGTTCTCCCAGGCCCAGAAGCTGGACGCGGAGGCGGCCGAGACCTATGAACGCCTTTACGGCGACACCAACCCGCAGACCCTGCGGGCTCGCCACAGCCTGGCTCATGACTACACCCTGACCAGCGACTACGACCGCGCCAGCCAGTTGCTGCAGGACGTCTACCTCAAGCAGAGCAGCATGGAGGGCATCGGCCGCCGGGTGCTGCTGCTCACCTGGACCAACCTCAGCCGCGCCGTCCGCTTGGGCGGCCAATTCGAGGTGGCGGCCGACCTCGCCGAGGAGGCGTACTCGTACGGCGTGGCCAGCCTGGGCGAGGACCACCCGAGTACGCTGCTCGCGGCCAAGGACTACGCGATCTGCCTCCGGCGCGTCGGCCGGCTGCCCGAGGCCCTGCAGGTCATGCGGGACACCTACATCCGCTCACGCCGCCTGTTCGGCGACAAGCACGCCAACACGCTGGCCGCCTCCGTCGGCCTGGCCAACGTGCTGCGCGCCGTGGGCGAGCTGGACGAGGCCCTGGAGTTCACGGAGCGGGCGCTGCGGCTCTACCCGGGCGCCTTCGGCGAGGACCATCCGTTCACCCATGCGGCTCACATCGACCACGCCCTGCTCCTGCGCCTCAAGGGCGACCCCGGGGCCGCCCTCGCCCTCGACCAGCAGGCGCTGGCCGGTCTCACCCGGCGGGTCGGCCGCGACCACGACTACACCGTGAGCTGCGCCATCAACCTGCAGAACGACCTCGCCGCACTCGGCAGGCACGAGGACGCCCGTGCCGTGGGCGAGGAGAACCTGCAGGTCGTCCAGGCCGGCTTCTCCGCCGAGCACTACCTCAGCCTGATCTGCGCCGCCAACCTCTGCCTCGACCTGGAGGCGACCGGCGCGAGCGAGGAGTCCAAGCAACTGCTCGCCGAGACCACGCAGCGCTTCGAGCTGTCGATGGGGCGCGAGCATCCTGACGCGCTCGGCCTGCTCGCGGGCGAGCGGCTCAACTGCGACTTCGACCCGCCACCCATCTGATCCTGGTCAGCGGACGGGGCCGTGCGAGCGCCGGTGCTCCTCGGCCAGCCGCTTGGCGCGCGCCGCCGCGGCCGCGCTCACCGGCTCGCCGTGCAGGGGCGCGAGCGTGTCGCGCAGCGTGCCGACGAACCGCCGCCCCTCCTCGGTCAGCCCACCGCTGTCCAGCAGCGTCCCGGTGACCTGGTAGGACGCCGTACGCCAGCGCGCGAACTCCACCTCGGCCCGCCCTCCGTGCTCGGGGTCGCCGAGGTGCCGCTGCCAGAAGGCGGCCACCGCGGCGTGTGCGTACGCGCCGTGCAGCAGGCCCTCCAGCGGCCGCGGGTCGGGTCGCCAGGGGGCGTAGAAGCGGCGCCCGTCGTCCGGCAGGGTGAGCGTGACGAGGTCGGTCAGCGCGTACAGCTTGAGATGCTGCAGCTCGTGGGTCAGGGTGAGCGCCATGCCGATCCCGTTCACGGGGTCGGACAGGGCGACGGCCCCGAACAGGTTGCGCGCGGAGGCGCTGCGCTGCTCCAGCGCCGTGCCGTGGACCGGGGTGAGCACCGAGACCATGGCGGCGACCTCCTCGGCCACGATCGCGTGCCGTGCCCGCAGGATCTCCCACGCCTGGCCGAGGCAGGCGCTCCACCGCCGCCGCCACGCGGGCGTCAGCCGGCCCGCCACGTCGCCGCCCAGCCACCGGTAGGGGTCGAGGTCGTCGACGGTCATCTCGGTGTCCGGGCCGAAGGGCAACCGGTGCAGAGTCTGCCATCCCCGCCCGTCCCGCCCGGGACGCACCAGCACCCTGCCGCGCCCGGCGCGCACCTCCACCCTGCCGTCCATCGCCCTGCCGTCCACCGGTTCCACGGTCACGGCCACGCGGTCCCGGCTGCCCGACGGCAAACCGGGCGGCAGGGTCAGCAGGCCGAGCGAGGGCAGCATGAGCCGCCCACCGGACACGGGCGCCTCCAGCCGGCACGCCGCCCCGGCCCGTACGGCGGCCGCCAGCGCGATCCCCGCCAGCAGCCCCGGATCTGCCTGGCCCCGGCAGGCGCGCAGCGCCCACGCGCCCACCGCCGGGTGCCGCAGGCAGCGGCTCACCTCCTCGGGCGCGTCCGCCTCCAGCGAGGCCAGCGCCTCGTACGCGCGGGCCGCGGTGCCGGACTCCTCGGCGGCCAGGCGTACCAGCAGGAGGTGCTTGCTCGTCTGGGCCGCGCACAGCTCCGCCAGGGCCGCCGCGCCGCCGCCGCCCGCGGCGAGCGCGGCGAACGCGGCGTCGGACAGCTCGTGGACGGCGAGCCTCATCGCCCTCCTCTCAGCCGGGCCAGGTCACCGCCGCAGCGCGCCGCGATGTGACTGATCAGCCGGTACAGGTCGGGGCAGTAGACCGATGGCTCGGCGAAACCGGTCGCCGGGCTGTAGCGGTGGACGTACTGGCCGCCGCCGCAGACCGAGACGAGGTCGCAGCGGCGGCAGGTGGACGACAGCGCCAGCTCGCCGATCTGCCGGGCGGCGATGGCCGGGTGCAGCAGGGCGGCGTCCAGGGGGTCGCGCAGCACGTGCAGCGGCGTCCTGGCCGCGCCGTGGAAGGCGCTCTTGAGGTTGTCGGACTGCTCGATGCCGCCGTCGGTCTCGATGACGATCATGCGCACCGGGGACAGGCCGACGTTCTCGGCCCGCGAGGGGCTGCCCATCAGCAGCCGCATGATCTCCCTGAACAGGCGGACGTCGGTCTGCAGCACCGGGCTGTCGTACCAGCGGTCGAAGATCTGGATCAGCCAGTCGGCGTACGGCGTGCCGGGGGAGTCCGGCTCGCGGAACGGCGGCGGCTCGGCCCAGTTGCCGTGCGGCAGCAGGAAGTCGACCGCGGGCGGGTCGAACTCCAGCAGCGCCTCGTAGGTGCGGATCGGGTCGTTGCGCACGTCGATGGTGCAGAGGAGGCCGCTGAACAGGTGATGGTAGGGCCCCTCGCTGAGCCGCCGCAGCGACTCGCTGACCAGGGCGTGGCTGCCGCGCCCGTCGAGGAAGAGGCGGCGGCGGTCGTGGCCCTCCGCGTCGCCGTCGAGGCTGACGCCGATCCGGATCTCCAGCGACTCGAACAGACGCAGGTAGTCGTCGTGCAGCCGCACGCCGTTCGTCTGGATGTGGGCGTTGACCCGGGTGCCCGTGGCCACCGCGCCGCGCACTCCCCGGACGATGCGGGCGATGAGGTCGGGGCCGGCCAGCAGCGGCTCGCCGCCGTGCAGGATGACGTCGATCTCGCCGAGATCGTGGGCGGCGGCGTGCTCGGCGATGCGCTGGATCGCGCGGTCGGCGATGGCGTCGGACATCCTGCGCGGCTGCTCGCGCCAGCTCTGGTCGGCCATCTCGTAGACGTAGCAGTGGCGGCAGGCCAGGTCGCAGCGGCTGTGGACCTTGAGGATGAACTGCTGGAAGGCGAGCGGCTGCCAGCCCCCCGCCAATAACGCGTCGACGTCGAGGAGATCCGGGAACCCCGTGGTGTGCGAGAGTTCCGGCTCAGGGCTGAGTGACAACGGCTACCTCTTAGCGTCGTGAAGCACCCCGCTCCATCTTTACCCACTTTGCGGCCCAGTCAAGATTCACGACGTCAAGAAAAGAATGCTCCCGGGTTATGACGCAATTCCTCGAAAAGTCGATAAATATCGTGGATTTCCGGGGCGGGAGTGTGTTCACCGCATCCGGGGACGCACCCGCGGCGGCTCCTCGAAACGCGGCCGCTGCGGCGCCTCGCCGGTCACCTTCCGCACGATGCCCGCCGCCACCTGCTGGACCTTGACGTTCCGGTCCTGCGAGACGTGCCGCAGCACCTCGAACGCCTGCCGCGAGGTGCAGCGGCGCTGCGCCATCACGATGCCGAGCGCCTGGTCGATCACCGCCCGCGTGTCGAGCGCCTCCTTGAGCTGCGCGGCCACCTCCTTCAGCCGGGCCGCGCCCAGAGCGGTACGGAACAGCACCCCGATGTGCCCGGCCGTCACCCGCGCCGTCACCCGCGTGGCCTCCGCGAAACCGCCGCGCTCGCCCGAGTACAGCGTCAGGACGCCCAGCAGCAGCCCCTCCGACTTCAGCGGCTCCGCGTGCAGGCTCCGCAGCCCGGCCTCGGCGGTGAAACGCGACCAGCGGGGGTCGGCGGCCAGGTCGGCGCAGGTGACGGGCTCGCCGGTGTCGAGCGCGTCGATGCAGGGCCCCTGACCGGTGACCGACTGCAGCTCGTCGAGCAGCTCGGCCCGCGCATCGGAGCAGGCGACGGTACGCAGCCCGCCCTCGGCACGCAGCGCGATGCTCATCATGGGGGCATCCGGCATGGCGCGCGTGGCGATGGAGACGCAGTCCCCGAGCGCCCGTTCGAACTCCTCGATGTCCATGGGGACACTAGGCCGGTTCAACGAAGATCCCTCGCCTCGGTTGTCCGGACCGTCCGCAACGATACGACTGCCCTGCGGCGCGAGCCTTACGCCACCTTTCAGCGTGCCCTGGAGGCCAGATAGGCGTCCACTTCGGCGAGGTAGGCGTCCTTCACGGGGCGGGGGAGCCAGGTCACCTCGAACGCGTTGCGCTCCAGCCCTGCCAGCTCCTCCTCGCTGAGCTGCAGCGCCTCCTGGAGGGCGACCAGGTTCTCCTGGACGTAGCCGTCGAAGTACGCGGGATCGTCGGAGTTGATCGTCACCCGCACGCCCAGGTCCATCAGCTTGCGGATCCCCTCGGCCTTCATCGAGTCGGTGACGAAGCCGTTGGAGATCGGGCAGCAGGTGAGCCCCATGCCCCGCGCCAGCACCAGCTCCACCAGCCGCTGGTCCTCCAGGATGTTGACGCCGTGGTCGATCCGGTCGACGCCGATGTCCTCGATCGCCTGGCGGATGTGTTCGGCCGCGTCGTCCTGGTCGACGTCGCAGTGCATGGTCAGCAGGTAGCCCTCCTCGCGGGCGCGGGCGTACACCTCGGCGAACTTCGCCGGCGGGTTGCCCTTCTCGTCGGAGTCCAGGCCGACGCCCGCGATCCACTCCTTGTACGGCAGCGACTCCAGCAGCGTCGCCATCGCGTACTCGGCCTGGAAGTCGCGCAGGAAGCACATGATGAGCTGCGCCCGCACCCCGAGCCGCGCCTCGGCGTCCATCAGCGCCCGCCGCAGCCCCCGGATCACCACGTCGAACGGCACCCCGCGCCCGGTGTGCGCCTGCGGGTCGAAGAAGATCTCCGCGTAGCGGACGTTCTGCTCGGCCGCCTTGCGGAGGTAGGCCATGGCCAGGTCGTAGAAGTCGGGCTCGGTGCGCAGCACCCGCATGCTCTCGTAGTAGACCGTGAGGAAGGACGGCAGGCTGTCGAACGAGTAGGCCGCGCGCATCTCCTCGGCCGAGGCGTAGGGCAGGTCGATCCCGTTGCGGGCGGCCAGCTCGAACTTGAGCTCCGGCTCCAGCGTTCCCTCGATGTGCAGGTGCAGCTCGCACTTGGGCAGTCCGGCGATGAAGTCCTTCATCTGCCCAGACTAGAACGCCGGCCTCAGAAGACGAGGGCGAGACCCACCGCGAACAGCAACCCGTACGCCAGTTGCAGCTTGCCCGTCTGCTGCAGCACCGCGATCAGCCCCGGCCCGACGGCCCTGCCCAGCACGGCCCGGATCGGCGGCACCGCGAGCGGCGCGGCCAGCAGCACCAGCGCCGCCCACGGCGTGATCGGCACCATCGCCAGCGCCACCACGAACGGCACCACCTGGCAGGCCACGTAAAGGGCCCGGGTGCGCCCCGGCCCGAGCACGACCGCGAGCGTACGCTTGCCCGACTCCCCGTCGGTGCCCACGTCGCGCAGGTTGTTGACGACGAGCATCGAACACGACAGCAGGCCCACCGGGATCGAGGCGAACAGCGCCGCCCAGCTCAGCGACCCGGTCTGCACGTACGTCGTGCCCACCACCGGCACCACGCCGAAGAAGAGGAACACGGCCGGCTCGCCCAGCGCGCGATAGCCGTACGGGCGTTCGCCGCCGGTGTAGAACCACGCGGCGGCGATGCAGGCCGCGCCCACCAGCAGGATCCACCAGGCCCGCGTGACCACGACCAGCGCCAGCCCCAGCACCGCGGCGACGGCGAAGCAGCCCAGCGCGGCCGTCAGCACCTGGCGCGGCGTGGCCGCGCGCGAGCCCACCAGCCGCATCGGGCCGACCCGCTGGTCGTCGGTGCCGCGGACGCCGTCGCTGTAGTCGTTGGCGTAGTTGACCCCGATCTGCAGGGCGAGCGCCACGAACAGCGCCAGGACGGCGCGCCACCACACGAAGCCGCCCTCGCCGATCGCCACGCCCGTGCCCACCATGACGGGGACGACGGCGTTGGGGAGCGTGCGCGGCCGGGCGCCGGCGATCCACTGGCCGGGTGTTGCCATGTCGTGTGCCTAGTCCTTCGCCTAACTGATGTCCGTGGTCAGCCTCACCATACGGATGGGACGGCCCATGTCGAGAACGCGCTCGGCCATGTCCTCGCCCCACCCGGCAGACTCCAGGAAGCCGAGCACCGCGTAGTTGTCGGCGAACACCCAGGTGACGATCTGACGGAAGCCGTCGTCGCGCAGGTAGTCGACGGTGGCGTTGAGCAGCCGGCTGCCGTGCCCGCGGCGGACGAAGTCGGGGTCGACCAGCAGCGTCAGCATCTCGGCCACGACGCTGGGATCGAGGTCGGGATCCTCGGCGGGGGCGTGCGAGGCCAGGCCGACCACGCGCTCGCCGCCGCGCGGCGTGACGAGCGCGGCGCTGCCGCCCGCGCCCAGCGCGGGGAAGCCCTCGGTGTCGAGGATGGTCTCCACCGCCACCAGCACCCGGTGCATGGGGCTGGGCGGGGCGACGATCGCCTCGTCCCACTGGCGCAGCCACATCTTCTCGGCCGCGGGGCCGGTCATCTGCTCAAGCGGCCCTTCCGGGAGGAAGTCCCGGTAGCCGTAGCGCCAGGCGCGGATCTGACAATTCGCAACCTGGAGCACATCCTCGCGCCGGGCCGCCCGGACGCCTACGTCTGCCATCTCGGCCCGCTCCTTCGCCTGCCGTTCATGCCACAAGGCACGAGTTACACCGTATCGGTGTTTGAGGCTTGGAGACGACGCGAACCCCGCTTCCTCGCCCGGTAAGCCCGTGTCTTGGTGCGGTTGCCGCATACCCTCATGGAACACCACGAGCGGGAACGGTTCCTCGACGAGTCGATGAACGCCCGCTGGCACGTCCCCTCCGCGCACACCTTCAGCCGGTCCCACGCGGCGCCGAGCGTCGCGGCCGCGATCGCGGCCAGCCCGCCCGTGACGCCCGCCCCGGCCGGCACCAGCTCCGGCTCACCGCCCGCCCCGACCCAGACCCGCAGCGGAAGGCCGGGCAAGGTGGCCGGCTCGCGCCGCAGCGCCGCCCGCAAGCCCTCGCGGAGGGCGTGCGCGGTGTGCAGGTCGTCGTCGGTGGCGCGCTCGCGCGGGCCGGTCAGGCCGCGCTCGCGCAGCCAGACGGTCAGCTCGGCGGGGGAGGAGAGCTCGTCGGTGTCGGAGGCGACGTCGTAGGTGTTCACGAAGTCTCGGACGAGCTCCGCGGGGGACGACATGTCCCCACTCTAGCGGGCGATCATGAACGTCATGATCGCGGCTGCGGGCGGGGCGGACTTTCCGGGATCACGTGGCCGGGTGGGGATGGTTGCGGGATCACGTGGCCGGGTGGGGAGTGGTTGCGGGATCACGTGGCTGGGTTGGGGGTGGTTGCGGGATCACGTGGCCGGGCGGGGTGGGCCCGGGATCACGGGGCCGGGCGGGCGAGGTCCTGGAACGCCCGGCCCAGGCGGCGTACGCCCTCGTCCAGCTCGGCCAGGTGAGCGGCGGCCGCGTGCGTCACCCTGAGCCGCGGCCCCGGCGGCTCCGACGGGTAGTACATCCGCCCCGGGCTCACCAGCACACCGTGCCGCCGCGCGGCCTCCACCAGGGCGTCCTCATCCAGACCCACGGGCAGGCGCAGCCACAGGTGCATGCCGCCCGCGGGCAACAGATGCAGCTCCACCTCCTCCGGCAGGCGGGCGGCGAGCGCGGCGGCGAGGGCATCCCTGCGGACGCGCAGCTCGGCGTGCACGGCCGCCAGATGGCGCCGCCAGGCCGGGGACCCCACCAGCTCCAGCGCCGCCTCCTGCAGCGGCCGGGCCACGAAGAACGACTCCACGAGCTGCCCGGCCCGCAACCGGTGCGCGGCCGGCCCGCGCGCGATCACCGCGGCCACCCGCATGCTGGGGGAGAGGATCTTCGTCAGGGACCGTACGTGGACCACCGTCCCGTGCTCGTCCATCGCGGCCAGCGTGGGCGGGGGCTGCTCGGCGAGATAGTGGGCGTAGTCGTCCTCGATCACGAACGCGCCCGCCGCCCGCGCCACCTCCAGCACCTGCCGGCGTCGCTCGGGAGGAAGGGTGGCGCCGGTCGGGTTGTGCAGGGTGGGCTGGCAGAAGAAGACACGGGCGCCGGTCACCGCGAACGCCTCCGCCAGCAGCTCAGGACGGACCCCGGACCCGTCCACGGGCACCGCCGTCGCCCGCAGCCCGGCCGCCTTCGCCGCGGCCAGCGCCCCCGGATACGTCGGCGTCTCCACCAGGACCGGCGTCCCCGGAGCCGCCAGCGCACGGAAGGCGTGGGTGAGCGCGGCCTGGCCGCCGCTGACGACCAGCGCGTCCGCCGCGGTCACGTCGCCGCCCGTCTGGTCGGCGAACCAGCGTCGCAGCTCGGCGAGGCCGGCGAGCGGCGGCTTGGCCCAGGCGTCCGGGCGGCGTACGGCCCGCGTGGCGGCCGCCGCGAGCTGCCGGTCGGGGCGCAGACCGGGCGGCAGGTAGCCGCCGGTCAGCGGGACCACGCCCTCAGGGGCCTCGGCCAGCAGCGCGGCGACCGGACCCGCGTCCACGACGCGGTCGCCGAGCGCGACCGTCTGCCAGGACAGGTCCGCCGACTCCCGGCCGGCGTCCGTTCTCTGCGGGTGGGTGACGAAGGCTCCGCTGCCCGGCCTGGTGACCACCCGGCCCTCGGCGGCGAGCTGGCCGATCGCGCGGGAGACGGTGACGGGGGAGACGTTGTGGGTGCGCATGATCTCCCGGCTGGAGGGGAGACGGGCGCCGGGGCCGAGGCGGGCGGCCTCTTCGCGCAGTATCGCGGCTATGTGGGCGATACTGCTATCGTTGGACATGAAAGATGATGATAGCGCTACTGTTGGGGATGGAGTAGCGGTCCCCTCCGGTCCGTCCGCCGCATGGGGTGCCTCCGGCGGGTTAGGCGTGGAGGCATCGGCGACGTCCCCTGTGTCCGCTGGGTCCCCTGTGTCTGGGTCCCCTGTGTCTGGGTCCCCTGTGTCCGCTGGGTCCGCTGGGGGAGTCCCGTCTGACGCCTCTGCCGCTTCTGCCGGCGCCGTTTCGGGCGGCTCTCGCGTCCCGTCCTGGGCCACCTGGAGGTCCGGCCTTTGGGGGTCCGGCGTGCGCGGGGCGAGTGCTCGGGGGGCGCGTACTCCTGCGAGTGACGCTCGGCGCCCCGATGCTCAGGGTCCCGCCGCTCGGGAGCTCGCTGGTCAGGACCTCGATGCTCGAAACCCTGCCGCTCGGGACCTTGCCGTTCGGCGGGCCCGTACCGGTGGGACATTTCTCGCCTTTCTCGGCGTGCTCGCCTTCTCCGGCTCCTTCCCCGGCACCGTCTTCGCCATGGAGGGCTTCAACCCGTGGCTGGTGGCGATCGGCCGGGCCGCCGTAGCCGGGCTGCTCGCCGTCGTCTGCTTGCGAGCGGCCCGCCGCCCCCTTCTCCCGCCGCGCCACCTCTGGGGGCCGTACGCGCTGATCTCCCTCGGCGTCGTCTTCGGCTTCCCCGTCTTCAGCGGCCTGGCCCTGGCCCTGGGCTCCAGCACGTCCCACGCCGCCGTGATCACCGCGCTCCTCCCGGCCGCCACCGCCGCCTGCGCAGTGGTGCGCGCCGGTGAGCGTCCGCGTCCGCTGTTCTGGGCGGCCTGCCTGGCGGGCGCCGCCGCCGTCACCGCCTTCACGCTTCTCCAGCAGGGACGTACGGCAGCCGCGACCTGGCCCGACCTGCTCCTCCTCGCCGCGCTGGGCTCCGCCGCGATCGGCTACACCGAGGGCGGCCGGCTGGCCCGCGACACCCCCGGCTGGCAGGTGATCTCCCACGCCCTCGTCCTGTCCCTGCCCGTCACCGCCCCCGTCACGGCCGCCCTGACCGTGCTCACGCCCGTCACCGTCACCCCCGGGGCGCTCGCCGGTTTCGCCTACGTCGCGGTCGTCTCCATGTTCCTGGGCTTCTTCCCCTGGTATGCCGGCCTCGCCAAGGGCGGCATCGCCCGTGCCGGCCAGACCCAGCTCACCCAGCCGCTCCTCACCCTGCTCTGGGCGTGGTTCCTCATGGGCGAACGGTTCGGCCCGGTCACGGTGGCCGCCGCGCTCGCCGTACTCGTCTGTGTCGCCATCACCCAGCGCGCCCGTACTTGAAAGCCATGACGCCGCCGCGCAGGATTGGAGGAGGAGGTGTCACAAACTATGGCGGACCTCACGATCCCGGAGGGCGGCTTCTGGCCCGCGCCGGAAATCCCGCAGCCCAACATCTATCCCATGGAGTGGCGCGTCGAGACGGAGAAGCTCGCCGCCATCTACGAGAAGTCCAAGCGCATGGTCTGGAACCCTGCCGACCTGCCCTGGGACGCGCTCAAGCCCGAGGACTTCACCCGTGAGCAGCGCCTCGGGATCATGTACTGGTTCGCCGTCCTGGCCAACTTCGACGCCTCGGGGCCCGCCGTCTTCGCCCGCGCCACCATCAGCGCCTTCGAGAAGCACGAGGAAGACCCCGTCAGGAAGTGCTTCTTCTCGATCACCCGCGACGAGATGAACCACGAGGAGTGCTGCCAGCGCTCCATCGCCAAACTCTGGCCCGGCGGCCCTCTCGACTGGACCCCGACCGACGACCTGGAACACGCCGCCCACAACAACATCGGCTGGCTCTACCACAACGGCGGCCGCTACTGGAACGGCTACAACTCGGCCGTCGGCAAGTATTCGCTGCCGGTCCTGTTCACCAGCTTCATGATGGGCGAGATGGCCGCCTCGACGCTGTTCAGAGGCATGTCGTCGGGTACGCGCCATCCGGTCTTCGGCGAGATGTTCCAGCGCATCGGACGCGACGAGTCCCGCCATCTCCAGATCTGCATGACGATCCTGGAGAACGAATGGCCCGGCCTGACCGACGACACCCGTGGCCTCATCACGCGCCAGCTCCGGGCGGGCTTCGTCTTCCTCAGCATGATCCTCTGGGAGCCGCCCGGGGGCTTCTGGGAGCTGCCGCCGTACTTCCTGCACAACCACCGCGTCCTCATGGACTACGCGAGGGAGGCGGGGCTGGGGGTGCTGTCGTACGAGGAGCAGGCGGAGAACTGGCGCGTCGCCATGGCCCGCGTCCGCGCCATCGTCGAACGGTGGGGCATCGCCTTCCCCGCCATCCCCGAACTGGACCTGGAGGGCGTGGAGGTCGACTTCCTCGACCCGGAGGACATCATCCCGGTCTTCTGACCGGTGCGGTCCCGTACGGTGTTGCCCATGTGGCCTCGATCCGACGGGCTCCGGACGCTCGAACTCGGCACTCCGGGCGAACTCCGTACCCGGCTCACCAACCTGGTCCTCGCCGGGCAGAAGACCGCGACGGCCGGCCTCCTCGCCCTGGACTACGAAGCCGAGGGCGAGGAGGTCGAGCACGTCGGCGAACACCTGATCCTGCTGAACGACGCCGGCGACCGGGCGGCCGAACTGGAGATCGCCCGAGTCGACCTCGTACTGTTCGCCAACGTCCCATGGGACTTCGCCCAGGCGGAAGGCGAGGGCTACACCTCGATCGAGAACTGGCGCGAGGTTCACCGCGACTACTGGTCGTCCCAGGGCTTCGACATCGACGACACCACGATCATCGTCTGCCTACGCTTCCACCTCATCGACACCCCATAGGGGGAAGCATCCCGACGAAGCGAGCGCGCCACTCCACGATTCGCCGACGCCACGACGCCACGACGCCACGACGCCACGACGCCACGACGCCACGACGCCACGACGCCGATGCTGCCGCGCTGTCTCCGATTCCAGCGCCGACTCCAGCGCCTGCGACTGTCTTGGACCTCAATCCCAACAAACCCTCCACCCCCTCACCTCGTCCCTCGAACCCACCCCTCTCCAGGCGGCACCCCCACGCTGCCGAAACAGCACCCCCGCCCTGCACCAGCGCAACCGACCGGCGACAAGCGAAACCCGGACGAGAAGAGCCCGAAGCACCGGAGCCCTGTCCGCGGCTCCTCACTCCTGATGGACGTCCGTAGCCAGACTGTCAGGCCAGGACCGACGGGCTACTCAACCGCCCCCGACGAGCAGCGCTCCACCCGGGCACCCCACACCAGCGCCGCACCCCAGCGCCGTTGCCTTGGACCGACGAACAACACCGCTACCAGAACGCGGGCCAGTGCTCCGGCCTTCAGGCCGGGGGTGGAGGCCCGCGCGGGAGTGCCCGCTAGGGCGCGAGCGTGCCTTGACCCGCCTGGTATTGCTGCTCGGCCCACCACGCGTAGGAGACGAGCACAGCGCGGGGCTCACCGTGACGTTCCACGATGGTCGGCTCGCCGGTGAAGTGGGCGACGTCGACGCGGCGGCCGAGGTTGTCTCGGAGTTCTCGAACGCTCATACGCTCAGTCATGGCACCCATGGTACTTTCGGTACCGTGCAGCTTCGGTACTCCTTCCGCCTCTCCCCGACCCCTGGCCAGCGTCAAGCGCTGGCCCAGGCGTTCGGGTGCGCGCGAGTGGTGTTCAACGACGCGCTGCGCGCACGGCAGGACGCCTATGCGGCCGGGCTGCCGTACATCTCCGATGGGGACCTGTCCAAGCAGGTCATCACCGCCGCCAGGCAAACGCCTGAGCGCGCCTGGCTGGGCGAGGTGTCGGCTGTGGTGTTGCAGCAGGCCCTGGCCGATCTGAACACCGCCTACCGCAACTTCTTCGCCTCCCTGTCCGGTAAGCGGAAGGGGCCCCGCACGGCCCCGCCCCGGTACCGATCCAAGAAGGACAACCGGCAGGCGATCCGGTTCACCAAGAACGCCCGGTTCTCCATCACGGCAGGCGGGAGACTTCGCCTGCCGAAGATCGGTGACGTTGCGGTTCGCTGGTCCCGTAGCCTGCCTGCCGAACCCTCATCGGTCACGGTGGTCAAAGACGCGGCTGGGCGGTACTTCGCCTCGTTCGTGGTGAAGGTCGCCGGACAACCCCTCCCGCAGGCACAGACCGAGATCGGCATCGACCTTGGGCTGGGCCATTTCGCGGTGCTGTCGAACGGCCGGAAGATCGGCTCTCCGCGTTTTCTGCGGCGTGCGGAGAAGAAGCTCAAGAGGCTTCAGCGGGCGTTGTCCCGCAAGGAGAAGGGTTCGAACAACCGGGCCAAGGCCCGCCATGCCGTGGCCCGCCAGCATGCGAAGGTCGCCGACGCGCGTCGCGAGTTCCACCACCAGGAATCCACAAGGATCATCCGTGACAACCAAACGGTGATCGTGGAAGACCTGGCGGTCAACGGGCTCGCGCGTACCCGGCTGGCCAAGAGCGTGCATGACGCGGGCTGGTCTGCGTTCGTGGCCATGCTGGAGTACAAAGCCGCGCTGTACGGGCGCACCTTCCACCAGATCAACCGGTGGTTCCCCTCCTCCAGGATGTGCTCGACGTGCGGCGCGCTCGCCGAGTCCATGCCGCTGAACGTCCGGTCGTGGGTTTGCCCGTGCGGGGCGGCCCACGACCGGGACGTGAACGCCGCGATCAACATCCTCGCCGCCGGACGAGCGGAGAGGCTAAACGCCTGTGGAGACCTGGTAAGACCACCGCTCGCGGTGGCACAGGTCAGCGAAGCAGGAAGCTACAGAGGTGCTGCGTGACTGCGCGGCACGGGCTGAATCCCCGACCTTCAGGCCGGGGAGCGCGTCAATCAACCGGCCACTTCTCCCGAGCCGAGACATAGGTCCCGCGATGCGGCACCGTGATCACCCAGCCACGCTCCCGCAGACGTGCCACAGCCTTCCGCGCGGTGACCTTGGCAACCCCGTGCCGTCGCATCAACGACTCTTCACTCGGAATCGCCCCATGTGGCCGCAGTTCACCCCGCCGAATCCGCCGCGCGATCTCGTCCGCGATCCGCACGTAGATAGCCCTCGACCGCTTCCGCAGCGGCACTCCAGGAGGCCCCACGAACGTGCCTTCCCCCTGAACGGTATGCACCAGCCGGCGCCTGCGAAGCTCCCGCGCCACGTTGCGCGCCGTGGTCCGCGCGATCTCGAACTCCTCCTCCATGGCGGCCTCGCTCGGCACGGCGTCACCAGGCGTCAGCTCCCCGCTGGCGATCCGCTCCTCGATGATCTCGGCGACCTGGATGTAGAGCGGGACAGGCCCGTCACGGTCGAGCATGTTCCCAGCGTAGACGTACCGATACAAGCAGTTGAGTGAGATCAGGCCTGGGGCCACGACTCTTTCGGTGAGACATAGCTGCCGCGCTGCGCGACGGTGTAGATCCAGCCCTGCTCGCGCAGGAGCGCCATGGCCCTACGCACCGTCTCCCGCGCCACGCCGTACTGGCTGACCAAGGCAGCCTCGCCCGGGATGGGGCGCCGCGGACCGAACTCACCCGACTTGATCTGTTCCGCGATGTCCGAGGCTATCTGCTGATAGAGCGGCACTTTTCGCTTCTTACGAGGAGCTTCGTCGGGTGTGCCGACGAATGCCCCTTCACCCTGAACGGTATAGACAAGTCCCTCTTCGCGCAGTATGTGAATCGCCCGCCTGGCGGTGGTCCTCGCGACGCCGAACTCCTGCTGGATGTCCGCCTCGCTGGGCACCGGGTGTCCGGACGAGAGCCCGGCAACGCGCCGCCGGATGATGTCGGCGATCTGGAGGTAGATGTGGGTGTCGCCGTCGTAGTCGAGCACACAGGAAACATAGGCGAAGAGGTACAAGACCTGGCATATCACGCTGCCTATTTAGACAGATACCTCTTACCATACAGGCGAGCGAATACAACTAGACGTATGATCGAGACATGACCGAGCTCGCCCTCTCGCCTGACATCACCTGTCTCGCCGCGCACGTCCCCCGACCTCGCGCCCGCCACACCACTCTGGAGTGGACGCCCGTCCGTTCATCCTCGGAACGGGTGCGCGTGCGCACCTACACGTGTCCCTGCCAGCCCATCTCCTACGAGCTCTGCCAAGCCGGCGGCCTCTTCTTCATCCGCAGAACGCGCCGAGGCCCCGAAGGCATCCTGATCGACGAGTGCCCTCGACTGAGACCTGCGACCGTCACGAGGATGTGGATAAGGCTTCTGGAGGGCGCGATGCATTAGCTCTTCGCCCCACATGAACGCGCTGACGCCCACCTCGGACACGAACTTTCGTGTACCGACTAAAGCCTTTTGCCCCGAGACCCTGATCCAGACCATCTGGATCATCTGGACCTCTGCACGGAACCATCCATACCCGAACCAAACTGGTTCCGCCGTCCAGCCAGCCAAAGTGCGTACCCCGCACCTGCGCTCCTGCGCACAACTATGCCCGTGAATAACCCGGGCTTCCCCGAACGGCCCAGGCTCCCCGCCCGACTCAACCTCTGAGTCATCTGGACCGCACGCAGTCACACCCCCTGCTTCCCGGCTCACCTGCCGCCGCCGAGCCGGGTCTGACACGACATTCGTACTCAGGGATCTCAAGGTGCTCACGATGTCGTGTTCCACGGCCGCGGATAACACCCCCCGCGTCCGTTGCGCGGACAGGTGAACTGCGCTCACCTGTCCCGTACACGGCAGGTGTTCCCTCTGCACCGCACCTGCCGTCGGCCGTCCCTACGATCAGGAGGTCCGACTCAACCTCATGGCTGAAGGTCACCCCGGAAGCATGGGGCCGCCCACGATCATGTTCTGCCCTCGACGGGACGTCCTCGAGGAGCAAACCACCGCGCGACCTCTGCTCACCCTCCCGAGGCCCGAGATCGTACGGTGCCTGCCGCCGCCGCTGACAGAACAGGCCTGCCGGCATTGGCGAGAGGTGTTGGCAGAGGGCCCGTATCCCAAGCCGAAGCCGCGGACCCGGAATACGGGCACCTCTGCCGGGCGCGCGTGAAGTCGACCATCCTTCACGCGCTGCGCGCCTTCCCACCACAACCCCAGGCTGAGCGCCCCGGTCAGAAAACCATCGACGCGACCAAGAACGCTTCGCCCGGGATCGGCGCGGAAGCATGGCTGTGATCTTCTGCCTAGGAGAAGGCATAGGACCACATCCACGACGAGCACTGGCCGGCTGACGTCCATAACGGCCTACCCGCGGCATTAGATTCTCATGGGCCGAGCTTGGAAAACGGCCCTTCGACGCTATACACAAGATGATTCCCTTTGGCGCTCGGTGGGTGAGTGGACGGCGTTTACGTGGGGATTCGCCGCCAAGCGGCGTCCGTGATGATCAGGTGGTCGAGCAGCCGCAATCCGACCGTTTCGGCGGCCTGGACGAGGCGGGCGGTCGCTTCCAGATCGGCGCTGCTCGGATCAAGAGAGCCGCTCGGGTGGTTGTGCGCGAGGCCGAACATCGCGCCGCCCGTCGTGAGCACTTCGGTGATCACCTCGCGCACCGGCATCGCCGTGTGATCGGCGCCCCCCTCGGTGACGACCGATCGTTTCAGCACCCGCCCGCCTGTGTCACACACGACCATGACCAGGCGTTCCTGCGTGTGCCCGCGCAGAAGAGGGGCGCAATGACCGGCCAGGTCAGTGGTGCTGGTGATGCGTTCGCGCTCGGGCTCGGCCTCGGCCCGCCTGACGAGGTGGAAGGCCGCCGCCACTCGTGCCGCCTTGGCGGGGCCGATGCCCGGCACGGTGAGCAGCCGATGCGGGTCGGAACGGCCCAGCCGGTCGAGGTCTCCACAGTGATCGATGACCTGTGTGGCCAGATCCAGGGCGCTGGAGCCACGGAACCCGGACCCGAGGAGCACGGCCAGCAGCTCCCGATCCGCCAGGGCATTCGCGCCCCAGGACATAAGGCGCTCGCGGGGCCGGTCTTGCTTGGACAAGTCTTTGACACGCATCGGCAACCTCCGCGACTGTTCTATCAACGACGACCGACAATTCCCGGCCCGCCTCCGCGGCTATCCGCTCTTCTCCCATTGACCGATTGCCCAGGTCTTATACGCTTTGTGCCTCGCATGATAAATGCTTCGCGTATGGCCCACGTTCACGAACGAAAAGCGCGCCCCTGCTCTCCGGCTGCCAGCTGATCGTCCGTCTGACCATGCCGTCCACCAGGACAGATGCCGTCTATCCAGGGGTTGGGTGCACAGGAGGCCAAGTGCTGGCCGGCCGCCTTCGCCTCCAGCACGACACGCCTATTTGGAGCAAAGTGCAGGAGAATAGGCTCAAGTTCTTGAGATATGGCTGATCGGTGTTCTTGCACCATTTGCCTAAACTGTGCGATTGAGCTATTTATCGCGGCGTCAGGGCTCTGGGGAAGAGGGCGTTCATCGCTGAGTGGTCCCGTGATCTCCTCCACGGCGAGAAGCCCCAAGCCGTGAGCCCTTTGATCCTGGGTAACGGCCCTCTTCTATGGGCGGCAGGACGAGGATGGCCTGTGCGAGCGCGGTCGCTCGAGATGGACAGCAGCGCGGCTTGGCCCAGCACCTTCCGGCCCTTCAAAGATCGTGACGGTGCATTCACCGACGGCGCGGACGCGGGCATGGACACGAATGACGTCTCGCTGGCTGCGAGACAGCCAAGGCCGATGGCAATGCCGCTTGAACGGAGTCCGGATCGTGCCGTCGGCACGTTGATAGCCCCGGTCCGCGAAGGTCTTCACGCCAGCACTGGAAAGGGCTTCGATCGGGCCGCCCCTCCGGGCCGCGGTGACGCCGCGCACGGAGCCCGGCAGTGTCGGGAAACCCATACCAGCCGACCCACCGAGTCGGCCAGTGGCTGCATAGTCACCCGATGCTGTTCGTGCTTACCGCTGTAGTACGGCCGCTCCGTCGGCCAGGCAGCGGACCAGGATGAGGGGGCCGTCCACGACGGCGTAGGCCAACCGGGCCGCGCGCACCGCGGCGGTATGCACATCGTCGGCCGGCTCGGCCAGCAGATTCACGGTCTCCTGGATGGCGCCAGACAGTGTTGGCGCCGACGGAAGAAGCCGGCGGCCAGACAGGCGGAGGTGCCGCCGTCACGTAGGTGCGCCAGCACCAGCAGCGCTTGCTGGGCCAGGACCAACTTCCGTCACCGGCAGCGGCGTTCGGCCCCCTGGCGTGGCTGAGGCCGGGCAGGCGAGTCAGGGTGTGGTTGGACAGCGGAATCACCGTACGACAAGACAGCAACGAGGCTCCCGGTTGGGGCATCGGCTCTTGGTCGACTGGTGCCTTACCGGCAGCCCCCTCTCACTCGCCACTGCTCTGCGCACACCTACCGTGACCAGCATCGTCAGGATGAACGGTTCAAGCTTGGAGGCGGGCCCGCTGGTCGTCAGAGAACGTGTGCAGGCATGCGGCGCCGTCGGCACACGCGAACGACAAGGGTCTCTCCACGCCGCGACACCGCAGACGGATGGATGGGCGCGGTGGGGGTGACGTCTGCCTTGCTCGCCTTGGGCTTCGGCGTACCGATGCGGAGTATGGACGGTGGGAGGCTCCGGGCGAGGAAGTGGTGGGGCTCGCCCGGAGCCTTTCCGGGGCCGTTGAGCAGGTCCTAGGCGGGCATGCTGTACGTCACCCGGAACCGGTCGCCGGGAATGACGATGTCGCTCGTCTCCACAGGACGGTCGCCCGCCCAGTGCGTACGCTCCACATGCAGCACGTGGACCCCCACCGACAGGTCGAGCGCGTCGCTCTCGGCCGGACGGGGAACACGGGTGCTGACGCTCTCGACGACCTCGGTGACCTTGATGCCGTGCGCGAACAGCCTCGCGAACAGGCTGCGCCGCTCCTCCTCGGTGTGCGGCGCGAAGTCCATCGGCTCATAAGAGGTGGCGAGCTGCAGCGGTCTTCCGTCGCCCCGGAAGACGTAGTGCGTCTTGGTGAGCGTCGTCGTCTCCCTGATCCGGAGGCGTCGGGCGATCTCGGGCCCCGCTTCGGCCGGCTCGCTGTGCCAGTCCCAGGTCACGCGCCTGCCTTGAGATTGCAGGTCGGCCGCCAGCGGGGCCGGATGATCGAGGTAACGCCAACGGTGGAGAGGGGTAAGAACGGGGCGCTCCCTGACGTAATGACCCGAGCCGACGCGGCCGATGATGAGACCCTCGCTCGCCAGCACACGCAGCGCATGACGAGCGGCAGTCTCGCCCACCTGGTATTTGCGGGTGAGCTGCGCCCGCGACGGAATGGACGCACCGGGGGGAAGGGTGCCGTCGGTGATCTGTCGCCGGATGTCTTCGACGACACGCAGGTAGACCGGATCTGAGGTGGCCACTAGTCCATCCCTGGGGGGTTCGTGTGAGGCGTTGCCCCATGTTGCCGTATTCGGCAGGTAACCGACCGTCATCGAAGGCTGCTGGAGCCCCAACTTTGCGATGGCGGAAAATTATCGGAGAAACTCTGTAACACAGCCGTAAGGCTCCCCGATTCTCCGGTAGAGGTCGTCGATGTGTGTACCCCCGAGCACATATCGGCGGCCTCTTCCATTGCCGGGCCCTGTCTGGTTGATCAGTTCGGCCCGATTTGACCTGGTGGGATGCGGCGACGACATGCTCGACGACCCGCCCGTTGACCCGATGTGCCGTACGGCTGAAGGCCCCGTTCTGGCCCAGCATGCCCTCCCTCCCGTAAGCGAGAGAGAAAGCGGCGACTGGTCTCGCAAGTCGAGGGGCCTGCCCAAGTAGCCCAATATGTCCTGTTTGCTCGAACTGCACGTATATGACGCTCCGTGAAGTCGGGGCCAGTCACCATCCGTCTGCGCGACGTCGTCCTCTGATGTCGGGACATCGACTCTGATGGCGTACAAGCCGGGACGAGACGCACGCCGAGCTTCGGGAGATGTTTCAGGCGGGCCTCCGAAGCAACGCCTTCGGGCGCTTGGGTTGCCTCCCGGCGAGGGGGGTCGGGAGGCGTGAACTGCGCCGGATGCCGAGGAGGTCCGCAGGGCGGGTCGGCTGTCTCCCTTGGAGGTGCCCATCGGCGTCTGATCGCCGGCGACTGCCAACAGGACCTGCTCGCGGATTGAAGAGGTGTGCCCGCATGGACATGGAACAGGCCTCTTCGGGGCGGTGACAGAAAGGGCACGGGGACAGGGACGCCTGCGGATGCGCCGGAACCCTCGCGAGGCCAGGAGGCCAGGAGGCCACGAGGCCAACGTCGCCGTCCGGCGCGGCGTGCTCGCCCCCGCGCCTGTGTGGCAAGCCGGCCATGACCGGCGCGTCCTCGACCACCACATCGACCTGCTGGTATCGCCCAGTTGGTACGGAGCCAGGAGCAGATTGCCCGATCCAGATGGTTTGTGAGCCGAGCCTCGGGGGATCGCCCTCTGAAATGCCCGCGAAAGTGGGCAAAAAGCGGCTCCAGGCAGGCGAAGCGGGGTGGCGGCGTCCAATGGATTTCCGAATCCAGGTAGCGTTCGCACTATGGCATCGCCAACTGGAACCACCGATGCGCCCTTCGGCCGCATGCTGACCGCCATGGTCACGCCGTTCACCGCGGACGGCGAAGTCGATTACGGTGCTGTGCGCCGGCTCGCCGCCTACCTGGTGGACGAGCAGCGCAACGACGGTTTGATCGTCAACGGGACGACCGGCGAATCCCCCACCACCTCGGACGAGGAGAAGCAGCGCATCGTCAGCGCCGTCCTCGACGCGGTCGGCGACCGCGCGACCGTGGTGGCGGGAGCGGGCACGAACGACACCCGCCACAGCGTGAAGCTCGCCGAACAGGCAGCCCGCGCTGGTGCGCACGGGCTGCTCGTGGTGACGCCGTACTACAACAAGCCTCCGCAGGAAGGGCTCTACCGGCACTTCACCGCCGTCGCCGACGCGACCGACCTCCCCGTGATGCTCTATGACATCCCGGGACGCAGCGGTGTGCCGATCAAGACCGAAACGCTCATCCGGCTCGCGCAGCACGAGCGCATCGTGGCCGTGAAGGACGCCAAGGGCGACCTGTTCGCCGCCAGCCAGGTGATGACGGCGACCGATCTCGCCTTCTACTCGGGCGACGACCTGCTCAATCTCGCCTGGCTCTCGCTCGGCGCGGCCGGGTTCGTCAGCGTGGTGGGACACGTGGTGGGTGCCGAGCTGGGACGGATGATCCGCCTGCACAAGGGCGGCGACGTCGCCGGCGCACTCGCCGTTCACACCCAGGTCGCGCCCGTGGTGGACGGCATCATGCTGCGCGCGGGTGGCGCGATCATGGCAAAGGCGGCGCTGAGCATGGTCGGCGTGCCGGTGGGCCCGGTACGGCTGCCGCTCGTCGACGCCACAGAACAGCAAATCGCCGAGCTGCGTACGTGCCTGGTGGCCGGCGGGGTGAAGTTGACAGACGTATAGGAACAACGGGGAGGAACTGGCAGTTTTGTACAGACCATTTGATAGTGGGGGCCATGCATGAGCCATCCGCATCCTGAGCTCGGCCCCCCGCCGGCGCTGCCTGAAGGCGGCCTGCGCATCGTCGCGCTCGGCGGGCTGGGAGAGATCGGCAGAAACATGGCCGTGTTCGAATACGACGGCCGCCTGCTGATCGTCGACTGCGGGGTCTTGTTCCCCGAACCCGACCAGCCGGGCGTCGACCTCATCCTGCCCGACTTCGAGTACATCAGGGATCGCCTCGACGACATCGAGGCCATGGTGCTGACACACGCTCACGAGGACCACATCGGGGCGGTGCCGTACCTGCTGCGCGAACGACGCAACATCCCCCTGATCGGTTCCAAGCTCACTTTGGCCCTGATCGAGGCCAAACTCAGCGAGCACCGGATCCAGCCGAACAAGGTGGAGGTCGTCGAAGGCGAACGGCACGTCTTCGGGCCTTTCGACTGCGAGTTCCTCGCGGTCAACCATTCGATCCCGGACGCGCTGGCCGTGGCGATCAGGACGCCGGCCGGCATCGTGCTGCACACCGGCGACTTCCGGATGGACCAGTTGCCGAGCGACGGCCGGCTCACCGACCTCGGCGGCTTCGCCAGGCTCGGCAGCGAGGGCGTCGACCTGCTGATGTCCGACTCCACCAACGCCGAGGTGCCCGGGTTCGTCACCAGTGAGCGAGAGATCGCACCGGTCATCGACGAGGTGATCCGCACCTCCGAGCAACGGGTCATCGTCGCCAGCTTCGCCTCCCACGTGCACCGCATCCAGCAGGTCATGGACGCCGCGGCCAAGCATGGCCGCAAGGTGGCCCTGGTCGGCCGGTCGATGGTGCGCAACATGGGCGTGGCGCGAGACCTGGGCTATCTCAAGGTGCCCCCGGAGTTGATCGTCGACTCGCGGGACATCGAGGAGTGGCCGCCGCAGGACGTGGTGCTCATCTGCACCGGTTCGCAGGGCGAGCCCATGGCGGCGCTGTCGCGGATGGCCAATCGCGATCACCCGATCCGCATCGCCCAAGGCGACACCGTGCTGCTGGCTTCGTCGCTGGTGCCCGGGAACGAGACGGCGGTCAACAAGGTGATCAACGGGCTGACCAGATGGGGCGCCCGGGTCATCCACAAGGGCAACGCCAAGGTGCACGTCTCCGGCCACGCGGCCGCCGGCGAGCTCCTGTACGTGCTGAACCTGACCCGCCCCTCGAACTTCATGCCCGTGCACGGCGAATGGCGCCACCTGCGCGCCCACGCCAAGCTGGCCGCCCTCACCGGCGTCCCCGACGACCACATCGTGATCGCCGAGGACGGGGTTGTGGTCGACCTGGTCGACGGCAGGGCGAGGATCGTCGGCGCGGTGCATGCCGGCTACGTGTACGTGGACGGCACCTCCGTGGGCGAGATCACCGACACCTCGCTCAAGGACCGCAGGATTCTCGGCGACGAGGGGTTCATCTCCGTGGTCGTGGTCGTCGACTCGGCCACCGGCAAACTCACCGCCGGCCCCGAGATCCACGCCCGCGGCTCGGGCATCGATCCCGCCCAGTTCGATGAGTTCATCCCGCAGATCGAGCGGGCGCTCGAGGAGAAGGCCGCCGACGGCGTGGTGGACATGCAGGAGATCCGCCGCGTGGTCCGGCGCACGGTGGGACGCTGGGTGAGCGATACCTACCGGCGTCGTCCGATGATCATCCCTGTGGTGGTCGAAGTCTGACCATCCAGCCGGTACGGCAGACGTCCCTAGCGTCCGCCGTACCGGCGTCACTCTCGTCTGCGGCATGGGCGGCACCCGCCTCTGCCGCACCGACGACAGGCCCTGGCCGCCGTCCGCTTCCGACAGTGTGACGTCGAGGTCGGCGGACGACACCGCGGCTCTGCCGCAGGCGTTCACGCCTCTGAAGGCGCCGCGGACGACCGTAGCTGAGGATCCACCATCTGTGGCGGAGAGCGCAGCTCGGCTGCATGGAATCGACGGCTCGGCCCCGCTTCCCGCGCACAAGGCCACCGCTGTGCTGCTCGTCAACAGCGACGGATTTTCGCCCCGGTACGCGAACGCAAGCAGAACCTCAGAGCCATATGGGGCTTTCCGCCGCCACCCATGCTGTCGTGACGGCCAGCGCCTTCGCCGAGCCCGGTAAGGCCGCGAGAGATCTCCTTGATCAAGAGTCTGGGCAGCTCCGGCTGACAACGTCCGCCAGGCGCAAGCCCTGATCAGGAATCCGAGGAAACGCTGGAGGCCGCTCCAGCTGCGCCGAATGCGGTGGTGCGCCGTTCTGCGGCGCTGGGTCACGCCGCCGGAAAGCGGGCACGGCCGCGATGACGGTGGATGCATGTCAGACCTCCCTTCCGCGCCACCTCAGATGTCCGCTTCGATGCATCGCAACGGGCGCCCCGGCCCAGGTCAGGCGTCTCTTCGACGTATCACGAAAGTGGCGGCGAAGAGAGGAAGGGCCGCATAGGCGAGCAGGACCGCGGCGGCGGCCGCGGGCGACAGGAGAGAACCGAACACCGAGGAGGCGTTACTGTCGCCGGTGATCTGCCGAGGGAGAGCGCCGATCATGACCGAACCTAGCCGTTCGCTCCATGGCTCGGGGATGTTGCCGATGATGATCGGGACGACGTAGACGAGGCCGACGACGATCGCGATCGATCCGGCGGTGGAGCGGAGCAGAGCGCCGAGCCCGAGCCCGAGCAGCGCGAAGACCGGAACCGTGAGGCTGAGAACGACCAGAATCGGCAACCTGTCCACGAACGGGCCGGCGTACGCGCCGGAGAAGCGGTCGCCGAGCACCGCCCGGGACACGGCGTAGGTGCCGAAGACGGTGATCGGACCGATGAGCAGGCCCAGAGTGCCGACGGTGGCCGCTTTGGCACCGAGGACCGGCCAACGTCGCGGTACGACCGCCAGGCTCGTTCTGATGAGCCCCGTGGCGTACTCGGAGGTCATGACCAGTGCACCCAGGATGCCCAGGCACAGCTGGGGCACGATCACCAGGACTTCCTCAAGATCCGCGATGCGAGCATCCGGGCGCTTGTCCATCGGCGCGCTGTCGTACATCCCGGCGGCCATCACCGCAAGCGCGAGACCCAGGAGGATGGCCCCCAGACTTAGCCCGAGGATCACGTAGGTGGAGCGGACGGAGCGGACTTTCAACCATTCAGCGGAGAGAACACTCATGACGCTGCTCCCCGGAAGGCGGTGAGAGGAGTGCGATGCCTGACGCGCTCCGTGCGGCTGTACGGAGGGCCGTCCGGCGGTCTCTCCGGGTAGTCATGCATCTCTTCTCCTGAGGTTGCGGTAGGTGACGGCGGGATAGGTGATGAGGACGGCGATGGCAGCCCATGGCATGAGGCGGCCGTCGCAGAAGCGGATTGAAAGGCGTCAGCCAGTCGGTTTGGGAACGAAGCCGGGCAGCAGGAACATGGCGGCGTCAGTGTTCCAAGGCGAGCAAGGTGGTTGCCGACGCTGAGGAGGACGCAGAGCCTCGCCGCAAACGAGGCGAGGAGACGAGAGGTCAGTGCCGATGGCCAGGCCGACGAAGGCCAAGGCGGTGACCGACATCCCTGATGGCAGCGGCGTTGGAAGGTCGTCGGTTGGGCAGGTCGAGCTTGCGCCACTCCGAGCGGACTGCGGCCTTCACCTGGTTGCTCCGTATTGGACGCTGTCGGCCGTCAGGGCCATGTACGCATCCTCGAGCGAAGGGTAGCGGCTGGTCAGGTCGGCGACCGTGGCCTCGATGATCAGCCGGCCTCGGCCGATGATGACGATGCGTTCGGCGGTGAGGGCCATCTCGCTCATCAGGTGGCTGGACAGCAGAATCGTCCGGCCCTCGGCGGCCAAGGAACGCATGAGGTCGCGGACCCAGCGCACGCCGTCAGGATCGAGGCCGTTGACCGGCTCGTCGAACAGCAGCACGCCGGGATCACCCAGCAGCGCGGCGGCGATACCCAGCCGCTGTTTCATCCCGAGGGAGAAACCGGCCAGGCGTTTTCGCGCCACGCCTGCCAGACCTACCTTCTCCAGCACCTCGGCCACGCGCGCCGGGCCGATGTCGTTGGTGCGGGCCAGGGCGAGCAGGTGATTGTAGGCACTGCGGCCACCGTGAACCGCGCCGGCGTCCAGCAAGGCGCCGACCTCGCGCATCGGCTTGCGCAACGAGGTGTACCGGTGGCCGTTGACCAGCGCGTGCCCGGAGGTGGGGGCATCCAGGCCCAGTATCAGGCGCATCGTCGTCGACTTGCCCGCGCCGTTGGGACCCAGAAAGCCGGTCACGTGGCCGGGCTCGACCGTGAAGGACAGGTCGTCGACGGCGAGGGCGTCGCCGTAGCGCTTGGTGAGGTGCTGAAGTTCGATCACGGCGTGAAGCTTGCCGGACGGCGAGCGGCAAGCGCGTCGGACCACGGTCCGAACTTCAAGGTCAGACCCCGGGTTGATGTGCGCACGCCACCGCAGCGGCTACGGTTCCTCGCGTGGACGAGACCTCCGGCACGGTGAACAGCAAGGACAGCGGCCCCTTCTTCGCAAGACGCATGGGACGCGGGCAGTTGATCGTGCTCGACCTCGTGGCGGGATTCGTCGTCGCCCTGGTGTTCCTCACGTCCGCGGCAGCTGCGGGGCACCTTCCGCCATGGGCGAAGGTCGCCCTGCCGCTCGGGCTCGGGTTGCCCCTGGCGCTGCGGAGGGTATGGCCGATGCCTGTCTTCCTGTTCACGCTGACGCTTGCGGTCGTGGCCCAAGTGATGGGCGCCGTCACGTTCTCCTACTTCGCCCCTGCGTACGCGCTCTACGTGGTCGCGTTGAACGACCGGGCAGGCAGTGTGGTGCCGGTCTCGGCCATCGGGTCATTGAGTCTGCTCACTGTCGCCGGGCTGGTGGTGGCGGGCACGCCGCAGGCCGCCCCCACCTGGGTCCTCAACCTCGACGAGCCGTTGATGGGCATCGCGGCGCTAGGGGGTTCCTGGACGATCGGCAGAGCCGTGTATGAGCGCCGGCTGTACGCGGCACGCAATGCCGAGCGGTTGGCCGCGCAGGCGGTGACACAGGAACGGTTACGCATCGCCCGAGAACTCCACGACGTCGTCACACATAACGTCGGCCTGATCGCGGTCAAGGCGGGGGTGGCGAATCACGTGATCGCGACCAGGCCGGAGGAAGCGCGGGATGCCCTGCGCGTGATCGAGACCGCCAGCCGGGGCGCGTTGATCGAGATGCGACACCTGCTCGGGATGTTGCGTTCGACGTCTGAGGCGGCCGATCGGACTCCGGCGCCAGGGCTCTCCGGGCTGGACGGCCTTGTCCGACAGGCTCGTTCCGCAGGGGTTGAGGTGCAGTTCAATGCACGCTTTCATGACGCCCCCGGCAAGAGAGGCGTAGTCGGACGCTGCGTCAGCGACCAACATACTTCGGACGGAACGCATGTTGGTGGCGATGGTCCTGACGGCCGAGGTGCTGTAGGCCAAGGTGCCGCAGGTCTAGGCAGTGATGACCGGGACGCGGACCGGCGCAACGGTATCGATGACACGGACCACGACGGTACGGATCGCAGCGGTACGGGCCGCAATGGTACGGATCGCAGCGGTGCGGATTGCAACGGCACAGGCGTCAGGGCTGATGGCTCTGTGGCTGATGGCTTTGCGGCTCACGACGATGGGGAAGGCGACGCTGCAGCTGCGTGTGTACGGGCCGACGGTGCACCAGCTAGCGGTACCGCGGCTGGTGGCGCCGGTGCTGGTGGCGCTGCGCGCGGCGGCGAGGGCATCGATGACGTGAACGTTGGCGACCTGTGCTCTGGCGACGCGAGTGTTGGTGATCAGAGGATCGGTGGCAGGGGTGTTGGTAGCGAGAGCGTAGGTGGCGCGGCTGGGGCGGTCGGGTTCTCAGCGGCGAGGTTGCCCGAAGGCGTCGAGTTGGCGATATACCGCATCGTGCAGGAGGCTCTGACCAATGTCATCAAACATGCGGCTCCTGCCCGGTGCAGGGTCTCCGTTCTGGGCGATGGAAGGGACGTCAGGATCGAAGTCGTCGATGACGGGCCGGGCAGGAGAACGTTGCCCTCTGCGGGGGCCGGTCACGGGCTCATCGGCATGCGAGAGCGGGTGATGATGTACGGCGGTGCCTTTGAGGCCGGAAGCCTCCCTGGACGAGGATTCCGGGTCTTCGCACGCTTGCCGTACGGGGAGGAGGTCACGTGATCCGAGTGGTCGTCGCCGATGATCAGGCATTGCTTCGGGGAAGCTTCAAGGTGCTCGTCGACTCCGAGCCCGACCTCGCTGTGGTGGGGGAGGCGGCCACCGGGGCGGAGGCTGTCGCAGTAGTCCTGAGGCAGAAGCCAGACGTGGTGCTGATGGACGTACGCATGCCCGAGATGGACGGCATTGAGGCAACACGACAGATCAGGGATGTCTCTCGGGTTCTGGTTGTGACCATGTTCGATCTGGATGCGTACGTCTACGACGCTCTCCGTGCGGGAGCGAGTGGGTTCTTGCTCAAGGACACACCGCCTGCCGATCTGCTGGCTGCCATTCGAGTCGTGGCCGGTGGAGAGGCGTTGCTGGCTCCCACGGTCACGCGGCGGTTGATCGAGCAGTTCGCTCGTAGTCCAGTGGTTCCCCAGGTGAAAGGGCTGGATGGGGTCACCGAGCGGGAGTGCGAGGTGCTCTTGCTGATCGCGCGTGGGCTGTCGAACGGAGAGATCGCTCTGCACCTGCAACTGAGCCTGGCGACGGTGAAGACACACATCACCCGGCTGCTGGCCAAATTGGAGGCTCGGGACCGGGCACAGTTGGTGATCGCTGCTTACGAGAGTGGGCTCGTCTCTGCTGCGCCGTGACTGACAGGGGTGTGGTGGCGATGGGGGCAGGCGTAGCCGACGCGGGTTGCGTCCATGGAAGTGGTGTACGGGTGCGGCCTGGTCAGCAGGTGGCGTCGTGGAATGAGAACGGCCATCGCGTGATCCTTCCTAGCAGCGATTCCAAGAAGGAGAACGGCGATGACCGCAGACAACAGTGTGACGCCTGACCGGTGGCTGGCGCAGCAGATCGAGACCGATGACCCGAACAAGTTGCGATTCGTCGTGGGAGACCACGGCTCCGTACCGGAGGACCCTGACCCACGCACACGCCAGCCAGGTGAGTGAACGCGGCGGGAACCAGCTCTTTGAGCAACATGCTGCGGGTGTCCGAGATCGAAGACTGCCATCTGCCTGAACATGTGAAGCGTGACCTGTTCAACGAGTGCGATCACGGAATGTGTGCCTGGTCCAGGCTTGCGGCGTCGTCGAGGCCGGATGTCTGGTCAAGTGGGTTTGGCATAGCTGGAGTGCTTGGCGGTGCTGGTACGGCTGGCTGTCGGGTGGAGTTGTTCGGAGTGGGGGCTTTGTCACTCTTGCTGTTGAAGCTCCCCGTTCTTGTATTGAGTGAGGGCGTACTGAGTAAGTGCCCCCGATAGGGTCGGGGGCACTCGTTTCGGTTAGGATTCGCCGTTTTCCATCAGGCGATCGAGTCTGATACCCAGGTCGATCATCTCGCAGCGGAGTGAGTCGAGGGCCCTCACGAGGTCGGAGTGCGAAGTTTTGAGATAGTCGTTGAGCTGGCAGCGAACGCCGGCCACCTCGTCGCCCCACGCTGCGAAGTCTTCGGCTACGTCGGCTCGGAGTTCGGCGATGTCCGTTCGGAGAGCAGTGATGATACTCACGGTTGCCGTGCGGTCCGTGTCGGCGATCAGGCACGCCTCCAGAGCCTCAACACGCAGTTTCAGACCGAGGATCTCCGTCTGCACGTCCACGCATTCCTACCTTTGCGGTAGTCGGGAGAGACACCGGCCTCTCTTGTCCGGGTCTCGCTTGCTGTTATCCATGGTCGCAAGCAGTTGGGAGTGCTGTGGCACGGGCGATGAGCGGCGGGAGTGGGTTTGTACTTCTACGTGTTGAGCCGTTCATCCCGGAGCCCCAGCATGTCCGATTTGGCCGGAGTTTCGGGGGGAAGAAAACTGCCCCTGAGGACAGCTGGGTCGTGGCCGTTTTGTCGGTTTTGGGTGGAGTGTGGGTGTGGAGGGGTGATGGGAGCGGTCGTCGGTCTTCGCGGCAGATGCGGTGGGATGGGGGTCTGTCTGGCGCGAGAGGGCTCGACAAATGTGGTGGTCGCCTTGGTGTTGGCATGTTGCAGTACGAGGAGAATCTGCGCCTCGCGATTTTTTGATGGCGAATGGCCACGACTCTTTTTTTAAGTGAGTCTTGTTGTGTTCGCTAGCTGATTGTGGTTCTTTGTAGTGGTAGGTGGATGTCTCTCTGTTGGTCTTATCGGATGATGTTGAGAGACGATGGAGAATGGCAGCATGTTGTCTTCTTGGCTCGGTTTAGAGTTTAGTTTGCGGGTGGGTATGGTTTAGGGCGGTGCTTCTGGTGTCCGTGGATACGTGCCGATTGGATCTCGCGGGACTCGGTCGATTTGGGTGATCCTGCTTAGTGGTTCGCGCTGTAAATCCTTCTGGGGTTATGCGGCGGGGTTCAGTACGGCAGGCTGATGGTCGCAGCCGGTGGGCTGCTGGGAGTTGCGCTCTTTCTGTTCGTGTCGCTCGATCCGGGCCAGCAGGTCCTCGAGGTCGGCCGGGGTGAACTTCCATCTGAAGGGCCGGGCGGTCTCGTTGTAACGACGCTCGAAGGCGATCAGCCGGTGTTCGACCTGGTCAAGGCTGGTGAAGTCGTTGGGTGTGACGACTTTGCGCTGCACGATGGAGAAGTAGATCTCGATCTGGTTGAGCCACGAGGCATGCACGGGCGTGTGCACCATGACCGCGTTGGGGAAGCGTGCGGTGAGCCGGTCGGCGGCGGCTTTGCCACGATGGCTGGAACCGTTGTCGACGATCCAGAACACGCGCTTGGCCGAGGCGTAGGGCTCTTGGGTCATGACCTGGGTGACCAGGTCCATGAACGGGACGATCCCGGTCTTGGCCGAGCAGCGGCCGAACACGCGAGCGGCGTGGACGTCGTAGGCGGCCAGGTAGGCCAGCGCACCACCGCGCTCGTAGTCGTGGTTGACGCGCATCATCCGTGCTATGCCCGGGGGCAGGGTGGGGTGGCAGCGGCAGCGGGCTTGAATGGAGGTCTTCTCATCGGCGCTGATGACGTACTCATCGTCGCCGAGCGCAAGGTCGTCCCAACGGCGCGCGTATAAGTCGAGCACGCGAGCAGCCTTGTCGGCGAAGTGAGGGTCGCGGATGAAGATCCACGATTGATGCCGCCACGGTCTGAGCGTGTCCTCGGCCAGAATCCGGCGCACCGTGGAGGCCGAGATCGCCGCTGCCAGGCTGCGGGTGACGGCCTCGCGCGCCAGTTCGGGGCAGCTCCAGCGCGACAGCGGCGCGCCGGTCTCGGCCGGGAGTTGGCAGGCCAGTGCCTTGATCTCGGCGCGCTGGAGCGGGCTGAAGGCAGGTGGCCGGCCGGAGCGGGGCCGATCGGTCAGGCTCTTGATGCCATCCTGGCTGCGGTAGCGTCCCCGCCATAACCGCACGGTGTCCACCGTCACCCCGCGACGCTGGGCGATCTTGTTGTTGGAGTAGCCATGCGCGGCATCCAGGATGATCTGGACTCGGACCACGAGCTGGTAGGCAGCGGTGTGGGAGTAGGCGATCTTCTTAAGCCGCTGCCGTTCGGCGGCGGTCAGCGTGATCAAGCGAGCGCGACAGCGGGGCACCGAGATCTTTCTCCAGTCGATCTTCACGAATGACCCGCCGACTTTGCCCGGCATGTGCCAGTGTGTGCACGCCTGACACGCCTGCACGGCAAGATGGCGGTCATGCCCGCGATCCCCGCCTCGACCAAGACCTCGCTGGACCAGCGGCTCACGCTGCACGCCAACGAGCACTGGCCGCAACTGGTCACGGTCCACGTGCGCTACCACGGCCAGTTCGCCTACGTTGAAGGACAGCTCACCGACGGCGGCACGCTGCCCCTGATGCGGCTGCGTTACGGGGGCTCGGCCACCTACTGGGGGCTGGCCATCCACACCCCCAGCAACGACCGCTACGAGGCCGCACCCTGGTTCAGCGGCACCCCTCAGGACGCCCTGGACCTGGTCTGCGATCTCTACGTCACCAGCATCGACTCCTGGCGCTGAAGCACGATCAGTCTCGGCCCGTCAACCCCCGAGAGACTTCTAGGCGGCACCACTTAGTCTGGCCGGATTCGGGCAGGGGCGTCTGCTATGGCGATGACGATGAAGAAGGCGCTGCTGCGGACTGGTGTGGCCAGTGCTGCGACAGCGATCGCGGGGTCAATCGGAACCAATCCTCGTAGTCGCTGGTATCGGCGGTTGCGGAAACCTGGCTGGCAGCCGCCGGCGCAGGCGTTCCCGCTGGTGTGGACGCCGCTCTACGCGCTCATCGCGTTCGGGGGCGCTCGGGCACTGGCCCATGGGAACGGGCAGCAGCAGAAGGCCGTCGAGCGGGCCCTGGCTGGAAATCTGGCCCTCAACGCCACGTGGTCTGCGATCTTCTTTCGCGCACGTTCGCCTCGATGGGCGTTGGCGGAGATCGGTGTGCTCAACGTCTCGAATGCCATGCTGGTCCGGCAGGCTATGAAGGTCGATCGCGTGGCAGGGGTTGTCCTGTTGCCTTACGCGGCGTGGACTCTGTTCGCGACGGCTCTCAACGCTTCCATCGTGCGGCGTAATCGCTGACTGCTTGCGGGTGAGCGCGTGGTCTGACTCTGTGCGGGCGCGGCTCGGCGGGGCACGCGGCCAGTGGAAGGCGGCCAGGCGATCGGCGATCAGGGGGAAGTCGTGCGCATTGGGCGGTGGTGAACTATGCGCCGCGGCGGGTGCTTGTCAGGTCGGGCTGGGCGATTGGGTCGGGTTGCGTCCGCGGGATGGGCAGGGCCTGCGTCCGCGGGATGGGCAGGGCCTGCGTCCGCGGGATGGGCAGGGCCTGCGTCGGCCTGAGCAGGCACTAGGCAGGGTCTGAATAGAGTCCCTTGAGCTGGTCTGAGATTGAGCTGGCCTGAGCTGACCAGGCTTAGATCAGAGTTGGGGCTGAGCTGGGAGGACTGGGCTGGGGGGATTGGACCGGGCTGGGGCTGGGCTGGACTGGGTGGTGCTGGTCTGAAGCGGCTGTCGGGCCTGGGCGGCGTTCTGGTCTGCCTTCAGGGGCGGTGTGTGAGGTTATTGCGGTTGGTGTGGGTGGGGTTGAGGGGAGCGGGCGGTCTGGTGGGGCGCGGGGGTGCTTGGGTTAGGTGAGGCGGCGAAGGGCTTCGGTCAGGGCTGTCAGGCGGGCGGGGGAGGCCAGGCCCGCGTGGTACAGGTGGAAGTCGGTGGCGCCGGCCTTGGCGTACGTTCTGAGGTGGTCGGCCAGGACCGATGCGTCCGCTGGGCGTGGGGGGAGCGCAAGGACGTAGGCGCCCACGCGTTGGGCAGGCGTGGTCAGGGTGGTCAGGTGTGTGAGGCGGGATGCGTCCTCGGTGGGGTCGCCCCAGCAACTTGCCACCAGGACGTCGGCGGCCGGGTCGCCTGACGGGAGAGCGGCGAAGGCGCCGGTTGCCCAGGGGGACGGGTTGGCGTGCAGGGCGATGGGGATGTTCGGGGCGATTTCGCGGGTGGTCGCCAGGAGGCGTTTCCGTAGGGCTGTGGAGAGGGCGACGCGGGTGGTGCGGACTTCGTCGGCCAGGGGGCCCAGGGCTTCTTCCATGGTCAGGAAGCCGGAGGTCGAGAGGGTGCGATCGAGGGCTGCGCGGACTCTTGCTTTGGTGGGCGCCGGATAGCGGGGGGCGCAGGACGCGCAGAAGCAGACGGAGAGCAGGTCGGAGTCGACGGCGGTCCAGTCGGCGCCGGACGTCTTCTCGTGGACGCTCAGGTGGCTGAAGCCCATGGGGCCGCAGGCCTCCAGGATGAGGCCGTCAGGAGCGGCGACCGTGAGGATTTCCCTGACGAGGCGGTCGCAGTAGTCGAGGACGTCGTCGTGGGCGGGGCACAGCGCGTATGGGTATGGGTCGTTGAAGGCGTTTCGGACGGTCAGGTCAGGGTTTGCGGCGCCCAGGTGGGAGTTGTGGGTCAGGACCGTCCAGGCGTGGACCTTGAGGCCGGCGGCTTTGAGGGCGTCCCTGGCTTGGAGGTAGGCGTCGGCCGGTGTCCAGGTCGGGGACGCTGGGACCAGACGGGCCCAGGCGGATTTTCGTACCGGGAGGTAGAAGGCGGGGTACGGCACGTCCAGGACGCGGTGTGACGGGTGGTACGGGGTGGCGGCGCGGGTCGAGTGGTAGCTGGCGGCCAAGGCAATCGCGTCCACGCCGAGTGCGGCCAGGCGGTCGGGCGCTGAGGGGTCGCCGACCACGTCCCAGAGGTAGACGTAGGCGATGTTCATGGGACTGCTCGGCTCCTGGGGGTGAGACGGCTGTGAGGGAGTGGCTCGCTGCGGGTGGTGGCGGAGCGGCTGGGGGAGGGTGGCGGCGTGTGGTGGCGGCGGCGTGGGTGGGTTAGGGGGCGGGAGGCGTAGAGGATTGGGGACGGGGTTGGGCGGGGTTGGGAGGTTGGGCGAGGTTTGGCGGCGTTGGGAGGTTGGGCGAGGTTTGGCGGCGTTGGGAGGTTGGGCGGGGGTAGCGGGCTGACAGCGGGGGCAGGGGTTGACGGGCTGCCGGTCGGGGGCAGAGGGAGGGGCTACCAGCGGGGGCGGGTGGCGGAGAAGGTCGGGTCGAAGCGCTGCATGTACGTCGTGTCGTCCCGTGCCACGATTCCGCACCTCTCGTACTGCTCGTGCATGCGGGCCAGCGCGTCCCTGTCGAGTTCCACGCCCAGGCCGGGGGCGGTGGGGACGGGGACGGCGCCGTCGACGAAGCGGAGCGCGCCGGGGGCGATGACGTCCTGGCCGTTCTGCCAGGGGGTGTGGGTGTCGCAGGCGAACGTGAGGTTCGGCGTGGCGGCGGCGAGGTGCGTCATGGCGGCCAGGCTGATGCCGAGGTGGGAGTTGGAGTGCATGGACAACGACAGGCCGAACGTCTCGCACAGGCTGGCCACGTGGGAGGAGCGGACGAGGCCGCCCCAGTAGTGGTGGTCGAGCAGGAGTACGCCGATCGCGCCGGCGGCGATGGCGGGCGGCAGGTGGCCGGGGGTGACGACGCACATGTTCGTGGCGAGGGGCATGGGTACGGAGGCGGCCACCTCGGCCATGCCGGAGATGTCGGGAGTGGGGTCCTCCAGGTACTGGAGCATGCCGTCGAGTTCGCGGCCGACTCGGATGGAGGTCGCGACCGTCCAGGCGGCGTTCGGGTCGAGGCGGAGGGGCACGCCGGGGAATGCCTCGTGCAGGGCCTTGATCGCGGCGATCTCCTCGTCGGGCGGGTGGACGCCGCCCTTGAGCTTGATCGACGTGAAGCCGTACTCCTTGATGAGGAGGGCGGCCTGTTCGACGATGCCCGCCGGGTCCAGCGCGGTGCCGAAGCGGTCCGGTTCGTCGCCGGGGTGGCCGGCCCACTTGTAGAACAGGTACGCGCTGTACTCGACGGCGTCGCGGGCGCGGCCGCCGAGCAGGTCGACGACGGGCACCCCGGCCGCCTTGCCGCGAATGTCCAGGCAGGCCACCTCGAAGGCGGCGAAGACCCGGTCGACGCTCTTCTCCTTGGTCGCGACGCCGGTCAGGCCGTGCAGGTCGGTGACGACGTCGCCGACGGTGGCGGCTACGCGGGCGTACATCGCGTTCATGGCGTGGACGTCGAGCCCGACCAGAGCCTGCGCGCACTCGCGCACCTTGCCGAGGTGCCCGAGGTCGCCGTAGGTCTCGCCCAGCCCGGTCAGTCCCTCGTCCGTGACGACCTCGACAATGGTACGGAGGGCCCACGGCTCGTGGACCCCGGCGGCGTTGAGGAGGGGCGGATCCCGGAACGCGACCGGAGTGACGTGGATCTCCCTGATGATCATCTCGACCGCCGTCCATGTATGTGAACAAGAGACAGATTTGTGGACAAGTATCCAGAACTGTAAGAATCAGGCTGAAGAAGTGTCAAGACTCCGAAGGGCCATTCGATGATCTACGGACACGACCCCAGGACCGGCCAGACCGTGGGCGACGCCCTGCCAGAGACCGACACCGCCGACGTCGACCTGGTCGTTTCCGCCGCGGCGGCGGCCGGGCAGGCCTGGCGGGCCACCCCGGCAGCCGAGCGGGCGCAGGCGCTGGAGGCGGTCGCCGACGCCCTCGCCGCGCACGTGGACGAGCTGTGGCAGCTCGCCGACCAGGAGACCGCACTCGGCGAGGTACGCCTGCGCGGCGAGGTCGCCCGTACGGCGGGGCAGTTCCGGCTCTTCGCCGAGGTGATCAGGGATGGCGGCTACCTGGAGGCGATCATCGATCACGCCGACGCCTCCCTGACCCCGCCGCGGCCGGACGTACGGCGGATGAAGCACGCGCTGCCGGGCGTGGTGGCGGTGTTCGCGGCGAGCAACTTCCCGTTCGCGTTCTCGGTGGCCGGGGGCGACACCGCCTCGGCGCTGGCGGCCGGATGTGCGGTGGTCGTGAAGGCGCACCCGGGGCACCCCAACACCTCCGAGCGCGTGGCGAAGATCGTGCGGGAGGCGCTGCCGTACCCGGATCTGCTGGGGCTGGTCCAGGGCATGCGGGCCGGAGGGGACCTGGTCAAGCATCCGCTGGTGGCGGCGGCCGGGTTCACCGGGTCGGTGGCCGGGGGGAAGGCGATCCAGAAGCTGATCGACGAACGGGAGACGCCCATCCCGTTCTACGGCGAGCTCGGGAGCGTCAACCCGGTGGTCGTGCTGCCGTCCGCGCCTGTGGACAAGGTGGCGGCCGGGTTCGCGGGGTCGGTGACGCTGGGGGTCGGGCAGTTCTGCACGAACCCGGGGCTGATGTTCGTGCCCGAGGGGGACGAGCTGCGCAAGGCGCTCGTGGAGGCGGTCGAGGGGACGAGCGGCGGGCCGATGCTGGCCGAGCGGATCAGGGACGGCTACCTGGGCGGCGTCGAACGGCTCGGCGAGCTGCGGCTGCTGGCCGAGGGCAAGGCCGGGGAAGGGAGCTGGGCGGTGACGCCCAAGGTGTTCACCACCGATGTGGACACCTTCGCGGGGAAGCTGCCGGAGATCGGGGAGGAGTGCTTCGGGCCGGCGTCGATCGTGGTGACGTACCGCGAGGTGGGGGAGCTGCGGGCAGTGCTCGAACGGCTGGACGGGTCGCTCACGGCCACCGTCCACGGGACCGATCCTGACGAGGCGGCTGAGGTCGTCGAGGTGCTCGGGCGCAAGGCGGGGCGGCTCATCTGGAACGGCTGGCCGACGGGGGTCGCGGTGTGCTGGGCGATGCACCACGGCGGGCCCTGGCCGTCGGCCACCACGACGTCCACCTCGGTCGGTGCCACGGCGATCGAGCGGTGGGTGGCGCCGACGGCGTACCAGGACTGGCCGGAGGCGCTGCTGCCGGACGAGCTGAAGGACGGCAACCCGCTCGGGATTCCGCGGCGGGTGGATGGGCGCCTGCGACTCGGCGGCTGACGGATGGGCGGCGGGGGAGACGGGTGGGGGGAGACGGGTGAGGGGGAGGGGTCAGGCGGTGGCTATGCGCAGGCCCGCCGCCAGGATCCGCTCCAGCCGCCCCACATGCTCCACCGACGGATCCACCAGCGGCGCCCGCACCCCGCCGACCTCCAGCCCGCGCAGCCGCACCCCCGCCTTCACCAGCGAGACCGCGTACCCGGGCACGAGGTCGCGCAGCTCCACCAGCGGCAGGTAGAAGCCGGTCAGGAGCCGCCGCACCAGCCCCTCGTCCCCCTCGGTCAACGCCCTGTGGAAGGCGATCGCGATCTCGGGCGCGAACGCGAACACCGCGCTGGAGTACAGCGTCACCCCGAGCCCCCGGTAGGCGGGCATGGTGAACTCGGCGGTAGGCAGCCCGTTGAAGAAGGTGAAGTCCTCGTGGCCGGCCTCCCGGACCCGCAGGATGATCCGCTGCAGCAGGTCGAGGTCGCCCAGGCCGTCCTTGAAGCCGACGATGTTCGGCGTCCGGGCGAGTTCGGCCACGGCCTCGGGGGTGAAGCGGGCGTTGCCCCGCTGGTAGATGATCACCGGCAGGCCGCCGGCGTCGGCCACGTCGCGGACGTACCGGACGAGGCCGGCGGCGGGGGCGTTGACGAGGTAGGGGGGCATGAGCAGCAGCCCGTCGGCGCCGCGGGCGGCGGCCTCGCGGGCGAGGGCGCGGGCGGCGGGCAGGGTGCCGCCGGCCCCGCCGAGCACGGGCACCCGCCCCGCGGCCGCGGTGACGGCGGTGGCGACGGCTCGCCCGTACTCGCCGGGGTCGAGGGCGTTGAACTCGCCGGTGCCGCACGCGGTGAACACTCCTCCCGCCCCGGCCGCGACCCCGTCGGCGACGTGCCGGGCGAGCACCGCTTCCGCGAGCTCGCCGGCGGCGTCGAACGGGGTGACAGGGAAGAAGAGAACACCTTCTAGCCGCATCAACGGTCCTTTCCTAGCGGATGCCCTCCCGGCGGAGGGTGGCTGCGAGCTTGCGGGTGTGCTTGATCACCGCTTCGGTGACCCGTTCGACCTCGGCGGGCGGCAGGGCCGCGGGCATGGAGCAGCTGATCGCGTCCGTGGCCGGGATGCGGTAGTCGACGGCCACGGCGACGCAGGCGACGCCGAGCGTGCCCTGCTCGCGTTCGCAGGACCAGCCCCGGGTGCGCACCTGGTCCAGCTCGCCGGTCAGTTTGCCCAGGTCGGTGATGGAATGCTCAGTGAGTCCCACGAGGGGGTCGGGGAGCAGGGCCACGACCTCGTCGTCGGTGAGCTGGGCGAGCAGGACCTGGCCGAGCGCGGTGACGTGGGCGGGCAGGCGGCGGCCCACCCTGGGGATGACGTGCGCGGCCTCACGCGACTCCCTGGTCGCCAGGTAGAGCACGTGCGCGCCGTCCCGGCGGGCGAAGTGCACGGTCCGCCCGATCTCGTCCCGCAGGTCCTCCAGGGTTTCCTGGGCGAAGGGCAGCGCGGGATCCTTGTCGAGGTACGCCGTCCCGGTGAGCAGCGCGTGCGGCCCGATCCCGAACGCCGATCGGGCCGAGTCGGTCTCGACCCAGTTGAGCTCGACCAGCGTGCGCATGAGGGCGTGCAGGCTGCTGCGCGGGAAGCCGGTGCGCTGCTGGAGCTCCGACAGCGTCAGGGTGTCGTGCGACTCCGCCAGCGCTTCCAGGATGCGTACGGTCCGCTCGGCGGACTTGACCAGCTGGGGCTCCATACTCGTCCCATCTCACTCCACAATGCCGACACATCCAGCATATGGGATAGCGTCCAGATACATGGACGCTATCCCTTGACCGCCCCGCTGGTGAGGCCGCGCATGAACTGCCGCTGGAAGGCCAGGAACGCGATGATCGACGGCAGCAGCGCCAGCAGCGAGGCCGCGAGCAGCACGCCGATGCCGACCTCCTCGTCCGAGCGGAGCGAGCGCAGCGCGATGGGCAGCGTCCACATGGTCGACTCGGTCGCGACGATCAGCGGCAGCAGATACTGGTCCCAGATCATGGTGAACCCGAAGACACCGATCACGCCCAGCGCCGGCCGGCACAGCGGCACGATGATGGTGGCGAAGATGCGCAGCTCGCCCGCCCCGTCGATGCGCGCGGCCTCCTCCAGCTCGACCGGCACCTCCTTCATGAACTCCGTCATGACCAGGATCGAGAACCCCCAGGCGCCGACGGGCAGGATCATGCCCGCGTAGGTGCCGATGAGGTTGAGGTGCAGCACCGGCAGGTCGGCGAGGACGAGCGAGAGCGGGATCGCGATGATCTCCTCGGGCAGCATCATCGTGGCCAGCATGAACAGCATCACGACCGTCATGCCGCGGAACTTCTTGCGCGCCAGCGCGTACGCCGCGAAGACGCTCACCAGCATCTGCAGCAGCAGCCCGAAGCCGACGACCACGAACGAGTTCAGCAGATAGAGGTAGACGTTCTTCTCCCCGGCCTGGACGAAGTTCTCCAGCGTGAACTCGTCCGGCCAGAGGGTGAACGACGTGGGGTCGAGCGTCTTGCTGAACGCGCTGACCAGCAGCCCCACGAGCGGCCCCGTGAACGCCACGACCATGAGCCCGTAGACGACGAAACGCGCGGCGACGGCGAGCGGCCCCCTGCGCGACTCCAGCCCCAGTGCGCTGTCGAACCTCATGCCGCCTGCCTCCTGCGCATGAGCTGCACGATCACGGTGAGCACGAGGGTGGCGAGGAACAGCACGATGCCGCCGGCCGAGGCGACGCCCAGCTCGTTCTTCTGGAAGCCCAGCTTGTAGATGAGCGTCATCAGCACCTCGGAGGAGTTGTTCGGCCCGCCGTTGGTGAGCACGTAGACCTCGACGAAGACGCGCAGCCCGCGGATGGCCGCGAGCGTGAACAGGATCCAGAACACCGGGCGCAGCGCGGGCAGCGTGATGTGCCGCAGCCGCCGCCAGGTGGAGGCGCCGTCCACGGCCGCCGCCTCGTAGAGCGTGCGGTCCACGCCGACCAGCCCGGCCAGGAAGATCATCATGTCGTACGGGGTGCCGCGCCAGACGCTCATGAGCATGATCGACCAGAGCGAGGAGTGCTCGCTGGCCAGCCAGGGCTGCGGATCGACGCCCGCCCAGCCGATGATCACGTTGAGCATCCCGTTGTCGGCCGGGTGGAACATGATCCGCCACACCTCGGCCACGGCCGCCATCGTCGTCACGACCGGCAGGAACGCCGCCGTCCTGACGAACCACAGGTAGCGCGCCGGCCCCTCGATGAGCAGCGCCAGCCCGAGCCCCAGCACGAGGGAGCCGATCGTGGTGCCGAGCGCCAGCACCACGCTGTGCCAGATGGCCGCGGCGAACACGTCGTCGGTGATGATCGTGCGGTAGTTGTCGAGACCGACCCATTCGTCCCCGAGGAACGTCCGGACCTTGAACAGGCTCTTCCACAGGCCCACGAACATCGGGATGAACTTGAAGTACAGGAACAGCAGCAGCGCGGGCGCCAGGAACAGCCAGGCGACCAGCGGCCCCCGCCACCGCACCCGATGGGCGCGGCGGCGAGGGGGCGCGGTGGCGGCTCCCGCCCGGGTCACGGTCGAGGTCATGACGCTTTCTGGCTCTGGAGTTCCTGGGTGAGCTTGGTGTTCAGCCCCTCCATCGCCGTCTTGACGTCCGCCGAGCAGTCGGCCCAGACGGTGTTGATCGCGTCGGCGGAGGTCTGCCTGATCGGCGCCCAGTTCGGCACCGGCGGCGCGTAGACCGCGAAGTCGTAGGACTCCTGGAAGACCTTCCAGCGCGGGTCCTGGCGTTCGGCGGCCATGTCCACGGTCCTGTTGACCGGCAGGCGGACGATGGCGCCGTTGGCGTCCTTGTTCATGCCGATCCGCTGGCCCTCGGCGGAGATCGCGAACTCGGCGAACTTCTTCTGCGCGTCCTGCAGCTGCGAGCCGGCCATGAGGTAGACGTTCTCGCCCTCGCCGAGGGTGCCGGGGCCGCCGGAGGGGCCCTTGGGCACGGGCAGGACCTCGATCTTGTCGGTGCCGACGCTCTTGACGAAGCGCGCGAGCACGTACGGGCCGACTAGGTAGATGCCGCCCTGGCCCTTCTCGAACACCTCGTGCGTGACGGTCGTGTCGTTGCTGACGGCGCCCGGGTTGACGGTCTTCGTCCTGCAGAACTGGTCCTGGAGGTACTGGACGGCCTCCACGAACCTGGGGTCGTTCGCGGTGGCGACGTACTTGCCGGGGCCGTTGGGCTTGAGGAAGTCGGCGCCGTTGGCGTAGATGAGGGAGGAGGCGTACCAGGAGGCGTAGCCGCGCTTGGTGCCGGCGGGGGCGACGAAGCCGCTGGTGTCCTTCCGGCCGTTGCCGTCGGGGTCCTTCTCGGTGAAGGCGACGGCCAGCTTGGTCAGGTCCTCCCAGGTCGCGGGCGGCTCCATGCCGACCTTCTCGCGCCAGTCCTTGCGGACGATCAGCGCGAACGCCTGTGCCGAGAAGGGCGCCGCGTAGAACTTGCCGTCGCTGCCCGCGGCGGCCTGCCAGGCGCGGTCGGCGAGGTCGCCGGAGCCGGCCAGAGCCGCCTTGTCGACCTCCTGGAGCCAGCCCTGGCTGTGCATGTTGCCCAGTTGCGCGGTGTCGTTGATGACGATGTCGGGAAGCTGCCGCTGCGCGGCCTGCTGGTTGAGTTTGGTCTCGAAGTCGTCGAAAAGCGCGACGACCTTGGTTTTCACCCCGCTGGACGTGGTGAATGCGTCGGCGAGTTTCTGCGCCGTCTTGGCGGAGTCGGAATCGGGCGGCTGCCGGATCCAGATCTCCAGAGTGTCGTCGGTTGAACTCGATCCCCCGGAGCCGCAGCCGGTCACCGTTGCGGCGAGGGCCGCGGCGACCGCGACCCCCAGCAGACGACGTGACATCAGACCGCCTCCCGTTCACATACGTGGACATGAGTCGAAGACTTGAACTCGTGGCTGTGAACGTAACTAGGCCATGTCTAACGGTCAATATTCAAGTATGTGAATTTGGGTCAGAATCGTGTACACCATGGAGACATGCGCATTCTCATGACCGGTGCCGCGGGGAAAGTCGGCACGCTGCTCCGCCCGCGGCTCGCCCGCGAGGGTCGCATCCTGCGCCTCTCCGATCTCCAGCCGGTCGAGCCCGGCCCGGGGGAGGAGCAGGTCACCGCCGACCTGGCCGACCCGGCCGCCATGGCGGAGGCGGTGAAGGGCGTGGACGCGGTGCTCCACCTGGGCGGGCAGAGCCGCGAGCATCCCTGGGCCGACATCGTGCGGGCCAACATCGACGGCACGCAGGTGCTGCTGGAGGCGGCGCGCGAGGCCGGCGTACGGCGGCTCGTCCTCATGGGCAGCCACCACGCGGCGGGCTTCCACACCAGGCCGGCGGGCGGCGAGGACCTGCCGGACTACGCCTTCCCCCGCCCCGACACCTTCTACGGCGTCAGCAAGGTCGTCATGGAGGCCCTGGCCGGGCTCTACCACGACCGCTTCGGCATGGACATCACCGTCGTCCGGCTCGGCACCTGCAACGACGGCCCGCTCGACACCCGCGGCCTGGCCACCTGGATCTCACCCGACGACCTGGCCCGCCTGGTCGAGGCCGCGCTGGTCGCGCCCGGCTTCCACGTGGTGTGGGGCGTCTCGGACAACACCCGCCGGTGGTGGTCGCTCAAGGAGGCCGAGGCCATCGGCTACGTCTCGCGCGACGACTCGGAGGCGCTGGCGGCGCCGCTGATCGCCGAGCACGGCGAGCCCGACCTGTCCGACCCGGTGCACGACCGCGCGGGCGGCGTCTTCACGCTGAAGGAGCTCGGCGGCCGCTGGTGACCGTCCGGTATGGCAAACGGTTGCACAAACCTTGACGGGCAGAGCGGCAAAGGTCAAGGTTTGATCTGGCAACCGTTTGCAAGGGAGGACGGCGATGGCGGCGACGATCAAGGACGTGGCGCGCGCCTGCGGCGTGCACGTGTCCACAGTCTCGCGCACCTTCTCCGCGCCGCATCTGGTCAATCCTGCCACCAGGAACCGGGTGCTGGCCGCGGCCGACGACCTCGGCTACCGGCCCAACCGGGCGGCCCGCGCGCTCACGACCGGCCGCACGTTCAACCTGGGCCTCATCGTGGCCGACATCGCCAACCCGTTCTTCCCGCCGCTCATCAAGGCGGCCCAGGCGCAGGCCAGGGGCCGCGACTACCACGTGTTCGTGGCCGACACCGACGAGGACCCGCGGGTGGAGGAGGAGCTGATCAGGACGTTCACCAAGCAGGTGGACGGCGTCCTGCTGTGCAGCCCCCGCCTGTCCAACAAGATGATCGAGCGCCTGGCCGAGGACGTGCCGTTCGTGGTGGTCAACCGCCGCATCAAGGGCATGCCCGCGGTGCTCATGAACGTCGCCCAGGGCGCCAGACTGGCCCTGGACCACCTCGCCGGGCTCGGCCACCGCAGGATCGCGCTCGTGTCCGGCCCCATCGGGTCGTGGACCAGCAACGAGATGCAGGGCGTCGCCGCCGAGACGCCGGGGCTCGACCTCGTCTTCTTCGGCCCCAACCAGCCGACCGAGGGCGGCGGCCTGGCCGTCGCCGCCGACGTCGCGGCCTGCGGGGCGACCGCCGTGCTGGCCTACAACGATCTCGTCGCGCTCGGCCTCGTCGAGGGGCTGGCCGCGATGGACATCGGGGTACCAGACCAGATAAGTGTCATCGGGTTCGACGACATCCTGCCCGGCCGGCTCAACCGGCCCAAGCTCACCACGGTGGCCATGCCCGCCGTGGCCGCGGGGCGGATGGCGGTCGACCTGCTGCTGCAATCGGGGGGCGAGGGCGCGACGGTGACCCTCGACACCGCCCTCATAGTCCGCGAGTCCACGGGAAGGGCACAAAGATGATTTTCGGGACGCTGCCGTCCGGCGAGCAGGTGGAGCAGGTGGAGCTGTCGTCAGGACGGCTCCGCGCCGAGGTGCTGACCCTCGGCGCCGTCGTGCGGTCCCTGGAGGTGTCGGGCCGCAATGTCGTGCTCGGGCTGGACACGCTGGAGGACTACCTCACCCGCAGCCGCTACTTCGGCGCGGTCGTCGGCCGCTACGGCAACCGCATCGCGGGCGGCCGCTTCACCCTCGACGGCGCCGAGTACACCCTGCCGGTCAACAACGGCCCCAACAGCCTGCACGGCGGCACCGAGGGCTTCGACTCCAAGGTGTGGACCGTCGCCGGCCGCTCGCCCGCCTCCGTCACGCTGACCCTGGTCAGCCCGGACGGCGACCAGGGCTACCCGGGCACGCTGACCGCCACGGTGACGTACACGCTGGAGGACGACGGCCTGCGCATCGACTACGCCGCCGAGAGCGACAAGCCGACCGTGGTCAACCTCACCAACCACTCCTACTTCAACCTCAAGGGCCAGGGCGAGGGCGACGTACGCGACCACGTCGTGCGGATCGCCGCCGAGCACTACCTGCCCGTGGACGCCGACAAGATCCCGACCGGGGAACTGGCGCCGGTCAAGGGCACCCCGTTCGACTTCACCGAGCCGCACGCGCTCGGCGAGCGCATCGACGGCGGCTACGACCACTGCTTCGTGCTCGACGGCGGCATGAGCGTCACGGCCGGCGGCCTCACCATGGAGGTCACCACGACCGAGCCGGGCGTGCAGTTCTACTCCGGCAGCATGCTGGACGGCGAGGCCACGCCGTTCGGGCCGTTCGCGGGGCTGTGCCTGGAGACCCAGCACTTCCCCGACTCGCCCAACCAGCCGCAGTTCCCCTCCACCGTGCTGCGGCCCGGCGAACGCCGCACCTCCACCACCACCTACCGCTTCACGACCTGATCGCGAGCGCTTTGTACGGGTGTGCGGCGCGTCAACGCGCATAGCCGGTGTCTCCGTCGTACCTTTGGCATCATGGCCACCCGTACGCCGAAAAGCGCATCCAAGGGGCCGGCGAAGCGGTCGGCCTCGGCTCGCTCGACCCCCGCGAAGCGGACCCCAGCGCCGGCGGGGCGTCCCAGGCCCAAGCCGAGGGCGGGCGCCTCCCGCAAGTCCTCCGTCGCCCACCCCGACCCGATCAGCTGGGTCTTCACGATGATCGGCAAGCTGATCGTCGGGCTGTGGATGTTGTTCGCGGGCGGGGTCGGCAGCATGGCCCGCGCCCTGGGCAACAACGCCCGCGAGCTGGACCCGGCGCACCGGCGCGACGGGCTCGGGCTGGCCTGGCTCGCCGCCGCGATCGTGCTGGCCTCCATGACCTGGCGCAACGCCGACGGGGCCGTCTCCGGGGTGGTCAACGCGACCGTGCGCGGCGTGTTCGGCTCGCTGGCCTGGGCGCTGCCGCTGCTGCTCGGCCTGCTGGCCTGGCGCTACATGCGTCACCCCGACCAGAACGCCGACACCGGCCGCATGGTGATCGGCTGGGCGGCGCTGCTGGTCGGCGTGCTCGGCGTCATCCACGTGGCCAACGACACGCCGTACCCGGCCGGCGAGGGCCAGGGCATGGACAAGGTGTCGGCGGCCGGGGGGATGGTCGGCTTCATCGTCTCGGCGCCGCCGATGAGCATCCTGCCGTCGTGGATCACGATCCCGCTGCTGCTGCTCCTGTCGGCGTTCGGCGTCCTGGTGATCACCGCGACGCCGGTGCACCGCATCCCCGAGCGGCTGGCCGAGCTGCGGCACATGCTCTTCGAACGGCAGTCCGACCCGCTGCCGCGCGAGCCCGGCAGGAGGCGCCCCCGGACGAAGAAGCCCGCCGGCGACGGCGAGGGCGGCGACGGCGTCAAGCCCTACGACACGCCGGTGCTGTCGGAGAAGGACAAGGAACGCGCCGACCACTCGCCGGAGATCGTCCCCGGGCTCACCGACGAGGAGGACGCGGCGGTAGCCGCCGCGGCCGAGGCCGAGCGCAGGCCACCGGAGCCGCCGCTCCCGACGCCCGCGCCGCGCAAGGTCGAGCAGCTCGTGCTGTCGCCGCAGGCGGGGCCGTACGCGCTGCCCGACCTGCAGTTCCTCAAGCCGGGCAGCGCTCCCAAGCCGCAGACCAAGGCCAACACCACCGTGGTCAACGCGCTGACCAGCGTGCTGGAGCAGTTCAGCATCGACGCGCAGGTGATCGGCTTCACCCGCGGCCCGACCGTGACCCGCTACGAGATCGAGCTCGGCCCCGCGGTGAAGGTCGAGAAGGTCACCGCGCTCACCAAGAACATCGCCTACGCGGTCAAGTCCGCCGACGTGCGCATCCTGTCGCCGATCCCCGGCAAGTCGGCCATCGGCGTGGAGATCCCCAATGCCGACAAGGACCTCGTGGCGCTCGGCGACGTGCTGCGCTCGCAGGTGGCGCAGGCCGACCACCACCCGATGATCGTCGGCCTGGGCAAGGACGTCGAGGGCCGCACCATCGTGGCCAACCTCGCCAAGATGCCCCACCTGCTCATCGCGGGCGCCACCGGCGCCGGCAAGTCGGTCTGCGTCAACGGCCTGATCACCTCCATCCTCATGCGGTCCACGCCCGACGAGGTGCGCATGGTGCTGGTCGACCCCAAGCGGGTCGAGCTCAGCGTGTACGAGGGCATCCCCCACCTCATCACCCCGATCATCACGAACCCGAAGAAGGCCGCCGAGGCCCTCGAATGGGTCGTGGGCGAGATGGACCGGCGCTACGACGACCTGGCGGCGTCCGGGTTCCGGCACGTGGACGAGTTCAACAAGGCGGTGCGGGCGGGCAAGCTCCAGCCGCCGCCCGGCAGTGAGCGGGTCTACCAGCCGTACCCGTACCTGCTGGTGATCGTGGACGAGCTGGCCGACCTCATGATGGTCGCGCCGCGCGACGTCGAGGACTCGATCGTGCGCATCACGCAGCTCGCCCGCGCGGCCGGCATCCACCTGGTGATCGCCACGCAGCGGCCGTCCGTCGACGTCGTCACCGGCCTGATCAAGGCCAACGTGCCGTCCCGCCTCGCCTTCGCCGTCTCCAGCCTCACCGACTCGCGGGTCATCCTCGACCAGCCCGGCGCCGACAAGCTGGTCGGCCAGGGCGACGCGCTGTTCCTGCCGATGGGCGCGAGCAAGCCCATCCGCATCCAGAACGCGTTCGTCTCGGAGAAGGAGATCGCCGAGATCGTCGCGCACTGCAAGGCGCAGATGCAGGTGGAATACCGCGAGGACGTGGCGGCGGCGCCGGTCAAGCGGGAGATCGACGAGGAGATCGGCGACGACCTCGACCTGCTGATCCAGGCGGCCGAGCTGATCGTGACCACCCAGTTCGGCTCGACCTCGATGCTTCAGCGCAAGCTGCGGGTCGGCTTCGCCAAGGCGGGACGGCTGATGGACCTGCTGGAGAGCCGCAACGTGGTGGGCCCGAGCGAGGGCTCCAAGGCGCGCGAAGTGCTGGTGAAGCCCGACGATCTGCCCGGTCTGCTGGCCGACCTGCGTGGCGAATGACCCCAATGCGGGGTTGAGCGGCGTCAACTGGTTGAATAGGAACCACTACGGAGAGTCGTGGTGGGGGAACCAGGCGCCATCGGGGAGGCGTTCGCCGTGCAGGAACAGCAGAGCATCGGGGCCATGCTGGCGGCAGCCAGGCAGTCGGCCGGGATGTCGGTCGCGCAGGTCAGCGAGGCCACGCGCATCCGCGAGACCATCGTCCATTGCATCGAGCAGGACGACTACGACCAGTGTGGAGGCCCGTTCTACGCCAGAGGCCACGTGAAGGCCATCGCCGCGGCGGTCGGGCTGGATCCTGAGGCCGTGGTCCACCAGTACGACCAGGAGCACGGAGGGGCGCCGCAGCCGGTGCGCGCCTCGGCCGTCTTCCAGGCCGACAAGAAGATCAACCTGCCGGAGCGGCGCGGGCCCAACTGGTCGATGGCGCTCGGGGTGGCGCTGGCCATCGTGGTCGTGTTCGGCACGATGCGCATGCTCGGGGGAGCGGGCGACCAGGTGCAGGTGGCCGGGGTGCGGCAGACGTCGGCCCGGCCGAGCGTGCCGCCCAACACGCCCATCACCGAGGCGCCCAAGCCGTCCCAGTCACGGGGCGCGCGCTCCAAGGAGATGGTGACGCTGCGGATCAAGGCGAAGCGCTCGTCGTACGTCGGGGTGCACGACGGCGAGGGCCACCGCCTCTTCTCCGGCACGCTGACCGCCGGCGAGACCTCCGAATGGCGCGCGCCGGGCAGGGTCACCCTGCTGCTGAGCGACGCCACGGCGGTGACGCTGCAGGTCAACGGCAAGAAAGTGAAGCGGCTCGGGCGGCGCGGCGAGATGGTGCGCACCTCGTTCGAGGCGCCGAGGGCACCGGTCAAGCAGAAGGCCCGCTGACCGTCTCCGGTGGGCCAGTGCATCGGGTGGTGGCCAACTCCCGATACCGTAGTGTTCACCATGTCATCCCGCCGCACCGCATCGCTGATCACCCTGGGCTGCGCCCGCAACGAGGTCGACTCCGAGGAGCTGGCCGCGCGACTTGAGGCTGCCGGTTGGCAGCTCGGCGACGACGACCCCGACGTCGTCGTCGTCAACACGTGTGGCTTCATCGACTCGGCCAAGAAGGACTCCATCGACACGCTGCTCGCCGCCGCGGACTCCGGCGCGAAGGTCGTCGCCGCGGGCTGCATGGCCGAGCGCTACGGAAGCGAGCTGGCCGAGGCGCTGCCCGAGGCCGGCGCCGTCATCTCCTTCGACGACTACGCCGAGATCGGCGACCGGCTCGACGACGTGCTCGCCGGCCGGTCGCTCAAGCCGCACACACCGCGGGACCGCCGCACCCTGCTGCCCATCTCGCCGGTCGAGCGCGCCGCCGCGCCGAAGGCCGGCATCCCCGGCCACGGCGAGCTGCCGTCGGGGGTCGCTCCCGCGAGCGGGCCCCGCGTGCTGCGCAAGCGGCTCGACGAGAGCCCCGTGGCCTCGCTCAAGCTCGCCTCCGGCTGCGACCGGCGCTGCACGTTCTGCGCCATCCCGTCCTTCCGCGGCTCCTACGTCTCGCGCGTCCCCGACGAGCTGCTGGCCGAGGCCGACTGGCTGGCCCATCGCGGGGTGCGCGAGCTGGTGCTGGTGAGCGAGAACTCCACCTCCTACGGCAAGGACCTCGGCGATCTGCGGGCGCTGGAGAAGCTGCTGCCGCGGCTGGCCGGGGTGGCGGGCGTCGAGCGGGTGCGGGTCAGCTACCTGCAGCCCGCCGAGCTGCGTCCCGGGCTCATCGACGTCATCTGCGGCACCGAGGGCGTGGCCCCCTACTTCGACCTGTCCTTCCAGCACGCCAGCAACAGCGTTCTGCGCCGGATGCGCCGCTTCGGCGACCCCGGGCGTTTCCTCGGGCTGCTGGAGAGCGTGCGCGAGCGCGCTCCCGAGGCGGGTGTGCGCTCCAACTTCATCGTGGGCTTCCCCGGGGAGACCGAGGAGGAGTTCGGCGAGCTGGTGGGCTTCCTGGAGGCCGCGCGGCTCGACGTCATCGGCGTGTTCGGCTACTCCGACGAGGACGGCACCGAGGCGGCCGACCTGCCGGGCAAGCTGGCGCAGGAGGTCATCGACGAGCGGGTGCGGGTGCTCACCGAGCTGGCCGAGGAGCTGACCGCCCAGCGGGCGGAGGAGCGCATCGGCACCGAGGTCGACGTGCTGATCGAGGAGGACCTGGGCGACGGCGGCTACGAGGGCCGGGCCGCCCACCAGGGCCCCGAGGTCGACGGGTCGGTCACCGTGCAGGGCATCGGCCTGGTGAAGGGCCAGGTCGTGCGCGCGGTCGTGGTCGACGCCGAGGGGGTCGACCTGATCGCGCGCATCAAGGCCGGCCCATGAAGAAGGACGAGCGCCGCGCGGTGAGCCCGTGGAACATCGCCAACATCCTCACGGTCCTCCGGTTGGTGCTCGTCCCCTTCTTCGTCGCCTGTCTTCTTCTTCCCGGCACCGGCTGGCGGATCACGGCGCTGGCGGTGTTCGGCGTGGCCTCCCTCACCGATCATCTGGACGGCGAGCTGGCCCGCCGCTACGGCCTCATCACCGACTTCGGCAAGATCGCCGACCCGATCGCCGACAAGGCGCTGACGGGCGCGGCGCTGGTGTGCCTGTCGGTCCTGGAGGAGCTGCCGTGGTGGGTCACGGTGGTGATCCTGGGGCGGGAGCTGGGCATCACCGCGCTCAGGTTCGTGCTGCTGCGGCACGCGGTGATCCCCGCCAGCTACGGCGGCAAGGTCAAGACCGTGCTGCAGATCGCGGCGATCGTCCTCTATCTCCTGCCGATGGTGCCGGACGTGCTGCGGTGGGTGGTGATGGGCGCCGCGCTGGTGGTGACGGTGCTCACGGGCCTCGACTACGTGTTCCGGGCGATCAGACTGCGTAAGGTGGCCAGGCGAGCACGCGGGGAGTGATCACGATGGACGTGGCGGGTGCGTTGTCGCTGCTGGAGCGGCAGGGGGCGACGCTGGCGGTGGCCGAGTCGCTGACCGGGGGCCTGATCGGGGCGGCCGTCACCGCGGTGCCCGGGGCCTCGCGGGTCTTCCTCGGCGGGGTGATCTCCTACGCCACCGAGCTCAAGCGCGACCTGCTGGGCGTGCCGGGCGAGCTGCTGGAGCGCGAGGGGGCGGTGCATCCCGAGGTGGCGGCGGCGATGGCGCGGGGGGTCGCGCGGGTGTGCGGCGCGGGCTACGGCCTGGCCGTGACCGGCGTGGCGGGCCCGGAGCCGCAGGACGGCAGGCCCGTCGGCACCGTGTTCGCCGCCGTCGCCGGTCCCGGCGGGCAGGTCTGGGGCCGGGAGTTGAGACTTGAGGGGTCGCGCGAACGTATAAGGGTAGAGACGGTGCACGAGGCAGTTGATCTCCTGTCAGGTGTGCTGAAGGCGAACATAGGGGAACATTCCGGATGATTACCGTGTTACGTCCCGAGCGAACATGCCTTGCACGGTCTGACGCGGTGTCGGTGGATACGGGTACGGTGGAGCTGTGAGTGAGGTCCGTGAGCCAACTGCAAGCACCGAGCGCCCGGCAGGCGGGCCTGATGAGTCGCGCGGCGAGGCACAAGCGGCGGTCAAGGGGCGGCGACGCCCGATGATGGCGAGGAGTATGTACGAAGCGAAGAAGACCAATGTGCGGCACGATCCGATCGCGCGGGGCGTGGTGAAGACATCCGCGCCGGGGAGGGAGCGACAGATGATTCTGCTGCGTCAGCTGCTCGGCGATGTGCTGAGGCGGTTGCGCGTGCGCCAGGGACGCACGCTGCGCGAGGTTTCCACGCTTGCCCGGGTCTCACTCGGCTATCTGTCCGAGGTGGAGCGGGGCCAGAAGGAGGCGTCGTCGGAGCTGCTCGCGTCGATCTGCGGTGCGCTCGGAGTGCCACTCTCGCAGGTGCTGCGTGAGGTGTCCGACCAGTTCGCGCTGGCCGAGCTCCAGGCTGCTCCCGTGCTCGCCGATGTTCCCGAGCACGAGCGACTGCCTCTCACGGAGACGGTTCCCGGATCGATCTCCGATTCCGTTTTCCCGGACGTCAAGGACATGGTGGCTGCCTAACGAGGCTGGCAGCCCGCACACCACAGGATCAGCCGCTCCTGTGGCTGCGCTCCCATCTCCCCTCGGCTGATGCGGGTGCCGCATCGGCGACAGGGTCTTCCTGCCCTGCCGTAGACCCACGTCGCGTTCCCCGGGCGGCGATCACCTGTCGTCACCGTGCCCGCATGTTCGAGGTTGGCCGCCAGCAGGCGCTGTGCCAGTGACACGAGCCCGCCCAGCTCCTCGATCTCCCCGACCCTCCTCCACGGCCAGATCCCCCGCAGGAACAAGGTCTCGGCGCGGTAGATGGTGCCGATCCCCGCCAGGTTGCGCTGATCGAGCAGTGCCTCCCCGATGGTCCTGCCGGGCTCCTCGCGCAGCCTCCTCACGGCCTCGTCCGGGTCCCAGTCCGGCCCCAGCAGATCCGGCCCCAGGTGGCCGACCAGCCGCGCCTCGTCCTCCGTCCGCACGAGGTCCACCATCCCCAGCTTGCGGCCGAGCGCCGTGCAGTCACGGTTGGCCAGGATCAGCCGCACCTGGTCGCCGGGCGGCACCCGGGCGCTCGGCCCGGCGATCCGCCAGCTCCCGTCCATCCTCAGGTGCGTGTGCACGGTCAGGCCGCCCTCGACACGGGTGAGCAGGTGCTTGCCGCGCGAGAGCGTGGTCAGCACCTCGCGGCCGGTCAGGTCCGCGGTGGCGTGCCGCGGCACGCGGAAGTCGGACCTCGTGAGCGCCCGCCCGTCAAGGGCTGAGCGCAGGCGCGCGGCCGTGCGGTGGACGGCGTCTCCCTCGGGCACCCTTCCAGTCTAGGAACCCGTTTCCGGGGGCTTTGCCACGGACGCCGCGCGAACGGTGTTCCTGACCCCAGCCAGGAGCGCCGGCCCGGCCGCGACCACGCGTCCTGGGTGCGCGACCGCGCACCGCCGTGGTCAGTCCCAGGCGGCGGGGTCGGCGGCGAGCTGGCGGACGCGGTCGGGCAGCGCGCCGGAGGCGACCTGCTCCAGCGTGACCTCCTCCAGGATCGCGCGCTCGGTGGCGCGCAGCGCGATCCACACCTGCTGCAGCGACTCGGCCGGACCCCGGTAGCCGACGTGCTCGGGCCGCTCGCCGCGTACGTTGGCGAGGGGGCCGTCCACCGCCCGGATCACGTCGGCGAGGGAGATCTCGCCCGCGGGCCTGGCCAGGACGTAGCCGCCCTCAGGGCCTCTCTGCCCGCGCACCAGCCCGGCGCGGCGCATCTGGAGCAGGATGTTCTCCAGGTATTTGGGAGGCATGTCCTGTTCCTTGGCGAGCTCGCCCACGGTCGTCGGGCCGGCACCCGCGGCGGCGAGTTCGGCGGCGGCTCGGAGGGCGTAGTCGACACGAGCGGAAAGGCGCATGTTCTCGATTATCCCTCCTGGTCAACACTGGTTCGGCGCAAGGTCGTCAGATGGGGCAGGTGATCCGAAGTCCGGCGCCGTCCCGCCCGAGTCCTCCGGCTACGGTGATCATGAGGAAATCTCGCGTTCACCTGCGACGTCTCTCAGGAGTGCGAGCGCTAAACTTCCAACAATCTTTGCGATTTCGCAGTGGACCGACGGTGGGGATTCAGCGTGGTGGAGCGACGCCCAGGTGTGCCCAGGTTGCTGAGGGAGATCAACGACCGGGCCGCGCTCGAACTGCTGCTGGCCACCGGTCCGATGACCCGCGGCCAGATCGGCGACCTGACCGGCCTGTCCAAGGTCACGGCCTCCCAGACGCTGTCCAGGCTGGAGGAGCGCGGCCTGGTCGAGGTCGTCGGCACCCAGGCCGGCGGGCGCGGGCCCAACGCGGCCCTCTACTCGGTGATCGCCTCCAGCGCGTACGTCGCCGGCCTGGAGGTCGGCCCCGGACGCATCTCCTCGGCCGTCGCCGACATCCACGGCCACACGATCGCCGAGATCACCGTCGATCCGCAGGGCCACGAGGACCCGGTGGCCGCCGTCCACGAGGCCATCGTCAAGGCGTGCCGCGGCGCCAAGGTCGGGCTGAGCAAGCTGCGCGGCGTGGTGATCGGCACCCCCGGCGTGGTCGATCCGCGCAGCGGCGACGTGCGCTTCTCCTTCGACCTGCCCGGCTGGCACGAGGGCATCCACGGGGCGCTCGCCGGCGACCTGCGGCGCGAGGTGACGATCGAGAACGACGTCAACCTCGCCGCCATCGCCGAGCGCGCCGACGGGGCCGCCCAGGGCGTGGACGACTTCGTGCTGCTGTGGGCCGGCCGCGGTCTCGGCCTGGCGGTCATGCTCGGCGGCCGGCTGCACCGGGGCCGTTCGGGCAGCGCGGGCGAGATCGGCTACCTGCCGGTGCCCGGCGTGCCGCTGCCTGAGGACATCCGCACCGAGCCGGGGCGGCTGCCCTCGCTGGCGGGGGGCCTGCAGTCGCTGGTCAGCGCGGAGGCGGTGGCCGAGCTGGCCCAGGGCTACGGCTTCGCGGCCAGCAGCGCGGGCGAGGGCGTACGGGTCGCGATGGCCGCCGGCGAGCGGGGCGAGCCGCTGCTCGGCGAGATCGCCCAGCGGCTCGCGCTCGGCGTGGCAGCCGTGTGCGTGATCCTCGACCCCGGCCTCGTGGTGCTGGCCGGGGAGGTGGGGCAGGCGGGCGGTGACGCGCTCGCGTCCCGGGTGGAGGAGGCCGTGGCCCGCATCTGCCCGGTCCGGCCCCAGGTCGGCACCACCACCGTGACCGAGCGCAACCCGGTGCTGCGCGGCGCCGTGCTCGCCGCGCTCGGCCAGGCGCGCGAGGAGCTCCTGGCGTCCTGAGCGGCCCTCAGGCGGTCTTGAGCAGCTCCACGGCCGCCTGGGCGTTGGCGCGGGCGGCCCCGTACGTCGCGATGTAGGCGGCGCTGTCCGGCCGCCACACCGGCAGCCCCATCTCGATGACGGTCGTGTCCGGCCGGGCCGCCACCAGCGCCGAGACCAGGTCCCGGCTGGCGGGGTGGCGGTGGGCGTCCTTGACCACGACGACCAGGGACCGGCCGGCGGCCTTGGCCAGCAGCCCGGACGCGTCGGCGGCCGACGGCTCGACGCGGACGACCTCCGCCTCGGGCAGCCACGGCCCCACGCCCCACGGCACGTCGCCCACGGCGATCGTCGGCGGGGTGTCCACCTCGACCACCAGGGGCTCGACCAGGGGCTCCGGCACGCCGCTCAGCCGTACGGCGCGGCGGGCGGCGTGCAGGCCCACGACGTTGCGCTCGGCGGGGACCTCGCGTTCCCCGCCGAACCACTCCCGCAGCGCGGCCACCCGCGCCGCGGCCTCCTCCAGCCGCTCGCCCGCCAGCCGGCCCTCGCGCACCGCCGTGACGATCGCGGCGGTGATCGCCTGCACGTCGTCGTAGGAGGGCAGCGGCCCGAGGCACAGCAGGTCGGCCCCGGCCGCGAGGGTCAGCACCGCGCCGCCGGCCAGGCCGACGCCGCGGGTGATGGCGTGCATGTCGAGGGCGTCGGTGACGACCACGCCGTCGAAGCCGAGCTCGCCCCTGAGGAGCCCGGTCAGCGCCGCGCCGGACAGCGTCGCGGGCGCGTCGCCCGTCACGGCGGGCACGGCGACGTGCGCGGTCATCACCGACTTCGCCCCCGCCGCCACGGCCGCGCGGAACGGGGTGAGCTCCCGCTCCCGAAGCACGTCGAGGCACACGTCCACGACCGGGATCGCCAGGTGGGAGTCCACCCGGGTGGCGCCGTGGCCGGGGAAGTGCTTGACGCAGGCGGCCACGCGCAGCGACTGCAGGCCCTCCACGGCGGCCACGGTGTGCCGGGCCACCAGGGCGGCGTCCGCGCCGAACGAGCGGGTGCCGATCACCGGGTTGTCGGCCTCGGTGTTGACGTCCGCGCTCGGCGCCATGTCCAGGTTGATGCCGCAGGAGGCCAGCTCGGCGGCGATGGCCCGGTAGACGCTGCGGGTCAGCCCGGGGTCGTCCACCGCCCCGAGCGCCGCGTTGCCCGGGTAGGGGCTGCCGACGTGGTACGCGAGCCGCGTGACGTCGCCGCCCTCCTCGTCCAGCGAGATGACGGGCTCACCGGCTCCCCGAAGCGCGGTGGTCAGCTCCCTCACCTGGCCGTGGTCGGCCACGTTGAACCCGAAGAGCGTCACGCCGCCCAGGCCGTGCTCCAGCTCGCGCAGCACCCAGCCGGGCGCCTCGGTGCCCTGGAAGGCGACGAGCAGCGTGCCGGCCGCCAGGCGGCGCAGCCCCCGATCACTCTGACTCATGGCTCCTCATCAGTGGAAGTTGGGCAGGGTCGTGCACGGCGCCGGCGGCGCCGTGCGAGATTGTGGCGCGTCAGCCCTTCACGGCCCCGGCGACCAGGCCGGAGACCATGCGGCGCTGCACGAGGAGGAAGAAGACGACGACCGGGATCGTCATCAGGGTGGATCCGGCCATGATCGCCCCCCAGTCGACGCCCTTCTGGCCGAAGAAGTACTGCAGGGCGACCGGCATCGTGTACCCCTCGGACTCCGACATCAGGTAGAGGGCGAAGACCAGGTCGTTCCAGGCGGTGATGAACGAGAAGATGCTCGTCGCCACCAGGCCGGGCGCGACCAGCGGGAAGAGCACCCGCCAGAAGGCCTGCATGCGTCCCGCGCCGTCGATCCAGGCCGCCTCCTCCAGCGACTTGGGGACCGCCGCGACGAACGTGCGCAGCATCCACACGCCGAACGGCAGCGTCAGCGCGACCTGGGTGATGATCAGCCCGATGAAGTTGTCGCCGAGCCCCACCCGCTTGACCATCATGTAGAGCGGGATGAGCAGCCCTTCGGCCGGCAGCATCTGCACGATCAGCAGCACGACGAGGAAGACGCCGCGGCCCTTGAAGCGGAAGCGGGCGATGGCGGTGGCCGACAGCAGGGCGAAGGCCGAGCCGATGAGCACCGTCCCTAACGCCACGATGGCGCTGTTGCGCATGTAGAGCCAGATGGAGTTGTTGGCGACGCCCTCGGTCAGCACCCGCTCGAAGTGGTCGAAGGTGAAATGCGTCGGGAACGGGATGAACTCCGTGGTGAAGATCTGGTCGTTCTCCTTGAAGCCGGTCGCCACCATCCAGTAGACGGGGAAGACGGCGTAGAGGAAGACCAGCACGCCGGCCGTGTTGAGGAGGATCTTGCCGAGCCTCTTGCGGGCGAGCGGGGTCACATCTCCTCCTGCTTCACGATCTGCCTGACATACACGACGGTGATGACGAGCAGGATGATCGTCAGGACGACGGAGATCGCCGCGCCGCTGCCCAGCTTCTGCGGGGGCTTGAACGCCTCGGCGACCGCGTACATGGACAGGTTGAAGCCGTCGCGGTTGGTGGGACCGTTCATCAGCACGTAGAGCTGGCTGAAGACCTTGAAGTCCCAGATGATCGACAGGACCGTCAGGACGGCGAAGACGGGCTTCAGCATCGGCAGGGTGATCTTGGTGAAGGTGCGCCACGCCCCGGAGCCGTCGACCCTGGCCGCCTCGTACAGCTCGGCCGGGATGCCCTTCAGACCGGCCAGCACCGACACCGCGATGAACGGGAACCCGGCCCACACCACGCAGACGACCAGCGCGATGTAGAGGGGGAGGGTGTCGTTGAGCCAGGGGGTGCCCACCCAGCTCGACTGCCCGTCGGGCGGCGCGGCCAGCCAGTCGGGCAGCAGGTCGAGGGCCCAGTTGACGATGCCGGCCTCGGCGTCGAAGAGCGAGCGCCAGATGACGCCCTGCGCCACCGGCGGCACCGCCCAGGCGAACATGCACCCGATCACCACGAACAGCGACATCCTCCTGCCGAGGCGGTGCAGGAGCACCCCCACGGCGGTGCCGACGACCAGCGTGAGGCTGACCGCGACGAAGGCGAAGGCCACGGTGTTGCGCAGCGCCGACCAGAAGATGTCGTTGGCCAGGATCTTCTCGAAGTTCTCCAGGCCCACCCACTCCGCCGGCCTGGTGCCCCGGATCTGGGCCAGGCCCACTTTCTGAAAGGCCATGACCGCGAGCTGGAACATCGGGTAGAGCAGCAGCCCCGCGATCACCAGCAGGCCGGGCACGAGCAGCACGTACGGGATGCTCCACGCCGGCAGCCCGCTCGCCCGCGCGCGGCCGGTCTCCTTCCTGCGCCGGTGTCCCGGGCCGGGGGAGGAGCCCCCGTCCCGGGCGACCGTAGTCGGGTTCGCCGTGGTCACTGGTTCAGGATCTCTTCGAGTTCCTTGTTGGCGTCGGCGAGGGCGGTGCCGGCGTCCTTCTTGCCCTCGATGACGGCCCGCGCGGCGTTCTGCAGCACCATCTTGGTGGCGTCGGCCTCGGACCAGTTGGGGTCGGCGGGGAAGGCGCGGGCCTTGGCGAACGCCTGGGCGAACGCGCCCTGCGCCGGGTCCTCCTCAAGCTTGGCCAGGGTGTCCGGGTAGACCGGGAGCAGGCCGCCCTCGCTGGCGTAGCGGTCGGCCCAGGTCTTGCTGGTGGCCAGCTTGATGTACTCCTTGCCGAGGTCGGCCTCCTTGGTGCCGCCCCACAGCGCGATGTCGTTGCCGCCGAAGAAGGAGGGCGCGACGCCGCCGGCCTTGGCGGGCAGCGGGAAGAAGGCGAGCTTGTCGCTCTTCAGCTTGCCCTTCGAGTCCTCCTCGATGCCGGGCAGGTCCCAGCCGGCGGTGAGGTACATCGCGACCTTGTTGTTGGCGAAGCGCTTGCGGATGTCGACCGTGTTGAGCGTGAGGTTCGCCTTGCCGGACAGGCCGCCGGTCACCAGGCCGGTGTAGGTCTCGAAGCCCTTGGTGAAGCCGGGCTCGGTGAGCTTGCCGACCCACTTGTCGCCCTCCTTGACGGCGTACTCGCCGCCTTCGGCCCAGGCGAACGCGGCCAGCAGGTGGTTGGCGTCGGAGCCGCCGTTGAAGGCGAAGCCGTCCACCCCCTCGCCCTTCTCCTTCTGGATCTTCTTGGCGGCGGCGACGAGCTCGTCCCAGGTCTTCGGGATCTCGATCTTGAGCTCCTCGAACCAGTCCTTGCGGTAGAGGACGGCGCGGGCGCCGGCGCCCCACGGCACGGCGTAGATCTCGCCGTCCACGGTCTCGTAGCCGTAGAGGTTCTCGGGGATCTGGGCGCGGTCGCCCTCGCGGGCGATGTCGGTGATCGGGGTGAGCGCGTCCTGGCTCTGCCACATCGGGACCTGGTCGTTGCCGATCTCGGTCACGTCGGGGCCCGAGCCGGTGGCGGCGGCGGCGAACTTGTCGGCGACCTGCGGCCACGGGATCCATTCGAGCTTGACCTCGGCGCCGGTCTGCTGCTTGAACTCGGCGTTCAGCTCTTCCATGTACTTGGCCGCGGCCGGGTTGCTGTCGCCGAGCCGCCAGACGCTGAGCGTCTTGCCGGCGAACTTGGGGCCGCTGGCGGAGGCGGCGGCGCTGGGTGAGGAGGAGGGCGCCTCGCCTGAGCCACATGCGGCCAGGCCCAGGGCCAGGGCGGCCGTGGTGACCGTAGTGGCTGTGATCTTCGCGATCCTCACAGGGTTCTCCCTTCCCGGGTGCTGGCCTACGGTCCGCACCAGGCTGATCGTCAAATGCCGAACGACGCTGCTAAACTAACAAGAAACTTTCTTAAAAGAAACGCTCGTTAGCCATTCGTGACGAGAGGGGTGCGGTAATGAGTCGAAGCCCGGGTGTCCCCCGGCTGCTGCGGCGGCTGAACGATCGCGCGGCACTCGAGCTTCTCCTCGCGGACGGCCCGCTCACCCGGGCCGAGCTGGGCGAGCGGACCGGGCTCTCCAAGGTAACCGCAGGTCAACTCCTGGCTCGACTGGAGGAGCGAGGGCTGGTCGAGGTCGCGGGGGAGCGGGCGGGCGGAAGGGGCCCGCACGCCGCCCTGTACGGTGTCGTGCCCTCCAGCGCGTACGTCGCCGGCCTGGAGGTGCTGCCCGACAGCCTGAAGGTCGGTGTGGCCGACATCACAGGCCGGATCGTGGTCGAGATCACGGTCAACCCGGCCGACGGCGGCGACCCGGTCCGCACCGTCCACGCCGCCGTGCGGCGCGCCTGCGACACCGCCGGCATCGGGCAGGAACGGCTGAAGGCGTTCGTCATCGGCACCAGGGGCGTCGTGGACCCGGTCAGCGGGGACGTGCGCTGGTCGTACGACCTGCCCGCCTGGCACGTCGGCGTGCTCGCCAGCCTCCGCCGCACCCTCGGCGCCTCCGTCACCATCGAGAACGACGTCAACCTCGTCGCCCTCGCCGAGCACACCTACGGCGCCGCCGTCGGCCACGACGACTTCGTGGTCATCTGGGCGGGCGTCGGCCAGGGCCTCGGCGTCATGCTGGACGGCCGGCTGCACCGCGGCATCACCGGCGGCGCGGGCGAGATCGGCTGGCTGCCGGTGCCCGGCGAGCCGCTGCCCGCCGACGTCTCCCAGCCGCAGTCCGGCTCCTTCCAGCGCCTGGTCGGCCACGACGCGCTGCGCGGCCTCGCCCGCGAGCACGGCGTGCAGGGCGCCACGGTCCCCGACCTGGTGCGCAACGGCGGCGAGGACTTCCTCGACGCGGTCGCCGGGCGGCTGGCAGTGGGCGCGGCCGCGATCACCGTCGTCCTCGACCCCGGGCTGATCGTGCTGAGCGGCGACGTCGGCCGGGCGGGCGGCGAGCGGCTGGCCGCGAAGGTGCAGGAGGCCGTGGCCCGCGTGTGCCCGAGCCGGCCCCCCGTGGTCACCACCAGGGTGGCCGGGAACCCGGTGCTGCGCGGAGCCCTCGTCGCGGCCCTGGATCAGGCCCGGGAGCAGGTCTTCTCCGACACTGTGTGAAAATCGTTGCCCATGTGGCAGTCCCCGAACGACCCCAGGAACGACGTCGTGCTCATCTCGGATCCGCGGGTGGCCGCGATCCCCGTGCGCGAGTCGGACGAGCCGCTGGCCGAGGTGCGCGGCCGGCTCCGGGTGGACGAGCGGCTGGCCGACCCCGAAGGCGCCTGGGCGCGACTGCGCACCGGACTGCTGGAGCGGCTGGAACGCGCCGAGGCCGGGCTGCCCGACGGCTATCACCTGCTCGTCGTCGAGGGCTACCGGCCGATCGCCACCCAGTCCCTCTACTTCACCCGCTACCGCGACGAGCTGCTGGCCGCCAATCCCGGCATGACGGTCGAGGAGGCCCACGTCGCGGCCAGCCGGTACGTCTCCCCGGTCAGCGTGGCCCCCCACACCGCCGGCGCGGCCGTCGACCTCACCCTGTGCGACCCCGACGGCGTCGAGTACGACATGGGCACCCAGGTCAACGACAACCCCGAGCAGAGCGCCGGCGCCTGCTACACCGCCGCCCCCAACATCCCGGCCGCCGCCCGCGCCCGCCGCGACCTCCTCGCCGCCGCACTGGAGCCGGCCGGCCTGGTCAACTACCCCACCGAGTGGTGGCACTGGTCCTACGGCGACCGCTACTGGGCGCTCGCCACAGGAGCGCCCCACGCCCTCTACGGCCCCACAGGTTTCACCGCCTGACACCCGCAGGTCGGGAAGGTTTTCCGCGAGCTGTCGCCGGGGCACAACTCCTTGCGGAACTCACTCCCCCCAACGAGGTGCAGGCATGATTCCGCTGATCGGGATCGAAGAGGAATACCTCATCGTCGATCCCCGCACCCGCCACGTCTCTCCCCGGGCCACCGACGTGCTGGCCGCCACCACCGGGATGACCGACGTGGTGCATGAGATCACCCGTTTCCAGGTGGAGGCCCGCACACCTCCCTCCACCGACCTGAGCGAACTCGGCTCGCAACTGCGTGCCGTACGAAAGGAGGTGGCCGACGCCGCGCGGGCGTGCGGCCTCGCCATCGTCGCCAGCGGCATCCCCGTGCTCGGGGACGTGAGCTCGCCGCCGCTGACCGACGTGCCCCGTTACCAGCAGAGCAGGGTGGCCTACCGGGCGCTCCAGGACGAGATCACCATCTGCGCTCTGCACGTGCACGTGGACGTGCCCGACCGCGAGCACGCCGTCTACGTCGGCAACCACGTGCGCTGCTGGCTGCCGACGCTGATCGCGCTGGCCGCCAACTCGCCGTTCTTCGCCGGCCGCGACACCGGGTACGCCTCCTGGAGAGTGATCTCCTGGGGACGGTGGCCGGTGGCGGGAGCACCCCCCTACTTCGCCTCCTACGCCGACTACGAGCTGGCGGTCCGGGCCCTCGACGACGCGGGCGCGCTGGTCGACCCCAAGACGGTCTACTGGGACGCCCGTCCCTCGCCCAGCCTGCCCACGGTCGAGATCAGGGCGGCCGACGTGCCGCTCGACGTGAGCGACAGCCTCACGCTGATCGGGCTCGTCCGCGCTCTGGTGATGACCTCGCTGGAGGCGGTACGGCGCGGCGACCATGGGCTGCCCGTCTCCTCGGAGATGCTGCGCGCCGCCTACTGGCGGGCGGCCAGGGACGGCCTCGCGGGCGAGGGCGTCGACGTGCGTGACGGCACCCGCCTGCCCGCGAACGTGCTGGCCTGGCGGCTGCTGGAGCACGTACGCCCGGCGCTGGTCGAGGCCGGCGACCTGGCCTTCGTGCAGGAGGGCCTGGACCGGCTGCTGCGCAATGGGTCGGGCGCGATGCGCCAGCGGCGGGTGCACGCGCGAGGCAACGATCTGAACGACGTGGTGGACGACCTCATCGAGGCCACCGTCGCCTGAGCTCGCCTGAGCCCGCCTGAGGGCGAGCGCCCCGGCCGTTCCGAGGCCGCCGGCGACCACCACGACACGCAGGACCTTCACCGACAGCAGTCCGGCCACGCGGGTGCCGAGGAAGCCGCCCGCGAGGCTGGCCGGCGCGATCACCGGCCGCCCGCGAGGCTCTACGACGCGATCAGCGGCCGTCCGCGAGGCGCGCCGGCGCGATCACCGGCCGACGGCGTAACCCTGGGCGCCACGCGGGTTGGCGGCGGCCTTGAGGAAACCGCCGTCACGGGCCACCGCGCTGAGCCGGCCCAGCGACCATGGCCCCTGCACCTCGACCTCGTGCCCGCGCCGCCGCAGCTCGGCGACCACGCCCGGGTCCAGCCGCTCCTCCACGTGCAGCACGCCGGGCCGCGAGCCGCGCGGGAAGAACGAGCTGGGAAAGTGCTCGGAGTGGAACATAGGAGCGTCGATGGCCTCCTGGAGATTGAGCCCGCCGTGCACGAGCGCCAGGAAGAAGTTCACGCTCCACTGATCCTGCTGGTCGCCGCCCGGCGTGCCGAACGCCAGCCACGGCCGCCCGTCCCTGAACGCGAACGACGGCGACAGCGTGGTGCGCGGGCGCGCCCCCGGCCGCAGCGACGAGGGCAGGCCCTCCTGCAGCCAGAACATCTGGGCCCGCGTCCCGAGGCAGAAGCCCAGGGCGGGGACGGTGGGGGAGCTCTGCAGCCAGCCGCCGCTCGGCGTGGCCGAGACCATGTTGCCCCAGCGATCGACGACGTCCACGTGGCAGGTGTCGCCACGAACCTGGCCGTCGGGCAACGTCCGCTCCAGCCCCGCAGAGTCGTGCCCGCCAGCGTCCGGCCCGGCGGAGCCCCGCCCGGCCGAGTCGGCGCCCACGGTGGGCTCGCCCACGCCCTCCGGGGCCGGCACGTCCGTCCCAGGGAACACGGGCAGCCGCGGCTCGCGCCCGCCGGGAGAGCCGGGCAGCAGGTCCAGACTGGCCCGCGGGCCGATGAGCGCGCGCCGGCCGGCGTTGTAGGCCGGGTCGAGCAGGTCGGCCAGCGGCACGTCGGCGTCGCCGTACCAGGCCTCGCGGTCGGCGAAGGCGAGCTTGGCGGCCTCGGTCACAGTGTGGACGTAGTCGGCGCTCAGGTAGCCCATCGCGTCCAGGTCCACGCCGTCGAGCAGGGCGAGCTGCTGCAGGAACACCGGGCCCTGGCCCCACGGGCCGGTCTTGCACACGGTGTGGCCGCGGTAGCCGAAGCTGACCGGCTCCTCGGTCGTGGCGCTCCAGCCCGCGAGGTCGTCGCCGGTCAGCAGGCCGCCGTGCACCTCTCCTGAGCTGTCGCGCCAGGCGGTCGTGGCGCTGAACTCGGCGATCGCCTCGGCGACGAAGCCCTCGTACCAGGCGCGGCGGGCGGCGGCGAGCTGACCCTCGCGGGTGCCGGAGGCGGCCTCGGCCTCGGCGACGATCCGCCGGTAGGTGGCGGCGAGCACGGGGTTGGCCAGCCGCGAGCCCGGCTCGGGCACCCGGCCGCCGGGCAGCCAGGTGGCCGCCGAGGTGGGCCAGTCGGCGGTGAACATGCCCTCGACCGCGGCGATCGTGGCCGAGACGCGCTCCAGCACGGGGACGCCGTGCTCGGCGTAGTGGATGGCGGGCGCGAGCACGTCGGCCAGCCGCCAGGTGCCCCAGCGCTCCAGCAGGAGCATCCACCCGCCGAACGCTCCCGGCACGGTGGCGGCGAGCAGGCCGGTGCCGGGGACGACGTCCAGGCCCAGCTCGCGGAAGCGCTCGATGGTCGCGGCGGCCGGGGCCACGCCCTGCCCGCACACGACGTGCGCCTTCTGCTCGGCCTCGCTCCACAGCAGGATGGGCACCTCGCCGCCGGGGCCGTTCAGGTGCGGCTCGGCGACCTGCAGCACGAAGCCGGCGGCCACGGCCGCGTCGAAGGCGTTCCCGCCCCGCTCCAGCACGCTCATGCCGGTGGCCGAGGCCAGCCAGTGGGTGCCGGCGACCATGCCGAAGTCGCCCGTCAGCTCGGGCCTGGTGGTGAACAACGTCTCTCCCTCTTCCCGCTCCGCGGCCGACGGCCCGCGTACGGCCGGCTGAAGACCCGCCGCGCCCGTCAGGCGCGGGCAGGAGTCGCCCGCCGCCTCGGCGGCGGCACCGCGTCGCGTGAGGTCCGTGGGGGCACGCCCAGCGCAAGATCGGCCATATCGGGCTTATCGTATACAAGCGTTTCAGTTGCCCTGATCCGGCTCCCGCTTCCTCGACGCCTCCCCATGCGGCCGAACTCCGGCGCGAAGTGCTCGAACCAGAAGTGGTCGCGCCGGCGCGTCAGCGTGAAGACCGGATCGCGGCCCGCCGCGCTGTGCGTGCCCAGCTCTACGTATGTGACGCCGTCGTCGTCCGCCCGATCCAGCACGCGGAGCCCTGGTCAGGCGCGCAGGCGAAGGCCGCGCGGCGTGGGATGGAAACCGGCCGCCTCCAGAGCCGCCGCCAGCGGCGACTCGACGATCGAGGCCCCGTCGGCGCGCTCGACCGTCAGCTTGCCGAGGGCGCCGTCGCGTACGGCGAGGGCCAGGGCGTCCACGGCCGGCTGCAGCCGCTCGTCGTCGGCGAACGACAGCAGGGTCTTGCCGCCGCGCTCGACGTAGAGGACGAGGTGGCCGTCGACCAGCACCACCAGCGCGCCCGCCTTGCGCCCCGGCTTGTGGCCGGCGTCGCCGGGACGCTGCGGCCAGGACAGGGCGGCGCCGTACGGGTTGGCCGGATCGGCCGCCGCCAGCACCACGGCCCGCCTCCCACCGCCCTCCCGCCCCCCGGCCCCATACCCGGGAGCTCCGTGTCCGGGGGCCCCATACCCGGGGGCCCCGCGCCCCCCGGCCCCATACCCGCCGGCTCCGTGCCCGCCGGCCCCATACCCGCCGGCTCCGTGCCCCGCAGCCCCTGGGCCCTGCTCCAGCGGCGGGGCGCCGGATGCCGTCGGGGCGATGCTGGGCGCCATGGCCCGCATCCGGTCCACCGCACCCGGCAGCGCGAACTGCGCGCCCCCGAGTCCTTCGACGAAGTAGCCCCGCCGGCACCGCCCGCTCTCCTCGTACGCCCGCAGCACCTGGTAGACGGGCGTGAACCCGCCGGGCAGCCGCTCCGAGGTGACCGCCCCCCGCGTCACCACGCCGTGCCGTTCGAGCAGCGCCTCGGCCTGGGCCTGGGCCCGCTGGGTGGCGTCGGCCGCGGGCGCGGGCAGCAGCCACCACCGCCCCGCCACCGTCGGCGGCCCGCTGCGGGTGGGCAGCACCGCCCGCCGCCGCCGCGTCGTCGCCGGCCGGTGCGCCGGACGCCCGGTGCCGAGCGTGGCCCGCAGCGGCGCCAGCGTGTCGCCGGAGATCCGCCCCGACCACACGAGGTCCCACAGCGCCGACACCAGCGTCGGGTCGTCCAGCGAGCCGAGCTGGTCGGAGATGCCGCGGAAGAACAGCGCGCCCCCGCCGCCCAGCAGCTCCAGCACGCGCTCGTGCACCGCCGTCATCGTGATCTCGGCGGGCTCGGGAAGCAGCAGCGGCGCGGTGTCGGCGAAGAAGAGCGACACCCAGCCGTCCCCGCCCGGCAGCGACCCCTGGCCCACCCACATCACCTCGCCGGACGAGGTCAGCTCGTCCAGCAGCGACGGGTGGTAGCCGGGCACCCGCGCGGGCAGCACCAGGGTCTCCAGCGCCGACGCGGGCACCGCCGCCCCCTGGAGCTGCTCGATCGCCCGGACCAGCGCGTCCATGGCCCGCGCCGTGCCGCCGTCCCGGCGGTCACCGGCCGTCCTCGGCCCGTCGGCGGAGGCGCCGGTGATGCCGTGCCAGGCGGGCAGGAACAGGGCGAGCGTCTCCGGCGCGACCGGCTCCACCTCCTTGCGCAGCCGGGCCAGCGACCGCCGCCGCAGCATCCGCAGCACCCCGGCGTCGCACCACTCCTCGCCCCGCCCGCCGGGCCGGAACTCGCCGCTGACCACCCGCCCGGACCCCGCCAGCCGCCGCAGGGCGTCGGTCACCACGGCAACGCCGAGCCCGAACCTGGCCGCGGCGGTGCCGGCGTGGAACGGGCCCCGGGTGCGGGCATGCCGCGCCACCAGATCGGCCAGCGGATCGGGCACCGGCTCCAGGAACACGTGCGGCACCCCCACCGGCAGCGGCACGCCCAGCGCGTCACGCAACCGTCCGGCGTCCTCGACGGCCGCCCACTGCTCCTCGCCCGCGACGCGCACCCGGACGGCCCGCCGCGCCCGCTCCAGCTCCTCCAGCCAGGCCGGGTCGCCGCCGCGTACGCTGACGTCGGGCGCCAGCAGCGGCCCGTGCGAGCGCAGCAGGTCGGCGAGGTCCTCGGCGTCGCGCAGCGGCCGGTCGAGCCGGGCCAGCTCGCGCTCGGCGTCGGAGATCACGTCGGGGTCGAGCAGCTCACGCAGGTCGGCCTGGCCCAGCAGCTCCGCCAGCAGGGACGTGTCCAGGGCCAGCGCCTGCGCCCGCCGCTCGGCCAGCGGGGCGTCGCCCTCGTACATGAACGCGCCGACGTAGTGGAAGAGCAGCGACGCCGCGAACGGCGAGGCCTGCGAGGTCTCCACCTCTACCACCCGCACCCGGCGGGCGGCGATGTCGCGCATGAGCCGCACGAGCCCTGGCACGTCGAAGACGTCCTGGAGGCACTCGCGCATCGTCTCCAGCACGATCGGGAACGAGGCGTACTGCGAGGCCACCCCCAGCAGATGCGCCGCCCGCTGCCGCTGCTGCCACAGCGGGCTGCGCCGCCCCGGGGTGCGGCGCGGCAGCAGCAGCGCCCGTCCCGCGCACTCGCGGAAGCGGGAGGCGAACAGCGCCGAGCCGCCCAGCTCCTCGGTGACGATCTGCTCGATCTCGTCGGCGTCGAAGGCCGCCACGTCGGCCGGCGGCTCGGCCAGCGTGTCGGGGACGCGCAGCACGATGCCGTCGTCGGAGTGGAGCGCCTGCACGTCGACGCCGTAGCGCTCGCGCAGCCGCCGGTTGATCGCCAGCGCCCACGGCGCGTGCACCCGCGCGCCGTACGGCGAGTGGATCACCACCCGCCAGTCGCCCAGCTCGTCGTGGAACCGCTCGACGAGCAGCGTGCGGTCGTCGGGCACGTAGCCGGTGGCCTGGCGCTGCTCCTCCAGGTAGGCGAGCAGGTTGCCCGCGGCGAAGTCGTCGAGCCCGGCCGCCCGCAGCCGCTCGGCCGCGCCGCCCCCCTTGGCCTGCTCGCGCAGGAACTCCCCGATGGCCCGCCCCAGCTCGGCCGGCCGCCCCGGCGCGTCGCCGTGCCAGAACGGCAGCTTGCCCGGCTGCCCTGGCGCGGGGGAGACCAGCACCCGGTCGGCGGTGATGTCCTCGATCCGCCACGAGGTCGCGCCCAGCACGAACACGTCACCCACCCGCGACTCGTAGACCATCTCCTCGTCCAGCTCGCCGACCCGGGACGCCCGCTCGCCCACCAGGAACACGCCGAACAGGCCACGGTCGGGAATCGTGCCGCCGTTGGTGACCGCCAGCCGCTGCGCCCCTGGCCGGCCCTGCAGCGTGCCGGTCACGCGGTCCCAGACGACCCGCGGGCGCAGCTCGGCGAACTCCTCGCTCGGGTAGCGCCCGGCCAGCATGTCGAGCGTGGCCTCCAGCGCGGTGCGCGGCAGCGTGGCGTAGGGGGCGGCGCGCTTGACCACCGACTCCAGCTCGTCGACCGTCCACTCGTCCATCGCCGTCATGGCGACGATCTGCTGGGCCAGCACGTCGAGCGGATTACGCGGGTAGCGCATCTCCTCGATGTGGCCGGCCTGCATGCGCTCGGCCACCACGGCGGTCTGCACGAGGTCGCCGCGGTATTTCGGGAAGATCACGCCCTTGGACACCGCGCCGACCTGGTGGCCGGCCCTGCCGATGCGCTGCAGGCCGCTCGCCACGCTCGGCGGCGCCTCCACGCACGCGACGAGATCGACCGAGCCCATGTCGATGCCCAGCTCCAGGCTGGAGGTGGCGACCACGGCCGGCAGCCGGCCGGACTTCAGCGCCTCCTCGATCTGCGCCCGCTCCTCCTTCGACACCGAGCCGTGGTGGGCGCGTACGACCTCCGTCACGACGCCCTTGCCGCTCCCCGCCTGCGCCATGACCTCGGCCGGGGCGCGCCGCGGCAGGTCGGAAGGCGTCTCCCAGATCGACAGGTCGACGGCCTCCATGCCCTGGGAACGTTCGTAGGCGAGCTCGTTGAGCCGCGAGCACAGCCGCTCGGCCAGCCGCCGGGAGTTGGCGAACACGATCGTCGAGCTGTGGGCCTCGATGAGCTCGAACAACCGGTCCTCGACGTGCGGCCAGATCGACCTGCCCCGGGGCTCCACACCGTCGCCGCCCTCCTCGGGGCCGGTCGCGGTCTCGGTCATGTCCTCGACCGGGACGACGACCTCGACCTCGATCCGCTTGTCCGCGGGCGGCTGCACCACCGTGGCCGGCCGCGCCCCGCCCAGGAACGCCGCCACCTCGCTCACCGGCCGCACCGTCGCCGACAGGCCGACGCGCTGCGCCGGCCGCTCCAGCAATACGTCGAGCCGCTCCAGGGTGAGCGCCAGGTGGGCGCCGCGCTTGGTGGCGGCGACCGCGTGCACCTCGTCCACGATGACCGTCTCGACCCCGCGCAGCGCCTCCCGCGCCTGGCTGGTGAGCAGCAGGAACAGCGACTCCGGCGTGGTGATGAGGATGTCGGACGGCTTGGCCGCGAACCTCCTGCGGTCCTCCGCGGGCGTGTCGCCCGACCGGATCGCCACCGAGATCTCCGGCACCGGCAGCCCGAGCCGCCGCGCCGTCTGCTTCAGCCCGGCCAGCGGCGCTCGCAGGTTGCGCTCGACGTCGACCGCGAGGGCCTTGAGCGGCGAGACGTAGAGAACCCGGGTGCCCCCGCCGGCTTTCGGGTCACGGGGGTGGGCGGCCAGCCGGTCGAGCGACCACAGGAACGCCGCCAGCGTCTTGCCCGACCCCGTGGGCGCGACGACCAGCGTGTTGTCGCCACGCGCGATCGACTCCCACGCCCCCTCCTGGGCGGCCGTGGGCGCCTCGAACGCCCCCGCGAACCACTGCTGGGTCATCGGGCTGAACTGGGCTAGCGTGCTCACCAGCCCATATTGCCTCGCGCCACCGACAGAAAACGCATTGTGCGGACGGCGGGCGGTTGAGCGGGCCTCCTGGCGGACATACAGCGACCGTGACCATTGACCACGCGGCCATCGAAGCCCGCCGTGCCGAGATCAGGCGCCGTCACGTGTTAGCGCACCGGCCGTCGAGCAGCGCCCGTGGCCTGCACCACGTGGCCCTGCTCTCGTCGGACGTGGAGCGCACCATCCAGTTCTACCAGGACCTGCTGGAGTTCCCGCTCACCGAGATCATCGAGAACCGGGACTACAAGGGCTCCAGTCACTTCTTCTTCGACATCGGCAACGGCAACCTGCTCGCCTTCTTCGACTTCCCCGGCCTCGACCTCGGGCCGTACCAGGAGGTGCTGGGCGGGCTGCACCACATCGCGATCTCCGTGGACCCGGCCACGTGGGAGCGCCTGCGCGGAAAGATGGAGATGGCCGGCGTGCCGCACCAGATCGAGAGCGGCGCCTCCATTTACTTCAAGGACCCCGACGGCGCGCGGCTGGAGCTGCTCGCCGACCATCTCGGTGAGATGTACGGCGCGCGGGTGCTGTGACCCGCACGTGTTGCTTGCGCGTGTTGCCCGCGCCTTCTCAGCGTCCGCACTCCTCGGCGTCCGCACTCCTCGGTGCCCGCTCCGGCGCCTGTCCGCTGCCGGTGCGGCTAGCGTCGCGAGGGGCGGCGCGTGCGCGGCTTGCCCGCTCGGGGCGCCTGCCTGATGCCGGAGTGCTGCTCGGCGCGCTCCTCCTTCTCCTTCCTGACCGCGTCACGTAACGCCGACAACAGCCGGCGGCGTCTGGCCCTGTTGGCCTTCGTCCTGGGCGTCTTCGGGGGTGAAGACTTGTGGGTCTTTGGCATGGGGATGTCCTACCCACCCCCTGGGCGCTTCCATACTTGAGGGCATGCGGCTTACGGAATTCTGGCGACGTATGAACGCGCACTTCGGCGAGGCGTACGCCGAATCGTGGGCCCGCGACTACGTGATCGCCCCCCTGGGCGGGCGCACCGTGATGCAGGCACTGGCCGACGGCGAGAGCGCCAAGACGGTCTGGCGGGCGGTGTGCCAGGTCGAGGACGTCTCGTCCAAGCTGCGCTGACCCTCACTCCTGGCCCTGGGCGGCGTCCAGGGTCTGCCGGAGCGCGTCCGCCGTACGGTCGAGGTCGTCCGCGCCGCCCTGACCTCTCGGCGACCACAGGAACACCCAGCCGCTGGACGACGGGGTGGCGAAGATGAGCGTCTGGCGGCCCGTACGCGGGTGCCACGCCCACAGCACCGGCTCGTCGCCGCCGACCATGCGGCTCACCAGCCCGTGGTCCGGCAGCAGCTCCGCGAGCGCCTGCAGATGGGCGCGCCGTTCACCGGTGTAGCCGCTCGCCACGTCACCGCCTCCAACCGTCACCCCTCCAGTTGAGTCTCCCCAGCTCACCACGCATGACAACACGCCGCCGCGAACGGTCGTGAACATCATCAGGGCCCTGATCCCGCCGCGCTCTGGGTGACCTTCCGGTTCCCGTGTGTTCCTGCTGTGATCGAACAGCCGTTCGGCTACCATGGAGAACGCCGGGCCACGTCTTCCCCGGCAGTCGCAGAAAATGTCGGTGGCAGGCCGTAGCTTTCACTCGACTGATCGGACCACGACCCTCCAGGGGGAGTTCCCATGGCAATCAACGACCGCGAGAAGGCCCTCGAGACCGCACTCGCTCAGATCGAGCGGCAGTTCGGCAAGGGCTCTGTGATGCGCCTGGGCGACGACGCCCGAGCTCCCATCGAGGTGATCCCCACCGGGTCGATCTCCCTCGACGTGGCGCTCGGCATCGGCGGCCTCCCGCGCGGCCGCATCGTCGAGATCTACGGTCCGGAGTCGTCAGGCAAGACCACGGTCGCCCTGCACGCGGTGGCCAACGCCCAGCGGGCCGGCGGCATCGCGGCGTTCATCGACGCCGAGCACGCCCTCGACCCCGAATACGCCAAGAAGCTGGGGGTCGACACCGACGCCCTGCTGGTCTCCCAGCCCGACACCGGTGAGCAGGCGCTGGAGATCGCCGACATGCTGATCCGCTCCGGCGCCGTCGACATCATCGTCATCGACTCGGTGGCCGCCCTGGTGCCCAAGGCCGAGATCGAGGGCGAGATGGGCGACAGCCACGTCGGCCTCCAGGCCCGCCTCATGTCGCAGGCCCTGCGCAAGGTCGCCGGCGCACTCAACAGCACCGGCACCACCGCCATCTTCATCAACCAGCTGCGCGAGAAGATCGGCGTCATGTTCGGCAGCCCCGAGACCACGACCGGTGGCAAGGCGCTCAAGTTCTACGCCTCGGTGCGCATGGACATCCGCCGCATCGAGACGCTCAAGGACGGCACGGAGGCGGTCGGCAACCGCACCCGGGTCAAGGTCGTCAAGAACAAGATGGCCCCGCCCTTCCGGGTCGCCGACTTCGACATCCTCTACGGGGTGGGCATCTCCCGCGAGGGCGGCCTGATCGACATGGGCGTGGAGCACGGCTTCGTGCGCAAGTCGGGAGCCTGGTACACCTACGAGGGCGACCAGCTCGGCCAGGGCAAGGAAAACGCCCGCAACTTCCTGCGCAACCACCCCGACATGGCCAACGAGATCGAGAAGAAGATCAAGGACAAGCTGGGCGTGGGCCCGCGCCTCGACGCCCCGGCCGAGCCCGCCGCCGCGCCGGCACCGGCTCCCGCCACCTCGGGCCGCGGCTCCAAGTCCACTCCGAAGCCGGGTGACGTCTGACCGTCGCCCATGAGTGACACGCCTTGGCCACAGGTGCCCCGGCCGCGGGGCGCCTGGCCCGACCACCCCTGCACCACCGGCGGCCAGACTCGTGACTGACTCACCGACCCCTCCGCGTTCCCGTTCCCGGGCCAGCTCCAGTTCTCGTGACCTGGCCCGTTCCGCCGCCGACGGCTGGCCCTCCGTGGAGGAGTGGCGCGCCCAACGCCTCGCCCAACGCGCCTCCGACTCCCCTCACCACCCCGGCGAGGAGGAGCCCCGCCCGGAGGACTCGGAGAACGCCGCCTACGGCCCCGACGACCAGCACGCCCCCCTCCAAGAGACCTCCGCAGCCAGCGCCAAACCCACGAAGCCCCGCAACCGCAACAAACGCCGACCACGCGACGACCAGGACCGAGGAGCCCCGCCCACCCCCAACACCGACGACCCCACGTCCACCACTCCTCCCGAGGCCTGGTCACCGGTCACCTCTGCCGAAACGTCGTCACCAGCGACTTTTACCGAGACGTCGTCACTAGCGACCTCGACCGAGACGTCGTCATCAGCGACCTCTACCGGGGCCTGGTCCTCAGCCCTCGCTGACGAGCCCCACCCATCCGGCTCCTACAGAGACCGTGCGGCGGCTGCCGCCACGTCCTTCTTCGGCGATGCCTCAAGCCACAACCCCGGTGAGGCCACAAACACCCACCCCTTCTTCACCAACACGCCGGTAGCTGCACCTTCCACCGGGTTCTTCGACCGAGACGCAACACCTTCCGCAGACGGTGACAAGGCGCCTTCCGCCGGCTCCTCCGACGAACCGGCGGCATCCTCCGCGCCCCCTCTCGGCGACGACGATCACGCAGCACCTTCCACTTCCGCCGGTTCTTCTGCCGGCGGGACGGTCTCCTCAGCAGGTCCCCTTGCCGATGGGGCAGTACCACCTTCCACCGGGTCCCCTGCTGGTGATGACGCGGTGCTTTCCGTCGCTTCTTCCGATGGAGAAACGGCGCTCTCAGAAAGTCCTGGGGTTGATGCTGCTGCGCCCTCCGGGGGCTCTCCAGACGAAGATGCCCCCTCGAGTGGTGGCGTTTCTGCTGAGCTTTTGCCCGGGCCCACTGACGTCACGCCTACGCTCTCCGACAGCCCGCGCGAGCCTGCGGGCGAGGACTCGGTCGGTACGTCTGTCGGTGAGCCTCGCGAGAAACGGTTCAGCCATCCCCCGGAGGAGGAGTTGTCCGACGGCCCGTCCAGCGTGCTGCTGAGCGATTCTCGCGGTGCAACGGCAGACAGCCTGAAGCTCTTTGTGGCCAGGGGCTCTGCGTCGGCTGGTGATGTGAGGAGCGCATCGGCGGATCGTCTTCAAAGGGACGTAGCGCCAGGTCTGGCCGAGGAAAGCATCGCGCCGGATCCGACCCAGGAAAATGGGGCGGCGTATCCCCCTGAGAGGGACACTCTGGATTCCCCGTACGGAGGGCTGTCGGCAGGTGTCGCCGAGCGGGACCAGAGGACGGATCCCGCTGAAGGTGGTGATGTGGCGAGTCGCACTGAGGACGTCACGCTGCACTCTGCAGAGGAGCCCGTCGTGGCGAGTTGCGCTGAGGGGGACGTCAATACCGAGGGAAGCGTCACCGAGAGGGACGTCGCGACCGAGAGGGACGTCGCGACCGAGAGGGACGTCGCGACCGAGAGGGACGTCGCCACCGAAGGGGACGCCGAGCATGGCGTGACCGCCGACGTTGTGCCAACTCAGGATGCGACAACCCAGGATGTGATCTCTGAGGGCCTGTCCAGCGAGGGCCTGTCCAGCGGGGACGTGACGGGGGCGGGCACCGTCGCTGACGGCACCGTTACGGACGGTGCCATCGCTGACGGTGTCACCGCTGACGGTGTTGCTGCTAAGGGTGGCGGCGCTGCTGAGGGCGTTGTCGGGGAGGTTCTCGGAGAGGCCTCGGGTGGTCGGCGTGGCGAAAGCCCTTCTGCTGAGGGGTCCAGTGGCCTGGACTGGGGTGGGAGTCTTCTGGGCGGCGGGGGCGAGGATGGGCGGCGGGACGGTGGCAGGAGAGGGCGGCGCGGTGGGCGCCGTACCGGAGGTAAGGGGCGGCGGAGTTCCGGGCGTTCGTGGTTGCCGGACGGGCCCGATGAGGAGAGCCCGGCCGCGTCCGCGCCTCCGGCGGATCCGGAGTCGGTGGCTCGGGCTGTCGTCCTTCGGCTGCTGACGATGGCGCCCAAGACGCGGGCTCAGCTCGCCGAGGCGCTTCGCAAGCGGGACGTGCCGGAGGAGGCGGCCGACGCGGTGCTCGACCGGTTCTCGGAGCTGGGGCTGATCAACGATGAGGCGTTCGCCGAGGCGTGGGTCGATTCCCGGCATCACGGGCGTGGGCTGGCCAAGCGCGCGCTGGCGGCCGAGTTGCGTCATCGGGGCGTGGACAACGACACGGTCAAGGAGGCTGTGGAGCGGCTGGATTCCGATCAGGAGGCGGAGACTGCTCGGCGGCTGGTGGATCGCAAGCTGGCGTCGACCCGTTCCCTTGATCCGCAGACTCGTACCCGCCGCCTTGCGGGGATGCTCGCCCGCAAGGGGTACTCGTCGGGGCTGGCGTACCGGGTGATTCGGGAGGCGCTGGATGAGGAGGGCGTCGATCTGGAGGGCGACGGCTTTCCGTAGGGTCGTTGTTCGCGTGGGCGGGGGCTTTCGCAGGGACGGACTGGCGGGTTGGCGGCAGGACGAGCGCCAGCGCCAGCGCCAGGAGGTCTCGTTCCCGCTTCCTTGGGTGGTTGTAGTTGTGCGGGATGGCAGTGGCTGGTGGGGGTCTGGGGAGGCTGTTCTGGGTGGGATGGCGAGTGGGGTGGTCGGCTGATAGCGAAATCATCAGTTTTCCTCAGTCTTTGTCTGCGATGATCAGTGTGTGAAGCTCTCCGAATGGGCCAAGCGGAACGGCGTCCATTACCAGACCGCCTGGAAGTGGGCTCGGGACGGGACGATGCCGGTCCCGGTCGTCAAGACCGCGACCGGCCGATACCTGGTGCTCGAGCAGCCCGCCGACAGGGACGGGCGGGCCGTGGCGTACTGCCGGGTCTCGAGCGCCGGCCAGAAGGCGGACCTCGAGCGGCAGGCGGGGCGTGTCGTCACCGCCGCGACCGGGATGGGGCTGACCGTCTCGGACGTGGTCACCGAGGTCGGATCCGGGCTGAACGGCAGGCGGCCGGAACTGGCCCGGCTGCTGCGCGATGCGTCCGTTTCGGTGATCGTGGTCGAGCACCGCGACCGCCTGGCCCGGTTCGGCATGGAGCATCTGTCGGCCGCACTCGAGGCGAGCGGGCGGCGCATCGTCGTGATCGACGACGCCGAGGTGGAAGACGATCTGGTGCGGGACATGACCGAAGTCCTCACCTCGTTCTGCGCCCGCCTGTACGGGCGGCGCTCGGCGTCCCGCCGCGCCAAGGCCGCTCTGCGCGCCGCCCGGCAGGTCGCGTGAGCGACCGCCAGGGCTACCGAGTCGAACTGACCCCGACGCTGGAGCAGCGCGCCCGTCTCGGGCAGCACGCGGGCCTGTCGCGGGTGGTGGAGAACTTCTGCCTCGAGAAGGTGAAGGCCGCGCTCGAGCAGCGAGAGGCGGAGAGGACCTACGACATCGCCGAGGAGGACCTGACTGCGATCCCGTGGTCGGCCCCCGCGCTCGAGCGGATGTGGCGCCTGGAGCACCGCGACCGCTACCCGTGGTTCACCGAAGAGGGCCTGTCCTCAAGAGTGCCGAAAGAGGCATGCCGGGTCCGGGCGGCCGGGTTCAAGAACTTCTTCGACTCCAGGTCCGGGAAAAGGAAGGGCCGCAAGGTCGGCTTCCCGGACTGGCGCAAGCGCAAGCACGGCTCGAGGTTCCGCTACGACGCCGGCCGCGCCCGGCCCGAGTCCCCTCGAATCATCCGCCTGCCCGGCGTCGGCAAGGTGCGCACGCTCGAGGACATGTCGTGGCTCACCGGCCGGATCGCTGACGGGCGCGCCCGTGTGATCGGCTCCACCGTGAAGGAGTCTGCCGGCCGCTGGTGGGTGTCGTTCCAGCTCCAGATCGACCGGGCCGACATCAACGAGCACCGCACGGTCCCGGGTGATGCGCCGGCGTGCGGGATCGACGTCGGGGTGAAGACGTTCGCCACCATCGTGGACGACGACGGCACCGTCATTGAACTGCACGCCCCCAAGCCACTCAAGGCCGCGCTGCGGAAGCTGCGCAAGGCGGGCAAGGCGGTCTCGAGGAAGAAGCCCGGCTCGAGCAACCGGGCCAAGGCGATCGAGCGGCTCGCCAGAGTCCACCTTGAGGTGGCCAACCGGCGGGCCGATTTCCTGCACAAGACAACGACGATGCTCGCGAGATCCAAGCGGGCCATAGCCATCGAAACCCTGAACGTGACCGGCATGGTCGCCAACCGGCGTCTCGCCCGTGCGATCTCCGATCTCGGGTTCGGCGAGTTCTTCCGACAGCTTGAGTACAAGACCCGCTGGTACGGCTCGAGCGTGTGGGCGGCCGACCGCTGGTTCCCGTCCTCGAGACTGTGTGGCGGTTGCGGAACCATCAACCGGGAGTTGACCCTGGCCGACCGGGTGTGGACGTGCGGGTGCGGACTCGTCCACGACCGGGACGTCAACGCCGCCCGCAACCTGCTCGAGGCGATGAACCTCGAACAGAAAGCGGCCTAGTTCCACGTCGCCGGGCAGTTCCCCGGAGACGCTAAACGCCTGTGGAGGCGACGTAAGACCAGGCTCCGGCCTGGCAGATGCCAGCGAATCAGGCAAGAGGATCACTGAGATTCTCCGAACGGTGACGTGCGAGGATGCCGAGGAGGCATGGGTGGTGGGGGCGGTAACGGGTGATTCAGGCATAAATGGGTGATCTTGGGCTCAATGTGGAGATGCAGGCTAGTAAGACACGCTTGACGACTCGTTTGCTTGCTCGTGACCAGTTCGACGCATAACCTCGACGGCAGTGAGGAGTTACTCCGCGCAGCGCGGATTGCCATACCGGTGAGCGACGGACGAACGAGCGTGGTTGATGGAGGCGGGCGAGGTGTCGGCTGTGCGGGTCGACGCCCGGTCAGCCTTGGCTTGATATCGATCCCGGCGCCGTACGGGCTTCGCGTGGCGTGCTGGTGACCCCTCCCATTGTCTGGGTCCGCGTTATGGGGTGTTGACGACGCGAGGAGGGCGGGGCACACATGGGGCCGCTGGTCGTGGTGCTGATGGTGGCGGTGCTCGTGCTCGCGTTCGGGATGGTCGTCGCACTGCTCGTCGTCGTGCGCCGCACGTCCGGCGCCTCACCCAAAGGGGTGGCCAGGCCGAGTCCTGAGCAGGTGCAGGCCGTGCACGAGGAGCTCGAACAGGCGCGTGAGGAGGCGCGGGACATCCGCCAGAAGGCGGAGGTCGACGCCGAGGAGATGCTGCGCAGGTCCGAGGCGGCCGCCGAGAGCGCCGCGCGGATGCGGCAGGAGGTCGAGGCGGAGACCCGCATACTCAAGACCGAGCTCAAGGAACTGCGCGCCGACCTCGAGCGCCGCGAGGCCCGCCTGGCCGAGCGCGAGCAGCGGCTGGACGAGGAGGCCCGCCGCCAGTCCGAGCGTGACAGGAAGCTGGCGGAGACGGAGGTCGAGCTGGCGGACCGGCGCGAGGAGTTGCTCCAGGTGGAGGACGAGCGGCGGCTCATCCTGGAGCGGGTGACCGGGCTGACGGCCGAGCAGGCCAAGGCCGAGCTGGTCAAGGAGATCGAGAACCAGGCCAAGCGCGAGGCCGCGCTCATCGTGAGGGAGATCGAGAGCCAGGCCCGCAAGGAGGGCGAGAAGCGCGCCACCAAGATCGTGACGCTGGCCGTTCAGCGGGTGGCGGCCGAGCAGACGGCCGAGTCGGTGGTCAGCGTCCTGCACCTGCCCGGCGACGAGATGAAGGGCCGCATCATCGGGCGCGAGGGGCGCAACATCCGGGCCTTCGAGTCCACGACCGGCGTCAACCTCATCATCGACGACACGCCTGAGGCAGTGCTGCTGTCCTGCTTCGACCCGGTACGCCGGGAGACCGCACGCCTCACCCTGGAGAAGCTCGTCCTCGACGGGCGCATCCACCCGCAGCGCATCGAGGAGGCGCACGAGCGCAGCCGGCAGGAGGTCCAGGACCTCTGCGCGCGGGCCGGCGAGGACGCCCTCGTCGAGCTGGGCATCACGGACATGCACCCCGAGCTGACGCTCCTGCTGGGCCAGCTCCGCTACCGCACCTCCTATGGCCAGAACGTGCTGAAGCACCTCATCGAGTCCGCGCACATCGCCGGCATCATGGCCGCCGAGCTGAAGCTGGACCAGCGGCTGGTCAAGCGGTGCGCCCTGCTGCACGACATCGGCAAGGCCCTCACGCACGAGGTCGAGGGCAGCCACGCGCTCATCGGCGCCGAGATCGCCCGCCGCTACGGCGAGGAGGAGGACGTGGTGCACGCCATCGAGGCGCACCACAACGAGGTCGAGGTGAAGACCGTCGAAGCGGTTCTCACCCAGGCGGCCGACGCGATCAGCGGCAGCCGGCCGGGCGCGCGGCGGGAGTCGCTGGAGGCGTACGTGAAGCGGCTGGAGCGGCTGGAGGAGATCGCGCAGTCGTACGAGGGCGTGGAGAAGGTGTTCGCCATGCAGGCCGGGCGGGAGATCCGGGTCATGGTCAAGCCGGACGCCATCGACGACATCCAGGCCCAGGTGATCGCGCGGGACGTGGCCAAGCAGGTGGAGGAGGAGCTGACCTATCCCGGGCAGATCAGGATCACGGTGGTGCGGGAGTCGCGGGCGACCGAGTTCGCCCGCTGAGCCGTCGCCGGGTCCATGCCGGTTCGGGGCGTCGGGCCTACGAGAAGAGCTGCTGGTAGAAGGCGAGTTCGGCGGCCAGGGCGGCGGTGCGGGTCTCGGTGCGGCGGAAGCCGTGTGACTCGCCCTCGAACGCGAGGTACGTGCACGCCACCCCGCGCTCCGACAGCGCGTCGGCGAAGGCCGCCGACTGCTCGGGCGGCACCACGGGATCGTCCAGCCCTTGCAGGAGCAGCATGGGGCAGGAGACGCCGCCCACCAGGGCGAGCGGTTCGCGTTGGGCGTAGACCGCCGGGTCGGGGCGGCCGACGAGCCATTCCACGTACCGGGACTCGAAGTCGTGGGTGTGCGCGGCGAGCGGGCCGAGGGCGCTGACACCGTAGTAGGACACCCCGCCGGCGAAGACGTCCGAGCGGCAGCAGGCGGCCATCACCGTCCAGCCGCCCGCGCTGCCGCCGCGTACGGCGATCCTGGCCGGGTCGGCGAGCCCTTCGGCGGCCAGCCATTCGGCGGCGGCGACGACGTCGGCCACGTCCACCAGGCCCCACTGGCCGCGCAGGCGCTCGCGGTAGGCCCGGCCGTAGCCGGTCGAGCCGCCGTAGTTGACGTCGAGCACGCCGACGCCGCGCGTGGTGAAGAACGCCTTCTCCAGGGAGAACTCGCTGTTCGCGTGGGCGGTCGGGCCGCCGTGCACGAAGATCACGTAGGGGGGAAGGCCCTCGACGGCGGGCTCGTACGGCGGGTAGAGGTAGGCGTGCACCTCCTCGCCCCCCGGCACCCGGACGGCGCGGGGAACGGGCAGGAGAGCGGGGTCGGGCAGCCGCCCGGCGGCGGCCGGCCGCAGCAGCGTCGTGGCGCCCGCAGCACTGGCAGTGCCCGCAGCACTGGCAGTGCCCGCAGTGCCGGCAGTGCCCGCAGTGCCGGCAGTGCCCGCAGTGCCGGCAGTGCCCGCAGCGCCGGCAGTGCCGGCAGTGTCCGCAGTGCCGGTCAAGCGGGTCATGATGTCGACGGTCGCGACGGAACGAGGGGTTGTGGCGGCGTAGCCGATGCCGGTGACGGAGGTGCCGTCGGCGGTCAGCGCGGCGTCCCAGCCGCTGAAGGGCGTCTCCAAATCGGTGAGCGTGCCCGACTCGGGGTCGAGCACGCCGAGCCGCAGGTCGCCGCGCCCGTGCAGGACCGCGAGCCGGCCGTCGCCGAGCACCGCGTACGGCAGGCCGCCGAGCTGCCACGGCGCCGCCGCGAACTCCTCCTCGGCGGGACACAGGGCGCGGACGTCCTCGCCGCGCAGCGCGGTCTCGTACAGGTTCCACCAGCCGGAGGCGTCGGAGACGAGGTAGAGGTGGCCGTCGTCGCGCCAGGAGGGGGCCAGCACGGACTCGGCGGGGCCGCCCTTCACCGGCCAGGACTCGCCGGTCTCCAGGCTGGTGACGCGGACCTCGGTGCCGTCCCAGGGCATGTTGGGGTGGTCCCAGCAGACATAGGCGAGATGTCGGCCGTCGGGGGACACGGTGGGGTAGGCGTAGAAGTCGTGCCCGGTGACCCGTTCGCGAGGCTCGCCGTCGCCGTCGAGCGGGACGGTCACGATGGCCCGGCTGACCGTGCCGTCTTCGGCGTGCCGCTCGCGTACGCACCAGACCTGCCCGTCACGGACCAGCAGGTCGGCGTAGCGGGCGCCCTCCTGGGTGAGGGGCTGCGGCTTGCCGTCGGCGCCGAGCAGGTAGAGCCGCTGGTCCTCCAGGTTGGCGAAGACGACCTCGTACGCGGGGGTGACGGCGTAGGGGCGGCCGCCGTACTCGTGGACCCTGGTGCGGGCGTTCCACGGGGGCGCGAGCAGTTCGTGGCAGGCGCCGTCGGGGGCGCGGTGGATGACCGTGGTGCGTCCGCCCTCGTCGGGGCGGTCCTCCGTCCACCACACCCGGCCGTCCCTGGCCGTCGGCCAGGCGGGGCGCGTGCCCGAAGCCGCCACGTCTCGCGTCGATATGGGGGAGGGCCAGAAAGGCATACCCGCATCCTGCCGGAAGATCACCGGCGGTGGTGACCGGTCCCCCTAGATCACCGGCACTTCCGGCCCCCGCCTGAGCTGCGCTCATGTTCGCTGAAGGCCCCTGGGAGGGCGGGGTCAGGGGCAGCCCTCGGGGGCGGGGAGGGCGGAGGGGAGGGTCAGGCCGGTGTCGCCGAACCACTTGCGCAGCAGCCGCTCGGCCGTCCCGTCACGCCACATCGCGGCGATGGCCGCGTTCACCGCCTCGCAGGTCGCGGTGTCCCCCTTCTTGATCCCGACGCCCCACCGCTCCACGCCGACGGGGTCGCCGAGCAGCCGGAACCGTCCGGGGTCGGCCGCGGCGTAACCGGCCAGCACCAGGTTCTCGGTGCTCACCGCGTCGAGTTGCCCGGCGTCGAGCTTGCGTACGCAGTCGGAGTAGTTCTCGGCGGGCACCAGGCGCGCCGGCAGGCCCAGCTTGCCGTCCGGCGGCGGGTCGACGATCCGCCGGTACGAGTTCGACCCCTTGGCCAGGCAGAGCCGCGTATCCCGGAGGTCCTGGTTGGTGCGGATCGTGGTGTTCGTGGCGAGGACCATCGTGTCCTGGGGCACCGACACGTACGGCCCGCCGAACGTCACCCTGGGCCTGCGGGCCGGGATGATCGCATAGGTGGCGAAGACGAGGTCCACGCCGCCGTTCTGGAGCATGGCCTCGCGTGCGGACGATGGCGCCTCCCGCCAGGTGATCCGCACGTCCCGGCCGGGGGCCAGCGCCCGGACGACGTATCTGGCCACGTCGACGTCGAAGCCCTGCGGTTCGCCGGTGCCGAACTTCAGCCCCAGCCCGGGCTGGTCCCACTTGGTGCCGACCGCGACCCGCCCGCCGCCCCTGATCTTGTCGACGACGGTGACGTACGAGCCGCCGGAGCCGCAGGAGACAAGGCAGGCAGCCGAACAAACGGCCAGGAAGACAGGCGCCCCCGCATCCCACCACCGCCCTCTCCTCCGTCCAGGAGAAGTGTGCGCGCCGGGGACCGCGGGAGGGCCGCCACGCGAGCGGCCCTCACCGAGCCGTAACCGCTTCTTGGAGCTTTCCCGGCCAGAGGATCAAGGTCCTCAGAGCGTGGCGGTGGCCCCGCCCGCGCCGACCGCCGGGGGAGCCGCGACCGGGCCCGCCGCGGACGTACGGCTGCGCCGGCTGCGCCGCTCCAGCCAGTGCGCGAGAGCGCCGAGGGCCAGGTTGATCAGCACGTAGATCAGCGCCAGCACGATCGCGCTCGGGATGAGGTTGCCGTAGTTGACCGCGAACTGCTTGAGCCCGGCGTTCAGCAGGTCCTCGTAGGCGATGATCCAGCCGAGCGCGGTGTCCTTGAGCAGCACGACCATCTGGCTGACGATGGCCGGCATCATGGCCGTCGTCGCCTGCGGCACCAGCACGAGCCGCATGACCTGCGACTTGCGCAGCCCGATGGCGTACGCGGCCTCCGACTGGCCCTTCGGCACGGCGAGGATGCCGGCCCGGACGATCTCCGCCAGCACCGACCCGTTGTACAGCGTCAGGCCGATGACCACGGCCCAGAACGCCGGCACGCTCATCGTGTAGCCGCTCAGCGTGGCCGGCCCGGCCTGCACGAAGAAGATGAGGATCAGCAGCGGGATGGCGCGGAAGAACTCCACGACCCCGCCGCACACCACGCGGATCACCCGGTGGTCGGAGAGCCGGCCGAGGCCGAACAGCACGCCGAAGACCACCGCGAGCACCGCCGCGACCACCGCCGCCTGCAACGTGCCGACCAGGCCGGGCAGGATGAACCCGGTCCAGGTGTCGCCCCGCAGGAACGGCTCCCACTTGTCCGCGTCGAGCTGGCCCTTCTCGCCCAGCGTGGAGATGACCAGGTAGGCGATGAACAGCAGCACGGCGGCCGACAGCAGCGTGAGCGCGTTGTTGCGCAGCCGGGCGCGCGGGCCGGGCGCGTCGAAGAGGACGTTCGTGCTCATCGCGCCACCGCCATGCGCTTGGCCAGCCAGCCGAACAGGAAGCCGGTGGGAAGGGTCAGGACCATGTAACCGAAGGCGAAGCCCAGGAAGATGGGGATGGTGCCGCCGTAGTCGTCGAACATCTGCTTCATCTGCGCCGCCGCGTCGAGGTAGCTCGCGACGATGACGATCGTGGTGTTCTTGGCGAGCGCGATCAGGATGCTGCCCAGCGGGGAGATGACCGTACGGAACGCCTGGGGCAGCACCACGAGCCGCAGCGTCTGCGTGAACGTCAGTCCGATCGCGCGGGCCGCCTCCGCCTGTCCCATGGACACGGTGTTGATGCCCGAGCGCAGCGCCTCGCACACGAACGTCGCGGTGTAGGCGGCCAGACCAGCCACGGCCCACCAGAAGTAGTTGGTGGTGGGGTCGCCGGAGAAGGTGAGCTGCATCGTGTCGCTGAGCCCGAGCGCGCACAGGATGAGCACGAGGGTGAGCGGGGTGTTGCGCACCACGTTGACGTACGCCGCGCCGGCCCACCGCAGGACGGGCGTCGGCGCGACCCGCATGGCCACCAGGATCGTGCCCAGGACGAGCGCGATGACGGCGCTGGTGAGGGTGAGCCTGATGGTCGCCCAGAACCCGAGGAGGATCTTGTCGAGTTCCTGGACGAGGGGGGAGAAATCAAAAAGGGCGGAGGTGTCCATGACTTTCCTCGTCAGGGGAGCTCACCGGCGGGCACGCTGGCGCGCCCGCCGGTGAGTGACCGGGTCTTGGACGGGGATCAGGCGCAGCCCTCGGCGGGGGGCGCCGCGGTCTCCATCTTCAGGCCGGTGCCGGCGAAGTGCTTCTCCAGGAGCTTGGCCGCCGTGCCGTCGGACCACATCTCACCGATGATCTTGTTGACCTCGTTGCAGGTCTCGAGGTCGCCCTTCTTCAGGCCGACGCCGTACTTCTCGTCCGTGAACGGGGCGGCCGCGACCTTGACGCTGCTGCCCTCGCGCTTGGCGAACCCGGCGAGGATCGTGTCGTCGGTCGTCACCACGTCGACCGCGCCGCTCTTGAGCTTGGCGATGCACTCGTCGTAGCCGCCCGCGGGGACCAGGGTGGCCTCGACCTTGAGGTTCTGCTTGTTGGTGCCCTCGGTGATGTTCTTCCACGAGTTGGAGCCGCTGACCTGGCAGACCTTCTTGCCCTTCAGCGTCTCCAGGCTGGTGATCGAGGAGTCGTCGGCCCGGATCAGGGAGTCCTGGTGCGCCAGGTAGTAGGGGCCGGAGAAGGTCACCTGGGGCTTGCGGGCCTCGGTGATCGAGTAGGTCGCGATGACCATGTCGACCTGGCCCTGCTTCAGGAAGCTCTCACGGTTGGCGGAGCGGGCCTCCTTGAACTCGATCCCGCTCTCCGGCACGCCCATCTTGCCGGCGATGTACTTGGCCACATCGACGTCGAAGCCCTCGACCGTGCCGTCAGGCTTCTTCAGCCCCAGGCCGGGCTGGTCGTACTTCACGCCGATGACGAGCTTCTTCTCGTCCTTGGCCTTCTGCAACACGGTGGTGGCCTCGCCGCCGCCACAGGCGGTGAGCCCGGCGATCATGGCGCCGGCCGCGGCCAGGGCAACACCCACCCGTCGGATCTGCATGTCCTACCTCGGCTCTCTCAATGCGTCAGAATCTTGGAAAGGAAATCCTTGGCCCGGTCGGTCTGCGGTGAGCCGAAGAAGGCGTCGGGGGTGTTCTCCTCGACGATCTGGCCGTCGGCCATGAACACCACCCGGTTCGCCGCCCGGCGGGCGAAGCCCATCTCGTGGGTGACGACCATCATCGTCATCCCGTCACGGGCCAGGCTCACCATGACGTCCAGGACTTCCTGCACCATCTCGGGGTCGAGCGCGGACGTCGGCTCGTCGAAGAGGATCATCTTCGGCTCCATGGCGAGCGCCCGTGCGATCGCCACCCGCTGCTGCTGGCCGCCGGAGAGCTGCGCGGGGTGCTTCTGCGCCTGCGCGGCGATGCCGACCCGCTCCAGCAGCTCCATGGCCCGCCTCTCGGCGGCGTCGCGGCCCTGGCCGCGCACCTTGACGGGGCCGAGCGTGACGTTCTCCAGGATCGTCTTGTGCGCGAACAGGTTGAAGGACTGGAAGACCATGCCGACTTCCGAACGCAGCCTGGCCAGCCCTTTGCCCTCCTCGGGAAGAGGCTGTCCGTCGAAGACGATGCGACCGCCGTCGATCGTCTCCAGACGGTTGACGGTCCGGCAGAGCGTCGACTTCCCGCCGCCCGACGGGCCGATGACGACCAGGACCTCGCCCCGGAAGACGGTCAAGTTGATGTCCTTCAGGACGTGCAGCGCCCCGAAGTGCTTGTTGACGTTCTCCAACCGTACGAGTGGAGCACCGTCACCGTTGTCCGTCATGGGTAGAACCGTACGGGCCTCCAGGACGCTGGTCACTAACCGAGCGGTACCGATCCGATCACATCCGGCCGTCAAGCTGGCCTTTTAGATCGGTACGGACTGCCGGGACCCGGACAACGACTACCCTGGAATGTGCCATGACTGTGACCCAGGAGGGCGCCCGCACCTACGAAGTGCGCACATACGGGTGCCAGATGAACGTCCACGACTCCGAGCGGCTGTCCGGCCTGCTGGAGGAGGCGGGCTACGTGCCCGCGTCCGACGGCGAGACCGCCGACGTCGTCGTGTTCAACACGTGTGCCGTGCGGGAGAACGCCGACAACCGCCTCTACGGCAACCTCGGCCACCTCCGCCCCGCCAAGACCCGCAACCCGCGCATGCAGATCGCGGTGGGCGGCTGCCTGGCGCAGAAGGACCAGGGCGAGATCGTCCGCAAGGCGCCCTGGGTCGACGTCGTGTTCGGCACCCACAACATCGGCTCGCTGCCGGTGCTGCTGGAGCGGGCCCGCGTCGAGGGCGAGGCGCAGGTCGAGCTGAAGGAGTCGCTGGAGACCTTCCCCTCCACGCTGCCCACCAGGCGCGAGTCCGCCTACGCCGCCTGGGTCGCGATCTCGGTCGGCTGCAACAACACCTGCACCTTCTGCATCGTGCCGTCGCTGCGTGGCAAGGAGAAGGACCGCCGGCCCGGCGACGTCCTGGCCGAGGTGCGCACGCTGGTCGAGCAGGGCGTCCTGGAGGTCACCCTGCTGGGCCAGAACGTCAACACCTACGGCGTCGAGTTCGGTGACCGGCTCGCCTTCGGCAAGCTGCTGCGCGCCTGCGGCGACGTCGAGGGCCTGGAGCGGGTGCGGTTCACCTCGCCGCACCCGGCCGCGTTCACCGACGACGTGATCGCCGCCATGGCCGAGACGCCCAACGTCATGCACCAGCTCCACATGCCGCTCCAGTCGGGCTCCGACCGGGTGCTGAAGGCCATGCGCCGCTCCTACCGGGCCGAGCGCTACCTCGGCATCATCGAGCGGGTGCGCGCCGCGATGCCCGACGCCGCGATCTCCACCGACATCATCGTGGGCTTCCCCGGCGAGACCGAGGAGGACTTCCAGGGCACGCTCGACGTGGTGCGGCAGAGCCGCTTCGCCAACGCCTTCACCTTCCAGTACTCCATCCGCCCCGGCACCCCGGCGGCCACCATGCCGGACCAGGTGCCGAAGGAGGTCGTCCAGGAGCGCTACGAGCGGCTGGTCGCGCTGCAGGAGGAGATCTCCTGGGAGGAGAACAAGAAGCAGGTCGGCCGCACGCTCGACGTGCTGGTCGCCGAGGGCGAGGGCCGCAAGGACGACGCCACGCGCCGCCTGTCCGGCCGTGCCCCCGACAACCGCCTGGTCCACTTCGCCGCCGGTGACGAGACGCCGCGGCCGGGCGACATGGTGACGGTGGAGGTGACGTACGCCGCGCCGCACCACCTGGTGGCCGACGGCCCGGTGCGCGCGCTGCGCCGCACCCGCGCGGGCGACGCCTGGGCGGCCCGGCAGGGCGGCTCCGGCGGCGGCCAGGGCGTGCTCCTCGGCATGCCGGCCATCGGCCGCCCGGCCCCCGCTCCCGCCCCGGCGACGAACGGCTGCTCCCTCACCTGAGGGCGGCTCAGCAGTCGTCGAGGATGGTCTCCATGGCCGACTTCTCGGCGGCGGTGACCCAGACGTCGTACTTCGCCTTGACGTCGATCTGGCGGGCGATGTACGTGCAGCGGTAGGACTTGAGCGGCGGCAGCCAGGTGGCGGCGTCGGAGTCGCTCTTCTGGCCGTTCAGCGGGCCGTCCGTGGCCTGGAGGTTCAGCGGGTCGTTGGCGAACTCCTTGCGCTTGGTGGCCGACCACTGCTGGGCGCCCTTCTGCCAGGCGTCCGAGAGCGGGATGAGGTGGTCGATCTGGACGGCCGTGCTGGTGTCCTGGCCGCGCTTGAACTTGATCGTCTTGCCGCTGTAGGGGTCCTTGAGCGTGCCGGTCAGCACGATGCAGTCGTGCGTGCCGGACTTGAAGGTCTCGTCCTCCAGGTCGCGCTTGAGAATGTCGTTGCGGGTGTCGCAGCCGTTGCGGTCGACGTCGGCCCAGGAGGGGCCGAACTCGTCGCGGTCGAAGCCGGTGCGCGGGGCGCGGCCCTTGACCTGGAGCTTGGCGAGCTTCTTGCGGGCGTCGGACACCGACGCCGAGTCGGGTTTGGAGGCTTTGTCGGAGTTGCCGGTGGAGAGCTGGGCCTCCAGCTCGCCGCAGCCTGTCACCAGCACGGCCACCGTGGACAGACCCGCTACCAACGCCCGTACGCGCACGTCGAACTCCCGAAACTCCAGTTTTCGTAAAGTTTAGGGATAAATGCCCTCAAGAGCGTCGAGTAGCCATGCTGCGAGATAACGGGTGAACGACGACCGCACGTAGATCCGGTACGTGTCCGCCGCCCGCCGCTCCAGCAGCACCGACGCCCGCCCCAGGAACGTCTGGGCATGACCGCGGAACACCGACGGATGCAGGTCGAGCGGGCAGCCGGTGATCAGGACGTCCTCGGCCGCGGGGCCGGACAGCTCCAGGACCGTCCGCTGGTCCGACACGTCCACCCATTCCGGGCCGGGAGCGACGTTCCCCGTGACGAGCCACCAGGACGGGCCGAGCGCGAGGCCCATCCCCGGGTCCGCCCCCCGTACCTCCCACATGGGCTCGAAGGCGATCTCCCGCAGCCGCGCCGCCGGGGTGCTCGCCGCCTGGAAGCGGGCGGCGAACGCGGCGGCCGGGCTCTCGGCCGGCCACGGCTCCCCCTGGTACGGGCCCACCTCCATGGTCAGCGGCAGGCCGTCGCGACGGTCGTTGCCCGGATCGAGGAAGACGGGGGAGCAGACGGTCACGGGATGGGCCACGCCGTCGCACACGGCGGTGAGCCGGTCGCCCGGCTCGGCGTCCCTGACCAGGGCGAGCGCGAAGGCGCGGCCGAGCGCCGCGCTCGCGTAGGCGGAGGTCACGTGCCCCAGCGTCGGCGTCCCCTTGCCGGAGGTGAGCTGCGCGCCCTCGGGCACGACCGCCGCGGGATCGTCGGGCAGCAGGCCGACCAGGCGCTTGCGGCCGGGGCGGGCGGTGTCCGGGCGGGCGTGGGAGCGCCTGCCGACGAAGTCGGGCTTGCGGGAGGAGACGATCCACGACATGCCGAGGTCCTGCGGCGTCACGGTGCCGTCGGTGTCCTGGCCGACGATGGCGAAGCCCTTCTCGGCGCGCAGCACGTGCATGGTCTCGGTCCCGTACGGCACCGCGCCCAGGCCGAGCACCGCCTCCCACAGCGCCCGGCCGTGCCGCCAGGGCACGTTCACCTCGTACGCCAGCTCGCCCGAGAAGCTGATCCGGAACACCCGTCCCGGCACCCCGAGCACGTCGGTCTCCGCGTAGCGCATGAACGCCAGCTCCACCGCGCCGGGCGCGACCGCGGCGATCACCTCGCGGGCCCGCGGGCCGGCCACGGCGACCGTCGCCCAGTGGTCGGTCACCGAGGTGAACGACACCTCCAGCTCCGGCCACTCGGTCTGGTGCCACTCCTCCAGCCGGTCGAGCACGGTGGCGGCGTTGCCGGTGGTCGTCGTCATGAGGAAGTGCGTCTCGGCCAGCCGGGTCGTGGTGCCGTCGTCGAAGACCATGCCGTCCACGCCGCACATCAGCCCGTAGCGGCAGGCGCCGACGGGCAGCGTGGAGTAGAGGTTCGTGTAGATCCGGTCGAGGAAGGCGCCCGCGTCCGCGCCCCGGATGTCGATCTTGCCGAGCGTGGAGGCGTCCATGGCGGCGACGCCGGTGCGCGCGGCCTCGCACTCGCGCCGCACGGCCGCCGCCATCGTCTCCCCCTCGCGCGGGAAGTACCAGGGGCGCTTCCACTGGCCGACGTCCTCGAACACGGCCCCCAGCGCGACGTGCGCGTCGTGCATGGCCGTGGTCCTGACCGGGTCGGACAGCTCGCCGCGGTCGCGCCCGGCCAGCGTGGCGAAGGACACCGGCGTGTACGGCGGCCGGAACGTCGTCGTCCCCACCTGCCCCGGCTCCGCGCCCAGCAGGGCGGCCGTCACGCCCACGACCACCGCCCCCGAGGTCCTGCCCTGGTCGGCGCCGGTGCCCGCGGTCGTGTAGCGCTTGACGTGCTCCATCGAACGCAGCCCGGCCCCGGTGGCCCTCGCCAGGTCGGCCACGGTCACGTCCCGGTGCAGGTCGGCGAAGGCGGGCTCGGGCGAGGCGCCGGCCACCGACCAGAGGGCCGCCGGTGGGCGCGGGGGACGCCGGCCGTCCTCGGGGACGCGCAACCCGTGCCCGGACCGCCCGGCCGCCTCCGCCCCGGCGGCGTGGCCGTCGGCGATGGCCTCGCTCGTGCCGTAGAGGCCACGGCAGGCCCCGGCCGACCGCTCCGCCTGCGCGGACGTGCCCGGCACGAAGGCCAGCAGTTCCTCGTCGTAGCGGAGCCGGCCCTGCGACTGGCTGAACAACTGCACCGCAGGGTTCCAGCCGCCGGCGACGGCCAGCAGGTCGCACGCGAAGTCCCGGTCGCCGGCCCGTACGCCGGTCAGCACGCCGTCGGCGTCGCCGGAGGTGCCCGTCACGACCTGCCCGGCCAGCACCTCCACCCCTTCGACCGGCGGCGCGGAAGGCCGCGGGTCCACGACCGCGAGCACCTCCACCCCGGCGTCCGCCAGGTCGCGGGCGGCCTCGTAGCCGGAGTCGGCGCAGGCGAACACCACCGCCCGCCGTCCGGCCCGCACCCCGTACCGGTTGGCGTACGCGCGGGCGGCCGAGGCCAGCATCACCCCCGGCCGGTCGTTGCCGGGGAAGGCGAGCGAGCGCTCGTGCGCGCCCGTCGCCAGCACCACCCGCCGCGCCCTGATGTGCCACAGCCGCTCGCCGCGCGGCCGGCGCTCCACGGCGACCACGTAGTTGTGGTCGTAGTAGCCGACGGCGGTGGTCCTGGTCAGCACGCGGGCGGGCAGTTCGAGGCCGGCCACCCATTCCAGGGCGGGCCGGCCGTCCAGCGTGACCCGGCTGTTCAGCAGGTCGCCGCCGAGCCGCGGCTGCTCGTCCACGAGGATCACCCGCGCGCCCGCCCGCCCGGCGGCCACCGTGGCCGCCAGCCCGGCCGGGCCGCCGCCGACCACGAGCACGTCGCAGTGCAGGTAGCCCTTGTCGCAGCGGCGCTCGTCCCGCGCGTCCGGGTCGACGCGGCCCTTGCCGCGCAGGCTCCACGCCTCCAGCCCGTCGTACAGCTCGACCGTGGTGGCCGCGAGCATGGGGTCGGCGCCCACCCGGACCAGCGCGTTCGGCTCCTCGGGGCCGGCGGTGAAGACGCCGCGCGGGCGGCCCAGCTCCACGCTGCGGCCGACCACGCGCACGCCGCTCCGCAGCAGCGCGGCGGCCAGCGTGTCGCCCGGCTCGCCCCGGTAGGCGCGGCCGTCGAAGGTGAATCTCATCGGATCTCCTGCGTGAGCGTGTGCCGCTCGACGGTGAACCAGGTGCGGCAGCCGTGCGCGTGGAACCAGCGCTCGTGGAACCAGCCCTTGGGGTTGTCGCGGGTGAAGACGTACGCGGCCCACTCGGCGTCCGTGGTCTCGCCGGCCGGGTAGGGGACGCCGGCCTGGCCGCCGTAGCGGAACTCGGTCTCGTCGCGCGGGCCGCAGAAGGGGCAGGGGATGAGCAGCATCAGTGCGCCACCGCCGCCGCGCCGTGCTCGTCGATGAGCGCCCCCGTGGTGAACCTCTCCAGCGCGAACGGCTCGGCCAGCGGGTGCGGGCGGCCGTGCGCGATCGTGTCGGCATACACCCAGCCGGCGCCGGGGGTGGCCTTGAAGCCGCCGGTGCCCCAGCCCGCGTTGACGAACAGGTTCTCCACCGGCGTGCGGCCGATGATCGGGGAGGCGTCGGGGGAGACGTCCACGATGCCGGCCCAGGTACGCAGCACGCGCACCCGGCTGAAGATCGGGAACAGCTCCAGGGCCGCCGCCATCTGCGCCTCGATCACGTGCACGCCGCCGCGCTGCCCGTAGGAGTTGTAGGCGTCGATGCCCGCCCCCATGACCAGCTCGCCCTTGTGCGCCTGGCTCACGTAGACGTGCACGGCGTTCGACATCACCACGCAGTCGAGCACCGGCTCCAGCAGCTCCGACACCAGCGCCTGCAGCGGGTGCGACTGCAGCGGCAGCCGGAACCCGGCCAGCTCCGCCAGCACCGACGTGTGCCCGGCGGCGGCCAGCGCCACCTTCCCCGCCGCGATCCGGCCGCGCGAGGTGCGTACGGCCGTGACCCGGCCTCCCGTGATCTCGAAGCCGGTGACCTCGCAGCCCTGGATCAGGTCGATGCCGTAGGCGTCCGCCCGCCGGGCCAGCGCCCACGCCACGTGGTCGTGCTTGGCGATGCCGCCGCGCCGCTGCAGCGTCGCGCCCATGACCGGATGCCTGGGGCGGTCGGAGACGTCGATGACCGGGCAGAACTTCTTCACCTCGGCGGCGTCCAGCCACTCGGCGTCCACGCCGTTGAGCCGGTTGGCCTCGACCCGGCGCCGGCCCTCGCGCACGTCGCCCAGGCTGTGCGCCAGGTTGAGCACGCCGCGCTGGCTGAACTGCAGGTCGTAGTCCAGCTCCTCGCTCAGGCCCTCCCACAGCTTGAGCGCGTGCTCGTAGAGGGCGGCGCTCTCGTCCCACAGGTAGTTGGAGCGGATGATCGTGGTGTTGCGGGCCATGTTGCCGCCGGCGAGCCAGCCCTTCTCCAGGACGGCGACGTTGGTCAGGCCGTGGTTCCTGGCCAGGTAGTAGGCGGTGGCCAGGCCGTGGCCGCCGCCGCCGACGATCACCACGTCGTACGACGGCCGCGGGCCGGGGTCGCGCCAGAGGAAGTCGGGGTGGGTGCTGGGCCGGGTCAACGCCTGATCTTCTCCATCCCGGGGTCGTACAGGGGCTCGGCGGCGACCTCCGCGGGAACGCGGCGGCCGAAGTATGAAATGTCGACAGGTGTCCCGGGAGCGGCGAGGTCGGCCGGCAGCCAGGCGTAGGCGATCGGGCGCTGGACGGTGTGGCCGTAGGCGGCGCTGGTGACGTAGCCGACGGTGCGGCCGCCGTGCCGTACGGGCTCCTTGCCCATGACGACCTCGGTGCTGAGCAGCGGGACCAGCTTGCGGGTGACCTCGCGGCGCAGCGCGTCACGGCCGAGGAAGTCCTTGTCGTCGCGGACGGCGAAGGCGAGGCCCGCCTCGTACGGGTTGTGCTCGCTCGTCATGTCCACCCCCCACAGCCGGTAGCCCTTCTCCACCCGCAGGCTGTTGAACGCGGCCCGCCCGCCGGCCACCGCGAGGCCCCTGGCCCAGAGGGTGTCCCACAGCTTGAGCCCCATGTCGGCGGTGGTGTAGAGCTCCCAGCCCAGCTCGCCGACGTACGACACCCGCAGGGCCAGCACCGGAACGTGCCCGACATATCCGGACTTGCAGGTGAAGTAGCGGAAGCCTTCGTTCGACAGGTCCAGGTCCGTCAGCGGCTGCACCAGCTCCCTCGCCCGCGGCCCCCACACCCCGACGCAGCAGGTGCCCGGCGTGATGTCCCGCACCCGCACGCCGCCCGGCGCGTGCCGGGAGAGCCAGTCGAGGTCGAGGTTGCCGTTCGCGCCGACCTGGAAGCGGTCCTCGGCCAGGCGGGCGACGGTCAGGTCAGACCGGACGCCGCCCCGCGCGTCCAGCAGGAGGCTGTAGGTGACCGAGCCGGGCCTCTTGTCCACGTTGTTGGTGGTCATGCGCTGCAGGAACGCCGCCGACCCCGGGCCGCTGACCTCGATCCGCTTGAGCGGGGTCATGTCGTAGAGCGCCACGCGCTCCCTCGTCGCATGCGACTCGGCGGCGGCGATCGGCGACCAGTAGCGGCTCGCCCAGGCGTCCCGCCGCGCCGCGCCCAGCAACGGCTCGTCCGCCAGGCTCTCCAGCAGCGGCGCGTTCGCCTCGAACCAGTGGGGCCGCTCCCATCCGGCCGCCTCCAGGAAGAACGCCCCCAGCTCCCGCTGCCGCACGTGGAACGGGCTGGTGCGCAGCGGGCGCGGCGACTCCATCGGCTGCAGCGGATGGATGACGTCGTAGACCTCGACGAAGTTCTGCCTGCCGCGCTCCTCGACGAAGGCGGGGGAGAGCTGCGCCTCCTCGAACCTGGCCAGGTCGCACTCGTGCAGGTCGAAACCCGACGTCCCGTCCACCAGCAGCTCGGCCACCGCCCGCGCGACCCCGGCCGAGTGCGTCACCCACACGGCCTCGGCCAGCCAGAAGCCGTCGAGGTGCGGCGCCTCGCCGATCAGCGGGAAGCCGTCGGGGGTGAAGGAGAAGACGCCGTTGATGCCGTCCTCGTACGCGGAGCCGGCGAGCGCGGGCAGCAGTTCGACCGCGTCCCGCCAGGCCGGCTCGAAGTCCTCCTCGGTGAACGCCTGCACCGACGGCATCACGGTGCCCTTGGCCGGGATCTCCTCCTGGGTGACCGGCATGGGACGGTGGGCGTAGGAACCGATGCCGAGGCGGTCACCGTACTGGCGGAAGTAAAGGTCGCGGTCCTGGTGGCGGAGGATGGGGCCGGGGCGGCCCAGGTCGAGCGGGCCGGACCTGGCGTACTGGTGGGCGAGCGGCAGCAGCGGCACCGTCAGGCCGGCGAGCCGCCCGATCGACGGCCCCCAGAAGCCGGCCGCGCACACCACGACGTCGGCGGGGATCGTGCGGTGCTCCCCAGCGGCCAGCACCGTCACGCCGGTGACCCGGCCGCCGCGCTGCTCGACGCCCACGACCGTGTGCCGTTCGAGGAAGCGCGCGCCGCGCTCGCTCGCCCGCGCCGCCTGCGTCTCGCCACAGGCGACCGCCGCGGCGAGGCCGTCCGTGGGCACGTGGAGGCCGCCGAACACCTTCGTACGGTCCAGCAGCGGCCACAGCTCCGCGCAGCCGTCGGCGTCGAGCAGCCGGCCCTCGACGCCCCACGACTCGGCCCAGCCGAGCTTGCGGTGCAGGTCGGCCCAGCGTTCCGGGGTGGTGGCCACCTCCAGGCCGCCCACCTGGCGGAAGCAGTGCTCGCCGAGCGCGGTGTACTTGCGCACGGTGTAGGCGGCGAACTCGGTCATCGTCTTGGCGGGGTTGGTCTGGAAGACCAGGCCGGGCGCGTGCGAGCTGGACCCGCCGGCCGCGAACAGCGGCCCCTGCTCCAGCACCGTGACGTCGGTCCAGCCGCGTTCGGTGAGCTCGTCGGCCAGGGCGCACCCCACGATCCCGGCACCGATGATCACCAAGCGGGGCCGACTCATGGCGCCTCCGGTTGTTCCTTAATACGCAACACGCACCGGACTACGCAACGACCATAGATCCCCGCCCGCCCCGGAACAAGAGCCCCCACCCTCGTGTGGACCGCCGGAGCCGGCACGCCGTACGCTCGTGACGGATCATGGCACGTCAGGAAGGTCGGCATGGCGCAGCGGCGCTTACTGGAGGGTCTGGGGGTCACCGTCGCCGAGGAGACGGCCTACCGCGCCCTGCTCCGGCACGGCCCCGCGACCCTCAACGAGCTGGGCGCCGAGACCGGCTCCTCGGCCGCCGCCATCCGCCGCATGCTGCCCCGCCTGGAGGACCTCGGGCTCATCTCGCGCGTCGCCGGACGGCCGCTCCGGCTCGTCGCCACCCCGCCGAACATCGCCATCGACATCCTCGTCGCCCGCCGCCAGGAGGAGCTGACCCACAGCCGCGCCGCCGCCGCCCTGCTCGCCACCGAGGTCGCCGAGCGCAGCGGGCCGCAGCCCGAGGAGGTGCTGGAGGTCGTCACGGGCAGCGACGCCGTCGCCCGCCGCTACCTCCAGCTCGAACGCAACGCCACCCGGGAGCTGCTGGTGCTGGTGCATCCGCCGTACGCGGTGGACATCAGCGACGACCACGAGAACCAGCGCCGCGCCGCCCGCAGGGGAGCGCCCGTCGTGCGCGGCATCTACAGCCCGCTCGCCTTCGAGCAGCCCGGCATGCTCGCCCACACCCGCCGCGCCATCGCCGACGGCGAGCAGGCCAGGCTCGGCCAGGTGCCGGTCAAGCTGGCCGTCGCCGACGCCCGCACCGCCATCCTGCCGCTGGTCTCCGACGAGGACCGGGCCGTCGAGAGCGCCCTGGTCGTGCACCCGTCGGCGCTGCTGGACGCCCTGGTCGGGCTCTTCGAGACGCTGTGGCGGGCCGCCGTGCCGCTGCGCCTCGCCGAGGACCGCCTCCAGCCCGAGGGCTGGCCCCAGGCCCCCGACGCCGAGGTGCTGGCCCTGCTCGCCGGCGGCATGAAGGACGACGCCATCGCCCGCCAGCTCGGCCTCAGCCCGCGCACGGTGCAGCGCCGCGTACAGGTCCTCTGCGAACGCCTCGGCGCCCGCACCCGCTTCCACGCCGGCTTCCTCGCCGCCCAGCGCGACCTGCTCTCCGAATGACCCGCGGCTGACACCTACGTGAGCAGCAGGCCGCCGTCCACGGGGAGGACGACGCCGGTGATGTAGGAGGACGCCTCGCTCGCCAGGAACACGGCGGCGGCCACCAGCTCGGCGGCGTCGCCCGGGCGCCGCATGACCACCCGCGACTCCACCACCCGCTCCAGGTAGCCCGGTTGGTACTGGTCGGTCATCTCGGAGGCGAAGAACCCCGGCTCCAGGCAGTTGACCCGGATGCCGCGCCGCCCCGTCCACTGCTGCGCGAGGTCACGGGTCAGCCCGGTCAGCGCCGCCTTGGAGGCGGTGTAGGCGGCCTGCGGCAGCCCGGCGGTGGTCTCGGCCAGCACGCTGCCGATGTTGACGATCGACGAGCCCGGCCGCATCACCCGGGCGCACGCCTGCGCCATCCAGTAGGCGCCCATCAGGTTGACCTCGACCACCTGGCGGAACTCCGCGGGCGTCTCGCGCAGGGCGGGGACGGCGGTGCCGAGCCCGGCGTTGTTGATCAGGACGTCGACGCCGCCTAACTCCTCGACCGCGGCGGCGGCGAGCGCGTCGCAGTCCTCGGGTTTCGCCACGTCGGCGGGCACCGCCAGGCACCGGCGGCCGGTCTCCTCGACCAGCCGCCGCGTCTTCTCCAGCCGGTCGGCGCGCCGGGCGCCGATCACGACGTCGGCGCCCGCCTCGGCCAGCCCGCGGGCGAAGGCCACCCCGAGCCCGGACGAGGCCCCGGTGACGATCGCCACCTTTCCGTCCAGACGGAACCGATCCAGCACCCGCGCCGCCTCCCCGAACCTCGTCCGCTCTTTTTTCCTACAGGCCGTATTCCTTGACGATGCGCTCGTGCCGCCCGACCTCGACGTCGATCTCGCGGGCGAGGTCGAGCCAGGCCAGCGGGTGCACCCACCGCTCGGTGGCGTCGTCGAGCAGCGCGTCGACCTCCTGCGGGCTGACGTCCGGCGGGACCGCGACCCAGCCGAACACGCCCGGCAGCGGCTCGCCCGAGGTGGGGTGGGTGACCTGGTAGTTCTCGTCGCTGTAGACCCACATCGGCCAGCCCCGCTCGGCCATGACCTCGGTGAACTCGGCCCAGTCGGACTCGCTCGGCGCGGCGCCGTCGAAGAAGTAGCTGGTGTAGCCGCCGGGCCGCAGGATGCGCACGGCCGCGAACGGCGGCACGAAGTTCTGCTGCTCCTGCGGGTCGTCGGGCACCGGCTCCAGCAGCTGCGGGTCGAAGACGACCAGGTCGCCGGCGTTGTAGTCCATGCCGCGGGGCTGCGGCAGGGCCAGCCGGGCGGTGGCGGGGCCGGTGCGGATCGACAGCACCTGGCGCTGCCCGCCGTCGGGCGCGGGGAGGATGACCCGGATGAGGCCCATCTCCTCCTCGATCGGGCCCTCCTTGGACTTGACCGGCATGCCGATCTTGGCCGCGCCCTTGCGGACGATCGCCCAGTCCTCGGCGGAGGTGGCCATGACGATCATGCGCCAGACGTCCTCGTCGGCCAGCTCGTCGATGACCTCGACCAGCACCTGGGCGGCCCTGGCGTTCTGGTCGAGCTGCTGGGCGGCGCCGGACAGCAGACGGCGGGCGTCGATGCCGGCCCCGGCCGCGACGGCGTGCTCGGCGGCGTCGAGCGCCTCCGGCCAGCGCTCGCGGGCGCTGTGCAGGCGGGCGAGGGCGAGCTGCTGCGCGGCGTGCGGCAGCAGCGCGGCCATCTGCTCCAGCCGCTCGTCCTGGCGGGCCTCGATGAGCAGGGTGGTGAGGTAGGCGACGTCGTCGGGGTCGGCCTCGCCGATCTTGCCGGTGTCGACGAGCGTCTTCCAGTAGATGTCGGCGCCGGCGGCGGGGTAGCCGAGAAAGCCCAGGGTGGTGGTGTGGCGGCGGGTGGCCTCGAGGTCGTCGCCGGACAGCGGGGCCAGCCAGCCGACCCACCTCTCGGGGTCGGCGTTGAAGCCGTCGGCGGCGTCGAACAGGCCCACCCGCTCCTCCGGCGGACCGGGGGCCTCGTGCTCGGAGGTCGCGTCGGCGGTGGCCCGCAGGGCGGCGATGCGCTCGGCGAGGCCCTCGTCCGCGCGCAGCTCGGCCGTGCCGGACTCGGCGAGGTCGGCCAGCAGCCTGGCCTGCCAGACGCCCTGGCGGGCGACGGCGAGGTCGCCGGCGATCAGCGCGAGCTCGACCCGGGCGCGGTAGCCGCCCATCATGCCGAAGTAGTCGATCCACTGGCGCAGCACGCGGCCGAGCTGCCAGGTGTTGGTGATCTGCGCGGAGCCGGCCAGCAGGGCGACCGCGCGCGACCACTCGACGAACACGCGCGGGTGCTCGCCGACCACGTCGAGGTCGGGCAGCGCGTCCACGGCCTCGGCGACGCGGTCGAGGGTGGCGAGGATCAGCGCCCGGCGCACGCCGTCGCGGTGGTCCTTGGCGACCGGGTCGTCGGGCTGGTGACCGGAGGCGGCCTGGAGGGCGTCGAGCGCGGCCTCGGCGCGGCCGGAGGCGAGCAGCGCGCGGGCGTGCTCGGCGCCGAGCTCCCAGCTCGGCGCGCGGCCGGCGGTGCGCAGCCGCTCGGTGGCGGACTCGGCGTAGGAGACGGCCTCGTCCGCCTGGCCGGCGTCGATCAGGGCCGCGACGTATTGGGTGACGAGGCCGGTGAAGGCGGGCCGCTCGGGGCTCAGGGCCTCCAGGTGGGCGCCCAGCGTCTCCAGGCGCTCGCCGGCGTAGCCGGGGCCGTCGGTGTTGGCCAGGGCGATGGCGAGGGCCTCGACCGCCGCCAGGGCGGACGGGCACTCGCGCACGTCTTCGCGCTGGGCGAACGCCAGCAGCTGCCGCGCGTCGTCGAGCGCGACCGCGCCCTGGGCGCGGTCGCCGATGCGGCCGACGAGGTGCCAGTAGCGGGCGTAGAACTCCAGCCAGGGCAGCTCAAGGGCCTCGGCCTGCTGCGCGATGGCGGGGGCCATGACGTCGAGCTGCGGGTATCGGCCCTCGTAGGCCTGTGCGGGAAGGTCTCCCAGCGCCATGGCGAGGCCAACGTTGCCCGCCTCGGAAAGCTGCTGCTGGGTGTCGCCGACCCAGGCCCAGATGTCCACGTCCATGGGCAGCCAGTCTGCCAGGTCAACGAGCGTGCCCAAAACGCAGAAGGCCGATCAGCTCGTCCGATTCGCTGTCGCCGAGCACCGAGAAGATCGGCGCCATGAGGTCGTCGGTGCGCTCCTCGACCTCGGCCCGGCGGGCCACGAGCTCCGGGGACGGCTCGGGGTAGGGCTCCGGCCAGGTGAAGAACTGGGCGATCCGGGCGCCGGTGGCCTGCCCGAACGGGGTCGCGTCGTGGCCGGTGGCGAGCGTGGCCTCCAGCGGGTGCAGCCCGGCGGCGAGCACGGCGTTGGCGTGCAGGCCGCCGCGCAGCTCGCGTACGCAGTGCATGAGCTGGACGGCGCGGGCCGGCGGGTCGTCGGCGAGCGGCACCGCCCGCCAGCCGGCGAACAGCGGCGCGCCCACGGACGGCGCCGCGGCGACGACCGGCTCCAGCAGCTCGGCGATCCTGGCGCAGCCGTCGTAGCCGCCCAGCTTGCGCCGGCCCCAGTCGCGGCACACCTCGGCGTAGACCTCGACGGCGCGGTCGGCGGCGAGCTTGCGTCCGCCGTTCCAGCTCTCCTCGACGTGCTCGCGCGGGAAGAAGACGGCGACGGAGTGGACCACGTCCGCGTCGCACTCGCCGAGCACGCCGCAGCGGCCGCGGAAGTAGAACTCGCGGGAGCCGAGGCCGTGCTCCTCGCAGGCGGCCTTCGCCTCGCGGGAGATCATGAAACCGCCGCCGAGCTGCCCGATGGGCGCTTTTACCTGGACTGCGGTGGTGCGTGGGTCTGCCATGTCCCACCTCTCGGTTCGGGAAGCAGACCCAGCATGCCTCAGCAGAACATCATTCTGCAAGCATCAGCTCGCCGCTCGCCACGATCACCGCCGGTCCGGACAGGTAGCTCGTGTCCTCGTCGAGGATGACCGTGAGCGTGCCGCCGAGCACCTCCACCGTCCACGTGCCCGTGGTGTCGCCCGACAGGGCCGCCGCCGCGACCGCCGTCGCCACCGCGCCCGTGCCGCACGAGCGGGTCTCGCCCGAGCCGCGCTCGAAGACGCGCATGACCGCGCGGCTGACGCCCACCGGGTTGAACAGCTCGACGTTGACGCCGCTCGGGAAGACGCTGATGTCGAAGCCGGGCTGGTGGGTGAGGTCGAGCTGGGCGACCGGATCGCCGATGGCGCAGGCCAGGTGCGGGTTGCCCATGTCGACCCGCACGCCCGGATAGTCGATGCCGCCCACATGCGCCGTGCTCTCGCCGAGCACGACCGGCTTGCCCATGTCGACCGTGACGTCGCCGTCAGGCTCGATGCGGACCTGGCGCAGGCCGCCCCGCGTGGCGACGGCGAACCCGGAGGAGTCGGCGAGACCCGCGTCGACGAGGTAGCGGGCGAAGACCCGCACGCCGTTGCCGCACATCTCGGCGACGCTGCCGTCGGCGTTGCGGTAGTCCATGAACCACTCCGCGGCGGACGCCTGCGCGGCCACCTCGTGGCTCCGCTTGGTGCGCACCACCCGCAGCACGCCGTCGGCCCCGATGCCCGTCCTCCTGTCGCAGACCTTGACGACGAGCGCGGCCGACAGGTCGAGCTCGTCGTCGGGATCGGGCAGGATGACGAAGTCGTTCTCGGTGCCGTGGCCCTTCAGGAAGCGCATTCTGCAAGTTTAGGGTGCGCGGTGGCCGGGGATCTCGGCGAGGGAGCGCTCGACGAGATCCGGAGCGTCGTACGGCAGCCACCGCACGCGCGGGTCGCGCCTGAACCACGACTCCTGGCGGCGGGCGAAACGCCTGGTCGCCCGCACCGTCTCCGCCTGAGCCCGCTCCTCGCTCCACTCGCCGTCCAGGAAGCGGATCACCTGCGCGTAGCCGAGCGCCCGCCCGGCCGTGCGGCCCTCGGCCAGGCCCTGCCCGAGCAGCGTGCGCACCTCCTCCACCAGGCCCGCCGCCCACATCCGCTCGACCCGGAGCGCGATCCGCTCGTCCAGCTCGGGGCGCGGCACGTCCAGGCCGATCTGCACGTTCGGGTAGAGCGCGTCGTACGACGGCATCGTGGCCGAGAACGGCCGGCCCGAGTGCTCGATCACCTCCAGCGCCCGCACGATGCGGCGGCCGTTGCCGGGCAGGATCGCCGCGGCGGCGGCCGGGTCGAGGCCCCGCAGCCGCTCGTACAGCGGGGCCGGGCCGCGCTCGGCCAGCTCGGCCTCCAGCCGGGCCCGGATCTCGGGGTCGGTGCCGGGGAACTCCAGGTCGTCGAGGGCCGCCCGGACGTAGAGGCCGCTGCCGCCGACCAGCACGGGCGTCTCGACCCGGTCGAACACCTCCCGCGCCAGCTTCTGGTACTCGGCCACGCTCGCGGTGACCGTGACGTCCCAGATGTCCAGCAGGTGGTGCGGCACGCCGCGCATCTCGGCGGGCGTCAGCTTGGCGGTGCCGATGTCCATGCCGCGGTAGAGCTGCATGGAGTCGGCGTTGACGCACTCGCCCCCGAGACGGAGGGCGAGCTCCACGGCGAGGTCGGACTTCCCGGCCGCGGTGGGGCCGACGACGGCGATGACAGGCTGCTGACGCACAGGCACCAGTGTGTCGGAGACCGGGGAGTGCCCGTGCCGGTCAGAGGTCCAGCAGGGTCGGCTGCAGATAGCCCTCGTGGGTGAGCAGCCACCGCTTGGTCTCCACGCCCACCCCTCCGCTGAACCCGCCGAGCCCGCTGCCCGCGATCACCCGGTGGCACGGCACGAAGATCGGGAGCGGGTTGGAGCCCATGATGGAGCCGATGCCGCGGGCGGGCACGCTCGTGCCGCTCAGCCTGGCCAGCTCGCCGTAGGTGACGGCGGCGCCGTACGGGACCGCGTGCAGCGCCTGGAGCACCCGCAGCCGCGACCCCGACATCAGCCGCCAGTCGATCGGCGTGCGGAAGGCGCGCAGCTCCCCGGCGAAATACGCGTTCAGCTCGGCGACGGCCAAGGCCGTACGATCCGCATCATGCACCTCGACCAGCCCGAGCCGGTCCGCGAGGCCCACGCCGGAGCCCCAGCCCGACGCCACGAGCCCCGTCTCGGTGACGGCCAGCGCGAACGCGCCCACCGGCGTCGGCACCTCGGCCAGCGCCACCGTGCCCACCGTGCCCGCCGGGCCCGTCTCAGGGATGGTCATCGTGTCCTCTCGTGAGCTCGTGGTGCTCGGCACCTCCAGCGCGGTGCCCACCCGACACCGTAACCACAACGGCTACCTCCTGCGCTGGGACGGCCAGGGTTTCCTCTTCGACCCCGGCGAGGGCACGCAGCGGCAGATGGTGCACGCGGGAGCGCGCGCGAACGACGTGCACTGGCTCTGCGTCACGCACTTCCACGGCGACCACTGCCTGGGCGTCCCCGGCATCGTCCAGCGCATCGCCCGCGACCGGGTACGCCATCCGGTGCGCGCGGTGTTCCCCGCCTCCGGGGCGGCGTACTGGCGGCGGCTGCGGCACGCCTCCGTGTTCGCCGACACCGACGTGATCTCCGAGCATCCCGTCTCCGGGCCGCTCGCCGCGATCGGGCCGCTGACCGCGCGCCGCCTGTCCCACCCTGTCGAGTCGTACGGGTACCGCGTCCAGGAGCCGCCCGGCCGCCGCATGCTGCCCGCCAGGCTCGCCGCCCACGGCATCCGCGGGCCCGAGGTCGGCGAGCTGCAGCGCAAGGGGTCCGTACGCGGCGTCACGCTGGAGGAGTGCAGCGAGCCCCGCCCGGGACAGGCGGTCGCCTTCGTCATGGACACGCGGCTCTGCGACACCGTCTTCGAGCTGGCCCACGGGGCCGACCTGCTGGTCATCGAGTCCACGTTCCTGTCGGGGGAGAGCGCGCTCGCCAAGGAGTACGGGCACCTGACGGCGTACGAGGCGGGCGTCGTCGCGGCGGACGCGGGGGCGCGGAGGCTGGTGCTCACGCACTTCTCCGAGCGGTACGGCTTCACCGACGAGCCCGCGTTCGTGGCCGAGGTGCGGCGCAGCTACGACGGGGAGGTCGTGCTGGCCCGCGACCTGATGACGGTGCCGGTGCCGAGGCGTCAGTCCCACAGTGCAGTGAAGTAGCCGACGCCGTAGGGGGCCGTCCGCGCCAGCAGCCGGCCGCGGAGCGCGGCGCCGCCGGCGGCCCCGGCGAGCACCTGGAGGGCGGCGCGGCCGGTGGCCCACAGCCGGTCGGCCTCCGCGGGGTCGAGGGCGTCGAGCACGGCCGGGTCGGCGGCGCCGAGCGCCTCCGCCACCCGGTCGTCGAACGGGCCGGCGGCCTCGTCGTACTTGCCGGGGGCCTTCGGGGTCAGGCAGGCCGAGCCGTCGGCGAGCACCAGCAGCCCCACCCGTTCGCCGCGCGCGGCCAGCTTCTCGCCGAGGGCCCGGCACTCGGCGGGCGCGGCGTCGAAGGCCACGGCCTGACAGGCGTCGGGCACGCGCCCGCCGGGGAGCCCGTCCAGGAGGCAGCGGCCCACGGTCAGCGACAGCGGCAGGACGGGCTCACCCGTGCCCGCTCCCGCGTCGAGGCCCCAGGGGCGCAGGCTGCCCGCCGCGCCGCCCGCGTACGCCTCGGTTGCCGTGGCCCCGCCCACCACGACCAGCACGTCGGGGCGGGCGGCGAGCACGCCTTCGACGGCGGCGTCGCACACGGCGCGGAGCCCGGGCATCCGGGTCACGATCAGCGGGGTTTGCGGGCAGACGGCAGCGGCGGCGAGCACGAGCGCAAGCGTACGCGGCCCGTCACCGCGCCCCGCCCACGGCCCGGCCGGTCAGAAGGGGCTGTCGCCCGCCTTGACCTTGGCCAGCAGCGCCACGGTGTGGGCGTGGGCGAGCCGGTGCAGGCCGGCCCCGAAGCTGACGCGCGCCACGCCGAGCTCGGCCAGCCGCCCGAGTGCCGGCGCCCCCGGCCGGAACAGCACGTTCACCGGCCGGCCGGCGAGCGCGCCGACCAGGGCGCGGATCTCGTCCTCGTCGGCGAGCACGATGGGGTAGACGCAGTCGGCCCCCGCCTCCAGATAGCGTTCCGCCCGCGCGAGCGCCTCCTCCCGCGAGGTCGAGCCCCGCAGGTAGGTGTCCACGCGGGCGTTGATCACCAGTGCCGGCCCGGCCGCCGCGCGCACCTCGGCCAGGAACTCCGCCTGCTCGCCCGGATCGATCAGCTCGCCGGTGCGCGGGTCGCTGTCCTCCAGGTTGCAGCCGGACGCGCCGGCCGCCAGGAGGCGTTCGGCCAGCTCGGCGGGCTTGAGCCCGTAGCCGCGTTCCACGTCGGCGGTGACCGGCACGTCCACGGCGCGCGCGATGCGGGCCACGGCGGCGATCATCTCGTCCACCGGGGCGCGCTCGCCGTCTTCATGGCCGAGGACCCGCGCGACGGCGGCGCTGCCGGTCGCCACGGCGGGGAAGCCGGCCTCCTGGACGGCGCGCGCGGAGGCGGCGTCCCATGCGTTGGGCAGGATCACGGGCGTTCCGGGCACGTGCAGCCCGCGGAGGACGCCGGCGTCGTCAATCGTCGTCATGTCCCTGACCCTAGGCGCGAGGTGGCCTGTCCCGAAGGTCCAATGATGGCCATAACCTCCGGACCACTTCGGCCCGCGCCGCCTCACGGCGTCAGCGGAGGCGGATCAGCAGCCGCTGGTGGCGCACTGGCCGGAGACCAGGCCGGCGGGTCCGTCCGCCGGGTTGTCGGCCGCCGGGGGCTCCGGGGCCTTGGTGGGCGAGGTGGTGGGCTTCTTGCCGTCGCCGGTCTGCTTCGTGCCGGCGCCGCTTGAGGAGTCGCGGCCCGTGTTCGTGGAGGGCCGGTCCGCCGCGCGGCCGGGGTCGGTGGCGGCGTCGCCCATGCTCCCGTCGTCGGGCAGGCCGTCGTCGGGGGCGTCGGTACGGGCGTCGCCCATCGTGGCGTCGTCGGCGGCGTCGTCCTGGAGGTCGTCCTGGAGGTCGTCCCCGGTGCTCTCGTCGCCAGTGGGGCCCTGCGACGGGCCGGGCCGCCCGGCCTCCTGCTGGGTGGCGGGGGTGGAGTCGCCGGAGGCCAGCACGTAGCCGGCGCCGCCCGCCGCGATCAGCGCGACGAGCACTCCGGCCACGATGGCGGCGGTCCTCCTGGACTTGTTCGGGGGAGCGGCGGCGCGGCCGCCGTGATGGTGCTCCGCCGGGCGTGGGTCGCCCGGCCCTGACAGGATCTCGTGGCGATCCGGTGAGGTCGGATCTTGCATGAGGGTGCAGCTCCTCGCGGTCGTATCGGGGAAAGCTCGCCGGCTTCCGCGGGTGATGGACCACACTAGCCGCATCGGTGGAATGCTCGCACAACAATCACAAAGGAATCACGACTTGTCCCCCCTTAGATCCATTTCTGCTGGTAGCAGGGGTCGTCTCAGGTCGGCCGCCGGAGCGGCCGGCGTCCTCGCCACCGCGGTTGCCGGCATATTCCTGGCATTCAGCGGCACGCCTGGTCCGGCCTCACAAAGCGCGCCGGAAAAGCCGGCGGAAACGCCGATTTTCACAAGATCGGGTTCATCGGCCGGCACTCCTGATGTCACTCGTATGACATTGATCGCATCTCCCCTCGAAGGGGATGGAACGCTCCAAAATCCGACAAGGACGCCGGTTCCTGCTCCCTGGGTGCGTGCCGTGCCCTCGCCGGGAGCGCCGCCGGACGCCCTGCCCTTACCGGACCCCGCCCGGCCCGACTCGGACGCCTGGCCCGTCCCGGAGATCCGGCCCCTCCCGGACGCGCTGCCTTCCCCGGGAGCGCTGCCCGTTCCTTCCGCGCGCCCGCTCACCGAGCCCAGGCCGCTCACCGAGCCCCGCGCGCCGGCCGAGCCACGGTCGCGTCGCGCCGCGCCTGCCCGGCCGCCGGGAAAGCCCGGCGGCCGGGAGCCCGCCGTCCCGCCGCCGGGTCCCCGGCGCATGGGCTCTCCCACCCCGCAGGCTCCTCCTGAGGCCCCGCGCGAGGAGCCGCCGCGGCCCCGCCCCGCGCAGCCCAGGAGCCCGGTGGACCCCTGCGCGACCTTCCACGACTTCCGGCGCGACCCCTGCTACGCCTTCCTGAACCGCCTCAGCCGCTGACCCCTCCGGACACGGGTCCGCCCGCCGCCCCCATGAGCGGGGGCGGTGGGCGGGACGTTCCCACAGGGGATCTCAGCCGGCGGCTCAGTCGTCGTCGCGGTCGCCGCCCTTGTCGTCGTTGGCGTCGTCGTTGGCGTCGTCGTCCTTGTCGGCCTGCTTGGCGCCGTGCGCGGTCACCTTGCCGCTCGCGGCGTCCACGGTGACCTCGTACACCTGGGCGTCCTTGACGAGCTCGACCTCCCACTCGCCCGAGTCGTCGTGGTCGACCTCGCTCACCCAGGCGCCCTGGACCTGCTGGTGCGCCAGCTCGATGGCGCGCTCCGCGGTGATCTTGGGGGCGGTGGGCGCGGCGGGGGAGGTGGGCGCGGCGGCCGCGGCGTAGGCGGCGGCTCCGCCACCCGCCAGCAGCGTGACGACCCCGGCACCGATGACGATGAACTTCTTCGTGTTTCGCATGACCCAAGGACATCGCGGACGCCGATAACCGCGCGCTAAGCGGCTCCTAAAACCACCTCAACACGCGCCCCGCCCCCGGAGGACGAGGAGACGGCCAGCCGGCCGCCGGACGACTCGGCCGTACGCCGGACGATGTCCAGCCCCAGCCCGGTCGAGCCGCCGCCGCTGATGCCGCGTTCCAGCAGCGCCGGATCGAACCCCGGCCCCGCGTCCTCGACGGTCAGCAGCGCGCCGCCCGGGTCCCTGTCCAGCCGCACCGACAGAGCGACGCCCTCGGGCGTGTGCGCGAAGACGTTGCCCAGCAGCGCGTCCACGCACGCCGCCAGTTCCTGGGCGCGTACGGCGACGTCGAGCGGCCCGTCGGGCAGCGTCACCTCGACCTCCCGTCCCTGGTCCTCGGCCAGCACCGACCAGAACCGCACCCGTTCGCGCACCACCGCGCCCGCCTCGCACGACTCCCGGTCGGCCGTACGGTTGCGCGCCTCGGTGATGAGCGCGCTCACCGCCCGCTCCAGGGCGTCCACCCGGGCCTGCAGCCGCGCCGCCTCCTCGGGGTCACGCAGCGACTCGACGTCCAGCCGCAGGCCGGTGAGCGGCGTACGCAGCCGGTGCGACAGGTCCGCGACCGACTCCCGCTCGGCGACCAGCAGCTCGTCGATCCGTCCCGCCAGGTGGTTGAGCGCCAGCGCCACCGAGCGGACCTCGGGCGGCCCGCCGGGCTCGGCCCGAGCGGTGAGGTCGCCGCCGGCCAGCCGGTGCGAGACGCGGGCGAGGCCGTCCACCGGCCGCGTCACGGCCTGCGCGAGCCGGTCGGCCAGGACGATCCCGAGCACCACCAGCCCCAGCCCCAGCGCCAGCAGCGCCGCCCACGCCTCGCGTACGCCCCGCATGAGCTCGGCGTCCGTCACGGGCACCCGGATCACCGCCGTGCCCTCGGGGGACTGGGCGGAGACCAGCACCTCCCTGCCGTCGTCGGTCTCGGCGGTCACGCTGCGCCCGGTGGCGGCGAGCCGCACGGCGGCCGAGCGCTCCGCCCGCGCGCCGAGGGTCGCGCCGTCCGGCAGGAACACCGTCACCGGGCGCGCCACCTGCTCCACCGCGAGCGGCAGGTCGGGCGTGCCGACGGCGACGGCCACGGACCCGGCCGCCGTGAGCGCCCGGTCCATGGCGCCGTTCTCGGCCACGCTCCTGATGAGCACCGCCATCGGCACCAGCAGCGCGATCAGCACCAGCGAGGTGGTGGCCGCCACCAGCAGCGCGAGCCAGCGCCTCATGCCGGCTCGACCAGTTTGACGCCGACCCCGCGCACGGTGTGCAGGTAGCGGGGCTCGGCCGCGGTCTCGCCGAGCTTCCTGCGCAGCCAGGACAGATGCACGTCCACGGTCTTGTCGGCCCCTCCGTACGGGAGCTGCCACACCTCGGTCAGCAGTTCACGCTTGGTCACCACCTCGCCGGGCCGCGCCGCCAGGTAGTGCAGCACGTCGAACTCGCGCGGCGTCAGGTCGAGCCGGGCGCCGTCGAGCGTCGCGGTACGCGCCCGCGGATCCACCCGGAGGGCCCCCACCGCCAGCGGCTCGGGCGCCGACCCTCCCGCCCGCCGCAGCACCGCCCGCACCCGGGCGTCGAGCTGCGCCGCGCTGTACGGCTTGACCACGTAGTCGTCGGCCCCCGCGTCCAGCACGGGCACCATCTCGGCGTCCCCGTCGCGCGCGGTGGCCACGATGACCGGCACCCGGCTGACCGCCCGGAGCATCCGCAGCAGCTCCACCCCGTCCAGGTCGGGCAGCCCCAGGTCGAGCACGATGAGGTCGGGCCGGTCCTGCACGGCCAGCTTGAGCCCGTCGAGGGCGGTCGGCGAGGAGGACACCGCGTGCCCCAGCTCCCGCAGGCCCCGGCTGAGCGCCGTGCGGATCGCCACGTCGTCCTCGATGAGCAGAATGTCGGCCATAGCTTGAACGTAGCCGCTCGCTGACGCTGTCTTGGGACTCCTTAGCCTCCCCTTAACCTGGTCTTAGCCCGACTTGGGGGAAGCTGGCGGGGATGAAGAGATATCTGCTGGCCTGGGCCGCCACCGCCGTCGTCGCGACCGGGACCTCCCTGGCCGTGCTCGGGCTGGTCGGCACCGGGGTCACCGGCGCCTCGGGGCACGTGCTGTCCGAGGAGGACGTGAGCGCCGCGCTGGCCACCGCCACCCTGCGCGCCGCCGCCACGCCGCCGGCCGCGCCCGAGCGGACCCAGCAGGGCAGGCTCATCCGCAGCGCGGGCGGCACGGTCATCGCCTCCTGCGACGGCGATCTGGTGACGCTGCGCTCGTGGAGCCCGGCCCAGGACTACTCGGTCGACGGCGTCGAGCCGGGCCCGGCGGCCGAGGCGAAGGTCGAGTTCGAGCCGCGCGAGGGCGAGGAGATCGAGCTGAAGATCGGCTGCGCGGCGGGCCGGCCGGTGCAGATCCACGGCTGACCTTTCCAACCGGCCGCCGCGGAGCGACCATCGGAGCAACCCCCTCAACGACGGAAGGGACCGCCGATGATCCGCCGCGTCCTCGCCACCCTGTGCGCCCCGCTGCTCGCCACGATCGCCGTCACCGCCGTCACCGCCGTCTCGGCGGCTCCGGCCCAGGCCCGCGCCTGTCAGATCGATCACTACTGCGTGACGACGTTCTACTCCGACGGCACGTACACGACCGTCGTCGGGCAGCTCTACGAGGACTGTGCCGGCAACCGCTCGATGTGGGGCACCCGCGGCTATCCGGTCTTCGTGGAGACGCCCTGCTGAGGCGCGCGCCTCAGCGGCTCCCGCGCACCTGGAGCGCGCCGAGCAGCTCCTCGGACGCCCTGGTCACGGCCTCGACCGCGCGGTCGAACGCCTCGGCGTTGTGCGCGGCCGGCGCGCGGAATCCGGAGATCTTCCTGACGTACTGCAGCGCGGCGGCGCGCACGTCGTCCTCGCTGACGCTCTCGACGAAAGGAGGGCGGAGGGTCTTGATGCTCCTGCACATACGTCCACCGTAATGCTCCTCAGCCGTAATGGCCGATGCGCTCGCTGATCTCCCTGGCGCCCCGGGCCAGCAGCTCGCCCACCTCGGGCAGCCGCTCGGGCGTCAGCCGGTACGACGGCCCGGACGCGCTGACCGCGGCCACCACGCTCCCGTCGGCGCCGCGCACCGGCGCGGCCACGGCGTTGAGCCCGACCTCCAGCTCCTCCACGGTGACCGCCCAGCCGCGCTCCCTGATCTCCGCCAGCCCGAGCGCGTCCGGTGAGGTGATCGTGCGCGGGGTGAAGCGCTCCAGCTCGCCGTCGGGCAGCCGCAGCGCGCCGAAGGCGAGCAGCACCTTGCCGCTGGAGGTGGCGTGGGAGGGGGTGCGCTGGCCCACCCAGTTGTGGCCGCTGATCGCGGCGGGGCCGCGCACCTGGCTGATGTTGACGGTGGCGCCGTCCTGCGCCACCGCGACGTTGACGGTCTCGCCGACCGTCTCGGCCAGGCGCAGGCACACGGGCCGGCTCTCGCGGGCCAGGTCGAGCTGGGCGGTGGCCGCGCCCGCCAGCCTGATCACCCCGAAGCCGAGCCGGTAGCGGCCGCGGTCGCCGCTCTGCTCCACCAGCCCGCCCTGCTCCAGCGCCGCGAGCAGCCGGAACGCGGTGGACTTGTGCACGTCGAGCTCCGCCGCGAGGTCGGTCACCCGGGTGGCGCCCTCGCGGGCGAGGATCTCCAGGATCGCGATGGCCCGGTCGACCGACTGGACCGTCGTGCTGTTGCTCATGGCGCAACAGATTACTAGGAGTGCGGGCCGAACTCCCTGCCGAAGTCGAGAGCGATCTTCCCCAGCCCCTCGGCCAGCTCGGTCCGGTCCAGCGCGTCGATCCGCTCGGCCGGCCCCGACACCGACATCGCCGCCACCACCCGAGCCCCGTCGCGCACGGGCACCGCCATGCAGTGCACGCCCAGCTCCTCCTCGCCGAGGTCCATGGCGTAGCCGCGCTCCCGCACCGCGGCCAGCTCGGCGAGCATGGCGTCGATCTCGGTGATGGTGTTGGGGGTGCGGCGGGGCATGCCGGTGCGCTCGAACACCGCGACCGCCTCCGCCGGCGGCCGCCCCGCCAGCAGCACCTTGCCCACGGCCGTGCTGTGCGGCAGCACCCGCCGCCCCACCTCGGCGAACATCCGCAGCCTGCGCGGCGAGGACGCCTGCGCCACGTAGACGATGAAGTCGCCTTCGAGCACGGCCAGGTTCGCCGTCTCGCCGGACAGCTCCACCATCTTCTCCAGGTACGGCTGCGCCCGCACCCCCACCATGCCCTCCGCGACCCCGCCGAGCCGCACCAGCCCGCCCCCGAGCGCGTAGCGACGGTCGGCCTCCTGGCGTACGTAGCCGCGGGCGAGCAGGGTCTGCAGCAGCCGGTGGATCGTGCCGTACGGCAGCCCCGTCCGCGCCGCGATCTCCGACAGCCCCGCCTCGCCCCCGTGCTCGGCCAGCGCCTCCAGCACGTCGAGCGCCCGCTCCACCGACTGGACGCTCACAGGCGCACCCCGCGCAGCGAGGCGTCGAGCACCTCGGCCGTGTGCGCCACCCGGATGTCGTCGCCGGCCCGCCGCATGGCCGCCGCGATCTGCATCGTGCACCCCGGGTTGGCCGACACCAGCAGCTCCGCGCCGGTCGAGCCGACCGCCTTCGCCTTGCGGTCGCCGAGGTCGCGGGCGGCCTCGGGCCGGAAGATGTTGTACGTGCCCGCCGAGCCGCAGCAGATCGCCGCGTCGGGGATCTCGCGCACCTCCAGCCCGGGGATGCCGGCCAGCAGTTCGCGGGGCTGCGACCGTACGCCCTGGGCGTGGGCCAGGTGGCAGGCGTCGTGGTAGGCGACGGTGAGCGGCAGCGGATGCCGCTCGGCGACCGGCCCCAGCTCGGCCAGGAACTCCGACAGGTCGCGCACCTGGAACCCCGGCTCCTCGCCCAGCAGCTCGCCGTACTCCTTCATCGAGGAGCCACAGCCGGCGGAGTTGACCACGACCGTGCTCACGCCGGCCCGCTCGAAGGTCCGCACCGTGCGCCGCGCCAGCCGCCTGGCCTGCTCCTCGCGCCCGGCGTGCACGCTGAGCGCGCCGCAGCAGCCCTGGCGGGGCGGGATCACCACGTCGCAGCCCTCCATCGAGAGCACCCGCGCGGTGGCCGCGTTGACCTGCGGGAAGAACTCGCGCTGCACGCAGCCGAGCAGCATGCCGACCACGGCACGGCGCTCGCCCCTGGCCCGCACCACGCGCGGCAGCCGTTCCCGCCGCTCGACGCGGGGCGCGAGTGCGGCCATCGCGCCGAGGCTCGCGTCGGCCCGGCCGACGTAGCCGGCCATCCGCCGGGCGAGGGGCGTCACCGGCCGCGTCAGCCGCAGCCGGCGCGGATAGGGGAACAGGCTGAACACGATGCCGCGCACCGCCCGCTCCCGGGGGTCGCGCTCGTGCCGCCGCTCCACCTCCACCCGGGTCAGCTCGATCAGCCGGTCGTAGCGCACGCCCGACGGGCAGGCGGTCACGCAGGCCATGCAGCCGAGGCAGGCGTCGAAGTGCCCGGCCATCTCGGGCGTCACCGGCGTGCCCTCGACGTGCTGCTTCATCAGGTGGATGCGCCCGCGCGGGGAGTCCATCTCCTCGCCCCACAGCACGTACGTCGGGCACGTCGGCAGGCAGAACCCGCAGTGCACGCAGTCGTTGATCAGCTTGGGGTCCATGCTCAGATCCCTCCCACGAACCGGCCGGGAGACATCCTGCGCCCGGGATCGAACCGTTCCTTGACGCGCCGCATCAGCGGCAGCGCGCTCACCCGCCCCCACCGGTCGAGCCCGGTGTGCGGCGCGGCCAGCACGTTCACCCGGCCGCCCGCGGCCTCCACCCGCCGCCGCAGCTCGGCGACCGTCCCGGCGAGCGCCGGCTCATCCGCGTCACGTCCCGGGGACTCCAGCAGCACCCGCCCGGACAGCACCGACCCGCGCAGCGCCAGACCGGACCGCTCGGCCGCCTCCAGCACGGCCGCCAGGCCCGTGGCCGGGAACCGCACCTCGACCAGCACCTCGTCCCCGGAGATCAGCCCCCACCACGGCGGGGGCGCGTCGGAGATCTCACCGCCGCCCACCAGCTCTCGCAGCTCCGCCGCGCGGCTCTCGGCCGCCGCGCCCTCGGCCAGCACCGCGAGCACCGGACGGGCGCCCGGCTCCGGCCGGTCCACCTCGGCCGCGCTCGGCTCGGCCTGTGAGGCGGCCAGCGCGGCCGCGATCGCCGGCAGGTCCGCGGCGTCCACCTCGGCGCGCACCCAGCGCCGCGCCGCGGGCAGCGGGTGCAGCCGGAACGTGGCCTCGGCGATGACGCCGAGCGTGCCGTAGGAGCCGGTGAAGAGCTTGCCGAGGTCGTAGCCCGCGACGTTCTTGACGACCTTGCCGCCCGAGCGGGCGACCGTGCCGTCCGGCAGCACCACCGTGACGCCGATGAGCAGGTCGCGCGGGGTGCCGTAGCGGAAGGCGCGCGGGCCGGCGGTCGCTGTGGCGAGCGTGCCGCCCACCGTCGCGCCCTCGGGGAAGGGCACGTCCACGGCCAGCTCCTGGCCCTCGCCGGCGAGCGCGGCGGCCAGGGCTCCCATCGTCACCCCCGCCTGCGCGCGGACCACCAGGTCGCCCGCCGCGTGCTCCAGGATCTCGTTCAGACAGCACAGGTCGAGCAGGACGTCGCAGCGCTCAGGGGGCGGCCCCCAGTGCAGCTTCGTGCCGCCGCCCGCGGGCACCACCGCGAGGTCCCGCCCGGCGCAGGCCCGCAGCACCGCCGCGACCTCCTCGACGCTCTCCGGCAGCGCGACCCACCGGGGGAGCACGCCGCCGACGGCGTCCCCGGCGTCCGCCTGCCTGACCGTCACACCCTCGATCAAAACTGCTCCGCCTTCCCCGACTCGACCAGCGGATGAACGCCCTTGCGCACGCCGGGCACCTCGCCGCACAGGCGCGGCGTGGGGAACACCTTGCCCGGATTGGCCAGGCCATCAGGGTCGAACGCGCACCGGACGAGCTGCATGGTGTCGAGATCGGTCTCGCTGAACATCCGTGGCATGTAGCGCGCCTTGTCCACGCCGACGCCGTGCTCGCCGGTGATCGAGCCGCCGTGCTCGACGCACAGGTCGAGGATCGCGCCCGACACCACCTCGGCCCGCTCGCCCGCGCCCGGCTCGGCGTCGTCGAACAGCACCAGCGGATGCAGGTTGCCGTCGCCGGCGTGGAAGACGTTCGCCACCCTGATGCCGTGCTCGGCCGAGATCCGGTCGATGGCGGCCAGCACGCCGGGCAGCGCCGTACGCGGCACCACGCCGTCCTGGACGATGTAGGCCGGGCTGATGCGGCCCACCGCCGCGAACGCCGACTTGCGGCCCTTCCAGATCGCCGCCCGCTCGGCCGTGTCCGCCGCCACGCGCAGCTCGAACGCGCCCGCGCAGATCTCCCTGAGCTGCGCGAACTGCCGCTCCACCTCCGCCGCGGGCCCGTCCAGCTCCACGATCAGCACGGCCCCGGCGCCCGCCGGGTAGGAGCAGGCCACCGCGGCCTCGGCCGCCTCGATCGCGAGCGCGTCCATCATCTCGATCGCGGCCGGCACGATGCCCGCGCCGATGATCGCCGAGACCGCCTGGCCGCCCTGCTCGATGCTCTCGTACGCGGCCAGCACCGTCGTGACGGCCTCCGGCGTCCTGCTGAGCCGCACCGTGACCTTGGTGGCGATGCCGAGCGTGCCCTCGGAGCCGACGAACGCGCCCAGCAGGTCGTAGCCCGGGTCCATCCGGTCCAGCGTGACCAGGTCGCCGTCGGGCGTGACGATCTCGCACGCCTCCACGTGGTTGACGGTGAAGCCGTACTTGAGGCAGTGGGCGCCGCCCGAGTTCTCCGCCACGTTGCCGCCGATCGAGCAGACCTGCTGGCTGGAGGGGTCGGGCGCGTAGTAGTAGCCCTGCTCGCGCACGGCCTCGGTGATGGCGAGGTTCGTCACGCCCGGCTCCACCACCGCCCGCCTGCCGGGCAGGTCGATCTCCAGGATCGCGCGCATCTTCGAGGTCACGATGAGCACGCCGTCCTCGCGGGGGAGCGCGCCGCCCGACAGGCCGGTGCCCGCCCCCCGCGCCACGAACGGCACGCCGAAGTCGTTGCAGAGCCGTACCACCCGGGCGACCTGCTCGGCCGTGGCCGGCAGCACGACCACGCCGGGGGTCGCCCGGTGGTAGGTGAGGCCGTCGCACTCGTACGTGCGCAGGCGCACCGGATCGGTGATCACCGAATCGCGGGGCAGCACCGAGAGCAACGCCGCCGTCAGTGTCTCCATCAGGCTTTTCTACGGCATCCGGGCATAGGCGGGAAGAGTCAGGAACTCGGCGAAGTCGTCGTCGAGCGCCACCTCCTTGAACAGCGCCGTGGCCTCGCCGAACAGCTTCTCATCGTATCCCGGCTCCTTGGCCGCCTTCTCCAGCTCCTCCGCGATGATCCGCTCGACGAGCTCCTTCGTCACCCGCTCGCCCGTGTCGGCCAGCGTGATGTCGTTGTGGATCCACTGCCAGATCTGCGAGCGCGAGATCTCGGCCGTGGCGGCGTCCTCCATGAGGTTGTGGATGGCCACCGCGCCCGAGCCGCCCATCCACGCGGCCAGGTAGCGCAGCGCGACGTCCACGTTGTTGCGCAGCCCCGCCTCGGTGATGTCGCCCGGCGTCTCGGAGACCGACAGCAGGTCGGCGGCCGTGACGGCGACGTCCTCGCGCAGCCGGTCGAGCTGGTTGGGCCGGGCGCCGAGCACCCCGTCGAAGACCTCGCCGCAGATCGGCACCAGGTCCGGGTGCGCCACCCACGAGCCGTCGAACCCGTCGCCGGACTCGCGCGTCTTGTCCGCCCGCACCTTCTCCAGCGCCACCGCGTTGACCTTGGGGTCGCGGCGCGAGGGGATGAACGCCGCCATCCCGCCGATCGCGTGCGCGCCGCGCTTGTGGCAGGTGCGCACCAGCAGCTCCGTGTACGCGCGCATGAACGGCGCCGTCATCGTCACCGCGTTCCGCTCCGGCAGCAGGAACTCCCGCCCGCGGGTGCGGAACTTCTTGATCACGCTGAACAGGTAGTCCCAGCGGCCCGCGTTGAGCCCCGCCGAGTGCTCGCGCAGCTCGTACAGGATCTCCTCCATCTCGAACGCGGCCGGGTAGGTCTCGATGAGCACGGTGGCCCTGATGGTGCCGTGCGGGATGCCGAGCAGCTCCTGGGCGCGGGTGAAGACGTCGTTCCAGAGCCGCGCCTCCAGGTGCGACTCCATCTTCGGCAGGTAGAAGTACGGGCCCTTGCCCTTGTCGAGCTGCCGCTGCGCGCAGTGGAAGAAGTAGAGGCCGAAGTCGAACAGCGAGGCCGACACCGGCCGCCCGTCGACGACCGCGTGCTTCTCGTCCAGGTGCCAGCCTCGCGGCCGGACCACGATCGTGGCCAGCTCGTCGTCGGGGCGCAGCGCGTACGACTTGCCGCCGGTCTCGAAGTCGATCGCGCGGTCGAGCGCGTCGCGCAGGTTGAGCTGGCCGGCCACGCAGTTCTCCCAGAGCGGGGAGTTGGCGTCCTCGAAGTCGGCCAGCCACACCTTCGCGCCGGAGTTGAGCGCGTTGATGGTCATCTTCTTGTCGACCGGGCCGGTGATCTCGACCCGCCGGTCCTCCAGGCCGGGAGCCGGGGGCGCGACCTGCCAGTCGCCCTCCCTGATCTCCTTCGTCTCGGCCAGGAAGTCGAGGGTGCCGCCCGCCGACAGCTCCGCCTGGCGTGCCTGCCGGGCCTCCAGCAGCTCCAGCCGCCGGGAGTCGAACTCGCGGTGCAGCGCCGCGACGAAGTCGAGCGCCTGCGGGGTGAGGATCTCGTCGAACCGGTCGAGCCTCGGGCCGGTGATCTCCATAGGACCTCTTTTCCACTCTATGGAAAAATGATTCTGGATTGTGGAAGTGACGCTACTCTGCCCCGCCTCCCGGGTCAAAGACCGGGGGTCACTCGGGGCGCCTTAGGGGGCATCCCCGATGGGCCGGGGCGACTCGCCGGGCGAAGATCGATGCATGAGAACGATCGCGATCGCGGGCGGCCTGCTGGCCGGCGCCGCGCTGCTGACCGGCTGCGGCCTGGGCGCCATCGCCGGCCCCTCCAAGGAGGACACCGCGTCCTACGAGGTCACCGACAAGGTCACCGAGCTGCGGCTGGACAACGGCTCCGGCGACGCCGTGATCACCGAGTCCGGCGGCACGTCCGTCCGTGTCACCGAGACCCTGCGCTGGCGCGGCGACTCCAAGCCCAAGCCCGAGCACAAGGTCGAGGGCGGCGCGCTGGCCCTCTCCTACACCTGCCCGTCGAACCTGGGGAGCTGCGGCGTCGACTACAAGATCGAGATCCCCAAGGGGCTCGCCGTCGACCTCGACAGCGGCTCCGGCGACATCACGCTGCGCGCCCTGAGCGGGGACGTGAAGGTCCACGTGGGTTCCGGCGACGTGGACGCCGCCGACCTGACCGGCAAGACCGTCGTGGCCGACGCCGGCTCGGGCAACGTCGAGCTCAAGTACGCCACCGCCCCCACCAGCGCTCAGCTCAAGACCGGTTCGGGGGACATCTCGCTGTTCGTCCCGGACGGCGCCTACGACGTGTCGACCGACGTGGGCTCGGGCGACGTGAAGGTCTCGGTCAAGAACGACCGCTCCTCCCCGAACAAGATCTCCCTCAGGGCCGGCTCCGGCAACGTCAGCGTGTCAGCGGGATAACCAGGTGCTTACCCGGGGGATGTCATGTCACCATCGGGGAAGACATCGAGGTGTCCAGACGTTCCCTCATAGAGATGACACGAATGCACAAAAACACCGCACTCGACGAGTTCGAGACCACAGGCTTCGACACCGGGGAATTCGACCTCGAGGAGCGTCAGGCGCTGCGGCGCGTGGCGGGCCTCTCCACCGAGCTCCAGGACGTCTCCGAGGTCGAGTACCGGCAGCTGCGGCTTGAGCGGGTCGTTCTCGTCGGCGTCTGGACCTCCGGCACCGCCGAGGACGCCGAGAACTCCCTGCTGGAGCTCAAGCTCCTCGCTGAGACGGCCGGTTCCCAGGTGCTCGACGGCCTCGTCCAGCGGCGCCAGAAGCCCGACCCCGCGACCTACATCGGCTCGGGCAAGGCCCTTGAGCTGCGCGACATCGTGGAGGCGACCGGCGCCGACACCGTGATCTGCGACGGTGAGCTGACCCCTGGCCAGCTCCGCCAGCTCGAGGAGACCGTCAAGGTCAAGGTCATCGACCGCACGGCGCTGATCCTCGACATCTTCGCCCAGCACGCCAAGAGCCGCGAGGGCAAGGCCCAGGTCGAGCTGGCGCAGCTCCAATACCTGCTGCCGCGCCTGCGCGGCTGGGGCGGCAACCTGTCCCGCCAGGTCGGCGGCCGGGCGGCCGGCGGCGTCGGCATCGGCGGCCGCGGCCCCGGTGAGACCAAGATCGAGCTGGACCGCCGCCGCATCCGCGAGCGGATGGCCAAGCTCCGCCGGCAGATCGGCGGCATGTCCACCGCGCGCGACACCAAGCGTCACGCGCGCCAGCAGCGCGAGGTCCCTGCCGTGGCCATCGCCGGCTACACCAACGCCGGCAAGTCCTCGCTGCTCAACCGCGTCACCGGCGCGGGCGTGCTGGTGGAGGACGCGCTGTTCGCCACCCTCGACCCGACCGTGCGCCGCGCGCGCACGCCGGAAGGCAGGCTGTTCACGATCGCCGACACCGTCGGCTTCGTCCGCCACCTGCCGCACCAGCTCGTCGAGGCGTTCCGCTCCACGCTGGAGGAGGTCGCCGACGCCGACCTGATCCTGCACGTGGTCGACGGCTCGCACCCCGACCCCGAGGGGCAGCTCGCCGCCGTGCGCGAGGTGCTGGCCGACATCGAGGGCGTGTCCGGCATCCCCGAGATCGTCGTGGTCAACAAGGCCGACGCGGCCGACCAGGAGGCCCTCGACCGCATCACGCGGCGCGAGCGGCACAGCATCGTGGTCTCGGCGCGCACCGGCAAGGGCATCCCCGAGCTCATGGAGCTCATCGAGCGGGAGCTGCCGCGGCTCGACCACGAGGTGCACCTGCTGGTGCCGTACGAGCGGGGCGACCTGATCTCGCGGGCCCACAAGGAGGGCGAGGTGCTCTCCGTGGACCACGTCGAGGACGGCACGGTCCTGCACGCCCGCGTGCTGCCCAGCCTGTTCCAGGAGCTGGAGCGGGTGGGCAAGCCGGTCGAGCGCGTTTCGTAGAAGCACTTTCACGATTACCCGGGGACGCCCCCGCCGTGCTGCGGTACGGTGGGGCGGTCCGGTTGTCGGGCACGTCACGGCGAGGCTGGGGAGGTCTTGCCGCAAAGCGTGCAGACTTGCCCAAAAGCGGCAGTGGTCCCCGAAGCCTTGGTATTGCTACGATTGGCCAGACCTAACGTGGGTCTGCTGTCTTGGCTGAGGTTCGGCTTCTGGGTTTCGGATGATGACTGAAGGTGTCAAAGTCGTCAGCGGGGGCCGCGTGAACGAGGTGGGGCTGGGTGACGGTTGGGATGTCTGGTCTTTCTTCCGAATAACCCTGTACACCGGCCCGATATGTGAAATAACGTAACTGAACTGAAATCGCCGGATCATGACTCCGGCGATACGGTCACCGCACAACAAACGCGGATGAGAGCAGGAGACCCCCCATGTCGTCCGGACCCGGAGCGGACTCAGTGGGCGCGGCACAGGCCGTGCGCTGGGCCATGCGCTCGCGCGGGGGCTCGCGCAGGGCGGTGATGCGGTGACCGTTCGACTCCTGACCAACATCGGCCGCCTCTGGACCGGCAACGAGGTCCTCAGCAACGCGGCCATCCTCGTGCACAACGACCGCATCGCGTGGGTCGGGCGGGCGCCCGACCTGCCGCAGAGCGTGCCCGGGGTCGTCGACGACATCGTCGACGTCGACCACGTCGAGAACCTCGGCGGCGCGCTGGTCACGCCCGGCCTCATCGACGCCCACACCCACCCGGTTTACGCCGGCAACCGCTACGCCGAGCTGGCCATCCGCACCGGCGGCTCCAGCGCCGCCTCCATCACCGCGGCGGGCGGCGGCGTCGGCTCGACCGTCACCGTGACCCGCGGCACCGACCCCTGGACGCTGTGCAACGGCGTACGCGAGCGGCTGCGCGGCTGGCTGCTCAGCGGCACCACCACCGTCGAGGCCAAGACCGGCTACCACCTCACCCGCGACGGCGAGCTCGCCGACGTGCGGCTCCTGCGCGAGCTGGAGAAGGAGCCGATGATGCCGCGCGTGCACGTCACGTTCCTCGCGGCGCACGTCGTGCCTCCCGAGTACTTCGGCCGCCAGCGCGAATACGTCGAGGCCGTGGGCGCCTGGTGCGCCGACGCGGCCGCGGCCGGCGCCGACAGCGTCGACGTCTACTGCGACGAGGGCCACTTCACCACCGAGGAATCCCGCTGGGTCCTCGCCTCCGGCCGCAACGTCGGCCTGCTGCCGCGCATCCACGCCGGCCTCTTCGCCCGCCGCGGCGCCGTCCAGCTCGCCGCCGAGCTCGGCTGCGCCTCCGCCGACGGGCTGCACCACATGTCCGACGAGGACATCGCCATCATGTCCCGCTACGGCGTGCCCGCCGTCGTCTGTCCGGCCACCGCCCTCCAGCGCGGCCACCTCCCGCCGGTCCGCCAGATGATCAAGCACGGCGTGCAGATCGCGCTCGGCAGCGACCACAACCCCGGCTACTGTGGCATCACCTCGATGTCGCTGGTCATCGCCATGGCGGTGTCGGCGTTCGGGATGAGCGTCAACGACGCGCTGCGGGCCGCCACGCTGGGCGGCGCGACCGTGCTCGGCGCGCCCGACCGCGGCGTCCTCGCCCCCGGCCGTCTGGCCGACATCGTCCAGTGGGACGCCGACCACGAGGGCGCCTTCGCCTGGTCCTTCGGCCTCAAGCCGCGCCGCGTGTGGCGGGGTGGGACGCCCGTTCAGTAGTTAGTCTCGGGGTATGCCGTCTGTGCCCCGCATCGCCGTCGTGACCGACTCGACCGCTTGCCTGGCTGGTGAGGTGGACGGGGTGACGGTGGTCCCGATCACGATGATCGTCAGCGGCACCCCCTACGACGACCCCACCCCCACCTCACCCTTGGGCTCAGCCTCGTCCGTGGGCTCCGCTTCCGCTTCCGCTTCCGTCTCGGTCTCGGTCTCGGCCTCCACCTCTCGTCCCTCGCCCGCCCGCTTCGCCGCCTGCTACGCCACGCTCGCCGAGTCCGGCGCAACCGCAGTCGTCTCAATCCACTTATCAGCCGAAATGTCGGGCACCGTCGACTCTGCGCGCGTGGCAGCCCGCGACGCCGCCATCCCGGTCGAGGTGATCGACAGCCGTTCCATAGGAATGGGCCTCGGCTACGCGGTCCTGGCCGCCGCACGCGCCGCCACCGCCGCGGACACGTCATTGGAGACGGTGACCTCGGCCGCCCGCCGGTGCGCCACGTCCACGCGAACGTACTTCTACGTCGACACCCTGGACAACCTGCGCCGCAGCGGCCGCATCGGCGCCGCCGCCCGCCTCCTCGGCTCCGCCCTCATGATCAAGCCTCTCCTCCACATCGTGGACGGCCAGATCTCTCTCCTGGAGAAGGTCCGCACCGCCACACGCGCCATCGCCCGCCTGGAGGATCTGGCGGTGCAAGCCGCCGGTGACGGGCCTGTGGACCTGGCGGTCCAGCACCTGGCCGCCCGCCCCCGAGCCGAAGCCCTGGCAGAACGCCTCCGCAAGCGCCTCCCCGCCCTCGCCGACCTCCAGGTGGTCGAGGTCGGGCCAGTGATCGGCGTGCACGTCGGCCCCGGCATGCTCGGCCTCACCATCACCCCCCACACCCCCTGAACACCCACTCCTGCCGGGCCCGCTCCTGCCGGGCCCGCTCCTGCCGGGCCCGCTCCTGCCGGGCCCGCTCCTGCCGGGCCCGCTCCTGCCGGGCCCGCTCCCGCCTGGCCCGCTCCCACCGGGCCCGCTCCCACCGGGCCCCGCCAACTGAGCCTGTGCTCACCAGGCATGCGTTCAGCGGGCCTGAGTTGACTGGGCCTGCGCCGATGGTCTGTGGTCACCGGCCTGCGTTAGCTGGGCCTGTGCTCACCGGGCCCGTGCCAACTGCGCCCGCTCCAGAAGCGCCCGCCGAAGCGGCACCGGACCTTGTGGACCCGGCGGGCCCTCGTGACCCGCCACGCAGCCTTCTATCCACAGGCCGGTGCCTCCGTCGTCACCGCTATCCCCAGAACGCGGTTCGGCCCTTCGCCTCGCCCGGCACAGCCCTACCGTCTCTGCCGTGCGAACCCCCGATCCGACCGCAGAACGGGCCATAGCCGAATCCCGGCTACGGTCGATCACCAACCCTCGACGCCGCCCCCGCCGCCTTTTCCCCTACCGCAGCACACCCGGCGACAGGATGCGCCACGACCTGCACAACCTCACCACCCAAGGCCAGCAGCTCGCCAAGGACCGCACACCCCGCACCCGCCCCCAGCGCGATAACGCGCCTCTTCACCCAACCAACTCACCACTCCCCATCCACCGCCCTCAAGACGTCCCCGCCGTGGACACCACCCCTGACGGCGCCGCCTTCGCCGCATACGACGATGGCACCTTCTACTCCGATCTTGACCCCTCGAGCCCTTACGACCACGACCATGACCCCAATCCGGACATCGCCGGATTCCCGCTCATCGCCGACGACGCCGACCCTCGCGCCTTTCCCCTGTCCGACAGCGGCAACCAACGCCTCACCTCATCGCCGCGCCATCCCAGCACCGGCACCGGCACCGGCACCGGCACCGGTCCCGCCCCCATCCCTCCTTCCTTCCAGGCGTTTCGTGCCGCCCTGGCCTCCAGGGCCCCGTCTCTCGATCCGGGGAGGCCGGGCCTCCGAGTGCTGCTCGCCATCGGAGCCCTCGCGGTAGCTGTCGCGGTCTACTTCGTCTGGCAGTCACAGCCAACCCCGCAACCACTGCCGCCTCCCCGCCCGGCCACCTCTGCAACACCCACCGCCGCCGCCACCAAACTGACCGTCCACGTCACCGGCAAGGTCCGCAAACCAGGCGTCTACCTCCTCCCCGCAGGCACCCGAGTGGCCGATGCGGTGACAGCCGCCGGCGGTCCTACCCGTACCGCCGCCACGGGCTCCCTCAATCTCGCCAGACGCCTGATCGATGGCGAGCAGATCGTCGTAGGAGCCCCAGGAGCATCCGCTGCCGCCCCCGGTGCGAGCCCAGCAGACCCCATCCTCGACCTGAACGCGGCGACCACCGATCAACTCGAAGAACTCCCAGGCGTCGGCGAAGTGCTCGCCGCCCGTATCGCTGAGTTCCGCACCGCTCACGGAGGCTTCACCAGCGTCGAGCAACTACGCGAGGTCTCCGGCATAGGCGTACGCAAGTACGCGGAAATCAAGCCCAAGGTGCGTGTCTGACATGCCCGCGACTGGACCACCTCCGCCCTGCACGCGCTCATCAGCGCGTACGTCACGAGAGGACTCACCAGACGCCTCCAGCGGCGAGCACGGGCCGAACAGCGAGCAGAAGCCCTCCTGGCCCCTCATGCTGCCCGCCCTGGCCGCGTGGGGCAGCGCCTTGGTCCTCGTGAGCTGCTCGGCCGCGGTTGGCACGCTCGTCGCCGCCGTCATAACCGTGGCCGCCGGCGTAACTGTCTGGCACACCCGCCCGGCCATCCGCCCCCGCATGCGTCGGGGAAGTCAGGACGCCGCATGCACGACCACCCGCCAACAAGCCCGCCCGATGCCTCGCCGCTCCACGCCTCTCACCACTCAGCAGCCCATCCGCGCGTGGTCTGAAGATCCTTACGCCGACCGCGCCCCCTTCTCTGCTCACGGCCCCTCGTCCGTCACCGCACCCCGGCAACTCCGAGCGGACCGGGCTCGGACACACACCACCAGCGAGCAGCACCCGTGGCGGAACATCGTCATAGCCTCGCTGATCGCCGCCGCCGCGTCCTCGGCCTCGGTCGCCCTGCGGATACACGCCCTCACCACGGGGCCGGTAGCCGATCTGGCGGCCAGGAACGCGACCGTCACCGCCCGGATCGCGATCACCGACGACCCGAGACGCAGACCTCAGCACCATCAAGGTCCGCGGCACTTCAGCCAGGACAGGTACGTCGTCCCGGCCACGCTGAAGACCATCCAGTCGCCTCCCGGCGCAACGACCCGCAACCAGTCGGTCGACGTCCCCGTCGTCGTCTTCGTCGGCGGCCGCGAGTGGGGCGCCCTGCTGCCCAGCCAGCAGGTGGAGGTCACCGGCCGCCTCGCCAGAGCCAACCCGGGCGACCTGCAGGCGGCGATCCTCCTCGTACGCGGGCCACCGCGCGTACTGACGGCCCCTTCGCCCCTCCAGACCGTGGCCGGGAGTCTGCGGGCGGGCCTGCGTACCGCCGCTGACGTGTTGCCTCCGGGCCAGCGCGGGCTCCTGCCCGGCCTCGTGGTGGGCGACGTCTCCCGCATGGACCCCCAGGTGTCGGCCGACCTCAAGGAGACGGGCCTGAACCACCTGAACGCGGTGAGCGGCGCCAACCTCGCGATCGTCGCCGGCGCGACGCTCGCGCTGTCCCGCCTGCTCCGCCTCTCCCTCCCCGTGAGAGCCGTCTTGGCCGCCCTCGCCATGCTCTGCTTCGCGGTGGTGGCTCGTCCCTCGCCGAGCGTCCTGCGAGCGCTCCTCATGGGTCTGGCCGCCTGCGTCGCCCTCGCCACGGGCCGCGCCAAGGACGGGTTCGCGGCGCTCTCGGCGACCGTTCTGCTGCTGACGCTGTTCGCTCCCGAACTGGCCCGCTCCTACGGCTTCGCCCTGTCGGTGGCGGCCACCGCCGGGATCCTGCTCCTCGCGCCACGCTGGCGCGACCGCTGGTCACGGACCACCACGAACAAGGAGGGCGACGGCGAGCGCCGTCCTCCGGAAGGCTCGCGACCACGGGGCCGCCGTCTTCTGCTGCCGCGCTGGCTGGCGGAGGCGGTGGCCGTGCCGGCGGCGGCGCAGGTGGCCGTGACGCCTGTCCTCGTGCTGATGTCGGGTCAGGTGACGCCCGTGGCGTTGCTCGCGAACCTGCTCGTCGCCCCGGCCGTGGCGCCGGCGACGTTGCTGGGGTTCGGGGCGGCGCTCGTCGCGCCGCTCTGGCCGGACGTCGGCGCGCTGCTGGTCGTCCCGGCCGGGTACGCCGTCGGCTGGATCATCACGGTCGCCGGTTGGGCGGTCGACCTGCCGCTCGCCACGGTGCCGTGGCCGAGCGGGCTCGCGGGGCTCGGACTGCTGGCTGTCACGGCGGCCGTGGTGGTGATCGTCCTTCGCCGTCGGGCCTGGCGGGTGGCGGCGTTGACGGTGGCGGGGGCGGCGCTGGTGGCGGTGCTGGTCGCGCGCCCGCTCGTGGGGTCATGGCCGCCGGACCGATGGCTCATGATCATGTGCGACGTGGGCCAGGGCGACGGCATGATCGTCGCGGCCGGAGCCGGGCAGGGCGTGGTGGTGGACACCGGCCCGGATCCGATCGTCATGGACAAATGCCTGCGAATAGCCAGGATCAACGACATACCGCTGCTCGTGCTCACGCATCCGCATGCCGATCATGTCGACGGCCTGCCAGGGGCCTTGAGGAATCGGCGAGTGGGCGCGGTGGTCATCAGCTCCCGGCGTACGAATCCGCAGGCGAGCGCCCGCATCTCGGCCGACCTGGCGCGCCGCCGCATCCCCGAATGGGCGGCGGCGCCGGGAACCACCTGGCGGTTCGGGCCGTCGGAGGTGAGCGTCGTCGCTCCCGAGGCCGGCGGAGGCCCGATGCACGGCCAGGGGGAGGGAAGCACGATCAACAACGCGAGCGTGGTGCTGTGGGTGCGCTGGCGGGCGGGGTCGATGCTCTTCGGCGGCGATCTGGAGACCGAGGCCCAGGACGAGCTGTTACGCCGGCATCCCCTCCGGGCCGACATCCTCAAGACGCCCCACCACGGGTCCAATCGTCAGTCACCGGACTTCCTCGCCTCGCTGGGGGCACGGGCGGCGCTGATCAGCGTGGGAGCCGACAACGACTACGGCCACCCCGCGCCGTCCACGCTCGCCCTGCTGCGGCGCATCGGCGCCACGCCCTACCGGACCGACCGATCGGGCGACCTCGCCGTGGTGGAGCGCGACGGCGGCCTGGCGGTCGTGGCGCGCGGCGATCCCAGGGCGTCGGAGGTGTACGATCCGCGCCCAGGTGACCATGGAGGAAGGCCGCCTGGGGAGGAGTTGAGGCGCGGTCACGCCTTGCGCAGACGGCGTGGCTTCTGACCCGCCTTCACCCGTGCGGCGTGCGTCCAGGCGCTGGGTGTGAGGTTCGAGTACCCGGTTGCCGGTGGTGCATGGCATGCTGCCAGGCATGGCGTCAACCGATCCAGCACCTGTGACCCTGGTCCTCGGCGATGAGGAACTGCTGGCCGAGCGGGAGGTGAGTGGCGTCGTCGCGGCGGCTCGGGCCGTCGATCCTGGTGTCGAGGTGCACGACCTCGTCGGCGGCAAGGTGACGACGGGGGAGCTGACCCAACTGACCTCGCCGTCGTTGTTCGGCGATCGGTCGGTGGTGGTGATCCGGAACGCGCAGGATCTGCCCAAGGACGTGATCACGGAGATCGTGACGTACGCCAAGCAGCCGTCCGACGACACCGTGCTCGTGCTGGCCCACCCCGGCGGGGTCAAGGGGAAGGCGCTGGTCGACGGGGTCAAGAAGGCCAAGGCGGCGGTGATCACGGTCAGCAAGGTCACCAAGGCGGGTGAGCGGCTCGACTTCATCAAGGGGGAGTTCAAGCGGGCCGGGCGCGGGATCGCTCCGGACGCGGCGCAGGCGCTGCTCGACGCGGTGGGCAACGACCTGCGGGAGCTGGCGGCCGCGTGCAGCCAGTTGGCGTTCGACACGGACGACAGGACGATCGGCATCGCGTCCGTGGCGCGCTACCACAAGGGGCGGGCGGAGGTCAGCGGGTTCAACGTGGCCGACTCGGCCATCGAGGGGCGGCTGGCGGAGGCGCTGGAGCAGCTTCGGTGGGCGCTCGGCACCGGAGTGGCGCCGGTGCTGCTGGTGAGCGCGCTGGCGAACGGGCTGCGTTCGCTGGCCAAGGTCGCCGGGGCGCCGCGCAACGCCCGGGGGGCGCAGCTCGCCGGTCAGCTCGGCATGCCGCCGTGGAAGGTGGACCGGGTCAAGCGGCAGCTCAACGGGTGGGGGCCGGAAGGGTTGTCGAGGGCCATTCAGGCGGTGGCCGACGCGGATGAGCAGGTGAAGGGCGGGGGAGCGGATCCGGCGTACGCGCTGGAGCACACGGTGCAGGTGATTGTGGCGAGCCGCACCGGCAGGTGATTGTGGCCATCCACGCCGGCAGATGATCGTCGCTGCGTCTGCGTCTGCGTCTGCGTCTGCGTCTGCGTCTGCGTCTGCTTCTGTTTCTGCGGCGGGGGGAGCCCCTTTGCGCCGACGGGGGTAGCCGGCGCAAAGGGGTGGGAATCCGGTCCTCTGGTCAGAGGCGTAGGCCCACCAGGAGCGGGTCGTGGTCGGAGGAGCGGAACGGGTCGGGGGCGTACAGGTAGGGCGGGTTGAACTCGGTGTTGTAGTCCATGAACCGGCCCTCGTCGGCGTTGATGTGCCAGATCGTGGCGCCGGTCACCAGCTTGCGCGCCCCCTTGTCGGCCATCACGTGGTCGAGCTCGCCGGACAGGCCCTCGAAGACGTAGCTGTAGCGGTCGTCCTTCTTGACGTGCTTCTTGCTCAGGCTGGTGAGCCCGGCGTCCTCGAGGACGTGGATCGGGTCCTCCTCGCCGTAGGCGTTGAGGTCGCCGAGGACGAGCGCGTTCGGCAGTTGCAGGCCGTCGATCAGGGCCAGCACCGCCTTCGCCTGCTTGACGCGCTTGGCGTTGTAGCAGCTCTGCCCGTCGCCCTGGTCGGCGTCGTCGCCGCTGGCGGTCTCGTCGCCGTCGGTGCAGCCCTTGGACTTGAAGTGGTTCACCAGCACGGTGAACGTCTTGCCCTTGCCGTCGGCCGCCCCGAAGGTCTGCGCCAGCGGCGGCCGGTTGAAGATCGGGTCGGCCGAGGAGCGCGCCGGGCCGATCGGGGTCACCTTGCCCGGCTTGTAGATCAGCGCGGTCTGGATGAGGTCGGTGCCCGGGTTCGGGTGGGAGATGCCCTTGTACGTGCCCGCGCCGGCCTTGGCGTTGAGGGCGTCGACCAGGGCGTTGAGCGCCACGTCGCCGTTGCGCTCGACCTCCATCAGGCCGGCCACGTCCGGGTCGAGCGTGGTGATGGCGGCGACCAGCTTGGCGAGCTGGCGGTCCCGCTCGGCGGCGTTGGTCGCGCCTCGGGAGCCGAGCGTGGTGAACCAGTTGAGGGTGTTGAGGCTGGCCACCCGTACGTCGCCGCCGACCTTCTCGGGGCGGGCGGGACGCGGGTTCTCGGCGGTGAAGACGACGGGCCGGGTCGGCTGGACGCGGTAGACGCCGAAGCCGTAGGTGATGACGCCGGTCAGGTCCTCGACCTCGTCGCCGAGCCGCACGCTCGCCGCGCCCTCGGTGTGGTACGGCAACGTCGCCGGGTTCTGCGCGTTGGAGCCGTCGTCCAGCAGGATCGTGCGCCGCGCGTCCTTCTCGGGGTCCACGCCCTTGCGGTCGGTCGGCTGCCACAGCCGTTCGTCCTCGGCGAGGGTGATCTCGCCGAACCGGCCGAGGTTGTAGATCTCGGAGGCGGCGAGGTCGTCGGGGAAGGTCACGAGCATGTTTTCGTACCGTTCGAAGGTGACGTCCTTGTGGAGCGGCAGCTTCACCTTGAGGGGCTTGACGGTGCCGGCGCCGCAGACGTTCACGGAGGTGACGGGCGAGAGCTCGGTGAGGCCGTTGAACTCGACGGCCTTGCCGGAGACGAGCACCCGGTCGCCGGCCTTGACGGGCGTGGACGTGAAGGCGAACAGGCCCTCGGAGGTCGCCGGGTCGGCGTCCGGGGTGAGGGACTGCAGGGTGAAGCCGCCGAGGCCGCCGGAGCCCTGGAAGGAGCCGGTGACGACGCCTTCCACCCGGACGTTCTGCCCGGCGAGGGGGCTGGTCTCGCCGCTGCCCTGCACCTGGGAGACCGTGTGCGTGGCCGGGGTGTCGCAGGTGTCAGGGGGAGTGGGCGTCACCGTGGGCGTCACCGTGGGCGTCACCGTGGGGGTGGCCGTCGGGGTGGCCGTGGGAGTGGGGGAAGGGGACGGGTCGGCGCCGCAGGGGGCCGGGGCGGTGGCGGAGTTGCGCGGCGCCGGGGCCGCGGCCTCGAAGTCGGAGCCGTTGTCGTCGGTGTCGGCGCATCCGCCGCTCCTGCGGAAGGCGGCGGTCGCGTTGGTGAGCGCGGGGGCCGGGGCGCCTTCGGAGAAGTTGGCGCTGCCGTAGCCGACGAGGTCGGCGAGCAGCGTGAGCTGCTCCTCCGAGCAGGGCGCCGAGGAGCCGTTGCAGGCCAGGCCGGCGGCGGAGCGGACCAGCGCGACCTTGCCGGCGCTGCCGCTCATGTTGATCGAGCCGGTGCCGTCGGGCTGGGGGAGCGTGCCGCTCGGGGTGCTGCCCGCCGCGAGCTGCACCAGGTGGTACCGGCCGGGGGCGAGGGTGCCGGAGAGCGCGGCCGTGTTGGCGGCGAAGTTCCCGGTGCCGGTGGCGCTGGTGTACTGGACCGACCAGCCGTCCAGCGGTACGGGGGCGTCGCTCCGGTTGAACAGCTCCACGTAGTCGTTGGTGAAGGGGGCGCCGGAGTTGCCGCCTCCGCCGTAGACCTGGCTGATGACCACGTTCGCGGGAGCCGCGGACGCGGAGGTCGCGGGCAGGGCGGCGAACGTGGCGGCGAGGGCGCCGGCCGCTAAGAGGATCGCCGGGACCCGGGGCTTTGCATGCATGTCGGCGAGCGTAAACCGGCAAACCACCAGAACCCTATGTAAAGAGTAGACGAGCCGTGAACTTTCGGACGTAAGCCCCGATCAACCGGCCGGTGCGGCCAGATCGGCCTCGTGGACGACGCCGTCGCTGATCTCCAGGACGCGGTCGGCGAGCGTGATCAGGCTGGGATCGTGCGTGGCGACCAGCGCCGTGACGCCCTCGCTGCGGACGAGCGCCCGCAGCAGCTCCATGATCTGCCGCCCCGTCTGCGAGTCGAGCTGCCCCGTCGGCTCGTCGGCCACGAGAAGGCGGGGCCGGTTCGCCAGGGACCGGGCGATCGCCACCCGCTGCCGCTGGCCGCCGGACAGCTCGAACGGCCGCTGGTTGGCGTGCTGCTCCAGCCCCACCAGGGCGAGCAGCATCCGGACGCGGGCCTCGCGCTCCTCGACGGGCATCCGGGCCAGCCGCATCGGCACCCCGACGTTCTCCGCCGCCGACAGGACGGGGATCAGCCCGAACGACTGGAACACGAACCCGACCACGTCCCGGCGCAGCTCCAGCAGCGCGTCCTCGGACATCGACGTGACATCCTGGCCGGACACCAGCACCCGGCCCGCGTCCGGCCGGTCCAGGCCGCCGATCTGGTTGAGCAGGGTCGTCTTGCCGGAGCCGGAGCGCCCGCGTACGGCGACCAGCTCCCCCGGGCGCACCACGAACGACACCTCCCGCAGCGCCACGACCTCCTTGGGGCCGCTGCGGTAGACCTTGCGCAGCCCTTCCACCACGACCAACGGTTCATCGCTCATCCGAGGGCTCCTCCCGTGCGGGCCACACGCCGATGTGGTCGCTCTCCAGTTCGAGCCGCACCCGGCGCTCCATGTTCAGCGCGTTCATGAAGTCGCGGGGGAGCTGCAGCCGGCCCACGCGGTCGAGCACGGCGTACTCCTCGGCGACGATCTCGCCCTCGGCGCCCTCGCGGCGCAGCGTCTCACTGCTGGTACGCCCGTCGCGGATGCCGATCGTGCGGTCCACCTGCCCGGCCACCATCGGGTCGTGGGTGACGATGACGACGGTCACGCCGAGCTGCCGGTTCGCGGTGCGCAGCGCCTCGAACACCTGCTCCGAGGTCTCGCTGTCGAGCTCGCCGGTCGGCTCGTCGGCGAGGATGAGCTGCGGGGAGTTGGCCAGGGCGACGGCGATGGCCACCCGCTGCTGCTCGCCGCCGGACATCTCGGGGATCCTGCGGCCGGCGCAGGAGGCCACGCCGAGCAGCTCCAGCAGCTCCATGGCCCGGACGCGGTCCTTGCGCGGCACTCCGGCGAGCTTCATCGGCAGCTCGACGTTCTCCCGGGCGTTCAGATAGGGCAGCAGGTTGCGGGCCGTCTGCTGCCAGATGAACCCGACCACCGACCGCCGGTAGCGCAGCCGGTCCTTGGGCGTCATGGACAGCAGGTCCATGCCCGCCACCCGGGCCACCCCGGCGGTCGGGACGTCGAGCCCGGACAGCACGTTGAGCAGCGTCGACTTGCCCGATCCCGACGCGCCGACGATGGCGACCAGCTCGCCCTCGTCGATCACCAGGTCGAGGCCCTGCAACGCGACGACCTCGACGCCTTCGGTCTTGTAGATGCGGACGAGGTTGTCGCAGACGATGTGCGCGTCGCCGCCGAAGACCGCCTTCCCGCGCGTGGCCTTGGCCTCCAGCTCGGACAGGGTGGGATTCATCGCGACTCCTCCTGCGGGGGACGGGGGCACGTTCATGAGAGGTCTCCGGCGCGCAGCGCGGCGCCGAGGCCGCGCCGCCGGTCGAGCGCGGTGTGCGCGTACGCGCCGAGCACCGCGACCAGGGCCAGCCCGGCCGCCAGCGCGCCCGGCGTGAGCAGGTCGGGGGAGTAGCCGCCGACGGGCAGGTCCCCGGCGTACGCGGACAGGTCGACGCCGGGGCCGAGCGCGGCCGGCAGCGCCAGCCCCAGCCCGAACCCGACGAGCGCCGTCACCAGCACCATCGGCAGCACCTCCAGCATGGTGAGCCGCTGAGCCTGCCGGTCCGAGAGCCCGAGCGTACGCAGGAACGCCACCGCCCTCGCCCGGTCGGCGGCCCCCACGACCAGCGACAGGATCACCGCCAGGAGCGCGTAGAGCGCCAGCGCCCCGGTCACCACGACCAGCGTCGTCAGGACCGCGCCGGTGAGCGGATCGTCCTGGATGGCGGCCAGCGCCTCCGCCCGGGACGCGACGGTGGCCGACGGGACCAGCCGGGCCAGCTCGGCCGGCGCGACGTCGCCCTTGATCAGCAGCAGGTTGACGGCCGGCCGGGTCAGCACGTTCAGCGGCAGGACGACGAACTTCCCGCTGGACGCGAAGCCGGGCACCGCGTCGATCGCGCCCGCCACCTTGGCCTTGATCCGCGTCTGCCAGCCGACGTCGAGCGTCCCGCGGTCCCGCAGCTCGGGCGAGACCAGCGCGGACGGTCCCGCGGGCAGCTCGGGCAGGCCGATGGGCGCGCCGGCGAGCAGCCGCCGCCACTGGGCGACGTCCACGGCGATGGCTTCGGCGCGCTCGCTGGAGTAGCCGAGCTGCACCCGCGCGGTCTGGGCGGTCACGACCTGTTCGACGCCCGGCGTCGCGCGGATCCGGTCGATCGTCGCGGCCGGGATCTCGATCGTCGAGGTGATCGTGATGGGCGCGCCCACCTGCTGCCAGGACGCCAGCCGCTGGGTCCCGGTGATGCCGTCCGAGATCACCGCCGCGAACACCGACACGGCGAGCGCGGGCAGCAGGATCAGCACCGGCAGCCCGCCGGCCGCGCGGGCCCGCGCCGCCCGGGTCAGCCCCAGGAACGGCACCGCCGACCTCCCGCGCGCGGCGAGCCGGACGAGCAGCCGCAGCGGGTACGGGTAGCACCGCACCGTGACCAGCGCCGCCGCCAGCGTCAGCGCGATCGGCACCAGCAGCAGGAACGGGTCCAGCCCTGCCTCCGCCGACAGCCCGCGCGCCCGCAGCAGGTACGCCCCCGCCAGCGCGAGCACCACGACCAGCGCCTCCACCGTGATCCGCCGCGCGGAGGGCCGGGCGGCCGCCACGTCGTCGCGCCGCTCGTGCAGCGGCGTCCGGTGGGCGAGCGCCACCCGCGCCGCCCCGAATCCCACGCCCGCGACCAGCACGAACGCCGGTCCGAGATGCGCGAGCGGCAGCACGGGGCCGGGGACGAGGAAGGCGAGGGCGTACCCGGCGAGCGCGGCGGGGACGACCGCCGTCGCGGTGAGCGCCGCGCCCGTTCCCGCCACCTGCCGCAGCGAGCCGCCACGGGCGCGGGCGAGCGCGAGCGCCCGGTCCAGACGGTCGGTGAGCAGCCGCACGCCGAGCACGATCACGCCGAGCGCGACCGCGAGCAGCCCGGCGAGCACCAGGTACATGACGGTCTGCGCGGTGGCCAGCGCCGCCGTGAAGTCGCCGAGCGTCTTGGGCAGCCCGGTCTCCAGCCGGTAGGGGGTGGACGCCGTGGCCTGGAGGCTCAGCACGCGTTCGAACTCGGTGACGCCCGCCTCGATGCCGGGCACGGCGAGCGCGCTCGCGGTCCGCCCGTTCAGCGGCAGCACCCAGCGGTAGGTCAGGTTGCGGGACTCGCCGCTCAGCGCGGTGAGCGCGGCGTCCGAGATGAGGGTCGTGGTGTGGAACTCGAAGTCCAGCTTGCCGGGCGGCTGCAGCTTCGTGACGTGCAGGATGTCGGTGTTGTGGGTCCAGTAGCGGTCGGCGGGGTCCTTGGCGCGGAAGACGCCGACGATCCGCACGGCGGCGTAGTCGCTCTCGCCGAGCGTGCGGGTGTCGCCGACGCGCAGGTTCATCTGATCCAGGGCCTCTTCGACGACGCCCACCTCGAACAGGGGGATCGGCTTCCCCTGGAAGCGCGTGGTGGAGGGCGCGCCGGGCGCGCGGCCCGCCACCCAGTCCACCCGCCGGTCGGCGTCGGACAGCCAGCCCAGGTTGATGTAGGTGTTCCCGCCGGTCCCGGTGACGGGCGTGAGGCTGGTCTTGGCGCTCATGTGCCCGGCGGGGGCGACCAGGGGCCGCAGCGCGGCGGGCAGCAGCGCCCGCCAGCGCCGCTCGCGCTCGGCGAACGCGGCGGGCTCGTGCAGGTCCTCGCGGGGCGAGCGGGACTCGCCCGCCACCGTCAGGTCCGTACGCACCGCGGGCGCGGTGGTCAGCGCGCGTTGCAGCGCCCGGTCGAAGGCCGCCTGCGTGGCCCGGGGCAGCCCCGACACCAGCAGGCAGGCGAGCGCGGTCAGCACGAAGAGCACGACGAGCGCGCCCGCGTGCGCCCGGGCCAGCAGCGGGATCCTCACCGGTCCTCCAGGATCTGCCCGCGCCGCAGGCGCCGCGCCAGCCCGGCGACGATGGCGAACAGCACCGCCGCCACCAGCGCCAGCATCAGGCCCGTGGCGCCCCACGGGATCTCCAGCAGCACGCCGGGCGTGACGGCCGAGGCCTGCCCGGTCAGCACGATGTGCGGCACCACCAGCGCTCCGACGGCCACGGCGAGCCCCGTGCCGGCGGCCAGCGACAGCCCGACGACGAACGCCTGCTCCACGGCCAGCAGCCCGAACATCTGCCGCGAGCTGGTGCCGAGCGCCCGCAACACGGCGAACTCGGCCCTCCGCTCGCGCGCCGCGACGGCCGCGTTCACCAGGAAGCCGAGCGCGGCGAACACGAGGGCCGCGCCGAAGCCCAGCATCAGCGCCCCCTGCAGCCCGCTCGCGAGCGGGTCGTCGCGCAGCCGCGCCGCGAGCTCGCGCTCGTCGACGACGCTGACGTCCCAGCCGGGCTGCTCGCGCAGCACAGCGCGGGCGGGCGCGGGGTCGGCGGCGGCCAGCCACCACTCGGTGGCCGGTCTCGGCGGCTGCGCCGCGCCCAGCTCGTACGCCTGCAACGTCCCCCAGTCGGCCAGCAGCGCCTTCTGCCCGGCCGCGGCCGTCGGCATGCTGTCCACCACGCCCACCACCGTGACCTGGAGCACCCGCCGGTCGATGCTGGCCGGCCCGGTCTGCCCGACGTCCAGCTTGAGCGAGGCGGCGAGGTCGGCGGTGAGCACCACCGGCAGCGGCCCCGGCGCGGCGCCCGGGCCGTAGGCCGCGGCGGCCGGCCGGTCGGTCGCGGCCACCGACAGCGCGGCGGCGGGCACCTCGCGGCCGTCCGCGCTGATCCCGGTCACCTTCACCGTGGCCTCCTCGCGGGACGCGCCCGCGATCAGGCCGCGCAGCGTCAGCGGGTAGCTGATCTTCCCTGACCGCCCGGCCAGCTCGCGCAGGTCGAGCTCCACCTGGTTGCCGCCGGCGCGCAGCGGGCCGAGCGGCAGGTCCCGCCACACGCCGAGCGCGTCGGAGAGCACCAGCCTGGCCGGCAGCGCGGCGTCCGCCTCGGCCCGCACGGTCAGCGTGGCGGGCTCGCCGGGCAGCGCCAGCCCGCCCGCCCGCTGCCCGGCGAGGGCGCGGGACAACCGGGCCACGCTCTGCTCGGACAGGTCGGCCCGCAGGTGGAACAGCTCGCCGAGCCGGGCCGCGTCGAGGCCGAGCAGCAGCGCGCTCTCGCCGCTGACCTCGCTCTGCCCGCGGAAGGCGGGGGAGTGGGCGGTGACGCCGGGCAGTGCCGCGAACGCCGTGCCGCGCCCGAGCGCGCCCAGCTCCGGCCCGTCCGGCGGCCCGGACAGCCGCAGGTCCGCCCCCGCCTGGTGGCGGGCTTGGTCGAGCTGGGAGGTCCGCCAGGTCGCCGCGGTGGCCAGCGAGACCACGCCGATGGCGATCGCCATGGTGAGCAGCAGCGCGGGCCCCGCGTACGTGAGCGGCCGCCTGCTCACCTGCCAGGCTCCCAGCGCGGGGGCCAGCGTCCGCCGCCGCGAGGTGAGCCGGGCCGCGAGCCGCGACACCCGCGGCACCAGCCGCAGGCCCAGCATGCCGCCGGTGAGCAGGGCCAGCGCGGGCCCGGAGATGATCAGCGGGTCGATGCCGAGCCCGCCGCCCGCGGTCGTGGTGACCGGCGCGCCGTAGCGGCGGAGCTGCCAGATCGCGAGACCGGCCACCACCAGCAGCGCGAGGTCCGCGCCCGCCCGCTCGACCAGCCCACGCCCGCCGCCGCGCCCGCGCGCCGACTGCTCCTCCACGTACGTGCGCCGCGCTCCTGCCAGCGCCGGCAGCGCCAGCAGCACGGCCGCGGCCAGCGCCACCGCCGAGGAGACCAGGAACGTGCCCAGATCGGCCGACGGCGCGAGCCGGACGCCCGTGGACCTGATCCACGGCAGCTCGCCGACCAGCGCCAGCAGCGGCGGCCCGAGGAACGGCGCGACGACCGCGCACGGCAGCGCCACCAGCAGCGCCTCGCCACCGGCCAGCGCGGCCAGCCGGCCGGTGCCCGCGCCGCGCGAGCGCAGCAGCGCCACCTCCATGCGCCGGTGCTCGGCCAGCAGCCGGGCCGTGAGCATCAGCGCGTACGCCGCCAGCAACAGCAGCTGCAGCACCGGGATCAGCATCGTCGAGCGCGCCACCAGGGACGCCGTGTCGAGCTGGGTGAGGATCTCGGGCAGCCGTCCCGACGCCACGCAGCTCGGGCAGCCGCCCTCCTTGAGCCGCTCGCCGACCTGGCCGAGCGCGTCCGCCAGCGGGCGCAGCCGCTCCGGCGTGAGCGCGCCGAGGTCGGGCTCGGCGGTCCAGGTGGCGTTGACGCTCGTGGCGAAACGGTCGAGGAAGGTCTCGCGGGGGATCATCAGCGGGCCGTACGTGGTGAAGTCGCCGCGCTCGACGCCCCGGGTGAGCAGCGGCTCGTTCGCCCAGCGCTCGCCCGCGGGGTCAGTGAGCTGGAAGACGCCGACCACCCGCACGGTGACCGGGCGCGGGTCGAGCCGGCCCTTGGTGGTGAACTCGCGGCCGACCTCGAAGCCGGCGGCCGAGGCGGCGGGCAGCGAGAGGGCCGCCTCGACGGCCGGGCCGCCGGGACGCGGCCAGCTTCCCGAGACGAGCCTCGCGTGCCGGTCGAGCCCGTCGTAGCTGCCGAACCTGATCAGCTCGGGCTGCGGCTCGCCGTCCTGGCCCGGCATGACGTAGGAGTCGGAGCGGAAGCTGGTGCCGATCGCCGGGGCGGCGCCGTAGGCGCGGGTGAGCTCGTCGCGGACCGCGCGGTCGTAGGTGGGGAAGGTCTCCCCGGTGACGGGGGCGCTGATGACGGCGGCGGTCTGGCGGAACGAGGCGGTCTCCATCGTCCGGCGGACGCCCGCGTCGGCGATGGAGGAGGCGTACATCGTCAGCGCCACCAGCGTGGTGGTGGCCAGCAGGATCGCCCCGAACGCGGCCAGCAGGAGCAGCGGCTCGCTGAACGCGCGCTTGACGACCAGCGGCCCCCGCATCCGATCCCCCTCTTGTCCGTTGAGTGCACCTTCGGGGAGGGGCCAGGACGCAATCAAGGTGATCTCAGGAACGGTGACTCACCCGATACGGCCGTGTGATATCGAAACCGTGACGAAACCATGGAGAAAACGAGAACGCCGCCCCCTATGGGAGCGGCGTCCGGACAGGCCCGGTGTGCCGGGCCTTGGGTGGCCTTACTTGGCGGCCAGAGCGGCGGCCTGCCTGGCGATGGCCGACTTGCGGTTGGCGGCCTGGTTCTTGTGGATGACGCCCTTGCTGACGGCCTTGTCGAGCTGGCGGGCGGCCACCCGCTGCAGCGCGGCGGCCTGCTCCACGTCGCCCTGCTCGGCGGCCTCGCGGAACTTGCGGACGGCCGTCTTCAGAGAGGACTTGACCGCCTTGTTGCGCAGACGAGCCTTCTCGTTCTGCTTGTTGCGCTTGATCTGGGACTTGATGTTCGCCACGAAGAAGCCTCGGTGAAAGTCTGAGTGATGGATGGGGCGCGCGGGCTCGAGAGAGGGCGCGCCACACACGCAGTTGAACAGATTACCAATAACCCAGGCGGCTCCTCAAATCAACAGCCTGGGCGAACGGGCTGCTACGAGTGTACGGCCATCCAGCCGGTCATGTACTCCCGCCAGTCCTCCTCCGTGGCGGCGAAGTCCACGTACAGGGCCAGGCCGAAGCGTTCGCGCGGGCCGTGCCCGGTCAGCGCCAGGCGGGCGCCCTCGGCGGCGGCGGCGACGCTCTCGGCCGCGTCCAGCCAGGGCAGGCCATGGTCGTGGTAGGCGGGCGCGCCGATGAGCAGGTGCGTGCCCGCCGGCGTCAGGTCCAGGGCCAGTTCCGCCTGGCGGGCGACATGCCCGCCGTAGAGGGACCGCGCGGGGGTGCCGGAGTCGTACGTCATGACGGCGACCTGGTCCACGCGGGCCGCGACCTGCTGGAAGAACCCCGGAGACCAGTACTTGTCGTGGCCGAGCACGGCCCGCGCGGTCAGGCGCAGACCGGGGTACGGCTCGATCTGGGGCACCGACGTGGACAGCAGCCCGGTGTGCCGCCGGGTGCGGTCGAGCAGGTCGAGGAACTCGGTGTCGCCGTCGCCGACGGGCTCGAAGTTGTAGTGGACGCCGTCGTAGCCCTGCTTCATGACGGCGGCCACGCCGGCCAGGACGTTGTCGCGGGACGTGGGGTCGTCGAGGTCGAGGGCGTTCTCGACGGATTGGCCGAGCCAGGCGGAGACGCGGACGTTCGGCAGATACTTATGCATCCACTGGACGAAATTTCGGGCGTTAGGGTACTTGGCGGGATCGAGGCGGCCGTCCTCAGCGAAAGGTCCGGAATGGACGTACACGTCCTTGATCCCCGTCGCGCCCAGCCGCCGCGCCAGCCGCTCGACGTCCGCCTCCCCGCGCCGGCCGTCCACCCACATGTGTCCCAGCCACAGGGCGTCGTCTCCCGTGCTCTTCGCCCACGCGGCCGGGGCACCGGTAAACTGGACGCGGAGCGCGGCGGCGAGCAGGCCGGCCGGCGCGACCACGACGACCAAGGCCAGCGCGAGCAGGCGCAGGCCGCGGCGGATGACGGTCCGGGTAATCATCCGGGCATGTCACCATGGAAGACTGCTTGACCTCAACCCTGTCGAAACGGACTTCGGTGCGCACTCAGCCTGGCCAGACCGACCCCGCGTTGATCCGCAACTTCTGCATCATCGCGCACATCGACCATGGCAAGTCGACCCTTGCCGACCGGATGCTGCAGATCACCGGGGTGGTCGACGACCGCTCCATGCGCGCCCAATACCTCGACCGGATGGACATCGAGCGCGAGCGCGGCATCACCATCAAGTCGCAGGCGGTCCGCCTGCCGTGGGACGGCCACGTGCTCAACATGATCGACACGCCGGGTCACGTCGACTTCACCTACGAGGTCTCCCGGTCGCTCCAGGCGTGCGAGGGCGCGATCCTGCTGGTCGACGCGGCCCAGGGCATCGAGGCGCAGACGCTGGCCAACCTCTACCTGGCCATGAACGCCGACCTGAACATCATCCCGGTGCTCAACAAGATCGACCTGCCCGCCGCGCAGCCGGAGAAGTTCGCCGAGGAGCTGGCCGGGCTCATCGGCTGCGACCCGTCCGACGTGCTCAGGGTCTCGGGCAAGACCGGCGAGGGCGTGCGCGAGCTGCTCGACCACGTGGTGCAGACCATCCCCGCGCCCGTCGGCGACGCCGACGCCGCCGCGCGGGCGCTCATCTTCGACTCCGTCTACGACACCTACCGCGGCGTGGTCACCTACGTCCGGGTCGTGGACGGCCACCTGGGCAAGCGCGAGCGCATCCTCATGATGTCGACCAGCGCCACCCACGAGACGCTGGAGATCGGCGTCATCTCGCCCGAGCCCAAGCCCGCCGACCTCGGCCTCGGCGTCGGCGAGGTGGGCTACCTCATCACCGGCGTCAAGGACGTCCGTCAGTCGCGGGTCGGCGACACCGTCACCTCCGCCGGCAAGCCCGCCCGCGCCATGCTGGCCGGCTACGAGCACCCGAAGCCGATGGTGTTCTCCGGCCTCTATCCGATCGACGGCGACGAATACCCCGAGCTGCGCGAGGCGCTCGACAAGCTCCAGCTCAACGACGCCGCGCTGGTCTACGAGCCGGAGACCTCCGCCGCGCTCGGGTTCGGCTTCCGCGTCGGCTTCCTCGGGCTGCTCCACATGGAGATCGTGCGCGAGCGGCTGGAGCGCGAGTTCGGCCTGTCGCTCATCTCCACCGCGCCCAACGTGATCTACCGGGTCGTCATGGAGGACGGCAAGGAGTTCACCGTCACCAACCCGTCGGAGTTCCCGGCCGGCGGCAAGATCGCGACCGTCCACGAGCCGGTCACCAAGTCCACGATCCTGGCGCCGTCCGAGTTCATCGGCGCGATCATGGAGATCTGCCAGGGGCGGCGCGGCCAGCTCCTCGGCATGGACTACCTGTCGGAGGACCGCGTCGAGATCCGCTACACGCTGCCCCTCGGCGAGATCATCTTCGACTTCTTCGACCAGCTCAAGTCCCGCACCCGCGGCTACGCCTCGCTCGACTACGAGCCGGCCGGTGAGCAGGAGGCCGACCTCGTCAAGGTGGACATCCTGCTCCAGGGCGAGCCGGTCGACGCCTTCAGCGCGATCGTCCACAAGGACAAGGCCTACACCTACGGCGTCGACATGGCCAAGAAGCTGCGCGAGCTGATCCCGAGGCAGCAGTTCGAGGTGCCGATCCAGGCCGCCATCGGCGCCCGGGTCATCGCCCGCGAGAACATCCGCGCCATCCGCAAGGACGTCCTCGCCAAGTGCTACGGCGGTGACATCTCCCGTAAGCGCAAGCTGCTGGAGAAGCAGAAGGAAGGCAAGAAGCGGATGAAGATGGTCGGCCGCGTCGAGGTGCCGCAGGAGGCCTTCGTCGCCGCGCTGTCCACCGAGTCCAGCTCCGACAAGCCGAAGAAGTAGCCTCCCGCCGGCGGGCCCGCTCAGAGGTTCAGCACCTCGGGCGCGCGGGCGAGGGCCCGCCAGCGCGCACCCGGCTCGTCGAGCAGGCGGCGCTCGCGCAGGTCCATGAGGCCGCCGACGCCGGTCAGCTCGGCGGCCAGGGCGCTGTCCCGCACCCGCAGGAACTCCTGCCTGATGCGGAACGTCTTCCCCTCGCCCCACTCGAACGCGCACGTCACGTCCACCTCGTCGCCGCCGCGCAGCTCGCGGCGGAAGCGGATGGTGTTCTCCAGGGTGACCGGGCCGACGCCGGCGGCGAGCATCTCGCGGATCTCGATGCCCGCGGCGCGCAGGCACTCCCAGCGGGCGTGGTCGCCGTACTGGTGGTAGACGACGTTGTTGAGATGGCCCTGCGTGTCGAGCTCGTAGCCGCGTACCGCGACGCGGACGGAGAAGGTCATGCCCGTTCCTCCAGCCACGTGTGCGACTTCGCGGTGAGGTAGCGCAGGCCGTCGTCGCCGAGCTCCACCCACTCGCCGCGCGCCCAGCCCCCCGTGGTCTGCGGGGCGAACCCGTGCCGCTGGAACAGCGCGGACGCCTCCTTCTGCGTGAGCCCGCGCCGGCCCCACTCGCGGATGACCCGCGCGGTGCGCTCGTCCTCGCCGGCCTCCTGTTCGTCGCCGAGCGCCCCGGCCAGCTCCTCCAGGCCGCGCGCGATGGTCCGCAGCGCGTTCTGGATCTTCGGAACGTCCATCGATCGCCTTTCGATCGGTATCGATTGCTTTTCGATGGTAGGGGCTACGCTGAGACTATGGAAGTGGTGCAAACGGCGCGAATGCTCCTATCTCGCGTCACGGCCGACGACCTGGAGGCCGTGCACGAGCTTCACTCCGATCCGCGTACGAGCGTGTACAACCCGGCAGGTCCGTCCCCGGACCTGGAGTCCAGCCGCGCGATGCTGGATCTGTGGCTGTCCGACTGGGACGAGCGCGGCCTCGGCTACTGGGCCGCCCGGCCGCTCGAGTCGCCGGACCTCATCGGTGTCGGCGGCCTCCGCCACGCCGTGGTGGACGGCGCCGAAGTGCTCAACCTCTACTACCGATTCCATCCGATGGCCTGGGGCCACGGGTACGCCGTCGAGCTGGCCCGAGCGGCGCTGCGCGTCGGCGGCCCGCTCGGGACGGTCGTCGCGGTCATCCGCGACGTCAACGCGCGCTCGCTCCGGGTGGCCGAACGCGCGGGCATGCGCAGGGACCGCGCGATCCCGTACGGGGGCGTGCCCAGCTACGTCTACGTCGCCTTGCCCGCCCGCAGCACGTAGCCCGCCAGCGCCGCCGCCCCCGTCACGGCCTGGGCCACCAAGTACGGGCCCGGCTGCGGCGGAGCGGTGGCCAGCGCGAGGAGAGCCGGCAGGCACCCGGCGGCGGCCAGGTCGATCCCGGTGACCCCCCAGAGGACGGGACCGAGAGGGACCGGGCCCGCACCCGTGTCGATGACCGGCAGCGAATGATCGACCGGCCGCCGCCGCACCATCCGCAACGCCCCGGCCGCCAGCGCCGGCGCCGCCAACACCCCGAACAACCCCACCTCGGCAAGGCTCAGGCCCCGCTCTGCGGCACCCGCCTCATGGGCGTCGGCGCCAGAGGCAACGCCGCCCGTCGCCCGCTCCGCAGCCGCAGCCGCAGCCGCAGCCGCAGCCGGGACCGTGGTCGTAGCCGAGCCTGGAGCCGGGACTGTGGCCGTGGTCGTGACCGCAGTCGTGGCCGAGGGCTGGGAGGGTGCGGCGCTCGTCAGGGCGAGGCCCGCGAGGGCGGCCGACGTCCACAGGGCCGCGAGCAGGGCGGGGAGTGCCGCACGGGCCGCCAGCGCCGGTCGGTGGCCGATGCCGAGGAGCCGGGCCAGGGCCGGATTGGCGGCGTCGCGGCGTGCCCCGGTCGCGGCGGAGGCCGCCACCGCCAGCCCGCCCGCCAGCACGACCGCCCCGAGCATCCCGGGCGCGCCGCCCGCCTGCGCCAGGAGGGCCGGCAGCCCGGCGGTGGCCAGGGTGAACGCGAGCCGTCCAGGCCGCCGCGCCAGCCGCCGCCAGTCCTGCCAGGCGGTCGCGAACGCCGCCGGCAGCCCCGGCCAGTCCTGCCAGGCGGTCGCGAGCGCCGCCGGCAGCCCCGGCCACCTCCGCGACCTGAGCCTCCTGCCCCGCCAGTGGTTGTCCTCGACGATCCAGGTGAGCGCCCCGGGATCGATCCCCGTGGCCGCGTCCGCGACGTGCCCGCCCCGCGTGGAGGCGGCGGCGATCTCCCGAGCCGGGATCCGGCCGAACGCCCGCCACGCCTGCCGCGCCAGCAGTGCCGAGCCCGCCGCCGCGAGCGTGGCGGCCACGGCCACGGCGGTCAGGGGAGCGGCGGAGGCGACGGCGAGCACCCCACGGGCCTGGCCGCTGACCGCCACCACGGCCACCACCAGCAGCACGGCCAACGCCACGACGAGCCACGCCTGCCACGACTGGGACGCCCGCGCCAGCACCGCCAGCGCCATCGCCCCCACGCTCGCCGACACCCCGAGCACCAGCGCGCCGAGCACCCGCCAGGCGAGCTGGTCGGGCGCGCCCAGCGCGGCCACCAGCCCCAGCCCGAGCACCAGCCCCGCCGCCACGGCGACCATCAGCAGCGCCCGCCCGGTACGCCCGAGCACCTGCCGCCGGTCCAGCGGCGACAGCAGCAGCCAGGACGCGTCCGGCGCCGTCATCAGCACCGGCCCGGCGGCCCGCGCGACGGCCAGGAACCCGGCCAGCCCGAGCGCCAGCAGCGCCACCCCCGCCCCCACGCGGGCCGGCTCGACGGCTCCGGCCGGCCCGGCCAGCCCGGTCAGCACCTCCGACACCGGCTGACCGGCGACGGCGGCGAACATCAGCAGGCAGAAGGCGGTGACGTACCGGTCGATCGGCGTCGACCGCGTCCGGCTCCGCTCCCGCAGGAACCCGCGCACGGCCCGCACGCCGCCCTGAACCCGATCCACGCCCTCACCCGCGCTCACACCGCCACCTCCGCTCACACCGCCACCCCAGCTCATGCCGCCATCCCGGCAGGCGAGACCAGTCGGCCGTGCGCGGCCAGGCCGGAGTCGTGCGTGGCCATGACCACCGTGCCGCCCTCGTCGCGGTACGCCGCCAGCAGCTCCGCCAGGCGCCCGCGGAACCCGCGGTCCAGGCCGCGTTCCGGCTCGTCGAGCAGCAGCAGCGCGCTCGGCCTGAGCAGCGTGGCGGCCAGCGCGAGCCGCTGCCGCTGCCCTGTGGAGAGGTTGAGCGGCACCGCGTCCGCCCGCTCCACCAGGGCGAACTCCTCCAGCGCCGTCCCGACGTCCATCCGGGGACGCGGATGCACGGCCGCCATCAGCTCCAGGTGCTCGCCCGCCGTCAGCCCCGGGTACCAGGCGGGCTCGTCGCCGAGGTGCGCCACCCCGCGCCAGAACGCCGCGTCGTCCACGGGCGGCGCGCCGAACACGCGCACCTCGCCGCCCGAGGCCGGCTGGAGCCCGGCGAGGGTGCGGAGCAACGTCGACTTGCCGGAGCCGTTGGGGCCCACGACCGCGACGATCTCACCGGGGGACACGGTCAGCGTGAGCTCGCGCAGCACAGGGTTGCCGCCGAGTACGACCGTGAGGTTCTCGACACTGATGATCGGCTCGTCCACCGTTCGAGCCTAGCCAGATCCCCGTGCGCACAGGCGATTCTGTCGGTGCCGTCGTCTACCTTCTGTTCCGAACACCTGTGCGACTGGAGGTCGGTGTGATTGCTTCTGAGCGTTTCGAGCGTGCCGCGGTGCTGGGGGTCGCTGTGGCGGAGGAGGCCAGGCGGCTGCTGAGCCGGCATCTCGATCCGGCGGCGGCGGGCGAGGAGGCGGCGGACGGCACCGTGCTGGTCGACGTGCCCTATCCCGACGCCGCGGTGGTCACGGCCCTGCTCGACGTGGCGGCCGAGTGTTTCGGCGAGCGGGGCGGCTCGGTCGAGGAGACGCGGCAGGCGGCGCTGGAGACCTTGTTACAGCTCGCCGGGTTCGACGACGAGTCGCGGCTCAACTCGGGCGGGGCGAGGGGGTAGAAGGTGACGGGCTCGGCCCGTCCGGGGCGTCCTGAACGGAGGACGGGCAGGTCCGGGGGCCGACGCTCGCTCCGCCGCCGAGGATGGTGACCTCCTGGGCGGGGCTGTCCGACGTCGTGGCGGCGGCCGTGCAGACGATCTGGTCCACGGCGAGTGCCGACAGCTCGCCCGCGGGAGTGGACAGGGCCACCACCAGGCCCCCGGCCGGTTCGGCGGTCAGCGAGAAGGGGCCGGCTCCGGGCGGGACGTCGGAGGTGAGCCCGTGCTCCTGTTCCCTTGAGGTGGGGCCGGCGGCCAGCAGCGCGAGCGTGTCCACCGGCGACAGGCGACCGTCGGGCCGCGTCACGGCGCTGAGCCGGCCGTTCTCGACCAGGTAGAGCGTGACCGTCGTGGCGCGCCTGACGGGTCCGCTCGGCGGGTCACCGGCGGGGATCACGTCACTGGGCCGCACGCCGCACCCGGCCACGGCGACGACGAGCGTGACCAGGCCCGCGACGAGGCCGAAGGTGAGCACGCGGCGGGTGGTGCGCACACCGCGGGCGGTGGAAGCGCGGCGGGCGGCGAGCAGGCGGCCGGCGGCGAGAGCGCGGGGGGCGGTGAGCGCTCGGGCGCGGCGGGGTCTCACCACGGGTCTCCGGCCGGGTCGGAGGCGCGGTGGGGCAGGCGCAGGGTGAAGACGGCGCCGCCGTCCTGGGCGTTGGCGACCGTGAGGTCCCCCTGGTGCAGGCGCGCGTTCTCCCGCGCGATGGCCAGGCCGAGGCCGCTGCCCTCGGACCTGGCCCTGGCCGCGCTGGCCTTGTAGAACCGGTCGAACACGTGCGGCAGCACCGCTTCGTCCAGCCCCGGCCCGTGGTCACGGACCTCCAGCTCGATCCACCGCGCGTCGGCGGACAGGCGCACCGACACCGGTGGCTCGCCGTGCCGCAGGGCGTTGCCGACCAGGTTCGCGAGGATGACGTCCACCCGGCGCGGGTCCAGCCGCGCCCGCACCCCGGACGGCAGCTCGCTGTCCACCCGCTCCGACCAGCCCCGGGCGCGCAGGGTGGCGCGCACCAGCTCGGCGACGTCGACGTCGTTCAACGCGAGGGCCGCGACGCCGGAGTCGAACCTGCTGACCTCGATCAGGTCGTTCACCAGAGCGGTGAGGTTGAGCGTCTCCTGGCTGACCAGCCTCGCGGCCCGGCCGGCGGGCTCGGGCAGCCCGGCCGCCTCCTCGTCGAGGACGTCGGCGACGGCGGCGAGCGCGGCCAGCGGGGTGCGCAGCTCGTGGGACACGTCGGCCACGAACCGGCGGGCGTCGGCCTCCGCCTGACGCAGCTGCTCGACGTGCCGTTCCAGCTCCGCGGCGGTGTGGTTGAACGTGCGCGCCACGTCGGCCAGCTCGTCGGAGCCGCGGACCCCGATCCTGGTGCTCAGCTCGCCCTCGCCCAGCAGGCGTGCCGCCCGGCCGAGTTCGCGCACCGGGCCCAGCACGCCACGGGTGGCGAGCGACGCCAGGACGACCGCCAAGGCCAGGGCCGCCCCGCCGGTGAGCCAGGCGGAGGCGGCGAGCCCGTCGATGCTGCGCTTCTCGGCGAGCAGGCTGCGCGCGACGTAGACCTCGATGCCGGACGCCCGCGGCGGCAGGCCCCGTTCGGTGACCAGCAGGGGGATGCCGACGATCAGCCAGGGCCCGTCCTGCCACGCCACCCGCTGCCACGCGGTACGGCCGGCGGCCACCACCCGCCGCAGCTCCGGTGAGATCACCGAGAGAGCCGCGACCCGGGCCTCCGGTGCCGGGCTTCCGCGCTCCGGCGGCGGAGGCTGGGAAGGGGGGACCGGCGAGTGCAGGTCGCCGTACACGGCGACCGCGAAACTGAACTGGTCCGCCGCGGCCGCGGCGATCTCGCCGAGCTCCTTCAGGCCCGGCGTCGCGGTCGGCAACGGGTAGAGCGCCTGCAGGCGGCCGGTCATCGCCTGCACCGCGGCGTCCTGGGTCCGCTGCAGAATGTCGTTGCGGGCCTGGACGTAGCTCCCGCCGGCCACCGCCGCCGCGGTGACCACACACAGCAGCGCGAACGCGAACAGCAGCCGGGCCCGCAGCCCCAGGCTCGGTCCAGGTGCCATGGGCGGCTCACACCGGCCCGAACCGGTACCCGAACCCGCGCACCGTCTGCACGTAGACGGGCGCCGCCGAGTCGTCCTCGATCTTCGCGCGCAACCGCTGCACGCAGGCGTCCACCAGCCGCGAGTCGCCGAAGTATCCGTGCTCCCACACCGACTCCAGCAGCTGCTGGCGGCTGTGCACCCGGCCCGGCGTGCTGGAGAGCACGAGCAGCAGGCGCAGCTCGGTCGGGGCGAGGCTGACCGGCACGCCGCGTTTGACGACCACCAGCCCGGCCCGGTCGACGGTCAGGTCCCCGTGCCGTTCCAGCTCCGCCTGGTCGCGGCCGATCCGCCGCAGCACCGCGCGGATGCGCGCCTCCAGCACCCGGGGCTGGACGGGCTTGACCACGTAGTCGTCGGCGCCCGACTCCAGCCCGGCCACGACGTCCATGTCGTCGCCGCGTGCGGTCAGCATGATGATCGGCACGTTCCCCGAGGCCCTGATGCGGCGGCAGACCTCGAACCCGTCGATGCCGGGCAGCATCAGGTCGAGCACGACGACGTCGGGGACGTCGGCGCGCAGCCGGTCCAGCCCTTCCTCGCCGGACTCCACCGCGCGGACCCGGTGCCCGTGGCGGGACAGCGCCAGCTCAAGGCCCTCCCGCACGGCCGGGTCGTCCTCGATCAGCAGCACTCGCGACATGCCCCCGGGTTTCACCGCACGCTCCGTCATTCGCCCATCGGTCAACGCCATCCACTGTCGGCCGGTCGTGTCCTCGCCTCGTCAGCGCCGTGTCATGGTTGTGTCACGGTCACGCCGGTGGCAGTCCCATCGACGGACGCGTCGACGAACGGTGACATCCGGCTGACCACGCGCGCACATTCGACGCCAATCGTAGTTCGGCATGAACGAACCACGCATCATCCCCCTCAGCCCCAGGGACCGGCTGTACGCCGCGGCCACGCTGATGCTCGCCGTGCTGCTGCTGCCCGTGGCGTTCGTCCGCCGTCCCGGCCGCGCCCGTGAGCTGGCCTGCCGCTGGGCGTTAGGGATGCGCTTCCCCGCCGAGGATCTGACCGGGCTCACCGACGGGGCCAGGGCGGCGTTCACCGCGGCGCGCACCGAGGCGCTCTGGCGGCACGGCCAGCTCATCGGCCTCACCTCGGGATATCGCGACCCCGTCGTCCAGCAGCGGATGTTCGACGAGGAGGTCCGCCGGTCCGGCTCCGCGGCCTCGGCGCGCATGCTCGTGCTGCCGCCGGCGGAATCCGGTCACGTCAAGGGCATCGCGCTGGACGTCCGTCCCCACGAGGGCGCGCGGTGGCTGGAGGAACACGGCGCCCGCTACGCCCTCTACCGCCTGTACGACAACGAGTGGTGGCACTTCGAGCACCGCCCGGAGTGCGGCGGGACGCCCCCTCCGCGGCGACCCCACCCGGGCGTGGCGCCTCTTCCGTGAGCGTCAGCCGCTCAGGGCGAAGCCGGCCGCGGCCTCCGCGTGCAGCCGCGCGCTCGGCAGCAGCGGAACCGGGGTGTCGTTCTCGGTGATCAGGAGCTCGATCTCCGTGCAGCCGAGGATGACGCCCTCGGCTCCGCCGGCGGCGAGGCCGGCGATGATCCGGGTGTACGCCTCCCTGGACGACTCCGTGAGCACCCCGCGCACCAGCTCGTCGAAGATCACGCGGTGGACCAGCTCCCGCTGCTCGGGCGGCGGGACGACCACGTCGAGGCCGTGGGCGGCCAGCCGGTCCCGGTAGAAGGGCTCCTCCATGGTGAAGCGGGTGCCCAGCAGGCCGACCTTGCGCATCCCCCTGTCGCGGACGGCTTCGCCCACGACGTCGGCGATGTGCAGCACGGGCACGCTCGCGGCGCGCGCCACGTCGTCGCTCACCCGGCTGAAGGTGTTGCTGCAGACGAGCAGGACGTCGGCGCCGAGGTCCTGCAGTTTCCTGCCGGCGTCGGCCAGCAGCTTGCTCACCTCGTCCCAGCGGCCGGCGAAGATGAGGTCCTCGACGGTCGTGTAGTCGACCGACCAGATGAGGCTGTTGGCGGAATGGCTGCCGCCGAGCTTCTCGCGTATCCGCTGGTTGATGATCTGGTAGTAGATCACCGTCGACTCCCAGCTCAACCCGCCGATGAGGCCGATGGCGCGCATGAGACTCCGTTTCACTGGCTCGTGGTGGCAAGAGCCCTGGCGCAGGCGCCGAGCCCGAACTCGCTGGAGGCTTTGACGAACACCACGTCGCCCGGTTCGAGAAGGGCGCCGGCCAGCTTGACGGCCTCGGCCACGTCCTCGACGGTGTGGACGGCCACACCCTGGTCCGAGGACCGCGCCGCCTCCGCCGTCGCGAGGGGGTCGCCCGCGCCGACCGTGATCAGCACGTCGAAGCGGAGGCCGGCGACGAGCCGGCCCACCTCGGCGTGCCGGGCGCGGGAGACGTCCGCCTGCTGTCCCATCCCGCCGAGCACGGCGACGGTACGGCGGGAGCCGGCCAGCGCCTTGGCCGCTCGCAGCCCGGCCCGCATGGACTCGGGGTTGGCGTTGTAGGCGTCGTCGATGACGGTGACGCCGTCAGGTCGTTCCACGATCTGCAGCCGGCCTCCGGAGCGCCGCCGGGCGGCGGTCAGCCCGTCGGCGGTCTCGGCGGCGTCCAGGCCGAGCGCGGTGGCGACGGCGGCCGCGGCCAGGGCGTTGCTCACCTGGTGCTCGCCGATGAGGTCCAGTTCGACCGGGGCGCGGCCGGCGGGCGTCACCAGCTCGAACGCCGGCCGCGCCCGGTCGTCCATCCGCACGTTCTCGGCGCGCACCGGCGCCCGCGGCGACGTGCCGTACAGCAGGATCCGGGCCTCGGTACGGCCGGCCATGCCCAGCACGTACGGGTCGTCGGCGTTGAGCAGCGCGAACCCGTCCGCGGGAAGCGCCTCGACCAGCTCACCCTTCGCCGCGGCCACATCGGCCCGCCCGGTCCCCATCCGTTCCAGGTGCGCGGTGCCGACGTTGAGCACCACGCCGACCTGGGGCGGCGCGATCCCGGTCAGGTATGTCAGGTCGCCCTTCCTGCTCGCGCCCATCTCCAGCACCAGGTAGCGCGTGGCGGCGTCGGCGCGCAGCACGGTGAGCGGCAGCCCGAGCTCGTTGTTGAACGATCTGTCGGTGGCGACCGTGGCGGCGTGCCGTTCGAGCACCTGGGCCAGCAGGTCCTTGGTGGTGGTCTTGCCCACGGAGCCGGTCAGGCCGATCACGGCGGGGCTGACCCGTCCGAGCAGGTGCCTGGCCAGCAGGCCGAGCGCGCGCTGGACGTCGTCCACCACGAGGGCGGGCACGCCGACGGGCCGCGCGGCCAGCACGGCGACGGCGCCGGCCGCGACGGCGGTGCCCGCGAAGTCGTGACCGTCGGCGCGGGCGCCGGCCGTCGCGGCGAACAGGCCGCCGGGCACCACCTCGCGCGAGTCGACCGCGGTGGGCGCCGTCACCGACGCCCCAGGGTCGGGGACGTCGCACAGGCGCGCGCCGCAGGCCCGCGCGATCTCGTCGAGCGTCATCGGGATCATGAGGCGCTCCTGGCGAACGCGAGGTCGATGAGGCGGCGCAGCAGGTCCGGGTACGGGAGGCCGCTCGCGGCCCAGGCCCTGGCGTAGACGGACCGGGAGGTGAAGCCGGGCATGGTGTTGATCTCCAGCACGTACAGGCGTCCCGTGTCGTGCTCGTGCAGGAAGTCGACCCGGGCCAGGCCGTAGCCGCCGATGGCCCGGAAGGCGCGCAGGGCCAGCTCGCGCACGTCCTCGGCCACGCGCTCAGGGAGGACGGCGGGGATGGTGGCGATCTCGGCCCCGCTGAGGTACTTGGCCTCGTAGTCGAGCCAGTCGCCGGGCACGATGAGCTCGCCGGGCACCGAGGCGTCCGGCAGGTCGTGGCCGCCGAGCACGCCGCAGATGAGCTCGCGCGCGGTCACGCCCTGTTCGACGACGACCGTCCGGCCGTGGGTGAGCGCCAGCTCCACGCCCGTGCGCAGTTCCTCCATGGTGGTGACGCGGGAGACGCCGATGGAGGAGCCCAGGCTGGCCGGTTTGACGTACATCGGCCAGTCGAGCGGCTTCACCAGCTCCCAGTGGTCGGTGGCGGTGCGCCATTCGTGCGCGGTGAACCACACGTGCGGGGTGACGGGGATGCCCTCGGCCAGGAACGCGCGTCGCATCGCGACCTTGTCCATGGCCACGGCCGAGGCCAGGACGCCGCAGCCCACGTACGGGATGCCCAGCGTCTCCAGGTGCCCCTGGAGCACGCCGTCCTCGCCGTACGGGCCGTGCAGCACGGGGAAGACTACGTCCGCCAGGCCGCGCCGCAGCTCCACCGTCCACCTGCCCTGGCGGTCGATGATGACGGGGACGGGCTCGTACAGCTCTCTCGGCAGCGCGTCGAGCACGGCCTTCGCCGACTGCAGCGACACCTCGTGCTCGGCGGACGGACCGCCCGCCAGCACCGCCACGCGTACGCGTTCGGCCACGATGGATCAACCTTCCTCAGCGGCGGGGGAGACGGCCCCCACCACTGTCGGCTGATCATGTCCCCGCCTTGTCAGCGCCGTGTCATCGTTGTGTCACGGTGGCCGCCGGGCGGCGCGAGGAGTCGCCCGGCGGGCGGATGCTCGGTTAACGTTCGGGAGTGCGCATCATCTCGGTAAATGTCGGCGTTGCGATCGCGGCTGAGTGGGCGGGGAGGCTGCGGCGGACCGCCATCGACAAGCAGCCCGCCGGGGACCGCGTCCCGGTGCGTCCCGAAGGGCTCGCGGGCGACGAGCGCGCCGACCTGAAGCACCACGGCTCCTCCGACCAGGCGGTCTACGCCTACGCCAGGGAGGACTACGACTGGTGGCAGGAGCGGCTCGGGCGTGACCTGCGGAACGGGCGTTTCGGCGAGAACCTCACCACGTCCGGGGTGGACGTCAACGGGGCCGTCATCGGCGAGCGGTGGCGGATCGGCGGCACCCTGCTGGAGGTGACCGGGCCCCGGACGCCGTGCGTGGTGTTCCGCAACTGGATGGACGAGCCGGGATGGGTCAAGCGGTTCACCGAGGCGGGGCGGCCGGGGGCGTACCTGCGGGTGGTCGAGACCGGGGACGTGGGGGCGGGCGACGACGTGCGGATCGTCGCGCGGCCTGAGCACGGGGTGACGGTCTCCGACTGGTTCCTGGCCCGCCACGGGGACGAGGACGCGCTGCGGCGCGTGCTGACGTTGCCGGGCCACGACCCGCGCCGGGACGAACGGGTGGCGAGGTCCCCGAGGGAGCCGGTCCGGAGCGCGGGGCAGGACGAGCCCGCGGCGGCTCCGGCCGGCTGAGTCCCGCCGGGGCGGTCAGCGCAGGACCGAGTACAGCGCCGACGTCAGGGAGGCGCGGACGTCGTCCTGGTCGATCGACCACATCATCGAGCCGCCCAGCCCCTTGAGCCGGATGTACGCCGCCTTCTGCACCAGCACCGCCGGATCGTCGTACGACCAGAACTCGTTGCCGTCGTACAGCCACATCGCCCCGGTCAGCAGGTCCCGGTAGCGCTTGCCGGGCTTGTTCACCAGGTCCTTGTAGTCCTCGTTGCCCGCGGCCCACTTGCCGGGCGCGGGGCCGGTGGCGGGCTGGTAGAGGCCGTCGCCGCCGCCGGTCACGCCGGTCCAGCCCTGGCCGTAGGCGGGCACGCCGATCACGAGCTTGCGCGCGGGCGCGCCGCGCGAGACGTAGTCGCGCACGGTCTGGTCGACGCTGTACCTCACGGGGTTCGGGTCGCGGCGGTCGGTGAGGAGGTTGCCGTTGTGGCCGGTCCTGGGCTCCCAGGTGCCGTGCAGGTCGTAGCCCTGGACGGTGGCGAAGTCGAGCTGCCTGAAGACGCGGCGCACCTCGTACCCGGCGTCGATCTTGGCGGCGGCGGCCGGCAGGAAGGCGGTGAGCTCGGCGTCGCGGGCGTACCCGTCGAGCTGCGCGCGCAGCTCCTCGACGAACAGCGTGAAGTTCCGCTTGTCCTCGGGCTGGATGACGTTGCCCTCGGCGCCGGCCGAGCCGGGCCACTCCCAGTCGAGGTCGATGCCGTCGAAGACGCCGGCGCCGGCGCCCGGCTCCAGCCCCGGCAGGTCGCCGCGCAGCCACAGGTCGACGCAGGACCGGGCCAGCCTGGCGCGCGAGCCGGGGGTGAGCACGGCGTCGGAGAAGTACTTGGACCCGGTCCAGCCGCCGAGCGAGATCAGCACCTTGAGCCCGGGGTGCTTGGCCTTGAGCTTGCGGAGCTGGTTGAGGTTGCCGTTGAGCGCCTGGCCGGGCGCGTCGGCCACGCCGTCCACGCTCTGCTCGGCCGGCACCGGCCGCTGCCAGTCGGCCCACGGGTCGGCCGAGTAGCAGGAGCCCGCGGCGTCGACGAAGCCGAAGGCGTAGTTGAGGTGGGTGAGCTTGGCGGCGGCGCCGCTGACGTCCACGTCCCTGACGTGGTAGTTCCGGCCGTAGACACCCCATTGGATGAAGTACGCGACCCGCTTGAAGCCGCTGCGGGTCTGGGCCTCGGCGGGCACGGAGATCGCCGAGAGGCCCAGTAAGAGCGAGAGCGTGAGCGTGATCAGGGTCTTCTTCTGCACCGGGCGGCTCCTGAGAGACCTCAACTTATAAGAAACTTTCCTATAAGTAAGTTGAGGTGATGGTAAGGCTCCCGCACCAGGCCGTCAACGATCCCGGAGGCGGCTCGGTTACGGACCACTGCCCGGCGACCGGCAGACTGGAAGGGTGCCATCCACCCTTCCCGACGGCGACCCCGCGCCCACCACGGGCGAGCTGCCCGACAGCGCCCTGCGCGGTCTCGGCGAGCGGCCGTTCGGCTTCTACGTCCACGTGCCGTTCTGCGTGACCCGCTGCGGCTACTGCGACTTCAACACCTACACCGCCGCCGAGCTCGGCCCGGGCGCCTCCCAGCGCGACTACGCCGACACGGTCGTGGAGGAGGTGCGCCTCGCCCGGCGCGTCCTGGGCGAGCGCGAGCTGCCGGTGGACACCGTGTTCTTCGGCGGCGGCACCCCCACCCTGCTGCCGCCCGAGGATCTGGCGCGCGTCCTCGCGGCGATCGACTCCGAGTTCGGGCTGCGGCCAGGGGCCGAGGTCACCACGGAGGCCAACCCCGAGTCCGTCGACCCTCCGGCGCTGGAGAAGCTGCGCCACGGCGGGTTCAACCGCATCAGCTTCGGCATGCAGAGCGCGCGCGAGCACGTGCTGCGCGTGCTCGACCGCAAGCACACGCCCGGACGGCCGGCGGCCGCCGTGCGTGAGGCCAGGCAGGCCGGGTTCGAGCACGTCAACCTCGACCTCATCTACAGCACGCCGGGCGAGTCCGACGACGACTGGCGGGCCTCGCTCGCCGCCGCGATCGAGGCCGGGCCCGACCACGTGTCGGCCTACTCCCTCATCGTCGAGGAGGGCACCAGGCTCGCCGCCCGCATCCGGCGCGGCGAACTGCCCGTGCCCGACGACGACGTGGCCGCCGACCGCTACCTCATCGCCGACGAGATGCTGGCCGAGGCCGGATTCCACTGGTACGAGGTGTCCAACTGGGCGGCCTCCGAGCAGGCCCGCTGCCGCCACAACCTGCTCTACTGGACCGGCGGCGACTGGTGGGCGGCCGGCCCCGGCGCGCACAGCCACGTGGGCGGCACCCGATGGTGGAACGTCAAGCACCCCGCCGCCTACGCCCAGCGCCTGGCCGCCGGCGTCTCGCCCGCCCACTCCCGCGAGGTCTTGGGCGCGGACGACCGCGCCGCCGAACGCCTCATGCTGGAGCTGCGCCTGGTCACCGGCTACCCCCTCGGCGACGTGGCGCCGGCGGCGCGCCCGGTGGTGGCGGACGCGCTGGCGCGGGGGCTGCTGGAGCCCGAGCCGTTCAAGGCCGGGCTGATGGTGCTCACGCTGAGGGGGCGGCTGCTGGCCGACGCCCTCGTCCGCGACCTGCTGGTCTAGGTGATCATCCGGATGGAGAGCGGGTAGCGGTACCGCTGGCCCTTGTTCGTGGCCACGGCCGCCTGGATGTGGAAGATCAGCGACAGCACCCAGATCACCGGGAGCAGCAGGACGCCGATGAACACCAGCGACAGGACGGCCGCCACGACATAGCCGATGAACATCGTGATCTGGAAGTTCAGCGCCTCCGCCGCCTGGTCGCGGACGTAGGGGGACTGGTCGCGCTTCATCAGGTAGATGATCAGCGGGCCGATCCAGGAGGCGAGCAGGCCGAGGAGGTGCGCCAGCATCGCCATAGTGGTGTCGTCGCTGCCGGGGCGGGGGCCGAACCTGCCCGGCACGTACGGCTCGCCGGGCGCCTGCGCGTGACCGTAGCCGGGCGGGGGCTGCTGGGGGTAACCGTAGCCGGGTTGCTGCCCGTAGCCGTAGCCCGGCTGCTGGCCGTACCCGTAGCCGGGCGGCGGTGGGGGTGGGGGCTGCTGCCCGTAGGCGGGCTGGGAGGGGGGTTGCTGGCCGTATCCGTACTGCGGTTGGGATGGAGGTTGCTGGCCGTACCCGTACTGCGGCTGCTGGCCGTAGCCCGGTTGCTGGGGGCCGCTGCCCTGGCCCGGGGGGACGGCCGACGGCGGTACGTACCGGGTCGCGTCGTCGTCGGGCGGCGAGGTGTGGGGATCCTGGCTCATCATGTCTCAGTCTCCGTAACGAAGTCGATCAGTTCCTCGACCCGGCCGAGCAGCTCCGGCTCCAGGTCCGTGAAGGTCGAGACGGCGCCGAGGATGCGCCGCCAGGCGTCGGCCGGCTCCACGCGCCAGCCCAGGGCGGCGATCACGCCTTCCTTCCACGGCACCCCGCGCGGCACGTCGGGCCAGGCGGGGATGCGCAGCACGGACGGCTTGACCGCCTGCCAGATGTCGACGAACGGGTGTCCCACCACGAGCACGTCCGGCGAGGTGATCTCAGCGGCGATGCGGCTCTCCTTGGAGCCGGGGACGAGGTGGTCCACGAGGACCCCCAGCCGCCGCCCCGGCTCGGGGCCGAACTCGGCGACGATGTCCGGCAGGTGGTCCACGCCTTCGAGGTATTCGACCACGACCCCTTCGACCCGCAGGTCGTGGCCCCAGATCTTCTCGACGAGCGCGGCGTCGTGCACGCCCTCGACGTAGATGCGGCTCTCCCTGGCCACGCGGGCCCGCAGCCCCTCGACGGCGATCGAGCCCGACGCGCTGCGCCGGGGGCCGGCGGGGGCGGCGGCGGCCGGTGCGGGGCGCACCAGGGTCACCGGCTTTCCCTCCAGGAGGAACGCGGCCGGCGCCAGCGGGAACAGCCGCCGCCTGCCGAACCGGTCCTCCAGCGTCACGGCCTCCTTGTCGCAGGCCACGACGGCGCCGCAGAAGCCGCTGTCGGCGTCCTCCACGACGAGATCCGGCTCGGCGGGCACCTTCGGAATCTTGCCCCTGCCGGGCCGCCGCCAGTCACCCGCCAGAACATCGCCCTCGTACACAGGGGGGACCGTAGCAAATCACCCGGCCGCCGCGAGACGCTTGCGCGCCGAGGAGCGGCGTACCAGGACGACGACGGTGACGATGATCGCGAGCAGGATGCCCGCGCCGGGGATCGCGAGCAGCGCGACGACCCCGCCGACCACTCCGCCGGCGGCGGACGACAGCGGCTTGCCGATGCCGTACCTGACCGTGGCCGACTCCTCGTTGCTGCAGGTGAGCTGGTAGTCGCCCGTGGCGGGGGCGTTGACCACGAGGATCTGCTCCCACACGACGCCGTTGACCGTGACGGTCTGCGAGCCGCTGGTCCTGGCCAGCTTGGCCTGGCCGGAGCCGCCGGCGATCTGGCACGTGTAGTTGACCGGCCCGCCTGCGGAGACGTAGACGGCGGGCTTGTCGGCCGGGTCGACCGCGACGGTGACGCTCTCGCCCGAGGCGAACGTCTTGGTGGGCGCGAGGTCGCTCACGCCGCCGACGACGCCGTTCACGAAGAGCACGATGCCGACGACGCCGCAGAGCACGGCCACGATCCAGGCGCCGCCGACCCACCACAACCTGGGTTTGATGGCTTTGGAATCGATTCGTGGTGGGAAGTGTGGTTGTTGGCCGTATTGTCCGTACTGAGGCGGCGGGCCGTACGGCTGCGAAGGTGCGCCGAAACCGGGCTGGCCACTGTATCCGGGCTGCGGGCCGTATCCGGGCTGAGGCGGGAGAGGCTGAGGCTGGTACGGACCCTGTCCGGGCGGTGGCCCGTACGGGGGCTGTGCATTGTCCGACATGTCGGCAAGTGTGAAGCCTGTCGCTTGTAAGACGCTAGCAAGAGGATGGGAGCCGGTGTCATCGCACCCTGTGGGCGGGAGCCGTACACTTGGCACTCGGGAACACAGAGTGCTAGGCACCGCGTTTTCCCTACGGGCAGAGGCAGGAGGTGAGCACGTGCTCGACGATCGGAAGCTGGCGGTGCTCCGCGCCATTGTCGAGGACTACGTGTCCACCAACGAACCGGTGGGCTCCAAGGCGCTGGCCGAGCGCCACAATCTGAAGGTCTCCCCGGCGACGGTCAGGAACGACATGGCCGCGCTGGAGGAGGAGGGCTACATCACCCAGCCGCACACGAGCGCGGGGCGGGTGCCGACGGACAAGGGCTACCGCCTGTTCGTCGACCGGCTCTCGCAGATCAAGCCGTTGTCGGGCGCCGAACGCCGGGCGATCGAGACGTTCCTGGCCGGCGCGGTGGACCTGGACGACGTGGTCATGCGCACGGTGCGGCTGCTCGCGCAGCTCACCCGGCAGGTGGCCGTCGTGCAATACCCCACGCTCACCCGTTCGACCGTCCGGCACGTCGAGCTGGTGCCACTGAGCGAGCGCCGCGTCATGCTGGTGCTCATCACCAACACCGGCCGCGTCGAGCAGCGCGTCGTCGAGCTGCCCGAGGCGCTGGAGGACACCCGCATCGCGCACCTGCGCGCGGTGCTCAACTCCGGCCTCGACGGCTGCCAGCTCAGCAGCGTTCCCGAGCTGGTCGCCGACCTGCCGGAGCGGCTGCCCGCCGAGGACCGCCCGGCCGCCGCCACGATCCTGTCCGTGCTGCTGGAAACCCTGGTGGAGCGGTACGACGAGAAGATCGTTTTCGCGGGCGCGGCCAACCTCGCCGGAGCCGACTTCTCCATCGGCCTCCGCGACGTGCTGGAGGCGCTGGAGGAGCAGGTCGTGCTCATGCGGCTGCTCGGCGAGACCTCCCCCGACACCCCGTCCGCGCTCACCGTACGGATCGGCTCGGAAAACCCCTACCTCCAGGGCACATCCGTGGTCGCAACCGGATACGGTCTTGGCGACAACCAACTGGCCCGGCTCGGTGTGCTGGGTCCCACCAGGATGGACTATCCCGTGACGATGGGCGCCGTGCGCGCGGTGGCTCGCTACGTCAGCCAGATCCTGGCTGCATCATAAGAGGTCGATAAGTGGCAAACAGCGACTACTACGCCACCCTCGGGGTGCGGCGTGACGCGAGTCAGGACGAGATCAAGAAGGCATACCGCCGGCTCGCCCGCGAGTTGCACCCCGACGTGAACCCCGATCCTGACACCCAGGAGCGGTTCAAGGAGATCACGCAGGCCTACGAGGTGCTGTCCGACCCCAACAAGCGCCAGATGTACGACCTGGGGGGCGACTCCACCTTCGCCGGCGCGGGAGCGGGCGCCGGGGGCTTCGGCGCGGGCTTCCCGTTCAGCGACATCATGGACGCCTTCTTCGGCACCGCCGCCGGCGCCCGCGGCCCGCGCTCGCGCGCCCGGCGTGGCCGCAACGCCACCATCAGGGTCGAGCTCGACCTGCGCGAGACGGCGTTCGGCACCACCCGCGAGCTGGTCGTCGACACCGCCGTGGTGTGCGAGGTCTGCCACGGCGCCGGCGCCTCGCCCGGCACCCACCCCGACACCTGCGACATGTGCAGCGGGCGTGGCGAGATCTCCCAGGTCACCCGCTCGTTCCTGGGCCAGGTCATGACCTCGCGGCCGTGCCCGCAGTGCGGCGGCTTCGGCACCATCATCCGCCACCCCTGCCAGGAGTGCTCCGGCGACGGCCGGGTGCGCACCCGCCGCACCATCAAGGTCCGCATCCCCGCGGGCGTCGAGGACGGCACCCACATCCAGCTCGCCGGAGAGGGCGAGGTCGGTCCCGGCGGCGGCCCGCCCGGAGACCTGTTCCTGGAGATCGTCGAGCGGGCCCACGAGATCTTCGAACGGCGCGGCGACGACCTCCACTGCACCGTCCAGCTCCCGATGACGGCCGCCGCGCTCGGCACCGTCCTCGCGGTCGAGACGCTCGACGGCACCGAGGAGGTCGACGTCCGGCCCGGCACGCAGTCCGGCCAGGTCATCACCATGTTCGGGCGGGGCGTGCAGCGCCTCAACGAGTCCGGCCGGGGCGACCTGCTCATCCACGTCAACGTCGAGACCCCTTCGAAGCTCGACACCCAGCAGGAGGACCTGCTGCGCGAGCTGGCCAGGCTGCGGGGCGAGGAGCGCCCGCCGGGCAAGTTCGCGCCGGGGCAGCAGGGCTTCTTCTCGCGGCTGCGCGACGCGTTCAACGGCAGGTGACGTGAGCGTTCCGGTGTTCATCGCCCAGGAGCTGGGCGACGGTCCGGGGCTGACGCTCGACGGTCCCGAGGGACGCCACGCCGCCGCGGTGCGCCGCCTGCGGGCCGGCGAGCGGGTGGACCTCACCGACGGCGCCGGCCGGGTCGCCGAGTGCGTGGTGCGCGAGGTGGCCAAGGACGCGCTCGGGCTGGACGTGCTGCGCCGCTACGAGGTGCCGGCGCCGCGGCCACGGCTGGTCGTCGTGCAGGGGCTGCCCAAGGGCGACAGGGGCGAGCTGGCCGTCGAGATGATGACCGAGGCCGGGGTGGACGTCGTCGTCCCCTGGCCGGCCTCGCGCAGCATCGCCCAGTGGAAGGGCGACAAGGTCGCGAAGGGGCTCGGCCGCTGGCGTGCGACCGCGCGCGAGGCGGGCAAGCAGTCCCGCCGCTTCCACCTGCCCGAGGTGAGCGAGCCGGCCACCACCGCGCGGGTGGCGGAGCTGCTGTCCGGCGCGGCGCTGGGGCTGGTGCTGCACGAGGAGGCGGCCGAGCCGCTGTCGAAGGTGGCGCTGCCGGTCGAGGGCGACATCGTGGTGGTCGTCGGGCCCGAGGGCGGCGTCTCGGGCGAGGAGCTCGACCGGTTCAGGGCCGCGGGAGCGGTGCCGGTGCTGCTCGGGCCGACGGTGCTGCGCACGTCCACGGCGGGGGTGGCCGCGGCGGCCGTGCTGCTCACGCGCACGGGCCGGTGGTGAGCCGCCAGGCGACGGCGGGCACGGTGTGGTGGAGAGCCGCCAGGCGACAGCGGCACGGCGTGGTGGAGAGCCGCCAGGCGACAGCGGCACGGTGTGGTGGTGGACCGCCCGCCGACAGCGGGTACGGCGTGGTGGATCGCCCGAGGGCTTACGGGGTGGTGGTGGCGCCGCCGGTCTCCAGGAGCGGGGTGGCGATGTCGGCGGGGCTCTCGCTGATGGCGTCCGCCGGGCACTGGTCGGTGGGGCAGGTCGAGGGCTGAACGGTCGGGTCGGCCTCCGTGGGGGCCGGTGACGGTGAGGCGGCCGGGCAGTCGTCCGGGGTCGTGTCCACGGACGGGCAGGCGGTGGCCTCCGCGCTCGGCGTCGGCGACGGCCGGCTCGTGGACCCGGCGGTCCTGGGCGGCTTGCTCGGCGTCGGAGAGGTGGGCTCGGCAGGGACGACGACGACCGGGTCGTCCTGGCTGGCCGGAGGCGGGGGCGGCTGCTGGGAGCGGGTGGTGGAGGAGTTGGACGGCACCCTGCCGGTCGTCTCCTGGTCGACCACCGTGATCGGGCTCTCGTTGATCACCTTGGACCGCAGTTCGGGCACCGCCAGGACGATCGTGCCCGCCACCAGGACGGCGCTCGCGGCCGCCGCGCCGGCCCGCCACCAGAACAGGTTGCGGACGCCGCGCCGCTCGATCCGGGCACGGATGATCTCCAGACCGTCCGGCGAGGGCACGACCGCGTCCGCCTCCGCGCGGAGCGCACGGCGGAGGAGGTCGCCGTGCTCGTCGGGGGGCAGGGTCATGACATTTTCTCCAGGACGGATCGCAACGCGGCCATGCCACGGGCGGTGTGGCTCTTGACCGCGCCCTTGCTGATGCCCATGGCGTGAGCGATCTCAGCTTCGGACAGATCACCGTAATACCGCAGAACCAGTGCTTCTCTCTGCCTGGTCGGGAGGGCCCGTAACGCCTCGATGACGGCGGACCGTTCCAGCTCACCGATGGCGCCGTTCTCGGCGCTCGGCGCGTCGGGCAGGCCCTTGGGGGCGTACTTCTCGACGACCGCGCGGTGGCGCAGCACGGAACGCGAGCGGTTGACGACGGACTGGCGGAGGTAGGCGAGTGCTTTGTCGGGGTCGCGCAGCCTGCGCCAGGCGCCGTGAATGGCGACGAACGCGTCCTGCACGACCTCCTCGGCGGTCGCGATGTCGCGCACCAGCAACACAGCGAGACGCACCAATGACCGAAAGTGCGCGCTGTAGAGCGCGGTAACAGCCATGTCGGCATCCCACTCGACCGGCACCGCCCCCATCGACCTGTCGGCCAGAAGGGTTTCGGTGGTCACATCAGTGGGACGCGCGGGCTTCCCAGAGGGTTTACGCTCTTCCGGTTCTTGAGGTTTCCCCGGTTCCTTAGGGTGCATTACCCAGTCGTGTCCTCGCCAGGTGGCGCTCGCCCGACCCTGAATCGTCTGTTTTGTTGAAGTGTCGCACACCCACCCTAACCGCGTTGATCTTCCCGCGCACGACACCGCCGATTACCGATTCGCAACGGACCGGCCAACGGGAGGCGGGTCGGTATGGTGCTGCTGTGAAGGACTGCCTCTTCTGTAAAATCGTCGCCAAGGAGATTCCCGCCGAGATCGTCTACGAAACCGGCAGGACACTGGCGTTCCGCGACATCGACCCCAAGGCCCCGACCCACGTCCTGGTGATCCCGAAGGAGCACCACGCCGACGCGGCGGCGCTCGCCGAGGCCGACGACGGGCTGACCGACGAGGTGCTGAAGACCGCGCACGCCGTGGCCGTGCTCGACCAGGTGGCCGAGAGCGGCTACCGCGTCGTCTTCAACACCGGCCCCGCCGCCGGGCAGACCGTCTTCCACACGCACGCCCACGTGCTGGGTGGCCGCGACCTCACCTGGCCGCCCGGTTAGACCGTTGTGGTGGCGCGAGGGGCCGGTGCGGTGATATTGACGAGAGCAATCCGCCTGGCCCCGGATACGATGGTCGGAGAAGAACTCCGCAAGAGACCGGGAGGCATCAGGCCGCGGGCCTGCCCATGTCCGAACTACATGAATCCCGACGCACGGCACCTCCCTCGCGCACACAAGCCAAGGTGCTGATTCCGGACGAATACCCGATGGTCAGCCTCCTTGGCTCCCGCGACGAGCTGCTTCGCGTCATCGAGGGCGCCTTCAGGGCCGACATCCACGTACGGGGCAACGAGATCACCGTCACCGGCAGCCCGGACGAGAGCGGCGCCGTGGTGCGCCTGTTCGAGGAGCTGGTCGAGGTGCTCCGCAGCGGCGGCGAGCTCACCCCCGACGCGGTCGAGCGCAGCATCGCGATGTTGCGCATGACCTCCGACCGCCCCGCCGAGGTGCTGTCGCTCGACATCCTGTCCTCGCGCGGCCGTACGATCAGGCCCAAGACCGTCAACCAGAAGCGCTACGTCGACGCGATCGACAAGCACACGGTCGTCTTCGGCATCGGCCCCGCCGGCACCGGCAAAACCTACCTGGCGATGGCCAAGGCGGTCCGGGCGCTGCAGGAGAAGCGGGTCAACCGCATCATCCTGACCCGGCCGGCGGTCGAGGCGGGCGAGCGGCTCGGCTTCCTGCCCGGCACGCTCTACGAGAAGATCGACCCCTACCTGCGCCCGCTCTACGACGCGCTGCACGACATGGTCGACCCCGACTCCATCCCCAAGCTGATGGCCGCGGGGACGATCGAGGTCGCGCCGCTCGCCTACATGCGCGGAAGGACGCTCAACGACGCCTTCATCATCCTCGACGAGGCCCAGAACTCCTCGGCCGAGCAGATGAAGATGTTCCTCACCCGGCTGGGCTTCAACTCCAAGATCGTGGTGACCGGCGACGTCACGCAGGTCGACCTGCCCTCGGGCACGGTCAGCGGGCTGCGGGTGGTCCAGGAGATCCTCGACGGCATCCCCGACATCCACTTCGCCCGCCTGTCCAGCGCCGACGTCGTCCGCCACAAGCTGGTGAGCGAGATCGTCGACGCCTACGGGCGCTACGACGCCTCGCAGGCCGCCCAGGAGCCCAAGGCCATCCAGCAGCGAGGGAAGCGCCGGCCATGAGCATCGAGATCAACAACGAGTCCGGCGTGGGCGTCGACGAGGAGAGCCTGGTCGCGCTGGCCACGCACGTGCTCGCCGAGATGGGCATCAACCCGCTCGCCGAGCTGTCCATCGTCGTGATCGACGAGGACGCCATGGCCGAGCTGCACGAGAAGTGGATGGGCGAGCCAGGCCCGACCGACGTGCTCGCCTTCCCGATGGACGAGCTGCGGCCCGGCGGAGGCGCGCGCGGCGACTCCGAGAGCCCGGCCGACCCGGCGCTCCTCGGCGACGTCGTGCTCTGCCCGCAGGTGGCCGCCCGGCAGGCCGAGGAGGCCGGCCACGCCACCGCCGACGAGCTGGAGCTGCTGTGCACGCACGGCATCCTCCACCTCCTCGGCTACGACCACGCGGAGCCGGAGGAGCACAAGGAGATGTTCGGGCTCCAGTCCCAGCTCCTGGAGTCATGGCAGGAGGTGCGCAACCCGCGGTGAACGTGCCCTGGTTGCTCCTGGCCATCGCCCTCGTGATCATCGGTGGCCTGATCGCCAGTGAGGAGACGGCGCTGACGCGCATCTCCCGCGTCCGGGCCGAGGAGTTCGTCCGCGAGGGCCGGCGGGGGGCGCGGCGGCTGCAGGCCATCGTGACCGACCCGCCGCGCTATCTCAACCTGCTCCTGCTGCTGCGGCTGAGCTGCGAGCTGGTGGCCACCGTCATCGCCACGCTGCTGTTCATCGACGTCATGGAGGACCAGGGCTGGGCGTACGTCTGGGCCGCGGTCGTGATGATCGTGATCAGCTACGTGGTGGTCGGGGTCATGCCCCGCACGCTGGGCCGCCAGCACGCCGAGCCGGTCGCGCTGGCCGGAGCGCCGGTCGTCTACGGGCTCACCCGCATCTTCGGCCCGCTGCCCAAGCTGCTCATCCTGCTCGGCAACGCGCTCACGCCCGGCAAGGGGTTCCGCGACGGCCCGTTCACCTCGGAGGCCGAGCTGCGCGACCTGGTCGACCTGGCCGAGGAGCGCCGGGTGATCGAGCCCGACGAGCGCGAGATGATCCACTCGGTGTTCGAGCTGGGCGACACGCTGGTGCGCGAGGTCATGGTGCCCCGCACCGACATGGTCTACATCGAGCGCGGCAAGACGATCAGCCAGGCGCTGTCGCTGGCGCTGCGCAGCGGGTTCTCCCGCATCCCGGTCGTGGGCGAGAACGAGGACGACGTCGTCGGCATCGCCTACCTCAAGGACATCGCCCGCAAGATCCACGAGTCGGGCGAGGGCGGCGGCAAGGAGCCGGTCGAGACCATCATGCGGCCGGCCGCGTACGTGCCGGAGAGCAAGCCCATCGACCAGCTCATGCGCGAGATGCAGGCCCGGCAGATCCACATCGCCATCGTCATCGACGAGTACGGCGGCACCGCCGGCCTGGTCACCATCGAGGACGTCCTGGAGGAGATCGTCGGCGAGATCACCGACGAGTACGACCAGGAGGCCCCCCGCGTGGAGCGGGTCCCCGACGGCGCCCTGCGGGTCACCGCCCGGATGCCGGTCGACGAGCTGGGCGAGCTGTTCGACACCGAGATCGAGGTCGACGACGTGGAGACCGTCGGCGGCCTGCTGGCCCACGCCCTCGGCCGGGTGCCCATCGCGGGGTCCCACGCGGAGGTGGCCGGGCTGTCGCTGACCGCGGAGACACTGGCCGGCCGGCGCAACCGCATCAGCACGGTCGTCGTACGCCGCCTGACCCGCCACGAGGCGGACGAGGAGTCCGTCCCGGCGAGCGCGGCGGGGCAGGAGTAGGGCGGCGAGGGCTGCTCGCAAGCGATCTACAAGTTTTCTGCAAGCACCCTCCGGCACTCTCTGAAGCACGACATCCAGTGCGGTGGGTGTCAAGGGGGAGACGTCCGAACGCCGGGTGGGGTTCGCGGCGGGAGGACGACTCCAGGGGGGACGACAGCGTCCCGGCCGGGCTGCCGGCTGAGACGCTGATCGGCGTAAAGGGTGTTCTCGTCCGGTGCAGACCGGATGAGGACACCCTTTTTGCGCGTCGCGGAGATCCCCATGGGAGCTGACAGGGAATTTTCCGCGCCAGGGGGAATCATGAGACGAAGACAGGGGACCGTCGCCGCGGCCCTGCTCGCCGGAGTGCTCACCACGGTGCTCGCGGGCGCGCTGGCCGGCTGCGGCGGCGGTGGCGGGGAGAGCTTCATCGACCCGCGCGCGATGGCACAGCTGCGCGAGGCGCTCCGCAAGGAGCCCAGCCTGCCCGACGGCTTCACCGCCCGGCCCGACCAGGCGTGGCGGATGCCGTTCGGCCCGGCGCAGCGCAGTTGCAGGGAGCTGCTGGAACCGGCCGGCGGGCACGCGCCCGGCCAGGCGCTCACCGCGCAGGCCGCGGTCAGCTACCAGGGCGACGGGCTGGGGGAACAGGCCGGGGTGGGACTCGCCCGGTACGCCGGCGGTGAGGCCGGCGCCCACCTCGACGCGCTGGACAGGGCCCGCAGATCGTGCCGGGAGGTGCGTACCTCGTCGGGGACCGACCTGTGGCTGAGCGAGCTGCCCGCGGAGGCCGCCGGGCGCGAGGCCGTCGGCGCGCGCCTGCAGGGACGGCTGCACGGGTATCCGTACGCGCTGGACGTGGTCTTCTCCCGGGTGGGCGACACGCTCGTGTCGGTGGTGCACACGGGCATGAACGACGTGGACCCGGCACGCACCCGGCAGGTGGTCGACGCGGCCATGGAGATGGCCGGCGCCTAATCTAGAGCGCGTGACTCTCGATCCTGAAGACAGCAAGATCATCACCTTGGCGCGGGCGGCGCGGGCGCGCAACGGCTCGGCCGAGGGCGCCGCGGTGCGTGACGAGACCGGGCGCACGTACGCGGCGACCGACGTCAAGCTGGCCGCGCTCTCACTCTCGGCCGTCCAGGTGGCGGTGGGCATGGCGATCTCCAGCGGCGCGCGGTCCCTGGAGGCGGTCGCGCTCGTGAGCGAGGGCGAGCCGGGCGACGGCGACCGGGCCGTGGCCGCCGAGCTGGGCGTGCCGTCGCTGCTCGTGGCCGGCCCCGACGGCACGCTGCGGAGCTGACATGCCGATGTCCCCGTTCCTCGCCAGGCTGCGCGAGAAGGTGGGCGGCGAGCTGCTCATGCTGCCCGCGGTGACCGGGTTCGTCTTCGACGCGGCCGGACGGCTGCTGGTGGCCCGGCACGGCGACGTGGGCGTGTGGGCGGCGCCCGGCGGCGGCGTCGACCCCGACGAACGCCCCCAGGCCGCCGTGGCGCGCGAGCTGCGCGAGGAGCTGGGCGTCGAGATCGAGGTACGCGGCCTGATCGGCGTCTACGGCGGCCCCGAGTTCCGCGTCCACTACCCCAACGGCCACCAGGTCGGCTACGTCAACGCCGGCTACGCCTGCGTGATCGTCTCGGGCGAGCCCGAGCCCGACGGCGACGAGATCACCGGGTGCCGCTGGGTGCGCGAGGAGGAGCTGGCCGGACTCGTCACCAGCGCCTGGATGCCGCTGGTGGCGCCCGAGGCGTTCGCCTGGTGGCGTGAACACGCCCGCCGATAGGACAGAATGCAGGGGTGACTTCGCCAGACAGCCATCGCGCCGGATTCGCCTGCTTCGTGGGCAGGCCGAACGTCGGCAAGTCCACGCTGATGAACGCCCTGGTCGGCGCGAAGGTGGCGATCACCTCGTCCAAGCCCCAGACCACCCGGCGCGCCATCAGGGGCATCGTGCACCGTCCCGACGCCCAGCTCGTGATCGTGGACACCCCCGGCCTGCACCGCCCGCGCACGCTGCTCGGCGAGCGGCTGGACAGCCTGGTGCTGTCCACGCTGACCGAGGTGGACGTGATCGGCTTCTGCGTGCCGGCCAACGAGCCGATCGGCAAGGGCGACCGGTTCATCGCCGACAAGCTGTCGGCGGTGAAGAAGACGCCGGTCGTGGCCGTGGTCACCAAGTGCGACCTGGCCTCGCGCGACCAGATCGCCGAGCAGCTGCTCGCGGTGTCGCAGATCGCGGAGTTCGCCGACGTGGTGCCGGTCTCGGCGCAGTCCGGCGAGCAGCTCGACGTCGTCGGCGACGTGCTGATCAAGCACCTGCCGGAGTCGCCGCCCCTCTACGAGGACGGCACCCTCACCGACGAGCCCGAGCAGGTGCTGGTCGGCGAGCTGATCAGGGAGGCGGCGCTGGAGGGCGTGCGCGACGAGCTGCCGCACTCCATCGCCGTGGTCGTCGACGAGATGCTGCCCCGCGAGGGGCGCGACGACCTGCTCGACATCTACGCCCACATGTTCGTCGAACGGCCCTCGCAGAAGGCCATCGTCATCGGGCACAAGGGTGAGCGGCTGCGCGACGTGGGCACCAAGGCCCGCAAGCAGATCGAGGCGCTGCTCGGCACCCGCGTCTACCTCGACCTGCGCATCAGCGTGGCCAAGGACTGGCAGCGCGACCCCAAGCAGCTGCGCCGCCTCGGCTTCTACGACTGAGCGCCGGGCCTGGCCCTCCTGACCAGCGCCAGCACCCCGAGCACGACGAGCGCGAGCGCGCAGGCCAGCGTGGCGAACCAGCCGGCCCTGATCACCGGCGTGACCGACAGCAGGCCGAGGTCCACCGAGACGCGGTCCCGCAGGCCGTCCCCCTGGAGCTGGAACATCAGGGTGGCGGCCACCGCCACCCCGCCGGGCAGCACGGCCAGGGCGGCGAGACGCGGATGGGCCAGCAGCCCGGCCAGCCCGCAGGCGAGCGCCACCAGCCCGGCCAGCAGCGTGGAGACGCCGAGCCCGTCGTCGATGCCGCGCACGTCGCCGGAGACCCCGGCGCCGAGCAGGCCGATCCTGGCCTCGACACCGGCCCAGGGCAGGATCGCACAGAACACGAGGAGCGCCGCGACGGCGGCCACGGCCAGCGGGTAACCGCGGCCGGGGCGGCGGGCGAGCTGCAGGTCTTCGGCCACACGATCAGGGTATGCCGGGCCGCGCGCCACGGCCACGGCCTGCGACAGTGTCGTCACCATCTCCGGACATCGCCCGCTCCGGGTCGCCCGACTCTCCCCGCTCACCATCTCCTGGCATCGCCGCCCCCTCCGCGTCTCCGGACGCCGCGCGCTCGCCGCGTTCCAGGCGGGAGCGCAGCTCCACGGCGTCCGCGGCGAGGGCCGACACCACCGTGCCGGACGCCGCCAGCGGCAGCACCGCGAGCCCGTCGGACACCAGTGGCTCCTTCGCGGTGGCGGTGAGGAACGTGGTGCCGAGGCAGCGCGCCCCGTCCAGCACCGCAGGGGAGGCGTCGAGGCCGGGGTCGCCGAGCGTGAGCTCCTGCCGCAGCAGCGGGCGGCCGGCGAGCGTGGCGTCGAAGCGGGTGCGGCAGCGGCCGGGCCGTTCGCCGTGCCGGCCGAGCACGATCTCCTCGCGCCACAGCACGCTCGCCTCCGGCTCCAGCTCCAGGCGGACGACCAGCCGGTGCGCGCAGCCGGCGGCGAGCACCGTCGGCTCCGGGACGAACCGGAGCCGCGCGCCCGCGCCGACCCGGGCGGTGACCAGCAGCTCCGACTCGCCGGTGCCGGGCAGGACCAGCGTGCTCGCCACCGACGCCAGCTCCAGCGTCGTACGGGGAGCGACGTCCAGGTCCAGCCACAGGCGGTCACCGCCGAGCGGCCCGGCCGCCGTCGAGACCAGGTGCACGGTGTGCGGGCCGGTCTGGCGCAGCGTCAACGGCGGCGCCGAGGCCACCCGCCGCAGCACCGTCCGCCCGTCCGGCCCGAGAGCCGTCGCCAGAGCCGCCGCCGCCCGCATCCCGGCCCAGGGCCCAGGCGCGCCTTCCCCGGACGGCGCACAGGGCCGCGTGGCGGGCATCAGGGGGCTGGGGTCGCGTGGGTGTGGGACCAGGCGGTGACCTGGTCGTTCACCCAGGTCGCGACCGCCGTGGCCGAGGGCTGTTCGCGGATCGAGGTGAACAGGACCGGGCGGTCGCCGCGTACGGCGGCGGCGTCGCGATCCATCACGCCGAGGTCGGCGCCCACCATCGGCGCCAGGTCCGTCTTGTTGATCACCAGCAGGTCGGCGGTGGTGACGCCGGGCCCGCCCTTGCGCGGCACCTTGTCGCCGCCCGACACGTCCAGGACGAAGATCTGCCGGTCGGCGAGCCCGCGGCTGAAGGTGGCGGTGAGGTTGTCGCCGCCGCTCTCCACGATGACGAGGTCGAGCGGCCCGAACCGGTCCTCCAGCGTCTCGACGGCGTCGAGGTTGGCCGCGATGTCGTCGCGGATGGCGGTGTGCGGGCAGCAGCCGGTCTCGACGGCGAGGATGCGCTCGGGGTCGAGCACGCCCGCCCGGCGCAGGAAGTCGGCGTCCTCGGTGGTGTAGATGTCGTTGGTCACCACGCCCAGGGACATGGCGGGCCCGAGCGTACGGCACAGCGCGGCCACCAGGGCCGTCTTGCCGCTGCCCACGGGGCCGCCCACGCCGAGGCGCAGCGCCCGGCCGTGGCCGTCGGGAGCGTGGTGATGGTCGTCGTGACGGGCGCCCATGGGAGGGTCCTTCCTAGGAGACGAACAGCCGGACCTCGGCCCTGGCGTGCTGCTCGGCCAGCAGGTCCAGGGCCGGGGCCGAGCACGCGGGCAACTCCGCCCAGGAGCCGGGCGAACGGGAGCCGGGCGGGCGGGAGCGCTCGGCCACCGCCGCGAGGTCGGGGCCGAGGCCGGCGAGCAGGGCGTGCACGGCGACCGGGTCCAGTCCGAGCAGCCGGACCGCCGCCGTGGCCGGGCCGCTGACCGCGTGGTACGCCGCCGCCAGCGCCGCCTCCCCTGCCGTGGCCCCGGCGGCGTGCGCGGCCACGCCGAGCGCGACCGGATGGTGCGGGCTCGGCGTCCGCCGCGCCAGCTCCTCCAGCGCCTCGGCCGGCCACACCCGGCGGGCGACCCGCAGCAGCAGGCGGCCCTGGGTGCGGGACGCCGCGCGCTGGGCGGGGGAGGCGGTGCGGGCGTCGGCCTCCTCGTCCAGCAGCTCCCACGCGGGACGCTCGTCCACGGCCGCGGCGCACGCGGCGGCGGCGAGGGCGGCGGCGAGCGCGCCCGCCGTGCGCAGGCGGCCCCGCAGGAACCGCTCCAGCGACGGCACGTCGTGCACCGCCCCCGACGCGATCGCCCGCTCGGCGCCGCCGGAGTGCGCGTGGCCGCCCGCCGGCAGGCGGGAGTCGGCGAGCATCAGCAGACCCGGGCTCAGCATGGCGTCATCAGAACAGGAAGTACCGCTGTGCCATGGGCAGGCGTACGGCCGGGGCGGGCTCGATCAGCTCGCCGTCGACGCGCACCTCGAACGTGTCGGCCGCCACCTCGATCCTGGGCAGGGCGTCGTTGAGCGGCATGGCGGCCTTGCCACGCCGGCGTACGTCGGCGACCGGCGCGAGCCGCCGCCGCACGTCGAGCCGGTCGGCGAGCCCCGACTCCAGTGCCGCCGGCGCCACGAAGTGCAGCGAGGTGGCCGCGGCGGTGACCGGCGAGGCGCCGAACATGGGCCGCGGCAGCACCGGCTGCGGCGTCGGGATGGAGGCGTTGGCGTCGCCCATCTGCGCCCAGGCGACCACGCCGCCCTTGAGCACGAGGTCCGGCTTGACGCCGAAGAACGCCGGGTCCCACAGGACGAGGTCGGCGAGCTTGCCGCGTTCGACGGAGCCGACCTCGCCGTCGAGGCCGTGGGCGACGGCCGGGCAGATGGTGTATTTGGCGACGTAGCGGCGGGCCCGCAGGTTGTCGGCGGGGCCGTCGCCGAGCGCGCCGCGGCGGGCCTTCATGACGTGCGCGGTCTGCCAGGTGCGGATGACGGTCTCGCCGATGCGGCCCATGGCCTGCGAGTCGGAGCCGATCATCGAGATCGCGCCCATGTCGTGCAGCACGTCCTCGGCGGCCATCGTGGTGGGCCGGATGCGCGACTCGGCGAAGGCGAGGTCCTCGGGGATCGACGGGTTGAGATGGTGGCAGACCATCAGCATGTCGAGGTGCTCGTCGAGCGTGTTGACGGTGTGCGGCCGGGTGGGGTTGGTGGAGGAGGGCAGCACGTTGGGGTAGGCGGCGACGCGGATGATGTCGGGGGCGTGGCCGCCGCCCGCGCCCTCGGTGTGGTAGGCGTGGATCACGCGGTCGCCGATGGCGTCGAGCGTGGACTCGACGAAGCCGGCCTCGTTCAGCGTGTCGGTGTGGATCGTCACCTGCACGCCGGTCGCGTCGGCCACCCTCAGGCAGGCGTCGATGGCGGCCGGGGTGGTGCCCCAGTCCTCGTGCAGCTTGAAGCCCGAGGCTCCGGCCCGCACCTGCTCCATCAGGCCCTCGCCGCTGACGGTGTTGCCCTTGCCGAGCAGCGCGAAGTTCAGCGGGTAGGCGTCGAGCGACTCCAGCATGCGGCCGAGGTACCAGGCGCCGGTCACGGTGGTGGCCTTGGTGCCGTCCACGGGGCCGGTGCCGCCGCCGACGACCGTGGTGACGCCGGACCCGATGGCCTCGCCGAGGAGCTGCGGGCAGATCAGGTGGACGTGCGAGTCGACGGCCCCGGCGGTCAGGATCTTGCCGTTGCCGGACAGGATCTCGGTGGACGGGCCGATGACGAGGTCGATGCCGTCCATGGTGTCGGGGTTGCCGGCCTTGCCGAGGCCGTGGATCCGGCCGTCGCGGATGCCGACGTCGGCCTTGACCACGCCCCAGTGGTCGAGGATGACCGCGCCGGTGATGACGAGGTCCATGGCGCCCTCGGCGCGGGTGGCGCGGGCCTGCCCCATGGACTCGCGGATGACCTTGCCGCCGCCGAACACGGCCTCGTCGCCGGCGCCCGCGGGGCCCATCGACAGGTCCTCGGTGACCTCGATGAACAGGTCGGTGTCGGCCAGCCGGACGCGGTCGCCGGTGGTGGGGCCGTAGAGGGCGGCGTAGCGGGCCCGGGAGAGGTCAGCCATCGAGCGGCCCCGCCCACTCCGGCCGCAGCCCGGGGACGATCCGGTCGCCGGCCAGCGGCACGAGCGTGACGTCGCGCTCGACGCCGGGCTCGAACCTGATCGCGGTGCCCGCGGGCACGTCCAGCCGCATCCCCCACGCCGCCTTCCTGTCGAACTCCAGCCCCGGGTTGACGGCGGCGAAGTGGTAGTGCGAGCCCACCTGGACCGGCCGGTCGGCCGTGTTGACCACGCGCAGCGTCACCCGTGGGCGCCCGGGGTTGAGCGGGTGGGAGCCGTCGGGGTGCGCGTACTCGCCGGGGATCACGGGATCGGCCTGTGCACGGTCACGAGCTTGGTGCCGTCGGGGAACGTGGCCTCGATCTGCACGCTCTCCAGCATCTCCGGCACGCCCTCCATGACGTCGGCGCGGGTCAGCACGGCGCGGCCGGTCTCCATGAGCTCGGCCACGGTGCGCCCGTCCCTGGCGCCCTCCATGAGGAACGAGGCGATGACGGCGGTGGCCTCGGGGTGGTTGAGCCGCAGGCCCCTGGCCTGGCGCTCGCGCGCCACCCCGGCGGCGACGTGGATGAGCAGCCGTTCCTGCTCGTGTGGGGTAAGCCGCATGGCCGGACCCTAGGAACCGGGGGTTTCGCCGCCGTTGCCGGGGGATGTCGTGTCTGTTTCGCGCTGCGGCGAAGGCGTACATGACGGGACATGTGCATTTGTGAAGATGCGGCAAAGGCGTATTAACGCCCGGGATCCACGCGCGAAACGCGCCGGGGTCACCTTTCTCGCAGAACCGTCGGCAGGAAGGAACCGCCGTGCGCATCTCCCGCCCGATTGTCTCAGCCGCCCTCGTCCTGGCCTTGGCGGCCTGCGGATCCGACGCCCAGCCGGCCGCGGAGCCCCAGGAGATCAAGGTCGGCCTCCTCCACTCGCTCAGCGGCACGATGGCGATCAGCGAGGTCACCGTACGCGACGCCGAACTGCTGGCCGTCGACGAGATCAACCGGGCGGGCGGGGTGCTCGGAAAGAAGCTCGTCCCCGTGGTCGAGGACGGGGCCTCCGACTGGCCCACCTTCGCCGAGAAGGCCACCAAGCTCATCAGGCAGGACAAGGTCGCCACCGTCTTCGGCGGCTGGACCTCCGCCAGCCGCAAGGCCATGCTCCCGGTCTTCGAGCGCTACAAGGCGCTGCTCTGGTATCCGGTGCAGTACGAGGGCCTGGAGAGCTCGCCGTACATCTTCTACACCGGCGCCACCACCAACCAGCAGATCATCCCCGGCCTCGACTACCTGAAGGAGCAGGGCAAGAAGAAGATCTTCCTGGTCGGCAGCGACTACGTCTTCCCGCGCACCGCCAACAAGATCATCAAGGCGTACGCGGCCGCCAACGGCATGGAGATCCTCGGCGAGGAGTACACCCCGCTCGGCCACACCGAGTACTCGACCCTCGTCAACAAGGTCGTCCAGGCCAGGCCGGACGTGGTGTTCAACACCCTCAACGGAGACAGCAACGTCGCCTTCTTCAAGCAGCTCAAGAGCGCCGGCGTGACCGCGGAGACGATGCCCGTGCTGTCGGTCAGCGTCGCCGAGGAGGAGGTCACCGGCATCGGCGTGGACAACATCGCCGGCCACCCGGTCGCCTGGAACTACTACCAGACCACCGAGACCCCGGCCAACGAGGCGTTCGTCAAGGCGTACAAGGCCAAGTACGGCGCCGCCAAGGTCACCTCCGACCCCATGGAGGCCGGCTACAACGCCGTCTACCTGTGGGCAGAGGCCGTCAGGAAGGCCGGCACCACCGAGGTCGAGGCGGTGAGGAAGGCCGCGCCCAGCATCTCCCTGGACCGCCCCGAAGGCAAGGTCACCATCGACGGCGACAACCAGCACACGTACAAGACCGCCCGCATCGGCATCATCCAGCCCGACGGGCTGATCAAGCAGGTGTGGGACTCCGGCGAGCCGATCAAGCCTGACCCGTACCTGAAGGCCTACCCGTGGGCGGCCGGGCTGGCGGCCTCCTGATGACGGCCGTCGTCAACCAGCTTCCCATCGGGCTGTCCATCGGGGCGGTGCTGCTGCTGGTCGCGCTCGGGCTGACGTTCACGTTCGGCCAGATGGGCGTGATCAACATGGCGCACGGAGAGTTCATCATGGCGGGCGCGTACACCGCGTTCCTGATCGGCGACCTTGTGCTCGCGCTCCCGGCGGCGTTCCTCGTCGCCGGGATCATGGGGCTGATCCTGGAGCGCGCGGCCGTCCGCCACTTCTACGGCCGGCCGCTGGACACGCTGCTGCTCACCTGGGGCGTCAGCCTGGTGCTGCAGCAGCTCGCCCGCGACCTGTTCGGCGCGCCGAACGTGCAGGTGCCCGCGCCCTCCTGGCTGGCCGGGGGCGTGGGCATCCTGCCCTACAACCGGCTGTTCATCATGGCGCTGGCCGTCGCCGGCGTGGTCGCGGTCTGGCTCTACCTCAACCGCACCGCGCTCGGCCGGCGCACGCAGGCGGTGGTGCAGAACCGGCGGCTGGCCGCGACCAGCGGGATCGACACCGGGCGGGTGGACATGCAGACGTTCTTCATCGGCTCGGGGCTGGCCGGGGTGGCCGGGGTGGCGCTCACCCTCATCGGGCCGGTCGGGCCGGGGCTCGGCACGTACTACATCGTGGACGCCTTCCTCGTCGTGGTCGCGGGCGGGCTCGGGCAGCTCCGAGGGGCGGTGCTCGCGGCGGCCGGGCTCGGCCTGCTCAACTCCTACGCCGAGTTCTGGTCGGACGCCTCGCTGGCGAAGGTGATCGTGTTCGCCGTGATCATCGCGTTCCTCCAGGTGCGCCCGCAGGGGATGTTCGTGCTCAGGTCGCGGGTGCTCACATGAGGGACCTGATCCGGCGCAACGTGCCGTTCGCCGTCGTCGCCGCGGTGGCGCTGGTCGCCGCGCCGCTGCTGCTGGAGCCGTTCCGGCTGGGCCTGCTGGCGAAGTACCTGTGCTACGCGATCGTCGCGCTCGGCATCGGGCTGGCGTGGGGCAAGGGCGGCATGCTCACCCTCGGCCAGGGCGTCTTCTTCGGGCTCGGCGGCTACGCGATGGCGATGTACCTCAAGCTCACCGAGGCCGGGCCCGGCGGGCTGCCGGACTTCATGGTGTGGAGCGGCGTGGAGGAGCTGCCGGCGCTGTGGGCGCCGTTCGCCAGCCCGGTCCTCGCGCTCGCGATGGCCGTGCTCGCGCCGGTGGCGCTCGCGGTGGTCCTCGGCACGCTGGTGTTCCGGCAGCGGGTGCGGGGGGCGTACTTCGCGATCCTCACCCAGGCGCTGGCCGCCGCCCTCGTCATCCTGCTGGTCGGGCAGCAGGGGCTGACCGGCGGCACGAACGGCATGACGAACTTCTTCGAGCTGTTCGGCCAGGACCTCGCCGAGGACTCCACGCAGCGCGGGCTCTACCTGGTGACGGCGGGCGTGCTCGGCGTCCTCTACCTGGCCACCCGGCAGCTCGTGAACAGCCGCTTCGGCCGGCTCCTGGTGGCGGTGCGGGACGGCGAGGACCGGGTGCGCTTCCTCGGCTACGACCCGGCCCTCGTCAAGACCGTCACCTTCGCGATCTCGGCCGGCATGGCGGGGCTGGCGGGCGCGCTGTTCGTGCCGGTCGTCGGCATCATCTCGCCCGCGCTGCTCGGCGTCGTGCCGTCGCTGGAGCTGGTGGTCGCGGTGGCGGTCGGCGGGCGGCACGCCCTGGCGGGGGCCGTGCTGGGCGCGGTCGTCATGGGCTACGCCAAGACCGCCTTCAGCGAGCGGTTCGCCGACGGCTGGCTCTATCTTCAGGGCGCGCTGTTCATCCTGGTCATGACCCTGGCGCCCAAGGGCATCGCCGGACTCCTCGGGAGGGTGCGCCGTGCTCGAACTGCGTGACGTGCGGGTGGAGTTCGACGGCTACCGGGCGCTCGACGGCGTGGACCTGACCGTCCCGGAAGGCGAGCTGCGCTTCCTCATCGGGCCGAACGGCGCGGGCAAGACCACGCTGATCGACGTGGTCACCGGGCTGACCCGGCCGGTCGCGGGCAGCGTGCGCTTCGCCGGCCACGACCTGGTGGGCCGCAAGGAGCACCAGATCGTCCGGCTCGGCGTCGGGCGCACGTTCCAGACCTCGGTGGTGTTCGAGGAGCTGACCGTCCTTGAGAACCTCGACCTGGCGGCCGGCTTCCGCCGCCCGCTCTGGTCGCTCGCCCGGCGGCGGCGCGGCGTCTCCGACGCCGTCGCCGAGGCCCTGGCCAGGACCGGCCTCGAAGAGCTCGCCGAACGTTCAGCGGGCGTTCTCTCGCACGGCCAGCGCCAGTGGCTGGAGATCGGGATGCTGCTGGCGCAGCGGCCCCGGCTGCTGCTGCTCGACGAGCCGGTGGCCGGCATGTCCGGCGACGAACGCGAGCGCACCGGCCGGCTGCTCACCGAGATCGCCGCGGACCACACGGTGATCGTGGTCGAGCACGACATGGAGTTCCTGCGGCGGCACGCGTCCACCGTGACCGTGCTGCACGAGGGCAAGGTGCTCGTGGAGGGGTCGGTGGAGCAGGTCAGCGCCGACCCGCGGGTGCAGGAGGTCTATCTCGGGAGGAGGCCGAGCGATGCTGCTGTCGGTGAACGGTCTTGAGTCGGGGTACGGACGGGCGCGCGTGCTGTTCGGGGTGTCGCTGGAGGTGGAGCCCGGCCGGCTCGTCTGCGTGATGGGCCGCAACGGCGTCGGCAAGACGACGCTGCTCAACACGGTCATGGGCGTGCTGCCCGCCACGGCCGGCACGGTCACCTTCGACGGCCGCGACGTGACCGGGCTGAAGCCGCACGAGCGGGTCAGGCTCGGCATGGGGTACGTCCCCCAGGGCCACCAGTGCTTCCCCCAGCTCTCCGTGCTCGGCAACCTGCTGGTCACCGTCGAGGCCGCCAAGCAGCCGAAGGAGGCCGTGGACGAGGCCCTGGACCTGTTCCCGGCGCTCAAGCCCATGCTCAGGCGGAGCGCCGGGCACCTGTCCGGCGGCCAGCAGCAGCAGCTCGCCATGGCCCGCGCCCTGGTCACCCGGCCCCGGATGCTCATCCTGGACGAGCCGACCGAGGGCATCCAGCCGTCGATCATCCTGGAGATCGAGGCGGCCATCGAGCGGCTGCACGCCGCCGGGCTGGCGGTGCTGCTCGTCGAGCAGTACCTGGACATCGCGCTGCGGCTCGCCGACCGGTTCCTCATCCTCGACGCCGGGCGGGTCGTCAGGACGGGGGACTCCGAGGAGCTGCGGCGCGACGACGTACGCAGGCTGCTGGCCGTGTAGGACGACCCACGGGCTGCCGGCGGTGCGGGGGCTCAGGCGGAGGGGCGGCCGAGGAGGGCGAGCAGGCTGCGGGCGTTCGCGGCGCCCCGGAGGTCGCCCGTCCGGTCGAAGATCTCCAGCGCCGCCCTGGCCAGCTCGCCCGCCCGCCCGGCCGCGCCCTCCGCCCGGCCCACCTGGGCGAGGGTCAGCAGGGCCTGGGCGTCGAGGAGCTGGTCGCCGAGGCGTACCGCGAGGCTTCTCGCCTGCTCGGCGGCGGTGCGGGCGTCCGGTTTGCGCCCCTGCGCCAGTCGCGCCGCCGACAGCTCCAGCAGGGTGTCGGCCTGCCGGTGCCGGTCGCCCAGCACGGCCAGCCGGCCCACGGCGGTGGTCAGCCGGTCGGCGGCCTCGTCCAGGCGTCCCGCGCGGCGCAGCACCATGCCGAGCGCCTGCTCGGCGTCGGCCGCGTCGCGCTGGTTCTCCGCCCGCGCCAGGCACGCCAGCAGCGTCCGCTCGGCCTCCTCCAGCCGGCCCAGCTCCAGGTGGACGCGGCCGAGCCGGCGCGTGGCGCGGGCGCTCTCCCTGGGCTGTCCCGCCAGCTTCGCCAGCGCCGCGATCAGCATTTCCTCCGCCCGCGCCCAGTCCCGCTCGGCCAGGTGCAGCTCGCCCAGGTCCAGCAGGACGAGCCCCTCACCGTCGCCGGAGCGCCGCGCCGACACCAGAGCGAGGGACGTGACGGCCCGCCAGTCGTCCAGGAAGCGCTGCCGCTCCAGATAGGGCGCCAGCAGGTGCGCGAGCCGCCAGCACGGCTCGTCCAGGCCGGCCGCGTGCAGGTCGGCCACCAGGCTCACCAGGAACCCCCGCTCGGCCGCCAGCCACTCCACCGACTCCCGGATGTCGCGGGTCGCCACGGTCGTCGCGGGATCGCCGGACACCAGGGAGAAGCGCGAGGCGCGGACCCGCTCCAGCACCACCTCCGCGAGCTTCGGCAGCACCCCCGGCACCGGCTGCTCGCGGGCGAACAGCCGGGTCAGGTCGTGCAGCCGGTAGCGGACCTGGCCCGCCACGTCCACGCCGTGCGTCTCCAGCAGCCCCGCGTCCACCAGCGCCTCGGCCTGGCCGCCCAGCAGCTCGGTCAGCCAGTCGGCGAAGTCGGGGGCCGACAGCGCGCCGAGGCCCCGCAGCGTCAGCCTGGCCGCCTCCGGCAGCCCGTCGAACCCGATCGCGAACACGCTGCGCACCGCCAGGTCGCCGACGTGCAGCCGGTCCAGCCGCTCGTGCTCGTCCTCCAGCAGGCGGACCAGGTAGCCGACGGTCCACTCCGGGCGGGCCGCGAGGCGCGAGCCCGCGATGCGCAGCGCGATCGGCAGGCCGCCGCAGAAGCGGGCCAGGTCGCGTAAGCCGTCGTCCGCGGCCCGGCCCGAGCTCCTGGCCAGCAGCTCCAGCGCCGCCCCGTCGTCCAGGACGCCGACCGGCAGCCGCCGCGCGCCCGGCAGCCCGCCGAGCGGGGAGCGGCTGGTCACCACCGTCGGGCAGGCGCTCAGCAGCGGCCGGACCTGCGCCTCGCCGGTCGCGTTGTCCAGCAGCACGAGAAGCTCACGGCTGGCCGTGTAGGCGCGGAACAGCCGCTCGCGCTGCTCCAGCCCGGCCGGGATGGCCTGGGCGGGACAGCCGAGCCAGCGCAGGAAGTCCTCCAGGACGGCGGCCGGGGCCGTGGTCTCGCGCAGGTCGGCGTAGAGGATGCCGTCGCCGAAACGCTCGCGGGCCCGCCAGGCCGCGTGCACGGCCAGCGCCGACTTGCCCGCCCCGGCCTGCCCGTGCACCACCACCAGCCCGCCGACCACCTCGCCCAGCAGGTCCTCGCGACCCGTGAAGTCGGCCACGTCGGGCGGCAGCAGCACCGGCGGGCCGGCCGACACGTGCAGCGACACGTCGTCGTGCAGCATGCGGTGGTAGAGGAGCTGCAGGTCGGGGTCCGGCTCGATCGCGTGCCCGCCGTCCAGCCGGTCGCGCAGCACCGCGTACGCGGCCAGCGCGTCCACCCGCCGCCCGCTCCGGTAGAGCGCCAGCATGTACTGGCCGCGGAAGCGCTGCCACAGCGGATGCCGCTTGGTGAGCTGACGCAGCTCCGCCAGCAGCTCGCGGTGCCGCCCGGCGTCCAGGTCGGCCTGGACCCGCCGCTCCAGGGCCAGCAGCCGCAGCTCCTCCAGCTCCTCGCGCAGCCGCCGCGTCTCCACCCACCGCTCGCCGTCGGGGTCCAGGTCCTCCAGCGCCTCGCCGCGCCACAGGCCCAGAGCCTCCTCGTACGCGCCCTCGCCCACGAGCAGCCGGAACCGGTCCACGTCGAGCCGGCCGTCGCCGAGGTGCAGCACGTACGCGCCGGAGACGGTCGCGATCGTGTCCTGGCCGATGAGCTTGCGCAGCTGCCCGACGTACCCGCGGATCAGCGAGTCGGAGCGCTCGCCGCCTTCGCGCGGCCACAGCAGCCTCCGCAGCCGCTCCGCGGTGAGCGGCCGGCCGGCGTTGAGCAGGAACATCGCCAGCAGATCCCGGTGCTTGGGCACGGCCGGGGTGCGGTCGGCGCCGTCGGCGTCCCGGACCTCCAGCGGCCCCATGATGCGGAACTCCACCGCCCTTCCTTATCAGGCCGCTGGAGCTCCGGCCACCCGGAGCGGGCGATCAGTCCGCCGTCAACCCGGCGTCGTGCCGTCAACCCGGCGTCGTGCCGTCAACCCGGCGTCGTGCCGCCGGCCCAGGAGAGGGCCGAGCGCACGATCTCCTCCAGCCGGCCGCTGTGGGCGCCCCGCCAGTAGACCTGGCCGCAGTCGCGGCAGCGGCCGTAGGCGTCGTAGCTGCGCCGCGTGCCCGACTCCAGCATCGGGGCGACCTCCCCCTTGTCGACCGGGTCCAGCTCGCCGTTGCAGGCCGTGCAGCGCGACCACGGGCGCAGGGGCGGCGAGAAGCGGCCGAGGAGGTCGCGCAACTGGTCGGCGGGGTCCGAGCCGCGGACGTACGCGCCGAGCCACAGCGCGCGGCGGCGCAGCAGGCCCCGGTCCTGGGTGAGCAGCACCCGGTGCTCCGCGTTGGCCTGCGCCACGAGCGCCGGGTCGTCCATGTCGTTGTGGTAGGCGGCGTCGAGGCCGAGCAGGCGCAGGCGGCGGGCCAGGGTGCCGAGATGCACGTCCAGCAGGAAACGGGCGTCCCCGGGCAGCGGCTGAGGGCGGGGCATGGCCGCGACCTCCGCCACGTCCCCGGGCGCGAGCTGGTAGGAGACGGGCACCAGGCGGCCGGACACGGTGAGCGGGCCCACCTCGGTCAGCGGGATGCCGGTCGACTCCACGTGATGGCCCAGGGTGGAGGTGCCGTCCGGCGTCACCTCGTGCCACTCCTGGCGGCGGCTCACGGGCAGGAACATCCTCAGCTCTGGGGCGATGCGCAGGCGAGCGGTGGTCACAAGGTCCATTCTGCTCCGCCGGATACCGTGAGTTCATGTCCATGACCCGCCGGTCGCTGCTCGCGCTGCCCCTGGCGGCGGCCGCCTGCTCGGGCGGCGGCCCGCCCGGGGCCGAGCTGCGGCTGGTCACGGGGCAGGCCGGCGGGGCGTACGGGCAGCTCGGCGACCGGCTCGCCGGGGAGCTGCGGCGGGACGGGCTCCGCGTACGGGTGCTGTCCACGGCGGCCAGCGTGCAGAACCTGACGATGATGGCCGACGGGCGGGCCGACGTCGGCTTCGCGCTGGCCGACACCGCCGACGACGCGATCCGGGTGCGCCGCCAGGCGGTCGCGGCGCTCGGGCGCGTCTACATGAACTACGTCCACCTCGTCGTGCCCGCCGGCTCCCCGATCGCCGACGCCGGCGGACTCGCCGGGCGCAGGGTCGCGATCGGGGCCGAGGGATCGGGCACCGCGGTCACCGCCACCCGCGTGCTCGCCGCCGCCCGGCTCGCCCGGCCGGCCGAGCCCGTACGGCTGGAGCTGGACGCGTCCATCGCGGCGCTGCGGGCCGGGGAGGTGGAGGCGTTCTTCTGGTCCGGCGGCGTGCCGACGCCCGCGCTTGAGGCGGCCGGACGTGAGATCCGGCTCGTGCCGCTGGAGGCCATGGTGACGGTGCTGCGGCGGGAGTTCGGGCCCGTGTACGAGCACGGCACCGTGCCCGCGGGGGCGTACGGGGCGGCGCGGCCGGTGGCCACCGTCGGGACGCCCAGCTACCTGATGTGCCGGGCCTCGCTGGGGGAGGACGTGGCGTACACGGTGGTCGAGACGGTTTTCCGGGCCCGCGACCGGCTCCAGGCCCCGTCGGCGCCTGGCGGGCTCCTCGACCCGCGGTACGCCATCGGCACCGGGGTGGTGCCGCTGCACCCGGGGGCGATCCGGTACTACCGCTCCGTCTACGGCTGAGGTCCTTCAGGGAGAAGGAGGGAAGCTGGGCTGAGGGGGTGGCGGGTTTGGTGGGTCAGGATGTGTAGGGCGTCGGTGGAGGTGCTCGGCGACGAGCGCGTGACCGGTGCGGTTCCAGGCGAGCACGTCGCCCCGCCGCCCGAGCACGATCGCCGGCGTCGTGTCCGCCAGGGACCGCAGGAGCGCGAGGACTCTCGGATGGGGCTCCTCCGGGGGCGGTTCCGAGAGGCCGGGCCGCGCGGGCTGCCGGGCGAGGTTGTGCAGGTGGACGGTTTCGACTGGGTCGAGCCGCAGCACCCGCGCGAGGGCGTCGAGCACCTGCTCCGAGGCGGTGTCCGCGTGCCCCTGCTCCAGGCGCGTGTATTGACGCGCTCGCCGGGCTGAAGCCCGACGATTCTGGCCTGTGCCACTGTCGTTCACGCGGCGGCACTTCCTTGGCTTCCTGCTTCGACGGGCCGGCCGGCTCCGGCGTCTGACACGGGCGTCGTCCGGTCAAAGGGGGAGGCGGAGTTCCACCGTCAGGCCGTGGGGGACGGTGGGGAGGAGGCGGAGGGCGCCGCCGAGATGGCGGGCCAGTTCGGCGGCGATGGCCAGGCCGAGCCCGCTCCCGGGCACGTTGGCGTGCGGCCCCGCCCGCCAGAAGCGCCCCAGCGCCTCGGCGCGTTCCTCCTCGCCCAGCCCCGGCCCGTCGTCGGCCACCCGCAGCACCCCGCCCGCCAGGGTGACGGTCACCGTCCCGCCCGCGGGGACGAACTTCTGCGCGTTGTCCAGCGCGATGTCGGCGATCCTGGCCGCCGCCTCCGGCACCTCGCCGTCCTCGGGGCGCTCGGGAGCCACCAGGGTGAGGCCCTTGGCCGCGTACACCTCACGCCAGACCGCGAGGCGCGGCCCCAGCGCGACCGGCCGGGACGCCGGCCCGGCTCCGGCCTCCACCTTCGCCAGCGTCAGCAGGTCCTCCACCAGCAGCGCCAGCCGGTCCAGCTCGGCCATCGCCTCCGCGTACTCGGCCGTGCCTTCGACCTTCATGTGCGGCTCCAGGTTCTCCAGCCGCAGCCCCAGCACGGTGAGCGGGGTGCGCAGCTCGTGGGAGGCGTCGGCGACGAAGGCCCGCTGCCGTTCCATCGCCCCCGCCACGGCGTCGGCCATCGCGTTGAAGCGCTCCTCCAGCCGCCGCAGCTCCGACGGCCCGGCCCCCGGATGCGCCCGCGCGTCGAGCCTGCCCCCCGCGATGGCCCGGGTGGTGCGGTCCAGCTCGGTCACCGGGCGCAGGATCCACCGGGCGAGCCGCCTGGCCACCAGCGCGCCGAGCCCGAGCGCGGCCAGCGCGCCGAGCGCCAGCGCGCCCCACACCAGCGACACGTCCAGCCGGGCGCGGCCCGTCGGGGCCTGGAGCAGCACCACACCGGAGAGCTGCGCGTCCCGCCCGGCGGGCTCGGCCAGCAGCGCGTACGCCGGCCCGAACGGCGTCGTCATTCTCAGGTGCTCGGTGGTGCGGCCGGACAGCGCCAGGCGGGTGACGTCGCGGTCGTCGGCGGCGAACGAGCCGGCGGTGACGAGGACCGAGCCGTCCCGGTCGCGGACGCGGACCGCCGCGCCGTACAGGTCGGCGTAGCGGCGCACCTCCTGGTCCAGGGCCGCGCGGTCGCCCTCGCGCGCCGCCTGGTCGGCCAGCTCGGCGAAGCGGGTGGCGTCGGCGCGGCGGTCGAGGAGCAGCCGGTTCGTCCGGTGGGAGGCGTACGCCCAGCCGAGCGGCACCGCCAGCGCCGTGATGAGGATCGCGATCAGCGTGGTGAACGTGACCACCAGCCGCCCGTTCATCCCGGGGGTCCCAGCCGGTAGCCCGTGCCCCGCAGGGTCTCCACCAGGCCGGGCCGGCCCGTCTTGGCGCGCAGCCCCGCCACGTGCACGTCCAGGGACCGCGACGCCGACAGCAGCGGGTCGCCCCAGACCTCGTCCAGGATCTCCTCCCTGCTGCGCACCACGCCGGGCTCCCTGGCCAGCAGCGCCAGCACGTCGAACTCCCGCCGGGTCAGCGCCACCGCCTCCCCGGCCACCGTGACGTGCCGCGTCTCCAGGTCGATGAGCACGTCGCCGACGCGCACCACGTCGTCGCGGCGCGGCAGGGGGCGGGTGCCGCGCCGCACGACCGCCTCCATGCGGGCCATCAGCTCCGCCGTACGGAACGGCTTGACCAGGTAGTCGTCGGCCCCCGAGCGCAGGCCGCGCAGCACCTCGCGCTCCTCGGTGCGGGCGGTCACCACGATCAGCGGCACCGCCGACACCCGGCGCAGGCGGCGCAGCACGTCGAGGCCGTCCATGTCGGGCAGGCCCAGGTCGAGCAGGACGAAGTCGGCGCCCCCCGCCAGGCGGAGGGCGTCGACGGCCAGCCCCGCCCGCGTCACCCGGTGGCCGTGCCGGGCGAGCGCGGTCGTCAGCGCGGCGGCCAGCCGGTCATCGTCCTCGACCAGCAGAACTCGCATGCCGCCAGGTTAGACGCGCCCCGGCTGCACCTGCTCCGGGACGGCCCCCGCCGTCTGCTCGGCCCGCGACAGGGCCGCGTCCCTGGTCTCGCGCATGAACAGGTAGACGACGAGCGAGACCGCGGCGCAGCCGGCGACGTACCAGAAGAAGCCGGACTCCATCTTCGCGTTCTTGAACCACAGCGCCACGTACTCGGCGGTGCCGCCGAACAGCGCGTTCGCGATCGCGTACGGCAGCGCCACCCCGAGCGCCCGCACCCCCGTCGGGAACAGCTCGGCCTTCACCACCGCGTTGATCGAGGTGTAGCCGGTGACGATCACCAGCCCGGTCAGCGACAGCGCCAGCGCCCCGCCGAACCCGGTCGCCCCGCCGAGCGCCGTCATCAGCGGCACCGTCCCCAGCATCGACCCGATCCCGAACGTGATCAGCAGCGGCCGCCGCCCGATCCGGTCCGACAGCGCCCCCGCCAGCGGCTGCAGGCACATGAAGACGAGCAGCGCGCAGAAGCTCACCAGCGTGGCCGTCTCCTTCGGCAGGCCCGCGGTGTTGGACAGGTATTTGGTGAGATACGTGGTGTAGGTGTAGTACGCGACCGTGCCGCCCATCGTCAGGGCGATCACCAGCAGCGCCTCCCTCTTGTAGGCGAGCAGCCCGCGGATCGTCCCCCGCTCGGAGGGCTCCTCGGCGCGCCGCTCCTCGTCGTACGCCTCGGTCTCCAGCAGGCTCCGCCGCAGGTAGAACACGACCGCGGCGGCGAGCGCGCCGACGACGAACGGGATGCGCCAGCCGTAGGAGGCGAGCGCCTCCTTCGACATCGTGTTCTGCAGGATGATCTGCAGGCCGAGGCCGACGAGCTGGCCCGCGGTCATGGAGACGTACTGGAAGCTGGAGGCCAGGCCGCGGCGGCCGCGCGGGGTCGCCTCCGTCAGGTACGTGGCGCTGGCCGCGTACTCGCCGCCCACCGACAGGCCCTGGAGCAGCCGGGCGACGACCAGCACCAGCGCGCCGAAGTAGCCGACCGACTCGTACGTGGGCGCGATCGCGATCAGCAGGGCGCTGGCCGACATCAGCGTGACCGTGAGCGTGAGCGCCGCCTTGCGGCCCCGGCGGTCGGCGTAGCGGCCGAGCAGCCACCCGCCGAGCGGGCGCATGAAGAAGCCGACGGCGAAGATCGCCGCCGTGTTGAGCAGCTTGGCCGTGTCGTCGCCCTCCGGGAAGAAGGACGCGGCGAAGTAGACGGCGAAGCTGCTGTAGACGAACCAGTCGTACCACTCGACCAGATTGCCGACCGAGCCGCCGACCACCGCCTTCCACGGCACGCGGGGCTTGCTCACTTCGGACCTCCTGGGGGCTGGGGGAGTACGGGCAGGTCAGAGCCTCACCCCAGGAAGGAGTCCGGACAAGGTGGACGGGCCGAGATCTAACGTCCGCTTAACATCGGCGCCTCGCGGCGGAAACCTCAGCTCCACGGCGGGTCGGCCAGCTTCGCCCGCTCCAGGGCGAGCTCCGCCCACCACTCGCCCGCCTTCGGCGCGACCACGCCCCACTCGGGGTCCTTGTCGCCGTTCGTGCCGCGCCGGCAGTGGCCGCTGGAGGTGCCGGGACGGGCGATCCACAGGTAGGCGTCGGCCAGCTCCTCGCCGGTCTCGGTCGTCGGGCGGTCGCCGACGCCCTTGCCCGGCGGGTTGCACCAGGTCTGCGGGTCCGCGTAGTGCTTGACCGGGGCCCAGGATCCCCGGCCGTTGCGCGCGGTGTCGACGACGAAGTGCGGCAGCGTGGCCCGGTCCACCGCCGCGTCGAGCGGGCAGCCGGAGCGGCCGGCGCGGCGCAGGGCGATGCAGGCGGAGAGCTGCTTGCCGTACCCGACGGCCTTCTCGGTGCGCTGGTAGGAGGCCGCGTTGAGGAAGAAGCCGTCCGTCTTGTCGACGCCCGCCTTGACCAGGCGCTCGGCCATGATCTCGGTGCCGGGGTAGAGGTCCTGGGCGCCGTCGAGGTAGACGGCGGTGCGCGGGTTCGCCTTCAGGGCGCCGGCCGCCTCGCGCAGGGCCGCGTAGCGCTGGTCGGGGGAGCCCTGCGGGTCGCAGTTCTTCGTCCCCAGCAGCTTGGTCAGGCTGCCAGGCTCCAGGACGACCACGGCCGGGGACGAGCCGATCTGTCCCGCGATCCCCTTGATCCAGCTCTGGTACGCGGCCAGCTCCGCCGGGGTCGCCGGACGGCACTCGTCGGTGCCCGGAAGGTAGTTGACCAGGAACACCGGGACGCCGCCCATGCCCGCCGCGTTCGCCACGGCGTCGGCCACCTTGGCGCGGACCTCCGGCGAGCCGAGGCGGATGGCGTGCGGGACCTTCGCGAGCTTCTCCATCAGGGCGGCGTCCTGGGGGCGGTCCTTCTTCCAGAGGTCCGCCTGCCGGGCGGCGTTGGGCTCCTCGGGGGAGTAGAAGGCGACGGGACGGGCGGCGCGCAGCGGGTTCCCGGCACCGCCCCCGGCCGCCTGGTCGCCGCCGGGCGTGGCGGTGCCGGTGCCCGTGGTGCCGGTGGCCGTCGCCCTGGGGTCGCCCTGCCCGCTCGCCCGGGAGGCCACGGCGGACGACGTGCTCCCGGCGAGAGCGCCGCCGTCACCGCCGGACCCGGCCACCCCGTTCCACACGAGCGCCACCGCCACTCCAGCGACCGCCACCGCCGCTGCCGCGGCCCCCGCGACGACCCTGCCCCGCCTCCGGCCACCACCGTCGGACAGGCCCGGCGTACCGTCGGAATGGGCGGGGGCCGGCCGGGTGGGCCCCGAGAACGCCACGCCCGGCTCCGTCACATCCGCCCGCGCACGGCTCCCCGCACCCTCGACCCCCGCCGCCCCGCCCGCGCCCGGCGTGCCCGGCGACTCCACCGAGGCCGGGGGGTCGGCGGCGCTCAGCTGGGCCAGCAGGTCCTGGGCCGTGGGGTTGGCGGCGCTGAGGCGGTCCAGCAGGTCCTGGGCGGTGGGGCGTTGGGCGGGGTTCTTGGCGGTCGCGGCCTCGACCAGCTCACGCAGCACCCCCGACAGCCCGTGCAGCTCCGGAGCCTCGTTCACGATGCGCAGCAGGATCGTCGGCACCGAGCCCGACCCGAACGGCGACGCCCCCGACGCCGCGAACGCCACCGTGCACCCCCACGAGAAGATGTCCGACGCGGGCCCGACCCGCGACCCCGACACCTGCTCCGGCGACATGTACGCGGGCGTCCCCACGATGGCGCTGCTCACCTCCGTCTCGGTGAAGCGCGCGATCCCGAAGTCGATGACCTTGGGCCCCACCTGGGAGAGCAGCACGTTGGACGGTTTGAGGTCCCGGTGCACCACGCCCGCCCCGTGGATGGCCCGCAGCGCCACCGCCATGGCCGCGGCGAGCCCGTCCAGCGCGGATCCCGTCAGCGGCCCCGACGCGCGTACGGCCTCACCGAGGCTCGGCCCCTCGACGTACTCGGTGACCAGGTAGGCGGGGTCGCCCTCCACGTCGGCGTCGAGGACCGGGGCGGTGCAGAAGCGGGCGACCCGCCGCGCCGCGGCGACCTCCCGGGCGAAGCGGCGGCGGAACCCGGGGTCCGCGCTCATCCGCGCGGTGATCAGCTTGACCGCCACCCGGGTGCCGTCCGGCGCCCGGCCGAGGTAGACGGTCCCCATGCCGCCCTCGCCCAGCCGGCCCAGCAGGGTGTACGGCCCGGCCTGTCGAGGATCCCCGTCGCGCAGCGCGTCCAAGGTCATAAACCGTCAGGGTAACCCGGCCGCGGGAGCCTGGGGAGGGGTCACAGCTCAAGCCGCCAGGTGTGCCACTCGTCGAGCAGCCGGAAGCCCATGGTCTCGTTGATGGCCAGCATGTGGACGTTCGTGGTGGCGTTCCAGGTGAGGACGCGGTCGAGGTGCGGCTCGCGTTCACGCAGCCACAGCAGGTTGGCGAGCTTGACGAGCAGGCCCAGGCGGCGGCCCCGGTGCGGGCGCAGCACCACGGTGTCCACCTGGTTCGCCCAGCCGTCGGAGCGGTCGGCCTTGATGACGAGGCGGGTGAAGGCGGCGGGCGTGCCGTCGGCGTCGTGGCGTGCGATCGTCGTGTAGCAGGTCTGGCCGGCCTCCGCGATGCTCCGCTCGCGCTCGCCGACCCGCTCGGCGTCGTAGCCGCTCGCCTCGACGCCGGCGTCGCGCGGGGCGTCGTTCATGCCGTCGAACAGGGTGGCGAGGTCGTCCAGGAGCTCCGGTCCCGCCGGGCCCGCCCACTGCTGGAGCGAGTAGCCCGGCACCGCCGGCGTCAGCGCCTCCAGCGCCGCCGGGTCGGCCGCGCGCAGGTCGAGCGTGCGGCGCGCCTCGGTGACCGAGGGCGTCATGCCGTGCGCGCGGGCGAACCGCGCACCCACGCCCGTGGCCGGGGTCTCGGTGAGCAGCAGCTTCCGGCCGTGCGCGCGGGCCCGGCCCACGGCGTGCTCGAACAGCGTGGAGCCCAGTCCGCGTCCGCGCCGCTCGGGCCGTACGACCAGCGGGTAGATCGTGGCGGTGTGCGTGTTGTCCATGCGCGGCAGCCCGAGGCTGTAGCCGCCGGCGACCGTCCCGCCCTCGGCCGCCACCCACATCTCCGTGGCCTGGCCCGGCCGGTCGGTGCCGAAGTTCAGGCGGAAGCGGGGCAGGGCGAGCAGCGGGCCGGGGTCGTGGGCGTTGGCCGCGACGTACGCGTCGTGCAGGCCCGCGATCAGGCCACCGTCCTGGGCGAGATCGACGCGCTGAAGAGTCATCCGGTCAGCAAAGCGCACCCCGGGCGGCGCCGGCCACCGATTTCCCGGCCGGCCGGACCTCGCCGGCGGTCAGCTCGACGCGCACGGACGGAGAACCATGATCGGGTCTTCCCAGGGAACCGGGGGTTCATCCGCTCATGCCCGGCCTGCGCCGGAGAGTGCGTCACTGGCGGTAGTTCTCCACCTGGCCGGCCGGGCGGACCGCGGCCTCGTCGGGGTCCTCGCCCGTGCCGCGCCGGGCCCGGCGCTGCCGCAGCAGGTCCCAGCACTGGTCGAGCGCCGTCTCCAGCTCCTTGACGCGGTTGTGCTCGTCGTCCGTCGTCACCTCGCCGGCGGAGAGCTTGTCGCGCAACACGCGCTCCTCGTCGACCAGGGCGCTGATCCTCGTCAGAATCTCGTCATCACGCATGCGAAGACTCTAATCTCCACGTGATAGAACACGCCCTATGTCTGGCATTGCGCTGGTAAGGAAGCCCGGTCCCCGCATCTCCGAGGGCATCGTCACCCACCTCCAGCGCGAGCCGGTGGATCCCGGACGGGCCCTCGACCAGCACCAGGCGTACGTCGCCGCGCTGGAGGCGGCCGGCTGGCGGCCCGAGGTGGAGTCCGTGGCGCGGGCCGTACGCGACCTCGGGCTGAAGACCGTCATGATCGCCCGGCCGGGCACGCTCGACGGCGGCGACGTGCTGCAGTCCGGCCCCACCGTGTACGTCGGCCGCTCCGCCCGCACCGACGACGAGGGCATCCGCCAGCTCGCGGCCCTGCTGCCGGAGCGCCGGGTCGTGCCCGTGAACCTCCGCGGCGTCCTGCACCTGAAGTCCGCCGTGACCGCGCTGCCCGACGGCACCCTCATCGGCGACCCCCGCCACGTGGACCTGCCCGGCCTGCTGGTGCCGCCGGAGGAGCCGGGCGCCACGTCGTCCCGCTGGGCGGCGAGCGCGTGCTGATCGCGGCCTCCGCTCCGCGTACCGCCGAACTGCTGGAGCGGCGCGGGCTCGCCGTCACGGCCGTCGACATCTCGGAGTTCGAGAAGCTCGAAGGCTGCGTGACCTGCCTCAGCGTGCTCATCGGGGGGTGAGCCCGACACGATCTTTCTCGGGATCTGAGATGACGCACGGTGCATCCCCAGACGTCTGGTAGCGTGCAAAGCATGCTGCGCGGGCTCCTTCTTAGCTGCCGCGGCGGGGGCCTCTAAGGCCGGCTCCCTCGCCGCGGAGCCAGTCATGCGCGTCGGCCGCTTCCTTTCAGAACCGCCCGACGAGGAGCAACGCCCATGACCGCTCAGCAGCCCAGCCGGATGCCGATCCATCGTTACCAGCCGTTCCAGCCCGTCCGGCTGACCGATCGCACCTGGCCCGACCAGGTCATCACCAAGGCGCCCCGCTGGTGCGCGGTGGACCTGCGCGACGGCAACCAGGCGCTGATCGACCCGATGGACTCCCACCGCAAGCTCCAGATGTTCGAGCTGCTGGTACGCCTGGGCTACAAGGAGATCGAGGTCGGCTTCCCGGCCGCCTCGCAGACCGACTTCGACTTCGTCCGGCAGATCATCGAAGAGGGCCGCATCCCCGACGACGTCGTCATCCAGGTCCTGACGCAGGCGAGGCCCGAGCTGATCGAGCGCACCTTCGAGTCGCTGGAGGGCGCCAAGCAGGCGATCGTCCACCTCTACAACTCCACCTCCACCCTGCAGCGCCGGGTCGTGTTCGGCCAGGACAAGGAGGGCATCACCGCGATCGCCGTCGAGGGCGCCAAGCTGGTGAAGAAGCTGGCCGACGCGAGCGACGTGGACGTCTTCTTCGAGTACTCGCCGGAGTCGTTCACCGGCACCGAGCTGGAGTACGCCGTCGAGGTCTGCGACGCCGTCAACGAGGTGTGGCAGCCCACCCCCGACCGCAAGGTCATCATCAACCTGCCGGCCACGGTCGAGATGGCCACGCCCAACGTCTACGCCGACCAGATCGAGTGGATGAGCCGCAACCTGCGCCACCGCGACTCGATCGTGCTGTCGCTGCACCCGCACAACGACCGCGGCACCGCCGTCGCCGCCGCCGAGCTGGGCTACATGGCCGGCGCCGACCGCATCGAGGGCTGCCTGTTCGGCAACGGCGAGCGCACCGGCAACGTCTGCCTGGTCACGCTCGGCATGAACCTGTTCTCCCAGGGCGTCGACCCCGAGATCGACTTCAGTGACATCGACGAGATCCGCCGCGTCACCGAATACTGCAACCAGCTTCCCGTGCACCCGCGCCACCCGTGGGGCGGCGAGCTGGTCTACACCGCCTTCTCCGGCTCCCACCAGGACGCCATCAAGAAGGGCTTCGAGCACCTGGAGCGCGACGCGGCGGTGGCCGGGACGCCGGTGGACGACTTCACGTGGGCGGTCCCCTACCTGCCGATCGACCCGAAGGACATCGGGCGCTCCTACGAGGCCGTGATCCGGGTCAACAGCCAGTCCGGCAAGGGCGGCGTGGCCTACATCATGAAGTCCGACCACCAGCTCGACCTGCCGCGCCGGCTGCAGATCGAGTTCTCCAAGGTCGTGCAGGCCCGCACCGACAGCGAGGGCGGCGAGGTCAGCCCCGCCGAGATGTTCGAGATCTTCCGCGACGAATACCTCCCCAACCCGGCCAACCGCTGGGGCCGGCTGAGCCTGATGGCCCACCGCAGCGAGTCCACCGTCGACGACAAGGACCGCATCAGCGCCGACATCCGCCTCGACGGCGAGATCCGCGAGATCAGCGGCACCGGCAACGGCCCGATCTCGGCCTTCATCGACGCGATCGGCGGCGTCGGCATCGACGTACGGGTGCTCGACTACTCCGAGCACGCGATGAGCTCGGGCAGCGACGCCAAGGCCGCCTCCTACCTGGAGTGCGACGTGAACGGCGAGGTGCTGTGGGGCGTCGGCATCGACGCCAACACCACCACCGCCTCCCTGAAGGCCGTCATCTCGGCCGTCAACCGCGCCTCCCGCTGACGCACGCCTGGCCAGGACCGCGCCTCACGGACGACCGTGGCGCGGTCCTGGCCCTCGCGCGCCGCGAGACCCGCCGGCCGTTACCTCACGACCCGGTACCGCAGGTGCGTGACCGCGTCGGAGGCGATCACCTGCGTGCGGGTCAGCTCGATGCGGGGAAGGTCGTCCAGCAGCCGGACTCCGGAGCCCAGCACGACCGGCACCAGGTTGATCAGCAGTTCGTCCAGCAGGCCGGCGCGCAGGAACCGCCGCCCTGTCTCCGCGCCCATCACGACCACGTCCTGGTCGCCGGCCGCGTTCCTGGCGGCCTTCAGGGCGGCCTCGACGCCGTCGGTGACGAAGGTGAACGTCGCGCTCCTCATGACGAGGTCGTCGCGGGTCCGGTGGGTGAGCACGAAGGTCGGCGCCGGGTACGGGGTGTCCTGCCAGTGGGGCAGGCCGACGTCGAAGGTGCGCCTGCCGACCACGACCGCGCCGGCCGACGCGCCCATCGAGGCGAGGACCTCCTTGTCGCGCGGGTCGGGCCGGTCGGTGAACATCCACTCGTGCAGCCGCGTGCCGCCCCTGCCCATGGCATGCTCCGCGCTGACCTCCGGACCGGCGACGAAGCCGTCCAGCGACATGCTCTTGTACAGCACCACGACACCCACTGAAGCCTCCTGAAGGTTGTCCTCCGGAGGTGGACCGGCCGGCCTCCCGCAACTCATCGCCGCTATTCATGAGGTGTTGAATTCTGGTCGCGATCGATCTACTCTCCCTTTAGAGAACGGTTCGTTCACTAAGGGAGGCGTCATGGGATTGGTGGTGACCGGGCTGATCCTGGCCATGCTGCTCGCGGCGCTCGATCAGACGATCATGGCTCCCGCGCTGCCCGTCGTGGCCGGCGACCTCGGCGGACTCGACCAGATGCCCGGCGTCGTCACCGCCTACCTCGTCGCCGCCACCGTCGTCATGCCGGTCTACGGCAAGCTCGGCGACCGCTACGGCCGCAAGCCGACGCTGCAGGTCGCCGTCGTCGTGTTCGTGACCGGGGCCGTCCTGTGCGCGCTCGCCACCTCGATGCCGCAGCTCATGGCGTTCCGGGTGGTGCAGGGGCTGGGCGGCGGCGGGCTGATGATCGGCGCCCAGGCGGCCATCGGCGAGCTGGTCAGCCCGCGCGAGCGGGGGCGCTTCCTCGGCTACTTCGGCTCGGCGTACGTCGTGGCCGCCGTCGGCGGTCCGCTGATCGGCGGGTTCCTCATCGACCGGGTGAGCTGGCGGTGGATCTTCGCGCTATACCCGCCGCTCGGGCTGCTGGCGCTGGTCCTGCTCACCGTGGCGCTGCGGCTGCCGCGGCCGGAGGGCGGGCGGCGGCCCCTGGACGTGGCGGGGGCGCTCGCGCTGGCCGCCCTCGTCGTCGGCGTGGTGCTGGCAGGGCAGACCCGCGAGCCGGTGTACCTGCTGGTGGCCGGGGGCGGGCTCGCCGGGTGGCTGGTCAGCGCCCGGTACGCGGCCGACCCCATCCTGCCGCTGCGGCTCTTCCGCGAGCGGGCCTTCGCCGTGCCCGTGGCGATCAGCCTGGTCATCGGGTTCGCGCTGTTCGGGACGATCACGTACATGCCGGCCTACCTCCAGATCGCGCACCGCGCCGGCGCCACCCAGGCCGGGCTGCTCGTGACCGCGCTCATGGGCGGCGTGCTGGCCTCCACGATCGTGTCCGGGCGGCTGATCACCAGGACCGGCCGGTACAAACCGTTCCCCGTCGCCGGGACCGCCGTCGCCGCGGCCGGGCTCGCGCTCGTCGGCCTCACGGCCGGCTCGCCGCCGGCGCTGGCCGCTTCCATGCTGGTCACCGGGCTGGGGGTCGGCCTCGTCATGCAGGTCATGCTGCTGGCCGCGCAGAACGCCGTCCCCTACGGCGACCTCGGCACGGCCACCTCGTCGGTCACGTTCGTCCGGCAGATCGGGGCGTCGGCCGGGGTCGCGGTCGTGGGCGCCTTCATCACCCTTCGGTCCGGGATCTCCGCCACCGAGACCCCGGCCGCGCTGCCCGACGGCGTGCGCGAGGCGTTCGCGACGGCCGTGCCCCCGGTGTTCGGGGCCATGGCGCCGCTGCTGGCCGTGGCGTTCGGGCTGGCGCTGGCGCTGCCCGCGCGCCCGCTCCGCACCACGGCGCACGCCGATGACATCCCCGTGAAGGAGAACACGTGAAACTCGTCGCGCCCCTGGACGCCGTCGGCCGCGCCGACCTGCCCCTGGCCGGAGGCAAGGGCGCCAACCTGGGCGAACTGATCAGGAACGGCTTCCCCGTGCCGCCCGGCTTCGTCGTCACCACGCACGCCTACGACCTCGCGGGCCGGGACGGCGAGCTGCCCGGCGAGCTGCGGCGGGAGATCGCCGGCGCGTACGCGGCGCTCGGCGCGGGGCCGGTGGCCGTACGCTCCAGCGCGACCGCCGAGGACCTGCCGGGGGCCGCGTTCGCCGGGCAGCAGGACACCTACCTCAACGTGGTGGGCGAGCAGGCACTGCTCGACGCGGTACGCCGCTGCTGGGCCTCGCTCCACACCGAACGGGCCGTCGCCTACCGGGCCAGGCTCGGCATCGACGACGCCGGGGTGAGCATCGCCGTGGTCGTGCAGCGCATGGTCGAGCCGGACACGGCGGGCGTGCTGTTCACCGCCGACCCGGTGACCGGCGAGCGGGAGCGGATCGTCATCGACGCCGGCGCCGGGCTCGGGGAGGCCGTCGTGTCGGGCCTGGTCACGCCCGACCACTACGAGGTGGACCGCGAGGACCGCGTCACCTACCGGCCGGGCCGGGGCGAGGTCGTCGTCCGCAGCGCCCCCGGCGGCGGCGTCATCCACGAGGCCCGCCCAGAAAACGGCCCAGAAAACGGCCCCGAGGGCGACCCCGAGGTCGGCGCGGGGCGGCTGCCGGACGCCGTCGTGGCGGAGCTGGCCGGGCTCGCCCGCCGGGTCGCCGCCCACTACGGCCGCCCCCAGGACATCGAGTGGGCCTACGCCGCCGGCCGCCTCCACCTGCTCCAGGCCCGGCCCATGACGGCCCTGCCGCCGCCCTCGCCCGGCCGGCTCAACCCGGTGCGGCGCCGGCTCGCCGGCATCCTGCTCGAATACCTGCCGGTCCGGCCGTACCCGATCGACATGTCGACCTGGCTGCCGTACGGTCCGGTGGGGCTGATGGGCAAAGTGACCGGCGCGTTCGGGATCCGCGGCGGGTTCGAGGGGTTCCTGCGCGAGGAGGACGGCGTCGTCGTCGAGATCGTCCCGCCGGCGCCGCGCCCGACGGCCAGGGTGCTGACCATGCCGTTCCGCGTCGCGGCCAAGGCCAGGCGGTACGACCCCGCCCGCTGGACCGAGGACACCCGCTTCACCGGCTACCTGGCGGCGGCGCGCGACCTGGCCGCCCTGGACCTCGGGGCGCTGCCGTGGGAGGAGCTGATCCGCGTGCCGAGGAAGGCGCTCGACCTGGTCGCCCCGGTCGCCGACCTGCGCGTCGACTACCTGCCTGGCAGCGGGCTCGCGCTGCTGCGCCTGCTGGTGGCCGTCAAGCTGCTGCGCCGGGGCCCGCTCTTCTCCGGGCTGCTGGCCGGGGCGGTCACCCGGACGAGCGAGACCAACCGGGCGCTGGAACGGCTGGCCGAGCTGGCCGTCCGCACCGGCGCGCTCGACGCCGACCCGAAGCCCGCCGCGTTCCTGGCCGCGTTCGAGGAGTTCCTGCGCGAGTACGGCCACCGCGAGACCGCCAGCCCGATCCTCGTCACCCCGCCCACCTGGTCGGACGCGCCGGAGACCGTGCTCGGCCTGGTCGGCGTGCTGGCCGCGCACCCTGCCCCGGCGGCCGAGGAGCCCGGCGACGCCCTCGACCGGCTGCTCGCCCACCCGCTCCTGCGGGCTCCGCGGCGGCGGGAGCGGATGCGGCGCTGGGTGGCCGCCGCCCGCGCCGGGATCGCCTTCCGCGAGGACAGCCACTTCTTCTTCACGCTGCCGCAGCCCGTCCTGCGCCGCTCGCTCGTCGAGCTGGGCCGGCGGCTGTGCGTGGCGGGCGTGCTCGACCGGCCCGAGGACGTCTTCCACCTGCGGCTGGAGGAGCTGGAGGCGATCGGCGGCGAGGTCGCGCTGACCGGCCCTGAGGGGGCCAGGCTGCGTGAGCTCGCGCGGGCGCGGGCGGCGAAACGGGAGGAACTGGCCGGCGTACGTCTCATCGACCCCGCCGCGATCTTCCCTCCCGCGGCGGCGGACGGGGACGTGCTGGTCGCCGGGGCCCCGGCGAGCGCGGGCACCGTCACCGGACCGGTCAAGGTGATCAGGGAGCCCGCCGAGTTCGGCCGGCTGGAGGCGGGCGACGTGCTCGTCTGCCCCTACACGAACCCGTCGTGGACGCCGCTGTTCCAGCGGGCCGCGGCCGTGGTCGTGGACAGCGGCGGGACGGCCTCGCACGCGGCGATCGTGGCGCGGGAGTACGGCATCCCCGCCGTCATGGGCACGGGCGCGGGGACGTCCGTGCTGGCGGACGGCCAGGTCGTGACCGTGAACGGCGACGCCGGCACGGTCGTTCCCGCTGCCTAGGATGGGTGGTCGTGGTCACCGATCATAGAAAGCTGCCCCGCCGGAGAGGAGAGGCGCTCAACGCCGCGATCCACCGGGCGACCCTCGACGAGCTGGCCGAGAGCGGCTACGCCGGGCTCACCATGGAACGGGTGGCCGAGCGGGCCAAGGCCAGCAAGGCGTCGCTCTACCGGCGCTGGCCGTCACGCCTGGAGCTGGTGGCCGAGGCCGTGCGGACGGTGCTGCCGACGCCCGAGTCCGTCCCTGACACCGGGGAGCTGCGCGGCGACCTGGTGGCGATGCTGAGCCAGGCCGCGCGGGTCCTGTCGGGGCCGGCGGGGGAGGCGCTGCGCGGGCTCCTCGGGGAGGCCCTGAGCAGCGGCTCGCAGCTCGGCGCGATGCGCAGGACGTCGCACGGGATGGGCAGGAAGGCCATGGAAGAGGTGGTGCGGCGGGCGGTCGAGCGGGGGGAGGTCGATCCGGGCGCGGTCACCCCCAGGCGGCTGGACGCGGGGCACGCGCTGCTGCGGCACCACTTCCTCTTCAACGGCACCCCCATCCCCGACGACCTGGTGGTGCAGATCGTGGACGAAGTGCTGGTGCCGCTCCTCAGGAGGGGGTGAGGGGTACCCCATCCGCGGTGAGCTGGTGGTGCAGATCGTGGACGAAGTGCTGGTGCCGCTCCTCAAGAGGGGGTGAGGCCCACGGTGGCGGCGGTGAGGCGCATGGCGTGGTCGAAGGCGGCGCGGCGGTCGTCCAGGACGTTGTTGAACTGGCCGAACACCTCGAAGTTGACCCACCCGTACAGCGACGTCCACGCCGCCGCGGCCGCCCACACGACGTCGTCGGGCACGCCGGGCATCAGCTCGCGGAACGCCCCGGTCTCCGCGGCCAGCTCGGGCGGCGGGGCGGGCAGGCGCTCGGGCAGGCGCACGGCCCCGGCGCCCCAGGCGTCGGCGACGAGCTTCCCGAGCACGAGGACGTCCCGCTCCCGGGCCACGACGGTGTCCTGCGGCGCCTGGTAGCCGGGCACGGGGGAGCCGTAGAGCAGGGCGTACTCGTGGGGGTGCGCGACGGCCCAGTCCCGGAGCGCGTGGCAGGCGGCCAGCCACCGCCCGAGATGGTCCTCCCTGGGGCAGGCGGCCTCGCCCTGCTCGACGGCCTCGCCGAGGGCGTTGTAGCCGTCGATGATGAGGGCGGTCAGCAGGTCGTCGCGGCTCGGGAAGTAGCGGTAGATGGCCGAGGAGACCATGCCCATCTCGCGTGCCACCGCGCGCAGCGACAGCCCGCCCGCGCCCTCGGTGGCGAGCTGGCGGCGTGCGATGTCGGTGATCTCCCTGGTGAGCTCGGCCCGGACGCGTTCTCTGGCGGTGCGGCTTGCGGTCATGTCAAGCAGGTTATCAGAGCGGTGCGAAAAAACGAGAGCACCGCTCTTGACGACTGACGCTCTCTTGAGAGAGCATTGCTCTCGTAAGTGAACGACAGTCACAACCGCTGGAGTCCCCGATGCTCACCCTCGCCAAGCACGCCAACGCCGCCCTGATGTTCTTCCTGGAGCTGGCCGTGCTGGTCGCCGCGGGCTACTGGGGCTTCACCGTCAGCCCGAACTGGGCGCTGAAGCTGCTGGCCGGGCTCGGCGCCCCGGCGCTGTTCATCGCCGCCTGGGCGCTGTTCGGCGCGGGCGGCGGCGCGAACGCCGTCTACCCCCTCACCGGCCTGGCCCGCGCCGCTCTGGAGATCGCCTGGTTCGGCGGCGGCACGCTCGCGTTCTACGCCGCCGGCGCCGCGACCCCCGCGGCCGTCCTCGCCGTCCTCTTCGTCCTCAACGCCGTCCTCCGTCTCGTCTGGAAGCAGGTTTGATCATGGGTAAGCACGTCGTCGTCGGATCCGGCCAGGTCGGCGGCCATCTGGCCGCCAAGCTCCTCGACCAGGGACACGAGGTCGTCGTCGTGACCCGTTCGGGCAGCGGCCCCGAGGGGGCGGTCAAGGTCGCGGCCGACGTGGCCGACCGGGACAGGCTCGTCCGGATCGCCGAAGGGGCGGACGTCCTCTACAACTGCGTCAACCCCGCCTACCACCGCTGGCCGGCCGACTGGCCGCCGATGGCCGCGTCGTTCCTGGCCGCCGCCGAGGCGAGCGGCGCCGTCTACGTGATGCTCGGCAACCTCTACCCCTACGGCCCGGTCACCGGCCCGATGACCGAGGACCTGCCGCTCGCCTCCGCCGACCCCAAGTTCCGGGTACGGGCCCGGATGTGGGAGGACGCGCTCGCCGCCCACCGGGCCGGCCGGATCAGGGCCACCGAGGTGCGCGGCTCCGACTACTACGGCCCCGGCGCCACCGACCAGTCCTACCTCGGCGACCGCTTCCTCAAGCCGCTGCGGGCCGGCCGGGCCGTGCCGCTCGTCTGGCCGGCCGACGTGCCGCACAGCTGGACGTACCTGCCGGACGTGGCCGACGCGCTCGTCGTGGCCGGGGCCGACGAGCGGGCCTGGGGCCGGCCCTGGCACGTGCCGACCGCCGAGCCGCTGACCTTCCGCCAGATGGGGGAGCGGATGGCCGCCCTGCTCGGCCGGCCCGCGCCGCGGCTCGTCCCGATCCCGTGGCCGCTGACGCGGCTGGCCGGGCTGTTCTCGCCGATGATCGGGGAGCTGGGGCACGTCCGCCACCAGTTCACCGCGCCGTACGTGCTGGACTCCACGGCCTTCCAGCGGACGTTCGGCGTCGCGCCCACCCCGGTCGACGAGGCGCTGAAGGCTACGCTCGGCCTGTGAAGACAGCAATCATCGGCCTGGGCGACATCGCGGAGAAGGCGTACCTGCCCGTGCTCGCCGCCCAGCCCGGCCTCGACCTGCACCTGTGCACCCGCAACACCGCCCGGCTGGACCGGCTGGGCGACGCCTACCGCGTCGCCCACCGGTTCACCAGCGTGGACGAGGTCGTCAAGGCGGGGGTGGAGGCGGCGTTCGTGCACGCGGCCACCGAGGCCCATCCGGAGATCGTCGAGCCGCTGCTGGCCGCCGGGGTGCACGTCTACGTGGACAAGCCGATCGCGTACACGCTGGCCGAGTCCGAGCGTCTGGTGCGCCTGGCGAGGGCCGAGGGCAGGTCGCTCATGGTCGGCTTCAACCGCCGCCGCGCCCCCGGCTACGCCGCCCTCGCCGCGCTGCCCCGCCATCTGGTCGTCATGGAGAAGAACCGCGACAACCACCCCGACGACCCCCGCAGGGCCGTCTTCGACGACTTCATCCACGTCGCCGACACGCTGCGGTTCCTGCTGCCCGGCCCGGTCACGGACACCACGATCAGGACCAGGGTCAGGGACGGCCGGATCGAGCACATCGTGCTGGAGCTGTCCGGCGACGGCTGCACCGCCCTCGGGATCATGAACAGGGTGAGCGGCGCGAGCGAGGAGTCCTGCGAGGTCATGGGCGACGGCGTCAAGCGGCGGGTGGTCAACCTCGGCGACGTGGTCGACTACCGCGGCGGCGAGACGCTCACGCGGCGGCCCGACTGGGTGCCGGTGGCCCGCCAGCGCGGCATCGAGCAGGTCTGCGTGGAGTTCCTGGCCGCCGTCCGCGAGGGCCGGGTGCTGGACGCGGGCGACGCCCTCGCCACCCACGCCCTGTGCGAGGAGATCGTGACGCAGGCCGGCTGAGGTCGATCGGGGCGGGGCCCGGGTGAGGTCAGTCGCGGCGCGCGGCGCGCATCGCCCGGTCGGCCCTGGCCAGCATCCGCTCGAAGGGCCGGCCGTTCAGCCGGGTCAGCACCGTGTAGCCCTTGGCGTCGCTCAGCGGGCTCGACGACGACACCACGCCCGCGACCGCGCCGCCGTACAGCGCGGGCCCGCCGCTGCCGCCCGCGGCGGCGTGGCAGTTGCGGGTGACCATGAGCCCAGGCCCCTCGGAGATGGCCTCGACGGTGTCGCCCAGGCACCGGTACAACCGCAGCCCCGGATAGCCCTTGCCGGCCGGGTAGCCCAGCAGCTCCAGGCCGCGCAGCGCGGTGCCGCGCGTGGTCGGCATCGCCTTGAGCCCGCGCCCGGTGACCGCCTCCAGGGGACGGCCCCGCCGTACGACGCCGACCAGCCCCACGTCGTACGGCAGCAGCTCCGTCGAGTACGGCCGGCTCCGCCACCGCGCGGGCACCCACGTGCGCACGACCGGCCACACGCCGTGCCGCGCCCGCCCCTGGTCGTAGCCGGGCAGGAAGGCCAGCCGCCCGAGCGTCCGCCCCTGGTGGTAGAGGCAGTGCGCGGCCGTCAGCACCAGGCTGCGGCTGCGCGAGCCGATCACGGTGCCGCCGCACATGATGTCCTGGCCGGTCACCGGGTCCCGCCCGACCAGCACGCCGGTGAGCAGCCGCGCCCCCGTGAGGGGACGCGGCACCGGGGCGTAGCCGAGACGGTCGCCGTCGGGGGTGAGCACGCGCGGAGCGGGGATGTTGCGTTGCGACACCTCGGTGACGGCGCTTGGATCGAGCAGGAGCAGGGACAGCACCAACCTGAGCACCCTCCAACAGTTAGCAGAAGATGATCAGCGCCCCGACCTGCGACATCCGGGTTTACTAACTCGTGTACTGGGAACCGAGCGCGCGCAGCCGCGCGTGCGCGGACTCGTAGACGCCCGGCCCGCCGAGGTATGCCTTGGGCACCTTGGCCACCATCGTGTAGTTGGTGTCGCACACGTTGCCCACCGGCGCCTCCCCGGCCTGGCTGACGAGCTGGTAGGCGTCCAGGGTGTCGAGCCCGGTCAGCTCGGCGGCCCAGGTGACCAGGTCGTGCTGGCTGATCCGGTAGGCGTCCTCCAGCGGCCGGGCCGAGCCCGTGGACATCAGGTGGAGGTCGTCCTCCAGCCGGGGCCACGGCGTGGCCACGCCCTTGATCAGCTCGACCGCGACCACGGTGTTCATGGCGGACTCGACCGCGGTGCCGCACACCTCGCCGTGGCCCTGCCTGGCGTGCCCGTCGCCGATCGCGAACAGGCCGCCCTCGACGTTGACGCCCAGGTAGACGGTGACGCCCGCGCGCAGCTCGGGGGTGTCCATGTTGCCGCCGTGCGCGTCGGGGGTGATGGTCATGCGGGCCTCGTTGGCGCCGGGGGCGACGCCGACCGTGCCGTGCATGGGGTCGAGCGGCAGCTCCACGCTGAAGTCGCTGGAGCGGGCGTGGTAGACGGCCACGCCCTTGTCGAGGTCGAGGTCGTAGCGCCAGACGCGCTCCTCCAGCGGCGGCTGGAGCATTGCCGTGGTGTGGGTGCCGGTCAGCGCCCCGAAGTGGGGGAACGTCGTGGACACCGCCCAGTCCCTGGCCGGGGTGATCCGGACGAAGTGCAGCGCCAGCGTGTCGCCCGGCTCGGCGCCCTCCACGTGGAACGGCCCGGTCACCGGGTTGAGGTAGGGGAACTCGCACACCTGCGACGGCAGGTCGTCGACCGTCCGCACCAGGCCGCCGAAGCAGTCCTCGGTGAAGATCTCCAGGATCGTGCCGGGGCGTACCTTGCCCACCGGCGGCCGGCCGCCGAAGGTGTAGCTGAGCTCCTCGGGCTTCGGACGGTAGGACACGACGTTCACACGACCTCCTGGGGAAGCTGGGGCCGGCGGCCCATCACATAGGTGGTGCCGAGCAGGATCAGGCCGAGCAGCAGCCACAGGCCACCGACCCACTGGGCCGCGACGTTCTGGTTGATGACGACGGCGACCAGCACGAGGAAGCCGGCCACGGGCACGACCAGGTGCGCCAGCAGGTTACCGCTGCGCTTCCTGATCAGGTAGTGCACCACGACGGAGACGTGCAGCAGCAGGAACGCGAACATGGCGCCGAAGTTGACCAGCGAGGCCAGCTCCCCGATGCCGTTCTCCCTGGTGCTCATGAAGATCCCGAGGACGAGCGAGATCGCGGCCACCACGAGCGTGGCGTTGACCGGCACCTTGTGCCTGGGGTGCACCCTGCCGAGGAACGACGGCAGCATCCGGTCCCGGCCCATCGCGAACAGCAGCCGCGAGGTGGCCGCCTGCGCGACCAGCGAGTTGGCGAAGCCCCACGCGACGGCCGTGGCCACGGCCGTGAGCACCGACAGCCAGGGCCCGCCGGCGAACTCGGCGGTGTCGTAGAAGGCGCTGCCGGCGGCGTCGCCGTTCGCGATCAGGGCGTCCCTGCCGGGGGTGAGCAGCGCGGCCACCCACGTCTGCACCACGAACAGCACGGCGGCGACGGCGAGGGCGGCCAGCATGGACCGGCCGAGCCTGCGGGCGTCCTCGCGGTTCTCCTCGGCGAGCGTCGAGATGCCGTCGAAGCCGAGGAAGGACAGCACCGCGACCGACGCCGCGGCCAGCACCACGCTCCAGCTGAACCCGGCGGAGTCGAACAGCGGCGTGAGCGCGCCGGTCTGCGCCTTGCCCTGCGCCAGCGCGACGCCGCCGACCACCAGGAAGATCGCCAGCACGGCCAGCTCGGCGGCCAGCATGATCCGGGTGATCCTGGCGGTCATCTGGATGCCGAGGTAGTTGACGACGGTGTTGAGCACGACGAACGCCGCCAGCCAGCCCCACACCGGGACGGCGGGCACGAAGGAGTTCATGGCGACGCTGGCGACCAGGTAGAGCAGGGCCGGTACGAGCAGGTAGTCGAGCAGGATCGCCCATCCGGCGATGAATCCGACCGGCGCGCCGATGCCGCGCCCGGCGTAGGTGTAGACCGATCCGGCCATCGGGAAGGCGCGGGCCATCTGCGCGTACGACAGCGCGGTGAACGCCATCGCCACCAGGCCGATGAGGTACGCCAGCGCGACCATGCCGTGCGAGACGGCGAAGACGTTGCCGAAGATGCCGAACGGCGCGATCGGCACCATGAAGATCAGGCCGTAGATCATGAGGTCGGCGAATCCCAGGGACCGCTGTAGTTCCTGGCGGTAGCCGAACTGCTCGACGGTGCTCATGGACGGGGCTCCTAGCTGCGTCAGGGGGCGATTGGCACCTTAGAGCCAAAGCTTTCTAGAGAAAAGGTTTCTCCAGAAAGAATTGGAGGCCGTCCGCCCGCGCGAGGTGGACCGGGTGGGCCACCTGCCGGTCCCGCAGCGTGAGCCGGCCCCGCGCGCTCGTGATCGTGGCGCCGTCGGCCACCGCGTCCAGGGCGGGCACCGCCAGCGAGCCCGCCCGCCCGCACAGCGCCGCCAGCATGGCGACCGCCTCGTAGCAGCCGTGGCCGTGCGCGTTGAGCATGGGGGCGTCGGGGCCGAAGCGGGCCGCGTACCGCTCGGCGAAGTCCAGCGCGGGCTCGGTCGCGAGGTCGCGGAAGTAGCCCATGGAGGCGTACAGCTCGCCCGTGCCGTCGCCGCCGATGCCGAGCAGGCCGTGCTCCTCCAGCGCCCCGCAGAGCCGGGCCGCGCCCAGCCCGGCGGCGGCGTAGGCCCGGTTGAAGGCCACCAGGTCGCTGCCGATCAGCGTGAGCAGGATCGCGTCGGGGCGGGCGCCGGCCACCCGGTCCAGCCAGCGCGTCGCCTGCCCGTAGCCGGCGAGGCCCTCGCCGACCACGCTCGCCCCGGCCGCGCCCAGCCGGGCGCGGGCCGCGGCGTGCACCAGGCGGGGCCAGACGTAGTCGTTGCCCAGCAGGTACCAGCGGCGGGCCCGGCGGGTGCGGATCAGCCAGTCGATGGCCGGTTCGAGCTGGCGGCGCGGGGTCTCGCCGAGGAAGTAGACGCCGGGGGCGTGGCCGCCGCCCTCGTACGGGGGCGCGTACACGAACGGCGCCCGTCCGGCGATCGCCCCCACCACCTCCACCCGCACGTCGCTGGCGTGCGTCCCGGCGACCGCCTGGATCGTGCCCGAGGCGACCAGCCCGGCGACCTCGGCGGCCACCACGCGGGCCGGCCGGCCGCCGTCCACCAGGACCAGCTCCAGCGGCCTGCCGAGCACCCCGCCGGCCGCGTTGAGCTCCTCGGCGGCCAGCACGGCGCAGTTGATCGCGCACGGGCCCACCAGTCCGAGCACCCCGGACACCGGCACGACCAGGCCGACCCTGATCGAACCTGAAGGAAGGAGCCGCGCTTCGAAGGGATCGACGACCGCCGCCACGCCGACGAGTATCCTCCGGGTTAGCTCCCCTACGAAAGGACCTTGCCCTTGACATCCTCCCCTCTCGTGAACGAGGGGGAGTCCGACCGTCGCCGGTCGGTCTTCCTGCTTCATCGCCGGTCGCCCACGCGAGAGGAGGACTCCCGCTTGAGGTCTTGCACCAGCTCCACAGGCGTTTCAGCTCTCCGCCAGCCCGGCGGCGAGCAGCAGGTTCTGGGCCGCGTTCACCTCCCGGTCCTGGACCGCGCCGCACGCACAGACCCACTCGCGGACGCTCAACGGCATTTCTTCCTGCAGCGTCCCGCAGGCCGAGCACAGCTTGGAGGAGGGGAAGAAGCGGTCCACGACCACCAGCGTGCGGCCGTACCAGGCGGTCTTGTACTCCAGCATGGACCGCAGCTCCCGCCAGCCGGCATCGGAGATGGCCCGGGCCAGCGCATGGTTCTTCAGCAGGTTGCGGACGGCCAGGTCCTCCACGGCGATCACTTGATTCTCGCGAACCAGCCGTGTGGTGACCTTGTGCAGATAGTCCCGCCTGCGGTCGGCGATCCGGGCATGCACCCGCGCCACCTTCAGCCGGGCCTTGGCCCGGTTGTTCGACCCCTTCTCCTTACGGGCCAGCGCCCGCTGCGCCTTGGCCAGCCTGCGCCGCTCACGACGCTCATGACGCGGATTGACGATCTGCTCGCCACACGACAGCGTCAGCAGCGCGGTCAGGCCCGCGTCCACGCCCGTCGACCGCTCGACCGGCGGCAAAGGCGCGATCTTCTCCTCCACCAGCAGGGACACGAACCACCGCCCGGCCGCGTCCCTGGACACGGTGACTGTGGACGGCTCAGCCCCCTCGGGCAACGGGCGCGACCACACGATGTCCAGCGGCGCGCCCATCTTGGCCAGGGTGAGCCGGCCGTCACGCCAGCGGAACCCAGAGCGGGTGTACTCGGCCGACGCCCGCGACCTCTTCCTGCTCTTGAACGTCGGGTACTTGGCCCGGCGGGCGAAGAAGTTCGCGAACGCCGCCTGCAGCTGCCGCAGCGTCTGCTGCAACGGCACCGACGACACCTCGCACAAGAACGCCAGCTCGGGCGTCTTCTTCCACGCGGTCAGCGCAGCCGACGACTCCACGTAGGAGACACCTCGGCCTTCCAGCTTGTAGGCGCGGGTCCGCTCCTCCAGGGCCTTGTTGTAGACCAGGCGCACGCAACCGAACGTCCGGACAAGCTCCTCGGCCTGTTCGGGGGTTGGATGGAAGCGGTACTTGTAGGCCCGCTTGACCAGCTGCGCCACCTTCCGATCATATGTGCGAGATCACCCGCGCACCGGCCGAATCCGAAAGACGACGGCGGTCCGTCTGACGGCGTATCGCCTGCTCCTGCCCTGCCCGGCAGGAGTCCGATTCCTCCCCCGCATCAAGGCGGGGGTCTCCACGGAGGTATCTGATGAACGACTCCGGTCTCGGGTCCTCACTCGCCTACCTGCTGAGCTGTGCGGAGCGGAGCGTCAACCGGGGCCTCGCCGCCGTGCTGGCCGGCGAGGACGTCACCGTCGAGCAGTGGCGCATCCTGCGGGCGCTGGCCGACGGCCGCGGGCACTCCATGGGTGAGCTGGCCGAGGCCGTGCTGATGCCGCACCCGACGCTGACCAAGGCGGTCGACCGGCTCATCGACCGGGCGCTGGTCTACCGGGGGCCGTCGAAGGGCGACCGGCGGCGGGTGGCGGTGTTCGTCTCCGACAGGGGGGCCGAGCTGCTGGCCCGCACCGACGGCGCGGTGGCCGAGCACCACCGGCTCATCGCCGACGCCTTCGGCCACGAGCGCACCGAGCGGCTGATGCGCGACCTGGAGACGCTGACGGCCGCGCTCGACCACGCCGAGCTGCGCGTCTGAGCCGCCTTCCGCGATCATGACAGCTCCGGCCGCCCCCGTGCTTCCGGGGGCGGCCGGAGCCTTCGAAAACCCGGTCAGCTCACGGGTAGAGGCCGCGCATCTGGTGGGCCTCGGCCACCCGGCCGACGCCGATGACGTGCGCCGCCTGCCGCAGCGTGAGCCCGCGGGCCCCGGCGAGCGAGCGTACCTCGTCGAACGCGTTCTCCATGAGGTCGCGCAGCTTGACCTCGACCTCGCCGGAGCTCCAGGAGTAGGCCTGCATGTTCTGCACCCACTCCAGGTAGGAGACGATCACCCCGCCGGCGTTGGCGAGGATGTCCGGCACGACCGTGGTGCCGTTGGCGTTGACGATCTCGTCGGCCTCCGGCGTGAGCGGCCCGTTGGCGCCCTCGACGATCAGGCGGGCGCGCACCCGGGGCGCGTTGGCCTCGGTGATCGCGCCCTCCAGCGCCGCCGGGACCAGGACGTCGACGTCCAGCTCCAGCAGGTCGTCGAGAGGCAGCTCGTCGGCGTGCGGGTAGCCGCGCACGCTCCCGTGCTCCGCGGCCCAGGCACGCAGGAGAGAGATGTCGAGGCCGCCGTCGGCGTGCACGGCGCCGCCGGCGTCGGAGACCGCGACGACCTTGCAGCCGGCGTCGGCGAGGTATTGGGCGGCGAGCGCGCCCACCTTGCCGAAGCCCTGCACGGCCACGCTCACGCCTTCGGGCGAGCGGCCGAGCGCGGCCAGCGCGGCGATCTGCACGCCGCGCGAGGTCGCGCCGGCGCGGCCGAGCGAGCCGCCCAGCGTCATCGGCTTGCCGGTGACCACCCCGGGCACGGAGTAGCCGGCGCTGACGCTGTAGGTGTCCATGATCCAGGCCATGGTCTGCTCGTCGGTGCCGACGTCGGGCGCCGGGATGTCCTTCTCCGGGCCGATCAGCGGCAGGATCTCGTTGACGTAGCGGCGGGTCAGCCGCTCCTGCTCGCGGACGGTGAGCGTGGCCGGGTCCACGGCGACGCCGCCCTTGGCGCCGCCGTACGGGATGCCGACCAGCGCGCACTTCCAGGTCATCCACATCGCGAGCGCGGTGACCTCGTGGATGTCGGTGCTGGGATGGAAGCGGATGCCGCCCTTGGCGGGGCCGCGGGAGACGTTGTGCTGGACGCGGAAGCCCTGCACGACGTCAAGTCGTCCGTCCTCGCGCCGCACCGGGACCGAGACGGTCAGCGAGCGGCGCGGCGTCGCCAGCATCGTACGCAGCCCGTGGTCGAGCCCGAGGTGCTCGGCGGCCTGGTGGAGCTGGTGGAGGGCGGAGTCGAGGGCCTGGCGGCCCGGGGTGATCAGGGCCGGCGTCTTTGACGGCACCATGATGCTCATGGAAGAGTGTCCTCCTGGTATTTACGCCCGTTTTGCGGGGAAAGCGCCATTGCCTTCCACTTAGGGCGATGTTGTCGCGATCATCCTAGGGCGGGGCGTTTCAGCTTGCCTAGTCGTTGGTAGAAATCCAAGCCGATGATCGAGATGCCGTGACCGTGCCACTCTGGCAGGCTGGGCGGCGACAATATGCCAAAACATCGAAACGGAGGGTCGGATGCCCGCACTCGTGGTGGGGCCGATGCTCAGACACGTCGATTCCCATAGCGCCTCGATCTGGGTGGAGACCGCCGAACCCTGCACGGTCGCCATCGAGGCGGGCGGCAGGACTTACCGGTCGCCTACCTTCACCGTGCACGGACACCACTACGCGATCGTGGATCTCGTCGAGCTCTCCCAGGATATCCCGTCCTATTCCGTCACCCTCGACGGGGAGCACGTATGGCCCCTGGCGGGTCGGCCGCCGAGCCGGATCCGGCTGACGCCCGAGGGCGGGGCCAGGCGGCTGGCGTTCGGCTCGTGCCGCACCAGCGTGCCGCACGACCCCGCCACCGTGCGCACCCACGGCGAGGACGTGCTGCGCTCCTACGGCCGCCGGCTCTACGAGGCGCCCGACGAGGAGTGGCCCGACCTGCTGCTGCTCATCGGCGACCAGGTCTACGCCGACAGCCCCTCCCAGGACATCCTGGCCTTCATCCGGGCCCGCCGCGACACCGCGCCGCAGGACGAGATCGCCGACTTCGAGGAATACGCCGAGCTCTACCGCCAGGCCTGGACCGAGCCCGACATCCAGTGGCTGCTGTCCACCGTGCCGAGCGCGATGATCTTCGACGACCACGACCTGCGCGACGACTGGAACACCTCCCAGCCCTGGCGCGAGCAGATGGCCCGCACCACCTGGTGGCAGCGGCGGGTCGTCGCCGGGCTCGGCGCCTACTGGGTCTACCAGCACATCGGCAACCTCTCGCCCGCCGAGCGGGCCGCCGACCCGCTCATGCGCACGCTCCTCGACCTCGGCGGCCGTGACGGCGCGGCCGAGCTCGACGCCTTCGCCGAGAAGGCCGACGCCGAGCCGAGCAGCAACCGCTGGAGCTACGCGCGCGAGCTCGGCGGCGCCCGGCTCATCATGGTGGACACCCGGTGCGCCAGACAGCTCACCCCCGGCGACCGGCGCATGCTCGACCCCGACGAGTGGGCCTGGCTGGAGGAGCAGCTCGCCGCTCCGGCCGAGCGCCTGATCATCGGCTCGTCCATCCCGTTCCTGCTGCCCGAGGGCGTCCACGGCGTCCAGAACTGGAACGAGGCCCTCGCCGACGGCAAGTGGGGGTCCCGGGTGCGGGAGTGGTCGGAGCGGTTCCGGCAGGCCATCGACCTGGAGCACTGGGCGGCGTTCCGGCGCTCGTTCGAGGACCTCGCCCGGCTGCTGGTGCGGACCGGCAAGCCGGTGGTGATCCTCTCCGGCGACGTCCACTACTCCTACCTCGCCAGGACCAACAAGGGACAGATCTTCCAGATCGTCTGCTCGCCCATCCGCAACCCGCTCAGCCGCCTGCTGCGCTGGGCCAACGTGGTCACGCAGTTCTCGATCGCCACCCTGGTGGGCGGCGTGCTGGCCCGCCTGGCGGGCGTCCCGAAGCCGCCGTTCCGCTGGCGGATCACCAAGGGGCCGTTCTTCCAGAACGCCATCGCCACGCTCACCCTCCCCGACGAGGTGAGCTGGTACGAGTCCCGCAACGACACCCTGCGCCGGATCGACTCGGTGCGGCTGCGCTGAGCCGCCCGGCGCGGGGAGCGTCGGCGGGTCCTAGCCCTTGTTCCTGAACTCGTAGACGGCGTCGGCGAGCTGGTCAACCGCCCAGACCAGGTCGTCCTCGCTGATCACGATGGGCGGCGCCAGCCGGATCGTGGAACCGTGCGTGTCCTTGGCCAGCACGCCCCGCTTCATCAGCGCCTTCGACACCTCGCGCCCGGTGGCGAGGTCGGGGTCGATGTCCACGCCGGCCCAGAGGCCGCGCCCGCGCACCTCGACCACGCCCTTGCCGATCAGCTCGCGCAGCCGCGTGTGCAGCACCTCGCCGAGCTTGGCGGCCCTGACCTGGAACTCGCCGGTGGCGAGGATCTCGATGACGGCGTTGGCGACCGCGCAGGCGAGCGGGTTGCCGCCGAACGTGGAGCCGTGCTGCCCCGGGTGGATCACGCCGAGCACGTCGCGGTCGGCCGCGATGGCCGACACCGGGACCACGCCGCCGCCGAGCGCCTTGCCCAGCACGTAGATGTCGGGCACGACCCCCTCGTGGTCGCAGGCGAACGTCTGCCCGGTGCGCCCCAGCCCCGACTGGATCTCGTCGGCGATCATCAGGATGCCCTCGGCGGTGCACAGGTCACGGATGTCGCTCAGGTAGCCGTCCGGCGGCACCAGCACCCCGGCCTCGCCCTGGATGGGCTCGACCAGCACGCCCACGGTGTTGGCGTCCACCGCCGCCCTGATCGCCTCGATCGACCCGTACGGCACGATCCGGAACCCCGGCGTGTACGGCCCGAAGCCGTCGTGCGCGTCGGGATCGGTGGAGAAGCTGATGATCGTGGTGGTGCGGCCGTGGAAGTTGTTCTCCATCACGATGATGTTCGCCTGGCCGGGCTCGACGCCCTTGACGTCGTAGCCCCACTTGCGGGCCACCTTGATGGCGGTCTCGACGGCCTCGGCGCCGGTGTTCATGGGCAGGATCAGATCCTTGCCCGTGAGGTCGCCCAGCCCGGCGCAGAACTGCGCGAACTGGTCGTGGTAGAACGCCCGGCTGGTCAGGGTCAGCCGCTGGAGCTGCTCCTGGGCCGCCTCGATGATCTTCTGGTTGCGGTGGCCGAAGTTGAGCGACGAGTAGCCGGACAGGCAGTCCAGGTATCGCCTGCCGTCGACGTCGGTGACCCAGGCCCCCTCGGCCTCGTGGATCACCACGGGAAGCGGGTGGTAGTTGTGCGCGCTGCGGCGCTCGCTCAGCTCGATCAGCTCTGCGCTGCTGGTCATGTTAGTTTTCCCCCCTGATTTCCAGTGTGCAGCACTTCGGCCCGCCGCCCGCCTTGCGCAACTCCGACAGGTCGACCGGTATCACCTCGTACCCTCGGCGCTTGAGCTCCAACTGGAGCGAGGACGCCTCGGCGTTGATCACCACGTTCCTGCCGTCGCTGACCGCGTTGAGCCCCAGCACCTCGGCGTCCTCGGCGCCGGCGAGCACGGCGTCGGGGAACATCCGGCGCAGCACCTCCTGGCTGCCCGGCGAGAACGCTTCCGGGTAGTAGGCGACGTTGCGGCCGTCCAGCGGGAACAGCGCCGTGTCGAGGTGGTAGAAGCGCGGGTCCACCAGGGTCAGCGAGACGACCGGGCGGCCCAGGAACTCCTGCGCCTCCCGGTGGGCCACCACGTCGGTGCGGAACCCCGTGCCGGCCAGCACGACGTCGTCGAGCGTGAGGAAGTCGCCCTCGCCCTCGTTGACGTGCGCCGGCTCCAGCACCGGGTAGCCGCGCTCGGCGAACCACCGCAGGTAGGCCGGGCCCTCGGGGCCGCGCTGCGGGAAGGTGAACCGGGCGCCGTAGACGCGCCCGCCGACGACCAGCGCGCCGTTGGCGGCGAAGACCATGTCGGGCAGGCCGTCGATCGGGTCGATAAGGTCGACCCGGTGCCCGAGCTCCTCGTAGGCCGCTTTCAGGCCCTCCCACTGCCGGATCGCGACGTCGCGGTCCGCGCCGGCCTCGGGATGCATCCACGGGTTGATGGCGTACTCGACCGTGAAGTAGTCCGGGCGGCACATCAGGAAGTGTCTGGGCATGCGGCTTCTCCGTCGCACTTATGCGGGCACATGGGGACGGACACAGCCTAGGAATCACATTTGCGCAGGCCAAGCGTGTGGCATTGCGCGCTCACGCGGGTCTGTTGCGAGTTTCACCCGATCAGCCGTGTTTCGTTGCGCAGCACTCCGGAAGGGGCGTCCACCAGGCGTGACAGCACGATCGCGCTCTTCGTGCGCACCACGAACGCCTCCGCCGCGATGCGCTCGATCACCCGCTCCACGTGCCGCACGTCGGTGGCCCTGATGTGGAGTAACGCGTCGGCCTCGCCGGTGATCGTGGCCGCGCCCACCACCTCGGGGAACTTGGCGACGGCCAGCGCGATGTCGGCCGGCTTGGTCTTGCCCTGGCAGAACAGCTCTACGTACGCCTCGGTGGTCCAGCCGAGCGCCTCGGGCGACACGCGGGCGCTGAAACCGGTGATCGCGCCGCTCGCGCGCAGCCGGTCGACGCGCCGCTTGACCGCCGAGGCGCTGAGACCCACGACCTGCCCCACCTCCGCGTAGGTCGCGCGGGCGTCGTCCACGAGCGCCGCGATGATGTCACGATCGAGCCGGTCCAGTTCCACGCGCTCTGTATACCGCCTGGCCAGGCTGGCGCGCGACGAGCGGCGCGCGGGAGACTGGACCGTCGCGACCGATGACGAAGGGTTTCCGCAGCAATGAGCACCGCAGCCTTCCCCGAGGACTTCATCTGGGGAGTGTCCACCTCGGCTTACCAGATCGAGGGGGCGACCTCGGCGGACGGGCGCGGCCGGTCCATCTGGGAGACCTTCTCCGCCGACGGCGCCGAGGCGTGCGACCACTACCACCGCTACCGCGAAGACGTGCGGCTGATGAAGGACCTGGGCATCGCCGCCTACCGCTTCTCGGTGAGCTGGGCGCGGATCTTCCCCGAGGGCTCGGGCAAGCCCAACGACGCCGGGCTCGACTTCTACGACCGGCTGCTGGACGCGCTGCTGGAGGCGGGGATCACGCCGTACGCCACCCTCTACCACTGGGACCTGCCGCAGGCGCTGGAGGACGCGGGCGGCTGGCCGGAGCGCGAGACCGCCCGCCGCTTCGCCGACTACGCGGCGGTCGTCGGCGCGCGGTTAGGGGACCGCGTGGACACCTGGCTCACCGTCAACGAGCCCTGGGTCGCGGCCTTCCTCGGCTACGGCTCCGGCGTCCACGCCCCCGGCCGCACCTCGCCCGCCGACGCCTTCCGCGCCGCCCACCACCTGCTGCTCGCGCACGGGCTCGGCGCCCAGGCCCTGCGCGCGGCCGGGGCGGCGAAGGTCGGCGGCGTGCTCAACATCTCGCCGGTGCTGACCCCCGGCCAGGTCGGCGACCCCGGCCGGTCGCTGTCGGAGGAGGACGGCGAGGCCGTGGCGCGCATCGACGCCCTGGTCAACCGGCAGTTCCTCGACCCGATGCTGCGCGGCGCCTATCCCGCCGAGCTGCTGCCCATCGTCGAGCGCACGGCCGGGCTCGGCCACGTCCGCGACGGCGACCTGGAGCTGATCGGTCAGCCGGTCGACCTGCTCGGCGTCAACTACTACACCCCGATCGTGGTGCAGGCCCAGCCCAGCGAGCCCGCCGACCCCGCCTACCCCGGCAGCGAGGGCGTGCTGTTCTGCACCGTCCCCACCGCGGTCACCGCCATGGGCTGGCCCATCGTCCCCGGCTGCCTGTCGCTCGTGCTGCGCCGCCTCGCCGCCGAGTTCCCCGGCACCGAGCTGATGGTCACCGAGAACGGCGCCGACTTCGTCGACGTCGCCACCGGCGACGGCATCCACGACGTCGAGCGGGTCAGCTTCATCGAGGAGCACCTGCGCGCCCTGCGCGCGGCCGTCGAGGAGGGCGTGCCGGTGCGCGGCTACCTCGTCTGGACGCTGCTGGACAACCTCGAATGGGCCGACGGCTACCGGCGCAAGTTCGGGCTCGTGCACGTCGACTTCGCCACGCAGCGGCGGCGGCTGAAGGACAGCGCGCTCTGGTACCGCGACGTCATCCGGCGCAACGGCCTGCTGGAGTCCCGCCCCAAGCGGCCCACGCTGGAGACCGTCGCCGCCCGCGCGGGCGTCTCCCGCGCCACCGTCTCCCGGGTGGTCAACGGCGAGGCGTCCGTCCGCCCCGAGGTCCGCGAGACGGTGCTGCTGGCGATCAAGGAGTTGGGCTACGTGCCGAACGCCGCCGCCCGCAGCCTCGTCACCCGCAGCACCAACTCCGTCGCGCTGGTGCTGTCCGTGCCGCGCCAGGGCGGCGACCAGCTCACCGCCGCCGTCGTCCAGTACGTCACCAGCCTCCTGGAGGGCGCGGGCAAGCAGATCACGCTCATGCTGGCCGACACCGCGGAGAGCCACCGGCGCATCGTCCAGCACGTCGAGGCCCGGCTGGTGGACGGCGTCGTGCTGCTGCCGCCCGACCGCGGCGACACCCTGGCCGAGCGGCTCTCGCGCACGGGGGTGCCGGTCGTGCTGCTGGGCAAGCCCGCGATCGCGTCGCTGGTGCCGTACGTGGACGTCGACAACGCGGGCGGCGCCGTGGCCGCCACCGAGCACCTGCTGGCCGGCGGCCGGCGCAGGATCGGCATGGTCAGCGGCCCCATGGACCTGGTCGCCATGCAGGACCGCCTGTCCGGCCACCGGGACGCGCTGCGGCGGGCCGGCCGGCAGCCGCTGCTCGCGCCCGCCGACCTCGTCCGCTCCTCCGGGGCGGCGGCCACCCGCCGCCTCCTCGGCGACGAGCCCGCGCTCGACGCCGTCTTCGCCGCCACCGACCAGCTCGCGCTCGGGGCGCTGCAGGCGGCGCGGGAGGCCGGGCGGCGGGTCCCGGAGGACCTGGCGGTCGTGGGCTTCGACGACGTGGACGCCGCCTCGGCCGTCGTCCCCGGGCTGACCACGGTCAGGGTCCCGGTGGCCGAGCAGGCGCTGGCGCTGGCCCGGCTGCTGCTGTCCCGGCTGGAGGGCCGCCACACCGAGTCGGTGGTGCTGCCGGTCCGGCTGGTCGTGCGGGAGTCGGCCTAGCGGGGCCGCTCGTCGAGGGTCTCGAACAGGCGGGGGAAGACCTTGGAGACCTTCGACAGCAGATACTCGCCGTAGGTGCCGGTGAAGTCGACCTGGCCGTCCCAGCGGTGGCCGGGCGCGTAGGGGAGCGGCGGCACCTCGCTGTCCCAGCCGGGGTCGAAGAAGAACGGGAAGCTGAGCCGCTCGTTCCCGCTGCGGTTGCGCACCCGGTGCGGGGTCGAGCGGTACTGGCCGCCGGTCAGCTTGTCGAGCATGTCGCCGATGTTGCACACGAACGTGCCCTCCAGCGGCGGCGCCTCGATCCAGCCGTCCCGGGTGCGGACCTGGAGGCCGCCGTTGGCGTCCTGGAGGAGCAGCGTGAGCAGGCCGTAGTCGGTGTGCTCGCCGACGCCGCCCCGGTCCATCGCGATCTCGTTCTTGACCGGCTCCGGCAGCGCGAAGAAGCGGCGGGAGGCGGCGTCGAGGCCGGCGATCAGCTCGGCGGGGACGCCGTGGCCGGTGACGTAGAAGAAGCCGTTGTCCCGGCAGGCGGCGCCGATGGCGGCGGCGACGGCGGCCTTGCCGTCCTCGTCCTCGCCGAGCAGGGGCGCAATGTCGATGACCGGCAGTTCGCTCATCGCACCATTGTTGCCCATTTCGCCGATCTCACCTTTCCGCACCGCCGCCACCCGGGTCCCCCCGCCGCCCCCTTCTCCGGACGGATGCCGCGCCCGCGCGGGCCCCCCTGCGCGGGCGCGGCCCGCCGGTCAGGAGGTGGAGAAGGTGAACCAGTTGACGTTGACGAAGTCGGCGGGCTGGCCGCTGCTGAAGGTCAGGTAGACCGTGTGCGTGCCGGTCACCCCGGAGATGTTGGCCGGGACGGTGCGCCAGCTCTGCCAGCCGCCGGTGTTCGCGATCGCGAAGTCGCCGATGGGCGGGGCCGTCGGGCTGTCGAGGCGTACCTGCACCAGGCCGCTGACGCCGGCCGCCGCGCCCGACGCCACCCTGGCCCTGAACTGGGTGGCCGCCTGGGAGCCGAAGTTCACGCCGTCGTAGCGCAGCCAGTCGCCGTTGGTGATCGCGCCGACGTTCTGGCCGCCGCCGGTGTCGGTGGTGGTCTCGACGATCGTGCCCGACTGGGCCTGGTAGCGCTCGGCCTGGATGGTGGAGCGGGCGTCCACGCCGCCCGGCGAGGTCGGGGTGATGGTCGGGGTTGGCGTGCTGCCGGCGCCGCTCTGCCACACGGCCACGTAGTCCACGACCATGGGACGGCCCGGCACGGTCGCCGCGGTCGGGGTCTGGCCGCCGAGGGCGTTCGGGAAGGCGCCGCCCATCGCCACGTTCAGCAGCAGGAAGTAGCCGGCGTGGCCGGTCATGTTGGCCCAGGTCGTGGCGTCGAACTGGGACTGGTTGACGCCGTGGAACTGCTGGCCGTCCACGTACCAGCGGAGCTGGTTGGGGCTCACGCTGCGGTCCCACTCGAAGCGGAAGGTGTGGAAGGCCGACTGGCAGGTGGAGCCGGGGCAGGCGCGGCTCGCGCCGAGCCCGGTGGTCTCGTTGCACGGCCCGCCCGGGTTGACGCCGCAGTGCAGGACGCCCCAGACGGAGTTGATGCCGTTGACGTTCTCCATGATGTCGAACTCGCCGATCGCGGGCCAGTTCCAGTAGTTGCCCCGGTAGGGCGCGCCGAGCGCCCAGAAGGCCGGCCAGTAGCCGAGGGCGGCGTCGCCGGTGACGTTCGGCATCTGGAGGCGGGACTCGATGCGCAGGATCCGGCCGTCGGCGGGCTTGAAGTCGGCGCGGCGGGTCTCGATGCGGGCCGAGGTCCACTCGCCCGAGCTGCTGCGGAGGGGCGTGATGCGCAGGTTGCCGGAGCCGTCGAGGCTGAGGTTGGAGGTGCTGGAGGTGTAGTTCTGGATCTCGCCGGTGCCCCAGTTGGCCGGGCCGCCGGGGTAGGCGTGGCCGGTGTCGATGATCCAGTTGTCGGAGGACGGGAGAGTGCCGGCGGAGCCGTTGAAGTCGTCGGACCAGACGAGCGACCAGCCCGAGGGGGTGGCCGGCACGGCGGCCGAGGCGCTGACGGCGGCGTTGACCAGGAGGCCGGTGAGCGCGACCAGCGCGGTGAGCACCGTGGCCACGGGCGCGAGGCGGCGCCGTGGCCTGCTTGCTGTGGTTGTCATGACGCGTCTCTCCTAGGGGGTGCGGGGAGGCGGGAACGTCAGAGAGCGCTCTCTGGGATGATCTGAGCACACGGCTCACTTCCCGTCAAGCAGTCGGTGAGAGCGCTCTCCGCCGTGGGAGGCGCGCGGCACCTGTCTTTCCGCGCGGGGGACGCGCATACCCAGACAAAACGGACGGCGCCGCCCTCAGGGGTGCGGCGCCGTCCGGAACGACAAAGGGGATCAGGCCTTCTCGGCCTCGCCGGTGGCCTGCTCCATGGCCTCCTCGGGGGACGCCTCCAGGTCCTGCTCGGCGTCGGCCCCCGCCTGCGCGCTCGCCTTGTCGAGCCGCACCCAGCTCGTCACGCTCTCCACCGCGAACAGCACGAACAGGTAGGCCGTCAGCACCGCCAGCACAGGCGTCACGAAGCCGGTCGCCGCGCCCACGCCGATGATGAGCAGCCGCAGCTCCCAGCCGAGGCCCGCCCGGAACACCCAGGCGGGCGGCCAGATGCTCTGCCGCGTCCGGTAGACGGTGTCGTAGGTGTGGTAGCCCACCACGTACACCAGCACGAACAGCAGCCACTTCGGCGCGTCGGCGGCCAGGCCGACCGCGATCGTGGCCAGGAACTCGGTGCCGCGCAGCAGCGGCGGCGTCAGCCAGTCGAGGCGGCCCAGGTGGTCACGCGACGCCGTCGGCAGGATCAGCAGCAGGGCGATCGCGACGGGCACGAGCAGCATGGGGCCCGACTCCGGCAGCCCGGCGACCGTGACGCCCGCCACGGCGAGCAGCGCCACGAGCGCGGCGGGCACGGGCGGCAGGCCCGGCCCCAGCCGGGGCGCCAGCGCCTGGACGAGCGGGCCGTCGTCGCGGTAGGCGAGCAGGCGGGCGGTCTGGATGCGCCGGCGCTCCTCGTCGGGGTCCGGCGTGGGGGTGGCCATGGCCTGCGGTTGGGTGATCATACGAGCGACCTCATGAGGCGTCCGGTGAGGGAGTAGGCGGCGGCGACGGAGCCCCAGATCACCAGCGTCAGGAAGGTGATCCGGGCGTCGAAGAGGGCGGCGGTGATCGCGATGGCCGCGAACCGCTCGCCGATGGGGAACACGATCATCTTGCGCGCCCAGTGGAGGGCCCGGAACCTGCCGGCCCTGGTCCACATCTTGAGCACGCCCCGCAGGCCGTGGCTGCGCTCTTCCCGGCGGCGCGACAGCGCGGCCCGCAGCTCACGGTCGTCGGGGGCGTCGAGCGCCAGCATGGGCAGCTTCGCGGGCGGCTTGCGGCGGTTGGCCGCGCCGAAGGAGAAGTCGAGCAGGTGGCGTACGGACTGCAGGCCCAGCGCGGCCAGCGCGAGAATCCAGATGTCCTCGCCGTTGCCCGCGATCACGTAGCCGAGGGCGAGGCCGGCGAAGACCACGTATTCCTTGAACCGGTCGAACGTGGCGTCCAGCCAGGCGCCGAGGACGCCGAACTTGCGGGCGTAGCGCGCCACCTGGCCGTCGACGCAGTCGAAGACGAACGCGAAGTAGATCAGCACCCCGCCCAGCACCATCCACGGCCGGTCGCCGGTGGCGAAGCAGGCGGCCGCGGCCACGCCCAGCGCGATCGAGATCAGCGTGACCTGGTTGGGCGTCAGCCCCCGCCGGGCCGCCCAGCGGGCGATGAAGCGGGAGTAGGTGGAGACGAAATAGGTGGTGAAGAAGCCGTCGGCGCCCTTGACGGCGTTGTTGAGCCGGGCGCGGTCCTCGTCCATGGCGGCCATCTCGGGGCCGGCCTCGTTGACCTCCTCCTGGGTGGTGACCCGGCGGTAGAAGAGGTCGCGGCGGCCCCGGATGCCGACCGACACGCCGTTGCGCACCAGGCCGAACACGACGAGCTGCACCAGGTCGTCGTCGGGGCCGAAGGTGTGGGCCAGGGCGGCGAGGTCGCGGCAGGTCTCCGCGAGCACCTGCGCGTTGCGCGCGCTGACGTGCAGCGGGCCGAGCAGCACGCCGTTGGGGCGGGTCACGGCGTGGGTCGCGGTGCCGACCGAGACCACCCGCGACTTGCCGACGCGGGCGCGGACCGGCAGCCCCTCCAGCCGGTTGAGCCCGATCTCGGGATCGGCCTCGTCGATGGGGACGAGCTCGGACTCGGACTCGGCGGTGTCCTCCGGAGCCTCCTCGTCCGTGCTGCCCGGTCTCGGCTCCTTGGCGACGAGCGCCAGCGCACCGCGCTTGGTCTTGGTGATCTGGTAGATCAGCTCGTCGTGGATGAGCGAGTTCTCGGGGATGATGAGCAGGCTCTCCGTTGCCGACTCGGCGACCTCGGCCAGCGCGCGCAGGGCGGCGGCCACGTCGCCGCCGGCGATGGTGGCGGGCCGCTGGTCATAAGAAGCCAACTGGCCGCGCAGCCGCTCGGCCACGGTGGGATTGCCGGGCAGCGCGGCCAGCCTCAGGCCGGTCGGAGAGGTGTCGGGGCCGGGCGAGGCGCCCAGCAGGACCACGCGGGTCATGACTCCCTTTCGAGGCGGTAGCGGGGGGTTGAACAACGGGTAATGCGGGGACAGGCGTCAAAGTCTAGTGAGAGTCACGCAAAGTCGCGTCATCCGAGCATGCCGGTAACGCGGGACGCTTCGGCGCGGAGTGCGGCCATAAGATGTCGGAGTGAGTCTCTATCGTGACGAAGGCGTGGTTCTGCGTACGCAGAAACTCGGCGAGGCCGACCGCATCGTCACGGTCCTGGCCAAGCGCACCGGCAAGATCCGCGCCGTCGCCAAGGGCGTGCGCAGGACCACCTCGCGCTTCGGGGCCAGGCTGGAGCCGTTCACCCACGTCGACCTGCAGCTTCACACCGGCCGCACGCTCGACGTCGTCACCCAGGCCGAGACGCTCAGGCCCTACGGCGAGGCGCTGGCCGCCGACTACCCGCGCTACACCGCGGGCAGCGCCATGCTGGAGACCGCCGACCGGCTGACGCACGGGGAGAAGGAGCCGGCGCTGCGGCAGTTCCTGCTGCTCGTGGGCGGGCTGCGCACGCTCGCCGAGCGCACCCACGAGCCCCGGCTGGTGCTCGACGCCTACTTCCTGCGCTCGCTGGCGGTCGCCGGCTACGCGCCCGCCCTGGAGGCGTGCGCCCGCTGCCGGACCCCGGCGATCAGGGCGTTCGCCATCGTCGCCGGAGGTGTGGTGTGCGGCGCGTGCCGCCCGGCCGGGGCGGCGGTCCCCGCCGGGGAGACGATCGGGCTCATGACGGCGCTGCTGCGCGGCGACTGGGCCGTCGCCGACGCCTCGGAGCCGCGCCACCGCAACGAATGCAGCGGCCTGGTCGCCGCCTACCTGCAATGGCACCTCGAACACGGAATACGCTCTCTCCGACACGTCGAAAGGGAGCCAGTGTGAACGTCCGTCCTCCGACCCCTCACCCGTCCGGCGCGACGCCGCCGCCGATCCCGCGCGAGCTGGTGCCCCGGCACGTGGCCATCGTCATGGACGGCAACGGCCGCTGGGCCAAGACGCGCGGCCTGCCGCGCACCGAGGGGCACAAGGCGGGCGAGTCCTCCCTGTTCGACGTCATCGAAGGCGCGCTGGAGCTGGGCATCCCCTACCTCAGCGCGTACGCCTTCTCCACCGAGAACTGGAAGCGCTCGCCCGACGAGGTCCGCTTCCTCATGGGCTTCAACCGCGACGTGATCAGGCGGCGGCGCGACGAGCTCAACGCCATGGGCGTACGCGTGCGCTGGGCGGGCCGGCCGGGCCGCCTCTGGAAGAGCGTGATCTCCGAGCTGCAGGCCGCCGAGGAGATGACCGTCCACAACCGCAAGCTCACATTGCAGTTCTGCGTCAATTACGGCGGGCAGGCCGAGATCGTCGAGGCGGCGCTCAGGCTGGCCGAGGACATCGCGGCCGGCAAGGTCAAACCCGGCAAGGTGAACGAGAAGGTCTTCGCCCGCTACCTCGACGAGCCGGAGATCCCCGAGGTCGACCTGTTCGTGCGCTCGTCGGGCGAGCAGCGCTTCTCGAACTTCCTGCTGTGGCAGTCGGCCTACGCCGAGATGGTCTTCCTCGACCGGCTCTGGCCCGACTTCGACCGGCGCGACCTGTGGGAGGCGTGCGAGATCTACGCCAAACGCGACCGCCGCTACGGCGGCGCCCTCCCCAACCAGGTCTGACCGGCCCGCCAGGCCGGGGAGGGCGGGGGCGGGTCAGAAGTACTTCGAGGTGAGGTCCGTGGTGGGCCAGGAGGACACGGTCACCTTGTTCATGTCGTCGTCGATGGTGTCGTAGTCGAGCGAGCCGGTCTCCTCGCGCCGGTTGAACAGCACGGCGTAGCTGAACCCGTTCTGCAGCCGCGCCAGGTACGTGAACGTGCCCGGCAGTGAGCCGTTGTGCCAGGTGTTGAGATGGCCGGTGACCTGGCGGCACCACCAGCCGCCGCCGTACCAGGAGCCGTACTCGTTGACGCCGGTCTCCGGCTTGGCGACGAGCCTGGCGATCGAGGTCGAGCTCAGCACGGTGCCCGGCTGGTCGAAGGCGAGGGTCCAGCGGACCAGGTCCACGGCGGAGCCCAGCCAGCCGCCGCCGGAGCCCTGGTTGACCATGTTGAAGCCGCCGTAGGGGTAGGGAACGACGGTGCCCGAGGCGTCGAGCACGGTCGTGCCGGTGTACTGCGAGTCGTAGATCACCTCGCCGGGCGCGGCCTCGCTCCTGAGGCTCCTGCCGAGCCTCATGCGAGTGATGCCGAGCGGCTCCAGCAGCTTGGTCCTGACGTACGTCTCGTAGGGCTGCCCCGAGACCTTCTCGATGACCCGGCCGAGCAGCAGGTACCCGTAGTTGCAGTAGACCATCTTCGTGCCCGGGTCGTGGTCGAGCGGGCGGGCGGTGACGTACCGGATGATGTCGTCGTGCTCGATCGGCAGCGGCACGCCGAGCGTGGCCGAGATGGTGCGGTCCAGGAAGAGCGGGTCCTTGGAGACGTCGCGGTCGAAGCCGCCGAGGTGCTGCATCAGGCGGAGCACGGTGACCTGCTCCATCCGGGTGTCGGCCGGGGTGAGGCCGAGCACCTGGGTGACCTTGGCCGACAGGCTCAGCTCGCCGTCCTGCACCAGGCGCATGACGGCGGCCGAGGTGATGTTCTTGCTCAGACTGGCGATCCGGAACAACGACGTCGGTGACGGGGTGGGCGTCGCCCTGGAGTAGTCGTTGTAGGCGTAGCCGCGCGCGAGCAGGATCTTGCCGTTCTTCATGACGGCCAGTTGCGCCGCCCTGATCTTGCGGTCCAGCACGAACTTCTTGAGCACGTTGTCGTAACCCGCCAGCTGGGACGGCGCGGTTCCTGCCGTGGCCACGAAAGGGTCGAGCGGGGCGGCCTGCGCGGGGCGCCCGGCGATCAGCGCCGCCGGCGCCCCGAGGAGAAGAGCCCTGCGGGAAAGGTCTGTCACTTTTTCCTCTTACGTCACATCCGATACATGGAGTCGCACATTTTGGCAGATGTAGCGATCTTCAGTGCACGGATCAGTGCGTCCGAGGGGGTGGGGCTAGGCGCGGCGGCGGGCGCGGTAGGCGGCTACGTGCATGCGGTTCCCGCACGTACGGCTGTCGCAGTAGACCCGGGACCGGTTGCGCGACTCGTCCACGAAGACGTGGTCACAGTCGGGGGCCGAGCAGGTGCGCAGGCGTTCGCCCTCGCCCTCCACCAGCAGCAGCGCGAGCGCCACGCCGCAGTCGGCGGCCAGGTGCTCGGCCAGGCTGGAGTCGGCGGCGAAGTAGTGGACGTGCAGGGGGTGGCCGTCGTGCTCGGTCAGGCGTGGCGTGATGCGGGTCGAGGAGAGCAGGGAGTTGAGGGTGCGGACGGCGGTCGGCTGGTCAGGCGCGGTGAAGACGCGATGAAAGGACTCGCGGACCGCGCGGACCTGGGCCAGGTCGCGGGCCGTCAGCTTGCCGATGCCACTGACCTCGCGCGACTCCACGAACGCCTGGAGTTCGGTCAGACCGGGCAGCCCCTCGTCGCCGCCCGTGGCGGGTGAGGTGTTGACCAGCTCGACGACGGTAGCCAGAGAATGCACCATGTCATGGCCAAACGGCATGTTGACTCCTGTCCGCGCCGGATCCTAGCGTGGTCGCACTGTATCTCCTGCAGACGGCCACGGGGGTTTTCATGGGTGCGCACCGTCGTATCGTGATCGTCGCGATCGTCGGCGCGCTGGTCATCTCCACCTCCGCGCCGCTGGTGCGGCTGGCCGAGGTGTCGCCGGCGACGTCGGCGTTGTTCCGCTGCGCGTACGCCGTCCCGCCCATGCTGGCGCTCGCCTGGCTGGAGCGGCGCAGGCACGGCCCGCTGCCGCGCAGGGCGGTGCTGCTCGCCTGGGCGGCCGGCCTGTCGTTCGCGTTCGACCTGCTGTTCTGGCACCACGCCATCGCGTACGTCGGCGCCGGCCTGGCCACCGTGCTGGGCAACCTGCAGGTGTTCCTGGTGGCGTTCGCCGCCTGGGCGGTGTTCGGGGAGCGGCCGTCGGGGCGGCTCATGGCGGCGACGCCGGTGGTGTTCGGCGGCGTGGTGCTGATCTCCGGGGTGTTCGACGGCGCGGCGTACGGCGACGACCCGGTCATGGGCGTGCTCGCCGGGGTGGCCACGTCCGTCTCGTACGCGGCGTTCCTGCTGCTCATGAAGGGCGGCTCGGACCGCGCGGCCGGGCCGCTCGCGCACGCCACGGTCGTGGCCACGGTCGCGATCGCCGCGCTCAGCCCCTTCTTCGGGGGCGCGGACCTCGCCCCGAGCTGGCCCGCGCACGGCTGGCTGCTGCTGCTCGCGCTCGGGCCACAGGTGCTGGGGTGGTCGCTCATCACGTTCACGCTGCCACGGCAGCCGGCCGCGCTCACCGCGCTGCTGCTGCTCGTACAGCCCCTGACGACCGTGGCGCTGTCGGCGGTGGCGCTCGGCGAGCGGCCCTCGCCCTGGCAGCTCGCCGGATGCGCGGTGATCGTGCTCGGCGTGCTCTGGGGCTCGCGCCGCACCGCTCAGCCGGCGGCCGAGGCGGACGGGGAACAGGACGCGCAGGTGCCGAACACCTCCACCGTGTGAGTGATCTCGGTGAAGCCGTGCTCGGTGCCCACGGCCTCGGCCCAGCGCTCGACGGCCGGACCGGCCACCTCGACGGTGCGCCCGCACTTGCGGCAGACGAGGTGGTGATGGTGGGCGTCGCTCGCGCAGGCCCGGTAGACGGACTCGCCGTCGTCGGTGCGCAGCACGTCGACCTGGCCGTTGTCGGCCAGCGCCTGCAGCGCCCGGTAGACGGTGGTCAGGCCGATCTTGGCGCCGTGCAGGCGCATCTCCGCGTAGACGTCCTGCGCGCTGCGGAACCCCTCGCTGCGACGGAGGGTGTCGTGCACCGCGTCGCGTCTCGTCGTCATGCGACCTCCTCGACGCGCATTGTTGGACCCACTCTGGACTCCTCGTCGCTCCGGCCTCGCCGTACGAATTTACCGACAGCGAGGGCCAGGACGAAGCCGGCGAGAGCGATGAGCACGATCGAGGCGCCCGGCGGGACCTTCGGGGACACGGTGGAGGCGAGCAGCCCGCCCACCGAGGCCAGCACCCCGAACACCATCGCCGACGCCATCGTGGCACGGAAACCGCGCGTGAGCTGCTGGCTCGTCGCGACGGGGATCACCATCAGCGCGCTGACCAGCAGCAGCCCGACCACCCGCATGGCGATGACGACGGTCAGCGCGGCCGTGACCGCGATCAGCAGGCTGAGGAAGCGCACCGGCAGGCCGCTCGCGCGGGCCATCTCCTCGTCCTGGCAGAGCACGAACAACTCCCTGCCGAAGACTACGACCACGCCGATGACGGCCACGGCCAGCGGCGCGATGACCCAGATGTCGGCCGGCGTGACGCTCGCGATGGCGCCGAACAGGTAGGAGTTGAGCTTGGCGTTGCTGCCGCCCGGCGCGACGGCCATGAGCATGACGCCGCCCGCGATGCCGCCGTAGAACAGCAGCGCCAGCGCCACGTCCCCGCTGGTGCGCCCGCGCGCCCGGACCAGCTCGATGGCCACCGCCCCGGCAACGGACACGATCACGGCGGTCAGCACCGGCGCCGTGCCGGTCAGGAAGCCGAGCGCCACGCCGGTCAGCGCCACGTGCCCGATGCCGTCGCCGAGCAGCGCGAGCCGCCGCTGCACGATGAACGTGCCGACGGCGGGCGCGCACAGCCCCACCAGCAGCGCCGCGATCAGCGCGAGCTGGAAGAGCTGCTCACGCAGCAGTTCGAAGATCACCTTTGTTCCCCCTGCCAGCCGGTCAGCGGCCCCGCCACCGGCTCGGCCGCGTGCGGATGCTGGTGCTCGTGGCCGGGCCGCGCGCACTCGCCCTCGGGGCGCGGCGGCGGGCCGTCGTGCGCGATCCGGCCGTCCCTGATGACGACGCCGCGCGTGATGACCGGCTCCAGCGGGCCCAGCTCGTGCGCGACCAGCACCACGGTCTTGCCGCCGAGCACCAGACCGGCCAGCGTGTCGGCGAGCAGGCGCTGGGTCTCGGCGTCGACGCCGGCGGTGGGCTCGTCCATCACGTACGTGTCCGGCTCGCCCGCCAGGGCGCGGGCGATGAGCACCCGCTGCTGCTGGCCGCCCGACAGCGACTGGACGGGATCGCCCGCGCGGCCGGTCAGCCGGACGGCCTCCAGCGCGGCGGCCACCGCGTCCCGGTCGGCCGCGCTGGTGCGGCGCAGGCGGCGCTGGCGGGCGATGCGGCCCGACGCGACGACCTCGCGCACGGTGGCGGGCACGCCGCCGCCGACCTGGAGGCGCTGGGGGACGTAGCCGATGCGCCACCAGTCGCGGAAACGCCCAGGCGGGCGGCCGTAGATGAGGGTGCTGCCTCCGGACAGCGGCGTGAGCCCGAGCAGGGCGCGCACCAGCGTCGACTTGCCCGAGCCGTTGGCCCCCAGGAGCGCGACGACCTCGCCGGTGTGGACGGTCAGGTCGATCCCCCGGAGGACGGGCTTGCCGTCGTAGGCGACCCGGCCGCCGGTCATCGCGAAGGCCGTCTCGCTCATGCCGTACACCCCAGTGCTGCTCGAAGGGTTTTGAGGTTATCGCGCATGGCGGAGACGTAGTCGCCGGAGGGCTTGCTCTCCAGCGGGTCGAGCACGGCGGTCCTGGCGCCGACCTGGTTCGCCAGCACCTCGGCCACCTTCGGGCTCACCAGGGCCTCGGTGAAGATCGTGGTCACGCCCTCGGCTCTGGCGACCTTGGCCACCTCCGACAGGCGGGCGGGCGACGGCTCGGTCTCCGGGTCGAGGGTGATGCCCACCTGCTTCAGCTTGTAACGGTCGGCCAGATAGCCGAACGCCTCGTGCGCCGTCACCAGCGTCCTGGACCGGCAGGTGGCCAGGCCCTTGCTGAACTCCTGGTCGAGCGCCGTCAGGGTGGCGGCCGTCGTCGCGGCGCGGTCGCGGTACGCCTGCGCGTGCGCGGCGTCGGCGGCGGCCAGGCGCTCGCCGAGCTTGCCGGCGACCGTGGCCATGCGGGACGGGTCGAGCCAGATGTGCGGGTCGTAGCCCACCTCGTCGTGGCCGTGCTCCTCCTCGCCCTCGCCCTCGTGCCCGCCGGCGGGGATGGTGGTGACGGCGGTGCCGGCGTCGAAGCTCTTCTCCTGGTCGACGGCGTCGTCCACGGCCGGCTGGACGCCCTTGACGTAGACGGTGAGCGCGGCCTTCTGGAGGTCGGTGACCTGCTGGATGCCCAGCTCCAGGTCGTGCGGCTCGACGCCGGGGGCGGTGAGGCCGGTCACCTGGACGTCGGATCCCCCGACCTGCTCGGTCAGCCATTGCAACGGGTAGAAGGCGGCGACCACCTCGGGCTTGCCGTCGGAGGTCGCGCCGACCTCCGACACACCGGAACCGTCGCCGCAGGCCGTGGCGCTGAACAGGGCGCCTGCGGTCAGCAAACCAAGCGCACCCAGCCGGGAAAATCCTGACATCATGGGAGTCAGTATGCGCCAAAATGAAAACGGTTGTCAAAATCTGTCCACCGGGCAGCGGCCATGGGATTGGGGACGCTGCGCGTACGGGTTCGCGAGGGAGCGCCGTCGCCTGGACTGAGGAGCGCAGGGAGCGAAGCGACCGGAGCGACGAGGGAAGGCGACGGATCTGAGCGACCGAGCCCGCCTGCGCGAAGCGCAGGCAATCAGACCCGCCGTTCACCGGTGTAGACGTTCATCGAGTTCCCGCGCAGGAACCCGATCAGCGTCAGCCCTTCCTCGGCGGCGAGTTCGGCGGCCAGCGACGACGGCGCCGAAACGGCGGCGAGCACGGGCACGCCGCCCATCACCGCCTTCTGCACCAGCTCGAACGACGCCCGGCCGGACACCATGAGCACGCATCCGCGCAACGGCAGCCGTCCTTCCCGCAGCGCCCACCCGAGGAGCTTGTCGACCGCGTTGTGCCGGCCGACGTCCTCGCGCACGCACAGCGGCTCGCCCTCGGCGGTGAACAGGCCCGCGGCGTGCAGGCCGCCGGTGCGGTCGAAGACGCGCTGGGCGGCCCGCAGCCGGTCGGGCAGGCTCGTCACCATGTCGGGCCGCAGCGTGACGGGGTCACCGGCGGCGCTCCAGCGGGCGACGGTGCGTACCGCTTCCAGGGACGCCTTGCCGCACACGCCGCAGGAGGAGGTGGTGGAGAAGTTGCGCGGCTCGGGGGCGGGCACGCCGGGGGAGAGCCGCACGTCGAGCACGTTGTAGGTGTTGCCGCCGTCCACGGTGGCGCCCGCGCAGTAGCGGATGGTGGCGATCTCGCCGGGCGAGCCGACGGCCCCCTCGCTGACGAGGAACCCGGCGGCGAGGTCGAAGTCGTCGCCGGGGGTGCGCATGGTGACGGTCAGCGGGGTGCCGCCGAGCCGGATCTCCAGCGGCTCCTCGGCGGCGAGCGTGTCGACGGCAGGCAGCCGGGACCGGTCCTTCACGCGGACGATCCTGCGTTTGACGGCGACCCTAGACATAGCCGTACCCGAAGCGGCCCTTCACGCAGAGGTTGCCCTTCGTGACGGGATTGTCGTGCGGCGACGTCACCTTGACGATCTTGTTGTCCTGGACGTGCAGGGTGAGGTTGCAGCCGACGCCGCAGTAGCTGCACACGGTGGTGGTCTCGCTCTGCCGCGACTCGTCCCAGGTGCCCTCGGCCCGCATGTCGAACTCGGTCTTGAACGACAGCGCGCCCGTCGGGCAGACCTCGACGCAGTTGCCGCAGTAGACGCAGGCCGAGTCGGTGAGCGGGGCGTCGAACTCGGTGGAGATCGTCCCGTCGAAGCCCCGGCCGGCGACGCCGATGGCGAAGGTGTTCTGCCACTGCTCGCCGCAGGCGTCCACGCACTTGTAGCACAGGATGCACTTGCTGTAGTCGCGGACGTAGAGGTCGTTGTCCACCTTGGCGGGCTGCTCGACGGTGGCCGCGTCCGCGCCGAAGCGGGCGGGGTCGGCGCCGTACTCGGCGGTCCACTCGGCGGCGCGCGGCGTCGTGGACAGGTCCACCGACGAGCCGAGCAGCTCCAGCACGACCTTGCGGCTGTGCCGGGCGCGCTCGGACCCGGTGCCGACCTTCATGCCCGCCTCGGCCTTGCGGGAGCAGGCGGGGGCGAGGGTGCGGGCGCCCTCGACCTCCACCACGCACACCCGGCAGGCGTTCTTCGGGGTGAGGGTGTCGCCGTGGCAGAGGGTGGGCACGTCCTTGCCCGCCGCCCGGCAGGCGTCGAGGATGGTGGCGCCCTCCGGCACGCGGACGGTCTCGTCGTCGATCTGTACGTCGATGAGCCGCCGGGGCGGCTGCAACGGGATCATTCGTATACTCCCAGGCGGTCGATGGCCGATTCGACGGCGTTCCACGCGGTCTGCCCGAGGCCGCAGATCGAGGCGTCGCGCATGGTCCTGCCCACGTCGCGCAGCAGCACCAGGTCGTCGTGCGAGACCCGACGGGACAGCCGGTGCAGGGCCTCCTCCTGGCGTACGGTGCCGACCCGGCAGGGCACGCACTGGCCGCAGGACTCGTCGCGGAAGAACTCCGCGATGCGGAGGAGCAGCTGTCTGAGGTCCACGGTGTCGTCGATGACGAGCACCACGCCGGAGCCGAGCGTGGCGCCGGCGTCCCTGGTGCCCTCGAAGGTGAGCGGGATGTCCAGGTCCGTGACGAAGGCCCCGGCGGCGCCGCCGAGCAGCACCGCGCGGGTGGTGCCGGTCGTCCCGGCCAGTTCGAGCAGCTCGCGCAGGGTCGCGCCGAAGGTCAGCTCGTACACGCCGGGCCGTTCCACCGCGCCGGAGACGCAGAACAGCTTGGGCTCGGCCGCCGCGTACGCCCGCGCCCCCCGCTCCAGGATCGGCAGCACGTTGACCAGCGTCTCGACGTTGTTGACCACGGTCGGCTTGCCGAACAGGCCCTTCTCCACGGGGAACGGCGGCTTGCTGCGCGGCTCGCCGCGGTGTCCCTCGATGGAGTTGAAGATCGCGGTCTCCTCGCCGCAGATGTACGCGCCCGCGCCCCGGCGCAGCTCGATGTCGAAGGAGAAGCCCTTGCCGAGGATGTCGGGGCCGAGCAGGCCGCGGGCGCGGGCGGTGGCGATGGCGTGTGCGAGGCGGGCGGCGGCCCTCGGGTACTCGCCCCGGATGTAGAGGTAGCCCTGGGCGCAGCCGGTCGCGTACGCCGCGACGGTCATGGCCTCGACCAGCGCGTACGGGTCGTTCTCCATGACCACCCGGTCCTTGAACGTGCCCGGCTCGCTCTCGTCGGCGTTGCACACCAGGTAGTGGGGGTGGTCGGGCTGGCGGGCGGCGGCGTCCCACTTGCGGCCGGTCGGGAAGGCGGCGCCGCCCCTGCCGACCAGGCCCGACTCCAGCACCTCGCGGATCACCCCGGCGGGGCCCAGCTCGAAGGCGCGGCGGAGGGCGGTGCAGCCGCCGGTGGCGCGGTAGTCGTCGAGGCTCGCGGGGTCTGCCCGGCCGGCCCGGCGCAGCAGGATGAGGCCGTCCTGGCCGGCCTGCGGCACGGCGGCCACGGCGGGGGCGTCGCCGGCCACGTCGAGGCGCGGCCCGCTGCCGTTGGGGCTGGGGGCGCCCGCCATCGCGTCGGCGGGGGTGCTGACCATGGCGTCGGCGTCCGCCGGGGCGTACACCTCGGCGCGCGGCGCGGGGCCCGCCTCCAGGGCGAGCGCGGCCGGGGCCCGCTCGCACAGGCCCAGGCAAGGGCTCTCCTGCCAGGTCTCGCCGGGCGGGCCGAGGCGCTCCTCGACCTGCTCGCGCAGCCGCCTGGCGCCCTTGGCCTGGCAGGCCAGGTCGGTGCACACGTGCAGCACGCGCGGCGGGCGCGGCCGGAGCGAGAACAGCGAGTAGAACGTCGCCACCCCGTACGCCTCGGCGGGCGGCACGGTGAGCCGCCGGCAGACGTAGTCGAGCGCGCCCTCGCTGATCCAGCCGACCCGGTCGTTGACGGCGTGCAGCGCGGGCAGCAGCAGGTCGCGCCGGGGCTCTGCGCGGGCGGCGAAGCGCAGGTCGGCGGCGGATCTGGCGCCGCCTTCCCAGCCGGTGGCGGGCGGGCCGAGCACGGCGTCGACCGCCGCGCGTTCCTCGTCGGACGGTTCGGCGTCGCGGAATCGGATGTCCATGTCTCACCCGGCCTTGACGAGCTTCTCGACGCGGACCGCGGCCGCCTTGAACTCGGCCGTGCCGGCGATGGGGCAGGTGGCCTCGATGGTCAGCGAGTTGACGTCCACGTCGTCGGGGAAGTGGAAGGTCATGAAGACCAGGCCGGGCCGCAGCGCCGGGTCGATGAAGACGGGCGCGACGACCGAGCCGCGCCGCGAGGTGATCCGTACGTCCTCGCCGGCCGCGACGCCGAGCCGCTGGGCATCCTCGGGGCACAGCTCGACGGTCTCGCCGCGGCGCAGCGGCGAGGCGAACCCGGAGGACTGCACGCCGGTGTTGTAGGAGTCGAGGCGGCGGCCGGTGGTCAGCCGCAGCGGGTACTCCTCGTCCAGCAGGTCCACCGGCGGCGAGTGCTCCAGCACCGCGAACGGCGCCGGCGCGCCGCGCCGCTCCGGGTCGCTCTCCCAGAGCCGCCCGTGCAGGTACGGCGGTTCCAGCGCGTCCTCCGACGGGCACGGCCACTGGATGCCCTGCAGTTCGGTCAGCCGCCGGTAGCTCATGCCGCGGTGCTGCGGCGACAGGGAGCGCAGTTCGTCCCAGACCTCTTCGGCGCCGTCGTAGGCCCAGTCGTGGCCGAGGCGGCGGGCCAGCTCGCACAGGATCCAGATGTCGTCGCGGGCCTCGCCCGGCGGTTCGAGCGCCTTGCGGACCCGCTGCACCCGCCGCTCGCTGTTGGTGAACGTGCCTTCGGCCTCGCACCAGGCGGCGCTGGCCGGCAGCACCACGTCGGCCATCTGGGCGGTCCTGGTGAGGAAGATGTCCTGGACCACCAGGTGGTCGAGCATGGCCAGGCGCTTGGCGCAGGCGAGCGAGTCGGCCTCGGACTGCACGGGGTTCTCGCCGACGATGTAGCAGGTGGTGACCTCGCCCTCGGCCATGCCCTCCAGCATCTGGGTGAGGTTGAGCCCGTAGCGGGGCTGGATGGGGGCGCCCCACGCGCTCTCGAAGCGGGCGCGCAGGTCCGGGTCGAGGATGTCCTGGAAGCCGGGCAGCCGGTTGGGGATCGCGCCCATGTCGCCGCCGCCCTGGACGTTGTTCTGGCCGCGCAGCGGCGACAGACCGGAGCCGTAGCGGCCGACGTGCCCGGTCAGCAGGGCGAGGTTGATCAGGGCCCGGACGTTGTCGGTGGCGTTGTGGTGCTCGGTGATGCCGAGCGTCCAGCAGAGCTGGGCGCGGTCGGCGCGGGCGTAGGCGTGCGCCAGCTCCCTGATCGCCGCCGCCGGCACGCCGGTGACCTGCTCGGCGGCCGTGAGCGTCCAGGGCTCGACGCACTCCTTGAACGCGGCGAAGCCGACGGTGGCGCGCTCGATGAACGCCTCGTTGTGCAGCCCGGCGTGGATGATCTCGCGGGCGACGGCGTGGGCGAGCGGGATGTCGGTGCCCACGTTGAGCCCGAGCCACAGGTCGGCCCACTGGGCGGTGCCGGTGCGGCGCGGGTCCACCGCGAACATCCTGGCGCCGTTCCTGATGCCCTTCAGCACGTGCTGGAAGAAGATCGGATGGGCGTTGCGGGCCGCCGACCCCCACATGACGATCACGTCGGTGTCCTCGACCTCCTGGTAGGAGGAGGTGCCGCCGCCGCTGCCGAACACGGCGGAGAGCCCGGCCACGCTGGGGGCGTGGCAGGTGCGGTTGCAGGAGTCCACGTTGTTGGTGCCGATGACCACGCGGGTGAACTTCTGCCCGACGTAGTTCATCTCGTTCGTGGAGCGGGCGCACGACAACATCGCGAAGCAGTCGGGGCCGTGCTCGGCGACGTTGCGGCGGAAGCCCTCGGCCGCGCGGTCCAGGGCTTCCGCCCAGGTCGCCTCGCGCAGCGCCCCGTTCTCGCGCACCAGTGGACGGGTCAGGCGGTCATAGCTCATGATCCCTCCATTCTGTATACAGGCTACGGTATTCTGAGCTACACCGCGCGGACAAGGTTCGCGTTCAGCAGGTCGCTCACGGCGTGGATCGCCCGCAGCGTCGGGACGTCCGCGCCGGTCAGGTCGGCGAGCTCGACCACGGCCGCGAGGAGCACGTCCAGCTCCAGCGGCTTGCCCTTCTCCAGGTCCTGGAGCGTGGAGGTCTTGTGCTCTCCGGCCTTCTCCGCGCCCCGCAGCCGGCGCTCGATGGAGAACCGGGTCCCCTCCAGGTGGCGGACGACGCCGGGGCTCTCGATCTCGGTGGCCGCGTACACCACGCAGCCGACGGCCCGGTGCAGGGGCAGCGCGGCCGTGACCGCGCCGCCCGGGTCGACGCTCTCGATGCGGTAGCCCTCGTAGGGGCCTTCGAGCCGGTGGAAGTACCACCACGGGATGCCGTTCTGCGCGGCGATGACGCTCGTGGTCGCGTGCAGCAGCGGCGCGATCATGGGGCCCGCCGAGGCGTAGCTGTTCGCCTTGAGACCCAGGAAGACGTGGTCCACCGGCCCGACCTCGGCAGGGTCGTCGGTGGCATGGGGGTGGGCGGTGAAGTCGCCCCTGGGGGAGAGCACCCGCACACCCGCGCGGCGGATCGCCTGGAGGTGCTCGCCGCGGGCGATCAGGTGCACCTCGACTCCCGCCCGGTGGAGGGCGGCTCCCACGTACGCGCCGATGGCGCCGGCGCCAAGAACAGCGACCTTCATACTGAGCGCTCCGTTCTCGCGTCGGATTTGCATTCGGTATACAGTATGGAAAAACACGGGTCAAGGAGCTTGCGGATGACGGTTCTGCGGCATGATCCAGTGGTGGAAGCGATGTCATGGGAGGCCGCGCGGCGCGTCGCGGCCGGGAGCGCGAAGCCGCTCGGAGCCGTGCCGGTGCCGCTCGCCGAGGCCCTGGGATGCCGGTTGGCCGGGCCGCTGCGGGCCCTCGTCCCGGTGCCGGGCGCGGACGTGTCCGCGATGGACGGCTACGCCGTCGCCGGGGACGGGCCCTGGCGGCTCGCCGGGCGGGTGCTCGCCGGTGGCGCGGCCCATCCCGGCCCGCTCGCGGCGGGGGAGGCCGTCGAGATCGCCACCGGGGCGCCGGTGCCGGAGGGGACCGGGGCGGTGGTGCCGTACGAGCGCGCCATGGCGGGCGCGGAGAGCGTGGACGGGGCCGCGGAGCCCGGACGGCACATCCGGCGGCGCGGGGAGGACATCCCAGAGGGGGCCGTGGTGCTGGAGGCGGGCGCGGTGGTGACGCCGGTCGCGCTCGGCCTGGCCGCCGCGCTCGGCCACGACGACCTCCTCGTCCGGCCCCGGCCCGGCGTCCTGGTGCTGATCACCGGGGACGAGGTCGTGCACAAGGGGCGCCCGGGCGCGGGGCGGGTGCGCGACGCCATCGGGCCGTTCCTGCCCGGCCTGGTGGAGTGCGCGGGCGGGCGCGTCGCGGACACCGTCCACCTCCCCGACGGCCCGTCCGCCCTCCACGCCGCCCTGTCGGCGACCACCGCCACTCCGGGCGGGGCGCGGGACGGGGTGGACGTCGTGGTGGTGTGCGGGGCCTCCTCCAAGGGGCCCGCCGACCACCTGCGGGGCGTGCTCGCCGCGCTCGGCGCCGACGTGCTCGTGGACGGGGTCGCCGTACGTCCTGGGCATCCGCAGGCGCTGGCCCGGCTGCCGCACGGGCCGCTCGTGGCCGGGCTGCCCGGCAACCCGTTCGCCGCGCTCGGCGCGGCGCTCACGCTGCTCGTCCCCGCCCTGCGCCGGCTGGCAGGGACGCCCGTGACCAGGGAGACCGGCACGCTCGGCGGCGGCGTGCGCCCGCACCCCCGCGACACCCGGCTGGTGCCGGTCCGCCGCACGGCGGGAGGGGCCGCGCCCGTGGGTCATGACCGGCCGGGATCCCTGTGGGGAGCGGCCCTGGCGGACGCCCTGGCGGTGGTCCCCCCGGGCTGGGACGGCGAGCGGGTCGAGCTGATCGAGTTGCCCTGACGGTCTAGACAGGCCGTTCGGGAGAGAGTAACCATTGCCTTCATACGGTATGCAGTATGCGGAAGACAGCGCTCTCCGAAGGGTGGCAAGGAATGTCGGAAACGATCTCTGGCGGTCATCTCGTGGCCAAGGCGCTCAAGGCCGAGGGCGTGGACGTGATCTACACGCTCTGCGGCGGCCACATCATCGACATCTACGACGGCTGCGTCGATGAGGGCATCGAGGTCATCGACGTACGCCACGAGCAGGTCGCCGCACACGCCGCCGACGGACACTCCCGCATCACCGGCCGGCCCGGCTGCGCGGTCGTCACCGCCGGCCCCGGCACGACCGACGCGGTGACCGGTGTGGCCAACGCCTTCAGGGCGGAGAGCCCGATGCTGCTCATCGGCGGCCAGGGCGCGCTGAGCCAGCACAAGATGGGCTCACTCCAGGACCTGCCGCACGTGGACATGATGGCCCCGATCACCAAGTTCGCCGCCACGGTGCCGAGCACGGAACGGGTGGCCGACCTCGTGTCGATGGCCTTCCGCGAGTGCTACCACGGCGCGCCCGGCCCGTCGTTCCTGGAGATCCCGCGTGACGTGCTGGACGCGAAGGTGCCCCTGGACAAGGCCCGCATCCCGAAGGCGGGCCACTACCGGGCCTCGACCCGCCAGCAGGGCGACCCCGAGGCCGTCGAGCGGCTGGCCGACCTGCTGGCCCACGCCGAGAAGCCGTGCATCCTGCTCGGCAGCCAGGTCTGGACCTGCCGGGCCACCGACGCGGCCATCGACTTCGTCCGGGCGCTCAACGTGCCGGCGTACATGAACGGCTCCGGCCGCGGCACCCTGCCGCCGGGCGACCCCCACCACTTCCAGCTCAGCCGCCGCTACGCCTTCACCGAGGCCGACCTCATCATCATCGTCGGCACCCCGTTCGACTTCCGCATGGGCTACGGCAAACGGCTGTCCCCGACGGCGACCGTCGTCCAGATCGACCTCGACTACCGCACGGTGGGCAAGAACCGCGACATCGACCTCGGCATCGTCGGCGACGCCGGCCTCGTCCTGTCGGCCGCCGCGCAGGCCGCGAGCGGGCGGATCGGCGACGCCGCCGCCAGGCGCAAGGCGTGGCTGGACGAGCTGCGCGCGGTCGAGACCCAGGCCTACGAGAAGCGCCTGCCCCGCCAGCACTCCGACGCCCGGCCGATCGACCCCTACCGGCTGGTGCACGAGATCAACGAGTTCCTCACCGAGGACACCATCTACATCGGCGACGGCGGCGACATCGTCACCTTCTCCGGCCAGGTCGTGCAGCCGAAGTCGCCCGGCCACTGGATGGACCCCGGCCCGCTCGGCACGCTCGGCGTCGGCATGGCCTTCGCGATGGCGGCCAAGAAGGCCCGGCCGGACAAGGAGGTGCTGTGCCTGTTCGGCGACGGCGCCTTCAGCCTCACCGGCTGGGACTTCGAGACGATGGTCCGCTTCGACCTGCCGTTCATCGGGATCGTCGGCAACAACTCCTCGATGAACCAGATCAGGTACGGCCAGGCCGCCAAGTACGGCGAGGACCGCGCCCGCGTCGGCAACACCCTCGGCGACATCCGCTACGGCGACTTCGCCAAGCTCCTCGGCGGCCACGGCGAGGAGGTACGCGACCCGGCCGAGATCCGCCCCGCGCTGGAGCGGGCCCGCCAGTCCGGCAAGCCCGCGCTCATCAACGTCTGGGTCGATCCGGAGGTCTACGCCCCCGGAACCATGAACCAGACGATGTACAAGTGACGACGCACCAGCGAAGGGCGGTCAGATCATGAAAGCTCTCGAAGGCGTCCGCATCCTCGACATGACGCATGTCCAGTCCGGCCCCTCGTGCACCCAGCTGCTCGCCTGGCTCGGCGCGGACGTGGTCAAGCTGGAGGCCCCCACCGGCGACATCACCCGGCAGCAGCTGCGCGACGTGCCCGGCGTCGACAGCCTCTACTTCACGATGCTCAACTGCAACAAGCGCAGCATCACGCTCAACATGAAGAGCGAGCGCGGCAAGCAGCTCTTCACCGAGCTGGTGAAGGACGCCGACGTCCTGGTGGAGAACTTCGGGCCGGGCGCGGTGGACCGCATGGGCTTCCCCTGGGAGCGCCTCCAGGAGCTCAACCCGCGCCTGATCTACGCCTCGATCAAGGGCTTCGGCGCCGGCCGGTACGCGACGTTCAAGGCGTACGAGGTGATCGCCCAGGCGATGGGCGGCTCGATGAGCACCACCGGCTTCGAGGACGGCCCGCCGCTCGCGACCGGCGCCCAGATCGGCGACTCGGGCACCGGCATCCACGCCGTGTCCGGCATCCTTGCCGCCCTCTACCAGCGCGAGCGGACCGGGCGCGGGCAGCGCGTGCAGGTGGCCATGCAGCACGCCGTGCTGAACCTGTGCCGCGTCAAGCTGCGTGACCAGCAGCGCCTCGCGCACGGCCCGCTGCGGGAGTACCCCAACAGGACGTTCGGCGACGAGGTGCCGCGCTCGGGCAACGCGAGCGGCGGCGGCCAGCCGGGCTGGGCGGTGCGCTGCGCGCCCGGCGGTCCCAACGACTACATCTACGTGATCGTCCAGCCGGTGGGCTGGCGGCCGCTCTCGGCCATCATCGGCCGTCCCGAGCTGGCCGAGGACCCCGAGTGGGCGACGCCGGAGGCCCGGCTGTCCAAGCTGGACAAGATGTTCCAGCTCATCGAGGAGTGGACGATCCGCCACGACAAGTGGACGGTGCTGGACCGGCTCAACGCCGCGAACGTCCCCTGCGGGCCGATCCTGTCCACCAGGGAGCTGGTGGAGGACGAGAGCCTGCGCGAGGAGGGCATCGTCGTCACGGTGCCGCACCCCGAGCGCGGCGACTTCGTCACCGTCGGCAGCCCGTTGCAACTGTCCGACTCGCCGGTGGAGGTCCGCACCCCGCCCCTGCTCGGCGAGCACAACGAGGAGATCTACGGCCGGCTCGGCGTCGGCACCGAGGAGCTGGCCGAGCTCAAGGCGAACGGAGTCATCTGAATGGACCCCAGGCACGTGATCGAGCGGGCCCGCGCCGAGGGACGCGCGGCGCTGACGGCTCCCGAGGGCCGGCTGCTGTGCGAGGCGTACGGCATCGCCACGCCCGGCGAGGGGCTGGCCGGTTCGGCGGAGGAGGCGGCGGAGCTCGCGGGGAAGATCGGGTTTCCGGTCGTCCTGAAGATCGTCTCGCCGGACATCCTGCACAAGACGGACGCGGGCGGCGTGCTGGTCGGCCTGCGGACGCCCGAGGAGGTACGCCAGGGCTACGCCACGATCCTCGCCAGCGCCCGCGCCCACGCCCCGGACGCGAGGATCGACGGTGTCCAGGTGCAGCAGCTCGTCGGCGGCGGCCTGGAGGTGATCGTGGGCGCGGTCACCGACCCGACCTTCGGCAAGGTCGTCGCGTTCGGCCTGGGCGGCGTCCTGGTCGAGGTGCTGAAGGACGTGACCTTCCGGCTCGCCCCGGTCTCCGGCGACGACGCGCTCGCGATGCTGGACGACATCCGGGCGGCCGAGGTGCTGCGCGGCGCCCGTGGCGCCGAGCCCGTGGACCGCGCGGCGCTGGCCGCGCTGATCGAGCGCGTCGGCCGGCTGGTCACCGACCATCCCGAGATCGTCGAGGTGGACCTCAACCCGGTCTTCGCCGACGCCGGGGGAGCCGTGGCCGCCGACGTGCGGATCATCGTCGGCGACCGGCCGGCCGAGGTCCCCCGGCTGCCGCGGGAGGAGATCCTGCGGCAGATGACGCGCCTGTTCAAGCCGCGCTCGGTCGCCGTCATCGGCGCCTCCGCCGAGACCGGCAAGATCGGCAACTCGGTCATGCGCAACCTCATCAACGGCGGCTACCGGGGCCGGATCCTGCCGATCAACCCGAAGGCCGACGAGATCATGGGGCTGCCGGCGTACAAGAGCGTCGCCGACGTGCCCGGCGAGGTGGACGTGGCCGTCTTCGCCATCCCCGCCAAGTTCGTCGCCGCCGCGCTGGAGGAGGCGGGGGAGAAGGGCGTGGCCGGGGCCGTGATGATCCCGTCGGGCTTCGCCGAGACCGGCAACGTCGACGGCCAGCGGGAGATCGTCGAGATCGCCAGGCGGCACGGCGTGCGCATGCTCGGCCCCAACATCTACGGCTACTACTACACGCCCGAGAACCTCTGCGCGACCTTCTGCACCCCCTACGACGTGCGCGGCAGCGTCGCGCTGACCTCGCAGAGCGGCGGCATCGGCATGGCCATCCTGGGCTTCAGCCGGACGACCAGGATGGGTGTGTCCGCCATCGTCGGCGTCGGCAACAAGGCCGACGTGGACGAGGACGACCTGCTGACCTTCTTCGAGCAGGACGACAACACCAAGGCCGTCGCCATGCACCTGGAGGACCTCAAGGACGGGCGCGGCTTCGTCGAGGCGGCCCGCCGCGTGGTCAGGGAGAAGCCGGTCATCGTGCTCAAGGCCGGGCGCACCGCGATGGGCGCGCGGGCGGCCGGCTCGCACACCGGCGCGCTGGCCGGCGACGACAAGGTCTACGACGACATCCTCCGCCAGGCCGGCGTGGTCCGCGCCCCCGGGCTCAACGACATGCTGGAGTACGCCCGCGCGCTGCCCCTCATGCCCGCGCCCGAGGGCGAGAACGTCGTCATCATCACCGGGGCGGGCGGCTCCGGCGTGCTGCTCTCCGACGCCTGCGTGGACGCCGGGCTGACGCTCATGGACATCCCGCCCGACCTCGACGCCGCGTTCCGCGCCTACATCCCGCCCTTCGGCGCGGCCGGCAACCCCATCGACATCACCGGCGGCGAACCGCCCGCGACCTACGAGAACACGATCCGCCTCGGACTCGGCGACGACCGCATCCACGCGCTCGTCCTCGGCTACTGGCACACGATCGTGACGCCGCCGATGGTCTTCGCCGAGCTCGTCGCGCGGGTGGTGGCGGAGGAGAGGGAGAAGGGCAACGTCAAGCCGGTCGTGGCGTCCCTGGCCGGGGACACCGAGGTCGAGGAGGCCGGCGAGTACCTGTTCGAGCACGGCGTGGTCGCGTACCCGTACACGACGGAGAAGCCCGTCGCGGTCCTCGGCGCCAAGTACCGCTGGGCCAGGGCCGCCGGACTGCTGCGCTAGAGCCAGGCGGAGCAGAACGAGGCGAGGGGGCTAGATCGGGGCGCACGAGGAAGGCAACAAACCCCCCAGGAGGTCCGTAGGTGGACACATCGAACACACCACCGGCGACGGCCACGCCGCCGGTCGAGGATCAACGAGTATGGAAAGCGGGCCGGCTGGAGCCGATGCCCATCAGGAAGCTCCCCGACGCGCCGCCCTCGGTGCACGTGCTCGGGCCGACGGTCTTCCTGGTGGCGCTCGGCGTCGGCATGGGCGAGTCGTACATGTGGCCCCGGCTGGTGCTGCTGTTCGGGCCCGAGATCAGGTGGCTGTTCCTGATCGGCGTGACCCTGCAGGCCGTGGTCATGCTGGAGATGGCGCGCTACGCCATGGCCACCGGGGAGAGCATCTTCTCCGGCGCGGCCCGGGTGTTCAAGCCGCTGATGTGGTTCTTCTTCGTCGTCGCCGTCGCGGTCTACATCTGGCCGGGGCACCTGTCGGCGGGAGCGGCCGCGTTCGAGGAGATCACCGGCATCCCCTGGATGGTGACGGCGATCGTCGGCCTGGTCTTCGTCGGCGTCGTCTTCACCCTCGCCAAGGTGATCTACAACCTCCTGGAGGTCGCGCTGTCGCTGCTCATCGGCACGCTCGTGCTCGGCACGGCCGTGGTCGCGGCGATGGTCGGCTCCTGGAGCGACGTGGTCACCACGATCACCGGCATGTTCTCCTTCGGCTACCTGCCGCCCGAGGCGCTGTCGGCGGCCTGGTTCCCGGTCATCGTCGGGGCGTGCGCGTTCGCCGGGCCCTCCGGCATGCAGCAGATGTGGTACACGCTGCACCTGCGTGACTCCGGGGCCGGCATGGGCGCGCACCAGCCGCAGATCCGCGGGCTGCGGCACGCCGGCGAGGAGGAGGAGCGGCCCGCGCGCGGGTTCATGTTCGACACCTCCGACCCGGCCGAGATGGCGAAGTGGAAGGGCTGGCGGCGCTGGGTCACCTTCGACGCGCTGCTGCTGTTCTGGGGCATCACCATGCTGGTCACGATCTCCTTCACGGTGATCGCGCAGGCGGCGGTCCGGATCGACCCGGGCGTGCGGACGGTCATTCAGGGCGACGACCGGGAGGTGGCGCTGACCGCGATGTCCAACGCCGTCTCCTCGGCGGGCAGTTCGGTTCTCGGGGTCGTGTTCCTCGGGTTCATCGCGCTGATCGGCCTGAACGCGACGCTCGGCCTGTTCGACTCGTTCTCGCGCGGCCAGGCGGACATGACCTTCCACTTCATCCCCGGCGCGAAGAAGCTGGGCATGTCCAAGCTGTACGCGATCTTCCTGTGGGGAGTGATCCTCTTCGGGATCCTGATCCTGCTCTTCGGGCCCGCGGACGGCCCGAGCGGGATCCTGGACACGCTGGCGTTCCTGTCGACGTTCGCGATGGGGGCGTACTGCGTGACGCTGCTGCTGGTGAACAACCGCATGCTGCCCAAGCCGATCAGGCCCAGATGGTGGTCGAACGTGATCATCGGCTTCGGCGCGGTGTTCTACCTCGGCATGCTGTTCTACAGCCTCTTCGCCTACGGCGTGGTCGTGGGCTGATGGAGCGACGGCACAGTTTCGAGCTCGCCCTGCCAGGGGCGTCCATCGGAGCCGTCGCCGGCGCCATGGCCGGTGGGCTGACCCTCGTCGCGGGGGCGCCCACCGGACTGGCCGCCCAGGCGGCCCTGGCGCTGGCCACGCCGCTCGCCCTCTTCGGCGGGCTGTTCGGCGTGCTCGTCGGCCACGGCGTGCTCCGGCCCGGAACCTTCGGGCCGGCCGGCCTCTACTGGATGGCGGCCTTCCCGCTGTCCCGGGTGCTCCAGGAGAGTGTGGCCGGGGTGGGCATGAACGACGGCGTGCTGCCCTTCCTCGCCTACCAGGCCATGGTGGGGCTCGGCTTCGCCATCGGCTTCGTCTGGCTGCACGAGCGGTTCATGCCGTACTGGCTGTCGCGCCGCGCGGCCGTGAACCCGCTGGCGGCCGAGCTGCTCGGCGTCTACGTCAGGTACGCCACGACAGTCCGCGCGGGAAAGAAGGGAAGCAGGCGGTGAACCTGCCCTTCTGGATCTGGGCGGCCACCCTCGGGGGCTTCGCCGCGATCCTCGCGTTCGACTTCTGGATGGTGGCCCGCAACCCGCACGAGCCGTCGATGCGCGAGTGCGTCGCCTGGGTGTCCTTCTACGTCGGGCTCGCCGCGGTCTTCGGGGCCGGGCTGCTCCTGCTGTCCGGCCCCGCGCACGGCGGGGAGTTCTTCGCGGGGTGGATCACCGAGTACTCGCTCAGCGTGGACAACCTCTTCGTGTTCCTGCTGATCATGAGCAGGTTCCGGGTGCCGCGGGAGTACCGGCAGAAGGTGCTGCTCATCGGCATCGTGCTGGCCCTGGTCATGCGGGGGGCGTTCATCGCGGCCGGCGCGGGCGCCGTCCAGCGCTTCGACTGGCTCTTCTACGTGTTCGGCGCCTTCCTCGTCTACACGGCGTGGAAGCTGATCGGGCACGAGGAGGAGGCGGAGTTCTCGGAGAACCTCGCGCTGCGGACCGTGCGGCGGGTGCTGCCGACCACGGACACCTACCACGGCGCCCGCCTCACCGTGCACCACGGGCGCAGGATGGTGACCCCGATGCTGATCGTGATGGTCGCCATCGGGACCACCGACCTGCTGTTCGCGCTCGACTCGATCCCGGCCATCTTCGGGCTCACCAAGGAGCCCTACCTGGTGTTCACCGCGAACGCCTTCGCCCTCATGGGGCTGCGGCAGCTCTTCTTCCTCATCGGCGGGCTGCTCGACCGGCTCGTCTACCTGAGCAAGGGGCTGTCGGTGGTGCTCGCCTTCATCGGGCTGAAGCTCATCATGGAGGCGCTGCACCACGACGGCGTGTCCTGGGCGCCGGAGGTGCCGATCCTCGTCTCCCTCGGCGTCATCGTCGGCACCCTCGCCGTGACCACGGTGCTGAGCCTGGTCAAGTCGGCCCGCGACACGAGGAGGGCGAGGGAGCGGGAGACGGTGGAGCAGGCGTCGGGGCGCTGATCCGGCCGCGGCGGGGGCGTGCCGCTCTCGCCGCGGCCTCAGTGCCGCGGGCTCTCGTGGACGTCGTGCCCGGAGGCGGCCCACAGCCGCAGGTGGCGCTCGGCGTCGTGGGCCGAGCCCTGCTCGCGCAGCGCCGTGCTCAGCGCGAGGCCGATCGCCCGGCCGTCCGCCGGCGAGCCGGCGCGTTCCGAGAGGAGAAAGCGGAGGAACGCTCTCATGGTCATGCACCTCCCTTCCATGTCGCTCCATCCTCCGGCGGAGGTGTTTCCGCGCGGGTGCCGCGAGGTGAACGTCAGGTCAACCGGCCCTCAGCCGGTCGTGCGGCGGCGCCGGCGCACCGGCTTGGGCGCGGGCTGGACCGGCTCCTTCTCCCGCTGCGCCATGTAGGACTCGCGGGTGTGCTCGGTGTGCTCGCGCATGACCTTCGCCGCGCGGCGCTCGTCGCCGGCCTCGATGGCGTCGATCAGGCTCGTGTGCTCCTCCCAGGAGGCCATGCCGCGCCGGCGGGCCACCGGCGTGTGGTACCACCGCACCCGCCTGGCCACCTGGCTGGTCAGCTCGGCCAGCACCTTGTTGCCGGACAGCGCGGTCACCAGGGCGTGCAGCTCGGAGTTGGTGGCCACGGCGGCGTCCACGTCGTCGGCCTGCACGGCGGCGATGCCGCGCGCGCAGAGCGCGCGCAGCCGCTTCACGCCGTCCTCGTCGGCGTGCAGGGCGGCCAGCCGCGCCGACTCGGTCTCCAGCAGCGCCCGGACGGCGAGCAGCTGGTCGGCCTCCTCCACGGTGGGCACGTGCACGAACGCGCCCTGGCCGGGGTGCAGGTCGACCCAGCCTTCGCCGCTGAGCTGCTGGAGCGCCTCGCGCACGGGCTGCCTGGAGACGCCGAGGAGGTCGGCCAGCTCGCTCTCGACCAGGTGCTGGCCGGGCTTGAGCTGGCCGGAGACGATCAGCTCCTGGATGGCTTCGATGACGCTCTCCCGCAGGGTGGCGGGGCGCTGGATCTTGGTGGCCGCCGGCTGACCGGCCTGCTCCGACAGCAACATGGTCACCTCTCCAGGGGGCTGCGTATCGTACGGGTCTGGGCGTTTCAGTGTTTTTGGTCGACTGCCTACAGCATACCGTTCGTGGAGCGAACGTGGCCCGTGAGCCTCGTCACAGAACGCCTGCTCACGCGGGGAGCGTGGCGGGCAGGCCGGGCAGGCGCAGGCGGGGCGCGGCCAGCGCGGGCAGGGCCGCCAGCGCGGCGGCGGCCAGCAGGGCGGTCGCGGGCGCGGTCAGCGCGGCGGCGGTCAGCGCGACCGCGCCGACGCCGGCCAGGGCCTTGGCGCTGTAGACGACGGCGTGGATCTCGCCGTGCCGCTCGACCCCGAAGAACTCCCTGACGAGGCTGGCGAGCAGCGGGTAGAAGGCCCCGCCCCCGAGCCCGGCCGCGACCACCCCCAGCCAGAGCAGCGCCCCGTGCCCGGCCTCGCCCGCCGGAACCGCCGCCGCCCCGGCCCCCGCCGTGCCCCCCACTCCGGCCCCCGCCGTCATGCCGGCGGCCAGGAGGACCTGGCCGAGGGCGAGCGAGCCGAGGACAGCCGCCAGGGTGCGGCGCCGGCCGAACCGCTCGGAGCCGCGCATCGCCAGCGACCGCCCGGCGCCGTTCAGCGCGACCAGCAGCGCCACCGCCGCCCACATCCCGGTCCCCGCCACCACGATCACGTCGAACACCGACACCGCCCCCGCGCAGGTCAGGATGAGCGCCAGCGCGGGGAGCGCGCGCGTGCGCAGCGCCTGGGGCAGGAGGAACTGGCGGGCGGCGTCGGGGGTGACCCGCAGCCGGGCCGCGTCCAGCGTGTGCGTACGCGGATCCAGGCTCTCCGGCCACCACAGCGCCGGAGCCGCGCGCAGCCCCCGCGCCGCCGCCCCGACGACGACGGCGGCCACCGCCGCGGCGGTCACGAACGCGGCCGGCGTCGATCCGGGGGCGAGCCCGGCCCACACCAGCAGCGGCACGGCGCCGTAGCCGAACGCCCCGGTGATCAGCCCGACCCTGGCGGCGGCCCGGTCCGGGTACCAGGAGGCGACGACCTCGCAGCACACCCCGTAGACCAGGCCCGCGCCCAGGCCGCCGAGCAGCGCGTACCCCGCGAGGGCGAGCGGCCAGGCGGTCCCGGCGAGGCCGGCGGCGGCGAGGCCGGCGGCGCTGAGGACCGCTCCGGCGGCCAGCGCGGGCCGGACGCCGAGGCGGCCCCGGCGTACCAGGTGGAGCGCCGGCAGGGCGCCCGCGGCCTGGGCGGCGATCCACGCGGCGAGCAGGGTCAGGCCGGCGCCCTCGCGGGCGAGGAGGGCGGCGAAGCCGTACTGGAGGGGGCTGATCGCCGCCATGGCGGCCAGGGAGAGCCGGAACATGCGGGTGCGGTCGGCGGGGACGGGCCCGGGAAGGTACGCGCGGCCCCGCCAGTCCCGAATTGCATTCTCCATACTGTATGGAATATCCCGCTGTTCAGCCCGATGTCGAGACCCTGGACGGAGAATACTCCATACGGTATACCGTACACAAAGGAGGCTCGGATGGACCTGTACGAGTACCAGGCGAAGGAGCTCTTCAGGCGGCACGGCATCCCGGTCCCGCGCGGCGCGGTCGCGGAGACCCCGGCCGAGGCCCGCGCGATCGCGGCCGGCCTGAACGCGCCCATCGTCATCAAGGCCCAGGTCAAGACCGGTGGACGAGGCAAGGCGGGCGGGATCAGGCCCGCCGCGGGGCCGGGCACGGCCGAGCGCGAGGCTGCCCGCGTGCTCGGCATGGACATCAAGGGACACCGCGCGCGCCGCGTCCTGGTGGAGGCCGCGACCGTGCCGTTCGAGGAGTACTACGCGGCCTTCCTGGTGGACCGCGCCGAGGGCGGCTTCCTGGCGATGGTGTCCGGCCAGGGCGGCGTGGAGATCGAGGAGCTCGCGGCGAGCGATCCCGGCGCCATCGTCAGGCTCCCGGTGGACCCGGTCACCGGTGTGGACGCCGGCGTCGCGCGGCGCCTCGCGGCCGACGCGGGCCTGCCCGAGCAGGCCGCGGAGGTGCTGGAACGGCTGTGGCGGGTGCTGGTGGCCGAGGACGCGCTGCTCGTCGAGGTCAACCCGCTCGTCTGCACCACCGACCAGAGAGTGGTGGCGCTCGACGGCAAGGTCACCCTGGACGACAACGCCGCCTTCCGGCACCGGCGCGAGGCCGAGGAGCCGGAAGGCGGGCTGGAGGACCTCGCCCGCGCCAAGGGACTGAACTACGTGAAGCTGGACGGCTCGGTCGGCGTGATCGGCAACGGCGCGGGCCTGGTGATGAGCACGCTGGACGTGGTGGCCGGCGCCGGCGCGGCCCCGGCGAACTTCCTGGACATCGGCGGCGGCGCCTCCGCGCGGGTGATGGCCGACGGGCTGGAGATCGTCCTGTCCGACCCGGACGTGCGCTCGGTGCTGGTCAACGTCTTCGGCGGCATCACCGCCTGCGACGCCGTGGCCGACGGCATCGTCACCGCACTGGAACTCCTCGGCGAACGGGGCCGCGGCCGGCCCGTCGTCGTACGGCTGGACGGCAACAACGCCGAGCTGGGCCGGCGCATCCTCGACGAGGCCAGGCACCCGGCCGTCCGCCAGGTCTCCACCATGGACGGCGCCGCCGCCACGGCGGCACGACTCGCGGCGGGAGCGTGAACATGGCGATCTTCCTGACCAAGGACAGCCGGGTGCTCGTGCAGGGCATGACCGGCGCGGAGGGCACCCGGCACACGGCCCGCATGCTGGCCGCCGGCACCGACGTCGTGGCCGGGGTCACCCCGGGCAAGGGCGGCAGGTCGGCGGACTTCGGCGAGCGCACGGTGCCGGTGTTCGGCTCGGTGGCCGAGGCCGTGGCGGAGACCGGCGCGGACGTGTCGGTGGTGTTCGTGCCGCCGCGCTTCACCGGCGGGGCCGTCGAGGAGGCGGTCGCGGCCGGGGTGCCGCTCTGCGTGGTGATCACCGAGGGCGTGCCGGTGCACGACACCGTGCGCTTCCTGGCGCTCGCGCGGGGGCGTACCAGGATCGTCGGCCCCAACTGCCCCGGCCTGATCAGCCCAGGGCAGTCGTCGGCCGGCATCATCCCCGCCGACATCACCACGGCCGGCCGCATCGGCCTGGTCTCCAAGTCCGGCACCCTCACCTACCAGCTCCTGTACGAGCTGCGCGACCTTGGCTTCTCCACCGCCGTCGGCATCGGCGGCGACCCGGTCGTCGGCACCACGCACATCGACTGCCTGCGGGCGTTCCAGGACGACCCGGGCACCGACGCGATCGTGCTGATCGGTGAGATCGGCGGCGACGCCGAGGAGCGGGCCGCCGCCCACATCGCCGCGCACGTCACGAAGCCGGTGGTGGCGTACGTGGCCGGGTTCACCGCCCCCGAAGGCAGGACGATGGGCCACGCGGGGGCCATCGTCTCCGGCTCCTCCGGCACCGCCCGCGCCAAGAAGGAGGCACTGGAGGCCGCCGGCGTCCGCGTCGGCGAGACCCCCTCCGAGACCGCCCGCCTCATGCGCTCCGTCCTGGCGGGCGCCTCATGAGGTTCGCCGTCAACCTGTCCATCCTGCTCACCGAGCTGCCGCTGCTGGAGCGGCCCGCCGCCGCGGCCGAGCACGGGTTCGATGCCGTCGAGCTGTGGTGGCCCTTCGACGGGCCGGAGCCGACGGCCGCGCAGACGGCCGACCTGCGCCGGGCGATCGAGGCGGCCGGGGTCCGCCTGACCGGGCTGAACTTCGACGCCGGCGACATGGCGGCCGGCGAGCGCGGCCTGCTGGCCCGCCCCGGCGGAGCGGAGCGGTTCCTCGCCGCCGTCGGGCCCGCCGTCCGGCTGGCGGGGGAGCTGGGCTGCCCGGTGCTGAACGCCCTCTACGGCAACGGCCCCGGCACCGACAGGGAGCTGGCCGTGGCCAACCTGCGGCGGGCGGCGGACGCGGCGGCCGGCGTCGGCGCGACCGTGGTCGTCGAGGCGCTCAACGCGCACGAGAACCCGCACTATCCGATCACGTCGTCGGAGGCCGCGTTCGCGCTGATCGAGGAGGTGGACAGGGAGAACGTCGCCTTCCTGGCCGACCTCTACCACCTGCACAGGATGGGCGAGGACGTGCTCGGGCTCATCGACCGCCACGCCGCCCGCTTCGGGCACGTGCAGATCGCCGACGACCCCGGCAGGGGGCGGCCCGGCAGCGGCGGCATGCCGTACCCGGAGATCCTCGCGCGGCTCGCGGCCGCGGGCTACGAGGGGCACGTCGGCCTGGAGTACCGGCACGAGGGGCCGGGCGCGTTCGACTGGAGGCACGCGTGAAGATCGGCTTCATCGGTCTGGGGATCATGGGCGGCCCGATGGCCGCCAACCTCGTCAAGGCGGGTCACACCGTACGCGGCCACGACATGAGCGCCGCGCCCGTCGAGCGGCTGGCCGCGCTCGGCGGCGAGGCCGCCGCCGGCGTGCCGGACGCGGTCGGCGGCGCGGACCTCGTGATCACCATGCTGCCCGACTCGCCGCAGGTCGAGGAGGTCGCGCCGCTCGTCGTCGCGCACGGCCGCCCCGGCCTGCTCTACCTCGACATGAGCACGATCAGGCCGGAGACCTCCCGCCGGGTGGCGCGCGAGGCCGCCGCGGCCGGCGTGCGGGCGCTGGACGCCCCGGTGAGCGGCGGCGAGCGCGGCGCGATCGACGCCACCCTGTCGATCATGGTGGGCGGCGAGCGGGAGGCGTTCGAGGCGGCCCGCCCGGTCCTCGGGTCGCTCGGCACCACGATCGTGCACGTGGGCCCCGCCGGGGCCGGGCAGACCGTGAAGGCGGCCAACCAGCTCGTCGTCGGCGGCATCTACGGCCTGGTGGCGGAGGCGATCGTGCTGCTGGAGGCGAGCGGCGTCGACCCGGTGGCCGGCCTGGACGTGCTCGCGGGCGGCCTGGCCGGCTCCCGGATCCTGGAGCTCAAGCGGCACACCATGATCAGGCGCGAGTTCACCCCGGGCTTCCGCATCGACCTGCACCACAAGGACATGGGCATCGCCGTCGCCGCCGCCCGCGAGGCCGGCGTCGCGCTGCCGCTCACCGGCCAGGTCGCCCAGCTCGTGGCCGCGGCGCGGGCGCAGGGGCACGGCTCGCTCGACCACTCCGCCCTGCTCAAGGTCGTCGAAAGGCTGAACACGTGAAGCGCATCCCGTGCATGGAGGCCGTGGTCGCGGTGCTGGAGTCGGAGGGGGTGGACACCGTCTTCGGCATCCCCGGTGCGGCCATCCTGCCTTTCTACGCCGCGCTGCGGGGCAGCTCGATCCGGCACGTGACGGTCCGCCACGAGGAGGGCGGCACGCACGCGGCCGACGGCTGGGCCAGGGTCACCGGCAACGTCGGCGTCTGCGTCGGCACCTCCGGCCCGGCCGGCACCAACATGATCACCGGCCTCTACACCGCGCTCGCCGACTCGATCCCGATGATCTGCGTCACCGGTCAGGCCGAGAGCGCCAAGCTGCACCAGGAGGCGTTCCAGGCGGTCGACATCGTGGAGGTCGCCCGTCCGGTCACCAAGTGGGCGGTGCAGCTCAAGGAGCCCGCCCAGGCGCCGTGGGTGTTCCGCGAGGCGTTCAGGATCGCCCGCTCGGGACGGCCGGGACCGGTGCTCGTCGACCTGCCGCTCGACGTGCAGCGCGGCACCTGCCGCTACGACCGCGACCTCGACGCCCCGCTGCCCGTCGAGGTGCCGAGCCCGCTGCCGAAGGCGGTGCGCAGGGCGATGGACCTGCTGGAGGGCGCCCGGCGGCCGATCATCCTCGCGGGCGGCGGCGTCATCATCGGCGAGGCCACGGAGGAGCTGCGCGCGCTGGCCGAGCACCTCCAGGTGCCGGTGCAGGTGACGCTCATGGGCAAGGGGGCCTTCCCCGAGGACCACCCGCTGTTCGCCGGCATGGCCGGCATCCAGACGCAGACCCGCTGGGGGAACGCCGCGTTCCTGGACAGCGACCTGGTGCTCGCGGTCGGGGCGCGCTTCGGTGACCGGCACACCGGCGACCTGGACGTCTACCGGCGCGGCCGCACCTTCGTCCACGTGGACATCGAGCCGACCCAGCTCGGCCGGGTCTTCGAGCCCGACCTCGGGATCGTCGGGCACGCCCGGCCCACGCTCGCCGCGCTCCTCGGCGAGGCCCGCGCCCGCGGCGGCCCCCGCGCGCCGGGCAAGTGGGTGCGCAGGGTGGCCGGCCTGCGCCGCGCGCTGAACCGGCGCGACGACTTCGACGACGTGCCGATCAAGCCGCCCCGGGTGTTCCGCGAGATCAACGACTTCTTCGGCAGGGACACCACGTTCGTCACCGCGATCGGGCTCTACCAGATCTGGTCCGGGCAGTTCCAGGCGACGTACCTGCCGCGCCGCTACCTGGTGTGCGGGCAGGCCGGGCCGCTGGGGTGGGAGGTGCCGGCCGCGATGGGCGTCAAGTGCGCGCACCCGGAGCGGCAGGTGGTGGCCGTCGTCGGCGACTACTCCTTCCAGTTCCTCATGGAGGAGGTCGCGGTGGCCGCGCAGCACCGGATCCCGTTCGTCATCATCATGATCAACAACGAGTATCTGGGGCTGATCCGGCAGGCCGAGCTCCCGTACGGGATGAACTACGCCGTGGACCTGCACTACGGCGAGGGCGGCATCGACCACGTCAAGGCCATGGAGGCGTTCGGCTGCCCGGCGCGCCGGGTCGAGCTGCCCGGCGACCTCAGGGACGCGCTGTCCTGGGCGAGCGCCGCGGCCGCCCGCGAGCGGCTGCCGGTGCTGGTGGAGGTGATGGTCGAGCGCGAGGCCAACGCTGCCATGGGTCCGGCGCTGGACGCCATCAAGGAGTACGAGCCGCTGCCCGAGCTCATCTCCGCCGACTGGTCCGACTGAGGAGGGATCCGACATGCGGCTCAAACCAGGTATGGCCTGGCACGACGTCTACGACCGCTGCCGGACGGCGGCTCCCGAGGCATTCCACGACGACCGGGTGCTCAACCACTGGGGCGGCATCTGGCACCGCGACGGCCGCCCCGTGCCCGGCTTCTCGCCCCTCGACGGCACCGCCATCGCCGGGCCGCCGCGCCTCGACCGGGCCGGCGCGGCCAGGGCCGTGGCGGGAGCCGCCGAGGAGCACCGGCGCTGGCGGCACGTCCCGCTCGCCGCGCGCAAGACCATGGTCGCCGCCGCCGTCGAGTCCATGGCCGCCCACCGCGACCTGCTGGCCCTCCTGCTGGTCTGGGAGATCGGCAAGCCGTGGCGGACCGCCCGCGCCGACGTGGACCGCTGCCTCGACGGCGTGCGCGCGCTCGCCGTCCGCGAGGGGCTGCCGTTCACCCTCGTCAGCGGGGGAGGGGCGGACCTGTCGCCGGTGCTGGCCGGCGGGCGGGCCCTCGGCTGCGTGTCGTTCGTCGGCGGCAGGGACGCCGGGGCGAAGGTCGCCACCTCCCTGGCCGACCTCGGCCGGCGGCACGTGCTGGAGCAGGAGGGGCTCAACTGCTGGGGCGTGTGGCGCTACGGCGACTGGGACACCCTCACCCGCCAGATCCGCGCCTCCTTCGACTACGGCAAGCAGCGCTGCACCGCCTATCCGCGCTTCGTCGTGCAGCGGGCGTTGTTCCACGACTTCCTGCGGGCCTACCTCGCGGCGGTGGACGCCGTGCGCTTCGGCCACCCCCTCGCCGTCGCCGGCCCGGACGACCCGCTGCCCGAGCTGGACTTCGGCCCGCTGATCAACGCCTCCAAGGCCAAGGAGCTCGCCGACCAGGTGGACGAGGCGGTGGCGCGCGGCGCGGTGCCGGTGCACCGGGCCTCGCCGGAGTCCGGGCACTTCCTGCCGGGCCAGGACACCTCCGCCTACTTCGCCCCGACCGCCCTGCTCGACCCGCCCCGCTCCTCGCCGCTCCACCACGCCGAGCCGTTCGGCCCGGTCGACACGATCGTCCTGGTGGACACCGAGGCCGAGCTGCTGGCCGCCATGAACGCCAGCAACGGCGCGCTCGTGGCCACCCTCTCCTGCGACGAGGAGGACACCTTCCGCCGCCTGGCTCCCGAGGTGCGGGCCTTCAAGGTCGGCCACAACCGGTCGCGCTCGCGCGGCGACCGCGAGGAGCTGTTCGGCGGGCTCGGCGCGTCGTGGCGGGGCGCGTTCGTCGGCGGCGAGCTGCTGGTCAGGGCCGTCACCGAGGGCCCGGACGGCGAACGCCTCCCGGGCAACTTCCCGCACTACACGCTGCTGCCCCCGGCCTAACCCGGGATCAGGCCGAAGCGGGTCGCCGCCACCGCCGCCACGAACAGCACCATGGCGACCCGCAGCAGCTTCGCGCCCGGCCCCAGCGACGGCCAGGACAGGAACGCCAGCCAGCCGACGAACGCGAGCACCGCCAGCGCCGCCACCCCGCCGAGCGGGTTCGCCACCGCGAGCGCGGTCAGCAGCAGCACCACCAGCACCACGGGCGGCACCCAGCGGGGCACCTGCGTGAAGAGGTACGCCATCGGGACCGCGCTCCGCCGCTCCACGGCCTTGCGCAGCCCGCTCGCGCCTTCGGTGAAGAACCGCTCGCCCTGGGGAAGCGGGCGCTTGTCGTGAGAGGCCACGCCCAGAGCCTACGGGAGAGGGCACGCCTTGTGACCGGTGCGGCCTCTAGGCTGTTCAGGTGCTCGCCGTGATCCGATACACCGTCCCAGAGTCCCAGTCCCAGGACTTCGCCAAGCAAGGGCAGACCATCCTCGACACGTTCGCCGGCCAGCCGGGCTTCCTGCGCGGGCGGGTGGCCCGCTCGGTCGACGAGCCCAACCTGTGGGCCCTGGTCACGGAGTGGGAGGGCGCCGGGTTCTACCGCCGGGCGCTGTCCGCCGCCCGCATGGTGATGTATCCGCTGATGATCCTCATGGTCAACGAACCCAGCGCCTACGAGGACGTCCACACGCAGGACGGGACGTAGGGTCACTCGCGCGCGGAGGCCCGCCGCCGTCCCCTAAGCTGGGAGCTCATCACTTTCACACTCGCCGACCTCCAGCCGGAAAGAGAACCAACCAACATGGCACGACGCACCGACGTCATGGACACCATCGTCAGCCTCGCCAAGCGCCGCGGGCTCGTCTACCCGTCGAGCGAGATCTACGGCGGACTTCGCGCGTCGTGGGACTACGGTCCGCTGGGTGTCGAGCTGAAGAACAACGTCAAGCGGCAGTGGTGGCTGTCGATGGTCCAGGCCCGCGAGGACGTCGTGGGTCTCGACTCCTGCGTCATCCTGGCGCCCGAGGTGTGGCGGGCCAGCGGCCACGTCGAGACCTTCACCGACCCGCTCACCGAGTGCATGTCCTGCCACAAGCGCTTCCGCGCCGACCACCTGGTCGAGGCCTACGAGGAGAAGCACGGCGCCGAGCCCGAGGGCGGCCTGGCCGCCATCACCTGCCCCAACTGCGGCAACAAGGGCACCTTCACCGAGCCCCGCCAGTTCAGCGGCCTGCTCAAGACCTTCCTCGGCCCGGTCGAGGACGAGTCCGGCCTGGCCTGGCTGCGGCCCGAGACCGCCCAGGGCATCTTCATCAACTACCTCAACGTGCAGCAGTCCGCGCGCAGGAAGATCCCGTTCGGCATCGGCCAGATCGGCAAGTCGTTCCGCAACGAGATCACGCCGGGCAACTTCATCTTCCGCACCCGCGAGTTCGAGCAGATGGAGATGGAGTTCTTCGTCAAGCCGGGCACCGACGAGGAGTGGCACCAGTACTGGATCGACGAGCGCTACCGCTGGTACTCCGACCTGGGCATCAGCAAGGACAACCTGCGCCTGTACGAGCACCCCAAGGACAAGCTGTCCCACTACTCCAAGCGCACCGTCGACATCGAGTACCGCTTCAACTTCACCGGCTCCGAGTGGGGTGAGCTGGAGGGCATCGCCAACCGCACCGACTTCGACCTGACCGCCCACTCCAAGGCGTCGGGCGTCGACCTCAGCTTCTTCGAGCAGGACACCGGGGAGCGCTACGTCCCCTTCGTCATCGAGCCGGCGGCGGGCGTCGACCGGGCCACGCTGACGTTCCTCATCGACGCCTACAGCGAGGACGAGGCCCCCAACGCCAAGGGCCAGCTGGAGAAGCGCACGGTCATGCGGCTCGACCACCGGCTCGCGCCGGTCAAGGCCGCGGTGCTGCCGCTGTCGCGCAACGCCGACCTGTCGCCGAAGGCCCGCGACCTGGCCGCGCAGCTGCGCCGCCGCTGGAACGTCGAGTTCGACGACGCCGGCGCGATCGGCCGCCGCTACCGCCGCCAGGACGAGATCGGCACGCCGTTCTGCATCACCGTCGACTTCGACACCCTTGAGGACCACGCGGTGACGATCCGCGAGCGCGACAGCATGGCGCAGGAGCGCATCGCGATCGACGGCGTCGAGAGCTACCTGCGTCAGCACCTCAACGACTGACCCTGCTCCATCCCCTCCTCACCCGCGGCGCCGCGCCCGGGTGAGGAGGAAGACTCTTCTTGACGGCACGGGCCCCGCCATCCGCCGCGCGGCCCGTGCGCCTGTGCGCCTGTGCGCCCCTCACTGGGTCGATCTGCTCCCCGGTGACCTTGTCCCCGGCCGTCGCGCTCCGGATGCCCCTTGCCCGGAGCGGCGCTGCCCCCGGGCCCTTCCGTGGCCCGGCGCGGGCCCGGCCGCCCGGACTCGGCACGATCCGCCGCCGGCTCAGGAAACAGCACGCGCGATGATCCCATTCCGCCTCCCGTGCCACCCCTTTCTCCAGAAATTGGTTTATACCAATTGGTCTAATCCAATTTTTGGCAATCCAGCCGTATAATTGGATTAGACCTCTCACGAGGCGTCTACCTGCATAAACAGGGACTTGAGGAAGGAGTGCAGTTTCACCATCAATTCCGCCGGTAGAGTCCGGTTCAGACGCGTGTTGGATTGGAGCTGTGGTGGCCAAGTACGTTTACGACTTCACCGAGGGCAACAGGAATCTCAAGGATCTTCTCGGCGGTAAAGGCGCGAACCTGGCTGAGATGACCAACCTCGGGCTGCCCGTTCCCCCCGGATTCACGATCACCACGGAGGCGTGCCGCCACTACCTGGCGGAAGGCGCCGTCCACGACGGTCTGGACCGGGAGGTCGCCGAGCACCTCGAAGCGCTCGAAGGGCGCATGGGCAGGAAGCTCGGCCAGGCCGACGACCCCCTCCTCGTCAGCGTGCGCTCCGGCGCCAAGTTCTCCATGCCGGGGATGATGGAGACCGTGCTCAACATCGGGCTCAACGACGAGTCCGTGCACGGCCTGGCCAAGCAGGCCGGCGGCAACGAGCGCTTCGCCTGGGACTCCTACCGCCGCCTCATCCAGATGTTCGGCAAGACCGTGCTCGGCATCGACGGCGACCTGTTCGAGGACGCGCTCGACGCCGTCAAGGGCCGCCGCCAGGACACCGACCTCGACGCGGGCGAGCTGCAGCGGCTCGTGGAGACGTACAAGGGGATCGTCCGCGAGCAGACCGGCAAGGACTTCCCCACCGACCCGCGCGAGCAGATGCGCCTCGCCATCAACGCCGTCTTCGACTCGTGGAACGCCCCGCGCGCCATCCTCTACCGCCGCCAGGAGCGCATCCCCGCCGACCTCGGCACCGCGGTCAACGTCATGGCGATGGTCTTCGGCAACTACGGCGACGACTCCGGCACCGGCGTCGCCTTCACCCGCGACCCCGGCACCGGCCGCCAGGGCATCTACGGTGACTACCTCCAGAACGCCCAGGGCGAGGACGTCGTCGCGGGCATCCGCAACACGATCCCCCTCGAAGAGCTCGAGCGCCTCGACAAGACCTCCTACGACGAGCTCGTCCGCATCATGGAGGTCCTGGAGACGCACTACAAGGACCTCTGCGACATCGAGTTCACCATCGAGCGCGGCAAGCTCTGGATGTTGCAGACCCGGGTCGGCAAGCGCACCGCCGCTGCCGCGTTCTGCATCGCCACCCAGCTCGTCGACCAGGGCCTCATCACCCTCGACGAGGCCGTCACCCGCGTCACCGGCGACCAGCTCGCCAAGCTCATGTTCCCCCGCTTCGACCACGGCGCCGAGAAGAAGAGGATCGCGAAGGGGATGAACGCCTCCCCGGGCGCGGCCGTCGGCAAGGCCGTCTTCTCCTCCGAGCGGGCCGTCGAGCTGGCCGGGCAGGGCGAGCAGGTCATCCTCGTCCGCCGCGAGACCAACCCCGACGACCTGGCCGGCATGATCGCCGCCAGGGGCATCCTCACCAGCCGCGGCGGCAAGACCTCCCACGCCGCCGTGGTCGCCCGCGGCATGGGCAAGACGTGCGTGTGCGGCGCCGAGGAGCTGGAGGTCTCGACGTCCGAGCGCAGGTTCACCGCGCCCGGCGGCGTCGTCGTCACCGAGGGCGAGGTCATCTCCATCGACGGCACCACCGGCGAGGTGTTCCTCGGCGAGGTGCCGGTCGTGGCCTCGGCCGTGGTCGAGTACTTCGAGGGCGCCGAGCCCGCCGACGAGCTCGTCAAGGCCGTGGACCGGATCATGCGCCACGCCGACGCGACCCGCCGGCTCGGCGTGCGGGCCAACGCCGACACCCCCGAGGACGCCGCCCGCGCCCGCCGCTTCGGCGCGCAGGGCATCGGCCTGTGCCGCACCGAGCACATGTTCCTCGGCGAGCGCCGCCAGCTAGTGGAGGACCTGGTGCTGGCCTCGACCGGCGACCAGCGCCAGGCGGCGCTGGACGCCCTGGAGCCGCTGCAGAAGTCCGACTTCGTGGGCATCTTCCAGGCGATGGAGGGCGCGCCGGTCACGATCCGCCTCATCGACCCGCCGCTGCACGAGTTCCTCCCCGACATCACCGAGCTGTCGGTCAAGATCGCGACCTCGGCGAACCCCACCGACAAGGACCGCGCGCTGCTCGCCGCCGTCAAGCGCCTGCACGAGCAGAACCCGATGCTGGGCCTGCGCGGCGTCCGGCTCGGGCTGGTGATCCCCGGGCTGTTCGCGATGCAGGTCCGGGCCATCGCCCAGGCCGCCAAGGAGGTGCCCGGCTCCTGTCCGGAGATCATGATCCCGCTGGTGGCGACCGTGCAGGAGCTGGAGTCCGTACGCGACGAAGCGGTCAGGATCCTCGCGGAGCTCGGCGTCGAGGCGCTCGTCGGCACCATGATCGAGACTCCGCGGGCGGCGCTGACCGCCGGGCAGATCGCCGAGGCGGCCGAGTTCTTCTCCTTCGGCACCAACGACCTCACCCAGATGACCTGGGGCTTCTCCCGGGACGACGTCGAGGCCGCGTTCTTCTCCCGCTACCTGGAGCTCGGCATCTTCGGCGTCTCGCCGTTCGAGACCCTGGACAGGGAGGGCGTCGGGCGGCTCGTCGAGATCGCCGTCCAGGAGGGCCGCGCCACCCGTCCGGGCCTGCACCTCGGCATCTGCGGCGAGCACGGCGGCGACCCCGACTCGGTGCACTTCTGCCACGACGCCGGCCTGGACTACGTCTCCTGCTCGCCGTTCCGCATCCCGGTGGCGCGGCTGGAGGCCGGCCGGGCGGCGCTGAGCGAGACCGACTCCGACACCCGCTGAGCCCGCCGGCGGAGGGGACCGTCCGGCCCCCTCCGCCGGCTCAGCCCTGCGGGGCGAGGGCGGGCTGCTGGGCGGCGGGCTGCTCGACCGGGACGTAGTCGTGCCGCATGCCGTGGTCGCCGAGCCACCGCCGCAGCCCCGCCACCGCCTCCGGGTTGGCCGCGACCTGGGCCGCGTACTCCGACAGGGCGACCTCCTCGCCGTCGTCGTAGAGCAGCCGGGCGGGCCCCGACCACGACAGCGTCCACCGGGCCTGGCCGAGCTGGATCAGCACCGCCTCCAGCGCCTGCCCCAGCACCCCGGCCAGCAGCGTCTCCGACGGGTTCCAGCCCAGCTCCAGCAGCCGCGCCTCCAGCTCGGCCTGCCGGCCGCGCGCGATGGCCTCGAAGGCCGCGTCCAGGTACGGCTGCGGCGACCCCATCACCCGCTGACCGGCCACCGCGAGGTCGTGCAGCGCCTCGGCGTTGCGGCCGGCGTACATGCCCTGGGCCACCAGCTCCTCCCAGCCCACCGGGCGGAGGGCGGCCATCGCCTCGGGCGTCCACATGGAGTCCTCGACCGCCTGCGCGGCCACGTTGGCGTCCATGAGCAGGGCCAGGGCCGGGCGCGGGTCGGGGACGTGCTCGGGCTCGGGCAGGCGCTCGATGGCGGCCAGCCGCTCGGCCAGGCCGGGGTGCGAGTCGTACGGCGAGACCTCCTCGGGCTCGTCGCGCAGCTTCGCGATCTGGGCCTGCCGCTCCGGGTCGCTCATCATGCGCTGGAAGCCGCCGAACACCGCCGTCGGCCGCCCGCCGCCCGCGCCGGTCAGCGACAGGTAGGCGCCGACGTAGAGGTCCCAGCCCAGGGCCGTCGCGTGGACCTTGGTCAGCGCGCCCGCCATGGCCTGCCGGCCGGCGATCGCCACCGCGAGCTGGTCGGCCTCCAGCTCCTGCCGGCGCGAGACAGCCTGGGAGATCCGCAGGTAGAGCTTGGCGTACCAGGTGAACAGCTTCTGGATGAACGGATGGCCGCCCAGCCCCTGCACGGTCGCGATGAGCGAGACCCGGCCCCGGTAGACCGGCGCGCCGAGCCGCGTGTGGGCGCCGCTGTAGTGGCCGAGCTCGTGCCCGAGCACCGCGCGCGCCTCGTCCACGGTGAGCTGCTGGAGCAGCGGCAGCCCGATGTACATCCGCCGCCGCGTCGCCCGCAGCCCGAGCCAGCGGGTGTCCTCCGACACCGCCGCGTTGACCTCGGCGACCAGCCTGATCTCGTCCGGCGGGGCGGTGCGCACCCGCCGGGCCAGGTCCTCGACCGTCTGCCAGAGCACCGGCTCGTGCTCGCGGCCCACGGCCACGCCCGGCTGCTCGCCGCCCTTGCGGCGGCTCACCATGACCAGGGCCCGGACGAGGGCGCCCGCGGCCAGGGTGAGCACCACCGCCAGTTTGAGGGTGTTCGCGTGGAAGTCGACGACGAGCAGGACGTCGAAGAACACCGCGGCCGCCAGGACGAGGCCGACCAGGAGGTAGAAGCCGGCGAGCAAGGTGAAGGCCAGCACCGCTCGGAACGCTGTGGTCATGGGGAAGGACTCCCGGGGAAGGGGTTCTCGCGAGGCTTGACACTAGCGGAGACATGAAACTGGATAAAATCGCCGAAGCAATGCCGTACTACGACGAGCACGACCAGGAGCGTTGGGTTCCGGAACCTCCCGGCAATCCTGAACGCTCCGCGTTCGAACGCGACCGCGCCCGCGTCCTGCACAGCGCCGCCCTGCGCAGGCTCGCCGCCAAGACCCAGGTGGTCGGCCCCGGCGAGGCGCTCGGCGGCGGCCAGCACATCCCCCGCACCCGGCTGACGCACTCGCTGGAGTGCGCCCAGGTCGGCCGCGAGATGGGCGCCACCCTCGGAGTGGACCCCGACCTGGTGGAGACCGCCTGCCTGGCCCACGATCTCGGCCACCCGCCGTTCGGGCACAACGGCGAGGTCGCGCTCAACCGGCTGGCCGCCCCCTGCGGCGGCTTCGAGGGCAACGCCCAGAGCCTGCGCCTGCTCACCCGGCTGGAGGCCAAGGTCCTCACCGAGGACGGCCGCAGCGCTGGCCTCAACCTCACCAGGGCCGCGCTCGACGCCTCCGTCAAGTACCCGTGGACGTGTGACAAGGGCGCCAAGTTCGGCGTGTACGACGACGACCTGGCGGTCTTCAAGTGGATCAGGGAGGGCGCCCCGGAAGGCCGGGTCAGCTTCGAGGCGCAGATCATGGACTGGGCCGACGACGTGGCGTACTCGGTGCACGACCTGGAGGACGCCCTGCACTCGGGGCACGTCGTCCCCGAGGCCCTGCGGTCGCCCGCCGAGCGGCGGCTCGTCTGCGAGACCACCCGCACCTGGTACACCCCGGGCGCCGATCTCGGCGAGCTGGAGGAGGTCTTCGGCAAGCTCGTCGCCGACCCGCTCTGGCCGCGCCGCTTCACCGGCAGCCTGCCCGAGCTGGCCGGGCTGAAGGCGCTCACCAGCGGCCTCATCGGCCGCTTCTGCCGCTCCGCCCAGGCCGCCACCAAGGAGGTGCGCAGCGCCCGTCACCGGGCCGACCTGGTCGTCCCGCACGCCACCCGGCTGGAGTGCGCGCTGCTCAAGGGCGTCACCGCCCACTACGTCATGACCACCGAGGACCACAACGCCAACCAGGCCCGCCAGCGTGACCTCATCACCGAACTCGCCTCCCTGATCACGCTCGGCGCGCCCGGCACGCTGGAGCCCGCCTTCCGGCCCGCGTTCCTGGAGGCGGCCGACGACGCCGCCCGCGTCCGGGTCGTCATCGACCAGATCGCCTCGCTCACCGACACCTCGGCGGTCGCCTGGCACCGCCGGCTCACGCGGTGACCCAATCCGCTTCCCCGATTCCCGCCCGGGGCGGATACTGCGCCCATGGCCACATATGTGATCGTCGGCGGCGGCCTTGCCGGGGCCAAGGCCGCCCAGACGTTGCGGGAAGAGGGCTTCGACGGAGAGATCGTGCTGTTCGCCGCGGAGAGCGAACGGCCCTACGAGCGGCCGCCCCTGTCCAAGGACCACCTCCAGGGCAGGAGCGAGCGTGAGGCCGTCTTCGTCCACCCCCCCGAGTGGTACGCGGACAACGCCGTGGACCTCCGGCTCGGCATGCGGGTCACCCGCATCGAGCCCGAGCACCATGTGGTCCGGCTCGGCAACGGCTCGCGCCAGCCGTACGACAAGCTCCTGATCGCCACCGGGGCCACTCCCCGCCGCCTGCCCGGCCCGGCCGCCTACCTCCGCACCCTGGGCGACTGCGAGGCCATCAGGGAGCGCCTGGGGCGGGCCGAGCGGGTCCTGGTCGTCGGCGCCTCCTGGATCGGCCTGGAGACGGCCGCCGCGGCCCGCGCGGCCGGTTGCCAGGTCACCGTCGTCGAGCCCGAGCCGACCGCGCTCAGCCGGGTGCTCGGCCCCGAGGTGGGCGGCGTGTTCGCCCGCCTGCACGCCCGCAACGGCGTGGACCTGCGCTTCGGCATCTCGGCCGCCGAGGTCACCGCGACCGGCGTGCGGCTCAGCTCGGGCGAGCGGCTCACCGCCGACCTCGTCGTCGCGGGCATCGGCGCCACGCCCGAGGTCGAGCTGGCCCGCGAGGCCGGCCTGGAGGTCGGCCAGGGCATCCGCACCGACGCCGCGCTGCGCACCTCGCACCCCCACGTGTACGCCGCCGGCGACGTCGCCGAGTCCTACCACCCGCTGTACGGCCGCCACCTGCGCGTCGAGCACTGGGCCAACGCCCTGCACGGCGGGCCCGCCGCCGCCCGCTCCATGCTCGGCCAGGAGGTCGTCCACGACCTGATCCCGTACTTCTACACCGACCAGTACGACCTCGGCATGGAGTTCTCCGGCCACATCGACGGCTACGACGAGGTCGTCCACCGCGGCGACGTGGACGGCCTGGAGTTCGTCGCGTACTGGCTGCGCGAGCGCCGGGTGGTGGCCGGCATGAACGTCAACGTCTGGGACGTCCAGGACGACATCCAGCAGCTCATCCGCTCCGGCACGGTCGTCGACCCTAAGGAACTGTCGTCGGGTTGAAGGTCTCCTTGTCCGGGATCTCGTCGTTTTTGTCGCTGGTCTTGCGCGGGGTGGGCCGCGGCGTCTTGCTGGGCGCCGGCGGCTGCGCCCGGCCCGCGCACTGGACGGTGCAGGGCGGAGTCTCGCCCAGCTTGGCGCGCAGCTTCAGCGTCTCCTCGCGTGGCGACAGCGTGCGGTTGCCCTTCGCCCAGGCGTCGAGGTAGTCCCACGGCTCGACCATGCCCCTGCGTACCCACCAGTAGGCGGGGCCGGTCTTCCACGAGATCGCGAAGTAGAGGTTGGCGCCGGTGTCGCGGGCGTTGCCCGTGCGGCCCACCCGCCCCAGCACGTGGCCGGCCTTCACCCGCAGGCCCGGCTTGACGTCGGCGGCCACCGAGTCGAGGTGGCCGCCGAGGTAGCGCACGCCGTCGTCGCCGACGATCGTGACGAACCTGCCCTCCCGCGTCCAGCCCTCGTCCTTGGCCGGCGTCCACCGGTTCTGGACGTTGACCTCGTCGACGACGCCGTCCACCGGCGCCACGAACTCGCACCCCTGCGGGGCCCAGATCGTCGTCTTGGGCAGCACCAGCAGCTTGCGCTGGTAGCTCGTCTTGCAGCCCTTGACGGGGAAGGTGTAGGCGTACTTGGACAGCTTGGGCGGCGGCACCCTGACCGGGTCGTCGCCCTGCGGCGGCTGCTCGGCGGCGGCCTGGTGCCGGACCGACGGCGTGGGGCTCGGGACGGTCGCGGTCGCCGCCGGCGAGCCCGTGGGCGGGGCCGTGGTGGGCGACGTGGCGCTCACGCCCGCCAGCCCGGTGGCCTGCGAGCAGGCGCCCGTCAGGAGCACGGCGCCCGCGACGGCCGCCCATCGTCCGAGATGCCCCGATCGCATGATCTCCACCCGTGTCACCGCTTCCACGACCAATTTTTACCTTTGTAGCCGACCGGGGACCCCCGCCGAGCCGCTTTGCCGCGATCTCCCGCGGGGGGTGAGCCCATTCTGGCGGCAGGTGCGGGGAACGTCAGCGGGGCGGCATAGACTCACCGGCGTGGCTGGCCGGATCCGTGACGTCGACATCGCCCTCGTGCGCGAACGCTCTCCCATCGCCGAGGTCATCGGCGAGCACATCCAGTTGCGCAACGCCGGGGGCGGCAACCTCAAGGGGTTGTGCCCGTTCCACGACGAGAAGTCGCCGTCGTTCAACGTCACGCCCGAGCGCGGCATGTACTTCTGCTTCGGCTGCTCCGAGGGCGGCGACGTCATCACGTTCGTCGAGAAGATCGAGCACCTGTCGTTCAGTGAGGCGGTCGAGCGGCTGGCGCAGCGGGCCGGCATCCACCTCCAGTACGAGCAGGGCGGCTACGTCCCCAAACGCGACCACGGCGAGCGGGCCCGGCTGATCGAGGCGCACAAGGCGGCGGCCGAGTTCTACGCCGGCAAGCTGTTCGGCCCCGACGCGGCGGCCGGGCGGCGGTTCCTGTCGGAGCGGGGCTTCGAGCGGGCCGACGCCGAGACCTTCGGGGTGGGCTACGCGCCCAACGAGTGGGAGGCGCTGACCCGGCACCTGCTGGGCCGCGGTTTCTCGGCGGACGAGCTGGTCAAGGGCGGGCTGGCCAAGGAGGGGCGGCGCGGGCCGATCGACCGCTTCCGCGGCCGGCTGGTCTGGCCGATCCGCGACGCGACGGGCGACGTGATCGGTTTCGGCGCGCGGAAGTTGCTCGATTCCGACGACGGACCGAAATATCTGAATACGCCTGACACGCCGCTTTACAAGAAGAGCCAGGTACTTTATGGGATCGACCTCGCTAAACGGGAGATCTCCAAGCGCAGCCAGGCGGTGATCGTCGAGGGCTACACCGACGTGATGGCGTGCCACCTGGCCGGGGTGCCGACGGCCGTGGCCACCTGCGGCACCTCGTTCGGCGAGGAGCACATCAAGATCCTGCGCCGGTTCCTGCTCGACCAGGCCGAGTTCCGCGGCGAGGTCATCTTCACCTTCGACGGCGACGCGGCGGGGCAGAAGGCGGCGCTGCGCGCGTTCGCCGACGAGCAGAAGTTCGTCACGCAGACCTACGTCGCGGTGCAGCCCGACGGGCTCGACCCGTGCGACCTGCGGGTCAAGCAGGGCGACGCGGCTGTGCGCGACCTCGTGGCGAGCCGCGAGCCGCTGTTCCAGTTCGCGATCAGGAGCACGATCTCCCGCTACGACCTGCGCAGCAACGAAGGCAAGATCGCCGCCCTCGACGCCGCCGCGCCCATCGTGGCCGGCATCAAGGACGCCGGGCTGCGCAAACGCTACGCGATCGACCTCGACCGCTGGCTCGGCTTCATGGACGAGCGGTTCGTCATGCAGCGCATCGCGGGGGTCGCCGGGGCGCAGCAGGGCCGCCCGCAGCGCGTCCCGCGCGCGGCGCCGGTCGATCCCGGCGTCCGGGTGGAGGCCGAGCTGCTCAAGCTGGCCGTGCAGCGTCCCGCGCTGCTCGGGCCGCGCTTCGACGCCCTCGACCCGCAGGCGTTCACGGCGCCCGACCACGTCGCCCTGCACCGGGTGGTGGCCGCCGCGGGCGGTCTCGCGGCGGCCGGCCACGGCGGCCGCCCGTGGGTCGACCTGCTGCTGGAGCACGCGAGCGAGGAGGGGGCGCGGGCCCTGGTGACCCGGTTCGCGGTCGAGCCGATCCAGGCCGACGCGCACGCCGAGGAGCGCTACGCGGCGGCGATGCTGGCCGCCATCGAGGCCATCGCGGTCGACCGGGCGATCGCCCAGGTCAAGTCGCGCATCCAGCGGCTCAACCCGGTGGAGGAGCAGCAGGAGTACAACAGGCTCTTCGGCGAGCTGGTGGCGCTGGAGCAGCAGCGCCGGGTGCTGCGCGACCGGGCCGCGGGAAGCTGATCGCCGCCCCGCGCAAGATAACGGTTCGGTCGCGAACCCAAGCCGCAAACCCCGTCGGTTGGCCCGGGAACCTGGCGCGGTCCAACGCGCGACAAAGCGGGTGGACAACGTGCTCCGGGCAGCGAAACAGGCGCGTCCGGCCGGAGGCTCCCGCCGGGCACGGGAATGGTGATCGCGTAATTGGCTTTACTTTCCTGATCAAACTCCGGCCAAACCTATTTCCGATCTCAATTCGGTAAGGACCGAGGTCTTACCTTCGGTGACAAAAATGGGTCTGCCATTTGATGGAACCAATACTGCAGACTGTCTCCCGTGGGTGCATCGGTGCTGCCAAGTGGACCGCCATCGGTAGATCTTCAGGTGGCGGACCTCGTCGCGAAGGGAAGGGAGCGCGGGAGCGTCACCGTCGATGACGTCGCAGCCGCGCTTGACCGATCCGAGCTGCCGTCCGACGCGCTGGAGCGCGTCGTGCGCATGCTCGCCGAGAACGGCGTGGAGGTCCTCGAGCCCCAGGGCGACGAGGAATCCACCCGCGCCGATGAGGAGGACGTCGGCAAGCGGGCGCCGACCAGCGATCTGGTCAGGATCTACCTGCGGGAGATCGGCCGGGTGCCGCTGCTGACGGCCGAGGAGGAGGTGGAGCTCGCCAAGTCGATCGAAGCCGGCCTGTTCGCCGAGGACAAGCTGGCCAGCGGGGTCTCGCGCCTGGCCTTCCCTGAGTTCAGGGAGCTCGTCTGGCAGGGCACGCGGGCCAAACAGCGCCTCATCGAGGCCAACCTCAGGCTCGTGGTGTCGATCGCCAAACGGTACGTCGGCCGCGGCATGCTGTTCCTGGACCTGATCCAGGAGGGCAACCTCGGCCTCATCAGGGCCGTCGAGAAGTTCGACTACACCAAGGGCTACAAGTTCTCCACGTACGCGACCTGGTGGATCAGGCAGGCGATCACCCGGGCCATCGCCGACCAGGCGCGGACGATCCGCATCCCGGTCCACATGGTGGAGACCATCAACAAGCTCGTCAGGGTCCAGCGCCAGCTCCACCAGGACCTCGGCCGCGAGCCCATCCCCGAGGAGATCGCCAAGGAGATGGACCTCCCGGTCGACCGGGTCGTCGAGATCCAGCGCATCGCCCAGGAGCCCGTGTCGCTGCAGTCGCCGATCGGCGAGGAGGACTCCGACCTCGGTGACTTCATCGAGGACGCCGACGCCGTCGTGCCCATGGAGGCCGCGGCCTTCATCATGCTGCAGGACCAGCTCGACGACATCCTGGCGACGCTGTCCGACCGGGAGCAGCGCATCATCCAGCTCCGCTTCGGACTGGCCGACGGGCATCCGCGCACGCTGGAGGAGGTGGGCAGGGAGTTCGGGGTCACGCGGGAGCGCATCCGGCAGATCGAGTCGAAGACCCTGGCCAAGCTCCGCCACCCGACACGGGCGCAGATGCTGCGCGACTACCTCGACTGACCGGCGGGCACACGCGGCCGGAGGGCGGGCGAGCGGGCCGGGGCGACACGCCCCGGCCCGCTCGTGTCCGGCGCAGGGGAGGCCGTCACGAGCAGCCCTCGAACTGCGGCACCGCGATGGTGCCGAGGTGCAGCCCCGACGGGCCGAACCACTTGTGCAGCAGCTTCGACGCCGTCCCGTCCTGGTACATGTCGATGATCGCCCGGTTGACCTCCTCGCAGCCCGGCACGTCGCCCCTGCGCAGCCCGACGCCCGTGCGCTGCTCGTTGAACTGGGCGTTGGCCAGCCGCAGCCCCGAGCCGTCCCGCATGGCGAGCCCCGCCAGGATGACGTCGTTCGTGGTGACCGCGTCCACCTGGCCGCTCTTCAGCGCCCCCAGGCACTGCGCGTAGTCGTCGAACGGCACGAGCCGCGCCGCGACCTTGCGCTCCTCGGTGACCCGCTCGGCCGCGTTCGACCCCTTGACCTGGCAGATCCGCCGCCCCTTGAGGTCGCGCACGTTCTTGAACGTCTCGTCGGGCCGCATCAGGATGTCCTGGTAGGAGATGTGGTACGGCCCCGCGAACAGCACCTTGGCCTTGCGGTCCTGGTCGATCGTGTACGTCGCCACCACCATGTCCGCCCGCCCGTCGAGCAGCACCTTGTCCCGCTCGGCCGCCAGCGCCGGCATGAGCGTGACGCCTTTGCCCAGCTTGCGGGCGAGATAGCGGGCCACGTCCACGTCGAAGCCCTCGAACGTCCCGTCGGGCTTGCGGAACCCGACCGAGGGCAGGTCCGGCCGCACCGCGATGACGAGGTCGTCCTTGTCCACGATCGAGACCGCCTCGCCGCCCGCGCAGCCTCCGGCCGCCAGCGCGGCCACCAGGGCCGCCGTCACCGCCAGCACCCGCTTCACCGGTACTCCTTGAGTCGAGGCCACACCCCGGCGATCAGCAGCACGCCGATCCCGCCGATCGCGAAGGGCAGCAGCCGCCACAGGTTGTCGAGGGCGTTCTCGCCGCGGCCGACGGCCCGCTCGAAGGCGGCCTCGTGCTGGGCGGCCAGCGCCACCACCGCGCGGTCGTAGGCGTCGAAGGACTGAGCCGCCGTGGTGAGCCGCGCCGCCACCGCGCCGTTGACCCGTCCGGCCAGCGCCAGCTTCCGCAGGCCGGCGTCGGCGGCCTGGAAGCGGGCGAAGGCGGCGGCGACGTCCCGGCCGCGCGGGCCGACCAGCTCGGGCCCGAGCAGGCCGAGGACCTTCGTCTCGCCCTGGGTCACCTTGGCCTGGTAGGTCTCCAGGTTGCCGGCGGGGACGTAGAAGAGCGACTGCGACTTGTCCAGGAACGTGTGCTCGTAGGTGTCGGCCCGCTCCTTGTCCAGCAGGTAGCGGCTCTGGTCGCCCTGCATGCTGTTGCTGATCGCCCGCGTCCTCGCCAGCGTCAGCACCGAGTCGAACGACGACTTCTTGGCCTCGCGCAGCGCGTCCTCGTCCTGGCTCAGCACGTTCGTCCCGAACAGCAGCGCCACCGCGGTCGTGACCGTCGCCACCAGCAGCGCCGGGCCGAACACCCGGCGGAAACGCCGGGCCAGGAAGATCTGCAGCGCCAGCAGGCAGCCCAGCGCGAGCAGTCCGGCCACCACGACCGCGGCCCGCAGCAGCGGCAGCATGAACGCCTTGTCGTCGTAGGTGCGGCGCACGATGGTGCCGTTCTCCAGCGTCAGGTTGTACGCCTGCGGCAGCAGCACCATCCGCATGAGGTCGGTGGCCTGCCGGTAGGTCGCCACCACCTCGGCGGGCGGCGGGCCGGGCGCGTGCCCGGCGCGCTCGTCGAGCAGCAGTGCCTGCCCGGCCAGCCGCTCGTAGCGGCCGAGGCCGTCCAGCACCGACTGCACGGTCCGCCGCTCGGCCGGGTCGTCGCCGGAGAGCTGGAACGCCTTCAGCAGCGCCTGGTTGGCCTCGGAGCGGCGGCTCTCGTAGCGGGCGAGGGCGCCGGCGCGCCGGTCGGCGTACCCGTTGCCCATCAGCAGGGCGTTGGCGACCTGCGCGTCCATGTCGCTGAGCGCCAGGTAGAGACCGGCCGTGGCGACGACCTGCGGCCCGGCGTCGCGGCCGATGACCTGGAGCCCGTCGCGGGCGCTGGAGCTGCCCACCGCGAGCGCCGTGAACAGCAGCGCGATCGCGGCGACGGTGGCGCCGGTCAGCGTCCTGACGCGGCCTGGCACGCTGCGCCGCCTCGGCGGCGGCGCGGCGGGCGCGACCACGGGAGGGGCCGGGGGAGGGGCCGGTGGAGGAGGCTGTGTGATCGTCACGGCGTGCCCTCCCTGATCGTGATGACGGTCCACGCGCCCAGGTGGATGCGGTCGCCAGGACCGATCCGCACGGGCACGTTGACCGTGAGCGGCCTGCCGTTGACCTGGGTGCCGTTGGAGGAGCCCGGGTCCACGACCGTCCACGAGCCGTCCGGCTGGGCCAGCAGCACGGCGTGCAGGTGGGACACGCCCGGGTCTTCCGGCGGGCCGGTCAGGTCGATCTCGGGGGCGAGGTTCCTGGCCCGGCTGCGCCGCCCGATGCGCACCTGCTCGCCGTGCAGGGCGAAGGAGCGCTCGGGGCAGTACGGCGGGAAGGCCACGCGGTCGGCGTCCGGCCCGCCCTCGGCGATCACCTTCTCGTAGTAGACGCGGTCAGCGGCGGTGACCGCCTCCCAGCGGGCCCCGGTGACCGGGAGCGGGACGGCCGCCCCGTTCCCGCTGTAGTCGTGGCCGCACACCTCGCAGAACTGCCCGGCGCGCGGCGTCTGACAGACGGGGCAGCTCTCGGCGGGCGCGCCCCCGCCGGAGGGCGCGGCGGCGGGCTGGGGGGTGGAGGCGGCCGGAGCGGCGGCCATCTGGGCGCCGCACACGTCGCAGTAGTCGTCGGCGCCCGACGCGTGCCCCTGCGGGCAGGTCGCCATCACAGTCCTTCCTTGCGCAGCCGGCTGGTGCGCACCGAGCCGGTGTCGAGCTCGATCTCGTCGGCCTTGTCCACGTTCCTGCGCAGCCGGGCGGTGCCGCTGGCCGGGTCCACCTCGACCACCCTCTCCAGCAGGCGGGCGGTGTCCTCGCGGCCGGACTCGACCGCGATCTCGCGGGCCTTGGCCAGCCGCGCGGTCGCGGTGTCCACGTCGCCGGCGGCGCGGGCGCTCAGCCCGTCCTGGATGAGGTCGTGCAGCTCGGCCTGGCCGGTGTAGTGGGCGACCTTGCCGTTGATGCGGGTGGACTGGGCGAGGTCGTCGGTCCACTGGGCGAGCACGTTGCCGCTGGCCAGCACGTCGCCGGTGTCGGGCCGGACCAGTTTGACCCAGCCCGCCCTGATCTCCTGGCCGATCTGGCCGGGCGGCACCTCGACGCACACGTGGTACTCGCGCTCCTCCGCGCCCCACGACCCGGTCGGGTAGTCGCCGGTGAGCGGGTTGACGTCGGTCCGCTTGCCCGTGAGGTCCAGCAGCACGGGGGAGACCTGCTTGACGAACTTCAGCCGCGCCGTCTGCGGCACCCACACCCGCAGCGACAGCTCGGCCACCGTCTTGCTCATCGAGGTCTGCGTGAGCCGGCGGAAGTACTCCGGCAGGTCGCCCTGGTCGCGGACGAAGTCGAACGTGCCGAGCATCGCCTCGGCCACCTTGCGCAGCTCGGCCGGCACCCAGTCGGCGCCGACGCCGAGGCAGTCCACCACGAACTTGCCGCTCCAGGCGGCGAGGACGGAGGCGAAGACGTCAGGGCGCTCGTTGTTCTGGCCGTCGGTCATCAGCAGCGCGTGCCGGATCGCCGACGGGTGCGCGGTCAGCAGGTGGCCGGCCAGCTTCAGCCACTCGCCGATCGCGGTGCCGCCGTGCGCGAGCAGCTTGTCGATGACCCGGTGCGCCTCGGCCCTGGTCGCGGGGGTGGCCTTCACCAGGTGCGGGTTGCCGCGCGGGTAGACCATCGTGGCCCGCTCGGTGCCGGCGATCACCGCGAAGTACGCGCCGTCGCGCAGCGTCTGCACGGCGGTCACGGCCGCCTGCCGCGCCTCGCGGATCTTGCCGCCGCTCATCGAGCCGGACGTGTCCACGATGATCACCTCGGCGGCCTCCGCCGGGCAGGCCACCTGCGTGGTGATCCCGCCCGTGGCGCCGACCGACAGGATGGCGTGCACCTCGCGGCCGTCGAGGGGAAGATATTTGTTCTGGTCGATCGTCAGCGTGAACGTCGGCTGGTCACTCACGGGAGTCTCCTAGGGGGATCAGGGCGATCGTGATGTTGTCCTGGCCGCCGGAGTCCAGGGCGTGCCGGAGCAGCTCGCGGGCCAGTTCCCGCGGATCGCCGGGGACGGGGAGCGGGCGGCCGTCCAGATAGCGCCACAGGCCGTCGCTGCAGACCAGCAGCAGGCCGGGTCCCTGCGGCTCGAACAGGCGCACGTGCGGGCGGACGTCCTCGGCGTCCGCGCCGAGCCAGGCGGTGATCTCGCCGGTCTCGATCGCGTCGTCGGCGGTCAGCAGGACCCCGTCCTGGCCCGCCTCCGGCAGCCAGTACGCCCGCGTGTCGCCCGCCCAGGCGAGGCTGATCCGGCCGTCCCTGACCACGGCGGCGACGTACGTGCAGGCGGGCGCGTCGTGCACGGACGTCGCGAGCTTCGTGACCGCCCGCCCGGCCAGCTCGAACGCCTCCTCGTGCGACAGTCCCCTGATCAGCGCCGCGCTCGCCGCCTCGACGGCCACCGCGGACGCCTCGTCGGCCCTGGGGGAGCTGCCGACGCCGTCGCAGACCACGGTCACCGTGGACCGGCCGGCGGCGAGCAGCGCGAGCGCGTCCTCGTTCCTGCCGCGCCGCAGGCCCCGGTCCGTGACCGCCGCCGCGCCGCCCTCCAGGACGATCTCGGCGTGGTCGCGGCCGGTGGGCTGGCGCAGCCCGCACCGCTCGCAGTAGCCCTCGGCGTCCACGGCGGCCGCCCCGCAGGACGCGCACGTCGGCGAGCCCAGGGTGTGGCCGCACTTCTCGCAGTAGGCGTAGCCCTCGTACACGGGGGTGCCGCAGACGGGGCAGGCCCCCTCCCCGGCGTCCGCCGCGCGGACGTCCGGGGCCGTCACAGCCAGGTCCGGGGGCGCACGGCGTTGGCCTGGTCGATGAGGGCGTGCCGCTCCTGGCGGCTGGGCGCGGCCACGGCCAGCCGCCGGTAGATCGACTCCAGCCGCCTGCGCAGCCCGGACTCGGTGAACGCGGCCTCCGCCAGCCGCAGGCCCGGCGGCGGCGCGTTGGACGCCAGCCAGGCCAGGCCGCCGTGCAGCAGCTCGGCGGTGAGCAGGTCGCGGCGGCGCCCGTCGAGGTCGGTGAGGCGCGTCAGCCGGTCGGCCGCGGTGACCAGCTCGCCAGGGACGATCGCGGCCGGGTCAGGCCGGCGCGCCGCCGAGACGGCCAGCGCCACCTGCGCCGCGACCCGGTAGCTCGACGTGGCCGGCACCTCGTCCAGCGCGCTCAGCCGGCCCGTCCTCGCCAGGCCGAACGCGGCGCTCACGTAGGCGTGGTCGGTGCGCCAGACGGTGTCGTACCAGGGGGCGGCGTGCCTGCCCGCGCACTCCAGCGCGAACGCGAGCGCCAGCTTGGGCGCCGGCTCGCCCGGCAGCAGCGACAGGCACGTGTCGAACGCCGACGCGGCCGTGTCGGGCTTCCCCGTCGCCAGGGCCAGCACGCCGCGGAACCAGGTGACCCGCCAGTCGCCGGGCAGCTCGGCCGCGAGCTGGTCGAGCACCACCGGCGCCTCGGCGGCGCCCTCCTCGGCGAGCAGCCTGGCCCGCATCAGCTTGGTCTCGGGCGTGCGCGGCATCGCGGCGAGCTGGTCGACGAGCTCCCTGCCGTCGAGGCCGAGCAGCCCGGCCAGCGCGCCGGCCGCCGGGTCCGCCGGGTCCGCCAGCGGCACCGGCAGCTCGGCGGCGACGGCCACCGGGTCGAGCGGCGCCAGCACCGCCCCGCCGCCCTCCGCCAGCGCCGTGCCCACCGCACCCCGCTCCGGCCCGAACAGCGTCGAGGGATGCGGGTACGGCACCCCGTCCTCCTGCGCGCACACCTCGCGCAGCACCCCGACGAGCTGCTCCTCCATCTCCCAGGCGCTCTGGAACCGGTCGGCCGGGTCGTCGGCGGTGGCCCGGCGCAGCAGCCGGGTGAACGACGGGTGCCCGCAGTCCTGCGGCAGCGGCGCGGCCTTGCCGTTCTGCACCGGGCTGAACCCGGGGACCGCCAGCACGGCGAGGGTCCGCGCCACCGTGTAGAGGTCGGAGGCCACCGACGCGGCGTGCGTCTCCAGCTCGGGGGCGTGGTAGCCGGCCGTGGCCCACGAGGTGCCCGGCGGGGAGCCGATGGGCTGCACCGCGCCGAGGTCGATGAGCTTGAGCTGGCGGCCGACCCGGATCACGTTCGCCGGCTTGAGGTCGCAGTAGACCATGCCGTTCTCGTGCAGGTAGCCGAAGGCGTGCAGGATCTCCCTGCCGTACATGAGGACCTCGCGCAGCGGCAGCGGGCCCTGGCGGCGCAGCTCGTGCAGCGACTGGCCGCCGACGTACTCCATGACGATGTAGCCGAGCCCGGCCGAGCGCTGGAAGTTGAAGATCTTGACGATGTTGGGGTGGTCGACCGTGGTGAGGAAGCGCCGCTCGGCCTCGGCGGCGGCCAGCGCCTCGGCGTCGTTGGTGTTGAGCAGGCCCTTGAGCACCACCCAGCGGCCGTCCAGGTTCTCGTCGGAGGCCAGGTAGATCCAGCCGAGGCCGCCGTGCGCCAGGCAGCCCAGCACCCGGTACTGGCCCGCCACCAGGTCGTCCTTGCCCAGCTTCGGCGCGAACGAGTACGGCGTGCGGCAGTGCGGGCAGAACCCGTCGGTCAGTCCGGGACGCCCGCTCCTGGAGCGGCCGACGGGCTTGCCGCAGTCGGGGTTGGCGCAGTGGCGCTTCTCCTCCGGCACCTCCGGGTCGGCCATGACGGCGGCGGCCGGATCGCGGTACGGCACCGACGGCAGGTCGGCCAGCGTGGCCAGCACCCCCGCCCGCGACCGCCCGCTGCTGGCCGGCCCCGACACGGAGCGGCTCACCGGGTTGGTGACGGGGGAGGAGGGCTGGGTGGGCGGCGAGAGGGAGACCGAGGAAGGGGCGGGGGGCGCGGCGCTCGCCGCGTTGCCGCACAGGTCGCAGTAGCCCTCTTCGATGGTCCCGGTGCAGCCGGGCTGCACGCAGCGGGTCATCAGATACCTCCGAGGAAACCCCCGCCTTCAGGCGGGGGAGGAATCGGACTCCTGCGAAGCCGGGCAGGAGCAGGCGATACGCCGCCAGGCGGACCGCCGTTGTCTTCTGGGATCGGCCGGTGCGCGGGTGATCTCGCACCTAGGATCGAGGAATGGCGCAGCTGGTGAAGCGGGCCTACAAGTACCGCTTCCATCCGACCCCCGAACAGGCCGAAGAGCTTGTCCGGACGTTCGGCTGCGTGCGCCTGGTCTACAACAAGGCATTGGAAGAGCGGACCCGCGCCTACAAGCTGGAAGGCCGCGGCGTCTCCTACACCGAGTCGTCCGCGACGCTGACCGCGTGGAAGAAGACACCCGAGCTGGCGTTCTTGAACGAGGTGTCGTCGGTGCCGTTGCAGCAGACGCTGCGGCATCTGCAGGCGGCGTTCGCGAACTTCTTCGCCAAACGGGCCAAGCACCCGACGTTCAAGAGCAAGAAGAGGTCGCGGGCGTCGGCCGAGTACACCCGCTCGGCGTTCCGCTGGCGCGACGGCCGGCTCACCCTGGCCAAGATGGACACGCCGCTGAACATCGTGTGGTCGCGTCCGCTGCCCGAGGGGGCCGAGCCGTCCACGGTCACCGTGTCCATGGACTCGGCCGGGCGGTGGTTCGTGTCCCTGCTGGTGCAGGAGACGATCGTGCCCTTGTCGCCGGTCGAGCGGTCGACCGGCGTGGACGCCGGTCTCACGGCCCTGCTCACGTTGTCGTGCGGCGAGCAGATCGCCAACCCGCGTCACGAGCGTCGCGAACGGCGCAGACTGGCCAAAGCACAGCGGGCCCTGGCCCGCAAACAGAAAGGATCGAACAACCGGGCCAAGGCCCGGCTGCGCGTGGCGAAGATTTATGCCCGGATCGCCGATCGCAGGCGCGACTACCTGCACAAGGTCACCACCCGGCTGGTACGCGAGAATCAAGTGATCGCCGTGGAGGACCTGGCCGTCCGCAACCTGGCCCAGAACCATGCGCTCGCCCGCGCCATCTCCGATGCCGGTTGGCGGGAGCTGCGGCGCATGCTGGAGTACAAGACGGACTGGTACGGTCGCACCCTGGTCGTGGTGGACCGGTTCTTTCCCTCCTCCAAGTTGTGCTCGGTCTGCGGGGCCCTGCGGGAGGAGATGCCGTTGAGCGTCCGCGAGTGGACCTGTGCCTGCGGTGCGATCCATGATCGGGAGGTGAACGCGGCGCGGAACATGCTGCTCGCCGCCGGGCCGGCGGAGAGCTGAAACGCCTGTGGAGCTGGTGTAAGACCTCAAACGGGAGTCCTCCTCTCGGGCGGGCGATCGGCGATGAAGCAGGAAGACCGACCGGCGACGGTCGGAATCCCTCTCGTTTACGAGGGGGAGGATGTCAAGCCTCACCTCCGTGGATGGCGCGCTGGTAGGTCTCGACGGCCGCCGCCGCGGCGGTCAGGTCACAGGGGGCGCTCCAGAGCAGGGCGCGGGCCCGTTCGAACAGCTCGCCGGTGGCCGGGTCCTCCGCCAGGCCCTTGCGCACCGCCATCACCTGGCAGGCGCCGAGCCGGCCGCGCAGCTCGTCGCGCCGGCCGACCAGGCCGTACAGCGCCTTGGCGGTGGCCTGGGCCTGCTGGGCCGCGCCGCGGGCGTCGTCCTCCAGCCCGGCCAGCCGCTTGGCGCGCAGCACCCACGGGTCGGCCGAGACGTCGAGCGCGTCCAGCGCGCCGGCCAGGGCGTCCACGCGGCTGCGCGGCTGCGCCTGGGGAGGCAGCGCGATCTTGACGACGACCGCGCCGTGGGCCAGCCTCGCCTCGCTCTCGGCGGCCCTCACCCGGTCGAGCGCCGCCACCAGGTTCTCGCGGCGGCGGGCGTACTCCTGCTTGACCGTGACGGCCAGCTCCAGCTCGGCGACGGTGGTGGCGAGCAGCCGGGAGACCCGGTCGAGGCTGGGCTCGACGGGGGCGCCCAGCGGGTCCTCGACCGTGTCGGCGCGCAGCCGCCCGAGCTCGGCGTCCGTCTGGTCCAGCCCCGGCGCGTCCTCGCCGAGCTCCGCCTCCAGCGCGCGGACGCGGCGCAGGGCGGCGTCGGCGGCGTCGAGGCGGGGCAGCAGGTCGTTCCAGCGGGCGTCGATGTCGGTGAGGGCCGAGGTGACCTCGCGGAAGGCGGCGTCCATGCGGGTCACGGCCTGGTCGAGGGTCAGCCGTTCGTCCGCCTGCGGCAGCAGGGAGCGCTGCTCGACCGGCTTGGCCGCGGCCCGCAGCACCACCGACGGCCCGGCGAGCAGCCCGGTGAGCTGTTCGAGCTGGTCGGAGCCGAGCCGGCCGCGGGAGTCCTTGATCTGCTCCGCGTCGCGCAGCACGGCGCGGTAGGCGTCGTTCAGCCCCCAGAGCCTGGCCAGCGCCTCCTGGACGCCCGTCCAGCGGCGGGCGGTCGCCCCCCGTAAGGACGCGCCCTTGAGCAACTGGTAGGTGGTGTGGGATTCGAGGTCGAGCAGGTCGCCGGAGATTCGGTCGCGTTCGTCGGCGCGGGCGCGCAGCGCGTGCTCGACGCCTTCCCTGCTCATAGGTGGTCCCAGGCTCATCACGCTCCCCGGCGAAACAGCCCTGTTGCCCCGTTTATACCGGCACAACGGGTTGTCTGACCGCTTTAGTTCCTTTTGCTGGTAAGGGTCGGGGGGACCCCTGACTTGTCCCTGATTCAACCCTGTCTCGCCTGCAAACGGCTTAACGATCTCTTAGCGTTACGTACATGGGACGCATACTTCTGATCATCGCGGCGGTCGTGGCCGCGCTCGTACTGCTCGGCCCCCTCCTGGGGTTCGCGCTCACGCTCCTCAAGTGGGGGCTCATCATCGGGGCCGTCGCCTTCGGCGTCCTCGTGCTGTCGAAGTGGGCCAAGAGGACATAGCTTCTGGGCGCATCCGCAGTCATAGTTGGGTGATGGAGGCGCGGCCCGCGGTCGACGATGCCGCGCTCGGGCGCGAGGCCATGGCCGTGCTCGACGCGAACTGGACGGGCTCCGGCACCGTGCCCGCCCCAGGGCTCTATCCCCACCAGTGGAGCTGGGACTCCGCGTTCGTCGTCATCGGTCTGGCCCGGCGCCGGCCGGACCGGGCCCGCGACGAGCTGCTGAGCCTGCTGCGCGGGCAGTGGGCGACCGGCATGGTGCCGCACATCGTCTTCCACACCCGCGAGGCGTACTTCCCCGGGCCGTCGCTCTGGCGCTCCCAGGACAACGAGGCCGCCCCGTCCGTCCTCACCTCCGGGCTCACCGCGCCGCCGCTGCACGGGCTCGCCCTGTGGTGGCTCTACCGGCACACCGGCGACAGCGACTTCGTCAGGGCGGCATACCCGGCGCTGGTGGCCCAGCACGACTACCTCGCCTCGGCCCGCGACCTCGGCGGCGCCGGGCTCGCCGCCATCGTCCACCCCTGGGAGTCGGGCATGGACGACAGCCCCGCCTGGGACCAGCCGCTGCACAACCTGCCCGCCATCCACTACGGCTACCGCGGCGTCGAGCTGGCCGAACGCCACCCCGACAGCGACCACGACCGCTACGTCTGGCTCGCCATGCGCTACCGGGACGCCGGCTACAGCGCCGGCTACCTGCGCGACGAGCACCCCTTCGCGGTCGAGGACCCCATGTTCAACGGCATCTGGCTGGCCTCCTGCCAGGCCCTGGCCGAGCTCGCCCCGCTCGCGCACGCCGACCCCGCACCCCACCTCGAACAGGCCGGACGCATCAGGCGCGCCCTGCTCGACCGGCTCTGGGACGGCGGCTTCTACGCCCGCGACCTGCGGGCCGGACGGCTCATCCCGGTGGCCACCGTGGGCGGGTTCGGACCGCTGCTCGACCCCGAACTGCCCGCCGAGCAGGTGCGCGGAGCCGTCGAGCTGCTGGAGTCGGCCAGGTTCATGGGCGCGACCGGCTACCCCGTGCCGAGCTGCGAGATCCGCGCCGGCCAGTTCGACCGCACCCGCTACTGGCGCGGCCCCTCCTGGGTCAACACCAACTGGCTGCTGCGCAGGGCCGCGGCCGTGCACTCGCTCGACCACCTCGCCCAGCAGCTCACCAACGGCACCCTCCGGCTCGTCCGGCAGGCCGGCTTCCGCGAGTGCTTCGACCCCTTCGACGGCAGCGGGCGCGGCTGCCGCGACTTCTCCTGGAGCGCGGCGCTCACCCTCGACCTGCTCGCCGATACCGTAGAGGCATGAACATCTTCCGCCGGCTGCCCGCTGACGTGCGCAAATCCCTCGACCTGCGGCAGGGGGAGCGGGTCCTCACGTTCACCGTCTCCGGCGCGGGTCACGTGATCGCCACGAACCTCGCGCTGCTGCTGCCGGACGGGACGCGGGTGCCGTACGAGGAGATCGACAAGGCCTATTGGGACGAGCAGGGGCTCATCGTCCTCACGATGGCCGGCGTGCGGCACGCCGAGCCGATCTCCGAGCCGCGCATGCTGCCCGAGACCATCAGAGAGCGCGTCAACGCCACCATCGTGGTCAACAAGCATGTGAACCTCCCCGGCCGGGGCGGCGTACGGCTCGTCGCCAGGCGGCCGCCGGGCGGCGAGGTGCTCGGCTGGACCCTCGTCTTCGACGACGGCCTCGACCCCGAGGACCCCGGCCTGCGCGCGCAGGCCGAGCAGGCCCTTGAGGGTGTGCGGCGCAGCATGGGTGTGTGATCCTCCGCACACCCATGCCCGCCTTCTAGTAGGTGATCCCGCTCTCCCGGGATCTGCGCTCCCCGCCGGTCGCCGTGACGTCCTCCTCCTCGGGCCATCCGGTGGCGCCGTTGTGCTTGTGCTCGTCACCGCCCAGGAAGGGGATCTTCTGCTGCAGCGTGTCGCCCACCTTGGTCCTCGCCGCGCCGGCGTACCTGGACGCCTGGGCGCCGACGACGCCCGCGACCTCCTGGACCCGCGGGTTGTCGGCGACACGCTGCGCCGCGCGCTTGATCTGCTCGTAGCGCTCGCGCCCCGCCCGGCTGCCGAGTACGTAGCCGATGGCCAGTCCCATCGTGAATGTCATCCGATATCGCATATCGCACCTCCGCTGACACCGGGCCTACCCCCGTAACGATGCGACACGCACTCCAGGAGTGCGCTAATCTATTCATGCGCACGACGGAGGGGCCCCAAAACCCCGCCGAGCAGCGCAAACAGATCGATCCCGCGTAGCTCAACGGCAGAGCAGCCGGCTGTTAACCGGCAGGTTATAGGTTCGAGTCCTATCGCGGGAGCATCTTCAGAGGCTTCGGCCTCACAGGTCAGGCCCCCTCCTCGGATCGAGGACAGGGGGCCTGAGTCGTTTCCGGGAGCCAACAGGGGAGCCACTACCCGGATCGGTCACCGTTCCCGAAGACCGCGTCCATGGCTTCGGCACCGTGGACGGTGAACCGGCCTGATCTGGTGCCGGTAGACGGTCCGCGTCGTAGTGGGGGTGGAGTGCCCGACCAGACCGGCGGGAGTTCCTCGACCCCGAGGGCCGGCAGGGCGAGCGCCGGCCGACCCGGTCGGCGCGGAGAACCGAGGACGGCCGGCGGTTCGCCTTCCAGGTCCACGGCTTCCCGGAGGAGCGTGCGCGCCGGACCTCTCGCTCTCACATGCCTTGAGGAGTGCTGTCTCCCACAGAGCCGAGACGTTGCGGCCGGTGAAGGTTGTGCACGGGGACGATCCCCTGTTCGGCCGGAAGGTCCTTGAGCCGATGGCCGCCGCCGCGGGCCCGCTGCACGTACACGGACGCCCCCCGGCTTGCGTGAGTACTGAAACGTGCTCCCCCACGAATGTCTCCAGCGGACAAGGCGAAGGGGGCAGGCCGACGTCACCTTTGACCTTTCCATGAATCCATAGAAACGGCGAGGTCGTGATCACGGCGAGACCTTCTGCTGCCAAGATCGCCGTCTTGGCCCGTGTCGGCGGAAGTGCCGGGCCCATCGTGAGGAGAACATCACCTTATGAGGCGATGGACGACGGTCGTGGTCCTGACCTTCGCGGGCTCAACCCTCTATGCCGTGCCTGCTTCCGGCGCCGCCACGGCAGGTGATCCGGTCGCGGCGATCCAGCGTCAGCTGGTCGACGGGCGCGGCGTGCGGATCACCCAATACCGCACGTTCAACTCGGGTCCGGCCTCCGGCTGGGAACGCTTCAAACCAGTCAAGGGTGTCGTCGGATTCGGTGATGGCAAAGTGGTGGCGACCGACCTGTGGGATTACCAGGTGGGGGAGGCGGGCGTTCGCGATATCTGCATCGGCGATCGCGCGTGGGAATACGACCCGAAACATAAGAGCCTGCCGAGCGGCAAGAAGTGGGTCACCTTCAAGTGGCCGTGCCAGCTCCGCCTGGAGACGGGATACCTGCGTTTGGACAGGCCGGCTGTGCTCGCAGCCGTGCTGGCGACCACAACGACTACCAAGGCTTCGGGCACCTACGACGGCTCCCCCACGACCCTCCACGAGGGGTCGATCACCTTCCGGCAATTGTGGAATGTCAGGCCGGACCTGCGCGGGGGCAGTCTGAAGGATGAGCACGGCGAGTGGAGAATCGACTGGCGGCTGTGGACAGGCAAAGACGGCCTTGTGCGGCGTGCCTGGTCCAGGTGGCGGGAACCCGCGGGAGACGAGTGGAAGGGCGTGACCGACGGCCAAGAGTGGTTCGGCTACATCGAGGATGTCCGCTACTCCGACTGGGGGATGAAGCTCACCGTCGAGCCCCCACCCGCCGCTCAGGTCATCGCCAACGACAAGGTGAGACGTTGAGTGTCTGATCGTGCCCTGCGGGTTCGTCGGTGGGCGGCAGACCGAGTGACAGAGTTCCCGCTGGAACCGGGGGGAGCCGGGGAGCTGACGCGCGAGGTCGTGGGCGAGCGTCGGCGTTCCGGGCGTGCCGTCCACCTCGCCGGCGTTTGAGGGGACTTCTCCGGCGCCAGGTGACGGGTGGCCCTCTGTCCGTTCCCGGCAGGGCCGGGGATGGATTGCGCGGGCATTTCGCAGTTCTCGGGACAAGGGCGGATTTGGCGGAGAGGATGGGGAGACCGGTCCTCTGGGGCCGGAGCCGCGGGAAGTGCGAGGGGGCGAGGAGAGGGCGCCGCCGCCAGGACGTGCCGCCGTGACCCGGAATCCGGCGGGGCGATCCGATGACCGAGAAGTGCTGATTGCCGCGTGCGTACCTGGATCAGGTCCTTCAGTCCCTTCGACGCCTCCCGCGCCCACGCCTGGCTGGGGCGCACCGCCGACCCGCGTGAGGCGGAACGTTTCATCAGGCTCCACCACGCCGAGAACCCCGGGGCGGGCGGCCCGGAGGCGCGCCTGCGCGACGTGGCGCGGGAGATCGCCCGTACGGGCACCTACACCCACACCGCCGACGAGCTGGTGTTCGGCGCCCGCGTGGCGTGGCGCAACAGCAGCCGCTGCATCGGCCGCCTCTACTGGCGCTCCCTCCGCGTACGCGACCGCAGGGACGTCTCGTCCGCCGAGGGGGTGGCCCTCGAATGCGTCGCCCACCTGCGGGAGGCCACGGGCGGCGGCCGGATCAGGCCCACGGTGACGGTCCTCGCGCCCGACGGCCCGGCCCGTCCGGGGCCGCGGATCGTCAACGACCAGCTCATCCGCTACGCCGCCTACCGGTCCCGCGACGGTCGTGTCACCGGCGACCCGCGCAACCTCTCGCTCACCGACCTGGCCAGGAGTCTCGGCTGGCGGGGGAGCGCCGGCGGCAGGTTCGACGTGCTGCCGGTGATCGTCCAGCCGGGGCTCGGCGATCCGCTGCTCTGCCATCTTCCGGGGGACGCCGTGCTGGAGGTGCCTCTGGCGCATCCCGACTACGGATGGTTCGCCGAGCTGGGGCTGCGCTGGCACGCCGTGCCCGCGATCTCGGACATGTGCCTGGAGATCGGCGGCGTCTGTTATCCGTGCGCGCCGTTCAACGGCTGGTACATGGGCACCGAGATCGGCGCGCGCAACCTCGCCGACCACGACCGCTACGACCTGCTCGGGACCGTCGCGGCCCGGCTCGGCCTGGACACCTCGACCGAACGCTCGCTCTGGCGCGACCACGCGCTGGTGGAGCTGAACGTGGCGGTGCTGCACTCGTTCGAGCGGGCGGGGGTGACGATGACCGACCACCACACCGAGTCCCGGCGTTTCCTCACCCATCTGGAGAAGGAGGAGAAGGCCGGGCGGGTGTGCCCGGCCGACTGGTCGTGGATCGTGCCGCCGATGTCGGGCAGCGCCACGCCCGTCTTCCACCGCTACTACGACACCAGCGTCCTCACGCCGTCCTTCGTCCACCACCGCTAGCCGCGCGGCACTTGCCGCCACGGGATAGAACATGGTTCTGTTGGCTTCATGTCGGAACTCGTGCTCTCAGCCGTCGACCAGGGCGTGCTCACCCTCACCTTCAACCGTCCGGAGACGCTCAACGCCTGGACGGACGCCATGGGCCGGCGCTACTTCGACCTGCTGGAGGAGGCCGAGCGGGATCCCGCCGTGCGGGCCGTGGTGGTCACCGGGGCGGGCAAGGGCTTCTGCTCCGGGGCGGACTTCAAGACCCTCAGCGCCATCCAGACCGGCGCGTACGACGAGAAGCCGGACCCGCGGCCCAACACCTTCCCCACGAGCATCGCCAAGCCGGTCATCGCCGCCGTCAACGGGGCCTGCGCCGGGCTCGGCATGGTGCACGCGCTCGTGTGCGACCTGGTCTTCACCGCCGAGGACGCCAAGTGGACGACCGCGTTCCCGCGCCGTGGCCTGGTCGCCGAGTACGGCCTGTCGTGGGTGCTGCCGCGGATCATGGGCCAGCAGCGGGCGATGGACGTGCTGTTGTCGGGGCGGGTGTTCACCGGGCGGGAGGCGTACGAGCTGGGGCTGGTCAACCGGGCGGTGCCGGGGGACGGCGTGGTCGCCGCGGCCCAGGAGTACGCGCGCGACCTCGCCGCCCACAGCTCGCCCGCGTCGATGTCGGTGATCAAGCGCCAGGTGTGGCGGGACTGGGACGTCTCGCTGGAGGAGTCGGCGAAGACGGCGACGAAGGAGATGCTCGCCTCCTTCGGCCGGCCGGACTTCGCCGAGGGCGTGGCGAGCTTCCTCGAACGCCGTCCCCCCAACTTCCCGTCCCTCTGAACGCGGGTCAGGCCAGGCGGTGGGCGCCGCGTGCCGGGGTGGCCGGCAGGAAGCGCGGCGCCTGGAAGCCGCGCTCGGCGTAGGCGGCCGAGACGGAGTCCTGGACGGACTGGAGCCGGTCGTCGGCGACCAGCGCGATGGCGGAGCCGCCGAAGCCGCCGCCGGTCATCCTGGCGCCCCGCGCGCCGCCCCTGAGCGCGGCCTCCACGGCGAGGTCAAGCTCGGGGGAGGACACCTCGTACTGGTCGCGCAGCGACAGGTGGGAGGCGTTGAGCAGGGCGCCGATCTCGGTGACGGCGCCCGCCCGCAGCAGGCCGATCAGCGCCTCGACGCGGTGGTTCTCGGTGACGACGTGCATGGTGCGCTTGCGTTCGGCCCCGGACAGCCGCTCCAGGGCGCCGGCCAGGTCGGTGACGTCGCGCAGCGCGGGCACGCCGAGCCTGCGGGCGGCCGACTCGCACTCGGCGCGCCGCTTGGCGTACTCGCCGCCGGCGTGCTCGTGGTGCACCTGGGTGTCGATGATGAGGATGCTCAGCCCGTGCGCGGCGAGGTCGAGCGGGATCGTGCGGGAGGCGAGCGAGCGGCAGTCGAGGAACAGGGCGCGCCCCTCCTCGCACAGCGCCGACGCGGCCTGGTCCATGATCCCGCAGGGCATGCCGACGAAGTCGTTCTCGGCCTTCTGTCCGAGCAGGGCGAGCTCCATGGGCGTCATGCCGAGCTGGTGCAGGTCGTTGAGCGCGGCGGCGACGGAGACCTCCAGGGCGGCACTGGAGCTGAGCCCGGCGCCCTGCGGGACGTCGCCGTCGATCGCGATGTCGGCGCCCGCCACGCGGTCGCCGAGCATCGCGAGGACGCCGACGACGTAGCGGGTCCAGCCCTTGGCCGCCTCGTGGGCGGCGAGCGTGACCGGCTCGCCGGGCGACTGGAGGGAGAGGAGGCGGACGGTCCGGTCGGCGCGCGGGGTGACGGCGGCGGTCACGCCCCAGGGCACCGCGAACGGCAGCACGAAGCCGTCGTTGTAGTCGGTGTGCTCGCCGATCAGGTTGACCCGGCCCGGCGCGCGCCAGACGACCTCGGGGTCCGCACCGAAAGCGGCGCGGAAAGCTTCAACAACGCGCATAATCCAACACTCCTCAACAAGGGCCCGACCGTAGACTAGCGCCATGGAGGAGCTCCTGGATCCAGGGCTCGGGCGGGTCCGGGTGTTCCTGATGCGCGACGACAACAAACCGCGCAAGCTGCGATACAACCTGGGCCACCGCAGGATCCTCGCCTTCGGCGGCGCCTGGTCCAACCTGATCGCGGCGGTGGCCGAGGCCGGGCGCCGGCACGGCATCGAGACGATCGGGGTCATCAGGGGCGAGGAGCACCTGCCGCTCAACCCGGTGCTCGCCCGCGCCCGGGAGTGCGGCATGACCCTCACCTACCTCGACCGGGCCGCCTACCGGCGCAAGCACACCGAGGAGGTCCAGGCGGCGCTGCGCGCCCGGTTCGGCGAGGACGTCGCCATCCTGCCCGAGGGCGGCAGCAACGCGGCGGCCGTGCGCGGCTGCGCCGAGCTGCCGGCCGAGATCGGCGTCCCGTACGACGTCGTGTGCTGCCCCGTCGGCACCGGCGGCACGCTGGCCGGCATCGCGGCCGGGCTGCCCGAGGGCAAGCGGGCGCTCGGGTTCGCCGTGCTGAAAGGCGCCGGGTTCCTGGAGGGGGAGGTGGCCAGGCTGCAGCGGGAGGCGTACGGGCGGACGTGGTCCAACTGGTCGATCGACCTCGACCACCACTTCGGCGGCTACGCGCGCACCACCCCCGAGCTGACGGAGTTCGCCGCCCGGCACGGCGTCGAGCGCGTCTACGTCGCCAAGATGCTCCTCGGCGTCGTCGACCTGGCCCGGCGGGGCGTCTTCGCGCCGGGCACCCGCGTCGTCGCCGTGGTCACCAGCCCGCCGGACGACCCCGGCGCTCAGCCCTCGACGCCGGTCGCGGCGTGCGCCGCGCCGACCGGCTTCGACTCGGGCGAGCCGCGCTGACGCAGGTAGATCGACAGCACCACCATCGACAGCACCGCCAGCAGTTCCGACTGCCAGTTCTGCAGGCTGCGGTTCCAGAACTCGGGCGAGGTGACGTACGAGCCCCAGGACACCGGGTCGCGCAGGTCCGCCAGGCGCTGGGTGTTGTAGGCGGCCTGCCCGGCGACGGACTGGGCGCCCCACGACAGCAGGAAGATCAGGCCCATCACCAGGCCGAGGGAGTTGCTGAACACCCACAGCCGCAGCCCCCGCGCCCGCGCCCAGCGCGGCGAGTCGGGCGCGGCGTGCGCGCCGACCCGCTGCTCCTCGTCGGACTCGGCGCCGGCGTCCCCGACGGCCTTCGACTCGGTCGAGCCCCTCTGCACCAGCCAGATGGTCAGCGCGGTGTAGAGGAAGAACTGCAGGTACTCGGACTGCCAGTTCTCGGCCACGTCGACCGCGAAGGTGGAGGTGGTCACGTACTCCCAGACGGAGAGAGGCTGGTCGCCCATGGCGCGCTGCCGGTCGTTGAGGTCGAGCGTCCCGGCGACCGCCTGGCCGGCGAGGGCCAGCAGGAACATCACCAGGAAGGCCAGGGACAGGCCGTTCTCCTTGATCCACTTCACAGTCTGGACCACCCCAAGGCGAAGAACCACGCCAGCCCGACCACGATCAGGAGCGTGGTGATCGTGAACATCACCCGCATCAGTCCTCCACCTCGCACGCGTACGGCAGGTCGCGCACGGGCTCGCAGCCCGCGGCCCTGACCCGCCAGCCGGCGTCGAAGCGGTGCAGGAAGAGCGTGTCGCCGGCCAGCCGCACCTGGGCGTTGTCGCCCCACACGCGCACGTCGGTGACCGCGCCGCCGGGCCCGAGCCCGAGCTCGCGCAGCGCGTCGGCGCAGGTCTGGCCGGGGTCGGGGAGCTTGCCGGCGGTCTTGGGGGCGAGCAGCGCGCACGCCGCGTCGTCCCGGTCCGCGGCGAGCGCGGCGTGGAAGCTCTCGGCCGCCCGGGCCGGGCCCGCGGGGTCGGGGGCGCAGCCCGTCAGCGCGAGCGCCACTCCCAGGGCCGGCGCGACGAGCGAGATCCTCATGGCTCGCTGCTACCCGCCGATCATCCGAACATGCTGTCCTGGCGGCCCATCAGCGTCCGAGCTGGTCGAGCACGGGGCCGACCAGCGCGTCGAGCTCGCGGGCGAGCACCGTGACCGCGCGGCGGGCCCGTTCCTCGACCTCGTCGTGCGGGCCCTCGGGCTCCGGTGGCAGGTCGCCGAGCGGCAGCGGCGCCTCCACCAGCAGGGAGGCGCGCAGGAACGGGACGCGGGCGAGGTCCTGCTGGGACGGCTCGACGTACTGGCCGAAGGTCTCCTGCCAGCCGAGCCAGCCGCGGTCGCGCCACCAGGCGCGCGAGCGGGTCAGCTCCTCCGGCAGCGGGGAGACGAGGCGTACGCGGGCGTAGAGCGTTCCGTCCCAGGTGTTGCGGTGGCAGGTCGCCTCCAGCACGCGGCGGTCCCACCGCACGTAGCCGGGGGTGAGCGAGGGCGGTGTGGCGAGCTCCCACGCGGTGCACGCGAACCTGACGGGGGCGATGTCCCCCCACTCGAACTCGTCCAGGTTCTTGCGCACGTGGACGGCGTAGCGCCCGTCGCGGTCCCTGTCGAAGTCCTGGTCGATCCAGAACGCCTTGGCCATGCACCCCACGCTACGGCCAGGACCCGGGAACGGCCTTGCTCTTGATTGAATGACCAGATAGTCTCATCCAGTCAAACAAATGGGGGGAAACGGATGGCCAAGGCCGGACGACCGCCGCAGGACCCGGCGCGCCAGCTCGAACGCGCGCACCGCATCCTCGACGCCGCCGCCGAGCTGATCCTGCGCTGGGGCTACGACAAGACCACGATCGACGACGTGGCCCGCCGCGCCGGCGTCGCCAAGGGCACGATCTACCTGCACTGGAGGACGCGCGACCAGCTCTTCGCCGCGCTGCTGCGCCGCGAGCGGGTCCACCTGTTCGCCGGCGTCAGGGCGGGCGCCCCGGCGACGCTGCCCGAGCTGTTCGGCGGCATCGTCCGCGAGTCGCTGAGCCGCCCGCTGCTGCGCGCGATCCTGCTCGGCGACGACGAGGTGCTGGGCAAGCTCACGCGCATGAAGCGGACCAGCGGCACCGGCCTGGAGCTGGGCGCGCCCCTCGACGCCTACATCGCCCGGCTGATCGAGCTCGGCGCGGTGCGGGCGGAGCCGGGCGACCACCTGACGGTGGTCAGCTCCATCACGTACGGCTTCGTCGCCCTGCCGGACCTGCTGCCCGAGAGCGCGAGGCTGCCCGGCGAGCGGATCGCCGAGCTGGTGACCGACACCGTGGAGCGGGCCCTGTGCACCGGCCGCCCCCTGGCGGAGGCGGAGCGGCGGGCCGTGGCCGAGGCGACCGCGGACATCCTGGACGCCATGGAGGAGGTCGCCCGCCGCCGGCTGGCGGCCTCGCTCGGGAACGAGGAGCGTGAGTGACATGAAACTGGTGCTGCCTCTCGACGACCCGGAGGCCGACCTGGCCCTGGCGGGCGGGAAGGGGGCGTCGCTGGCCCGGCTCGCGCGGGCCGGGCTGCCGGTGCCGGGCGGGTTCCACGTGACGACCGCGGCGTACCGCGCGTTCGTGGCGGGCTTCCGCGACGAGATCAACCCGCGCGACCCGGAGGGCGCCGCCGCGCTGTTCGCCCGGCACGAGATCCCCGAGCAGGTCGCCGCCGCGATCCGGGAGGCGTACGCGGCGCTCGGCGACGACGTCGCCGTGGCGGTGCGCTCCTCGGCCACCGCCGAGGACCTGCCCGACCTGTCCTTCGCCGGCCAGCAGGACACCTTTCTCAACGTCCGCGGCGACGGCCTCCTGCCGGCGGTCCTGCGCTGCTGGGCCTCGCTGTGGAACGCCCGCGCGATCGCCTACCGCGACCGCAACGGCGTCCCGCACGACGACGTGGCGCTCGCCGTGGTGGTGCAGGAGCTCGTGGACGCCGACGCGGCCGGGATCATGTTCACCGCCGACCCGGTGACCGGCGCGCTGGACGAGACCGTGATCAACGCCTCCTGGGGGCTCGGCGAGGCCGTCGTCGGCGGCCAGGTCACCCCGGACACGCTCGTGCTGCGCGGCGGCGCGGTCGTCCGCGAGCAGGTCGGCGACAAGACCGTCATGACCGTGCGCACGCCGGACGGCACCGAGGACCGGCCGGTCCCCGCCGAGCTGCGCCACGCCCCGGTGCTGACGGCCGCACAGGCTGCGGAGCTGGCCGCGCTCGGGGCGCGCGTCCAGGACCTGTACGGCGGCCCCATGGACGTCGAGTGGGCCCGCCGCGCCGACGGCACCCTGGCCGTCCTCCAGGCCCGCCCGATCACCGGCCTCAGAACGCGCCCCGAGGAGTGGAACGACAGCCTCAAGGGCGAGTACCTGTGGACCGCGGGCAACCTCGGCGAGGCCATCCCCGACGTGATGACGCCGATCACCTGGTCGTACGTGCGGCTGTTCATCCACGAGGCGATGTCCGCCTCGGCGCTGCCCGGCCTCGACATGGTCGGCAACATCGGCGGCCGGTTCTACATGAACCTCAGCATCGTGCACACGATCGCGGCCGCGATGGGCATGAGCAAGCGGGCGTCCGCGGTGGAGAACGTCTTCGGCAAGCTGCCGCCGGGCCTGGAGGTGCCCAAGGTGGGCCTGTCCCGCTGGGCGATCATCAAGCAGGTGCTGCCGATGGCGCTGCGGGTCCAGCGGCGGGTCCGGAAGAACCTCGCGGCCATGCCCGCCTTCCTGGCCGCCTCCCGGGGGCGCTGCGAGGAACTGCGCGCCCGCATCGCCGCCACGCGCACCGCCCCCGAGCTGGCCGGCCTGTGGGAACGCGAGATCCGCCCGCACGTGGTCACCGCCTGCCAGATGCTGGAGGCGGCCGGCCGCCAGGGCGGCTCCACCCTCGTCTGGACCCGCGACAAGCTGCACAAAATGGTCGGCGAGAGCGACGCGGAGGCCATGCTGTCGGGCGTCAACGCGGGCGGCGAACTGGCCAGCCTGGGCCTGCTCCTCGGCCTGTCCCGGCTGGCGCGCGGCGAGATCACCCGCGAGGAGTTCGCCGCCGCCTACGGGCACCGCGGCCCGCACGAGTTCGAGGTGTCGAAGCCGCGGCCCGGTGAGGACCCCGGCTGGATCGACGCCCAGCTCGCCGGGCTGCGCGACCTGCGCACCGACACCGAGGAGCTGCTCGCCCGGCAGGAACGGGCCAGGGAGGAGGCATGGGCGCGCTTCGCCGCCCGCTACCCGGGCCAGGAGGCCAGGATGCGCGCGCGGGTGCGCCGCTGGGGCGCGGTCGTCCGCGACCGGGAGGAGGCGCGGTCGGAGAACATGCGCGCCTTCTGGGTGCTGCGGGCGTTCACGCTGCGCGCGGGGGAGCTGACCGGGCGCGGCGACGACGTCTTCTTCCTGTACCTGGAGGAGCTGCTCGGCCTGCTGCGCGGCGACGCCGCCGCCCTGGAGCGGGTGCCGGCGCGGCGGGCCGCCTACGAACGGTACGCGGCGCTGCCGCCGTACCCGGTGCTGATCGTCGGGCACTTCGACCCGGTGCGCTGGGCCGCCGACCCCGACCGGCGGGCCGACGTGTACGACGCCCGCGGCGGCCTCGCCCCCGCCGGCGACGCCGTGACCGGCTTCCCCGGCGCGCCCGGCGTCGTGGAAGGCATCGCCCGGGTGCTCGCGGGGCCGGAGGACGGCGACCGGCTGAAGCCCGGCGAGATCCTGGTGACGACGCTCACCAACGTGGGGTGGACGCCGATGTTCCCGCGCGCCGCCGCCGTCGTCACCGACCTCGGCGCGCCGCTGTCGCACGCCTCCATCGTGGCCCGCGAGCTCGGCATCCCCGCCGTGGTCGGCACCGGCAACGCCACCATGCGCCTGCGCGACGGCGACCGCGTCCGGGTGGACGGCGAACGCGGCACCGTCGAGCTCCTCGGCTGAGCGCGCGTCCTGCGGCGGGTGTGAGCGTCACCTGCGCCGTCCCTCGGGCGGGAGGGCGGCGGCGGTGGTGAACCGGTGGGCCCTGCGGTGCGTGCGATGGGCCGGCGTACGCTCCCGGGCGGCGGGCGCCACGGGCACGCCCCGGTAGAACCAGCGCTTGCCGCACTCGATGAGCACGAGATAGGCGGCCACCATCAGTCCGAGGACGACGAAGAACGGCCCGGGCAGCGGCTGGAATCCCAGGGCGGCGGCGAAGGGGGTGGCGGGGATGAGCGCGCCGACGGTGACGACGCCCAGGGCGGCCAGCAGCAGCGGGACGCTGGGCCGGCTGCGGAAGAAGGGCACCCGCCTGGTGCGGATGGCGAAGACCACCAGGACCTGGGTGGCGAGGGACTCGACGAACCAGCCGGTGCGGAACAGTGGCGGGCCGGCCTGGAAGAGCCCCAGCATGACCGCGAAGGTGGCGAAGTCGAACAGCGAGCTGATCGGGCCGAAGAACAGCATGAACCGCCGGATCAGCCCCACGTCCCAGCGGGAGGGGCGCCGAAGCTGCTCGGGGTCCACGGTGTCGGTCGGGATGGCGAGCTGGCTGGAGTCGTAGAGCAGGTTGTTGAGCAGGATCTGGGAGGGCAGCATCGGCAGGAAGGGCAGGAACGCCGAGGCCGCGGCGGCGGAGAACATGTTGCCGAAGTTGCTGGAGGTGCCCATCAGCACGTACTTCATGGTGTTGCCGAAGATCTGGCGGCCCTGGAGGACGCCGTCGGCGAGGATGTCGAGGTTCTTCTCCAGCAGCAGCACGTCGGCGGCGTCCTTGGCGACGTCGGTGGCCGCCTCGACGGAGATGCCCACGTCGGCGGCGTGCAGCGCGAGCACGTCGTTGACGCCGTCGCCGAGGAAGGCCACGTCCAGGCCGCCGCGCCGCTGGACGCGCACGATGCGCGCCTTGTGCTCGGGGGTGACGCGGGCGAAGACGGTGCTCTGCTCGATGAGCGCGGCCAGCCGGTCGTCGTCGGCCGCCTCGACGTCCTGGCCGGTCAGCACCCGCCCGCCCGGCAGGCCGAGGTCGGCGCACAGCTTGGCGGCGACCGTGGGGTTGTCGCCGGTGAGGACCTTGACGGTGACGCCGAGGCCGGTGAGGCGTTCCAGCGCGTGCGGCGCGCCGGCCTTGGGCGGGTCGAGGAAGACGAGGAGGCCGCGGAAGGTGAGGTCGCGCTCGTCGGCCGGGCCGAGCGTCGTGCGCCGGGCGTCGGCGGGGTCGCGCAGGTCGCGGGTGGCCACCGCGACCACCCGGTTGCCCGCGGCGAACTCGGCTTCGAGCATCGCCCTGGCCTCGTCGCCGATGGGGGAGCTGCGCTCCAGCACGGCCTCGGGAGCGCCCTTGGTGATGATCACGCGGCGGCCGTCGTCGTCCTCGACCAGCACGGACGCCGTACGCCGCTCGTGGTCGAAGGGCACGGCGGCGAGCCGCCGGTAGCGGGCCGGCGCCGACCGCAGGACGCCGGCGGCGGGGGCCTCCCACAGGGCGACGTCCAGGGGGTTCCCGCCCGCGACGTGGGCCGGCCCGCCCTCCTGCCCCTCGGCGGGGCGTTCGACGACGGCCTCGTTGCACAGCAGGCCGAGTTCGAGCACGTCGTCGGCGGGCCGCCCGTCCGGGCCGAGCGAGCGCATGAAGCTGATCCGCCCCTCGGTGAGGGTCCCGGTCTTGTCGGTGAACAGCACCTCGATGTCACCCAGGTCCTCGATGCAGACCAGGCGTTTGACCAGCACGCGGTGCTGGGCGAGGCGCCGGGTGCCGGCCGCCAGGCTGGTGGAGACGACGGCGGGCAGCAGCTGGGGGGAGATGCCGACGGCGATCGCCAGGGAGAACAGCAGCGCGTCCAGGACCGGGCGGTCCAGGACGAGATTGATGACGAAGATCGCGACGGTGAGCGCGGCGGCGACCCGCACCAGCAGCATGGAGAACCTGCGCAGCCCGACCTGGAACTCGGTCTCCGGATGGCGCTCGCCGAGCTGGAGCGCGATCCGCCCGAACTCGGTCCGCGCCGCCGTCGCCACCACGACGCCGGTCCCGGACCCGGCGTGCACCACGCTGCCCATCAGGGCGCACCCGCACAGTTCGGCGGGCGCGGCGCCCGCGCCCACGGCCTCAACGGTCTTGGCGACGGGCATCGACTCGCCGGTCAGCACCGACTCGTCGCACTCCAGCTCCGTCACGGACACCAGCCGCAGGTCCGCCGGCACGACGTCGCCCAGCCGCAGCTCGACGACGTCGCCAGGGACCAGGGTGGTCACGTCGACGAGGCGGGGGTGACCGTCGCGCCGGGCCAGGCAGCGGTGCCGGATCTGGGAGTGCAGGGCCTCGGCGGCCTTCTCCGCGCGGTATTCGTTGAGGAACCCCAGCCCGACCGACGCCGCCAGGATGATCCCGATGATCAGGGCGTCCGACCGCTCCCCGAGGAAGAACGACGCGGCCGCGGTGACGGCGAGCAGGACCAGCAGGGGCGAGCGCAACTGGCGGGCCAGCACGGCGAGGCGGCGGGCCCGGTGGGTGCGCAGCGCGTTGGGCCCCGTCGTCGCCAGGCGGCGCGCGGCCTCGGCCTCGCTCAGCCCGCCGGCCCCGCTGCCCAGCCGGGCCAGCACCTCGCCGACCGGCAGTGCCGCCGCGGTCCCGACATCGAGCATGGTCACGTCACCGCCTGAGAGGGCCGCCGCCGGACCGGGCGGGCCGGCGTGGTCGTCCCTCACCGTCACCTCCAGTCTGGTCCCGCCGGAGGAGCTTTCCCAGAGCCCGCGGGGACGAGACCCGCGCGGGAGGAAACTCTTGGCCGTCTCTCCCCCGGGAGCGCCTGACCCTGAAGCGGGTGTCCGATATGAGGGAAGCGGGCATGCACAAACCGTGAAGCCACCCTTTTGACGCGTTCCGCGCCCTCGCCGAACGGCGCGGACGGCCGGGCATCCGGCTCATCGACGAGCTCGCCGCCGCCGCGGGGCACGCGGAGCGGCCCGAGCGGTGGGCGCCCGAGGTCGCCCGGCGGTTCGGGCTGCCCCCGGCCGCCGGGCTCGGGCCCGCCACCTACTTCGCCGACCTCGCGACGCCGCACGGACGCCGCCACGTGCGGGTCTGCACCGCGACGGCGTGTTTCGCGGCCCAGGCGGGCCGGCACCTGCCCGCCGTCGAGAGCGTCCTCGGCGTCACCGCCGACGACCGTGACCCTGACCCCGAGGTGTCCCTGCGGACCGTCCGCTGTCTCGGCTACTGCTACGGAGGGCCGGCCGCGCTGGACGGCGTGACGGCGTGCGCCGGGCCGGACGTCGCCGGCCAGCTCGCCGGGCGCGTACGGCCGCACGCGCCGCCCATCCCCGCGGCCGACGCCACCGGCGACCCGGTGGTGCTCGCGGGCATCGCGGGCGGCGCCGAGGACCCGTGGCGGACCTGGGCGGAGACCGTCAGCCGGCGCACCCCCGAGCTGGTACGGGCGGAGGTGGCGTCCTCCGGGCTGCGCGGCCGGGGCGGGGCCGGCTACCCCGTGGCGGCCAAGTGGGCGGCGGCGGGCGGCTCGCCGGACACCGTCGTGATCGCCAACGGCGACGAGGGGGACCCCGGCTCCTACGCCGACCGGCTGCTCATGGAGGCCGACCCCGCGCGGGTGCTCGCCGGGCTGGCGCTGGCCTGCTTCGCCTGCGGGGCGCGGCATGGCCTGGTGCTGGTCCGCTCGGAGTACCCGGCGGCGCTCGCCCGGATGCGGGAGGCGGTGGCGCGGGCCCGCGCGGACGGCCACCTCGGCCGCCGGCCCCACGGCGGCGGCGTCGACCTGGAGATCGAGGTGGTGACGGGCGCGGGCTCGTACGTCGCGGGCGAGGAGACGGCGCTGATCGCCGAGCTGGAGGGCGGCCGCGGCTGCGCGCGGGCCCGTCCTCCGTACCCGACGGACCGGGGGCTGTGGGACGCCCCGACCGTGGTCAACAACGTGGAGACGCTGGCCGCCCTGCCGTGGATCGTCAGCCGCGGCGGCGCCGCCTACGCCCGCCGCGGCACGCCGGGCGAGACCGGGACCAAGCTCGTCTGCCTGTCCGAGCGGTTCGCCCGCCCCGGCTGCCACGAGGTGGAGCTCGGCACCCCCATCAGGCGGATCGTCACGGAGCTGGGCGGCGGGCTGCGGGACGGCGCGGACCTGGAGGTCCTTCAGGTCGGCGGCCCCCTGGGCGGGTTCCTCGCCGAGGAGGAGCTGGATCTCCCGCTCACCGAGCGGGACCTGGCCGGTCACGGCGCGGCGCTCGGCCACGCCGGGCTGGTCGCCGTGGACGGGCGGATCGAGCCGCTGGACGTGCTCAGGCACGTGTGGGAGTTCGCCGCGGCCGAGAGCTGCGGAGCCTGCTCCCCCTGCCGGGTCGGCTCGCGGCGGGGGCTGGAGCAGGTCCGCTCCGGGGTGCCTCCGGACGAGGCCCACGCCCGCATGCTGCGGCTGATGGGCGAGGCGAGCCTGTGCGCGTTCGGCCGCCGGCTGCCGTACGCGGTGCGCAGCCTGGTCCGCGCCTACGGGGAGCGGCTGCGGGGGTGGGCCGGATGAGGGTGACCGTGGACGGCCGCCCGGTGGACGTCCCCGGCGGGGCGTCGCTGCTCGCGGCCGTACGCGCCGCCGGCCTCGGCGTGCCCGCGCTCTGCCACGACGACCGGCTGACGCCGGTCGGCTCCTGCCGGGCCTGCTCGGTACGGCTGGACGGGCGCGTCGTGGCGGCCTGCGTCACCCCTGCGGCCGAGGGCGCCGAGGTGACCGTCGAGGAGGACGAGGTGCGCGCCCTGCGCCGGGACGCCGTGGAGCTGATCGTCTCGGTGCTGCCGCCGTACGCGCTGGAGGGCGACGGCGAGCTGGCCAGGACCTGCCGGGAGCTCGGCATCGGCCCGGAGAGCGCCGGCGAGGGCGCGGGAAGGGGCCGGGACGACAGTCATCCGTTCGTCCGTCTCGACCGGGACCTCTGCATCGCCTGCGGCCGGTGCGTGCGCATGTGCGCCGAGGTCCAGGGGACGTTCGCGCTCACGCTGACGGGCCGGGGATCGGAGACCGTGGTCGCGCCGGGCACGGGCGGCCTGTGGGCGGACTCCGACTGCGTCTCCTGCGGGGGCTGCGTGGACACCTGCCCGTCCGGCGCGCTCACCGAGCCGGGGCTGCCCGCGGGGTCGTGGCTGGGCCCGCTCGCCCGTACCCGCACCACCTGCGGGTACTGCGGCGTCGGCTGCGCCCTGGACGTGCTCACCCGCGACGGCGAGGTCGCCGCGGTGCGGCCGGCCGCCGACGGGCCGGTGAACCGCGGCCACGCCTGCGTCAAGGGCCGCTTCGCCCACGGGTACCTGCGGGCGGCTGACCGGCTCACCCGGCCGCTGCTGCGCGGGCCCTCCGGCCGTCTGGAGCCGGTCGGCTGGGACGAGGCGCTCGCGCACGTCGCGCGCGGGATCAGGGACGCCATCGGCGAGGCGGGGCCCGACTCGGTGGCGGCGATCTCCTCGGCCCGCTCGACGAACGAGGAGAACTACCTGCTGCAGAAGTTCATGCGGGTGGTCGTCGGCACCAACAACGTCGACAACTGCTCCCGCCTGTGTCATTCGCCGTCGGCCGCCGGGCTCACCGCCGCGTTCGGCCTGGCGGGGGGCACCGACGCCTTCGAGGACGTGGAGCGGGCCGACTGCCTGCTCGTGGTCGGCGCCAACCCCGCCGAGGCGCACCCGGTGGTCGGCGCGCGGCTGCTCCGGCGGGTGCTGGGCGGGGCGCGGCTGATCGTCGCCGATCCCCGCGCGGTCGGGCTCGCCCGCCACGCGGACGTGCACCTCAGGCCACGGCCGGGCACGAACGTCGCCCTGTTCAACGGGCTCGCGCACGTCCTGCTCGCCGAGGGCCTGATCGACGAGGACTTCCTGAGGAGCCGCGCGGCCGGGCTGCCCGAGCTCGCGGCGGTCCTCGACGGCCACACCCCTGACCGGGTGGCCGGGATCACGGGGGTGCCCGCCGCGGACCTGGTCGCCGCCGCGCGGCTCTACGGGCGGGCCGCCCGCCCCGCGATCCTGTACGGCCTCGGCGTGACCGAGCACCTGCACGGCACGGACGGCGTGCGGACGCTGGCGAACCTGGCGATCCTGCGCGGCGCGGTCGGCACCGGGCGCGGGTTCGGCGTGAACCCGCTGCGCGGCCAGAACAACGTCCAGGGCGCCTCCGACATGGGCGCGCTGCCCGATCTGCTGCCCGGCTACGGCAAGGTCCGCGACCCGGTCGCGCGCGGCAGGGCCGAGCGGGTGTGGGGCGTCCGGCTGCCCGATCACGACGGGCTGCGCATCCCGGAGATGTTCGCGGCGGCCCGCGCGGGAGACCTGCGGGTGCTGTGGATCGTGGGGGAGGACGTGGCGACCACCGATCCCGACGCCAACCGGGTCGTGGAGGCCCTGGAGTCCTGCCCGCTCGTCATCAGCCAGGAGCTCTTCCTCTCCGAGACCGCCCGCCGGGCCGACGTGGTCCTGCCGGCGGCCTCCTGGCTGGAGAAGGACGGGACCTTCGTCAACTTCGACCGGCGCTTCCAGCGCGTACGCCCGGCGCTCGCGCCGCCCGGCGAGGCGCGCGCCGACTTCGGCATCGTGCACGCGCTCGCCGCGGCGCTCGGCGCGGACCTGGGCTGCCCGACGCCGGCCGCGGCGCTGGCGGAGTGCGGGCGGGTGGCTCCCGTCTTCGCCGGGATCTCGCACGACCGGCTGGACCGGGAGGGAGCCGTCCCGTGGCCGTGCCCGGAGGCCGGCCGGCCCGGCGTGAGCAGGCTCTACCAGGACCGCTTCGCCACCGCCGGCGGGCTGGCGGAGCTGGCCGCCCGTCCCTACCTGCCGCCGGGCGAGGCCGCCGACGACGACTACCCGCTGATCCTCGTCACCGGCCGCCGCTGGGCGCACTACAACTCCGGGACCATGACCCGGCGCAGCGGTGCCGTCGAGCTCGACCCGGTGGACCACCTCGACCTGCACCCCGCCGACGCGGCCCGCGCGGGCGTCCGCGACGGCGACCGGCTGCTGGTGGAGAGCCGCCACGGGCAGGCCACGCTGACGGCGCGGATCACGGAGGAGGTTCTGCGCGGCCAGCTCTTCTGCGCCTTCCACTTCGCGGCCAGCCGGGTCAACGCCCTGATCTCCGGCCACGCGGACACCGTCACCTCGTGCCCCGAGTACAAGGTCACCGCCGTCCGCCTCCGAAAGCCTTTTCGGTGAGATCGAATCGTAACAGGACGCTCGCTCGCTGATCAGTGGCCGTGTGCCCGCAGAGCGCCAGGTGAGAACGTATGCAAGCCGTGGCAGTGACGCATTGACAGCCGCCATCGCCCGGTTTACGTTCCCGAAAACCTTTTAGGTCTGTTCGGAGTGGATGTTAGCGCTAACAGAAAAGGGAGCACACCCCCATGAGACGACGACGGGCGGCGGCCCTCGCCGCGGCACTCCTGCTCCTCCTCCTCGGCACCGCGCCCCCCGCGCTCGCGGGCGCGCCGATCACCACCGCGATCTACACGGCCGACCCGGCCGCGCTGGTCGTGGGCGACACCCTGTACCTCTACACCGGCCACGACGAGGCCCCGACCGGCGGCACCAACTTCGTCATGCGCGACTGGCACGTCTTCACCTCCTCCGACGCCGCCACGTTCACCGACCAGGGCGCCAAGCTGGCCATCTCCAACTTCTCCTGGGCCGGCGCCGACGCCTGGGCCGGCGAGGTCGAGCGCGGCGCGGACGGCAAGTACTACTGGTACGTCCCCGTCAACGGCAACGGCGCCGGCTGGATGGACATCGGCGTCGCCGTCGGCGACACCCCGCTCGGCCCCTTCCGCGACGCCAAGGGCGGCCCGCTGGTCAGCGACAGCACCCCCAACTCCTCGCCGCTCAACATCGACCCCACCGTCTTCACCGACGACGACGGCCAGGTCTACATGTACTGGGGCTCCTACTACGGCCTGCGCGCCGCCCGCCTCACCAGCACCATGACCTCGCTCAACGGCTCGGTCATCACCCCGAGCGGCGTGACGAACTTCTGGGAGGCCCCCTGGATGTTCAAGCGCAACGGCGTCTACTACCTCGCCTACGCCGCCAACGACTCGGCCTGCTCCGCGCCCGGCTACGCCTGCATCCGCTACGCGACCGCGAGCAACCCGCTCGGCCCGTGGACGCACCGCGGCGTCGTGCTCGACCAGGTCACCTCGACCACCAACCACCCGGCGATCATCGAGTTCAAGGGCCAGTGGTACATGGTCTACCACAACGCCTCCAGCCCCGGCGGCGGCGACTTCCGCCGCTCGGTGACCATCGACAAGCTGTACTTCAACGCCGACGGCACCATGCAGAAGGTCGTGCAGACCGGCGGCCCGGTCACGCCGGGCAACCTCGCCGCGAGCGCCACCGCCTCCACCTCGTACGTCTCCCCGTGGGAGACCCTGGCCGCGATCAACGACGGTTACACCCCGGCGAACTCCGCCGACCGCGGCCACGGCGCGTACGGCAACTGGAACCACCAGGGCACCGAGTGGATCGAGTACCGCTGGCCCACCGCCCAGACGGTCTCCCGCTCCGAGGTCTACTGGTTCGACGACGACCAGGGCATCGACCTGCCCGCCTCCTGCCGGGTGCAGTACTGGACCGGCAGCGCCTACGCCGACGTCCCCGGCCAGTCGGGCTGCGGCGTGGCCGCGAACACCTTCAACGCCACCGCCTTCCCCTCGATCAGCACCACCAGGCTCCGGCTCAACATCACCTCGCGCACCGGCTACTCGACCGGCGTCCTCGAATGGAGGGCCTTCTCGTGAGACGTGTCCTGACCGCTCTCCTGCTGGTCGCGGGCCTGGTCGTGGCGGGCGCCCCGGCCCGGGCCGACCAGACCATCGGCTATCCGTCCTTCAGCGGCCCGGCCGTCCCGGCCCCGCCGGGCACGTACACGACCGGCAACGCGATGCGGGCCATCTACGACGCCGAGAGCTCCGGCACCGACTTCTGGATGGACCGGCTGCTCGCCCGCCCCGGCAACGACCCCGCGGGCACCTGGCTGATGACGCGCGGCCGGGCGCTGTTCATGAAGACGCACACCCCCGGCACGCTCGGCTTCGCCGGGCAGGTGGCGTACTGGGAGAGCATCAGCAACGCGAACGCGTTCACCGTCGTCGTCACCCCCGGCACCTTCACCGAGCAGGTGAGCTCCCGCCGGCAGGCGCCGAGCCACTGGAAGAGCCGGCACACCTCGGGCTCGGTGACGATCGACCAGACCAAGTTCATCACCGACAACAACGTGGCCGTCGCCAACCTCGCCATCACCAACGGCGGCTCCGCCTCGACCACGCTGCAGCTCCGCGCCACCTCGCCGTACGCGACCACGGGCAGCGGCAGCGAGCTGACCGGCCAGGTCAACGCCTACAACAACCTCACCACGCTCTACCCGAGGCTCACCGGCGACGGCTTCACGGTCTCCAGCGGCGGGCTCAACCGCTCCGTCACCGTCGCCGCCGGCGCCACCGTGACCGTCAAGGTCGTGATGGGCTTCGTCACCAGCGAGATCCCGGCCTCGCGCACCGAGTACGACGCCTACGCCGGCTACACGCCCGCGACCGCGTTCGCCACGCACGTGCGCGCGTACAACCGCTGGTGGGCCGACAACGTCCCCTACATCGACGTGCCCGAGCCCGGCATCAAGAAGAACATCTACTACCGCTGGTGGCTGATGCGCTACAACCACCTCGACGCGGACATACCCGGGCAGACCTTCCAGTTCCCGACGTCGATGGAGGGCGTGCTCGGCTACAACAACGCCATCGCGCTGACCCAGCCGATGCACATCGACGACCTGAAGTACCTGCGCGACCCGGCCTACGCCTACGGCGCCTGGCTGAGCGTCGGACAGACCTCCAAGAACGGCCGTTTCCTCGACAACCCCGGCGACCCCGAGAACTGGTCCAACAGCTACACCCAGTACATCGCCGAGGCCGCGTGGAAGAGCTACCAGATCCACGGCGGCCAGCCCGGCATCGCCGCCAACCTCGCCCGCTACGCCGAGCAGGACGTCAAGGGCCAGCTCTCCTCCTACGACACCGACAACAACAAGCTCATCGAGTACGACTGGGGCGCGCTCACCGGCAACGACGCCGACGCCGTCTCCTTCCACTGGAAGCCCGGCCGGATGGACCGCGCCGAGGCCGCCTACCAGTACAGCGGCGCCCTCGCCGCCGCCCAGGCGTACGAGGCCATCGGCAACACCGCCAAGGCCACCGAGATGCGCAACCTCGCCACCCAGATCCAGAACGCCATCGTCAGTGTGCTGTGGAACCCGGGCCGGCAGCTGTTCGAGCACCGGCTGAAGTCCACCAACGAGTGGGTGCCGTGGAAGGAGATCAACAACTACTACCCGTTCGCCGTCGGCGCGATCCCGAACACGGCGACGTACAAGCAGGCGCTGCGCCTGTTCGACGACCCCGCGCAGTACCCGATCTTCCCCTTCTACACCGCCAACCAGGCCGACAAGGCGGCCTCGGGCACCGGCAGCAACAACTTCTCCACGATCAACTCGACCGTGCAGTTCCGCCTGCTCTCCTCGGTGCTGCGCAACTACCCGAACGAGTGGATCGACCCGACCTGGTACAAGAAGCTGCTCTACTGGAACGCCTGGGCCCAGTACGTCGGCGGCAACACCCAGTGGCCCGACGCCAACGAGTTCTGGGCCGACTGGAACGGCTCGTCCATCACCTACCGCTCCTGGATCCACCACAACATTCTGGGCAGCAGCAACTGGACGGTGATCGAGGACGTCGCCGGCCTGCGCCCGCGCAACGACGCCAAGGTGGAGCTGTCGCCGATCAACATCGGCTGGTCCCACTTCACCGTCAACAACCTGCGCTACCGCGACGCCGACCTGACCATCGTCTGGGACGACCCGGCCGACGGCGTCGTCCGCTACCCGGGCGTGCCCCAGGGCTACTCGATCTACGTCAACGGCAGCCGCGCCGCCACCGTGTCGTCGCTGGTGCCGTTCACCTGGGACCCTGCCACCGGGGCCGTCACCACCTCCGGCACCGTCTCCTACAACGTCGCCGTGCCGGGGCTGCAGGCTCCCGCCCAGGTCAGCCACACCGGCGCCCGCATGGTCGACCTGCTCGCCAAGGCCGGCGTCGACCTGACCGCCGACCTCGCCAACCTCGCCGCCGGCGCCACCGCCACGGCCTCCACCACCGCCTCCGGCAGCACCACGGCCGGCGCCGTGGACGGCTACCCCGTCAACGAGCCGTTCTGGGGCGGCACCACGGCGGGCCAGGACTGGTACGAGCTCAACTTCGGCACCGCCCGCACCCTCAACGAGGTGCGGCTCTACTTGAAGGACAGCCGCCCGGCCAGCGCCACCTACCGGGCCCCGGCCTCCTACGACGTCCAGTACCACAACGGCAGCGCCTGGGTCAGCGTGCCCTCCCAGGCCAAGACCCCGGCCGCGCCGCGCGCCAACTACAACGTGGTGCGGTTCCCCGCCGTCACCGCGCAGCGGGTACGGGTGCTGACCACGGCCGCGTCCGGCGCGCGGACCGGCCTCACCGAGATCAAGGTGCACAACCGTGGCGGCGTCCAGCCGCCGTCGAACCTGGCGACCTCCGCCACGGCGAGCGCGTCCTCCACCTCCTCCTGGGAGAGCGTGGCCGCGGTCAACGACGGGATCGACCCGCCGTCGTCGAACGACACCGTCAACCCGCGCTGGGGCTGCTGGCCGGAGACCGGGCAGCAGTGGGTGGACCTGGCCTGGTCCTCCTCGCGCACGCTCAACCGGGCCGAGGTGTACTTCTTCGACGACGACCAGGGCATCGACATGCCGGCGTCGTGGAAGCTCCAGTACTGGAACGGCAGCGCGTACGCGGACGTGCCGGGCGCGTCGGCGTACACGCTGACCAAGAACGCCTACAACAGCGTGACCTTCACCGCGACCGGCACCACGCGGCTGCGGGTGCTGCTCACGGGCAACGGCTCCAGCAGCGTCGGGCTCCTGGAGGTGAAGGCGTACGGGCCCTGAGCCCGCCCGGCCGGCGAGGGCCCGCCGCTCGGCGGGCCCTCCCGTTCCTACAACCGCCGCCCCGCGCCCGCGCTGGCCGGCACGAGCGCCTTGAGCGCCCTGGCCGGATGCTTGCGGCCGGTCAGAGCGGGCGTCCAGCCGGCGTCGGCGCCGAGCGCGGCACCGGTGGCCGCGTTGTAGGCCGCCACCAGGTCCGCCGGCCGGCCGTCCACGAGGTTGTCCCGCGCGGTGATCGCCGTGCCGCCGAAGACGGTCAGCACCTTCGCCGCCGGGACGCCGTCGAAGGCGTTGGCCTCGGCGTACACGCGGGAGCCGACGCCCACGCCGATGCTGTAGACGTGACCCGGGCCGCCGGTGACGTAGTTGTTGTAGACGTGCACCTGCCCGAAGCGCACCCGGGGCGTGCGCTGCCCGAGGCCCTCGAAGTGGTTGTGGTGCAGGGTGACCTTGAGCTTGTCCTCCTCGGCGTAGCGCGCCGGGTTGTCGGTGTTGCCGATCAGCATGACCTTGTCGTGGCCGCTGAGGTGGTTCCAGGACAGCGTCACGTAGGTGGAGCCGCGCACCACGTCGAGCAGCCCGTCGTGCACCTGGTACGGCCGGCCGAAGTACAGCGGCTGGCCGGAGTCGGGGTTGTCGCCGTCGTTCAGCGTGTTGTGGTCCAGCCAGACGTGCGTGGAGCCGGAGACCTCGACGTTGTCGAACGAGGCGTTCCAGTTGCCGTCCGCGCCGTCCGTCGGGTCCCACTGCGGGAAGCAGTCGGCGGTGTCGGTGATGGTGAGGTTGCGGACGATGACGTTGTCGGCGCCGCTGATCCGCAGGCCGAAGCTCTTCAGCGCGGCGTCGCGGCCCAGGCCGACCAGGGTGACGTTGGAGCCGATCGTGACGGTGACGTGCTCGGCCATCTTCGCGTACGACGCCTTGCGGGCCTCCTCCAGCGGGCCGGACGGCACGCTCGTCCTGCCCCACACCGCGGGGTCGTAGGCGGCGAGGTAGGCGTCCAGGCTGTAGCCGTCCACGGCGTAGTCGGCGCAGGTCAGCGTGCGGCCGGAGTCGTCGGTGTCGGCGTCGATGGCGCCCTTGACGTAGATGACGCGCGGCGTGTTGTCGGCCGGGTCGCCGAGCGCGGCCTTGAGCTGGGCGCGGGTGGTGACCACGTGCACGTTCTCGGGGCGGGCGGCCGAGCCGCCGGTGGTGCCCGTGGTCGCCGCGGCCCAGCCGTCGTTCGCGGGCAGCACCTGGCGGCCGAGGTCGCGCGGGCCGGGGCGCGGCGGCGTGCGCCGCACCGGGTTCCAGCCGTCCGCGCCCGCGAGGTACCGCTCCGGGGTGAAGGCGGCGGCCTGCGCGGGCGTCAGCTCCGGCCGGTCCGGGCCGGCCGCCGCGCCGGGGCCCTCGTTGCGGTACTCCGACAGGCGGGCGTCGCGCCAGCTCAGCCCGGACATGTCGGTCCAGGGGCTGCTCTTGACGTGCTGGCCCAGCCACGACTCGCGGACCAGCACCTGGCCGCGCGCCGTCGCCGAGCCGCCCGCCGGCCAGGGGCGGCCGAGGTGCACGCTGCCCGCGGGGGCGTCGCTGACCAGGTGACTGCGGTGAATGAGGAGGCCGTAGGGGTTGGCGAGCTCGGTGCTGGCGGCGGTGACGTAGCCGTTGTTGCCGGCGCTGCCCCGGTCGAGCGACCTGATCACGCAGTTGTCGAAGACGGCGGTGGCGCGGCCGAAGATGAAGTCGACGTCGCCCTCCACGTGGCAGTCGCGGAAGTACTGGCGGGCGGTCGTGCCGGCGGAGGCCGTGTTGGCGTAGAGGGTGTCCTGGTTGCCGATGAAACGCACGTTCTCGTAGACCTGGCGGTCGCCGGTGGTGCGGACGGCGACGGCCTGGCTGGGGCCGTTCGCGGCCTCGTCGTAGGCGTTCTCGAAGGTGAGGTTGCGGGCGGTGAAGTCGGGGGCGCTGATCACGTACGAGGCGCTGCCCGAGGTGCCGTACGGGCCCGAGCCGTCCGGTCTGGGCGTGGCGGCGGAGACGTCGAAGGTCAGCACCACCTCGCGCGGATCGCGGGTGTCCCCGACGAGGGAGATGTACGGCTTGTCGGCCGGGATGACGACCTGCTGCCGGTAGGTGCCCCTGCGGACCAGGATCGTGACCGGGCGGGTGTTGCCCGAGGGGACGGCGTCCACCGCGGCCTGCACGGTGGTGTGGTCGCCGGTGCCGTCGGCGGCGACCACGATCGTTCCCCGTCCCGGGGCGCTCAGGGCTTCGGCGGGCGTGGCGGTGAGGGCCAGCAGCAGGGGGAGGAGTAACAGAAGTCGCATGCGCAACCTCGCAGAGGGTGGTGCGGCAATCGGTTGCAAGAAACGTTCGCGTAACCCCGCTGGCACGTCAATGGATGCAGTAAAACTGCATGTTTGCTGCAACAAGCGATTGCAGAAGTGTTGACCGCCCTGCCGTCCGGCTCTACAGTCCGCCTGCCGATTATCGGGAGATTTCTGAAACTTTCAGGAGCACCGTGCGCACCCTCCTCCGGGCCCTGGTGGCCGCCGCCCTGTCCTGCCTCCTGCCCGTGCTGTCCCTGCCGGCCGCATCGCCCGCGCGGGCCGCCGCCGACCACGTCTACGACTTCGAGGACGGCACCGCGCAGGGCTGGAGCCCGCGCGGCGACGGCGTCTCCGTGGCCGTCACGACCGAGGCCGCCCACGGCGGCGCCGCCTCGCTGCTCGTCACCGGCCGCACCGCGACCTGGCACGGGGCCTCGCTCGCCGCGCCGTTCGTCAAGGGCGTCACCTACCGGGTCAGCGCCCACGCCCGGCTCGCCGCCGGGCAGCCGGCCGCGACGATCGCGCTCACCGTGCAGCGCACCCCGGCCGGGGGCGAGACCACGTACGAACGGGTCGCCGCGGCCACCGTCACCGACGGCGCGTGGGTCCGCCTGGCGGGCACGTACCTGTTCACCGCCGACTCCACGGACCTGCAGCTCTACGCCGAGAGCGACGACGCCGCCGGCAGCTACCACCTCGACGACGTCGTGCTCGCCCCCCAGGGCGACCCCACCCGCGAGCCGGTCGCCGCCGACTTCGAGGACGGCACCACGCAGGACTGGTCGCCGCGTGCCTCCGCCGTCCTCGCCGCCACCACCGAGGCCGCCCACGGCGGCGCCAGGAGCCTCGCCGTCACCGGCCGCTCCGCCTCCTGGGACGGCCCGGCGCTCAACGTCCTCGGCCGCCTCGGCAAGGGCGACAGATACCAGCTGTCGGCGTGGGTCAGGCTCGGCGCCGGCGCGGACTCCGGCCGGCTCGGGCTGTCGATCGAGCGGCGCGCCGCAGGCACACCCAGCTACGAGCAGATCGTGCCGCCCACGGACGTGCCCGCGGGGGAGTGGGTACGGCTCGCGGGCACGTACACGCTGTCGCGTGACGTGGACTTCCTCAGCGTCTACCTCGAGTCCGACACCGGCACGTTCCCCTTCCACCTCGACGACTTCGCGCTGACCTACCTCCCGCCCAAGCCGATCCAGACCGACATCCCGGCGCTCAAGGACCGCGTGCCCTTCACCCTCGGCTCCGCGCTCACCCGCCCCGACACCTTCGGCGTCCACGGCGAGCTGCTGGCCAGGCACTTCAACGGCATCACCCCCGGCAACGAGCTGAAGTGGGACGCCACCGAGCCCCGCGAGGGCGAGTACGCCTTCGCCGACGCCGACGACCTCGTGGCCTTCGGCGAGCGCCACGGCATGACGATCCGCGGCCACACCCTCGCCTGGCACAGCCAGACCCCGTCCTGGGTGTTCGAGGGAGCCGACAAGCAGACCCTGCTGACCCGCCTGGAGAACCACGTCCGCACCCTCGTCACCCGCTACAAGGGCAGGATCGCGGCCTGGGACGTCGTCAACGAGGTCGTGGACGAGAACCAGCCCGACGGCCTGCGCCGCTCGCCCTGGTACGAGATCACCGGCCTCGACTTCATCCGCACCGCCTTCCGCGTCGCCCACGAGGCCGACCCGGACGCCAGGCTCTTCATCAACGACTACAACACCGAGTTCCCGCGCAAGCGCGAGGCCCTGTACGCGCTGGTCAAGCGGCTCAGGGCCGAGGGCGTGCCGATCCACGGCGTCGGCCACCAGCTCCACCTCAACATCGAGCAGCCGCCCGCCTCCTCCGTCGAGGACACCATCGAGCGCTTCGCCACGCTCGGCGTCGAGCAGCAGGTCACCGAGCTCGACGTCAGCGTCTACACCGACTTCGTCTCCTCCTACCCCACCATCCCCGACGAGCTGATCGCCGAGCAGGGCCACCGCTACAAGGAGCTGTTCGACGTCTTCCGCCGGCAGGCCGCGCACCTCACCTCCGTCACCGTCTGGGGCGAGTCCGACGACGTGAGCTGGCTCAACACCTGGCCGATCACCCGGCTGAACGCGCCCCTGCTGTTCGACCGGGACCTCCAGGCCAAGCCCGCCTACTGGGGCGTGGCCGACCCGTCGAAGCTGCCGCCCCGGGTGCGCCGCCTGGAGGCGCCGGCCGGGGAGGTGGTCCTCGACGGCAAGCGCGACCAGCAGTGGGACCTGCTGCCGGACGCCCCGATCGCGCGCGTGGGCGAGGTGTCGGCCGGCTTCCAGGCCCGCACCACGGCCGCCGGCATGTACGTGCTCGCCGAGGTCGCCGACCGCAGCGTCTCCGCCGGCGACCGGGTGACGTTCACCGTGGACGGCGTCGCCAGGACCGTCACCCGGCAGGGCGGGCACAGGGCCGCGGCCCGGCCCACCCCCACCGGCTACCGCGTCGAGGCCCTGGTCCCCAAGGGCACGGACGTGGACGTCACCGTACGCGACGGCGGCACCGCCGTCTCCTGGACCGGCAAGGTCACCCCCGCGCCCGCCGTGAAGCTCACCACCGCCGCCCACCGCGCCCCCGTCCTCGACGGCGTCGCGGACCCGGCCTGGCGGGCCGCGCCCGAGATCCGCACCGGCACCTGGATCCAGGGCACGTCCGGGGCGAGCGCCACCGTACGGTCGCTGTGGCACGGATCCACGCTGTACGTGCTCGCCCAGGTCACCGACCCCGTGCTCAGCGAGGAGTCGCCGAACGCCTGGGAGCAGGACTCCGTCGAGATCTTCGTCGACCCCGGCAACGGCAAGACCAAGGGCTACACCGACGACGACGGGCAGTACCGGATCAGCTTCTCCGGCCGGCTCACCGTCGGCGGCACCTTCGACGCGGCCGGCGTCAAGGACAACCTCAGGGCCGTGACCCGCACCGTCCCCGGCGGGTACGTCGTCGAGGCCGCCGTCGCGCTGCCGACCGCGCCGCTGCGGCCGGGCGCCCTGCTCGGCTTCGACGTGCAGGTCAACGACGCCACCGGCGCGGCCCGCACCGCCGCCGTCACCTGGAACGACGCCACCGGCCGGAGCTACCTCGACACCAGCCACTGGGGGGGTGCTGAAGCTGACCTGACCCCTAGCTCGTCGCCGGGCAGGGGAGGGCGTAGGGGCGGCCGGGGACGTACTGCGCCCACTCCTCGCGGGTGACCGCCGCGCCCGCGCGCTCGCACACCGTCGCGGTGGCCTGCTCGGCGTCGAGGCCCCAGAGCTGGGCCGCCACGCCCGACGTGGCGGCCAGCGTCAGGCCGTCCGGGGCCGCCGCCACGTCGTCCACCGGCTCGGGCCCCGCCAGCACCGCCCACAGGGACGGGCGGGCCCGGTCGGCCACGTTCCACACCCGCAGCGTGCGGTCGCGGGAGGCCGTCACCAGCGTCCGGCCGTCCGCGCCGAACACCGCCGCGGTCACCGGGCCGGTGGGCCCGCGCAGCAGCGCCAGCCGCCTCGGCCGCTCCGGGGCGGCGACGTCCCACAGGGCGGCGGCGCCGTCCGCGCCGGTCGTCGCGAGCGTCCGGCCGTCGGGGCTGAACCGCAGGCCCAGCACGCCACCCGGCTGCGCGGCCACGTCGGCGAGCAGGCGCGGCGCGGCCGGCTTCGACACCTCCCACAGGCGTACGGACGCCGTGCCCGACCCGGTCGCCAGCACCTTCCCGTCCGGGCGGAACGCGAGCGCGTCCAGCCGGCCGTCCACCGCGCCGGGCGTCGCCACCCGCCGGGGAGCCGCCGGCGTGGACACGTCCCAGAGCTGCGTCCTGCCGTCCCCGCCGATCGCCGCCACCACCTTCCCGCCGGGGGAGTACGCCACCGACCGCAGCCCCGACGCGGGCCCCTGCATCGTCGCGACGAACTTCGGGTTCGCCGGCCGCGCCACCTCCCACAGCCGGGCCGTGCCGTCGAGCGCGGCCGAGACCACGTACCGGTCGTCCGGGCTGAACGCCACCCCGACGACGGCGCCGGTGTGCCCGCGCAACGTGGAGACGGGCGTCGCGGCGGCCGGGTCGCCGGCGTCCCACAGCTTCACCGTTCTGTCGTCGGAGACGGTGGCGAGCGTGCCGCCCCCCTTGGCGAACGCCAGGGCGTTCACCCGCGCGGTGTGGCGGCCCAGCCGGGCGCGGGCGGCGACCCGGGCCGGATCGGCGACGTTCCACAGCCGGGTCACGCCGTCCGTCCCCGACGCCGCCGCCAGCGTCCGGCCGTCCGGGCTGAACGCGACGCCCCCCGTGCCCCTCGCTGTGCCCGCCGGCGCGGTGAGGAGGGCGGCCGGCTGCGGGTCGCCCGGCGTCGCCACGTCCCACAGGCGGGTGGCCCCGTCGGCGGAGGCCGCGGCGAGCACGTCCCCGTCCGGGCTGAACGCCACGTCCTCCACGGGGACGCCGGAGCCGGCGGCGGTGCCGGTCAGCTTGGCCGCCGTGATGTTCCACAGGTGCAGCGCGCCCGTCGCGGAGGCGGTGGCGAGGCTCCGGCCGTCGGGGCTGAAGGCGACGCTGCGCACCGCGCCGCCGTCCGGGGACGAGAACGCGGCCAGGTTCGCCGGGGTGGCGGGCGTGAGCAGGTCCAGCAGCGTGACACCGGTGGCGGAGGTGACGGCGATCATCCGGCCGTCCGGGCTGAAGGCCACGTCGGCGGGCTCGCTCGCCTGCTTCAGCGCGGCCACCGCCTTGGGGGCCTGGGGAGCGGCCACGTCCCACAGGCGTACGGTGCGGTCCGCGCCCGCGGTGGCGAGCAGACCGCCCTTGGGGGCCGCCGCGACCGCCAGCACCGGCCCCTGGTGACCCCTGATGGTCGCCAGCGGCTTCGGCTTCGCCGGGGTGGCCGCGTCCCACAGGCGGGCCGTGCCGTCGGAGGAGGACGTCGCGAGCACCTTCCCGTCCTGGCTGAACGCCGCCGCCGTCAGGCCCGCCGCGTGGCCCGTGACGACGCCCGCGCCCTTCGGACGCAGCGGGTCGGCGACGTCCCACAGGCGGGCCGTCCGGTCGCCGGACACCGTGACCAGCACCCGGCCGTCCGGCCGGTACGCCACCCGCTCCACCGGCCCCGTGTGGCCGAGCAGCCGCGACGGGATCGGCCGCGACAGCGCGCCGAGCAGCGCGCCCCTCGCCTCCGGCGTGGCCGAGACGCGGTAGGCGGCGAGCGCGAGCTGCGCCGCCAGCGCCCCGTCCGGCAGGGCGGTGGCGGAGGCGGCGACCTGACGGGACAACGCCGCGTCCCGCTGCGCGGCGACCTGCCGCGCCTCCCGCGCCGCCTGCCCCGCCGCCCGCCACTGCAGCACCGCGCCCGTGGCCGCGGCCAGCACGAGCACGCAGAGCCCGGCGATCACGGCCCGGCCGGCCGCCGCCCGCCGCCGCTGCCGCCGCCCGGACGCCACCAGAAACGCCCGCTCAACGCCCGCCAGTCCGTCACCCGCCAGTCCGGCGCCGGCAGGTCCGGCGCCCGCCGCATTCGGGCCGCCCTGGCCGGGGGGCGCGGCCGGGGGGCGGCCCGCGGCGACCAGCTTGCCGTGCACCGTCATCGACCCCACGGCGGGAAGCCCCCCGCCGCCGTCCCCCTGCACCTGCGCGGTGCTTCGCGGTGAGAGCTGGGCGGGCCGGGGCGGGGCCTCGGTGAGGGCGACGGCGGCGGCGAGGCGGGTGTCGGCGTACAGGTGGGCAGGGTCGCGCCCCTCACGGTCCCAGCGCCGCGCGTCCTCGGCGAGCCGCCGCCGGACGAGCGCGGCGGCGCGCTCGGCGTCCACCCACCCGCCGAGCCGGGGCCAGGCGCGGATGAGCGTGTCGTGCACCAGCCCCGCCTCCCCGTCGTGCACCGTGACCAGGCGCGAACGGGCCAGCCCGGCGAGCACCTGCGCCCGTACGGACGCCGCCTCCCCGGAGCCGGACCAGGACCCGCTCTCCGTCAGCGCGGCGAGGGGCACGCGGCGACCGGCGGCGCCGGCGGCCCCGTCCGTACGCACCATCCGCAGCAGCAGCTCACGCGCCATCGCCTCGAACTCCGGCCCGAGCGCCCGCAGCGCCTCCTCCGCGCCGGCCGCCACCGCTCCCGCGACCCCGCCGGCGGCCCGGTAGTCGGCCATGGCGAGCACGTCCCCTGAGCGCCGTTCCCAGGTCGCGAACAGGGCGTGGGACAGCAGCGGCAGAACGCCGCCCGACCGTTCGAGCTCAGGCTCGCGCGCCCGCAGCTCCTCCAGCACCAGGTCCGCCAGCCCGGCCTCCAGCCGGAGCCCGCAGCGCGCCGCCGGCTCCTCGATCATGGCGCGCAGCTCGGCCTCGCCGGGCGGCGGCACGACCTCCGGCCGCCGCAGCGCCGCCACCAGCTCCGGGTACGCCGCGCACGCCCCGAAGTGCTCGCCCCGCACCGAGACCACCACGGCCGCCGCCCGCGCCAGCTCGCCCAGCGCCGTCACGAACCGCCGCCGCGCGGCCGGATCGGCGCACTCGGTGAACACCTCCTCGAACGGGTCCACGACCACCAGCACCGGCCCGGGCGGCAGGGCGCGCGCCGCCGCGCCGGGATCGGACTCGATGACCGCGCGCAGCCGTACCGGATCGCCGCCGCCGAGCGCGGCCAGCTCGCGGGCCAGCGCGCCGAGCGGGTCGCCGCCGGGCGCGAGCACGACGACGCCCGCCGCCTCCCCGCCCGGGGGCCGCGACGCCAGGAACGCCGGGACGAGCCCGGCCCGCACCACCGACGACTTCCCGCACCCGGACGGCCCGGTCACCACGACCGGCTCGCCATCCGCCGCGCGCACCCGCTCCGTCAGCGACCGCACCAGCGCCTCGCGCCCGAAGAACAGCTCCGCGTGCTCCACTCCGTACGCCGCCAGCCCCCGATACGGGCCGGTCGCCTCACCGGCGGCGGCAGCGGGCACGGGCATCGCCGGCGCGGGCCGATGGGCCGGGTTGGGAGCGAGGGGAGCAGAAGCGCCCGCGTTCCCCGCGTTCCCCGCCACGGCCCGGCGCGGCCGGGGAAAGCCCGCGGCGGGCAGCACGCGGGCCAGCCTGTGGTGGACGTGGTCGAGGGTGAACGCGGCCGGCCCGTCCGGGTCGCCCTCGGTCAGCAGCCGCAGCAGCGCCCCGCCGAGCGCGGTGTGCCGTACGCCGGGCAGCGCCCACCCGTTCGCGTCCCTGCTCGCCGAGGCCAGCACGTACGCCGCCCGCCCCATCCCCTCGAACACCCGGTCCATCGCCCTGGCGGGCACCGGACGCCCCTCCCCGGTGAAGCAGCAGTCGAGCACCACGACGGCCAGCTCGGCCGCCGAGCCCGCCAGCACCTGGCGTACCACGCCGAAGGGCAGCGCCTGATGGCCGGGCACGCCCTGCCCGAGGTCCACGGTGGCGCGCGTGGCCAGGTGCAGCTCGCCGTCCGGGGCGAAGACGCCGTGCCCCGAGTAGTGGAACAGCAGGACCGAGGTCGCCTCCCGAGCGGCCCGCTCCAGCGCCTCGCCGAGAGCGGCGGGGGCGACGGGGTCGACCAGCACGGTGAGGTGGGCGGGCGCGAGCCCGGCCCGCTCGACCAGGCACCGCCCGAGGTCGCCGACCGTGGCGGGAACGGCGGGGGCCACCGGCAGCCGCGAGGCCGGCCGGTGCGCCCCGGTGCCCGCCACCACGGCCCTCGCCCCGTCGCCGGCGAGCAGCAGTGGTGGACCGTTCCACCGGGACCGCACCACGCGAGTCCTGTCCAGATTCGCGGAATCGTCCTCTTTCATCCGGAGCTCCACGGCGGTGGTCGGGGTGGCCACTGAGGGCTGTAAGGGTACGGAAGTCTCCGGTCCGCGTCGAGGGGCCGTTCGAGGGGCCCGGAGGATGGGCCCGGAGGATGGGCCCGGCGGACGGGCCCCTCGACCTCTCCCGGGTCGGCTCACCAGTTGGCGGGCAGACCCGGCGTCGTGGCGGGCAGGGCGTGGCCCGCCGGGTGGATGACGTACGCGATGCCGCCGCTGCTGGAGCTGCGCAGCCACACGTTCTCGAAGTCGGCGCGCGGGTAGACGTGCCGCACCGCCGCGTTGCTGGAGGAGGCCGGGTCGTTGGCGATGACGTCGCCGGTCGCGGTGAAGCCGACGATCACCATGAGGTGGCCGTTGGTGCCGTAACCGGCGCCGGGCAGCTCGCTCTTCTTGAACGACTGCGAGGTGATGACCGGCACCCCCGCCTTGACGAGCCGCTCCAGCTCGGTCAGCGTACGCAGCCGGGTGACGAAGCCGTCCAGGCCGTAGCGGCCGGCGTAGGCGGTGTTGAACGGCCAGTTGCCCGCGCCTTGGTAGGCGTGGTCGTAGGTGTAGCGGGCCGCGTAGTCGACCTCGGGGTCGGGGTCGGACGGGTCCACCCACGCGGTGTCCTGCGCGCTCGGCCACTTGCCCCAGTAGCCGAGCACCATCGTGGTGGAGGTCGGGCTGCACCACGCCTCGCCGCCGCCGTCCCATTCGGGGTAGTGGCCGACGTGGACGTTCTGGGAGCGGCGCGGCACGTCGAGCTCGACGCCCCACGCGCCGCCGCCGGGGCTGACCGGCACCGTCTTGCGCTGGGGCACGTTGGACGCCATCGCCCCGGACGTGCGCACCCGCGGCGTGAGCGACGAGCCGGGCGTCCGGTAGAGCGTCAGCCGGAGCTGGTAGCCGCTCATCTGCTTGCCCGCCGCCGCGACCAGCGTGTCCACGGCCACGGTGGCGTCGTCGTCGCCCTGGCCCGACACGGACGTGCGGCGGATGTCACCCTCGGCGTAGGCCCAGCGGCCGAGGGAGTACCACTTGGTCAGCCCCTCGGCGTTCCTGGCGCGGGCCTCGACCTGGAGCCAGCTCCCCGGCGGCAGGTCGGCGGTCCAGGACGCGATCAGCTCCGTGGCGGGGAAGCCGATGGCCCGCTCGGGGCCGGTCCAGCGGGCGTACTCCCAGGTCTTGGTGCCGAGGGCGTCGGTGTAGGCGGTGGTGCCGGCGGGCGAGGCGAACGACAGCCCGTCGCCCGCGGCGGTGCCCTCGGCCGTGCCGGCGGTGAAGTCGGCCCGCTGGAAGACGACGTCGGTCTGGCCGGCCGCGGCCGGTTTCGCGGTCGCGGGCGGGGCGAAGGTCGTCACCACGAGGAGGGACGACAGGACCACGGTCAGCGCGCGCATGTACCCACCTTCTCGGGAGGCGTACGGTCGGCCCGACACTAGGCACGCGCCGCCCGCCGGTCATCCGGAAATCTACGTATCGCCGCGCACCGCCGCGTAGGGTCATGAGCCATGCGCAAGTACGTGATCATGGGTGTGCAGGGCAGCGGCAAGGGCACCCAGGCCGCGTTGCTGGCGAACGACCTCGACCTGACGCACATCAGCGTCGGCGACGTCTTCCGCTGGCACGTCAAGAACCACACCAAGCTCGGCGCCCAGGTCCGCCGCCTGGTCGCGGCCGGCGAGCTGGTGGGGGACGACCTGGTGGAGTCCGTCGTACGCGACCGGCTCCAGCTCCACGACTGGAACTTCGGCTTCGTCATCGACGGCTTCCCGCGCAACCGCCGCCAGGCGGAGTTCTTCCTGGAGAGCTACGACATCGACGGCGTCATCCACCTCGACCTGCCCGACGACGAGGTACGCCGCCGCGTGCTCGCCCGCCGGCTCTGCTCCCGCTGCGGCATGGACTACAACCTCATCGCCCACCGGCCCGAGGTCGAGGGGCGGTGCGACGTATGCGGCGGCGAACTCGTCACCCGGGCGGACGACACGCCGGACGCGCTGGCGCGCCGGCTACGCGACTACCACGAGAAGACGGACCCGGTGCTGGAGCTGTTCCGGCGCAAGGAGTACGTCATGACGGTGGACGCCCGCGCCGACAAGGTGACCGTCCAGCAGGCCATCCGCACCCGCTTCAACCTCCCCCCGTACGACCCGTCGCCCACCCCGGGCTGACCGCGCGCACCTCACCGACCGTCCCGGAGTTCGAGCTCGACGAGATACTCCGCACTGACCGCGCGCAGCCCGCCGCCGGCGACGGCCAGAGCCTCCTCACGGCTGAGCGCGTCCGAGTCGACCTGCACCAGCCGCCCGTCCACCCCGGCGACCATCACCTGCCTGCCACCCGTCTTCTTCTTCGTCAGCCATCGATCCGCCGCCGCCCGCTCGCAGGGCCCGAAGCGCGGCTCCCACGCCGCGCACGCCTCCCGCGGATCCCCGCCGCCGCTGACCTGGACGAACACGTCGGGCTCGTCCCCTTCGTCCCTCGCGTAGCCGAGCGTCAGGACCTCGTCGTCGATGGCCCCCACGTCCACCAGCACGCGCCCCGGCACCACCGCCGGCACCACCAGCGGGAGCGACTTCTCGTAGGCCGCGACGAGGTCCGCGCGCAGCCGCTGCCCCGATGCCTCCACACGCCGGTGCTCGACGGTCGCCGTCGTGACCACGCACCCGCACACCGCCACGGCCGCGACGACCCGCGGCAGGAGCGCCGCCGTACCCGCCAGCGCGGCGCCGCCCGCACAACTCACGACCGCCAGCACGACGAACCCGCCGAACGCCGGCCAAGGACCCGGGCTCGGCACGGCCAGCTCCACCGCGTTCTTCGCCACCACCAGCAACACGGCCGCGAGCATCGCCCCACGAACCGGCCGCGAGATCCTCATCCGCACGGCCAGCCACACCCCGACGGACCCCACCACCGCCACGGCCACGACCACCAGAGGCAGGACGGTGTACGTCTCGATGTCCTCCTCGTACAGCCTCGACACCGGATACCCGACCCCGGCCCCGACCACCAGCCCGACCCAGCCACCCCGAACCAGATCCCGCGTCATACGCCCACGATGCCACCCAACCGCCCCCAGAACGACCGAACCACCCAAAACAGCCCCGACCCAACCCCACTCCCCGGGCTTGCTACGGACGACGCGGCTTTCTACGTTGAGAGCCATGAGATCGACCATCGTGGAGATCCTCGCCCCCCAGCCTTCGAGCTGGTACAAGAACCCAGCCAGTACGGCCGCGAAAGGCGGCTGCAGCCAGCACGGAACCCCGCCCTGCCATGATCCGATCGTCGCCAGCGTGGTTCTCGCCAACGCCCTCAGCGAGAACATCCAGCTGGCCGTCTGCCGGCGAGGCCTCGACGACCTCAAGAAGGGCCAGGCCGGAGAACACACCTGATGAGCAAGGGGGCCGAACACGTCAGAGGCTACCTGGCCAGGTGGCGGCTCCTGCGGCGGGCAGCCTCGCCGTAACCCGCTGAGCCTCGGTCAGCCGTACTCCAGCCTCGGGCTTTCACGAGGCAGCCTCTCCCGGGACTTGATCGAGCGACCGGAGAGCTGCTCTGACCTGCACCGATGAGGGCTCGCGGGCGCGCCCGAGCTTCCGGCGGCAGCGCTCGGTCTTACGGGGAGACGGACGCCAATCACCCGCTCCTTCTTGTGGTCGTGGGGATGTCCACGCCTTCACCGGCAGTCGGCGATCCGCCCGTGGTGTGCGGATTCGGACGCAGACCGTCGAGCAGGATGCGGATCAGGGCGCCGGGGAAGTCCGGGCCGTTGTCGATGCCGGCGAGCGCGACGAGGCCGTCGAGGATCTGTCCGAGAGAGACGTCGTCGCGTACTTCCCCGCTGTGTTGCGCGGCGCGGAAAAGGGGTTCGCCGGCCGCGATGGTGCGGGAGCGGCTGGCGCGGAGCATGGGGGTGCCGTTGGCGGATTCGGAGAGGAGGACGGAGGCGAGAGGTCCTTTGCGGGCGCCGATGGCGTGGAAGCGCATGAGCCAGGCGAAGAAGGCCTCGCCGGGCGTGTCGCCACTGACGGATTCTGCGGCTCGGCACATGTCGTCGACGGTGTGACGGAAGAGTTCCTCAACCAGTTCGAGTCTGCCGGGGAAGTTGCGATAGAGCGTGGCCATGCCGACGCCGGCACGTCGGGCGATCTCGGCCATCGACGGTGCGGCACCGGGTTCGGCGAAGGCTTCGCGGGCGACCGCGATGATCTTCGACCGGTTGCGCTCGGCGTCGGCACGTCGGGCAGGGGCGGGCTCATCGCTCACGGCGGATGCTCCTTCCTTCGGCGTCCAGAACCTCAGCGTACCGGATACCCTTCTCACTTCCTCTTGCAAACGGATAGTCTGTCCGTTACGTTAACCGGACAGGCAATCCGATTAGGACGAATCTGCTGATCAGGACACCAGGAGAGGAACGACCATGACCGCAACGGTGAGCGTCCCGCCCGTCGCCGACATTGCCCGCCGCGACATCCCCGCGTTCGTACGGGCCGGGGAGCGGATGATGTGGATCGGAGGCCGGCAGGTCGCCGCAGTCTCCGGACGAACGCTGCCGAACACCGACCCGGCCACCGAGGAGACGCTGGCCAGCGTGCCGCGCGGCGAGGCAGCCGACGTCGACGCCGCGGTGAAGGCGGCGCGCGCGGCGTTCACCGATCCCGGCTGGGCGGACATGAGCCCCGACCGGCGCGGCCGGATCCTCCACCAGATCGCCGACGTCATCGAGGAGCACGCCGACGAACTGGCCACCATCGACTCGGTCAACATGGGCGCACCCCGCATGCTGACCGCACACATGCTGGCCGAGGCGAGTGAGGTCTTCCGCTACTACGCGGGCTGGCCTACCAAGCTGTCCGGCGTGAGTGTTCCCGCGGGCAAGGACCGCATGGCCTACACCCGCAAGGAGCCCCTCGGCGTCGTCGGCATCATCTGGGGCTGGAACGGACCGATGGGCCAACTGCCCGGCAAGCTCGCCCCGGCCCTGGCCGCCGGTAACACCGTCGTGCTCAAACCGGCCGAGACCGCCTCGCTCAGCACGCTGCGCCTGGCCGAACTGCTGGCCGGCACCGACCTGCCGGCCGGCGTCGTGAACGTCGTCACCGGCCTGGGCGCCGAGGCGGGCCAGGCGCTGGTCGCGCACCCCGGTGTCGCGAAGATCGCCTTCACCGGATCGACCGCGACCGGCAAGCTGGTCCAGCGCCAGGCCACCGACACGCTCAAGCGCACAACGCTCGAACTGGGTGGCAAGTCGCCGTCGGTCGTCTTCGCCGACGCCGACCTTGACGTCGCGGTCCGCGGCGTGGCGGCCGGCTTCCTGGGTAACGCGGGACAGGCCTGCGTCGCCGGATCACGGGTGTTCGTCGAGGAGAGCATCCGCGAGGAGTTCGTCGAGAAGCTGCTGAAGACGATGGAGGCGTTCACCCCGGGCGACCCGCTGACCCAGGGCACGCTGGTGGGACCGCTCTCCACCAAGGCGCAGTTCGACCGCGTCAGCTCCTACCTCGACATCGCCCGCGAGGAGGGCGCGAACGTGGTGACCGGCGGCGGGCGCTTCGGTGACCACGGATACTTCTTCGCCCCCACCCTCCTCGACGACGTCCGCCCCGGCATGCGCGTCGTCCGCGAGGAGATCTTCGGCCCCGTCGGCGTGATCACCACCTTCACCGGCATCGACGACGCCATCGCCCAGGCCAACGACACCGACTACGGACTGGCCGCCTCCGTCTGGACCACCAACCTCACCACCGCACACCGCATGGCCGCAGCCATCGAGGCCGGCACCGTCTGGATCAACACCTGGGCCGAGATGAGCACCGGCAACCTCCCCTTCGGCGGTTACAAGCAGTCCGGCCTGGGCCGCGAAGGCGGCCTCGAAGGACTCGACACCTACACCCAGGTCAAGACCGTCCGCATCGCGCTGTGACCACGTATCCGGCGATCGTGCGCCTGTGGGAGACCGTTGGACGGAGTTCGCGCCCTTCCTGGCCCACGACGTCGAGCTCCGCAAGGAGGGTTCTCGTATGGCAGGGGCTACTTGGCCAAGTGCCGGCTGATCACCAGGCGCTGGATCTGGTTGGTGCCCTCGAAGATCTGCATGATCTTGGCCTCGCGCATGTACCGCTCGACCCGGAACTCCCGCGTGTACCCGTACCCGCCGAACACCTGGACCGCGTCCGTCGTCACCTTCATCGCCGTGTCCGTGGCGACCAGTTTGGCGACGCTCGCCTGGCGGCTGTACGGGAGGCCGGCGTCGCGGCGGCGGGCGGCGTCCAGGTATGTGGCCCGCGCGCTGTCCACGCCGGCCGCCATGTCGGCGAGCAGGAAGCCCAGGCCCTGATGGTCGATGATCTTCTTGCCGAACGTGCGCCGCTCCTTGGCGTAGGCGACGGCCTCGTCGAGGGCGGCCTGGGCCAGGCCGGTCGCGCAGGCGGCGATGCCGAGCCGGCCGGAGTCGAGGGCGCTGAAGGCGATCTGCAGCCCCTGACCCTCCTCGCCGATCAGCCGGTCGGGCTCCAGGAGCACGCCGTCGTAGTGGGCGGCGGTGGTCGGTACGGCGTGCAGGCCCATCTTCTCCTCGGGCCGCCCGAACGTCAGGCCGTCGGCGCGGCCGGGCGCGAGGAAGCAGGAGATGCCACGCGAGCCCGTCCCGGTGCGGGCGAACAGCGCGTAGAAGTCGGCGATCCCGCCGTGCGTGATCCACGCCTTGTTGCCCGTCACCCGGTAGCCGTCCGGGACGCGTTCAGCCTTGCAGGCGAGCGCGCCGGCGTCCGAGCCGGCCTGTGGCTCCGACAGGCTGTAGCCGCCGATGATCCGCCCGGCCAGCATGTCGGGCAGCCATCGCGCCCGCTGCTCGGCGCTGCCGTACGTGGCGACCGGGAAGCAGGCCAGCGTGTGCACGCTGGTCGCGACCGCGACGGCCGCCCAGCGCATCGCCAGCTCCTCGATGACCTGGAGGTACACCTCGTACGGCTGGCCGCCGCCGCCCTGCTCCTCCGGGTACGGCAGCCCGAGCAGCCCCGCCTCGCCCAGCGTGGCGAACAGCCCCGCCGGGTAGGTCTCGGCGCGTTCGTGCTCGTCGACGCGGCGGGCGAGTTCCTTGTCGGCGATCTCGCGGGTCAGGTCGATGAGGTCCGCGGCGTCCTGGTTGGGCAGCAGGCGCTCGACTGTCACGCTTCCTCCTGTCTCGGGGCGGGTTCTTCCAGGCGGGCCAGTGCGGCGGCGGCGCGCTCGCGGAACTCGGCGACGCGGGCCAGCTTGATGTCCTCGTACCCGCGGATCAGCTCGGGCAGCGCGGCGAGCTCCGCGACGGCGGCGGCGGTGGCGGGGGTGAGCCGGTCGAGGGCGGCGCGCACCAGCTCGCGGTACTCGCCGACCAGTTCGCGCTCGACGCGCCTGACCTTGGCCCGCCCGAACACGTCGAACGCCGTCCCGCGCAGCACCCGCGCCGCCCGCAGCCCGCGGAACAGCGCCGGGGCGGAACGGCTCAGCTCGATCTTGCGCTTCATGCCCATCGCGCGCAGCACCGGCGGGTGCAGCAGCACTGACACCTTCGCGTCGGGGCCGTACTCGCGCTCGCGCCTGGCCCGCTCGGCGGGGTCGAGGTGGAGGCGGGCGACCTCGTACTCGTCCTTGTACGCCATCAGCTTGTGCAGCCCGCGGGCGTAGGCGAGGGCGATCGCCGTGCCCGCCTCCTCGCCGGCGCGCTCGACGGCCCGCTCGCCGATCCCGCGCACCTCGTCGGCGTACGAGCGGGCGTAAGCCGCGTTCTGGTAGCCGGTCAGGTCGGCGACGCGGACGGCCACCACCTCGTCCAGCTTCTCCACGGGCTCCTCGGCGGCCGGCAGCGCCGCCCGGCGGACGGTCTCGGGGTCGGCGACCGCGGCCCGGCCCCAGCGGAAGGCGGCGAGGTTCTGCTCGACCGCGGCCCGGTTGAGCGTGACGGCCCGTTCGATCGCCTCTGCGGACACCGGCAGCAGGCCCCGCTGGTACGCGGCGCCGAGCAGCAGCAGGTTCGCCGGCATGTGGTCGCCGAACAGCGCCTCGGCCAGCTCGTGCGCGTCCAGGCAGAAGACCTCGCGGGCGGCCTGCCGGACCCGGGCGACGGCGGTGGCGTGGCCCGGCACCGGCATGCGGCCGGTCACCATGGCGGCGGTGGGCACGACGGCGGTGTTGAGCACGGCGGCGGTACGGTCGGGGGCGGCCATGGCCAGGTTCGCGTCGGAGGCCGCGCCCAGCACGTCGAAGCCGATGAGCACGTCCACGAGGCCGCGCGAGGCGCGCACCGAGCCCTCGGGCGGGCGCGCGGAGATGCGTACGTCGCTCACCACCGGCCCGCCCTTCTGCGCCAGGCCCGTCTGCTCCAGCCCGGCCGCGTGCAGCCCGTCGAGGTGGGCGGCCATCTGCAGGATCTGCGAGACGGTGACGACGCCGGTGCCGCCGATGCCCGGCATCCTGATCAGCACGTCGCCGCGGGGCCGGTCCGGCTCTGGCGGCTCCACCGGCGGCGCGGGCGTCTTCCCCGCGGCGGGGCGGGTCCCCGGCTCCACCAGCAGGAACGACGGGCAGTCGCCCTTCAGGCAGCTCAGGTCGGAGTTGCAGGACGGCTGGTGGATGCGGGTCTTGCGGCCGTACTCGGTGTCGACGGGCTGTACGGACAGGCACGTGGACGCCTCGCCGCAGTCGCCGCAGCCCTCGCAGACCCGCTCGTTCACCACGACCTTGCGCGTGGGTGTGGGCAGTTTGCCGCGCTTGCGCAGCCGCCGCTCCTCGGCGGCGCACCGGTCGTCGTGGATGAGCACCGTCACCCCGTCGAGCGCCGCGAGCTCCCGCTCCGCCGCGGCCAGCTCGTCGCGGTGCCGGACGGAGGCGATGCCCGCCAGCCGCACCCCCTTGTACGTCTCCGGCTCCGGCGTCGTGACCACGATCCGGCGTACGCCCTCCAGCGCCAGCTCGTGCGTGAGCGCCGGCACGTCCAGCCGCCCCTCGGCGCGCTGGCCGCCGGTCATCGCGACGGCGTCGTTGTAGAGCAGTTTGTACGTCATCGTCACCCCGGCCGCCACGGCGGCCCTGATCGCGAGGGAGCCGGAGTGGTGGAAGGTGCCGTCGCCGAGGTTCTGCACGAAGTGCCGGTCCTCGGTGAACGGCGCCAGCCCGATCCACTGCGCCCCCTCGCCGCCCATCTGGGTGAGGCCGACCTGGGTGCCGCGCCCGTGCCCGTCCAGAGCGATCATGGCGTGGCAGCCGATGCCGACGCCGACCAGCGTGTCGTCGGCGGCGCGGGTGGAGGTGTTGTGGGGGCAGCCCGAGCAGAAGTACGGCGTGCGCGCCGCCACCAGCGGCAGCCGCGTCCCGGCGAGGCCCGCCTTGCGGACGGTGACGGCCTGCCGGGGCAGGCGGTCGGGGCCGACGCACTGGGCGATCGCCCCGGCGACGTCCTCGGCGCCCAGCGTGCCGCGCGCGGTCAGCAGGTCGCGGCCGGAGACCGCCGGAGGGCGCTCGGCGCCGTACAGGGCCTGCTTGACCTGCCCCTCCAGGAACGGGACCTTGTCCTCGACCACCAGCACCCGCTCCAGCCCGGCGGTCATGGCCGCCAGGTCGTCGTGGGCCAGCGGGAACGGCATCGCCAGCCGGATCAGCCGCAGCCCCAGGTCGTCCCTGGCCCGCTCGTCCAGGCCGAGGTCGGCGAGGGCGCGCAGCACCACCGCGTACGTGGTGCCGGAGGCCACGATGCCGAGCCGGGTCTGGTTCGCGCCCGACATGACCCGGTTGAGCCCGTGCTCGCGGGCGTAGGCGCGGGCCAGGTCGAGGCGGCGGGTGAGCATGTCGTGCTCGGCGTCCAGCGCGGCCGGGCCGAGCAGGAGGGGGGAGGGCCTGGCCGGTACGCGCTCCGGCGCCGGTACGCCCGCGCGCAGCGGGCCGAGGTCCACGGTGGCCGAGGCGTCGGCGATGTCCGCGACGATCTTCAGCCCCGTCCACAGGCCGGTCGCGCGGGACATGGCCACCGCGTGCAGCCCGAACTCGACGATCTCCGCGACCGAGCCGGGCGCGAGCAGCGGCAGCGACAGGCTCTGGCACATCGGCTCGCACGAGCTGGGCAGCGTCGAGGACTTGCAGCCGGGGTCGTCGCCGATCCAGGCCACGGCGCCGCCGAGCGGGGCGGTGCCCGCCACGTTGGCGTGCCGGAGGGCGTCGGCGGCGCGGTCGAGGCCGGGGTTCTTGCCGTACCAGAAGCCGGTGACGCCCTCGTGGCGGCGGCCGGGCACCTGGCCGAGCAGCTGGGTGCCGGCCACGGACGTGGCGGCCAGCTCCTCGTTCAGCCCCGGGCGGAAGACCACGCCGGCCTCGTCCAGGAAACGCGCGGCCCGTCCCATCTCCAGGTCCACGCCCCCCAGCGGCGAGCCCTGGTAGCCGGAGACGAACGCCCGCGTGTCCAGCCCGCGCTCCCGGTCCAGCCACCGCTGCTCCAGAGTCAGTCGGACCAGGGCCTGGATGCCCGAGATCAGCACGCGGCCGTCCCGCGCCGTGTACCTGTCGTCGAGCGACACCGGGGTGGGAGTCACGCTCGCGCCCACGCGCTACCTCCTGCTTGAACCGTTCCGCTGTGACGCCCAGCACAGCAAGCCGGGCTGGTATGCGCAAGTATTAGATGAGAAGGTGCGCCCAAGACGCAAACAATATGAGGATTCCGGCCCGCGAAGCGGGTCATCTTTGCGCCGTAGGGAGGGGATCGGGCATGCCTGAGGTGGACGAGATCGACCACCATGTGCTGCGGCTGCTCAGGGAGGACGGGCGCAGGACGTTCTCCGAGATGGCCGAGCTGGTCGGCCTGTCCGTCGCCGCCGTCAAACGGCGCGTCGACCGGCTGCGCGACCTGGGCGTCATCACCGGCTTCACCGTGCAGATCGACTACGCCAAACTCGGCTGGGGCATCGAGGCGTTCACCGAGCTGCGCTACCCGGGCACGACGCCGGTCAGCGAGATCGTCAGGACCGCGACCGAGGTGCCGGAGGTGGTGGCCGTCTTCACGATCGCCGGCGACCCGGACGCGCTGATCCACGTCCGCGTACGCGACCTCGGCCACCTGCAGCAGGTCATCGACCGGCTGCGCCGGGCCGGGGACGTGACGGGCACCAAGACGCTGCTGGTGCTGGGATCGTGGACGCGCGACGCCCTGGCGCCGCCTCGCACCCGCTGACGACCTCAGCGGGCCCTTCCCGCGCGCTCGCGCCTGCTGAGGAAACGTACCAGCAGGCCGACCGCGAGCAGGAGCGGGACGCCGAGCGCCAGCATCCACAACGACACGCCCGTCACCGGGAGGCCGTACGCGGCCACCTCGCCGGCCGTCCGCGGCTCCTCCGCCACGCCGTCGCCCTCCCCGCCGGAGTCCTTCGCGTCGGCGTCCTCGGCGGCGGGCGCGAAGGACTCGTTCGCGGGCTGCGCCGGCTCGTCGTACGGGGCCTCCGCGGGCGGCTCCCCGCGGTCCGCAGGCGGCCGGTCCTGGCCGCCGGGCGGGGGCGGGAACTCCGCGGGAGCGGGCGAGGGCTCCACCTGGGTGGTGGACGCGCAGGAGCGGTTGTCGGCGAGGTCACGGTCGCGGCCCGCCGTCCGGACCGTCGCGCAGTTCTCGAACGGGACGGAGGAGGCGGGGGCGATGGCGAGTGTGAGCGTACGCACCTCGCCGGGGGCCAGATCGCCCAGGTCACAGGCCACGGTACGGCCGCTGCCGGGACACTCGGCGGCCGGGCGGTCGGTGACCGTGGCCCCAGCGCCCCGGTCGCGGCTCCGTACCGTGACGCCCGCCGCCCGGGCCGGGCCGTGGTTCGTGACGGTGAGCAGGTAGCCGATGACGTCGCCGGCGTTCACCACGGGCGGGGCGGCCATGACGAGCTCCACGTCGGCGAACGCCCGTACCGGGGCGGTGAGCAGCGCGGCGTCCGCCGCCTCCGCCGTCTCCGTGCCGTCCGCCTCCGCCGGGGAGGCCGTGGCCTCGGCGCGGGCGGAGACCTCGGCGCCGTCCTGGAGCGACGGGTCCACGGTGACCGGCAGGTCGTAGGTCACGTCCTGGCCGGGGAGGAGTGTCGTACCTGGTCCGCCGCAGGTGACGGCCCGGCCGGCCGCGCGTGCGCACCCGTCGGGAAGCCCGGCCACGTCCAGGGTGAGGGCGGGGTCCAGCGTGTCGGTGACGGTGACGTCCTGGGCGTCGGCGAGGCCGGCGTTGGTGACGGTCACCCGCAGCGTGGCCCGCTCACCGACCGGCAGCGTCCCAGGGACCGCCTCCTGCCGGACCCGCAACCGGACCTCACGCTCAGCCCCTGTCCCGTCAGCCCCTGTCCCGCCCGGCTGCGGCCCGCCGGGCTGCGCTCCCCGCGCTTCCCCCGTCTGCTGACCGCCCGGCTGCTGACCGCCCGGCTGTGGTCCGCTGGGCTGTCGCCCGCCCGGCCCCGGCTCGCGGGACGGATCGTCCCTCTCGTCAGGCTCTCCCGCGGACCTCGGCCCGAGCCACTCAGCCAGCGCCCCTGACCGCCACTCGCCCCGCCCCGGCCGATCCACCCGCGCTCCCTCGCCCGCACCGCCAGGGGAACCGGGAGCACGCCGGTCCCGGCCCACGGCGGAGCCCGCCGCCGGAGCGGTCGAGCCCACCAAGGGACCGGCCGAGCCCGTCACCGAAGCGGCCGAGCCCGTCACCGAAGCGGCCGAGCCCGTCACCGGAGCGACCGTGCCCGTCACCGGAGCGGCCGAGGTCGTCGCGGGAGCGGCTACGGCCGGACCGCCGCCGCTCAGGCCCGTCGCTCCCGGCCGGCCCGTCCGGTCACCCCAGTCGCCGCCCCCGGCCCCCAGCACTGCGAACGCGACGACCGCCGCGATCCCCGGCATGCCCATTCCGTCCCGTCCCCCCGCGCGAACGTGGCGTACGTGCCCGACCCGCTGGCGATCCTCCTCCCGCCGCCCCCCCCCCCCCCCCCGCCGCGACCCGATCCGTGCCCCGCCATGAACCACTCTTTGCCCAGCGTGAACAACCCTGGCCCGCCCCTCGGAGCCGGACATACCGTCGTACGCATGTCACCCAGCCCGGCCCGCTACGACGCCGTCGCCGACTTCTACGTGTCCGGCTGGCCGGACAGCATCGACGACCCGGCCTCTCTCCGCCTGCTCTCCCTCGCGGAGCCGATCGCCGGCCGCCGGATCCTCGACCTCGCCTGCGGCCACGGCCGCATCACCCGCGAACTGGCCCGCCGCCGCGCCATCGTCACCGGCGTGGACATCTCCGGGGCCCTGCTCGCCAGGGCCCGCCTGGCGGAACGCGAATCCGCTCTGGGCGTCACCTACGTCCACGCCGACGTCACGGCGCCGGAGCAACCTTGGCTGTCCATGTCCCCGTACGACGTCGTGACCTGCAACTTCGGCCTCTCCGACATCGACGACCTCGACGCCGCCGTCACGGCGGCCGCCCGCGCCCTGCGCCCCGGGGGAACGTTCGTCTGCTCGATCCTGCACCCCTGCTTCCCCGGCGGCCACCACGTCTCGGGTTCCTGGCCCGAAGGGGGCCGCTACCACGACGAGGGCTGGTGGCGGGCGGACGCCGAGCTCTCCTCACTCCGTCGCCAGGTCGGCGCCAACCACCGGACGCTGTCCACCTACCTCAACACGTTCCGCCGCCACGGACTGCGACTGGACGTCCTCGCCGAGCCCGAGCCGCCCGAGGACTGGACCGCCGGACGCCAGGACGCCGCCCGGCACCCGGTCTTCCTCGTCGCCAGGTGCGTCAAGGACGGCTGACGGCGACGGCCGCTCCCGTTGATCGGGAGCGGCCGTCGCCGTCCTCAGGGGGTCAGCCGTTCGGGCAGGTGTCGCGGTACTCGGAGATGGCGATGCTGCGCGGGGCCGGGCAGAGGAACGGGTCGTAGCGGGTGTCGTCGTCCACCCAGCGCTTCAGCCAGGCCACCATCGACTTGGCCATGGTGGTGTTCGTGGTCTGCGGGAAGAAGTGGCTGGCGCCGGCCAGCTCCAGGTACGCCTTCTCGGACGAGGCCGGGATGCTGGTGTAGAAGGGCTGAGAGTGGGTGGCGACCGGGGCGATGGAGTCGGTCTGGCCGCCGATGATCATGGTGGGGACGCGGATGCCGCTCCACGTCTTGGTGAGGTTCCAGGGCGCGATCGGTACGGCGGCCTGCAGCGAGGGGCGGTCGTTCGCGGCTTCGAGGGTGCCGCCGCCGCCCATCGAGTGCCCGGCCACCGCCAGCCGCGAGCTGTCGATGCGGCTGCGGATCGTGGTCGAGCTGCGCTGCGTCAGGTAGTCGAGCGCGGCGAGGAGCTGGCGGCCACGGCTGGCGGGCTGGTCGTAGATCGTGTTGGTCTCGATGCCGATGACCACGAAGCCGTGCGAGGCGATCCGCGGGCCGAGCCAGGCCAGACTGGACCAGGTGGCGGTGTAGCCGGGGGAGATGGCGATCGCGCCGAACGTCCCCTGGCTGGTGTCCGTCGGGTAGTAGATCACGCCGCCGCCGAAGCCGCTGACGCTGAGCGAGGAGACGCTCTGCTGGGAGGTGGCGAACGGGCCGCGGCTCGCCTCCAGCAGGGAGTCCGTGGGGTTGGGGCCGCGCTCGTACGGGCTCGCGGCCTGGGCCGGCGCGGCGGTCGCGATGCCGCCGGCGACGAGGGTGAGTGCGAGGGTGAGCGCGGAGGTGAGCTTGGTCAACGTTCGCGCGCGGCGGTGGGGGGTGGAGTGCTGCACGTCGTCATACTCCCTGCTCGTGGGGGGTTACTGCCGTACCTCGCCATTGTTGGGACGGGCAGTCAGGCGCGCATCGGTGAAATCACCGGTTCACGTTCAGGAAATGAACAGGCGGGTCAGCTCGACCCGCGAGCGCACGCCGAGCCGGCTGAAGATGTTGCGCAGGTGGTGCTCGACGGTACGGCGGCTCAGGAAGAGCTGCTCGGCGATCTCCTTGTTGGTCGCGCCCCCGGCGACCATCCGGGCGATCTGGAGCTGCTGGGCGGTGAGGGGAGCCGCCGTGCCCGGGGCGGCGGCGGTGGGGCGGGTCGTGTCGCCGGAGGCGCGCAGCTCGGTCCGCGCCTGGTCGGTCCACAGGCGGGCGCCGTAGCGTTCGAACGTCTCCAGGGCGGCGTGCAGATGGTTGCGGGCGGCGCCGGGGCGGCGCTCGCGGCGCAGGGCGCTCCCGTACAGCAGACGGGTGCGGGCCGTCTCGAACTCGCACAGTCCCTGCCCGTGCAGCTCCAGCGCCTCCAGGAACAGCTCGTCGCCCTCGCCCGCCGGGGCGAGCAGCGCGCGGCAGCGGGCCACGAGGGCGCGCAGGTCGGGGCTGCGGGTGCTGCCGACCCAGCGTTCGAGCACGCGCAGCGCCGCCGCCGCCCGCTCGCGGTCACCGGTACGCGCACACGCCTCGATCAGGTGCGGCGTCGCCATGACGCGGATGACGACGTGGCTGTTGCGGCGTTCCGCGCGCAGCCGCTGGGCGGCGTCGGCCGGGCGGCCCGCGGCCAGGTCGAGGTAGGCGAGCGCCCAGTTGCCGATCGCGCCCGCGAGGCCGAGGTCGTGGGCGGCGGCGAGGTCGATGGCGGCGTCGGCGCGTACCCGGCAGGTCTCCTGGTCGCCCTCCACCGCCGCGGTGATCGCCAGCCAGGCGAGGTGCTGGGCCGCCGTGTTGAGCTGCCCGGTCTCCTGCGCCAGGCGCAGCCCGCGGGCGGCGGTCTCGGCGAGCGAGGCGTAGCGGCCGGTCCAGTAGTCCGGGTAGATCATGTACTCGAGGAGCTGGGGGATCGCGGAGGCGACGCCGCGGACGCGGGCGGACTCGACGGCGCGGGCCGACAGGCGGTGGGCGATGGCGTCCTCGCCGAGCAGCATGCTGGCCACGCACGCCCAGACGAGGACGGACGGGTCCTGTACGGACTCGGCCAGCTCGACCACGCGCCGGAGCGGGCCCGCGGCCTCCTCGTGCGAGCCGCTGAACGTGGCCGCCATGCCCGCCAGATACTCGAACATCAGCTCCGTCGGGGCGCTCTCGTCCGTCCGGCGCAGCGCGGCGGCGTGGCGGGCGATCGCGATGAACGCCCTGTTGTCGCCCGCCCGGTAGCTGGCGTCGGCGGCCCTGACCAGGGCGCGGACGCCGAGGACGCGCTGGTCGCCGTCCAGCAGCCGGCCGGCGGCGGCCAGCAGCTCCGCGCGGGCGCTGCCGGTCTCACCGCCGAGCAGCTCCAGGCTGCCGCGCAGGAGCTGTACGCGGCCACGCAGCTCGTCGGGCGGGGCGGCGCCGGGCGCGGCCGGGTCGGGGGCGGTCAGGGCGCGCAGCCGGGCGAGGAGGGAACGGGCGGCCTGGGGGCGGCCGGAGGTCCAGGCGAGCCGGGCGGCGGCGGCCAGGCGCTCGGCCTTGAGCGTGGGGTGGGCGGTGAGGTCGGCGGCGCGTTCCAGCGCCAGGTACGGCTCCGGATGGTCGTCCAGGGGACGCGCGGCCACGGCGGTCAGGGCGGACACGGCGGCGGCCAGGTCGTCGGCGAGGCGCGCGGCGGGGGCGTCCAGCGCCCACGACCGGTGCCAGGCCCGCCGCAGCCGCGCGCCGGCGGCGTCGCCGGGAGCGTCGGGGCGCGCGGCCGGGTCGAGCCGGGCGCGGCGGTCACGACGGCGGCCGGTGCGCCGGTCGTCGCCGTGCCGGTCGTCGCCGTGCCGGTCGTCGCTGTGCCGGTCGCTGTGCCGGTCGCTGTGCCGGTCGCCGTGGCGGTCGCCGTGCCGGTCATGGTGGCGGTCATGGTGGCGGTCATGGTGGCGGGCGGGGGGCGTGGTGAGCAGGGCGGCGAGGAGGTGGTGGGCGTGCCGGCGCTCGGACAGGGAGGCGTCGCCGTAGGCCACGGCGCGTACGGCCGGGTCGCGGAAGGCGTACCGGTCGCCGGTGGCGAGCAGGACGCCGGCCCGCTCGGCCGGTTCGAGCGCGGTCAGGGCGCAGGCGGGGCGGGCGGCCCGGAGGAGGGTGGCCACGTCGAGGACGGGATCGGCGGCGATCAGGAGCAGCAGCCGCCGGGTCTCGCGGGGGAGGGCGGCGAGCAGCGCGGCGTGCTCACGCCACAGCCGCCCGCTTCGGGGGAGCGTCGTGGGAGGGGCGGCGGCCCCGGAGAGCTGGTCGGGGGTGAGCGAGCCGATGAGCTCGGTGAGCGCGAGCGGGTTGCCGCGGGCGACGGCGTCGAGCGCCGCGACCAGATCCTCCGGCAGCCGCCGCTCCGGCGTGAGGTCGGCGGCCAGCTCCCGTACGGCCTCCTGCCCGAGCCCTTCGACGGCCCGGACCGGCACGCCGTCGAGCCCGGACGGCGATCGGGCGGCGAACAGGAGGGCGACGCGCGCCCGGCCGAGGCGACGGGCCGCGAACGCGAGCGCGTCCCTGCTGACCGGATCGAGGTGGTCCACGTCGTCCACGCAAGCGAGCACAGGGCTACCGCCTGTGGCGACCGCCGTCAGCAGACCGAGCACGGCGGCGGGCAGTGCGAGGCCGGGAGCCGTCGTACCGGACTCCAGCGCCTCCCGCAGAGCACGGACCTGCGCCTCGGGAAGCACGTCCGCCGCTCCGGCGATCGGGCCGAGCAGGCCGTGCAGCCCCGCGTACGGCAGCCGCGACTCCGCCGCCACGCCGGACACCCGCAGCACCAGGAAATCGGGCGTCGCGCGGGCCACGGCCAGATCGAGCAGCGCCGTCTTGCCGATGCCCGCCCCGCCCGTCAGCAGCAGGGCTCCGCCCCGCCCGTCGCGGGCGTCGTCCAGCAGCCGCAGCAGTACGCTCTCCTCGTCGCCGCGCCCGCGCAGCAGGGGCATGGGCGGGCGCGGATGATCCTGGCCCGGTGACACGCCCACCAGTGTTACCCGGACATGTCATCTCTGAAAGGGCCCCCGGTCAGGAGGCCGGTGATTTCCCCGATGCGGGGAACGCCAGCGCGGGTGCCCCATCAGAAGGGCGTTCCATTGGGCGGCCGGTCGCTCCGGCTGATCCAGCGCGCCGGACTCCTGCTCTGCTCGTCCGCAGTCATCACATCTCCTCAAGGTCCGATACGGCTGCCCGCGCGCTTTCCGCGGTGAGAACCTCGGCCCAGATCACCCGGCCACCGAGGGCGTTGTCGCCCACGCCCCAGCGCAGCGCCGTCTCCGCGACGAGGTGCAGACCGCGTCCTGAGCAGTCCAGGATGTCGGAACGGCGGACATGGGGGACGGTCAGGCCGCCGTCGTCCATGACGTCGATCCTGGCCAACTGGTCGCCGATGCTTCGTACGTCGAGGGTGATCAGGCCGCCCGCCAGGCCGGAGATTGAGTGCTGTACGGCGTTGGCGACCAGCTCGGTGACCACGAGCTGCACATCGGCGACGTCCTGGTGTCCCGCGGCCGTAAGGACGATCTTGACGCAGTGGCGGGCCACCCGTACCGAGCCGAGTTCGCCCGGGAGCGCCAGCTCGGCAAGGAATCTGTCGGCCATCCCTGCATCACCTGTTGTTTCACCGCATGCGGTGGAGCGAGCCAGGCGCTTCCATCACTGTCTGTATACGTGATTGAGCAAATCGTATACGAACTTGTATGCGCGTGTACGCTCTTCTCAACCAAGAGCGGCGATTCGAGGAGGTGGCGGTGACGGAACGGATACCCGCCTACGAACGCATCGCCGACCATCTCCGGCAGAAGATCCGGGCAGGTGATCTCGCTGCGGGGAGCCGCCTGTCGCCTCACCGCGTCATGGCCGAGGAGTACGGGGTCTCGGAGATCATCATTCGTCGCGCGATGGATCTGCTACGGACGGAAGGGCTGATCGAATCCAGGCGCGGGTCAGGAACGTTCGTCCGACCGTCGTCGCCCGTACGCCGGATCTCGATGGACCGCTACCTGGCGGACAAGGGCCCCCAGGCGGAGCCGCGAACGTCGTTCACCAAGGACCAGGGCATCGCGTGGTCGCAGTACAGGCTGGACAAGGCGTTCGCCTGGATCGAGGCGGATGAACGCCTGGCCGGCCTGTTCGGTGTCCCTGCCGGCACGCGCGTGCTGGAGCGGCGCTTCGTGTTCTACGCCTTGGGGGCGCCGAGCCAGTTGAGCCGTTCGTGCCTGCTCGCCTCCGACGTCGAGGGAATGCCGGTGGCCGACCCGGCTAACGAGCCGTGGCCTGGCGGCAACATCGGCCAGCTTCGCTCGCTCGGCATCGAGGTGAACGGCGGCATCGTCGAAGAGACGGCGGTGCGGATGCCGACACCGGAGGAGGCAGGGCTGCTCGGCATCGGGGCGGGTGTGCCGGTGTTCGCCATCACCCGGCAGATGTTCTCGGACGGCCGGGTGGTGGAGGTGGCCGACCCGATCGTGATCCCGGGTGACCGCGCGGTCCGGATCGACCGGATCTCTGTCTGACCGTCGTGAACGGGGCAACTGGCCGGTAGCATCGGGACTCCTGGCGGGAACCGCGTTCAGTTTCATCCCGGCCGCCTGGCAACCAGTACCTCGGTCGTCAACTCCTGCTCCCACCGGCCTGCCGGATTGTCGGTGAGCAGCGCCTTCCTCAGTGCCTCGACGAAGACGTGCAGCCGGTCGCCGAGTACGCCGGGCGAGCTGTAGGAGTAGGAAAGCTGCAGCCCGACCAGCCCCTCTACGTCCCACACCAGCCGCCGCGTGAACGTACCGCCGCACTGCCGTACGCCGGGCGGTATTTCGCGTAGTACGCCGCAGCGCCGCCGAACAAGTCGTCCTCGATCAGCAGTTCTTGTAGGCGTGGCGGCTGCTGTTGTACGAGCACTTGTGGACGAGCTGACCGCGCGCGTTGCGGAGATACCCGGTGTCCTTGGTCTGGTTCCAGATGTAGGCGAAGGTGCCGCCGCCGCTCCTGCCCCAGTACAGCGTGGTGGAGGTGTCGCGGCCCTTGCCGGTGCGCAGGGTGACCGTCTTGCCGGCCCTGAGGGTGAACGTGCCGAACGTGTAGACGTGGTCCGCTCGGGCCGTCTCGTCGCGGACGGTCCAGCCGCTGAGGTTGACCGCGCTCCGGCCGGTGTTCCTGATCTGTACGTACTCGCCGTTGAGGCTGCTGTTCGCGCCGGAGTCCGGTGAGCCGGGCGAGTCGTACCAGATCCGGGAGATCTTCACCGTGGGGGCGGCGGCCTGGGCGGGAGCCGCCGGCGTGAGAGCGACGGCGGCGGCCACCAGGGCGGCGACAGGGGCGACAAGGCGCACTTGTGGTCCTTCAGGGGTGGATGTGTAGGTCGTGTGTATGACGCCCCATAAAGGGCTGGCGTTCACGTGTCCTCAAGAGGATCCGTCTTACCGTCGGGAACAGCCGGTGGCATCATCGCGAGCAGGGGAGGCCGACAACCGGAAAGGCTGATCGCATGAGGCAGCGCGGTACGCGGCACGAGCGTCGATTACGGCTGGTGAAGAGCTGTCGCGTCATGGCGGCCGCCCTTCTCGCGGTCACGGTCCTGGTCCATCCGTATCCCGCACACGCCGAAGCCGTCTCGTGGGTGGAAGGCGTCGAGGACTGGGACGGAGACGGTCATCAGGATCTGATCGCGAGCAGGGCCATCGAGCCGGAAGTGCAGGTGTATCCAGGGATCGGCACGCGCGGCTGGAGTTACAAGCTGCCCGCCACCGTAGCGTGGGGGTGGCCCTGGAACGTGATCGTGAGCGCGGTCGGCGACTGGGACGGAGACGGCCACCAGGATCTGGTCGTCCGGTACGGGGATGAGTTCTACCTGTATCCCGGCGACGGCAAGACGGCGATGACGCCTCCTGTGAAGATCAACGACGGTGGCGTCGGCTACTCACTCAGAGCTCTTGCCGATTGGGATCGCGACGGCTTTCAGGACCTCATCGTCCAGAACGTGAAGTCGTGGGACGTGTACATGATCCCCGGCAACGGGAAGCGCGCTCACAGTGCGCCGGGGTGGGTGCTGATCGGCACCGGTCTCCAGGACCACAACCTGCAAGATGTCGCGGACTGGGACCACGACGGTCACCAGGATCTGCTGCTCTGGCAGGACGGCACCGAGATCCTGTGGCTCTACCCCGGTGAGAGCGTGCGCGGGCTCAGCGGGCAGAAACCCGCCAAGCTCAGCGACGGGTGGAACTGGCGGTACGGTCGCTGGCTCTGCGGGGTCGCGGACTGGGACGGCGACGGCCATCAGGATCTCATCGCCGCCGATGTCCAGACACGGGACGTCGAATACCCGGACGTGTGGCTCTACCCGGGTGAAAGCCGCCGAGGACCCAGTACGCAAGAGCCGGTGCGCATCTTCTCCGGCGTGACCTGCTAGGCGCCTCGTCCTTCCCGTTCGTCATCGGCTGGTGACGCCGTCTGGCGGTGCCGAGTGGAGGGTGCCCGGATTCGGACGCGCGGATCAGTTCAGATCGGCGACCTCGACCAGTTCGACCCGCCACGGCAGGTGCGCCTTGACGGTGTCCCAGCGGCCCGCGTCGGCGGTGAGGACGGGCCAGTCCAAGTGCTGGGAGACCGCGATCACGTGGGCGGCTGCCATGTCGGCCGGTGGTTCCATGCGAGCCGTCACCTCGGCCAGTCGAACGGCCTCCGTGTGCGCCGCGACCGGCTCCAGGGACAGGTGCTCCAGGATGTCGGTCAAGCCGCGGAGGACCAGCCGCTGGTCGGGCGACAGCGCCGCCTCGGCGGCGGCGAACGCGATGACCGGCACGCTGGTGCGTACGTGGGCGCGGTCGAAGGAGACGACGAGCTGGTGCAGGCCGAGGTCGCGGCGGCCCAGCTCGATCAGGACGGTGTCGTCCAGCACGTAGCCGAACGGGATCACCGGCCGGCCTCGCGAGCGCGCAGGATCTGGATCGCCCGCTCGGTCTGCCGCTCGGCCCGGGCCATGCCCTCGGTGTCCTCCTCAGCCTGGGCGAGCACCTCCTGGTAGGCCAGCCGGGCGCGGGTCTTCTCGGTCTCGTGCTGGTCGAGCAGGTCGGTCAGCACGGCGGCCAGCGTGGTGCCCCGGCCCCGTTCGTCGGCGATGGCGTTGAGCCGGTCGCGCACCGCCTTGGGAACTTTGATCGTTGTCATATCGTAAGTCATACCGAAAGACTACCTAGTAGACGTCCGGTATGACGAGAAACGTGGAGTCCCAGGTCAGCGGGTCTCCACGGAGCGTTCCCTGGACAAAAGTCTTCTGACCGCCGGTACGAGGCCGTTCGGCAGGAAGAGCACCACGCCGATCAGGACGAGGGCGTAGACCGCGTACGACAGCGCGCCCGGCGCGTACGACGGCATGCCCGGCAGGTTGGCGAGCCGGTCCAGCCCCTGGACGAGGAGCGTGACGGCGGCCGCCCCCACGACCGCCCCCCAGATCGTGCCGAGCCCGCCGACGACCGCCATGACGATGTACTGGATGGAGATCAGCACGGGGAACGACCCCGGCGCCACGTACCCGGTGTAGAAGCAGTAGATGCCGCCGGCGAGCCCGGCGAAGGCGGCGGACAGGGCGAGGACGGCGAGCTTGTAGCGGCCGACCGGGATGCCGGACGAGGCGGCGGCGGTCTCGCTGGTGGCCAGGGCGCGCAGGGCGCGGCCGGGGCGGGAGGCGATGACGTTCCGCGTGACCAGCATGACCAGCGCCAGCCCGGCCCACGTCAGGTACGCGTACGCGGTGACCCCGCTCGCCTCGAACGACCAGGCGGAGAACGGCGGGATGGCCTGCAGGCCGATGTCCCCGCCGGTGAAGTCGAGCTGCCCGGCGAGCGAGAGGAGGATGAGCTGCATGGCGAGCGTGGCGAAGGCCAGGTGGTGGCCGCGCAGGCGCAGCAGCGGCAGGCCGACGACGAGGGCGAACGCGGCGGCCGCCACGGGCGCGGCGAGCAGGCCGAGCAGTGGCGGCAGGCCGTTCAGCGCGAGCAGCGCGGCCGTGTACGCGCCCAGCCCGTAGAAGGCGCCCTGCCCGAGCGAGACCTGCCCCGCGTACCCCATGAGCAGCGACACCCCGACCGTGACCATGGCGGCGAGGCCGAGCAGGACGTACACGGCGAGGGCGCTGTCGTCGAGCACGGCGGGCAGCGCGAGCGTGACGGCGGCGGCCAGCGGCCCGAAGGCCCGTCGAAGGCTCATGTCGGCTCCTGGGAGATCGCCGGGCGGCGGCCGGCCTGCACGATCATGACGACGAGCATCAGCCCGAGGGCGATCTCCAGCTGATGGGAGCCGTAGCCGTAGCCGGCGGCCATGGTCTCGGCCACGCCCAGCAGCAGCGCGCCCACCAGCGTGATCACCGGCCGGGTCAGCGCGCCGAACACGGCCGCGGCGAAGCCGTTGACGATGAGCGTGACGTCGCTGTCGAACGAGATCGGCCGCATCGGCGTGACCAGCACCCCGGCGAGGCCGCCGAGCAGCCCGCCCAGCGCGAACGCGAGCAGCCCCATCCGGCGCACGTCGATGCCGACGACGCGGGCGGCGTACGGGTTGGAGGCGCAGGCGGTGAGCGCCTTGCCGAGGTAGGTCCGGCCGAAGAACAGCGCGAGCGCGGCGAAGGCCAGCGCCGCCACCGCGATCACCAGCAGGTGCTGGGTCTGGATCCGCGCCCCCGCGACGGTGACGGACCCGGCGAGGCCGGGCGCGGAGCGCGGCTGGTCGCCCCAGAGCACGATCTCCACCGCGTACGCCAGCACGCCCACGCCGAGCGTGACGATGAGCGACGACAGCGGCGTGGTCCCCGGCCGCCCGATCGCGGCGACGCCGGTCAGCAGCCCGGCGACGGCCGCCGCGAGCACGGCGGCGAGCTCGCTCGCGCCGTGCGGGAGGCCGAGCCCGAGCAGCGAGGACGCGCACAGCCCCGCCACCACCGCGAACGTCCCCTGCGCGAAGTTCACCACCCCGGTCACCCGGTGGATGACGACCAGGCCGCTCGCGATGAGCGCGATCGCGCACCCGACCGCGAGCCCGTTCAGCAGGTAGGTGAGGAACGCGCTCACGTGATCGCCCCGCCCAGGTAGGCGCCCGCCACCCGCGGGTCGCCGGCGAGCGCGGCCGAGTCGCCCTCGGTGACCACCCGGCCGGACTCCAGCACGTACGCCCGCCGGCACAGCTCGAACGCCAGCCGGGCGTTCTGCTCGATGAGCAGCACCGCGAGGCCGCGCGTGCGGTTGAGCTCGGCCAGGTGCCTGGCGAGGCCGGCGGTCACGTTCGGGGCCAGGCCGAGCGACAGCTCGTCCACGACGAGCACGTCGGGCCGGGACATGAGCGCCCGCCCGAACGCCACCATCTGCTGCTCGCCGCCCGACAGCACGCCCGCCCGCCGGTCCGCCAGCTCGGCCAGCCGGGGGAGCACGTCGTAGACGGCGGACGGGTCGCGGTCGCCGGAGCGCCAGCCGCCGAGCGCCAGGTTGTCGGCGACCGTGAGGTCGGGGAAGAGCTGACGCCCCTCGGGGATCAGCGCGAGCCGGCCGCCGACCGCGACCGTGCCGGAGGCGGGGCGCAGCAGCCCGGCGAGGGCGTTCGCGAGGGTGGACTTGCCGGCCCCGTTCGGGCCGAGCAGGGCGACCATCTCGCCCTCGGCGACCCTGAGGGTGACGCGGTCGAGCGCGGTCGCGGTGCCGTACGCGACCACGAGGTCCTTCACCTCGATCATCATGCGCTCTGCCCCAGGTAGGCGGCGAGGACGAGCGGGTCGTTCCTGACCTCGGCGGGCGGGCCGTCGGCGATGACCCGGCCGAGGTCGAGCACCACGATCCGGTCGGCGAGCCGGGTCACGAACGCCACGTCGTGCTCGACGAGGAGGATCGTCAGGCCGTCCGCGCGCAGCTCCTCCACCAGCTCCGCCAGGTGCTCGCGCTCCCGGCCGCGCAGCCCGGAGGCGGGCTCGTCGAGCAGCAGCAGCCGGGGCCGGGCGCACAGCGCGCGGGCGAGCTGCAGCGCCCGCTGCTGCCCGATCGGCAGCCGGTCGGCGGGCCGGTCCGCCCAGTCGGCCAGGCCGACCCGGTCCAGCGCGGCGTCGGCCCGCGCGGCGATCTCGCGTTCGTCGCGCCGGTGGCGGGGCAGCCGGAGCGCCGCCGCGACGAACCCGGCCGAGGTGCGGCCGTGCAGGCCGACCATGACGTTCTCGCGTACGGTCATGCCGCGGAAGACGCGGGCCGCCTGGAAGACGATCGACATGCCGAGCCGTGCCCGCCGGTGCGGGGCGAGCCGGTCCACCCGGCGGCCGAGGAACGAGATCTCGCCCCGTTCGGCGGCCAGGTGGCCGGTGATGAGGTTGAACAGCGTGGACTTGCCGGCGCCGTTCGGGCCGATGACGCCGCAGACCTCGCCGTCCGCGACGCCGAGGGTGACGTCGCGGACGGCGTAGACGCCCCCGAAGGAACGGGAGATTCCCTGGACGGCCAGCACCCGCTACCCCAGCGCGCTGACGGTCTTGGCCAGTTGCTCCGCCGCCCACGGGGTCGGGACGAAGGCGCCGTTCTTGACCGTGTTGACGGAGATGTACTCGGGGGAGAGCCCGGAGTGGTCGGTGGCGGAGTAGCGGAAGCGGCCGTTCGGCGTGACCAGGTCCATCGACTCCAGCGCCTGGCGCACCTTCTCCTTGTCGGTGGTGTTCGCCTTCCTGATCGCCTCGAACAGCAGCAGGCTCGCGCTGTAGCCGTCCTGGGCGAACTGCGGCGGCGGATAGCCGTGCTTCTGCCGGTACGGCTCCGCCATCTGCTCGATGACCTGCTTCTGCCGCCCGGCCGGAAGGTGCTCGCCGACGACGCCGATCGCGCTCTGCACGGTCATGCCCTCGGCCGCGGCGCCCATCGGCTCCAGCCACAGCTTGCTGGCCTGGGACGCGGTCAGGAACAGCGGCGTCTTGAGCCCGGAGGCGACGTACTGCTTGGCCGCGGTCACGCCGGGCGCGCCGGAGCCCCAGAACACCAGCGCCTCCGCCGGGGAGTCGCGCACGTGCTGGAACAGGGCGCTGAAGTCGGAGTTCGTGGTCTCGTACGGCTCGTCCACGGCGATCGTGACGCCGTACTTCCCGGCGAGGGCGGTCATCGCCTCGTGCCCGGAGACCGAGTACGCGCTCTTGGAGTCCCAGGCGACGGCGATCGTCTTGATGCCCTCGGCCTGGATGTACTGCAGGTAGCGCTCGGCGTACATGCTGGACAGCGCGGGGGTGACGAAGATGTACGACTTGATCGGCTCGACCTGCTCCTGCGCGGGCGCGAGCGACAGGTACGGCATCCTGTCGCGCTGCGCGAGCGGCTCGACCGCGAGCGCCGCGTTGGAGAAGACCGGCCCGATCAGCGCGTCGATGTCGCCCTTGATCTGGTTGTAGGCGACGATGCCCTGGTCGGGGGCGGTCTTGTCGTCGCGGGTGACCAGCTCGACCTTGCGCCCGAGCAGCCCGCCCCGCGCGTTGACCTGCTCGACCGCGAGCTCGACGGCCTTCTTGTCCTCGCTGCCGAGCGGCGTGTAGTTGCCGGTGAGCGAGACGATGAGCCCGACCTTGATCGGATCCCCGCCGCCACCGGAGCCTTCTGAGCCGCCGGAGCCGCAGGCGGCCACGGCCAGGACCACGCCCACCAGGGCGGGCAGCAACTTGCGCATTCAGGACCTCCTGACTGCGATGTGGCCCTGAATGTAGGCAGGTACATTACGGCTGTCAAGAGAGTGCCCAAGATGTGGGGAGGGGTCCATGCGGCCTCAGTCGGTGATGCTCACCTTCCTGGGGGATCACGTGCACGGGCGCGGGATCTGCGTCTCCTCCCGCAGCTTCATCGAGGCGTTCGCCAAGGTCGGCATCTCGGAGGAGGCGACCCGCTCGACCCTGACCCGCATGGTCCGGCGCGGCCTGCTGCGCCGCCACCGCTCCGGCCGGCGCATGTACTTCGGGCTCACGCCCACCAGCGCCGAGGTGCTCAGGGACGGCGAACGGCGCATCTGGCACAGCGGGGTCGTCAACGACGCCGCCGAGGACCGCTGGACGCTGATCGGCTTCTCCCTGCCCGAGTCGTGGCAGCGGCAGCGGCACGAGCTGCGTTCCCGGCTCGTCTGGTCCGGCTTCGGGCCGCTGCAGAACGGCCTCTGGATCGCCCCCGGCGAGGTGGACGCGACGGAGGTGATCGACGACCTGCGCGCCGACCTGGGCGCGAACGTCAAGGTGTTCGCCGCCGAGCCGCGCCGCCCCACGGACATGCAGGCGCTGGTGCGGGAGGCGTACGACCTGGAAGGGCTGGGCCGCCGCTACCGGGAGTTCCTGCGCCTCTGGGACCGGGCCGACCCCGCGCCCGAGGCCCCCGACGACCTCGCCCGCTCGCTGACGCTGCTGACCGGCTGGCTGCAGATCATCAGGGCCGACCCCCGGCTGCCGCTGCGCCACCTGCCCGGCGACTGGCCGGCGGAGCACGCCCAGCGGGTCTGCCACGCGCTGCACGAGCGGTTCAGGCCGGAGGCGGCGGCCGTCGCGGGTAGGCTGCTCGACACCGTGCCCGACGACTGCTGGGCGGACCTCGATTCTGGGCACAATGGTGACAGCGATCACATTATGGCCTAACTTGGGGCTGAGGAGGCCCGATGCGGAATCAGGGGATCGGCTCGTGGCCGGCCCGCAGGGCCCGCATGACGCCCGGCAGGGTCGCGCTGTCGTACCAGGGACACGACCGCACCTACGGTGAGCTGCGGGACCGCGCCTACCGGCTGGCCTCCGCGCTGGCGGCCGAGCTCGGCGTGCGGCGCGGCGACCGGGTCGCCTACCTGGGGCCGAACGAGCCCGCGCTGGTCGAGACGTTCTTCGCGGCGGGGCTGCTCGGAGCGGTGTTCGTGCCGCTCAACACCCGCCTGGCCGCCCCCGAGCTGCGCTTCGTCCTGGAGGACGCGGCACCGGCCGCGCTGCTGCTCGGCACCGGTCGTGAAGGGGCGGGCCGCGACGGCGACGGGCTGCCCGGCCGGCACGTGCCGGCGGAGGCGTACGAGGACCTGGTCGCCGCCGGCTCGGCCGCCCCGATCGACGAGCCGGTGAGCCGCGACGACGTCTGCCTGATCATGTACACCTCGGGCACCACCGGCCGCCCCAAGGGCGCCATGCTCACCCACGGCAACCTCACCTGGAACGCGGTCAACCTGCTGGTCGACGTGCCGCTCCGGCACGACGAGGTGACGCTGGTCAGCGCGCCGCTGTTCCACATCGCGGCGCTGGCGCAGACGCTGGTCCCGACCGTGCTCAAGGGTGGCCGGTGCGTCCTGGAGCCGTCGTTCGACGTGGAGCGCACGTTCGAGCTGATCGAGCGCGAGCGGGTGACGGTGATGTTCGGGGTGCCGTCGATGTTCGGCTTCCTCACGCGCTCGCCGCGCTGGGCCGGGGCCGACCTGTCGAGCCTGCGCCACCTGCTGTGCGGCGGCGCGCCGGTGCCGCTGCCGCTGATCCGGGCCTACCAGGAGCGCGGGCTGACGTTCCTCCAGGGGTACGGCATGACCGAGACCGCGCCCGGCGCGCTGTTCCTCGGGGCCGAGCACTCGGTCGACAAGGCGGGTACCGCCGGGGTGCCGTGCTTCTTCTCCGACGTCCGCCTCGTCGCCCCCGACGGCACGCCCGCCGCCCCCGGCGAGCCCGGTGAGGTGTACGTCCAGGGCCCCAACGTCATGCCGGGCTACTGGCGCCGCCCCGAGGAGAGCGCGGAGGTCCTCGACGCGGACGGCTGGTTCCGCTCGGGCGACGTCGGGATCGCCGACGAGGACGGCTACGTGCGCATCTCCGACCGCATCAAGGACGTGATCATCTCCGGCGGCGAGAACATCTACCCCGCCGAGGTCGAGAGCGTGCTCTACGGGCATCCCGCGGTCGCCGAGTGCGCGGTGATCGGCGTGCCCGACGAGCGCTGGGGCGAGGTCGGCAAGGCGCTCGTGGTGCCGCGGCCGGGCGCGGCGGCCGAGCCCGGCGACCTGCTCCGGCACCTGGACGGCCGGCTCGCCCGCTACAAGATCCCGAAATATCTGCAGTTCGTCCCCGAGCTGCCCAAGAACGCGGCGGGCAAGCTGCTCAAGGCCCCGCTCAGGAAGAGGTACGGCTAGGAGCGGCGAGAGCCCGGGGGACCCGGTCCGGGCTCTCGCCAGCCGATCAGCGGACGACGAGCGTGGTCAGCGTCCGCGGCTGCAGGGTCACCGTGCGGCCGGTCACCGGTGACGGGGTGAGGGAGTTGTCGTTGTTCGTCACGTACGCGGTGGCCCGGCCCGGCACGCCCTTCCACGTGACCGCGGCCGTTCCCGTGTTGAGCACCTCGATCACCCGCGAGCCGTCCGGGTTGCGGAAGGCCGACACCTTCAGCGCCGGGTCGGCCGCCGAGGCGCCGACCCGGACCGCGCCCGGCCGGATGAACCTGCTGTAGGCGGCGAGCGCCCACAGGCGCTTCGACACGCTGTACGTCTTCGCCACGTCGTCGATCTGCAGCAGCGCCCTGGTCGTGCCGCGCGACGCGCCGAGCCAGTAGACGTAGCCGCTGACCTGGCCGAGCGTGAGCGCGTCATGGACGGCCGAGGCGATCGTGAAGCCGTCGAAGCCGCTGCCGTCGTCCCAGGCGGTGTTCCAGCGGTCGCCGTTCGGGTTCCACTCCGACATCCACGTCCTGCGGGCGGTCGGCAGCGGCGCGTCCACGGGGCTCGCGTAGGTGTGGCCGGTGTGCGTCTTCACCCAGCGGCGGGCCTCGGGGTCGGCCTCGATCGCCGCCGTGTACGCCTTGGCCTCGTTCCAGCCGAAGGAGTCGCAGCACGCCACCTTGACGTCCTTCGCGACGGGCCCGAGCACCTTGACGAACTCGGCGGCCTGCTCCGGGGTGAAGCGCATGGAGGCGTACGTGGCCGTCCAGTCGGGTTCGTTGGTGAAGCCGAGGTCGGTGATCCTGATGCCTTCCCTGGCGTAGAACTTCGTGTACGCCACCAGGTAGTCCGCGTAGGCCCGCCGCCACTCGGGCAGCAGCGTGCCGCCGTTCTTGTCGTCGCCGTTGTCCTTCATGTAGCCGGGGGCGCTCCAGGCGTCGGCGAAGAAGCGCCGCACGCCGTAGCGCTGGGCCTCCTTGGCGACCCAGACCTGGCTGTTGTCGTCGCCGTCCCAGACGTACTTGGGCGGGGCGTCCGGGCCTCCGGGGTCCTCTGGCTGGATGGAGACCATGTGGTCGTACGGGCTGCCGGCGGGGGAGGAGCCGATGCCGAGGCGCAGGATGCTCAGCCCGGCGCCCTTCTTCCGGTCGAACCACAGGTCGAGGATCTCCCGCTGCTGCTCGGCGGGCAGCGCCTTGAGCAGCTCGTTGCGGCGGAATGCCTGCGAGATGCCGAAGCCGTCGATCTCCTGGTGCCGTACGTGCTCGTCCACCGTGACGGCCGGGGGCGGTGCGGGGTGCGCGGGGTGGACGGCCGGGAGGCCGAGCAGGGTGATCGCGACAATCCCACGTAACATGGCGACTCCGAAAGTTTCGGAAGCATGGCGATATGTTTCGCCGATCGCCGGAACGTTAAATGCCGCAAACGCCTCCCGTCAACACCGGAAGACCTGTTTCCGCGGTTTTCCGGCGTCAGGTCAGATCTGGTCCGCGCGCCACTCCGGGAGGTCGTGCGCCTTCGCGACCGTACGCCAGGCGTCGGCGAAACGGGCCTTCGCCTTCCGCGCGTCCTCCGAACGGGCCAGGCCGCGCCGGTAGTCGCGGTCCTCGGCCACCGGACCCGAGCAGCCGCCCGCGACATGGCGGCGCGCCCAGGACAGGAACGCCGCGTCCGCGTCGAACGAGGCGTCCAGCGCGGCCACCAGCGACTTCCTCAGCGCGGCCCCGTCCGGGAGCGCGTCCACGGCGAGCCCGCGGGCGGCGGCGAGCTGATCGCGGCGGCCGGCGGTGATGTCCACGATCCTGTCCAGCCCGCTCCGGCGGCACTGGGACGTCGCGACGATGGCCTCGGTGAGGCCGGAATGGGAGGCATTGCTCCTGGCCAGCACCTCATTCATGGCCCGCGCCTGCCCGCCGGCCCCGGCGCCGTCGGCCGGCTCGGCCTGCTCGGCCGGCTCCGAGGGCTCGGAGGGCTCGGAGGGCTGGGCGGAGCGGCCAGGTTCGGCGGATGCCGTTGGCGCGACGGGCGCGGTCGGTTCGGCGGATGCCGTTGGTCCTGCCGGTGCGGTCGCGCCGGGAGCCGCGGCGCCCTCGCCCGGCTGGGACGCGAGGGTGCCGGAGCCGCCGGCGCCGGCCACCGGCTGCGGAGTGGGGCCTCCCTCGGTGACCACCCACCAGGTGAGCCCCGCCGCGACCAGCGCCGCGGCCAGGCTCACCAGGACGGACGCCCGCCGCCACCACCCCGGCTGCCGCTCCACCGGCTCCTCGAGCCGACGGGGATCGGCCTCGGACGCGCCACCACCAGACCGGCCGGGCCCGGTCGCGGACGGCGGCCCGGCCACGAACCGGTCGGGCCGACCGGGCCCACGCGCGGGCGGCAACCCGGTCTCGAACCCGCCGGGTCGAGCCGGCCCTTGGAAGGGGTAGGGGCCCGGTCGGGGCGCGCCGGCCCGTGATGGGCCGGCGGGGGACCGGCTCGTCCGCGCCGACCCCGCCGCCGAGGGACGGGCTCCGGGTGAGGGCGCCTCCGCCTGCGACCCACCTGAACGGGGTGCGCCCGCCCCGGAAGGGCGCGGACCGGGCAGAGGGGGGCCAGATGGGAACGAGCCGGGCTGGGGTGGGCGGGGGCGGGAGGCGCTCGGGTAGGGATGACCCGGCTGCGAGGTACTGCGGTAGGGGTGCCCGGGTCGGGGCGGACCGGGGAGGGGCTGGTCGGGTCGGGATGGGCCGGGGAGGGGCTGGTCGGGTCGGGGCGGGCCGGGGAGAGGTTGGTTCGACTGCGGTGAATCGCGGAAGGGGCGGCCGGGCAGGCGCGAGGTGGGGGAGCGCTGCGCGACCTTGGGCCCGTCCGGTCCGGACGCGTCCGGTCCAAGGGCGGCGGGGGCGGGGCAGTCGGGGCAGCAGGGGAGGGCGGGTGGGATGGGGGAGCCGCAGTGGGGGCAGAGCCGTTCGCCGTCCGAGTCTTGCACCATGTGCGCCCTCCCCGGGGTCGGAGATCAGCGGCCGAAGCAGATGGTCCGCCCCGGGCGGACCTGGTCGGCCTTGTAGGTGACCTGGTCGATGGTGGTGCCGTCGGCGTCCACGAGGACGAGGGCGCCGCCCTGGTTGCCGAGCCGGAGTGGCCCGCCGAGCGTCACCCGCAGCGTCGAGCCGCCCGCCAGGGCGCCGAGCAGCTCCATGCGCCCGCCGGAGCCGGCCAGCGCCCACCCGGTGAGGTCCACGGTCGCGGGCGTCAGGTTGAGCAGCGTGACGGTCTCGGCCCCGTGGTCGGCGCCGCGCGGGTCGGGCAGGGCGGCCACGATCAGCACGTCGCCCGCCGCGGTGAGCGGCGGCCGGACCGGCGCGCCGGGCGGCGCGGGATCGGGGTCAATGACGAACCGCTCCGGCCAGACCGTGAGCTGGATCTGCTGCCCGGAGGCGCGTACGACGTCGTGCAGGTTGCCGCGTTCCAGCGTGTCGAGCAGGAAGAGCTGGTCGTCGCGGTGCACCGGGTCGGCCCGCAGCCAGGCGTCGAAGTGCGAGAGGTCGGTGAACCCCTCGGCGAAGTACGGCACGAGCCGCCGGAACAGCTTCGGCCACAGGACGAGCCGTTCGGCCGCCGCGAGCCCGTCGAGCGGGGCGGGGCCGTCGGGGTCGCCGGTCGCGCGCGGCCAGATGCCGCTGGGCAGCGCCTTCCGGCGGGCCTGCGCCGACACCTCGGCCAGGTGCGTACGCAGCTCGCCCGGCAGCGTCGCGTAGAAGGCGGGGTAGACCAGCCCGGCGGCGAGCAGCGCGGCGTTGACGGTGGCGTCCACGCCGGCCGCGTCGAGGAGCACGGCCGAGCCGTCGGGCCCGGGATGGTCGCCGGCGAGGACGAAGCCGATGAGCCGGCCGTTGGCGTCGACGCCGTTGGTGAGGACGTGGCCGCGCAGCTCGTCCTGGTCGGCGGAGCGGACCGTGTTGGGCAGGTCGTCCCAGAAGACGACGTTCGTGAAGCCGAGCAGGCGCAGCAGCTCGTCGCGGGCGGCGAACGCGCCGGCGGGTTCCTGATGGGTCTCGGCGAAGTGGGTCTCCAGCGCGTCCACGGCCTCCAGGCGGATGGACACGCCGCGGCGGCTCAGGGCCGGGGGTCGTCCCGAGTGCCGGGGCAGCCGTTCGACCAGCGCGGGGTTGTCGGGCCTGAACTTGACGGTGTCCCCGTCGGGTTCGGGGCCGCGGCGCGGCGAGTCGGGGTAGCGGATGACGAAGGTGCCACGTAACAAGGTGTAACTCATCGCAAATCCCCCATTGTGCTGGCGACCGGAGCGTAGCTCCCATCCGCCACCTCGTCCATGACTTCGCACAGATCAGGCGCGGGACGCGGCCTCGCCCAGCCAGGACCGTTCCGGCGTCGCCTTCGCCTGCGTGATCACTGTCTTGGACAGGTCGCCGTCGGAGATGTACGGCAGCCCGTTGTCGTGGGCTTCCTGTCGTGCGCGCAACCCGTCGTTGAACACCGTTCGCGCGCACCCGAACGCCCGCGCCAGCGCCTGGCGCTGACCGGCGGTCGGGTAGAGGCGGAAGTTGTACCGGAGCCGCACGCCAAGATCGTACCATTGGCCTATGGGTGAACATGGCGACATCAGAACAGGCAGACACTGTGTTTTCGTCCTGCACGCACACTTGGTTTTCGTGACCAAGTTCCGGCATCCGGTATTCACCGACGCCCACCTGAACCGGATGGAAGAGATCATGCGGGACGTGTGCGCCGACTTCGAGACCGAGCTGAGCGAGTTCAACGGCGAGAACAACCACGTCCACCTGCTGGTCAACTTCCCACCCAAGGTCGCCCTGTCCAAGTTGGTCAACTCGCTCAAGGGCGTCTCGTCACGGCGAATGCGCCAGGAGTTCCCCGAACTGGCCCGCCACTACTACCGGGCCAGCAAGCTGTGGTCGGGCTCCTACTTCGCAGGGTCGGTCGACGGCGCGCCGATCAGCGTCCTGCGCCAGTACGTCGAGCAGCAGAACCGTCCGGTCTAGGGCACGCTCAGGCCTGGCGGTCCTCCCGCGCGGGCCTTCACCCCCGGCCCGAAGGCCGGAGTACTGGCCCGCATTTCGGTAGCACCCGGTGAGGGACGGTGGTGGTCAGCGATAGACCGCCACCGCGGCCTCCCCGACCAGGCCCTCGACGACGCCGACCAGCTCCGCGACCTCGCGCGAGCTCTCGCGGGAGATCTCGCGCAGCCGGCCGACCAGTTGACCGGACGGCTGGTCCAGGTAGAGCTCCTCCTCCAGGCGCAGCACCGCGACCAGCCCGCACAGGGCGGCGCAGCGCGCGTCCGGCTGCCGCCAACCCTCGACCGCCGAGCGGGCGCCGGACGAGGCGCGCACCACCGAGGCGATGTCGGCGGGCTGGTAGCGGGTGGTCGGCAGCACGCCCATCACCCGCCTGGTGGTGCGGCGCAGCACCCCGGAGCCGATCAGGGCCTCGCGGGTGCGCTCGTAGGCGTCGCCGGCCGCCTTCTTGATCGGCGCGCGGACGTCGCCAGGCTCGCCGGCGATCAGCGCGAGCAGGTCGCCGGCGAAGGCGTCACCGCCGTCCGCGGCCGGTACGGAGGCCGCCACCCGCCCCCGGGCGACCGCGACCCGGCCGTCCAGGGCCAGCTCCAGCAGCGCCGCCCCGGCCAGCCCGAGTCCCATCGAGGCCGGATGGATGAGCAGTTTCCCCGACGACTGGCCGTGCGCGATGAGATAGAGGTCGTGGTGGAGCGGCAGCCGGTCCATGGCGCACCCGCTAGAACCGGTCGGCGGGCGCGCCGCCGAGGACGGGACGGCGGCCGAACAGATAGAGGAGGAGCAGCGTCAGCGCCCCCACCCCGAGCCAGATCAGGCCGACGACCTGCGCCATGACGTTCGCGTTGATCACCACGAAGATCAGGATCGCCATGCCGATCAGCGGCGCGGCCAGGTGCGGCCACCACGCGCGGGACCGGCCGCGCACCGTGTAGTGGACGATCACCGACACGTGCAGGACGACGAAGGCCACCATCGCGCCCATGTTGATGAGGCTGCTCAGCAGGGTGACGCCGTCGGCCCTGACCGACATCCAGATGCCGAGCCCGACCGACAGCGCCGACACCAGCATGATCGCGTTGGCCGGCACGGAGTGCCGGACGGACACCCGGGCGAGGAACGACGGGAGCTGCCGGTCGCGGGCCATCGCGTACAGCAGGCGCGAGACGGCCACCTGGGCGACCAGCGTGTTGGCCAGCCCCCAGAACAGCGCGGTCGCGACCGAGGTGACGCCGCGCAGCCACTCGCCGCCCGCCACCGCCGCCGCGTCGTAGAAGGCGGTGTCGGAGCCGCTGCCGAGCAACCCCTCAGGGTCGGGCACGAGCAGGGCGGCGACCCACACCTGGGTGATGAACAGCACCCCGGCCAGCATCAGCGCCACCCGCATGGCCTTGCCGACCTGCTCGGAGCCGCCGGTGGACTCCTCCACCAGCATGCTGATCCCGTCGAAGCCGAGGAAGGACAGCACCGCGACCGAGACCGCGGCGAAGACGATCGGCCAGGAGAAGGTGTCGGCGTTGAACAGCGGCGCCAGGCTGAACCCCCGCCCCTTGCCCTGCAGCAGCGCCCAGACCCCGACCAGCAGGAACAGCGCGAGCACCACCAGCGCCCCGACGATCATCACGCGGGTGAGCCGGACCGTCATGCGGATGCCGCGCAGGTTGATCGTCGTGTTGACGGTCACGAAGCCGATCACCCACACCCACACGGGAACGGCGGGTATGACGTCGTTCATGGCGATCGAGGCGACGAGGTAGAGCAGGCTCGGCACCAGGATGTAGTCGAGCAGCACCATCCAGCCGGTGAGGAACCCGACCGGCGGCGCGATGCCGCGCCCCGCGTAGTTGTAGACGGAGCCGGACAGCGGGAACGCCCTGACCATCTGCGCGTACGACGACGCGGTGAACAGCAGGGCGATCATGCCGACGAGGTAGGCCAGCACCGGCATGCCGCCGGATTCGGCGTAGACGATCCCGAAGATCGCGAAGGGCGCGATCGGGACCATGAACACCAGGCCGTAGAAGACGAGGTCGGCCAGCCCGACCCCGCGGTGTAACTCCTGGCGGTAACCGAACTGCTCGATGCTCTGCTGTGTGCGCACGACCGGCCTCTCCATGTCGTCATGCGGCAAGCGCGGGGGGTGACTCGGTGATCCTTCCGCAGCCCGGGGCCGCGTCGCAAGAGTCCCCCCTCACCTCACCGCGCCCGGCCGGAGAGGTGAGGCCGCCGGCGGCGCGCTAGTGGTGGCCGGTGTGGGCCTGGGTGTGGCGGGGCGGCCGGCCGTAGCCGAGGGTGCCCATCATGCCCTGCTCCTGGTGGTACAGGTTGTGGCAGTGGAACATCCACTCGCCGGGGTTCACGGCCTGCACGTCGATCTCGACGCGTTCGCGCGGCAGGACGTTCACGGTGTCCTTGCGCGGCCCCCGCCCGCCCGGCACGTGCACCTGGAACGTGTGCCCGTGCAGGTGCATCGGGTGCCACATGGGCGACCGGTTGTCCAGCACCACCCGGACCGTCTCCCCCCGGTCCACCCGCAGCCGGTACGGGTCCGACGCCAGCCGGTTGTTCAGCGTCCACTCGTTGCCCGAGGCGCGCATGCCGAGCTCCACCAGGATGGTGCGCTCGGGGCGGGGCAGCAGGTCGTCGCGCCGGGCCCGCAGGTCGCGGTAGGCCAGCGCCTTCCCGTTGAACTGCGCGAGCTGCACGTCCGTGCGTGGCGCGGTGCCGCGTCCCGCGCGCACCAGCGCGAACGCCCGCGCCCCCTTCCCCTCGGCGAGCGCGACCATCGGGAACACCCCGTCCTCCAGCCGGACCAGGAAGTCGTAGCGTTCGCCCATCCCGATGAGGAACGTGTCCACGGTGACCGGTTCGACGGCGAACCCGTCGGCGTGCGTGACGGTCATGCGGTGGCCGCCGAGCGCGAAGCGGAAGGCGGTGTCGGCGGCGGCGTTGATGACGCGGAACCTGGCCCGCCGGCCCGGCCGCGCGGTGAACGTCGCCGGCGTCTCCGGGGTGCCCCCGTTGATCAGGTAGAGCGGGTGGCGGACCTCGCCCGTGACGCCGCCGAGCGCCGGGCTGCGCAGGGTGTCGTCGTGCTCGGTGCTGGCGTTGAGCTCCCGCAGCACCTCGTCGGGGGTGCCGAGGATGCCGTCGAGCCAGTCGTCGAGCACCACCGTGAACTCCACGTCGTAGCTCAGCGGCTCGCGCGGGTCGTGCACCACGAGCGGCCCGTACAGGCCGCGGTCGGCCTGCGTGCCGACGTGCGAGTGGTAGAAGTACGTGCCGGGGTCCGGCACCCGGAAGGCGTAGTCGAACCTGCCGCCGGACGGGGTGGCCGTCTGGGAGTAACCGGGCGCGCCGTCCATGCGGTGGGCGATCTGGATGCCGTGCCAGTGCACGGTGGTCGCCTCCGGCAGCTCGTTGACCAGCGGCGCGCGGACCACGCCGCCGGCCGTGGCGCTGATCATCGGGCCGGGCAGCAGCCCGTTGTAGGTCCAGGTGCTGACGGTGTGCTCGCCCAGGGACACCGTCGTGGGCCGGGCCCGCAGCACCGCCGGACGCGACCGGCCGGCCGCGGCGAGGGCCCTCGCGGGAGTCGTCGCGCGGGCGGCCGCGGACGCCGGCTCGCCGAGCAGGCCCGCTCCCGCGGCGAAGGCCCCGGTGACGAGCAGCCCTCTGCGCGAGATCTGCCCGCCGGACCACCACGTATGTGTCACAACCATTCTCCCCCCGTTCACCTGGCAAGGTAACGGACAGTAACGGGAGAATCGGTGCGCCACGCGGGCGGCGCGGGACAGTGGTTGATCCGGGGCGCGGCCGGGGAGTACGGTCGAGAGGACGGCCGATGTTAATCGATTAACACTCCACAAGCGGCACACCCCCCACGTCCATCCTCCTCAACCGCTGCTCTGACCCCAGAGGAACCAATTACCTTGTATCCCTATAGGGAATGCTAGGTTATACGACTAGCATGAGACCCACAGCACGCCAGGTCGCCGAGCTCGCCAACGTCTCCGTCGCGACCGTCAGCTACGTCCTCAGCGGCCGGGACCGCCCGGTCGCCCCCGAGACGCGCCGCCGGGTGCTCGACGCCGCCAGGCAGCTCGGCTACACCCCCGACCAGGCCGCGCGCAGCCTGCGCAGACGCCGCACCCAGCGCGTCTGCCTGGTGCTCAGCTCGCTCGGCGGCGTACCGACCGACGAGCGGCTGGCCACCGACCTGCACGAGATGGCCGACGCGCGCGGCTACTCCGTCATCACGCTCGCCGTCTACTCCGAGGCCCGCGCGAAGGCGGCGGTCGACGTGCTGCGCGGCGGCGTCGCCGACGGCGCGCTGGTCAACGTCACCGGCGGCCATCTCACCCCCGAGATGATCGCCGGCCTCGCCGCCGCCGGCCTGCCCATGGTGGTGCTCAGCAACGAGGACGGGCTGGAGGGCTGCGACGTCGTACGGACGCCGGAGGCCGAGGCGTGCGAGGAGGCCGTCGCGCACCTGCTGGCCCGGGGACGGCGGCGCATCGCGTTCCTCGCGCACCGCCACGAGCTCTACCGGGAGCGCCCGGCGGGCCGCATCCTCGGCTACACCCGGGCGCTCGACCGGCACGGCGTGCCGGACCGGATCATCACCTCGGGCGCGGACGACCGCGTGTCGGCGTACCAGACGGCCACGGAGCTGCTGCGCTCCGCCGACCGCCCCGACGCGATCTTCGCGGCCTCCGACCGGGCCGCGATCAGCGCGATCTGGGCGGCCAGGGACGCGGGGCTGCGCGTGCCCGACGACGTCGCGATCGTCGGTGTCGGCAACATCGACGAGGGTCTCATCACCAATCCGCAGCTCAGCACGGTCGGGCCGCTGAGGCACGACTACACCGACGTCGTGCGGCTGCTGTTCGACCGCCTCCAGGCCGAGGAGGCGCCGCCCGCCCGCGAGATCGTCCGCCCCTGGACCTTCCTGCGGCGTGGCTCCTCCTAAGAAAGGGAAACGCGAGATGTCCCCCACTCTCAACCGCCGTGACCTGATCCGCCTCGCCGGGGCCGCCGCCGCGGCGCCGGTGCTGTCCGCCTGCGCGGGCGCGCCGCCGGCGCCGTCCGCCGCCGCGCCGGGCACGTTCACCGTCTACTGGAACGCCGGCCACGACTACCAGGCCTACCGCAAGGTCATCGCCGAGTTCGAGCAGGCCAACAAGGTCAAGGTCAATCTGCAGAAGTACCAGTGGCCCGACCTGCGCACCCGGCTGCTGGCCGACTTCGCCTCCGGGACCGTGCCCGACCTGGTGGAGGAGCCCGGCGGGTGGGTGCAGGAGTTCGCGATCTCCGGCAACGCCCGCTCCCTGCAGGACTTCGTCGACCGCGACGGCCAGGCGATGGGCTTCCCCGCCGACTGGCAGCCGGTGACCGTCGAGCGCAACTCCTACCAGGGCAAGGTGTACGGCGTTCAGCTCCACCTCACCTGCAACACGCTCTTCCACAACCGGGGCATGCTGCGCGAGGCCGGGCTGGAGGCGCCGACGACCTGGGAGGAGTTCCTGGCCGCCGCGCGGAAGCTCACCAGGGACGGCGTGTACGGCGTCGCGCTCAACCAGGACCCCACCTACGTGTGGCCGTGGCTGATCCAGGCCGGCGTCACCCCGTACGACCCGGCGACCGGCGAGATCATGGGCCCGAGGGAGGCCGCCGTCGAGGCGCTGCAGTTCCAGGCCGACCTCGTCCACAAGCACAAGGTCGCGCCGGTGCCGGTGTCGAGCACCGACTACTCGGGCCCGCAGAAGCTGTTCTCCGCCGGGCGCGCCGCCATGATCCTCACCGGCCCCTGGGACCTCGACCCCATCAGGAAGACCAGCCCCGACCTGGAGCTGGGCGTCGCGCCGCCGCTGAAGCACCGGACGCGGGCCACGCAGGCGGCCGGGGTCAGTCTGTTCGTGCCCGCCAGGGCCGCCCGGCCCGAGCTGTCCTGGGACTTCGTCAAGCGCGTCACGGCGGCCGAGGTGGAGCGGGCCGCCACCGCGGAGACCGGCATGCTCATGCCGCGCAAGTCCTGGGCGGAGCTGCCCGAGGTGCAGTCGGACCCGGTCACCAAGGTCTTCGCCGACGCGCTCGCCACCGCCCAGGACTCCTCCCAGCAGGTGCGCCTGACCGGGCAGCTCGGCAAGTGGGACGAGCAGCTCAAGGTCATGTACCAGCAGGTGCTCATCCAGAACCAGCCGGCCGCCGAGGCCCTCGCGGCCTTCACCAGGACCGCCGAGGGCTTCCTCACGTGAGCGTCAGGACCCCGCGCACCCTGGCGGGCCGCTACGCCCGCACCGCCTACCTCTTCCTGCTCCCGGCGATCCTGTTCTTCGCCGCGTTCTTCTACCTGCCGATCGGCAACGTGGTCGCGACCAGCCTCCGCACAGGACCGCAGGCCGACCAGTGGGCCGGGCTCGGCAACTACGCCCAGGCGCTCGGCGATCCGGCGGTGCGGCACTCGTTCCTGGTCACGGTGGCGTTCGCGGTCATGGTGGTGATCGGCTCGATCGTGCTCGGGCTGGCGCTCGCGCTGGCCCTGGACCAGCCGCTCAGGGGGCGGGTGGTGTTCCGGGTGCTGCTGCTGGTGCCGTACCTGACGTCGGTCGCGATCGTCGGGCTGCTCTGGCGCAACATCCTCGACCCCGAGCTGGGCGTGCTCAACCGGGTGCTGGACGGGCTCGGGCTGCCCGGCCAGCAGTGGCTCAACACCGCGCCGCTGCTCACCATCGCCGGCGTCACGCTGTGGCAGAGCGTCGGCTACACGATGGTGCTGTTCCTGGCCGGGCTCCAGGGCATCCCCGAGACCTACCACGAGGCCGCGCGGATCGACGGCGCGGACGCCTGGCGGCGGTTCTGGCGGATCACGCTGCCGCTGCTGGCGCCGACGACGCTGTTCGTCTCGGTGATGGCGGTGATCTCGGGGCTGCAGGCGTTCGGGCAGGCGTACATCATCACCAACGGCGGGCCGGGCGACGCCACCGACCTGTCGGTCTTCCACATCTTCAACGTCGCCTTCCGCACCCGCGACTTCGGCTACTCCTCGGCGCAGTCGGTGCTGCTGCTCGTGGTGATCGTCGCGTTCACGCTGGTGCAGCTCAGGGCGGGGCGGCGCGGGGAGGTGACGTACTGATGCGCAGGACCCTGCTCTACGCCCTGCTCGGGCTGTCCGGCCTGGTCACCGTGCTGCCGCTGCTCTACATGGTGTCGCTGTCGCTGCAGACCGAGGCCGAGACGCTGGCGGCCGACGCCGTGCTGGTGCCGGACTCGCCCCAGTGGGGCAACTACGCCGAGCTGTTCACGCGGGCGCCGTTCGGCGACTTCATCGTCAACAGCCTGGTCGTGGCGGGCGCGATCACGCTGGCGCACCTGCTGTTCGACCCGCTCGTCGGGTACGTCTTCGCCAAGTTCCGCTTCCCGCTGCGCGACACGCTGTTCGTGGCGCTGCTGGCCACGCTCATGGTGCCGTTCTTCGTGCGGATGATCCCCCTGTACGTGCTCATGGCCAACCTCGGCTGGCTGAACACCTACCAGGGGCTGGTCACGCCGTTCCTCATGGACGCGTTCGGGATCTTCCTCATGCGGCAGTTCATCCAGCCCATCCCCGACGACCTCATCCACGCCGCCCGCATCGACGGCGCCTCCGAGCTGCGCGTCTACCGCAGCGTCATCCTGCCGCAGACCCGGCCGGCGCTCGCCGTGCTCGGGCTGTTCACCTTCGTCTTCCAGTGGAACGAGTTCCTGTGGCCGCTGGTCGCCACCACCACGCCCGAGATGCGGACCATCCCGGTCGGGCTGACCCTGTTCAACCAGGAGTACTTCACGCTGTGGCACCTGACGGCGGCGGGCTCGGTGATCCTCTTCGTCCCCACCGCCGTGCTGTTCGTCCTCACCCAGCGTCACTTCGTCCGGGGCATCGCCCTGACCGGCCTCAAATAGGGAGTTCTTCGTCGTGCGTCCGAACGTGATCGTCGTCCTCACCGACCAGCAGCGGTGGGACACCGTCGGCCCGCTCACCCCCAACCTCGACCGGATGGCCAGGCACGGCACCCAGGCCACGGTCGCGCTCACCCCGCAGCCGGTGTGCGCGCCGGCCCGCGCCGCGCTGCAGACGGGCCGCTACCCGACCACGACCGGCGTCCACCGCAACGGCCGCGTGCTGCCGCCGGAGGAGCGCACGCTCGCGCACCACTTCGGCGCGGCCGGCTACGCCACCGGCTACATCGGCAAGTGGCACCTGGCCGGCGCGGAGCCGGTGCCGGAGGAGCAGCGCGGCGGCTACCGGTCGTGGCTCGGCGCGAACGCGCTGGAGCACACCTCCGACGCCTACCGCACGATCGTGTTCGACGAGGCGGGCGAGCCCGTCCTGCTGCCCGGCTACCGCTCAGACGCGCTCGTGGACGCCGCCGTCAGGTTCGTCGCCGACCACCACGACGAGCCGTTCTTCCTGTTCCTGTCGCTCCTGGAGCCGCACCACCAGAACGAGGTGGACAGCTATCCGGCGCCCGACGGCTACGAGGAGCGTTACCAGGGCACCTGGCTGCCGCCGGACCTCGCCGCGCTCGGCGGCACCGCCCACCGGCACCTGGGCGGCTACCTGGGCCAGGTCAAGCGCCTGGACGAGGGGCTGGGGCGGCTGCTGGACGCCCTGCGCAGCCTCGGCCTGCTGGAGGAGACGATCGTGGCCTACACCTCCGACCACGGCAACCACTTCAAGACCCGCAACGCCGAGTACAAACGCTCCTGCCACGACGCCTCGCTGCGGGTGCCGCTGGCGCTGCGCGGCCCCGGCTTCGACGGCGGCGGCGCGATCGCCCGCCCGGTCAGCACCCTCGACCTGCCGCCGACGCTGCTCGCGGCGGCCGGGCTGCCGGTGCCGGAGGAGATGCAGGGCCGCTCGTTCCTGCCGCTGCTGCGCGACGCCCGCGCCGACTGGCCGGAGGAGGTGTTCTTCCAGGTCAGCGAGTCCGAGGTGGGGCGCGGCATCCGCACGTCGCGGTGGAAGTACTACGCGGTCGCCGAGGACGCCGACCCGTGGGACGATCCGGCCGCCGGCCGCTACCGGGAGCAGGCGCTCCACGACCTGGAGAACGATCCGTACGAGCTGGTGAACCTGGCGGGCTACCCGTCGCACGCCGAGGTCGCGGCGGGGCTGCGGGAGCGGCTGGCGCGGCGGATCGCCGAGGCCGAGGGGGCCGCGCCGGAGATCGAGCCGGCCGCCGCCCGCCTGGCCCCGCACCAGGCGATGACCGACCCGGAGGTACGGCTGCGCGGCCCGAAGCCGGTCCGGATCGGCCACCAGCGGCCATGATCGGACGGACGGCGGGAACCCGGCGTTCCCGCCGTCCGCGGGGGTCAGCTCGCCGCGTCGGCGGCCCCTCGGTCGTGTGTGTGTCGCAGACGCTGTGTTGACGCGCTCCCCGGCCGCCAAGGCCGGGCGGTTCAGCCCGTGCCGCGTGTGCGGCACCTCTGTGGCTTCCTGTTTCCCCGGGTCCTGCCCTCCGTCAGGCGGCGGGTCTTACGGTCCCTCCGCAGGCGTTTAGCCTGTCCGCCCGTCCGGCGGACGGTCGATCCGCACGAAGACACGGCCGTGGCGGGCGGCCTTGTAGGCGAGCATCCCGACGAACCGCGACCAGCCCGCATCATGGACGGACTTCGCCAGCTTCGTGCGGGCCAGGCCCTTCACGCACAGGTCCTCCACGACCACCGTTTGGTTCTCACGGATGATCTGTGTGGACAGCTTGTGGGCGAAGTCCCGGCGCGCATCGGCCACCTTCGCGTGCACGCGGGCAACCTGGACGACGGCCTTCTCGCGGTTTTTCGACCCCTTCGCCTTGCGCGACAAGGCCCGCTGCGCCTTCTTCAAGCGGCGTTCGGCGCGGCGCAGGAACCGGGGATTGCCGATCTTCCGGCCGTCCGACAGCACCGCGAAATGCGTCAGCCCCAGGTCGATGCCGACCTCGCCGGCCGTCTCCGGCAACGGCTCGTCGCCGGCCTCGACCACGAACGAGGCGAAGTACCGGCCCGCCGCGTCCTTGATCACCGTCACCGACGAAGGCTCCGACGGCAGGTCCCGCGACCAGCGCACGTCCACGTCCCCGATCTTCGGCAGGCGCAGCTTCCCGCTCGCCGTGATCGAGAACCGGGCGTTGCGGGTGAACCGGACCGCCTGCCGCCGGTCCTTGCGCGACCGAAACCGGGGCGCGGCGATCTTCGGCCCTTTGCGCTTGCCGGCGAGCGAGGAGAAGAAGTTCCGGTAGGCGGTGTTCACATCCGCCAGCGCCTGCTGCAGCACCACCGCCGAAACCTCACCCAGCCAGGCGCGCTCCGGCGTCTTCTTCGCCTGCGTGATGACCCGCCTGGACAACTCGGCGTCCGAGACGTACGGCAGGCCGCCCGCGCGGGCTTGCTCCCTCACGCGCAGAGCGTCGTTGTACACCGTCCGCGCGCACCCGAACGCCTTGGTCAGTGCCTGACGCTGACCGGCGGTCGGATAGAGACGAACGTTGTACCGAAGCTGCACCCCGTGATCATACGAATGGGGGCCAGGGCCGAGCAGGGGAATGTCAGAACGGGTAGCGGCCTTGCCGAGCTCAATGGTGAAGCCTGCTATGTGCACCTGCTGGTACGCAAATAAGAAGATTGGGGATGTCTCTGTTGCATCACGGAACGTTGACCATCGGTGGCCGGACCGTGCACCGCCTGGGTTTCGGCGCGATGAGCCTCACCGGCCCCGGCGTGTGGGGGCCGCCCGAGGACCGTGCGGCGTGCGTGCGCGTCCTGCGCCGGGCCGTCGAGCTCGGCGCCGACTTCATCGACACCGCCGACTCCTACGGCCCCTACGTCAACGAGGAGATCATCCGCGAGGCGCTGCACCCGTACCCGGAGCACGTGACGATCGCGACCAAGGCCGGGTTCGTGCGCACCGGGCCGGGGGAGTGGCATCCCGTGGGGCGGCCGGCGTACCTGCGGCAGGAGGTCGAGATGAGCCTGCGCCGGCTCGGCGTGGACCGGCTCGACCTGCTCCAGCTCCACCGCGTCGACCCCGAGGTGCCGCTGGAGGACCAGGTCGGCGAGCTCAAGGCGCTGCGCGACGAGGGCAAGATCGCCGCGATCGGGCTGTCGGAGGTCACCGTCGCGCAACTGGAGCAGGCCCGGCGGGTCGTGGAGATCGCGAGCGTCCAGAACCGCTACAACCTCACCCTGCGCGCCTCCGAGGACGTGCTCGACCACTGCGCGGCGCAGGGCCTCGCCTTCATCGCCTACACGCCCATCGCCAAGGGCCGGCTGGCCGCGCCCGGCGGCCCCGTCGACCACGTGGCCCGCGCCGCCGGGGCCACGCCCGCCCAGGTCAGCCTGGCCTGGCTGCTGGCCCGCTCCCCGGCCCTCGTCGCGATCCCCGGCACCTCGTCCCTCGCCCACCTGGAGGAGAACATGGGCGCCGCGGCCGTGTCGCTCACCCCCGAGCAGGTGGCCGAGCTTTCGGCGGCCTGACAGGCGGAGACCGGCCCGCCGTGCGGTGCGGGCCGGTCCCTCTCACCCGGCCGGGCGTCAGCCCAGGCCGTTCCTCATGGCCGTGAGAAGCTCGGCGTTGGCGGTGTCGCCGCTGAGCTCCCAGAAGAACGCGCCGCCCAGGCCCTGGTTCTTCGAGTAGCTCATCTTGCCGCCGATCGTGGCCGGCGTGTCGTAGCTCCACCACTGGTTACCGCAGTAGGCGTAGGCGGTGCCGGCCACCGTGCCGGTGGACGGGCAGCGGGTCTTGAGCACCTTGTAGTCCTCGATGCCCTGCTCGTACGTGCCCGGCGCCGGGCCCGTGGCCGTGCCGCCCGGCGCGGCCTGCGTGACTCCCGTCCAGCCGCGGCCGTAGAAGCCGATGCCGAGCAGCAGCTTGCTCGCCGGCACGCCCTTGCCCTTCAGCTTCTGGATCGCGGCGTCGGAGTGGAAGCCGGCCGTCGGGATGCCGGCGTAGGAGGTGAGCGGGGAGTGCGGGGCCGTCGGGCCCTGCGGGGCGAAGGCGCCGAAGTAGTCGTAGGTCATGACGTTGTACCAGTCGACGTACTGGGCGGCGCCGCCGTAGTCGGCCGCGTCGATCTTGCCGCCGTTCGTGCCGTCGGCGGTGATGGCGGCGGTCACCAGGTTGCCGGAGCCGAAGCGCGAGCGCAGCGCCGACATGAGGTTCCTGAACGCCGCCGGGCCGCTGCTGTCACAGGTGAGGCCGCAGGCGTTCGGGTACTCCCAGTCGATGTCGATGCCGTCGAAGACGTCCGCCCAGCGCGGGTCCTCCACCAGCCGGTAGCAGGACTCGGCGAACGCGGCCGGGTTCTGCGCGGCCTGGGCGAAGCCGCCCGACCAGGTCCAGCCGCCGAAGGAGAACAGCACCTTCAGGTTCGGGTACTTCTTCTTCAGCTTGCGGAGCTGGTTGAAGCTGCCGCGCAGCGCGCCGGCGTCCCAGGTGTCGGCGACGCCGTCCACGCTCTCGCCCGCCTGGTAGAAGCGGTCGTAGTCGGCGTAGCTGTCGCCGATCGCGCACTGGCCGTTCGTCACGTTGCCGAAGGCGTAGTTAATGTGCGTCAGCTTGGCGGCCGAGCCGCTCGTGTCGATGTTCTTGACGTGGTAACCGCGCTGGTAGACGCCCCACTGGACGAAGTAGCCGAGCACCTTGTCCCCGCCGCCTCCGCCGCCGTTCGAGGTGGTGGCGGTGGTGGCGGCGCTGGCGGCGCTGCGGTTGCCGGCGGCGTCGCGGGCGCGGACGGTGTAGGTGTAGCTGGTGTTCGCGGTCAGGCCGGTGTCGGTGTGGGTGGTGCCGGTGACGGTGGTGACGAGGGTGGTGCCGCGGTAGACCTCGTAGCCGGTGACGGCGACGTTGTCGGTGGAGGCGTTCCAGGCGAGGGAGACGCTGCTGCTGGTGACGCCGGTCGAGTGCAGGTTGCCCGGCACGGACGGCGCGGTCGTGTCGGTGCCGCCGCCCGAGGAGACCTTCCACAGGGCGGGGACGTTCGGGGGCTCCCAGCCGGGCTGGGAGGTGTGGCCCTGGAGACAGACGTAGTCGACGCCGTTGTAGGTGACGACGGCGCCGGTGGCGTAGGCGGTCCAGGGGGCCCAGGCGGCGGCCATGGCGATGCCGTAGGCGGCGGGCGGCGCCACGGCGACGGCGGTGAGCGGCAGCGCGAGCGCCGCCAGGCAGGCGAGGATCTTGTTTCTCATGTCGCTCCGACATCCGTTGGGGGCGTGTGGGGGGTGGGATGCCAGGAAACTATTAGGAAAGTTTCCTTTTAGTTGTGAGACGACCGTAACCTCAACCTGCGGAGGCGTCAATAATTCCGGTGCGAAAATCCTGGCCGGGCCACTAGGGTCTGACTCCATGACGCAAGGTGTCCGGTTGATCCGGGATGTCAGTCTTGCTCCCACCGAGTACGCGTACGCGGCGGTCGCCGACGTGCCGATGCGCGCCGTCTGGGCGGCCGGCGCCTGCCCGCTCGACGCCGACGGCGCGACCGTCTGCCCAGGTGACGTCGCCGGGCAGACCCACCAGGTGATGCGCAACCTCGCCGACGCGCTCGCCGCCGCCGGCGCCGCACTCACCGACCTCGTCAAGACCACCGTGTACGTCGCCTCGGCCGACCGCGCCGACCTGGTGACCGCATGGAAGGTCTACCGCGAGCACATGGACGGGCACGACGTGCCCAGCACGCTGCTCGGCGTGACGGTGCTCGGCTACCCCGGCCAGCTCGTCGAGGTCGAGGCCGCCGCCGTCCTCCCCCTCCCGTAGCGCCGCCCCCGGCCCGCCCGGCACGCAGGCGGGCGGGTCAGGGGCGGGCGCTCAGGCGAGCAGGGCGGCCAGGGCCTCGACCGGCTCGGGATGAGCGGTCAGGAGAAGGGCCGCGGGGGACGCGGGCGAGGCGCCCGCGGCCTGCCACGTGGGCTCGCACCCGAGCAGGACCGCGACCGCGTCGCAGGCCGTGCGGTGCGTGGACAGCAGCTCGGCGGCCGGGCCAGAAGGCGCGGCGGCCGGGCGGGACACGAGGCCGGGAGCAGGGGCGGGCTGGGAGGACCAGGGCGGCGTCCAGGAGTCGACCCCGGCCAGCGAGCCGGGGAACGTGCGGCCCGCCTCACGCACCAGGGCGGGCATCAGCTCCGCCGCCTCGGCCCGCAACGTCGTGATCAGCTTCGGCAGCCACGGCAGCAGCACCGAGTCGGGCAGCCGGCCGAACGCCTTGGAGATCACCTCCACCACGAACCCCGACAGCGCCGGCACCGGCTCCATCGCCTGCACGAACCCCATGATGTACTGCGGGAACGACGGCACCACCAGCGGGTTGCCCAGCAGCTCGTCGCACCGCTCCCGCAGCTCCGCCACGGTCAGCAGCCCGAGCTGGGTGCGCGCCGCCCACAGCAGCGCCACCTTCGCCGGCGCCTCCGGATGCGACTGCCGCACCGCCAGTTCGAGCTGCGCCCGGTCGCAGCCCAGCGCGAGCGCCAGGCTCTCCATCGAGAACAGGAACCCGAGCATCGCCCCCACCTGCCGCACGCCGGTGTCGTCATCGACGAACGCCGTCGGCAGCAGCGTGCAGTAGTGGGCGTAACCGGCGGTGGCGAACTCCTCGCACCACGCCGGCAGCTCGGGCTCGTGCGCCCGGTAGTAGGCCAGCAGCCGCCGGATGCGGCGCAGCACCTCGGGCGCGTCGTCCGCGCTCCGCTCCGCCGACAGCAGCTCCACCGCCCGCGCCCCCAGCTCGTCGGCGAAGCGCCGGCTGCCGAGGTAGAGGACGGCGTCCTCGACCGCCGCCAGCGCGACCGCCGCCGTCGCCTCCGGAGCCCAGACCCGCCGCCGCAGCCGCTGCTCCAGCACCTGCTCGACGGTCACGCCGTCGTAGCCGAGCTCGATGAGCGAACGCTGGTGCTTGCCGAGCGCGAGGTCCCAGCTCTCCTGGATCGAGCGCTCCCCGAGCCGCCGCTCACCCATGATGGGCCGTACGGCCTCGGGCGGCAGCAGGTAGCGCAGCATCCACAGCAGGTCGGAGCAGGGCCCGAGCGCGGGATCGGCGCGCAGGTCGAGCAGGGCCCGCTGGATCGTGCGCTTCTCCAGGTCGAGCCCGAGCGGGGCGAGACGGTCGAGGACGTTCCTGGCCAGCGGGGGCAGCGCGTCGTAGCCCACCGAGCCGACCCGGTCACTGCCGAGCAGGATCTCGCACAGCCGGGCGACGTCCCTGCGGCCGGGCACCACGTCCTTCTCGATGCAGGTGACGGCCGCGTCCTGGAAGTCGTACGGGGTGGGCCGGGCCCGGCCACGCATCCCGGCCAGCAGGATCGACGTCTCGAACACCGCGATCGCGTCCGCCGTGCTGGCGAGATAGCCGTTGCGGCGGGCCAGGCGGACGATGTCCACGCACCAGCCGAGCAGCTCGGCCTCGTCCAGCGCGTCGAGCACGGGCGGCCGGGACAGGAAGCCCGTGAGCCGGTCGGCGGCCGGACCCCTGCCGGGGGCCGGCGCGGGCTTGCGGACCGCTGCCTTGCGGGCCCCCTTCTGCCCCGCGAGCCGGTACGGCGTCAGCCCGTCGCGCTTGACCGCCTTCGCCCACGTCGCCGCCGCGATCGACACCGACCCCGAGGCCAGCCCGAACTGCGCCTCGATGGCCGAGTGGCTGGAGGGGATGAGCCCGTACAGCCAGGTGGTGCCGGTGCGCGGGGTGATCGTGAAAGGCGCCGTGGAGCGCACGCCGAACTGCTCGACGGGGCTGGCGGCGTGGAAGGCGCCGCACACGTACAGGCAGTCGGCGGGATCGGCACCGGTGGCCGCCAGGTGCTCGCGCATCCTCGTCCACATGTAGCGCTCGCGGTCCTCGTCGGCCGCCAGCCGGGCCGGGTCGCGGCTCAGCCGGCGGAACAGGCTGCCGATGAGCGTCATCACCTGGCGGTAGGTGTCGTGGTCCGCGCCGGACAGGGGCTGCTCGACGTACTGGTCCCACCACTCCGACCAGTGGCGCACCTTGCCGTGGTGCAGCAGGTGCTCCTCCAGCTCGGCGAAGCGGGGACGCAGGTCGCCGATCTCGACGCCGACCGCGTCGCCGTGCAGCCCCGCCTCCTCGCCCTGCGGGCGGGCGTGCTCGCCCTCGGGCGCGTCCTCCTTCTCGGCCCACTGGAAGACGTGGTCGGTGGAGCGGTCGACCAGCACCAGCTCCACGCCGGGCGTCTCCAGCGCGTACGCGATCGCCTGGTACTCGGCCGACGCCTCGGTGATCGGCGCCACCACGCTCAGCGGCGCCCACTCCTGCGGGAACCCGTCGAGGTGGGTGGCGAACGCCTGCACAGCCACCGGCAGCCGGCAGTTGCGCAGCTCGGTGAGCAGCGGCTGGAGGTCCTCGCACAGCTCCAGATAGATGACCTTCGGCTGCTTGTCGCGCAGCCTGCGCACCATCGCCAGCGCCGAGGCCGGCGAGTGGTGGCAGACCGGGAAGATCTCCAGCTCCTCGCGCAACGCCCGGTCCACGTCGTCGACCATGCCGGTGAGCAGCGCCGAGACGGCGTCGCCGCCGAACTCCCGCGCGGCCCCCGCGAGCTGCTCCCTGAGCGGGTCGAAGGCGCTCGTGACAGGCTCGCTCATGACGGGCTCGCTCATGACAGGCTTACTCATGACAGGGTCGCGATGGCCTCGCGGCCGCCCTCGAGGAACTCCTGCCACGGCCCGCCGTCCTTCTTGCCGCGCGGCTCGACCACGCCGTGCAGGTACTTGTTGAGTATCGCGAGGTCCTCGGGGCTGCGCCGGGCCAGCGAGCCGACCAGCGACCCGGCGAGCGTCTGGGCGCGCAGCACCCGGTCGCCGAAGAAGTGGCTGTGCAGGATCGCGTCCTCCAGCACGCCGATCTGCTCGGCCGTGGACAGCGCCGACTCCAGCCGCTCGTCGTCGCTGGTGGCCGAGGCCGCCGCCGAGCGCAGGTCGGCGAAGCTCTGCAGCAGGATGTCGAGCAGCGTCGGCGGCAGGTCGAGCTCGATCCGGTGCCGCCGCAGCAGCTCTTCGGTACGGAAGCGGACGATCTCCTCCTCGCTCTTCTTGTTCGTCACCACCGGGATGCGCACGAAGTTGAAGCGGCGCTTCAGCGCGGACGACAGGTCGTTGACGCCCCGGTCGCGGCTGTTGGCCGTCGCGATGATGGAGAAGCCGGGCTGGGCGAAGACGATGTTGTCGTCGTCCAGTTCGGGGATGGAGACGTACTTCTCCGACAGGATCGAGATCAGCGCGTCCTGGACGTCGCTGGTCGAGCGGGTCAGCTCCTCGAAGCGGCCGATGACGCCGCCCTCCATGGCCGTCATGATCGGCGAGGGGATCATCGACTGCCGCGACTGGCCCTTGGCGATGACCATGGACACGTTCCACGAGTACTTGATGTGGTCCTCGGTCGTGCCGGCGGTGCCCTGCACCACGAGCGTCGAGTTGCGGCAGATGGCCGCGGCCAGCAGCTCGGCCAGCCAGCTCTTGCCGGTGCCCGGGTCGCCGATCAGCAGCAGGCCCCGGTCGGAGGCGAGCGTCACGATGCTGCGCTCGACGAAGCTGCGGTCGCCGAACCACTTCTGGGGGATCTCGCGGTCGAGTCCGTCGGCGCGCTCGGAGCCGAGGATGAACAGCCGGATCATCTTGGGGCTGAGCCGCCACGAGAACGGCTTCGGGCCGTCGTCGACGGACTCCAGGTAGTCGAGCTCGTCGGCGTACTTGACCTCTGCGGGGGCGCGCAGCATGTCACTCATCAGCGGGTCTCCTAGGTGAGGAAGTTCTTGAGCTCGAAGACGAGCTTGCGGATGTGACCGGAGAGCACCGGGGTGCCCAGGTCCTTGAGCTTCTGGCGGAACCACGGGTCGACGCTCTGGTGGCCGGAGCTGCTGACCGAGCCCACGGGGATGAACTTCACCCCGGAGCGGTGGACGGCCTCGAAGTCGGTGATCAGCGAGCGGTTGTCGTAGAAGTCGCTGATCCACACCATGACGGTGTTGCGCGGATCGGCGATCTTGGGGCGGGCCAGCGCCATCGCGACCGTGCCGTCGGTGCCGCCGCCGAGCGTGGTGCGCAGCAGCACCTCGAACGGGTCGGCCACCCACGGGGTGAGGTCGAGCGCCCGGGTGTCGTACGCGACGAGGTGCACGTCCACCTTGGGCAGCCCGGCGAAGATGGAGGCCAGGATCGTGCAGTTGACCATCGCGTCCACCATCGAGCCCGACTGGTCGACGACCACGATCAGCCGGGCCGGGGTGGTGCGGCGTGCGGTGTGCTTGTAGAAGAGCCGGTCGACGTAGAGCCGCTGGTCCTCGGGGCTCCAGTTGGTGAGGTTCTTCCAGATGGTCCGGTCGAGGTCGAGGTTGCGGAAGACCCGCTTCGGCGGCACCGACCGGTCGATGACGCCCACGCTGGTCTTCTCGACCTGGGTGCGCAGCACCTCGGCGACCTCGTCCACGAACCTGCGGATCAGCGCCTTGGCGTTGGCCAGCGCCACGCCCGACAGGTTGTGCTTGTCGCGCAGGAGCTGCTCTATGAGCGACATGCTCGGCGTGAGCTGCCGCGCCAGGTTGGGGTCGGCCAGCACCTCGCGCAGGCGCATGCGCTTGACCAGGTCGCCCTCGATCATGGCGAGCACGGCGGCCACCTCGTCGTCGCCGGGGCTGTGGCCGCGTCCGCCGGACTCGGTGCCGCGGCCCTTGCTGAACCAGCCGGCGTCCCGTTTCCAGCGTTCGAGCTGCGCGGCCGTGACATTGCCCGTGCCGGTGCAGAAGACGTTGAGCAGCAGCTTGGAGACCAGCGCGGCGCGGCGGACCTCGCCGCCCGCCTCGTGCTCCTTGTCGGACAGCAGGTCGTCGAACTCGTCGGCGAGCGCGGGGTGGCGCTGGACCAGGGTGTCGACCGAGACGCCCGGGTCGAGCAGCGACGGCGGCAGGCCGAGGTCCTCGACGACGGCCAGGCTGGACCTCTCCAGCGCGGGCTGCTCGTCGGCGCCGAACAGCCGGGACATGAGCCGCCAGTAGAGCACCTGGCGGCGGGTCTCGTCGGGATCGATCTGTCGGCCGGTCTCTTTGTCCGTGGTCATTTGCGCAGCAACCGTCCCGCCCGTTCGCGCAGCACCGCGACCGCGTCGCCGGCCTTGGCCTCGGCCTTGACCACCTTGGGGTCGGTGGGGCCGAGCGCCCAGTCGCCGGTGTGGGCGGTGACCTGCTTCTTCTTCACCGTGGCCTGGACGGCGAGCGGCTGCAGCAGCCACCGGCCGCCGTCCCAGCGCACGAGGCCCAGGCAGGCGGAGGAGGCCGCCACCAGCTCGGGCGTCAGCGGGGTGCCGGTCGGCAGCCGGTCGAGGTCGAGCGCGATCCTGCCGCTCCCGAGCTCCAGCGTCGCGCCGTCGACGGTGTAGCCCTCGGCCAGCACCGGCTCGGCGATGCGCACCGGGTGGCGGTCGAGCGGCGGGACCGGCGCCGCCTGCGCCTCGCCGAGCAGGACGCGGGCGGTGGTGAACGGGTCGGCCTCCTCTCCCGCGGCGGCGCGGTCGTCGTGCCACACCAGGTCGCCGCCGGGCAGCAGCGGCATGTCGGTGAGGTCGAGCGCGCGGTGCCCGGCGAGCGCGCCGAGCAGCACCGGATGGCCGGACATGAGCCGCCACACGGCAGGGCCGACGATCGTGTCGACCTTGGAGGCCGCGACGCCGGTGCGCACCAGCCGCGCCGGGCCGCCGCCGGCGGGCTCCAGGACGCCGTGCACCTGGACGCGGACCACGGTGGCGTGCTCGTGCACGTCGGCCCCGAGGATCAGCAGCCGGCCCGACACCGGCTCCGCGCCGCCGTGCCAGGGGCCGGACCGGGCGAGCAGCAGGCCGCGCGTCCACAGGTCGCCCCAGCGGCGGGCGGGCAGGCGGTCCATCGTGCCCACCGGGCAGGAGGCGCGCAGCTCCGCCGCCAGGCCGTCGAGCAGCACCGCGAGGCCGCGCAGCGCGGGCACGGCGAGCAGCGCCTCGATCGCCTGGTCGGACGGGGCGACCACGTCGTGGTCGACGCCGCGCCAGCCGGCGATGGCCAGCTCGCGCAGCCACGCCCGGCAGCCGGCCAGCAGATTGGCGGGAGAAGACTCGGCGCCGGCCGCCGGGGTGGCGCCGGGGGGTACTGCGCCGGTCGCCGGGGTGGCCTCCCAGGGGGTGCGGGCGCGGCCGAGTGCCGCGTCGAGGCGGGTCAGCAGGGCGTCGTGCGCGGCGCCGGTGAGCGCGGCCCGCGCGCCGGCCAGCACCGCCAGGTGCTCGTCGCCGATGGAGCCCGCGATCACCTTGTCCACGGCCTCGGCGGCCCGCTCGCCGAGCGGCCCGCCGGCCATCGCCCCTGCCAGCGCGGCCAGGGCCGCCGCCGGTTCCTCGCCGATCCGGGCGAAGCCGTGCGCGAGGGCGCCGTCGAACCCGGCCACCAGGCCGAGCGCCTCGTCCACGCCGCCGGGTCCGGCGGCGGTCAGCTCCGCGAGCTGTAAGTCGAGCATCAGCCGCTCACCTCGTTCGTCACCAGGTCGTCCATCAGCGCGCCGCCCCCATCGCGGGGAACCAGTGCAGCTCGGCCAGTGGCTCCGTGCTGTCGGGGACCTCCAGGTAGGCCAGGTGGCGCAGGAACCGGCTGAACACGACGGCCGCCGGCGTGCGCTCGACCGGGCCGGTGAGGCTCAGCCCGGTGCCGGGGTCCGCCTCCACCCGCAGGTAGCGGGCCACCCGGTCGAGGCCGTACTGCAGGATCGCCTCGTCGGCCAGCATGCGCACGTGCTTGCAGGCGTAGCTGTGCAGGGCCCCGCAGGGCCGGTTGTTGTTGGTGCTGCAGCTCATCGCCAGGCTGCCGGCGGTGATGGAGGAGACGTAGACCCGCTCGATGTCGGATCCGCTCGACACGACTCCCTGGAGCCGGCCGTCGGCCAGCTCGACGAAGGGCACCTTGGCCAGTTTGCGCGGCTCGACGGGCGCGATCACCCGCACCACGCTGCGCTGCTCCCACGCGGTTTCGTCCGCGTCCACGACGTCGTAACCTCCTGCCTCGCCGGTCGCGGGGCAGGCGGGAGTGCCCGCTCCTGCGCGAACGGCTTGATCAATTGATCACGGAACCTATCGGAGGCCACCGACAGTCCGGAGGTGGAATGATCGAAGCGGTACGACGCCTGCGGGCGGAAGGATTGTCGATAATATTGTTTACCTAGTCCACGCATACGGCGGGAGGATTTCCGTTGGAGGAGACGCTGACCGACCGCGTACGGGCGGTCATACTGGGCGGGGACTTCGTGCCCAACCAGCGCCTCATCGAGGCCGACGTGTGCGAGCAGTTCGGGGCGAGCCGGGCGGCCGTGCGCGAGACGTTCAAGGAGCTGGCGTCCGAGGGCCTGGTCGAGATCATGCGCAACAAGGGCGCCAGGGTCCGGGTGATCTCCAAGGCCGAGGCCGTGGAGATCACCGAGGTCCGCATGGTGCTGGAAGGGCTGGCGGCGTACAAGGCCGCCGAGCGGGTGACGCCGGAGCAGGCAGCCGAGCTGCGGCAGATCGTCACCGACATGCGGGCCGCCGTCGAGGTCAACGATCTCGACCGCTACTCCGAGCTCAACGTCGCCCTGCACGCCAAGATCCGCGAGGTCGCCGGGCACCGCACGGCGGCGGCGATCATCGAACGGCTGGGGGCGCAGGTGGTGCGGCACAAGTTCCGCCTGGCCCGGCAGCCGGGACGGGCGGCGGTGTCGCTGCCGCAGCACGAGCTGGTCGTGGCGGCCATCGTCGCCCGCGACCCCGAGGCCGCGCAGACGAGCATGCAGCAGCACCTGCGCAGCGTGGTCAAGGCCCTGGAGTCGAGTGCGGACTGACGTCCCCCCGCCCGGGGGACCGGTCGCCGCCCGGGAAGCGCGGGAGGCCGGTCTCGGTGACCCGCCGCAGGGTGGCCGCCGTGGCGGCGGTCATCGTCGGCGGGACGTCCAGCTCCTCCAGCATGCGCGTGGCGGCCTCCATCTCGTGCACCCGCCGGACGCCGTGCTGCGCCGCCCCCTCCAGGAGGCGCCGTACGAAGCGCTCGTCGGCGGCGGTCACCGTCTCCACCAGGTGCTCCCAGAACCACTCGGCCAGCCCGGCGGCCTCGGCGGCGCCCTGTGCCTCGATGGCGAGCGCGCTGAGGCCCTTCACCAGCACGCTCCGCAGCAGCTTGCGGGCCGCGGCGTCGCCGGGCTCGCCGCCGATCGGGGTCACGTCCATGCCGTGGGCGCGGGCGAAGGCGGCGAAACGCTCCGCGCCCGCGCCGCTGGCCAGGATCGGCGTGGACAGGCCGCGCAGCGGGACGGGCGCCATGACGGCCCCGTCCACGGCGACCGCGCCGGCCGCCGCCACCAGGGCGGCGATCTCGCGCTTGTCGCCCGGAGCGGCGGTCGAGAGGTCGGCGTAGAGCGCGCCCGGCCTCAGGTGCGGGCGGGACTCCGCGCAGGCGGCCAGGCTGTCGGACCCGGTGGTCACGGCGATCACCACCTCGGCCCCGCGCACGGCCTCGGCGTTGCTCGCGACCAGCGCGCCTTCCGCCGGCCCTTGGGTGGGGCCGCCCGGTGGGTACGCCGGGTCGTACACGCGCAGCCGGGTGCGCGGGGCGAGGCCGGCGGCGAGCACGCGACCGGCCTCGCCGTGGCCGAGCAGCGCCACCTGTGGACGTTCCTCCATGCGCTCTCACTCCCTCATCGTTGACAATATTGTCGATTCTTCCCGCCGCGGCAGCCTACCGGACCCGCCTTCCGGCGCAATTGGCGACGAAAGTGTTGACAATCCGCTGGAACCGCTCGTAGCGTCATGGCGTGACCTCGGGAAAGACTCCTCGCACCCTTCTGGTGATCAGCGCCCACGCGGGCGACTTCGTCTGGCGCGCCGGCGGCGCCATCGCACTGGCCGCCCACCGCGGCGACCGGGCCAAGGTGGTGTGCCTCAGCTACGGCGAGCGCGGCGAGTCCGCCAAGGCGTGGCGCGCCGGCCACACCCTCGACGAGATCAAGACCATCCGCCGGGAGGAGGCCGAGCACGCCGCCGCCGCGCTGGGCGCCGAGATCGAGTTCCTCGACGCGGGAGACTACCCGCTGGTGGAGACGCCCGAACTCGTGGACCGGCTGGTGCGCGTCTACCGCGACAGCGAGCCCGACGTGGTGCTCACCCACCCGCTCGCCGACCCGTACAACGGCGACCACCCGGCGGCGGCCCGCATGGCGCTCCAGGCCCGCGTGCTGGCCCAGGCGGCCGGCTACGACGCCCCCGGCGAGCCGCTCGGCGCGCCCCCGGTGTTCTTCTTCGAACCGCACCAGCCCGAGCAGTGCGACTTCAAGCCCGACGTGCTGCTCGACATCACCCCGGTGTTCGAGGCCAAGCGCAAGGCCATGGAGTGCCTGCCGGCCCAGCGGCACATGTGGGACTACTACACCGACCTCGCGGTGCGCCGCGGCGTGCAGCTCAAGCGCAACGCCGGGCCCAACCTGGGGCTGCCCCACGACACCAGGGCCGAGGCGTTCATGCGGCTCTACCCGCAGGTGACGGACACCCTCGCATGAGGAACGTCGTCGTCACCGGCGTCCCGCGCGCCGACGTCGCCCGCGTCGACGTCCTCGCCGCGTACGGCGTCGCCACCGTCCACGAGGCGCTCGGCCGCACCGGCTACCTCGGCCCCCGCCTGCGCCCCGCCTGGCCCGGCGCCCGCGTCGGCGGCAACGCCGTCACCGCGCTCTGCTGGCCCGGCGACAACCTCATGATCCACGTCGCCGTCGAGCAGTGCCGCGAGGGCGACCTGCTGGTGGTCGCGACCACGTCACCGTGCACCGACGGGATGTTCGGCGAGCTGTTCGCCACCGCGCTGCGGCACCGGGGCGTGCGCGGCGTGGTCATCGACGCCGGCGTACGGGACGTCGCCGACCTGCGGGCCATGGGCTTCCCCGCCTGGAGCGCGGCCGTCAGCGCGCAGGGCACCGTCAAGGCCACGGCCGGCGCCGTCAACGTGCCGGTCGCCATCGGCGGCCAGATCATCCGGCCCGGCGACGTGATCCTCGCCGACGACGACGGCGTGCTCGTCGTGCCCCGGGGCGACCTGGAACGCGGCATCGCCGCCGCCGGGGCGCGGGCCGCGAAGGAGGCCGCCACGCGGGAGGCGTTCCTCAAGGGCGAGCTGGGCCTCGACCGGTACGGGCTGCGCGAGCGGCTGCCGGACCTCGGCATCGTCTACCTGACCGCCGACGAGTACGACAGGGACCACGGTGCCTGACCGCGACGACGCCGGCGTGCGCTGCATGCTGATGCGCGGCGGCACCTCCAAGGGCGCGTACTTCCTCGCCGAGGACCTGCCCGCCGACCCCGACGAGCGGGACGAACTGCTGCTGCGCGTCCTCGGCAGCCCCGACCCGCGCCAGATCGACGGCGTCGGCGGCGCCCACCCGCTGACCAGCAAGGTCGCCGTGGTGTCGCGCTCCGCCGACCCCGCGGCCGACCTCGACTACCTGTTCCTCCAGGTGGCCGTGGACGAGCCGGTCGTCACCAGGACGCAGAACTGCGGCAACCTGCTCGCCGGCGTCGGCCCGTTCGCGGTCGAGCGCGGCCTGGTCGCGGCGTCCGGCGAGCACACCGAGACCCGCATCCGCCTGGTCAACACCGGCGGCCTCGCCACCGCCCGCTTCCCGACCCCCGGCGGCCGGGTCGACTACCGCGGCGGCACCGCCATCTCCGGCGTGCCCGGCACGGCCGCCGCCGTCGTGCTCGGCTTCGCCGGCACCGCCGGGTCCAGCACCGGCAGGCTGCTGCCGACCGGGAACCAGGTGGACGTCATCGACGGGATCGAGGTCACCTGCGTCGACAACGGCATGCCGGTCGTCGTGGCGGCGGCGGCGGACCTCGGCGTCACCGGCTACGAGCCGTACGAGGAGCTGGCCGCCGACGCCGCGCTCGCCGGCCGGGTCCAGGCGCTGCGCCTGCGCGCCGGGAAGCTGATGGGGCTCGGCGACGTCACCGGCGCGTCCGTCCCGAAGACCACGCTCGTCGCGCCGCCCCGCGACGGGGGCGCGCTTTGCACGCGCACGTTCATCCCGGTCCGCCCGCACACCTCGATCGGCGTCCTCGGCGCGGTCAGCGTCGTGACCGCCGCGCTGCTGCCGGACGGCGTGGCCCGCCGCTTCGCCCGGCTGCCCGACGGCCCCCGCGTGGACGTCGAGCACCCCACAGGACACCTGGAGGTCGAGGTGGAGCTCGACCTCACCACCGACCCGCCGACCGCGGTGCGCGCCGCGAACGTGCGCACCGCCCGCAAGCTCTTCGACGGGACGGTCTTCCCCCGCCCCCGACCGGACGAAGGACCGACCACCTGATGAACGCCCTGCTGCACGACGTCGCCCACCTCGCCTACGTCGAGCTGCTCACGCCCGAGCCGGACCGGAGCCTGTGGTTCTTCACCGAGATCCTCGGCATGACCCGCGCCGGCGAGGACGGCGACTCCGTCTACCTGCGCACCTACGACGACTACGAGCACCACAGCCTCAAGCTGACCGCCCACCGCACCTCCGGCCTGCGCGCCACGGGCCTGCGCGCGAGCAGCCAGGAGGCGCTGGACCGCCGGATCGCGGCGATCAAGGACTCCGGGCTCGGCATCGGCTGGCGCGACGGCGACGCCGGGCGCGGCCCCACGTACGCCTTCCGCGACCCCGACGGGCACGAGATGCACCTGTACTGGGAGTCGGAATGGTACGAGGCCCCCGAGGAACTGCGCCCGGCGCTGAAGAACCAGCCGCAGGCGTTCCCCGGCCACGGGGTGGGCGTGCGCCGCCTCGACCACGTCAACTTCCTGGCCGCCGAGGCCGCCGCGAACGGGGCCTTCGTCCGCGACGTGCTCGGCGCCCGCGTCACCGAGCAGATCATGCTGGACAGCGGCCGCATCGCCGCGCAGTGGCTGCACTTCGGGAACAAGTCTTACGACCTGGTCTTCACCGACGACTGGTCGGGCTCCTCGGGACGGCTGCACCACATCGCGTTCGCCACCAACACCCGCGAGGACATCCTGCGCGCCGCCGACATCTGCCTGGAGCGGGGCGTCCACATCGAGACCGGCCCGCACAAGCACGCCATCCAGCAGACGTTCTTCCTCTACGTGTACGAGCCCGGCGGCAACCGCGTCGAGCTGTGCAACCCGCTCACCCGGCTCATCCTCGCCCCCGACTGGCGGGTCGTGACCTGGACGGAGGCCGAGCGGGCCAAGGGCCAGGCGTGGGGCCTCAAGACCATCGAGTCCTTCCACACGCACGGCACGCCGCCCGTCGAACGCGACTGACGGGCGGCGTCCGGCCCATCCAGCGTCCTGCCGGACCCCCGTCACAGGGGCGGCTCCGGCAGGTCGCTCGTGTCGAGGACGAACGACCCCCGCTCCGCCAGCAGCCGCCGCCCCCCGCCGTCCGAGGCCACCGGCAGCACCGCGACCGGCAGCGTGAAGCCGCGCGAACCCGCCCCCCACTGCGGCCAGTCGTGCACCTCCCGCAGGGACGCGAGCGGCCCCTGCGCCTTCTCCGCCACCTTCAGCAGGTGCCGGATGAGCGCCTGCTCGGCGGCGTCCCCCCAGGTGGCGGGGCCGCCCGCGAAGAGGGCCTGGTCCTCGTTGACGGCGTCCTCGCACACCGTGCGGAGCCGCGGACCGGCCCGCCCGGAGGAGACCATGTGGGCCGGGCTCCTGATGTGCCACCGGTAGATCAGCGCCATCGCGCGCTCGGACGTGAAGACGTCCTTGATCCGCGCGGGACGGTCGCCGTCAGGGCCGGGGACCGTCCAGGTGACCGGCTCGCCCGGGCCGTCCCACGGCGTCTCGCCGAGGTCGCGGAGACGCAGCCGGGCCATGTGCCACATCCGGCGGCGGAACCCGTCGACGGTCCGCGCCGCCATCTGCAGCCGGTAGAACCAGTGCCAGCCGCGGAAGACGTCGAACTCCGCGACCACCTGCGGGAGCGGCGCGGGCGCGCCGGCCTCGGTGTCGGTCAGCGGGCGGGACTCGTACTTGCGCTGGCCCGGTTTGAAGAGGGCGGCGCCGTTCGTCCCCCAATCGTGGGCCACGTCCACGCCCCAGCGGCCCACCGCCTCCTCGAACGCCCCGGGATCGGTGGCCTTGAGGTAGGAGAGGAACCCCCACAGCTCACCGTCCGCCACGGGCGCGGCCGGGTCCGGGTCCGCCGCGAACCCGGCGATCCAGTGGCAGGGGCCGAACGAGACGAACCCGGCGTCGTAGGCGTTCAGCACGTCGAAGTAGCCGACCTGCTCCACCTCGCCGACCGCCCGCACCACCTTGTACGTGCTCAGCGCCGCCACCGGCCCCTCGGCCACCAGCCGCTCCAGGGCCGGCCCGCCGCCCCCGGGGTCGCGCGGCAGCAGGTGCTCGGGCAGCACCTCGCCCTCCGGCCGCCAGGTGTGCCAGAAGTTCGGGAAGGACCACGGGCCGGACCACACCACGACCGGCGGATCGGCCGGGTTCTGCGGCGGCCGGGTCACCGCGTGCCAGTCGCCGACGACGTCCAGCTCGGGATGCGCGGGCGCGACCGGCAGGCGGGCCGGCCGGTTCCAGGCCCGGGTCAGGTCGCGGGCGAAGACGCGGGGAGCGTTCGTCCCGATGTCGTCGGGACCCCAGAGGTTGTCGGCCCGCCGCGCGGGTCGGGCGCCGTCGGCGGGAAGGGTGTGCAGCCGGTCGGGCTGCCCGGCCCGCAGGTCCCACGCCTCGACGACGACGGGGCAGCGGCGGCCGGCGTCCTTCCAGCGGCGCAGCGCGAAACGGGTCCACGGGTTCACCACTCCGCTGACCGGGCCGGTGTAGCGCTCGTGGAAGCGGGCGGGGCGCGGCACGAGCCGGTCGGACCAGCGGATCGGCTCCACCCGGGCACCCGCCGCGTGGCCGGCCGGCGTCGTGTCCTCCGCGCCGCGGACGAGCCGCAGCTCGCCGCCCGCGATCCCGGTGACCTCGACGATCTCCTCGTCCACCCGCACCCGGAACGGGACCTGGCCGGGAAGGGCCGTCACCCCGTCCACCCGCGCGGAGACGCCGCCCGCGGGCAGGCTCGCCGCGAGGACGGCCGCGCCGGGACGCCGGGCGACCGCGGCCTGCGCGAGCCCCGCGTACCGCTGGAACTCCTGGACCGCCCACCGGCTGTGCCGGCCGAAGCGCGGCTCGTCCTCGGGAGCCAGGAGGAAGCCCAGCTCGCGCAGGTCGGCGTGCAGGTCGCGCACGTGGGTGGCGTCCGTCAGCTCCGGCCGGTCCTGGCCGCCGTAGCGGGCCGGAAGGCCGGGGGCCGGGTCCCGGTCGCCGTCCTGGAGGTCGAACCCGCCGTACAGGCCGGAACGCGGGCCCTGCAACACCGCCGTCAGCCAGGCGAACACGTGGTCGAGGTCCTCGGGCATGCTCATGACTCGGACCGTACGCGCGCCCGCCCGGCCGCGCCCCGGGGGAGTGCCCCGGGATTTCCCCAGCCTTCAGTGCCGGGGCGGCGCGTCCCCGGTGTAGACCAGGCGCGGCGGCGGGCCGCCGAACAGCTCGCTCACGGTGACGAACGTGTACCCCCGCCTGGACAGCGCCTTCAGCACCCGGGGGACGGCCCGCACGGTCGTCGGGTGGATGTCGTGGAACAGGATGACGCCGCCTGGCCTGGCCGACCTGATCGCCACCCTGGCGACGCGGGCGCTGTCGCGGTGCAGCCAGTCGAGGGTGTCCACGCTCCACAGCACGAGCGGACGCCTGATCCCGGTGCGGACGGCGTTGTCGAAGGCCCCGTACGGCGGCCGGACGAGCGCGGGCACGAAGCCCGTCGCCGCCTTCACGGCCCGGTCGGCGCGGGCCAGCTCGGCGCGGACGGCGCCGGCCGACAGCTTCGTCAGGTCCTGGTGCGACCAGGTGTGGTTGCCGATCTCGTGCCCGGCCGCGGCGGCGCGGCGCAGCACGGAGGGGTGGGCGGCGACGTTCTGGCCGACGACGAAGAACGTGGCGCGCGCCTGGTGGGCGGCGAGATGGCGCAGCAACTCGCCGGTGTACGGGCCCGGGCCGTCGTCGAAGGTGAGCGCCACGCACTTGACCCGCCGGCAGTCGACCGTCCGCCGCCCGGCGGCGCCCTCCGCCACCACGGCACGCCTGCTCACGACGGTCTCCCGGGCGCCCGCGACCCGCGCCACAACCGCCGCACCCGCACCGGACCCCGTGCCGGACCCCGGGCTGGGGCTGGTGCCGGGGCCCGTGGCGGACCCGCCGCCGGGGCTCGGGGCGGCGCTCACGGCCGGGCTCGTGCCGGCCGGTTGGAGCGTTCCCGCGGCCAGCCGCTGGTGGGCCGTCGCGCACAGCGCGGTGGCCATGACCACCGCGGCGGCCACCCGCGCCGCCACCCGCCTCGCACCCGTGCTCATGTGATCCCCCCATCACCGGCCCCGCCGCCGGGACCATCCCCTATCGGTTGGACATCCGCCACTCGCACCTGGTTCGCGGCGAACCGTGCTCGCGGCCGGCGCCCCCGGCGGACCTCGCCCGCGGCGCACGGCGCGGAGGCTTGATCCGGCGATCCGGGGCCGAGGATCATGCGGGGAATGGACTACTACCTGATCTCCACCTCGGCACATGACCGGTCCCTGGCGGGAGTCCTGGTGGAGGAGTTCGTCCTCTGCGAGGACTTCACCGCGACCGGCATCGACAGCGCCGAGTGGGGATCGGAGACGGGGGAGTGGCTGGCCGCGCCGGAGGTCAGCCGCCTCATCCGCTCCGACGGCGCGCTCCGCGCCCGGGTACGGCCGGCGGGCCGCCGCACGGCTCGGGAGGCGTACGCGCGGCTCGGCGGGGGAGAGCTGCCCGAGGAGGACGAGCTGCGCGAGCATTTCAGACGCCGCCAGCCGCTGCCCACCACCGCCCCGCTCCGGCTGGGGTCGGGGGCGGCCCAGGACCGCCGCTACCGCATCCTGTTCGCCGGCGAGCTGGGCGCGGACGGGCTGGCGGCGGCGCAGGCGGCGTTGCGGCTGGAGCCCACGGGCGATCCGCGGGTGGTCGGCAAGGCGTCCGTCAGCGCGGGCGGGCACGGCTTCACGTGGGAGCTGCGCCGCATCGGCTCCGGCATCGCCTGGTGCGTGGACGTGACCGCGCGGCTCGGCGGCGGCTCCCTGGCCACGCTGGAGACGCTGCTGAACTACCACCGGCAGGCCGTGCGCAGGCAGGGCCTGATCCCGGTCACGGTCGAGCGTTTCGCCTGAGCGCGGCTCAGGGCACCGGGACGGCGGGCACCGTGACCGGGCCGGGCAGCGGGTTCAGCACGTCCTCCTGGGAGCTTCCCGCCGGGACGAGCACGTCCATCGCCTTAGGCATCGTCGCGGGGTCGGCCGCGCACAGCGGCTGGGTCCCGCCCTCGGCGCACACCCCGAACAGGTACGGCTGCGGCGTCGCCGCGAACCCGCGCGCCTGGTCGGCGGCGTACCCGTCCTGGCCGTGCAGCACCACGGCGAAGCGCCAGCCCGGGCCCGGCGTGCCGAAGGCGTCCCTGGGCAGGGCGACGGTGATCGTCCTGGTGGCGCCCGAGGCCCGGACCGCCGCGCCCGCCGGGGCCGCGCCCGCCGCCGTCACCCACACCGGCGCCGCGAACCCCTGCGCCTCGATCCGCTGCGTCCAGGCGTCGGCCGTGGCGAGGCGGTGGTTGCGCTGCGGGAAGGCCGCCTCGGTGGACCGTACGGCCACGGCCGGGTCCTGGACGTAGACGTCGAGGAGCTGCGCGCCCATCGGGTTGCCGAACGTCGGCGTCAGGTCGCGCAGCTCGGCCCGCAGGTAGACGGTGGTGTCGTCGGTGACGACCTGGAAGCGGCGCAGATCGAAGGCCCCGTCGCGGAAGTCGGCGGCCGTCGGGTAGGCGAAGACGCCGGGCCCGTGGTCGTCGCCCTCCGGGTCGGCGACGTCGAGCACGGTGGTCGCGCCGGTGATGTCGCCGACCACGGCGCGGCGGGCGTACCCGGTGCGCCCGTCGGGCGTCGTGGCGCTCACCGTGAGCACGACCTCGCCGAACGACACCGGCGCCGCCGCCGTGAACGACCCGTCCGCGCCGGCCCGTACCGACGCGACCCGGGCGGGCGCGCCGGTGTCGGCGGGCGCGGCGGCGACGTCCACCCGCGCGCCGGGCGCCGTGACGCCCTCGACGGTGACGGACGCGCCGGGCGCCGGGCTCCCGTCGGCCGGGGCGGTCAGGGTGAGCGGGACGGCCCCGGGCGCGCCGCCGCGGTCGGCGTACCGGCGGCGGACGACGGCGGGCTGCTCGACCGGCCGGGTGCCGCCGAGCGAGAGGATCAGCCGCAGCGCCTGGGCCTGCGCCCAGGTGAGCGGCGAGGCCGAGCCCGCCGGGCCGCCGTCGCGCAGGCCGATCGAGGCGGTCGCCGGATCGCTCCCGTACGGCGACGCGGCCAGGTCCGGGTTCTCCCACGCCTGCTCGGGCACGAGCCCGGTGCCCGACGACTGCTCGCGTATCGCGCGCAGCAGCGCGGTCGCCGTGGCCTGGTCGCCGCGCTGGAGCGCGTGCTCGGCCCGCTCGCCGGCGAGGACCGGCCACACGTGCCCGGAGCCGGTGTTCCCGGTGGGCCACGGCCGGCCCGACGGCGCGCACGAGGTGGGGTCAGGTTCGTGGCAGTCGCCGTAGCCGTCCTCGGTGCCCGGCGTGTCGCTGCCGTAGCGGTACCAGCCGGGGCCATGCGCGGTGTCGCGCCGCAGCGCCCGGTCCACGAGGGCCAGGGCGGCCAGCACGTCGGGGTCGCCGGGCGGCAGGACGCCGAGCCTGGTCAGCTCCAGGAACCCGGCGTCCACCACGCGCCGCTGGTCCTCCGTGGGGCCGCCGTTGCCCAGGTTGTACGGCTCCGCCGCGTCCGGGTCGCCCGCCCGCGACAGCCGCAGGAAGTAACGGGGCGCGTAGAGGCCGGTCGTGGTGACCGTCCACCGCTTGACCGAGCGGGCGAAGTGGTCGGCCGTGGCCCGGTAGAGCCGCGCCCGCACGGCGTCGCCCTGCCGGTCGGCGATCTCACCCGCGGCGGTCAGCCCGGCGATCTGCGCCGCGACCGTGGACGGCGAGTGGCCCGACTGCTCCTCCCACCGCTCGACCCCGTACGCCGGGCCGCGCGCGAGCAGGAAGTCGGCCGCCGCCCGCACGTCGTCCCACAGCCCGGCGTCGCCGGCGAGGCCCGCCTGGTACGCCATGAGGATCGGATAGGCCGTCTCGTCGAGCTGGTCGCCGCCCGCGTCGAGCGGCAGCCGCGCGGTGGCGACCACGTTGCCGTCCGGCGCCTCCGCGTACGGGGTGAGCGCGCGGGCGGTGTCGAGCTGGGCGGCGCCGTCGCCTGGCGTGCCCGCGTAGCCGACGCTCGCCTCCGGCAGCCGCCGCGCGGCCCGCAGCGCCAGATGGGTGGGGACGGCGTAGTCGCGGGCGGCGGCGCTGGTCTCGGTGCCGTCGTCGGAGAGCGCCGGGGCGCCGGTCGGCCCGTCCACGACGGCGTCGTCCGCGCCGCCGTTGGCCGGGGCGCCGCCGCCGTTGCCGTTCACGCTCGCGTCGAGGCGCGCGTACAGCCGCAGCCCCGGCGGCTGGATCCTGGCGCGGACCACGACGGCGTCGCGATCGGGATCGGTGACGTACGTCGTGGTCAGCCGGTAGCGGCCCGCCCTGCTGACGGAGGTGACCGTGCAGCTCATGCCGGAGGGGCCGGTGGCCACCTGATAGGTGGTGTCGCGCGCCTGGATCTCGGTGAACGTGCGGCCGTCGGTGACGATGAACTGCATCGTCTCGACGTTCGTATTGTCGATCGTGGGCTCGTACACGTCCGACAGGACGCCACCCGCGACCGTGTACCAGACCTTCGAGGTCCGGTTCGCGGCCGTGCCCACGCAGTCCTTGCGGGCGAGCCCGAAGTGCGAGGCGGCGCCCGGCCCCGCCGGGGCGGGCGCGAGCGCCCGCGCCGCCTGTCAACCCCGCGGCCCGCATGCCCGCCGCCCTCGGGGGAAGGGGCGGTGTCCGATACGCCCGACTGTCCGCTCTCCTCTGGCGGGAGGCATCATGCGGAACGGCACGACGATCGCCGCGGCCCTGCTCCTGGCCGCCGCCTGCACCTCCGGCGGCGGCGCGGGCGGTGACGGCGGCACGCGGCCCGGCGGCGCGGGCACGCCGGCGGAGCAGAGCCCGGTGGCCGGCCTGTCGATCACGCCCGCCGACGGGGCCACGAAGGTCCCGCCGGACACGGGCGTCGGCGTCAAGGTGGCGCGGGGCGAACTCACCGGCGTGAGCGTGGCCGACGCCAAGGGCCGCCAGGTACGCGGCACGCTCGCCGCCGACGGCACCTGGCGTCCCCGATGGCCGTTACGTCCCTCGACCCGCTACACCGTGAGCGCCGAGGCCAAGGGCGCCGACGGCCGGCCGGTCACGGCGACGGCCACGTTCACCACGCTCAAGCCGAAACGGGTCCTGGAGACCGGCATGTCGCCGCTGGACGGCGAGCGGGTCGGCGTCGGCATGCCCGTGCAGCTCCTGCTGTCGCAGCCGGTGACCGCGAAGGCGGACCGGGCCCGGATCGAGCGGGCGCTGGTGGTGCGCATGTCGAAGCCGGTCGAGGGCGCGTGGAGCTGGGTGAGCGAGCGCGAGGTGCAGTTCAGGCCGCGCGCGTACTGGCCGGTGGGGCAGAAGGTCACGGTCGAGGCGCACCTGGCGGGGCTGCGCGCGGGCGAGGGCCTGTGGGGCACGAAGGACCGCAGCCTGAGCTTCACGGTCGGCCCCTCGCACATCACGAAGGTCAGCGCGAGCACCCACCGCGCCGTGGTGCGCGCCGACGGCGAGGTCGTCAGGACGATCCCGGTCAGCCTCGGCAAACCCGGCGACGACAGCTACTCCGGCGTCATGATCGCGCAGGAGAAGTCCGCCACGACCATCATGGACTCCGCGACCGTCGGCAAGCCGGGCGAATACCGCATCCGTACCAAGTGGAACGTCCGCATGACGTACAGCGGCACCTTCTTCCACGCCGCCCCGTGGTCCACCGGCGCGCAGGGCAGCCGCAACGTCAGCCACGGCTGCGTCAACGCCAGCCCGGAGGACGCCCGCTGGTTCTACGACTTCACCCAGCGCGGCGACATCATCGAGGTCACCGGGACCTCCAGGAAGCTGCGCTTCGGCAACGGCCCGACGCCGTGGGCCAAGTCGTGGGAGGACTGGCTGGCCGGCAGCGCGCTCGGCGAGCCGGTCGGCGGGTAGGAGGACGGTGAGCGGAAGGGGAGCGAGGCGGTGCTGATGAGCGGGGACCGCGCGGCGGACGGCCGGCTCGGCGCCGTCCTGCTGTGGACGCTGATCTGGGGACTGAACGCCTACCTGCTGCTGACCGGCTGAGCCGGGCGGCCCGTCACGGACGGCCGCCGGGGACCACCAGCCCCGACTCGTAGGCGAGGACGACGAGCTGCGCCCGGTCGCGCACCCCCACCTTGGTCATCGACCGGCTCACGTGGGTCTTCGCGGTGGCCGCGCTGATCACCAGGTGCGCGGCGATCTCGTCGTTCGACATGCCGCGGCCGACCAGGGCGACGATCTCGCGCTCCCGCTCGGTCAGCCGCTCCAGCCCCTCGGGGCGGGCGGCCGGGCGGGGCGGGGTGCTGACGTACTCCTCGATGAGGCGGCGCGTCACCGACGGCGACAGCAGCGCCTCGCCCTCGGCCGCCACCCGCACCGACCGCAGCAGGTCGCCCGGCTCGATGTCCTTGAGCAGGAAGCCACACGCGCCCGCCCGCAGCGCGGCGAAGACGTACTCGTCGAGCGCGTAGTTGGTGAGGATCACCACCCGGACGCCGTCGAGCTCCGGGTCGGCGCCGATCCTGCGGGTGGCCTGGATGCCGTCGAGCAGCGGCATCCGCACGTCGAGCAGCGCCACGTCCGGGCGCAGCCGGCGGGCCAGCTCGACCGCCCGCGCGCCGTCGCCCGCCTCGCCCACCACCCGGATGTCGTCGGTCAGCTCCAGCAGCGCCTTGAAGCCGGCGCGGATGAGCGGCTGGTCGTCGGCCAGCAGGACCTCGATCACCGGGCCGCCCCCGCCGGCACCGGCAGGTCGGCGCGCACCATGAAACCGCCTTCCGGCCCTGGCCCGGCCGTCAGCGAGCCGCCCGCCGCGACCGCGCGCTCGCGCATCCCGATCAGCCCCATCCCCGGCGTGACCGTCCCGGCCTCGCCGTCGTCGTCCACCCGCAGCGTGATCCCCGCCGGATCGTAGCCGACGGTCACCGCGCCCGACGCCGCGCCCGAGTGGCGCAGCACGTTGGTCAGCGCCTCCTGCGCGATCCGGTACGCGGCCCGCCCCACCCCGGGCGGCACCGGATAGGGCTCGCCCGTCACCGCGTACGACACCCGCAGCCCCGCCCGTCCGGCCCGCGACACCAGCCCCGGCAGCCCGCCGAGCCCGGCCTCCGCCTCGCGCTCCGGCCCCGCCTGCCGCAGCACGCCCAGCGTGGCCCGCAGCTCGCGCATCGCCTCGTGCCCGGAGTCCTTGACCGCCGCCAGCGCCTCTCTGGCCCGCGCCGGATCCCGGTCCATCAGCTCCATCGCCACCGCGGCCTGCACGTTCACCACCGAGATGGTGTGCGTGAGCGAGTCGTGCAGCTCCTGCGCGATCCACAGCCGCTCCTCGCCGGCCCGCCGCAGCGCCGCCTCCTCGCGGGTGCGCTCGGCCTCCTCGGCGCGCTGCTCGACCGCCCGCAGGTACGCCCGCCCGCTCCGCGTCACCTCGCCGACCACGACCATCGCGACCAGCCAGCCGCTCAGCAGCGTCATCCCGTCGCCGAGCGACGGGTCCTGCTCGGCCAGCGCCATGAGCCCGTACACCGGCAGGGCCAGCCCCGCCGCCAGCCAGATCGCCTGCGCCCTGCGGCCGAGCGAGGCGAGGGTGTGGATCGAGGCCAGCGCGGGCCCGGCCGCGAACACGCCCGGATAGTGGGCGGCGTAGTAGACGACCCCCGCCCCGGCAGCGACGACCCCGGCGCTCAGCGGGGCCGCGCGCCGCCAGGCCAGCGACAGCGCCGCGACGGTGATCAGGATCAGGCCCGCGGGATCGAGCGGCCGCTCCCCGGGGCCCGTCCACGACAGGCCGGCGTACGTGCCGCCCACGATCCCGGCCAGGGCGGCCACGGCGACCAGGACGTCGGCTCTCCGGCTGCTCATGCCCCATACGGTAGGGCGTCGCGCCGGAGGCGGGCGTCGTCCCGGGGGCGTACGTCAGGGGCCGGGGCGGGGCGGCGTACCACGCGGGAAGTACGCCGAAATGCCCTCCGCCGAAATGCCCTCCGCCGAACGACGCCCGAGGGGAGCCCGGCCGCGCACGATGGCGTCCCATGACCACTTCCTCCCGGATCCCCTCCTGGATCCTGTGGCCGCTGCGGGTCCTCGCCACCGCCCACCTGGCCGGCGTGCTCGCCCAGGCGGCGCTGGCCGGGCTCTTCGTCACCGGCGACGTGGACCTGCTGGCCTGGCACCGCGACAACGCCGGCGTCACCCACGGCCTGCTGTACCTGCAACTCCTGGCGGCGGTCCTGCTGTGGCGGCCGGGGCGCGGCCCCCTCTGGCCCGCCCTGGCCGGTCTGGGGCTCGTGGCGGCCGAGACGGTCCAAGTGGCGCTCGGCCAGTTTCGGGTCATCGCTGCACTTCCCCCTCGGCATGGCCGTCTTCGGGCTGTCGGCCGTCTTCACCGCCTGGACGTGGCGCCTGGGCCGGGGGAGCGCGGCATGAGCGGGTCCCCGTCGCGGCGGGCACCGTCGAGTAGGGCGCTGTCGAGTAAGGCGCTGTCGAGAAGGGCGTTCCTGGGGGCGCTCGGCGCGGCCGGGCTCGCCGCGGCCGGGTGCGGCACGCACTTCGGCGAGCTGCTGCCCAGCACCGCGCCGCTGCCGGAGCCGTTCACGGTGCCGCTCCCGGTGCCCGCGACCGCCCGTCCGGCCGGCCCCGGCCGCTACGAGGTGACCCAGCGGGCGGCCCAGGCGGAGATCCTCCCCGGCCTGCACGGCGGCGTCAACCCGCCGGACGCCGACGGCTACCCCACCGACCTCGTCGTCCCCGCCGGCTACCGGGGCCACCACGCCCACGGGCACCCCGAGATCCACCACCAGGGCGTGAAGGAGTACCGCTACCCGGTGGACCAGCGTGCTGCGGCTCGCGCCGGGCGGCACGCCGTTCGTCCAGATCGGCAGCGACGCCGGGCTGCTGGCCGCGCCGGTGGCCCACGAGGAGATCCCGCTCGCGCCCGGCGAGCGCCAGGACGTGCTGGTCGACTTCTCCGCCTACCCCGCCGGCACGGCGGTCACCCTGGTCAACGCCCTGGGCGAGGGCTCCGCCCGTCACGTGATGCGTTTCGTCGTCGCCCGCCGCGCCCCCGACGACAGCGCCGTCCCGCGGGTCCTCTCCCGCGCCGCCGCCCGTCCCGTTGACGTCGGGGCGGCCGTCGCCACCCGCAGGTTCGACTTCCGGCGCGCCCAGACCGCCTGGACGATCAACGGCCGGCCCTACCGGCCCGGCGTCCCGCTGGCCCGGCCCCGGCTCGGCACCGCCGAGATCTGGCGCTTCAGCAGCGACTTCCACCATCCCGTGCACGTGCACCTGGCCCACTTCCTGGTGCTGGCCCGCAACGGGCGGCCCCCGGCGGCGACGGACGGCGGCTGGAAGGACACCGTGGACGTGCGGCCGTACGAGGTCGTGGACGTGCTGGCCCGCTTCGCCGGCCACCGCGGCAGGTACATGCTGCACTGCCACAACCTGGAGCACGAGGACATGGCGATGATGGCGGACTTCGACGTGGTCTGACGCGCCGGAGCGTCACCCGATAGGGGAGACTTGCCCTCGGACGGGCCCTTTCTCGCAAGGAGCAGGCATGCACATCGTACGCTTCGTCAGCCCTCTGACCGGCGCCGCCGCGGTCGGCGTGGACGACGGCGAGCACGTGGCCGAGCTGGCCGGCGTCACCACAGTCGGCGAGCTGCTGCGGCTGCCCGCCGCGGAGCTGCGCGAGCGCGTCACCGCCCCCGGCGGCGGCCCCCGGCACCCCTCCGGATCGGTGCGCAGGCTGGCCCCGGTGGACGGCCTGATGGAGGTCTGGGCGGCCGGCGTCACCTACCGGCGCTCGCGCGAGGCGCGGGTGCTGGAGAGCGAGCGCGCCGCCGACGTGTACGAGCTGGTCTACGACGCCGAGCGGCCCGAGCTGTTCTTCAAGTCCGTCGCCTGGAAGGTGACCGGCGACGGCGGCCGGATCGCGGTGCGGGCGGACTCGGAGATCGACGTGCCGGAGCCGGAGCTGGGCCTGGTGCTCAACGCGGCCGGCGAGATCGTCGGCTACACGGTCGTGGACGACGTCAGCTCCCGCACCATCGAGGGCGTCAACCCGCTCTACCTGCCGCAGGCCAAGATCTACCTGGGCGCGTGCGCGGCCGGCCCGGCCATCAGGCCCGCGTGGGAGGTCGCGGACCCGTACGCGCTGGACATCACGCTCACCATCGCCCGCGGCGGCGCGACCGTGTGGGACGGCAAGTCGTCCACCTCCGACCTGCACCGCCGCCTCGACGAGCTGGCCGGCTACCTGTTCCGCGCGGACGTCTTCCCTGACGGCGCGGTGCTGGCCACCGGCACGAGCCTGGTGCCCGACCTGCCGTTCACCCTTCAGGACGGCGACACGGTGACCATCGGCATCGCCGAGGTCGGCACCCTGACCACCACCGTGGTCAGGGGCCTCGACGGCATGCGCGAGTAGCGGGCCGGGTCACCAGCGGGACGGCGTCGCCGCTGCGGCGCGGTCACCGGTCGCCGGCCGTGGCGGCGTCCTCCCGGAGCAGGCGGGCGCGGCGGCGCAGGCTCTCGGCCGTGGCCAGGCAGGAGTCCTCCAGCTCGGCCAGCTCGCGGCGCAGCCCGGCGGCCCGCTCGGCGAACCGCTCGGCGGCCGGGCCGGTCCAGAACGCCTCGCACTCCTGCGGGCGCGCGGGCACGTCGTCGAGCGCGCCGGTCAGGCGGCGGGCGTAGCGGGTGAAGGCGGAGGCCAGCGACTCCTTCTCGGCGGCCTGCCGGAGGAGCTGGTGCTTCGTGGTCATACAGGGTGTCCTGCTTTCTGGACGGTCTCGTCCCGGACGGTGGTCCCGTTCGGGACGGCGTCCAGGGCCGGCCACAGGCGGTGCTCGGGGTCCAGGGCGCCGGTCAGGCAGGACCAGGCCCGTTCGCGCAGGCCGTCCGCGCCCGCGCCGGGCTCCAGCGCGTGCCGCAGCGCCCCGGCGAGGGCCCGTTCGTAGGCGGGGTGGGTGCCGAGGGCGTAGGCGTCCAGCAGGACGCCGGTCTCCTTCGGACGCTCGGCCAGCAGCTCCTGCAGCGCCTCGGGGAAGACGCGGTAGGCGGCGGCGAGGTGGTGCAGGTTCCAGTCGGGGCCGGCGTCCGGGCGGCGGTTCAGCAGCTCGACCGCGACCGCGTCGAGGAACGCCCCCGACGGGCGGGCCAGCGCGATCAGCGTGGTCAGCACGTCGGCCGGCGCGGTCGCGGGCAGCTCACGCCACTCCTCGCCGAGCCGGCCGGTGCGCTCGGCCCCGGCGAAGGCCCGCGCCAGCAGGCCGGGGGAGGCGTCGGCCGCCCGGGCGAGCGCGGCGGGCGGCAGGCCGTCGCGTTCGCCGGGGACCTCGGCCTCCGACCAGCCCCGCAGGACGAGGACCAGCCCGTCGGGCCCAAGCGCGCCCAGCAACGCCGCCGCGTAGGCCGGATCACCGGCCGCCGCGAACGCCGCCGCGTGGGCCGGTTCGCCGGTCGTCCCGTCCGTTGTCCCGTCCGTTGTCCCGCGGGTCGTGCTGTCAGGTGTTCCGGCGGCGGGGGCGGTGAGGGCTCGCTCGACCTCGTCGTGGCGGCCGGTGGCGAGGGCCGCGAGGACGGCCGTGGCCGTCCCGCCGGCCGCCCGCGTGGCCTCCGCCTCGCCGGCGAACGGGAACACGGCCGTGAGCAGGCCGCGCTCGCGCACCGGCACCGACTGCTCGACGGTGTCGACACGCCACCTGAGCTCCCGCCGCGCGTCGCGCAGGAACGCCTGCGCCCGCGCCACGGCGGCGGCGCCGTGGCGCGGGCCGGCCCAGTCGTCGCCGGCCTCCGCCACGGCCGCGTCCATCAGAGGACGCACGCCGTCCATGAGCATGCTGCTCGCTTCGAGGCGGCGGATGAGGTCGTGTGCTCGGCTGGGGTCGATCCCCACGAACTCCCCCATGGTGAAACCCTCCCAGAGGGTGTGATTACCGCGTGAGTCAAACACACTCGGCGGCGTGTCGCAGGGCTTTCGCCGTCCCATAAACAACGGGAATCACCCGGAGGCGTCCTCCTTCTCGAAGGAGCTGAGCGTGGGGTCGTAGTCGGAGGCGCCGATGTCGTACATCGGGGTCATCCAGTGGTAGAAGTTGTCGCCGCGCTCGCGCAGCAGGTCGTACAGCCTGCGCATCAGACGGCGGCGGACCCCGGCCAGCTCGGGATGGGTGTAGCGGTTGCTCAGCTCGTACGGGTCGGCGTGCAGGTCGTACAGCTCGTTGACGGACTCGGGGTTGACGACGAGCTTGTAGCGGTCGTCGCGGATCATCCGCTGCGGGTAGGGGAAGTGGTGGCCGTGGTACTCGGCCAGCAGCTCGCCCGGCCACTCCGGCCGCTCGCCGCGCACCAGGGGCAGGAGGCTGCGGCTGTCCACGGCGGGCTCCGGGTCGCAGCCGGCCAGCTCCAGGATGGTCGCCGTGCAGTCGGTGAGGGTGACGAACTCGTTCCTGACCTGCGGCGGGGCGCCGGGCACGCGGACGATGCCGGGGATGCGGTAGATGTCCTCGTACATGGCCGGGCCTTTGTCGTGCAGCCGGTGGGCGCCGGTGAACTCGCCGTGGTCGGCGGTGAAGAAGACCGCCGTGCCGTCGCTCAGCCCCAGCTCGTCGAGCCGGTCGAGGATGCGGCCGAGCTGCTGGTCGATCAGCGTCACGTAGCCCCAGTAGACCGCGATCAGCTTGCGGGTGATCTCGATGGGCAGGGTGTCGAACGCCCAGTGGTCGCTGTAGTTGCGCTGCACCGGCGGCTTGCCCTCGAACGTCTCGGCGATCGACGGCGGCAGCTCCACCAGCTCCGGGTCGTACATGTCGAAGTACTCGTCCGGCAGCAGGTACGGCAGGTGCGGCCCGAAGAAGTGCGCGGCCAGGTAGAAGGGCCGGCCGTCGGCGGCGTACCGGTCGAGGTGCTCGATCGCCCGCGTCGCCAGGTAGTGCTCGAAGGTGGCCTCGACCGGCTGGTGCAGCCGCCCGGCCAGCAGGTTGCCGGGGTTGCCGTTCGGCGTCGTGCCCCGGATCAGGTCCGAGATCCGGTACGGCGGCAGCCCCCGCTCCTCCAGGTAGGCGAGGTAGTCGGGATGGTCCACCGGGTTGTGCCAGCCGGGCAGGTCGGGGCCGTCGAAGCCGTAGGAGGCGGCGTTGCGGTGGGTGCCGCCGTGCCACTTGCCGATCAGCCCGAGCTGGTAGCCGCGCTCCTTCAGCGCGGACGGGAAGGTGAAGGCGTCCTCCCGCAGGTCCTCCAGGTAGCCGACGTTGCGCTCGTAGTTGGCCAGCAGCCGGTGCCGGAACGGGGCCTGCCCGGTGAGCAGGCTGGCCCGCGCCGGCGTGCAGATGGCCGTCGGCGTGTAGAACCGGTCGAACCGCGTTCCGCTCGCGGCCAGCCGGTCGAGGTTGGGCGTGGCTACGTGCGGGTTGCCGTAGCAGCCGAGCGTGTCGACCCGGTGCTGGTCGGTCATCAGGAACAGCAGGTTCACTTGGCGAACGCCTTCTCGTAGAGGTCGCCGGTGTAGTACGACGACGGCTCGGGCAGCGACTTGAGCTGGCCGGTGCCGACGAAGAAGTCGCCGAGGCTGTTCAGCCACTTGGCGACCGTGCCGTCCTTGGTCTTGGCGACCAGGTCGGCCGTGGACATGACCTCGACGTTGGCCGCGTCCGCCTTGACCTTGGCCGGGTCGAGCTTGAGCAGGGCGGCCGTCTCGGTGATGGTCTCCTCGGGGTGCGCGGCCCGCCAGTCGTTGGCCTCCTGCAGCACCTTGATCACCTTGGTGGTCAGCTCCTGGTCGGTGTCGGTGCCGCTGACGAAGGCGTTCGGGAACGAGTTGTCGGGGTACTCCCGGGTGCTGGCGATCTCGGTCATGTCCGGCACCTTCTCCTTGATCGTGTCGATCAGCGGGTACCAGAGGCCGGCGCCGTCGATCTGCCCGGCCGAGAACGCCGACACCACGGTCGCCGCGTCCATCGGCACCTTCTCGATGTCGGCGGCCGTCATCCCGGCCTTCTGCAGGGCCAGGTTGAGCACCATGTCGCCGGAGGTGCCCTCGGGCACGCCGACCTTCTTGCCCTTGAGGTCCTGCATGCTCGTGACGCCGGGCCGGCCGATCACCCGGTCGGCGAAGCCGAGCGTGTTGATGGAGACGACCTTGGCCTTGCCGGAGGCGGGCAGCCACATGGCGCCGGGACCGATGTAGCCGAAGTCCAGGTCGCCGGCGCCGAGCGCCTGGATCTGGAGCGGTCCATTCGTGAAGACCTTGATCTCGGGGGTGAGCCCCTGCTTCTCCCAGAGCCCCTGCTTCTGGGCGACGGCGAGCAGGCTGGCTCCGTTGTAGTCGCCGATGTAGCCGAAGCGGACGGTGGTGCCGTCGTCGGAGCAGGAGGTGACGGAGAGCGCGATGACGCTCACCGCGGCTGCGGTGGTGAGGGCGCGGCGAAGAGAGCGCATGTCGTGTTAATCCTTTCCAGGGGGTCTTTAAGCTGCTTTGGGCTGGTGGTAGACGCCGTGCCAGACCTCGTTGCGGATGCGCGCGAACTCCGGCGACAGCCGCATCTCCTCGGTCCTCGGGTACGGCAGGTCCACCTCGACGATCTGCTGGACGCGGCCGGGCCGGGCGGCCATGACGATCACCCGCCGGGCCAGGTAGACGGCCTCGTCCACGTCGTGGGTGATGAACATGACCGTGCGCTGCTCGCGGCTCCAGGTGTCGAGGAGCTGGTCCTGGAGCTGGACGCGGGTGAGCGCGTCGAGGGCGCCGAACGGCTCGTCCATGAGCAGCACCTGCGGGTCGACCGCGTACGCGCGGGCGATGGCGCAGCGCTGCTTCATGCCGCCGGACAGGGTCTTCGGCAGCGCGTCGGCGAAGTCCGACAGCCCGACCAGCTCGATCGCGTGCTCGGCGCGCTTCCTGCGCTCGTCCTGCGGCAGGTTCATGAGCTTGAGCCCGAACTCGACGTTCTTGCGCACGCTCAGCCACGGGAACAGCGCGTACTGCTGGAAGATCACCCCACGGTCCGGGCCGGGACCGGCGACGGGCGCGCCGTCCACCAGCACCTCGCCCGAGGTGGGCTCGGTCAGGCCGGCGGCCATGCTCATCAGCGTGCTCTTGCCGCACCCCGACGGGCCGACGACCGTGACGAACTCGCGGTCGGCGATGTCCAGGGAGACGTGGTCGAGCGCGGTGAAGACGCCGTCCTTCATCGGATAGGTCTTGACGATGTCCCTGAAGGAGATCTTGGCGTTCATCGGCGCTCCTGCCAGTCGGTGAGGCGGCGCTCGGCGAGCAGCAGCAGGCGGTCCATCAGCAGGCCGAGCACGCCGATGGCGATGAGGCCCACGAAGATCGTGGACAGGTCGTAGTAGAGCTGGGCCTGCTGCATCCGGTAGCCCAGCCCCTCCTGGGCGGCGATCAGCTCGGCGGCGACCAGCGTCCCCCAGGCAGAGCCGAGCCCGACCCGCATCCCGACCAGGATGAACGGCGTGGACGCCGGGACCACGACCTTCAGGAAGATCGTCCGGTCCGACGCGCCCAGCACGCGGGCGGCGTTGATGAGCGTCTTGTCCACGTCCACCACGCCCTGGAAGGTCGAGACGACGCTGGACAGGAACGCGGCCAGGAAGATCACGAAGACCTTCGGCACCTCGCCGATGCCGAGGAGCACGATGGCCAGCGGGATGATCGCCAGGGGCGGGATGGTGCGGAAGAACTGCACGTACGGCTCCAGCAGGCCGCGCGCGGTGGCGTACCAGCCCATGAGGAAGCCGACCGGGATCGCGAGCAGCGTGCCCATGAGGAAGCCGAGCAGCACCCGGCGGAGGCTGGCGAGCGCGTCCTGGAGCAGGGTGCCGTCCGCGACCAGCTCGCCGGCCTTGGCCGCCACCTCCAACGGGGTCGGCAGGCCCTGGACGCCGATCGTGGCCAGCAGCGTCCAGACGAGCAGGCCGAGGACGACCGCGACCAGGTTGAGCGCGAGCGTGCGCCGGGGACGCCCGGCGGCGCGGCGCGCGGCCGGGGCCGCCGGCTTGCCCAGCGTGGTGAGCTGAGTCATCACTCCGTTGTCGAGCACGGTCATCAGATCCCTCCGAGGAGACCCCCGCCTTCAGGCGGGGAAGGAACCGGACTCCTGCGGAGCAGGGCAGGAGCAGGCGATACGCCGTCAGGCGGTCCGCCGTCGTCTTTCGGATTCGGCCGGTGCGCGGCTGATCTCGCACATATGATCGGAAGGTGGCGCAGCTGGTGAAGCGGGCCTACAAGTACCGCTTCCGTCCGACCCCCGAGCAGGCCGAGGAGCTTGTCCGGACGTTCGGTTGCGTGCGCCTGGTCTACAACAAGGCCCTGGAGGAACGGACCCGCGCCTATGCCGAGGAGGGGCGTGGCGTCTCCTGCACAGAGTCGTCGGCCGCGCTGACCGCGTGGAAGAAGACGCCCGAGCTGGCGTTTCTGAACGAGGTGTCGTCGGTGCCGTTGCAGCAGACGCTGCGGCACCTGCAGGCGGCGTTCGCGAACTTCTTCGCCCGCCGGGCCAAGTACCCGGCGTTCAAGTCCCGTAAGCGGTCGCGGGCGTCGGCGGAGTACACCCGCTCGGCGTTCCGCTGGCGTGACGGCCGGCTCACCCTGGCCAAGATGGGCGCGCCGCTGGACATCGTGTGGTCGCGCCCACTCCCCGAAGGGACCGAGCCGTCCACGGTCACCGTGTCCAGGGACGCGGCAGGACGCTGGTTCGTGTCCCTCCTGGTCGAGGAGAAGATCGCACCGTTGCCGCCGGTCGAGCAGTCCGTGGGTCTGGACGTCGGCCTCACCGCGCTCGCGACGCTGTCGTCCGGCGAGCAGATCGCCAACCCGCGTCACGAGCGCCGTGAGCGGCGCAGGCTGGCCAAGGCTCAGCGGGCCCTGGCCCGTAAGGAGAAAGACTCGAGGAACAGGGCCAAGGCCCGGCTGAAGGTGGCGCGGGTGCATGCCCGGATCGCCGACCGCAGACGGGACTACCTGCACAAGGTCACCACACGGCTGGTTTCCGAGAATCAAGTGATCGCCGTGGAGGACCTGTCCGTCCGCAACCTGGTCAAGAACCACAGGCTGGCCGGCGCCGTCTCCGACGCGGGCTGGCGGGAGCTGCGCGGCATGCTGGAGTACAAGACGGCCTGGTACGGCCGCACGCTGGTGGTGGCGGACCGCTGGTTCCCCTCCTCCAAGTTGTGCTCGGTCTGCGGGACCCTGCGGAACGACATGCCGTTGAGCGTCCGTGAGTGGGTCTGCGCCTGCGGCGCGGTGCATGACCGGGATGTGAACGCGGCCAGAAACGTGCTCGCCGCCGGGCTGGCGGAGAGCTGAAACGCCTGTGGAGCTGGTGTAAGACCTCAACGGGAGTCCTCCTCTCGGGCGGGCGATCGGCGGTGAAGCAGGAAGGCCGACCGGCGACGGTCGGAATCCCCCTCGTTCACGAGGGGGAGGATGTCAAGAGTTCTCCTTCACGAAGTCGTCGTGCCGCCGCGGGGGTCCGGCGACCAGCGGGGGAACACCGGCGGCGAGGTCGGGGCCGGCCGGGTAGCGGGAGAGCAGGGGCGACTCGTGCAGCACCAGCGCGATCCCGCCGAGCGCGCCCGCGGCCTCGCCGAGCGTGGCCGCGCGCAGGCTGACCCGGCGGCGGGAGATCGGCATGATCCGGGCGTCGAGCGTGCGCCGGATCGGCTCCAGCAGCGCGGCGCCGGTCTCGGCCAGCTCGCCGCCGATCACGATGACGCCGGGGCCGACGGCGTTGCACAGCGCCGCGAGCACCGCGCCGATGTCCGCGCCGACCTCCGCCAGCAGGGCGAGGGCGGCGGGCTCGGACTTCCCCGCGGCCTCGGCCAGGCCGCGCACGTCGTCGGCGTGGCCGCCGCGCTCGCGGTAGGCGTCGAGGACGGCCCTGACCGAGGCGACGGTCTCCAGGCAGCCGGCGCCGCCGCAGGAGCACGGCCGGCCGCCGGGATCCACCACGATGTGGCCGAACTCGCCGGACAGGCCGTACGCGCCGCGGTGCAGCGACCCGTCGATGACCAGGCCGCCGTTGACGCTATGGGACAGGCGCAGGTAGAGCACGTCCCTGGCGCCGGTGGCCGCGCCCCAGATCGCCTCGCCGAGCGCGGCCAGGCGGGTGTTGTTGTCGAGCAGCACAGGCACGCCGAACCGCTCCCGCAGCAGCACCTGCGCCCGATGGGGGAGGGGATCACCGGCCTCGCCCGTGCTGCTGTCGAGGTCGCTGACGGGGCCGACGACGCCCGCGCCGATCGCGCTCAGGGCGCCGAGCCGCAGGTCGCCGCCGCCGAGCCGGCCGACCAGCCGCTCGGCCAGGTCCACCCGCCGCTCCCACGGCAGGTCGGCGTCGTGCGGCTCGCTGGCCGCGCCGACGATTTCGTGCGCCAGGTTGACCGCCGCCACGTGCAGCGCCCGCCGGGCGAAGTCGATGCCGATCGCCTGCCCCGCGCCGGGGTTGAGCGCCAGCGTCTCGGCCGGCCGGCCCCGGCCGCGCGGACCGTCGTCCTGCTGCCCGGCGGGCACGACGGCGCCGGTGGCGACGAGCTCGGCGAGGATGTCGTACAGCGTGGTACGCGACAGCCGGCACAGCTTGCCCAGCTCGCCGCGGCTCAGCGGGCCGTGCTTGCGCAGCAGCCCGAGCACGAGCTCTTCGTGCCCGCGCCGGAGCTGGGACAGGGGGCCACGGGGTGGTGACATGACGGAGAGTGTGCCGAGGTCACCTCTTTTTCGTCAATAACCCGGAAAAAAACTTGTCCCGATCTGTACCTGCCCTGACGTATTGACTCCGTCACTTTCCGTGAGAAGGATTGAGGTCCCCGGAGAACTAGGGAGGCCGTCGTGCGCACGCGCGTCAAGGTGGTCCTGATCCTGATGGGCGCTCTCGTCCTCTTCGTGGCGGCCAACCCCGAAGAGGACGGCCTCTGGTCCCTCATGCTCTTCGCCGGCCTGGGCCTGCTGCTCGCCGTGTTCCTGACCGACAGCTCATCGAGCGGGGGCGGCCGCGACGGAGGCGCCGGATATGACGGCGGCGGTCACAGCGGCGGTTACGGCGGCGGTTACGGCGGCGACGGCGGCGGAGACGGCGGTGGGGACGGCGGCGGCTGAGAGAGTCCGGCGGCGCCCGGTCAGTCCTGGACGGCCATCTCGCCGAGCTCGGACCAGTCGTCCTGCGGGACGGTGGTGTTGACGATGCGCGGCGTCTCCGCCAGGTAGGGCGGCAGGTCCCGCCGGGCCTGCTCGAAGTGCGCCGACCGCACGTGCGCGGCCCCGGCGTCGTTGTCGCGGAACGCCTCGACCAGGACGTACTCGGCCGGGTCGTCGACGCTGCGCGACCAGTCGAACCACAGGCAGCCGGGCTCGGCGCGGGTCGCCTCGGTGAACTCCCCGGCGATCTCCGGCCAGCGGTCGGCGTGCTCCGGCTTGACGCGGAACTTCGCGGTGATGAAGATCATCGGGCCTCCCAGATCGATGTGCCGTACGAGATCGAGCCTAATTTCATGCATGTCCAGTAGGAAAAGTTGACTTTGCGCGAGGAGGGCCGTAGCTTCGTACGCATGAGCCAGGGCCTCTACCTGATCCGGCGCCCGCACGTGGACCACGGCCACGTCGCCAGCGCGCAGTGTCGCTGATCACGCACCCAGGAACCCCTCTCTCCCCTCCCCGACGAGGAACCCAACCGTGATCAAGACCAGACATGCCCTCATGGCCGCGTTGCTGCCCGCCGTCCTGGCGGGCTGCGGCGGCGCCGAGGCGACCACCGGGACGACGGAGGTGAAGGTGCTGCGCTACCAGGGCAGCGCCGGCTCCGTCACCTACGCCGAACTGGCCGAGGAGCTCGGCTACCTCGGCGACGTCAAGCTCAAGTGGGTGGGCAACACCACCTCCGGCCCCCAGGACATCCAGTCGGCCGCCACCGGCCAGACCGACTTCGGCGGCGCCTTCAACGGCGCGATCGCCAAGCTCAAGGCCGCCGGGGCCCCCATCAAGGCCGTGGTCGGCTACTACGGCTCCGACCAGGACACCTTCAACGGCTACTACGTCAAGGACGACAGCCCGATCAGGACCGCCCGCGACCTCATCGGCAGGAAGATCGGCGTCAACACGCTCGGCGCGCACCACGAGGCCGTCATCAAGGAATACCTCAAGCGCGAGGGCCTGACCCCCGACGAGATCAAGCAGGTCCAGCTCGTGGTGATCCCGCCGGTCAACACCGAGCAGGCCGTCCGGCAGGGGCAGCTCGACGCGGGCACCCTCGGCGGCGTGCTCAGGGACAAGGCGCTCGCACGCGGCGGCCTCCGGCCGCTGTTCACCGACGTGGACCTGTTCGGCCCGTTCACCGCCGGCTCGATCGTGCTGCGCGAGGACTTCATCGCCGACAACCCGACGACGACCAGGACGTTCGTGACCGGCTTCGCCAAGGCCGTCGCCTGGGCGCAGACGCACTCGCGGGCCGAGGTCGTCGCCACCTTCGAACGGATCATCGCCGAGCGCGGGCGGAGCGAGAGCGCCGAGACCGTCCGCTTCTGGAAGAGCACCGGCATCGCCGGCAAGGGCGGCCTCATCGCCCCCCAGGAGTTCCGCACCTGGATCGACTGGCTGACCCGCGAGGGCGAGCTCCGCCCCGGCCAGGTCGACCCCGCCGACCTCTACACCAACGCGTTCAACCCCTACGCCGCAGGGAGCGCCTCATGACCGAGATCGGCATCCGCGACGTCACCAAGACCTTCCACGTCAGGGACGCCGCCGAGCCCTTCACCGCGCTGTCCGGGGTGAACCTCGACGTGCGCGCGGGCGAGTTCCTGGCGCTCGTCGGGCCGAGCGGCTGCGGCAAGTCCACCCTGCTCGACCTGGTCGCCGGGCTCACCCCGCCGACGTCCGGGCAGATCCTCATCGACGGCGACCACGTCACAGGACCCGGGCTCGACCGGGGCGTGGTCTTCCAGCAGTACGCGCTGTTCCCGTGGCGCACCGCGCAGGCGAACGTCGAGTTCGGCCTGGAGGCCAAGGCCGTGCCGAGGCGGGAGCGGGCGGCGCGGGCGCGCGAGCACCTGGCGCTGGTGGGCCTCGCCGGGTTCGAGGACCGCTACCCGCACGAGCTGTCCGGCGGCATGCGCCAGCGCGTCGCCATCGCCCGCAGCCTCGCCTTCGACCCCGACGTGCTGCTCATGGACGAGCCGTTCGCCGCGCTCGACGCGCAGACCCGCGAGTCGCTGCAGGAGGAGCTGGTCCGCGTCTGGCAGCACACCGGCAAGACCGTCATCTTCATCACCCACGGCATCGACGAGGCCGTCTACCTGGGGCAGCGGGTCGCCGTCATGACCTCGCGGCCCGGCCGGATCAAGGAGGTCGTGGAGGTCGCGTTCGACTCGCGCGAGGGCGACCTGCGCGCCGATCCGGCCTTCGGCGAGTACCGTCACCACATCTGGACGCTCCTGCGCGACGAGGTCGCAGCCGCGCAGGTGCAGGAGCGAGAGGTGGCGATCTCCCATGGCTGACGCCCGCGCCGCGCTGCCCGGCGACCTCCACTGGTACGACCTCCCCGACGACGAGGCCGACGAGGCCGACGACGGTGCCTCGCAGGAGGCGGCCCCCGCCGGGCGGCGGAGGTGGCTGCCGGCGTGGCTGCGCAGGGCGGGGGTCAACACGGCCGCCGTGCTGCTGCTCCTCGCCGCCTGGGAGATCCTGCCGAGGACCGGCGTCGTGGACCCGGTGTTCGTCCCCCCGCTCTCCGAGGACCTCGCCGCCTGGTACGACCTCCTCGTCACCGGCAGCCTCCCCGAGCATCTACGGGCGTCACTGGGCCGCTCGCTGGCCGGGTTCGGCCTGGCCGTCGTGCTCGCCATCCCGCTCGGGCTGCTCATCGGCTGGTACCGGCCGGTCGCCGACCTGCTGACGCCGCTGCTGGAGCTGTTCCGCAACACCTCGGCGGTGGCGCTGCTGCCGGTGTTCACGCTGATCCTCGGCATCGGCGAGCCCGCCAAGATCTCCTTCGTGCTGTACGCCTGCTCGTGGCCCGTCCTGCTCAACACGATCAGCGGCGTGAAGACCGTCGAGCCCCTGCTCGTCAAGTCCGCCAGGTCCATGGGCCTCGGGCCCGTCCGGCTGTTCCAGAAGGTCATCCTGCCCGCCGCCGTGCCCGCCATCTTCACCGGCGTACGGCTGGCCGGCGCGACCTCCATCCTCGTGCTGCTGTTCGCCGAGATGGTCGGCGCCAAGGCCGGCCTCGGCTACCTCATCCTCGACACCCAGTCCAGCTTCCGCATCCCCGACATGTACGCCGGGATCATCACCATCTCCGTCCTCGGCCTGCTGCTCAACCTGCTCCTGGTCGCCGCCGAGCGCCGCTTCTCCACCTGGAGGACCACGTGACGAGAAAGCTCCACCTCAACGCCTTCCTCATGGGCGTCGGCCACCACGAGGCCGCCTGGCGGCACCCGCGCACCGAGCCGGCCCGCCTCACCGACGTCCGGCACTACCAGGAGCTGGCCAGGATCGCCGAGCGCGGCACGCTCGACTCGGTGTTCCTCGCCGACGGGCTCGCCCTTCAGGGGCACGTCGCGCACAACGCGCTAGGCGGCCTCGAACCCCTCACCCTGCTGGCCGCCCTGGCCGCCGTCACCGACCACGTCGGGCTGATCGCGACCGTGTCGACGACGTACAACGAGCCCTTCCACGTGGCGCGCAAGTTCGCCTCGCTCGACCACATCAGCGGCGGCCGGGCAGGCTGGAACATCGTCACCTCCGCAGGCGAGGCCGAGGCCCGCAACTTCGGCCTCGAACGCCCCGCGCACGCCGCCCGCTACGCCCGCGCCGAGGAGTTCCTCGACGTCGTGCTCAAGCTCTGGGACAGCTGGGAGGACGACGCCGTCGTCCGCGACCGCGTCGCCGGCCGCTACGCCGACACCGGCAAGATCCACGCCATCGAGCACGAGGGCGAGCACTTCGCCGTCCGCGGCCCGCTCAACGCCTCCCGCCCGCCCCAGGGCCATCCGCTGCTGGTGCAGGCCGGATCGTCGGAGGACGGCAAGGACTTCGCCGCCCGGTACGCCGAGGCCGTCTTCACCGCCCAGCAGACGTTCGAAGAGGGGCGGGAGTTCTACGCCGACCTCAAACGCCGGGTCGCCGCCCGCGGCCGGCGCCCTGAGGAGGTGCTGGTGCTGCCCGGCATCTCGCCGATCATCGGCTCGACCGAGCGGGAGGCGCTGCTGCTGGAGAAGGAGCTGGAGGAGCTGATCGTCCCGGCGTACGGGCTGGCGCAGCTCGGCCAGCTGACCGGCATCGAGCTCACCGAGGACGACCTCGACCGGGAGCTGCCGGACGTGCCGGTCGAGACGGAGGGCGCGCAGAGCCGGCGCAAGCTCGTCGTCGACCTGGCCAGGCGCGAGCGCCTCACGGTCCGGCGGCTCCTCGCCCGCCTGGCCGGAGGGCGCGGCCACCGGGTCGTCGCCGGGACGCCGGAGCAGATCGCCGACCAGATCCAGGAGTGGTTCGAGGGCGGGGCGGCCGACGGCTTCAACGTGATGCCGCCGATCCTGCCGCACGGCCTGTCCGACTTCGTGGACCACGTTGTGCCCGAGCTGCGGGCCCGGGGGCTGTTCCGGCACGCGTACGAGGGCCGCACGCTGCGCGAGAACTACGGCCTGCCGCGCCCCGCCTCGCGCTACGCCAATGACCTGGTGGCCGCCGGATGAGCACCACCTCGCGCAAGGAGGCGCACCCATGACCGTTCTCACCGTCGTCGGCAACCCGAGGGCGGGGTCGCGCACCGAGGCCGTGGCCGTCGCGGCGGCCGAGGCGGTCGCCGCCCGGCTCGGCGCGTCCCTGCCGCACGAGTCGGCCGACCTGTCTGCGCTCGGCCCCCACCTGCTCGCCCCCGCCGCCTCCCCGGAGGTGGAGGCGGCGCTGGGTCTGGTGGCGGAGGCGGACGTGCTCGTCGTCGCCAGCCCCACCTACAAGGGCGCCTACACGGGGCTGCTGAAGGCGTTCCTCGACCGGCTGCCCCCGGCCGCGCTGGCCGGGAAGACCGCCCTGCCGCTGCTGGTGATGGGCGACCCCAGGCACGCGCTGGCGGTCGAGGTGCACCTGCGCCCGCTGCTGGTCGAGCTGGGCGCCACGGTGCCGACGCCCGGCCTCGCCTTCCTGGAGTCACAGCTCCCGGATCTGGAGGCGGTGGTGTCCGCCTGGGCCGACCGCGTCGCGCCGCAGGTCCGCCTGCCCGCGGCGACGTAGGCCCGCGCCCGTCCCTCCGAACCGGGATCTTGTCAGGCAGTCAGCACGGTGTTACCTCTTGCGGAGGGCGCGCGTGATCCGCGCGCCCTCCCGGCAGCCAGAGAGGACCACCGTGTCGTCAAAGTCCTGGTTACGCAGCAGCACCCTCCTCGCCGCCGCACTGGTCGCGGCCGCACTGTCACCCGTGGGACCGGCCCGGGGCGAACCCGGCGGGCAGGCTCCCGTCCACGACTTCCAGGCCGAGCAGCACGCCAGGCCCGACGTGGACAACCGCCAGGGCAGGGTCGAGCCGCCGCCCGGCGCGAACGCCCGCAGGGCCGGCTCCGCCGCCGAGATCCGCTGGAACAACCTCGGCACCCCGGCGGCCGTCGTCAGCGCGCAACCCCTCGCCGAGGGACTCGGCGCCGATCCCGAGCAGGCCGCGCGGGCCTACCTGAAGGCGAACGAGAGCGTGTTCGGCCTGCCCGCCGAGGCCGTGGACGCGCTGGAGAAGGTCGCGGTCAACCCCATCGGCGACGGCGCCGCCGTCCTGCTGCGGCAGCGCTTCGGCGGCCTGCCCGCCGGCGTGGACGGACTGGTCTCCGTCGGCGTGGTGAACGGCGCCGTCCGGTTCGTCACCTCCTCGCTGTCGCGCGCCACGCAGGAGCCGCCGGCCGCCGCGATCGGCGAGCGGCAGGCGCTGGAGATCGCGGCCAGGGACGGCGGCATCGACCTCGCCACGGCCGCCACCCAGAAGGTCACGGCGGTGGCGGTGCCCGCGCCCGACGGCGTGCACCGGGCCTACCAGGTCGTGCTGATCGGCGGCGCGGACGGCGAGCCGGCGGCGTACACGACGCACGTGGACGCCGTCAGCGGCGCGATCCTCACCCGCGAGAACCTGGTCGACCACTTCGACCCCGAGAATCCGAAGCAGGCGGTGTTCCCGGCCACCCCGCGCGGCGACTACTCCTCCGCCGACACCCGCCAGACCTGGTGCCACACCGCCGGCCCCGGCTGCGACCTCGCCACCGGCGGCGACCCGGCGACCGGCAGGGCGTGGGACGTGGACCACGCCACCGGTGAGCCGGCGAACACGAGCCTCGGCAACGCCGCCCGCACCTACGAGAACCGCGCCAGCGGCGACCCGTTCACCGTCGGCACCCGCCCCAACGTGCTCACCCCGAGCAGGAACTACGTCTACCCGTGGCGCAACGCCTGGTACACCGCCAAGTGCGACCCGGCGGCGCTCGACCAGCCCGGCGAGGCCGACCTCGAAGCCGCCATCGCCAACCTCAACGCCATGCACAACCGCATGCACGACTGGTCCTACCGGCTCGGCTTCACCGAGACGGCCTGGAACATGCAGGCCGACAACGGCGGGCGCGGCGGCCTCGGCGGCGACCCCGAGCAGGGCAACGCCCAGGCGGGGGCGCGGGTGGCGTCCGTACGCGACAACGCCAACCAGATCACCGGGCCGGACGGCACCGCGCCCATCACCAACATGTACCTGTGGCAGCCGATCGCGGGCTCCTTCTACGCGCCCTGCGTCGACGGCGACTACGACATGTCGGTCATCGCCCACGAGTACTCGCACGCCATCTCGGGCCGCATGATCGGCGGCCCGAACGCCGGCTGGAGCGGGGCCCAGGCGGGCGCCATGAACGAGAGCACCTCCGACCTGTTCGCCATGGAGTACCTCTACGAGTACGGCTTCCGCCCGGCGGGCGCGACCCCGTACGTGACCGGCGGCTACGTCACCGGCGACCAGCAGCGCGGCATCCGCAACTACGACATGTCCAAGTCGCCGCTCAACTACAGCGACCTCAACTACGACCTGGTGGGCCAGCAGGTCCACGCCGACGGCGAGATCTGGTCGGCCACCCAGTTCGACGTGCGCGCGGCCTTCGTCAAGCGGTACGGCCTCGGCACCGGCAAGCTCCAGCGCTCCTGCGCCGACGGCCGCACGCCGGTCGAGCGCTGCCCGGGCAACCGCCGCTGGGCGCAGCTCTCCTTCGACGCGCTGCTGCTGATGGCCTCGGGCGCCGTCACGTACGTCGACCACCGCGACGCCCTGCTCGCCGCCGACGCGATCCGGTTCGGCGGCGCGAACCAGGACATCATGTGGCGCGCGTTCGCCGAGCACGGCCTGGGCCGCGACGCCGCCAGCACCGGCCCGAACGACGGCGAGGCGACGCCGAGCTTCGTCAACCCGGCGGGGAAGAACGGCTCGCTGCGGCTGAAGCCCCTCGGCGAGGCCAAGGACGCGGCGCTGCGCCTCTACGTCGGCGACTACGAGGCCCGCGCGGTCCCGGTCGCCGACACCGACCCGGTCACCCCGCTCGGCGACACCGTGGAGATGACGCCGGGCGTCTACGACTTCGTGGTCGCCGGCAGCGGGTTCGGGCACCGGCGGCTGAGGTTCGCGGTGCTGCCGGGCGTGACGCTGCCGCTGCCCCTGCCGCTGACCCGCAACCTCGCCTCGGCGGCGAGCGGCGCGACGGCGAGCGGCGACGGCGTCAACCAGGCCAGGCTCATCGACGAGACCGAGGCGACGAACTGGGCCTCGCTCTCCGGCGCGCCGGCCGGCAAGTCGGTGGTCGTGGACCTCGCGGGCGACGAGCCCGTCACGGTCCGCCGGGTCCAGGTGAGCGCCATGCTGAGGCCCGCGGCGAACGACCCGGCCGACCCCGGCGGGCAGAACCGCTTCTCCGCCCTGCGCGCCTTCGAGGTGCTGGCCTGCAGCGCGAACTGCGCCGACCCGGCGAGCTTCACCAGGATCCACACCAGCCAGAAGGACGCGTTCGGCACCGCGCTGCCGCGTCCGCGCGGCTCGGACCTGCTGATCAAGTCGTTCGACGTGCGGCCGGCCAAGGCCACGCACCTGATGCTGCGCGTGGTCAGCACCCAGTGCATCGGCAACCCGCTGTACGCGGGGGAGCAGGACGCCGACCCGACCTCCGCGACGGACTGCGCCACGGCCAGCCCGCAGCGGGAGCAGGTGCGGGCGGCCGAGTTCCAGGCGTTCACGCACTGACGAACGGGCGGAGGCCCGGCGAACGGGTGTTCGCCGGGCCTCCGCTGGATCGGCATCAGTAGATGCGGTACTTCTTGCCGCAGTTGTCGAACTTCCCGGCCCAGCAGGTGAACGTGTAGATCTTCTTGATCCCGTGACCGCTCCAGGCGCCGGCCACCTTGCCGTCGAAGGAGTGGTTGAAGCGGTGCCAGGAGCCGTTCTTGTAGTACTCGAACCACACCCAGCCCTTCTTGCCGCCGCGCTTGTCCACGCCGTACCACTTCGTGTGGACCTTGCCGTGCTGCTTCCAGGTCCGGCCGAAGGTGTAGGCCTTGTGGTCGCTGGAGAAGAACTTGCCCCAGGTGGTCACGGGGGAGCTCGTGGTGGTGGCCGCCTGGGCGGCGGGGGCGACGGCGAGGCCGGTCAGGGCCATCGAGCCGGCGATGGTCGCCAGGGCGAGAGTCTTGCGCATCGTGGGTTCCTCCCCGTGTCGGTGCTGCCGGGTGCTGTCCGGCAGCACGGACATTACGGAGACAACGGGCGATCTTCTGTGGAGGAATCCACACGACGGCAGTGACCCACGACACACTCCCGGCCCGGCGTCACGGCCGGACCGGCGCCCCCCGGTCCGCGGGGAACGGCAGGAACGGCGTCCCCGCGGCCGTCCTCGCGGTGGGGGCGTCCGCCCCGCAGAGCGCCACCAGCAGGTGCTCGACCTGGGCGAAGTCGATCGCGTGCGGCACCACGGCGCCGTTCTCGATCTGCTGGTACTTCGTGCGGTTGACGCCGAACGACAGCTGCCGCTCGCCGTCCTCGCTGGACAGCGACTGCGTGGCCATGCCGAACACGCCGCCGTCGTGCCCCCAGAACCGGCCGCAGGGCAGGTCGAGGGCGTAGATGCCGAGGCCGTAGTCGATGGGGAAGCCGCCCGCCAGCACCGGCACCGTCCTGCGCATCTCGGCGAGCTGCGCGGGAGCCAGCAGCTCGCCGCGCAGCAGGGCGCGGTAGAACCGGTTGAGGTCGTCCATGGTGGAGGTGATCGCCCCGGCCGTGCCCGCCCACGACATGTCGTAGACGCCGAAGTCGCGCGGCGGGTCGAAGAGGCCGTACAACGACTCGTACGCGCCGGAGTGCGGCCCAGGGATGTGCGGCGAGCGCGGGAACGACGTGTGCCGCAGCCCCGCCTTCCTGATCACGTGCCGGGTGATGTGGTCGGCGGCGTCGTTCCCGGTCACCTTCTCCAGCAGCAGGCCGGCGAGCACGTAGTTGGTGTTCGAGTACGACCCCGGCGCGGCCCCCGGCTCCCCGGTCGGGGTGCCGGCCAGGCCCATCCGGACCAGTTCCCGGGGAGCGATGCGGCGGAAGCGGTGGTCGTCCAGGCTCTTGCCGGAGCCTTCCAGCAGCGAGGGGAACGCCGGGGCGATGTAGTCGGCGATGTGGCTGGTGTGGTTGAGCAGCATCCGCACCGTGATCGTCCGGCCGCGCTCGCCGGGGACGAGGCCGGGCAGGTAGCGGCCCACCGGCGCGTCCAGTTCGATCGTGCCCCGCGCGACCTGCTGCAGGATCGCCACCGACACGAACGTCTTGGTGATGCTGCCGACGCGGTGCACCATGTCGGGCCGCACCCGGCGGCCGGTGGCGACGTCGGCCACGCCGGACGCGCCCGCCCACGTCCGGCCGCCGTCGCGGACCTCGGAGTAGATGCCGTACATGCCGGCGTCGCGGACCGCGTCGAGCGTCCGCGCGAGCGCCTGCCGGTCCGGCCCGCCGGCCGCGTGCGCCGGTCCGGTCAGGGTGCCTGCCGCGAGCAGCGCGCCCATCGCGGCGGCCAGGGCCGCGCGCGGGGCGCTCGTGGGGAATCGGCGAGAAGTCATGGCCCCAGCATGGGCGGGGGAGGGCGCCGCGGATAAGTCGCCGCTGTCACCGGCTCGGCATGACAGGGATCATGCGCGGGCGATGACATCCGGCGACGGCCCGCCGGACGCCTTTCTTGCTCCGCGGGCGGAGACAACGCACTCCTGGTGGTGGATTTGTCACCCTGAGTGCGTACGGGGGCGGTGGCCGAGCCCGGCATGGGGATGGGACGCTGCTGCGACCGCCCCGGCCGGTCTGCGAACGGGCGGCCGGGGCGGATCCCTCCGCAGTGCTCACGGAAGGAAGGAATGCGGCATGACCCAGGACGCCGGCCGCGTCGCGGCCAAGCGGATCAACGACCACGTGGAGCTCGTCCACGCCGACCACCCCGACGTGGTGTTCGAGGTGCCACGGCGGGACTGGGAGGCGTTCACCACGGCGGTCAAGTCGGGCGCGTTCGATCTCGGGACGCTTGAGCGCGCGGCCGGGGAGAACGCGGCCTGACCGCTCCTCTCCCGGACGAACGGCGGCGCCCGCTCCCCGCGTGGGGGGCGGGCGCCGTCATGACAAGGGCGCTGCGGGGTCAGCCGCGGCCCGTCCAGTACGCGACGGCGCGCTTCCACGCCGCGTCGCCGACCGCCCGGCCGAGCGCCCGGCCCTCCAGGTCGCCCGCCCTGAAGTGGATGCCGCCGTAGCGGCGCGAGAGCCCCGCCTGCTCGGCGGCCTCGGTGTACGTCCGCCACCGCAGCGTCACGTCCCGCGCCGGCGTCACCCCGGGCTCCACCTTCGACGACCCGGCCGCGACGACGGCCTGCCCGCCGAAGGCGTCGCTGCCGGTGAAGCGCCGCAGCACCTCGGCCGCGGCCGCGCTGAACGTGCTGTGCCCCGAGACGTACTCGCCGAACGGCGGCGTCGGGAACGTCGCCGGCTGGTACGGCACCCAGAGCGCCCCGTCCACGCTCCGCCCGCCCCACGTCGGGATCGTCTGCCCGCGGTACTGGTCGCGGATCGCGGTGATCGGCCGCCCGGAGTCGTGGTCGCGTTTGACCTCCCACGCGGCGATCCCGGCGTCCATGCCGGCGTTGGCCAGCGCGAAGAACAGCTTCACGTCCTGGTCGAGCCCGTGCCGGTCGCGGGCCGAGACCTGCTGCGCGAACAGGCACCAGTGGCCGGGCGGCGTCTCGCTGGCGGGCCCGTCGGACCAGTAGTCGGCGATCGACTTGCTCCGGTCGTCGAGCGCGGCCGTCCCGGCCACGATCTCGGCGGCCTGCGCCCGCCAGCCGGCCGACCCGTACGGCGCCGGCGCGGGCACGGCGTCGGCCAGCGCCCGCGCCGACCCGCTGAAGGAGGCCACCCGCCCCCAGTGCGGGACCAGGAACGGCGGCGTGACCAGCGCCCCCGCCGCGTTGCGGTAGGTGAGCGGCGCCCATCGGCCCGGCTGCGCGAGCGCCGTCAGCGGCTCGGCGACGACCACCGGGGCGTTGACCGGCGCGTAGCCGGTGGTGTCGGCGTAGCCGCCGAGCTGGTTGGAGCCGTCGGCGTGGCGCTGGTCGAGCACGGCCTGGCAGGCGGCCAGCCCCGTCCGCGCCGCCTGGCTGTCCGGGACGGCCGGGTCGTGGCCGAGGTCGGCCATCAGGGCGTCGAACGTCGCCCGCTGCCCCGGATAGAGGTCGGTGGCCGCCAGGTGGACGGCGTAACTGACGGCCTCGGCCTTGTTCGCCTCGGTGCGCTCGGCGGGCGGCCGGCGCAGCGCGCCGCCGAGCACGGTGCCGGCGGCCACGGCGTCGTAGGCCGCCCAGGCGTCGTAGGCGCAGGTGTGCGCGATCGCCAGCGCCCTGGACACCATGGGCGGCCCGAGCGTGCCGCCGCGCACGGCCGACAGCAGCGCCTGGTTCCACCGCACGACCAGGGTCGGCCCGCCCGCCCGCGCCGGGACGGCGGTGAGGGCGAGCGTGAGCAGGGTGACCAGCAGCGCGGCGGCCGGACGGATGGTTCGTAAGTGCATGGGTGTGTCCCCTCGGTTGGTTGAGCCCCCGAGTGACGATGCCATCTTCGAACGCAGTTTCGAACTAACCTGAAGGTGACATCAGGGCAGCCGGAGCTCGGCGAGCACGCCGCGATGGTCGGTGCCCGGCACGTCCACGATCTCGACCCGGCGCACGGCCATCCGCTCGTCGGCGAGCACGTGGTCGATGGCGATGATCGGCGGCATCGTCCGGAAGTTCGGCCAGGTCGGCGTCAGGCCCTTGCCCACCTGCGCGGCCGCGTCGACGTAGCCGCGCTCCAGCAGCTCGCGGAAGGCCCGGTGATCGATGCTCGCGTTGAAGTCGCCCGCCAGCACCCGCATCGGGCCGGTCGCGGCGGGCGCGGGCAGGCCGCGCAGCGCGGCGTCCCACTCCGCCTCCATGCGGCCGAGCGGCGGGTTGGGATGCACGGCGACGATCTCGACCGCGGCCCCGCCCGGCAGGGTCAGGCCGGCGGCGGGCATGTTGTGCCCGATCGGCGTGAACAGGTCGGGCAGCTCGGTCAGCGGGCGCTTGGCGTAGATGCCGCTGCCGATCGCGCCCGGCGCCGCCTGCAGCACCCGGTGCGGCAGCAGCTCCGCCAGCCCGGCCGCGTCCAGCCGCTCGGCCTGCTCCGGGGTCAGCTCCAGAGCGGTGAAGACGTCCACGGCCTCGCGGCGCACCAGATCGACCACGCTCGCGTCGTCGGCCCTGCCGAACAGGTTGACCGTCAGCACCCGCAGCAGCGGGCCGGACGCCGCCGGCTGATCCTCGGAAGTCAGCCGCGGCGCGACGCAGGCGGCCAGCACCACGCAGGCCGTGGCCGCGACCAGCGCCGCCGGGCGGTTGCGGCGGGTCAGCAGCAGCGCCGTGAGCGCCGCGAGGGCCGCGCCGTAGGGCGTCACGGTCATCAGCTGGGTCAGGAACGACCCCAGCTCCAGCCCGCCGGCCCTGATCAGGGCCCATAAGGCGAGCAGCGTGACGACCGTCCAGGACATCCACCGCCTGCGCCGCCGCCGCGCCGGCCGCTCCGTGCGCGCCTCCTGCCCGGCTCCGACCGTCGTGCTCACTCCGCCGTCCCGTCCCCGCATGCGATCACAGCTTGAACCTTAGACGGATCACCGGGCGGACGGGCTCCCGTGCCGCTCCCTCCGCCAGGCGAGGGACGGGCGGACGTCCACGATCCCGCCGAGCCCTTTGGCGAGGTGCACGGCGGCCGCCGCCTCGGTGCGGGTCGCGGTCCGGCCGGACAGCGTCACGATGCCGTCCCGCACCTCGACCTCGATGCCGCGCCGGTCGGTCCACCGCTCCGGGATGGCCTCCTCGACCCAGCGCTTGAGCTCGGCGTCGTCCCGCGTGTACGCCTTCAGCAGGTCACGCCGGCTCACCACGCCCAGCAGCCGCCCCTCCTCGTCCACGACCACCAGCCGCCTGACCCCGCGCGCGTCCATGAGCTGCGCGGCCGTCACCGTGGACGTCTCCGGCGCGACCGTGACCGGCGGCGACGACATCAGCTCGGCCGCCGTCACGCCCCCGGCCTTGCGCCGCCCGTCCTCGCCGCGCCCGGCCAGCAGCCGGCGCAGCCTGGCCCGCAGCCGCGGCCGGTAGCCCTCGTCCCGGTACAGCTCCCTGAACTCCTCCTTGCGCAGCAGGTCGGCCTCGGAGACGACGCCGATCACCCGCCGCTCCCCGTCCAGCACCGGCAGGGCGCTGACCCCGCGGCTCACCAGCAGCGCGGCGAGGTCCTTGAACGGCGTTCCCGCCTCGGCCGCGGCCACCCGGGTGGTCATCACGTCCCGCACGCTGATCCGCATCATGATCTGCTCCTTCCTCCCCTCCCATGGGATCGCGCAGGGAGGGCCCGGCCTCAGGGCCGGAAGTCCTCCGGCGCGGCGCTTTGGTCCAGGGCGTTCGCCCTGCTGAGCGCACTTAGGACTCACGGCCCTGGGCAGAGGACCTTCGGCCCTGCCCGGCCGGTCGCCGGTGCGGCAGGCTCGAAGCACGGAGAGGTGACGTCGTTCGTCGCGGGGGAGGACAGGACATGTGCAACTACTGCGGCTGCCGGGAGTTCCCGCTCATCGGCCGTCTGTCCCAGGAGCACTGGGACATCCAGGAGAGCGCCGGTGAGCTGCGGAGGGCCGTCCGCGCCGGGCGGCAGGCCGAGGCCGTCGCCCTTCTGGACGAGCTGCTCGCCCGGCTGCTCCCGCACACCGCGGTCGAGGAGGACGGCCTCTTCGCCGAGCTGCGCGCCGAGGGCACGCTGACCGCCGAGGTGGAGCGGCTGTGCGCCGAGCACGGCGCCATCCACGGGGTGCTCGGCACGGTGGACCGGGCCGCGCCCGACTGGGCCGCCGTGTCGGCCGCGCTCGACCTGCTGATCCAGCACATCGACCACGAGGAGCACGGGCTGTTCCCGGCCTCGGTCATCATGCTGCCGCTGTCCGCCTGGGACCGCATCACGCCGGTCGCCACGGAGCACCCGGCGGGATCGGGAACGTGAGCCGCCCGGCTCCTTGACGGTCCGCGTCTACACGTGGGCCTGGAGCAGGAGACGGGCCACCACGTCGGCCGCCGAGTGCTCCTCGGGCAGGCCGTCGAGGAAGCCCGCGTCCTGGCCGAGGGTGAGCAGCGCGGGCTCGGCGTAGCCGTCCGCGCGGTGCTGGCCCAGCCCGATGGCGGCCAGCAGGCCGTTGCACAGGCAGCGCCGCCCCTCCGTCTCCTCCGCGGGCCGGCCCTTGCGGACGTAGACGTCCACCGGCTCGGCGGGGCAACGGTAGCCGATCGAGCCGTCCGCCCGCTCGTACGGCGTGCGCAGATAACCCATGTCGCACAGCCGGGGACGGGAGGCGTACACGTCGGGGTCCGACAGCGTGCCGGGCACCTCGGCCACCTTGAACGGGAACCCGGTGGGCGAGGCCAGCGGGTCGTTGCGCACCTGCAGCGTTCCCGCCGCCGCCCGCTCGCGCAGCGTGCGCCGCAGCCGCGGGTCGAGCCCCGACTCCCGGCACAGCGCGAACGCCGAGCCCACCTGGACGCCGGCCGCGCCCGCCGCCCAGGCCCGCTCCACGCCGCCGGGGGTGCCGTAGCCGCCGGCCAGCCAGAACGGCAGCCCCAGCGCCGCCACCTTGGCCAGGTCGGGCGCGTCGCGCGGGCCGTACACGGGCTCGCCGGCCTCGTCCAGCGTCATCCGGCCGCGCGGCGGCGCGCTGTGGCCGCCGGCCACCGGCGTCTCGATCACGAAGCCGTCCGGCCGGGTCGCGGGGGAGCGGGCCAGGTACGCGGCCAGCACGTGCGACGACACGATCGCCAGCAGCCGGGGCCGGGCGAGCGGCGTCAGGCGGCGGCCCAGCAGCGCGACCGGGTCGAGCCCGACGGTGTGCCCGCCGCCCTCGCCGGCCACGGCGACGGAGACCCGCGCGGGGCGGTGCTCGGCCAGGTCGTCGAGCAGGCGCGGGATCTCGGCCGGGATGCCGGCGCCCACCAGCACGTAGTCCACCCCGGCCAGCAGCGCGCCGTAGGCGGCGGCGGGGGTGGCGAGCTGGATCTTCTCCAGGTAGTTGACGCCCACGGGCCCGTCGTGGCCCTCCTTGGCGAGGAACACCTCGGCGAAGTTGGCCACCACGGTGAGCTCGTCGCCCGCCCTGCTGCCGCGCAGGCCGAGCCGCGGCACCGGCCGGTACGGCACCCCGGCGCCCGTGCCGCCGGGCACGAAGTAGCGGGCGAGCACGCGCTCGGCGACCTCGGGCACCGGGAAGCAGGCGAGGGCGCGCCGCAGGTGGCCGCCGGGGTCGCCGCGCTGCAGCCGCCGGGCGAGGGTGACGTCCAGCGCGGTGCCGGACACCACGCCGAGCTGTCCGGTCGCGGCCACGGCGCGGGCCAGCCGCCAGCCGGACACGCCGACCCCCATGCCGCCCTGGATCAGCGCCGGAAGGCCGGGGAAGGTCCGCGGGTCAGGCACGCCGTGCCTCCAGGCCGTCCAGGACCTCCGCGACGGGACGCCGGGGGACGCGCGGGACCGGCGGGCCGTAGCCCAGCCTGATCAGCATCTGCACGTGCCCGAACGGGCCGGCCGCGTTGTCGCCGCGGTGCTGCGGCGGACGCAGGTCGAGCGGCTGGCTGAACAGCGACGCCGCCACCCCGTGCGAGGTCGCCGTGAGCAGCACCCGCTGGAGCGCCTGCCCGGCGCGCAGCCAGTCCCGCGGCCCGTCGCCGCGCGTGAACAGGGCCGCGAGCTGCGGCTCCGGCTCGAAGTCCGCGGTTCCGACCCGCTGGCCGAAGTCGCGCATCGGCAGCCGGCCGTCGCGCGGCCGGGGTCCGGCGGCGTGCTCGGGCACCCCGTCGGCGCGCGCGTCCGTGACCGTCCAGTGGGCCAGCTCGGCCCGGTACGCCGGATCGTCCGCCAGCGTGTCGTCCGCCATGGCGACCAGCTCCAGCACCCGCCGCGCGGTGCGTCCGGAGACCGGCACCAGCGTCGCCGACTCGGCGTGCGCGGCGTGCACCAGGCCCACGACGATCTCACGCGGCACCGGCCGGTCGTCATAGGGGAAGCGGTTGGTGCGCCGGTGCGGGATCATGGCGTGCAGCAGCAGCTCGTCCGCCGTGGGCGGGGCGCCGGGCACGGCGTGCACGGTGGCCAGCAGGTCGGGGCGCTCGGCCGGGTCGGGCAGGATCCTGACGCGGGCGTCGTGCCCGGTCACCCGCACCGCCAGCCGCAGGTTGTACAGCGCGGCCCCGCAGCTCAGGCCGAGCCCGCGCCCCATCGGGTCGGTGACGGTCAGCAGCCGGTCGAGGTCGGCGTACAGCTCCATGGTGGCGTCGTCGGCGCAGTGGAAGCGCCACGGCTGGGTGTTGTGCACGGACGGCGCGGCGGCGGCGGCGCCCACGATCGCGCACACGTCCGCGACGGACGCGAACGGCGGCTCCAGAGTGGCGGCCGGCGCGTGACGGCCGCCCGTGCCGGGATCGGTCACCGGGGCACCCCCGGCAGAGCGGTAACAGCGGACATGGGATCACCATCCCGCGGCGGGCCGGGCCGGCGGCAGGGACCAAAGTCCCTCGTATCGGGTCCGATGGACCAATCAGCGCTTACGGCCGACGCCGCCGTACATCCAGGCGAGGTCGTCGGGGAAGAGCGGGGTGTCGTGCCACTCGGAGACCGCGACGAGGCCCGGCTCCAGCAGGTCGAACCCGTCGAAGTAGCGGGCGATCTGCTCGCCGGTGCGCGGGGTGCGGTGCATGGCCTGGTTCGAGGTGGCGGCCAGGTAGTCCTCGGCCACGTGCGGCGGCACGAGGTCGAGCGTGAGGTGGCTGAGCACGAGGTAGCTCCCCGTGGGGAGGGCGTCGGCGTACGTCCTGACCAGCCCGGCCGGGTCGTCGGCGTCGGGGATGTGCATGAGGATGGCGACCATCATGAGCGCGACCGGCTGCGAGAAGTCGATGATCTCGCGTACCTCGGGGTGCTCCAGGACGGCGGCGGGATCGCGGACGTCCGCCTCCAGGTACGCGGTCCGCCCCTCCTCGGTGCTGGTCAGCAGCGCCCTGGCGTGGGTCATCACGATCGGGTCGTTGTCGACGTAGATCACCCGCGACTCCGGCGCCTCCGCCTGGGCCACCTCGTGGGTGTTGCCCTGGCTCGGGATGCCCGTCCCCATGTCGAGGAACTGCCGCACGCCCAGCCTGGTCAGGTGGCGCACCGCGCGGCCGAGGAAGGCCCGGTTGTTCCTGGCGCTCTCGCGGATGCCCGGCACCGCCGCCATCGTGGCCTCCGCGACCCGGCGGTCGGCCTCGAAGTTGTCCTTGCCGCCCAGCCAGTAGTCGTAGACGCGGGCCGAGTGCGGGATGTTGGGATTGATGCCCGGTGGTGCGCTCATGCCGGGAAATCCTAGATCAAGAAGCTCGCCCGGCGGGGCTTGTCCCGTCGGATGACCTCATACCGTCACGAAGTCGGCGATCACCACCGTGGCGTCCTCCTTCGGCTCGACCGCGGCGAGCTCGTCGTAGAGCCGGTCCAGGCACGACACGGGCGAGGCGCTGCCGGTCAGCAGCTCCGTCACGCGCTTGACGCCGAGCGCCCGTACGACGCCGTCCGTCATCATCACCACCCGGTCGCCCGGCCGCACCGCCACCGCGCCGACCTCGGCGTTGAGCGCCGAGGGCCGGCCGAGCGCGCGCAGCGGCGGCCCGTCCTCGAAGGAGTGCGACGTGGTGAGCGGCGCCGGCGCCCCGCCGCGCGGGCAGTGCCAGATCGCGCCGTTGCCCACGTGGGCGAAGCGCAGGCGCGGGCTCTCACCGCCGTCGAGGACGATCACGTCCAGGGTGCCGGCCAGGTCCGGCATGGCCGGGTTGCGCAGCGCGGCGTTGCGTACCGCGCGATGCGCGGCCTGGACGTGCTCGTCCAGGTCCTGCTCGCGCGTGCCCCCGTGCTGCGGACGCCCCGCGATCACGGCCGCCAGCGCCAGGGCGGCGGCGACCTGGCCCGGCCCGGACCCGGCTCCGCCGTCGGCCGCCGCGATCAGCCGCTCCTGGATGACGTACGCGTCCGACGACCGCCCGTGCGAGCCCTCGAACGTGCCCCCCACCGCCACCAGCCGCGGCCTGGTCACCGGCATGCCCGGCGGCCACTTCCCGCGCCTGCCCTGCACGGTCATCACGGACAGGCACCCGACCAGGATCGAGATCACGAAGAACGTCATGAGGTCCCCTCCCGCCGCGTCCCTCGCGGCACCCGCCAGTAGACGCTCCCGTCACACTGGACGGCTGACGGCCGATCGGCCGTCGTAGCGTTATGACGGCCTATTTCGGCACATGTCGACATGACGGCTGTTCGACCGTCGTGCCGGGAAAAGCGGCCCGGACCAGGGTGTGGAGGGGCGATGCACGCCGCACCGAGCCGGCCCTAGGAAAAACAGCCATGCGACCCTTGACCCCGAACGCCGCGACGGCCGGGAACGTGCCTTACCGGTCATCAGGAAGAACACCTGACGTATCCTTTTTGCCCACCTTGAACTGCGTTATCGTGAGACCCGTCTTGTGCTCCCATCGTGTGCGGACGGCCCATGTCTCACCCCCGCTCCACGAGGTACGACTCCGCGACCCGGCAGCTGGAGAAAGCCACCGCCAGAACGGCCGCGGGCGCGCGCAGCGCGGTGGGTGCGGTGGCGGTGGTCGCGGCCTCCTTCGGCGCCGTCCCGCCGGTCTCGCTCTCCTGGCTGGCGCCGCTGCTGGCGATCCACCTCGTGCTGACGGCGGGCTACGCGCGGGTGTGGTGGCGTACGGAGCTGGTGCCTCGCCGGCTGGTGGCCGCTGATGTGGCCGTCACGCTCGCGCTCTGCCTCGCCCAGCGCTTCCTGGTCGCCGAGGAGGCCCTCGCCAGCGGGGCGAGCTGGGTGTCCGGGCTGGTCACGATGACGATCGTCCTCGCCGGCATCGCCTGGCGGCCCGCCCTCGCCGTGCCCGTCGGCCTCGCCGTCGCCGGGGCGTTCGCGGCCGGCGTGCGCCTCGCCTCCGCCACGCAGGACGTCGTCGTGCCCACCGGCGTCCACCTCGTGCAACTGCTCGCCATCGTCATGCTGATGACGCTGCTGCGCCGCTCGTCCGCCGAGACCGACGCCTTCCTGGAGTGCAGCGTACGCGCCGAGATCGCGCTCATGGTCGAACGGCTGCGCCGCGAGGACCAGCTCAAGCAGGTCGGCAGCATCCACGAGACCGCGCTGCACACGCTCGGCATGGTCGGCCTCGGCACCTACGAGCGGCCCACGCCCACGCTCGCCGCGCAGGTCCGTACCGACCTCGCGGCGCTGGAGAAGCTGCGCGACACCCCCGGCGGCGACTCCGTGCCGATCGCCCTCGACGCCCTCCTGGACGAGGTCGCCGGGCGCGTCAAAGGGCTGGAGGTGCGGACCAGCCTCGTCCCCGAGACCGTGCCTGGCGACGTCGCCGAGCGCTTCGCCCGCGCCGTCACCGAGGCCCTGTCCAACGTCGCCCTGCACGCCGGCGTACGGGAGGCCGAGATCGTCTCCACCCGGCGCGGCGGCGAGATCGTCGTGGAGGTCGCCGACCGCGGGCGCGGCTTCGACCAGGACCGGCTGCCGCCCGACCGGTTCGGCGTGCGCGGCTCCATCCTCGACATGATGCGCTCGCTGCCCAACGGCGGCGCCCGCATCTCCTCCGGCGCCCAGGGCACCCGCGTCAGCCTGTGGTGGCGGCCATGACCGAGGAGATCGAGCAGGTCGCCCAGCGCTACGCGCGCTACACCGCGCTCGGCGCCGCCGTCATCGCGGCCGTCTGGCACCTCGGCTACGACCTGACCGTCACGCTCACCGGCTGGCAGTCCTTCCGCCTGCCCTGGCTCAACATGGCCGCCTGGCTCGCCTACACCGCCCTGTTCGCCGTCGCCCTGCGCTCGCTGGCCCGCGACTCGCGCGGCCCTGCCAGGATCCGCGAGCCGGCCGTCGCCGCCCTCGCCCTGGACGTCGCGGTGATCGCCGCGCTGCCGCCCCACGAGCTGCTCGGCATCAGCGACTGGGCGTGGGGCTCGGTCGGCTGGATCGGCGTCATGCTCGTGTGGGGCCGGCCCGGCTGGCGCGGCGAGCTGATCGCCTTCCTCGCCGGCAACGCCGCCATCATGCTGGCCGCCATGGCCGTCACCGGCACGCTCGACCGCGTCTCCGTCTCCAAGTATCTGGTCGTCATCGTCGGCGGCATCACCATGCAGCTCGGCTACACGTGGGGCTGCCACCTGCTGCGCGCCCGCGCCGAGGACGCGGTCGTGCTGGCCCGCCGGCTCGCCGCCGACGACGCCCTGCGCGAGTCGGCCCAGCGCATCCACACCGACCGGCTGCGCAGGTACGCCGCCATCCGCGACGTCGCCGAGGAGCTGCTGCAGCAGCTCGCCGACGGCGCCGACCCCGGCGACCCCCGGGTGCGCGACGACTGCACGGCCGGCGCGATGCGGCTGCGCCGGCTCATCACCGAGCGCGAGGACGTGCCGGACGAGCTGGTCTCGGCGCTGCGCGAGCGCATCGAGGCGGCCGAGCGGCGCAAGGTGATGGTGACGGTGCCGCCGTTCGGCGAGTTCCTGCCGAGCCTGCCGGACGGCGTCCGCGAGGACCTGCTGCGGGCCCCGGTCCGGGCGCTCGACGGCGCGCGGACGCGGGCGCGCGTAACGGTGTCGGCCATGTCCACGATGGTGAGCGTGGCCGTGGTGGCCGACAACGACGACCTGCCGATCAGCCACACCCCCGTGCGGGAGCCGAGCGGCGTGGTCGTCACCTATCAGCGGCAGGGAGGGGAGGTATGGGTCAACAGCATCTGGCAGCGGAGCCCGGTGCCGAGCCGGTGACGGTGGCCCTGGTGGAGGACCACCAGGTCGTGGTGGACGGCGTCCGCTCCTGGTTCGGGCCGTCGCCGGGCCCGGTGGCGCTGGTCGCCCAGGGCCCCACCATCGAGGCCGTCCGCGGAGTGACCGCCGACGTGCTGCTGCTCGACCTCAACCTCAACGGCACGATGGTCATCGACCGGGTCTCCGAGCTGTGCCAGGGCGGGCAGCGGGTCATCGTCTTCTCCGAGCACGAGGAGCCGGAGACGGTGCGCGCCGTGCTCGACGCGGGAGCCTCGGCCTTCATCGGCAAGGGCCGCGCCACCCGCGAGTCGTGCCTGGAGACCATCCTGGAGGTCGCCGCCGACCGGCCCAGCGTCACGCCCCCGATGGCCCAGGCCATCGCCACCGACGAGCGCCCCCACCGGCCGCAGCTCTCCGACAAGGAGCGCGAGGCGCTGCTGTTCTGGTTCCAGTCGATGTCGAAGGCGTCGGTGGCGGCCCGGATGGGCATCAAGGAACGGACCGTGCGTCAGTACATCGACCGGGCCCGCGTGAAGTACGCCGCCGCCGGCCGGCCCGCCCCCACCAAGGAGAAGCTGCTCATCTGCGCCATCCAGGACGGCCTCATCCAGCCCGACGAGGTGACCATCTACACGTCGCTGGCCGCCCGCACCTCTCCCGAACCCCACTGAAGCGCCTGGCCTCGGTCCTTCCGGCGGGAGGGGGCCGGCAGGGCCGAGGTCCAGGTCACGCGGCGAACGCGGCGGGGTCGACAGCCAGGGGGAAGGGCCGGCTCAGCTCGGCGACGGACCCCGCCTTGTGCACGGCGGGCGGTCCGTAGGCGTCGCCGTCGAGCTCGTACACGTAGAGCGCGGGCCCCTCGTCCGGCTCGACCCGCCAGTAGACAGGCACGCGCGCCTGCGCGTAGCCGAGGGTCTTGTACCTCTTCGTCACGCATCCTGGTGCTCGGGCTGCCCACTTCGACGGCGAGCAGGAGGTCGGTCGGGCCGAACATGAGCCCGACCGTGTCCACGAGCTCGCGCGGCACGACGACGATGTCGGGGATGTAGAAGTCCCTGTCGCTGATGCGCAGGTTGACCGTCGGCAAGGTCGTCAGATGCGGCGGCTGGGCCTGCGCCAAGGCGAACAGCGCATTGCTGATGGACCGCTGATGGTAAGGAGTGGAGGCCGGGCTCACCAGCAGGTTCCCGTCACACAGCTCGTAACGCTTCCCGTCGTCGGGAAAGGTGAGCAGATCCTGGACTGTGCAGGAGGAATCGCGGGGACAGCCGGGCTCGATCGGCTCCATCGTGGTCACGTGCGCAGTATCCGCGACCTCGCCCGCGCTCACATGCGTTTTCACCGAGTTGATCACGCTGGGTGACCTGGCGGCGGTGAAAGTTTCACCTAGCTGGAAAGCCCTTTCCGCTGCTCACCCCCGGTCATCCCGAACCTGACAACCGCGCTCACTTGGTGGCGGGCGACACGGTCAGATAACGTCCGGCCGGGAGCGCTCCTCGACACCGGAACCCCCCGACCGGAACACGGAGACCGCACTATGCCCCGAGTCGCACCGAACCGCTGGGCGCTGCGCGCCCTGGCCCTGCTGATGTCCCTGGCGATGATCGTCGTCGTCCCGATGGCCGAGACCGCCTCCGCGCACGGCTCGGTCGTGGACCCGGCCTCGCGCAACTACGGCTGCTGGCTGCGCTGGGGCAGCGACTTCCAGAACCCGGCCATGGCCCAGCTCGACCCGATGTGCTGGCAGGCGTGGCAGGACAACACCAACGCCATGTGGAACTGGAACGGCCTCTACCGCGACAACGTCGGCGGCAACCACCAGGCCGCCATCCCCAACGGGCAGCTCTGCAGCGCCGGCCGGACCCAGGACGGCCGCTACCGCTCCATGGACACCCCCGGCGCCTGGACGGCGGCGGCCATGAGCAGCACCTTCAACATCCGGCTCACCGACCAGGCCAGGCACGGCGCCGACTACATCCGGGTCTACATCACCCGCCAGGGCTACAACGCCCTGAACACGCCGCTCGGCTGGAACCACCTGGAGCTGATCAAGGAGACCGGCAAGTACGCCCCCAGCGACACGTACATGATCAACGGGATCGGCAAGGGCTCGCGCACCGGCCGCCACGTCGTCTACACGATCTGGAAGGCCTCGCACATGGACCAGACGTACTACTTCTGCAGCGACGTCACGTTCAGCTGAGCCTCCCCGGCCCCTGGCAAGACCCCCGCCGGGCGCGGTCCGCCGCGTCCGGCGTCCGGGCGGTTCACTCTTCGACTCACTCTTCGACGCACCCGCACGGCGCCGTGACCAGCGTCCCGGCCTCCTCGTCCACGTGCGCCACCGTCCGCGCGCCCATGCAGGCCCGGCAGCCCAGCGCAGCCGCGACGTACGGGTCCGTCCACACCTTGTGCTTCCAGGCCGGCGGCGGCGCCGGGGGCGGCATGGTGCCACGTTCGGCCGGCTCGTTCGATCCGCCCACCTGGCCGCGGCCACCGCAAAACCGGCACGCGAGGAACAGCGGGCCGAGCACCTGGCCGCGTTCGCCACCGCACTCGGGGCAGACGATGGGATCCGTCACCTACGGCCGGTCCCGCTGCACGTCGCGCACTGTACCCATCTGCGTTCCTGGTCCTTCTTGCCGTTGAGCTCCATCCACTCGCCGCCCGCGCCGAGGCAGGTTCGGCAGATCGGAGGTTCGTCATCCTCGCTCTTGCCCATACCCGGACGGTAGCCGAGCCAACGCGCCCCGTCTGTCACTCGGGTGGGAGGGAGCCTGTATCGAGCCGGGTTCGGCAACCCTGGCCCCGTCATTGACGGGTCACTGCCTGATGAACGTCCACCGGCCGTCAGCGTGAACACCGATCAGGACCGTGCCATCCGGGAGCAGCACCTCGCCCCGGTAGGAGCCGATCTCGTCGACGCACAGGGGCCAGTGTGGGGCGCGAGGTTGCCGGGTCGCCGCACGGGGTACTGGCCTTGGCGTTCACCGCCGACCGCCCCCCGGCTCGCCCGACCTGATGGACCGTTCATGACCTTTCCCACGTTCGTCTCCACCGAGCTCGACCCCCGCGCCCGCGGCAAGGAGCTCGGCGCGGCCCGGCGCGCGGCCGTCGCCGCCAACTTCGCCGGCTACGCCGACCTGTTCGCCGCCGCCGGGGCGCGGGCGTCGCGGGTTCGGGCGTGGGGTGAGCGGGCGCTCGACAGCAGCGCGGCCTGGGCGCCGCGGCTGGCCGAGGAGATCGCCGGGATCGCCTCCGGCGCCGGGCTGGAGCCGTGGCAGGTGGCCGTGGTCAACGCCCGTACGGAGATCCTGGCTGCTGTGGACGCGACCGGCGAGGGGGAGTGCTCGACCTCCGTCGTGCTGCCCGGCTCCGGCGGCGCGCCGCGGACCGTCCAGACGTGGGACTGGCACGACCACCTGCGCGACGCGCCCATGCTGTGGGAGCTGGAGCCGTTCGCCGGGCACGTGGTGCGTACGTTCACCGAGGCCGGGGCGCTGGCCAAGATCGGGGTGAACACGGCCGGGCTCGGCATCCACTTCAACCTCCTGCGTCACCGCTCCGACCATGACGGCATCGGCGTGCCGGTGCACCTGATCGCCCGCCGCATCCTGGACGAGGCCGCCACCGCCGAGGAGGCCGCCGCCCTCGCCCGTTCGGCCACGGTCTCGGCCTCCACCGTCATCACCGTCGTCACGGCGCGGGCGGCGGCCTCGATCGAGATGTCCCCGGCCGGGGTCGCCGTCGTGCCGAGCGGCCCGGACGGCGTCCTGCAGCACTGCAACCACTTCCTCGACGCGGCCCTCGCGGAGGAGGAGCGGCACTCCAGCGACCGGCCCACCACGTACGAGCGGCTGCGGCACCTCAACGCCCACGTCGCGGAGCTGAGCGCGGCGGACCCGACCGCCCGCGCCCGCGCCATGCTCGGCCACGCACCCGGTCACGCCCCCGTCTGCGCCCACCCCGACCTGACCCAGCCGATCCACCAGCGGTGGGAGACGCTCGCCACGATCGCGCTCGACCTGCCCGCCGCGCGGCTGCGGGTGCACCGGGGCGGCCCCTGCCGGGTGGCGGAGGAGACCTGGCAGGTCTTCTAGCGGGTGCCCCGGTACGAGCCGGGCGGTGCGCTCCGGTTAGGGTGCGTTGACCATGAATGTTCCGGAGGGCGCCCTCGACGGGCTGCTGGTGGCCGATTTCAGCCGGGTGCTGGCCGGCCCGTACGCCACGATGCTGCTGGCCGACCTCGGGGCCGAGGTCGTCAAGGTGGAACGGCCGGGCGCCGGGGACGACACTCGCGAGTGGGGGCCGCCGTACGGGCCGGGCGGCGAGGCCACGTACTTCCTGGGCGTCAACCGCAACAAGCGCTCCATCGCGCTCGACCTGCGGGCGGACGCCGAGGTGGCGCGGGCGCTCGCGGCCCGCGCGGACGTCCTGGTGGAGAACTTCCGCCCCGGCACGATGGACCGGCTCGGCCTCGGCTACGACGCGCTGCGCGAGCTCAATCCCGGGCTCGTCTACTGCTCGATCACCGGCTTCGGCTCCGGCGCCGGGGCCGAACTGCCCGGGTACGACCTCATCGCGCAGGCCGTCGGCGGCCTGATGAGCGTCACCGGCGACCCGGACGGCCCCGGCACGAAGGCGGGCGTGGCGCTGGTGGACGTGATCACCGGCCTGCACGCCGCGCTCGGCGTCATGGCCGCCCTGCGTCACCGCGAGCGTACGGGTGAGGGGCAGCGCGTCGAGGTCTCGCTCCTGTCGTCGCTGCTGTCGGCGCTCACCAACCACGCCTCCGCGTACGCCGCCGCCGGCGTGGTGCCGCGGGCGATGGGCAACCGGCATCCGAGCATCGTTCCGTACGAGGTGTTCGAGACCGCCGACCGGCCGCTCGTCATCGCCGCGGGGAACGATCGCCAGTTCCAGGTTCTCTGCCGCGTGCTCGACCGCCCCGACCTGGCCGCCGACCCCCGCTACGCCACCAACGCCGGCCGCGTCACCGCCCGCGCCGATCTGGTGGACGAGCTCAACGCCGCGCTGCGCGGCCGGCCGGCGGACGCCTGGTTCGAGCTGCTCACGGCCGCCGGCGTGCCGTGCGGGCCGATCAACGACCTGTCCGCCGCGTTCGCGCTCGCCGCGGACCTCGGCCTGGAGCCCGCCGTGGACCTCGACGGCGTCGGCCAGGTCGCGAACCCCATCCGCCTCGCCGAGACCCCGCCCTCCTACCGCCGCCGCCCGCCCGCTCTCGGCGCGGACGAGGCGTGGGTGCGCGCGCTCCTGGAGGGCGATCAGGGCCGGGAGTAACGCCGGGGGCGCGTCGAAGGATGTTCTCCATAATCGGCGCGGTCTCCGGGACGGACGGTTTGGAACGTGACAGTGCCCCCAGCGCCCTCGGTGCCCCCACCGCCCAAGAAGGACCATCGCGTCCAGATCGTCGTCGCGGTCATCGGCGCCTGCGCGGCGATCCTCGCGGCCGTCATCCCGGTGGTGGTCAGCCGGTTCGACGACCCCGAGCCGACCCCGTCGCCGACGGATTCCGCGGTGGTGACGAGCGTGACCCCGTCCGACGAGGATCCGCCGTCCGTGGACGACACCCCGTCCGTGGACGACACGCCGGCCGTGGACGATCCGCCGGAGACCACGCCGCCCGGCCCCGACCCCGCGCTCGCCGTGCCGGAGGACTACCGGGGCTCCTGGAGCGGCCAGGTCGACTGGCGTCCGCCACTCCAGGGCTCCTACAGCACGACCCTGACCATCTCCGCCGGCTCCCTGGGCGGGATGGTCGGCCAGTTCAGCGCCCAGGGCGACACGTGCCGTGGCGCGCTCTGGCTGGAGGCCGGCGGCGGGCCGATCGTGCTGCGGCTGAAGACGACGTACGACGGGGGCGGCTGCTCCAGCCTCGCGGACGTGAAGCTGACCCTGGACGACGACGGCGACCTGCGCTACGAGCTGATCGCCGCCCAGTTCCCCCAGGGGTTCGTCAACCAGCCCGCGCCGCCCGCCACGGGCACCCTCACCCGCGACTAGCGGGCCAGGTCCAGCACCGCGGTGGTGGGTCGCGCCCTTGAAGTCGACGGCCTGGCCGCTCTCGCGCAGCGTCGGGACCTTCTCGACGACGGTGACGTCGAAGCCGCGCCGGGTCGGCCAGGAGGCGAGCGCGGGGCCGCCGATGCTCGCGCCGCTCGCCGTACTGGGCGTCGACGATCCGGTCGAGCCCGACCGTACGGCCTGCTTCCAGCAGCAGCAGGGCGAGCAGCGCGCGCGGTCGCGGGCCGCCCACGGCGACCGGGTCGCCTCCGGCCGGACGCACCTCCAGCGGCCCCAGGATGCCGAACTGCATGACGCCGCCTGTCCAGCATCGTACGCACTACCCGAGTACGGATGGGTGTGACCAGCGGTAACACAAATGTCGGTATGCCTACCGATGAACATACGTATTTTCCCGCGATGAACGAGCGCTTAGCCTCTGGCGACAACAAGGCGAAACGGTCCGCACGATCATCCGTCACCCTTTCTCACCCCCCACTTTTCCTCATGCCTCGCGATCCAGGTGACCCCTGACCGCGTGGTGGCCCGCGTGCGCCCAAAGGCGGCAACGGCCGGAGGGAGAACGCCGAAAGGAGCACCACAGCGTGAAACGCCAAGCCTTACTCGCGGCGGTCGTCGGCTTAGCCACGGCCGCGACCCTGACGCTGCAAGCGTCACCCGCGAGCGCCGCGCCTCCCGGGGCCACCCGGGGCCAGGACAGCGGCACGTCCGCGCGTGCGGCGGCAGACCCCGCGTCGCTCGCGGCAGCAGTCGCAGACAAGGCAGTGTCGAGCGGGCTCGACGAGCTGCGCAGAGGGCCCGACGAGGCCTACAGCCGCGTCGCCGTCACCCCCGGTTCGAGCGAGATGTTCTACGTCGCCTATGAGCGCACCTACAAGGGGCTGCCCATGGTCGGCGGCGACGCCGTCGTCGTCACCGACGCGGCGGGCCACGTCAGGGACACCGTCGCCGCCACCGGCCCGATCTCCCGCGACGTGCCGACCAAGGCCACGATCAGCGCGGCCAAGGCCACGGCCGTGGCCAAGTCCAGGCTCTCGCGCGTGGACGACAGCGCCGCCCCGCGCCTGGTCGTGCTCGCCTGGGGCGAGCAGCCCACGCTCGCGTGGGAGGCCAAGGTCAGCGGCCTCGCGAACGGCAAGCCGAGCGTCCAGAACGTGTACGTCGACGCCCGCACCGGCAAGGTGGCCGACGCGGTCGAGCTCGTACGCGAGGGCAGCGGCAACGGCTTCTACAACGGACAGGTCACGATCAACACGAGCGGCTCGGGCAGCTCGTACTCGATGACCGACACCACCAGGCCGGGTATCCAGTGCGGCGGGCAGGGCGGCACTGCGTACACCGGTACCGATGACGCGTGGGGCAACGGCCAGGGCACCAACCTGGAGACCGCCTGCGTGGACGCGCTCTACAGCGTCCAGCGCGAGTGGGACATGCTCAGGGACTGGCTCGGCCGCAACGGCATCAACGGCAGCGGACGGGGCTTCCCCGCCCGCGTCGGCCTGAACGACGTCAACGCGTACTGGAACGGCAGCTACACGAACTTCGGCCACAACCAGGCCAACACCCAGCAGGCCACCCCGATCGACGTCGTGGCCCACGAGTTCGGCCACGCGATCTTCCAGACCACCCCTGGCGGGGCCGGGTCGGGCAACGAGAACGGCGGCATCAACGAGGGCACCGGCGACATCTTCGGCGCGCTCACCGAGGCCTACGCCAACAACCCGAACGACCCGCCGGACTACCTGGTGGGCGAGGAGGTCAACCTCGTCGGGCAGGGCCCGATCCGCAACATGTACAACCCGGGCGCGCTCGGCGACCCGAACTGCTACTCCTCCTCCATCCCCAACACCGAGGTGCACTCGGCGGCCGGCCCGCTGAACCACTGGTTCTACCTGCTGGCCGAGGGCAACAACCCCGGCGGCGGCAAGCCGTCCAGCCCGATCTGCTCCGGCGGCCCGTCGTCGGTGACCGGCATCAGCATCCAGAAGGCCGGCAAGATCTACATGGGCGCCCTCAACCGGAAGACGTCGTCCTGGCGTTACACCAACATCAGGGCGGCCTCCGTGGCCGCGGCCATCGAGCTGTACGGCGCCAACAGCGCCGAGTGCAACAGCACCAAGGCGGCCTGGAGCGCGGTCAGCGTGGCGGCGGCCTCCGGCGAGCCCGCCTGCGGCACCGCCCAGCCCGACTTCTCGCTGTCGCTCAACCCGACCTCGGGCAACGCGCAGCCCGGCGGCACCGCGACGGTCACGGTCGGCACCCAGACCACCTCGGGCAGCGCCCAGACGGTCAACCTGACCGCCTCCGGGCTGCCGAGCGGGACCACCGCGAGCTTCAACCCCTCGTCGGTGACCTCCGGCAACTCCTCGACGCTGACGCTGAACGTCGGCTCCTCGACGGCGCAGGGCACGTACCAGATCACGGTCACGGGCACCGGCTCGACCACGCACACCGCGACCTACTCGCTGACGGTCGGCACCGGCGGCCCCACCGACCAGGTTCCTGACGTCAGCGTCACCAACGTCAAGGCGCACCTGTCGCAGCTCCAGAGCATCGCCACCAGCAACGGCGGCACCCGCAGGTCCACGGGCCAGGGCTACCTCCAGTCGGTCTCGTACATCGAGCAGAAGCTGCAGGCGGCCGGGTACACCGTGGTCAGGCAGAGCTGCAGCGTCTCCTACTGCACCAGCGGCGCGGGCCCGAACCTGATCGCCGACTGGCCGGGTGGCGACGCCAACCAGGTCATCATGTCCGGCGCCCACCTGGACAGCGTGTCCGCGGGACCCGGCATCAACGACAACGGCTCCGGCTCGGCCAACCTGCTGGAGGTCGCGCTGACGCTGGCCCAGAAGAACCCCACGCTCACCAAGCACGTGAGGTTCGGCTGGTGGACCGACGAGGAGCAGGGGCTCAACGGCTCCGAGGCGTACGTCGCCTCGCTCAGCTCCACCGAGCGGTCGAAGATCAAGGTCTACTACAACTACGACATGACCGGCTCGCCCAACGGCGGTTACTTCATCAACAACATCACCACCACGGGCGCCTCCTACCTGAAGGAGTTCTACGACAAGCTGAACCTGCAGCCCGAGGAGAACACCGAGGGCGCCAACCGCTCCGACGACGCCTCCTTCCGCAACGCCGGCATCCCGAGCTCGGGTGTCGCGGCGGGCGCGAGCGCGACCAAGACGTCGGCGCAGGCGTCCAAGTGGGGCGGCACGTCCGGCCGGGCCTACGACTCCTGCTACCACTCCTCGTGCGACACCACGTCCAACATCAACGACACGATCCTCGACCGGGCGGCCGACGCCGCCATCTACGCGATCTGGAAGCAGGCGGTCGGCGGCACCACGCAGCCGCGTGACTTCTCGCTCTCGGCGAACCCCGGCTCGGGCACCGTGCAGGCCGGCGCCACGGCCACGACGACGATCGGCTCGACCACCACGAACGGGACCGCCCAGACGGTGAACCTGTCCGCGAGCGGCCTGCCGACCGGCGCCACGGCCAGCTTCAACCCGGCCGGCATCACGTCGGGCGACTCGTCCACGCTGACGATCGCGACCTCGCCCACCACCCCCGCGGGCGCCTACCCGATCACCGTGACCGGCACGGGCGAGACGACGACGCACACCACGACGTACAACCTGACCGTCCAGGGCACCTCGGGCGGCCGGACGTTCACCAACGACACCGACTACCGCATCAACGACTTCGCCAACACCCAGAGCTCGATCACGTCCACCGCGACGGGCGCCGCGACCTCCCCGGTCCAGGTGTCCATCACGATCAACCACACCTGCGCCGAGGACCTGGACATCTGGCTCCGCGGCCCGAACGGCACGTGGTACGTGGTCGACGCCTACGGCGGCACCATCTGCACCGACTACGGCACCAGGACCTTCTCGGTCCCGGTGAGCCAGCAGGCGGCCGGCACCTGGGTGCTCGACATCGAGGACGTCTACGCCGGTGACACCGGCTACCTGGACTCCTGGAGCATCACCGTCTAACCGCCGGACTCGGGAGACGTGGGCCCCGGCCGGTCGTCCGGCCGGGGCTCCTTCACGTCGTTGCGGGTGCGTACGCCGAGCTTCTGCAGCACCCGCGCGACATGCGTGTCCACCGTCCGCCGCGACAGGAACAGCACCTCGGCGATCTCCCTGTTGGTCCGGCCGAGCGCGACGAGCCTGGCCACTTCGGCCTCCCTCGGCGACAGCACGCCGCTCCTGCCCTTCCTGCCCCGGCGCGGCGCGCTCCCGGGCCCGATCTCGCGCAGCAGGTGGCGGCAGCGGGCCGCGTCGTGGGTCGCGCCGAGCCCGGCGTACCGCTCGCAGGCGTCCGCGATCAGGTCGGCCGCCCGTGCCCGGTCGCCCATCGCCAGCCGCGCGCCCGCCTCCGCCTCGGACGCCCGCGCCACGCTGTAGGGCCGCGGCATCGCCTCGTACGCCGCCCGCGCCCCGGCGTAGCACCGGGCCGCCTCCTCGTGCCCGCCCCCGGCGCGGGCGATCGCGCCCCTCGCGGTGGCGAGGCCGGCGTGCGCGGAGGGCGCGTCCCTGCCCTCGATGCCCGCCCCGAACTCGGCCACCAGGTCGGCCGCCTCGCCCGTCCGCCCGGCCTTGAGCAGCGCCTCGACGGCGGGCGGGACGAGCTGGTCGCCCCACACCCACATGCCCTTGCGCCGCAGCCTGGCCACCGCGCGGTCGGCCTCGGCGAGGGCCTCGTCCAGGCAGTCGCGGGTCAGGTGCAGCTCGATCAGGCCGCCGGAGGCGAAGGCCGCGACCGGCAGGAACCCGGACTCGACGTCGTTCACCCCGGCCGCGACCAGGTGCTCGATGGCCTCCTCCCACTCGCCCCGCGCGAGGGCCAGCATGCCGAGCGCGAGCCGGGCGTCGGAGGCGAGCAGCGGCGCATCCGGCGTCATCTCGACCGCCGTGACGGCCCGTTCCCGCAGCCCCTCCCAGTGCCCGGTCAGCAGGTCGAGCCTGATCGACGACAGCTCCACCAGGAACTCCGGGTACAGCGCGCCCGTCTCCTCGGCGATCCGCCTGCTCTGGTCGGCGAAGCGCTCGGCCGCCGCGTAGTGGCCGAGCCCGATGGCCGCGTCGAACAGGTTGGAGTAGCCGCGCGCCACCTGCCTGCGCACGGCCGCCGACGGGTCGTTGGCGGGCAGGGCCGCGGCCAGCTCGAGCGCGTCCGGCGAGCCGAGCATCATGGCGAGGCTCACCTTGTTGGCGTGCACGGCGGCGGTCAGCTCGGGGTCCTGGTCCTCGACCGTGGCGAGCAGCTTCTCGGCCTGGTTCATCCACTCCTCGTGCGTGGCGAGCGGTTCGTCGCCCCAGGGCGGCATCGCCAGCAGGGCGAGGCCGCGGGCCGCGAGGCTCGGCCGGTCGTGCAGGTCGGGGAGCGCGAGCAGGATCTCCTGGCGTCCCGCGGCGACCGCGCCGGCCTGGTTGGACAGCAGCACGCCCAGGTTGAGCCGGGCCTCGCCGCGTACGTGCCGGGACAGGAAGTCCTCGGCCAGCAGGTGGCGCAGGGAGCGCACCACGCGCCGGTAGGACAGCCCGATCGCGGCGACGCGGCTGAGCCGCAGCGCGAGCGGGCCGCGCGCGTCGTGCGGCAGCTTGGGGTCGGCGAGCATCCCGGCCAGCACCTCGACCGCGAGCGGGATGTCGCCGATCGCGGCGGCGCGGTCGGCGGCGGCCGGGCCGTGCCGCTGCCAGGCGGCGAAGTCGCCCGCCCGCCTGGCGTGGTAGGCGAGCTGGACGAGCGGCGGCGGGTCGAGCGCCGACAGCGCGGTCACGGCCCGCTGGTGCGTGAGCCGCCGGTCGGGGCCGGGGATCGCCTCGTAGACGGCCTGCTGGGCGAGGGAGTGGCGGAAGCCGTACTGGCCGTCCTCGTGTTCGAGCAGGACGCCCGCCTTGAGCGCCTGGCTCAGCCCGTCACCGGCCGGGTGGCCCGAGACGGCGGCGATGAGCTGCTCGTCGGCGGCGAGGCCCAGCACCGCGGCGGCGTGCACCGCGTGCAGTGCGGCGGGCGAGAGCCCGGTGAGCTGCTCGGCCATCGCCTCGCGCAGCAGCGGCGGCACCGCCATGCGCTCCAGGACCTCGGGCTCCTCCTCGCCGCCGACCAACTGGCCCTCGTCGTCGAGCAACGAGCGCACCACCTCCTCGATCACGAACGGCACCCCCGCCGTGCGGTCGCGCAGCTTCGTGACGAAGTCGGACGTCAGCGTCGACCGGCCGAGCAGCGCGCGGGTCAGGTTGCGCACCCCTTCGACGTCGAGCGGCGTGAGCGTGATCACCTCGCTGCGCACCCCCGCCGGCCGCCGGTAGGCGTGCCCGAACGGCAGCCCCGGCACCGGCAGCCCCTCCCTGCGGAACGTCACCACGAGCGCCAGCCCTGGGGGCGGCTGGTCGGTGAGGAAGCGCAGCAGGTCGCGGGTGCCGTCGTCGGCCCAGTGGAGGTCCTCGACCACGAGCACCACGGGCCCGGCCGCGGCCAGCAGCGCGTGCACGGCGCGGAACAGGCGGTGCCGTTCGGCGCGCGGGTCGTCGAGCGGCGGCGGCGAGGGCGCGGGCGGCAGATGGCCGGCGAGCTCGGGCAGGTAGCCGCGGAGCGTGCCGGTGACCGGGTTGAGCGTGGCCGTCTCCGGCAGCGCCCCCGCGACGTGACGCAGCGCGTCGAACACCGGCCCGTACGGGAACGGCTCGCGGATCTGGTGACAGTGGCCGATCAGGACCGTGTGCTCTCCTTCAGGCAGGAGGTCGAGCGCGGCCCTGACCAGCCGGGTCTTCCCGATTCCCGCCTCGCCCTGCACGAGGATGACGGCCGGCGGACCGCTGATGGCGTCGAGGAGCACGTGTAACTGGGCGTCACGTCCGATCAGGCCAGGAGAAGCGAGGCGTGTCATCGGGGTCTCCGTAAGAGTGCAGGTTGACTCCCCCTGTCGGAATACTGTTATCCACCACCGGTCAGGGGGTGGTCAACCCTCAATGCCGCCGGAGGCCGCCCCGTCGGTCAGGGGGCGACGGGCGCCTTGTCGCCGGTCGGCTCCGGCGTCTCGGCCAGGTCCACGCTGTCGCGGAGCTTGGCCGGCTTGAGGAACAGGGTGGCGCACGCCGGCCACGGCGATGCCCGCCGAGATCAGGAAGATGTGGCCGGTGGCGTCGCGATGTTCAGCGTGCCGCTGCCGCTCGCGGCCGCCTTGGCCGGGTCGACGCCCATCTTGGCGAGGCCCTCGGCGATGCCGGTCGCGACCTGGTTGGCCAGCACGGCGGCACGTACCAGGCGGACAGCCGCAGGCCGTCGCGCGTGGTGAAGGAGACGTCGCGGGCGCCGGGGAGCACCGTGCCCGCCGGCGGCACCGGCCCGAGGCCGGGCAGGTGGATCAGCCGCCGCTGGGCCAGCCACAGCAGGCCCAGCAGCAGGAGCACGACCCGCCGGTCAGGCGACCACGTCGCCCGCCTGCACCACGTGGCGCAGGTGGCGGGCGGGCTCGGCCAGCACGCCGACGTCCTCCAGCGGGTCGGCGCCGAGCACCAGCAGGTCGGCGTGCGCGCCCACGGCCAGGGTGCCGATCTCGCCCGCCATTCCGACCAGCTCGGCCGCGCCCGTGGTCGCCGCCCGCAGCACGTCGAGCGGGCTCTGCACCTCCCGGCGCAGCCGGAACTCGTGGTTCTGGTGCCGCTGCATGCCGCCGAGCAGGTCCGTGCCGTAGACCAGTTTGACGCCGCCGCGCGCGGCCCGCTCCAGCGCGGTCAGCCCGGCCTCCAGCACCGCGTCCACCTTGTGCCAGCTCGTCGCCGACAGCCCGAACGCGCGGCCCTCCTCCTTCAGCGCCCAGTACGTCACCAGCGTCGGCACCAGGAACGCCTCCCGCTCCAGGAACAGCTCCACGCTGCGGTCGTCGATGAGGTTGCCGTGCTCGATCGAGCGCACCCCGGCCTCCAGCGCCCGGTTCACGGCGCGGGCGGTGTAGGCGTGGGCGGCCACGTACCGGTTGGCGGCCTCGGCCTCCTCGACGATCGCGCGCAGCTCCTCCATCGAGTACTGCGTCGAGTCGATGCGGTCGGTCGGCGAGGCCACGCCGCCGGAGGCCATGACCTTGACGTGGCTGGCGCCCTTGCGCAGCTCGTCGCGGGCGGCGGCGCGGACCGCGGCGACGCCGTCGGCGATGCGGCCGACGCCCGCGCAGCACGGGTGGTCGTCCGTCAGGTGCTCGCCCCGGCCGCGGAAGTCGGCGTGGCCGCCGGTCTGGCTCAGCGCCTTGCCGCAGAACAGCAGCCGCGGGCCCCGGATGAGCCCTTCCGCCTGCGCGTCGGCCAGCCCGAAGTCGGCGCCGGAGTTGTCGCGTACGGTGGTGAAGCCCCGGGCCAGCGTCTCGCCCATGATGCGGGCGGCGTGCGCGGTCACGTACGACGGGGACATCGCGGGCAGCGCGCCGAGGTCCGCGGTCAACGCCGTGACATGCACGTGGGCGTCGATGAGGCCCGGCACCACGTACGCGCCCGCGCCGTCGATCACCCGCGTCCCGTCGGGGGCGCGCAGGCCGGTGCCCGTCTCGGCGACGCGGCCGTCGGCGCAGCGCAGGTCGCCCTCGGCGTACTCGCCGGTCTCGACGTCGAGGACGCGGACGTTCCTCAGCAGCAGGCTCAACGGACGGCGTCCCGCAGGGCGGGGACGGCCAGCGGCGCCAGCTTCTCGGCCGCGGCGACGGACGCGTCGTCGTAGGCGCCCTCGGCGTCGAGCAGGTTGAGCACGCCGACGACCTCGTCGCCCTCCACCACCGGCACGTTGATGACCGCGCCGCAGCCCAGGCTCTCGATGAGGGCGTGGTCGGCGAAGATCCCGCGCACCGCGGCCCGGTCCGGCCCGAGGTACGGCCTGCGCCCCTCGATGCACGTGGCCAGCCAGCCCTGGGAGATCTCCACGCTCTTCTCCCCGCCCACCGGGTACTGCTCGGGGTGGCTGGTGTGCACCCGGCGCAGCGCCTGCCGCTCGGGTATCCAGGCCAGCACCGTGAACAGCCGCACGCCGACCTCGTCGCGCACGCGCTCCTGCAGCTCCTCGAACGTCATCCCGTCGCCTCCTTGTCGATCGCGCAGCAATTTATAGTGCATAACAGTGCAATTGCAATGGTCTTTGCAGATTGCTCGCGGGCGGAGGGCGTAGCATGATCGGCGGATCTGGAGGCCGGGGAAGAGGGAACTCGTGAGCGAGCGCGCCACCGACGATCTCGAAGGCTGGCTGCGGAGCCGCACCCCGGAGCGCGGGCTGCGCGGCAAGTCGGCCGCGGTGCTGGAGCTGCTGCTGTCGCAGCCGCGGCGGGCCTCGTACGGGTCGGCGGGGGAGCTCGCCCAGCTCGCCGGCGTCAACGTCGCCACCGTGACCCGCACCGCGCAGGCGCTCGGTTTCGCCGGCTGGCCCGCCCTGCAACAGGAGCTGCGCGCCCGCTACCTGTCCTCGCTCAGCGCCGGCCAGGTCGCCGCCGAGCACCGTGCCGGCCAGGTCACGGCCGAGCACCGCGTCGGCCAGGTTGCCGCCGAGCCCCGCGGCACCGGCTCGCCCGGCACGCGCTCGCTCCGCCGCGACCTCGACAACCTCGCCGTGCTCAACCGGCGGCTCGACGAGCGCGTGCTGGCCACGATCGCCGAGGCCGTCGCCGCCGCCCGGAGCACCACGATCGTCGCCGACGGCAGCTACGCCGCCGTCGGCCTGGCGCTCGCGCACAACGCCCGGCTCGCCGGCTACCCCGTGCGGGCCGTCACCGCCGGCTCCGAGCTGGCCAACGCCATGGCCGCCGTCGGCGAGGGCGACGTGCTCATCGCCGTCAGCTTCTGGCGGCTGTACGAGAACACGATCCTGGCCGCCAACGAGGCGCGGGCGCGCGGGGCGCGCGTCTTCGCCGTGACGGACGCGGCCAGCCCGGCACTGGCGGCCGCGGCCGAGGAGGTGGTGCTGGTGCCGGCCGAGGGGGAGGCGTTCTTCCCGTCGCTGACCGCCGGCATCGCCGTGGCGCAGGCGCTGGTCACCCAGCTCGCGGCGGTGGACCCGGCACGTACGGGGGCGGCGATCGAGGCCGCGGAATCCATGTGGACCCGCTTCGGCCTCCTCCACCGCCACCCGGCCCCGCCCGCCCTTTGACGCGGCGACGGGGTCAGAGCCAACTGGCGCGGAGGCTGGCGGCGGTGGTGGCCTCGTCGGGGGCGGCGGTGGCGCGGACGCGGTCCAGGAGCCGTCCGACGACCTCGACGATCTCCGGGGCACGTTCGCGCAGGCCGGTCACGTCGGCCGGGGTCGCCTCGCCCGGGTCGGCGCCGACCTCCTTCAGCACGCCCTCCAGGTCGGTCAGCCGCTCGGCGAGCCACTTCAGCGGTTCGCCCGACAGCGCGTGGTCGAACACGCGCCGGCCCGGCTCCCAGCCGTTCATGCCCGGGTGGTGGTGGGTGCGGTCGAAGCTGCCGGGCGTGCCGGACACCGACTCCAGCAGGTCCACGCGCCACAGCGGGCGCTCGACGGTGATCGGCCGCGCCGAGTAGATGGAGCCCTTGAGCTCGCTCTGTTCGAGCCGGCGCAGCTCCAGGCGTACGCCGCGCTCGGCGCCCTCCTGGCCCCGCTCCGGGTTGGGATCGACGAAGTAGATGTCACTCACGGCCACGCCGATCTGTTCGAAGCCGAACAGGTAGAGCATGGGGAACCACTTCCTTCGCAGATGGCAGGTAGGACGCCTCCCGCTCAACGTAACCCGGCGCGCCCGGCCCGGCCAGCCGGGGACGTGGTCGGCTGAGCGACCCCTCGGTGCGATCTTCGGCGGCCGGATGTGATGATGACGAAGAGCGTCGGAACGGGGAGGAAACGATCGTGGCGTCTTTCGCGGGCGGCGCGCTGCCCCCGGACCACGTCATCGTCACGGCCCTGCGGGCGGGCGACGAGGCGATGTTCGCCGCGTTGCTCGACACCTGGTCGCGGGGCATGCTGCGGGTCGCCCGATCCTACGTCTCCACGGACGACTCGGCCGAGGAGGTCGTGCAGGACACCTGGCTGGCGGTGATCGGCGCGATCGACGACTTCGAGGGCCGCTCGTCGGTGCGTACGTGGGTCTACCGGATCCTGGTCAACGCCGCGAAGAAGCGCGGCCTGCGGGAGAGCCGTACGCTGCCGTGGAGCGCGCTCGAATCCGACGGCGGGCGGGGCGTGGACCCGTCGCGTTTCCACGGCGTGGACGCCGGCCTGCCGGGGAGCTGGAAGGTGCCGCCCGCGGCCTGGCCGACGCCGGAGAACCAGGCGCTCGCCGCCGAGGCGCGCGGCATCATCGCCGAGGCGCTGGCCGAGCTGCCGCCCCGGCAGCGCATCGTGATCACGCTGCGCGACGTGGAGGGGTGCACGTCCGAGGAGGTTTGCGACATCCTGGACATCTCGCCGGCCAATCAGCGGGTGCTGCTGCACCGCGCCCGGTCAGTGGTCCGGGACCGGCTGGAGGGCTACTTCCGGTCGGTGATGGCGGCAGAATAGGTGAAACGGTTCATGGGCACAGAGGGTAAGGCGGGCAGCGTCGTGAAGCGGTTCACATGCGGCGAACTGGTCGAGGTCGTCACCGCCTACCTCGACGACGCGCTCGACGAGCCCGGCCGCGCCGCCGTCGAGGACCATCTCGCCGGCTGCGCCGACTGCGGCCGCTACCTCGACCAGTACCGCGCCACCGTGCGCGCTCTCGCCGACCAGCCGCGGGAGCAGCTCTCGCGGCCCGTCCGCGACCGGTTAACGGCGGCCTTCAAGGCCCGGCGCCCGTCGGCCTGAGACTTCCGGGAGGTCGTCTGTAACGTTCGCGTGGCTCGCGGATCTGTAGCTCCATGCGCCATGCGAGGGGAGCCCGATGACCGCCAGGCCCGCCGCACGCTCACGCCTGCCCGCGATCCCGCCCCTGCCCGCGCCCCTGCCCGGGGACCCGCCGGGGGACCCGCCCGCGGATCCGCCAGGGGACCCGACGTCTTTCGCGGGAGTGGCCGAGTTCGCCCGCGACTGCTTCCGTGACCCCGCTCGGGACGGCGGAGGCGGGCGGCTGGGTGTCGAGCTGGAGTTCCTCGTGCACGACCGGGCCGCGCCGGAGCGGCACGTCCCCATCGACGAGATCGCGCGGGCCCTGCCCCCGCTGCCCGGCGGGAGCCAGGTGACGTTCGAGCCCGGCGGCCAGCTCGAACTCTCCGGACCCGCGGCCCCGCTGGCGGAGGCCGTCGCCGCGATGGCCGGCGACCTCGGCCTGGCCCGCCGGGCGCTCGCCGGCGCCGGGCTCGCCCCGGCCGGAGTGGGCCTCGACCCGGTGCGCCCGCCCCGCCGCCAGCTCCGCCTGCCGCGCTACGACGCGATGGCCGAGTTCCTCGGCGGCCCCTACGGCCCGCTGATGATGTGCTCGACCGCCTCTGTCCAGGTCAACCTGGACCTGGGGGAGCGGCCCGGCGTTCGGTGGGAGCGGGCGCACCTGCTCGGCCCCGTGCTCGTCGCCGCCTTCGCCAACTCCCCGCTCGCCGGAGGCCGCCCCTGCGGCTGGATGTCCGGCCGCCAGGCCGTCTGGGAACGCCTCGACCCCACCCGTACGGCCCCCGTCCCCGCCACCGCCGACCCCGCCGAGGACTGGGCGGGCTACCTGCTCGACGCCCGCCTCATGCTGGTACGGGACGGCGCGGACCGCTGCCGCCCGGCCCGCGGCGGCGTCACCTTCCGCGACTGGCTCGCCGGCCGCCCCGGTACGCCCGGCCGGCCGCCCACCCTCGGCGACCTGGCCTACCACGCCACCACCGTGTTCCCGCCGGTCCGGCCGCGTGGCTGGCTGGAGCTGCGCTACCTCGACGCCCAGCGGCCGGACGCCTGGCCGGTCTGCGTGGCGGTCACGTACGCGCTGATCATGGACGACCGCGCCGCCGACGCCGCACTCCAGGCCGCCGAGCCGTGCCGCGACCTCTGGAGCGAGGCCGCCCGCCGCGGCCTCGCCGCGCCCCCGCTGGCCCGCGCCGCGGAGGCGTGCTTCCGCGCCGCGCTGGAGGCGCTGCCCCGCCTCGGCGCGGGCCCCGTACTGACCGGCGAGGTGGCGGCGTTCGCCGACCGGTACGTGAGCCGGGGCCGCTCGCCGGCCGCCGACCTGATCGAGACGGTGACACGAGGACCGGGCCACCCGCCGGCCTGGCTGACCGAAGGGAAGGACGCATGACCGACCTCAAGGAACGCATCGCCGCCCAGCTCACCGCGGTGCGCGACCGGTCGCTCACCTACACCGCCGCCGAGGACGACCTGCTCGTCCACCAGCACTCGCCCCTCATGTCCCCGCTGGTGTGGGACCTCGCGCACGTCGGCAACTACGAGGAGCTGTGGGTGCTGCGGGCAGCCGCCGGGATCACCCCGTTGCGTCCCGAGATCGACGACATCTACGACGCGTTCAAGACCCCGCGCAGGGACCGCCCGTCCCTGCCGTTCCTGCCTCCGGCGGAGGCCCGCGACTACATCGGCGGCGTACGCGGGCGGGTGCTCGACGTGCTCGACGCCGTGGACCTCGCCGACCCGAGCCCGTTGCGCCGCGACGGGTTCGTGTTCGGGCTGGTCATCCAGCACGAGCACCAGCACGACGAGACCATGCTGGCCACGCTCCAGCTCGCCGGCCGGCCCGGTGTGGTCCGCGACGGCGACCTGCCGCCCGGCCGCCTTCCCGAGGGCCCCGAGGAGGTGTACGTGCCGGCGGGAGATTTCCTCATGGGCACCGACAGCCTGCCCTGGGCGTACGACAACGAGCGGCCCGCCCACCGGGTGGACCTGCCCGCGTACTGGATCGACCGGCTGCCCGTCGGCAACGCCGCCTACGCCGCGTTCATCGAGGACGGCGGCTACCACGACGCCCGCTGGTGGACGCCCGAGGGCTGGCGCTGGCGGCAGGAGAACGGCGTGTTCGCGCCGCTGTTCTGGACGAGGGACGGCGGCACGTGGTGGCGTACCCGCTTCGGGCGGCCCGAGCCGGTGCCGATGGACGAGCCCGTGCAGCACGTCTGCTGGTACGAAGCCGACGCCTACGCCCGCTGGGCAGGCAAACGGCTGCCGACCGAGGCCGAATGGGAGAAGGCCTGCGGCTGGGACGCCGCCGCCGGACGGGCCCGGCCGTACCCGTGGGGCGAGCAGGACCCGACACCCGAACTGGCCAACCTCGGCCACCGCGCCGCCCGGCCCGCGCCGCTCGGCGCCTACCCCGGCGGGGCGAGCCCGTACGGGGCCGAGCAGATGGTCGGCGACGTGTGGGAGTGGACCGCCACCTGGTTCGACGGCTATCCCGGCTTCCGCGCCTTCCCCTACCGGGAGTACAGCGAGGTGTTCTTCGGCGAGGAGTACCGGGTGCTGCGCGGCGGGTCGTGGGCGGCCGACCCGGCCGCCGTCCGCACCACGTTCCGCAACTGGGACTACCCGATCCGGCGGCAGATCTTCACCGGCTTCCGCTGCGCGCGGACCGCCTCGCCGGAGGAACGCTGATGTGCCGGCACGCCGCCTGGCTCGGCGCTCCCCGCACGCTCGCCGAGCTGATCCACGAACCCGAGCACGGGCTGCTCAGGCAGTCGTACGCGCCGCGGCGGCAACGCCACGGGACGGTCAACGCCGACGGCTTCGGCATGGGCTGGTACGACCCCGATCTCGGCCCCGATCCCTGCCTCGCCGCGCCCGAGCCGATCCGGTACCGCCGCTCGATCCCCATGTGGGCCGACGCCAACCTGCCCGGTCTCGCCCGGGTCGCCCGGTCCGGGTGCCTGCTGGCGGCCGTACGGTGTGCCACGGTCGGCATGCCGGTCGAGGAGAGCGCCACCGCGCCGTTCACGGAGGGGCGCTGGCTGCTCAGCCACAACGGGCGGGTCGACCGGGACGCGCTCCGCGACCTCGCCGAGGGCGCGGAGAGCGCCTGCGACAGCGCGTGGCTGGCGGCGGCCGTCTTCCGCCGCCTCCGCGCCGACTGCAGCCCCGCACCCGCCTCCGCGCCTTCCGCCTCCTCGCTTTCCGCCTCCGGGACGTCCGCCTCCGGGACGTCCGCCTCCGGGACGTCCGCCTCCGGGGCGTCCGCCTCCGGGACGTCCGCAGTCCCGGCCGGGGCCGCGCTGGGGGAGGCGCTGGCCGAGGTCGTGACCAGCGCCGCGGCCAAGGACCCCGACGCCCGGCTCAACCTGCTCGCCTGCGACGGCGTCACCCTCGCCGCGACCGCCTGGGGCGACACCCTGTTCCACCGGCCGCACCCGGACGGCGTCCTGGTGGCCAGCGAGCCGCTCTGCGACGGCCCCGGCTGGCAGGAGGTGCCCGACCGGAGCCTGCTGCTCGCCACCGCCGACGGCCTCCGCGTCCAGCCGCTCTGACGTCCGCTCACGCCCTTGGGAGATCTCGTGCCCGTCAGCCAGTCCACCGTCCAGCTCGTCAACCACCTCGACCGCGACTACCTGCGCCTGGCGCTCGAACAGGACGTACGCGCCGGCCTGGCCGCCACGCCCAAGTCGCTGCCGCCGAAATGGTTCTACGACGAGGCGGGCAGCGAGCTGTTCACCCGGATCACCCGGCTGCCCGAGTACTACCCGACCCGCCGCGAGCTGGCCATACTCCGCGCCGAGGCAGCCGGACTGGCCGCGGCGAGCGGCGCCGACACTCTCGTCGAGCTCGGCTCGGGCACCAGCGAGAAGACCGTGCTGCTCCTCGACGCGCTCCGCGAGGCGGGCACGCTGCGCACGTACACGCCGGTGGACGTGGACGCCGTCACCCTCCTGGCCGCGGCCCGCCGGCTCGCCGCCCGCTATCCCGGGCTCGCCGTACGGGCCGTGTGCGCCGACTTCGAACGCCACCTCGGCCTGCTGCCGCGTACCGGCCGCCGGATGGTCGCCTTCCTCGGCGGCACCATCGGCAACCTCGGCCCCGACGCCCGCCGCGCCTTCCTCAAGGAACTGCGCGGCAACCTGCGGCCCGGCGACACGTTCCTGCTGGGCGCGGACCTGGTGAAGGACAGGGACCGGCTGGTCGCGGCCTACGACGACGCGGCCGGGGTGACCGCCGCCTTCAACCGCAACGTGCTGCGGGTGCTCAACCGCGAGCTGGACGCCGCCTTCGACCCCGACGCCTTCGCCCACGTCGCCCTGTACGACGAACGCCACCAGTGGATCGAGATGCGCCTGCGGGCCACCCGCGCGATGCGCGTCCCCATCGCCGCGCTCGACCTGACCGTGGACTTCGCCGAGGGCGAGGAGCTGCGTACCGAGATCAGCGCCAAGTTCCGTCCGGCCGGGCTGCGGGCCGAGCTGGCCGCCGCCGGCTTCACGGTCCGCCGCTACCACACCGACCCGGCCGGCGACTTCGCCCTGCTCCTCGCCCAGGCATGACGCCCACGCCCACGACCGGCACAGCGCCCACCGGCACGGCCTGCACCGGCACGGCCTGCGCGGGGGCCTGCGCGGGGGTCTGCGCGGGAGGCAGGACGTGTGCGGGCACGGCATGGCGGGCGGCCCGCGCCGTCCTGCCTCCCGGGCACCTCGACGCGGCCGGCTGCAACGTACCCGCCGACCGCACGCTCGACGCCGTCGTCAACCAGCTCCACCTGGAGCGGGAACGCGGCGGCTACCCAGCGGAACCGGACCTCACCACCGCCCGCACGTCCCTGACCACCCTGACGATCGCTGCCCCGGCGCTGCCCTCCGGCGCGGTGGCCGGTGACGTCGCCTTTGCCGAGAGCGGGACCGCCGCCATGGCCGCGCTGCTCGGCGGCTGGCGGCTGCCGCCGGGCAGCCGCGTCGGCCACCTGCGCGCCGAGTACGGCAGCACGCTCATGCTCCTGCACCGCCTGGCCGCCGACCGCTCCTGGACCCTCGTCGAGCTGCCCGCCGACGCCGACGGCCGGCTGGACCTGGACGGCCTGCGCGGGCACCTGTCGGCGGGCCTGAGCCTGGTCACCGTGCCCCACCTCGCCTCCCACCACGGCGTCGTACAGCCCGCCGCCGCGATCGGCGCGCTGTGCCGGGCCGCCGGGGTCCCGCTGGTGCTGGACGCCTGCCAGTCGTTCGGCCACGTGGACGTCACCGGCGTCGGCGCCACCGCGTACGTCGGGACGTCCCGCAAGTGGCTCGCGGGCCCGCGCGGCGTCGGCTTCCTGATCGTCCCCGGCCTCACGCCCGCCATGGACGCCCCTTTCCCCGCCCTCCACGGCCACGCGGACGGTGTCCCGCTGCCGGGGGCCGTCCGTTACGAGGGCGCGGAGGCGGCGATGGCGGCCCGCGCCGGACTCGGCGCCGCCGTACGGGAGCACCTGGCGCTCGGCCCCGCCGCCGTCCAGGCCCACCTGGCCTGCCTGGGCCGGACCGCGCGCCGGACGCTCGACGGCGCGGGCGGCTGGCGCGTACGCGAACCGCTGGACGAGCCCTCCGCCCTCGTCACCCTCCGTCCGCCGCCCGGGGACTCGGCGGCGGACGCGAGGACCCGCGCCGCCCGCGCGGGCCTCCTCGTCTCCGTGGCCCCGGTGGCGAGGGCCCCGCTCGACCTCACCGAACCTGTCCTGCGCGTCTCCCCGCCCCCCGGCACGCCCCTGGAGACCCTGGCCGCCCTGGCCCGCGTCCTGTCCGAACGCTGACCCGCGTTCCGGCGGCCGGGGGCGGAGGCCGGCTCGGCGAGCCGCTCACGCAGCTCCCGTACGCCCCGCTCCACCGCCGGCGAGCGCCGTCCGCCCCCGGAACGCCGCTCCTTCACCAGCCGCGCGCACATGTCCAGGCCGTCGCGCCCGAGCGCGGGCGCGAAGTCCCGCACCGCCGCCACCTGGAGCAGGCCGGGGCCGTCGAGCCACATCCCCACCAGCCAGGCGGCCGGCTCCGGAGACTCCCGCCGCAGCCTCCGCCCACGTTCCGCGTTCACGGGGAACCCCGTGGAGTCGTGAGTCATTCGATGAGGTCGCAGAGGGCCGGGCCCATCTGGTCGCCCACCATGTGCAGGGCGGTCTCGGCCCGCGACGCGAGGACCAGCGGCGGGACCCTCGCGACGAGGTCGGCGTGCGCCAGCCGGTCGAGCGCGGCCCCCACGAGTGGCGCGGTGACGCGGAGGGCCGGCTGCAGCGCGACCCCGCCCGTCGAACCGCCGTGCAGGACGATGTTGCGGCTGCGGTAGAGGCGGCGCAGCGCGACCTCGACGTAGCGGCGTACCCGGCCGAGCACCTGCGCGGGGTCGGCGAGCAGCGCGTGCATCCTGGTGACCGCCGCGATGTCGCTCCGGCGGCGCCAGGAACGTTCCAACGGCAGGGAACGGCCCTGGACCAGCTCGGCGGCGATCAGGGTGGCGCGCTCGCGGTTGGAACCGCAGCGATCCAGACGTTCGGCCAGGTCGCCGTCGCTCACGTGCCGGATGCGGTGCGAGAGCGCGGTCAGCTCGGCCCGCGGCCATGAACAGGCCACGAGCGCCGCGGCGCGGCCGGCGGCGACGACCCGTTCGCGCTCGTCCGGATCGCGGGCCTCGGTCAGCAACGACTCCAGGGCGCTCCACCCGCCGGCGACGGCCGGAGCGAGGGGGCCGTGATTGAGCGCCGAGGCGATCTCCAGCGCGTCGTCCACCGCGCTGCGCCGCCGGTCATCGAGGCGCTGCGGCTGTGCGCCGACCACGTAGAGCTGCCGCTCGGCCGCCAGGGACAGAACCCGCGCGCCGCGCGCGGGCATCCGCAGCGGCATCGCCCGGCGCTGGTTCAGCACGACGGCGGTGTCGAAGGGGGACACCGAACCGGTGGCGGCGAAGCGGGCGCGGGCCTGGAGCCGTTCGACGACGTCCGAGACGATCTCCAGGGCGCGTTCGGCGTCCCGCGCCTCGACCTCGTAGGAGAGAGCGCCGATGATCGGAGCGGTGGTCTTCGTCCCCGCCTCGGCCAGGAGGTCGGCCGCCTCACGCCTGCCGACCCAGTTGGGGAGCCCGGCGGTCAGCTCCCGGCCGTGCAGGTCGGCGAACGGGACGACGATCTTCCAGGACGTCGGCGGCCGGGTCAGCAGGGCCGCGGCCTCGGTGATCAGGTCCACGGCCGACAGCCCGAGCCTGCCGTCGCGAAGCCAGCGGCTGAGGCCGTCCATGCTGTGTCCGCTGTCGAGCAGGTGGGAGGCGACCGCGCGGGCGACCTTCTCCGGCGGAGGCGGGTCCGCTCCGGCGACGCACGCCGCCCAGCGGTCGAGATAGCCGGGGCGGCCGACGTCGATCAGGTGGCGCAGCTTCCTGCGGCCGTCGCTCGCCACGGTCAACGTCGTACGCAGGCATTCCTGGAGCCGGCGGCGGAAGACCTTCGTGCCGAGCGCCGGGTCGTCGCCGAGCAGCCGCTCCAGCTCGTGCCGCTGCCAGTCGAGCGCCGCCTGCGACAGCACCCGCCGCTCCACCCAGCCGCCCGCCTCGTGCAACTCCTCCAGGGAGAGGAAGGCGCTGACGTCCCACAGGCGGAGTGTCCAGGGTGCCCTCTGGTTGCAGAAGTCCTGCAGACGAGCGGCGATATGGCGGGAGTAGGGGGAGGCGGAGTCGCGCCCATAAGGCGTGATCAGCATGCTGCGACCTCGAGGGTACGAAGGGGGAACCCGGTTGGGCTGAGCGCCAACCGACTACTCAAAGCATAAGGGTGTCGTACGCAGCGTGATTGAGGTAGCATGAAATTGCCGTCGAGGGCGGCGAAGACTACTCCGGGGCTTCGGCCCCCCAGAGGGCGTGATCATGTTGATCACGCCCTCTGTTTTTCCCGGCCCAAGGCACGAACGTAGGACGTATCTTCCCGCGAAGAGCGAAAACCCCTGGTAAGCCTCGCTCGCGCTGGCCCAGACATGGGACGTCTGTTACGTTGCCGCTCATGGACCGCATCGACGCGCACCACCACGTGTGGGATCTCGCCGCCCGGCCGCACGACTGGCTCGATCCGGAGCCGATGGCGCCCGTGCGGCGTACGTTCACGCTCGGCGACCTGGCCGGGCCGGCCGCCGCCGCGGGGGTGAGCCGTACGGTGCTCGTGCAGGTGCTGGCGGACCTGGACGAGACGCGCGAGTTCCTGGGCCTGGCCGCCGGTTCTGACCTGGTGGCGGGCGTGGTCGGATGGGTGGACCTGACCGCCCCCGACGTGGCCGGCACGCTCGCCGAGCTGCCGCCGGGGCTGGTGGGGGTGCGGCACGGCGTGCAGTCCGAGCCGGACCCCGCCTGGCTCGGCCGGCCGGACGTGCGGCGCGGTCTCGCCGCCGTCGAGGGCGCGGGGCTCGCCTACGACCTGCTCACGCTGCCGCACCAGCTTCCCGCCGCCATCGACACCGTACGGGCGCTGCCGGGGCTGACGTTCGTGCTGGACCACCTGTCGAAGCCGCCGATCGCCTCGGGCGAGCTGGAGCCGTGGCGGAGCCGGGTCAGGGAGCTGGCCGCGCTGCCCAACGTCTTCTGCAAGCTGTCCGGCATGGTGACCGAGGCCGACTGGACGGCGTGGAAGGTCGGGGACCTGCGGCCGTACGCGGAGGTCGTGCTGGAGGCGTTCGGGCCGGAGCGGGTGATGTTCGGCTCCGACTGGCCGGTCTGCCTGCTGGCCGCCGAGTACGCGCAGGTGGCGGAGGCCGCCGGCGAGCTGTGCGCGGCACTGACGGAGGGGGAGCGGGCCGAGGTCTTCGCGGGTTCCGCCCGCCGGGCGTACAAGCTGCCCCAGGCCGCTGGATGACCAAGGTCCCTGCCCAAGGTCCCCTGGGCTTCGGGCCCTAGTGCTCTGCGATCTCGGCGGCGGAAACGGTGTCATAGAGATGTCAGAGAGACACCGGTCCGAAAGGCCGGATCCCCCAGAGGAGCCCACGATGGCGACCATCTTCCACCCCCGCGCCGCTCACCCCGAAATCGTCGCCACCACCGACACCCCCGCCAAGAACCCCGTCCAGTACGTCTGGGCCGCCGCCCGCATCGCGATCGGCTGGGTCTTCCTCTGGGCCTTCCTGGACAAGACCTTCGGCTGGGGCTTCGCCACCCCGGCGGCCAAGGCCTGGGTCAACGGCGGCAGCCCCACCACCGGCTTCCTCAAGGGCACCGGCGAGAACGCCCTCGGCGGCTTCTTCAGCGCGCTGGCCGGACAGGTCTGGGTGGACTGGCTGTTCATGCTCGGCCTGCTCGGCATCGGCGCCGCGCTCGTCCTCGGCGTCGGCACCAGGATCGCGGCCGTCGCGGGAGCCCTGATGATGGCCCTCATGTGGGCGGCGGAGCTGCCCCTCACCACCAACCCGTTCATGGACGAGCACATCATCTACGCGATCGTCATGGCCGGTCTGGCCCTCGCCAACGCCGGCGCCACCCTCGGCCTCGGCAACCTGCGGATCGTCCGCGAGAACGCATGGCTCAAGTGACTCCCCGCCCCACCGGTGCCCGGCCCCTCGAAGGGGCCGGGCATCACTGCTGTCCGGGTACCGCGTGCGGGGGTCCCCGGGCGGGCTGACCAGGGCGGTGGGGAGGGCGGGGAGCTGTCCGGTGCTCAGGATCCGGCCGGCCGGACGAGAACTGCCCGGTGTGGGTGTCCACACCGGGCAGTGCTCGGTTGTGAGGGAGGCGCGCCTCCCGGTCAGGTGTGAAGGGTGGCGGTCAGGCCGTACGTGCCGTCCGCGCGGCGGTGGACGACCCGCCCGGCGCCGCTGCCGGCGTCGGCGAAGAACACGAACGGGAACCCGCCCAGCTCCAGTCGCTCGACGGCGGCGGCGACGGTCAGGCGGGGCGCGGGCTCCGTGGCGACCGAGATCGCCGCGCAGGTCGGCGGGGGCAGCTCGGGCCGCGGGTCGAGCCGCACCAGCCGGTAGCCGTCGCCGGTCCGGTGGACGAGGCAGTCCTGATCGGTCACGGGGTCGACGAAGAGCAGGAAGTCGTGGTCGAGCTGGTCCATCTCCACGACCGCCTCGTCGGGGACGGCGCGCACCGCCGACAGGATCCGGACGATCCGCGGCTCGGGGGCGCTCCGGACGGTCTGGGGCTTCTGGTGGTGGCGTCCCCGGCGGTTCTCCCAGTCGCGGGCGCTCTCCAGCAGCCGCGTACGCAGCCGGTCGCCGAGCAGGTGGATGGCGGCGCGCGTGGAGGTCGCGCCGGCCCGGGCCCTGATGAGCCGTCCCTGGACGTCCAGGACGGCCTCCGCCGTGCGGCGCTCCTCGGGGCCGGGCGCGCTGGCGAGCGTGATCCTCGCGCCGAGCACCGGCTCGTGCGCGAGGCGGGTCAGCTCGGCCACGGTCTGCCTGGCGCGCCTGACGTCACCGGGCCGGACCCCGCCACGGATCTTGATCTGCACGTCGGCGGGGTCGAGAGCGATGGGCCTGTGCCTCATGGGCGAGCACCTTCTTCGCGTTGATCGCGTTCGGTTGGTGCTACCACCCTCTGACCTCGGTGATCACCAGGCCAGGGACTTTCGTCCCGCCGGGGACGGGACCTTGGCCCCGCCGGGACGGCGGGGCGCGAACCTCAGGAGGCGTCGTCGACCGGGACCAGCTCGAAGCCGTTGACGATCTCCGGCTGGATGCTGATCACCTGGTCCATGCCGCCCTGTACCCACGGCTGGAGCAGCTCCTTGAACCGCTCCGCCTCCTCGGGGTCGGTCACCGGCCTGGCGATGCCGGTGACGATCACGCTCCAGCCCACCCGCTCGTACGGGTCCAGGTCGTCGGCCTCGAACGCGACCACGGCCGCGGCGGGCGCGACCTCCTTGCCCAGCACCGTGCCGGGGTTGGTGCGGATGACCACCCGGCCGTCGGCCACGACGTGGTTCACCGGGCGTACCGCGGGGAGTGCGTGCAGGGTGAAGACGACCCGTCCGAACGGTACGGACGCCAGCCGTCGCAGGGCCTCGGCCTCGGACAGTTCCTTGAGGTCGCGTGCCGTCGTCATCCGGAACCGCCCATCGAGTTACACATCACCCTTCCATCGTGCCGCCTCCCCTGGGACGCCAGGTAGGGACCAAAGACCCTTTCTGGACCCCCTCGCCGGCGCCGCCCCGCCCTCCGCGCGCGTCCGCTCCCGTGGGCCGGCGGCGTCGCGGGCGCGGAGGCGACGTGAGAGACCGCACATTCCCGGCCGTGACCCCATGACGTGGATCACTTTGGCGCCCGGCAATTCATGTCCGGATTCTGTGACACAACTCTCGCCCGACGCCCTTTGGGGCGCCGAATTTGTCGGTGTCTCCGCAGGTCAGAGGGGGTGTGGAGGGAGTGTCCAAGAAGTGTCACGATCTATTGTTGGTGATCTGACCGTTATGTGACCTAGTTTCTGACTGTTATATTTTTGGCCATATTCTGCGCCTTGATCGCCGTCTGCACGGTCAGTGTCATTTCCCGATGGCGGACGGCTTTACGTTGCGGAGGCGCCTCTCCACCCCGAGGTGCGCCCCCCGTCAGCGCGAACGGAGAGTAATGGGCAAGTACCTGCTACGCAGGTTGGCGATAAACGTGGTCCTGGTCGCCGTGGCGGCCAGTCTCGCGTACATGCTCGCCGCCAGCACGATGAGCCCTCGGGCCGCGTACCAGGGCCGCCAGCCTCCGATCCCCGAAGCGACGATCGACGCCACGCTCGACATGTACAACCTCAACGACAAGGTTCCCGTGCTCCAGCGCTACGCGACCTGGGCCACGGGCGTCCTGCAGGGGGACTTCGGCAAGACCTGGAACGGCGGCTCGGTCAACGACGAGATGGGCCGGCGGATCTTCGTCAGCCTCCGGCTGCTGCTGATCGGCACACTGGTCGGCTTCGCGGTGGGCATCGGGCTGGGAGCCATCTCAGCGGTGAAACAGTACAAGTTCACCGACCGGTTAATAGGCGTCTCCTCCTTCGTGGTGCTGGCGATCCCCGTCTTCGTGCTGGCGACCCTGCTCGCGATCGCGACGTACAACCTGAACCGCGGGCTCGGGTTCACGCTCATCGAGTACACCGGCGAGTACAACCCCCAGCTGACGGGCTGGGACCAGTTCCTCAACCGGCTGAACCACCTGATCCTGCCGACGATCTCGCTGAGCCTCGGCTCGATCGCCTTCTACAGCCGCATCCAGCGCAACATGATGCTCGACGTGCTCGGCCAGGACTTCGTCCGCACCGCGCGGGCCAAGGGCCTGCGCCGCAGGGCGGCGCTCACCAAGCACGCGCTGCGGACCGCGCTGATCCCGTCCGCGACGTACTTCGCCTTCGCGTTCGGGACGATGTTCACGGGAGCGACCTTCACCGAGAAGATCTTCGCCTGGCACGGCATGGGAGCCTGGCTGGTCGACGCGATCAACGCCCAGGACGTCAACTCCGTCGCCGCGGTGACCTTCTTCACCGCGATCTGTGTCCTGTTCGCCGCCTTCCTGTCGGACCTGCTGGTGGCGGCGCTCGACCCGAGGGTGCGGGTGAGCTGAGATGCGTTCCAAGGTCGTCCTGCGGCGCCTGATGGCCAACCGGCAGGCCCGCTACGGCTCCATCGCCCTGCTGCTGCTGGTGCTGGCCGCCTACATCGGCCCGTACTTCGGCGCGTACGCCTGGACGGAGAAGGACTTCCTGGCCTTCCTGTCGCCGCCCGACGCCGACCACTGGTGGGGCACCACCTCGATCGGCCAGGACATGTACGCGATCACGCTGCGCGGCATGCAGAAGTCGATCGTGATCGGCCTCCTGGTGGCGCTGATCTCGACGGGGCTGGCCGCGATCGTCGGCGCGTTCGCCGGATATTTCGGTGGATGGGCGGACAGGATCCTCATGTGGGGCGTGGACCTGCTCCTCGTCCTGCCCAGCTTCCTGATCATCGCCATCATCTCGCCGCGCCTCAAGGCGGGCGGCTCGTGGCTCTGGTTCGTCGTGCTGCTCGCGGCGTTCTCCTGGATGATCACCTCCCGGGTGGTGCGGAGCATGACGATCTCGCTCCGCGAGCGCGAGTACGTCCTGGCCGCCGTCTACATGGGCATCCCGCGCTGGAAGATCATCTTCCGGCACATCGTGCCCAACCTGTCCTCGCTGCTGATCATCGACGCGACGCTCAACGTCTCCTCGGCGATCATCGGTGAGGCGGCGCTGTCCTTCTTCGGCTTCGGCATCCAGCCACCGGACGTCTCGCTCGGCACGCTGATCGCGGCCGGCTCCGGCAACGCCACCGGCTACCCCTGGCTGTTCGCCTTCCCCGCGGGCGCGCTGGTGCTCCTCGTGCTCAGCGTGAACCTCATCGGCGACGGCCTGCGCGACGCCCTCGACCCCGGGAGCAACTCGTGAGCATCTTGGAGGTCAAGGACCTCACCGTCACCTTCCCCGGCGGCGTCCAGGCCGTGCGCGGGGTGTCGTACGAGGTCGAGCGCGGCGAGGTGCTCGGCATCGTCGGCGAGTCCGGCTCCGGCAAGTCGGTGACCTCGCTCGCGGTCATGGGCCTGCTCCCGCCGAACGCCGTGGTCAGCGGCTCGGCGAAGCTGCACGGCCGCGAGCTCATCGGCATGGACGACGACGAGCTGGTCAAGATCCGCGGCAAGGCCATCAGCATGATCTTCCAGGATCCGCTGTCGGCGTTCACGCCCGTCTACACGATCGGCGACCAGATCGCCGAGGCCGTGCGCATCCACCAGCGGATGCCGAAGGACAAGGCGGCCAAGCGGGCCGTCGAGCTGCTCGACCTGGTCGGCATCCCGCACCCGGACGTGCGCGCCAAGGCCTTCCCGCACGAGTTCTCCGGCGGCATGCGGCAGCGCGCGATGATCGCCATGGCCATCGCCAACGACCCCGACCTGCTCATCTGCGACGAGCCGACCACGGCGCTCGACGTCACCATCCAGGCCCAGGTGCTGGAGGTGCTGAAGACCGCGCAGCAGGAGACCGGCGCCGGCATCGTGATGATCACCCACGACCTCGGCGTCATCGCCGGCATGGCCGACCGGGTGCTCGTCATGTACGCGGGCCGGCCGGTCGAGCAGGGGCCGGTGGACGACCTCTACTACCGGCCGCGCATGCCGTACACGATGGGCCTGCTCGCCTCGATCCCGCGCGTGGACGGCGAGGAGGGGCCGCTGGTGCCGATCGAGGGCAACCCGCCCTCGCCGTCGGCGCTGCCGCCCGGCTGCCCGTTCGCGCCGCGCTGCCCCATGCGGGTGGACATGTGCGACGACGAGGAGCCGCCGCTCATCCCGTTCGGTCCGGGCGGCGGGCGCAGCGTGGCCTGCATCCGCTCCCACGAGATCGAGCACAAGGGCCTGACCGGCGCCGACGTGTTCCCCGTGCCGGTGATCCCGCCGAGCGAGGTGGTCCGGGTGCCGCGCGCCGAGCGCGCGACGGTCCTGGAGCTGGAGGACATGATCCGGCACTACCCGCTCATGAAGGGCGCGGTGATGAAGCGCCGGGTCGGAACGGTCTACGCCGTGGACGGCATCACCCTCGACATCGCCGAGGGCGAGACACTGGCCCTGGTCGGCGAGTCGGGCTGCGGCAAGACCACCACGCTGCAGCAGATCATGCAGCTCGCGCCGCCGGAGGGCGGCCGGGTCGTGGTGCTCGGCAAGGACAGCGCCAAGATCGACAAGGCCATGCGCCGGGAGCTCCGCCGCGACGTGCAGATCGTCTTCCAGGACCCGATGGCCGCGCTCGACCCGCGCATGCCGGTCCAGGACATCATCGCCGAGCCGCTGCGCGCCCACGGCCGCAAGGACGTGCGCGCCCGGGTCGCGGAGCTGCTGGAGCTGGTCGGGCTGTCGCCGGAGCACGCCGAGCGCTACCCGAACCAGTTCTCCGGAGGCCAGCGCCAGCGCATCGGCATCGCCCGCGCGCTCGCGCTGGAGCCGAAGCTGCTCGTCCTCGACGAGCCGGTCTCGGCACTCGACGTCTCCATCCAGGCGGGTGTCATCAACCTGCTGGAGGAGCTGAAGAACACCCTGGGGCTGTCGTACCTCTTCGTCGCCCACGACCTGGCCGTGGTCAGGCACCTGGCCGACCGGGTGGCCGTGATGTACCTCGGCAAGATCGCCGAGATCGGCACGGTCGAGGAGGTCTACGACCACCCCGCGCATCCCTACACGCAGGCGCTGCTGTCGGCGATTCCGCTTCCGGACCCCGAGAGGGAACGCACCCGGAAGCGGATTCTGCTCGAAGGCGACCTGCCCAGCCCGGCGAACCCGCCCACGGGTTGCCGGTTCCGCACCCGCTGCCCCAAGTTCGCCGGCCGGCTGAGCGAGGCCGAGCGGCAGCGGTGCGTGGACGAAGAGCCCTCGGTTGCTCGGTTGGCGAACGCCGTGGATCACGGCGCCGCCTGCCACTACGCGGAGGAGATCGAGGTCATCACGGCCTCGGACGATCAGGAGGAAAAGTGAAGGTTCGTTACCGGGCGTCCGCGGGGATCGCGGTTCTGGCCCTGGCCGTCGCGGCTTGTGGCGGGGGTGGCGGCGAGGCCAAGAAGCCGAGCGCCGAGCAGTCGCAGCAGGCTCAGGAGCAGATGTCGCAGACTCCGGCCATCAGCATCAACCCGGTGCCGTACGAGCAGGTCAAGGACGGCGGCACGCTGACCCTGGCCGTCGGCCAGTGGCCGACGCAGTGGAACGGCAACCACGTGGACGGCAACCAGGCCGACACGGCGGACATGCTCGACCCGATCATGCCTGAGCTGATGGTGGCGGACGAGGGCGCGCAGTGGACGCCGAACCCGAACTACGTGACCGACGTCAAGAACGACATGTCGTCCGGCAAGCAGGTCATCACCTACACGCTGAACGAGAAGGCGCAGTGGTCGGACGGCACGCCGATCACCTACAAGGACCTTCAGGCGCAGTGGAAGGCCAACAGCGGCAAGGACAAGAAGTTCAAGCCGGCCTCCACCGACGGCTGGGACAAGATCGAGTCGGTCGAGAAGGGCGACTCGGACAAGGTCGCGGTCATCACCTTCACCAAGCCCTACCCCGAGTGGCAGGGCCTGTTCACCCGCGCCACCGCATGGCTCTTCCCGGCCAAGCACATGGAGAGCGCGAAGGCGTACGAAGAGGACTACCTGCAGAAGATCCCGGTCACCGCGGGCCCCTTCAAGGTCGAGTCCATCAACGAGGGCACCAAGACGCTCACGCTCGTGCGTGACGACAAGTGGTGGGGCCAGAAGGCCAAGCTCGACAAGATCATCTTCCGTGGCATCGAGTCGCCGGAGGCGCAGGTCAACGCCTTCGCCAACGGCGAGATCGACGGCGTCGAGATCCCGTCCGGCGCCCCGGCCGAGCTGAAGCGCGCCAAGGAGGTCCCGAACGTGGACATCCGCAAGGCGCTCAGCCCGAACTGGCGGCACATCACGGTCAACAACCAGAGCACGAACCTGAAGGACAAGGTCGTCCGCCAGGCCATCGCGTACGGCATCAACCGTGACGTGATCACGCAGTCCGACCTCAAGGACATGGACTGGCCGCTGCAGACGCTCGGCAACCACGTCTTCATGAACAACCACAAGGGCTACGTCGACAACTCCGGCGACCTCGGCAAGTACAACCTGGAGAAGGCCAAGCAGCTCCTCGACCAGGCCGGCTGGAAGCAGGAGGGTGAGTACCGCAAGAAGGACGGCAAGGACCTCGAGCTGGCCTTCGTCATCCCCACCGGCACCCCGGTCTCGCAGTCCGAGGGCGAGCTGGTCCAGGCCATGCTGAAGGAAGCCGGCGTCAAGGTCAACATCCGTCCGGTCCCGGTCGACAAGTTCTTCACGGACTACATCATCAAGGGCGACTTCGACCTGGTGCCGTTCTCCTGGATCGGCACGCCGCTGCCCATCGGCAGCCTGTCCCAGATCTACAAGACGGGCTCCGAGAGCAACTTCCCCAAGGGCAGTGACCCGGCTCTCGACGCCGCCATCCAGGCCGCGGTGGACGAGATGGACCCGGCCAAGGCCATCGAGCTGGCCAACGCCGCGGACAAGCTCATCTGGGACATGGTGCACACGATTCCGCTGTACCAGCGCCCCGACATCCAGGCGACGAAGAAGACGCTGGCCAACTGGGGTGCCCGCGGCTACAAGACGCTGGACTACACGGCGATCGGCTTCACCGGCTGATCACGCTCGACCCCTGAAACCCCCGTCCGGCCTCCCGCCGGGCGGGGGTTTCCCCTTGTGCCGTCAATCAGAACTCGTCGTACCCGGAGACCTGGCCGATGGAGAAGATGTGCCGGTTCGCCGCGCAGATCGTCTCCAGGACGTGGATGGGAGTGTCCTCGGTGGAGTAGCTCGCGCGGAGCACCTGGATGATCCACTCACCGGGTTCGAGTTCCAGCGTCTCACGCTCGAAGGTGGTCGGCGGACGAGCGGTCAGGTTCTCCTCCGCGTGACCGAACGAGTAACCGAGCGCGGTCAGCGCGGACTGAAGCGACGGCTTCACGAACTCCGGCTCCGCGATCCTCGTGTCGCCGAACAGGTCCGCACGGAAGTAGCTGGTCGCGATGCGTACGGGCACGTCGTTCGCGATCATCATCTTGCGCCGCGCCACGATGTCCGTACCGGGTTCGACCCGCAGACAGGCCGCGACATGATCGCCGGCGGGTTCGAGCCCGACGTAGAGCATCCGGCGATCAGCTTTGAGCCCCTGCCGTTCCGCTTCCGCCAGGAACAGGGACTTGGACCCCCTGACCGCGGGTTCGGTCGGCAACGCCCGCTGCACCAGCACCCGAGGGGCAGGCGAGGCAGGACCCTCCGGCGCACGAGCCGTCGGCCCCTTTCTCATCTGTGAAATGCGTCCAGGCGAGACTCCCAGCCGCCCGGCGATCTCTTCCAGGCTCATTCCGGACTCCCGCGCCTCCGCGATGGCCTGTCGGCGCATCTTGGCCGCCTCGGTAACCAATCCCTGCTCCTCGGTCATGAGTCGGCTGAGCATCCGGGCTCGTTCCACGGGATCGTTGACCTGCGCGACTTCTCTCAGCGTCTTCAAGTCCATCCGGGCGTTGCCTCCTCAGGGACCGACATTCGGCGCACTTTAGGCCCCCTATTGCGAGGGCCTTGCCAGAGCTCTACTCTCGACTTTAGCCCCCCTAAAGCGGGGCCCTTTAGTAGACCCCCACCTACGGGACGAACGGTGCTTGCTCCATAGCCCAGCCAGGACACGAGCGTACGCATCGTGGCTTCTTGGGCAACGTGGCACGGTGGTGGGCATCCTGCTCAACGGCACGCTGGCGCTCATGGAACTCGACGGCGAGCCCAGCGAACCGCTCGGTGGCGCACGACGCTGGCCCATTCACTGGGATGACCTGCTGGTGTACTCCGTGGACGCCGGGCCGGCAAACGCCGAAGACGGCTACCGGCTGGGACTGTCCGGCCTGGAACGAGACGCCGTTCAGCATGCCGTACACGGTGACAGCGGAACGAGTCTCTGCGGCGAGCCGGCACATCCGCTGCCGATCTGCGGATGGTCGTTGCCATTCTCACCGGGGACGGCTCGGGCCTGTCCCGCCTGTGTCCGCTTGGCAGCGGAGATGTCATAGGACCGTCCGTCTCCGGGGAAGGTGAAAGTTTCACCTTCCCCGGGGCGTTCGCGCTGGTGCCGGGGGAGGGGCGGGCAGCCTGGATGGGCGCGGCGGTGCCGGTGACCTACAGTGCGCTTGGGAGCGCTCCCAAAAAGGCAGCCGAGGGTGGAGGGCCATGAGAAGCACGAGCGGGAAGTGGGCGGCGCGGGTGGCGGTGACGGTGCTCGCCCTCGCGGCGCTGAGCGTGCCGGGCGTGCCTGAGGTGCCCGGAGCGCCGGGCGGCGGGCCGCGGGCGTACGCGGCGGCGGCGCTGCCGTACCAGGACCCCACGCTGCCGGTGCCCACCCGGGTCGGTGACCTGATGTCGCGGATGTCGCTGGACGACAAGATCGGGCAGATGACGCAGGCCGAGCGCGGCTCGGTGAGCGCCGCCGACGTCACCGCCTACCGGCTCGGCTCGGTGCTGTCCGGCGGCGGCTCCGCGCCCTCGCCGAACACGCCCGCGTCCTGGGCCGACATGTACGACAGATTCCAGAACGCCGCCCTCGCCACCCCGCTCGGCGTCCCCATCCTGTACGGCGTGGACGCCGTGCACGGCCACAACAACGTCGTGGGCGCCACGATCTTCCCGCACAACATCGGCCTCGGCGCCGCCCGCGACCCCGCCCTGGTCCAGCGCATCGGCCGCGCGGTCGCCGAGGAGGTCTCCGGCACCGGCGTGGACTGGAACTTCGCGCCCTGCCTCTGCGTGGCCCGCAACGACCGGTGGGGCCGCACGTACGAGTCGTTCGGCGAGACCCCCGCACTGCCGTCCGAGATGACGACGTTCATCACCGGCCTCCAGGGAACGGCACTGAACGGCCCCGCCTCCGTGCTGGCCACCGCCAAGCACTACGTCGGCGACGGCGGCACCACCGGCGGCACCGACCAGGGCGACACCCAGCTCTCCGAGGCCGAGCTGCGGGCGATCCACCTGCCGCCGTTCCGCGCCGCCGTCGAGAAGGGCGTCGGCTCGGTGATGATCTCCTTCAGCAGCTGGAACGGCGCCAAGCTGCACGGCCACCAGTACCTCGTCACGACCGTGCTCAAGGGCGAGCTGGGCTTCACCGGCTTCGTCGTCTCCGACTGGAACGGCATCGACCAGATCGACGGCGCCCCCGGCGCCTCCGCCTCCGACGTGCGCGCGGCCGTCAACGCCGGCATCGACATGGTGATGGCGCCGACCTCCTGGCGGCAGTTCATCGACCTGCTGCGGGCCGAGGTCCAGGCCGGCCGGGTGAGCACCGCGCGGATCGACGACGCCGTGCGCCGCATCCTCACCAAGAAGTTCGAGCTCGGCCTGTTCGAGAAGCCGCTCACCGACCGCTCCTACACCGCGACCGTCGGCTCCTCCGCGCACCGCGCCATCGCCCGCGAGGCGGTCGCGAAGTCGCAGGTCGTGCTCAAGAACAGCGGGAACGTGCTGCCGCTCGCGCCCGGCGGCAAGATCTTCGTGGCGGGGAAGAGCGCCGACGACATCGGCCTGCAGAGCGGCGGCTGGACGATCTCCTGGCAGGGCTCGGCCGGCGCGATCACCCCCGGCACCACCATCCTCCAGGGCATCAGGAACGCCGCGGGCTCCGGCACGACCGTCACCTACAGCCGCGACGGCGGCGGCGTCGACGGCTCCTACCGGGTGGCGGTCGCGGTCGTGGGCGAGACGCCGTACGCGGAGGGCGAGGGCGACCGGCCCGGCTCCCTGGGCCTCGACAGCACCGACCTCGCCACGCTCTCCACCCTGCGCGCCGCCGGCGTCCCGGTCGTGGTCGTGCTGGTCAGCGGCCGGCCGCTGGACGTCGCCGCCCAGCTCCCCGGCTGGAACGCGCTGGTCGCCGCCTGGCTGCCGGGCACCGAGGGCCAGGGGGTGGCCGACGTGCTGTTCGGCGCGGTCAAGCCCACCGGCAAGCTGCCCATGACCTGGATGAACAGCGCCTCCCAGCAGCCGATCAACGACGGCGACGGCAAGACGCCGCTGTTCCCGTACGGGTTCGGCCTGACCTACGACGGCACGCCCGGCGACACGACGCCGCCCACCGCTCCCGGCACGCCGTCGGCCGCCGACGTCACCTCGTCGTCGGTGCGGCTGAGCTGGGCCGCCTCCACCGACGACGTGGGCGTGACCGGCTACGACGTGGTCCGGGTGACGGGCTCCGGCGAGACGGCCGTGGCCTCCTCCGCCACGCCCGCCGCGACGGTGAGCGGCCTCGCCGCGAGCACCGCGTACACCTTCGCCGTGTACGCGAGGGACGCGGCGGGCAACCGCTCGCCCCGCTCGGCCACGGTCGCCGTGACCACCCGCCCCGACGGAGGGACGGACGGCTGCTCGGTCACGGCGAGCGTGCAGAGCCAGTGGGGCAACGGGTACGTCGTCCAGGTCACCGTCACCAACACCGGCACGAGCGCGCTCACCGGCTGGGCCGTGACCTTCACGCTGCCCACGGGCCACCAGGTGACCGGCTCGTGGAACGCCACCCTGACGGCGAGCGGGCAGACCGTCACCGCCAGGAACGCCCCGCACAACGGATCGCTGGGGCCGGGCGCGAGCACGTCCTTCGGCTTCCAGGGCAGCCGCCCGGCCGGCGACACGCGCCTGCCGGACGGCTACCGCTGCGGTTGAGGCGTCAGCGGCCGGCGTGCAACCGGTCGAACTCGTGCAGCCGGCCGAACTCGACGAGCGGAGCGGCGGAGCCCGCGAAGGCGCGGTCCACCGCCGCCCGCTCGGCGGCGCTCGGGTAGGCGTTGGTGCAGCTCGTGGGCGCGCTGGAGCCCGACATCAGGTCGGTGCAGAGGCCGGTGCGCCGGTCGGGCAGGCCGAGGATGTGGCCGATCTCGTGGGCGGCGATGCGGACCGGGTGGTAGCCCTGGGAGGTGGCCTGGCGGCCCATCCAGACCGTGCCGCGGCCGAGGCTGGTCGGCAGGGCGCGGGGCCAGCCGTTGTCGGCGATCACGGTGAAGTGCGCGGGCGTGCCCTTGACCAGGCGGACGTTCGCCACGCTCGCGTTCCAGATCTGGGCGGCCTGGTCCACGGCGGAGACGAACTCGGCCGCCCGGCTCGTGTCGTACCTGAGCACCGTGACCAGGGCGGTCGCGCGGGCCGGGGTGGCGACCTGGAGCAGGGAGAGGCCGAGGACGAGGGAGAGCGCGAGACGTAGGCGTCGGGGCATGGGATCCTCCGGGGGTGGGGGGTGGCTGTCACGGTACGCGCGCCCCCGCGCCTCGACACCCTGTCAGATTGCCCCTATCACGGTGTTATGGCCTTCGCCGACCGGGAGCCGGCCGGTCCGGACGGGCACACTCACGTCATGCCCGAAGATCCTTCCGAACCCCGCTCCCGGCCCGCCACCGAGCAGGACCTCGAACTCGGCGAGGTCGCCCCCTACTCCTTCCAGGTCCACAACGACACCATGGCCGCGATCGGCTTCCTGACCATCGCCAGGCGGCTGCCCTCGCTCATCGCCGAGGCGCTGCGCCTGGCCTGGTCGGCGAGCCCGCGCGACACCGTCACCACCGTCACGCTCAGCCTGCTCGGCGGGATCGTCACCGCGTTCGGGCTGCTGGCCACCACCGGCGCGCTCACCGCGCTGCTCAGCGAGGGCCCGACCCCCGGCCGGGTGATGGCCGCCCTGCCCAGCCTGGCCCTGGTCGCCGCGGCCGCGGTGGCCCGCGCGCTGCTGCAGGCGGGCGCCGGGTGGGCCGAGGCGCGGCTCGGCCCGCAGCTCGAACGGGCCGCGGAGGAACGGCTGTACGGGCTGACCAGCCGGGTCGAGCTGGTCGCCTTCGACGACCCCGAGTTCCACGACGCGCTCGAACGCGCCGAGGGCCACGGCGCGGGCGTCGTCGGCGTCGTCGTGTCCGCCGCCGTCGACGTCGTCACCTCGCTCGTCAGCATCGCGGCGGCGGCCGGCGTCCTCGGCGTGCTGCACCCGGCGCTGCTGCCGCTGCTCCCGCTGGCCGTGCTGCCCGACGCCTGGGCCGCGATCCGCGCCGCCCGCCAGCGCTACACCACGGTCCACGGGCTCGTCCCGGCCCGCCGGCGCAAGTACATCATCGGCCGCCTGCTGGCCGAGCGTGAGTGCGCGGCCGAGGTCCGCGCCTTCACCATGCGCGCGTTCCTGCTGCGCGTCTACGACAAGGTGGCGCGGGCCGAGCAGGAGGAGATGCTCAAGCTGGTCAGGCGGCAGACCTTCACCCGGCTGGCCGGCCAGGCGCTCGGCGGCCTCGGCAGTGCCCTCGTCTACGTCGCGCTCGGCGTGCTGCTCGCGGCCGGGGCGATCCCGCTGGCCGTGGCCGGCACGGCGGTCCTCGCGATCCGGTCGGCCCAGGGTTCGCTGTCCAGCCTGCTGTTCACCACCAACATGCTGTACGAGCAGGGGCTCTACTTCACCGACTTCCTGCGCTTCTGCGCCGACGCCGAGCGCCGCCTGGTGCCGCCCCGCCCGCGGCCCGCCCCCGAGGGCTTCGACCGCATCACCGCCGAGGACCTGACCTTCACCTACCCGGGCGCGGAGAAGCCGGCGCTGCGCGGCGTCTCCGTCGAGATCAAGCGGGGCGAGATCGTCGCGTTCGTCGGCGAGAACGGATCGGGCAAGACCACCCTCTCCAAGATCCTCGCCGGTCTGTACGAGCCCGACACGGGGACCGTCCGCTGGGACGACACCGACCTGCGCGAGGTGGACCCGGAGGCCCTGCGCGCCCGCACCGCCGTGATCGCCCAGGACCACACCCGCTGGCCGCTCACCGCCCGCTACAACATCACGATGGGCGCGGACAAGGGCGAGCGGGCCCTGCACTCGGCGGCGACGGTGGCGGGCGCCGACGAGGTGATCGCCGGGCTGCCGCACGGCTACCGCACCCTGCTGGACCGCCGGTTCAAGGACGGCCAGGAGCTGTCCGGCGGGCAGTGGCAGCGCATCGCCGTGGCCCGAGGCTTCCACCGCGACGCCGACCTGCTCATCTGCGACGAGCCCACGGCGGCGCTCGACGCCCGCGCCGAGCACGCGCTGTTCGAGCGCATCCGCGGTCACGCGGACGGCCGCACGGTGCTGCTCATCACCCACCGCCTGGCCAGCGTCCGCCTCGCCGACCGCATCTACGTGCTGGACCACGGCGAGGTCGTCGAGCAGGGCGGCCACGACGCGCTCATGGCGAGGGGCGGGCTCTACGCCGACCTCTACACCCTCCAGGCCGCCGCCTACCGGTGAGCTGGGCCAGCGGGGTGGAGGCGGTGGCGGTGTGGACGAAGGCCAGGCCGTCGAACTCCTCGCCCGGCACCACCGGCATGAACGCGAACTTGGCGGTGAGCCGGCCGGCGACCGCGCCGAACGCCCTCAGGTGCGCGGTGCCCGCCAGCCACTCCGCCACGGCGGCCGGCCGTTCCCCGCCGCGCAGGTCCACGACGTGGTCGGCGGGGCAGGCGGCGGCCAGCCGCGTCTCCACGGCGAGCGGCGTCCCCGCGGGCGGCACCCGGAACGTCCGCGTCGTCGGCCGGTCCTCCGGCGGGGGAGAGCCGAACCGGAGGAACCGGGGCCGGCGGCGCAGCCGGGACCTGGGGATGGCGCGGAACGCGCCGGAGCCGAAGAGGGCGCCGAGGGCGTAGTAGGCCGCGCCGTGCGCGTCGGCCAGGTGGCGTCCCATGGTGGGTGCCCCGCCGATGCGGCCCTTGCCGACGTGGCCGTTGTGCGCCCACAGGACGACCTTCGCGCCGGGCTCGGCGAGCAGCAGGCTCGCGTTCTCCGCCATGTGGCGGTCGCGGGCCGCGCCCAGGGTCAGCGCCGGGTCGGCGTGCGTGAAGGGACGGCACGACAGCTCGGCGGCCTGGCCGACGACGCGCGCGGCCTCGCGGACCGCCTTGAGGACCTCGCCGGGGCCGCGCCCGGCCATGTCCGCGGCCGTGTGCTCGGCCGTGTGCCCGGCCGTGCCTCCGGCCATGTGTTCGGCCACGTGCTCCGTCAGTCGTCGTGCCGCGGCCTCTACCTCGGGCCCCAGGGGTTCGTCGCGCCCCCACCGCGACCGGGCCAGCACCTCCAGAGGGTCGAGCAGGTCGCCGGCCGCCCCGTCCAGGAGCTCGCGCAGGGTCCGCAGCGCCGCGCCCGGATGTTGCGGATCGACGCCGGCGAACCCCACGGGCCGCTCGGCGGTGCGGTTGTGCTCGCGCAGCCACTCGACCACGGCCAGCATCTCCGCGGTGTCCAGCGTCCAGAAGCCCAGCCCGGCGACCGCCTGCCTGGCGTCGCCGCGGCCGGTGCGCACGTGCTCGTCCACGGCCCGCGCCGCCGCCGCGCTCGCCTCGATCGCGACGGTGGTGAAGCCCAGCTCCCGCACCAGGAACTCGGTGAGGCGGCGGCGCAGGGAGAAGAACTCGGCGCTGCCGTGCGTGGCCTCGCCCAGCCCGGCCAGCCGGACGCCGTCCAGCGCGGCGCGGAACGGGGCGAGCCCGTCGAGCGGGACCGCCCGCCCGGCGAGCCAGCGGGTGATCTCGTCGTGCACGCGCCCAGGCTACTTGCCGAACCCGGCGGTGAGGCCCGCGAGGAGCTGGCGGCGGCCCAGCACGTACAGCACGAGGATGGGCAGCGTGGTCAGCACGACCGAGGCGAGCACCGCCGGCACGTTGATGCTGTACTGGCCCTGGAAGCTCCACAACGCCAGCGGCAGCGTGCGCTGCTCCGGGCTCTGCGTCAGGATCAGCGGCAGCAGGAAGCCGTTCCAGATGGTGAGCGCGTTGTAGATGGTCACCGTCACCACGGCCGGGCGGGTCAGCGGCAGCGCCAGGTGCCACAGGGTGCCCCACTCGCTGGCGCCGTCCAGCCGCATCGACTCGAACAGCTCCTTCGGCACGTCCCTGATGAAGTTCGACAGCACCAGCACCGACAGCGGGATCGCGAACGCGATCGACGGCAGGATCAGCGCCAGCAGCGTGTCGTACAGGTGCAGCCTGATGATGATCAGGTAGATCGGGATGACCGTGGCCTGGAGCGGGATGGCCAGCCCCATGAGGAACAGCGAGTTCGTGGAGCGCAGGAAGCGGCTCCCGCCGCCGCGCACGATCGCGTACGCCGCCATGAACGACACCGCGACCGCCGGCGCCACCGCCCCGACCGCCACCACCAGGCTGTTGACGAAGTAGCGGATGAAGTCCGCCTCGATGACCATCTGGTAGTTGGCCAGGGTGGGCTCGGACGGCGGCGCGAACGGGTTCTCGGCGTAGTAGTTGCTCTGCGACTTGAAGCTCGTGATGACGATCCAGTAGATCGGCACGATCACGACGAGCAGCCAGAGCCAGCTGATCGCGCCGCCCAGCCAGTTGGGCCGCTCCCCGATGCGGCGCCTGGACGGGCGGGCGTGCTGGGCCGCGGTCTGCGACGGCCCCTTGGTCAGCGTCGTCGCCATGTCAGGCCCCTTCCAGCTGGCTGGCGCTCGCGTCCCGGCCGCCGAGCCGGCGCAGCAGGAGCGCCAGGACCAGGCCCACCAGAACCAGGATGCAGGCGATCGCGCTGGCCGGGCCCATGAGGTTGGCCTGGAAGCCGCGCTTGTACATGTCGAGGGCGAGCACCCGGGTGGCGTCGCCGGGACCGCCCGCGGTCAGCACGAAGATCAGGTCGAAGAACGTCAGCGAGCCGACGACCATGAGCGTCGAGGACGTGATGACCGTGTACTTGAGCTGCGGCAGCGTGATGCTGAAGAACTTGCGCACCCGGCCCGCGCCGTCCAGCTCGGCCGCCTCGTACATCGAGCGGGGGATCTGCCGCACGCCGCCCTGGTAGATCAGCGAGTGGAACGGGATGAACTGCCACGACACCACGAAGATCACCACGCCCATCGCCAGGGCGGGCTCGCCGAGCCAGTCCTGCACCAGGACGTCGATCTGCAGCCCGGCGCCGAGCCCGAAGTTCGGGTCGAGCAGCGCCTTGTAGGTGATCGCGATGGCCGCCGAGCTGAGCAGCAGCGGGATGAAGTACAGCACCGCGAGCACCGCGCGGTAGCGCTGCTGCCCGGCCAGGAACACGCCGATGAGGATGCTCGCCGGCGTCTGCACCAGCCACGACAGGGCCATGACCAGGAACGTCACCCAGAGCGCGTGCGGCAGCCCGGGGTCGGCCAGCACCGCCCGCCAGCTGTCGAAGCCCGTGACGCTGATGTCGCCGAGCCCGTCCCACGAGGTGAAGCTGAGCAGGAGCACCCCGATGAGCGGGATCACGCCGAAACCGACGAAGAACACGAGGGCCGGCACCGCGAGCCAGGGGAGCGCCGAGGCCCCCCGGCCGCCGGGCGCGGCGGCCGGGGGAACGTTCCGCCCGGACGGGAGGGGGATGACGCTCACTTGCCGATGACCGCGTTCATGTTCGAGGTGAACTGCTGCGGCGAGATCGACAGCTGGAACAGCTTGGAGATGTTGTCCAGCAGCACCTCGGCCGCCGTCGGGCTGAGCGCCTGGTCCCAGGACTGCGCGAAGGACTTGGCGTTGACCGCGATGCCGTAGACGAAGTTGAGGAACTCCGCGTCGGGGGAGCCGGCGAACGCCGAGTCGGCGCCCTTGACGATCGGCACCGCGCCGGTGCCCACCCAGTCCTTGACCGACTCGTCGCTCACCAGCTCGGTGGAGAAGAACTTCTTGGCGATCTCCTTCTGCTCGGGCGTGGCCTTGGAGGAGATCGACATGTACTGGCCGGGGTTGCCCACGGTGTTGCCGGGGTCGCCCTTGCCGCCGTCGACCGGCGGGAAGTTCATGTAGCCGAGGTTGCCGCCGGAGACGAAGTCGCCGCCGTCGGTCTTCATGCTGCCGTACGTCCAGCCGCCGTGCAGCATCATCGCGGCCTTGCCGGTGTAGAGGAGCGCCTGGTCGGCGTTGGAGTCGGCGGTGATCGAGGAGAAGCCCTTGACGAAGCCGTTGGCCTTGATCAGCTCCTGCATCTTGCCCAGGGCGTCGAGGGCGGCGGGGTGCGACCAGGCGTCCTTCTCGCCGTCGAAGACGGCCTGGAAGACCTCGGGGCCGGCGATGCGGTCGAAGAGGAACTCCAGCCACATCATGTTCGTCCAGCGGGACTGGCCGCCCAGCGAGAACGGCGCGATGCCCTTGGCGTTGAACTTCGGCACCAGGTCCATGATGTCGCCCCACGTCTGGGGCGGCTGCGCGCCGATCTTCTCGAAGGCCCGCTTGTCGTAGTAGAGGACGATCGGCTGCATGGTCTCGCACGGCATCGCGTAGATCTTGCCGTCGATCGTGGCCGCGCCGAACGAGGAGGGGAAGAGCCGGTCCTTGAGCTGCTGGTTCTGCTCGAAGAACGGCGTGAGATCGTCGACCTGGCCGGCCTGCACGTAGCTGCGCAGCGTGCCGCCGCCCCAGCCCCAGATCAGGGTGGGGGCCTGGCCGGCGCCGATGGCGGTCTTGATCTTCGTCTTGAATGCGTCGTTCTGGAAGGTCGTGCCTTCGATGGTGCCGTTGGGGTTGGCCTTGTTGAAGCGCTCCATGGTCCTGGTGCGCACGCCCTCCTGCGGCTGCGTGGACAGGTACCAGTAGGTCGCGCTGCTGCCGCCTCCTCCGCCGCCGGTGCTGGCGGCGGTGCCGGGCCTGGTGGGCCCGTCGCTGCCACAGGCGGCCAGGGCGGCTCCCAGAGGAACGCCCATGGAGAGGCTGAGGAACGTGCGGCGGGAAGTAGTCCTGGTCTCCACGCTGATCTCCGTACTCGAACGCCGGGGGGGTGGGCGCGCGCCCCTTGAACTAGGGATGCGAGGTGAGCTTGTCGAAACATTTGCGACATGCCGCGTGGCACGCCAATCTAGATTTCGGCAATGTGCCTGTCAAGACCGCCGCTCCACGATCCCTCGCTATTCGAACAGGGGTCGAGTAAAGTACGCTGGCGCGGCGCTTAGCTGCGCATCTGGTGACGAGGAGGTCTCGCTCAGAGGTCGCTGACGGCGTCGAAACATTTCGAAAAACTAACGCTGATATTCGGCTTTTAAGGAGCACAGATGACGGCCGTCGAGCGGACTCCCGAGGTGGGCGGCGCGCTCCGCCCGTGGCAGGACCCCACCCTCCCCGTGGCGGACCGGGTGGAGGCGCTTCTCCGGGAGCTGACCCTTGAGGAGAAGATCGGCCAGCTCGGCAGCCGGTGGATCGGCAACGACATGCAGGCCGAGCCGGCGGCCGGCGTCGACGGTGTTGATCAGGTTGACCCCGGCGAGGACGCCGCCATCAACGTGGCCCCCATGCAGGACGTGTTCGCCGCCTCCGGCACCGTCCCCCTCGCCGAGGCCGTCAGGCACGGCCTCGGCCACCTGACCCGGGTGCACGGCAGCGGCCCCGTCACGCCCGAGGAGGGCGCCGCCGAGGTGGTCAGGTTGCAGCGGGAGGTCATGGCGGCCTCGCGGTTCGGCATCCCGGCCATCGTGCACGAGGAATGCCTGACCGGGTTCACCGCCTACGGGGCGACCGTCTACCCGGCGGCCATCGCGTGGGGCGCGACGTTCGACCCGGAGCTGATCGAGCGGATGGCGGCGGCGATCGGCCGCGACATGGCCGCGGTCGGCGTCCACCAGGGCCTGTCGCCGGTCCTCGACGTGGTGCGCGACTACCGGTGGGGGCGGGTCGAGGAGACGATGGGCGAGGACCCGTACCTCGTCTCCATGCTCGGCGCCGCCTACGTGCGCGGCCTGGAGAGCGCCGGCGTCATCGCCACGCTCAAGCACTTCGCCGGCTACTCCGCCTCCCGCGCCGCCCGCAACCACGGGCCGGTGCCGATGGGCCGGCGCGAGCTGATGGACATGATCCTGCCCCCGTTCGAGGCCGCGATCGCGCTCGGCGGGGCCCGCTCGGTCATGAACTCCTACTCCGACGTGGACGGCGTGCCCGCCGGGGCCGACCCCTGGCTGCTCACCGAGGTGCTGCGCGACGACTGGGGCTTCACCGGCACCGTCGTCTCCGACTACTGGGCGGTCCCGTTCCTCGCCACCATGCACCGCGTGGCCGCCGGCACCGAGGAGGCCGGCGCGCTCGCCCTGGCCGCCGGCATCGACGTCGAGCTGCCCGACACCCTCGGCTTCGGGCAGCACCTGGCCGAGCTGGTGCGCCGCGGCGAGCTGCCCGAGGAGCTCATCGACCGCGCCGCGCGCCGGCTGCTCACCCAGAAGGCGCAGCTCGGGCTGCTCGACGCCGGCTGGACGCCGGAGCTGTCCGTGGCCGGGGCCGCCACCGTGGACCTCGACGGGCCGGCCAACCGGGAGCTCGCCCGCGAGCTGGCCGAGCGCTCGATCGTGCTGCTCGACGCGGGCAGCGCGCTGCCCCTGCTGGACGAGGGCCGCGCCGCCCCGCGCCGGGTGGCCGTCGTCGGGCCCTGCGCCGACGAGCCGCGCACGTTCATGGGCTGCTACGCCTTCCCCAACCACGTGCTGCCCCGCCACCCCGGCCTCGGGCTCGGGATCGAGGCCCCGAGCCTGCTCGACGCGCTGCGCGCCGAGCTGCCCGGCGCCGAGATCGTCCACGAGCGGGGCTGCGACGTGCAGGGCGGCGACCGCTCCGGCTTCGCGGCCGCGACCGCCGCCGCCCGCGAGGCCGACCTGTGCGTGGTGGCCGTCGGCGACCTCGCCGGGCTGTTCGGGCACGGCACCTCGGGCGAGGGCTGCGACGCCGACGACCTGCGGCTGCCCGGCGTGCAGGAGGACCTCGTCACCGCGCTGGCCGCCACCGGGACGCCGGTCGTCGTGGTGGTCGTGTCGGGGCGGCCGTACGCGCTGGGCGAGGTGCACGCCGCCGCCGCCGGGCTCGTGCAGGCGTTCATGCCCGGCGAGGAGGGCGGCGCGGCCATCGCGGGCGTGCTGTCCGGCCGGGTCCAGCCGTCGGGCCGGCTGCCGGTGCAGATCCCGCGCGGGCACGGCGGCCAGCCGGGCACCTACCTGCAGCCGCCGCTCGGCGCCGACAGCGACGGCATCAGCAACCTCGACCCGACGCCGCTGTTCCCCTTCGGCCACGGCGCCTCCTACACCGCCTTCACCCTCGACGACCTGCGGATCAGCGACACCGAGGTGCCGACCGACGGCGCGTTCACGGTGAGCGCGCGGGTGCGCAACACCGGCGGGCGGGCCGGTGACGAGGTCGTCCAGCTCTACCTGCACGACGTTCTCGCCCAGGTCACCCGGCCGGTGCGGCAGCTCGCCGGGTTCGCCAGGGTCCGGCTGGAGCCCGGGGAGGCGGCCCGCGTCACCTTCCACGTGCACGCCGACCGCACGGCCTTCACCGGACGCGATCTGAGGCGCATCGTGGAGCCCGGGGACGTCGAGGTGCTCGTCGGCACGTCCGCCGCCGACCTGCCGTGCCGCGGCGTGGTCCGGCTGACCGGCCCGGTCCGGGCCGTCGGCCACGACCGGCGCCTCGACACGCCCGTCTCCGTGGACGTACAGGAGGGGATCGATGCCGGCCAGTCCTAGGCGTGCCACCCTCGCCACGGTCGCGGCCTCGGCCGGGGTGTCGGTCGCGACCGTGTCCAAGGTGCTCAACGGGCGCAGCGACGTCGCCCCGGCGACCCGCTCACTGGTCGAGTCGCTGCTGCGGCAGCACGACTACGTGGCGCCGTCGCCGCGCCGGGGCGAGAGCGCCGGGACGGACACGGTCGAGGTGCAGTTCGACTCCTACATCAACGCCTACTCGACCGAGCTCATCCAGGGCCTGGTCAACACCGGGGTCGAGCTGGGCGTCGGCGTCGTGGTCAGCCTCAAGCGGGAGGCGGCCCGCCCCGGCTCCTGGGCGCGCGAGCTGGCCGCCGCGGGACGGCGGGCGCTCATCGCGGTCACCAGCGAGCTGACCAGCGGCCAGCTCACCGCGCTGGCGCGGGCGCGGGTGCCGCTGGTCGTCATCGACCCGCTCAACCTGCCGCGCGCCCGGGTGACCAGCGTCGGCTCGACCAACTTCGCCGGCGGGCTGGCCGCCACCCAGCACCTGCTCGGGCTCGGGCACCGGCGCATCGCCTACATCGGCGGCCCGCCCTCCGCCGCCTGCAACCAGGCGCGGCTGCACGGCTACCGGGCGGCGCTGGAGGCCGAGGGCGTCTCCGTGCCGCCCTGCTACACGCACTTCGGCCACTTCCGCTACCAGGACGGGCTGGAGTACGGCGCCGCCGTGCTCGACCTGCCCGAGCCGCCCACGGCGATCTTCGTCGGCTGCGACGAGACCGCGCTCGGCGTCATGGAGGCGGCCCGCGCGCGGGGTCTGCGCATCCCCGAGGACCTCAGCATCGTGGGCTTCGACGACACCCAGATCGCGCGGATGGTCTCGCCGCCGCTGACCACCGTCCGCCAGCCGCTGCGCGAGATGGGCAGCGTCGCGCTGCGCACGGCGCTGCGCCTGGCGGCGGGCGAGCCCATCGACTCCCATCACGTCGAGCTCGCCACCGAGCTGATCGTGCGCGGCTCCACGGCGGAGGTGACCTGCTCGCGGCAGGTCTGAGAGACGCCACGCCCGGGTAGGACCCGGTGATCGGGGGGTGGGGCGTCATGCGGGGCGACGAGGTCGGCGAGGGGATGCTCGGCGCGCTGCTGCGCGCCGGCTCCCTGGCCTCGCTGGAGGACCTGCCCGTGCTCGTCACCGAGCACGCCGGCCGCGCCGGGCTCGCCCACCCCATGCTGTACGTCGCCGACCTCCAGCAGCAGTTCCTGCTGCCGCTGCCCGGCCAGCGCGACGAGACCGGCGCCCCGCTCGACCGCGTCCCGATCGACACGACCATTCCCGGGCTGGCGTTCCGCACGATGGAGCCGGTGCAGGCCCGCACCGCCGTCGCCGCGGGCGAGCCCGCCGAGCCGTTCACCGGGGAGGGGCCGCGCCGGCTGTGGGCGCCCCTGACCAGCGGCACGGAGCGCCTCGGCGTGATCGGCGTGATCGTGCCGCACGCCGGCGCGGGCGTCCTCACGCGCCTCACCCGGCTGGCCGGGCTGGTCACCCTGCTCGTGCAGAGCAAGCGCGCGTTCAGCGACGGCTACGCCCAGCTCGTCCGCACCCGGCCGATGGCGCTGTCCGCCGAGGTGCTGTGGAACCTGATGCCCGGCGCGACCTTCGCCAACGACCGGGTGGTGGTCAGCGCCGCCCTTGAACCCGCGTACGAGGTGGGCGGCGACGCCTTCGACTACGCGCTCAACGGCGACGTGCTCCGGCTGTCGATCTTCGACGCCATGGGCCACGACACCTCGGCCGGGCTGACCGCCACCATCGCGGTCGGCTGCTGGCGCAAGCACCGCCGCGAGGGCGCCGACGTGCTGGCCGCCGGGGAGGCCGTGGACGACGCCATCGCCCGGCAGTTCGCCACCACCCGCTTCGCGACCGGCGTCCTCGCCGACCTGGACACGCGGACCGGCTGGCTGGTGTGGGCCAACCGGGGGCATCCCGCGCCGGTGGTGCTGCGCCGCGGCCAGCTCGTCGCCACCCTCGACGCCCCGTTCGGCGCCCCGATGGGGCTCGGTCTGGGCCTGCCCGCCGAGCTGGGCCGCTACCAGCTCGAACCGGGCGACCGGCTGCTCCTCTACACCGACGGCGTCATCGAGGCCCAGGACCCGCAAGGGGAGCTGTTCGGGCTGCAGCGGTTCATCGACTTCGTCATCAAGCGCGAGGCCGGCGGCGTGTCCGCTCCCGAGACCCTGCGCCGGCTGGTCAACACGATCCTCGACCACCAGCGCGGCTGGCTCCAGGACGACGCGACGGTCCTGCTCGTCGAATGGCGCCCCTCGCGGCCGGACGGCGGCGTCAGCGGGAGCTCCACCTGATCTCGTACGGCTTCAGGTCGTACGTCTCGCCGTCCACCTCCGTGGACGCCCGCGCGTCGGAGGTGTTGACCAGCAGCAGCTGCTCCGGCTGGGCCAGCACCCGGACCTTCGGGTCGGAGGAGCCGACCTCGTCCAGCTTCGCCCCGGCGGGGAACCACTTCACGAAGTTCTCGACGAGCCGCTGCGTGGCGGTCGGCGCGCCGGTGCGCGGGTCCCACAGGCAGCCGTTGCAGCCGGCGTCCTTGGTCTGCGGGTTCCAGTAGAGGGCGGTGGCGGCGCCGCTGCGCGCGAACTCCATCATCGAGGCGGCCTGCACGGCCAGGCGTTTGCCCTCGGGCCAGGTGGTGCCGTCCTCGGGCTGGAAGTACCACTCCGACCACCAGATCGGCATGTCGCCCGTCTTCTCGCGCAGCCAGGTGGTGACCGCGCCGAACTTGCTCAGCGCGCCGAACTCGTCGGGCAGCAGCTCGTGGGCGTCGGTGGGGGAGGCGCCGTCCACGACGATGAAGTCGGCGCCCTTCTTGTGCTCGTACCAGTAGTCGAAGGCGTCGAGGACGTTCTGGTTGATCACGCCCCAGTCGCCGCGCAGCTCGGAGCGGCCGGTCTTGTTGCTGTCGAAGCCGAGGTAGGGGCCGCCGACCTTGGCGTCGGGGCGGACCGCCTTCACCGCGTCGTAGACCTTGTTGTAGAGCTGCGTGTAGCCCTTGTAGTCGGCGGGCTTGGAGTGGTCCTTCCAGAAGCCCTTGAACTCGTTCCAGACCATGAAGTACTCGACGTCGCGGTAGCGCTCGGCGACCGTGGCGGCCAGCTTGGCGAAGTCGTCGAAGTGCTGGGGGTAGGGGGCGTCCTCCAGGTGCTCGGCCCAGCCCTCCTCGGAGGTCGGGCCCTCGGGACCGCCCTTCATCCAGTCGGGGGCGCAGCAGAGGGTGATGATCTGGGTGCCTCCGGACGCCTTGATGAAGCCCGTCCGGCTGTCGAGGTCCTCCCAGAAGTACTCCTGGCGGCGGGGCTGCGGGTTGAGCGCGCCGAAGCCCATGATGTGCTGGTTCTGCAGCATGGGGGTCTGCGAGAGCGAGCGGGCGACGGTCTGCTCGAAGCGCGGGGTGATGTTGTTGGCGCTGGTGCCGGTGTGGGTGAAGCCCCAGCGCGGCCAGCCGGGGTCCACGGCCGGCGGCTTGGACGCGCCGGCCTGCTGCGCCGCGCTCGACTCGGGGCTCGCCCCCGACGTGGGCTGCCCGGCGTCAGGGCCGGTGCCGCCCGTGCCGCACGCGGCCACGATCATCGCCAGCGCGGCCGCGGCGAACGCCCCCGCGGGCCGCCTCCACATTGTCTTCCCGCTGTTCGCTGCCACCCAGATCCACCCGCTTCTGATGAATTGTCGTTGTGAGCATCGCACGGCACGGCCCGTGCGAGGATCCCCGATCGGCCCGGCGGCGCGCGGGCGGCTCATCCGCGCACCCGCAGGTCCGCGAAGAGCGCCCGGTGGTCGGAGCCCGGCAGGTCGTGGATCCGTACGGCGACCGCCCCCGCGCGGCCGTCGGTGAGCACGTGGTCGATGGCCACGAGCGGTGGGAGCCGGCGCATCGGCCAGGTCGGCACGAGCCCCTGGCCGGTGGCCGCCGCGGCGTCGGTGTAGCCGGTGTCCAGCAGGCCGCGGAACACGGCATGGTCCAGCGTCGCGTTGAAGTCGCCGGCCAGGACGCGCGGCGGCCCGCTGGACGGCGCGGGCGGCAGCGTGGCCACCCCGGCGTGCCACTCGGGGACCGTCGAGGGCACCGGCGCGACCGGGTGCACGACGACCACCTCGACCGCCCGGCCGCCGGGCAGCGCCACCTCGGCCACCGGCATGTGGTGCCCGACCGGCTGGAACAGCCCGGTGCGCTCGCGCAGCGGGTAGCGGGCGTACAGGCCGCTGCCCACGGGCCCCCACGTCGCCGGCCTGGCCACGTGGTGCGGCAGCAGGCTCTCCAGCCCGGCCGCCCGCAGCCGCTCCTGCGCGGAGAAGGTGAGCTCCTGGAGGCTCAGCACGTCCACGTCATGGGCGCGGACCAGGCCGACGATCGTCTCCGCGTCGGCCCGGCCGCCGTTGAGGTTGGCCGTCAGCAGCCGGAGCGGCCGCCCCTCCGCGGGCGCGGCGCCCGCGACGGCGCGCGGGACGACGCACCAGGCCAGGCAGACGCACACGGCCAGCATGACGGCGGTCGCCGCCCTGCTCCTGACGGCGACCGCCAGCCCCAGCGTCAGCAGCGCGGCGAGCGCGAAGTACGGCGTGAACGAGACCAGCGGCACCAATAGCACCCCGGACTCCAGGCCGCCGAGCCGCACGGCCGTCCCCGCCGCGAACAGCACGGACACCGCCACGGCCAGCCGCCCCGCCCACCGCCGCACGGGCCTGGACCGCGCGGCGGCACCGCTCGCCACCTCTTGCGTTAACACAGGGACGCACTCTAGGCGGCCTTCATGAGATTTCCATGATGGGCGCGGGCGGCGGACGCCGCTTTTACGGAACGCGGGCGGGGGGCGCGGGCGGGGCCGGGTCGTCGGCCGGGTCGCGGAAGGCACAGGTGAAGACGTGCTCACCGGAGCCGGCGACGATCGGCGCGGCCTCATCGCCGTCGTGCGGGAGGTGGATGGTGGCGGTCGTGTTCGGGGGGACGACGACGCGCAGCTCCAGGCGTCCGCCCGCGCGGGGGACGACGTTCCGCGTGCTGCTGCCCCTGCACCGCCCCGACGCGTGAGGGTCCGGTCAGCGGCGGTGGGTGGCGTCGCTGCGGTAGTCCGTGTACGTGTACGGGTTGTCGAGGATCTTCGTCTCCGGGATGTCCGGGTTCATCCCCTGCCGCCACGCCTCCTCGCCCATCTCGGCCCGCAGGTAGGAGACGGTGTCCTCGACCTGGCGGCGGGCGGCGGCGAGGTCGACGCCGACCAGCTCGTGCTCGTGCTTGACCACCCGCCCGTTCACCAGGACGGTGTGCACGTCGCCGCGCTGCGCCTGGAACGCCACGTGCCCGAACGGGTTGAGCACCGGGAACGACACCGGCGAGCGGTCGTTCTTGATCAGCACGAGGTCGGCCTTCTTGCCCGCGGCCACCACGCCGAGGTCGTCGCGGCCGAGCGCGCGGGCGCCGCCCCTGGTCGCCCACTCCACGACCTGGTCGGCGCGGAGCCCGGCGTGCGTGACGGTCTCGCCCTTGGTGTGCGCCTCCAGGTGCTCGCGCGAGCGGTCGGCGCCGAGCGTGGCGCGCATGGCGGAGAACAGGTCGCCGCTCCACCACACGCTGGTGTCCATGGACAGCGAGACGGGGATGCCGTGCGCGCGCAGCGCCCACGTGGGCGGGTACCCCTGGCCGGCGCTCTGCTCGCTCTCCGTCGAGACCGACACCGAGCCGCCGGTGGCCGCGATGCGGTGGTAGGAGTCGGCCGACAGCGAGGCCGCGTGCACGTAGATCGTCTCAGGGGTCATGAAGCCGTGCTCGTGCATGAGCCTGATGCCCTCGTCGCTGGTCGCGCCCCACACCCCGGCGTGGGTGGTGACCGGGACGCCGAGCTCGCGGGCCACCTCGAAGGCGGCCTTCTCCGGGAAGGCCGGGTCGCCCAGCACGTCGAAGGCGAGCTGGAAGCCCAGCAGGTCGTCGCCGGTGATCCGGCGGCGGACGAAGTCGCGGAACTCGGGGGCGGTGGTCCACTCGGCGGGCGGCTGCTGGATGTTGCCGTAGGCGAGCACGTAGCGGCCCGGCACCGAGCGCAGCGCGTCCACGGCGGCGTCGGCGTGCTCCACCGTGCGCAGCCCGTGCGACCAGTCGACGACGGTGGTGACGCCGGCGTCCAGCGCCTCGATCGCGGCCAGCACGTTGCCCGCGTGCACGTCCTGCGGCCGGAACAGCTTGCCGTGCTCCAGGTAGAACCAGACGAAGTACTGGGTGAGCGTCCAGTCGGCGCCGTAGCCGCGCAGCGCGGTCTGCCACATGTGCCGGTGGGTGTCGATCATGCCGGGCATCACGATGCCGCCGGTGGCGTCGATGACCAGGGCGTCCTCCGGCGCCCGCAGGCCGGGGCCGACCTCGGCGATGCGGTCGCCGGTCACCAGGACGTCGGTGTCCTCCAGCACCGTGCGGGTGCCCTCCATCGGCAGCACGGTGCCGCCGCGCAGCAGTACGGGCCGTCCGGCCCCGGCTTCGTTCCGCTCGCTCATCCTGGGCTCCTAGATCTTCCGAACGGTTGTCCGCTACACGGTCATGCTGTTCGCCGTAACTCTACGATTGGGCGTTCGGCTGTCAAGGGCCTATGCCCCGTCGCCGGGGATGTGCCAGAATCCGGGTTGCGGACAGGTGTCCGTATAACGGAGGGAGAGCTGCATGGTGGACGACGGGGGCGGGCCGCTCAAGGGCGTGCTGGTGGCCGACTTCTCCCGCGTCCTGGCCGGACCCTACGCCACGATGCTGCTGGCCGACCTGGGCGCCGACGTCGTCAAGGTCGAGGGCCCCCAGGGCGACGACACCCGGAGCTGGACGCCGCCCGTGCGCGGCGAGGTCTCGACGTACTATCTCGGCGTCAACCGCGGCAAGCGCTCCGTCGCGCTCGACCTGCGCGACCCCGGCGACGCCGCCGCGGCCCGCGAGCTGGCCCGGCGCGCCGACGTCCTGATCGAGAACTTCCGGCCGGGCGGCCTGGCGAAGTACGGCCTCGACTTCGCCGCCGTACGGGCCGCCAACCCCGGCGTCGTGTACGCCTCCATCAGCGGCTTCGGCTCCGGCCCCGGCGCCCGCGTGCCCGGCTACGACCTCATGGTGCAGGCCATGTCCGGCCTGATGAGCCTGACCGGCGAGCCCGGCGGGCCGCCCTACCGGGCCGGGATCTCCGTTTTCGACGTCATGGCGGGCAACCACGCGGTGATCGGCATCCTGGCCGCGCTCCGCCACCGCGAGGCCACGGGGGAGGGGCAGCACGTCGAGGTCAACCTGCTGTCCTCGGCGCTCACCGGGCTGGTCAACCACAGCTCCGCGTACGTGGCGGGCGGCGTCGTGCCGTACCGGATGGGCAACGCGCACCCGAGCGTGTTCCCGTACGAGCCGCTGCCGACCGCCGACGACGACCTCATCGTCGCCGCCGCCAACGACGGCCAGTTCAGGAAGCTGTGCGAGGTGCTCGGCATCCCGGAGACCGCCGACGACCCGCGCTTCGCCCGCAACGCCGACCGCACCGCCCGCCGCGAGGAGCTCCGGCCGATCCTGGTGGCGGCGCTGGCCGCCAAGGGCGCGGTCGAGTGGTTCGAGCTGCTGGTCGAGGCCGGGGTGCCGAGCGGGCCCATCCAGACCATCGACGGCGGCTTCGCCATGGCCGAGCGGTTCGGGCTGGACCCGGTCGTCGAGGTGGGCGAGGGCGAGCGGGCGGTGCCGACCACCCGTCACCCCATCCGCTTCTCCGCCACGCCCGCGCGCTACGCGCTGCCGCCGCCCGAGCTCGACGAGCACGGCGCGGAGCTGCGCGAGTGGCTCGCCGGCCCGGACCGGCCGCTCGGAGGGGAGAGCGCGTGAGCGAGCGCGACTATCCGACGGCGCTCGGGGCGTCGTCCCCGACGACGATCACCCTGCTCGGGCAGGACCTCGCCGAGGACGTCATGGGCCACGTGGGCTTCGGCGAGCTGGCGTTCTGGCTGGCCGCCCAGCGCCGGCCCACGGCGGGCGAGGCCCGCGTGTTCGAGGCGGTGCTCGCCGCGCTGGCCGACCACGGGTTCACGCCGACCGCGATCGTGACGCGGCTGACGTACCTGTCGGCGCCGGACTCGGTGCAGGGGGCGCTGGCGGCCGGGCTGCTCGGCGGCGGCTCGCGCTTCCTCGGCGTCACCGAGGACTGCGGCCGGTTCCTCGCCGGCGTGCTGCGCGCGTGCGAAGGGCCGCTGCCGGCCGACGACGCCGGCTGGGACGCGCTCGCCCTGGAGACCGTACGCGCCCGCAGGGAGCGCCGCGAGCTCATCCCCGGCCTCGGCCACCACGTGCACAAGGACGGCGACCCGCGCACGCCCCGGCTGTTCGCCATCGCCGCCGAGGAGGGCCTGGTCGGCCCGCACCTGTCGCTGTTCGCCGCCGTCGGCCGGGTCCACCCCCAGGTGCTCGGCAGGACGCTGCCGCTGAACGGCGCCGGGGTGTGCGGCGCCGCCCTCGCCGACCTCGGACTGCCGCTGGAGCTGCTACGCGCCTTCGCCCTGCTGGCGCGGACCGCCGGGCTCATCGGGCAGCTCGCCGAGGAGCTGCGCCACCCCGTGGCCAACGACATCTTCCTGTCCGTGGACCTCAACAACCGGTCCATCCCCCCCGAGCCGTACGCCGACGGAGGTCTGCATGGCTGAGATCGTCGCGGTCATCGCGTCCACCCACCATCCCTTCTACTACCGGGCGTCCACGGCCACCGGCGCCGACCGGCCGCCGTTCGCCGACGAGTGGGTCCGCAAGGTCATGGCCTTCCGCGAGACCCTGACCAGGGCGAACCCGGACGTGCTCGTCATGGTGGGCTCCGACCACTTCCACCAGCTCTGGCTGGACAACATGCCGCAGTTCCTGGTCGGCAAGGCCCCCTTCTACGACGCGAACTGGTACAACGAGGAACGCGAGTTCGGCCTGCCCCGGATGACCTGCCAGGGCGAGGAGGACCTGTCGGCCCACCTCCTGCGCGGCGGCCTCGACCTCGGCTTCGACCTGGCCTTCTCCAACGAGCTGCGGATCGACCACTCGATCACGTGCCCGATCATCACCCTGCGCCCGCAGAACGACCTGCCGATCGTGCCCGTCTACACCAACATCTTCGCCCCGCCGCTGCCGCAGCCCAAGCGCTTCGTGCAGCTCGGGCAGGCCATCCGCGAGCTGATCGAGTCGTGGCCGGACGACCGCAGGGTCGCCGTCATCGGCACCGGCCACCTGTCGCTGGAGCTCGGCGGGCCGCGCCAGTTCGGGCCGCACGGCCCCGACCCCGAGTTCGACCGCAAGGCCGTCGAGTGGATCTCCACCGGCGACCTGGAGGGCTGCCTGTCGGAGGTCACCCTCGACAGCCTGTGGAACCCCGGCAACGCCACCCACGGCTTCATGGACTTCATGCTGATGATGGGGGTCGCGGGTGAGGGCCGCAAGGCCGACTACACCGACACCTACGACCTGTTCCACACCATGGAGGCGTACTTCACCTGGTATCCGGACGGAGGCGGCCACGCATGAGCAAGTATCTGCTCGACAAGTTCCTGTTCACCGTCGATCGCGATCCCGAGCTGGTCGAACGCTACCGCGAGCAGCCGCGGGCCACCGTCGAGTGGTGGGAGGCCGAGGAGGCGGGCCGCATCCTCGGCTCGCACCTCGACGAGCGCTCGACCTGGCTGAGCTTCGACGACGCCGAACGGGAGGCGCTGGCCACGCACGACTACCCGAAGCTGTTCGAGCTGGGGGCGCATCCGTTCCTGACGTTGACGCTGTTCATCGCGATGTTCGAGCGGGACTACGCGGAACCGCTGGGGTTCCAGCTGGAGTATGGGCAACGGTTGTCCGGGTACAGCCTCCCCTATCCGGACATATCAACCTGATCGAGAGGATGCGCGATGCGTGCCGCGCGGATCGTGACGTGCGGCGAGCCGCCCGTCGTCGCCGACTGCCCCGACCCCGAGCCGGGGCCCGGCGAGTCGCTGGTGCGGGTGCTCGCCGCCCCCATCACCCCGCTCGACCTGCTGTGCGCGAGCGGGACGTCGTACTTCGGGACGCCCGCGACGCCGTACGTGCCCGGCGTCCAGGGCGTCGGCACGGCCGACGACGGGCGGCTCGTGTGGTTCCCGACGCGGGCCGGGATGGCGCCGGGCGACGGCAGCATGGCGGAGCTGGCCCGCGTGCCGGCCGCGGACCTCGTCGAGCTGCCCGCCGGGGCCGACCCGGTCGCGGTGGCCGCGCTCGGGCTGTCGGCCGTGGCCGCGTACCAGGCGCTGACCTGGCGGGGCGAGCTGGCGGCGGGCGAGCAGGTGCTCGTCCTGGGCGCCGGGGGCGCGGTCGGGCAGGCGGCCGTGCAACTGGCCCGCGTGCACGGCGCCCGCCGGGTCGTCGCCGCCGCGCGCTCGGCCGCCGCCCGCGAACGCGCCGCCGAGGCGGGCGCGGACGCCGTCGTCGCGCTGGACGCCGCCGACGACGTCGCAGGACTGGCCGCCCGCCTGACCGCCGCCTGCGACGGGCCCGTGGACCTGGTCCTCGACCCGCTGTACGGCGTCCCGGCCGCGGCCGCCGCCCGTACGCTGCGGGCCGGCGGACGGCTGGTCAACCTGGGCGGCTCGGCGGGGGAGACGTCCCCGCTCGACTCCTCGACCCTGCGCGGCCGGTCCCTGCGGGTGCTCGGCTACACCAACAACGAGCTGACGGGGGAGCAGCGGGCGGCGGCGATGGGCCACGTGGCGTCACTGGCGCTGGAGGGCCGTCTCCACGTCACCCACGAACGCGTCCCACTGGCCGACGCCGCGACCGCCTGGCACCGCCAGTCCACCGGCGCGACCTCCGGCCGCCTGGTCCTCACCCCCTGACGTCCGGGCGGGCGGCGGCGATCACCTCCTGGATGAACTCGCCGGTCAGGCGGGGGATCCGGGACGGGTCGAGGGCCGGGCCCGGGACGCCGCGGCGGTGGGCGAGGGCGAGCCGGAGGAGCGGGTGCCAGCGGGCGCCGAAGGTGTCCAGCGCGTACGCCCCCGCCGCCTCCTTCGAGATCACCTCACCGGTCGTCACCGTCCGGTGCAGCCGGGGCGGCGACAGCGCGTACGCCAGCGCCAGCCGGTGCGGCGACTGCAACCGCCTGCGCGGCGGCCGGCCGGAGAGCGCCCGCGCCGCGTAGCGGGCCCAGTGGCCGCGAAGCTGGCCGAGGGTCCAGGGCCGGAGCAGCGAAGGCTCCGGGTCGAGCCCCAGCGTGGCCGGGGCGGGCCCGCGCACCGGGATGCCGCGCTCGCCGAGCACCTTCCACATCACCGGGTTGACGTCGAACCCCTGCCCGCGCCGGAACCTCGGCCCGCTGTGCGAGGCCACCGGCCGGATCCGGGTCACCGGCCGGCCCAGGTCGCCGGCGGCGACGAAGACGGCGTTGACCGTGCCGGGCAGGTGCGGCTGCCGGCGCGCGAGCGCCCGCCCGGCGGCCCGCAGGTTGCCCAGCTTGTGCAGCAGCGACAACCGCCGCAGCTCCTGCTCGCCGGCCGCCCGCCCTGTGACGGCGACCACGTCGATGTCGCTCACGGCCGGCCGCCAGTCGCCCAGCGCGGCCGAGCCGACGACGTAGCAGCCGGTGACCAGCCCGGGAACCAGGCGGTCGGCGACGGACAGGTAGTGCTCCACGGCCCGCGACAGCTCCGCGGGCGGCGTCACGAGGGGACCGTGACGTGCGGGACCGTTTCGTACGCCGCCCAGTCGGCGCTGATCGCGCTCGCCGTCCTCAGCAGCAGCGGCAGGTGCTCGTCGGCGAGCCGCTCCACGGAGGTCTCGGCGGCGTGGGCGTTGACGTTGAGCGCCGCGATGACGTTGCCGAGCCCGTCGCGCAGCGGCGCGGCCACGCTGCGGATGCCGAGGGCGAGCTCCTCGTCCGTGATCGCCCAGCCCTTGGCGCGGACCTCGCGGAGGGCGGCGTCCCGCTCGGCCGCGTCGGGCCGCCAGCGCGGCTCGACGCCGGACCGGCTCGGCTCGGCCAGCACCCGGCCGACCTCGTCCGGCGGCAGCGCGGCCAGCAGCACCTTGCCCAGGGACGTCTGCAGGGCCGGGAAGCGGGTGCCGATCTGCACGGACAGGGTGACGATCTTGGGGACGGAGACGCGGGCGACGTACACGATGTCGGAGCCGTCGAGCTGGGCGATCGAGCAGGACTCGCGGGTCTGCGCCACCAGCCGCTCCATGTGCGGCCTGGCCACCTCCCACAGGCCCATCGACCGGATGTAGGAGACGCCGAGCTCCAGCACGCGGGGTGTGAGCGCGTAGCCGCCCGCCTCGCCGCGCGCGTAGCCGAGCTCCTGGAGGGTGAGCAGGATGCGCCGGGCGGTGGGCCGGGCGAGGCCGGCCGCGGTGGCCACCTCGGTCAGGGACATGACCGGCCGGCCAGGACGGAAGGCCCTGATCACGTCGAGGCCGCGGGCCAGCGCCTCGATGAAGTCGGGGCCGGTGTCAGCACGTGCCATGGAACGCCCTCCCCTGCTCGGATCCCGCCGCTCCGACTCTAGACCGTCGTGGCGGGTTGTCCGCACAGCGGCGGAAGGGGCGGGCGGCGAGCTGCCCGCCCCAGCCGCGGTTACGGGGTGCGGCGAGCAGGGGGCGTCATGGCGGCGGCTCCGTCCGGTCGGTGTACGGACGGCTGTCCGAGATCAGAGATCGGTGGCGATGATGCGCTCGATGTTCCGCTCGGCCAGCGCCGTGATGGTGACGAACGGGTTGACGGTCGTGTTGCCGGGGATCAGCGCCCCGTCGATGACGTAGAGGCCCGGATGGCCGGACAGGCGGCCGTAGTTGTCGGTGGCCCGGCCGAGGACCGCGCCGCCCAGCGGATGGTACGTCAGGTGGTCCCCCCAGATCTTGTAGACGCCGAACAGGTCGGTCCGGTAGATCGTCCCCTCCTTGGAGTTGATCCTGTCGAAGATCGTCTTGGCCATGTCGATGGACGGCTGCTTCCACGCCGTCTGCCAGCTCAGGTCCACCCGTCCGGCCGCGGCGTTCCAGGTGAACTCGGCGCGGTGCGGGTTGCGGGTGATCGACAGGTAGAAGGAGGCGAACGTCTCGATCCCCGTCGGCAGCGGCGCGACCTCGGCGAACGCGCCCCCGGCCGTCCAGTTGTCGATGCCCGCGCACGGGATCGCCGACTGCTGGGCGCCGGTCGGGTCCCACAGGTGGTTCGCCCGGCCGCACATGACGTTGCCGTTGTCGCCCCAGCCCTTGCCGACCTCGCCGTTCAGGTTCGGCAGCGCGCCGGTCGCCTTCAGCTTGACCAGCAGCTTGCTGGTGCCGACGCTGCCCGCGGCGAAGAAGACCCGGCCGGCGGTGACCGTCTTGGTGGCGGTGACCGCGCCGGACGTGCCGAGCTGCTCGATCGTCACCGCGTACCGGCCGGAGCCGGCCGGGGCGACCGAGGTGACGCGGTGCAGCGGCGAGATCGCCACCCGGCCGGTCGCCCTCGCCTGCGCCAGGTACGTCTTCTGCAGCGACTTCTTGCCGTGGTTGTTGCCGTAGAGGATCTCGGCGGCCAGCGCCGACTTGGGGACGGTGCCGGCCTCCTCCTGCTTCATGTGGTCCCAGTCGTAGACGTCCGGGACGAAGACGAACGGGAACCCGGAACGCTGGGCGTGCTTCCTGCCCACCCGGGCGTACTGGTAGTAGGGCGTCGACTCGAACCAGGCCGGGTCCACGCTGCCGACGCCGAGGGCGGCGTTGGCGCGCGGGTAGTAGACGTCGTACATCTCGGCCGCGTTCACCGTGGGGAGCACGGAGGCGAAGTTCTCCCGCTTGGGGGTGACCGCCATGCCGCCGTTCACCAGCGAGCCGCCGCCGACGCCGCGGCCCTGGTAGACGGTGATCCCGGCGAACTCCTCGGCGTCGAGGACGCCGGTGTGGCGGGGGATGTCCCGGTCGATGGGGAAGCCGAGGAAGTAGTTGAGCGGCGCCTTCGTCCGGGTGCGCAGCCAGTACGACCGGTAGTCGGGCTCACGCGTGTTGCAGAAGATCTTGCCGTCGGGGCCGGGCGTGTCCCAGGCCATGCCCATCTCCACCATGTGGACGTCCACGCCGGCCTGGGCCAGGCGCAGCGCGGCGACCGCGCCGCCGTAGCCGGTGCCGATGACCAGGACGGGGACGTGCGCCCCGTCCGCGATCGGCCCGGCAGCGGCGGACGCCCGCGCGGGGGCGGTCCCGCCCAGGACGACCGCGGCGCCGGTCCCGGCGATGAACCCGCGGCGGGACAGCCGCCCGCCGGAGGAGGGGCGCAAGGAGGAGGTGTCGCTCATGGGGGTGCCTCACTTCTCTCGACGACGCTCGCCGGCGGGGGACCGTCCGGCGCCGGGCAGCACGCACGCGGTGTCCAGGCCGAGCACCCGGTTGAGCCGGCCGAAGGCCCACCAGGAGCCGATGCACATGCTCAGCTCGACGATCTCGGCCTGGCCGTAGCGGGCGGTCATCCGCGCCCAGAACTCCTCGTCCAGGCCGTGGTGGTCGAGGGCGTAGCGCTCGGCGTACTCGGCGGCCAGGCGGGTGCGCTCGTCGAAGGCGTCCGTGGTGCGCCACTCGGCCAGCGCGTCCAGGAAGCCGTCCTCGACCTTCTCGCCGTCCCGCTCGGTCCGCCAGTCCAGGCAGAACGCGCACCCGTTGAGCTGGGCGATCCGCAGCCTGGCCGCCTCGAACTCGCGCAGGCCCAGCGTGGTGTGCGCGTACACGGCCAGGGAGAAGCCCGCGGCGGCCGGGCCGATGCCGGGGACCAGTTCGCCCCACACGTACGCGATCGGGTCCTTGCCCTCGGGAACGTCGACGATCACGGGCGCTTCCTTCCGAGTCGGCCCGTCGCGGGGCGGAGCGGCACGTCGAGCGCGTCGTACAGGCCGGGCTCGGCCGCCGCCAGCCAGTCGATCGCGTTGACCAGGCGGCCGGCGGCGGTCGCGTTGCCGCCCGCGGCGCGGTTGCCGCCCTCGTCGGTGGCCTCCACCGTCACCTCGATGCGCGGGCTGCCCTCGATGATCACCCGGTGCGCGCCGTCGCCGCCCGCCGGGGGCGCGGGCCATCAGGCGCACCTGGCCGCCCCACACCATGGTCGGGACGGTGGGGGCGATCATCGGCGGCTCGTAGTCCATCGGCCGGCCCATGCCGACCAGGTCGCGGACGGAGTCCGGCTGGTCGTAGGCGGTGTAGTCGAAGATCTCCTGGCAGCGTACGACGTCCACGGTGGCGCCGAGGCCGCTGATCAGGAGCGGCAGGACGTCGTTGCCCCAGCCGGGGTCCACGCCCGACACGAACAGCGAGCCGCCGCCCTCCTCGATCGCGGCCAGCACCCGCGCGCGCAGCTCGGGCGGGGCGTTGCGCTGGTCGTACAGGGCGTACAGGGACGGGGTGACGACGACGGCGCCGGCGCGGACCGCGCGCAGGACGTCGGCCAGCGCGTCGTCGGGGCGGATGTCGCCGGAGGCGGCGTAGACGACCGCGCGGGGGCGGGCGGCGAGGACGGCGTCCACGTCGGTGGTCGCCGCCACGCCGAGATCGTGGCCGAGGCCGCTCAGGGGTCCGGCGTCGCGGCCGGCCTTGGCGGGGTCGTGGACGAGGACGGCGGCCAGCTCAAGGCCGGGATGCGCCTCGACGGCGCGGATGGCGGCGCGGCCGACGTTGCCGGTCCCCCAGATCACGGTGGACACCATGGGCGGAGCGTAGCAAGCGCTTGGTTAACTGTATAGATGGGATCACGACGGCGCCCGGGCGACGGTGAAGGAGGCGGGCGCCGAGAGGGCGGCGCCGAGGGGTGGTTCCGTGATGGTGCAGGGGCAGGGTGCGGCGGGGTGGGGGACGCGCCCCGCAGCCGGCGCGGACACCCCGCCTCGCGTGACCTGCCCCTGCGACCGGCCGCCGTCTCCCCGGTGACGTTCGCGCCGGGCCGCCGTCCCGACCTGCGTGGCGCTGATCGGGCCGTGGCTGGTCGCCCGAGTCTGCGACCTCTCGCCGGAGAAGTCAATGGCCGGCGAGAGGGTCAGGAGGTGGGCGACGGCGAGGTCCCCAGCGTGCCGGTGGGTGAGGCGGCGGGTGAGGCGGTGGGCGAGCCGGAAGGGAAGCCGGTCGGGGAGCCCGGGGGCGAGACGCCGGGCGACGGCGTCAGGTGGGCGTACGTGCCGGTCCTCTCCATGACCGGCACCTGGAGCCGCACCGGCGAGGCCCCGGTGAAGGTGAACGTCATCGCCACCGTGCCGCCGCGCACCCCGGTCACCGTCGCGATGGGCCGCTCGCCGGTGCCGACGGGCTGGTTCGGCGGCACCGTGATGGGCCCGGGCAGCTGCACCGAACCGCCGCCTTCGACGGTGATGCGTTCGAGCTGGGCCGATTTGTGCCCGTTGTTGATGAGCACTCCGTACAGGTGGTTCTCCTGGGAGGGCACGGCCGGGTCGGAGGCGCCGACCAGCAGCATGTTGCGCAGGTGGAGGGTCTGGCTCGCGTCGGCGTCGGCGCCGTCGCTCTGCGGCGCGTGCTGCGCGGTGTCGATGGTCGCCACCGTGCATCCGGCGCTCAGGGCCGCCAGGGCCATCACGGACACGGCAACGGCGATGGAACGCATCGCGGGGCCCCCTCTCGGCACGGGATCACGTTCCGCAACTACCCGCGCACCCAGCGTTGAATCAGCCGGAGGGGCGGCGTCACCTCAGCCACCGGTCGAGGAAGCCGATCAGGGTGCGGGCCAGCGCCACCCGGTGGTCGGCGAGGGCGTGGTCGGTGTCGAGGACGAGGTGTTCGAGCAGGCCGCCGGGCCGGGCCCCGTACGCCTCGACCAGGGGCAGGTGGTGGACCTCGGGCGGGGCGACGGTGTCGCGGCCCGCGCCGACGAGCAGGACCGGGCGCCCGGCCAGCCGGTCGGCGAGGCCCCTCAGGCTGTAGGCGTCGCCGGCCGCCAGCATCTCGGCCACCAGGTCCTCGGCGCTGGTGCCGGCCAGCGGCAGCAGCTCGTCCCGCCACGCCTCGGTGTAGGAGGCGGCGAGCGCGGGGTCGGCGCGGCAGGCGGCGGCGGCCGCCCCGAAGTCGAAGCCCGCCATCGACCCGGCGGCGGCCACCGCCGGCAGCGCGGCCGCGGTCATGAGCGCGGCGAACCCGCCCGCGCTGTGCCCGGCCACGGCCAGCCGGTCGGGGTCCAGGCGCCAGGCGGCGGCGGTCGCGGGGTCGCGGAGCGCCGCCACGGCCGCCGCTGCGTCCTCCAGCACGTGCGCCCAGGACCACGATCCGCCGGCGCCCCACGAGCCGCGGTAGTGGAACACGAGGGACGCGTACCCGGCCCGGCGGGCGGCGTGCGCCAGGTCGAAGTTGCGCTCGTTGCCGGGGAAGCCGTGCAGCAGGATCAGTACGGGGTGCGGGCCGTCCCCGGCGGGCACGTGCAGGACGCCGGGCAGTGGCGTGCCCGCGCTGTGCACGGTCAGCGGGACCGTGGCCGCGCGCGGGCCGGGCACGTCGAGGGGGTCGGTGATGAGCGGGTCGGCCACGGGTGCTCCCTACGATGGTACCGATCGGTTCGAGGAGGAGCGTAGCACCGCGGCGGGATGCTCCCACGAAGCGGGCGAAACGTAGCATCGGGGGCGTGTCTTCGTGTTTCGAAGTCGTGACCCTCATCCACGCCCCGCCCGAGCTCGTCTTCGACGCCTCGCTGTCGGTCGAGGTCCACACCACCTCCATGACCGCCTCCCGCGAACGGGCCGTCGCCGGCGTCACCTCCGGCCGGCTCGGCCCCGGCGACCGGGTGACCTGGCGGGCCAGGCACTTCGGCGTCCCGTGGCGGATGACGTCGCTGATCAGCGGCTACGACCGGCCCGCGTACTTCATGGACGAGCAGGTGACGGGCCCGTTCCGCCGGTGGCGGCACGCGCACCACTTCGTTCTCGCGCCCGACGAGGAGGGCACGGTCATGCGGGACGTCGTCGACTTCGCCGCGCCCGCCGGGCCGCTCGGCGCCGCGGCGGAGGCCCTGGTGCTGCGCCGCTACCTGACGCGCCTCATCCTGCTCCGCAACGCGCACCTCAAGCGGATCACCGAGGAGGCGGCCACCCCGCGCGACTGACGGCAGCGGCGCTCGGCACGGCGGCTCGGCTCGGCGGCGCTCAGCCGATCACGCCGTCCGCGCGCAGGGCCGCGACCTCCGACGGCGGCAGGTCCAGCAGCTCGCCCAGCACCGTCTCCGCGTCGCCCCCCAGCTCGGGGGCGGGCTCCGGCGGCGCCTGCCGGCCGTCCAGCACGAGCGGCGAGCCGGGCGCGAGATGCGGGCCGACGCCCGGCTGCGCCAGCTCGGCCATCAGCGGCTGCCCCGCCAGGTCCGTCGCCGCCTCCGCGAACGTCCGGTAGTGCGACCACAGCACCGACGTGCCCGCCAGCGCCTTGCCGGCCTCGGCCGCCGTCCGCGCGGCGAACCACGGTGCGAGCAGCCCGGCCAGCGCCTCCCGGTGCGTGTAGCGGTCGCGGTCGCGGCCGAAGTCGGCCGGCAGCGCCTCCTCCAGCGCCGCCATGACCCGCCCCAGCCCGGTGACCGCCACCAGGTCGCGCCAGTGCCGCGCGGTGAGCGTGACGACCATGACGCGCCGCCCGTCGGCGGTGCCGAAGTCGCGGCCGAAGTCGCCGTACAGGTCGTTGCCGATGCGTGGCCTGGCCTCCCCGAGCTGGGCCTGCGCCAGGTAGCCGAGGTTGCCCGCGGTGGCGAGGGCCACGTCGTGCAGGGCGAGCTCGACGTGCCGGCCCTCTCCGGTCGCCGCCCGCCGCCGGTCGGCCGCCAGCAGGCCGATCGCCAGGTAGAGGCCGCACGCCACGTCCCAGGCGGGCAGCACGTGGTTGACCGGCCCGTCGTGCCGCTCAGGGCCGGTCGCGTACGGGAAACCCAGCTCGGCGTTGACCGTGTAGTCCACGGCGCTGCGGCCGTCGCGGTGCCCGAGCAGCCGCGCGTACACCAGGTCGGGCCGCCGCTCCCGCAGCTCCTCGTACGTCAGCCCCGGCCGCGGCGGCGCGTTGGTCACCAGCGTGCCGGCCGCGGCGGCGAGCCCGGCGACCAGCTCACGGCCGCGGGCCGAGCGCAGGTCCACGGTGAGCGAGCGCTTGCCCTTGTTGAGCCCCGCCCAGTAGAGGCTGCGGCCGGAGGGCGCGAGCGGCCAGCGCCCGATGTCGGGGCCGCCGCCGATCGGATCCACCCGTACGACGTCCGCGCCGAGCTGCGCCAGCGTCATCCCGCCGAGCGGCGCGGCGACGAAGCTCGACAGCTCGACCACCCGCAGCCCGGCCAGCGGGGCCGTCCGATCATCGATCACGCCCCAGACCCTACGCCGGGGCGCCGGGGTACGGCATCGGCGAAGCTTCTCTACGGAAAAGTCGTTCGTGTATTGTTCCTCGCGGTTACCGTGGAACCGCCGGGTCCCCCCGGTCCTACGACGCGGGCAGGGAGGCAGTGATGACGCGGGCGCTGCATCCGCTCCGGGAGAGCGGCGACACGCTCGCCGAGCACCTGCTCCACGTCGATCCCCTCCTCCGCGTCACCTGCGCCGTCCGGTCCGGCCCCTCGCTGGTCCGGATCGTCGGCGAGATCGACCGCAGCAACGGCGCCGAGCTGCTGCGCACGCTGGAGCAGGCCCGGCGGATCGACGACGAGCTCGTCGTCGACGTCGGCGGGGTCAGCTTCACCGACGTCAGCGGCGTGCGGGCGCTCGCGGCGTTCGCCGGGGCGGGCCGCGCGGTCGTCCGCGACGTCCCCCACCAGATGGGCCGGCTGATGCGGCTCGCGGGGATCCCCGCGTTCGGCGAGCCGGACGGGCGCTCCGGGGCGTGAGCCGCCGCCCGCCGGGTAGGCGGGGCGCCATGGCGGAGGAGAGAAGGGCCGGCGACGACCGGCGGCGCGTCATGCTGCCCGGGGTGGTGCTCGGGATCGGGCTCGGCGGGTTCGTCGACGGGATCCTGCTGCACCAGATCCTGCAGTGGCACCACATGCTGAGCAGCACGGACACCGACAACATCGGCGTGCGCGACTATCCGGTGACCACCGTGCCCGGGCTCCGGATGAACACCCTCTGGGACGGCCTGTTCCACGCGGTCACCTGGATCGCGGTGCTGACCGGCATCGGGCTGCTGTACTCCCGCGTCACCGCCTCGCGCGGGCGGGTGTGGCGCTCGCGGGCGCTGTGGGGCTGGATCCTCGCGGGGTGGGGGCTGTTCAACCTGGTGGAGGGCGTCGTGGACCACCACCTGCTGGGCATCCACCACGTGCGGACCGGGCCCGGCCAGCTCGCCTGGGACCTCGGGTTCCTGGTGTTCGGCGCGCTGCTCGTGGTCGCCGGCTGGGGCCTGCAGCGCGGGGCGCCGGTCGTCGACCTGTGCGAGCCGCGCACGGCGGACGGCCCCCGGCGGTGACGCACCAGCACGAGCACGCCGCCACCGTCGCAAGTGCCGTTCCTGTGCTGCTGCTCGCCCTGGCGCTCGCCGGCGGCCACCTCGTGGCCGCCGCGCGGACGCCGGGCTGGAGCCGGTGGCGGGCGGCGGCGTTCACCGGCGGGGCGGCGCTGGCCGCGTTCGCGCTCACCGGGCCGCTCGCCGCGTACGCCGCCGCCGACTTCCGCGGGCACATGGTCCAGCACCTGCTGGTGGCCATGATCGCGCCGCTGGGGCTGGTGCTCGGCGCGCCGGTGACCCTGCTTCTGCGCGCGCTGCCCCGCCCGTACGCGCGCCGCCTCGGCCGGCTGCTGCGCGCCCGCGTCCCGCACCTGCTGGCGCACCCGGTCACCGCGCTCGTGCTGAGCACCGGCGGGATGATCGCGCTCTACTGCACGCCGCTCTACCGCGCCGCCATGGTCACGCCGTGGCTGCACGCGCTGGTGCACGCGCACTTCCTGGTGTCGGGATGTCTGTTCGCGTGGGCGATCGCCGGGCCGGATCCCGCGCCGCGCCGCCCTTCGGTGCCGGCGCGGCTGGTGGTGCTGGGCGTGGCCGTCGCGGCGCACGCCGGGCTCTCCCAGCTCATGTACGCGGGGCTCTGGGTGGACCTGCCGGTGCCGGCCGCGCAGCGTACCGGCGCCGCCGAGATCATGTACTACGGCGGCGACCTCGCCGAGCTCCTGCTGGCGGCCGTCCTGGTGGCCGGTTGGCGGCCGGGGAGGAGCGTCGCGTACGCCCGGCAGCCGGCTTAACCAGGCCCCCGCCAGGAGCGCGGGCCGGCGCCGTGCAGCAGGGTGTCGATGATGCGGGCGGCGAGGGCGTCCGGGTCGGCGCCGTCCGCACTCCCGTGCAGGGACTCCCCGATGAGCGCGTAGTAGACCCGGCGCACCCAGTCGAGATCGGCCGCTAGGAGGAACCATGAACAGCACCGCCCTCGTCACCGGAGCGTCGTCCGGCCTCGGCGCCGAGTTCGCCGCCCAGCTCGTCGCCCAGGGCCACGACGTGATCCTGGTGGCCCGCTCCGGCGACCGGCTCGCCGCCATCGCCGAACGCATCACCCGCAAGGTCCTGACCCCCTCGGCCACCCCTTCGTCCGTCCCCTCGGCGTCCCCGGATCACGCCGCGTGAGAGCCGCCGCCGCCCCCGGCCGGCGCGCTGCTCACCACCCTCGCGCTCGGCCTCGGTCAGGCCGGCCACCCTCTCCCGGCATCAACCGATCGGTTGATGCGGCATCCACCATCCCGTTCCCCGCCCGGACGATCCGCCGCCGTCCGCCCCACGGGATCTTGGAGACATGCCAACAGACCGGGAGCCCGCCCTCCGCACCGCCGGACTCCGCAAAGCCTTCGGCGACCACCTGGCCGTCGACGACATCGACCTCACCGTCCCCGCCGGGTCCTTCTACGGCCTCGTCGGACCGAACGGCGCGGGCAAGACCACCACGCTGGCCATGGCCGTCGGCCTGCTCCGCCCCGACGCCGGCAGCGCCGAGATCTTCGGCGTGGACGTCTGGCGCGACACCGTGCACGCCAAAGGACTGATCGGCGTGCTGCCCGACGGCAACGCCATGCCGGAACGGCTCACAGGACGCGAGGTCCTCACCTACCTCGGCCTGCTGCGCGGCCTCGAACCCTCCGTCGTCGCCGAGCGCACCGACGAGCTCCTCCAGATCCTCGAACTCGACTCGGCGGAGCGGACCCTGGTCATCGAGTACTCCACGGGCATGCGCAAGAAGATCGGCCTGGCCGTCGCCCTCCTGCACGCGCCCCGCCTGCTCGTCCTGGACGAGCCCTTCGAGGCCGTCGACCCCGTCTCGGCGGCGACGATCAGGACCATCCTGCGCAGGTTCGCGGCCAACGGCGGCTCCGTGATCATCTCCAGTCACGTCATGGCCCTCGTCGAGCAGCTCTGCGACCACGTGGGCGTCATCTCCGACGGCCGCGTGGTGGCGGCGGGGCCGCTGGAGGACGTACGCGGCGCCGGAACCCTGGAGGACGCCTTCATCGACCTCGTCGGCGCCCGCACCGGGGGAGCGGAGGGGCTGGCATGGCTGACCTCCTGACCCCCGCCCCGGCCGTCCTGGCCCGGCACATGATCCGCATGCGGCTGGCGCTCATGCGCAACTCCCTGCGCGGCGACAACGCCTCCAACCTCTACACCGGCGTCTCGCTCGGGCTGATCCTGGCCTTCGGGACGATCGCCGTCGCCGTCCTGTGGCCCGCCTACCTGCCCCTCACCCTGGCCGCGTGGCTCTCCGGCTGGATCTTCGGCCCCATCTTCATCGGCGGCGGCAACGAGGCCCTGCGCCCCGAGTACTTCTCCATGCTCCCGGCGACGCCGGGCCGGATCGCGGCGGCGCTGCTCGCCGGAGCCTTCGCGGGGCCCGCGCCCGCGGTCAACCTCATCGCCCTGCTGTCCCTGCCCGTGTACGGCTGGCGCTTCGGCCCGGCCGGCGTGCTCATCGGCCTGGTCGCGGCGGTCGCCACGCTCGTCACCATGGTGATGATCTCCCGCGTCATCGTGGCGCTCATCGGCCTGTTCGTCAGGTCCCGTGCCACGGCGGCCGCCGTCGGCGTGCTGACCGGCACCGCCATCGCCCTGTGCAGCAACGGCTGGGCGCCCGTCGTGGCCATGGGCGCCGACAGCGACGCCTGGTCCCATGTCCTCGTCCGGGCCCTGCCCTCCGGTTGGGGCGTGGCAGCAATGGAAGCCCCGTGGCCTCTCGCCCTCGCCATCCTCGCCGCCAACGCCGGCGTGATCGCCCTCCTCCTCGCCGCATGGGCCGCCCTGCTGTCGCGGCGCGTCGTGTCGGCCGCGCGCGGCGGTGTGCCGCCCCGCCGTGGCGCCCCCCGCCCCTTCCCCGCCACGAGCGGCGCCCGCGTCGCCGCGGCCAAGGAACTGCGCGCCTGGTGGCGCGACCTCGTCCGCATCCAGCTCCTCGCCACCGCCTTCGCCTACGGCGTCGTCACCCCTCTCCTGCTCGTCACCATCGGCGTCTGGGTCATGGTCCCCTTCGCGGGGCTCGTCGCGATCGTGATGGCCGCCGCGTCCTCGGCCAACCTCTACGGCGCCGACGGGACCGCTCTGTGGCTGACCCTCATGACCCCTGGGGCGGAGCGCGCCGACGTACGCGGCCGGCAGCTCGCCTGGCTCGTCGTCGTCGGCCCTGCCGCCATCGCGCTCTCCCTGGCCGGCACCTTCGTCAGCGGGCAGACGTGGGCCTGGCCGTGGGTGCTCGGCCTGCTCCCCGCCCTCCTCGGCGGCGGCGCGGGGCTCATCGTCATGCTCGCCGTCACCTCGCTCGTCCCCGGCACCGACCCCCACAAGCGCGGCGGCAACCCGCTCAGCACCGGCGCCGACGAGACCGCGGAGACCAGCCTCGCCTGGCTCGTGCTCATCGCGGTGCCCGCCATCGCCCTTCCCGCGGCCGGCGTCATCCTCCTGGATCCCTGGGCCGGCATCGCCACCGGGGTGCTGACCGGCGCGCTCAGCGCCTGGGGGTTCGGCAGGATCGCCTACCGCAGGCTGGAGAGCCACGGCATCGAGCTGCTCAACCTCATGAAGCACGGCACGGCGCCCAAGGCCGACAAGCCCACCACCGCGGACCTGCCCGTCAAGCACCGCATCGGCGTCTCGATCTGCTGGACCATCGCCTGGCTGCCGCTGTTCCCCCAAGGGCTCGTCCCCATGGTCATGAAGATCGTCGGCATCGAGGACCGCGGGTGGTTCCTCGCCCTCCACCTCCCGCCGGTCTGGCAATGGCCCACCATCATCTTCATGATCGCCCTCGGGCTGCTCATGTACGGTTACGCCATCCTCATCCCCATGCGCCTAGGCTCGTCCTCGCCGGCTACCGCCACCAGCTGAAACCGATCCGTACCCGAGAGAAGGGGCGACTCCCCGGATGAACGACCCCTTCCCGCCCTCCACCTGGGAACGACGCTTCGAGCGCATCGCCGAGATCGTCCCCTACATCACCCTCGCCGTCTCCCTCGTCATCAGCCTGGCCTCGCCCGGCCAGCCCGAGGGCGGGATGCCCCGCACCCTCGCGCTCACCGCCCTGGCCCTGGCCTGGATCGTCGGCACCCGCACCCTCCTCCCGCCTGACGTGCGCCGGAGGAGGGGCGTCGTCACCCTTCACTTCGCCGGCGTCCTGGCCACCGCCGCGCTGCTGAGCCTCCACAACCCGATATTCGTCATCTACTGCATCTCCGGCTTCTTCCTCGCCGCCAACTTCGCCCCCTCCAAGTGGACCTTCGCCGCCGTCGCCGCCACCTCCGTCGTGCTGTACGGGTCGACGCTCGACTGGACCCAGGCCACCCTCCAGCTCGTCGCCTTCCACCTGGCGATCGTCGCCGTGCAGACCGTCGCCATCGGCGGCGGCCACATCGCCGGCATCAGGATCGAGGACCGGCAGCACAAATACCGCAAGGCGGTCAGCGACCTCCAGACCGCGCTGAAGGAGAACGCCGACCTCCACGCCCAGCTCCTCACCCAGGCCCACCAGGCCGGCATCCTCGACGAACGCCAGCGCATGGCGCGCGAGATCCACGACACCCTCGCCCAAGGTCTCACCGGCATCATCACCCAGCTCCGCGCCGCCCAGCGCGTCAAGGACTCGGGCACCCACCTCGAACTCGCGCTCGACCTCGCCCAGGACAGCCTGACCGAGGCCCGCCGCTCCGTGGCCGCGCTCCAGCCCCACCAGCTGGAGGACGCCCACCTCCCCGAGGCCATGACCACCCTCGCCCGCAACTGGACCCAGACCACCGGCGTCGAGCTGCACGTCGAGGTGACCGGCGACCGCGTCCCCCTCAGCCCCGCCATCGAGGTCACCCTCTTCCGCGTCGCCCAGGAGGCCCTCGCCAACGTCGCCAAGCACGCGGGCGCCACCCGCGCCGGCCTCACCCTCTCCTACACCGGCGCCGTCGTCCTGCTCGACATCCGCGACGACGGCACCGGCATCCACGACCCCGGCAGCGGCGGATTCGGCCTCAGCAGCATGAGACAGCGGCTGCGCGGCGTCGGCGGCTCCCTCGAGGTCGAGAGCACGCCCGGTGAGGGCACCGCCGTCAGCGCCACCGTCCCCGCGCTCCAGGGAAGCCCCGGATGATCCGCCTCCTCATCGTCGACGACCATCCCATCGTCCGCCACGGCCTGCACGCGGCCTTCGAGGCCGAGCCCGACATCCACGTCGCCGGCGAGGCCGCCAACGGCCGCGAGGGCATCGACCGCGCCGTCGCGCTCCAGGTCGACATCGTCCTCATGGACCTGCGCATGCCCGAGATGGACGGCGTCACCGCCATCACCGCCCTGCGCCGCTCCCACCCGCACATCAAGACCCTCGTCCTGACCACCTTCGACGGCGACTCCGACGTCCTGCCCGCCATCGAGGCCGGCGCCTCGGGCTACCTCCTCAAGGACGCCCCCACCGAGGAGCTCCTGCGCGCGGTCCGGGCCGCTGCCGCCGGCGAGCCGGTCCTGTCTCCCTCGGTCGCCGGCCGTCTGATGGGCCAGGTACGCAAACCGGTCGTCAAGGCCGTCCTCACCGACCGCGAGCTCCAGGTGCTCGCCCTCGTCGCCGACGGTGCCTCCAACCGCCAGGCCGCCGCCAAGCTCTTCATCAGCGAGGCCAGCATCAAGACCCACCTGCTGCACATCTACGACAAACTCGGCGTACGCGACCGCGCCGCCGCCGTCGGCGAGGGTTATCGGCGAGGTCTGCTCAGTTAGCCGGCGACCTGCTCATGAGGGTTCTTCAAGTTTGCGGGCGATGTCCTCCAGGGCGGACAGGTCGGCGGGCGAGAGCCGGTCGATGACGTGGCGGCGGACCGACTCCAGGTGGGCGGGGGCGGCGTCCTCCAGCGTCTCCAGCCCGTGATCGGTCAGGACCAGGTAGCAGCCCCGGCCGTCGTCGGGGTCGGGCTCGCGGCGCAGCAGGCCGCGGGCCTCCATGCGGGTGGCGTGCCGCGAGAGGCGGCTGCGTGACCAGCCCATCTTGGCGGCCTGCTCGCCCAGCGTGCTGGTGCGGCCGGGACGTTCCGAGAGCGTGCTGAGCACCTCGTAGTCGGGCTCGGACAGGCCGATCGCGGCCAGGTCGTGGGCGGTGCGCGTCTGGATCGCGATCATCATGCGGCGCAGGGCGCGCCAGGCGCGTTCCTGGTTCGCGTCGAGCCAGCGCACGGTCTCGTCCGATCGCTTCGTTGACATGTAAACAAGATATCAGCTACGTTCGTTTACATGTCAACGAAACCTGTGCGGGTCCTCGTCCTCGTCTGCAGCACCCGTCCCGGCGCCCTCGGCCCGGCCGTCGGCCGGTGGCTCATCGACGCGATCACGCCACGGGCCAAGGAACTCGACGTGGAGCTCCAGCCGGTGACCCTCGGCGACCTCGCCCTGCCGTTCCTCGACGAGGAGGAGGAGCCCGCCTCCGGCGTCCACCGCCACGAGCACACCAAGCGCTGGAGCGCGATGGTGGACGCCGCCGACGGCTTCATCGCCGTCACCCCCGAGTACAACTACGGCATGCCGGCGACCTTCAAGAACGCCCTCGACTACCTGGGCCGGGAATGGGCGTGGAAGCCGATGGGGTTCGTCAGCTACGGCAACACCTCGGCGGGCACCCGCTCGGTCCAGCACGCCAAGCAGGTGGTGACCACGCTGCGGCTGGTCCCGCTGGGCGCCACGCTCGCCCTCCGCATCGCCGACACGGTCGACGACGGGCGGCTGCGCCCGGACGCCCGCCGCGCCGAGACCGCCGTCGGCGTGCTCGACGAACTCGTCCGCCTCGCCCACGCCCTGCGCCCGATGCGCGAACGCACCCGCCCGGCGTCGCGGCCCGCGCCGCTGCCTGGCTCGTACGTGCGCGCGCTGACCCCCGACGACGCCCCCGACGTCCTGGTGCTCCAGCGCTGCTGCTGGGTCGAGGAGGCCCTGGCCAACGACACCCTGGCCATCCCCGCACTGGGGGAGTCGCTGGAGCAGGTACGCGACTGGCTGGCCACCTGGCAGGCCGTGGGCCTGTGGCGGGACGGCCGGCTGCTCGGCATGGTGCGCGCCCGCCGCGTGGCCGACGACTGGCACGTGGGCCGCCTCGGCGTCGTCCCCGACCTGCGCGGCCAGGGCGTCGGGCGCTGGCTGCTGAGCGAGGCCGAAGCCGCGGCCGACGCCGGCTGCCGCCGCGTCGTCCTGTCCACCGGCTCCCGCAGCCGCCGCAACATCCGCCTCTACCAGGCCCAGGGCTACCGCACGGAGTCCTCCGACCGCGACACGGCCACCCTCACCAAGCCCGTGCCCGCCGCCTCTGGGGTTCCCGTCCGATGACCTGAGGCGTCGCCTGCGACCTGGACGCTCCCAGGGACATCCGGCCTCGTCACTTCGTACAGTGTGGTCATGGATCCCGTGGCCCTGGTGGGCACGCTGGCGGGAGTGGCGGCGGTGGTCGTCGCCGTGGTGCAGCTTCGGCGAACCCCACGCGACCGCATCGACCATGTCCCTGCCGTGGCCACCGGCGAGCCCGTGCCGGTGCTGCTCGCTCCGACGGGCAGGCTCGGCCAGTTGCACGGCAGGCAGGAGCTCCTCTCGGAGCTGGAGGAGCGCCTGATAGAGCCGGACGGCCGTTTTCACGTGCTGGCAGGCTTGGGCGGGGTGGGCAAGACGACGGTGGCCCTGGCACTGGCCGAACGGGCACGGGAGCTCGGCTGCCTGGTGTGGTGGGTCAGCGCGACCGACGGAGCCTCGATGACGGCGGCGTTGCTGGGGCTCGCCGGGGACCTCGGAGCGCCGCTGGGAGAGGTGGAGGAGGCGCGGACCGGCCGGCGGGTCGCCGCCGACGTGTTGTGGACCCGGCTGGAGCAGCGGGCCGAGTGGCTGCTCGGCCTGGCCCCTGCCGTCGTCGAGGAGCCCGTCCTCGACCAGCTCGCCTATGCGGCCGCTCGCGGTGCGGCCGCGTTGCGGTGATCGGCGCCTATGTCGCGGCGGCGGACGAGCGCGCGGCTCTGGAGCTCCGCCCAGAATGACCTCCGGGGCCGGCGCGTAGCGACTTTTCCCGACTTGTCACGAGATTTGCTGATCTCTGTGATATTGGGCATCGCGACATTCAGGACGCCCAGAAGGGAACTACTTCGTGCGACTGTTAACCCGCGTGACGGCCGTGACGATGGCCGTGGCCATGGCCGTGACCGCGTTGCCGGCAGCCCCCGCCGCCGCAGCGCCTCAACTCGTGGTCAACGGCACGTTCGCCGCCGGCACCGCGCCCTGGTGGAACTCGGCGAACACCTCGATGGCCGTGGACGCGGGCCGGCTGCGGGTCACCGTGACCGGCGGCACCGCCAACCCGTGGGACGCCATGGTGGCCCAGAACGACATCCCCCTGGTCCAGGGCAAGTCGTACACCCTCTCGTTCGACGCCTCGGCCTCGGCCACGGCCACCGCGGTCACGACCGTGCAGCTCGGTGACGCCCCCTACACCAACACGCTCACCAAGTCGCTCTCGCTCTCCACGACGAGCAGGCGCTTCAGCTTCCCCTTCACCTCCGGCCTCGGCACCCCGGCCGGGCAGGTGACGTTCCAGCTCGGCGGCGGCGCCGGCTACAGCTTCTTCCTCGACAACGTCTCCCTCACCGAGCAGTCGCCGTCGGGTCCGGTCGCCATGACCGACGGCTTCTACGTCGACCCCGCCTCCAACCCGGCGGCCTGGGTGCGCGCCAACCCCGGCGACTCGCGGGCCGCGCGCATCCAGGCGTCCATCGCGTCCAAGCCGATGGCCCGCTGGATCGGCGGCTGGAGCGGCGACGTCGGCGCGGCCGTGTCCGCGTACGTGTCCGCGGCGGACGCGGCCGACAAGCTCCCGGTCCTGGTGGCGTACAACATTCCCGGCCGTGACGCCTGTGGCGGGCACTCCGGGGGAGGGGCCGGCAGCGAGGCGGAGTACAGGACCTGGGTGTCCGCGTTCGCGTCCGGCATCGGCGACCGGCCCGCCGTCGTGATCATCGAGCCCGACTCCCTGGGCGACTTCGCCTGCATGGACGACGCCGCCGTCCAGGCGCGCAACCGCATGCTGACGTACGCGACCGAGCAGTTCCGGGACCGCGCCCCCAACACCTGGGCCTACCTCGACGCGGGCAACGCCGGCTGGGTCGCGGCCGGGACGATGGCGACGCGGCTCGGCAACGCGGGCGTGGGCAACATCCGCGGCTTCGCCGTGAACGTCTCCAACTACTACCCGACGGCCCAGTCGGCCACCTACGCGTCCTCGGTCAACGCGGCTCTCGGCGGCGGGGCGAAGTGGGTGATCGACACCAGCCGCAACGGCAAGGGCTCCAACGGCGAGTGGTGCAACCCGGCCGGTCGCCAGCTCGGCACGCCCGCCCAGCTCGGCGGCGACAGCGGCACGGAGATGCTGCTGTGGGTGAAGGTCCCCGGTGACTCCGACGGCAACTGCGGCATCGCCCCGGGCACGCCGGCCGGACAGTTCAGCCCGGACCTCGCCGTCCGCCTGATCGACGGCACCTGACGACCTCGCGGGGGTCCGCCCAGGACCCCCGCACCTAGCCGGGGCGGCGGTGCTCGCCCACCAGGTGGCCGTTGTGGCGGATGCGCGCGGCCGCGTACGGGCGGAGGGGCCGGGTGACGAACGACTCGGCGATGCTGTCGGCATGCCGGCGGTCGACGCCCCAGCCGATCGTGCGCCAGCCGCCCTGGCCGTCGCCGTCGCCGTCGGCGAGGTCGAGCACGGTGATCTCGAAGAGCTGGTCGGCCGGAGCGGGGGTGCAGGAAACGTGCCTGGTGCCCGTGTCGGTCGCCGGTCGCTCCATGCGGATCTCCTTTCGGTCCCGGAAGAAGGTGTTACCGCGCTGCGGCTACGGAAACATCGGCGGCCCCAGGAGACTCGGCCGCGATCTGATACCGGAAAGAGAGTTCGTTATAGGATCTTCCGGAGAAGAGCCTCAAGTCTCGTTGAACAGGGCTGGGGCACCGCCCGAGCCGGGAGCATGTGATCAGGTGAGCGCCTCGCGGGAACGTCCCTCCACCTGGACCTTCCTCACCCATCACGCCCGGGTCCTGCTGGAGATCGCACGGAACCCGGAGGCGCGGCTGCGTGACATCGCGGCCAGCATCGGCATCACCGAGCGGGCGGTGCAGGGCATCGTGTCCGACCTGCACGACGCCGGCTACCTGGCGCGCGAGCGCGTGGGCCGGCGCAACCACTACAGCCTCAACCTCGACCTGGCCTTCCGCTATCCGACCGAGGCCAACCTGCCGGTCCGCCTGCTCATCGACATGTTCACCCAGCACGACCTGTCGTCCGAGGACACCCCCTAGCCGGGACGTCCGCGCCCGTGGTCTTGCCTTTCCTTGGCCTGCCGGGGGTAGGATGGGCTCAGTCCCAACAAGGACGAGATCGGTTGTGATGGTTTCGTTACCTCGAACCGTGATAAAACAGAACTAGTTGGGAATCTCCCTTCACGAAGTCCAGCAGAGGGCTTCAGCTCACGCGAAAAACGTGGTGTGCCTCTGCCTGGGCTTTTTTGCCGTCAGCAGGGGCGCCTCAGATCTACTCTCGGAGTATCAGATGGCAGTCCTGGACATCGCACTCGAAGAGATGACGGCCGAGCAGCTTCTGGTCGAGATGAACCGGCCCGAGACCTCCGACCTGCACCAGGTGCGGATCCGCGAGCGTCTTGTGGACATGTACAGCGGCCTGGTCAACGAGGTCACCCGTCGCTACTACCACCGCGGTGAGCCCATGGAGGACCTGCGTCAGGCCGCGTACGTCGGCCTGATGAAGGCCATCAACGGTTTCGACCCCGAGCTCGGGCACGAGTTCCGCGGCTACGCGATGATCACCATGGTCGGCGAGGTCAAGCGCCACTTCCGCGACCGCACCTGGGCCATCCGGGTGCCGCGCGTCTACCAGGAGCGCCGGCTTGAGCTGAACAAGGCCACCGCCGAGCTGACCCAGACCCTCGGCCACTCGCCGACCGTCGCCGAGCTGGCCGCGAAGATGGGCATCTCCGAGGAGGACGTGCTGCTCACCCTCGACGCGTCGTCGGCGTACAACACGCTGTCGCTGGACGCGCCGGTCGGCGGCGAGGAGGACGCGGCCGACCTGGGCGACTTCATCCCCGCCCAGGACGACGCGCTGGACAACATGCTGGGCGCGCACGCGGTCAAGCCGCTCATCGACGCCCTGCCGGAGAGGGAGCGCAACATCCTGCTGATGCGCTTCTACGGCAACATGACCCAGTCCGAGATCGCGGCCGAGTTCGGGATCTCGCAGATGCACGTCTCCCGCATCCTGCGCGCCGTGCTGGCCAAGCTGCGCAAGGCCCTCCAGGACTGACCCGCCGGCCTCCCCGGTCCTACCCCGTGCGGCCGGGCCCACACGGCGTGGCCGGGTGGGGGGTCACTGGGCGCCGACGTTCTGCGCCGCGCGGTAGACGGCCATCGCCTCGTTGCCGAAGAACGGGCCGAACATGAAGTTCGGCGCGAAGTCGTACTTGAAGCTGTTGACCGAGGTGAGCCAGCCCTGCCCGGTGGAGCCGTCGAAGCCCGCGAACCACGGGCCGCCGCTGGACCCGCCGGTCATGTCGCAACGCAGCCCGAGATCCCTGGTCTGCACCGTGTCGTCGAAGGACCGCCCGCTGCAGTAGATGAGCCGCGAGCCGTTGAACGGGGCCGCCGCCGGATAGCCGAAGGAGAACATCTGCCGTCTCCTCGGCTGGTTGAACGCCACGCCCTGCCCGCCCACGACGTCCGTGAGCGAGCGCCCCTGGAGCGGCGCGACCACGGCGGCGGCGACGTCGAAGTTGATGTTCTCGTTCGCGTTCCACTGCTGGGTGGTCAGCAGCGTGGTGGCCACCCAGGTCCCGAACGGGCGGCGGCCGTTGTCGAAGCCGGGCACGAACACCCAGTTGCGGTGCGCGGCCCCGTTCAGCTTCACGCAGTGCCCCGCGGTCATCACGACGCTCTCGTTGGCGCTGGTGACCGCCGTGCCCGAGCAGGCGGAGTTGCGGCCGTCCGCCGTGGTGAAGAAGACCCGGCCGACGGTGCGGATCACCGCGCCGCCGTCGGTCCAGCGCAGGCCGGGGCTGTTCTGCAGCACCTCGGCCGGGCGCTGGGCCGACACCGGGCGCACCGCGTACGAGCGGCCCTGCGCCGGGGTGAACGACGCGCCGCGGGTCGCCCAGGGGGTTCCCTGGGTGGGTCCCGATCCGCCGGAGCGGCGGACCGCGGGCGTGTCCAACGGCTGGGCGGCCAGCATGCGCTGGGGCGTCCAGTACGACAGGACGGTCCTGCGCTCCGACGCCGAGTCCGCGCCCGCCCAGCCGACGGGGTTGCGGTCGAGGCCGCTGGTGGCGCCGCTGGTGGTGCCGGTCGTGGTGCTGGACGCCTGGGCCGAGGCCGCCGGGACGAGGGCGCCGGCCACGGCGACCGCGGCGGCGGAGAGCAGGGCGACTCTGCGGTGCATGACGTACCTCCTGAAACCGAATAGTTGCCGTTTGGAGGTACGTACGCGGATGACCAAGTTCCTCAAGACATGCCGAGATGGATATGGGTCACGGCCGGTACGAGGCGAGAGGGGTCAGCGCGCCTCACGACTGGGCAGCGTGGACAGGCCGTTCCAGAGCACGAGCATGGCCGCCTCCACGAGCTGGTCGCGCGGCACCGACGGGTGCCGCTCCCACCACTGGGCCAGGCCGTCGGTGCCGGAGATCAGCAGCTCGACCACCGCCTGGGCGACTTCGCTGTCCGGTTCGAGGCCGAGGGTGCGCAGGTCGCGGCCCAGCATGACGGCCACCGAGCGGGTGCGGGCCTCCCTGATGCCCCAGCGCACCGCCTTGATCTCGGGGTCGTCCTCGTCGGTGTGGTCGAACAGCAGCCGGCGGGCGGCCGGGCGGTCCTGGGCGAAGCTGAAGTAGGCGTCCAGCGTGGCGCGCAGCCGCCTGCCCGGCGACCCGCTGCCCGTGATGCGGGCGCCGACGTGGGCCACGAGCCGGGCGTTCTGCTCCTGGAGGACGGTGATCAGCAGCACCCGCTTGGACGGGAAGTGGTCGTAGAGCACCGACCTGGTCACCCCGGCGGCGGAGGCGATCTCCTCCATGGCGCCGGCGTGGTAGCCGCGCGCGGCGAAGACGCCAAGAGCGGCCTCGATGATCCGGGCCCGGCGGGCCGTGCCGGGCATGCGCTTCTTCGGCTCGCTGCTCGCCATGACCCGCACCCTACCGTCCGTGAGGCGTTGACTCCGGTCCCGGACCGCCTGCGTGCCTCCTGACCGGCACTCCGGCCGGTCAGACGGTGAACTCGACGCCCTGGGCCAGCGGCAGCTCACCGGAGTAGTTGATCGTGTTCGTGGCGCGCCGCATGTAGCCGCGCCACGCGTCCGACCCTGACTCCCGGCCGCCCCCGGTCTCCTTCTCGCCGCCGAACGCGCCGCCGATCTCCGCGCCCGAGGTGCCGATGTTGACGTTGACGATGCCGCAGTCGGAGCCCTCGGGAGACAGGAACAGCTCGGCCTCGCCCTGGTCGCGGGTGAAGATGCTGGACGACAGCCCCTGCGGCACCGCGTTGTTGAGCGCGATCGCCTCCTCCAGCTGCTCGTACGGCATCACGTACAGGATGGGGGCGAACGTCTCGCGCGTCACGACCGGCACCTGCCCGCCCACCCGGACCAGCGCCGGCTCGGCGTAGTAGGCGTCCGGCGCCTGGTCGGCGAGGCGCCGCCCGCCCCCGGCGACCAGCGTGCCGCCCTGCTCGCGCGCCTCCCGCAGCGCCTCCGTCATGGCCTCGTACGCCCGCCCCGAGATGAGCGGCCCCACGAGCGTGCCGGCGGCGAGCGGGTTGCCGATCGGCAGCCGCGCGTAGGCGTCCGCCAGCCGCTCGGTCAGGGCGTCCACGACAGAGGTGTGCGCGATGACCCGCCGCATCGTGGTGCACCGCTGGCCCGCCGTGCCCGCCGCCGAGAACACGATGCCCCGCACCGCGAGGTCCAGGTCCGCCGACGGGCACACCACGGCGGCGTTGTTGCCGCCGAGCTCCAGCAGCGCGCGGCCGAACCTGGCGGCCACGCGCGGCCCGACCTCACGGCCCATCCGGGTCGAGCCGGTGGCGCTGACCAGCGCGATCCCGGGATGGTCGACCAGCGCCTCGCCGAGGTCGGGCCCGCCGAGCAGGACCTGGCCGAGGTGCGCGGGCGCGCCCTGCTCGGCGGCGGCCCGGTCGAGCAGCGCCGAGCAGGCCAGCGCGGTCAGCGGCGCCAGCTCGGACGGCTTCCAGATGACGGGGTCGCCGCAGACGAGGGCGATGGCGGTGTTCCACGACCACACCGCGGCCGGGAAGTTGAAGGCGCTGATGACGCCGACCACGCCCAGCGGATGCCAGGTCTCCATGAGCCGGTGGCCGGGCCGTTCCGAGCTGATCGTGCGGCCGTAGAGCTGGCGGGACAGGCCCACGGCGAAGTCGCAGATGTCGATCATCTCCTGGATCTCGCCCAGCGCCTCGGAGGTGATCTTGCCGACCTCCAGGCTGACCAGCGTCGCCAGGTCGGCCTTGTGCGCCGTCAGCAGCTCGCCGAACCGCTTCACCAGCGCGCCGCGCACCGGCGCGGGCGTCACCCGCCAGGCCAGGAACGCGGCACGCGCCCGCGCGACGGCCTCGTTCACCGCCTCGGGGCCGGCCCAGCCGACGCGGGCCAGCGGCGCGCCGTTGACCGGCGAGACCGTGGTGACGCCGGCGCCGAGGGCGTCCACGTCCACCCCGCAGCGTTTCGCGGTCTCCCGCGCGGTCGCGGCCAGCTCGGCGGCGCTCGGCAGCGTCGTCACCATGGGAAAGGCTCCTTCTTGTCCGTGAATCACACGATGTTGAGCTCGGGACGGGCCGCGGACCGCGCGAAGCGGCGCGCGTCGAAGCCGGACACGTCCGTGAACGGCTCCCGCCCCAGGTAGAGGTCGCGCACCACCTCGCCGACCGCCGGGCCCATGAGGAAGCCGTGGCCGGAGAAGCCGGTCGCGTAGAGGAACCGCTCGACGCCGGGGGCGACGCCGATGAGCGCGTTGTGGTCGGGCGTCACCTCGTACAGGCCGGCCCAGCCGGTGGCGATGCCGGTCTCCATCAGCGCGGGCGCGCGGCGGGCCATGGCCTCGCCGAGGCGCGGCAGCCAGGCGTCGGAGCGGTCGAGCTTGAAGCCGGGCGTCTCGTCCGGGTCGGACATGCCGAGCAGCAGCCCCGGCCCCTCCCGGTGGAAGTAGAAGGTGGTGCCGAAGTCGATGGTGAACGCGGTCGGCGGCAGATCGGGCACCGGCTCGGTCACCAGGATCTGCCGGCGCAGCGGCGTCACCGGCAGGTCCACGCCCGCCCACGCCCCCACCTCGCGCGACCAGGCCCCGGCCGCGCAGATCACGGTGCCGGTCTCGATCCTGCCGCCCTCGGTCAGCACCGCCGTGACGGCCCCGTCCGCGAGCTCGATGCCGGTCGCCGCGCAGCCGGGCAGCAGCCGCGCGCCGAGCCGCCGGGCCGCGCCCGCGTACCCGAGCACCACGGACTCGGGCGTGCAGTGGCCGTCACTGGGGGAGAAGGCGGCGGCGAGCAGCCCGTCGGTGGCGATGAGCGGCGACAGCTCGGCGGCCTCGCGCACCGAGATCATCCGGCTGGGCACGCCGAGGTCGTTCTGGACGGCGACGTTGCGCTCGAACTCCGCGACCGCCTCCGGCGCGTCCAGCAGGAACAGGTAGCCGGGGCGGTGCAGGTCGATCTCCTGCCCGAAGCGTTCGGCGAAGTGCTCGAACGTCTCCAGGCTGCGCACGGCCAGCTCGATGTTGACCCGGTCGGAGAACTGCGCCCGCACGCCTCCGGCCGCCTTGCAGGTGGAGCCGGAGCCGAGTGGCCCCTTGTCGAGCAGCACCACGTCGCGCACCCCGGCCGCGGCCAGCTCGTACGCGATGCTGACCCCCATGACGCCGCCGCCGATGACGACCGCCGAGGCGCGCCGGGGCAGTTCTCGTCCCATCGATCAGGTCCTTTCTGGCGTGAGCCGGTCGGCCAGGAGCTGAGCCAGGTGGACGCCGCGCCTGGGGGACAGGTCGGCGATCTGGGTGCGGCAGGAGAAGCCGTCGGCGAGCACGGCCGCGTCGGGCGCGGCCTCTCCCAGCGCGGGCAGGAGCTGCTGCCCGGCGACCGCCGCCGACACCTCGTAGTGGCCCTTCTCGACGCCGAAGTTGCCGGCGAGACCGCAGCAGCCGCCGAGCCTGCGCACCTCGGCGCCCGCCTCCCGCAGCAGCCGCAGGTCCGGCTCCCAGCCCATGACGGCGTGGTGGTGGCAGTGCGGCTGCGCCACCACGCGCACGTCGTCCAGCGGCGGCGGCCGCCAGCCGGGGGTGGCGGTCAGCAGCTCGGCGAGGGTCCTGGTGGCGCGGGCGACCGGCGCGGCGGCGGCCTCGTCCAGCAGCTCCAGGGCGTCCGAGCGCAGGACCGCCGTGCAGGACGGTTCCAGGCCCACGATCGGCACGCCGTCCCCGGCCTCCGCCGCGAGGTCGCGCACGGTCCGGCCGAGGATACGCCGGGCCTGGTCGAGCTGGCCGGTGGAGATCCAGGTCAGCGCGCAGCAGCCGCGCCGCGCGGTGACGCGGGGCGCGTAGCCGGCCGCCTCCAGCACGGCGACGGCGGCCCGGCCGACCTCGGGCGCGAAGTGGTCGGTGAAGGTGTCCACGAACAGCAGCACCGACTCGCCCGCCGCCGGCCGCGGCCGGCGCGCGAACCAGGAGCGGAACGTGCGCGGCGCGAACGCGGGCAGCGTGCGCCGGGCGTCCACCCCCGCCAGCGCGAGCGCCGGGCGGCGCAGCGCGGGCGCGCGCAGGGCCGCGTTGACCGCGCGCGGCATCCGGGACGCCAGCCGCGCCCACAGCGGCAGCCGGCCCAGCGCGTAGTGCGAGGCCGGGCGCAGCCGCCCCCGGTAGCTCTGGTGCAGCACCTCCGCCTTGTACGCCGCCATGTCCACGCCGGTCGGGCAGTCGGAGGCGCAGCCCTTGCACGCCAGGCACAGGTCCAGGGCCTCGTGCACCTCGGGCGAACGCCAGCCGCCCGAGACGTCCCCGCCGTTCAGCATCTCCTGGAGGGCGCGCGCCCGGCCCCGGGTGGAGTCCTTCTCCTCCCTGGTCGCCAGGTAGGAGGGGCACATGACGCCGCCGGTCCCGGTGTTGTCGGCCCGGCACTTGCCCACGCCGGTGCAGCGGTGCACCGCCTGGGTGAAGTCGCCGCCGTCGTGCCGGTAGGCCAGGGCGAGCGGGCCGGGGGCCGGACGGGCGGCGGGCACGCGCAGGTCGGCGTCGAACGGGCGGGGCCGGACGAGCACGCCGGGATTGAGCGTCCCGGCCGGGTCGAAGACGCCCTTCACCTGCTCGAACAGGCGGATCGCGGCGGGGGAGTACATGAGCGGCAGCAGCTCGCTCCTGGCGCGGCCGTCGCCGTGCTCGCCGGACAGCGAGCCGCCGTAGCCGGCGACGAGCGTGGCGGCGGCGACCAGGAACTCGCGCAGCACCTCACGCCCGCCGGGCCGGTCGAGCGGCAGGTCGATCCTGATGTGCAGGCAGCCGTCGCCGAAGTGCCCGTACGGCAGGCCGGTCAGCCCGTGCCCGGCCATCAGCTCCTCGAAGTCGCGCAGGTAGCGGCCGAGCATCGCGGGCGGCACCGCGGCGTCCTCCCAGCCGGCGTGCGCCGGCCGCCCGGCCGGGCTGCGGCCGGACAGGCCCGCGCCGTCCTCCCTGATCCGCCAGAGCGCCGCGGCCTCGGCAGGGTCGGTGACGACGAGCGCGTCCGGGTGGCCGGCGGCCAGGCGGGCGGCCCGTTCGCGCACCTCGGCCGGGTCGTCGCCGGCGATCTCGGCGAACAGCCAGGCGGCCCCGCCCGGCAGCGGCGGCACCGCGCCGGGGCCGCGGCGGGCGCGGACCACGTCCACGATGCGGGCGTCGAGGCCCTCGCACGCGGTGGGCAGGAAGGCGAGCACGCCGGGCGCGGCGTCCCCGGCCTCGGCGATGTCGGCGTGGCCGAGCACGACCAGCGCGCGGTGCGCGGGATCGGCGACCAGCCGGACCGTCGCCTCGGTGAGCACGGCGAGCGTGCCCTCGCTGCCGACCAGCAGCCGGGTCACGTCGAAGCCGTTCTCCGGCAGCAGGTGCTCCAGCGCGTAGCCGGACACCTGGCGGCCGAACCTGCCGAACTCGGTGCGGATCGTCGCCAGGTTCGCCGCCACGAGGTCGCGCAGCGCGGCCGGTCCGGCCTGGCCGGGCAGGTCCAGCGGCGTGCCGTCGCCGGCGACGGCCTTGATCGCCGTCACGTTGTCGGAGGTGCGGCCGTAGCCGAGGGCGCGCGAGCCGCAGGCGTTGTTGCCGATCATCCCGCCGATCGTGCAGCGGGTGTGGCTGGAGGGGTCGGGGCCGAAGCGCAGCCCGTACGGGGCCGCCGCCCGCTGGAGCGCCGCCTGGACCACGCCGGGCTGGACCACCGCCGTGCGGGTCTCGGGATCGAGGGCGAGCACCCGGTCCATGTGCCGGCTGAAGTCGAGCACCAGGCCGGGGCCGACGGCGTTGCCGGCGATCGAGGTGCCCGCGCCGCGCGCCGTCAGCGGGATCTCGTGCCGGGCGCACAGCTCGACGGCGGCCTGGACGTCCTCGGCGGTCCTGGGCCGGGCGACCAGCAGGGGCGGCACCCGGTAGAGGGAGGCGTCGGAGGAGTGGACCGCGCGCGTGGTGCCGTCGGTCAGCACGTCGGCGACGCCGCGCCGGCGCAGGTCGCTCGCGAGAGCCGCGGCTCGGTCCATGCGTAGCATGTTACATGCGACCCCTGTACCATGCCAGCTCAGCAGGACCGCGAGAAGGGACGGCATGATGATGGACGCGACCGCGCTGCGGGCGGCCTTCGCCCGGCGCCTGTCGGCCATGTACGGCGCCGAGGTCCCCGCCTACACCACGCTCGTCGAGGTCGCCCAGGAGGTGAACCGCGAGGTCCTGGCCCGGACGGGCGCGGACGCCGAACGGCTCGGCTCGATCGGCCGGGTCACCGCCGAGCGGCACGGCGCGATCCGCGTCGGCACCCCCGCCGAGCTGGCCCAGGTCGCGCGGATCTTCGGCGCGATGGGGATGCGCCCGGTCGGCTTCTACGACCTGCGGGAGGCGGCGGGCAGCTCGGTGCCGGTGGTCTCGACGGCGTTCCGGCCCGTGACCGCCGCCGAGCTGGCCGCCAACCCGTTCCGTGTCTTCACGTCCATGCTGGTCACCGGCGACCGGCGGTTCTTCGGCGAGGACCTGCGGCGGAGGCTGGAGGCGTTCCTCGGCGCCCGGCGGCTGTTCCCGCCGCGGCTGCTGGAGCTGGCCGACCGCGCCGAGGCCGAGGGCGGGCTGGACGACGCGGCGGCCGAGGAGTTCCTGACACTCGCCACGCGCTCGTTCGAGCTGTCGCGCGAGCCGGTCTCGCGCGGCTGGTACGCCGAGCTGGAACGGGTCTCCTCCGTGGCCGCCGACATCGGCGGCGTCCCGAGCACGCACGTCAACCACCTGACCCCGCGCGTGCTCGACATCGACGCGCTCTACGCCCGCATGTCCGGGCGCGGCATCACCATGATCGACGCCATCCAGGGCCCGCCCCGCTGGTCCGGCCCCGACCTGCTGCTGCGCCAGACCTCCTTCCGCGCGCTCGCCGAACCCCGGCTGTTCCGCGAGGACGACGGCCGGATCGCCGAGGACGACCTGCGGGTGCGCTTCGGCGAGGTCGAGGCGCGGGGGATCGCGGTGACCCCGGCCGGGCGGGCGCTCTACGACGAGCTGGCCGCCGCGCTGGACGACGCCCTCGCCGGGCGGCGGGTGGACGCGGAGGAACGCAACGCCGTGGCCGCCGGGCTGTGGGAGGCGCGGGTGCCGGGCACCGAGGCGGAGCTGGCGGCGCGGGACCTCGCGTACTTCACCTTCCACACCGCCGCGGACCGGCCCTCGGGACCGCCTCCGGCCGGGCTCGCCGAGCTGCTGGCCGGCGGCTGGGTGAGCGCGCGGCCCATCGTGTACGAGGACTTCCTGCCGCGTTCGGCGGCCGGCATCTTCCAGTCGAACCTCACCTCCGACGGGGCCAAGGACGTCACGGCGGCCGGCGCCGACCTCGGGCCCGACGAGCTGGCCGGGGTGCTGGGGCGGACCCTGCACGACCCGTACGAGCTGTACGCCGCGATCCGTGCCGAGTCGCTGGCCCGCGTGCGGGAGGAACTGGGCCTGCCCGGCGAGCTCAGCTAGCCGGGCCCAGTCAGCCGGGCCCAGTCAGCCGGGCCCAGTCAGCCGGGCCCAGTCAGCCGGGCCCAGTCAGCCGGGCGGGGTCAGCTGGGCGGGGTCAGCTGGGCGGGGGCTCCTCGACCACGGCGGCCCACAGTGCGGCCACGTCCACCGGCTCGCCCTGGGCGCGGGCCGCCTGCCCGGCGAGGATGAGCCCGGTGTTGGTCAGGTGGGCGCGCATCGCCCGCACCGCGCCCCCGGCGTCGCCCGCGGCCACCGCCGCCACGATCGGCTCGTGCTCCTCGTGCACCTGCCGCAGCGTGCGGGAGGCGTCGTCGGTGGAGGTGCCGAGGATGCGCATGGTGTCGCGCAGGTCGCCGACGATCGCGCGGGCCCGCCCGTTGCCCGCCGCGGCGAGGACGCGGTCGTGCAGCGCCTGGTCGAGCTGGAAGAACAGCTCCTCGTCGGCGGCCTCGACCGCCGCCGCCATCCGCCGCATCGTCTCCCGCAGCGCCGCGCCCAGCCCTGCGGGCCCGGCCCCCGCCGCGCGCCGCACGGCGGGCAGCTCCAGCGCGAGCCGGACCCCGAAGATCTCGACGATCTCGCGCGGGTGCGGCAGCACGACCCGGAACCCGCGGTTGCGCTCGACCTGCACGAGCCCGGCCTCCGCCAGGCGCAGCATGGCCTCGCGCACCGGGCTGCGGGAGACGTTGAGCTGCTCGGCCACCTGGTAGACGGAGTAGAGCCGGCCCGGGACCATCGCGCCGGTGTGCACCGCCCTGCGCACCTCGGAGATCACCTGCTCGGCGAGCGACCGGCCCGCCTGCGGCAGCGGCCGCAGCTTCAGCTCGGCGTGTTCGCGGGTGGGCGGCATGCAGGCATGGTACCCGTACGGCGCCGCCGGCCCGGGTTCAATACTTCTTCACCATTTCTTGCCGGGTATGGGATATTCGGCTCCGGTGTGGCGATGGGGTGTGTTTCGCGGCTCCTGCGAGCATCGTGCAGCAGGTATTTCCGAAAGGAACGGCATATGCTCGCGCCCATTCACCTTCGCCGCGTTATGCGGACAACCGCCGTCCGCGGCTCGCTCTCGGTCGTCCTTGCCGTCGCCCTGGCTCCGGTGGCGTGGGCGGGCGACGACACGGACGACGAGAACCGTGACCACCGCCGCCGCACCCAGCACATCCACGATCATGACAAAGGCGTGTGCACACCGCGGATCTTCTTCAAGCGCGGGCACCTCTCGCCGCGCAACTTCTTCCTTCCGCGCACCCGCTTCACCGACGGCCCCGGCGGCCAGATGACGGTGTCGGTGACGAGGGAGCACGAGGTGCTCGCGTTCCTGGAGACGGAGAAGGAGCGGGTCCAGACCACCAACCCGATCGAGCCCGGAGAGGTGATCCGCGCGCTGCGCAAGAACGGCATCCCGCACCTGGAGGAGCGTCACATGGTGTTCGCGGGGCACGAGTACACCCGCGAGATCAGCCCGGGGATGTACGGCAACCTGTGGTACCGGGTGTTCGGCTACCGGATCGGCTGGTCGGCGTGGTCGGTGCTGAGCACGTGCCGGGAGGTCGAGATCGCTTCGGGCATCGCGAACGTGCCGGCCCGCTTCGAGGGCTGGAAGTACTGGGAGACCAGGTACCCCGTCTACAAGGGACGCAGACTCCCCTGGAAGTGACCCGGCGGCCCAGCGACGGGCTCAGCGACGGCGGCGGCGGCGCCGCCGCCGGCCCTGGTCGGACGCGTCGTCCGGACCCGGGGACGGGCCGGGCCAGTTCGGCAGCAGCAGGCATGCCCGGGCTGCCGTGAGGCGCAACGTGATCATGGTGACGCACTCCCTCCGGAAGGCCGAAAAGTCACGTACCCCTCACAAACCTGCGGATTCTCTGCTGTGAGTAATTTTCAGTGGAAAATCCCCTCATCCGGTCTCACGATCGAACGGCATGACTCAAGTTCAATGGCTAGGGAATGGGAGTTACCCATGCCGCCGGTCTCACGCGCCCACGCCGAGGTGCGCCACGAGGACGGCCGGGTGTCGGCCCCGCCGCGGCTCCCCGACGACCGCGGCGAGGCCACCCGCGTGATCCGCAGGGAACGGGGCGGCCGGCCGGCCTGACCCGGTCAGGGGGTGCGGCGGAGCGCCCATTCGACGCCGGGGCAGCGGTCCATCACCACGTCGAGCCCGGCCTCCCGAGCCCGCCGCGCGGCGGCCTCGTCCACGACGCCGAGAGGCAGCCACACCGCCCCCGCCCCGATCGCGACGGCCTCGTCCACGGCCCGCCCCGCGTGCTCGGCGCGCCGGTAGATCGCGACCACGTCCACCTTCTCCAGCACCTCGGCCAGCGAGGCGTACCCCGGCTCACCGAGCACGGTCGCGGCGGCCGGATGGACGGGGATGATCCGTTTGCCGCGCGCCTGGAGCAGGCCCGCCTGGTCGTACGCCGTGCGCCCCGGGTTGTCCGACAGCCCGACGAAGGCCCACGTCCGCGTCCCGGTGAGGAGCCGGCGGATGACGTTCTCGTCCGCGAAAGCATTGTGCATGTCCGGGGAACACGGCCGCCCCGCCGGGAATTTCCGGATGTGCCGAAGGACGCAGAAGGGCGATCAGTGCTTCAAGAAGCCCAGTAAGGCCGCAGCCAGCTCCTCGGGAGCCTCCTCGGCCATGTGGTGGCCGCTCTCGATCGGATGGCCGGTCACGTCGTCGGCCCAGGTGCGCCAGATGGCCAGCGGATCGCCGTACAGGTCCTCCATGTCGTCCCGCGACGACCAGAGGAACAGCGTCGGGCAGGCGACGCGGCGGCCCGCCGCCCGGTCGGCGTCGTCGGCGGCCCGGTCCACCGTCAGGCCCGCCCGGTAGTCCTCGCACATGGCGTGGACCGTGACCGGGTCGTGGACGGCGCGGCGGAAGTCCAGGTACGCCTCCGGCCCCATCTGCTCCTCCGTGGCCCCGTACCAGGCGTCGGGGTCGGCGTTGATGAGGTGCTCCGCCGGCTTGTCGGTCTGGCCGAGGAAGAACCAGTGCCACCAGGCCGCCGCGAACCGCGCGTCGGCGCGGGCCAGCGCCTCGCCGATGGGGATCGCGTCCATCACGACCAGGCGGGCGACCTCGCCGGGATGGTCGGCGGCCAGGCGGTGGGCCACGTACGCGCCCCGGTCGTGCCCCGCCACGGCGAAGCGGTCGTGGCCGAGCGCCCGCATGAGGGCGACCAGGTCCCGCGCCATCGCGCGCTTGCCGTAGGGGGCGTGGTCGGGGGTCGTGGGCGGCTTGCCGGAGCGGCCGTAGCCGCGCAGGTCCGGGCAGACCACGTAGTGGTGGGGGGACAGGAGAGGGGCGACGCGGTGCCAGGTCGCGTGCGTGCGCGGATGGCCGTGCAGGAGCAGCAGCGGGCTGCCGGAGCCGCCGTGCCGGACGTACAGCTCCGTCTCGCCCACGTCGATCACGTCGGTCGCGAAGTCGTCGAACATCCGCGGCCACTACCCGGCGGGGCGGCTACCCGCTCATCGCCGCCCCGCCGCCGGACGGGCGCCCTCCACCGCGTACGTGACGAGCGTGGTCAGCACCTCCTTGACCGACTCGCGCCGCCGCACGTCGCACAGCACGATCGGGGTCGTCTCGCTCAGCCCGAGCGCCCGCCGCACCTTGTCGGGATCGTACCTGCGGGCCCCGTCGAAGCAGTTCACCCCCACCACGAACGGGATGCCGCGCTGCTCGAAGTAGTCCACGGCGGGGAAGCACTCCTGGAGGCGGCGGGTGTCGGCCAGCACCACCGCGCCGAGCGCGCCGAGCGCCAGCTCGTCCCACATGAACCAGAACCGGTCCTGCCCCGGCGTCCCGAACAGGTACAGCCACAGCCCGTCGCGGATCGTGATGCGGCCGAAGTCGAGCGCCACGGTGGTGGTGGTCTTGGACTCCACGCCCGACAGGTCGTCCACCCCGACGCCGCGCTCGCTCAGCAGCTCCTCGGTGTGCAGGGGGCGGATCTCGCTGATCGTGCCGACCATGGTCGTCTTGCCGACGCCGAACCCGCCCGCGATGAGGATCTTGATGGCCAAGGCCGAGGCGACGGCCGTCGCCCCCGGCTCAGAGGCTGCGTAGCCCATGGAGCACTTCCCTGTAGATACGTTCGTCGATCGTCTGCGCCACCGGGCGCGGGCGTTCGATGGTGACCAGGCCCTCGCGCCGCAGATCGCCCAGGATCACCCGGGTGATGTTGAGCGGCAGCCTGAGGTGCGCCGCGACGTCGGCCACCGGCGTGGGCCGGCGGCACAGCGACAGCACGGCGCGGTGCTCGGGGATCAGGTCCGCGAACTCGTGCGAGCCGGCGACCGTCGCGACGATGGCCACCAGGTCGAACGTCTCCCCCTGCGGGCGCGCCCGGCCCCCGGTCAGCCCGAACAGCCGGATCAGGGGGCCGGGATCCTCTCCTGTCACGGTCTCGCGCCGTTCCAGGCGGGTGCCGGTGCCGCTCCCCTCGGCTGCGCGGAGAGGTGCTCGCCGACCCTCTTGACCATCAGCGCCATCTCGTACGTGACCATGCCCAGCTCGGCGTCGGCCGCCGCGAGCACCGCCAGCCTGGCCCCCTGGCCCGCGGCGGTGACGAACAGGAAGCCCCCTTCCATCTCGATGATCGTCTGCCGTACGCCGCCCAGGCCGAAATGCCGGCCCGCGCCCATGGCGAGGCTGTGGCTGCCGGCGGAGATGGCGGACAGGTGCTCGGCGTCCTCGCGGGTCAGGTCACGGGAGCCGCCCATGGCGAGCCCGTCGGCGGACAGCACGATGGCGTGCCTGATGCCGGGGACGCGCTGGGTGAGGTCGTCGAGGAGCCAGCTCAGTTCACTTCTGGGGTCGGGCATCGGGATGGTCGTCCTTTCGGTTCCACACGTCTTGTCCATGCGGCTCGTCGGCCAGGCGGCGTCCTTGCTGCCAGCCTTGCTGCATGGACGACATGAGCTGTGCGAGCTCCTCCGGCGAGCGTACGGAGACGCCGCGCGCCTGGGTACGTCTCGCGGTGCGGAGCTGAGGGGCGAGGCTGGCCTGCGGGACCCGCATGGGCAGCCCGTCCAGGTCCTCGTCGGCGTCCTGCGGCGGAACGGTGACGCTCCAGCCGGGAGGCGGGCCCGGCGGGACGGCCGGAGCGGGCCGCGCGGGGGAGGCGGCGTCGAACCAGGTGCCGCGCTCGGGCCTCGCCGGCTCCTCCGCCACCGCCTTCTCCTCGGGAGTGTTCTCGGGGATGTCCTCGCCGGCGTCCTCGGGGGCCTCCCCGGGCGCGTCGGGGAACCGGACCGGGTGGCCGTTGAGCACCTCGGCGTCGAGGGGCGTGCGGGGCTCCGGCGCGCGGAGCCGCGACTCGGCGGGCCCGGAGTCGAGCGCCCGCATGGGCCGGCCCGCGCCCACCGGCTCGGCCGGCCGCGCGGGGGCGTCCATGCCGGCCAGCAGGCCGACGGGCAGGAGCACGATCGCGGTCGTCCCGTCGTACGGGGAGCGCCGCAAGGAGATCTTGATGCCGTGCCGGGCCGCCAGCCTGGACACCACGAAGAGCCCGAGCCGGTCGCTGTCGGCGAGGTCGAACTCCGGCGGCTCGGTGAGGCGCGCGTTCAGCTCGTCCAGCGTGGCCTGGTTCAGCCCGAGCCCGCGGTCCTCCACCTCCAGGGCGAAGCCGTTGGCGGCGGTGATGCCGCGGATCTGCACGGAGGTGTCCGGCGGGGAGAAGACGGTGGCGTTCTCCACCAGCTCGGCCACGAGGTGGATGACGTCGGTGACCGCCGCCCCGACCAGCATCGGGGCCTGCGGCATCGGCGCGACGGTGACCCGGGTGTAGTCCTCGACCTCCAGGACCGCCGCCCGTACGACGTCGAACAGCGGCACGGGGTCGCGCCAGCGGCGGGCCGGGGCCGAGTCGGACAGGATGATGAGGTTCTCGGCGTGCCGCCGCATGCGGGTGGTGAGGTGGTCGAGCTTGAACAGGTCCTCCAGCGTCTCGGGCTCGTCCACCCGGCGCTCCATCGTGTCGAGCAGCGCGAGCTGGCGGTGCAGCAGCGCCTGGTTGCGCCGCGCCAGGTTGAGGAACACCTGGCCGACGCCCTTGCGCAGCGTCGCCTGCCCGACCGCGGCCTCGACCGCCGTGCGGCGCACGGCCGCGAAGGCGGCCACGACGCTGTCCACCTCGGCGGTCTCGGCGGGGTCGAGGGGAGGGGCCTCGGCGGCGGGGTCCACGTCGTCGCCGCGGCGCAGCCGTTCCACCAGGCGGGGCAGCCGCTGCTCGGCCAGCTCGACGGCCGAGCCCTGGAGCCGGCGCAGCTCGGCGATGAGCGAGCGGCCGAACCGGTACGACAACGCGAGCGACAGCAGCATCGCGGCGAGCCCCGCGAGCAGCACCAGCCCGATCCGCCAGTACGCGCCGCTCTTCTGCGACTGGGCCTCCTCGGCGGCGCGGGCCAGCTCGCTCTGGGTGCCCCGGTTGATGAGGCCGAGCAGCGCCTCGGCGTCGCCCTTCCACTGGGCGGCCTCGACCGGCGGCGGCCCGCCGGTGTCCCAGCTGAACAGCTCGTCCTCGGTCTCGATCAGCCGCCGGTACTGCGGGCTGGCGACGAGCTCGTCGTAGTTGGCCTTCAGCTCGGGGCCGGCGTCGCGCTCGGCGTTGGCGAAGACCAGCCGGCGGCTGCTCGACGCGGCCACGAACGCGGCCCGGTCGGTGGGCGACATCCGGCGGTGGACGATGGTGGCGGTGAGCACGGCGTGCTCGCGGCCCAGGTACTCGGCGGTGGCCGCGTAGGCCGCCATGCCGCGCACCGAGCGGAAGGAGGAGACGTCGCTCAGCGCGTCGCGGTCGTTGAACTGCCGGTTGGCGACGGCGATGAGGTTGTTGTAGGCCTCGATGATGGTGAGCGGCGGGGCCAGGACGCCGCCGTCGGCCGAGGCGCGCAGCGACTGGAGGCCGTCGAGGGCCTGCACCAGCGCGCGCACCTGGGCGGGGGTCTCCTCGCCGCTCTCGGTGACGTCCACGGTGCCGATGACCTCGCGCAGCCGCTCGACCTTGGCGTCGGTGTTGCGGCGCTGGTCGATGAGCGGGGCGTACGAGCCGGTGCTGCGCGGCGCCTCGGCGGAGAGCTGCCGCTCGCGCTGGAGCTCGATGATGAGCTGCAGCACCGGCGAGCCGATGGCCTCCCAGCGGTCCTGCGTCTGCGAGACGTCCACGATCTCCTGGACGCTGGAGTAGGCGATGAAGCCCCACAGTGCCGCCATCGACACCAGCGGGAGTAAGAGGATCCGGAGCAGCTTGGCACGGATCGGAGGGGGCGAACTCATACGATCATGTCCAATTCCGCCGAGCAGCCGCGAGTTGGTGTCGCCCCCCGAGGATGCCCGTCACGACTGATTACTCCTTACAGGTCCGTCCACTATGCCGATGGGGCAGATGTACTTCAAGGTACGGATGCGAAGAAACCGGGCTAACGACGGGTTGACTCTTTGTCAACACACCGATCGTGTTCGTAGCGGTTGGCATGTCACCTAATGTGACGAATACCGGCCAAAATTCGGAACATCGTTCCGGAGGGCGTCAGGCGGCCTCGGCCGCCGCCAGCAGGGACGACAGCTTGTGCAGGCCGCGCGAGGTGCGGGCCTTGACCGTGCCCAGGGGGACGCGGAGGCGTTCGGCGATCTCCTGCTGGGTCAGCTCGCCGTAGTAGGCGAGCTCGATGACCTGCCGCTGGGCGTGGGAGAGCTCGGCCAGGGCGCGGCGGATCCGGTCCCGGTCGGCCAGCTCGTCGTCGGCCGGGCGCTGTGTCGGCACGGCCGCCTCGGCCGCGGCGTCCAGCGGGACCGTGGACGGGCGGCGGACGCGCAGGTGGTCCACGGCGCGGCGGTGGGCGATCACGTAGAGCCAGGCGGCCTGGCTCCTGGACGGGTCGTAGCGCTCGCGCGAGCGCCAGGCGTCGGCGAACACGACCTGGAGCAGGTCGTCCACGTCCTGGGGCGAGATGAAGCGGCGCAGGTAGGAGCGGAGGGCGGGCGCGTGCGCGCGGTAGCTGTCGCTCAGGGTCTCCTCGTCGTCGCGCTCGGAGGGCCGCTGCTGGCTGATGGTCGGAGTCTTCCCCATGGTCCGTCCCGCTTGCCTGGAAAACCTATTCAAAACCTATTCATAGCGCCAGAAGAGGGACGGCACAACGTCATCGGGGGAAAGACACGCTCAAGGCAGCGTCGCGCGGACTTGGGACAGCGCCTCGCGGAAGGTATCTACCCTGATCACGCCCTCGGGAAGAGCCCCGCGCCAGCCCCGGCCGCCGACGATCAGCCGTGCCGCCGGGCGCAGCCGCGGCAGCGCGGCCAGGGGAGCGGTCGCGCCGGTGATCTCCTGCTGCGACCACACGAAGACCGCCGCCGGGTGCAGCCGGCGCATCGCGTGGGCCAGCGCGGCGTAGGGGGTGCGGGCGCCGAGGACGCGGGTCTCCACGCCCTCCTCGGCCAGGGCGGCGGACAGGGCGTGCACGGGGAGGGTGTGCTGCTCGTCCTCGGCGCAGGCGAGCAGCACGGGGCGGCGGCCCGCCGGGGCGGCCTGCCGGACGGTGTGCCGGACGGTGTGCCGGTGCAGGGCCGCGAGGATGCGGTCGGAGAGCAGGTGCTCGACGTCGATGCCCGCGCCTGAGTCGTCCTGGCGGCGGCAGACGGCGTCGAAGGCGGGCAGGACCAGACGCTCCCACGTCGGCCGGACCCCGTGCGCCGCCAGCGACGCCTCCAGCAGGTGGGTGACGGCGTGACTGTCCAGCACGAACGCCGCCCGCACGAGCGACGCGACCCCGGCTCCGGCGGGCCCGGGTTCCGCGGGGGGCCGCCGGGTCGCCGGCGGAGCGGCCTCGGCCTGCTCCCTCGGCGCCTCGGAGGTCAGGGTGAGGGCGTGGCGGGCGGCCTCCGCGGGCGGGAGGCCCTCGGCGATCAGCCGCTTCATCTCGCGCAGCCGGTGCAGGTCGGCGGTGTCGTAGCGGCGGTGGCCGCCGGCGCTGCGGCGGCTCGGGCCGAGCCCGTAGCGCAGGTTCCAGGTGCGCAGCGTGGGCGCGGGCACGCCGAGCAGCCGCGAGACGGCCCCGATGCCGTACCCGGCCTCTTCCTCACTCACCGAACGTCCCCGTTCCCTTCCCTCGTGATCGTCACGGTCGTCCCGCTGGTCCGGACCCTTTTCCGGCACTCCCGTGACCATCCTTTCGCGATCCGCCGACCGCCGGATGCAACCGGCGGGGGATGCCTTCGCGAAGACCTATGTACCGAGAAGGAGACAGGACGCATGACAATCGTGACCTCGCACACCGTCACCCCGGCCGGCGGCGCAGGGAACGGCCGGGTGCGCCACCTGGTCGACCAGCGCCTCGGCGAGCTGCTGGACCAGGAGCTCGCCCGGCTGGGCTTCCTCGGCGAGGAGGGCGTCGACCTGGTGCGCCGCCATCTCGCCGCGTTCGCCCGGGACGGCGGCAAGCGGCTGCGGCCCGCGTTCGTGTACTGGGGGCACCGCGCGGCCGGCGGCACGGCCGCCGACCTCGGCCGGGTGCTGAACGCCGCCTGCGCCGTCGAACTGGTGCACGTCGCGGCGCTGCTCCTGGACGACGTCATGGACGAGGCCCAGGAACGCCGGGGCCGCCCGGCGGCGCACGCCGCGCTGGCCGCCGAGCACCGCCGCGCCGGCCTGCGCGGCGACCCGGCCCGCTACGGCGAGTCGCAGACCGCCCTGCTCGCCCTCCTGGCCCTGGCCTGGGCCGACGCCGCGCTGCTCGGCTCCGGGCCGCACCTCGCCGACGCGCTCGACGTCCTGACCAGGCTGCGCGTGGAGGTCACGGCCGGGCAGCAGCTCGACCTGGCCGGCACCGCCGCCGGCGCGGACACCGGCCGGACCAGGACCATCGCGCTCTACAAGTCGGCCAAGTACACCATCGAGCGCCCCCTGCACCTCGGGCACGCGGTGGCGGGCGGCGAGCCGGCGGCCCGGCGGGCGCTCAGCGCGTACGCGCTGCCGCTGGGGGAGGCGTTCCAGCTCCGCGACGACGTCCTCGGCGTCTTCGGCGACCCGGGCCGCACCGGCAAGCCCGCCGGCGACCTGCGCCAGGGCAAGCCCAACCACCTGGTCGCCGCCGCCAAGGAACGCACCGGGCCGCGCGGCGCCGCGCTCCTCGACACGGTCGCCACCGAGGAGGACGCGGCCGCGGCCCGCGAGCTGATCGTCTCCTGCGGCGCGCTGGACGCGGCGGAGCGGCGCATCGCCGCCCTGGCCGGGGAGGCCGTCGAGGCCCTCGACGCGCTGCCCGGCCTGCCCGGCGACGCCCGCGCCGCGCTCACCGAGCTGACCGTCCTCGCCACCGACAGGAGCCGCTGATGCCCCGGACCGGACCCACGGTGGTGATCGGCGCGGGCCTCGCCGGCCTCGCCGCCGCCGTACGGCTGGCCGCGGCCGGCCGCGAGGTCACCGTCGTCGAGGCCAGGGACGAGCCGGGCGGCTGCTGCGGGAGCGCCAGGCTCGGCCCGTACCGGTTCGACACCGGCCCGTCCGTGCTGACCATGCCCGGCGTGCTCGCCGACACCTTCGGCGCGGCGGGGGAGGAGCTGCGCGACTGGCTGCCGCTGCGCCGCCTCGACCCGGCGTACCGTATGGCCTTCCACGACGGCTCCCACCTGGACCTCACCACGGACGGCGCGGTCATGGCCGAGCGGGTGCGGGAGCTGTGCGGGCCCGCCGAGGCCGCCCGCTACCTGCGGTACCGGCGGCTGCTCGGCGAGCTGTTCGCGGCGGAGTGGCCCGCGTTCATCGACGCGGACATGACCAGGCTGGGCAGCCTCGCCCGCCCGCTCGCGCTGGCCAGGCTCGCCGCGCTCGGCGGCTTCCGCCGCCTGGACCGGCTCGCCGCCCGCCACCTCACCGACGAGCGGCTGATCAGGGCCCACACCTTCCAGTCCCTGTACGTCGGCCTGTCCCCGCAGCGCGCCCTCGGCATCTACGCCGTCGTCGCGCACATGGACACCGTCGGCGGCGTGTACTTCCCCGAGCGCGGCGGCATGCACGCCATCCCGTCCGCGCTGGCCGCCCTGCTGGAGAAGCTGGGCGCCCCCGTCCGGTACGCGGCCCGCGCCCGCGAGGTCCAGACCGATCGGGACGGCGTCGCCGGCGTCCTCCTGGAGGACGGCGAACGCCTGCCGGCCGCGCACGTGGTCGTCGCCTGCGACCGGTACGCGGCCCGTCGGCTGCTGCCCGGCCGGGCCGCCGACTGGCGGATGCGCCGCCCCCGCTTCTCGCCGTCCTGCCTCGTCGTCCACACCGGGCTGGAGCGCCCGCCGGCCGGGCAGGCGCACCACACGCTGCACTTCGGGCGGGCGTGGCGGGAGACGTTCGCGGCGCTGGAGTCGGGCCGGCCACAGCCGGACCCGAGCCTGCTCGTCACCTGCCCCGCCACCGACGAGGACGCCGCGCCACCGGGGCACGCGACGCTCAGCGTCCTGGAGCCCGCGCCCAACCTGGAGGCCGCCGACTGGGACCGGCTCCGCCCTCGCCTGGAGGAGCGGCTGCTCGGCCGGCTGGCCGCGCTCGGCTACGGCGACCTGTCCGGGGCGCCCCGGCTCGTCCTCGACCCGCCCGCGTGGGCCGCGCTCGGGCACACCGCGGGCACCCCGTTCGCGCTCGACCACCGCTTCACCCAGACGGCGTGGCTGCGCCCGTCCGGCGCCGCCCGGCGGGTGCCCGGACTGCACTTCGCCGGCATGCACACCGCACCGGGCGTCGGGGTCCCCCCGGTGCTCATCTCCGGCCGGCTCGCCGCCGAACGCATCCTGACCTCGTGAAGGGCACCCGTTGACTCTCACCGCCAGCTACGAACGCTGCCGCCAGTTGCACGCCCGTTACGGCCGCTCCTACTACCTGGCCACGCTGCTGCTGCCCGCGTGGAAGCGCCGCCACGTCCACGCGCTGTACGGTTTCGCCCGCTACGCCGACGAGATCGTCGACTCCTTCACCATGACCGCCGACCGGCGGGCGGCGCTAGACGAGCTCTGCGCGCGTACCGGCCGGGGGCTGGCCGGCGAGCCCGTCGCCGATCCGGTGCTGCCCGCGTTCCTGCACACCGTGCGCTCGTTCGGGATCGCGCACGGCGACGTGGACGCCTTCCTCGCCGCGATGCGCGCCGACCTGTCGGTCACCGGCTACGACACCTACGACGACCTGCTCGGCTACATGGAGGGGTCGGCGGCCGTCATCGGCACCATGATGCTGCCGGTGCTGGAGGCGCTGCCCGGCGAGGAGGCCGCCGCGAGGGAGCCCGCCCGCCAGCTCGGCCTGGCCTTCCAGCTCACGAACTTCCTGCGCGACGTGGCCGAGGACCACGCCCGCGGGCGGGTCTACCTGCCCGCCAAGGACCTCGCCGCGTACGGCGTCGAGCCCGCCGACCTGGGCCGGCCGCGGACCGGGCGGGCGGTGCGCGAGCTGCTGGCCTTCGAGGCGGGGCGGGCCCGCGAGCACTACCGGGCCGCGGCGAGAGGCGTCGACCTGCTGGTGCCCTCGTCCCGGCCGTGCGTGCGCGCGGCCGTCGAGCTGTACGGAGGAATCCTCGTCGCGATCGAGCGCGGCGGCTACGCGGTGCTGGAACGGCGGGTACGGGTCCCGCGCCACCGCAGGGCCGCCGCCTTCGCCCGCCACCTGCTGGCCTCCGCCGAGGCGGGCCGCCTCGAACGCCGCGTCCGCCTGGACCTCCCATGACCGGCGCCGACGCCGTCCGGGCAGGCCGGCGGGACGCGGTGGTGCTGGACGCGATGGGCGGCGACCACGGGCCCGCCGAGACGGTGGCGGGGGCGGTGACGGCCTGGCGGGAGCACGGGGTGCCGGTCGTCCTCGCCGGCCGCGCGCCGGACCTCGCCCGCGAGCTGGCCGCCCACGACGCCGCCGGTGAGATCCCGGTCGTGCACGCCCCCGACGTCGTGCCCATGACCGAGCGCGGCGCGGGCGGCGCCGCCCTGCCCGCCTCCAGCCTGGCCGTGGGCTGCGGCCTGGTCGGCGAGGGCGAGGCCGCCGCGTTCGTGTCGGCCGGCTCGACCGGCGCGGTGGTCGCCCAGGCCGTACGGCGGATCGGCCGGGCCGAGGGCGTCCTGCGTCCCGCGCTCGCCGTCGCGCTGCCGTCGCTGCCCGGCGGCGCGAGCGTGCTCGTGGACGCGGGCGCCACCGCCGACCCGACGCCGGAGATGATGGCCCAGTTCGCGCTGCTCGGCGCCGGGTACGCCCGCGCCGTGCTGGGCGTGCCCGACCCGGTGGCGGGGCTGCTGTCGATCGGCTCGGAACCCGGCAAGGGCAACCGGCTGGCCCGGCGGGCCGAGGAGCTGCTGCGCGGCCTGCCGATGCGCTTCCACGGCAACATCGAGGGCCACGACGTGCTGTCCGGCGCGGTGGACGTCATCGTCACCGACGGCTTCACCGGCAACGTCGTGCTCAAGAACGTCGAAGGGTGCGTGCGGACCGCGCTCGCCATGGTCGCGCGGGCCGGCATCGCCGAGCCGGGCGCGCTGGCGGGGGTGGCCCGCCGCTACGACCCGCAGACGCACGGCGGGGCGGCGCTGCTGGGGCTGCGCGGCACCGTGATCGTCGCCCACGGCTCCTCGACCGCCGCCACCATCGCCCGCGCCTGCGTGGTCGCCCACTCCCTGTCCTGCTTGGAACCGGCGTGATGCTCCGTCCCCGGTCAGGAGGTCAGGGGGTCGGAGCCGTTCCAGGCGCCTTCGCTCCCGTACGGGATGAACCGGGCGAACAGCTCCTCGCTGTACCAGCCGTCCGCGCGCACCCGGGCCACCACCCGCAGATGCTCGTCGTCCCCGTAGGCGAAGCGGCGCATCGCCGCCGCGTCCCGCCACAGGGAGAACGTCGCCTGCCGGGCCAGCGGCCACTCGCCGATCCCGACCGAGGCCAGGCAGCCGTCCTGGCGGGCCAGCAGCCGGTCCACGGGCGGCACCGACCGGTAGAAGGCCGCCAGCCGCCGCGCCCTGATCGAGGCCCGCGTGAGCACGGCGACCGGCCCGTCCCCGCCCTGCCTGACGCCGCCCTGCGGGAAGGGGTCGCGGCCGCCCCAGGTGCCGCGCGAGGCCAGCGGCGCGAGGCGGACCTGCCACCGCTCGGCCGCCTCCGCCCGCCACCGCGCCGCGATGGGCGATTCGCGCAGGAACGCCTCCAGGTCGGCCTCCTCCCGCCAGACCGCGAACAGCGCCCACCGGCGCAGGTCCGCGCCCAGCGACATCGACCGGCCGCGCCCGGTCCCGAGCAGCCGCCAGAACGTGAGCCCGCCGGTGCGCCGCAGCAGCGGGCGGTCGAAGGCCATGTGACGCATGGCGTCCGCGGAGTCATACCGGATGAGATGGAACGAGGCCATGGACGTGCTGGTGATGTCGGTCATCGTCGGCTACCTGCTGGGGTCGGTCCCGGTGGCGGTGCTGCTGGCGCGCGGGCACGGGTTCGACCCGCGCGCCGTGGGCGACCGCAACCCGGGCTTCTGGAACGTCAAGGAGCAGCTCGGCTGGCGGGCCGCCGTGCCGGTGTTCGCCGGTGACACGCTGAAGGGCGTGCTGGCGGCGCTGGCCGCGCTGGTGGTCAGCGGCGGGCACACGACCGCCGCCGGCGCGGTGACGGGGGACAGCGTCCTGCCCGTGTACCTGGCGGTGGCGGCCGCGATGGCGGGGCACGCCTGGCCGGTGTTCGCCGGGTTCAGGGGCGGGCGGTCGATCCTGACCTTCGCCGGCGGGGTCGCGGTCATCTGCCCTCCCGGGTTCGCGCTGGCGGTCGCGGTGCTGGTGGCCGTGGCGCTGGCGGCGCGGTCGTTCGCGGTGGGGGCGCGGGTGGCGGTGTTCGGCGTGCCCGTCCTGCAGCTGCTGTTCCTCCCGGCCGAGCTGGTGGCGGGGACGGGGGCGCTGATGTGCCTCATCGGCCTGCGCTTCGGGCAGGCCGCGCTGTCGGGCCGCCGGGAGTGAAGCCGGCCCCGCCGGATTGGGCGTGGGCGGGGTAGGTCCTGCCGGGTTGGGTGCGGGCGGGTTGGGTGCGGGCGGGTTGGGCGTGGGCGGGGTAGGTGCGTCCGCGCCACTCGCGCACCGGGCGGAGCGTCGCCTGGGTGAGGCGGACGGCGGCGGCCGGGTCCAGCAGCGGGGACAGCAGCAGGCCCACGCCCGGCCGGCGGTAGCTGCCCCGCAGCGCGCCGGTCAGCAGCAGGCGCACCGCGAGCAGCGCCGCGTCCAGCTTCGTCGGACGGCCGGCGGCCAGGCGCAGCACCGGCAGCGCCGCCGTCAGCCAGATCACCGCGAGGTCGGCGGCCCGCCAGCCGGCGCCGGTCACGTCCGCGAGCGGCAGCGAACGGCCCCACTCGCGCCACAGCTCGGGAGTCGAGTCGTGCATGTCGACCTCCAGCAGCGCGCCGCCGTCCAGGAAACCGACCCGCCAGCCGCGCCCCGCCAGGAACCGGGCGAGAGCCACGTCGTCCGTCATGTGCCCGCGTACGGCGGCGAACCCGTCGATCTCCGTCATCGCCGTACGGCGGAAGGCCAGGCACTGGCCGTTGGCCAGGATCCGGTGCGGCGGGGGCGGCGTCGCCGGGCCGACGGGGCCGAACCGGTAGACGAGCGTGGCCAGCATCGAGGCGTGCAGGGCCTGTTCGAGCGGGCCGTCGCAGGCGAACCGGGGGGCGGCGCTGACCAGGTCGTGCTCGTCCAGAGCACGGGCCAGCGCGCCGAACAGGCCGGGCTCCGGGCGCGTGTCCGCGTCGAGGGTCACGACGACGTCGCCGCGGGCGGCGGCCACGCCCTGCCGCAGCGCCCACTGCTTGCCGACCCACCCCGGAGGGAGCGGCTCGCCCCGTACGACGGCCGCACCCAGCCCGGCGGCCAGCGCGGCGGTGCCGTCGGTGGAGCGGTCGTCCACGACGATCACCTCCATGACGGCCGGGTCGGCGAGCGCGGCCCGCAGGCACGGCCCGATCCTCGCCGCCTCGTTCCGCGCGGGCACCACGACGGAGATCCCCCCGCCCTGGCCGGTGTGGCCGGCCGCCCCGTTCCCCGCGGTGGTCGTTCGGAGCGGAGGGAGGCGCCGGCGCCCCCGAGAGAGGCGCGCGAGCACGACCCCCGCGGCCACCACCTGCGCCCCCGTCACCAGTCCGCCTCTCATCGGCCTGTTCCTCCTCCTTGGGACGTCGTGCGGGGGTGGGGGAAGTCGTGGCCGACCAGGTCGGTGACGATGTGGGCGCCCAGGGTCACCATGGGGAGGCCGCCGCCGGGGTGGGCGGTGCCGCCGACCACGTACAGGCCGCGTTCCGGCCCCCGGTTCCCCGGCCGCAGGAACGGCGCGAGCCGCCCCCGGTACGCGCTGCCGTAGATCGCCCCCGCCCAGGCCCCGTACCGGTCGCGCAGGTCGGCGGGCGTCATGACGTCCACGAAGCGCAGCCGCCCGGCCAGGTCGAGCCCGCGTCCGGCGAGGCGTTCCAGCACCAGGTCCCGGTAGGCGTCCACGCCGACGCGCCACCGGCCGGGGTCGCGGGCGGGCACGTTGACCAGCATCGTCAGGTTCTCGGCCCCGGCCGGCGCCTGGCCGGGGTCGTCGACCGCGGAGCAGCCCACGTACACGGTGGGGTCGGCCGGCGGTTCGCGCCGGTCGAAGATGTCGGCGAACTCCCGCTCGTAGTCGCCGGAGAAGATCACCGTGTGGTGCGCCAGCCCGGGGGTGCGCCCCTCGACCCCGGCCATCAGCAGGAACGCCGACGACGACGGCCCGAGCCTGGCGAGCCGCCGGAACCGCCGCCGGTCCGGCAGCAGGCGACCGTAGAGCGCGGCGGCGTCCACGTTGGCCACCACGACGTCGGCCCGTTCGCAGCCGCCGCCCGCGAGCCGCACCCCGGTGACCCGCCCGCTGGACGTGGTGACCGCCTCGACGGGCGCGGACAGGTGCACGTCCACCCCGGCCTCCTTCAGCAGCGCCGCCAGGTCCTCGGCGAGCCGGGGCAGGCCGCCGGGCACGTACCAGCCGCCCTGGCCGTGCTCCAGCGCGGGCACGCAGGCGAGCGCGGCCGGCGCCCGGTACGGGCTGGACCCGGCGTAGGTGGCGTAGCGGCCGACGTACTGGCGCAGGCGCGGGTCGCGGAAGAAGCGGCGGGCGAGCCCGTCGAGGGTGCGGGCGGGCGCGACGGCGAGCAGGTCGCGCGGCCGGGCCTCGCGGGGCGGCCGGCCGAGCGGCCCGGCGAAGAACGTACGGCCCGCGGCCCGCAGGCATCCCTCTGCCCAGGCGTGGAAGGCCCGCCAGGCCGCGCCCTCGCCCGGCGTGAGCCGTTCGACCTCGGCCGCCATGAGGTCAGGGTCGCGGTGGGCGGTCAGCACGCTGCCGTCGGCGAACCGGTAGCGGCACAGCTCGGCCGGCTCGATCATCTCGCGCTCCAGCCCGAGCTCGCGGAAGATCGCGGGCATGGTGAGCAGCGACGGCCCCATGGAGAAGGTGAACCCGTCCCGCCGGTGCTCGGCCAGCTTGCCGCCGAGCCGGGGCAGCTGCTCGTACAGCCGGACCCGGTGCCCCCGGCGGGCCAGCAGCAGCGCGGACGCCATGCCCCCGACGCCGCCGCCGATCACGATCACTTCTGCCACAGCCGCCTCCACGCGAGCGCGGCGAACGCGCCCATCGACATGCCCCCGGCCGCGGCGACCAGCGGGTCCGGCGGCTGGAAGACCGCCGCGAACCCGATCGTCTCCATGACCGCCATCGTGGTGTAGACGCCCACCAGGCCGCGGGACGGGCGCGGGCCGCCGCCCAGTGTCCGTTCCAGCAGCAGCATGACCAGCGCGGACACCAGCAGCCAGCCCGCGAAGTTGGTCAGCGGGATGCCCCGGTAGGCGCCCTGCTCGGCCCACGTCCACAGGCCGAGCCCGACCATCTGCGGGTCGAGGAAGAGGTCCCACGCGGTCAGCGCGAGCGCCCCTACGGCGATCCTGCGCGGGCCGGTCGTGACCGCCGCCGCCACCCCGTACGCGGCCAGCCCCATGCCGCCCCACGCCAGCGCGACCACGACGGGCACGCCGCCGAGCTGCGGCCACAGCAGGCCGGTGTAGCGGTACTCGCCGAACGGGAACCCGGTGCGCACGCCGACGGCCTCGGCCGCGTACCCGGCCAGGACCACCGCCGCGAACGCGGCCAGTGTCCGCCGCGCGCCCCAGCGGGCGGCGGCGAACCCGATCGCGCTGACCGCCAGCACCGCCACGACCATCCCGGTGAAGCGCACCGGCTCCGCGCTGATCCCGGAGGCGACCTGGAGCGCCACCATGGCCGCCAGCGCCGTCAGCCCGACCGCCTGTGCCGCCGTGGCCGCCCTGGTCGCGGGCGCCCGGGGCGGCGCCGGCGCGTGCGGGCTTCGCGTCTCACTCACACTTTTCCTTTCGGAAAGGCCGGGGCCGCCGGTTGCACCGGGCCGGCGGCAGGTAAATTGCCGGATGACAAATGATGCGAACGCATCAGTCGGCCTGATCTAGTAACCTCACCTACGGATCCACGGAGACATCTGCCTGTGTGTCCTGTTCCAGCTGTGATGATCACGCACGGGCCGATTCCCGGTGTGTGCGGAAGCTCGCGTCGGGTCATCGAAGGTGCTTGGCCAGACAATCTCGACGACGAGGGCGGACATGAGTGACACGACAGCCGGCGGGCCGGGCACGAGCACTCGCGCGGGCGCCGAGGTCGGGGAGTCCGAGCTGCGGCTGCTCCTCGCGGGCCTGACGGCGGTCAGGGACGGCGACTTCCGCACCAGGCTCCCCGAGGACGCCGACGGCCTGCTGGGCGAGATCGCCTCGGTCTTCAACGGCATGGTGGACCAGCTCTCGCTGTTCACCTCGGAGGTCACCCGCGTGGCCCGCGAGGTCGGCACCGAGGGGCGGCTCGGCGGCCAGGCCGACGTGCCGGCGGTGTCGGGCACCTGGAAGGACCTCACCGAGTCCGTCAACGCGATGGCGGGCAACCTCACCGACCAGGTGCGCAGCATCGCCCAGGTGACCACGGCGGTCGCCCGCGGCGACCTGTCGCAGAAGATCACCGTGGACGCCCGCGGCGAGATCCTTGAGCTGAAGAACACCGTCAACACGATGGTCGACCAGCTCTCGTCGTTCGCCGACGAGGTGACCAGGGTGGCCCGCGAGGTCGGCACGGAGGGCCAGCTCGGCGGCCAGGCCGACGTCAAGGGCGTGGCGGGCACCTGGCGCGACCTCACCGACTCGGTCAACTTCATGGCCGGCAACCTCACCGACCAGGTACGCAACATCTCCCAGGTCGCGACCGCCGTCGCCCGGGGCGACCTGTCGCAGCGCATCACGGTCTCGGCCCGCGGCGAGATCCTGGAGCTGAAGAACACCCTCAACACGATGGTCGACCAGCTCTCGTCGTTCGCCGACGAGGTGACCAGGGTGGCCCGCGAGGTCGGCACCGACGGCCGGCTCGGCGGCCAGGCGGACGTCAAGGGCGTGTCCGGCACCTGGAAGGCGCTCACCGAGTCGGTCAACGTCATGGCCGACAACCTCACCGCCCAGGTGCGCAGCATCGCCGAGGTCACCACGGCGGTCGCCAAGGGCGACCTGTCGCAGAAGATCCGCGTGGACGCCCGCGGCGAGATCCTGGAGCTCAAGGAGACCATCAACACGATGGTCGACCAGCTCTCGGCCTTCGCCGACGAGGTCACCCGCGTGGCACGCGAGGTCGGCACCGAGGGCAACCTCGGCGGCCAGGCGACCGTGCGCGGCGTGTCCGGCACGTGGAAGGACCTCACCGACAACGTCAACGTCATGGCCTCCAACCTGACGAGCCAGGTGCGCAGCATCGCCCAGGTGGCCACGGCCGTGGCCCGCGGCGACCTGTCGCAGAAGATCACCGTGGAGGCCAAGGGCGAGGTCGCCGCGCTGGCCCAGACGATCAACACGATGGTCGACACGCTCGGCGCGTTCGCCGACGAGGTGACCAGGGTGGCCCGCGAGGTCGGCACCGAGGGCCAGCTCGGCGGTCAGGCGCGGGTGCCCAACGTGGCCGGCACCTGGAAGAACCTCACCGACAACGTCAACTCCATGGCCGACAACCTGACCAACCAGGTGCGCAGCATCGCCCAGGTCACCACGGCCGTGGCCCGCGGCGACCTCACCCGCAAGATCGACGTTGACGCGCGCGGCGAGATCCTGGAGCTGAAGACCACCATCAACACGATGGTCGACCAGCTGTCCTCGTTCGCCGCCGAGGTCACCAGGGTGGCCCGCGAGGTCGGCTCGGAGGGCAGGCTCGGCGGCCAGGCCGAGGTGGAGGGCGTCTCCGGCACCTGGAAGCGGCTCACCGAGAACGTCAACGAGCTGGCCGGCAACCTCACCAGGCAGGTGCGCGCGATCGCCGAGGTGACCAGCGCGGTGACCTCCGGCGACCTGACCCGCTCGATCACCGTCGACGCCGAGGGCGAGCTGGCCGACCTCAAGGACAACATCAACTCGATGGTCAAGTCGCTGCGCGAGACCACGACGGCCAACGAGCAGCAGGACTGGCTGAAGTCCAACCTCGCCCGCATGTCCGGCCTCATGCAGGGCCACCGCGACCTCGCGACGGTCGCCGAGCTGGTGATGAACGAGCTGGCCCCGCTCGTCTCGGCCCAGTACGGCGCGTTCTTCCTCGCCGAGGAGAGCGAGCTGAAGCTGATCAGCGCCTACGGCTACCCCGTGGAGGCCGAGCGCGCCCCCAGGTTCCGCCTCGGCGACGGGCTGATCGGCCAGGCCGCGCGCAGCCGCCGCACGATCGCGCTGACCGAGAACATCCCCTCCGGCGTCATCACCATCGACTCGGGCCTCGGCCGGATCGAGCCGGCCTCGCTCGTCGTGCTTCCCGTCGTCGTCGAGGAGCAGGTGCTCGGCGTCATCGAGCTGGCCTCGGTCCAGGAGTTCACGCCCGTGCACCGGGCGTTCCTGGAGCAGCTCATGGAGACGATCGGGGTCAACCTCAACACGATCGTCGCCAACGCGCGTACCGACGAGCTGCTGAAGGAGTCGCAGCGGCTCGCCGCCGAGCTCCAGGCCCGCTCCGAGGAGCTGCAGAGCCAGCAGGAGGAGCTGCAGCGCTCCAACGAGGAGCTGGAGGAGAAGGCCCGCCTCCTGGTCAGCCAGAACCAGGACATCGAGGCCAAGAACCTCGAGATCGAGCAGGCCAGGCAGGAGCTGGAGGACCGCGCCCAGCAGCTCGCCCTCGCCTCGAAGTACAAGAGCGAGTTCCTCGCCAACATGAGCCACGAGCTGCGCACCCCGCTCAACTCGCTGCTCATCCTGGCCCAGCTCCTCGCCCAGAACCACACGCGCAACCTCACGCCGAAGCAGGTCGAGTACGCCGAGATCATCCACTCGGCCGGCTCCGACCTGCTGCAGCTCATCAACGACATCCTCGACCTGTCGAAGGTCGAGGCGGGCAAGATGGACGTCAACCCCGAATGGGTGCAGCTCCGCCGCCTGCTCGACTACGTCGAGGCCACCTTCCAGCCGATGACCAGCGAGAAGAGCCTCGACTTCACCATCGCCACCGCCCCCGGCATCCCCAACGAGCTGCTGACCGACGACTCCCGGCTGCGCCAGGTGCTGCGCAACCTGCTGTCGAACGCGGTCAAGTTCACCGAGACCGGCCGGGTCGAGCTGCGCATCGAGCCTGCCGCCGCGGCCGAGCTGCCCGCCACCGTGCGGGCCAACGGCCCGGCCCTCGCCCTGCGGGTCGTCGACACCGGCATCGGCATCCCCGAGCAGCAGCTCGAAGTGATCTTCGGGGCGTTCCAGCAGGCCGACGGCACCACCAGCCGCAAGTACGGCGGCACCGGCCTCGGCCTGTCCATCTCGCGGGAGATCGCCTACCTGCTCGGCGGCGCGATCAACGTGCAGAGCACGCCGGGACAGGGCAGCGTCTTCACCCTCTTCCTGCCGGTCGCCCACCCCGCCTTCACCGACGGCCCCGCCCGCGCCGCCGCCGCGGCGGCCGCCCTGCCCGAGGGCGCGGAGGAGAGCGGCCTCGCCACCCCGGCCGGCGCGGGCCCGGCCGCGGGCGGCGGCACGCAGCACCGGCGACTGCTGGTGATCGAGCAGCGCGCGGGCGGCCTGCTGTCGCTGGTCGCCGAGAGCGTCGTACGCGAGCTGACCGACACCAGGGACGACACCGTCGAGGTCATCAGGGCCGCGGGCGCCGAGGAGGCCGCGGCCACGCTCGCCGCCCAGCCCTGCCACTGCATGGTGCTCGACCTCGACATGCCCGACCTGGCGGCGTTCCAGCTCCTGGAGGCCATGGACGGCGACCCCGCGCTCGCGGTGGTGCCCGTGCTGGCCTACAGCAACTGGCGCACCACCTCCCAGCAGAAGGCCCGGCTGCGCGAGCGCGCCGAGAACCAGGCCCTGGAGCTGCTGTCCAGCCTCGACGAGCTGCGCGAGCGGATCGCCCTGCACCTCACGGCCGAGCAGCCGGGCGACGTGCTGCCGCTGATCCGGCCCGAGGCCGTCGGCACGCTCGCCCGCCAGGAGGTGGACGGCGAGCTCGCCGGCCGCACCGTGCTCGTCGTGGACGACGACACGCGCAACCTCTACGCGATCACCAGCATCCTGGAGATCCACGGCATGACCGTCCTGCACGCCGAGAACGGCCGCCAGGGCATCGAGACGCTGGTCAACCACCCCGACATCGACATCGTCCTGATGGACGTGATGATGCCGGAGATGGACGGCTACGTCGCCACCGCGAAGATCCGCGAGATGCCGCAGTACGCCGAGCTGCCGATCATCGCGGTGACCGCCAAGGCCATGCCGGGCGACCAGGAGAAGGCCCTGGGCGCGGGATCCAGCGACTACGTCACCAAGCCGGTGGACGCCGAGCACCTGCTCACCCGGATGAGGCACTGGCTCGACGTGCGGGAGCCCCGCCCGTAGGCGTACCGCGCGACGAGATCCCCGACCAGCCACGATCCGGCCTGACCGGCGAGGAGCGACCCCACAGTGGGACCCACAGTGCACAGCCCGCAGGAGCCCGGCCTCCCGGCGCCCGCCCCGTCCGAGGCGGCGGCGGTGAGCAACGTCGGGCGGCTGGCCGCCACCATCGACCGGCTGCGCCGGCAGATCCAGGAGGCCCAGCGCGCCGCCGAGGGCCGCGCGCTCATCGAGGTGGCCAAGGGCATCCTCATCGAGCGGCTGCAGTGCGGCCTGGCGGGGGCCGCGCAGCAGCTCGAACTCCTCGCCGAGCAGGCCGGGGTGAGCCAGCTCGAACTGGCCGCCGACATCATCAACCAGGCCGCCCAGGACCGCATCAGCGAGGCCACGCGCGAGTTCCTGGACTCCGCCCGCGCCGCCGACGAGGCGGACGAGGCGGCCGAGGCGGCCGACGTCGCCGTGCGGCTGCGCTCGGCCGAGAACGGCATGGTGGAGGCCCCGGACGCGCAGGCCGTGGCCGTCTCGCTGCTGGAGCACGCGCTGAAGCCGCTCGGCGCGACGAACGTCGCCGTCTGGACGGTCGGCTCCGACGGCTCGCTCACCCTGGCCGCCAGCGCCGGCTTCAGCGCCGTCGAGGCCGGCCGGTGGCGCTACGTCCCGCCCGGCGTCAACACGCCCGCCCGCAGCGCGCTCCTCGAGCGCCGGGCCGTGTGGGTCCGCGCGCTCGACGAGGTCGGGCTGCCGTCGATCGGGATGACGCTCACGCCCGACGGCGGCCGGGTGGCCGTGCCCGCCGGCACCGGCGGCCGGATCATGGGCGTGCTGGAGATCGGCTGGCCCGGCCCGGTCGGCCCGCAGCCGCCGCAGGTGCACAAGCAGGTCGAGGCCCTGGCCGAGCTCTGCTCCCACGTCCTCGAACGGCCCGTCGAGCCGGGCGGCGGCGCCGGGCAGGCGGAGCTGATCGGCCTCGCCGAGGCGCTGCCGGACGCCGCGCTCGTGCTGCAGCCGCACCTCGACGCCGACGGCCGGCTCACCGACTTCCGCATCACCCACGCCAACCCGCACTTCGTGGACCCGGCGGGCCGGCCCAAGGGCGCGGTGGCCGGGTCGCTGCTGCTGGAGGCGTACCCGCTGGCGGCCCACGAGGGCGGCCTGTTCTCCGTCGTCGAGAACGTGCACGCCACCGGCGAGCCGTTCAAGGCGGAGAACATGACGCTCACCGCGCTCGTGGACGACGTGCCGCTGCCGAGCCTCGCCAGCGTCAGCATCACCCGGCACGGCGACGGCGTGCTGCTCATCTGGCGGCTCCAGGACGAGGCCACCCGCCTGGCGAGCCTGCTCCAGCACGCCCAGCGGCTCGGCCGCATCGGCGGGTTCGAGGAGAACACGCTGTCGGGCGAGATCACCTGGAACCGGCAGCTCCGCGACCTGTACGGGATGAAGCCCGGCGAGCCGCCCATCCCGCTCGAACGGCTGGCCGACCACGCCCACCCCGACGACGCCGTGCTCATCGGCCGCTTCCTGCGGACGCTGACGCACCACCGGCGGCCCGCCACGACCGCGTTCCGGCTGCAGCGCTCCGACGGCATGGCCCGGCACATCCGGGTGGTGGCCGAGCCCGTGCTGTCGCCCGACGGGCGGCTGCTCGCGGTGCGGGGGGCGTACCAGGACGTGTCCTCCCAGCACTGGACGGAGGTGGCGCTGGCCGCCACCCGCGACCAGCTCGCCCACACCGAGCAGCAGGCCGCCGAGCGCAACCGGCTGGCGCTCCAGCTCCAGCAGGCGATCATGCCGCCCTCCCGCGGCCCGATGGAGGCGTTCGACCTCAACATCGCCGTCCGCTACCGCCCCGCGGAGAAGGAGCACCTGGTCGGCGGCGACTGGTACGACGCCGTGGTGCTCCCGTCCAAGCAGATCCTGCTGTCCGTCGGCGACGTGGCCGGGCACGGCATCGAGGCGGCCACCGGCATGGTCGTCCTGCGCAACGCGCTGCGCGGCCTCGCCGCGACCGGCGCCGGCCCCGGCCAGCTCCTGACCTGGCTCAACATGGTGGCCCACCACCTGACCGACAACGTCACCGCCACCGCCGTCTGCGGCCTGTACGACCCGGAGACCGGTGTGCTGCGCTGGGCGCGGGGCGGGCACCTGCCGCCCATCCTGATCCGCGGCGAGGAGGTGGCCGAGCTCGACCTCATCGGCGGCGTCCTGCTGGGGGCGCTGTCGGAGGTCACGTACGAGGAGAGCCGGGTCCAGCTCATGCCCGGCGACACCCTCCTCATGTACACCGACGGGCTGATCGAGCGGCGCGACCGCGCCCTGCACCACTCCCAGCAGCAGCTCCTCCAGACCGCCGGCCATCCGACGGCCTCCCTGGAGCACCGCCTCGACCACCTGCTGACCCACAGCAACTCCGACACCGACGACGACACCTGCCTGGTCGGCATCCAGCTCGTCGCGCCCGGCACCTCCTGACTCCGTCGCCTCGCGGGAAGGCGCGACCGGGCCGTTATGACGGTTCGCGCATGGGTGGGCATTGATCGGGTAGGCCGGGCGCTATGTCCGTTTCGCGTTACGAAGGCCTGCTGCTCGCCGGGCGCTACCGGCTCCAGGCCGAGCTGGGCCGCGGCGGCATGGGCCGGGTCTGGCGCGGCCACGACGAACTGCTCGACCGCCCGGTCGCGGTCAAGGAGGTCACCCTCGACCAGCGGCCGCCGTCCGAACGCGAGGCGCTGCTCGGGCGCACCATGAGCGAGGCCCGCCTCGCCGCGCGGCTGAGCCACCCGCACGTCGCCACCGTCTACGACGTGGTCGTGGCCGACGAGCGGCCGTGGATCGTGCTCCAGCTCGTCCCGGCCCCCACCCTGGCCGGCGTGCTCGCCGAGCGCGGGCCGCTGCCGCCCGCCGCCGTCGCCGCGCTCGGCCTTCAGGTGCTGGACGCCCTGGAGGCCGCGCACGCCGCCGGGATCGTGCACCGGGACGTCAAGCCCGCCAACATCCTCCTCGACTCCGGCGGGAGTCACGCCGTACTGACCGACTTCGGCCTGGCCACCAGCATGGAGCAGCCGGTCGAGCTCACGGAGGCGGGCTTCGTGGTGGGGACGCCCGCGTACATCGCCCCCGAACGGGCGCGCGGCGGGCCGCCGACGGCCGAGGCGGACCTGTGGTCGCTGGGCGTGACGCTGTACACGGCGGTGGAGGGGCGCTCGCCGTTCGAGCAGGGGAACGCGCTGGCCACGATCAGCGCCGTGCTCACCGCCGCACCGGCGCCGTTCGAGCAGGCCGGGCCCCTGGCGCCGCTGCTCATGGGACTCCTGGAGAAGGACCCGGAGCGGCGCTGGGCGCCCGCCGCCGCCCGCCGCCACCTCCGCCGCGTCGCCACCGCGGACCCCTGCCCCCCGCCCGCGGCCCCCGCCCGGCCCCGGCCGGGGCTCCGCCCCCGCCCGGCCACCCCCGCCCCTCGAACCCAGAGCCTCCCCCTCTCAGCCCCCCAGACCGGAGCCTTCGCGCCGGTCCCCTCCTCCCTCCCCGGGACGGGAAGCATCGCGCCCGCTTCGTCCGGCGCGGGGACGGAAGGGGGCGCGCCCGCGTCCTCCCTCGGGGCGGGAGGCGCCGGGAGCGGGGCGCTGGAGGCGCTGGGGCGGTGGCTCGGGAACGGGCAGATGCGGCAGGTGGCCGGGCTGGCGGCACTGATCGTGACCGTGCTCGCCGTCACGGGCTGGCCCGTCGGCGGCGCGGAGACGGGCGGCGTCGGCGCCGAGCAACGGGTCGAGGCGGCCCTGCCGGGACAGCCGAGCACTCCGGGGCAGCCTGCCGTGCCGGGGCAGCCGAGCACTCCGGGGCAGCCGGTCGTGCCGGGACAGCCGGAGACGCCCGGACAGCCGGAGACGCCCGGACAGCCCGTGACCCCTGGGCAGCCGGACACCCGGGGGGAGCCGGGCGCTCCCGAGCAGCCCGGCACTCCCTGGCGGCCGGGCACGCAGGGGGAGGTCGCGGCCGACCTGCGGGTACGGTCCGTCGCCGTCGAGCGGACCGGGACCGGCGCCAGAAGGGACACCGGCAGGAGCACGAAGGAGAGCACCGGGAAGCACGCCACCGGCCCTTCGCCCGGTCAGGACGCCCGGGGCAGGCACGCCGCCCCCTTCGTCCCGCCGGGCCAGGCCAGGAAGGCCCTCGCCGGCGGCTCCGAGTCCGCGCGGGACAACGTCCCCGGGAAGGCCCTCGCCAAGGGCCACGACTGACGCGCGCCACCGGCGCAGGTTCGGTCCATGTCCCCTCGGCGGAGGCAACATGTGCTCCCAAAGTGAGGTCGAGCACCTGCCGCTCAAGGAACATACGAGGCATGGACACCACAAAGGGCAACTGCTCGTGCGGCCACGGCTCGTCCTGCTCATGCTCCTCAGACTGCTCCTGCGGCTGCAACTCCTGACGGCCGGCGAGCCGGCCGGCTGAAGAGATCCACGACCCACCCACCTTCGAGAGCGCCGGGCCGCGGCACGTGACGAGCGCCGCGGCCCCGGCCCGACGCAGGGACGCCGGGGGAGCGCTCAGAGCGGGAGGGTCGCCTCCACCCGCGTGCCCGTCCCTGGTGAGGTGATGAGGCAGGTGCCGCCGAGTTCGGCGGCCCGCTCGCGCATCGAGGCGAAGCCCACGCCGGAGCGCCGTACGGCGGGCAGCCCCTTGCCGTCGTCGCGCACCCGTACGACGAGCGTCTTCGCCGAGCGGGCGAGCGTCACGGTGACGTGCCGGGCGGCGGCGTGCTTGCGCGCGTTCGTGAGCGCCTCCTGCGCGATCCGGTACGCGGCCACCTCCACCGCCGCGGGCAGGTCGCCGGTCTCGCCCTCGACCACGACCTCCACGGGAGGCCCGGGTTCGGCGGCGAGCGTGCGCACCGCGCCGGCCAGGCCCAGGTCGTCGAGAGTGGGCGGGCGCAGCCCGTACACGAGCTCGCGGACCTCCTGGCTGACCGCGTCCATGCCGCTGCGCAGGTCCAGCAGCAGCGCGTCGGCGGCGCTGGGCGCCTCGTGCAGGCTGAGCCGGGCGATGGAGAGCGACATCGCCATGTTGGTCAGCGCCATGCCGAGCCCGTCGTGCAGGTCGCGGCGGAGCCTGCGGCGTTCCTCCTCGCGGGCGGTCAGGATGCGCTCTCTGGAACGTTGCAGGTCGGCGGCCATCAGCACGGCGTGCGCCACGTCCGCGACGTAGGGGACGGCCACCGCGACCAGCCGTTCGGTGTAGGCGGCGGAGAAGCGGCGCGGCCCCGGCGGGCCGATGAGCATGCGGCCGACGGGTTCGCCGTGCCACACGAGCGGCACCACCCGCGGCTTCGCGCCGGCCACGCCCAGCTCCACGCGCATGCCGGCCCGGCCGGGCTCGCCCGCGGCCCCGGCGGGCCGGTCGGCGGGCGGCCCGCCGACCTCGACGACGACGCCGGTCACGCCGAGCCCGTCGCGCACCACGGACGTGACGGCGGCCAGCGCGTTCGACGGCTCCCTGGCGCCCACCTCGATGGCCAGCCGCCGGGCCAGCACCTCGGGGCGGCCGTGCCGGCCGTACAGCATGACGTCGGTCATCCGGCGCAGCCGGGCGCGCAGCGGCTGGAACAGCGCGCCCGCCGCGAGCGTGGCGGCCAGCCCGGCGAGCTGGTCGTAGCCCGACAGCAGCAGCCCGGCCAGGGCGCTGACGCCGAAGTAGACCGCGCCGACGGTGACGACGAGGCCGGTCGCGACGACGGTGCGGCTGATGACGGTGTCGATGCCGTACAGGCGGTGGCGCAGCACCGCGAAGGCGATCGCCACCGGGATGAGCGCCGTCCAGACCGTCGCGAGCGCCCAGTAGTCCGGTCCGAGCAGCACGAACGCGGTGTAGACGACGAACGCCGACAGCGGCCAGGCGATCTGCCGCCGCCCGGCGGGCGCCGCCCGCCGCATGCGTCCGACCAGCGACAGCACCCCGAGCACCACGCAGCCGTTGATCACCAGCGTGAGCCCGGCCTGAAGGTCGGCGTTGTAGGGGGCCAGGGCCTCGACGGCGAGCGGGTTGGGGACGACCTCGGGATAGCGGTTCGTGAGCGGCGCGGGCCGCACGGCGTTGCGCACGCCCTCGGCGAGGTTCGCCGCCACGCTCAGGACCGCCACCGCCAGCCAGCGCCGCGACGGCAGCCGGTCGTCGGGGGAGAGCAGCGGCAGCAGGGACGCCAGCGTGCACGCGGCCACCGTCCAGCCCGCCACGGCCACGACGCGCAGCCAGCCGGCGCTCTCCAGGTCGCCGCCGGCGGCCGAGGCGTTCTGCAGCCCGACGGCCATGATGGCGACCGAGGAGCCGAGCCCGCCTGCGCACATCAGCCAGGCCAGCCGCAGCCGCGGCCGGTGCCGGATCAGGAACGCCCCGGTCAGCGGGAACGCCAGCCCCGCCGCGTGGTCCGGCACGAACGGCGGCCACGGCGCCCACTCCCGAGGCACCGACAGCTGCACGGCCGCGCCGGCGACGGTCAGGGTCACCGCGAGCGCGGCCAGCGCCGCGGACGCCCACCGCGCCCGGCCGGCCCACCGCCCGTCGCCGCCCCACCGCGCCCCGCCCGCCTTCGAGCCCGCCCCCGAAGCGGCCAGCGTGTCCGTCACCGCGCCCGTCCTGTCTCCCTGGGGAAGCCGCACGTCATCCCCGGTCTTGCCGGCCACCATGGTACGACGCCGCAGATCGGGACGATCTACCGTGTTCTCGGCCGGGGATTCGCTGGTTACACTCCAGTCCGGAGCCCAGCCGCCCCCACCGGGGCGGACGCTCCGCTCGTCACCCGCCGGGGAGGGTCCGTTCTCTTCGGCATGCCTTGGCGCCGGGTGACGCGACGCCTCCGCGAGCGGGCAGGACGAGGTCCACGCAGCCCCTCGACGAGGAGGTTCTCGTGTCATCCAGCGCCCTGTTACCCCGTGCGCGCAGGCTCGCCGCGGTCGCCGCGGGCCTGAGCGCCGTCCTGGCCCTGAGCCCGGCGGCGCTCGCCACCCCCGAGCCGTCACCGTCGCCGGCGGGGAAGTGGACGGCCATCCCGCTGACCGGCGCCGAACTGGTGGACGGCGCCAAGTCCCCGTCCGGCAAGCTCGCCAAGAGCGATCCCGCCCTGCTCCGCGCCACCTCCACCAAGCCCGTCAACGTCGTCGTCAAGCTCGACTACGACTCCCTCGCCGCCTACCGCGGCGGCCTGCCCGGCCTGCCCGGCACCAGCCCCGCCGTCACCGGCAAGGCCCTGGACACCGGGAGCGCCGACGCCCGCAGGTACACCGGGCACATCCAGAAGGTCGAGGACGCCTTCCTCGCCGAGCTGGCCGCGAAGGTGCCCGGCGCGGCCGTCGGCCAGCGCATCAGGACCGTGTACGGCGGCATCGCGCTGCGCATCCCCGGCGACAAGGCCGACGAGGTGCTGAAGCTGCCCGGCGTCGCCGCCGTCCAGGAGGACAGGCTGGAGAAACTGCTCACCGACTCCAGCCCGGCCTTCATCGGCGCCGACGCCGTCTACCCGAAGCTCGGCGGCAGCGACACGGCCGGCAAGGGCGTGATCGTGGGCGTCCTGGACAGCGGCGCCTGGCCCGAGCACCCGTCCTTCGCCTCCCGGCCGGGCCTGCCCGCCCCGCCGCCCACCAAGGACGGCGCGCCGCGCGCGTGCGACTTCGGCGACAACCCGCTGACGCCCGCGAACGACCCGTTCACCTGCACCAACAAGCTCATCGGCGGGCAGGCGTTCCTGGAGACGTACAACGAGGTCATCGGCGGGGACGTCTACCCCGACAGCGCCCGCGACTCCAACGGCCACGGCACCCACACCGCCTCCACGTCGGCCGGGGGTCCGGTGGCCGACGCCACCCCGCTCGGCATCAGCCGCGGCCCGATCAACGGCATCGCGCCCGGTGCGGCCGTGTCGGTCTACAAGGTGTGCGGCGCGGAGGGCTGCTTCCAGTCCGACTCGGCGCAGGCGGTCGCGCGGGCCGTCCTGGACGGCGTCCGGGTGATCAACTTCTCCATCTCCGGCGGCAGCGACCCCTACAGCGACCCGGTCGAGCTGGCCTTCCTCGACGCGTACGCGGCCGGCGTGCTCGTCTCGGCCTCGGCCGGCAACTCCGGGCCCGGCGCCAACACCACCGACCACCGCAGTCCGTGGGTCACCACGGTCGCCGCGTCCACGCAGGGCCGTACGTTCCAGTCGACGCTCACGCTGAGCGGCGGCGGCGGCGCGACGGCCACGGTCAAGGGCGCCTCCATCACCGCGGGGCTGTCCTCGCCGCTGCCCGTGGTGCTCGCCTCGGCGCCGCCGTACTCGCGGCCGCTGTGCGACGCGCCCGCGCCCGCCGGGCTGTTCACCGGCAAGATCGTCGCCTGTGAGCGCGGCCCCAACCGGGTGCTGAAGGGCTTCAACGTCAAGCAGGGCGGCGCGGCCGGGATGATCCTCTACAACAGCTTCCCGTTCGACGTCTTCACCGACGCCCACTGGCTCCCGTCGGTGCACCTCGACAAGCCGGAGGCGGACACGCTGCTCGCCTTCCTGTCCGCCCACCCTGGCGCCACCGCCTCCTTCACCCAGGGCACGAAGACGCCCTGGCAGGGCGACCGGATGACGTACTTCTCCTCGCGCGGTCCCGGCGGCGACTTCCTCAAGCCGGACGTGACCGCGCCGGGCCTGCACATCGTGGCCGGCATGACCCCGACGCCGGAGTCACCGCTCGAAGGGCCGCCCGGCAACACCTTCCAGGTCATCTCGGGCACCTCGATGTCGGCCCCGCACGTGGCCGGCGCGGCGGCGCTCGTCTTCGCCCTGCACCCCGACTGGACGCCCGGCCAGGTCAAGTCGGCGCTGGAGACCACCGGCAAGACGTCGGTCACCAAGCCGGACGGGACCACCCCGGCCGACCCGTTCGACATGGGCGGCGGGCGCATCGACCTGACCAAGGCCGGCGACCCCGGCCTGACCCTGGACGAGAGCGCCGCGAACTTCGCCGCCTCCGCGACCGACCCCGGCGGCCGCATCGACCTCAACCTGCCGTCGGTGAACGCCCCCGTCATGCCGGGCGTCATCACCGTCAAGCGCACCGTCAAGAACGTCACGAACAAGACGCTCGTCTTCACCGCCACCGGCCGGGCGGTCAGCGGCGCGGCCGTCGCCGTCGTGCCGCCGCTCGTCACCGTCGCGCCGGGCAAGAGCGCCAAGCTCAGCGTGGTGATCACCGCGCCCGACCTGCCCGACGGGCAGTACTTCGGGCAGGTGGACCTCAAGCAGGTCGGCGGCTCGCGCGCGCTGCACCTGCCGGTGGCGTTCTACCGCCAGGAGGGCGTCGTCCCGGTCGAGCAGACCTGCGCGCCGGCGACCATCGCCAGGAACACCGGCGAGTCCACCTGCACCGTCACCGTTCAGAACAACAGCCTGGAGGCCGCCGAGGTCACCGCGCTGAGCACGCTCGACGCGCGGCTGCGGCTGAACAGCGTGACCGGGGCCACGAAGGTCGGCACCCAGATCGCCACCGCCAAGGCGACGCTCGCCGCCCGGCAGCCCGACCGGCCGGCGATCGCGCCCGGCGCGGGCCCCGCCGGGTACATCCCGCTCGACATCTTCGGCGTCGCCCCGATCGCGATCGGTGACGAGCAGGCGGTCAACCTCAACGTGCCGGCGTTCGCGTTCGCCGGCCAGACCTACAACAGGATCGGCGTGGTCTCCAACGGCTACACCGTCGCGGGCGGCACGAACGGCTCGGACGACATCGCGTTCCAGCCGCAGACACTGCCCGACCCGGCGCGGCCGAACGCCGTGCTCGCCCCCTACTGGACCGACCTCGACGGCACCGGCGCCCCCGGCGTCTACGCGACCATCCTGACGGACGGCGTCAGCCGGTGGGTGGTCGTCGAGTGGCGGGTGAACCTGTACGGCACCGGCGACCTCAAGGTCTTCCAGCAGTGGATCGGCGTGAACGGCGCCGAGGACATCAGCTACGCCTACGACCCCGGCAACCTGCCGGGCGCGCCGCCCGCCGGGGCGGGGCTGACCGTGGGCGCCGAGAACGCCGACGGCACCGCCGGCAGCCAGATCACCGGGCCGCCGACCGAGGACCTCGTCGTGACCAGCACGCCGGGCGCGCCCGGCGGGACGCTGACCTACTCGATGAAGATCAAGGGCGTCAGCGCCGGGGCCGGCAAGGTGACCACGGCCACCTCGACGCCGCAGGTCAAGGGCATCACCGTGGAGGTGGACACGATCAACGTCCAGTGACCGGACCGGGCCGCGGGCGTCCACCGCCCGCGGCCCGCGCCGCTCGTTCCCGCGAAGAGGTTGCGGCGCCTCCCCGCCTGTGTCTGAATGACGACGGAGAGCTTTTCCTGGCGTACGGGAGGAGCCATGGGGCGTGAGCCATTGAGTCACGGCGAGCGGGCCAGGACGGCCGCCGCCGACGCCCGGCGGGCCGCGGAGGCCCGCGCGCTGATCCAGGACCGGCTGTCCCGCATGAGGGCGGGCGCGTACGAGCCGGGGGAGCAGCCGCTCCCGCTGCCCGGCCACGACCCCGGCGAGGCCGCCCGCCGCCTGTGGTCGGCCGCCCTGCGCAGGTCGGAGGCCATGCTGAAGCTGGCCGCCGCCCACGAGCGCTGCGCGGTCCTCCGGGAGCGGCTGGCCGGCCGCGCGGGCCGGGACGACGGGCCCGACCTCCGGCTCGCCCGGTGGCACCGCCGCCTGGCCGGCCGCCTGCGCCTGCTCGCCGCGGGCGACCCATCGAGGGCTCGGCGCTAGGCTGGGCACGACGGAGCGCGAGGGCGCGGAAGGGGGTTCCCGTGGGCCGGTCCGACACGCCGCGCGTCACGATCCACGAGGTGGCCCGGCGCGCCGGCGTCTCCCACCAGACCGTCTCCCGCTACTTCCGGCACAACGAGGGGCTGAAGCCGGAGACCCGCAGGAAGATCGACGAGGTCGTCCAGGAGCTCAACTACCGGCCCAACCTCGTCGCCCGGTCCATGCGCACCCGCCGCACCAACCGGCTGGCGATCACCCTGCCCGCCTCCGCCTACCTGTGGCCGGTGCGCCTGCTCGGCGCCGCCTCGGCCGCCGCGCACGCCGAGGGCTTCCAGCTGGAGGTGGTGAGCGTCGAGGGCGACGCCAGGGCGAGGGCCGAGCGGGTCCTGGAGCTGGCGGCGTCGGGGCAGGTCGAGGGCATCCTGTCGCTGTCGCCGCTGGACCTCGACCCGGCGGGCGCGCCGGTCCCGGTGGTCGTCACCGGCGACTACGACGACAACCTGCGCGGCGTCAACGAGCTGGCCGACGCCTCCCCGGTCGCCGAGATCATCGACCACCTCGCGGGGCTCGGGCACCGGGTCTTCCTGCACATCGCGGGATCGCAGAGCTTCGCCTCCGCCCGCAACCGCAGGCGCGTCTACGAGCAGACCGTCGAGAGCCGCGGGCTGACCTCCTACGGCGTCGCCGACGGCGACTGGAGCGCGCGCTCCGGCCACGACGCCGTGCGCGCCCTGCCCGACGACTGCGGCGTGACCGCGATCGTGGCCGCCAACGACCACGTCGCCATGGGGGCCGTGCGGGCCGCGCTCGCCCGCGGCTGGCGGGTCCCCGGCGACGTCAGCGTCTTCGGCTGGGACGACGAGGAGCTGGGCCGCTTCGCCACCCCGTCGCTGTCCACGGTGGCGGTCGACCGCGAGGTCCAGGGGCGCGAGGCGGTGGCCAGGCTGGTCGCGGAGGTGCGCGGCGAGCCTGCCCCCGAGCCCGCCGCGCGCTCGCTCAACCGCGTCATCATCCGCGAGTCCTCCGGCCCCCCACCCCGCTAGGCCCACTCGGGCAGGCCGGTCCTGGAGGGTCTCCATGTCCTGAGGGGGTCGCCAGGGCTGCTCGGGCGGGTCGGTCGTGGGAGGGTGTCCATGTTCTGGGGGTCGCCAGGGCTGCTCGGGCAGGTCAGTCCTGGGCGGGGGTCCAGGTTCTGAGGCGGCCGCACATGCCGAAGGCGCGGGGGCCGGGGCGGGGGGTGGCGCGGACGACGGTGGCCTGGCCGAGGTGGGCGGGGTCGCCGGCGGCGAGGGCGGCGAGCTGGGCGCGGGTGCGCTCGGTCTCGGCCGCCACCGTCTCGTCCCACAGCGCCGTCCACCCCTCCACCCGGGGCCGGACGAGGTCCGCGGCGAGCCGGTGCAGCTCCGCCAGCGCCGCGCCGCCCCGCCGCCCGACGTCGTCGAGGAGCCGGCGGAAGCCGGTGATCGCGAGGTCCCGCCGGGCGCGGGCGGCGGCGGCCCGCTCGGCCTCCGTCCCCCCGGCCGGAAGCGTGGCGGCGGCCAGGTACGCCTCGCGGTCGCGCAGCACCTCCTCGGGAAAGGTCAGGACGGCGTCCCCGGCCTCGGGCAGCCCGGCGTTCTGCATGACCACCACCAGCCGCAGCCCCTCCTCGTTGACCAGCCGGTGGACGGTGCCGGGGGAGAACCACAGCACCGAGCCCGCCTCCAGCCGGTCCCTGGCGAAGCCGGCGGCGCTCAGCGTGTGGACCTCGCCGCGCCCCTCGGTCACGACGTACGCCTCGGTGGAGACGGTGTGCAGGTGCGGGGTGCCGCCGTGGACGCCGTCCTGGCACTCCCAGTCGTAGACGCGCAGGTCGCTGACCGCCGTGCCGCCGGGGAAGAGGGGGGTCACAGCGCGAACTCCTCGCCCAGCTCGTCCAGCTCGGCCCGCTCGCACACCCGGTCGACGAAGACGTGCCGGTGCGCGAGTTCGAGCGTGCCGCCGGGCGCCAGCGCGATCTCCTCGTCGAACGAGGGGGAGGGGCTGATCACGGCGAACGGCTCCCGCCGGACGAACCACTTGATCGGCACGGCGGCGCTGGAACGCCCGGCGATGACCAGCACGGTGGCGCCGCCGTCGATCTCGTCGTGCTGCCCGGCGAGCGCCAGCCAGTCGGCCTGCTCGCCCATCATCTCCTCGCCGCCGCGCCCGCCGGCGGCGAGGATCGTGCCGCCGGTGAAGGAGCGGGGGCCGCGCCAGCAGAAGCCCGCGTACCCGGCGAGGGGTCGGCCGTGCGTGGTGGGGCTGCCGAAGTCCAGGGTGGCGCCGCGCACGTTGCGCAGCTCGGTGGCGAAGTCCAGCGCCCAGAGGCCGCGCCGGGCGTCCACTCCGTGGAAGGCGAGCCGCCGCCGCTCGGTGATCCAGTGCTCGCCGGCCGCGGTGATCCAGTGCAGGGTCTCCTCGACCGTGACCCGGTCGCCGTCGGCGGAGACGGCGGCGAAGTCCACGTGGCGCATGTGCCCCAGGTTGTCCTGCCACTGGTAGCCGCGCTCCGCCGAGAACGAGGGGCCGCCCCAGAAGTTCTGGCCGGACAGGTGGGCCCAGGTCATCTGCAGGCCCTTGTGCCAGCGGTGGTCCCAGGGCCGGTAGGACGACAGCGGCGCCCCGCTCAGAGCGCGCAGCGGATGCAGGTAGGGCTTGGGCGCCTCGGCGTCGGGGGCGTCCGGCCGGTGGACGTAGCGGGCGATCTCCACCTCGCCGGCGGTGACGGCGAGGGCCGTGCCCTCGTCGCGGACGCCGAGCTCGCGGTCAGTCACGGCTGCTGCTCTCCTCGTGCTCGCGGCGCAGGACGGCGGCGGCGCGGGCCGGGTCGCCGCCGTTGAGCGCCTGGTAGAAGGGGTTGGGCGGGCACAGCTCGGCCCGGGTCACGGGACGGCCGGTGAAGGCCGACTGGTACATCCCGGTGATCAGCTCCATGACCCGCCGCCCGTCGGCCCCGGAGGCGGCCGGGCGCTCGCCCGCGCGCATCGCGGCGAGCAGCGCGTCGAGCTGGGCCCGGTGCGAGCTGCGCACGTCCTCCTCGGGCGGCCAGCCGGCGATCCGGTCCTGGTCGGTGACGTGCGGCGCGGGCGTCCAGCGCCAGTGGGAGTTGTCGTAGCCGTACAGGTGCTCGACCTCGACCGTGGCGTCGGTGAAGTCGAAGCGCAGGTAGCTCGTCTCGCGCGGGGACAGGACGCTGTTGACGATCGAGCCGACCGCGCCGTTCGCGAACCTGACGACGGCGAACGAGACGTCCTCGGTCTCGGTGCGGCGGCTGAGCGTGGCGGCCACCGCGTGCACCTCGTCCCAGTCGCCGAGCAGGTCGAGCAGCAGGTCCATCTGGTGGATGCCGTGGCCCATGGTGGGGCCGCCGCCCTCGGTCGCCCACTTGGCCCGCCAGGGCACCTCGAAGTAGTCGTGGCCGCGGTACCACAGCGTGTTGCACACGGCGACGTACGGCCGGCCGAGCTCGCCCGTGGCGACGTGCCGCCGCAGCCGGCGCGCGGCGCTGCCGAAGCGGTGCTGGAAGACGTAGGCCGCGTACGGGCCGCCCTCCTTCTCGCAGGCGGCGATCTCGTCGTACTCGGCGAGCGACAGCGTGGGCGGCTTCTCGCACCACACCCACGCGCCCGCCCGCAGGCCGGCGACGACCGCGTCCCGGTGCGCGACCGGCGGCGTGGCGACGACGAGCAGGTCCGGGCTCTCGGCGGCCAGCATGGCGGCCAGGTCGGTGTAGCGGCCGGGGATGCCGTGGGCGTCCGCCAGTTCCCCGGCGCGGGCGGGGTCGAGGTCGCAGACGGCGATGACGCGCACGTCCTCGCCCGCGGCGGCCAGGGCGGGCAGGTGGACGCCGCTCGCGATGCCGCCGGCTCCGGCGACGGCGACCCGGATCGGGGTGGGCGGTTCGGGCACGGGCACTCCTCACACGAAGGTCAAAGCACAAAGTGATCGATCACTTTTGCCTGCCCAACGTATTTTCCGAGGCGGCGGCCTGTCAACGAGTCTCCGCATAAACCGGTGGAACGAGTGAGTACTCGCTCATTACACTCCCTCCCATGACGAAACGGCGAAGAGTGCCGGCCATGGCGCCGGAAGACCGTCGTGCCGTGCTCATCGCCGCCACGGTTCCCCTGCTGCGCGCGCACGGCACCGCGCTCAGCACCCGGCAGATCGCCGAGGCCGCGGGCGTCGCCGAAGGGACGATCTTCGGCGTCTTCCCCGACAAGGCCTCGCTGCTGCGCGCCGCGCTGATGAGCGCGTTCGACCCGCGCTCCGCGGTGGACGCGCTGGCGGCCATCGATCCGGCGCTGGACCTGCGCGAACGGCTGCGCAGGGCGGTCACGCTGCTGCGCGAGGGCATGAGCGCCAACGCCAGGCTCATGGCCGCGCCGCGAGAGCTCATGGCCGACGACGCCGAGTTCCACCAGCGGATGTTCGACAGCCGCAGGCGCATCGCGGCCGGCCTCGCCGCCCTCATGGAGCCCGACCGCGACCGCCTGCGCCGCGCTCCCGAGGCCGCCGCGCACCTGCTGCTCATGCTGATCGCGGTGCGCGTGCACCACGGCCTCGCCATGGGCGACTTCGGTGACATGGACGACGAGGAGATCGTCTCCGTCCTGCTCGACGGGCTGCTCGTGCGGCCCTTACCCACCCCATCGACAGAAAGCGCCCCTTGATGCTGCTCCGCCTCCTGCGGGTACAGCTCAGGCCGTACGGGAAAGAGATCACGCTCATCGTGCTCTTCCAGTTCGTGCAGACGCTGGCCACGCTCTATCTCCCCACACTGAACGCCGACATCATCGACGACGGCGTCGTCAAGGGCGACACCGCCTACATCATGCGCGTCGGGCTGGTGATGCTCGCCGTGACGCTCGTCCAGGTCGTCTGCTCGGTCGTCGCCGTCTACTACGGCGCCCGCACCTCCATGGCCCTCGGCCGCGACCTGCGGGCCGCGATCTTCCACCGGGTGCAGGACTTCTCCGTCCAGGAGGTCAACAAGTTCGGGGCGCCGTCCCTGATCACCCGGACCACCAACGACGTGCAGCAGGTCCAGCTGCTCGTCCTCATGACGTTCACCATGGTGGTGGCGGCGCCGATCATGTGCGTCGGCGGCATCGTGCTGGCGCTCAACCAGGACGTCGCGCTGTCGTCGCTGCTGCTGGTCGCGCTGCCGCTGATGATCGTCGTCGTGGCGCTGGTCGTCGTGCGCATGCGGCCGCTGTTCCGCACCATGCAGGAGCGCATCGACCGTATCAACCAGGTGCTGCGCGAGCAGATCACCGGCATCCGGGTCATCCGCGCCTTCGTGCGCGACGCCCACGAGCGCGAGCGCTTCGGCGTCGCCAACGACGAGCTGACGGACGTCTCGCTGCGCGTCGGCCGGCTGATGGCGCTGATGTTCCCCGCCGTCATGCTGGTCGTCAACCTCTCCAGCGTCGCCGTCGTCTGGTTCGGCGGCCACCGCATCGCCGGCGGCGACATGGAGGTCGGCGCGCTCACCGCGGTGATCTCCTACCTCATGCAGATCCTCATGTCGGTCATGATGGCGATGTTCATGTTCATGATGATCCCGCGCGCCGAGGTCTGCGCCGAGCGCATCGAGGAGGTGCTCGGCACCGAGCCCACCGTGCGCCCGCCGGCCGAGCCGGTCACGCCGGAGCGCCGCATCGGCGAGCTGGAGCTGCGCTCGGTCGACTTCCGCTACCCCGGCGCCGAGGAGCCGGTGCTGTCCGGCGTGAGCTTCACCGCCAGGCCCGGCCGCACCACCGCGATCATCGGCAGCACCGGCAGCGGCAAGACCACCCTGCTCAACCTCATCCCGCGGCTGTTCGACGCGAGCGTCGGCGAGGTGCTGGTCGACGGCGTGAACGTCCGCGAGCTCGACCCGGCCGCGCTCTCCCGCGCCGTCGGCCTGGTGCCGCAGACGCCCTACCTGTTCTCCGGCACCGTCGCCTCCAACCTCCGCTACGGCCGCCCGGACGCCACCGACGAGGAGCTGTGGCAAGCCCTGGAGATCGCCCAGGCCCGCGACTTCGTCGAGGCCATGCCCGGCGGCCTGGAGGAGCCCATCTCCCAGGGCGGCACGAACGTCTCCGGCGGCCAGCGCCAGCGCCTGGCCATCGCCAGGACCCTCGTGCACCGGCCCGAGATCTACCTGTTCGACGACTCCTTCTCCGCCCTCGACTACGCCACCGACGCCCGGCTGCGGGCCGCGCTCGCCGAGGAGATCACCGACGCCACGATCGTCATCGTCGCCCAGCGCGTCAGCACGATCCGCGACGCCGACCGCATCCTCGTGCTCGACGACGGCCGCCTGGTCGGCACCGGCACCCACGCCGAGCTGATGGACGACTGCCCGACGTACCGCGAGATCGTGCTGTCCCAGCTCACCGAACAGGAGGCAGCATGACCGCCGCGCAGGCGCCCGCGCGCCGCCCGCAACCCGGGTTCGGCCCCGGCCGCATGATGGGCGCGCCCCCCGAGAAGCCGTCCGACTTCCGCGGGACGCTCCGCAACCTGATGCGGCTGCTGCGCCCCGAACGACGGCTGCTCACCGTCGTCCTCGCCCTCGGCACGGCCAGCGTCGCCCTGACCGTGGCCGGGCCCAAGATCCTCGGCCAGGCCACCGACCTCATCTTCTCCGGCATCATCGGCGCCCAGCTCCCCGCCGGCGTCACCAAGGAGCAGGCCGTGGCCGGGCTGCGCGCCCGCGGCCAGGACACCTTCGCCGACATGGTCGCGGCCATGCACGTGGTGCCCGGGCAGGGCATCGACTTCGACGCGCTCGCGTACGTGCTGGCCTGGGCGCTCGCGGTCTACGTGGTGGCGGGGCTGCTCGGCGTCGCCCAGTTCCGGCTGACCACGACGGTCGTGCAGCGGGCCGCGTACCGGCTGCGCGAGCGGATCGAGGCCAAGCTGTCCCGGCTGCCGCTCAGCTACTTCGACGGCCAGCCGCGCGGCGAGGTGCTCAGCCGCGCCACCAACGACACCGACAACATCGCCCAGTCGCTCCAGCAGACGATGAGCCAGCTCGTCTCGTCGGTGCTGACCGTGATCGCGGTGCTCGCGATGATGTTCTGGATCTCGCCGGTGCTGGCGCTCATCGCGCTGGTCACGGTGCCGGTCACGGTCTGGGTCACCGCGGTGATCGGCAAGCGGTCGCAGCCGCAGTTCGTCAGGCAGTGGTCCTCCACCGGCAAGCTCAACGGCCACATCGAGGAGATGTACGGCGGGCACACGCTGGTCAGCGTGTTCGGCCGGCAGCACGAGGCCGCCGAGACCTTCGACCGGCACAACGACGCCCTCTACGACTCCAGCTTCCGCGCCCAGTTCATCTCCGGCGTCATCCAGCCGGCGATGATGTTCATCGGCAACCTCAACTACCTGCTGGTCGCCGTGGTCGGCGGGCTCAAGGTCGCCTCGGGCTCGATCTCGCTGGGCGACGTGCAGGCGTTCATCCAGTACTCGCGCCAGTTCAGCCAGCCGCTCATGCAGGTGGCCGGCATGGCGGCTCTGGTGCAGTCGGGCGTCGCCTCGGCCGAGCGCGTCTTCGAGCTGCTGGAGGCCGGCGAGCAGTCGCCGGAGCCCGCCGAGCCGGCCCGGCCCGAGCGGGTCAGGGGCCGGGTGGCGTTCGAGGACGTGTCCTTCCGCTACGAGCCCGACCGGCCGCTGATCGAGAACCTGTCGCTCACCGTCGAGCCCGGCCAGACGGTCGCCATCGTGGGCCCCACGGGAGCGGGCAAGACCACGCTGGTCAACCTCGTCATGCGCTTCTACGAGGTGACCGGCGGGCGCATCACGCTCGACGGCGTCGACATCGCCACGATGTCCCGCGAGGAGCTGCGCGCCAACATCGGCATGGTGCTCCAGGACACCTGGCTGTTCGGCGGCACGATCGCCGAGAACATCGGCTACGGCGCCGAGAAGGCGAGCCGCGAGCGCGTCGAGGCCGCCGCGCAGGCCGCGCACGTCGACCGCGTCGCGCTCACCCTGCCCGACGGCTACGACACCGTGCTCGAGGAGGAGGGCGGCACGGTCAGCGCGGGCGAGAAGCAGCTCATCACGATCGCCCGCGCGTTCCTGTCCGACCCGGCGATCCTCATCCTGGACGAGGCCACCAGCTCGGTCGACACCCGGACCGAGGTGCTCATCCAGCGGGCGATGAGCACCCTGCGCGAGGGCCGTACCAGCTTCGTCATCGCCCACCGGCTGTCCACGATCCGCGACGCCAGCCTCATCCTGGTCATGGAGAACGGGTGCATCGTCGAGCAGGGCACCCACGAGTCGCTGCTCGCTGCCGGCGGCGCCTACGCCCGGCTCTACTCCGCCCAGTTCACCGCGGCCGTGGCGGAGGTGGACTAGCGGTCAGGTCGTGAAGGTGATCGTGCCCGCGCCCTGCACCGAGGACAGGCCCCGGGTGACGCAGCCGCTGACGTCCGAGGTCGGGGTCGCGGTGCCGCTCACCCGGGCGCCGGCCAGCACGCCCTTGCCGATCCTGCCGCTGAGCAGCATGTCGCCGGGGTTGTGGGTCTGCGCCTGCTCGGCGGCGGGCCGGAGGGCGGACGTGCCCGCCGGGCCGCCGGTCGCGTCGTACCAGGTGATGCGGCCCTTGCCGCGGATGTCCTGGACGCCGGTGCAGAAGGCGCGGCCGGTGCCGGTGACGGTCATCCGGCCCGAGGACAGCCCGGCCGCCTGGCCGGTGCCCGCGCAGCCGGAGAGGGTGAGCGTGGCCTCGGCGGTGACCTGGCGCGGAAGGAACCCGACGGCCGGGGTGAACGTCACCGGCCGGCCGGGCGGCGTGCCGACCCGGCAGGTCAGCGTGTCCTGCGGGACGGCCGCGGGCGGCAGGGCGGCGGCGGTCGCGAGCGGCAGGGCGGCGGCGGTCGCGAGCGGCAGGGCGGCGGCGGTCGCGAGCGTCGCGACGGCCACGAGCGCGGACAACGACATCAGGTGCTCCTTCTGACGGGTACGGTGTTCGACGGTGGGCCGGTCACCAGCGCAGGAGCACGGTGCCCGCGCTCACCCCGCCGGCCAGGCCCACCAGGGCGACCAGGTCGCCGCGCCGGACGCGGCCGGCGCGGACCGCCTGGTGAAGCTGCGCGGGGAGGCTTGAGGCCACCAGGTTGCCGTGGTCCTCGACCGTCACCTCGACCCGGCCCACGGGGATCCCGGCGAGCTCGCAGAAGGCGTGCAGGGACGGCAGCGACGCCTGGTGGACGCAGATGGCGGCCAGGTCGTCCCAGCTCAGGCCCCGGTCGGTCAGCGGGCGCCGCAGCACGTCCAGGTCGAGCTTGCACATGCCGATGGCGAGCTCCTGGAAGTCGACCGAGAATTCCCCGATCTCCAGCCCGCCCTCGGGGAGCGGCGTCACCGGGACGAGCGCCGAGCGCCAGGCGGGCGAGTACGCGCAGAAGCGGTGCCCGAGCACGCCCGGCGTGGTCGACGCCTGCAGCAGCAGGGCCGTGCCCGAGTCCGAGACGGTGTAGGAGGGGATCGCGGCGGTGTAGTCGTCGTCCGGGCCCAGCCGCCAGCGGATGGTGGAGGTCGCGCGCTCGCCGCAGGCGATGAGGACCGTGCGGTACCGGCCCGCCGTGATCAGCGTCTCGGCCAGCTCGATCGCGTTCAGCACGCTGTTGCAGGCGTTGCGCACGTCGAACACCGGGCAGCTCGCGCCCAGCTCGGCGGCCACGATGTGCGCGTTGGCGGGCTCGACGACGTCCGTGCTCACCCCGGCGAAGATGATCAGGTCGAGGGCCGGCGGCGTGTGGCCGGTCTCCTCCAGCAACTGCCGCGCCGCCCGCGCGGCCAGCCCCGCGACCGGCTGGCCCGGAGCCGCCACGTGCCGCCGCCGCACACCCGTGGCGTGCTCGATCAGGCCGCGTGGCACGCGCGCCCCCGGATTGCGGGCGGCGAGCTCCTCCTCCAGCTCGGTGCTGGTGAGCGTCCGCTCCGGCAGGTGAACGGCCACCCCGGCCACGTGGGCGTAGCGCATGCCCATTCCCCCCTTGTGTCCCCGTGCCGCCCACCCTAGGGAGCGCACGGACGGCCGCCCGGCCCGCGCACCGCCGAACGGGCATTCTTGATCAATTCCTTAACGGCGGACCTCGCGTCACAAGTGATCATCTTTCCTGCCATCGGCCAGGCTAGGCGGCACGGCCATCACGCCGACCCGCGCGAAAGGAGCCCGACGTGAGCGACGAAGAGATCTTGACCGTGGTCCGCGAACGCTGCGCGAACATCCTGAAGGTCGACCCGAGCAGGGTCACCGAGGACGCCCTGCTGCGCGAGGACCTGGAGGCCGACAGCCTCGACCTGGCCGAGCTGCACGTCACGCTGGAGGACGAGTGGGGGCCGCTGCCGCGTGAGGCGTTCGCCGACGTACGGACGGTCGGCGACGTGCTGGCCCGCGCCCGCGAGCTGGCCCCGGAGCGTCTGGGATGAGCCCCGCAGCCGGCGGCGGAGCATCGGCGAGGCCGCGCGCCCGGGTCGCCGTCACCGGGCTGGGCGTGCGCACCCCGGCGGGCGCCCACCCCAAGGAGCTGTGGGACGCGCTGCTCGCCGGCCGCTCCACCGCGCGCCCCATCACCTCCTTCGACACCGAGGGACTGGGCGCCACGTTCGCCTGCGAGGTCCACGGCCTCGACGTCGAGGGCTACCTGACGCCCAAGCAGGCCTCCCGCCTGGACCGCGTGGCCCAGCTCGCGGTCTGCGCGGCCGGCGACGCCATGGACGACGCCGGGCCGGTGCGCACGCCGCCCGAGCGGCAGGCCGTCGTCACCGGCAGCGGCTTCGGCGGCGCCCACACCTACGAGGCCGGGCTGCTCGCCGGCCGCCACGCGGGCCGCGGCAACCCCGGCCCGCTGCACGTGCCCATGGTCATGCACAACGCGATGGCCGCCGCGATCAGCATCCGCCACCGGATCCTGGGCCCCAGCCTGTCCGTGGCCACCGCCTGCGCCTCCGGTGCCCACGCCATCGCCGAGGCCGCCCGGCTGGTCCGCGACGGCACCGCCGACCTCGCCGTCGCGGGCGGCTCCGAGGCGTCCATCACGCCGTCCGTCCTGCTGGCCTTCGAACGCTGCCGCGCCCTGTCGCTGCGCAACGACGAACCGGAACGGGCCAGCCGGCCCTTCGACCGGGACCGGGACGGGTTCGTGCTGGCGGAGGGGGCCGCGTTCGTCGTCCTGGAGAACCTGGAGCACGCCCTCGCCCGGGGCGCCCACGTCTACGGCGAGCTGTCGGGGCTCGGGTTCTCCTCCGACGCCCACCACATCACCGCGCCGCCCGAGCAGGGGGACGGGGCCGCCCGCTGCATGCGCGCCGCCCTCGCCGACGCCGGGCTGACGCCCGGCGAGATCGCGCACGTCAACGCGCACGGCAGCAGCACCCCGCTCAACGACCTGGCCGAGGCGCGGGCGATCAACCAGGTGTTCGGGACGGTACGGGTGCCGGTGACCTCCACCAAGGGGGTGACCGGGCACGCCATCGGCGCCGCCGGGGCCATCGAGGCCGTGGCCGCCGTCCTCGCGCTGAACGAGCGCGCCGTTCCGCCCACCGCCAACCTGAGCGTCCTCGACCCGCAGTGCGACCTCGATGTCGTCACCGAGGCCCGGCCCATGCCGGCCGCGCCGGTCATGTCCAACTCCTTCGGCTTCGGCGGCCACAACGCCAGCCTGATCTTCTCGCCCGTACCGTCCTGACCCGCGCGTCACGACCCGCCGGCCGTGGCGTGGGCCGTTCTCGTCCGTGTCCTCACCAAGGAGCCATCATGCGTGCCTTCGCTCTCGCTTCCGCTGTTCTCGTCGCCGCGTCCCTGGCGGCCGGGCCGCCGGCCGCCGCCGACACCGTTCCCTCGCCTGTGGACGCCGTGGGCACGTTCTGCGTGCGCGTGCCCGTGAACGCCATGGCCCAGACCTTCGCCGCCTTCTTCGGCGCCGCCGCCACGGGCGCGGGGGCGGCGCCGGGCGCGGGGAGCGCTCCGTTCAGGCTGCCCTTCCTCGGGACTCCGCTGCCGGACGACGTGCCCGTGCTGAAGGCCGCGCCCTGCTGACGTGCCGGAGGGCCCCCGGACGGCGGCAGACCCGGTCGGTCGAGCTCGTCAGGTCGTGAGCTGCGAACGGCCGGGTCTGTCAGGTGATGGAAGGGCGGCGGGGCGGTCAGCCGAGGCCGGCCACCGGCCGGCCGTTGAAGGTGCCGCCGACGCAGAGCAGCAGCGTCCGGCTGCTGGGCGAGGGCAGGATCAGGCCGAGGCCCGTGACGCACTGCTGCACGGACACGGCGCCGTGCTTGCGCGCCGGCCTGGCGAGCGCGGCCTCCACAGCGTCGGGAGCGGCCTCCACGACGGCGGGCTCGTCCTCCATGGCGACCGGTGCCGCCTCCATGGCGGCGGGGGCGGCCTCCACGGCGGTGGTCTCGGCGTCCATGGTGGCCGGCCTGTCCTCCTCGGCGGCGAGCGTGGCCTCCACGAGCGTGGACGCGGCGTCCTCGGTGGAGGGCTCGTCCTTGGCGGCGTCCTCGCCGGGCGCGGCCTCGGCGTCGGGCGCGTCCGGGGCGAAGGGCGGCGCGTCGGGCGCGTCCGGGGCGAAGGGCGGCGCGTCGGGCGCGTCCGGCGCGATGGCGGGCGCGGGGGCGTCGGGAGCGGGAGCGGCGAACGCCGGGAACGGCGCGGCGAGCGGCAGCACGGCAGTGGCCGCTCCGGCGGCGAGGACGGCGATGAATCTGCGCATGTCTTGACTCCTGGTCACTTTGAGTTACAGATCGCTACAGATAGTTACCGCGTGAGGGATCGCCCAAAACGCGACACACCTGGAAGGAGACCCGTCGATGAACGCCCAGCTCTTCGACGCCGACGCGGCGCTCACCGGACGCTGGCCGCACGCCCGTCCCGACGCCGTCGCCTGCCGCATCGACGGCCGCCGGGGCAGGGGTCACGAGACGCTGACGTACCGCGAGCTGGACGAGCTGATCGGCCGCGCCGTCCTGGACCTCGGCCGCGCGGGCGTCGGCGCGGGGACGACGACCGCCGTCATGGTGCCGCCGGGCCGGGAGCTGGTCGCGCTGGTCCACGCCCTGCTCCGGCTGCGGGCCGTGCCCGTGCTCATCGATCCCGGCCTCGGGGCGCGCGCGATGAGGAGGTGCCTGGCCGAGGCCGCGCCGCGGGCGTTCGTCGGCGTGCCCCTCGCCCATCTCGCCCGCGTGCTGCTGGGCTGGGCGCGCGACAGCGTACGGACCACGATCACCGTGGGGCCGCGCGCGCCGTGGCCGGTTCGCCCGCCGCGGCCCTGCTCCCCGCCCGCGCCAGGCCCGGAGGGCGGCGACCAGGCGCTCGTGGCCTTCACCTCCGGCTCCACCGGCGTGCCCAAGGGCGTGCCGCTCCGGCACCGGCACCTGGCCGGGCAACTGGAGCTGCTGGCGCACCTCGGCGGGTTGAAGCCGGGTGCGACGGTCTGGTCCACGTTCCTGCCGTTCGCGCTCGCCGCGCCCGCCATGGGCTGCGCCGCCGTCGTCCCCCGGCTGAACCTGCGCCGTCCCGCCCGCAGCGACCCCGCCGCGATGGCGGCGTCGATCCGCGCGCACCGCGTCTCCGGGCTGTTCGCCGCGCCCGCGCTGCTGGACCGCCTGGCCCGCCACTGCCTGGCGCGCGGCCTCACGCTGGACGGCGTCGAGACCGTGCTCACGGCGGGCGCGCCGCTGCCGCACGCGGTGCTGCGCCGCGCCCTCCGGTGCCTGCCGGAGGGCGCCGAGCTGCTCTCCGTGTACGGCGCCACCGAATGCCTCCTGGTCAGCGCGGCGAGCGCGGCCGAGCTCACCGCGACCGCGGCGGACACGGCGAGGGGCATGGGCACGTTCCTCGGCACGCCGCTGCCGGGCAACCTGGTCCGCGTCATCGCCGTCACGGACGGGCCCGTCCCCCGCTGGTCGGACGACCTGCTGGTGCCGCCGGGGACCGTGGGGGAGATCACCGTGGCCGGGCCGGCGGTGAGCGACCCGTACCTCGGCCGCCCGAACGACACCGCACTGGCCCGCATCGACGACGGCGGCACCCCCGTGCACCGCATGGGGGACCTCGGCTGGATGGACGAGCGGGGACGTCTCTGGTTCGCCGGCCGGAAGGGCGAGCGGGTCCGCACGGCCGCCGGCGACCTCTACACCGACCAGGTCGAGCCGATCGTCAACGACCTGCCGGGGGTGCGCCGCACCGCGCTCGTCGGCGTGGGGCCGGAGGGCCGCCGGCGGCCGGTGCTGTGCGTGGAGTGCGAGCCCGGCCTCTCCGCCCGGGAACGCCGCGCGGCCCTCGCCCTCGTGCGCGAGCACGCCCCGCCCGCCGTCGCCGAGGTGCTGCCGCACCGCGGGTTCCCGATGGACGTCAGGCACGCCAGCAAGATCCGCCGCCCGCTGCTGGCCCGCTGGGCCGCCCGCGAGCTGGGGGAGGCCGGGCGATGAACGTGCTGGTGACCGGCGGCGGCGGGTTCCTCGGGCAGGCCGTGTGCCGGCTGCTGGCCGCGCGCGGCGACCGGGTGACCGCGTTCCAGCGCCGCCCGCATCCGGGGCTGGACGCGTACGGCGTCCTCCAGCGCACCGGGGACGTCCGTGACCTCGACCGGGTCCGCGCCGCCGTCGCCGGGCACGACGCGGTGGTGCACTGCGCCGCGCTGGCCGGGCTGTGGGGCGCGGCCCGCGACTTCCGCGCGATCAACGTGCACGGCACGGCCCACGTGGTCGACGCCTGCCTGAGCGCCGGGGTCTCCCGCCTCGTGCACGTCTCCTCGCCGAGCGTCGTGCACGACGGCCGCGACCTGGAGGGCGTGGACGAGTCCGTCCCCTACGCCCGCCGCCACCTCGCGCCCTACCCGGCGACGAAGGCCGCGGCCGAGCGCATCGTGCTCGCCGCGAGCGGCCCCCGGCTGGCCACCGTGGCACTGCGGCCGCACCTCATCTGGGGGCCTGGCGACCCGCACTTCCTGCCGCAACTGGCCGCGCGGGCCCGGCGCGGCCGGCTGCTGCTGCCGCGCGCCCCCGGCAAGCTGATCGACACCGTGTACGTCGACAACGCGGCCGAGGCGTGCCTGCTGGCACTGGACGCGCTCGCCCCCGGCCGCCCGGCCGCCGGGCGCGCCTACTTCGTCGCCCAGGACGAGCCGGTCCCGATCGCGCAGTGGGTGAACGGCCTGCTGGCGGCGGCCGGGCTCGGCCCGGTCCGGCCCCGGGTGCCCGCCCGGCTGGCGCGGCTGGCGGCCGGGATGGTCGAGCACGGCTGCCGGGTGGCCGGGGTGCGTCCCCCGCTCACCCGGATGATCGCCGTGCAGGCCACCACGTCCCACTGGTTCGACCTGTCGGCCGCCCGCCGCGACCTCGGCTACGCGCCGCGCGTCACGACGGCCGAGGGCCTGTCCCGGCTCGCCGCCCACCTGTCGGCCGCCCCGGCGGGGAGCTGAGCCGTGGACGACGCCTCCCGCCTGCCCGGCTACCCGTTCGCGTCCCACTGGTTCGCGAGGGACGGCCTGCGCCAGCACTACGTGGACGAGGGCGAGGGCGCTCCGGTGCTCATGCTGCACGGCAACCCGTCATGGAGCTACCTGTGGCGGCGGCTGATCACGGCGCTGCGCGGCGAGCACCGCTGCCTCGCGCCGGACCACATCGGCATGGGCCTGTCGGACAAACCGGGCGAGGACCGCTACGCCCACACCCTGGCCTCCCGCGTGGCCGACCTGGACGCGCTGGCCGCGTACCTCGTCGAGCGCCGGGGCGTCCAGGACCGGGGCTGGACGCTGGTGATGCACGACTGGGGCGGCCCGATCGGCATGGCCTGGGCCGCCCGCCACCCAGGCCTGGTGGCGCGGCTCGTCGTGCTCAACACCGCAGCCTTCCCCAACCCGTACGGCGAGCGGGTACGCCCCGCGCTGCGGCTGCCGCTCTGGCTGCTGCGCGAGACCGCGGCGGGCGAGCGCCTGTTCCTGCGCCATCACGCCTTCGCCCGGCTGGCCACGCTGCCGCCGTTCGGGCTGCGCCGCCGCCTGCCGGGGGACGTGCGCGCCGCGTTCCTCGCCCCCGGCCGCGACCCTGGGCACCGGCTGGCGGTCCGCCGTTTCGTCCAGGACATCCCGCTGGGCCCGGCCGACCCGGCCTGGCCGCTGCTGCTGCGGGCGGAGGAGGGCGTGCGCGCGTGCGCCGACCGGCCCGTGCTGATCGGCTGGGGGCTGCGCGACCCGGTCTTCGACCGCGCGATGCTGCGCGAGTGGCGCCGCCGCCTGCCGCACGCGGTGGTGCGCGCCTACCGGGACGCCGGCCACTACGTGCTGGAGGACGCCCACGACCGGCTGGTGCCGGAGATCGCCGCGTTCCTGCGCCGCTGAGCGCCGGGCAGCCACCAGTTGTGCCGCCCGAGCAGCCGCATCAGGGCCGGGACGAGCACCATGCGGATCAGGGTGGCGTCCAGGACGATCGCGACGGCGACGGCGAAGCCGCCCTGCTGGAAGTCGGCCCGCCGGGTGAACATCAGCCCGGCGAACGTGACCGCCATGATCGCCGCCGCCAGCGTGACGGGCCGCGCGGTGTGCCGCAGCCCGTGCAGCACCGCCGCCGTGTTGTCGCCGGTGCGGCGGTAGTGCTCGTGCACCCGGTGGACGAGGAACACCTCGTAGTCCAGCGACAGCCCGAACACGAGGGTGAAGATGACCAGCGGCAGCAGGACGTTGACGTCCGGGGTGCGTCCGGTGTCCTGGAAGGCGAGGGTGAGCAGGCCGAACGTCGCGCCGACGCACAGCAGGTTCATGGCGACGGCCTTGAGCGGGATCAGCAGGCTGCGGAAGGTGACCAGCAGCAGCACGAACGACGCCGGCAGCACCACCGGCAGCACCCGCCACAGCCCGGTCAGCGCCGCCGCCGACAGGTCGGCGAGCCGCGCGGCCGGGCCGACCGCGTGGACCCGCTGGCCCGGGGGCAGCAGGCGGGCGGCGAGCGCGCGCAGGTCCCGCTGGAACGCGGCCGCCTGCTCGCCGTCCGGCGCGAACCGGTCGGCGACCAGCATCAGCGTCAGGTCCCTGCCGTTGTCGAACGCGCTCACCAGCGACACCCGGGGGTCGGCCCGCAGCGCCGCGGCCAGCGCGGTGGTGTCCACCGGGGGCGTGCCGGGAGGGTGCGGCAGGGCCAGGCTCGTCAGGCCGGCCAGCCCGTCCCGCTCCAGCTGGGCCAGCCCGCCGCCCATGTCGGTGCCGGACAGGGTGTCGCGGTCGTAGTGGAGGCCCGTCCGCAGGTGCAGCACCGGCGCGGCGGCGAGGAGCAGCAGCACGACGGCGGCGGTGGCGTACCTGACGGGGTGGCGCATGAGGTGGGCGGCGCCGCGCGTCCACGCGGGGGAGCGCTCGCGGCCGGGCCGCCGCCAGGGCAGCGTGCCCCACCCCAGCCGGCGGTCCAGCAGGGGGAGCAGCGCCGGGGCCAGCGTCAGCGCGGCCGGCGCGGTGACGCCGGCCGCCAGCATGCCCGCCAGCGCCATCGACCGCGCCCACGGCACCCCGACGACCAGCAGCGCCGCCGACGTGACGAGGATGGCGAGCGCGCACCACGCCACCGTGCCGCCGGCCGTGGCGGTGGCGTGCGCGGCGGCGGTCACCGGCGGCCGGCCGGCGTGGCGGGCCTGGCGGTAGCGCAGCAGGATGATCAGCGTGTAGTCCAGTCCCAGGCCGACCGCCATGGTGACGGTGTAGGTCAGGACGGTCGAGTCGACCGGCCAGAACCGGCTCGCGAGGGCGAGCGCGCCGAGTGCGGTGAGGATGGCCGCGCCGCCCACCAGCAGCGGCACGGCGGCGGCGCCGAGCGCGCCGAGCCCGAGCACGAGCAGCAGCCCGGCCAGCGGGACGGTCCTGCTCTCCGTCTCGCGCAGGTCGGCGAGGTCGGTGTGGGCGAGCTGGGCGAAGGCCCGGCTGACGCCGAGGATCGTGACGCCGACCGCGCCTCCCGACGCCTGCAGGGCCGCGCGCCGCGCGTCGGCGAGCTGGCCGGGCAGGTTGCGCTGGCGGGCGGGCTCGTCACCGAGCACCCCGGCCAGCACGTACGCGTGCCGCTCCGCCTGCCCGCCGACCGGCGGCAGCGGCAGGAGCGCGCCCACGTCGGGCCGGGCGTCGAGGGCCCGCGCCACGGCCGCCACCGTCCGCTGGTAGAGCGGCTCCCGCGCGGCCAGCGTCGGTGAGGAGAAGGCCAGCAGCACCTGCTCGGTGCCCTGCCCGGGGAAGCCGCGGGCGATCACGGCGGCGGCCACGGCCGACGGCGAGCCGGGCACCTCCAGCGAGGGCGGCGTCAGCCGCCCGGTCAGGCCGGGCAGCAGCGCGGCCGAACCCGCGGCGAGGGCCAGCCACAGGGCGGCGACGAGCCGCCGGCGCCGGGCGAGAGCACGCCCCCAACGGCCGAGCGCCGCCGGCGCCCGTGGGGGGCCGGCGGCGTCCTCGTGAAGGTCCGGGCCGATCGTGGCGGCCGTGGTCCGTGTCGCTTTGGCGCCGCTCATGCGCACCGACCCCCGATTGTCACCCTACGCGAATGATCCACTACTACGCGATCATGGCGGGGAGTTCAACGAGGGGCCCGGGGACGGCGCGGCGGCCGCCCCCGGTAAGCACGCGGTCAGCGCGTGGTCACCCGGCGAGCCGGCTGTCCGCCTGCCGCTGGATCAGGTCCTTGTCGGCCACGACCACGCCGTCCGGGATCGCGTCCGGCAGGTCGTCCTCCAGCCGCCGGACCGGCCGGTAGCGGAAGGCCGCGAGCCCGATCAGCACGGTCACCGCGCCCGCGACGAGCATGAGCAGGCCGATGCCGCGCCCCTGCGCCGCGCCCGCCACGGGGTTGAAGACGTGCTCGACCAGCGGCCCGGCCAGCAGGAACCCGGCGGGGACCAGCGCCCAGCTCAGCATCAGGTTGGTGGCGATGACCCGGCCCTGGAGGTCGAGGCCGACCTTCTGCTGCACGATCGAGAACCAGTGCGCGTTCAGCAGCGCCGTGAGCAGCCCGACGAGGAACAGCCCGGCCCCCGGCAGCGCCGGGTGCGGCGCGACGCCGATGAGCGCGAAGGCCGCGCCCAGCCCCACGAAGCTGGCCAGGATGCCGTGGGTGCGGCGCGCCAGCCCGCCGGTCACCGTCATGACGACGCTGCCCGTCACCAGGCCGATGCCGGTCATCGACAGCGCGACGCCCAGCCCGCGCGTGTCGGTGAGGCTCAGCAGCAGCGGCGTGGCCAGCACCTCGACCATGGCGAACGGCAGGTTCAGGAACGAGGTGAACAGGATGATGGCCAGCAGCCCGCGCCTGCGGGTGATGTAGCGCCAGCCGCCCGTCACCTCCCGCCAGAACGGTTCCTCCCGCTTCTTGAACAGCGCGTCGGGGAAGCGCACCGACAGGGTCACGACCACCGCGAAGGTGAAGGTGGTCAGGTCGATCACCACGATGCCCTTCAGCCCGAGCACGGCGACGAGCGCGCCGCCGAGCAGCGGCGCCAGCACGGTCCCGGCCGCCTGGCCGAGCTGGGCCAGGCCGTTGGCCCGGCCGTAGTACCGTTTCGGCACGAGCTGGGCCACGGCCGCCATGTACGCGGGCTGGTGGAAGGCGGTCGCGACCGCTCCGACGGCGACGATGACGTACACGTGCCACAGCTGCAGCGATCCGCTCCACAGCAGCGTGGCCAGCGCTACGGTGCCGCAGCCCGCCGCCGAGTCCGCGACGATCATGACGGTCCTGCGGTTCCACCGGTCGGCCACGGCGCCGGCGATGGGCGCCAGCACGACCGCGGGCAGCAGCGCCATGACCGACACGATGGCGAACATCGAGATCGACCGGGTCTGCTGGTAGACCCACAGCCCCAGGCCGAACGTGGTCAGCCCGGTGCCGATCAGCGACACGAGCTGGCCCGTCGCCACCGCGAAGAACGTCCTGAGACTCGGCTCCCCGCGGGGCGGCGGCGGGAGCGGGACGGGCGCCGGCCGCTCGCCGTCCCCGTCGCCGCCGCCGGTGACGTGCCCGTCGATGATCGTGGCCAGCTCGGCGGCCTGGTGCTTCTGGAAGTAGTGCCCGGCCTCGGGGATGACCTCCAGTGACACGGCCCCGGAGAACACCTCCCATTCGCGGAAACGTTCCTCGAACAGCTCGGTGGCCCGGTCGTTCGCGCCGACGACGCACACCAGCGGCGCCCGCAGCTTCTCGACCGGCTCCTGGTACAGCTCGGTGTAGTAGTCCTCGCCCTCCTGCGTGTCGTGCAGGAAGACGCCCATGAGGAAGTCGCGCTCGCGCCGGTCCAGCGCCTCGGTGAAGAACCCCATGGCCCGCAGGAACTCCAGCGCCCGCCGTTTGGACGTCCACCGCTCCATCGGGAAGACCCGCCGCGCCCACGCGAAGGCCCGGCCGGGCAGGCGGGGCGCGGGGAAGTGGCCGCCGATGAACACCTTGACAAGGTCGGCGCCCTCCTCCTCCAGCCGCCGCGCCAGCGCGACGGTGAGCGCGCCGCCCATGCAGTGCCCGTAGAGGGCGACCGGCCCCTCGACCCGCTCCTTGATCTCCTTGACGCAGCCCTCGACCAGCTCGTGGAAGGGCAGCAGCGGCTCGCCGGGGTTGCCGGTGTCGTGGCCGGGCGGCTCCAGCGCGAGCATCGTCACGTGCTCCGGCATCGCCGCGGCCAGCGGCTGGTACGTGATCGCGCCCCCGCCCGCGAACGGCACCGCGACCAGCGTCAGCGTGGCCGCAACCCGCGGCGGCGTCAGCTCGTGCAGCAGCCCGCCGCCCCCGGACGCCCCGTCGCCCCCGTCGAGCGCGGCGAACGCCCGGATCGTCGGGTTCTTGAACAGGTCGAGCACGCCCGCCCTGATCCCCGACTCCCGCACCGCCCGCACGGCCTTGAAGGAGTCGCCGCCGAGCGCGAAGAAGTCGTCGTCGATGCCGATCCGCGCCACGCCCAGCACCGCCGACCACAGCTCGGCCAGCCTGGCCTCCACCGGCGTGCGCGGCGCGGCGCCCTCGGGCCGCACCCGGCCCACCGGCTCGGGCAGCGCCTTGCGGTCCACCTTGCCGTTGGGGGTGAGCGGCAGCGCGTCCAGCAGCACGAACGCCGACGGGATCATGTAGTCGGGCAGCTTGCGCCGCAGGTGCTCGCGCCAGTCGTGCTCGCCGTCGGCCGCCAGGTAGGCGGCGATGCTCTTGTCCTCGTCCGCGCCGCGCACCACCACGGCCGCCTCGCGCACCGCCGGATGGGCCAGCAGCAGCGACTCGATCTCGCCCAGCTCGATCCGGTAGCCGCGGACCTTGACCTGCCCGTCGGCCCGGCCGAGGAACTCGATCGAGCCGTCGGCCCGCCGCCTCGCCAGGTCGCCGGTCCGGTAGAGCCGCGCGCCGGGCGGGCCGAAGGGGTCGCGCACGAAGCGCTCGGCGGTCAGCTCCGGCTGGTGCAGGTAGTCGCGGGCCAGGCCGGACCCGCCGATGTACAGCTCGCCGACGACGCCCGCCGGCACGAGCTGCATCGCGGCGTCGAGCAGGTGGACGCGGGTGTTGGCGATCGGGTGGCCGATCGTGATCGGCCCGTCGTCCACCCGGGTGAGGGTGGACCAGATGGTGGTCTCGGTGGGGCCGTACATGTTCCACAGCTCGCCGACCCGGCCGCGCAGGTCGGCCGCCAGGTCGGGGGGCAGCGCCTCGCCGCCGCACAGCGCCTTCAGCCCTGGGCTGCCCGGCCAGCCCGCCGACAGCAGCAGCCGCCAGGTGGCCGGGGTGGCCTGCATGACCGTGGCCTCCTCCAGCAGGGCGGCCAGCCGCGCCGGGTCGTAGGCGGCCTCGCGGCCCGCGATCAGCACCCGCCCGCCCACGCTGAGCGGCAGGAACAGCTCCAGCACCGAGATGTCGAAGGCGAACGTGGTGACGGCGAGCAGCGTGTCCGCGGCGCTCAGGCCGGGCTCGCGGCCCATCGACAGCAGGAAGTTCACCACCGAGGAGTGCTGGACCCGCACGCCCTTCGGCCGGCCGGTGGAGCCGGAGGTGTAGAGGACGTAGCAGGCGTTCTCGCGCCGGGCGAGCGCCGGCGGCCGGTCGGCGCTCTCGCCGGGGAAGCCGTCGTCGGCGAGGACCAGCTCGCCGCGGAACCCGGTGTAGCGCCCGGCCAGCTCCCGCTCGGTGACCAGCACGCCGATGCCGGAGTGGTCGAGGATGTAGTCCTGGCGCTCCTGGGGGTACATCGGGTCGAGCGGCACGTACGCGGCGCCCGCCTTGAGCACGCCGAGCAGGGTGACCAGCATCGTGGCCGAGCGCTCCAGCGCCACGCCCACCAGCGTCTCCGGCCCCGCCCCCGCCGCCCGCAGCCGCCACGCGGTCCGGTTGGCCCGCTCCTCCAGCTCCCGGTACGTCAGCGCCACGCCCTCGAAGACGACGGCCACCGCGTCGGGCGTACGGTCGGCCTGGGCCTCCACCAGCTCGTGGATGCACACGTCCGGCACCTCGGCGTCGTCGCCGCCGAGCTGCTCGGCCAGCTCCTCGCCGGTGAGCAGGGCGAGGCCGGACAGCGGGGCGTCGGGCGCCGCGACGACCGACGACAGCAGGGTCTCGTAGTGCCGCAGCAGGCGTTCCGCGGTGCCGGCGTCGTACAGCGCGGTGTTGTACTCCAGCCGGCACAGCAGCTCGTCGTCCCGCTCGTAGACGTAGAGCACGAGGTCCACCTGGGCGGTGCCGGTCTCGACGGCCAGCTCGGCCGCCTCGAGACCGTCCATGCGCAGGTCGCTCCTCGGCAGGTTGAGCAGGTTGAACAGCACCTGGAACAGCGGGTTCCTGGACAGGTCGCGCGGCGGGTTCAGCTTCTCCACGAGCTGCTCGAACGGCACGTCCTGGTGGGCGTAGGCGCCGAGCGCGTACTCGCGGACCTGCGCCAGCAGCTTCGTGTACGGCAGGTCGCCGTCCATCCGCGCCCGCATGACGAGGGTGTTGATGAAGCAGCCTGCGACGCCCTCGAACTCGGGCCTGGTCCGCCCGGCCGCCGGCGAGCCGACGCAGACGTCCTCCTGCCCGCTGTAGCGGAACAGCAGGGCGTGCAGCCCGGCCAGCAGCGTCATGTAGAGCGTGGCCCCGCGCTCCTGGCCGAGCCTGCGCAGGCCGTCCGCCAGGCCGGCGGGCAGCACGTGGGTGGCGACCGCGCCCGCGAAGGTCTGCGTCGGCGGGCGCGGCCGGTCGGTCGGCAGGTCGAGGCTGTGCGGGGCGCCGCGCAGCCGTTCCCGCCAGAAGGCGAGGTCGGGGGACTGCTCGCGCTGCCATCGGGCGAAGTCGCGGTAGCCGAGCCGCGGCTCGGGTGGCCGCTCGCCGTTGTAGAGCGCGGCGAGCTCGCTGCGCAGCAGGGCGATGCTCCAGCCGTCCACGACGATGTGGTGGAAGGTGAGCGCCAGGACGTGGCGGTCCTTCGCCGTCCGCAGCAGCCGGGCCCGGAACAGCGGCCCGCGCTGCAGGTCGAACGGCTCGGCGGCGGCGGCCCGCAGTGCGGGCTCGATCTCGGCGCACTCCTCGACCGGCAGCGGCACGTCCCCGGCGGGGAGCACCACCTGCACCGGCTCCCCGTCGGGGGCCTCGAAGACGGTCCGCAGCGACTCGTGCCGCCTGACCAGCTCGCGCAGCGCGCCGCGCAGCCGGGTCACGTCCAGGTCGCCGCGCAGGTCGAGGGCCGTGGCGACCGCGTACGCGGCCGAGCCGTGCACCTGGTCGATGAACCACATGCGCCGCTGCACGAACGAGACCGGCGCGGGCCCAGGCTCCCGCGCGACCGGGATCGCCGCCTGCCGCCCGGACGCGACCAGCGCCCGCTGGCCGCCGAGCGTGGGGTGCTCGAAGACCGCCTCGATCGGCACGCCGAGGCGGGCGGCGAGCTGGGTGGCCACCAGGGAGTCGCCGCCCAGCTCGAAGAAGTCGTCGTCCGGCCCGGCGGGCGCGAGACCCAGCACGTCCTGCCATGCCGCGGCCACCGGATCCGCCCCCGCCACCGGCCCACCCTCGGCCACGGCACTGGGCAGGGCACCGGCCACGGCACCCGGCAGGGCGCCCGCCGCGATCTCCTGCCTGGTCGTCGGGGCCGCTTCCCCTTCCCCTCGCCCGGCCGCGTGGCGGCGGGTGCGGGGGGCGATCCAGTAGCGCCGGCGCTCGAACGGGTAGCCGGGCAGCGCCGCCCGCCGCCCGGCCGGCCCGAACGCCGCCCAGTCGATCTCCGCGCCGGCCGTCCACAGCCGGCCGACGCCGTCCAGCAGCGCGGCCTGCCCCGCCTCAGGCCGGGCGAACGGGGCCAGCGCCACCCGCCCGCCCTGGCGGCGCAGCAGCGTCGCGAGGGTACGCCCCGGCCCGGCCTCCACCACCGCCGCGTCCGCCTCCACCAGGGCGGCGGCGCAGTCGGCGAAACGCACGGTCTCCCGTAGATGGCGCACCCAGTAGCCGGGGTCGGTGGCCTCGGCGGCGCTCACCCAGCCGCCCGTGACGTTCGACAGGTACGGCACCCCGGGCGCGTTCAGCCGCACCGCGGCGACCTCGGCAGCGAAGGCGTCCAGCACCGGGTCCAGCATCGCCGAGTGGAAGGCGTGCGAGGTGCGCAGGACCCGCCCGGTGACGCCGCGCCCGGCGAGCAGCCGCCCGGCCTCCTCGACCGCCTCCGCCGGCCCGGCCAGCACGCACGACTCGGGGGCGTTGACCGCGGCCAGCGAGACGCCGAGGTCGAGCAGGCCGCCCACCTCGGACTCCGGCAGCGGCACCGCCAGCATCGCGCCGGGCGGCAGGCTCTGCACGAGCCGGCCGCGGGCGGCCACCAGGCGCAGCGCGTCCGGCAGGGAGAGGACCCCGGACAGGCACGCGGCGACGTACTCGCCGATGCTGTGCCCGGCCATCATCGCCGGGCGGGCGCCGCGCGCGATGAGGGTGCGGGCCAGCGCGTACTCGGTGACGAACAGCGCGGGCTGGGTGAGCCAGGTCTCGTCGAGGTCGCCGGTCTCGCCGTACAGGGCCTGGCGCAGGTCGAGGCCGAGGTACGGCTCCAGCAGGCGGGCGCACTCGTCCACCGCCTCGCGGAAGGCCCGCTCGGACCGGTAGAGCCCGCCGCCCATCCCGCGCCGCTGCGCGCCCTGGCCGGGGAAGACGAAGGCGACGTCGCGCGGCCGGGCCTCGCCGGTGACCAGCTCGGCGTCCAGCGCGGCCGCGCGGTCCTCGGCGACGAGGAAGCCGCGGTGGCGGAGCTGGCGGCGGCCGTGCCGCAGGGTGGCGGCCACGTCGCCGAGCTCCAGGCCGGGACGGGCGCGCAGGTGGGCGCGCAGCCTGTCGGCCGCCGCCGTCAGCGCCGTGCCGGTGGCCGCCGACAGCGGGAGCAGGTGCGGTCCCGGCGCGGGCTGCGCGGGCCGCGCCGGGGGCGCCTCCTCCAGCACCACGTGCGCGTTGGTGCCGCCCATCCCGAACGAGCTCACGCCCGCCCGGCGCGGCCCCGGGCCCCGCTGCCACTCGGCCCCTTCGGTCGGGACGTAGAACGGGCCGAAGTCGATGCGCGGGTTGGGGGTGGCGAAGGTGGCGCTGGGCGGCAGTGTCCGGTGCTTGAGCGCCATGACCGTCTTGATCAGCCCGGCCATGCCGGCGGCGGCGTCGGCGTGGCCGATGTTGGACTTGACCGAGCCGAGCGCGATCGGCCGGCCGGTTCCGCCGAAGACCTGGGTGAGCGCCGCGACCTCGATCGGGTCGCCGAGCGCGGTGCCGGTGCCGTGCGCCTCGACGTAGCCGATGGTGGCCGGGTCCACGCCGCCCGAGGCCAGCGCGGCGGCGATGACCTCGGCCTGGCCGTCCACGGCCGGCGCGGTGTAGCCGATCTTCCTGGTGCCGTCGTTGTTGACCGCGGAGCCGCGTACCACGGCGTGGATGACGTCGCCGGCGGCGACGGCGTCCTCCAGCCGCTTCAGCACGACGACGCCCACGCCGCCGGAGCCGATCGTGCCCTGCGCGGCGGCGTCGAAGGGCCGGCAGTGGCCGTCCGGCGAGCCGATGCCGCCGCTCCGGTAGAGGTAGCCGCGCCGGGTCCAGGCGTTGACCCGCACCGCACCGGCGAGCGCGAGGTCGCACTCGCCGGAGACCAGGCTCTGCCTGGCCAGGTGCAGCGCGACCAGCGAGGTGGAGCAGGCGGTGTTGACGCTGACGCTCGGCCCGCGCAGGTCCAGCTTGTACGACGTCCGCGTCGGCAGCGAGTCCTTGTCGTTGCTCAGCATGATCTGGTACTCGCCCACCGCCTGGAGCACGTCGGGCGCGGCCAGCAGGTTCTCGATGAGGTAGGCGCTCATGGCCGAGCCCGCGAAGACGCCGATCCGGCCGGGATGGCGGGCCGGGTCGCAGCCGGCGTCCTCCAGCGCTTCCCACGCGGTCTCCAGGAACAGCCGCTGCTGCGGGTCGAGGATCTCGGCCTCGCGCGGCGTGAAGTCGAACAGCGTGGCGTCGAACAGGTCGATGCCGTCGAGGACCGTTCCCGACCGTACGTAGGCGGGGTCGGCCAGCCGGTCGGGGTCCTCGCCGTCGGCCAGCAGCTCCTCGTCGGTGAAGTCCCTGACGGCCTCCACGCCGTCGCGGATCGCCGCCCAGAACTCCTCGGGCCCGTCCGCGCCGGGGAAGCGGCAGGCGAGGCCGACGACGGCGAGCGCCCCGGAGGCGGGCGCGGCGGCCTTCGCCTGGGGCTCGGCCGGCGTGTCGCCGCCCGGGCTCAGGTAGGCCGCCAGCGAGGCGACGGTCGGGTACCGGAACAGGTCGGTGACGGTCAGCTCGAACCGCTCACGCAGCCGCTCGTGCACCTGCAGCACCAGCAGCGAGTGGCCGCCGACGTCGAAGAAGTTGTCGTCGGGGCCGAAGGCGTCGCTGCCCAGCGCCTCCCGCCACGCCTCCGTGACCAGGCGGGCGATCTCGTGGCGCGGCGGCCCGGCGGGCGGTTCCGCCCCGCCGGGCAGGCCCATGGCGGCGGCGAGCACCTGGCGCAGCTCGGCCACCAGGCGGCGGACGGTCTCCGGCCGGTAGAGGTCGGTGTTGTACTCGACCAGCCCGTCCAGCGTCTCGCGCACGGCCACCGTCAGGTCGAACTTGGCGGTGCGCTCGGGCACCTCCAGCGGCGTGACGGTCAGCCCGTCCAGCTCCAGCTCGGCCGTGGCCTCGGGCAGCAGGCTGAACATCGTCTGGAACACGGGGCTGTGGTCCAGGCGGCGCTCCGGGTTCAGCTCCTCCACCAGCCGCTCGAACGGCAGCCCCTGATGGTCGTGGGCGTCCAGCACCGCCTCCCTGACCCGCGCCACGACCTCGGCGAACGACGGCTCGCCCGACAGGTCGGCCCGCACGGCCAGGGTGTTGGTGAAGAACCCGATCAGGCCCTCGAACTCGGTCCTCTCCCGGTTCGCGACGGGCGTGCCGACCACCAGGTCCTGCTGGCCCGAGCGCCGGGAGAGCACCACCAGGTAGGCCGCGAACAGCACCATGTACGGCGTCGCGCCGAGGCTCCTGCAGTAGCCGCGGAACTCCTCGCGCGGCAGGTCGAGCGTGAAGGGCAGCTCGGCGCCCGCGTACGTCTGCACCGGGGGCCGCGGCAGGTCGGCGGGCAGTTCGCTGAGCGGCGGCGCGCCCGCCAGCCGCCCGCGCCAGAACTCCAGGTCGGCGGAGTGGTCCTGGTCCCGCTGCCAGATCGCGTAGTCCGGGTACTGCCGGGGCAGCGGCGGCGGCTCCTCGCCGGCGTGGAGCAGGCTCAGCTCGCGCCGCAGCACGTCCAGCGACCAGGCGTCGGCGACGACGTGGTGCAGCGTGAGGCGCAGGACGTGCCGCTCCGGCGCCTCACGCACCAGGCTCGCGCGGATCAGCGGGCCGGTGGTCAGGTCCATCGGCGAGCCGTCCTCGGCCTCGCCGAGCTCGATCGTCAGCTCGTCCGCGACGACCTGGTACGGCCCGTCCGCGTCCATCGCGAACGTGGTGCGCAGGCTCTCGTGCCTGGCCACGAGGGCGTTCAGCGCCCGGTGCAGCCGGTCGCGGTCGAGCGGGCCCTCGATGCGGAAGGCCAGCGGGATCAGGTAGTGGGCCGCGCCGGGCGCCATCCTGTCCAGGTACCACGAGCGGAGCTGGGTGAAGGACATCGGCAGGCGGGCCGGTCTCGGCGGCGCGGCCTGCCGCCGCTTCTTCTCGCGTAACGCGTCCAGGAGCCTGCGCTGCTGGTCAGACAGGGTCATGCGTCACCCTCCATCGACCGCAGCAGCGCCGCGGCCTCCTCGTCCGAGACCGCCGCGACCATCAGGTAGAGCTCCGCCGCCGACTCCACGTCGGGAGTGCTGAGCTGCGCGGCCAGCCCGGCGACGGTGGGGTGCGCGAACAACGTCCGCAGGGGGACGGGAACGTCCAGCGCCTCGCGCAGCCGGGAGGCGATCCGGGTGGCGTTGAGCGAGTGGCCGCCGAGCTCGAAGAAGTCGTCGTCGCGGCCGACCGGCCCGCCCAGCACCTCCTCCCAGACGGCGGCGATGGCCCGCTCCAGCGGCGTGACGGGCGGCGTGACCGTCCGTTCAGGGCGGCCGGGGTCCGGCAGGGCGTGCCGGTCGACCTTGCCCGACGGGTTCACCGGCAGGGCCGCGAGCTCCACGAACGCGGCCGGCACCATGTAGTCCGGCAGCCGCTCGGCCAGGTGGTCGCGCAGCCCGGCCGGGGTCGCGCCGCCCCCGGGGCGGGTCACCACGTACGCGGCCAGCGCGCCCTCGCGCACGGTCACGAACGCCTCCCGCACCGCCGGATGCCCGGTCAGCACGGCGGCGATCTCGCCGGGCTCGACCCGGTAGCCGCGGATCTTGACCTGGTCGTCCGCCCGGCCCAGGAACTCGACCTCGCCCGCCGCGTTCCTGCGGGCCAGGTCGCCGGTCCGGTAGAGCCGGCGGCCGTCCCGCCAGGTGACGAAACGCTCGGCGGTCAGCTCGGGCCGGCCGTGGTAGCCGCGCGCCAGGCACGCGCCGCCGAGGTGCAGCTCGCCGGGCACGCCGTCGGGCGCCAGGTTGCCGAGCCGGTCGAGGATCAGCGCCTGGACGCCGGGCACCGGGCGGCCGATGGGCGGCAGGCGCGGCCAGTCGCCCGGCGGCCCGGTGAGCGTGTGCGCCAGGTCGATGATCGCGCCCTCGGTGGGGCCGTACTGGTTGTGCAGCGTCATCCACGGCTTGACGAAGGCTTCGAGCTGCGGGGTGACCTGGAGCTGCTCGCCCGCGGTGATCACCTCGCGGAGCGTGGCGGGCGGCTCGGTCCCGGCCGCGGCCAGCGACTGCAGCGCCACGAACGGCAGGAAGACGCGCTCCACCCGGTGCCTGGCGAGGTGGCCGAGCAGCGCGGCCGGGTCGCGCCGCGTGTCGTCGTCCACCAGGACCAGCGTCCCGCCGTGCGCCCAGGTCGCGAACATCTCCTGCACCGACACGTCGAAGCCGAGCGCGGTGAACTGCAGGGTCCGGTACGCGCCGGAGTGCCAGGCGATGAGGTTGGCCACCGGCCGGTGGGTCATCTCGACGCCCTTGGGCAGGCCGGTCGAGCCCGAGGTGAACAGGATGTAGGCGAGGTTGTCCGGACCTGCCGCGCCGACCTTGCTGACAGCGCTGTCATGACGGCTGTCAGATCGTGTGTCAGGACGGCCGGCGGGGTCCGCGTCCACGAGGACGGGCCGTTCGTGCGGCAGCCCGCCCGCCAGCGTGCTGTGCGTCACGAGGACCCCGGTGTCCACCTGGCCGAGCACCTGGGTGAGCCGGGCCGGCGGGTAGGAGGGGTCGAGCGGCACGTACGCGCCGCCCGCCTTGAGGATGCCGAGCAGCGCCACCGGCAGGTCGAGCGAGCGCGGCACGTGCAGCCCGACCGGCACCTCGGGGCCCACCCCCAGCTCGCGCAGCAGGTGGGCCAGCCGGTTCGCGCGCCGGTCCAGCTCGGCGTAGGTCAGCTCCGCGCCGTCGAACTCGGCGGCGACCGCGTCCGGCGTCCGGTCCGCCTGCCGCTCGAACAGCTCGTGCAGGCACACGTCCGGGCCCCGGCCCGGCGGCTCGGGATCGGCGGCGAGCAGCGCCGACAGCGGCGCGGCCGGATCGGCGGCCACCTGCACCAGCACGCGCACGTAGTCCCGCAGCAGCCGCTCGGCGGCGGCCCTGGTGAACACGTCGGCGGCGAACTCCAGCCCGATCTCCGGCCCGCCCGCGTGCAGCACCAGGTCGGCCTTCGCGCCGCCGTTCTCCAGCTCCTCCAGCATGCGGAAGCCCACCCCGCCGCCCCGGCGGGCGCCCGGCGGCTCCTGCATCGCGAACATCACCTCGAACGGCGGCCGGCCGTCGGGGCACAGCTCCCGCACGATCTCCTCCAGCGGCACGTCCGCCGGGGTGGCGAGGACCTCCGCCCGCACCCGGGCGAGCAGCCGCTGGAACGACGGGTCGCCGGCCAGGCCGGTCCTGATGGGCAGCGTCTCGACGAAGAAGCCGATCACGCCCTCCGCGCCGGGGGCCTCCCTGCCGGAGAACGGCACGCCGGTCACGATGTCGTCCTGTCCGCTCCAGCGGTGCAGCAGCGCCTGGAAGGCGGCGAACAGCACCATGAACGGGCTGGCCCCCTCCCGCCGGCCGAGCGCCGCCAGCGCGGCGGGCAGCCCGTCCGGCAGCGGAAGCGAGGTGCGCCCGCCGGGGCGCGGCGCGGCCCCCGCCCCCGGGCCGTCGCCGGGCAGCGCCAGGCGCGGGGGCGGCTGCTCCAGGACCTTCCGCCAGTGGCGGAGGCCGTCCGCCCCCTGCTCGCGGCGGCCGGGACGGACCGGCTCCGGCAGGCTCTCGCCCGCGTACAGGCGGGCCAGCTCGTCCAGGAACACCCCGGCCGACCAGCCGTCGAAGGCGATGTGGTGCACGGTCACCAGCAGCCGGTGCCGGTCGGGGGCGAGCCGCAGCAGCAGCGCCCGCAGCACCGGCCCGGTACGCAGGTCGAAGGGCTCGCGGGCGGCGCGCCCGGCCAGGCCGTCCACGGTGCCCGGCGTGGCGTCCACGACCGTGAACGGGACGGTCACCGACGGCTCGACCACGGGCACGGGCTCGCCGTCGCGCTCCTCGTAGCGGGTGCGCAGGGCCGGATGGCGGCGCACGATCTCCCCGACCGCCGCCTCCAGCCGCCCGGCGTCGAGCGGCCCGTCCAGCTCGAACAGGACGGGCACGTTGTACTGCGAGCCAGGGGCCACCTGGTCGATGAACCAGAGCCGGCGCCGCGCGGGCGTCAGCCCGTCCTCGGCGGCGGCGGCCGGCGCGGCCATCGGCGGGAGGGCGTCGATCGCGGCGGCGAGCGCGGCGAGACCGGGGTGCTCGAAGAGCAGGCGCGGCTCCACCGGCTTGCCCAGCCGCTCGCAGGCCCGCGCGGCCACGCGCATCGCCAGCAGCGACTGGCCGCCCAGTGCCAGGAAGTCGTCGCCGCGGCCGATCGGGCCGAAGCCGAGGACGTCCCGCCAGATTTCGGCGAGCAGCTCCTCGGTGGCGGTGACCGGCGGATCGACCGGGCGGGGCGGCCGGACCGGGTCCGGCAGCGCGGCCCGGTCCACCTTGCCGTTGCGGGTCAGCGGGAGCTCGTCCAGGAAGACCCAGGCGGTGGGGATCATGTAGCCCGGCAGGAACCCGCGCAGGTGGTCGCGGGCCTCCTGCTCGCCGGCCGTGCCGACGACGTACGCCACCAGGTCGTGGCCGCGGACGGCGGCGGTGGCGGCCTCCACCCGGGGATGGCGGCGGAGCACGGTCTCGATCTCGGCGAGCTCGACCCGGTTGCCGCGGATCTTGACCTGGTCGTCCGTCCGGCCCAGGTACTCGTACGCGCCCGCGTGGTCGCGGCGGGCCAGGTCGCCGGTGCGGTAGAGGAGCGTGCCGTCCCGGTGGCGGAGGAAGCGCTCGGCCGTGAGGTCGGGCCGGCCGAGGTAGCCGAGGCCGAGGTGCGCGCCGCCGAGGTGGATCTCGCCCTCCTCGGCCGGGTTCAGGTCCTCGTCCAGCAGGCGGACCTCCACGCCGGGCAGCGGCGAGCCGAGCGCGGGCGGCCGGGTGCGCTCGTCCGACGGGGGGACCTCGCCGGCGATGGTGATGACCGCGCACTCGGCGGGGCCGTACATGTTGAACAGCCGGAAGGGCAGGCCGGGGCGCGGGTGGACGGTGAGCCGGTCGCCGCCGGTGGCGAGCGTCGCGAGCTTGGTGCCGGCCGGCCAGGACAGGCCGAGCAGGCCCTCGGCGATCGGGGTGGGCGCGAAGCAGGTGGTCAGCTCCTGCGCCACGATCCAGTCGCGGAGCGCGGGCAGCGAGAGCCGGGTGCGCTCGCCGGGGATGACGATCGTGGTGCCGGCGGTCAGGCACCGCCAGATCTCCCACACCGAGGCGTCGAAGCCGGGGCTGGCCAGCAGCCCGGAGCGGCCGCCCCTGCCCAGGGTGTCGTGCGACCACTTCAGCAGGCTGGACAGCGCGCGGTGCGGGACGAGCGCGCCCTTCGGCGCGCCGGTCGAGCCGGAGGTGTGCACGACGTAGGCGAGGTCGCCCGGCTCGACGGCGGGGGCCGGCACGTCCGGGGGCGCCGCGTCCGACAGCGTGTCGATGACGGGGACGCCGTCCGGGACCAGGTGCCGCCACTCCGGCGCGGTCACCACGGCGGCCGCGCCCGCGAGCATGACGCGGACGCGTTCCGGCGGCGTGGCCGCGTCGATCGGCGCGAAGGCGAGCCCGGCCTTGAGGACGCCGAGCTGGCCCGCGACCAGCCGGATGGAACGGTCCGCGAGGACCGCCGCCCAGCGCTGCGGGCCTGTGCCCGGTGCCGTCGCCGGCACGCGGCGCAGCTGCGCGGCGAGGTCGTTCGCCATGCGGTCGAGCTGCTCGTAGGTGAGTTGATCCGAATCGGCGGAAATGGCCACCCTTTGTGGGGCGGTATCCCGCTGTTCCTGGTAAAGCTGCAGAACAGATGCTAAGGGTGCTGCATCTGACGTCATTCTCACGCCTACCGTTTTGTTGAGTTGTAAACCGTTTGTGTCGGCGCCGCCGATCAGAATGGCCCGGTGTCGGAATCAGTGTCAATACGTAATGAGTCCGATTCGGTGGCACTTGATCATCCGCGTCGCCGCGCCTAACCTTCCCCCATGAGAACGAGGACCGGAGCGGTGTCGCTGGCCGTGGCGGTGGCCGTGACGGTCCCGGCCGCCGGGCTTCCCGCCCACGCCGCCCGCGCGGCCGTCGCCTGCCCTCAGGTCTTCGGCCACGGCGGTTACCCGACCGGCGCCGACCCCTGGGAGCGGGACAAGATCCGCCAGCCCAACAACCCGCGGGCACTCGACGACCAGAAGAGCTGGGGCGCCGACGGGGTCGAGGGCGACGTGCAGCTCACCAGGCAGGGCACCAAGGCCGTCATGTGGCACAACACCTCCACCAACGGCCTGACCGGCGCCAGGCAGAACATCACCGACCTCTGGTGGGCCGCCGGCACCGGCAACCTGCGCAGCCGCACCATCACGCGCGGCCCCTACACCGGCGAGCGGGTCTACACGCTGCGCGAATGGCTGGACCAGGTGCGCTCACGCGGCCTGGTCGCCCTCCTGGAGATCAAGCCCGAGACGAAGCCGATCCTGTCCAGCGCCACCTACGCGACCGCCGCCTGGAAGGAGATCTCCGACCCGATCAAGGAGCGGCAGGGCGCGCAGCGCATCCTGGTCTACTCGACCGACACGTGGATCCAGGCCGAGCTGGCCGAGCGCCACCCCACGCTGCTCAAGGGCGGCGCGGCCCGCTGGACCGACAGCGTGGCCTGGGAGGAGCCGCCGCCGTCCTGGACCGGCAACACCGCCCGCTGGCAGAGCGTCCTCGCCGCGGCCCCGGCGAGCGTGATGACCAACTACACCAAGGAGTACCGGGCCTGGCTCAAGGGCGCGTGCGCCTGACCCTCAGTCGATCCTGCGGCACACCGTCACCGGCAGACGGGCGGACCACGTCCTGGTGACGGAGTCGTACGCCTCGGCGTAGCCGTTGCCGCTGCCGTTGCACGGCGAGGCGAGCGGCGTGTCCACGTAGACGGCCCCGCCCGGCGTCACCGGATGCGTACGCGCGACCGCCCACTTGCCGAAGGCCGGGACGCCGTTGCGGAACTTGACGCTCACGTAGACCCGGCCGCCGACGGTGAAGTTGCCGCCCGCCACCTTGAGGTGACCGGCGTAGGTGTAGGTGAACAGGAAGGGCCGGCCGCCCTGCGACGTGTCCGCGTGCGCGGGGCCCGCGACGGTCGTGGCGATCACGGCGGCGGCGATGACGCCGAGCAGGGCGCGCAGGTGACGGTTCATCGGCTTCTCCCGGGTGACGGTCCGTGCGATACGTCACCATTGAGCGCCGGGGCGCTTGCGGCCCGCCTGCGGATCGCTGGACGCCTGGTTCAGCGGCGCAGGCGGGCGACGGTGGCGGCCTCGTCCCAGACCTCGCCGTACTTCGCCTGGATGTCGAACAGCGACGCCTCGTGCGGGCCGGGGTCGCGGTCGCCCACGGCCTGCCTCACCACGATCGGCACGAACCCGTGCTGGACGGCGTCCACCGCCGTCGCCCGCACGCAGCCGCTGGTCGACACCCCGCAGATGACCAGCGTGTCCACCCGCGAGGCGGTCAGCGCGGCGGCGAGCGCGGTGCCGAAGAACGCGCTGGCGTACTGCTTGACGATCACCAGCTCGTCCGGCGCGGGCGCGACCTCGGGCATGAGCGCGCCGAGCGGCCCGTCGCCGACCAGGTGCCGCAGCGGCGCGACCTTGCGGAAGAACAGGCCGCCGTCCACGCCGCCCGGCCCGTACGCCACCCGCGTGTGCACGACCGGCGTCCCGGCCGCGCGGGCGGCGGCCAGCACCCGGGCCGCCGAGCCGAGGCAGTCCCGCGAGCCCATGTAGAGCTCCGCGCCCGGCTCGAAGTAGGCCCGCATCAGATCGACGAGGATGAGCGCCGGGCGCTCGCCGAACTCCAGCGAGCGCCCGAACACCTCCTCGTGCGGCCTGCTCACACGCGGACCGGCGGCGTCGGCGCCGGCAGGCCGGTCTCCTCCTCGCAGCGGGCGAGGATCTCGTCGAGGGGCGGCCCCATGTCGAACACCGGCAGCTCGCCCCGCCCGGACCTCAGCCGTTCGCGCAGCGCGGCGGTCGCCGCCTCGTCCACGGCGCCGTCCTCGGCGCACACCACGCCGTAGCGGCGCGCGCCCTCGGCGGTGACCAGCCCGCGCCGCACCTCCAGGCCCACCAGGCCGGGATCGCGGGCCAGCGGGTCGCCCCACCCGCCGCCGCCCCAGGTGACGAAGTGCAGCACGTCGCCGGGACGCACCTCCACGTCGTGGACCTTGCTCGGCAGGATCTCGGTCCCACCGCCGGCCCGCTCGATCCACTTGCGTCCGCGCGCCCCCGGCTCGCCGCCGTTGACGCCCCACGGGTAGGTGAGCCAGCGGTCATCGTGGATGGCGATCGTGCCGGGTTCGAGGAAGCGGTAGGCGACGTCCACACCGTTGCCGCCCCGGTGCAGGCCCGCGCCGCCGGTGTCGGCCACCGTCTCCCACCGCTCGATCCGCAGCGGGTAGTACGACTCCAGGAACTCGCACGGGATGTTCGTGAACGACGGCCACAGCGAGTGCCCGTCCGGCCCGTCGCCGATCGGCCGGCCGGGGATGCCGCCGAAGCCGATCGAGTAGAGCTGGAAGCCGTCGCCCGCGTACATGAAGTGCGGAGAGGAGGAGAAGCCCGCCGCGTTCAGCAGGTCGGGCGTCTTCTGCCCGAGCAGCCCGCCGAACAGGTCGAAGATGCGCCCGATGCCGTGGTTGCGGCCGTTCAGCGCGGCGGGGTAGCGCGGCTTCCAGAAGCTGCCCTCGGGGATGTGCACGTCCACCAGCGGGTAGAAGCCGTCGTTCCAGAGGATCTGCGGATCGGCCACCGTGATCAGGTAGATGCCGAAGAACATCCGGGCGAGGTTCTCGTTGATGTAGTAGTTGATCGGCCCCTCGGCCTGCGGGGCGCTGCCGGTGAAGTCCAGCAGCACCTTCTCGCCCGTGCGCGTCAGCGACAGCACCAGCTTGTAGGGCCCGTTCCCGCGCCCGTCGTCGCAGATGTAGTCGCTGAAGGTGAGCGTCTCGCCGTCCTCGAACAGCGTGGTGAGCAGCACCTTCATGGCGTCGTAGTTGCGCTTCAGCAGCGCCTCCAGCGCCGAGGTGTAGGTCTCGGCGCCGAAGCGGGCGCACAGCTCCTGGATGCGCCGCGAGGCGGTGCGGCAGGCGGCCACGATGCCGTTGAGGTCGGCGCGGTTCCAGTCGGGCTGGCGCACCTGGTTGAGGATGACGCGCAGCACGTCCTCGTTCAGCACGCCCTTCGCGTACAGCTTGACGGGCGGGATGACCACGCCCTCCTCGAAGATGGTGCGCGCGTCCGTCGGCATCGAGCAGGCGGTCTTGCCGCCGACGTCGGACATGTGACCGAACATCGACGCCCAGCCGACCACCCGGCCGTCCACGTAGATCGGCATGACCACCAGCCAGTCGTTGGCGTGGCTGATCGCGCCGTCGCACGAGTACGGGTCGGAGGTGAGCAGCACGTCGCCCTCCTCGATCGTCCCGTCGTAACGGTCGAGCAGGGCCGGGATGGAGAGCCCGAACTGCCCGACGACCATGCGGCCCGACGGGTCGCCGATCAGCGGGAACTCGTCGTGCTGCTCCCGGATGCCGGGCGAGAGCGCGGTGCGGAAGAGCACCTCGTCCATCTCGTGGCGGGCGTTGCGCAGGGCGTTCTCGACGATGTCGAGCGTGACGGGATCGACGGCGACGCGGGCGAGCGGCTCCGTCGCGGTCTCGATGATCTGGGCCATCATGCCTCCAGGGGGCGGATCAGCAGGCAGCCGCTGTCGTGCACGCGCGCCGCGTGCCCGGGCAGGATCAGCGTGGTGGAGTCCATCTCGACGACGATCGCGGGGCCGGTGATCACCGATCCCGCGCGAAGCGTCGCCCGGTCGTACTCGGCGGCGGTGGTCCAGCCGCCGTCGATCCACACCTCGTGCCGGCCCACGGGTTCGGGGTCGGCGGTGGCCGGCTCCAGCCGGACCGGCCGGACGTTGGGGCGGGGCCCGCTCACCGTGGCGCGGGCGCTGACCAGCTCGTGCTCGTTGCTCAGCAGGAAGGAGAACAGCCGCTCGTGCTCGGCGTCGAACAGCCGGCCCAGCTCCTCCAGGCCGGTGTCCAGGCCGACGGTGATCGGGATCTCGAAGCCCTGGCCGTGGTAGCGGACGTCCACCTGATAGCCGACCTCGGCCACCTCGGCGTCGAGGCCACGGGTCGCGGTCTCGGCGAGCTCGGCGAGCAGCTCCTTGAGCTCGGTGTCGGTGAGCTGGGAGAAACGCCGCACGTAGGTGCGCGCGGCCTCGTCGCGCAGGCTCGTGGTGGCGTCGCCGTACGCGCACAGCACCCCGGGCGACGGCGGGATGATGACCGGCCACGCGCCGGTCAGCCGGCCCAGCGCGTTGGCGTGCAGCGGCCCCGCCCCGCCGAAGGCCACCAGCGCGAAGTCACGCGGGTCGTAGCCCTGCTGGACGGAGACCAGCCGGAGCGCGCCGAACATGTTCTCGTTGACGATGTCCACGATCCCCTGGGCGGCGGCCTCCGCCGACGGCAGGCCCATGGCCTCCGCCAGCCGCGCGACCGCCGCCCGGGAGCGTTCCCTGTCGAGCTCGATCTCGCCGCCCGCCAGCCGGGCCGGCAGGTAGCCGAGCACCACGTTGGCGTCGGTCACCGTCGGCTCCTCGCCGCCGCGGCCGTAGGCGGCCGGGCCGGGCACGGCCCCCGCCGACTGCGGCCCGACCCGCAGCGCGCGGGTCAGCGGGGGGACGTGCGCGATCGAGCCGCCGCCGGCGCCGACCGTGCGCACGTCCACCGACGCGGAGCGCACCACCAGGTCGCCGACCCGCGTCTCGCGGCCGATCCGCGGGCGCAGCCCCTGCACGAGCGCCACGTCCGTGGAGGTGCCGCCCATGTCGAAGGTGAGGAAGTCGGGGAACCCTGCCTGCCCGGCGAACCAGGCGGCGCCGGTCACGCCGCCCGCCGGGCCGGACAGCAGCAGGTTGACCGGGCTCTCCGCCGCGCCCGCCGTCGACGCCAGGCCGCCGTCGCTGCGCAGCACGTAGAGCTGGCCGTCCACGCCGCCCGCCGCGGCCTTGGCCGCCAGGTTGTCGACGTAGCCGGCGACCTGCGGCTGCACGTAGGCGTTGGCCACGGTCGTGATGGCGCGCTCGTACTCGCGCATCTCGGGCAGCACCGCCGAGGAGATCGAGACCGGCACGCCGGGCAGCTCCTCGGCGGCGAGCTCGGCGACCCGGCGCTCGTGCGCGTCGTCGGCGTACGAGTGGAGCAGGCAGACGGCCAGCGCCTCGACGCCGCGCAGGCCGCGCAGCTTGCGCCGCAGGTCGTCCTCGTCGAGCGGGGTGACGACCGAGCCGTCGGCGGCGATCCGCTCGACCGCCTCGATCGTGTCCTCCAGGGCGGCCAGCGGCTCGGGCTTGGGCCAGATGATCCAGCCGGCCAGGCCGCCGGGCACGTAGGAGCGGGCGATCTGCAGCACCTGCCGGAACCCGGCGGTGGTGACCAGGCCGACCCTGGCTCCCTTGCCCTCCAGGACGGCGTTCGTGGCGACCGTGGTGCCGTGCAGGATCTCGCCGATCGCGGCGGGCTCGACGCCCGCCTCGGCGCACACCTTCTCGAGACCGGCGAGGACGCCGATCGACTGGTCATGGGGGGTCGAAGCGGTTTTGGCGCGATAGCTGCGCCCGGAGTGCTCGTCGATGAGCAGGATGTCGGTGAAGGTTCCTCCGACGTCCACGCCGAGGCGGTAACGCATGGCGACGCTCCTTGGTGCTAGATGATCCCGTCGGCCGAGAGGCGGTCCGTCTCCTCCGGGGTGAGGCCGAGCAGGCCGTGGTAGATCTCGTGGTTGTGCCGGCCCAGCTCCGGTCCGGCGGACCGGACCGAGCCGGGGGTCTCCGACAGCTTCGGCGCGACGTTCTGCATGGCCAGCTCCCCGAAGTCGGGGTGCGGGACGCGGACGATGGCCTCGCGGGCGGCGAAGTGCGGGTCGGCGAACATGTCGGCCGCGCGGTAGATCCGCCCGGCCGGCACCCCTCCCGCGTGCAGCAGGTCGAGCAGGTCCTGGGCGGGCAGCGTCGCCGACCAGGCCGCGATGAGGGAGTCCAGCTCGGCCATGTTCACGCCGCGGGCGGCGTGGGTGGCGTAGCGCTCGTCCTCCGCCAGCTCCGGGCGGCCCATCACGGCGGCCAGGCGCGTGAACACGCTGTCCTGGTTGGCCGCGATGAGGACGCTGTCGCCGTCCGCGGTGGGGTAGACGTTGCTGGGTGAGACGTTCGGCAGCACGGCGCCGGTGCGTTCCCGCTGGTAGCCGGCCTGCTGCCACTCCGGCAGCAGCGACTCCATCATGGCCAGCACCGACTCGTAGATCGCCGAGTCGACGACCTGGCCGCGGCCGCTGCGCTCGCGCTCGTGCAGCGCGACCAGCGTGCCGAGGCAGGCGTACGTGGCGGCCAGCGAGTCGCCCAGCGAGATGCCGGCCCGCGACGGGGGCAGCGACGGGTCGCCGGTGACGTACCGGATGCCGCCCATGGCCTCGCCGATCGAGCCGTATCCCGCGCGGGGGGCGTACGGGCCGGTCTGGCCGTAGCCGGTCACCCGCGTGATGACGAGCCGGGGGTTGAGCTCGTGCAGCCGCTCGGGGCCGAGGCCCCAGCGCTCCAGCGTGCCGGGGCGGAAGTTCTCCAGCAGCACGTCGGACTTCGCGACCAGACGGCGGACGAGCTCCTGGCCCTCGGGGGTGCGCAGGTCGCAGGTCACCGACTTCTTGTTGCGGGCCACGACCGGCCACCACAGGGACTTGCCGTGCGGCTTCTCCCTGCCCCACTGGCGCATGGGGTCGCCCTTGCGCGGATCCTCGACCTTGATCACCTCGGCGCCGAAGTCGCCGAGCAACTGGCCGCAGAACGGCCCGGCCAGCAGCTGACCGAGTTCGACGACCCGGACGTCGCCGAGCGGCAGTCCCCTCATCGTTTCCCTTCCTGGTGGCGAGGGCCCAGCAACGACGCGCGGGCCGAGAACAGGTGAGCCCGCATGACCGCCTCCGCCCACTCGGGGTCGCCGGCGCGGACGGCCGCCGCGATCTCGAGATGGTGGCCGGTGCTGCGGTCCATCGCCTCCTTGTCGAACGCGCCGTAGGTGCGCAGCAGGACGGGGGAGTGGATGAGCATGCTGATCTGCTGGGCGAGCAGGGTGCTGCCGCCGAGCCTGACCAGGCCCTGGTGGAAGTCGGCGTTGAGCCGGTAGACGGCGTCGAGGTCGTCCCGGTCGGCGTGCTCGCGCAGCTCCACGGCGATGGCGTGCAGCCGGTCGGCGTCCTCCGGGGCGGCGGCGAGCGCCGCCTGGCGGGCGGCCAGCCCCTCGATCCTGGCCCTCAGCTCGAAGATCGACTCCAGGTCGTCGCGGGGGTACTCGACGACCCTGGCGCCCTTGTTGGCGATGAGCTCGACCAGCCCTTCCGCGGCCAGCCGGCGCAACGCCTCCCGCACGGGGGTGCGGCTGACGCCGAGTGCCTCGGCCAGCTCGACCTCGGCCAGCCGGTCTCCTGGGGCGTACTGGCCGCCCAGGATGAGGCTTCTGAGGTCATCTACGGCCGACATGTATACATCTCCTCGCTCAGGTGGCAGCATCTTGGCTCAGGGACGGTTCGAGACGCAAGAGGTTGCATACATTATGACGCTGGAAGTCATCGAGGTCGGCCCTCGGGACGGCCTGCAGAACGAGCCCGTGCCGGTGCCCACCGACGCCAAGATCACGTATCTGGAGGCGTTGGTGGCCGCGGGCGTGCGCCGCATCGAGGCGGTCAGCTTCGTCCATCCCGGCCGCGTGCCGCAGATGGCCGACGCCGAGCGGGTCATGGCCCGCGCGCCGCGCGTGCCCGGCCTGCGCTACGCGGGCCTGGTGCTGAACGAACGCGGCCTGGACCGGGCGCTGGAGACCGGCGTGGACGAGGTCAACGTCGTGGTCGTGGCGACCGAGACGTTCTCGCTGCGCAACCAGGGCATGCCGGTGGAGCGGGCGGTGGAGACCTTCGGGGCCGTCGCCGCGCGGGCCCGCGCCGCCGGGCTCGGCGTGACGCTGACCGTGGGGGCGGCCTTCGGCTGCCCGTTCGAGGGCGAGGTGGACCCCGGCCGGGTGGCCGAGCTGGTGGCGCGCTGCCCGGAGGCGCAGGAGGTGGCGCTGGCGGACACGATCGGCGTGGGCACCCCGGCCGACGTCCGCCGCCTGACCGCCGCGGTGCGCGAGGTCACCGCCGCGCCGCTGCGCTTCCACTTCCACAACACCCGCAGCACCGGGTACGCCAACGCGGTGGCCGCGATGGAGACCGGGGCGGCGGCCCTGGACGCCAGCGCGGGCGGCATCGGCGGCTGCCCCTTCGCGCCGGAGGCGACCGGCAACATCGCCACCGAGGACCTGGTCTACCTGCTGGAGCGGATGGGAGTCAGCACCGGCATCGCCCTGCCGGCCGTGGCGGGGGCGGGGCTGGGGATCGGGCGGAGCCTGGGCAAGCAGGTCCCGGCTCAGCTCGGCCGGGTCGCCGCCTGGCCGCCCTGACCAATGAATCGGACATATGTATATAAGGCGGACTATGTGGGTATGAAGGCATTGGGATCGAGTGCCCACGGGACGCCCTGGCTGTCATGGCAGCCGGGGCGTCCGCCGTGCGGGGCGTCTGACAAAAAACCTATACAAACCAGACATTGAGCGGATAATCTGGCGTCGCTCCAGCGGGGATGCCTGGAGCGCCAACGTCCGGACGCCCCTGGCCGCCCGTCGGCCGCCGGGGGCGTTCGCGTGCCGTGCCGCGCCACCCCGTAGAGTTCGTGCCGACGGAAGGACGCGATCATGACCATCGTCACCGCCGACCTGTACGACGAGCACGGCGACCAGCTCGACTCCTGCCACCTGCAACTGCGCCAGTACGGCGGCCGCCGCGCCTTCTCCGGCCGGATCGCGACCGTCCGCTGCCACGAGGACAACGCCCTGCTCAAGTCGGTGCTGTCCGAGCCCGGCGAGGGGCGCGTGCTGGTCGTGGACGGCGGCGGCTCCCTGCGCGCCGCGCTCCTGGGCGACGTCATCGCGGGCATCGCGGTGGCGAGCGGCTGGGCCGGCGTGGTGATCAACGGCGCGGTCCGCGACGTCGCCGCCCTCCGCGACCTGGACCTCGGCGTCAAGGCGCTCGGCTCGAACCCGCGCAAGAGCGCCAAGGAGGGCACGGGCGAGCGCGACGTCCCGGTCACCTTCGGCGACGCCGTCTTCCATCCAGGGGCCGAGCTCTTCTCCGACGAGGACGGCATCCTCGTCACCCGCCCCTGACGAGGTCACGATCCGGTATCGCCGGCGGTGAGGCCCCTTGACGCCTCACGGCGCGGGAGTGACAGTCGAGCCACCATCGTTGAACCGGTTCGCCCGATCCGGCGGCTGTTGTCAGGTCCCCTTGTGCCATTCCGGCCTGCTCCGCACCGCCGATCGTCGAACCGGTTCGATGACGACGGGACGAACCAGGAGGGTGGGCGTGGCGACGATCGGAGACGTGGCCAGGGAGGCCGGGGTGAGCCGCAGCACCGCGTCGTACGCGCTGTCGGGCAAGCGGCCCATCTCCGAGGAGGTGCGCCGGCGCGTGCTGGCCGCCGCCGAGGCGCTCGCGTACACGCCGAACGCCGGCGCCCGCGCCCTCGCCACCGCCCGCACCGAGGTCCTCGGCCTGCTCGCCCAGTTCCACGAGGACGAGTTCGCCCCGGCCATGATGCAGTACATCCTCGGCGTCACGAACACCGCCCGCGACCTGGGCTACGACACGCTGCTGGTCACCGAGGCCGACGGGGTGCGGGCGCTGCGCCGGGTCACCGACTCCCGCATGGTCGACGGCGTCGTCCTCATGAACATCGCCCAGGAGGACGCCCGGCTGCCCGTCCTGCGCGCCGCCCCGCAGCCCGGCGCGCTGGTGGGCCTGCCCGGCGACTGCTCGGGGCTGGACGTGTTCGACCTCGACTTCGAGGAGGCCGGGCGGGTCATGGTGGACCACCTCCACCGGCTCGGCCACCGCGAGCTCATCCTCGTCTCGCAGCCGGAGCACGTGGTCGAGCGGGGCGGCGCGTACGTGTGGCGGCTGCGCGACGCCGCGCTCGGCCGCGCCCGCAGCCTCGGCGTCACCCTGCACGCCGTCTACGGCGAGTCCCGGCAGCCCGCCGTGGGCCGTCTGCTCCACGGCCTGCTCGACGCCTGGCCGGCGGCGACCGGGCTGCTGATCAACAACGAGGCGGCCGCGGCGGCGCTGCCCTCGGTCACCTACGAGAGGGGGTGGCGGGTGCCCGAGGACCTGTCGGTCATCGGCCGTTACTCCGCGGAGTTCGCGGCGACGTTCTCCCTGCCCTACTCGTTCGTCGAGAGCGCGCCTGACCGCCTCGGGTCCATGGCGGTGCGGCAGCTCGTGCGCCGTGTGGAGTCCCCGGCGGCCAGGAGGGAGCCGTACGTGGTGCGTTTCATCTCGCCCGAGCTGGTCTCCAGAGGCAGCACCGCGCCCCCGCGTTCCCGCTGATGTCCCCCCGCAGCCCCCCCGGCCGCCGCCACGCCACGAAATGTTAGCGCTAACACAACCGCCACCCAGCAGCCCGCCCCACCGCCCCGACCACCCCGTTCGCCCGGTTCGCCCGGTTCGCCCCGAAGGAGTCGTCCCCCTTACCCACGAAGGAGAGTGCCGCTCATGTCCCGCATCCGCGTGCTCGCGTCAGCCCTCGTCGTCCCCTTGGTGGCCATGGCAGCCGCCGTGACGACCGGCACCGCACCGGCCGCGGCGGCCGGCTCGACGCTGACCGTCGACGTCGCCCGCCCGTTCCGCCCCGTCACCCACGCCGCCACCGGCGGCCTCTACGGCCTCGCGGAGAACTCCCGCCCGGCCGACTCCACCCTCCTCCCGCTCAAGGTGAACTCGCTCACCCAGCCCGCCCCCGGCGTCGGCCAGCGCCCCAACGGCCAGCCGCCCGGCGGCGACTCCCTGCTGATCGCCCCGCAGGCCGACCGTGTGGGCGCCGGCCAGTACATCCGCATGCCCGACATCTACCCCGACTTCCCCTACCGGTGGGTGAGCTGGAACGACTGGCTGGCCAAGGTCGACACCATGGTCAGGGCCAGGCTCGCCGCCACCACCGTCACGAACGTCCTCGGCTGGGAGCTCTGGAACGAGCCCGACTACACCTGGAACACCGCCGCCGCCGGCCCGTTCAACGACGGCTGGGTCCGTACGCACCGGGCGGTCCGGGCGCTCGACCCGCTCACGCCGATCGTCGGCCCCAGCACCGCCACGTACAACCGCTCGTGGATGCAGGCGTTCCTGACCCGCGCCAGGGACACCGGCACGCTGCCCGACATCATCTGCTGGCACGAACTGGACAACCCCGGCAGGATCGCCGCCGACATCGCCGACTACCGCAACCTGGAGTCCTCGCTCGGCATCAGCCCGCGCCGCCTGTCCATCAACGAGTACGCCGCCCCCGCCGAAGTGGACGTCCCCGGCCGCATCGCCAGCTACGTGGCCAAACTGGAACGCGGCGGCGTCGAGTCCGCGCACCGCGCCTTCTGGTACGAGTACGGCACCATGAACGGCCTCGTCGTCAACAACTCCCAGCCGACCGGCACGTGGTGGCTGTACAAGTGGTACGGCGACATGGCCGGCTCCATGGTCACCACGACCACCAGTTCGACCGCCCTGGACGGCTTCGCCGCCTACGACGCCACCCGCAGGACCGTCAACGTCGTCTTCGGCAACGAGGCGGGCACCAACACCGTCAACCTCACCGGCCTCGGCGCGCTCGGCTCCAGCGTCCGCGTCACGCTGCTGTCCACCCCGTCCAGCGGCCGCTTCACCGCCGTGACCGCCCCCACCACGCTCTCCACGACCACCCGTACGGTCACCAACGGCCAGCTCAGCGTGTCCGTGCCGAACATGGCCGCGACCAGCGCCTACCAGCTCCTCGTCGAGCCGGTCTCCGGCGTCCCCGCCTACCAGCAGCGCTACGAGGCCGAGAACGCCTCGGTGTTCCGCGCCCAGCGGCTGACCTCCTCCAGCGCGTCGGGCGGCGGCTACGTGGGCCGCATCGACAACTCCGGCACCCCGCGCACCGACAGTTACGTGGACTTCGTCGTCAACGTGCCGGCCGCACGCGCGTACACGATGACCATCGGCTACGCGAACGCCACCGGCGCCACCGCCACCCAGGGCCTCGCCTACAACGGCGGCGCCTGGACCACGGTCAGCTACCCGCCGACCTCCGCGTGGGGCCAGTTCGGCGCCACGGTCAGCACCACGGTGAGCCTGCGGGCCGGCTACAACGTCATCCGCCTGGCCAAGGGGTCGCCGTACTTCGCGGGCGGCACCGGATACGCCGAGCTGGACTACATCCAGCTCATCTGACGCTACTCAGCGGCAGCGAGAGCCCGGCCCTGGCGGCCCGCGACGGTCACGGAAGCGCAACCGGAGCGGGCCGCCTGCTCTACCGCCGCCTTCAGGTCGTAAAGCCCGGCGGCCTCCGGTCCCGCCGCCGTGGCCGGAGGCCCTTTACCGGCTTCTCCTCCTGTCACGATGCATCGCGCGGAGGACATCGGCATCCCTCGACGAACGCCGGCGCTCGTTGGCCTGCCCTTTTGCCCTGGTGATGCCGGGTCTTACGGTCCTCACCGTACTCCTACCGCGCTCAAAATAAGGGCAGCCCAGCCTTTGCCGCGACGGGATCAAGGACGCTGGGGCGGCGTCCTAGCGTGGGAGTCGTTCGGGCCGAGACCCGGTGTCCGCTCAGGACCCGGAATGGCCCTCCATCCAACCTCAGCGGAAGGTGATCTGGCATGACCAGCGTCAAGAACCTCCTCGCGGCCGCAGCGATGACGGCTTCGGCCCTTGCCGTCCCGGTGGCGGCCTCGGCTCCGGCCTCTGCCGCCGAACCCACCGCCCAGCGCGCGACGACGACGGAAAGCCTCACCACCGAGAAGCCCTGCAGGTTCCACCGCAACCCGGCCCGGTGCCGTGCCATCCGCGGCGGCGGCGGCGGAGGTGGCGGCGGCGGTGGCGGTGGCGGTGGTGGCGGCGGTGGCGGTGGCGGCGCCAACGTCGACATCAACAACCAGAACGTCAACCAGGCCGGCGGCGGTGGCGGCGGCGGAGGTGGCGGCGGAGGCGGCGGCGGCGGTGGCGGCGGCGGCGGTGGCGGCGGCGGTGGCGGCGGCGGAGGCGGCGGCGGTGGCGGCGGCGGAGGCGGCGGCGGAGCCCGCTGATCCACCGATCAACGCCAAGCAGCCAAGCCGAACCAAGCCGACCGACCAACCCGACCACCGAACCGACCCGAGCATCGAACCGACCAAGCCGACCAACCGTTCAACCGACCGACCGAACGACCGTCGAACACCGAACGGTCGAACGACCGACCAAGCCGACCGACCAAGCTGATCGATCGAGCCGAGTCAGGCCACGCCGCGGCCGTCTCGCTCACAACATCTGATCACCGCCACAGAGATCGAGAGGGTCGCACCGCCGCCGGTGCGACCCTCTCCTCACCACCTGCACGTCCTGCACGCCCTGCACCCCTGTGGGCCCTGCCCCCTTCATCCGCCTTCACGTGCCTTCAGGCGCCTTCACACGCCTTCGCGCCATCGCGACCGAGCCCCCGGCCCGCCCTCAACCGACTGACCAGGAAGTGTCGGTGACGGTTGCCATGATGGCCCCATGACCGAGACGCCCCCCTTCACCACGCCGGCCGACGCCACGGCATACGCCAAGGCCGTCCGGCTCGCCGTCGACTCCGCCGCGGCCTACTACGCCGACGGCACCTCGACGCTCGACGACGACGCCTACGACCGGCTGGTCCGCGGCATCGCCGCCTACGAGGAGGAGCACCCCGACGAGGTGCTGCCCGACTCGCCCACCGGCAAGGTGGCGGGCGGGGCCGTCGTGGGCGACGTGCCGCACACGGTGCCCATGCTGAGTTTGGACAACGTGTTCGGCCCCGAGCAGCTCGCCGACTGGGCGGCCTCGCTGGAGCGGCGACTCGGCCGCCCGGTGACGGCGTGGAGCGTGGAGCCCAAGCTCGACGGCCTGGCGATCTCGGCCCGCTACCGCCGCGGCCGGCTCGCGCAGCTCGTCACACGCGGCGACGGGATCGCGGGGGAGGACGTCTCGCACGCCATCGGCACCGTCGTCGGCCTGCCCGACCGGCTGGCCGAGCCGGTCACCGTGGAGCTGCGCGGCGAGGTCATGATGACCACCACCCAGTTCGAGGAGGCGTGCGCCAAGCGGCGGGCGCACGACGGCACCACGTTCGCCAACCCGCGCAGCGCGGCGGCGGGCACGCTGCGGGCGCAGGACCGCCCCTACGTCTGCGAGCTGACCTTCTTCGGCTACGGCGCGCTGCCCCGGCCCGACGACGACTCCGCGCAGGCCGCGCGCCTGCGCGAGCTGCCGCACAGCCAGGTCATGGAGTGGGTGGCCGCGCAAGGAGTGCAGACCACGGCCGCCACGCCGGTCGCGGGCATCGTCGCCGGCACGCTGGAGCGCGTCCAGGAGCGGGTGGGCGAGATCGCGGCGGTCCGGGCCGAGCTGCCGTTCGGCATCGACGGCATCGTGATCAAGTGCGATCTGGCCGCCGACCAGGCGCAGGCGGGGTTCAGCTCGCGCGCGCCGCGCTGGGCGGTGGCCTACAAGCTGCCCGCCACAGAAAAGATCACCAAGCTGCTGGCCGTGGAGTGGAACACGGGCCGCACCGGCGTCATCGCCCCGCGCGCCGTGCTGCAGCCGGTCGAGCTCGACGGCAGCCTCGTCACGTACGCGACCCTGCACAACGCCTCCGACATCGCCCGCCGCGGCCTCATGATCGGCGACAGCGTCACCGTCTACAAGGCGGGCGACGTCATCCCGCGCGTCGAGGCGCCGGTCGTCCACCTGCGCACCGGCGACGAGCGGCCCATCGACATCCCCCAGGTCTGCCCGTCGTGCGGCGACGCGATCGACGCCTCCCAGGAGCGGTGGCGCTGCGTGCGCGGGCGCGCCTGCCGCGCGATCGCCTCCATCGTCTACGCCGCCGGCCGCGACCAGCTCGACATCGAGGGCCTGGCCGAGAACCGCATCAGGCAACTCCTCGACGCCGGTCTCATCGCCGACTTCGCCGACCTGTTCTTCCTGACCCGTGAGCAGTTGCTCGGCCTCGAACGCATGGGCGCCACCAGCACCGACAACCTCCTGGCCGCCCTCGACCGGGCCAAGGGCCGGCCGCTCAGCCGGGTGTTCTGCGCGCTGGGCGTACGCGGCACGGGCCGGTCCATGAGCCGCCGCATCGCCCGCCACTTCGCCACCATGGACGCGATCCGCGCCGCCGACCCCGACGCCATCCAGCAGGTGGACGGCATCGGTCCGGAGAAGGCGCCGGTGGTGGTGGACGAGCTGGCCGAGCTCGCCCCGCTCATCGACAAGCTCATCCGCGCGGGCGTCAACATGACCGAGCCCGGCGCCACCCCGCCCACCGGGGAAGCCGGGAAGACGGCGGCGGGCGAGCAGCCGGGGGACGCGCAGGCAGCGGACCCGGGGACGACGGCGGCGCTGCCGCTGGCCTCGATGTCGGTGGTGGTCACCGGCACGATGACCGGGCCGCTCGCGGCGCTGTCGCGCAACGAGGTCAACGAGCTGATCGAGCGGGCCGGCGGCAAGGCCTCCTCCAGCGTGTCCGCCAGGACGTCCCTGCTGGTGGCGGGGGGGAAGGCAGGCTCCAAACACACCAAGGCCCAGCAGCTCGGCGTACCGATCACCACCCCGGAGGAGTTCGCCGCCCTCGTCGCCCCCCTGCTGGAGTCGCCGCTCGGATGATCGACGGCACGCGGGGACGGCCGTCACGCCGCCCCCCGCTGCAGTCGCCGCTCGGGTGGTCGACGGCACGGGGGGACGGTTGTCCCGCCGCGCCCGGTGCACCCCGTCCTCCCTCCGACTTGGCGTAGGGAGGACGGGACGAGCCCTCGACGAGGTCGGCAATCCTGGGCGAGGCGAGCCGTCCTCGGGGTTGACCGCGAGGACGCGCCCCGCACCGTACGGCTCCGCTGCGTCGGCAGGAACGCGGACGTCGGCTCAAGCCGGCAGGCCGGCCGCGCACCTTCGCCCCGCGCAGGGCGTCCTTCAGGGCCTGTAATCGACCGGCCCCATGACCGGCTCCTCGAAAGGCCGGTGGACGCCCGATACGGTGTTCGACTGGTCAGGTAGAGGATTATCTGCCTCCGGCGGACCGCCGCCCCCCCCGAGTGGAAAAAGCCTCCCAAAAGGAGGAGGATCCTCCGTCCGGTGACAAAAGGACGCTCCTGCCTCTTGGGAGGCTGCTTTCAGTTCCCGCCCGCAACCGTCCTGAGGGCGATCAGGAGGATGAACAGCGGGATGGTCATACTCGTTCCGAGAACGGCGAGTATGAGGCACAAGCGGACGGTCCGGGCCTTGCTTTCCAGGGCGTCCCGGACCGTCCGTCCGAATTCGTACGCCACGCTCGGAGGATCATCCTCTTCCTTGTCGCCATTTGTCATGACGAGACAGTCCCGTACCGGCGCCCTGACATGCAACAATGTGAGAATTGTTCAAGCGTGATAATCATCCGCCGAGACTGATAATCATGATCTGCGGGGTGTGATTCTTGAAACTTCCGGCTATTGGAGGCCGGAGCGGACCGAGGTGATGCGGCGGGTGTTGAAGCCGAGCCAGTGCATCCGCCCCACATACCGCGCGTGCTCCACCTTGAGGCAGCGGTCCATGACCACGGTCACGCCGCCGTCCTCGGCGATCCGCGCACCCTCCTCGTTGATGACGCCGAACTGGCACCAGAGGGCGGCGGCGCGGATCGACACGGTCTCCCGCGCGAGGTCCGGCAGTGCGTCGGGGGCGCGGAAGACGTTGACCAGATCGACCGGCACGGGCACGTCGAGCAGGCTGGGGTAGCTGGGCTCGCCGAGGATCTCCTTCTCGCGCGGGTTGACCGGGATCACCCGGTAGCCGTGCCGCTTGAGGTAGTAGCCGACGAAGTGGCTGGCCCGCAGCTCGTTGCCCGACAGGCCGACGATCGCGATCGTCCTGGTCGAGTGGAGCACCCGCTGGATCGTCAGCGGGTCCTGGTAGCGTCCGAGCTCGGTCATGCCGTCCCCGCCTTCTTGCCGATCGCCGCGCCGACGCGGGCGAAGCCCTGTTCCAGGTCCCAGATGAGGTCCGCGACGGACTCGGTGCCGACCGACAGCCGCACCGTGCCCGGCCCGACGCCGGCCGCCCGCAGCTCGTCGTCGCCGAGCTGGCGGTGCGTCGTGCTGGCCGGGTGGATGACCAGGCTCTTGGCGTCGCCGACGTTCGCCAGGTGCGACCAGAGCGTCAGGCCGCCGATGAGGCCCTGCCCGCCGGCCCGGCCGCCCGCGCAGTCGAAGGAGAACACCGCGCCCGCGCCGCGCGGGAGGTACTTCTCCACCAGGGGCGCGTACTTGGCGCCCGGCAGGCCGGCGTAGGTCACGTTGGAGGCCAGCTCGTGCCCGTCGAGGTAGGCGGCGACCGCCCGCGCGTTCTCGACGTGGCGGTCCATCCGCAGCGACAGCGTCTCCAGGCCCTGCAGGAACAGGAAGGCGTTGAACGGCGACAGCGCCGCGCCGAGGTCGCGCAGGGTCTCGGCGCGCAGCTTCATCAGGTAGCCGTACTCGCCGAACGTCTCGTGGAAGCGCAGCCCGTGGTAGGCCGGCGACGGATCGGCGATGACCGGGAAGCGCCCGTTGGACCAGTCGAACGTGCCCGCCTCGACGACCACCCCGCCGATGCTGGTGCCGTGGCCGCCGATGAACTTGGTCGCCGAGTGGACCACGATGTCGGCGCCCCACTCGATCGGCCGGCACAGGTAGGGGGTCGCGAACGTGTTGTCCACGATGAGCGGCAGGTCGTGCTCGTGCGCGACGGCCGCCACGGTCTCGATGTCGAGCACGTTGCCGGCCGGATTGCCGATCGTCTCGGCGAAGAACGCCTTGGTGGTGGGCCGCACCGCCTGCCGCCAGGCGTCCGGGTCGTCAGGATCCACCCACGTCAGCTCCACGCTCATCTTGCGCAGCAGGTGCTTGAGCTGGTTGACGGTCCCGCCGTAGAGCGCGGAGGACGACACGACGTGGTCGCCGGGCTGGAGCAGCGTGAAGAGCGCGGCGGCCTGCGCGGCGATGCCGCTGGCGAAGGCCACCGCGCCGCTGCCGCCCTCCAGGTTGGCCACCCGCTCCTCGAACACCGCGACGGTCGGGTTCATGATCCGCGAGTACGTGTTCCCGTACTCCTGGAGGTTGAAGTACGCCGCCGCGGACTCGGGGTCCTCGAAGACGTAGCTGGTGGTCTGGAAGATCGGCACCGCCCGCGCGCCCGTGTTGGGGTCGGGCCGCTGCCCGGCGTGCAGCTGCCGGGTCTCGAAGCCGAACTCGCGAGCCTGTTCGGCGCTGGGAAGGTCGCGGGGAAGGTCGTGAGGGGACTGGTCGGTCACGTGAACCTCTTCGTCGCTGTCATCCGGCTCCGCCGAGGAACCGGCGGATGATGGGGGTCTGGCGCGCCTCTTCGAGCAGGAAGCAGTCGTGTCCGTACGGCGCCTCGATCAGCTCGTACGACACCGGCTTGCCGGCGGCCCGCAGCGCCCGCTCGATCTCCTCGGAAGCCGACGGCGGGTAGAGCCAGTCGGAGCTGAAGGCGATCAGCAGCGTCCGCGCCTCGACGCCGGCCAGCGCCCGCGCGAGCGAGCCGCCGCCGTGCCGCCGGGCGAGGTCGAAGTAGGTCAGGGCACGGGAGAGGTAGAGGTAGGTGTTGGCGTCGAAGCGCTTGACGAAGGTGTCGGCCTGGTGGCGCAGATAGCTCTCCACCTCGAACTCCGGCTCGGTGATGGTGTAGCGGAGGTCGTCGGCGTGCTGCAGCCGCCGGCCGAACTTCTCACCGAGCGCGGGCGCGGACAGGTAGGTGATGTGGCCGACCATGCGCCCGACGCCCATGCCGGCGTCGGGGGCGCGGCCGGTGCCGTAGTAGCGGCCGCCCTGCCAGGCCGGGTCGCGCAGGATCGACTCGCGGGCGATCGCGTTCCAGGCCACGCCTTGCGGGTGGAGGGCGTGCGTGCTGGCGATGGCGACGATGGCGTCCACCTGGCCGGGGTAGCTCACCGCCCATTCGAGTGCCTGCATCCCGCCGAGCGAGCCGCCGGCGACCGCGGCGAGCCGTTCGATGCCGAGGGCGTCCAGGAACGCGCGCTGGGCCCGCACCATGTCCGCGACCGTGATGACCGGGAAGTCCGGCCCGTACGGCCGGCCCGTCGCGGGGTCCACCGAGGACGGCCCCGTCGTGCCGCGGCAGCCGCCGAGCAGGTTCGTGGAGACGACGAAGAACCGGTCGGTGTCGAACGCCTTGCCGGGGCCGATCATGCCGTCCCACCAGCCGAGCGCCTTGCCGCCCGCGCCGTCGCGCTCCTCGGCGCCGAACCCGTCGCGGGTGCCCGCCTCGGCCGGCGCCGCGGACACGCCCGCCGCGTGGGCGTCGCCGCTGAGGGCGTGGCAGACCAGGATCACGTTGTCGCGCCGGGGCGACAGGATGCCGTAGGTCTCGTACGCCACACGGACCTGATGCAGCTCGCGGCCGCAGTCGAGCCGCAGTGGCCGGGGGAGGTCGAGGAGGCGGGTCTCGACGGCGCCCACCGAACCGGCGGCGCCGGGGCGGCCGGCCGCGAGCGTTTTGGCTGGCTGCGACATGCGGCTATGGTAGCCGCCACGCCCGGTGTATGGTCAAATACCTACCGGAATTTCGGGTAGTTAGGGAAGGGTGGAAGCTATGACCACGGTCTCCAACGGCGTGAACGTGCAGGCGCTGCTGGACGCGCGCGAGGCGCTGAAGGACGCTCCCGAGGCCGCGCGGTTCGTCTGGCGGGCCTCCTCCACCTGGCGCAACGGCGTGCACAGCACGACGACGGTCAAGGAGTTCTTCGGGCTCGGCGAGGAGCGCTCCCACCGCAGCGAGGCGGTGTTCGACGCCGACCACCCCGAGGTCTTCGCGGCCGAGGACAACGGCATCACGCCGATCGAGTACCTGCTCGTCGGCCTGGCGAGCTGCCTGACGGCCGGCGTCGCCTCCGTCGCCCAGAACCGCGGCATCCAGCTCCGCTCGGTCGAGGCGCGGCTCGAAGGCACCCACGACATCCGCGGCATCCTCGGTGCCGACAGCGACGTACGCAACGGCTTCGACGACATCAAGGTGACGTTCGAGATCGACGCGGACGCCTCGCGGCAGGACATCGAGGCCCTGGTGGCCCAGTCGCAGAAGCGTTCGGCGGTGTTCGACGCCCTGACGAACCCGACGAACGTCACCGTCGAAGTCGCCTGAGGGCCGAGCCATCACCGAGCAGGTCACGACGGTCGTCATCGGGGCGGGGCACGCGGGCCTCGCCGCCGGCCACTTCCTCACCGCGCGCTCGATCGACCATGTGGTGATCGAGCGCGGCGAGGTGGCCAACTCCTGGCGCCGTGAACGATGGGACTCCTTCCGGCTGCTCACCCCCAACTGGCAGAGCCGCCTGCCGGGCCTCGCCTACGAGGGTCCGGACCCCGACGGCTACATGACCACGAAGGAGGTGACGCAGCTCATCGAGCGCTTCGCCGCGCTCTCCGGCTCCCCCGTACGGACCGGTACGGCCGTCACGTCCGTCCGGCGCGACGGCGACGGATACCTGGTGACGACCGGCGACGGCGAGATCGCCTGCCGGACGGTGGTCGTCGCGAGCGGGGCGTGCAACGTGCCTTCGGTGCCGGCCTTCAGCGAGGCGGTGCCGCCGTCGGTGCGGCAGCTGACGCCGTTCGACTACCGCGAGCCCGGCCGGCTCCCCGAGGGCGGCGTGCTCGTCGTCGGTGCGTCGGCCACCGGCGTGCAACTGGCGGCCGAGCTGCGCGCCTCCGGCCGGCCGGTGACGCTGTCGGTGGGGGAGCACGTCCGCATGCCGCGCACCTACCGGGGGCGCGACGTGCTCTGGTGGATGGACGCCTCCGGCGTGTGGGACCAGCGCCACGACGAGATCGAGGACCTGGAGCGGGCCAGGCGGCTGCCCTCGCCCCAGCTCGTGGGCACGCCCGGGCGCACGACGCTCGACCTCAACGCGCTGACCGCGATGGGCGTCGAGCTCGTCGGCCGCTGGGCGGGCGTGCGGGACGGCCGGGCGCTGTTCTCCGGCGGGCTGCGCAACGTGTTCTCGCTGGCCGACCTCAAGATGGAGCGGCTGCTGGACACGTTCGACGTGTGGGCCCGCGAGCACGGGCGGGACGGCGAGGTCGGCCCGCCCGAGCGGTTCGCGCCGACCAGGGTGCCCGACTCGGCGCGCTGGCAGCTCGACCTGGGCAGCGGCGAGATCCGTACGATCGTGTGGGCCACGGGCTTCCGCCCTGACTACCACTGGCTCGACGTGCCGGTGCTCGACGGGAAGGGCCGGCTGCGCCACGACGGCGGCGTGGCCGACAGTCCCGGCCTGTACGCGCTGGGCCTGCCCATGCTGCGGCGGCGCAGGTCCACGTTCATCAACGGCATCGAGGACGACGCCCGCGAGGTCATCGACCACCTCGCGCGCTACTTGGGCGCCCGGCACTGAGCGGCGGCGGCGGGGTGGGCGCGCCCTGGAAGAGGGTGTCCTCGGGCCGCAGCGGCACGTTCGCCTCACGGACGTAGTACGCGGGCCGGGGCGGCGCGAGGCGGTGGACGTAGCGGCCGACCACGGCCACGGCGGCCAGCGTCACCGCCGGCACCAGCAGGTGCGCGCCCGGCAGCCCCAGCGCCGCCGCGACCAGGCCCAGCGCGGCCAGCAGGTAGACCGCGTTCAACGGCCGCCAGGAGAACCCGAAGAACAGCTCGAAGGAGTGCCCCGCCAGCCGGGCCAGCCGCAGCTTGGAACGGCCGGCGTCGCGTTCGCGATGGCTGACCTCGACCAGGGTGTGCCGCGCCCCCACCAGCGGCACCGCGGCCATGAACCACGGCAGCCGCAGCTCCATGATCGTGCGGGCGACGGGGGTGCGGACGAGCCGGAAGGTGGACGCCCCCCGGGGCATCTCGATGCGGAACACCGCCCGCGCCGCCCAGTGCATCCCGGCCGAGCCGAGCCTGCGCACGAGGGGGTCGCGCCGCCGGACCCGGCGGCCGAAGACGACGTCGTAGTGGCCGCCGGCGGCGCCGTCGAGCAGCCGCCAGATCTGCGACGGCGGGACCTGCAGGTCGGCGTCGCACTGGACGGTCCAGGGCTGCCCGGCGTGCCGGAACCCGGCCGCCATGACGGCCTCGATGCCGAAATTGCGGGTGAAGGACAGATAACGCACCCGCGGGTCGGCCTCGGCGAGCGCGCGGATGCGGGCGAGGGAGTCGTCGGTGCTGCCGTCGTCCACGAAGAGGATCTCCAGGTCCTCGATCGCGGCCAGCTCCGCCGTCAGCTCCCGGTAGGCCACCTCGACCTGCGCGCCCTCGTTGAAGCAGGGAACGAGCACGGTCAGTCCGGTCGGTGCGCCAGTCGATGCGCCCGTCATCGCGCCCTCCACAATGCCAGGCCGAGGACGAGCGGGTTCGCCCCCAGCGCGTACACGGCCCCGGCCGCCCCGGCCAGGGAGATCGCCACCACGCCCAGCCCGGCGACGGCGGCCAGGGCGACGACGACCGCCCTGGCGTTGGCCCGCAGGTTCGTGTGCTCGACCACGAACGTGGCGCCGCTCGCCAGCGCCTGCATCGGCAGCAGGGTGAGGGCGAGCACGGCGAGCGCGACCGGCCCGTCCACCCCCCACACGGCCAGCACGATCCCGGCGATCAGCAGCCACAGGGCCGCGCCTGCCGCGGCGAGCCCGGCCATGCGCCGGGCGAGCACCCGCGCCCCGGCCACGCCGCCTCCCGCCACGCGCAGCGAGAGCTGCGGCTGGTAGATGCGCTGCACGGTGTAGAGGATCGACAGCGCGAACCCCCAGCCGAGCGTGACCAGGTAGAGGTCGCCGCTGTGGGCCGCGTACGGGCTGAGCGCCAGCTCCACGAACAGCGCGCCGATCATCGCGTTGTTCATGACGTCGGCCGCGCCCATCAGCAGCACGGTCCCGGCCAGCACGCGGCGCACCCCCGGCCGGGGCCGCGTGCGGCGCGGCAGCCCCGGCAGCAGCGCGACGTTGAGCGCGGTGACCAGCGCCAGCAGCCCGGTCAGGTAGCCGGCCGGGCCGATCCCCGCGAGGAACGCCAGCGCCGCCATCGTGCCCATCCCGACGCCCAGCACGGCGAAGTGCACGGTGTCGCGCGTGTAGTTGCCGAGCGCGCGGTGCAGGGCCACGCCCAGCATGCCGCAGCCCAGCCCCACGTAGTAGGCGACGCCCAGCAGGTAGAGCGTGACCCGCGCGTCCGGGGCGAGCGCCAGCGCGGTCACGGCCGCGAGCGCGGGCGGCAGCGGGACGTAGGCGACCAGCGCGCGGAGCATCCCCACGAGGTCGTCGCGGGTGCGGCGGGCCCGCGGGACGAGCTTCAGCGCCGCCTTCTCGCCGCCGGACTGCACGACCATGCACAGCCAGCCGACCGCGCCCATCACGGCCGCGTAGGCGTTGAAGTCGGGGCGGCTCCAGGCGAGGGCGAGCAGGGCCGCCGAGCCGTACAGCATGAGGCGGAAGACGGCCCGGCCGGCCAGCAGCGTCGTCAGCCGGGACAGGCCGACGCGGTGGGAGACGGCGGTCATCCGGCGTCCAGGTCGGCGATCACGCGCTCGCGCAGCGGGTGCGAGCCGTCCCGCAGCCAGGCCCGCAGGGCGTCCTCGACCGCCTCGGCGCCGAAGCGGTCCAGTACACCGGTGGGCGAGGGCCCCCTCTCCACCTGGAACAGCGCGGCGAAGAACGTCCGCAGCGGGCCGGACTCGAAGCGCTCCGGCAGGGGGAGCAGCTTCCGCACCGCCTCCGGGTCCGGCGCGGCGACCGGCGGCCCGGCCGCCCACGTGTCCGCGCGGCCAGGCCCGGCGAACCAGGCGCGTACGTGCCCCAGCCGCTCGGCCGCCCACGGGTCGTCCGGCGCGAGCCGTTCCCGGGCCAGCCGCAGGTCGTAGCAGGTGGCGTGCAGGGCCGCGCACACCTGGGGGAAGGCGACGGGTTTGGCGGGCAGCTCGCCGGCCGGGACCTCGCTGACCTCCGTCAGCAGCCCGGCGGCGCTCTCGTCGGTCCTGGCCCGCGCCACCAGCGCGTCGAACTCGCGGTACCAGCGGGTCATGGCGGCCCGGTCCGGCGCGGCGTCGTCGTCGTTGTCGCGGATCCACCGGATCATCCGGGCCGGCAGGTACGGCTCCAGCGGATCCCCGGCCACGGACCGGGGCACGACCGGCGCCGCCCTGAAGACGGCCCCGCAGGAGCGGCACGACCGGCGCCGCCCGCGCAGGCGTACGGGGTGCGGGTCCCCGCACTGGACGCAGCGCACCGCGAGGTCCGCCTTCACAGCGGGACCGCCAAGGCGGAGGAGGGCCGCAGCTCGGCGCCCAGGTCCCGTTTGACCTCGGCCTGGCCCTTGCCGAGCACCAGCCCGCGCCGGCCCGACCCGATGGCCCATTCGATCATGCGGACGTACCCGTCGAAGTAGAGGTGCTTGCGCCCGCCCTGCTCGGGCGGGACGGCCCCCCAGCTCAGGCAGACGGGCCAGCCGGGGTGGTCGAGGATGAGGGACAGGCCGAGCAGCCGCCGGCCGTCCCGGTATGTCAGCGCGACGCTCTCGCCGCTGCCGATCAGCGTCTCCAGGTAGGGCAGGGGGAGCGGCGGGGCGGGCGAGAGCCTGCTGCGGTGCTTGAGGTCGTTCTCCGCGCGCAGGCGGGCGGCCTCGTCCGCGCCGACCAGGTCATGGGCCGGGCCGACGCGCACCGACAGCTCGGCGGCGAACGTCTTCGCGCGCCGGCGCAGGGAGTCGCGGCGGCGCGGGTCGAGCACGGCGTACCAGTCGTCGAGGCGCGACCAGGGCAGGGCCAGCCTGGCCAGCGGCGCGGTGGGGAGGCGCAGCCGGAGCGGGCCGGGCAGCAGCGCGTCCTCGCCCGCCGACACCTCGCGCCAGACGGTGCTCCGCCAGCCGGGGCCGAGCGCGCGGCGCACCGCGCGGAGGTAGGCGGCCAGGAGCTCGGGGTCATGCTCGTCCCGCCACCACCAGCCCTTCTGCGAGCGGTTGCCCGGCGCGTGCACGTCCACGACGCCCACCGGGGCACGCCGGGGGCCGGCGTATCTGGCCCGCCGCAGCCTCGGGGCGCGCAGCGAGGCCGCCACCGCGCCCACCGCCCGGCCATCACGCCGCAGCACGGCCAGCATGACCGGGGCCTGGGCGGCCCAGGCGTAGGCGCGCAACAGGTCGTAGCGCCAGGTCACCCGCTGTCCGGCGGCCCGGCGTAACTCCTCCCAGTCGCCGGGCTCCGGGTCGTGCCGCGGATCCAGCAGCTCCACCTTCATCCGAGCGCCCACCGGGGCACCGCCACGAGTCTCATGGGGAGGTATTCGAACCCCAGGGAACGTTTCTCGTCAACGAAGCCGCGTCCGGCGTACAGGCTCTCGGCCTTGCCGGCCACGGCGTGCTCGACGATCCGGGTGTAGCTGTAGAAGAACAGGTCCTTGCGCCCGCCCTCGGCGGGGGTCAGCGCGGCGAACGGCCCGTACATCGGGGTGACCGGGTGGTCGTAGACGACGGCGACGCCGATCAGCCGGTCCTCGTCGTGGTAGGAGACGGTCCAGACGTCGTCGCGCCGGATCAGCTCGGCGAAGTAGGCGGCGGGCAGCGGCAGGCGGCGGTCGAACGCGGCGGCCGGCCGGGCGAGGAGCCGGCCGGCGAGGGCGGCCGGGCCCCTTCCGGCGGGCGCGGGGCGTGAGGTGATCCGGACGGCCTGGCGCTCGTGGAGGTCGGCGAGCTCGGCGGGGTCGAGGTCGGTGCGCCCGGCGCCGGTCTCGACGCGCAGCGTGCCGTCCTGCTCGACGCGCCGGGCCTGGCGGCGCAGCGAGGCGCGGCGGCTGCCGCTCAGCGTGGCGAGCCAGCCGTCGGCGGAGGTCCAGCGCACGGGTAACAGGGTCGTGCCGGGGGAGTGGCGGACGACCGCGCCGCGCCTGGCCACCAGCGGCAGGGCGGGCTCGGTGACCATGCGGTAGACGACCCCGGCCAGCCACGGGCCGAACTCCTTGCGGGCGGCCCGTTCGAATCCCCTGATGACCGCGCGGCCCTCCGCGCCGTCCGGCAGGACCCAGGTGGGGCCGTTGGAGTGGGCGGGCAGGCGTACGTCGAGCAGGAACGGCCCGCGGCCCGACCTGAGCGCTCCGACGGCGCCGACGACGCGCTCCCCGTCGCGGGCCACGCACAGCAGCGGCCTGGCCCAGGAGCCGTCGAAGGAGGCGCGGATCACGTCGTACGACCAGATCGCCGTGAGCTCCCTGGCGCGGCGGAAGTCCTCCCAGCCTGAGGGTTCGGGGTCACGGCCGGGCTGGAAGAAGTCGAACCTCACCGTACGTCCTTGACTGACACGTAATACAACGAATCTGCAACATAGTCATTTGAGTCAAACGATCGCAGTATATGTCTGATTTGATCGTCGCCGCGTCCATGATCGGGCGCTCCGCAACATCCGCCCGCGCACCACCGCAGCGCACGGCACTGACCAGGGGAAAGCATGAAAGTAGGCGTCACAGGGGGCAACGGCTTCATCGGACGTTACGTCTGCGAGGAGTTAGCCGCCCGCGGCCACACCCCGATCGTCTTCGACCACCGCCAGCGTGGCACGGGCACGTACGAGTTCATGCTCGGCGACATCAGGGACGCCACGGCCATGGTCGAGCTGGCCGCCCACGCGGACGCGATCATCCACCTGGCGGCCGTGCTCGGGACCCAGGAGACCATCGACAACCCGCGTCCCGCGGCCGAGACCAACCTCGTCGGCGGCCTCAACTTCCTCGAAGCCGTCGCCCAGTACGACCTGCCCGGCGTCTACATCTGCGTCGGCAACCACTGGATGGACAACAGCTACTCCATCTCCAAGACCGCCGTCGAGCGCTTCGTGCGCATGTTCAACGCCCACCGCGGCACCCGCGTCAACCAGGTCAGGGTCGTCAACGCCTACGGCCCGCGGCAGATGGCCGCGCCGCCGTTCGCGCCCGGCAAGGTCCGCAAGATCACCCCCGCCGTCGTCTGCCGCGCGCTGTCCGGCATGCCGGTCGAGCTCTACGGCGGCGGCGCCCAGATCTCCGACATGGTCTGGGTCGGCGACGTCGCGAGGGGCCTCGTCTCCGCCCTGGAGACCGCCGCCGAGCAGGGCCCGCTCAAGCACGTCGTGGAGGTCGGCCCCGCCGAGTCCACCAGCATCCGCGCCGTCGCCGAGATGATCATCGACATGTGCGTGGAGCGCGGCTACGACCGCGTCCCGATCGTCGACCTGCCCATGCGGCCCGGTGAGACCCCGGAGACCGCCGTCACCGCCGACCCGCAGACGCTGCGGTCGGTCGGCATCGACCCCGCCACGCTCGTCTCGCTGCCGGAGGGCATGGCCAAGACCGTCGACTGGTTCATCGAGAACCGCGGCACGCACTGGAGCCCGCCGCGATGAGGCACCTGGTCATCCTGGGCGGCTCGGACGGCACGGTCAGTGCCTTCCGGGCCGCCCGGCGGCTGGGCCTCGCCACGATCTGCGTGGACATGCGGCCGGACGCGCCCGGCGTCGCCGAGGCCGACGAGTTCCTGCACCTCAGCACCCGCGACGTCCCCGCCGTCGCGGACGCCCTGCGGGGCCGCGCCGGTCTCGCCGGGCTGCTCGCCCCCGGCAGCGACATCAACCTCCCGTCGCTGGTCGAGCTGGCCCGCCTGCTCGGCCTGCCGTGCGGCCTGACGGACGCGACGCTGCGCGCCTCGACGGACAAGCTCCACTTCCGCGAGGTGTGCGAACGGCTCGGCCTGCCCGGACCCCGCTACTGGGACGGGAACGCCGACCCGGCGCTCCGGCCGCCGCTGCCGGTCATCGTCAAGCCCGTGGACTCCGGCAGCTCGCGCGGCATCACGATCTGCCGCGAGCCCGGCGAGCTGCCGGCGGCGATCGCGCACGCGAAGGAGGTCTCCCCGAGCGGGCGGGCCGTCATCGAGGAGCTGCTGACCGGCGAGGACCTCTGCGCCGAGGCCATGCTCCAGGACGGCAGGATCGCCCTGCTCGGCCTGAGCAGGCGCGTCACCGCGCCGCCCGCGGTGGTGGCCGTCGGGCACGACATGGCGCCCGCCGACGACGTCCTGGAGAAGGAGGTCGTCCGGCAGCTCGAACTCGTCTGCGGCGACCTCGGCTACCGCGACGGCCCGCTGAACGTCGATCTGTTCGTAGACGGCGGGCAGGTCACCCTCGTCGAGATGGGCGCGCGGATCGGCGGCAACGGCCTGGGCGAGGCCCTCGGGCTCATGCACGGCGTGGACACGGTCGAGGCCACCGTGCGGCTCGCGGTCGGCGAACGTCCCGACCTGACCCCGGCCCGGCGCGGCCCCGCCCACGTCCGGGTGCTGCGCGCGCCCTCGGCGGGGACGCTCGTCTCCATCGACGGCCTGGAGTCGCTGCCGGACGGTGCCGAGGTGGTCGTGGTGGCCCGGCCGGGCGACCACGTCGTGCCCTACACCGAGTGCCGGGCCAAACTGGGCTACGTCGTGGACCGCGAACCGGCCGACCTCGACGCGCTGATCAGGGTAGATGTCCGCTAGCGCGTCCGCTTCCCGGTCGCCGGGCGGGTTCTCCGGGGTCCTGTGGCGGCTGGCGTACCGGCGGGCCGTGCGGGCGGCCTTCGCCCGCGTGCCCTTCTACCGCGACCAGTGGGTGCGGGCCGGGCGGGAGCTCGGCGAGCCCGAGCCCACGCCGAGCGCGGACCTCGCGGGGCAACTGCACCGGCTGTGCCCGTTCGGGGCGCCGTACGACGCGGGCGCGGAGCCCAGCCTGTGGATCGGCCCCGCCGCCGACCTGCGGGCCGCGCTCCGCACGGCCGGCGTACGCGGGCGGGCGCCCGTGCTGGAGGTGGGCCCCGCGGTGCTCGACCGGCGCGCGCTCGGCCCGTTCCGGCGCTACGGCGTGCTGCTGGCCGCGGGCGCCAAGGTCAGGAACGAGCGACGGCGGCGGGAGCTCAACGAGCCCGCGCTCCGCCTCGCCGCCGGCGCCGGGCGGGCGGTCCTGGTGGGCGAGCGCGCCGCCGTGGCCGAGTTCCTGCCCGCGCTCGCCGGGATCGAGACCCGCGTCCTGATCCGCGGCAACCTGGATGCCGACGGGGAGCTGGTCCACGACCCGCATCTCGGCTACTACGCCGCACGCGCGGGGTGCGGCCACCTTCACCTGCTGTGGCGGCGCTTCCACGCGCGGACGACGGCGGACGGCACACCGGCCGTCACCGCGCTGCGCAGGCGCAGGCCCGTCCTGGTCGACGTGGTGCCCGACGGCGCCGCCACGCTCGGACGCTGCCCCGTCCACGGCGCCCCGATCCTTGGAGTCCTACCGTGATCAGAGCCAACCTGGTGACGCTCGTGATGGGCGTCGTGGCCGTCGCACTGGCCGGGCTGGTCCGTTTCGTCCTGCCGTACGAGCAGGACATCACCACCCTGTGGGGCTTCCTCGTGAAGCTCACCCCGCAACTGGCCGCCATCGTCGCGGTCGCCTGGCTGGACGTGGAGACGGCCCGCCGGCTGCGCCTGCACCTGCTCGTCCTTCCCGCGCTCTTCCTGGGCTTCCTGCTGTACTTCGTGCCCGCGACCTTCATCAGGGCGATGGACATCGAGGACGGATCGGGCACCTTCGAGGACCTCTACCTGCATGTCGTGGTGTTCGTGCCGTTCCTCGTCGTCGCGCTGCTGCTGGCGTACCGGCTCGGGGGCGGCTCGCGCGAGGGCGTGCTGCGGACGGGCGTGGCCATGTCGATCCTGCACGTGTCCGGGCTGGAGGACCTGGTCGCGGTCTCCATGAACCGCCGGCTCGACGCGATCCCGGAGGTGTGGGCGTGGGCGGACCACATCACCGTGCGGCTCGGCCATCCGGCGACCAAGGCCGAGGCGTACGCCTTCATCGCCGCGCACGTCGTGGCGGCGCTGCTCGTCCTGTTCCTCCCGCGCCGCCTCTTCCGCCGCCGGACGGCTGCAACACCCCCTGCAACTCCTGACAGGCCGCTTGACACCTGAGTCACCCCTCCTGGAGCGTCGTGCTGGACGGGGCGCGCTCGGCGGTGACGCGCAGCTCCCATGCCGGGTCTCTTCATCACCCCGACCGGAGGACGCCATGACAGCAGCCACCACCCCCGCCGCACGCCCGTCCGGAGGGCGGCGCAGGATCGCCGCCGCCCTCGCCGTGCTCCTGGGCGCCGCCGGAGCCGCCGTCGCCTCCGGCGGGGCCCCGGCGTCCGCCGCCGCGTGCGGCGACGGCTCCTTCCAGTCGCAGGTGACGGTCAGCGGCAGCACCTGGACGGCCCGCGACAGCGCCGGCGGCACCGTCTACAGCGGCACCGACTTCCGTGCCGCCGTCCAGGCCGGCATCGGCAGCCTCACGGCCGGTCGCACCTCCATCCAGCGGGTCGTGGTGCGCGGCAACGGCACGATGAGCGCCGGCAGCCGGATCTCCCTGCCGAGCCACACGTCCCTGTCGGTCTGCGGCACCATCAACGTCACGGGCTCCGGCTCCGGCGACTACGCGCCCGTGTACTCGCGCGGCACCACGAACATCGAGGTCCCCTACCTCAACGTCACCGGCACCCCGGTGTACGGGATCTTCATGCGCAACGTCACCAACGTCTGGCTGGGCCGGCTCGACATGCGGCTCGGCTCCGGCCTCGGGGTGCGCATCGACAACCGCGGCGACACCAGCCAGTGGACCCGCAACGTCCGGGTCGACAACGTGTACGTCCAGGGAGCCAGTTCCCACGCCATGGAGACGTACGGCGTGGACGGCCTGACCGTCGGCACCGTGACGGCGCGCGACGTCGGCGAGTCCGGGCTGCTGCTCAACCAGACCGTCAACGCCACGGTCGGCACCGTGGACGCCGACAACGCCGGCGCCGGCACCGGGTACGCCGCCTTCCGCATGGCCAACCGCAACGGCAGGATCGGCAGCTCCTACCCGAACAACATCCGGGTCGGGACCGTCAAGGCGCGCGGCGGCGGCCGGGGCATCTTCTGCGTCTCCGAGAGCGGCGGCGCCACCGTCGACCGGGTCGACATCGCCGGCACCGGCAACAACTCGGTCCTGGTGGAGAACTGCTACAACGTCGTCATCGCCGGCGTGTCCGGCACGATCAGCGGCGGCGGCGAGGTCAGGATCGCGGCCCGCACGGAGTTCCCGCCGTCGTCGGGCATCAGGTTCCAGAACCTGACGGTCAGCAACACCAACATCCGGTGGAGCCCCTGCACGGGGACGAACAACACGATCTCCAACGTCACCCGCGCCAACTCCACCCTGACCTGGTGCTGACACGGGCGAGCCTGGCGCCGGGCCGCCGGCTCGGCCTAAGATGATCTCGCCTCGGCCGGGCACGGGCCGTCACGCCCGTGCCCGGCCGGACGGCGCACTCGCGGTCCGGAAAGCCCGCGCAGGGTCCCGCGGGCCGCAGTCTCACGGTAGGGAGCCCGGTGCCTGTGGCTGCTACGGCGACTCCTGGGGCCGCCGGCGCCTCACGGCTCATGGCGGCGCCCGCGTTCGTCGGCCGCGCGGCCGAGCTGGCCGCCCTCCAGCGGGCGCTCGCGCAGGGCCCGGCGATCGTCCTCGTCGAGGGGGAGGCCGGGGTCGGCAAGAGCCGCCTGCTGCGGGAGTTCCTGGGGTCGCCGGCCGGGCGGGAGCACCGTAGCCTGGTGGCCTGGTGCCCGCCCTTCCGCGAGCCGTACACCCTGGGCCCGGTCGTCGACGCGGTACGCCAGGCCACCGGCCGGATCGGCGGCCTGCGGCTGAGCGGGCTCGCCGGGGCCCTGCGGCCGCTGTTCCCCGAGTGGGCGGACGAGCTGCCGCCCGCGCCGGACCCGCCCGAGGACGCCCGCGCCGCCCGCCACCTGCTCTTCCGCGCCCTCGCCGAGGTGCTGGACCGCCTCAGGGTGTCGGTGCTGGCGGTGGAGGACGTCCACTGGGCCGACGAGGCGACGCTGGAGTTCCTGCTGTTCCTGGCCGCCCGGCACCCGCCGCCCGCCAGCCTGGTCGTGACCTACCGCGCGAACGACGTCCCACCCGGTTCGCTGTTGCTGCGGCTGTCCGCCCGGCTGCCGGCGGGTGCGGAAGGGCTGCGGCTGGCCGTCGGGCCTCTCGACGTGGCGCGCACCGGCGCGCTGGTGTCGTCGATGCTGGACGACGAGCCGGTCTCCCCGGCGCTCGCGACGCTGCTCCAGCAGCACACCGACGGGATCCCGCTGGCCGTCGAGGAGTCCGTGCGCCTGCTGCACGACCGCGCGGACCTGACCCGCCGCGACGGCGCGTGGGTCCGCCGCCGGCGCACCGAGCTCGACGTGCCGCCGACCGTCCGTGACGCCGTGCTGGAGCGGGTCGCGCGGCTGAGCGGCCCCGCGCGGGCCGTGCTCAGGGCGGCGGCGGTGCTGTCCGTGCCCGCGGACGAGGCCACGCTCGGCGCCGTCGCCGCCGGCCCTCCGCCCCGGCCCGGCGGCCCGGCGGGAGGACCGGCGGGAGGACCGGCGGGAGGACCCGCGGACAGGCCGGCGGAAGGGCTCGCGGAGGCGCTGGCCTGCGGGCTGCTGCGCGAGGACGGCGGTCAGCTCTCGTTCCGGCACGCGCTGGCCTGCAGAGCCGTGTACGAGGCCATCCCCGCCCCCGACCGCCGCGCGGCGCACCTGCGCGCCGGCCGGGCCCTCGCCGTACGGACGCCGCTCCCGGTCTCCCAGCTCGCCCGCCACTTCCGCGAGGCCGGCGACGCGACCACGTGGATGCGGTACGCCGAGCGGGCCGCCGACCTGGCCCTGGCCGCGGCCGACGAGTCCGGGGCCGCGTCCCTGCTGTACGACCTGCTCACGCATCCCCGGCTGGCCGCGTACGACGCCGCCCGGCTGGTCGCCAAGATGCCGTTCTCCTCGTTCACCGGCGACCGCCGTTTCAAGGAGATGGTCAGAGCCCTGCGCGCGGCCCTGGACGCGGGCACGATGTCGCCCGAGCAGGCGGCGGAGACCCGCTGCCAGCTCGCCCGCGTCCTGCTCGTCATGGAGGAGTTCGAGGCCGCCAGGCACGAGATGATCAAGGCGGTCGCCCATCTGCCTCCCGGCTCGCACAGCGCCGCCCGCATGATGGCCTACCTCGGCTGGCCGCGCGAGTCCTCGACCCCGGTCGCCACGCATCTGCGCTGGTTACGGCGGGCGGCCGGGGTCGCCGCGTCGCTGCCGCCGCTCGACCGCATGGGCCTGCTGGTCGAGCGCGTCACCGCGCTGCTGATGCTGGGCGAGGAGGAGGGCTGGACGGAGGCGTCCCGGCTGTGCGGCGACCCGGCCGGCCCGGACGAGGCCCGGCACCTCGGCAAGGGCCGGCTCAACCTGGGCGACGCCGCGGTGCGCTGGGGCCGCTACACCGAGGCCGCCGGTCACCTGGCGGCGGCCGAGGCGATCGCCGAACGCCACGGGTTCCGCCGCTACCCGGGCATCATCCAGGCGACCCGGACCCATCTGGACTGGTTCACGGGCCGGTGGCGGGGGCTGGCCGGGCGGGCCGCGGCGCTCGCGGACGACGACGAGATCCAGCCCGTGACGAGGCTGGAGGCGGTGCTGGTCGCCGGCCTGCTGGACGCGGCGGCGGGCGACCCCGGCGCGGCCGGGCGGTTCGAGCACGTGCTCGCCGAGGCCCGCCGGCGCGGCGCCGCCGAGCTGGTGGCCGAGCCGGCGGCGGCCCTGTGCCGGCTGCTGCTCGCGCGCGGAGCGGTCGGGGAGGCGCTGCTGGTCACCGACGAGCCCGTGCGCCAGGTGGCCGACAAGGGCGTCTGGCTGTGGGCCGCGGACCTCGTGCCCGCCCGTACGCAGGCGCTCGTCGCGGCCGGGCGGGTGGACGAGGCCGCCGGGCTGGTCGCCGCGTTCGCGGGCTGGGTGCGCGGCCGGCCCGCTCCCGCGCCCCGCGCCGGCCTGGCGCTGAGCCGGGCGATCCTGGCCGAGGCCCGCGTCGGGCCGGTGGCGGCGGCGGCCGCGTTCGCCCGCGCGGCGGACGCCTGGCAGCGGCTGCCCCGGCCGTACGACGCGCTGCTCGCCCAGGAGCGGCGGGTCGCCTGCCTGCTCGCGGCCGGCGCGGCCGAGGAGGCCCTTCCCCTGGCGCGGAAGGTGGCGCAGGAGCTGGGCGACCTGGGCGCGCGGTCGGCGGCGGAGCGGGTGGCCGGCCTGCTGCGCGACCACCGGGTGGAGGTACGCGGGCGCGGCCGGCGCGGCTACGGCGACGAGCTGTCGCCGCGCGAGCTGAAGGTCGTCCGCCTGCTCGCGACCGGCATGACCAACAGGGAGATCGCCGTCGTCCTGTCCCGCTCGCCGAAGACCGTCGCCGCCCAGGTCAACTCGGCCATGCGCAAGCTCGGCGTCAGGTCACGCACGGCGCTCGCGGTCAGCGCCGTGGAGTCCGGCCTCGTGTCCTGACAGCAGCCTGCGGCGATCGTCATTTATTAGGTCATCCGACTCATGACAAGGGTTTCCGGCTGACTGAAACTCTCCCCAGGACCCGCCTCCTTATGAGGCCCACCCCCCAGGAGACCTTCATGACGATGTTCTCAGGCGTGCGCCGACGATGGCCGGCCGCGGTCGTCGCCGTGCTCGCGATGACCGCGACGGCCCTACCGCCGAGCCCCGCCGCGGCCGACGACGAGACGGCCCGGCAGCCGCCCGCGCCGATCACCCTCGACGGCGTACGGCCGGGCACGCACGAGATCACCCTCATCACCGGCGACAAGGTGACGCTGACCGACATGGGCGGCGGCCACTACGGCTTCCGCGTCCGGGCGGCGGCCGGGCCCGGCAGGCCGGAGCCCGTCTTCCACGGCCGGTCGGGGCCCGACGGCTTCTACGTCTTCCCCGCCGACGTGCTGCCCGCGATCGAGGCGGGCCTCGTGGACCGCGAGCTGTTCGACGTGAAGTACCTGGCCGAGCACGGCTACGCCGACGACCGGTCCACGGGGACCCCGGTCATCGTCCAGTACGGCAAGAGCGCGAAGGGGCTCAGGTCCGCGGCCGAGGCGCTGCCCGCCAGCACCCCCACCGCGACGCTCGACAGCATCGGCGGCGTCGCCCTGGCCGTGCCGCACGACTCGGCCGCGACGTTCTGGTCCGCCGTGCGCGGCCGGACGGCGGACCGCAACGCGGCCGGCCGTGCGGCGGGCGCGCTCGGCGCCGGGCTCGCCAAGGTGTGGCTGGACAGGAAGGTGGCGGCCGGCCTCGACCGCAGCGTGCCGCTGATCGGCGCGCCGCAGGCGTGGGCCGCCGGGCTCGACGGCACCGGCGTCAAGGTCGCCGTCCTGGACAGCGGGATCGACGACACCCACCCCGACCTCGCCGGCCGGATCGCCGACTCCCGGTCGTTCGTGGACGGGGCCGAGACGGCCAAGGACGGCCACGGGCACGGCACGCACGTCGCCTCCATCATCACCGGCAGCGGCGCGGCGTCCGGCGGCACGTACAAGGGCGTCGCGCCCGGGGTGCGGCTCGTCGTCGGCAAGGTGCTCGACGACGCGGGCAACGGCAGCTGGAGCGACGTCATCGAGGGCATGCAGTGGGCGGCCGGCAGCGGCGCCAGGATCGTCAGCATGAGCCTGGGCGGCGAGGCCACCGACGGCACCGACCCGGTGAGCCAGGCGCTCGACAGCCTCACGGCCGAGACCGGCGCGCTGTTCGTCGTGGCCGCGGGCAACGCGGGCGCGGCCGAGTCCGTCGGCACGCCGGGCGCGGCCCTGTCCGCGCTCACCGTCGCGGCCACCGACCTCGACGACAAGCTGGCCCCGTTCTCCAGCCGCGGCCCCCGGCTCGACGGCGCGCTCAAGCCCGACATCGCTGCGCCCGGCGTGAACATCGTCGCCGCCCGCGCCGCCGGCACGAGCATGGGCGACCCGGCCGGCGACTCCTACACGGCCGCCTCCGGCACCTCGATGGCCACGCCGCACGTCTCCGGAGCCGCGGCGATCCTCGCCCAGCGGCACCCCGGCTGGCGGGCGGCCGAGCTGAAGGCCGCGCTGATGAGCACCGTCAAGGAGATCGGCGGCACCGTCCACGAGCGCGGCGCCGGCCGGCTCGACCTGGCGAACGCGATCACCCAGCGGGTGTACGCCACCACCGCGAACCTCGACTACGGCGCGGTCGCCGAGGGCAGCGCGCCGGTCGGCAAGCAGGTCGTGTACGCCAACACCTCCGACCGTCCGGTGACCCTCACCCTGACCCCGAAGCTGGCCACCGCCGCGGGCGCCGCCGTCCCGGAGGGCGTCCTGACGGTGGACGGGACGCTGACGGTCCCCGCGGGCGGGACGGCCACGGCCACCGTCACGCTGACCCCGGCCGCCCTGGGCCTCGGCACGTACACGGGCGCGGTGACCGCGACCGACGGGGAGGGCACGCGGCTGACCGTTCCCGTCGGCCTGACCCGCGAGCCGCCGAAGGCCACGCTCACCGTCCGCGTCCTCGACCGGGAGGGCACGGCGGTGAACCCGAACCTGCTCAGCGTCCTCGACGTCACGGGCGGGCGCGGCGACCTCAGCCGCCGCGCCCGGTGGGAGTCGCCCGGCGTCTTCACCGTCCAGGTGCCGCGCGGCTCCTACAGCGTCAGCGGATACGTCCCGTGGATCGATCCGGTGACGTACCTGGCGAACTCCGGCTGGCTGCTGGAGCCGCAGGTCGAGGTCACCGGGGACACCGAGGTCACCCTGGACGGGCGCGAGCTCAAGGAGATCGGCTTCGACACGCCGCGACCGGCCGTCGCCTCGCCGGGCTCCGAGGCGTACACGTCGTTCCAGCGGACGGACGCGGACGGCAACCCGTGGACCTCCTACACGGCGTCGGCCCCGTACGTCCGGCACTGGATCACGCCGACGAGGAAGGTCACCAAGGGCGCGCTCCTCTTCTCCACCTACTGGGGGCTGGCCGCCCCCGAGGTCACCATGGAGGTACGCGGACGCGACCCGCTCAAGCTGCACCCGGAGGTCTTCCCGCACGACGGCGGCACGCTCAGGAACATCCCGCTGGACTACGTGCCGTTCACCGGCGACCTGACGGCGAACCTGGTCGACGCCGGGGTCGGCAGGAAGGAGGACCTGGCGGGCCTCGACCTGCGCGGCAAGCTGGCGCTGCTCGACGACGACGGCAACTGCGCCGCGGGGTTCGACCGCGTACGCAACCTCCGCGAGGCGGGGGCGGCCGGCTTCCTGATGTGGCCGTCGGCGCCGCTCTACGCGTGCGGGTTCGGGCCGCACATCCCCCAGATGGTGGCGCCCGAGTCGTGGGACACCCGCGCCTCGATCGGCATCCCCTACGTGACGGTGTCGCCCGCCGAGGCCCGCGAGCTGAAGAGGCGGCTCGCCGAGGGGCCGGTCTCCATCGCCGTCCACGGCACGCCCCGGTCGTCCTACGGCTACCTGCTCTATCCCGCCGAGAAGGACCGGGTGCCCGCCACGCTCCCGTTCAGGATCACCGAGCGGAAGCTCGCCACCATCGACACCCGCTACCACGCCGCCGCCCCGACGGACTTCTTCGCCACGGTGGCGATCGCGCGGAAGGGGCAGGCGACGAGCTTCCACACCCGGCTGCCGGTGATCGAGGGACCCGGTACGCGCACCGAGTACGCCGGCCCCGTCGATCCCGAGGCGATCGTCTACCGGCAGGTGGAGGGCGCGCGGAGCCCGCTCAGCAGCTCCCACGTCTTCGACCGGGCGGGCCGTCACACCCAGCACTGGAACGCCGGGCCGCTCACGCCCGGCTCGGCGACCGTGTCCGACGCGGTCAGGCGGCTGCTCGACCAGCGGTTCACGCCGCTGTACGCGCCCTGCTCGATCTGCCGGCAGGGCGACGTCCTCTGGACCAACCACACCGAGATCGGCGCGCAGGGCCAGTCCGGCGACACCCTGATCGGCGGCACGCGCCTCTACAGGAACGGCACGGAGATCCCGGCCGTCCTCATGGGCGGCCTGCCCGCGTACCCGATGCCGAAGGAGGCCGGCGACTACCGGCTGACCTTCGACAACCCCGGCTCCGGGACGTCGGCGGAGTGGACCTTCCGCTCCGCGACGGTCACCACGGACGCGACGCCGCCCACGCACGTCTGCGTGGGGTTCCTGGCCGGCGTCACCGGTCCGTGCCGGCCTGAGCAGGTCGTGTTCGTGGCGTACGACCTGACCGGCGGCCTCGGGCTCGACAACAGCGTGCCGGCGGGCCGGCGGCACACCTTCGGCGTCCGCGTCTACCACTCGCCGGCGACCGGCGGGACGCCCGCGGTCGCCGGCCTGAAGATGTGGGTCAGCACCGACGGCGGCGAGCGCTGGACCGCGGCCGACGTCCGCCGCGGCCGTGACGGCACCTACACGGCCTCGGTCAGCTACCCCCGTCACGCCAAGGGCGCGGTCGGCCTGCGGGCCGAGGCATGGGACGCCGCGGGCAACCGCGTCACCCAGACCACCCTGGGCGCGTTCACGCTGAGGTAACCGTCCCGCGGCTCCCCGCTCCCGCCTGCCCGGGAGCGGGGATTCGCCGCAGGGCGCCCCACGTGACGGGCAGCCGGTCGACGCCGTACACCGCCGAGCGGTCGCGGGTGGGGACCTCGGCCGCCGGCACCGCGAGGCGCAGGCCGGGGAAACGCTCGAAGAGCGCGGTGAGCGCCACCCGGAGCTCGGCCCGCGCGAGATGCTGGCCGAGACACTGGTGGACGCCGTGCCCGAACGCCAGGTGCCCGGTCGCGGAGCGGGTCAGGTCCAGCGCGTCCGGCGCGGGGAAGCGCCCGGGATCCCGGTTGGCCACCGGCAGCGCCAGCACCACGGTCTCCCCGGCCGCGATGACCTGGCCGCCGATCTCGACGTCCACCAGCGCGGTACGCCGGACGTCGAACTGCAGGACCGACAGGTACCGCAGCAGCTCCTCGACCGCCCGCTCCGGGTCCGCCGCCAGCAGGGCCCGCTGGGCCGGGTCGGTCAGCAGCGCGAACGCCCCGAGCGCGAGCATGCTCGACGTCGGCAGGTGGCCCGTCGCGAGGAGTACCATCCCGAGGTTGGTGAGCTCGTCGTCGCTCAGGTCGCCGGTGGCGGCGGCGTGCGCCAGCAGCCCTCCGCCCGCCGGATCGGCCGGGGGACGGCGGGCGAGGACGTCGCGCACCGTCCCCGTGATCGTCGCGACGGCCTCGCCGACCCGTTCCGGGCGCGAGTCGAGGTCGTTCATCACCGCGGTGGCGGCCTGCACGCGCTGCCGGTCCTCGGCGGGCACGCCCAGCAGCTCGCAGATCACGAGCGCCGGGATCGGCATGGCGAACGCGGTGAGGAGGTCGGCGGAATCACCCCCGCCCGCCATGGCGTCGAGCGCCTCGGCGGTGTGACGCCGGATCGCGGGCATCAGGCCGGCCACCCGCCGGGGCCCGAAGTGGTGGGCGAGCAGGCGGCGGAAGCGCGTGTGCTCGGGCGGGTCCATGTGCGGGAAGATGCCCGGCTCCGCGGGTGTGGGCCGCTCGGTCGCGCGCTCGCCGCCGACCGGCTGGTGCAGCAGCTCGCGCCGGGTGCTGAAGCGGGGGTCGGCCAGGATGGCGCGGGTGACCGCGTACCCGGTGGAGACCCAGCCGAGGTGGCCGTCGGGGTAGGCCAGTCTGCTGAGCGGCGGGCGGAGCCGCAGCGCGACGGGCGGGTCGAAGGGGGTGGGCCGGTCGGTTTCCAAGGACTGGGCGGTCTGGCCGTCGCTCATGGGTTGGCCTCCCCTGCGAGCTGGTGATCAAGGCCGAAGGGGATTATGCATGACAAACACGGAAAATACCACCACTAGGAATTCTTTGATCATCGACTTAACATCGGCATCGGCTGCCAGAAGAAGCCCCTGTCAACCCAGGTGCAACAGGACCGAACCCACGATTCCCCAGCAGGTTCCCGCCCTCAGCAGAGGTGTGTATGGCACAGGTCGCGATAGTCGGTGGTGGACCGATCGGGCTCTTCCTCGCCTGCGAGGTGGCGCTGCACGGTGTGCCGGTGGTGGTGCTCGAACGACTGCCGGAGCTGGAGGAACATCCCAAGGCCGAAGGCATCACCGGACGGGCCATCGACATCCTGGACCGCCGCGGACTCATGCTCGGGATCGACGGCGCCCCCGCGCAGCCGACCCCCGAGGAGCGCGAACGCATCGCCCTGGGCGAGCGGCGGCCCGACAGCCTGCAGCCCAAGGCGTTCCCCGGCGCGCGGCACTTCGCCACCATGTTCGTGCTCCGCCCGGAGTCCCCCGACCTGCTGGTGCCCCAGCAGGTACTGGAGCGGGAGCTGGCCCGGCGCGCCGCCGAGCTCGGCGTCGAGGTACGCCGCGGCCACACGCTCACCGGCTTCACCGACGACGGCGACGGCGTGCGGCTCGACGTCGAGGGCCCGGACGGGCCGTACCCGCTGCGCGCGGACTGGCTGGTCGGCTGCGACGGCGGCCGGAGCACGGTCAGGAAGCTGGCCGGCATCCCCTTCCCCGGCACCGACGGCGTCACGACCGGCTACCGCGCCTTCGCCGACATCGACGACCCCGGCTTCCACCTGCCCGGCTGGTTCCGCAAGGACAACGGGCTCCTGGTGTACGAGGAGGGGCCGCCCCGGTTCATCACCCTCGAATTCGCCGGCCGCCCGGCGGACCGGGACGCGCCCATCACACGGGAGGAGTTCCAGGAGTCGCTGCGCCGGCTCAGCGGCACCGAGGTGACGGTCACCGAGGTGCACAAGATCAACCGGTTCACGGACAACGAGCGGCAGGCCGCGGCCTACCGCCAGGGGCGGGTGCTGCTGGCCGGCGACGCCGCCCACGTCCAGTCGCAGTGGAGCGGGCCCGGCCTGCGGCTCGGCCTGGGCGACGCGATCAACCTCGGCTGGAAGCTCGCCGCCGTCGCCCGCGGCCGGTGCCCCGAGGACCTGCTCGACACCTACACCGCCGAACGCCATCCGGTCGGCGCCCAGACCCTTGAGGTCCAGCGCGCCTCCATCGCGCTGATGCGCCCAGGCCCGCACGTGGACGCGCTGCGCCGGCTGCTCACGCGGCTGCTGCTCGACGAGCACACGAACCGGCACCTGACCGCCCTCGTCGACGACCTGCACATCACGTACGACATGGGCGACCCGTCGCTGACCGGCCCGCTGGTCGGAAGCTTCTGCCCCGACCTGCGGCTGAAGAGCGCCGACGGCCCGGCCAGGCTCGCCGAGCTGCAACGGGGCGGCCGGCCGCTGCTGCTCGACCTCGGCGCGGACCCCGCCCTGCGCGCGCTCGCCGAGCCCTGGACGGACCGGGTGGACGTGGTCACCGCCCAGTGCGCCGACGCCCCGGCGGACGCCCTGCTGATCCGCCCGGACGGCTTCGTCGCGTGGAGCACGCCCGCCGGAGCGGCGTCGCTGACCGCCGCGCTCGAACGGTGGTTCGGCCCGCCGGCCTGACCCCCTCGTACGGACCATCCGACCATGACTCAGCCCCTTTCGGAGGCCGGGATGAGCGACACCACCCTGACCACCCTGCCCGCCTCGGCCCCGATCGAGGAGGCGATCGAAGCGGTCGAAGCCGCCGGAGCAGTGATCATCGAGGACTTCATCGGCCCCGCGACGCTCACCGGCCTGTGGGAGGACCTGCGCGCCGACCTGGAACGCACGGCGGACGGCGACGGGCGGCTGGTCGGCGAGAAGACCCGGATCCTGCCGGGCCTGGTCCGCCGCAGCACGCACTCGGTCACGGTCCTGCGCCAGCCGCACTTCCTCGGCGCCGCGCGGCACTTCCTGCAACGGCCGGTCCGCGCCTGGCTCGGCGAGCAGCGCATCGCGTTCGTCCCGACGATCCAGCTCGGCATCTCGCGGGCGATCCAGATCCAGCCCGGCGTCCCCGTCCAAGGGCTGCACCGGGACGACACCGCGCACCTCCGGACCCATCCGGGCCCCGAGAGCCGGGTCCAGGTGATGATCGCGGCGAGCGAGTTCACCGCGCGCAACGGCGCCACCCGGGTGATCCCCGGCAGCCACCGATGGGACGACGAGCGCGGGCCGCGCGAGGACGAGGCGGTGCCCGCCGAGATGCGCGCCGGGTCCGCGCTGCTGTGGCTCGGCAGCACCTACCACGGGGCCGGCGCGAACCACTCGGACGGGCCGCGTACCGGCCTGTCGTACGCCCTGGACCTCGGCAACCTCCGCCAGGAGGAGAACCAGTACCTGTCCATACCGCTGGACGTGGTCCGCGGCTACCCCGAGGACGTCCAGCGGCTCCTCGGCTACGAGCCCTGCCCGCCGATGTGCGGCCTGTACGAGCTGGACGACCCGATGCTGCTGCTCCGAGGAAAGGCTTGATGCGTACTTCAGGCACGTACCTGCGCAGTATCGGCGTCCACCTGCCCCCCGTGGTCGGCATCGAGACGGCCGTCGCCGAGGGCCGCTACCCGGCCGCCGAGGTGGAGCACTTCCAGCTCAGAGGCGCGGCGGTCGCGGGCGACGTGCCGGCGCCCGAGCTCGGCCTGCGCGCCGCCCGGCAGGCGTTCGAACGCTCCGGCGGGCTGTCGCCGCACGACCTCGACCTCCTGCTGTACTGCGACGTCTGGCACCAGGGCCCCGAGGGCTGGGCCCCGCAGTACTACCTCCAGCAGCATCTGACCGGCGGCCACGTCCCGGCCGCCGAGCTGCGGCAGGGCTGCTGCGGCCTGTTCAACGCCCTGCAGCTCGCCGCCGGATACCTGCGTCCCGGCGGCAGCGCGCTGCTCGTCGGCGCCGACAACCACGGCACGCCGCTGGTCGACCGGTGGCGGATGATCGAGGGCACCGTGATGGGCGACGCCGGCTGCGCGCTGCTCCTCACCACCGACACCGGGTTCGCCGAGCTGCTGGCGGTCAACGTGCGCGTGGTGCCGGAGGCCGAGGCCGTCAACGACGGCGGCGTGCCGATGTTCCCGCCGGACGCGACCGTCGGCCGGCCGCTGGACTTCGCCGCGCGCAACCGGGAGTTCCGCGGGCGCCTGCTGCACGGCGACGGCGCGCAGGTGATGCTGGCGATCCAGACGACGATGATGGAGCTGGCCGACCGCACGCTCAAGGAGGCCGGGCTCACCCTCGACGACGTGGCGCGGGTCGCCTTCCCGCACGTGCGCCGCGACGACGTGGAGCACCGCGGCGTCAACTGGTTCGGGCTGACCCTGGCCGACACCACCTGGGACTACGGCGCCGGCGTCGGCCACCTGGGGGTCAGCGACCAGTTCGTCGCCCTCGACCACCTGCTCGCCACCGGCGCGCTGGCCCCCCGCGACCACATGCTGCTCCTCGGGTTCGGCGCCGGCACCACCCTGGCCTGCGCCGTGCTGCGGATCCTCGACATCCCTCCCGAGTACGCCTCCTGAGGAGGGCCGGACCGACCTGTTCGAACGAGCCAGGAGGCGCCATGGAGACGGCGGACATGTACATCAGCGGCGTCGGGTCGTACCTGCCCGGCACCGTGGACGTGGATCACGCGGTGGCGGCCGGCTGGTACCCGGCCGAGGAGGCCGAGCTGCACGGGATCGCCTCGGTCGCGGTGGCCGGCGACGTCCCCGCGCCGGAGATGGCGCTGCGCGCCGCCCGCACGGCGGTGGCGCGCAGCGGCCGCTCACCCACCGACCTGGACCTGCTCCTCTACACCTCCACCTGGCACCAGGGCCCGGAGGGCTGGCCGCCGCAGGCGTACGTGCAGCGCCACCTCGTCGGCGACGGCGTCCTGTCCACCCAGCTCAAGCAGGGCTGCAACGGCATGTTCGCGGCCCTGGAGCTGGCCGCGAGCTACCTGCGGGCCGAGCCGGGACGCCAGGCGGCGCTGCTGGTCGCCGCCGACAACTACGGCACGCCGCTGGCCGACCGCTGGCGGATGCTGCCCGGCGCGATCGCCGGCGACGCGGGCAGCGCCCTCGTGCTCGACACCGAGCCGGGGTTCGCCCGGCTGGCCTCCGTGTGCTCGGTGTCGGTGTCGCAGGCCGAGGAGATGCACCGGTGCGCCGAACCGCTGTTCCCGCCCGGCGTCACCGAGGGCCGCGCGCTGGACTTCGCCGCGCACAACGACACCTTCCGCCGCCGCGCGGTCGCCGGCGGCGAAGGGACCATGGTCCTCGTCACCCTGGACGAGCGCATGGTCGAGGTGATCGACCGCGCCCTGGCGCAGGCGGGCGTCAAGGCGGCCGACGTGACCCGGCTGACCTGCATGAACACCTCGCAGGAGATCGCCGACCAGATCTGCGAGCACCGGCTGGGCATCCCGGCGTCCCGCTCGACCTGGGACTTCGGCCGGACCATCGGCCACTGCGGGGCGAGCGACCAGGTCCTCGCCCTGGAACACCTGGTCCGCGGCGGCGACCTCGGCCCCGGTGACCACCTGCTGATGTTCGCCTACGGCCCCGGCGTGACCATCTCGGCCGCCGTCGTGGAGATTCTGGAGTCGCCCGCGTGGACGCGGGCTCGGGGAGGGGACGCGTGACGGATCGACAGTTCGAGGCGATCGCGGTGGTCGGGATCGGCTGCCGGCTGCCCGGCGGCGCCGACTCGGCGGAGCGGTACTGGGACCTGCTGTGCGAAGGACGGGACACGAGCGGGCCCGCCCCCGCCGACCGCTGGCGCTCCTACGCCGACCGCGGCCCGTCCTACGCGGCGGCGGCCCGCCGCGCGGTGCCGTACGGACACTTCCTCGACGGGGTGGCGGACTTCGACGCGGAGTTCTTCGGGCTCTCGCCGCGCGAGGCGGAGCTGATGGACCCGCAGCAGCGCCTGGTCATGGAGACCGCGTGGGAGGCCCTGGAGCACGCCGGCATCCCCGCCGGCGCGCTGGCCGGCACGGACGCGGGCGTGTACGTCGGCGTCTGCACCGGCGACTACGGTCACCGGCTCCTTGAGGACCTGCCCGACATCGAGGCGTGGACCGGGATCGGCTCCGCCACCTGCGCGGTCGCCAACCGGGTGTCGTACGCGCTGGACCTGCGCGGCCCCAGCATGGCCGTGGACACGGCATGCTCGGCGTCCCTGGTCGCCGTGCACCTGGCCGTGCAGGCGCTGCGGTCCGGGGAGACCGACCTGGCGCTCGCGGGCGGCGTCAACCTCATCCTGTCGCCCGGCGAGACGCTGACCCTGGACGCCGCGGGCACCCTCGCGCCGGACGGGCGGAGCAAGTCGTTCGACGCCGCCGCCGACGGCTACGGGCGGGGCGAGGGCGCCGCGGTCGTGGTGCTCAAGCGGCTGGGCGACGCCGTACGGGACGGGGACGTCGTCCTGGCGACCATCCTCGGCAGCGCCGTCAACCAGGACGGCCACACCGCCGGCATCATGGCGCCGTGCGGCGCGGCGCAGGAGCACGTCATGCGCCGCGCGCTGCGGCAGGCCGGCGTCGATCCCGGCACCGTCGGCTACGTCGAGGCGCACGGCACCGGCACCGCCGTCGGCGACCCCCTGGAGGCCGCCGCGCTGGCCGCCGTCTACGGTGCGGGACGGGAGCCCGAGCGGCCGTGCCTCATCGGCTCGGCCAAGTCCAACATCGGCCACCTGGAGGGCGCCGCCGGCGTCGCCGGGCTGGTCAAGGCCGTGCTCGCGGTGCACCGCGGCGAGATCCCGCCGAGCCGGCTGGACACCCCCACCCCGGCCGTCGACTGGGCCGCCGCCGGGCTGCGCGTCGCGGACCGGCCGGCGCCCTGGCCCGAGGCCGGTCACCCGCGCCGGGCCGCGGTCTCCGCCTTCGGCTACGGCGGCACCGTCGCCCACGTCGTCCTCGAACAGGGCCCGCCCGCCCCCGCCCCCACCGGGGGAGCCCCCGGAAGCCTGTTCCCGGTCTCCGCCGCGTCCCGGCCCGCCCTGCGCCAGGCCGCGGCCGACCTGGCCGCCGCCACCGGCGCGGCTGACGCGGCCGGCCGGGTGTCGATGGCGGAGCTCGGGCACACGCTCGCGCTGCGCAGGACGCACCTGTCGCACCGGGCGGTGGTCGTCGCGGACAACGAGGCCGCGCTCGCCGCCGGGCTGCGCAACCTGGCCGCCGGCACCCCGCACGACGCCGTCGCCACGGGACGGCCCCTCGCCGACCCCGGCCCTGGACCGGTGTTCGTCTTCTCCGGGCACGGCTCGCAGTGGGCCGGGATGGGCAGGGACCTGCTGGCCGCCGAGCCGGCCTTCGCCGCCGTGATCGACGAGCTGGAGCCGGTGTTCGCCGAGGAGATCGGGTTCTCGCCGCGCGAGGCGCTGAGCGAGGGCGAGCTCACCGAGGTCGACCGCGTCCAGACCATGATCTTCGCGATGCAGGTCGGCCTGGTCGAGGTGTGGCGCCAGTACGGCGTCCGCCCGCACGCGGTGATCGGCCACTCCGTCGGCGAGATCGCCGCCGCGGTGACGGCCGGTGCGCTGAGCCGCCTCGACGGCGCCCGGCTGATCTGCCGCCGCTCCCGCCTGCTGCGCCGGGTCGCGGGGCGGGGCGCGATGGCGATGGCGCAGCTTCCGTTCGCCGAGGCGGAGCGGCGGCTCGCGGGCCGGCCCGGCGTGGTCGCCGCGATCGCGTCGTCGCCCGGGTCCACGGTCGTCTCCGGCGACCCCGACGCCGTCGCCGAGGTGCTGACCGGCTGGCTGGAGGAGGGCATCCCGGCCCGCCGGGTCGCCTCCGACGTCGCCTTCCACGGGCCGCAGATGGATCCGCTCATGCCGGACCTGGCCGCCGCCGCGGCCGGCCTGACGCCGCGCGCCCCCGGCCTCGCCGTCTACTCGACGGCGCTGGACGACCCGCGGGGGAGGCCCGGCTTCGACGGCGCGTACTGGGCGGCCAACCTGCGCCGGCCGGTGCGCCTCGCGGGCGCGGTCGCCGCCGCCGCGGCCGACGGCTACCGCGCGTTCGTCGAGATCTCCGCGCACCCGGTCGTCACGCACTCGGTGCTGGAGACGCTGGGCGACGGCGGGTACGAGGACGTCTTCGTGGGCGGGTCGCTGCGCCGCAACCGGCCCGGCCGGACCGCCCTGCTCACCGCCGTGGCCGCCGCGCACTGCGCCGGGCTCGACGTGGACTGGCGGCGGCTGCAGCCCTCGGGCGGGCCCGTCACGCTCCCGGCGTACCCGTGGCAGCGGCGTACGCACTGGCGTCCGCCGTCGCCGCCCGACACCGGCGGCCGGGGCCACGACCCGGACACGCACACGCTGCTCGGCGACCACGTGGACCTCGCGGGGACGGACGTCCGGCTGTGGCGTACCGCCCTCGACGACCACACCCGGCCCTACCCCGGCAGCCACGCGATCGAGGGCGTGGAGATCGTGCCGGCCGCGGTCCTCACGGCGACGTTCCTCGCCGCCGCCGGCGCCGCGGAGCTCGGCGACGTCACGATGTCCGCCCCGCTGCTGACCGCCGACCGCCGCGAGATCCAGGTCGTACGCCAGGGCGCCGAGCTGCGCCTGGCCGCCAGGCTCGCGGGCGAGCGGGACGCCGCCTGGCAGCTCATCGCCACGGCCGCCGTCCCCGCCGGGCCGGCGGCGGCGACCGAACCCCGCCCGCGGCCGCTCGCCCCCGCCGATCCCGGGCTGGTCGGCTCCCGGCTGGCCGCGGTCGGCGTACCGGACACCGGGTTCGACTGGAGCGTCGAGGAGCTGCTGCTCGGGGACGGCGCGGTGCGCGCCCGCGTCCGCTGCGGCCCGATCCCGCCCGGAGCCTCGCCGTGGACGCCCGTCCTGGACGCGGCCATGTCGGTCGCGCCGAGCGTGTTCCCTGGCGACCCGCTGCTGCGCATGGTGACCCGGATCGACCGGCTGGTCACCTCGGGCGAGCCGCAGGGGCCGGTCACCATCGAGGTGCTGCTCGACCACGAGCACGCCGACACGGCACAGGTACGGATCATCGACGAGGCCGGCACGGTCGTCGGCCGGCTGTCGGGCCTGCGCTACCCGGTGATCGACGCGCCGGCCCCCGGCGGGAGCGGCGGGCAGGGCGAGCGGCCCGCAGACTCGTTCGCCCACCTGGAGCCGGAGGAGCTGCGTACCTTCCTCGTGGAGGAGGTCGGCGCGCAGATCGCCAAGGAGATGCGGCTCGCCCCCGGCGACCTCGAACCGCACCGGCCGCTCATCGAGCAGGGGCTGGACTCGGTGATGACCGTGGTCGTCAGGAGGCGGCTGGAGCAGCGGTTCCGGTGCTCGCTGCCGGCGACGCTGCTGTGGGCGCAGCCGACCGTCGCCGCCGTCGCCGCCTACATCGCCGGCGTCCTGTCCGTCGGGGAACCGCCGAACGCCCCTGGGCACGGCGGGGGCGCGCGGTGAGCGCCGACGCGACCGGTCCGGCGGCGGTGCCGGCGTTTCCGATGGCGCGGAGCTGTCCGCTGGCGCCGCCCGACGAGTACGCGCGGATGCGGGCCACCGCACCGGTCGTCCGGGCCGCGCTGCCCAACGGCGCGCCGGTCTGGGCGGTCACCCGCCACGCCGAGGCGCGGCAGCTCCTCAGCGACCCGCGGATCAGCTCGGCCACCGGCCGCCCCGAACGGCCGCGCGGGCCCGACGACGACCGCCCCGACGACGGTTTCTTCGTGGACCTGGACCCGCCGGAGCACACCCGGTTCCGGCGGGTGCTGATCCCGGAGCTCGGCGTCCGCCCGATGAACGCCCTGCGCCCGGCCGTCCAGCGGATCGCCGACGCGGCGATCGACGACCTGCTGGCGGCCGGGCCGCCCGCCGACCTCGTCGCCGGGTACGCGCGCCGGGTGCCCGCGCGGGTCCTCTGCGAGGTGTTCGGCGTCCCGCCCGCCGACCAGGGCTTCCTGGAGTCGCGGCTGCGGATGTTGTCGGTGACGAGCATGGATCCGAGCGTGGCCGCCGAGGCGTCCAGGGACGTCCGCGGCTACCTGCGCGAGCTGATCCGCGACGCGGAGCGCGAGCCGCGTCACGGCGTCATCAGGCGGCTGGCCGCCCGGCACCTGCCCACCGGCGAGCTGACCGCCGACGAGCTGGTCAACATGGGGTTCCTCATGCTGCTCGCCGGCTACGACTCGCCGGCGAACACGATCTCCCTGGGCGTGCTCACGCTGCTGCGGCATCCGGCGCAGCTCGCCGCGCTGCGCGCCGACCCGGGCCTGCTGCCGGGCGCGGTCGAGGAGCTGCTGCGCTTCCACTCGGTGCAGGACTGGGTCAGCTTCGACCGGGTCGCGACCGCCGACCTGGAGGTGGGCGCGGCGCGGATCCGGGCGGGCGACCGGCTGACGGTGCTGGCGGCCTCCGCGAACCGGGACGAGCGGGCCTTCGAGCGCCCCGACACGTTCGACATCCGCCGCTCCGCCCACCACCACCTCGCCTTCGGCCACGGGGTGCACCAGTGCGTCGGCGCCAACCTGGCCCGCGCCGAGCTGCGGGTCGCCGTCGGCACGCTGGTGACCCGGCTGCCGGAGCTGCGGCTGGCGGTCGCGTTCGAGGAGGTGCCCTTCGCCCACGACGCGCCGTTCTTCGGGCCGCACGCGGTGCCGGTCACCTGGTAGCGCCGGAGGGTCAGGCGCCGGAGAGGTAGGCGTCCTCGGCCGCGTACGGGAACCAGACGTCGGGGCCGTGCCGGCGGACCAGGTCGGGGAAGACGTCCTGCCAGCCGCCGCCGGCGGCCTCGGCCGCGCGCACGGCGGGGACGGCCCACTCGACGTCCTGGCGCAGCGCCTCGTCGTAGGAGACGGCGGGGGAGTAGCCGAGCTCGGCGGCGGCCCGCCGGGTGTCGAACACGATCGGCTCCTGGACGTTCCACGGATGGAAGCCCAGGCCGTCGGGGCGCGACGGGCCGGGGAAGGTGACGATCTCCGCCTCGTGGCCCATGACGGCGAAGGTCCTGGCGGCGATCTCGGCGACGGTCAGCGGGTCGTCGGCGATGTTGAGCACCCGGGCCGCGGGCCGCAGGGCGCACAGGTGGATCAGCTCGGCGACGTTCGCGACCGCCGTCGTGGGGAACCGGCTCCGGCCGTCCTGGGCGATCACGACGTGCGGCCGCTTGTCCAGCGCCCGCTTGATGAACCACCAGTGATCCAGCGATGTGCCGTGGGGGCCGTGCAGCACGCCGGTGCGCAGGACGCTGGCCGGCAGGCCGGGCGTCGCCAGCAGGAGGCGCTCCAGCGCCGCCTTGCCCGCCGGGTAGTCGTGGGCCTCACGCTCGACCGTCGGCCACGTCTCCGGGATCGGCACCGGCAGGCCGGGAGCCTGGTAGACCGCCCCCGACGAGATGACGACCAGGGAGCCGACCCGGCCCGCCAGCCGGGCGAGCTGCGTGCCGTGGTAGGGGGTGAACGCGACCGTGTCCACGACCAGGTCGTGGCCGTCGAGGGCGGCGAGCAGCGCCTCGGTGTCGGCCCGGTCGATCTGGACCGACCGCGCTCCCGGCGGCGCGGCGGCGTCGGGGCGGAGCCGGCGCTGCCCGAGGGTGACGGCGTAGCCGGCCGCGGCGAGCCGGGCGGCGGTGGCCCGGCCGATCTGGCCGGTGCCGCCGATGACGAAGGCGCTTCGGTCGTGAACCGTCACCGGTTGATCTTAACCTGACGCGGCCCGGCGGTCCTCGCCCTCCTCCTCGTCGGCGCCCGCCATCGGCACGGAGAGGCGGCGGGCGATCCGCCGCATCTGCTCGGTGTAGTGGGCCACGAACTCGGGGGACTGCGCGTCGGCGCCGCAGATGGCGTTGGCCATGTGGGGCAGCAGGACCGGCGCGACGCCGGCGCCGATCATGGCGAGCAGCACGACGGCCGGGTCGAGGTCGTCGGCCAGCTCGCCGCGCTCCTGCCGCTGCCGCAGCTCGGCGACGTCGCGCGCGGCCTGCTCGCGCCGGCCCTCCCAGTCGGGGTCGTGCTCGGGGCCCTCGTAGTGCAGGCCCTCCCAGGCGAGGATGCGGGTGGCGACCGCGTCGCCGGCTCCTTGCCCGACGTATTCGGCGATGACGTCGGGCAGCGACCGCGTCTCGCTCTGGAAGGCGACCTTCTGCTCCCGCCAGCGCTCGCCGATCGCCCGCAGGAGACCGTCCCGCCCGCCGAAGTAGTAGGAGATGAGCTGTTTGTTGACGCCGGCCCGCGCGGCGATGGCGGCGACCCGCACCTGCGCCGGCCCCATCGCGGAGACCTCGACGATCGCCGCCTCCAGGATGCGGGCCTTGGTGCGCTGCGCGTCCCGCTGCCGCTCCTGCGGCTGAGGCGAACGCCGAGTCCGTCGAGGTGTGTCAGAGGAACCGGGTGCGGTCGACATGGATCCAGCCTAGCGACCGGCCGGAAACACGGGAATTATCTTTTGGTTGACAGATTCATCCCATCGGTGATTCTCTCGGAGGGAGCCACGAATCCCCCCTGGAGCGTTCAGATGCACGAAAACACCGGAGCGGTGAGCCTCCACCCCCAACGGTGGCCCGCCCTCGTCATGATCCTCATCGCGGTCTTCATGGACCTGCTCGACGCGACGGTCGTCCTCATCGCGCTGCCCTCCCTCCAGCACGACCTCGGCGCGAGCGAGACCGTGCTGGAATGGACCGCGGCCGGCTACACCCTCGCCTTCGCCACGCTGCTGATCACCGGCGGCCGGCTCGGCGACCGCTTCGGCCGCAAGCGCGTCCTCCTGACCGGCCTCGTCGTCTTCATCGTCGCGTCGGTCGCGGCGGGCGCCTCGGTGTCCCCGGCCATGCTGGTCGTCTCCCGCCTCGTGCAGGGAGCCGCGGCGGCGCTGATGATCCCGCAGGTCCTGCCCTTCATCCAGACGGAGTTCTCCGACGAGGAACGGCCCAAGGCCATCGGCGTGTTCGGCATGACCTTCGCCGTCGGCGGCGTCAGCGGGCCGCTGCTCGGCGGCCTGCTGCTCAACGCCGACCTCTTCGGCTGGGGCTGGCGGACGATCTTCTTCATCAACGTGCCGTTCGGGCTCGTCTGCCTGGCCGGCGTGGCCGCCCTGGCGCGCGAGTCCCAGACCGAGGCCGCGCGGAAGTTCGACGTCCTCGGCCTGCTCATCGCCACCGTCGCCATCGCCGCGCTGTTCTACCCGCTGATCGAGGGGCAGGCGCTGGGCTGGCCCGTGTGGATCCTCGCCCTGCCGGTCGCCGCGATCCTGGTCTTCGCGGTGTTCCTCTGGAGGGAACGCGCGGCCGTCGGACGCGGCGCGGACCCCCTGATCAACCCCGCGCTGTTCCGCAGCCGCGCGGTCAGCGGCGGACTCGCCGTCGCGGTGTTCTTCTTCTGCGGCCCGGCCTACGGGTTCGTCATGACCATCTTCCTCCAGGACTTCGCCGGCTGGACCCCGCTGCGCACCGCGCTGACCCTGCTCGCCTTCGCCGTCGGCGTCGTCTTCGGCTCCGGCGCCGCCACCCAGCTCGCGCCCAAGCTCGGCCGCCGCGTCGTCATCGTCGGACCCCTGGTCATGGCGGCCGGCATCGGGATGGTGGCCGGCGCGGTCCGGCTCGGCGGCACCGAGGTGGGACAGTGGCAGCTCATCCCGGGGCTCTTCGTCGCGGGACTCGGCATGGCCGCCGTCGCCACGACGCTGATCACCGTCGTGCTGGCGCACGTCCACTGGACCGACGCCGGAGCCGCGTCGGGCGTCATCAACACCACGATCCAGATCGGCACCGCGCTGGGGATCGCCGTCATCGGCACCGTCTTCTTCTCGCTGCTGGACTCCGGCCCGCCCGCCGACGCGGCGATCATCGCCCTGGTCTGCGTGGCCGCGCTGCTGCTCGTGTCGGCGGCGCTCGGATTCCTGCTGCCGCCCCAGCAGCGGAACGCCGTGACGCGGGAGCAGGCCCAGCCCAGCACCTGACCCGCCCCTCACCGGCGAAGGGCCGCGACCTTCTCGCGGCCCTTCGTGCTGCGCGGGGGCGGCCCGGCCTACTCCTTCCACCCGATGACCGCCGTCTCCAGCCCGTCGAACAGCGGCATGGTGGAGGTGCGGGCGAACCCCGCGTCACGCGCGTACGCCCGGCACTCCCCGACCGTGTACTCCGAGCCCCCCGGCGTGACCAGCAGCAGGTTGAGGCAGCCGAGCAGGCTGACGGCCTTCTCCCGGCGCTCGTCGTCGATCATGCGGTCGTAGATGACGACGCATCCTCCCGGCCGTACGAAGGGGTAGGCGTGCGCGATGAGGCGCCTGCGCTGCTCGTCGTCCCAGTCGTGCAGGATGTGACCGAAGATCAGCACATCGGCCTCCGGCAGCGGGTCGGCGAAGAAGTCGCCGCTCACGAAGGCGATCCGGTCGCCGGTGCCCAGCTTGGCCATGTGCTCGGCGAACAGCCGGTCGAGCTCCGGCAGGTCGAAGACCGTGCCGCGGAGATGCGGATGCGCCCGGGCGAGGTGCCCGACGAGGTTGCCGCGGGCGCCGCCGACGTCCACCACCGTGCCGTAGCCGCTCCAGTCCAGGCCGGCGGCCAGCTCGCCCGCGATGTGGTTCGTCATGGCGTCCATGGCCGCGATGAAGCGCTGCCGCTCCTCCTCGTCCTCGTAGAGCCGCTGGAAGTAGTCCGCGCTGTCCCAGCCGATGAACGGCTTCCCGGTGCGCAGGCTCTCGGTGAGGCCGCCCCACGCCCGGAACAGGTGCCTGCTCGCCTGCCGCATCCACCCGCCGAGATAGGTGTCCTTGCCCTCGTCCAGGTAGGCGGCGGCGGCCGGGGTGTTGCGGTAGACGTCGTCCGTGCGGTCCAGGACGTCCAGCGCGACCAGGGCGTCGAGGAAGTCCCGCGCGGCGCGCGGATGCAGGTCCAGCCGCTCGCTGAGCTCCCGCTCGCTCGCCGGTCCGCGGGCCAGCTCGGTGAACAGCCCGATCTCGACCGCGGTGAGCAGGGCCTTCGCCGACCAGAACGAGACGCCCAGCTCGATCAGGGGCCGGGGGCTCATCCGGGTCCCGGCGCCGGCCATGTCCTTCGTCGTCGTCATCGTGTACGCGTCCTTCCTGCCGATCCGGTGCGCGGGGCGGTTCCTCCGTGACCAGCCGCCAGCCTGAGCGCTCGATCTCGAACCCGGCTCGACGACACCTCAACCGCCTCCCCGCCGCCCCGCGTGAGCCGGGCACCAGCGTGGGTCGAGCCCGCTCTGCGAGGCTCGCGGCGGTCTCGACACGACGACGGCGGGAGAGGCACCGTGGGAGACAAGCGCACCGCACTGATCACCGGGGCCAACCGGGGCATCGGCCGCGCGGTCGCGGAGGAACTGCACCGCCGCGGCCTGCGGGTGATCGTCACCGCGCGGTCCGCGCGGGACGCGGCCACCGCCGCCCGCGAGATCGTCGAGGTGACGGGCGGAGGGGCCGGCGGGGGGATCGGCGGCGAGGTCGTCGGGGAGGCGCTCGACGTGACCGACGCCGCCGGGGTACGGGACGCCGCCCGGCGGATCGGGGCCGTGGACGTGCTGGTCTCCAACGCGGGCGTGCTGCTCGACGCGGGCACCGATCCGCTGACCGTGCCGCTGGACGTGGTCGAGCGCACGCTGGCGGTCAACCTGCTGGGGGCGTGGCGGGTGGCGCAGGCGTTCGTGCCCGGGATGGTGAGCCGCGGCTGGGGCAGGGTCGTGTTCGTCTCCAGCGGCATCGGCACCTTCAGCATCGGCCTGGCCGCCGGCACGCCCGCCTACTCGGTGTCCAAGGTGGCGCTCAACGGGCTGACCACCATGCTCGCCGCGCGCACCGCCGCCGGCGGGGTGCTGGTGAACGCCGTCAACCCCGGCCAGACCCGCACCAGGATGATGCCGACGGCGCCGCGCACCGCGGCCGAGGCCGCGCTCGACGTCGCCCACGCCGCGACGCTCCCGGACGACGGGCCGACGGGGACGCTGCTGCGCGGCACGCGGCCCGTGCCGTGGTGACGCCCAGCGCGATTCGAGCCTGCTTCCAGTGCCGCGGGCGAGCGTGAGCGGGTCAGTGGCGACCCCCTTTCGCTGGAGGCAGACGTGCACCGCACCCTGATCGTCGCGAAGCTGAGGACGAAGGACACCGATCGGATCGCCGACGTGTTCGCCGCGTCGGACGCCTCGGACCTGCCGCACATGGTGGGCGTGTCCCGGCGGACCCTCTTCCGGTTCCACGACCTCTACTTCCACCTGGTGGAGGCCGACCAGGACATCTCCCCGAACCTGTACCGGGTCCGCAGCCACCCGCTCTACCAGGACGTCAACACCAGGCTGACCGAGTTCGTGGCGCCGTACGACCCTGACTGGAAGGAGCCGAAGGACGCGATGGCCTCGCCGTTCTACGTCTGGACCAGCCAGGACGGGAGGACGATGTGAGCACCAGGCGGCCCGTGAAGGTCAACGTCGACGAGGCGACGCCCAACCGCAGGCGGGGCGGGGACATCCGGGTGACCCTCAGCCCCAAGACGGCCGGCGCCACCTCGGGCTTCGGCGGCGTGCTGTTCCTGGAGGCGGGGGAGTACGTCACCGAGCACTACCACCCGTACTCCGAGGAGTTCCTGCACGTCGTGTCGGGAACGCTGGAGATGTCGCTCGACGGCGAGCCGATGCCGCTGGCCCCGGGCGACTCGCTGATCGTGCCCATCGGGGTGCGCCACCGCCTGGTCAACACCGGCGCCGAGCGGGCGCGGGTGGTGTTCCACCTCTCGCCGCTCGCCCCGCGGCCGGAGCTCGGGCACGTCGACACCGAGCAGGTGGTCGCCCCCGAGGCGCCCGCACCCCAGGTGGGGCAGGCGGGATGAGCAGGACCGCCGCCATCACCGGGATCGGCGTGGTCGCGCCGGGCGCGGTCGGGCGCGAGCCGTTCTGGGAGCTCCTGACCGCCGGCCGCACCGCCACGCGCACGATCACCCTCTTCGACGCCGGCCGGTTCCGGTCCAGGATCGCCGCCGAGGTGGACTTCGACCCGAAGGCGTCGGGCCTGTCCGCGCAGCAGGTCCGCAGGATGGACCGGGCCGCCCAGTTCGCGGTGGTGTGCGCCAGGGAGGCGCTCGCGGACAGCGGCGTCGAGCTCGGCCGCGTCGACCCCGGGCGCGTGGGGGTCAGCGTCGGCAGCGCCGTCGGGTGCACCATGAGCCTGGAGGAGGAGTACACGGTGCTCGCCGACGAGGGCCGCCGCTGGCTCGTCGACCACACCTACGGCGTGCCCCACCTCTACGGTTTCATGGTGCCGAGCACACTGGCCGTCGAGGTGGCGTGGGAGGTCGCGGCCGAAGGGCCGACCGCGCTCATCTCCACCGGGTGCACCTCCGGCCTCGACGCGGTCGGCCACGGCGCCGCGCTGATCGAGGAGGGCTCGGCGGACGTGGTGTTCGCCGGCGCCACGGACGCGCCGCTGTCGCCGATCACCTCGGCCTGCTTCGACGCGATCAAGGCCACCTCGCCGAGCAACGACGACCCCGAGCACGCCTCACGGCCGTTCGACGCCGAGCGGAACGGGTTCGTGCTGGGCGAGGGCGCGGCGGTGATGGTGCTGGAGGACGCCGCGGCGGCCCGCGCCCGCGGCGCCCGCGTCTACGCCGAGGTCAGGGGGTTCGCCGGCCGCAGCAACGCCTTCCACATGACCGGCCTCAAACCGGACGGCAAGGAGATGGCGGAGGCGATCAGGGTGGCCATGGCGCAGGCGAGGGTCGGCGCCGACGACATCGACTACATCAACGCGCACGGCTCGGCGACCAAGCAGAACGACCGGCACGAGACGGCGGCGTTCAAGCGGAGCCTCGGCGACCGGGCCTACCGCGTCCCGGTCAGCTCCATCAAGTCGATGATCGGCCACTCGCTGGGCGCCATCGGCTCGATCGAGGTCGCCGCGTGCGCGCTCGCGCTCGACCGCGGCGTCGTCCCGCCGACGGCGAACCTGCACAACGCCGACCCGGAGTGCGATCTCGACTACGTGCCGCTGGAGGCGCGGCCGCACCGGATGGACGTGGTGTTGAGCGTGGGCAGCGGGTTCGGGGGGTTCCAGAGCGCGACCGTGCTGGCACGCCCCGGAACCTGACCGATCGTGAGCTGGTACGGGTCCGGTCCGCTCCCCGTCCGCTCGAGGGGGAGCGGTGGCCGGGACCGGACCGGCTTCAGCGGCGCTTTAGCGAGGCTTGATTTCCAGCAATCAAACGGCGGTAGATTAGCTGGGGACGGGGTGACTCACCACCTTCCACGGGATACCTCCTGCGTGCGTTCAGCCGGGGGCGCAAAACGTACGGTTTCAGCTCGGCCGCGTCCGACGGCGTGAAGATCCACGTAGTGGGACGCGTCGTTCCGGAGGAGCAGCTTGGTATGAAGGTGAACTTACTGGGCCCGCTGGAGGTCCGGCGTGAGGGCGACGTCGTCACCCCGTCGGCGCCGAAGCTACGGCGGATGCTCAGCCTCCTCGTCGTCCACGCCAACAGCGTGGTGCCCAACGAGCAGATCATCGAAGAACTGTGGGACGCCAACCCTCCCACCACGGTCACCACCACGCTTCAGACCTACGTCTACCAGCTCCGCAAGACGTTGCGGCACCACGGCGGGGAGCAGGGGCCGGACGCCGCGGGCCTGCACACCTCGCTCGGCGGCTACCTGATGTCGCTGCCGCCCGACGTCGTCGACCTGATGCGGTTCGAGCGGCTGGCGCAGGCCGGTCGAGCCGCGCTCGAGGCGGGCGAGTTCGAGCAGGCGGCCGCGAACCTGTCCCAGGGGCTCGGCCTGTGGCACGGGCCCATGCTGGCCGACGTCAGCCAGGGGCCCGTGCTCCGCGCCGAGGTTCTGCGGCTGGAGGAGCTGCGCAGGAACACCCTGGAGCAGCGCATCGAGGCCGACCTCCAGCTCGGCCGGCACCGGGAGGTGCTCGACGAGCTGGTCCGCCTCGCCGAGGAGCAGCCCACCCACGAGGGGTTCCAGGCGAAGCTGATGGTGGCGCTGTACCGGGCCGAACGGCCGCAGGAGGCGCTGCACGTCTACCGCAGGACCTGCTCCGCCCTCGCGAGCGAGCTGGGTCTCGACCCCTCGCGCCGGCTCCAGCGGATCCAGCACGCCATCATGTCCGCCGACCGCAGCCTCGACGTGCCGAGCGTGGCGGACCGGGTCTCGGTGCACCCCGGGCCGGTCCGCCCGGCCGAGGGGACGCTGGTCGGCCGGCAGCAGCACGTGGACCAGGCGCTGAGCGGGCTCGCGGCGGGCCGCGAGCACGTCCCGGCGGTGGTCGTCATCTCCGGCCCGCCCGGTTCCGGCAAGTCCGCGCTCCGCACCGAGGTGGGCGCCCGCGCCGCCGAGCGGTACCCCGACGGGCAGGTCCACGCCGACGCCCTGGACGCGGCCGGCCGGCCGCTCGACGCCGGCGGCCTGCTCCTGACGCTCCTGCGGGCGATCGGCCTGCCCGAGGACCTCATCCCGGCCGCCGACGAGGAGCGGGCCAGGCTGTTCCGCGCCTGGACGGCGGAGCGCCGGATGCTCGTCACGCTCGACGACGTGGCCGACGTCGGCCAGTTTCTGCCGCTGCTGCCGTCCAACTCGGGCTGCGGCGTGCTCGTGGCGAGCCGCCGGCTGCTCTACTCCCCGGAGATCACCAGCACCGTGAGCCTGGGCCCGCTCGGCGTCGAGGAAGGGGTGGAGCTGCTGGCCGGCCTGCTCGGCTGCCGCCGGGTGGCCGCGGAGCGGGCGGCGGCCGGACAGCTCGTCCGGCTCTGCGGCGGCCTGCCCTCGACGCTGAGCGACGTGGCGGAGTGGCTGCTGTGCGAGCCGCACGAGTCGCTGGAGCGGGCGCTGAGCCGGGTCCGCGACGAGATCAGTGGCCCGGTGCCGCCCGCCTGCGGGGGGATCGGGCCGCGCGAGAGCGTCGAGCGGAGCTACCGGCTCGCCTCCCCCGACGTACGGCGGACGTTCCGGCTGCTGAGCACGGCGGGCACCGCCTCGTTCCCGGTGCCGGCGGTGGCGCGGCTGCTGGGCGTGCCCGAGTACCAGGCGGAGTACCGGCTGGAGGAGCTGGTGGACCTGTGGCTGGTCGAGGTCGTCCCGGGAGCGCGGGACGGGCGGCCGCACTACCGGGTCCTGCCCAGTGTCCGGCAGGTGGGCCGGCGTCTCGCCGAGGAGGCGGGCGACGGCCTCGCGCCCGAGGTGCCGCGGCAGCCGGCGGCGAGGCCGCCCCTGGTCCAGGTGCCTCAGGAGGTCTGACCGTGGCCACGGTCGGGGAAGCCGTGTCCCGGCGTCACAGGAGCGCCGCCCCGCGCCCTCCTCCCGCGCCGGGCCCCCGCCGGGAGCCACCGCCATCGCCCCAACAGAACGCGTTCAGGCAAGACCCGCTCGCACCGGTGAACCGTGAGGAACGTGTGGCTAATGGAGATCCACCTCTTGGGCCCGTTGGAGGTCCGGCATCACGGGCTGGTAACACCGTCGGCGCCGAAACTCCGCCGGGTGCTCTGTCTGCTCGGGATACACGCGAACAACGTGGTCAGCACGGAGAAGCTCATCAAGGAGCTGTGGGAGGAGGACCCGCCCGCGAGCGTCACCACCACGCTCCAGACGTACGTGTACCAGCTCAGGAAGCTCCTGGGCCTGCGCGCCTCCAACGGCTCGTCCCCGGGGCCGGACCACGACGCCGGCGCGCCCGCCCTTCTCACCACGCCGAACGGCTACACCCTGTCCCTGGCCCCGGACGCGCTGGACGCCTACCGCTTCGAGCAGCTCGCGGCGCTCGGCCGGCTCCACCTGAAGGCCGGCGAGGTCGAGAGGGCCGCCGACACGCTGCGGGACGCGCTGCGCCTCTGGCGCGGACCGGCGCTGGTGGACGTCACGCCCGGCGCCGTGCTGCAGACCGAGGTGCTGCGGCTGGAGGAGGTGCGCAAGAACATCCTGGAGCATCGCATCGAGGCCGATCTCCAGCTCGGCCGCCACCATGAGCTGCTGGGCGAGCTGACCGGCCTCGCCCTGCGCGAGCCCACCCACGAGGGGTTCCAGGCGATGCTGATGCTCGCGCTCTACCGCGCGGGCCGGCGTTCCGACGCCCTGCGCGTCTACCAGCGGACCCGCATGATGCTGGCGAGGGAGCTCGGCGTCGAGCCGTCCAACCGGCTGTGGCGGCTGCACCAGGACATGCTGACCTCCTCGCGCGACCTCGACCCGCGCCCGGTGAGCACGACCGCGAAGACCCGCCTGACCAGCGCCTCCGAGCACCCGTGCCAGCTCCCTCCGAACGGGCGGATCCTGGTGGGCAGGGACGACGAGCTCGCCATGATGCTGCACGCGCTCTCCGCGTGCTCGCGCGAGGGGCCGAACGTGGTCGTCGTCAGCGGCCCGCCGGGCTCCGGCGCGACGTCGCTGTGCATCAAAGCCGGGCACGAGGTACGCGACCGCTACCCGGACGCGCAGCTGTACGCCGGCATGCTCAAGGACGGCGACCCGGCCAACCCCGGCGAGGTGCTCGCCAGCTTCCTCCGCGCGCTGGGCGTGCCCGACAGGAGGATCCCCGCCGCGTTCGAGGACCGCCGCCGGATGTTCTGCGCCTGGGCGGCCGAGCACCAGGCGCTCATCGTCCTCGACGACGCCATGAGCGTGAAGCAGCTCATGCAGGTGCTGCCCGTCGAGGGGCCCTGCGGGGTGCTGATCTCCAGCCGCAGGCGGATGTTCCTGCCGGGCGGCGTCACCGTGGTCGACCTGCCGCCGCTCGGCACGGAGGACGGCCTGCGGCTGCTGACCGAGGTGCTCGGCCCCGAGCGGATCGCGGAGAACCCGCGCGCCGCCGCCGACCTGGTCCAGTTGTGCGACGGCCTGCCCTCGATCCTGCACGCCGCCGCGTCCCGGCTGGCGAGCCGCCCGCACTGGACCATCGACCACCTGGTGGAGCAGGTCCGCCGCACCCGCTCGACCGGCGCGTTCCTGGTGGGCGCGTGGTCGCCGCTGGTGACCAGCGTGCGGCGGAACTACGAGGTGATGCCGGAGGCCCTGCGGACGGTGTTCCGCAGGCTGTGCGCGATCCCGTCGCCGTTCCTGCCGCCCGTGCTGGTGGCGGCGGTGCTCGGCGTGCCGGAGGAGTTCGCCGAGTTCCTGCTGCAGGAGCTGGCGAACCGGCAGCTCCTGCGGATCGACTTCGGGATGGTGCCGACGACGCCGGAGCGCTACTGGCTGCTGCCCACCGTGCGCGCGATCGGCAGGTATCTGCAGGCGCCACAGGACGAGGACCTCTCCTAGCCAGGCTGGATCGATCCTCCAGGAACCCTCGCTGAGGTGGAGGAGCAGCACGGCAGGCGGATCCCGCACGGCGGCGCCGCCCCCTGTGATTCCCAAGGGAGAACTGTGATGACCCAGACCCCCCGACCTCTGCCGCTGGCGCGCGAGCACCCACTGGCCCCACCACCCGAGTACGCCCGCCTGCGGGAGGAGAGCCCGGTCTGCCCGGTGGCGCTGCCGGACGGGAAGACCGGCTGGCTGCTCACGCGCTTCGCGGACGTGACGTCGGCGCTGATCCACCCCGACGTCAGCGCCAGGCGCGGGTTCCAGACCTCGGTCACGTCGGTGACGCTCACCCCCGAGGAATACCTGGCCTCCGGCTTCGGGACCTCCTTCATCGGGATGGACCCGCCCGAGCACACCCGGTACCGGCGGCTGCTGACCGGGCAGTTCACCGTCCGGCGGCTGAAGGCGCTGGCGCCGCGCATCGAGGAGATCGTCGATCAGCACCTCGACGCGATGGTCGCCGCCGGGCCGCCCGCCGACCTGGTGCGGGACTTCGCGCTGCCGGTCCCTTCGATGGTGATCTGCGAGCTGCTCGGCATGCCGTACACGGAGAGCAAGCAGTTCCAGCAGCGCACCGACACGATCATGCGGCTGGAGCGGACCAAGGACGAGCTCCTCGACGCGATGACGGGGATGGCGTCCGACATGCGCGCCTTCGTCCAGGAGAAGCGGCGGAGCCCGGACGAGGGACTGCTGAGCGGCCTCATCGAGGCGGTGCCGTCGGACGGCGTGCCGCTGACCGACGACGAGCTGGTGGCCATCGGCAACCTCATGGTCATCGCCGGGTACGCGACCACCGCCAACATGCTCGGCCTCGGCGCGCTCGCGCTGCTGACGCACCGGACGCAGTGGGTGAACCTGTGCGAGCACCCCGAGTACGTCGAGCGCGGCGTCGAGGAGATGCTCCGCTTCCTGACGGTCGGCCCGTTCTGCCTGCCGCGCTCCGCCAAGGCCGACCTGGAGATCGGCGGGCAGAAGATCAGCGCCGGTGACCCGATCCTGCTGTCGACGGAGTCGGCCAACCGCGACCCTGCGCAGTTCGACGCGCCCGACGTCATGGACGTGACGCGCGAGCCCAAGCGGCACGTCGGCTTCGCGTACGGCGCCCACCAGTGCCTCGGCCAGGAGCTCGCCCGGATGGAGATGCGGATCGCGTTCGGCAGGCTGACCCGGCGTCTTCCCGGCCTGCGGCTGGCCGTCCCGGTCGAGCAGGTGCCCATGTGCTCCGACATGCAGATCTACGGGGCGCACGAGATTCCCGTCACGTGGTAGCAACGTCTCGCGGAAGAGCGGCGATCAATGACCACTGAGCACGCATACCCCAGGGACGTACGCGACCTGTACGAGCGTTTCCCGTACCCGCTGCCCACCCCGGCCGCGGAGCCCATCTTCGACACGGCCATCGGCGTGGACCTGACGTTCACGGACCTCGACGGCGCGCGGGTGCTCGACGCCGGCTGCGGCACCGGCCACCGGCTGGTCGGGATGGCCCTGCAGTTCCCCGACACCTCGTTCCTGGGGCTCGACTTCAGCGCCGGCTCCCTCGCGGTCGCGCGGGAGCTGGCGAGGAGACACGGCTGCGAGAACGTCGCGTTCGAGCAGGGCGAGATCGGCGGCGCGGCACTCGGCCGGCGTTTCGACGTCATCACGAGCACCGGCGTCATCCACCACCTGCCCGACCCCGCGGCCGGCGTCACGTGGCTGGCCGGCCATCTGGAGCCGGACGGCGCCATGTACACGTGGTTCTACCACCTCTACGGCGAGTACGACCGGCTGCTGGAGCGGCGCCTGGTCCGCCTGCTGGCCGGCGGGGACGCCGACGCCGGCCAGCTGCTGCGGGACCTCAGCCTGTCCCTGTCGATGGCGCGCTACGGCTCGGGCACCTCGCACTCCGACGTGAGCGACGAGGCGCACGTCGCCGCCACCGCGGACGCCTACCTCCACCCGATCGTGAACGCCTACGACTTCGACGCGGTCGCCGGCCTGTTCGCCCCCGCGTTCCCGTGGGCGGTCGCCACCGGCGTCAACTGGCAGGACGGCTCGGGCGTGATCAACGTCGCGGACTGGGCGGACCCGAAGTACGGCGCGATCACCGCCACGACGCTCTTCGCCGAGCCGGCGGCCAGGACGGCGTTCCTCGGCCTGGATCCCCGTTCCCAGCTCCGCTGCCTGGAGCTGGCGCTCCGGCCGACGGGGTTCACCGTGGTGTGCGGAAGGGGCGCGAGCCTCGACCGGTGCGCCACGCGCATCCAGCGGGGCGCCGCGCTGGCGAATTTGTGCCGGGGAGGAGAGGACTGACATGGAAGGCGGTGCGGGAGTCGTCCTCCGGTTCCGTGGACGGCTCGACGTGGAGGCGCTGCGGGCGGCGCTGCGGGCCGCGGCGGCCCGGCTGTGGGTCCACGAGGCGGCGATGGACGACTGCGAGCTGCGCGTGCTGGAGACGGACGGCGCCGGAGCCGTGGACGAGGTGCTCGGCCAGGAGCGGCGGGCGGGGTTCACCACCCGCTCGGCGGTGCGGGCCACGCTGATCCGGCGGCCGGCGGCCGACGTCCTCGTCGTGGCCACGAACCCCCTGGCGACCGGCGCGTGGCTGCTCACCTGCCTCAACCGGCAGCTCCCGCGGCTGTACGCGGCCGCGGCGCGCGGCCGGCCGGCCGTTCCCGCGCCGCGCCGGGCGGAGGCGGCCCCACGGGGCGGACCGGCGGGCGGGCCGCCCGCGCTGCCGCTGCCGGTCGACCACGTCCGCCCTCCGGAGCTCTCCGGCCGGGGCGCGGCGCGGGAGTTCGCGCTGGACGCGGAGGCGGCGCGGGCGCTGGGCGCGCGCCTCGACGTGCCGGTGGCCGCGATCCTGCTGGCGGCCTTCCAGATCGTGCTCAGCCGGTACACCGGCAGGGACGACGTCCCGGTGGGCCTGCCGGTCGCCGACGGTTCCCCCGCCGACACCCGGCTGTTCCGCGGCGACCTGTCCGGCGACCCGACCGTGCGGGAGGCGCTGGCGCGCACCGGGCGCGGCCTCCTGGACGCCGCGACGGTCGCCGGGCCGCCGCCGGTGCGGTACGCGTTCGAGGAGGAGCCCGCCCTCGCCTGGCGGGCGGCAGGGACCGAGGTCGCGTCGGCGTCGGCGTGGACCACCGTCACCCCGTCCGAGCTGGGGCTGTTCGCCCAGGAGGCGGCGGGGTCGCTCACCGCGCGCCTCGAGTACTCGGCCGACCTGTTCGAGGCGGAGACGATCGACCGGCTGGCCGGCCATCTCCGGCAGGTGCTGGCCGGGATGGCCGCCGATCCCGACGCCCGCGTGAGCGAGCTGGAGCTGCTGACCGAGGCGGAACGGCGCCGGATCGTCGTGGACTGGAACAGGACGGCGGCGCCGTACCCGGCCGGGCGGGGCGCGCACGAGCTGGTGGCCGAGCGGGCGCGGGAGCGCCCGGACGCGGTCGCGGTGGTCGCGGGGCCGGAGCGGGTGACGTACCGGGAGCTCGACGAGCGGGCGAACCAGCTCGCGCACCACCTGCGCGGGCACGGCGTGGGCCCGGAGGTCCCGGTCGGGATCTGCGTCGGGCGCGGCGCGCCGATGATCGTCGCGCTGCTCGGCGTCATGAAGGCGGGCGGCGCGTACGTGCCGCTGGACCCGGACCATCCGCCGGAGCGGCTGGCGTTCATGATCCGCGACGCGGGCATGTCCGTGGTCGTGTCGGAGCGGGACCTGGACGACCGGCTCAGGGCCGCCGGCGCCGCCGCCGTGGTGCGCCTGGACGCCGACCGGGACGCGATCGCCCGGCACCCCGTCACGGCGCCCGCCGGCGGCGCGGGCCCGGACGACCTGGCGTACGTCGTCTACACCTCCGGCTCCACCGGGCGGCCGAAGGGCGTCCAGGTCGAGCACCGGTCGCTGACCGCCCGCGTCGTGGAGCTGCGCGACCGCTACGCGCTCACCCCCGGCGACACCTTCCTGCAGTTCGCCTCGATCGCCTTCGACGGCTCGATCGGCCAGATCTTCCCCACGCTCGCGGCCGGCGCGCGGCTGGTCGTCCGGCAGGGGCGGTGGGACCTGCAGTGGCTGCTCGACGCGATCGGCGAGCACGAGGTGACCGTGTGCGAGCTGCCGCCCTCCGTGTGGGGGCTGCTGGTGGACAAGCTCGGCATCGACGGGCGGCTCGGCCCCAGCCTGAGACTGGTCTCCCTCGGCGGCGAGCAGGTGCTTCCCGCGCAGGTCCGGCGCTGGTTCGAGGTGTCGGACGTGCCGCTGTTCAACGTCTACGGCCCCAGCGAGACCACCGTGACGGCCACCACCGCGACCATCCGCCGGCCCGCCGAGAGGATCCCGATCGGCCGGCCGATCGCGAACACGGAGGTGTTCGTGGTCGACGCGCGGGAGCGGCCGGTCCCCGTGGGCGTCGTGGGCGAGCTGTGGATCGGCGGCGCCGGCGTCGCCCGCGGCTACGTGAACCGGCCCGAGCTGACCGCCGGGAGGTTCGTCGTCAGGACCGTCGGCGGCGTGGAGCGGCGGCTGTACCGGACGGGCGACCTGGTCCGGTGGCTGCCCGACGGGTCGCTGGAGTTCGCCGGCCGGATCGACCACCAGGTGAAGATCCGCGGCCACCGCATCGAGCCGGGCGAGGTCGAGTCGGCGCTCGCCGGGCACCCGGCGGTGGCCTCGTGCGCGGTGGTGGCCCGCGAGGTCACGCCGGGCGACACGCGGCTGTTCGCCTACTGGGCCCCCGGCGACGGCGCGGAGCCGGCCGCGGCCGAGCTGCGGGAGTGGTGCGGGCGGACGCTGCCCGGCTACATGGTGCCGAGCGGCTTCGTCCGGATGGACGAGCTGCCCCTGACGGGCAACGGGAAGATCGACCGGGCGGCGCTGCCGGCCCCCGGCGGCGAGCGGCCGCGGCTGGAGACGGAGTTCGTGCCGCCGCGCACGCCCGTCGAGGAGACCCTCGCCAGGGTCTGGGCGGAGCTGCTCGGGCTGGACCGGGTCGGCGTCCACGACGGCTTCTTCGACCTCGGCGGCGACTCCGTCCTCAGCATCGCCCTCATCACCAGGGCGAGGGAGCACGGCATCCGGCTCAGCTCGCGGGTGGTGTTCGAGTCGGAGACCCTGGCCGAGATGGCCGCGCGGGTGTCGGGCGGCGGGCGGGCGAGGACCGCGGGCGGCGGCTCAGGCTGGCGCTTCCAGGTGTGGCAGGGCGGCGACCGGGGCCGGGTGTCCATGGCGATACTCAACGGGGACAGCCCCGCCGGCCCGATGATGTTCTGCCTCCACGAGATCGGCGGCAACGTCAGCGCCTACACCGACCTCGCGGAGATCCTCTCGCCGGTGGCCCGCCTGGTCGGGATCGAGTCGGGCGCCATCCGGCTCGGGCTGGCCCCCGGGCGCGACCTGGCGGAGATGGCCGAGACGTACTGGGGCGCGATCCGCGGCATGCAGCCGTCCGGGCCGTACTTCCTGACCGGCTACTCGCTCGGCGGGGCGATCGCCCTGGCGGTCGCCGAGCTCGCCGAGCGGCAGGGCGCGGAGGTCGCGCTGCTGACCGCCGTGGACGCGGCCCTGCCCGTCGGCCCCGTCAAGGACATGGTGGAACGCGACCGGGACCGGATCGGCGAGCTGTCGTCGCTGGTCGCCGCCGCCGGAGCGCTGCCGGACCTGGCGGGCTCGCCCCGCGCCCGCGCGCTCATGCGGGAGCTCAACCTGCCCGAGGTCATGCTGTCGCTGGCGCGGGAGGAGTTCGAGGCGCGGGTGCGCGTCCTGGCCGCGCACACCCAGGCCCTGCTGACGTACCGGCCGCGGCCGGTCGCCGCTCCCGTGCTGCTGTACCAGGCGCGGGAGTCGGCCTGGCCGGCGCCGCTCGCCGAGTGCTGGCGGCCGTACGCGGCCCGGCTCGACCCGCGCGCCTGCGCGGGCGGCCACCTGTCCGTGCTCCGGCCGCCCCACGTCCGCGCCGTCGCCGACGACCTGGCCGAGGTGATGAAGAAGACAATCGCGTCACAGGGGGCAGAGTGAAGGAGAGAGGGGAGCAGCCGGCGGCCGCCTGACGGCCGTCCCCCTCGGACCGGCCACGGCCCACAGGGGAGGCGCAGGCATGACGACCGGCATCGGGGCGCCTCGTGACCTGGCGCGGGAACGGCGCCCCGAGTTCGACGTCATGCGCCTGGTCGTGGTCGTGGGCCTGGTGTTCTTCCACACGTCGCTGGTCTTCGGCTCGCGTGACGGCTTCTACGTCACGAACGCCGGGACCGGCGACGCGCCCTTCCTCGTCACCGGTCTCGTCGCCGCCGTCTGCGTCGTCTGGGCGATGCCCCTGCTCTTCCTCATCGCGGGGTTCGGGGCGTGGCACTCGATTCGCCGCCGGGGGCCGGGCGGGTTCGCGGCCGAGCGGCTGCGGCGGCTGGGCGTGCCGTTCGTCGTGGCGATGGTGACCGTCGCGCCGATCCCGCAGTGGTTACGGTTACGGACCGAGCCCGGCCACCACGAGTCCTACCTGGCGTTCCTGCCGAGGTTCTTCGCCGTGCGGCCGGCGCCGGCGGACTTCCCGTTCGTCCTGCGGGGCACGTACTTCGAGACCGGGCACCTGTGGTTCCTCGTGCTGCTGCTGTGCTTCTCCCTGCTGCTCGCCCCCCTGGTGCGCCGGCTGCCCCGGGGCCTCGCCCGGCGGCTGCGCGCCGCTCCCGCGCGGGTGGCCGCCCTGCCGGGCGGGACGCTGCTGTTCGGCCTCCCGGTCGCGGCGACCGCCGCCGCGGCCGGGCTGGAGGAGACGATGGGCGGCTGGAACCGCTGGGCCTACGCGGTGTTCTTCCTGTACGGGTTCCTGCTCGTCACCCACGGCACCTTCCCCGCCGCGATCCGCCGTGACGCGGTGCCCGCGGCCGTGGCGGGGATCGCGCTGCTGGCCGCGAGCGTGCCGGGGTTCGCCGCCCTGACGGAGCCGGGCGCGGACGCGTTCACCGGCCTGACGCCCCTGGCGGCCGGGGTGCGCGCGCTCTACGGCCTGGCGGGATGGTGCCTGGTGGTCGTGATCCTGCGCATGCTCGGCCGTACGCCGCCCGCCCTCGGCCGCGCCGTCGCCCCGGACCGGCCGCTCGGCCGCCTCTACGGCTACCTGGCCCCCGCCGCCCTGCCCCTGTACGTCCTGCACCAGCCGATCGTCGTGGCCGTGGCCTTCCTCGTCGTCGGGTGGGACGCTCCGGCCCTGGTGGAGTACCTGGTCATCGTCGTGCTGTCGCTCGCGCTCACCGTGGCCGCGTACGACGTCCTGGTGCGCCGCACCCGCCTGACCGCCTTCCTGTTCGGCCTGCGCCGGCCGGGCCAGGAGGGCTCGATCCGCCGTTGAGGCGGGTTCGAGCCGGTCCCAGCAGGCTCGACGGTAGTCGGACAACCAGATGGAGGCCCGTATGTGCGGCATCGCCGGTTGGGTGGACTTCGCACGCGATCTGTCCGGGGAGCACCGGACGATCGACGCGATGACCGACACCCTGACACCTCGTGGTCCCGATGCCAGAGGCGTCTGGTGCGCCGGGCACGCGGCGCTGGGGCACACCAGGACATCGGTCATCGACCTCACGGGCGGCGTCCAGCCCATGACGGCCGAGGAGGACGGCCGCACGATCGCGGTGATCACCTACAGCGGCGAGGTCTACAACTTCCGCGAGCTGCGCAACGAGCTGGAGCAGCGCGGCCACCGCTTCCGCACCAGGAGCGACACGGAGGTCGTCCTGCGCTCCTACCTCGAATGGGGCGCCGACTGCGCCACGCGCCTGGAGGGCATGTTCTCCTTCGGCGTCTGGGACGTGCGCGACCAGAGCCTGCTGCTCGTCCGCGACCGGTTCGGCATCAAGCCGCTGTTCTACAGCCTGCGCCCCGGCGGCGTGCTGTTCGCCTCCGAGCCGAAGGCGCTGCTGGCGCACCCGGAGACCGGCACCGCCGTCGACCTCGACGGCCTGCGCGAGGTCTTCTCCACCGCCAAGCAGCCGGGGCAGACGGTCTTCCGCGACCAGCGGGAGGTGCGGCCCGGCCACACCCTGACCGTACGGCCCGGCAAGGTCGTCGAGCGGCGCTACTGGGCGCTGAGCGCGCGGCCCCACACCGAGGACCTGGACGGCACCGTCGACCACGTCCGGTCCCTGCTGGAGGACATCGTCCTGCGCGAGCTGGTGTCCGACGTGCCCCTGTGCACGACGCTGTCCGGCGGCCTCGACTCCAGCGCGGTCACCGCGCTCGCCGCCCGCTGGCAGCGCAAGGTCAACGGGGAGCGGGTGCGCAGCGTCACGACCACGTACGTCGGCTACAGCGAGAACTTCCGCCCCGACGACACCAGGGACACCGCGGACGCGCCGTACGCGGCCGAGCTCGCCCGCCACGTGGACGCCGACCACACCGACATCGTGCTGGACACCGCCGCCCTGACCGACCCGGAGGCCCGCAAGGCCGCCATGACGGCGCAGGACATGCCCACCACGGTCGGGGACATGGACACCTCGTTCTACCTGATGCTGCGCGCCATCCGGCAGCACTCGACGGTGGCGCTGACGGGGGAGACCGCCGACGAGATCTTCGGCGGCTTCCGCTGGGTGCACGACGACGAGCTCGTCCGCTCCGGCACCTTCCCCTGGGTGGCGAACGAGAAGCGGCAGCCGGGCTGCGCCAACGGGCAGGGCCGCGGCCTGTTCGACCGGAGCTTCCTGCAGAAGCTGGACATGGACCGGTACTACGCCGACAACTACCACCAGGCGCTCGCGGAGGCCCCGCACCAGGAGGGCGAGGACGAGCGGGAGCACCTGATGCGCTCGGTCTGCTACGTCAAGCTGGCGCGCTGGCTGCCCATGCTGCTGGACCGCAGCGACCGGCTGGCGATGACGTCCGGGCTGGAGACCCGGGTCCCGTTCTGCGACCACCGGCTCGTCGAGTACGTCTACAACGTGCCCTGGGCGTTCAAGACCTTCGACGGGCGGGAGAAGAGCCTGCTGCGCGCAGCCGTGAAGGACCTCCTGCCGCCCTCCGTCCTGGACCGCCGCAAGAGCCCCTACCCGGTGACGCAGGACCCCGCCTACACGCGGGCGCTGCACCAGGAGCTGGCCGACCTGCTGGCCGACCCGAACGCGCCGGTCCTGCCGCTGCTCGACCGGTCCGCCGCCGACGAGGTGCTCAGGCACCCGAAGGACGTGGCGCAGGACTGGCCGAGCCGGATGAACGTGGAGATGGCGCTGCAGTTCAACTCCTGGCTCAAGCACTACGGCGTGAGCCTGGAGCTGTGAGCGCGGCCGGGCCCGGTCAGGGGCGGATCGCCTCGACGAAGGCGAGGGGGTCGTCCTCCTGGCCGGGCACGGCGAGCCGCCGGACGTCCCGGAAGCCGGCCTCGCGCAGCAGGCCGGTCAGCTCGTCCTCGGACCGGATCCGGCCCCCGAAGGTGACCATCGCGTCGATGTCGGTGACGTGCGCGAACGACGGCTTCCCGGTCGTCACCCAGTCGATGACGAGCAGCCGCGAGCCGGGCGCGGCGGCGGCGAGGCAGTTGCCGGCGACGGTGCGCGCGCCGGCCTCGTCCAGGTCGCTCAGGACGTGCTTGAGCAGGTAGAGGTCCCCGCCGGCGGGCACCGACTCCAGGAAGTCGCCGCCGGTGAGGGCCATGCGGTCCGCGGCGGGGTGCCCGGCGACGATCTCCTTGACGTGCGGGAGCATCGCGGGCAGGTCGAGCAGCACGCCCCGCGCCCGAGGGGCGGCCGCCAGGACCGCGGCGAGCAGCGTTCCCGGGCAGCCGCCCACGTCCACGACCGTCCTGGCGCCGCTCAGGTCGAGGACGGAGGTGAGCACCGCCGCGGCGAGCCCGCACACCGGGACCAGGCTCTCCGCGTAGTGGCGGGCCTCGTCCGGATGCCGCGCGTAGTACCCCCACAGGTCCGAGCCCAGCGTGTCCGTGGCGGAGGGCCGCCCGGTGCGCAGCGTCTGCTCGATCCGTTCCCACGGCCGCATGAGCCCCGGGCCGTTGACCGCGATGACGAAACCGCGCAGCGAGGGCCCGCCGGAGCGCAGCACCCGGCCGAGCTCCGTGAGCGCGTACCCGTCCGGCCCCGCGGGCGTCACGATCCCGGTCACGACGCAGGCCCGCAGGAACCGGGCCAGGCTCGGCGCGTGCGTCCCGGTCGCCTCGGCGAGCTCGGCGGCGGTGCGCGGGCCGCCGCCCAGGTGGTCGGCCAGGCCCAGCAGCGCGGCGCCGCGCAGGATCAGCCCGGTGCTCCACTCGTGCGGCCGCAGCTCGCCCATCCTCTGGACCAGTTCGAGCTCCGGGGGTACGGCGTTCATGGGCGGCACTCCTTCACGGCCGGGTTCGCGGTCAGCCGCAGGATCCCCCCGGGATCTGGTGGAGCGCTGGAGCCCCGCTGGGGGCGCGGCGGGCGGGGCTGCGCTCCAGGCGGATTCGACGCGCCCTCGACCGGCCCCGGTCACGCTGGAGACATCACACCCCGCGCACCGACCCGCGACGACACGGAGGGCCCCGGCGATGGACGATGCCGCGCGTTCGTTCCCGTTCACCCCGGCGGACCCGCTGGAGCCGCCCCAGGAGTACGCCGAGCTGAGACGCGACCAGCCCGTGGCCCGGGTGCGCCTGCCCTCGGGCGACCTGGCCTGGCTCGTGAGCCGGTACGAGAGCGTCCGCCAGGTGCTCGCCGACGACGCCCGCTTCAGCAGGGAGGCGATCACCGCGCCGGGGGCGCCCCGCGTGCTGCCCATCGCGGAGGGCTCCAAGTCGATCTTCGTGATGGACCCGCCCGAGCACACCCGGCTGCGCCGGCTCGTGTCCAAGGCGTTCACCGGGCGGCGGGTCGAGGCGCTGCGCCCCCGCATCCAGCAGATCACCGACGACCTGCTCGGCGCGATGGTGAAGGGCGGGCCGCCGGCCGACCTGATGAGCGGCCTGGCCCAGCCGCTGCCGATCACCGTCATCTGCGAGCTGCTCGGCGTCCCCTACGCCGACGTCGGCCGCTTCCGGCAGTGGACGGACCTCATGCTGAGCTTCGACCGCTCGATGCAGGACCAGGTCAGGCAGGCGCGGGAACGGCTGAACGACTACCTCACCGCGCTCATCGAGGCCAAGCGCAGGGAGCCGGCCGACGACGTGCTGACCGTGCTGATCGAGGCGCGGGACGAGGGCGACCGGCTGTCCCAGGAGGAGCTGCTCGCCTTCGGCTACACCCTCCTCGGGGCCGGCTACCACGCGACCACCGCGAGCATCGCGCACGCGGTGCTCACCCTGCTGCGCGAGGAGGACGAGCTGCGCCTGCTGCGCAGCGGAGACCGGCCGCCCCTCGCCGCGGTGGACGAGCTGCTGCGCAGGTCGCAGGCCGGCGGCGGCATCGGCGCGCTGCGCATCGCGACGGAGGACGTACGGCTCGACGGCGTGCTGATCCGCGCGGGGGAGGCCGTCCTCCCCATGATCAACTCGGCGAACCGGGACGAGACGGTCTTCGACGACGCCGACGGGCTCCGGCTGGACCGCAGGCCCAACCCCCACCTGTCCTTCGGGCACGGCATCCACCACTGCCTCGGCGCGCAGCTCGGCCGGCTCGAACTGGAGATCGCCCTCGGCTCCCTGCTGCGGGACCTGCCCGGACTCCGGCTCGCCGTCCCCGAGTCCGGCCTGCGGTGGAACCGGGGCACGGCGTTCTCCCGGCCGGCGGAGCTGCCGCTGACCTGGTGAGCGGCGCCTGGCGAGCGGCGACCTCACGGCGACCTCACGGCGACCTCACGGCGACCTCACGGCGACCTCACGGCGACCTCAGGGCGACCGCGGCGCCTCCCGGCGGGCCGGCGACGCCGGCCCGCCGGGCCGTTCACCCGTCGAGGTCGTCGAGGTCGTCGAGGTCGTTGCGGCCGAGCGACCACCTGGCGACCTCCAGCGACGTGTTCAGCGCCTCCGTCGCGTACTTCAGCATCTCCCCCTGGTAGGAGGCCGCCGCCGCCTCCAGCGACACCGCGCCGCGCTCCACCGCGACCAGCGCCCGGCACAGGACGGCGGCGTCGCGGACGGCCGTGTTCGCCCCCACCCCGCCGGACGGCGGCATCGCGTGCACGGCGTCGCCCAGCGGGATGACCGGCCCCGGCTCCCACGGCTCGATCGGCCGCGTCGCGCGCACGGCCACCGCGAACGTCGCGTCGGTGCTCGCGGCGGCCAGGATCCTGCGGAGGTGCGGGTCCCAGCGGGCGGTGCGCTCGCGCACCAGCTCCCAGAGCCGGGCGCCGTCCATCGCGAACAGCTCCTCGTCCGGCATGCCCAGCAGCGAGCGGTGCATGGAGAACACCGACATGAAGTAGTCCTCGGACTCCTCGATGACCAGGCCGGGCCACAGCCGCGCCACCGCCTCCTCCGGCGGGACGCGGAAGACCATCGGCATCAGCCCCAGCTTGTGGCCGTCGGTGCCCATGATCCACGTGAACCGGTCCTGCAGCGTCCCGGGGAGGCCGTCGCGGACGGCGTCCGCCATCGGGATCCGGCCGAAGATCGTGCGGATGCCGAGGTCGCGCGGCCGGTCCGCGGGGCGGCACTGGGCCCGTACGGTCGAGTTGACGCCGTCGGCGGCGACCAGCACGGAGCCGGTGGCGCTCGTCCCGTCGGCGAAGCGGGCGGTGACCTCGCCGTCCGCCGTCAGCTCGTACCCGGTGAACTGCTTGCCGAAGGAGACGATGCCGTCGAGCCCGGCGAGCAGCACGTAGCGCAGGGTCACCCGGTCCACCGCGTCCACCTTGTCCGGGTCGTCCGCCCTCGGGTCGGTGAACCGCGGCGACCACTGCTCGGCGAGGCGCTCGTCGTAGACGGCCATGCCGTACCCGTAGCGGGAGTTCGCCGTCGCCGTCAGCAGCGCGGCCGCCTCGGGCGGCAGGCACTCGCGCAGGGCCTGCTCGCCCTCCGGGCTGATGTGCAGGCGGTAGCCCTGGTTGCGGCGGTGGACCGCGGCGTCCCTCTCGTACACCCGCACGTCCACCCCCGCCCGGCGCAGTCCCTGGGCGAGGCAGAGCCCGCCGATGCCGCCGCCGATCACGAGGACCCGGAGGTCCCGCGGTGTCGCCCGCCCGTCCATGTCCGCCTTCATGCCCGCCTCCTTGGCGATCGTCGTCAACCGGCCGGCGCGGTGTCGCCGTCCGGCTCGTCCGTCCCGTCCAGCAACGACGTGGTGTGCGTGCCGGCGCGGAACACCGGGTGCCCCATGACGCCCCGGAGCAGGTCCCGCGTCGTGCGCACGCCCTCGCCGCGGATGCGGAACTCGGCCAGCGCGCGCTCCATCCGGGCGAGCGCCTGCTCCCGTTCCGGCGCCCACACCACGACCTTCGCCAGCAGCGAGTCGTAGTCGGGCGAGATCCGCCAGCCGGGGTAGCCGTGCGTGTCCACCCGCACGAAGGGGCCGCCCGGCGGCACGAACTCGGTCAGCTCGCCCGGACACGGCGCGAACCGCCGCTCCGGATCCTCGGCGTTGACCCGGCACTCCAGCGCGACGCCGCGCGGGCGCACCTCCTCCTGCCCGACCGGGAGCGGCAGGCCGGCCGCGACCCTGATCTGCTCCCGTACCAGGTCGATGCCGGTCACCATCTCCGTCACCGGATGCTCGACCTGCAGCCGCGAGTTCACCTCGATGAACGCGGCCTCCTCCCCGTCGACCAGGAACTCGAACGTGCCCGCCCCGGTGTAGCCGACGGACTTCGCCCCGGCCACGGCGTACTCGGCCAGCCGCCGGGCCATCCCCTCGGCCAGCCGCGGCGCCGGGGTCTCCTCGACCAGCTTCTGGTGGCGGCGCTGCACCGAGCAGTCCCGCTCGCCGAGGTGCAGGACGGCGCCGTGCTCGTCGGCGAGCACCTGGACCTCGACGTGCTTGGCCCGCTCCCAGAACCGCTCCAGGTAGACCCCGGGGTCGCCGAACACCGAGCGGGCGGTGGCCCGCATCGCGCGGAACACCGGGACCAGCTCCTCCCACGTCCTGACCACGGCCATCCCGCGCCCGCCGCCGCCCGCCGACGCCTTGACGATCAGCGGCAGGCCGATCCGCCTGGCCGCGGGGACCAGCTCGGCGACGGTGCTCACCGGGTCGCGGGTGCCGGGCAGCACCGGCAGCCCGGCGTCCGCCATCAGCCGCCGGGCCAGCGCCTTGTCGCCCAGCCGGGCCATCACCTCGGGCGGCGGGCCGATGAACGTCAGTCCGTTGCGCGCGCAGATCTCCGCGAAGTCCGGGTTCTCGGACAGGAACCCGTAGCCGGGGTGCACGGCCTGCGCGCCCGTGCTCACGGCGGCCTCGATGATGGCCGGCGGATACAGGTAGCTCTGTCTCGGGGCCGGCGGCCCGATCTGCACCGCCTCGTCGGCCAGGCGCACGGCCGCGGAGTCGCGGTCGGCGGTGGAGTGCACGACGACCGTGCGGATCCCCATCTCCCTGCACGTACGCACCACGCGCAGCGCGATCTCGCCCCGGTTGGCGACCAGCACCGTCTCGAAGGGCGGGCCGGCGCCGCCTGCCTGCGTCATTCCTGCCCGCCTGGCCGCAGGAACACCAGCGGCTGCCCGAACTCGACCCGCTCGCCGTCGCCGGCGACGACGTCGGTCACCCAGCCGGACACCTCGGCGACGACCGGGTTCATCAGCTTCATCGCCTCGACGATGCCCACCTGCTGGCCGGCGACGACGGCGTCGCCCACCTCGACGAACGGCTTGGCCCCCGGCTCCTGCGCCCGGTAGAACGTCCCGACCAGCGGGGCGCGCACCTCGTGCCGCTCCTCCGCCTCGGGCTCCTCCACCGCCGCTGCCGCCGCGACGGCCGCCGGCGCGGCCGGCACGGGCTCGGGGGAGGCCCATTCGACCTCGATGCTGGCGCACCCGAACCGCGCGCTCGCCCGTGCCGGCGGGAACGGCGCCAGGCCGACCACCCCGCTGAGGCTGCGGCAGAGGATCTCCATCGCCCCTTCCGCGCCGAGTCTGGTCATCTCCGCCTCCAGCGAACCGAGCTCCACCGCCCGCTGCTCGTCCGCACTCTCGACACGTGTCTCGGTCACGTCGTCCACGCCTCCTCGATCTGTCTTCACGCCGCTGGGGAGCCGAACCGGCGGAACCGGGCCCGGCGAGCGGAGACCAGCTGGACGCCGGGCAGCCGGCGCAGGTCCCGCAGCGCGCACACCACCGCGTCATGTACCAGGCGGCCGGCCCGGTCCGGCCGGTTGTGCGCCCCACCGGCCGGTTCCGGGACGACGCCGTCGATCACGCCCAGCTCCAGCATCGACCGGGCGTTGAGCCGCAGCGCCGCCGCCGCCTCCGCGCGCCGTTCCGCGTCGCGCCACAGGATGGCCGCGCAACCCTCCGGGCTGATCACGGAGTAGATCGCGTTCTCGCACATCAGGACCCGGTCGGCGACGGCCAGCGCCAGCGCGCCGCCGCTGCCGCCCTCGCCGTTGACCACGGCCACGATCGGCACCGGCAGCGAGCCCATCACGCGCAGGCACTCCGCGATAGCGTGGGCCTGGCCGCCGCGTTCGGCGTCCACGCCCGGGTGCGCGCCCGGCGTGTCGATCAGCGTGATCACCGGGACGCGCAGCTTCGCCGCCAGCCGCATCAGCCGGGCCGCCTTGCGGTAGCCGGCCGGTGACGGCATGCCGAAGTTGTGGTGGACGAGCGCGTCGAGGTCGTGCCCCTTCTGGTGGCCGATCACCATGACCGGGAGGCCGTCGAGCCTGGCGAGCCCGCCGACCAGGGCCCGGCAGTCCTCGCCGCTGCGGTCACCGCGCAGCTCGGCGAAGTCGTCCAGCCAGCCGGCGATGTGGTCCAGGGTGGTCGGCCGGCCGAGCTCGCGGGCCCGGCGCACGGTCTCCTCGACCGGCGGCGCCGCCAGCCGCGCGGGGTCGCGCACCATCGGGTCCCTGACGTCCGCGCCCCACCGCTCGTCGGGCGCGTCGGCGACGCCGAGCAGGTTCGCCACCGTCCTCGGCACCTCGGGGCGGGGCAGGACGGTGTCGACGAGGCCGTGCTCCAGCAGGAACTCCGCGGTCTGGAACCTCTCCGGCAGCCGCTGCCTGACGGTCTGCTCGATCACCCGCGGCCCGGCGAAGCCCATCCGGGCGCCGGGCTCGGCGATGAGCACGTCGGCCAGCGTGACGAACGAGGCGGACACCCCGCCGAAGGTGGGATCGGTGATCAGCGTGAGGGTGAGCAGGCCGGCCTCGTCCATCGCGGCCATGGCGTTGCTGGTCCGCGCCATCTGCATCAGGGAGATCACGCCCTCCTGCATGCGGGCGCCGCCGGAGGCGGTGACGAGCAGCAGCGGCGAGCCGCAGCCGAGCGCGGTCTCCGCCGCGGTCGCCACGGCCTCGCCCGCCGCCGAGCCCAGGCTGCCCCCGAGGAAGCGGAAGTCCATCGCGGCCACCACGACCGGCCGGTCGTGGACCGTCCCGTGCGCCACCAGCACGGCGTCGTCCAGCCCGGTCGCCTGCCGCGCCGCCGCCAGCCTGCCCGCGTAGGGCTTCAGGTCCGTGAACCCGAGAGGGTCGCGCACCGACGCCCCCGGCTGGACGGTGGTGGTCGAGCCGGGGTCGAGCAGGAGGGCGAGCCGTTCGGTCGCGGTCAGGGAGCTGTGCCAGCCGCACTCGGGGCACACCTTCGCGTGGCGGGTGAACCGCTTGCCGTACAGCAGCAGCTTGCAGCTCCGGCAGACGATCCACTCCGCCTCCGCGCGCGTCCCTACAGCGGCCTTGCCGAAGTACTCGGCGCCGTTCATCAGCTACCTCCGAGGAGACCCCCGCCTTCGGGCGGGGGAGGAATCGGACTCCTGCGGAGCGGGGCAGGAGCAGGCGATACGCCGTCAGGCGGACCACCGCCGTCTTTCGGGATGGGCCGATGCGCGAGTGATCGCGCACCTAGGATCGAAAGGTGGCGCAGATCATGAAGCGGGCCTACAAGTACCGCTTCCATCCGACCCCCGAGCAGGCGGCCGAGCTGGTCCGGACGTTCGGTTGCGTGCGCCTGGTCTACAACAAGGCATTGGAGGAGCGGACCCGCGCCTACACGGTGGAGGGCCGGGGTGTCTCCTATGCGGAGTCGTCGGCTGCGTTGACCGCGTGGAAGAAGACGCCGGAGCTGGCGTTTCTGCGCGAGGTGTCGTCGGTGCCGTTGCAGCAGACGCTCAGGCATCTGCAGGCGGCGTTCGCGAACTTCTTCGCCCGCCGGGCCAAGTACCCGACGTTCAAGTCCCGTAAGCGGTCGCGGGCGTCGGCGGAGTACACCCGCTCCGGGTTCCGCTGGCGTGACGGCCGGCTCACCCTGGCCAAGATGGGCGCGCCGCTGGACATCGTGTGGTCGCGTCCGCTGCCCGAGGGGGCCGTGCCGTCCACGGTTACCATCAGCCGGGACCCGGCCGGGCGGTGGTTCGTGTCCCTCCTGGTCGAGGAGAAGATCGCGCCCTTGCCGCCGGTCGAGCGATCGATCGGCGTGGACGCCGGCCTCACCGCCCTGCTCACGCTGTCGTCCGGTGAGCAGATCGCCAACCCGCGTCATGAGCGTCGTGAGCGGCGCAGGCTGGCCAGGGCGCAGCGGGCGCTGGCTCGCAAGGAGAAAGGTTCGAAGAACCGGGCCAAGGCCCGGCTGCGCGTGGCGAAGGTGTACGCCCGAATCGCCGACCGCAGACGGGACCACCTGCACAAGGTCACCACACGGCTGGTTCGCGACAATCAAGTGATCGCCGTGGAAGACCTGTCGGTCCGCAACCTGGTCAGGAACCGCAGGCTGGCCCGCGCCGTCTCGGATGCCGGCTGGCGGGAGCTGCGGCGCATGCTGGAGTACAAGGCGACCTGGTACGGCCGCACCCTGGTGGTGGCGGACCGCTGGTTCCCCTCCTCCAAGCTGTGCTCGGCCTGCGGGACCCTGCGGAACGACCTGCCGTTGAGCGTCCGTGCGTGGGCCTGTGCGTGCGGCACGGTCCATGACCGGGAGGTGAACGCGGCCAGAAACCTGCTCGCCGCCGGGCTGGCGGAGAGCTGAAACGCCTGTGGAGCTGGTGTAAGACCTCAACGGGAGTCCTCCTCTCGGGCGGGCGACCGGCGGTGAAGCAGGAAGGCCGACCGGCGACGGTCGGAATCCCCTCGTTCACGAGGGGAGGATGTCAACGGTCACACCTCCCGTCCTCGCGGCCGGACCTGGGGTCAGTACGTGCCCATCACGTGGTAGACGCCGAAGGGGCGGCTCATGGTGGTGTCGCGGAACGGCCTCAGCGGCGAGGTCTGCCGCCGGTGGTCGGGGCCGTGCTCCCACTCGGTGAAGTCGGCGAGGCTCCGCCAGGAGCTCACCACCACGTACTCGCCGGGCCGGTGGACCGAGCCCAGCAGCTCGTTGCCCACCATGCCCGGCACCTCGGCCAGCCTGCGGCTCACCACGTGGTAGCCCTGCTCGATCGCGGCGACGTCGTCGGTCCTGTGGTAGAGCAGGACGCGCAGGCCGCCGGTCATCGCGCCGCCTCCCAGTCGTCGTGACTGACCACGCCGGCGCTCCCTGCCTCGCCGGGCAGGTAGGCGACGACCTCCATCGTGGTCATCGTGCCGCCGCTGCGGTAGGGGTGCAGCTGCCTGCGGTGCTCCAGGTGGCGGGCGCTGGTCTCGAACTCGCGGAACCTCGGCTCGTCCACCCAGTCGCTGACGATGTAGTAGCCCCCGTCCTCGCGGGAGCGGCTCAGCCACTGCCCGAGGCACGCGGGGTGGGAGGTGACCGCGTCGCCGATCTTCAGCCAGACCTGCTCGAAGTCGTGCTCCATGCCCGGCTTGATCTCCATGCGGAGCATGACGCGGAACATCAGGCGATCCCTCCGTCCACCGCGATGACCGCGCCGGTGACGTACCTGGCCAGGTCGCTGGCGAGCCACAGCACCGCGCCCGCCACGTCGGCGGGCCGGCCCCAGCGGCCGAGCGCGGTCTTCTCCTCGTAGCGCTTGAGCATCGCGGCGCGCTGCTCCTCGGGCATGGCGTCCACGGCCTCGGTGTGGATCATGCCGAGGGACAGCACGTTGCACCGGATGTCCCTGCCGCCCAGCTCGCGGGCGAGCGTCCTGTTCAGGCCGTGCAGCGCGGCCTTGGTGGTGGTGTAGTGGGCCAGCAGCGGGATGCCGATCTCCACGGTCTTGGAGCTGATGCTGATCACCGAGCCGCCCGCGTCGAGCAGCGGCAGCGCGTGCCGGATCACCAGGTACGCGGCCGTCAGGTTCGTGTTGACGACCCGCTGCCACTCCTCCAGCTCCAGCTCGCCGTAGGGGATGTGGCTGACCGCGGCGGCGTTGTTGACGACCAGGTCGAGCCGGCCGTACCGCTTGGCGCACTCGCCGAGCAGGGCGACGGTCTGTTCGGCGTCGCTCAGGTCCGCCCGGAGCACGTGGTGCTGCCCGCCGATCTCCTTGAGCTCGCGTTCGAGCGCGGCGACCTGCTCGCCGTCCTGCCGGTAGCAGGTGATGACGTCCACGCCCTGCCGGGCGAGGGCGAGCACGATGCCCTTGCCGATTCCCCTGGTTCCTCCGGTGACGAGCGCCTTCTTGCCGTTCAGGCCGAGATCCATCCTCTTCCTCCACGTTCTCCTTCTGATGCTCGGGTCACAGCAGAAGGCCGACAGCAACACAGTTGACCGCGAGGGCGGCGACCGACATCGCACTTCGCGCCCGGTTCCAGCCGCCCCAGTGGCGGCGGGGGTCGCGTTCGGCGAAGTCCTCCGGCAGGTGGTCCGGGTCGAGCCCTCTGATCCACCTGTTGACGGGGACGTTCTTGACGAGGGACACCGTCACGGTGCCGAGGGCGAGCGCGCCGGCCACGGCGAACAGGACGGTGGCGGCGGGCGGTCCGGCGAGCAGGGCGAGTGCCGCGTCGCCGGCGAGCGTACCGATCAGGCAGATCGGCATGAAGGGGTCAAAGCGGGTGGAGAAGAACCCATGGGCGTGGACATACCGCTCCGGAGGCAGGCTCTGCAGCAGCGGCCAGCCACCCAGTTGCGTGCCCATCAGCACCCCCGCCGCGAGCCCGTTGACGAGCAGGACCCCCGGCACCAAGATCTCCAGCACCTCGCACCTCCCGTCAGGGCCTCAGCCGACCAGCGCCGCGGCCTCGACCTTCTCCTTGATGAGCCGCATCTGGATCGGCGTGTTGTGATCGAGGCGCCGCCGCATCGCCTCGTCGTCCACGGGCGCCTGCGGCTTCATCTCGAAGTCCTGCACCCAGCGCATGCGGACCCCGCCGTCCACCGGCAGGTACTCCCAGTAGATCCACATGTACTTGAACGGCCCCGTCTCGATCCGCTGCGAGCGGACCGTCCTCGTCGCCGCGTCGGGAGTGCGCGCGGAGACCCAGCTCCACACCTTGCCGTCCGCGTCGGGGTGCAGCGCGAGACGGAACACCACCGTCTCGCCGCGCCGCTCGATGATCTCCGCGGCGGAGTACTCGCTGAACAGCCGCGGCCAGGACTCGATGTCGTTGGTCATGTCCCAGACCAGGTCCATGGGCGCGTTGATGACGATCTCGTTGTCGGTGTGCGCCGCCATCCCTAGACTCCCTCCAGCGTGAGACGCTCGTTGATGAAGGCGACGGCCCGCGCCGGGGTCGGCATCTCGGGCACCGCCTCGTCCGGTATCGACACGCCGTAACGGCGCTCCACCTGCGACACCAGCTCCAGGACCGCCAGGGAGTCGTAGCCCAGCTCGGCGAAGGCGATCTCGGCGATGTCACCGTCGAGGTCCACCCCCTCCTCCACTCCCACACTGGTCCGCATGATCTCCGTGAGCTCGGCGAGGGTGATCCTGCTCATCCTGTTCCTCCCTTGTCTTCTCCGGGGTCCGCCCGGGACGGGGACGCCGGGTCCGGGGCCCGCAGCACGAGCGCCGCGGTGAACCCGCCGTACCCGCGGGCCAGGACCAGCGCCGTGCGCAGGGGCAGCTCGCGGGGCCGGCCCGTCACCAGGTCGATGTCGCAGCCAGGGGCCAGGGTGTCCGGCCCCGCCGTGTACGGGATCAGGCCGTCCCGCAGGGCGAGCAGCGCGGTGGCGATGTCGAGCGACGCGCCGCCCCCGTAGAGCCGGCCCGTCAGCGTCTTCGGCGCGGTCACCGGCACGCCGCGCGGGCCGAACACCTCCGTGATCGCCCGCGCCTCGGCCAGGTCCTCCTCGGCCACGCCGGCCGCGTCGGCGAACACGACGTCCACCTCGGACGGCGGGCAGCCGGCGTCCTCCAGCGCGCGCTCCATCGTGCGCCGCAGGACCGGCGGCCGGGACGATCCCGGCGGGGGGTCGAAGCCGGCCGCGTACCCGGCGATCGTCCCGTAACCGCCCCCGGCGCCCCGCGCGCTCGCGCTCTCCGCGCTCTCCACGATCAGCATGGCCCCGCCCTCGCCCGGGACGTGACCCGAGGCGTGCGCGTCGAACGGCAGATAGGCCCGCGCCTGGTCGTCCACCCGCGACAACCTCCCGTTGCTGAGCTGGGCGACCAGCCCGTACGGGCACAGCGGCGCGTCCGTCCCCCCGCTGACCACGAGCCGCGAGCCGAGCCTGATCAGCCGCCGCGCCTGCCCGAAGGCGTCGATCCCGCCGGCCTGCTCGGAGCAGATCACGCCGCACGGCCCGCGCATCCCGTGCCTGATGGACACCTGGCCGGTCGTCGCCGCGTAGAACCAGGCGATCGACTGGTAGGCGCTGACCCACGAGGGGCCGTTCAGGTACAGGCGTTCCATCTCGTGCTGGCCGAACTCCGTGCCGCCCGACGAGCTCGCCGTGACCACGGCCATGTCGTAGTCGTCGAAGCCGGCCGGGTCCACGCGCGCGTCCTCCAGCGCGGCGGCCGCCGCCGCCAGCGCCATGTGCGTCCAGTGGTCCGTCTGCGGGATCAGCCTGCTCGGCACCTGCTCCCTCGCCAGGAAGCCCGGCACCTGCCCGGCCAGCCGGACCGGGTACGGCGTCGGGTCGAAGCGGCTGATCCGCCCGATGCCGCTCTTGCCCGCCACGACCGACTGCCAGTGCGCCTCGGTGCCGATCCCGGTCGGCGCCACGACGCCGATCCCGGTCACCACGGCCTCGACGGCGGCGCGAGACGTGCTCATCGATGTCCCTTTCTGTCGTCGGCGACAGGCTCGCCCGGCGGCCTGGAACGCCTCTCGAAGCGCGCTGGAGGCCCCATGATCAGCCTGTGATCGCCCCGACCGCGTTGGCCAGCGCGGCCAGCACGGCCAGCGCCGTCCTGAGGAGATGCCAGCGCCGCCACAGCGGCCGCGGGTCGCGCCAGCCGGCCGGGATCGTCCAGTCGGGCAGGGACTTGACCCTGCGGTTGATCGGCACGTTGCAGAAGTGCGAGACCACGGAGACCGCGGCCAGCAGGACCGCGGCCGCCGCGAACCACGGCCGCCCCGCCGCCGGCGCCGCCGCGAGGACGACGTCGGCCGCGGTCGTGGACAGCACGAGCACCGGCATCGTCGGGTCCCAGTGGCGGCCGACCAGCTTGTGCGTGTACACGTACCGGTCGGCCGGCATCGCCTGCAGCGCGGGGAAGACGCTCAGCGCCACCGCGAACAGCACGCCCGCGACGACGCCGCTGCCGACCACGACCGCGACGGACAGCACCTCGACCATCAGGCGAGCGCCACCTTGGCGATCAGATCCAGCTGCTCGGGCTCGTCGGTGCAGGGGAACAGCAGCAGCTCGTCACAGCCGCCCGCCGCGTACCCCTCGATCGTGCGCCGCAGCCCGGCCTCGTCGGCGATGACGCCCGCGGCCAGGAACTCGGCCTTCGGCCCCATGTAGGCGTAGTAGTCGAGCAGGTACGCCCGCGCCCGCTCCGCGCCGCCCGGGCCGAGGCTGACGTAGCCGAGGGCCGCCATCCTGGGCTTGCCCTCCCTGCCCTCCGCCTGCCACAGCTCGCTCAGCCGGCCCACCAGCTCCGGGTACTTGGCCGTCGACCCGCCCGGTGAGATCCAGCCGATGCCGTGCCTGGCCGCCCTGCGCATCGCGGCGGGCGAATGACCGCCGACCCACAGCGGGATGTCGCCGTTGACCGGGCGCGGGCCGATGCCGGCCGGCTCGCCTCCTCCCGACCACACCTCCCTGAGACCGTCGATCATGGCGTCCAGCCGGCGGCCGCGGTCGCGGTACGGCACGCCGTTGGCGAGGAAGTCGTCCTCCCTGCCGCCGGCGGCCAGCCCGACCACCAGCCGCCCGCCCGACAGGCGGTCCACGCTGGCGAGCTGCTTGGCCAGCTCCGCGACGCTCGGCCGGTAGGCGGCGAGCAGGATCGTGGTCGCCAGCCTGATCCGCTGGGTGACCGCCGCCGCGGCGGCGAGCGCCACGAGGTTGTCGTAGCTGTCGTAGACCATGCGGTCGATGGTCGCGAGGGTGCTGAACCCGCACTGCTCGGCGCGGCGCGCGAACTCCACGAGCTGACGGCCGTCCGCGCCGGGAACGGTCGTCGGCAGACCGACTCCGATGTCCATCATGCTTCTCCTGTCCCTTGGCCGGCCCGGGCCTCGCCCAGGTCGACCGCGGCCATCTCCACCAGGGCGGCCGCGTCGTCGTCGCCTCCCGCGGCGAGCAGCGGCTCGTAGCGCCGGGCGGCGCACTCGACCGCCGGCAGCCCGATCCCTCGCGCCTTCGCCTCCCTCAGCACGAGGTCCAGGTCCTTGTGCATCAGCGCCGAGCGGAACCCGGCGGGGCGGTAGACCCGCTTGCGCATGAAGTCGGCGCGGAAGCCGAGCACGGGGGAGTGCCAGCCGCTGTTGCCGATCACGTCGAGCAGGAGCTCCCTGTCCATGCCCATCGCCTCGGCGAACGCGACGGCCTCGGCGAGCCCGACCGTCTGCACCCCGAGGACCAGGTTGAGCGCGAGCTTGAGCACGCCGGCGTTGCCGGCCGCGCCCAGGTAGCGGACCTCCTGCGCCATCGCCTCCAGCACGCCGGCCACCTCGTCCAGATGGGACGTGGGGCCCGCGGTGAAGACGCGCAGCCTCCCGGCCGCCGCCATCTCGGGGTTGCCGATCACGCACGCCTCCACGCGCCGCACCCCTGCCGGCTCCAGCCGTTCGGCCGCCCGCCTGGCGTAGGCGGGGGAGACGGTCGTGGTGTCCACGACCGAGGTCCCCGCGCGCAGGCGGGGGAGCAGCTCCCCGAACAGCACGGCCTCGACCGCCGCCTCGTCGGCGAGGCTGAGCACGACGACGTCGGCGCCCTCGGCCGCCTCCGCCGCCGACGCGGCGACGTCCGCGCCCTGCGCGGCGAGCGGCCCGGCCTTCTCCGGGGTGCGGTTGAAGACCGTGACGGGAAAGCCCGCGCGCAGGACGGCCCGCGCGATCCCGGCGCCCATGCCGCCGAGGCCGATCACCGCGATCCGCTGCGCGGTCACGGCGCTCAGCTCCCCGCCGGGTGCGTGTCGACGCTGAGCTGGCTGATGCAGCGCATGGTCGCGGCGGCGAAGTACGCCCCGAACCCCTGCGCGGTGCTGGTGTCGCGCTGCCTCAGCAGGTACGGCGCCAGCTTCTCCTCGATCAGGTGCACGCCCCGCTGCCGGGACATGTGCCGGCCGATCGCCGAGAAGTCACCCTCGTAGTGGATGACCCTGATCATCACGTCGTCCTTGATGAAGACCGCCGTGCCGAGCAGCTTGCCGACCTCCGCGCCGGACTCGTCCGAGATCACGGGCGTGTCGACGCGCTGGAAGTCGGCGAAGATCGCGGCGATCTCCTCCTCATGGCCGGGCTTCACCGGATAGGTGATCGCGGCGTACGGCATCAGACTCCTCCATCCACGTTCAGGGTGGCCCCGGAGATGTACCGGGACGTGTCGCCGGCCAGGAAGAGCACCGCTCCCGCGACGTCCTCCGGCCGGCAGATCCGGCCGAGCGCGGTCATCCCCACGATCCGCTCGACCACCTGCGGCGGCAGCCCCGCGCCCGGCTCCGTCTCCGTCAGCCCGGGCGCGACGAGGTTGACCCGGATCCCGCGCGGGCCGAGGTCCTTGGACAGGCCGCGGGTGAACCCGATGAGCGCGGCCTTGGACGCGGTGTAGTGCACGCCGTTCGAGCGGCCGCGCAGCGCCACCGACGATCCGATGTTCACCACCGAGGCCCCGTCGGCGAGCAGGTTCACCGCCGCGTGCGTCACCAGGTAGGCGGCCGTGACGTTGTGCTCCATGACCCGCCGCCACTCCTCCTCGCCGAGCTGCTGGAACGGCACGCCGCCGTCCACGCCGACGTTGTTCACCAGCACGTCCAGGCCGCCCAGCGCCTGCCCGGCGGCCTCGACGAGCTGCGCAGCCCCCTGGCCGGTGGTGACGTCGGCGCGGACGACCCGGTGTCCTTCGCCGTGCTCCTTCAGCGCGCGGGCGAGCTCCTCCGCGGCCTCGCCGTCGCTGAGGTGGCAGGTGACGACCCGCGCACCCGCGCGGGCGAAGGCCAGCGCCGTGGCGCGGCCGATCCCCCTGGTCCCGCCGGTCACGAGCACCCGCTTGCCGGCAAGTCCTTGCTCCATGTGGTCCTCCCTCCGATGACGAGAGCCGATCCGCCGAAGCGGCACCCCACCACCCTCGGCAGCGCCGATGGGGGCGCGCTCGAAGCGCGGTCAGCGGGCGGCGCGCCCCTGCTCGACGCGGTCCGGGCGCGGCGGCGACGGCGCGAGGCCCCGGCTGATCATCCGGCGGCACAGCCCGAAGCCCAGGCCGCAGAGCGCCGCCACCGAGCCGAGCGTCAGGTAGTACAGCGGCTCCGGCATGACCTGGCTGAGCCGGACGACGCCGCTGCCGAGCCCGCCGCCGAGCCCGGCGAACAGCCACAGCATGCCGAGCGTGCGCCCCAGGAAACCCTTGGGCAGCACGTCGGCCGCGGCCGAGATGGTCACCGCGGCGATGATCACCTCGCCGCAGGCGTGCGTGAGATACACGACGATCAGCCACACCGGCGAGATCCGGCCGCCGCCCGCCGCCACGACGGTGGCGAGCGACATGATGAGGAACCCGCCGCCGACCAGCCCCAGGCTGAGGGCGAACTTCACCCCCACGTTGTCCCTGCCGCCGATGCGCGGGACCACGAGGGCGATCACGGGCGCGAGCACCAGGATGAAGACCGGGGTGGCGACCTGCAGCCAGCTCGCCGGGATGACGAAGCCGGCCACGTCCAGGTCCACGTGGTCGCGGGCGAACAGGTTCAGCAGGGACGCCGCGTGCGCGATGATCATCCAGAAGAGCGTGGCGCCGAGGTAGACCGCCAGGAACGTCCGGAGCCGGCGGCGGTCGTCCGGGCCGAGCTCCGGGTTGCGGTACAGCAGCGCGTACCCGGCGACGGGCACGACGACGCTGAGCACGCCGGTCAGCCCGATCGCCAGCGTCGCGCTCAGCACGCCGAGCAGGCCCGCCGCGACCAGCACGGCGGCCGGCACCGCGACGCAGTAGACCGTGCGGCGCGCCGCGGCGGCGCGTTCCGCCGGGGTCAGCGGGTTGACCGGCCGGTCGCCCACGCCGCCGAACTGCGGCGCGGTCACGGCGAGCTGCACGGAGGTGGCCAGCAGGACGACCGCGGGCACCAGGAAGGCGAGGTGCCAGCTCACCCGCTCGCCCAGGTAGCCGGTGACCAGCGGGGCGAGCAGCGCCGAGACCTGGGTCGCCACGTACATCAGCGAGATCCCGGCCTCCCGCGCCCGGCTCCGGTCGCCGAACATGATGTTGATCATCGCCTGGTGGTTGGGCTTGTAGACGGCCCCGCCGATCCCCAGCAGCGGCAGGCCGGCCGCGGTGGCCCAGTCGGCGGGTACGGCCAGGCACAGGTAGCCCGCGACGCTGGTCAGGCAGCCGGCCAGCAGAGCGCGCCGGTTGCCGAGCAGCCGGTCGCCCACCCAGCCGCCGACCAGCGACAGCATGAACATGAACCCGATCCAGGCGCCGAACAGCGACGCCGCGTCCGCGATGTCCAGGCCCAGGCCGCCCCGGGCGCGCGGGGCCGCCGCGTACAGCACGAGGATGGCCTGGAGGCCGTAGAAGCCGAAGCGTTCGAGCGCGTCGCTGAAGAAGAGCGTGAGATACCAGTTCGGCATGCGCCGCAGCACGAGCCGGCCGTCACCGGCGAACTCGACCCCGCCCGCGCCCGCTCTGCCGCCGTCGCCCGCGCTCACCGGGGCTCGCCCGCCTCTGCGGCCGCGTCGTGGCCGCAGGCGCGCGCGAGGGCGCCGGCGAGCTCGGACTCGGCGTCCGCGGCCGTCGCGGCCGGCCCGGCGGAGCGCCAGGCGACGAAGGCGTCCGGCCGGACGAGGACCGCGCCCCCCTCCGAGACCCCGTACGCGCCGGCCCAGTCGCGCTCGACGGACCTCAGGTCGCCGCCCGCGCCCACCCGGTACGCGCGCAACGGCGCCCCGCCGCGCGCCGCGACCCGTTCCGCCGCCTGCTTCCAGGCGTCACCCTCGCTCCCGGCCAGGAGCACGAAACCATCCCAGAACAGGTCGATCGTGGACAGCCGGGCGCCGTCCCGCTCCAGCCAGACGTGGGGCGCCCGCGTCCCCGGCTCCGCGGTCAGCCGCAGGTTGGGCGTGAGCACGGGGCTGTCCGGCACCCCCGTGAGCACGTCCGACCGGTAGCGGTAGCCGAGGGTGATGATGATGTCGTCCACCATGGACGCCACCGTCTCCTCGTCCGCGTAGCCGTGCCTGATGCGGTTGCGCACCATCGCCTGCTCGGCCATGGCCCGCCCGACCCCGCGCCGCTCGGCGTCGTAGCTGTCCAGCAGGGCGTCCCCGCCCCACCCGGACAGCGCCGCGCCGAGCTTCCACGCGAGATTGTGCGCGTCGTGGATGCCGGTGTTGGCGCCGAAGCCGCCGGCGGGAGGATGCACGTGCGCCGCGTCCCCGACGAGGAACACGCGCCCGCGCCGGAACGTCTCGGCCACGAGCTGGGCGCCCTGCCACGGCACCTTCGCGACGATCTCCACCTTCATGTCCGGCTTCCCGGCGGCGGTGCGGACGATGTCGACGCATCGCTCGTCCGGGTAGTCCTCGGGCGTCTCGCCCTTCTCCGGGTAGTACAGCGGCGCGGCCAGCCACGGGTCCACGCCGTGCAGCCGGGACAGGCCCATGAGCGTGCCCGGCGCCGCCGTGGCGTAGCACAGGATGAACTTGCGGCCCTTGAGCAGCTCCTCCAGCTCGGGGGCGCGGAAGTAGACGCTCAGCGCGTTGAACACCGTCCCCCGGCCCTCGCGCCGCAGGCCCAGCAGGTGCCGGGTGCGGCTGTTCGCGCCGTCCGCGCCCACCAGGTAGCCGGCCCTGACCGTGAGCTGCTCGCCGGTCTCCTTGTCCTCGACCAGCGCGGTCACCCCGTCGGCGTCCTGGGTGAAGGACAGCAGCCGGTGGCGGAAGCGCACCTCGCCGCCCTGCCGGCGTACCAGGTCGACGAGGACCCGCTCGTAGCGGTCCTGCCCGCAGCCCATGACCCGCTCCGGGCTGATCTCCGGGCCGTCCAGCGACGGCGCCTCCAGCACGACCGCGTCGTCGATCTCGGCGAACGTGTTGACCTGGAGGATCCCGCCCTCGAAGTAGGCGTGTGAGTCGCCGACCTCCAGCGCGCGGATCTCCCGGTTCACCCCGGCCGCGCGGAACAGCTCCATGGTCCGCGCCTGGAGGCCGGGCGCGCGCGGCAGTTGGGAGGTGCTGTCGCGCTTCTCGACCAGCAGCGTCGGCACCCCGTGGCACCCGAGGAAGAGGGCGGTTGACAGGCCGACGGGTCCACCGCCCACGACCAGTACCGGAACACGCACGTCACTCATGGTCGATTCCTTCTTGCTCGACCGAACTGTCCCTGATGTCGTACCGGCGGGTACTCGAAGATCTCTGTCATCTGAAGCAGGCAGGCCGCCGTCCTCGCGGCTCCAACGCCGTTCGAGCGAATCTCCACGCTCACGCCGAACAGTGGGCACGGCCCGGACCACAAGGAGAAGGGCCGCCACGACAGGAGAAGGGAGCGCCGTGATATGACGACTGCCACGGCCGGCCGCGACACGGCGGCGGGAATCCTCCGCCTCGGCAACGCATTCTGCGACGCCAAGGCATTGCTCACCGCGGTCGAGCTCGGCGTGTTCGACGCGCTGCACACCGGGCCGGCCACCGCGGACGAGCTGAGGGAGCGGCTCGGCCTCAACGGCCGCGGCCTCAGCGACTTCCTCCAGCTGCTCGTCGCGCTCGACCTGCTGACCGAGGACGGCGGGCGCTACCGCAACGCCCCGGGCGCGGACCGGTTCCTGGTGCGCGAGCTGCCGTCGTACGTCGGCGGCTTCCTGCTGCGCTCCAACCGCAACCTCTACCCGGCCTGGGGCAAGCTGACCGAGGCCCTGCGCACCGGCGCGCCACAGGCCGCGGGGAGCTTCGACGACGTCATCGCCGATCCCGGCCTGCTGGGCCAGTTCGTCCGGATGATGGACGCGCTGACCCAGATCATCGGGCCGGAGCTCATCGACGCCTACGACTGGTCCGGGCACCGGTCCGTGCTCGACGTCGGCGGCTGCCGGGGCAACCTGGCCGGCCAGATCGTCAAGGCCCACCCCGAGCTGAGCGGGCTCGTGTTCGACCTCCCGCAGATGGAGCCGTTCTTCGACGAGCACATCGCCGAGATGGGCCTGACCGGACGGGTCGCCTTCCACGGCGGGGACTTCTTCACGGACCCGCTGCCCGCGGCCGACGTGGTGCTGATGGGCCACGTCCTGCACGACTGGGACGAGTCGCAGCGCCGGGGCCTGGTGCACAAGGCGTACGACGCGGTGAACCCCGGCGGCACGCTGCTGGTGTACGACCGCATGCTCGACGACGCGCGCAGCAGGGTGGAGAACCTGGTGATCAGCCTGGACATGCTGCTGGTGTCCACGGGCGGGTCCGAGTACACCTCGGAAGAGCTGCGCGGGCACGCCGAGTCCGCCGGCTTCACCTCGGTGACGGTGACCCCGCTCGGCGACTTCGACACCCTGGTCGTCTGCCGCAAGGACTGATCCTGCCCGTACGCGGGCGCCGATCTCACCGGTCCGCGAGCTGGACGAGCGTCTCCAGCTCGCGGGCCACGGCGGCGGGCGAGGGCCGCGCGGCCAGCTCGGCGCGCAGCCCGTCCGCCGCCGCCCCGCACGCCAGCACGTCCGGCAGCGCGGCCGCGATCACCTCGGGGTCGCCGGTCCCGGCCGGGAGCGCGACCCCCGCCCCCGCCCCCGCCACGGCGGCGGAATGCCGTACGTGGTCGGGCAGGCACGGAATGAGCAGCAGGGGAAGCCCCTGGGCCAACGCGGTCAGGACGGTCCCGGCGCCCCCGTGGCAGACGACCGCCGCGCAGCGGGGGAGCAGCAGATGCAGCGGGGCCGACTCGACGACGTACGCGTCCGGCGGCAGCTCGCCGAGGAGCGACCGCTGCTCGGCCGTGACCGCCAGGACCACCCGGGCCCGGCCGGCGAGCGCGCGGGCCACCCGCCCGGCCAGGAAGAGCCGCTTGTCCACCCGCGCCGGGGTGGTGCCCCACGTGACGCACACCCGCGGAAGACCGGAGCCCTCACCGCCGGGGAGCGGGCGCGGGAGCCGGCCGGGGCCGTTGAAGGGCACGTAACGCAGCGGGATCCGGCGGGAGGGAGCCGGCGCCTGCAGACCGGACGGCCAGGGATCCACGGTCGCCGCCCCCGCCAGGTCCACCCCGGGCAGACCCAGCCGGTCGCACAGCGGTCCCAGCGCCTGGTGCAGGAAGGGGCCCGCGTTCCCGAGGAGGTCGGTGCCGAAAAGGTGCCGTACGTGCGGGACGCCCAGCGCCGCGGCGGCCACCGGCCCCGCCAGGCACGTCGGCTCCGAGACGATCAGATCGGCCCGCCAGCCGCGCCCCAGGGCGACCAGCTCGGGCGCCATCGCCTCGGCGATCGCCGCGAACAGTCCCACCACCCGCGGCCCGCCCCGCGCGCCCTTCCCGGGAGGAGCGGACGGGGGAAAGGCGATGGCGTGAAAGGCGGCGAGCGCGTCCACGTCGCGCCCGACGGCCGCGGCCGGCAGCCCCGTGTGCCGGACGGTCTCCAGCAGCTCCGGCTGGGTCGCGACGAGCACCTCGTGCCCGGCCGCGCGCAGCGCCCACGCGAGGGGAACCATCGCGTACAGGTGTGACGGCCAGGCCCAGGTCGTGAAGATCACCCGCATGGGGGCATCCCACCACGTGCCGCTCCAGCGCCGCTCGAGCCTGAGGGGAGGCCCCGCCTGACCAGCCATCCCGCCCGCCCGGCGGCCGAGGCGCCCACGGGCCGGCCCGCACCGGGCATGAACCGGGCGGGCCTTCACCCGGCGCGCGGACCTTCGGCGGGTGTCGGCCGCACTCGCGCTCGACCGGCGCTTGAGCGGGCCGGTGGACACTGCGCGCGGATGGAGGTGATGTCCGTGCCTGAAGACCCGCTGCGCCAGGCCCGCCGGGTGCTGCGCCGCCTCGCCGGCGGCCTGTGGCAGGGGATGATCCACTACGGCCTCTTCGCCGCGATGGGCCCCGCGCCGCTGATCGAGGAGCCCGCCCCCGGAGCCGGACAGCCCTCCGGCGACCCCGCGCCCCGGCCCGCCACGCCACCCGGACATCCCGAACGGGTGCTGCCCGACGTGCCGCCGACCGGCGTGGAGGAACGCCTGTGGCGCCAGCTCGGACACCCCTGAACTCCGCGGTCGGCCGGATCAGCGTCCCGTCCCGGTACGGGCCCAGGCACGCACCGCGGCGGCCGCCACCATCCGCTCGAACGCGCCCCCGGCCCGCTCACCCCGCCCGGCCCGCTCACCCCGCCCGGCCGGGCCGGCTCGCCCGGCTCGGAAGGCGTCCGGGGGCCGGCCCGCAGCGCGGCGGAGATCTCCGCGCGCGCCAGGACGTACGACGCCGTGAGAGCGGCCCGCCCGAGCCCGAGCACCTGCGTCTCGGGCAACTCCGCCCGCAGCAGATCGCTGATGAGGTCGTCCCCGGGCCGGCAGCTCCTGACCTCGACCAGCTCGGCGAGATAACCCTCGATCAGCTCACCCGCCCCCGGGTGCGCCTCCAGGCGAGCCGTCGCGTCGTCGAGCCAGCCGGCGAGCGCGTCCCGGTCGTGTTCCGGCACCCCCAGGAGCTCGCCGGCCGCCCTCGCCGCCAGCAGCCGCGCCAGCTCGGCCGGGGAGACGGCCTCCTCCTGGGAGGCCAGTTCCTCGGCCATCCGCTCGACGCGCGGACGCAGCGCCTCGACCCGTTCGTGACCAGGCACGACGACAGGCGCTCCCGGCGCGGACGCTTCGACAGGGTCCTTCCTCATACGCGCAGGCTGCCTCGTCACGCTTGAGGATCGCTCGACCTCCGGAAGCGGCCTCCGGGTCAGCGCCCTTCGGGGAGCCGTTCGAAGACGAGCTGGGGCCGGCGCACCGCGCGCACCCCGTACACCTGGGAGATCAGATCGGGCGTGAGGACCTGGCCGGGCGGGCCGCCTGCGACGACGCGGCCGGCGTTCATGACGTAGAGGCGGTCGCAGAAGGCGGCGGCCTGGTTGAGGTCGTGCAGCACGGCCAGGGTGGCGATCCCCAGCTCGCGGATCAGGTGCAGGAGTTCGAGCTGGTGGCGGATGTCGAGGTGGCTGGTGGGCTCGTCGAGCAGGAGCAGGCGCGTCTCCTGGGCGAGGGCGCGGGCGAGCAGGACCCGTTGCTTCTCGCCGCCGGACAGGGTGGCGAAGATCCGGCCGGCGGCGCCGGTCAGGCCGACCCGGTCCAGCGCGCGGGCGCACACGGCCGCGTCGGCGGCGGCGTCCGCCCGGTACGGGGTGCGCCCCATGGCGACGATCTCCGCCACCGTGAAGTCCAGGTCGGCCGGGATCTCCTGGGCGAGTACGGCGGTGCGCCGCGCGGCCTCGCGGGCCGGCAGCCGGTGCACGTCGTCACCGTCCACCGCGATGAGCCCGGCGGACGGGCGCAGAGCCCGGTAGACGGCGCGGAGCAGGGTGGACTTGCCGCAGCCGTTCGGCCCGACCAGGCCGACGAGCTCGCCGTCGGCCACCCGCAGGCCGGCGTCGCGCACGATCGGGTGACCGTCCGGCGTGACGGCCACCCCTCGCAGGTCGAGCCTCATCCGACGGTCACCGCCCGCTCCACGGCGCGGCGGCGCAGCAGCCACAGGAAGAACGGCACGCCGAACAGCGCGGTGACGATGCTGAGCGCCAGCTCCTGCGGCGCGTGGACGGTCCGCGCCGCCACGTCCACGAGCTGCAGGAACACGGCGCCGAGCAGGGCCGCCACCGGCAGCACCCGGCGGTGGTCGGCCCCGACGAGCAGACGCGCGGCGTGCGGCACGATCAGGCCGACGAACGCGATCGCGCCGCTGGTGGCCACCAGCACGCCGACCAGCAGCGAGGTCAGCACGAACAGGGTCAGGCGGAAACGGCTGACGTTCACGCCGAGCGAGACGGCCGTCTCCTCCCCGGCGGCCAGCGCGTTCAGCGGACGGTGCTGGGTCAGCAGGTACGCCACCCCGGCGGCGAGCACGACGGCGGGCAGCGGCAGCAGGTGCCAGCGGGCCCCGCCGAGGCTGCCCATCAGCCAGAAGAGCACCTGCTGGGCGGCCCGCCCGCTCTGCGCCAGTTGCAGCACGAAGCTGTAGGCGGCCTGGAACAGGTACGCCAGCGCCACCCCCGCCAGCACCAGCCGCGACGGCGTGAGCCGCCCGGCCCGCTGCGCCAGCGCGTACACGAGCCCGAGCGCCAGCAGCGACCCCGCGAAGGCGGCGGCCGACAACGACAGCCCGCCCAGCGCCGAGGCCCCCAGGATCAGCACGAGCACGGCCCCGAACGACGCCCCCGAGGAGACGCCGAGCAGGAACGGGTCGGCGAGCGGGTTGCGCACCAGCGCCTGCAGCACCGCGCCGACCACCGCCAGCCCGGCCCCGACCAGCAGCGCCAGCAGCGCGCGCGGCAGCCGGAACTCCCAGACGATCTGCTCCTGGACCGGCGTCCAGGTACGCGGCACCACGCCGGGGACCAGCCGGTCGGCCACGATGCCCCACGCCTGGGGCAGGGCGACGGGCACCGCGCCGATGCTCACCGCGAGCCAGGTCGAGGCGACGGCGGCGACGGCGAGCGCGACGAGGAGCAGGACGAACCGGCGGGCGCGGCGGTCACGGGGGACGGGCCAGGCCGGCGCGGGCCCGCGCTGGATGACGCCGGTCACTGCTGGAAGGCGTCCGGGTGCAGGAACCGGGCGAGGTCGGTGACGGCCAGGAGGTTGCGGTAGCCGGGGTGCTGGGCCGCCACGGGCAGCGCGAGGTAACGCTTGTCCTTGGCGGCGGGGCTGTTCCTGGCGATGGCGAACGCCTCCTCGGCCTTGGCCGCCGAGCTCGGCGTGTCCTCGCCGCGCAGCGTGGCGTAGTCGCTGACGATCAGCGCCTCCGGCTGGGCCGCGCTGATCTCCTCGGCGCTCACCTCGGTGTAGTCGGCCTTGACTCCGGCCAGCACGTTCACGCCGCCCGCCAGGGTGATCATCTGGTTGGTGACGCCGGCGCCGCCGTAGGCGTTGACCGGGCCCCTGCCGCCGTCGGTGGCGAGCACCTTGACCGGCGTACGGTCCTCGACCCGCGCCCTGACGTCGGCGAGCCGCCCCCGCAACTCGGTGACCAACTTCTCCGCCCGCTCGGGAACGCCGAAGATCCGGCCGAGGTCGCGCAGGTCGGTGAACGTGTCGTCGAGGGTGAACCGCAGCACCTCTTCAGGGCTGCACCAGCCGCCCAGGATGAAGACCGGGGATCCGGCCGCGTCCAGCTCCTCCACGGTGGCGTAGCCGCCGGCGGCGTCGAAGCTCGCCATCGCGTTGTCCAGGACGAAGTCCGCGCCCTGGGCGAGCATGACCTCCTTCTGCGGCAGCATGATCGTCTCGCTGAGCTGGGGGATCTGGTCGTACTGCTCCTTCTGTCCCGGCAGGAACGCGCTCTCGCCGAAGAACGTGCGCCCGGCGATCCGGTCGCCCAGGCCGAGGGCGAGCAGGGTCTCCAGGGCGGGGTGGTAACCGGTCACCACCTTGGACGGCGGCCGGTCGAAGGTCAGATCGCGCCCGCAGTTCTCCACCGTCACGGGGAACCCGGCCGGCGCCGCCGTCCGCCCGGTCTCCTTCGCGGTCTCCTGGGCGGCCGGCGTCTGCCCGCAGGCGGTCAGTGTCAGAGCCGTCGCGAGGACGAGCAGCCTTCTCATGGTGGTCTCCGGAGGCGCGCGGTCGGTCAATGGTGCTACGAGACCACATTCTGCTCATAACTCGCAATTGCCAGCAACTCGCAATAAGCTGCGCGCCAGGAGGGCGGCCATCGTCCATGGCGACGAGGTGGCCGCGCTCCGCGCGGCACTACAGGAGGCGTTCGCGCCGGGCGTTCGCCACCTGCCGGACCTCCGCGAAGAACGAGGCGGTGCGGCGCTCCTGCCACTCCTCCTCGTCGGGAACGTCCGTCTCGTCGCGTTCCGTCGCGTGCTCGGCATACAGCAGCCAGCAGCCGCGGATCCCGCTGAGCAGGTCCTCCAGGAGGTCGAGGGCCGGGCGGGCGGGGTCCAGAGGGGTGAGCCGCAGGCCGAGGGCGTCCAGGCGCGGCGGCTCGGGCTGGTCCTCGCGCCACTGGGCGATCAGCCGTTCGGCGGCGCTGATCCGCTGCTGGAGCTGCGTGACGTCGGGGATCTCGCCTTCGGCGACCCGCAGGGCGTCGCGGATCAGGGACATCACCGCCTGGCGGGGGGAGGCGCCTTCGGCCATCAGCTCCAGGACGAGGGTCGGCGTCTCGTGGGGGAGAGCCTCGATGGTGTCGGCCTCGACCACGATCTGCGCGGCCGGCAGCCCGGCGTACTCGGCGGTGACGGTGGCCGCCGCGTCCAGCCAGTGCGCGGCGGCCACGGCGGCGGCGGCCGGGTCGATCTCCGTGAAGAGCGTCTCAGGGCCGAACGGGTCGTCACGCAGCAGGTTGTTCGCCTGGGCCACCTGGACGGGGGAGGCGTCCTCGCGGGTGAGGGCGACCGCCTGCCGGGCGCGATCGGCCAGGTTGCCCAGCTCGGCCTGCTCGATGGCGGCCAGCTCGGCGGCGACGTCGATGGTGACGCGAGTGGTCAGCTCGGCGGCGCCGAGCGCGTGCAGGGCCCGGCCCACCCGGTGGGCGGCCTCCTCCACCCGTACGCCGGACCGGGCCAGGTAGCCGTCCGAGGGCAGGTTCGGGCTGGTCAGGGCGGTGAGAACGACGGCGAAGGCGTCGCGTTCCGCCTGCCGCCGCTCGCCTTCCGAGCCGGGCTCCTGACCGGCGGCGGCGCTGGCCGGATGGGTGTAGCAGCGCCAGCAGGACTCGGAGAGCCGGGTCAGCGCCTTGGCCAGGGCGAGGGCGTCGTGACTGGAGATCCCGGCGGGAAGATCGGCTACGACCGCCGCGGTGTCCCCCAGCCCGGTGTTCCAGGAGGCGATGAGGGCGTTGCGGCTGCGATCGACGGCGTACCGGGTCAAGAGGGCTCCTCGCAGGTGAACGGGGACGACGCTGGGACACGCTCAGCATGGAGCATCGCCACCCACCCGGGTGCCGAATCCGCCCGGCCTCCACCCGCGCCTCCCCGCCCCGCGCGGGCGCGGGCCGTCGGCTCGGGCCTCGGGTAGGGTGGCCCGTCATGACCGGACGCCCCTCCCACCTCACCGCCACCGCCACCGCCTACGACGCCGTCGCCGCCCTCTACGCCGAGCTCTCCCAGAACGCGCTCGACGACCAGCCGCTGGACCGCGCGGCGCTGGAGGTGTTCGCCGAGGTGGTGCGGACCACCGGAGGCGGGCCGGTCGCCGAGCTGGGCTGCGGCCCCGGATACGTGACGGCGTACCTGCGGAAGCTGGGACTGGACGCCTCCGGCCTCGACCTGTCGCCGGCGATGATCGAGATCGCTCGCGCGACGTACCCGGAGCTGCGCTTCGAGGTCGGTTCGATGGACGCCCTGGACCTGGCCGACGGAGGGCTGCGGGGCATCGTGTCCTGGTACTCCGTCATCCACGTGCCGCCGGGGGAACTGCCGGCGTACCTGGAGGAGTTCGGCCGGGTCCTGGCCCCGGGCGGGCATCTGCTGCTCGGCTTCTTCGAGTCAGAAGGAGGGCCGGTGACGCCCTTCGACCACAAGGTGACGACGGCGTACCGGTGGCCGATCGACGAACTGGCCACGCTGACCCGCGCCGCCGGCTTCGCCGAGGTCGGCCGGGTGCTGCGCGAGCCGCACGAGGGGGAACGCTTCCGCCAGGGCCGCCTGCTGATGCGCCGCCAGTAGATCCCCGCCCGCCTTGGCCCCCGTCCCGTGCGGTGTTCCCGGCTGGGCGTGCCGCCGATCACCGTGCGGGAGGGATCACTCAGTCGGCCAGGATGTCGTCCGGTGTGGACCTGGCGAGGTCGGCGAGGACGGCGAGGGCCCGGGAGAGGGTTTCCGGCGGGGGCGAGGCGAGGCCGAGGCGGACGGCGTTCGGGGCGCTGTTGCGCCCGACGGCGAACGCGGCTCCGGGGGTGACCGCGATGCCGTGCCGGGCGGCGGCGGCCACGAACGTGTCCGCCCGCCACGGTGACGGCAGCTCCCACCAGCAGTAATAGGAGCACAGGTCGCTGCGTACGGCGAAGTCGCCGAGGTGGGTCGCGGCGATCTCCTGACGCAGGGCCGCGTCCCGCCGTTTGTCGCGGGCCACCGACCGCGCGGTGTCGTCGCTCAGCCACCGGGTGGCCGCCTCCAGCGCGAACCGCATCGGCGTCGACCCGCCCGAGCGCAGCGCCGTCGCCATGGACGCGACGGCGGCGACCGGCAGGACCGCGAAGCCGAGCGACAGGCCGGGCGCGAGCCGCTTGGACAGGCTGTCGACGAGGATCGTGTGCTCGGGCGCGTACGCGGCCAGGGGCGGCAGGTCGTCGCCGAGGAACGACCAGATCGCGTCCTCGATCGCGGGCAGGTCAAGGCGGGCGAGTACGCTCGCCAGCTCGGCCCTGCGCTCCTCGGGCATGCTGATCGACAGCGGGTTGTGCATGGTCGGCTGGACGTAGACGGCCTTGAGCGGGACCTTGCGGGCGGCGTTCGCGAGGTCCGCGGGATCCAGGCCGGCCGCGTCGGTCCGCAGCGGGACGAGCGTGACGCCGGCTCGGGCCGCGATGCCCTTGAGCACCGGGTACGTGAGCTCCTCCACCCCGAGGCGCCCGCCGGGAGGGACGAGCGCGGAGAGGGCCGCCGCGATCGCCTGACGGCCGTTGCCCGCGAACAGCAGCCGCTCGGGAGCCGGCCGCCACCGCCCTCGCGCGAGCAGGTCGGCGACCACGCCGCGGGCCGCCGGGGTGCCCGCCGCGCCGACCGGCCGCATGGCGGACTCCAGCACGTCGGGGCGCAGCAGCGGGCTGATGCCGTCGGCGAGCAGCTTCGCCTGCCCGGGCACGACGGGATAGTTGAGCTCCAGGTCGATCCGGCTGCCGGCGGGCTCGGCCAGGGCCGGCCCCGGCCGCGGGTCGGCGGCCCGGACGAACGTGCCCCGGCCCACTTCGCCCACGGTCAGGCCCCGGCGGGTCAGCTCCTGGTAGACGCGGGCGGCGGTGGAGTTGGCGATGCCGTGCCGGCGCGCGAATGTCCGCTGGGGCGGCAGCCGGTCGCCCGGCCGCAGGCGCCCCGCCGCGATCTCCCCAGCGATCAGGTCGGCGACCGCTCTGAAGTCCTCCACATCGACTCCCGCCCCAATCACTTCATTGCTCCGACTTCAATTCACCATATTGTACCGAGATCGTGGTGTCGATAGCTTCGTTCCATGGTCGAACAAACTGCGGTGCTCGGCGTGGCATCCGTGGCTCTCGGGATGGTGCTGTCGCCAGGGCCCAACATGATGTACCTGATATCCAGGAGCACCAGCCAGGGCCGGCGGGCCGGCGTGATCTCCCTGGCCGGCGTCGCCGCCGGGTTCCTCGTCTATCTCGTGGGGGCGAACCTCGGCCTGGCCGTGCTGTTCGCCGCCCTCCCCGGGCTCCTCGCCGTCATCCGCTTCGCGGGAGCGCTGTACCTGCTGTGGCTGGCCTGGCAGACGATCAAGCCCGGCGGGGTGTCCGTCTTCGCGTCCCGGGACGTGCCGCCCGAACCGCCGCGCCGGCTGTTCCTCATGGGCCTGATGACCAACCTGCTCAACCCGAAGATCGCGCTTCTCTACATCTCGATCATCCCGCAGTTCATCGTCCTCGACCGGGGGAGCGTCCTGCTCCAGGGCACCCTGCTCGGCTGCGTGCAGATCGCCGTCGCCCTCCTGGTCAACCTCGCGATCGTGCTGGCCGCCGGCGGTATCGCCGGGTTCCTGGCCGACCGCCCCTCCTGGCTCCGGGCGCAACGCCTGGCCATGGGGTCCCTTCTCGCCGTACTCGCGATCATGCTCGCCGTCGTGCCGCAGGGGGCCACGTCCTGAAGGCGGCCGCGATCGCCCGTCACCGCTGAGTCCCGCCGCGCCGCCGTACGGCGCACGGTCACGCCACCAGGCGCCGGAGGTCAGCGGCCGGCGCCGCGGCCGTCCAGAGCCGGCGGGAGGATCCAACCGGCCGGCGATCGGTGGTTCTATGCGTCGGGCGGTCGCTCGGCGGGGAACAGGATCGCGCTGAGGAGGTAGGGGGTGCGGCCTGGGGCGGGTGTGTTGGCCAGCCGGTCGCGCAGCACCGCGAGCAGGTCGGCCGTCATCGCGCTGAGCTCGTCGGGGCTGAGCCAGAGGGTGCCCTGCCGGTAGGCGACCGGGTCGGCGTCGGCGTCGGCGCGTGGAACTGCCGCCGAGTGACCGGCTCGCCTCCTCGTCCGCTCGGGTTCGCGCGGATGAGGAGGTGAGCCGGACGACGGCTCAGGCGGACGTCAGCCGTCGGCGTTCCTCGACAGGACGACCTTCAGTGCCCCGGTCTCCGCCGCGTCGGAGAACGTCTGGTAGGCCGCCTCCATGTCGTTCAGCCCGAACCGGTGGGTGATGAAGGTGGTCGGGTCGAGCCGGCCCGCGGCGATCATGTCGAGCAGGGCCGGGGTGGAGTAGGTGTCCACGAGACCGGTGGTGATGGTCAGGTTGCGGATCCACAGGTCTTCGAGGTGCAGCGTGACGGGCGCGCCGTGCACGCCGACGTTGGCGATGTGCCCGCCGGGCCGGACCAGCCTGGTGCACAGGTCGAAGGTGTCGGGTACGCCGACCGCCTCGATGGCCACGTCCGCGCCGAGTCCGCGGGTGAGCTCGGCCACCGCGGCGGCCGGGTCGTCGCCCGCGCCGACCACGACGTCCGCGCCCAGCCGCTTGGCGGCCTCCAGCCTCGACGCGGCCAGGTCGACGGCGACGATGTGGCTGGGCGTGAACAGCTGCGCGGTCGTGATGGCCGCCAGGCCGATGGGCCCGGCCCCGACCACGACGACCGTGTCGCCGGGCCGCACCCGGCCGTTGAGCACGCCGACCTCGTACGAGGTGGGCAGGATGTCGGCGAGCATGAGCGCCGCCTCGCTGCTCACTCCCTCGGGCAGCGCGTACGTGGACGTGTCGGCGAACGGGACGCGGACGTACTCGGCCTGGGTGCCGTCGATGCGGTGGCCGAGGATCCAGCCGCCGCCGCCGAGGCATTGCCCGTACATCCCGGTCCGGCAGTAGCGGCAGCGGCCGCACGCGGTGACGCAGGAGACCAGCACCCGGTCGCCCTGCTTGACGGTGGTGACGGCGTCGCCGGTCGCCATGACGGTGCCGACGGCCTCGTGGCCGAGGATCCGGCCGGGCTCGACGGCGGGGACGTCGCCCTTGAGAATGTGCAGGTCGGTGCCGCAGATCGTGGTGGTGTCCACGCGCACGATCGCGTCCGTCGGCTCGACGAGCCGCGGATCCGGAGTCTCCTCCCAGGCACGCCGGCCTGGTCCGTGATAAATGAGCGCCTTCATCAGGACCTCCTTGTCCTCTCTCTCCACCATCACCCCTGATGGCGGGGTAGGAAAAGGGGCGAAGGTCCTCGGTCGCGCCGCCTCAGGAGGGGGCGTACCGGGCGGCGTACTCCTCCGACGGCGCGATCGGCGTGATCACGTCGACGAGCACGCCGTTCGGGTCGGCGACGATGAAGTGGCGCTGGCCGAAGTCCTCGTCGCGCAGCTCCAGCTCCGGCGTCAGGCCCTCGCGGACGACCAGGCGCTCCCACTCGGCGTCGACGTCGGCGACCTCGAAGTTGAGCAGCAGCCCCGCGACCGGCCGGCGGTAGGCCGCGGGCAGCGTCGGGTGCTCGTGGTCGAGCAGGGCGAGCTCGTACGTCCCGCGGCGCAGGCTCACGTACCAGTCGGCCTCGAAGGTCACCTCATAACCGAACAACCGGACGTAGAAGTCCTTCGACGCGGCCAGGTCCGCCGTGCACACCACCGGATACACGCTGTTCAGCTTCATGCGCTCCTCCTCGTCACTTCACATACCGCTGGTATGTCGGCGTACGCTATGTGAGATACCGTCGGTATGTCAAAGGGGGCGCCATGACCAGGACCGAACAGAAGGAGCGCACCCGCCGCACGCTGCTCGCCACGGCGAGACGCCTGTTCGCGGCCCGCGGCTACGCCGGAGTGGGGCTGGCGGAGCTCGTCCAGGAGTCCGGCGTCACCAAAGGCGCCCTCTACCACCACTTCACCGGCAAGACCGACCTCTTCCGCGCCGTGCTGGAAGAGGTGCAACGCGAGGTGGCCGGGCGCGTGGCCGAGGCCGCAGAGGCGGAGGACGACCCGTGGGCGCAGCTCAAGGCGGGGTGCGCCGCGTTCGTCGCGGCCGGCGCCGACGCGGAGGTGCAGCGGATCATGCTGATCGACGGCCCCGCCGTGCTCGGCTGGAACGACTGGCGCGCGATCGACGAGGCCACCAGCGTCCGGCACCTGACCGACGCCCTGACCGCCCTCGTCGCGGACGGCACCCTCCCCGCCCAGCCGGTCGCGCCGCTGGCCCGGCTGCTGTCGGGGGCGATGAACGAGGCCGCGCTGTGGCTGGCGCAGTCCGCCCCGGCCGACCTGGCCGACACCCAGGCCGCGCTGTCCCGCCTCCTCGACGCCCTGCGTGCTTCGCCCGCCCCGCCCGCGTGGTGAGGACGTCGTCTCAGCGAGCCTCGGCGGAGAGAGGTGCGGCCCGGAGCGCGCCGTCCATCCGGATGACCTCGCCGTTGAGGTAGTCGTGGTGGATGATCGTCAGCGCCAGGTGGGCGTACTCGTCAGGGCGGGCCGGCCGCCGCGGGAACGAGACGCCGGCCGCAGGCCCCTCGCGCGGCTCCGCGGGCGTCTCCACGATGCCCGGGGCGATGGTGTTGACCCGGATGCCGTGCTGCGCGAGGTCGCGCGCCGCGGGCAGGGTCAGCCCGACGATGCCGCCCGTGGACGAGGCGTACGCGGCCTGCCCGATCTGCCCCTCGTACGCGGCGACCGAGGCGGTGTTGACGATCACGCCGCGCTGGCCGTGCTCGTCCGGCTCGGTGCGGGCGATGGCCTCGGCGGCCAGGGCGAGCACGGTGAAGGTCCCGACGAGGTTGACCCGCACGACGCGCGCGTACAGGTCCAGGTCGTGCACGCCGTCCCCGCCCAGGATCCGGGCGGACGGGCCGATGCCCGCGCAGTTGACGACCGCGCGCAGCGGCAGGCCGGCGGCGGCGGTCGCGACGGAGGCCCGCACCTCCTCGGGGCTGGTGACGTCGGTGGGCAGGTACTCCACCCCCCGCACCCGGTCCGCGGCGTCGATGCGCCGCCGGAGGTCGAGCACGAAGACCTCCGCGTCCTCCTTGGCCAGCAGCTCGGCGGTCGCGGCGCCGATCCCGGAGGCGCCGCCGGTGACGATGACGGCGCTGTGGGCGACCTGCATCAGTGCTTCTCCCTGTCGGCGGCGGTGATCACGGGCGGGGTGTTCCTGGCGAGCGAGCGGCCGATGACCATGCGCTGGATCTGGTTGGTGCCCTCGAAGATCTGCATGACCTTCGCCTCGCGCATGTAGCGCTCGACCGGGAAGTCGCGGGTGTAGCCGTAGCCGCCCAGCACCTGGACGGCGTCGGTGGTGACCTTCATGGCGTTGTCGGTGGCGACGAGCTTGGCGATGGACGCCTCCCGCCCGTACGGCAGGCCGAGGTCCTTCAGCCGGGCGGCGTGCAGCGTCGTCGCGCGGGCGCTCTGCACGGCCGCCTCCATGTCGGCCAGCAGGAACGCGAGCCCCTGGTGCTCGATGATCGGCCTGCCGAACGTCGAGCGCTCCTTCGCGTACGTCACGGCGTGGTCGAGCGCGCCCTGCGCCAGGCCGGTGGCGACGGCGGCGATGCCCAGCCGGCCGGAGTCGAGGGCGGCCAGCGCGATGCCGAGGCCGTCGCCCTCCGCGCCGATCCTGCGCTCGGCCGGCACCCGTACGCCGTCCAGCCGCATCGTCGCGGTCGGCGAGGCGGTCAGGCCCATCTTGTGCTCGGGCGGATCGGCGCTCAGCCCTTCGGCGTCGGCCGGGACGAGGAAGCAGGAGATGCCCGTGCGGTCGTCGGAGGTCCGCGCCATTACGGTGTAGAAGTCGGCGCGCCCGCCGTGCGTGGTCCACGCCTTCGCGCCGGTGAGCACGTAGCCGTCGCCGTCGCGGACGGCGCGGGTGGTCATGGCGGCGGGGTCGGAGCCGGCGTGCGGCTCGCTCAGGCAGTACGCGCCGAGCAGTTCGCCGCCGAGCATGCCGGGCAGCCAGGCCCGCCGCTGCTCCTCGGTGCCGAAGCCGATCAGCGGGAAGCACGACAGCACGTGCACGCTGGTGCCGACGGCGACGCTGGACCAGACCCGGGCGACCTCCTCCAGCACCCGCAGGTACACGTCGTAGGGCTGGCCGCCGCCGCCGTACTCCTCGGCGTAGGGCAGGCCGAGGACTCCCATCGCGCCGAGGGTGCGGAACACCTCGCGCGGGAAGTCCTCGTCCGCCTCGGCCCGCGCGACGCGGGGGGCCAGCTCCCCGTCGGCGAGGTCCCGGACGACCCTGAGCAGGTCGGCGCTCTCTTCGCTGGGCATGACGTGCGATGCGGGCATCGGAGCTTCCTCTGATGAGTACGGAATCAAGTACCAAAGTATCAGAAACTGTACTCCGTGCCAGGGGGTGCCGTAGAGTCGGTGCCATGCCACCGCCCGACAGGACCCGCACCCGGCCCGAGGAGACATTGGCGCAGCTCCGCGAGCTGTTCCTGGCCGAGGGATTCGCGTCGTTCAACATCGGCGACCTCGCCGAGCGGCTGCGCTGCTCCCGGACCACCCTGTACGCGGTGGCGCCCAGCAAGGAGCAGATCGTCGTGGCCGCCGTGCGCTCGTTCTTCAAGGCGGCGGCCGAGCGCATCGAGGCCAGGGTCGCGGCCTCCGGCGACCCGGCCGGGCAGCTCGCCGCCTACCTGGAGGCCGTCGCCGCCGAGCTGCAGCCCGCCTCGGCCGCGTTCCTCGCGGACGTGGCCGCCTTCGGCCCGGCCAACGAGGTCTACCAGGAGAACACCCGGTACGCCGCGGAGCGGGTGCAGAGCCTGGTGACGGAGGGCGTCAGGGCCGGGGTGCTGCGTTCGGTCGACGCCTCGTTCGTGGGGGCGGCGGTGGCCGAGATCATGAACTCCATCCAGCGCGGCGCCATCCAGTCGGCCACCGGCTTCGACGCCGCGCGGTCCTACCGGCACCTCGCCGACCTGGTCCTCGCCGGCCTCGCCGCCGCGCCGGCGCAGGAGCGGACGGTCACCGGGACGGGGCTGCGCTACGCCGTCGCCGACGGGGTGGCGACCGTCGTGCTCGACCGGCCGGAGTCCTCCAACGCGCTGGACCTGCCCATGGCGCGGGCGCTCGGCGACGCCGTCGAGGCCGCGGCGGCCGACCCGGGGGTGCGCTGCCTGCTGCTGCTCGGCCGCGGCCGCACCTTCTGCGCCGGTGGTGACGTCACCGCGATGCACGCCGCCGCCGACCGCGCCGGCTACGTGCTGGAGCTGGCCAGGACGGCGCACCGCGCGGTGCTGGCCCTCGCCGGGCTGGAGGTCCCCGTCGTGGCCGCCGTCCAGGGCGCGGCGGCGGGCGCGGGGCTCGCGCTCACCCTGGTGGCCGACGTGGTGCTCGCGGGCGAGTCGGCGACGTTCCTGACCGCGTACGCCCAGGTGGGGCTGACCCCGGACTGCGGCACGTCCTGGCTGCTGCCGCAGGTGGTGGGGCTGCGCAGGGCGCTCGCCCTGACGCTGACCGACCGCCGCCTGACGGCGGCGGAGGCCGCGGACTGGGGGCTGGTCACCGACGTCCACCCCGACGACGAGCTCGCCGAGGCGGCCAGGCAGGCCGCGGCGCGGATCGCGGCCGGGCCGTTCCCGGCGCTCGGCAGGACCCGGCGCCTGCTCCGTGACGCGCCGGCGCGGTCCCTGGCCGACCAGCTCGGCGTCGAGGCCGCGACGATCGCCGAGGCCGCCGCGTCCGCCGCGGCCGGGGCGAGGCTCGACGCGTTCGTGAACGGCAAGGAGAAGCAGAGAGGCGGAACCCGATGAACGACGGCCCCCTGGCGGGACTGCGCGTGGTGGAACTGGCCGGGCTCGGCCCGGCCCCGCACGCGGCCATGGTGCTCGCCGACCTCGGCGCCGACGTGGTCAGGATCGAACGGCCGGCGGGCCGCGGACTCCGGCTCGGCGCCCCCGGCACGACCGACGCCGTGCTGCGCGGCCGGCGCCTGATCCACGCCGACCTGAAGTCCGGCGACGGGCGCGCCGTCGTCCTCGGCCTCGCCGAACGCGCGGACGTGCTCGTCGAGGGCCTGCGCCCCGGCGTGGCCGAACGGCTCGGCGTGGGCCCGGACACCTGCCTGGCGCTCAACCCCGGCCTGGTCTACGCCAGGATGACCGGGTGGGGCCAGGACGGGCCGTGGGCCCAGCAGGTCGGCCACGACATCAACTACATCGGACTGACCGGCGCGCTGCACGCCATGGGCCGCGCCGACCGGCCCCCGGCGCCGCCGCTCAACCTGGTCGGCGACTTCGGCGGCGGGTCCATGCTGCTGCTCGTCGGCGTGCTGGCCGCCCTGTTCGAACGTTCCCGCTCCGGGCGCGGCCAGGTGGTCGACGCCGCCATGGTCGACGGCACCGCGCTGCTCAGCCAGATGACCCTGGCCCTGCGCGGCATGGGCGCCTGGCGCGACGAACGCGAGGGCAACCTGCTCGACGGCGCCGCGCCCTTCTACGACACCTACGCCTGCGCCGACGGCGGGTTCGTCGCGGTGGGCGCGCTGGAGCCGCACTTCTACGCGGCGCTGCTGGCCGGGCTGGACCTCGACCCGGCCGAACTGGGCGAGCAGAACGACCCGGCCGGCTGGCCGGCGATGCGCAAGCGGTTCGGCGCCGCGTTCGCCTCCCGCACCCGTGACGAGTGGGCCGCGCACTTCGCCGGCACCGACGCCTGCGTCACCCCGGTGCTCAGCTTCGCCGAGGCGCCCGCCCACCCGCACCTGGCGGCCCGCGGCACGTACGCCGAGGCGGACGGCGTGGTCCAGGCGGCCCCCGCCCCCAGGTTCTCCCGCACCCCGGCCGCCCCGGTGGCCCCGGTGCCGCGCACGGCGTCCGACCCGGCGGCCGTGCTGCGCGCCTGGGACCGGCCGCCCGCCTGACCCCCGGCGCTCAGGCCGTGGCGGGCCGCCGATCCGGGCAGGGGTGTTCAGGCCGCGGCGGGATCGCCGAGCCGGGTCAGGGCCTCCGCGATCGACGCGGCCGGATCCCCTGCCGCGCGGCGGGGGACCGGGGTGAGGGTTTCCGGCGCGTACACGCCGAGTTCGGCGCCGTCGAAGCGGACGATCCGGCCGGTGACACCGCGCGTGGCGTCGCTGAGCAGCGCGACCACCACCGGCGCCACGTCCCCGGGCGCGCCCAGCGCGGGCCGGTCGGGCCGGGTGTCCAGCGCCGCCATGCCGGTCTCGGCCAGTGGCGACACGGCGTTGACCCGGATGCCGGCGGACGCGCAGTCCCGCGCCCAGCCGGCGGTCATCGCGGCCACCGCCCCTTTCGTGGCGCCGTACGCGCTCATGCCGGGGATCCCGGACCGGGCGCCGGACACGATCGTGACGATCGACCCACCGGCGCCCCGCCGGACCATCGCCCGCATGGCGTGCACTGCGGCGAACTGCACCCCGAGCACGTTGACCTCGGTGATCCGCCGCAGTCTGGCCTCGTTGACCACGACCGCCGCGCCGTGGGCGGCGCAGGCCAGCGCGTAGGCGCGGCCGAGTTCCCGCCCGGCGCCCGTCACGACGACGCAGCGCCCGCCCAGCAGGCCGTCACCCATCAGGGCCGTCCAGCGGGCCGCTCATCAGCCGGTTCCCTGGTCGAACAGCTTGACCACCGCCGCCTTGTTGATCTTTCCGGTCGGGTTGGTCGGCAGCGACCGGACCACCCGCAGCAGCTCCGGCTGCTTGTGCCGGGCCAGCCCCTGGCCGGTCACCGCGCGGCCGACCTCCTCCAGCGTCAGGTCCTCCCGGTCGGAGACGACGGCCGCGCCGATCCGCTCACCGAGCCGGCCGCCGGGCACCGGGATGATCGCCACGGCCGCCACGTCGGGGTGCCGCACGATCGCCTCCTCGATCTCCCTGGCCGAGAACTTCTCGCCGCCGCGGTTGATGACGTCCTTCAGCCGCCCGGTGATCCGCACCTGCCCGTCGGCGGCCAGCGAGCCGAGGTCCCCGGTACGGAACCAGCCCCCGGGGGCGAACGCGTGCGCGTTCAGCTCCTCGCGCACGTAACCGAGCATCATCTCCGGCCCGCGCAGCAGCAGCTCGCCCGCCTCGCCCGGCGCGACGTCCCGGCCCGAGGAGTCCACGACGCGCAGCTCCACGCCCGGCGCGAGCCGGCCGTCGGTCTCCGCCCTGAACTCCAGGGGGTCCAGCTCGTTGGGCAGCGTCGCGGTGGGCAGCTCGGTCATGCCCCAGGCCCGGTACGCCGCGATGCCCAGCTCGCCGGCGCGCCTGATGAGGTCCGGCGGCACGGCCGCGCCGCCGCAGCAGTACTGGCGCAGCGGCGACCGGTCGCGCCCTTCGGCGGCGTACACGTCGAGCAGCTCACGCAGGAACGGCGTGGCGCCGGCCATGTACGTGGCGCCCGTCCGGTCGGCCAGCTCGGCGCACGCGGCCGGGTCCCACCGTTCCATCAGCACCGCGGTCGCCCCCACTTGGCAGGGGATCATGAAGCCCTGGAGGAGGCCGGTGATGTGCGTGACGGGGGAGGCCATCACCATGCGGTCGCGGAAGGTCAGTCCCCACTCCGTGACGGTGGTCCGCAGCTCGTGCCGCAGGCCCGCCACGGAGTGCACCACGCCCTTGGGCTCGGACTCGGTGCCCGAGGTGAACAGCACGAGGCAGGGGTCCTCGGGTGCGGCGGGCCCGATCCCGGACGGCAGCGCGCCGGGGCCCTCCCCGCCGGCCGCCCGCCAGCCCGCCGACCGGCCGGCGGTGAGCAGCCGCGCGGCGGGCTCGTGGCCGACGTCGCGCAGCGCCTCGTCGAACTCGTCCGGGTAGGCGCGGCGGGCGTCGCCGGCGTACGTGACGACGGCCGCCGGCCGGATCTGGTCCAGCACGGCGCGGATCTCGCGCGGGCCGTACAGCGGCACGATCGGGCTGCTGATCGCCCCGATCCGCCAGATCGCCGCCGCGACGGCGACGGCGTCGGGGCCGGTCGGCAGCAGCCAGCAGACGGCGTCACCCGGCCGTACCCCGCGGGCGACCAGGGTCCGCGCGACCGCGGCGGACGCGGCGGCCAGCTCGGCGAAGCTCGTCTCGCCGCGCGCGGTGATGATCGCCGGCCGGTCCGGCCAGCGTGTCGCCCCGTGGTCCAGCAGGTCGCCGATCCGTTCCTCGGTGCGGAAGCCCCGGCGGCGCCAGGCGTCCGTGAGCTCGGGGGCGACCACCCGCGGCCGGCGCGCCCAGTCCGCCGCCCTCACGACGTCGCCCACTTCGGCTCGCGCTTCTCCAGGAAGGCGGCCGGGCCCTCGACGGCGTCCGGGTGGTGCCGGTGCCGCCGGATCAGCTCCCAGCCGAGGTCCATGTCGGCGGCGATGAGCCGTTCCTCGAAGGCGCGCAGCGCCCGGCGGCTGAGCCGTACCGCCTCGGGGGAGTTGCGCCCGATCATCGCGGCCAGCTCCATCGCCCGGCCGGCGAGCGCGTCCGGCTCGACGACCTCGGAGACGAGACCGGCGCGCTCGGCGCGCTCGGCCGGCAGCGACTCGTGCCGGCCGAGCAGGACGAGGCGGGCCAGCACGTCCGGCCGCATCCGCAGCCGCAGGTGCAGCGGTTCGAGCGCGGAGACCTGGCCGACGCTGACGTGCGGGTCCAGGAAGCGGGCCGCCGTCGAGGCGATGCAGATGTCGGCGTCCGCCACGAAGTGCAGGCCGCCGCCGGCGCAGACGCCGTTCACCGCGACGATGACCGGGACGCCCAGGCGCGGTCCGGGCAGGAAGTCGAGTTCCTCGGCCGCGGTGTCGCCCACCTTGACCCTCGGCACCGAGAGCATGGACACGTCGGCCCCGGCGCAGAACGCCCGGCCCGCGCCGGTGAGCAGCACCGCGCGCAGCCCTGGCGCGCCGGCCGCGGCCCGCCACAGGTCCGCGAGCGCGTCCATGAGCTCGTCGTCGAGGGCGTTGGCGGACTCCGGGCGGTTGAGCGTCACGACCAGCGTCCCGTCCACGACGGTGCTGAGCAGCACCCCGTCCGGACGTTCCAGGTCTGCTCCGCCGATCTTCCTCGACATGGGCGCCTCCCCACGGGCGTCGGGACGCCCTCCTTGACTGTCATCCAAATCATATATACGTTTCGCGCCATGGTGAAGAGAGACGTCACATCACGTGCCGGGATCGGGTCCCCCCATGCATGAGTTCCTCCAGACGGTGCTCGTGCCGGGCCTGGCGGACGGCGCGATCTACGGATTGGTCGCGGTCGGCTTCGCCACGCTGTTCACGACGACCGGTGTCATCAACTTCGCCCACGGGCAGATGGTGATGCTCATGCCCATGTCGGTCCTAGTGGCGGTGGGCGCCGGCCTGCCGGTCTGGCTCGCGTACGTGGCCGCGCTCGCCGTGATGGTGGTCGTGGCGCTCACCGTCGAGTGGACCGCGGTCCGGCCCTTCGTGCAGTCGGGCCAGTCAGCCTCCTGGCTGCTGTCCACCCTCGCGGTCAGCGTGATCCTGGCCGAGCTGCTGGCCGTCCCCTACAGCGGGGAGTCCCGCAACTTCACGTACGGCGTCAGCAAGCACCGCTTCGACCTGGCCGGCCTCGCGGTGTCGCCCGCCGAGCTGGCCGCGGTCGCCGCGCTGTTCGTCGTGGCCGGGCTGCTCGTCGTGTTCTACCGGCGCACCAGGATCGGGCTGGAGCTGCGCGCGATCGCCGACGACGTCGACGGCGCGGAGGCGATCGGCATCTCCCGGGCCCGCGCCTCGCAGATCGCCATGGTGCTGTCCGCGCTGGTCGCCGCGGTGACCGGGGTGCTGGTGGCCTCCACCCAGCTCGTCACCCCGTCGCTGGGGATGTCGTACACCTTCTACGGCTTCGTGGCGACCGCGATCGGCGGCATGGGCAGCGTCGGCGGCGCCGTCGTCGGCGGCCTGGTCATCGGCGTGGTCAGCCAGTTCGCCGGGGTCCACGTCGGCAGCCTCACGGTGAACCTGACGGTGTTCCTGCTGCTCGTCGTCGTCTACCTGGTGCGCCCGCACGGCCTGTTCGGCGCGGCTCCGGTCCGGGCGGTGTGATGTCGTACCGGCTCTCCGACCTGTCCCGCGCCCTGCGCGCCGCGGCGGCCCGCGGCCGCGACGCCACCCCCGCGCCCGTCCGGCGCGTGCTCGCCAGGCCCGCCGCGCACGGCGCGGCGCTGCTGGTCGTCGCGACGGCGCTGCTGGCCCTGTGGGGCCCGCTGTCCTACAACGGCTACGTCCTGCAGCTGGTGTGCCTGTACGCGGTCGCCACGCTCGGACTCAACATCACCACCGGCTACGCCGGCGCGCTGTCCCTGGGACAGGGCGCGTCGTTCGCCATCGGCGCCTACGTCACCGCCGTCCTGGTGGTCTCGCACGGCTGGCCGATCTGGGCGGCGCTGCCGGTCGCCGCGCTGGGCGGTCTCGCCGCCGGGGCGCTGGCCGGGTTCCCGGCCGGCCGGCTGGGCGCGATCGGCCTGGCCATGATGTCGCTCGGCCTGATGCTCGTCGTCAACGACATGCTCATCCAGTTCCAGTCGGTGACCGGCGGCAACAACGGGCTGGCCGGGATCGACGCCCGGCTCTGGTTCGGCGGCGAGGCGGTCTCCACCCCGTGGGTCGTGGCGATCGTGATCGTCGTCGTGGCGAGCGTCAGCTACTGGCTGCACGCCCGCTACCGGACGTCCCGCCTGGGCCGGGCCACCGTCGCGGTCCGCGACGAGCCGATCGGCGCGTCCGCGCTCGGCGTCTCCGGCTACCTCACCAAGGTCGTCGCCTTCGCCGCCGGGTCCGGGCTGGGCGCGCTCAGCGGAGGACTGTTCTCCTACCTGTCCGCCTACATCTCGCCGGACGCCTTCTCCTCCCACCTGTCCATCCTGTTCCTGGTCATGGTGGTGCTCGGCGGCAGCGGCTCCAGGCTCGGCCCGGTCGTCGGCGCGGTGCTGCTCGTGCTGATCCCGCTGCGCCTCGACGAGTACCCGCACCTGAACAACCTGCTGTACGGCGCGCTGCTCATCGTGCTCATGCGGCTCCGGCCGCGCGGCCTGTTCAGCCGCACCGCGGCGCCCGCCCCCGAGGCGCTGCGCGACCTGGCCGCCACCCCGGAGGTGGAGGTGCCCGCACGCGCGCCGGGCGAGCCGATCCTGGAGGTCACCGACCTGCGGCGCAGCTTCGGCGGCGTGGACGCGCTCGCCGGCGTGTCGATGGAGCTGCGGCGCGGCGAGATCGTCGGCCTCATCGGGCCCAACGGGTCGGGCAAGACGACGCTGCTCAACGTCGTGTCGGGGCACTACCCGCCGACCGCCGGCCGGATCACCCTGCACGGGGCCGACCTCGGCGGCCTGGGCGCCGCCGGCGTCGCCAGGCGCGGCGTGTCACGGACGTTCCAGACCCCGAAGACGTTCCCCGGCATGAGCATCGAGGAGCACCTGGCGCTCCCGGCCGTCCACGGGGAACGCGACCAGGCGATGCGGGACGCCTGCCGGCGCGGCGCGCTCACCCTGCTGGAGCTCGGCGGCCTCGACCCGCACGACCCGGACGCCGGCACCCGCGAGAGCCGGGAGATGAGCCACGGCCAGCTCCGCTTCCTGGAGGCCGCCATGGCTCTCGGCACCTGTCCGGAGGTCCTCCTCCTGGACGAGCCCGCGGCCGGGCTGTCGGCCGCGGAGATCGAAGGATTCGAGCGCGTCGTCAGTGACGTCGCCGCAGCGGGAGTCGCCGTCGTGATCGTCGAACACCATCTGGACATGATCAGCCGCCTGGTCGACCGGGTCGTCGTCCTCGACCTCGGCAAGGTGCTGTGGGAGGGCGCGCCCGGGGACCTGCACGACGTGGACAGCGTCCGCGCCGCGTACATGGGGGTCGCGTGAACGGCGGCCGGCTCAAGGTGGACGCGCTGAGCGTCCGGTACGGCGGCGTCACCGCCGTCGAGGACCTGTCCCTCACCGTCGAGCCCGGCACCTGCCTGGCCCTGCTGGGCGCCAACGGGGCCGGGAAGACCTCCACGCTGCGCGGCATCGGCGGGCTGGAGCCGGCCACCGGTGGCGTCTGGCTGGACGACGTGCGCCTCGACAACGTCCCGGCGAGCCGGCGGGCCAGGGCCGGGCTCGGCCACGTGCTGGAGGGCCGGCACGTGTTCAAGAGCCTGTCGGTGGCCGAGAACCTCAGGGTCGCCGCCGCCCGCGCGGCAGGAAAGCCCGAGGTCGACCCGCTCGACCTGCTGCCCGAGCTGCGCCCGATGGAGCGGCGCCTCGCGGGCGGCCTGTCCGGCGGCCAGCAGCAGATGCTCGCCATCGCCCGCGCGGTCGCCGGCGGACCCCGCGTCATCATGCTGGACGAGCCCACGAACGGCCTGTCGCCCAAGCTCGTCGGCCGGACCATCGAGATCCTCGCCGACCTGCGCGACGCCGGGTTCGCCGTCCTGCTCGTCGAGCAGCGGGTCGAGGTCGCCCAGAAGCTGGAGGCGGACGTCGTCGTGCTGCGGCACGGGCACGTCGCGCACCGGGTGAGCGGCACCGACCCCGAGCTGCCCGGCCTGCTCCAGGCCGCCTACCTCTCCTGACCCACCCCCACTCCCCGCGAAAACCCCCCAGGAAGGACACCCCCATGAGGACACGTGCCACAACGGGCACAGCCATGGTGTGCGTGGCGCTGCTCGCGCTCGCCGCGTGCGGCGACGGCGGAGCCTCCGGCGACCAGGCCGAAGGTACCACCATCAAGATCGGTTTCGTCGGGGCGCTCACCGGCCCGCTCTCCCCGAGCGGCCAGAACTCGCTGGCCGGGCTCAAGGCCGGCGCCGAGTACGTCGAGCAGCACAACCCCGGTACGAAGATCGTGATCGAGCAGCGCGACACCAAGGGCGAGCCGACCGCGGCCGTCGCCGCCACCCGGGCCCTCGCCCAGGACGGCGTGTCAGCCCTCTACTTCACCACCGAGGCGTTCCCGCCCGTGCAGGACGTGCTCAACCAGGTGAAGGTGCCCGGCGACACCGCCGGCGGCATCGGCTCGATCGCCGCCGACGTCGGCGACTCCAAGCGCTACAAGTACGCCTTCAGCACCGGCGCCGGCACCTCCGGCGAGACCTCGATCACGCCGCTGCTGTCGTACGCGGCCTCGGCCGGCAAGACGGTCGCCGTGCTCGACGACTCCTCAGCCTTCGGCACCTCGCAGACCAAGGACACGCTCGCCATCGCGCAGAGCCAGTTCCCCGACGTCAAGATCGTGCACGAGAGCTTCCCGAACACCGCGTCGGACGTGACCGCGCAGCTCACCAAGCTCAAGGACGCGGGCGCCGAGTCGCTCATCGTCTGGGCGTACGGCGCCCCGCTGGTCGCCACCATGTCCAGCCTGAACAAGATCGGCTGGAACCCGCAGATGTCCGCGGTGCTCGGCATCGGCGACCCGGCGACCACCGAGCTCATCCCCGAGGGGATGAAGAAGACCCTCGCCGCCGGGCCCATCGCCAGGACGTTCCTGTCGTCCTCGACCGGCGACGCCTCCATCACGGCCGACTTCGTCAAGCTCTACCTCAAGGCCAAGGGCAAGACCGAGTTCAACGCCCTCGACTCGGTGGGCGCGGTCTCCTTCGACTGGGCGCTGCTGGTGACCCAGGCGTCCCAGCAGGCCAAGTCCACCGAGCCCGACGCGATCAAGAAGGCGCTCGTCTCCGGGGGGACCTTCAAGGGCGCCAACGGCACGTACACGTTCGGTCCTGACAAGCGCATCGGCATCGATGCCGACCAGCTCGGCGTCTTCGTACCCGCTCAGCCGTGCCCGGACGGCAAGTGTGTCGAAGCCGCCGTGAGTGCGGGGGAGTAATGCCCGAGGAGACCTCAGTGGATCTCCGGCTGGGAGCGCGGGCGGACGCGTTGCGCGTCCGCCTGCGGGCCCTGCTGGCGGAGCTCCTCCCCGACGACTGGACGACGTCGTTCTCGCCGGACCCGGCGGTCCAGTCCGTGGTGAGCAGGGTCGTCGAGCGGCTCGCCGAGGAGCAGCTCCTCACGCTCAGCTGGCCCGAGGAGTACGGGGGCGCCGGCACCGACATCTGGCAGCAGGCCGTCCTGCGGGAGGAGATGTGGGCGCACTTCGAGCCCCGCGGACCGCAGTACATGGGCCTGAACTGGGTCGGGCCGGTGATCATGGAGGTCGGCACGCCCGAGCAGAAGGCCCTCCACCTGCCGGCCATCTCCTCCGGCACCGCCGTGTGGTGCCAGGGGTTCAGCGAACCCGGCGCGGGCTCCGACCTCGCCTCGCTGCAGCTCAGCGCCGAGCTCCATGACGGCGAGTGGGTGCTGAACGGCCAGAAGATCTGGACCTCGTACGCGGGGCTCGCCCAGTGGTGCTTCCTCGCCGCCCGCAGCGGCAGGGGGGCGGCCAAGCACGACGGCATCACCATCTTCCTGGTGCCGATGGACGCGCCCGGCATCCGGGTCGTCCCGATCGACTCGATCATGGGGGAACAGCACCTCAACGAGGTGTTCTTCGACGACGTACGGGTCGGGCCCGGCGCCGTGCTCGGCGAGGTCGGCCGCGGCTGGGACGTCATCCGGCGGGTGATGAAGCACGAGCGGATCGGCATCTCCCGGTACGCCCGCGACGAGCGGGTGCTCGCCGCGCTGGCCGGCCACCCGTCGCTGGACGATCCCGCCGCGCTGCACGAGTACGCGCGCGCCCTGGTGCACGCCCGGGTGGCCAGGCTGCTCAACTACCGCGCCGTCGCGCTCAACGACGCCGGCCGGCTCACCGACCGGGAGGCGTCCATCGCGCGGCTGGCCTCCATCCAACTCGACCAGGAGGTGGCTCAGCTGGCTCTCGACGTCTCCGGCGCCGACGCCCTCGTCCCCGACCCGTCGGCCGGCCTGCTCGGCCACGTCGAGGACGTGTTCCGGTACGCCCGTTCCGCGACCATCGCGTCCGGCACCATCGAGGTGCAGCGCATGCTCGTCGCCCGCTCGTCCATCGAGGGGGACCGGCGTGCGTCGTGACTGGCCGCAGGCGGCCGTCGCCTACCGGGAGAGCGTGACCAGGGCCTTCGACGCGCTCGGCGGGGTGGACCTCGCGCGCGCCGCCGAGGCGGACCGGACCCGGCGCGAGGTGATCGTCGCACCCGCCCTTGACCGGCTCGACCTGCGCGGCCTCGACCCGTGGGGCGAGGAGGACGAGTCGGCCGCCGTCATGCTGGCCGTCCGGGCGGCGGGCGCCGTCGTGCTGCCCTGGCCGCTCGCGCACGAGCTGGCCGTGCCCGCGGACCTGCGCGGCGACGTCGGCGGCGTCCACCTCACCTCGGGGGACACCGCCCGGCTCGACCACGCGGACCTGCTGCGCGACGCCGTCGCCGTCGACCTGGACCGGGGCGTCGCCCGCCGGGTCACGGCCGGCGCGCCGCACCCGGCGCCGCTGGACCCGTTCGCGTCCGACGTCGTCCTCGGCGCCGAGACGCCGGGCGTGGACGCGGCGCGGGTCACGGCGATGCGGCTGCTGCTCGACGCCTTCTGGGCCGCCGGCGCGCTCGCCACCGCCGTCGAGCTGGCGGTCACGCACGCCAGGGAGCGGCAGCAGTTCGGCAAGCCGATCGGCAAGTTCGGCGAGATCCGGTGGCGCGTCGCGGACATCTCCCTCGCGCTCGACGGGCTGGAGGAGCTGGCGCTGCACGCCTGGTGGCTGGTCCACCGGGGCGAGGCGCGCTCGGCCGACCTGCTGGCGCTGCGGGTGCAGCTGATCGAGGCGGCGAACACCGTCCTGGCCGGCGGCCACCAGGTGATGGGCGCCATGGGCCTGTGCGAGGAGCACGACCTCACCGTGATCGACCGCCACCTGCAGAGCGTGCTGCACCGGCCGGCCGGGCGGATCGCCTCGACCGGGCTGCTGGCGCGAGCCGTCGCGGCGGAGGGGTTCGACGGCGTCTTCCCGGTGGCCGCCTGGCGGTAGCGCGGCAACGACGAAAGGCCGGCCAGATCCTGGCCGGCCTTTCGTGCTCCTCGGTCTCAGTCGCGGCCGTCCATGCGCGGGTTGCCGTACTCGTCCAGCACCTGGACCGGCGGGGCGTCGTCCGAGGCCACGTACAGTTGCGACGCCTCCAGATGCGCCCGCATGAGCTTGCCGGCCAGCGCCGCGTCCCCCGCCCCGATGGCCTTCTCGATGGCGCCGTGCGCCCGCAGCACCGCGTGCCGCCGGTCCACCGCCGGGTAGCTCGCCTCGTCGGACGCCCGGCGGGCCCACCCCCGCTCCTGCACGCTCCAGACGCTCTCCAGCATCCCGACGACCACCCGGAGCGTCTCGTTGCCCGCCGCGTCCACCAGCCCCTCGTGGAACCTGACCGACGCGCCGGTGAACGCCGGCCCGTCCTCCACGACCTGCGCGGCCTCGTCGTTGAGCTGCCGGAGCCGTACGGCGACGTCCGCGTGGTCGTCGCGGCGGGCCGCGTGCTCCGCGCACAACGGCTCCAGCAGGTTGCGGGCCGCCGCCAGGTCCCGCATCGGGGTGCCGCGCGCGTGCAGCAGCAGCCCCATGTGGTACGCGGCGGACCCGGGAGCCGGAGCCTTGATGACGGTGCCGCCGCGCTTGCCGCGGCGGACCACCACCAGCCCCTCCGTCTCCAGGATGCGGAACGCCTCACGCAGACTCGGCCGGCTGACCGGGTACTCCTGGAGCAGCACCGGCTCCGTGGGCAGCTCCGCGCCGTCGGCGAGATCACCTTCCAGGATGCGCAGCCTGAGCTGCGCCGCCAGGGCCTCGGCCACCCGCGGTGTCCGCAACGGCATGCGGCGGGGGCGTGGTGGGATCTCGGACTCGGTCATCAGAGTGTTTCACCGCCGTCGATGAAGATGGTCTGGCCGGTGATGAACGAGGCGAGGTCCCCCGACAGATGCACGGCCAGCGCCCCCAGCTCTCTGGGATCGCCGGTGCGCCGCATCGGGATGCGCTCCTTCAGCCAGGCCTGACCTTCGGGACTGTCGTGCAGGGCCTGCGTCATGCTGGTGCGGAAATGCCCCGGGGCGATGGTGTTGACGGTCACGCCGAACGCCGCCCACTCCTTCGCGAGCGCCCGGGTGAGCTGGGTGATCGCGCCCTTGGCGACCTGGTAGCTCACCGTCAGGCTGGCCGACCGGGCGACGCTGCTCGACGCGATGTTGATCACCCGGCCACGCCTCCGCTCCAGCATGCCAGGAACAAATGATCTCACGAGGTGGAGCGAACCGCGGACGTGCGTGTCCAGCACCGAGTCCCACTCCTCGTCGGACATGGCGACGCTCGCCGGCCCCGACCCCGGCTGCCCCACCTTCTCCCCGGACGCCTCGTCCACGGGCAGCGGGACGACCGGCCGCTTCACCAGGTTGCCGGCGTTGTTCACCAGGATGTCGACGCCGCCGACCTCGGCCAGCACCGCGTCACGCAGCCGGTCCAGATCGGCGGAACCGCGGATGTCGGCCGGGAAGGCGTACGCCTGGCCGCCCGCCGCCTTGATCTCCGCCGCCAGGCTCTCCAGCTCCTCCGCGTTGCGGGAGACGCCGCACACCACGGCGCCCGCGCCGGCCAGCGCGACCGAGATCGCCCGGCCCAGTCCGCGCCCGGCTCCGGACACGACGGCGGTCCTGCCCAGCAGGGGGTGGGTGTCTGTCATGACGTGCCTTTCGGTAGTCCGAGCGTACGCTCCGCGATGATGTTGCGCTGGATTTCCGACGTGCCGCCGTAGATGGTGGCGGCCAGCGACTCAAGACGCTCGTCGAAGAGCGCGGGATCGTCGAACGCCCGCGCCCCGGCCGTCTCCAGCGACAGCAGGGCCGCGCGCTGCACCGACTCCGAGCCGAGCAGCTTGAGAATCGACGAGGCCGGGGACGGCAGGCCCGCCCACCGCTGCGCGGCGGTCCGCAGCCCGGTCAGCCGCACCCCCTCGGCGTCCGCCAGCGACCGGCCCAGCCGGACGAGCTGGTGCTCCGACAGCTCCGGAGCCGTCAGCGTGGGCTCCAGCGCGCGGGTGGTCTCCAGCCAGGTGTTGATCCAGATCATGTCCCGCTCGTGTTCGAGGCTGGACATGGCCACGCCCCAGCCGCCGTGCAGCGGGCCCAGCAGCGCCTCCTCGGGCACCTTCACGTCGTCGAGGAAGACCTCGCAGAACGACTCCACCGCCGGCCCCGCCGTGCGGATCGGCCGGACCTCCACCCCGGGGCTGCGCAGGTCGAGGATCAGACAGGAGATGCCGCGGTGCGGCCTGGCCTCAGGATCGGTCCGGACGTACAGCGCGCACCAGCGCGCCTCGTCCGCCTGCGTCGTCCACACCTTCTGGCCGTTGACGGTGAACACCCCGTCGGCGAGCGTCGCCGTCGTGCGCAGCGCGGCGAGGTCCGACCCGGCGCCCGGCTCCGACATGCCGAGCGCCCACCACTCGTCCCCGCGCGCGGCCGGCCGCAGCAGCCGCTCCCGCTGGGCGGCTGTCCCGAACGACCGGACGGCCGGCGCCGCGACCCCGGCGCCCTGGATGTTCATCAGCCGCGGCACCCGGCGGCGCGCGCCCGCGAGCTTCACGGCCAGCGCGTCGGGCACGCTGAGACCGCGCCCGCCCTCACCGCGGTCCCATTCGGGGATCAGCCAGCCCGCGTCGAACGCGGCGGCCTGGTACTCGGTCCTGAGCTTCACGTCGCGCCGGTAGCGCCGGTAGTTCTCGGCGTAGTCGGCGGGCAGGAAGTCGTCGAGGAACGCCTCGAACTCGGAGGTCACGTCCGTCATCGGGAGATCCGCCTTTCGATCCGCGCCGCCGCCAGATAGAGGGCGTCCGGCTCTCCCAGCAGGCAGGCCGTCTGATGGGCCCGCCGCAGGAACAGGTGGCAGTCCGCTTCGAACGTGACCCCCATGGCCCCCATGAGCTGCGTGAACAGCGACGCCACGCGGACCGCGGTCTCGGCCGCGACCGCATTGGCCAGCAGACAGTCCCGGACGGCCACGTCAGCCTCCTCACCGAGGCTCAGAGCCGCGCCGTAGACGAGACTGCGGGCCCGCTCGACCGCCGTGTAAGCGTCCGCGACCTGGTGCTTCACCCCCTGGAACGCGCCGATGACCTGGCCGAACTGCCTGCGCTGGAGCACATGCTCGACGGCCCCGTCCAGAGCGCCGGCCGCGATCCCCAACAGGTCGGCGGCGACGCAGACGCGCGCTCCCGCGAGCACCCGCTCCAGCTCACCGAGCGGCACCTCCCGGCACTCGACACAGGCGACGCCCGCCACGCCCCCTGCGCCCGGCCCGCCGACCGCGCTGCCCTCGCCCCCTTCTTCCCACTCGCTGCCGAGCCGGTACGCCGGAAGCGGCCGGGACGGATCGATCAGGGTCGCCTGCCCCACGGGCTCGACCCCCTCGGCCCCCGCGTCGACCACGACGACCCACCCCCGGTCCGGGCCCTTCACGACCAGGGTGAACGCGGCGGCGCCGTGGCCGCCCAGGACGTGCACCCGCCCGACCCGGCACCGGCCGTCCCCGTCGACGATTCCTTCGGCGATCCCGAAGCCGGCGGGCGCCCGCCGGAAGTCCTCCCGGTGCACCCCTGCCGCGACCTGCGTACGGAACGCCAGCGCCGAGGCCAGCAGGGGAGCGGTCAGCAGCGCGCGCCCGGCTTCTTCGAGCATGACCACCAGGTCGATCATCCGGCCGACCCCGCCGACCTCCTCGGGCATCCCGATGTCGGCGTACCCGCCGTCCGCGACCGCCTCCCACCCGCCGGGCACCTCGCCGTCGAGCCCGGCCCGCATGACCGCGGGGCCGTGCAGCGATCGGAACTGGGCGCGGGCGGTGTCGGCGAGGGCGAGGCTGTCCTCGTCCGGTGCTAGAAGCTGCCAGTCCGTCATCTCTGTCCGGTTTCTCCTCGCTGGAGTGGGATCGCCGTCAAGACAGATCGTACCGGATTTTTGCCTTTACCTGCATATGATTTAGATGTTAAACGGACCTTGCGGCTACCCATCAGCCGTCGTAACTTAATGTGCCTGAAAGGGCACTGCTTGCTTACGTCGGGAACGGGACGGCATGAAAGCCAACGAAACCACCCTCCGCAAGCTCATCCAGGGCGACCAGCAGTTACTGGTCCCCCTCTACCAGCGCCAGTACACCTGGGAGCGCCCCCAGCTCACGCAGCTGTGGACGGACATCACCGCCCAGGTCGACGTGCTGGCCGAGCAACGGCAGGACGCCCCCAGCCACTTCATGGGGTCGGTCGTCCTCGCGCCCGGCCCGGAGCTGGCGCCGAGCCGCTCCCAGTGGATCATCGTGGACGGCCAGCAGCGTCTCACCACCCTGATGCTCGCCCTCTGCGCCATCAGGGACCACCTGGTCGCCGAGGAGCCCAGCGCTCGCGAGCGGATCAACGAGCTACACCTGATCAACAAATTCCAGCAGGGCGAACTGCGCTACCGGCTCCTGCCCACGCAGGGCGACCGAGCCGCGTTCAAGGCGTGCGTGGACGGCACGTCGGACGGCAGGTCCGACAGCCTGATCGGCAATGCCTACCAGTTCTTCCGCAGCATGCTGAAGGAGTTCGACGACCCGGCGGACCCGCACGACATCGCGCGCGTGGAGTCGGTGCTGCTGGACCGGCTCAATCTCGTGCAGATCCTGGTGGAGAAGGACGACAACGCGTTCCGCATCTTCGAGTCGATCAACAACACGGGCATGCGGCTCAGCCAGGTTGACCTCATCCGCAACTACGTCTTCATGTGCCTGCCCACCCGCGGCCAGCACGTCCACGACGCGTACTGGAAGCCGATCCAGGACCAGCTGGACGCCAAGGCCATGGAACAACTGATGTACCTGGTGCTGGTCCTGCGGGAGGGCGGCGAGGCCCAGTACAACGCCGTCTACCGGGGCCATCAGCAGCTGCTTCTGACGCTGTCCGGGGATGAGCGCCAGGTCGAGGCGTACGTCCGGGACCTGCACCGTCGCGCGCGGCATCTCAGGCAGATCCTGTTCCCCTCCGAGGATCTGCCGTTCGCCGGACGGCTGCGCTTCCTCAAGGAGTGGCAGGCGTCCACGGCCTACCCGCTGGTGATGCGCCTGCTCGAACTGCGGGAGGACGACCACATCGGCGATGAGGAGGTGGGCGAGGCGCTGACGTACGTCGAGAGCTTCCTCGTGCGCCGCCTGATCGCGGGGGTGACGACGGGCAACCTTAACCGGATCTTCCAACGGCTCGCCGTCCAGCTGGTCGCCGAGGAGGATGTGCCGCAAGCGGTACGCACCGCGCTGTCGCCGGCCAGGCTCTACTGGCCTTCGGACGCGCAGCTGCGGGAGGAGATCCGCAGCCGCGCCTTCTACTGGCAAGGGCGTACGGTGCAGCAGAAGCTCATCCTGCGGCGCATCGAGGAGTCGCTGGGCAGCAATTGTAATCTCCGAGTTTGTGAACGATTCCGATACTCCTCCGTTGAGGCTGGTGCGTTCAACGAAGTCTGATGTTCTCCCGCGGTCGCGCCTGGTTGCTGACGATGACCTGGCCGAGGTGGTCACGCTGGGGCGCCGGAACTCGGTGGGAGCGAGCGAGGCAGAGGAACGGGACTTCTTCGCAGACACCATCGCGGAGTATCAATGGGCGCGAGACGCGGCCGGCCTCGCACCGAGCACTCTCGATCAGCTGGTTCAGCCGGTGCTTGAGGTCTGCGATCACTACGACATGGTGGCCTGGCGGCTGACACCGCGCATGCTGGACCGATACCTTGCCGGCCCAGGCAAGAGGGCGAGTTCGACATTACGTGGCAAGCTGACGCGGCTTGACCACTATTTCGCATTCCTGGAACAGCGGTATGCCGGGGAGATCTTCCGGCGCTTCGGGGTGGCGGTGGAGTCACCCGTCGATGACTTCAACCGGCCGGTGCACCGGGGTGATTTCGGGCTGAGAGTGCCGCCGTCGCAGCGGGCGATGCGGGAGTTCTTCGCCCGCTGGCGCGATTCCCTGGAGCTCGCGCGCAAGGCGGTGGTGGCTCGCCGTGATTACGTGATGGGCAAGATCGCCTACATTTCCGGGGTGCGGGCGGCCGAGTTGTGCGGGGTGAAGCTGTGTGAGGTGCATTGGGAGTCCGGCCGGTGGGGTCGTTTCCTCGTGCACGGTAAGGGCGCCCGCAGGTCGGGCCCCCGCCAGCGGCTGGCCTACCTGTTCGAGGAGGGCCGTGAGCTGCTGTGGTGGTATGTGGAGGAGGTTCGCGGTGAGTTCGCCGACGATCCGGACGACCCGGCGGCGCCGCTGTTCCCGTCCGAGCGGATCCCCCGGGCGCTCTCGGCCTTGAACGTGGCCACGGGCGGTCTGGCAGTGACGCCATCGACTTTCGGCGCGCTCTGCGTCAGGCGGGTACGCAATTCCTAACTGGCCCGGTCACCGAGCTGTATCCGCATCTGCTGCGGCATGCCTGTGCGACCCACAACTACGAGCGCGGCATGGGCTTGTGGGAGGTCCAGAAGCTCCTCGGTCACGAACGACCGACCACCACCGTCCATTATCTGTCGGCCGCGCACGCCGATCCAGAGCGGGCGAGCCTGGCCGCGTCCGGCCGGGCCGTGCAGCGGCTGCGCGTTGACCAAGGGAACCTACGATGAAGTGGAACCTGCGCTGGGCCGCCGCCCAGCGAGACATCTGGCGGCCCAGCGAGTTGCTCGCGACCTTCAAGGAAGTCGGCTTCGAGCCCTCGCTGAGCAAGGTGGCTCAGTTATGGAGCAAGAAGCCGATCAGCCTGCGGCTGGACGAGCTCGACAAGATCTGGGCGGCCTTGAACTGCACCGTCGCCGACCTGCTGGAGGCCGAACCCCTGACCGGTGCCGGCACGAGCGAGCAGCAAGCGCCCAAGGCGGTCGGCGACGACAACCCCGACGGAGCTCTGCGGCCGACCCCTCGCCGGGTGCGCGCCACCGGTCGCCGCTCGCTGCCGCCGAACTGAACAGGACGCGATCTCCATGACCCCGGCCTTACCCGCGCGGACTCGGCACCTGCCCCACGTGCCTCGCCTGGGGCGTGCTGGTCGACCGGCACGCCTGCCCACCGTGCAGCGAGTGGGTGAACAAGAACCCGAGCCGAGGCGTGTGTCTGCGATGCAGCCACAACGCCCACCTCAACCGCAACCAGCTGTGCCGCTTGTGCCTGGTGACCATACGCACCGCCGACAAGACGTGGCTGGCCGACCCCCGGCCGCACCGCTCGACGCCGCTGTTTCTGCTGCTTCCGCAGGTCCGGTTGCCGAACGCGCGACCGCTGGACCGCACGCCCGCGGCCCCGCGTACACTGCCGCCCCGCAATCCAGCGTGGGTGTGCGCCGAACTCGCCGCCTTGCCCAGAGACGATCCAGCGATCTGTCCGCCGTTGCCGTCGGGGCAGCAACTGTTGTTGACGAGCCAGCGCACGCTCACCCTCCGCCTTGCCGCTCGGATCGCCGACCGCGTCCCAGCCGGCTATCCGCGTGCTGCTGAAGCCGCCTACGCTTACGTGGCCAGAGCCGACACCATCCTGCCGTCGCTGACGGCGGACGCCGAGGCGGTGCTCGCCGATATACGTCGTGAAGCAGCGAAGCTTGGCTGGAACACCTGGACCGTCGCCCAGGTCCTACGTACCCTGCGCATCCTGCTCGGCTGGATCGGTGCCCAAGCCCCCATTCCGGAGGAGGACATCCGCTCCCTGCCCGGCCTGGTCAACCACACCAGCGCCACCCGGGTCGTGTTCTTGCTGGAGCGGCGCGGGCTTGTCATCCCAGCCGACGATCGCAGCACCATCGCCGAACAACGCTGGGTGACAAGCCGCATCCACCGGTTGCCTGCCTCCTTCGCCGAAGAACTCGACCGCTGGGTAACCGCCATGCGCGGACACGGCCGCCGCCGGCGACACCCCCGGTCCTGGGAGGTCATCGGCAACTACCTCCGCGCCGTACAGCCCATCCTGCTGCAATGGAGCACCCAGCACACCAGCCTGCGCGAAATCACCCCTGAGCACATCAAAGCCGCGCTCGACAAGCTGACAGGCACTCCGGCGCAAGGTGCTCGAACCGGGTTGCGCAGCATCTTCTCCACCCTCAAACAGGAACGCGTCATCTTCCGGGACCCGACCCGCGCCATCGTCCTGCCCGCCATCCCCACGCTGCCGCTCCCGCTTCCCGACGACCAGGTCGGCGGCCTCATCAACCGAGTCCATGCCCCGATCGAGCGGCTCATCGTCGCGCTCGTCGCCATCCACGCCCTGCACACCAAGGATCTGCCGGCGATCCTGCTACGCGACGTCGACACCGCCAACGCCACCCTCAGCGTGCGCCGTGGCAAGCGCAGGCGGCACACCGTGCATCTCGATGCGTTCACCCAGACCCTGCTCACCGCGTGGCTGCAGGACCGGCAACGGCGCTGGCCCACCAGTACCAACCCGCATCTGCTCATCACCGCGGCGGCCGCCTACCGCCATGATGACGCTTCCATCAGCATGGGCAGCGTCATCTCGATCTTCCGCCGGGCCGGTATCAGCGCCCGCCGGATCCGCGCAGACCGCCTGCTGTACGAAGCCAAGGTCACCACCGATCCCCTTCACCTCATGCGCGTCTTAGGCGTGTCGGCCGGCACGGCGATGCGCTATGTTCACGCCGCTCATGCCGAACCCGCGTCGGTTCCGCCCGTCCGCTGACGCGAGCACATCCGCACTCCCCAACCGCCGAAGTTCGACCCAGGAGGTTACAAAGCCCGGCACGCGGTCGAATGCGGGATCAACCGCCTCAAAGGGCACCACTCCGTGGCCACCTTTGTATGACAAGCTCGCGGTCCGCTACAAGACGACCGTCCTCGTAGCGGCCATCAACGAGTGGCTGTGACCAGCACTTATCCAGAAGACTTAAGATGTGGACGGTCAACGGCCACGTCGTGGCAACGCCGCGAGCTCCCCGGATGTCGACGGACTCCGCGTCCGGCACGGTGACGAAGTAATACGTCACGGCCCACGCCAGGATCACTCGGCCGGTGAAGACAAGTCACATCGAGTACCGCTCCCTGCCGAAGCCGCTGATCTCCACGTGCATCGCCCGAAGCTCGCGTATCGCGGCCGGAAGATCGCAGTCCTCGGGATAGGCGATGGCGTCCTCCCAGTGGAAATAGACTTGGTCCGACCGGGTCCAGGCCAGAAGGTCGACGATCCGCGTGAATGCCGACGGGGCAAACGGCGGGACCGGATCCTCATCGTCGCCCTCGAGGTATGCCGTGGCACGCAGCTTCCGCCCCGCCAGCAGTTGCAGCCAGGCCGCCGCCGCGTAGGCTGATTGGGACACGAGGTGCCGATCCGGGTCCTGGTCCTCGGAATAGCACAGACCCACCTCGGTTAACTGCTCGTACACGGCGTCGACGTCGACCTGCTCTCCTGCGGCGGCCTTGCGCAGGCCACGCACCGCGTCCGGGGTCGACAGGGCGGGGTCATCGCTCAGCTCCTCGTCCTCGCGCTCGACGCGGTTGAGCAAGGGAGCAATCAGGCCATACAGGCAGGCCAACCGTGCCCGAGGGTCAAGCCTTTCGGCGAGCTCATCGATGATTGCCAGCCATTCGTCGTACGTCGTATCCGTCATGCACGCATGGGTACCACACGGCACTGAGTCGTTCTCAGTAACCGAAGATCGCGTTGTGTGATGCCGATATGGTCCAATCGTGCTCGCGGTGCAGTAGCACGAGTGCGGCTCGGACGATCTGCCCGATGCGCCAGGGGTCGAGGCTGACTCGGCGCAGAGCCTTGAAGGTGACGGTGAGCAGGGCGTTCGCGCGTTCGCCGACGCCGCGCAGGCCCCGCAGCAGCTTGTTGTAGGTGTGCTGGTCGTCGCTGAGTATGGCCTGGCCGCGCTTCTTCTTCACCGGCACCCGGATGACGTCGGCGGCGCCTTCATATCCCAGGTCGGCCAGGGCCGGCACCGTGTCCCGCGCGGTGGCCAGGGTGGCGATGATGCCGTGGGTGCGGGCGCAGGTCATGTCATGTTCGCGGCCGGGGCGTACGTCGGAGACCCACAACGGCCAGCCGTCCGGGGCGGAGATCACCTGGATGTTGCCGCCGTGGTGCTTGTGTTTGCCCGACCACCACAGGTCGGCGCCGTTCGGGCCGGGCGTGGCGACGCGGTCGGTGGCGATGACGATGCCGTCGAGGTTGACGTGAGTCAGGCCCGTGTCGGCTGCGCTGTCGAGCACCTGCCGCAGGCCGGGGGCGTGGGCTGCCAGGACGTCGATGCCTTCGTGCAGGTAGCGGTAGGCGGTCTTGCGGCTGATGTGGTGGTCGGTGGCCAGTTGCTTGATCCGGGTGTTGTCGAGGAACCAGCGAAGGATCAAGACTGCCTGGGCGAAGCAGCCCAGCGCCCGGCGTCCTTTGCGGGTGCCGCGACGGCGGCGTTCAGTGTGCAGCAGGGCGGCCAGGAACAGCACAGTCTCGCGACGTACGTCGAGGGTCGCGGTGTATGTGACACTAGTGGGCACGTGAAGCCTCTGGTTCTGAAGTTGATCTCTAGTCAAGACCACTTCTACCAGGGGCTTTACGCTTGCTGATCACTAGGTTGGCTTGCCGGGTCCAAGGAGATCACGCACAGCAACTGTTCGTTACCGACAACGGCTCACTGACATCCGGCGCACGGCCTGGCTTGATGCTCTACAACAACGGCCTCAGCCGTGCCCATCCAAATCTCTCTGACTCCCGAACCTCAGCAACGGAATGTGCGACAGCCGAACAGGCGGCTCCACCAGTACCCAGATAGGAATCGAACCCGCCCTGCAGAAACTCCTTACAGCTGACCAGCGGACAGGTTCCGAACAATTCTCATCCAGGAATCTACGAACCCGCGCGCTTCCGGCCAGAGTGGACAGGCCCCACACCGCGAGGGTCTCGCGCACGAGCCGGCGCGCTGCGGCCACTGCTTCAGGTGCGGCGGGCAGGTCCCAGCTTGCCTCGTTGCCGTCTCGTGCGGGGGACGGAGCGAGCATCGGCGGGATTTCTTGCGGAGAGCCGTCGAGATGTCCTGCGACCGGATGGCGCGGGCCTCGATCGGGAAGGTCATGCGTGTTCACCGCGCCCACCCCTCCAGCCGGGCTGTCCAGAGCTTGATCGCCGCTGCCCTCTGCAGCCAGGGGCTCTCGCTGACGTGGGTGCTGGCGGACGAGCGTACGGTGCGGCGGATGAAGGCCAGGCCGGCCGCCTCGCACAGCTCGTACGACGTGGGGACGCAGCCGCAGGTGTGACTTCTGACCCTGATGGACACGGCCCTGTCTGTGGAGGCAGACCAGTTGATCTTGGTGAGACCGTTCTTGGCTGGTTTGAGGTGTGCGCTGTGGAAATCTTCCTTGCTCATGCCGGCCGCTCTCCGTATGCGGCGGCATTGTCGGCGTTGGCTACCACGGCGAGGCACGTCTGCGGCTGGAGCGGGTGGACGGTGGCGAGGGCTGCGGGATGGTGTGGCGGAGCGGCGATCTCGGCCCAGATCACCTTGCCGCCGCACTGCGCGGGATAGGTCGCCCAACGACGAGCCAGTACGACCATGGCCGCCATGTGTTCGTCGAGGGACACCGGGTTCGGTGGGGTGGGATCGGTGTCCCAGACATCGATGATCAGCGCGTCGGCGCGACGGTGGGCGCGGATGCCGAGTACGGGAACGCGGGTGAAGTCGATACCGGCATAGCGGGGGTGGGGGTCGGGGTCGCCGGTGGTTTCCACCGCGCGGGCGATGAGGTGGGCGGCGGCCTGTTCGGCGGTGTGCTCGGCGGTGGCGAGGTCCCAGTTACGGGCGGCGATGCGGGCAAGCGTTGCGCCGATACTGATCGCGGTGTGCAGCGCCAGCAGCGTGAGCTCGGCCGCCGGGCACAGAACGGCCCTATACCGACTGTTCACGACGCCCCCCGCATGCGTGCAGGAACAAGGCAGCCGCCCGGAGCGGCGCGGATGTCATCTCGTCTGCCAGGCCGGACCGGCCCCGCATGGTCAGGGCTTCGCGTACGAGTCGGCGAGCTGTCTGCGCCGCCTTCGGGGTGGCGGGTTGGTCCCAGCATGTCTCCCCGCTGTCCTCGTGTACGGGGTTGGGGACGACGGGGTTAAGGTTCCTCATAGGTCAGGGAGCTCCCAAATCCTGATCCAGTCCTCGGGCGGGTGGTTGCGTCACCACGCCCGAGGACGCCCTGGGCACTACTTCGGCTCATTGCGCTGAAAGGCGAGCGCGTTGCCATGCACCAAGCGACGAGACGTTCGCTGCCAAGTGCCAGCCCATATATGCGTATAGGCACGCTGCCTATCCAGTGCCGAGCCCACTCACACGCGGCCTCCATCACGAAGGGTCATGAGTAATATCCTCATAGTGACTTGCGGGCCTGAAACTTTCAAGGCGAAAGTTTCAACGTGGAGAATTGTCCTGCTTGGGGTCGAGGAGGAACTATGGCAAGTCCGACAGTTCGCCGTCGTCGTCTCTCTGCCGAACTCGTCCGTCTGCGCGAGCAGGCAGGGCTTAGCGTCGAAGAGGCAGGCCGCCGGCTCGAATGGTCGCGCGGTCGCCTCAACAAGATGGAGGCCAACAAGTGGACCAGGCCGGATCTCGGCAACATCCGGGCGTTGCTTGATCTGTACTCCGTGTCGGATCAGGCGCAGCGTGAGGCGATCCTGGCCTTGGCGCGTCAATCGCGAGAGAAGGGATGGTGGGCCAAGTACCAGGACATTTGGCGCGGTTCTCTTCCAGGGTTCGAAGCGGAAGCCTCCATGATCAGCACGTATGAGAACCTCCGCGTGCCTGGCCTGTTTCAAACTGCGGATTATGCAACCGCGATCTTCAGAGGCAGCCAGGTGTTGGGCGACGATCAGATACATCGTCGCGTAGAGGCGCGGTTGGCGAGACAGGGCGTCCTGCACGGCGAGGCTCCACCCACCCTATGGACGGTGATCGACGAAGCCGCGCTGACCAAGGCCGTAGGCGGGCCTTCTGTGATGCGGAATCAACTGCAGCACATCGTCGAGGTGGCCTCGCGCCCAAACGTCTTCGTGCAGGTACTACCGGACTCGGTCGGCGCTCACGCCGCGATGGACGGCCCATTCACGATCTTGGACTTCCCGGAACAGGGCGATCAGAGCCTCGTCTACATCGAGACGGCGACGAGTGACCTCTATCTGGAGGCTCGCGAAGAGCTCGCCCGTTATAGGCTGATCTTTGACCTCATAAGGTCATCAGCTCTCAGTCCAGATTCGTCTATGACGTATCTGGCGAAGCTGATCGAGAGACTGAACTAGGAGGTGCTCATGGACCCTTTCCTTGTCTGGAGAAAGAGCTCCTATTCCGGGTCAGGTGACAACTGCGTCGAGGTCGCCGAGCTCCCTGATGGCGGCCGGGCCGTACGAGACTCAAAAGACCCGCGTGGGCCAGCTCTTGCATTCACGGTTACTGAGTGGAGGGCGTTCATCAGAGCTGTCAAGGAGGGCGGGTTCGACTGACCCGACGATGTCGTCGGGCCGGCAATGCGTAGCAGGTCGTCAGATCAAGCTATCTTCCCTCATGCTTGTTTGAGACCCTGCTCGCGGTCGCGTAAGACCTCCAGCAGGACTCTCCCGAGGGGTTGGGTGACGGTCTTGGCCGGTCCGGGGGGCTGTCAGCAGCTGGAACCGGTTCGCAACCACGTCCTGGCGCACAGAATCCCAACCCATCCCGAGTGAAGACTGTTCGTTGACTTAGTTCACGCTTCCGCCTGAGTTGAAGAACCTATATCCAAACTAATCCCCATGGAACATGGGGCGTCCATTTCTTGGCTGATGCGCAACATTCTGGAGTCGCACAAGGGGTGATTTACGGTATCTGTGCTGGTTGGTCCAGGATTTGCCGCACGCTTGGCTCTGGAACCTGCCTTCTTATCGGAAAGGCGAATAAACGGGGAAAGGGGTGGCCGAAATCGTGGGAATTCCTTTGGATATCCGACGCTTCGCCCGGCTCACGCATCCTCGCCGCCGCGCTGCTCGGGAGAACGCGCTGTCGGCGTGCCGCGGGCGGAGTCCAGGACGCGGGCCGCGTCGCGCTCGTACGGGCCGCGCGCCGTCACGGTGAGCAGCCCTCCGACCAGTACGGGAAGGGTCATGACGAGCAGGGCGGTGGTGAGGGAGCCGGTCCGGTCGGAGAGGATGCCCACGATCAGCGGTCCGACGGCGGTGGCGCCCCCGGCGACGAGCTGGGCGAGGGCGAAGGCGATGCCTCGGGAAGAGGCCCCGATCACGTCGGCGAGCGACGCGGTCAGGTTGGGGGTGGCCGTCGACATCAGGATGACCGCGACGGCCGTCAGCAGGGCGAACGGCACCAGGGCGCGGGGGGCGGCGAGCAGCGCGACGGCCATGACGATCGCGCCCGCGACGACGCCGCAGCCGCCGACGAGCACCCGGCCGCCCTTGCGGGTGACGTGCGCGCGGCGTCCCAGCCACGCCCCGGCGAGGGTGCCGGTGATCACTCCGATGACGGTGACCATGCCGCCCAGCGCTCCGGCCTGCCCGGCCGGCAGGGCGAAGGTGCGGCCGATCAGCGTGGGCATCCAGTAGAAGAGTCCGGCGACGCCCATGCCCAGCGTGGCCAGGCCGACGGTGACGATGACGAGCGTGCGTACGGCGAGCACGTCCCGCACCTGCCGCCCGAGCCGCGGCGGCGTCGCCCGGGGCGGCTCGGCGCCGCCCAGGGGAGCACCGCCGGTGGGGGCTGTGGCGGCCCCGGCGGTGACCCGGTCGAGGAGGCCGCGGGCCGGCTCGCGCAGCCGCAGGCAGATCGCGGCGGTGAGCAGGCCGGGGATCGCCATCAGCAGGAACGCCGCCCGCCAGCCGAAGGCCTGCCCGAGCACCGCGCCGAGAACCGTGCCGATCCCGCCCAGGTGCGCCGACATCCGCGTCCAGCCGAACGCCTTCGCCCGGCTGATCGGCGGATAGTAGTCGGCCAGCAGGCTGCCGGTCGCCGGGTTGTCGACGTGCTCGGCCGCGGCCAGCGCCATGCGGGTCAGGAAGAAGACGGCGAATCCCGGGGCGAGGCCGCTGCCCGTCGTGGCCAGGGCCCAGAGGAAGACCATGACGGTGATGACGCGGGTCCGGCTGAAACGGTCGGCGAGGTATCCGGCGGGGATGGCGACCGCCGCCGCCGCGATCGCCGAGCCGGTGGGGATCGCCCCGGCGACGGTGTCGCCGATGCCCCATTCGGCCTGGATCAGCGGGAGGAGGCCGCTGAGCAGGCCGGCCTCGATCCGGTCCACCAGGCCGACCAGGAACAGGATGACGAGCGGCGCCCAGCCGTAGGGGGCCGGGTCGCCGGCGCGGATGCCGCCGGGAGGGGGAGCCCCCCAGCGGCGCCGCGGCAGGGGGTGGACGTCGTCACGCATGACACACCAGTGCCGGTCGCTCAGGACACAAAGCCGCGTACCTTCTCGTAGACGGAGGCGTCGGTCAGGAACGCGGCGTGCGAGAGGCATCCCGCGTACGTGTTGACGGCCCCCGTGAGGGACACGCTGGAGTCGGGGTTGACGACCGTGTCGCAGTCGGACCAGAACGTGCCGTACGCGACGTCGCCCGGAGTCTCGTCGCCGCTGTTGAGCGCGGTCAGGAACGGCGAGCCGGCCCGCATCTCCTGGCAGGTCGGCCGGTCCTGCGGGCAGAAGCGGGTCGCGGTCGTGCCGTGGTTGGGGCCCGCCAGGGAGACCCAGGTGCTGACGGCCGCCGTGCCGCCGAGGAACTTGAGGTAGTGGCGGCTGTTCAGCGAGCCCATCGACATCGCGACGATCGTCACCTTCGCCGCGCCCGTGGCCGAGCGGACGGCGTCGACCCTGGCCCGGATGTCGGCCGCGATGTCGGCGTTGGACTTGGTGCTGTCGTAGTCGATGGTGAACAGCCGGTCGGCCGGCCATCCGTCCGCCTCGAAGCGGTCGATCATCGTGCTCCACCGGCCGCCGTTGCCGCCGTAGCCGTGCACGAACAGGATCGGTTCGGTGTCCGCCCGGGCGGGCGGTGTGCCGGGGATCAGCACGGCCAGACACGTCAGCAGCGCCGCTGTCAGGGCGGTCCCGGCGCGAGCCATGGCGTTCATGGGGCGACCTCCTCGGGGAGTCCGACGAATGCCACCTGATTGTGCGCGACCGGAAACTTAATGGCAACAATTAAAATTGTTTTCCTCGGCGGACACGGAAGGCTTGACCCATCGTCGAGTGCGCATTTATCATCCCGCCGTCTAATGGAAGCCGTTAACTCACTCTCCGGTGATCGCCGCCAAGGTCTCCGCCGATGCCGGGGCGGTCAGCCCGGCGACGAGCATGTCGAGCAGATTGCGGAAGAACAGCTCGGCCGGCATGGGCGGCTCGCCGGGGGCCGACTCGTCGAGCAGCTGGGCGCGCAGGCCGAACAGGCTGATGAGCTGGGCGCGCAGCATGGCCAGCCGCTCCAGCCGGAGGGGGCGGGGGAGCGGTTCGAGTGTCGCGTGCAGCCATCGCGCGACCGCGAGCCCCGCCGGCGCGTCCACGATCCGGAACGGCCGCCGATAAGCGAGCGAGGGATGGCTGAGCCTGGCCACGAGGCGCAGGTGGGCCCGGCCCAGCTCGGTGCCGAGGTCCTCGTTCATGGGAGCGGCGAGCGCGTGGACCAGGGCCCGCGGGTCGCCGGTGCGGTCGTCGGCGGCGACGGCGGCGACCAGCGGGGCGCGGCGCGCCTCGACGGCCTCCAGGTGCATCCGCAGGATGGCCTCGACCAGGCCGTCCTTGCCACCGAAGTGGTAGTGCAGCGCCGACTCGTTGCGCGCCCCGATCGCCTCGTGCAGCTGACGGGTGGTCACGTCGGCGACCCCGTGCCGGGCGAACAGCAGCGCGCCCTGCCGGAGCAGGGCGTCACGGGTACTTGATCTGGACACCGGGCCATACTATCGTCCGGCACTATTAATGAGATCCATTATCTTTGAGGAGAACGAACGGATGGTGGACGCCCTCGAGTCCTGGAGGCGGCTCCTGCGCGCGCTGGACGAGGCGGGGGAGACCGTCGCCGGCCTGGCCGGCCCCGACGCGGGCGCCGATGTCGCCGAAGGCTTCCGCTACGTGCTCCACGTCCTGGCCGACCAGATCGACCGGGCCGGGACTCGCGCCTCCGGCCGCCCGCTGTTCCTGCCGGGCGTCACCCCGGTACGCAAGCTGTTCTTCGACAACCCCGACACCGAGTACGACATCGCGCTCATCTCCAGCCGGCGCTCGTACCGCATCCGAGGAGACCGCGGCACCGTGCCGTACCTCGCCTTCTGCGTCTACGGCGCGACGAACGCGGGCGGCGGGCCGACCCGCGTGACGAACCTCAACGACGAGCGGATCGCCTTCGGCCCCGGCGGCTCGTTCGAGATCACGCTCTCCCCGGACGAGCGGCCGGGCAACTGGATCCCGCTCGAACCCGGAGCGCACACGGTCATCGCCCGCCAGTACTTCCTGGACCGCGCCCGCGACAGGCCCGCGCGCTTCGAGATCGAGGCGCTCGACGATCCGGGGCCGGATCCGGTGTTCGACGACGCCCGCTTCGCCGCCTTCGCCAAGTCCGCCGCCGCGTTCGTCACGGCCGCCACGGGGGTGGCACGGCAGCGCGCCGCGCAGGCCGAGGCCACGCCCAACCGCTTCGCCGAACACCGGGGCCACGGCCTGTACGGGACGCCCGACGCCGGCTACGTCATCTGCTGGTACTCCCTCGAACCGGACCAGGCCCTGGTCATCGAGGCGGTGCCGCCGCGATGCCGCTACTGGGGCGTCCACCTCGCCAACCGGTGGGGCCAGTCGCTCGACCACCGCAGCCGCTCCACCGCGCTCAACGCCCGCGGCGCGACGCTCGCGCCCGACGGGACGCTGCGCGTCGTGGTCGCCCACTCCGACCCGGGCGAGCCCAACTGGCTCGACACCGCCGGCCACCCGCGCGGCTGGGTTCTCTTCCGATGGCTGCTCACCGACGACGTCGTGATCCCCGAGGCGCGCGTCGTCCCGCACCCCGTACGACGCACCGGCCCTGGAGGACCGACATGAGCTCACCCGTCTGGCACGACGACCCGCCGCCGGCCTCCGAAGCCGCGGATCCCCGCGTCCAGGCCGCCAGGAACGCCTTCCTCGCCGGCTTCCCCCTGGTGGCCACCACGCGCATCATGCAGGGCATGGCGCAGCGGCTGGGCGTCAACAGGATGTGGGCCTCGCGCCGGCTCTCGGGCCCCGACAGCCGGGCCATCGTCGCGCCCAACCTGGACACCGTCTACGCCCTCGCCGTCCTGGACCTGCGGGCGGGACCTCTGGCGCTGACCCTCCCCGGCATCCGCGACCGCTACCACAGCGTGCAGCTCCTCGACGCCTGGATGGGCGGCTTCGGGCTGCTCGGCACGCGGACCACCGGCGGCCGGGGCGGCACCTGGGCCATCCTGCCCCCCGGACACTCCGGCCGGATCCCCGACGGCCTCGAACCGATCCCGTGCCCCACCGGCCACGCCTTCCTCCTCTGCCGGATCCGCGCGCTCGACGCCGCCGACGCGGCCGAGGCCGGCGCCCTCGCCGCCGGGATCGACCTGCGCGCCCTGGCCGGGGACACCGGAGGCACGCCTCTGCCGCCCCCCGCCGGCCGCGCGCACGACACCGGGCGCAACGGCATCGGCTTCTTCGACGAGCTCTGCGCCGCCCTGCCCGCCAACCCGCCCGTCACCGCCGAGCAGCGCCGGGCGCTCGACGCCGTGGCGGGACTCGGCGTCGCCGCCGGCCGTCGCCCCGGCGCCGAACTGGACGAGACCGGCCGGGCGTTCCTCGAAGAGGCCGCCGCGGCGGGCCTGCGCGAGCTGGAGCCCCCCGCCCCACGCGCCGTCAACGGCTGGACCACCAACCTGGGCCTCGGCACGCGGGACACCCACGGCGGACTCCGCGAACGGGCGATGGTCGCCAGATACTTCTGGGGCCCCGTCCCGGCGGAGGAGGCGATCTACCCCCGGACCTCCACGAGCGCGGACGGCCTGCCCCTGGACGGCTCCAAGCGCTACCGCGTCCGCTTCCCCAAGGACGGCCTGCCCCCGGTCGACGCCTTCTGGTCCCTCACCGCGTACGGCCCCGACATGTTCCTCGTCCCGAACCGGTTCGGCCGCTACTCCATCAGCGGCGACGACCCGGGCCTCGTCACCGGCGCGGACGGCTCCCTCGACCTTCACCTGTCCCACGAGCCGCCCGCCGGCTTCGAGGCCAACTGGCTGCCCGTGCCGCCCGGCCGGTTCAACCTGATCCTGCGTCTCTACCTGCCCCGCCGGCCGGTCCTCGACGGCGCGTACGCGTACCCGCCCGTGGCCGTGCTGCCCTCCGGTACGTGACGCGCCGGGACGGCCCCGGCGCTGCTGCGAGTACGAGAACTTGAGGTGCGGCGTTCCTGAGGTCGCGGGCCCCGTGCGCGACCTCAGGCAGAACCGGTCGTACGGTCGTCAGCGCCCGGGGGAGGGATCCCAGGGGTTCGTCAGGTTCCGGCTGGTCCAGGACCCGTTGGGGTTCGTCTGGAGCAGGAGCTGGGTCCCGAGCTCGAAGTTGCCCGGTTCGGAGGCCAGGGACCTCGTCTGCCAGACCCCGTTGCATTCCTTGACCGTGGTCTTCCCCAGGGCGAAATATCCGCTGTCCGCCAGCAGCGTCATCCGGGCGCAGTGTCCGTCGCCGGGGCCGGAGTCGCGGAGCTGCGCGCTGACCGTGACCCACACGCGCTTGTCGGCCCGGTCCCTGCGCCAGGTGACGGTGATGTTCCGTAGCTGCGCGCGGGCCTTGCCGGTCTCGGGATACTGCAGGTAGGAGATCCTGTACGTCCGCACGTCGATTCCGGCCGACGCCGACGCCGACGCGGTCGCCGGTGCCGTGAGCGTCAGGCAGCCGGCCGCGAGCGCGGCGAGGAGAGGTCGTTTCACTGTTCCCCCAGTGGTGGTGAGTGGTGCTTGGGGGCGAGGATCCCGCAGGCCGGTATAGCGGCGGTATATCGGCAAATGTCGGCGAGACACGTACCCTATTAGTGATCTTGACACTGTGGCGCGCCCGCTGAGATGGTCAAAGGCTGAACTGTCACGAACGTGGGGCGTGAGTGGAGTTTCGTATTCTGGGGCCGATGTCCGTGTCGTACGGGGGCGCGGACGTCGACATCGGGGGCGCGGGCAAGCAGCGGCTGCTGCTGGCCCTTCTCCTGTCACGGCCGCGCACCCCGGCCCCCATCGACTGGCTGACCGAGGCCATGTGGGGCGACGCCCCGCCGCCCTCGGCCCGGCGCAACATCCAGCTGTACGTGTACCGGCTGCGGTGCGCCCTCGGCCCCGGCCGCATCGTCGGCCACCGGCACGCCTACTCCCTCGACGCCGCCGACGAGGAGATCGACGCGCCGAGGTTCAGGCGGCTGGTCGCCGAGGGGGAGGCCGCGCTGGCCGAGGGCGGCCCCGCCCGCGCCGTCGAGTGCTTCGAGAAGGCGCTCGCGCTCTGGCGGGGCGAGCCGTACGGGGACTTCCCTGACTGCCCGCCCTTCGCCTTCGAGGCGGACCGGCTCACGGAGCTGCGCATCGCGGCGCAGGAGCGCCGCGCGGAGGCGGAGCTGGCGCTGGGCCGGGCCACCACGCTGATCCCCGAGCTGTCCGAGCTGGCCAGCCGGCACTCCCTGCACGAACGGTTCAGCGCACAGCTGATGCTCGCGCTCTACCGGGCGGGCCGCAGGGGCGAGGCGCTGGAGATCTACCAGCGGATCCGGGCCGAGCTCGTCGCCGAACTGGGGCTCGAACCCGGCGCCGAGCTGCAGGAGCTGCACCGGCGCATGCTCACCGACGACGTACGGCTGCTGCCCGGCCTGCCGGGGCCGCCGAGCCCGCTGCCGCCGGACATCGGCGACTTCGTCGGACGTGACGACGAGCTCGCCCTGATCGAGAAGCACCTGTCGGTCCGGGAGCCCCGGGCCGGGTCCAGCGCGGTGCCGGTGGTCGTCGTGACGGGACAGGGCGGGGTCGGCAAGAGCGCCCTGGCCGTGCGCGCGGCGCACCGGCTCCGGGACTCCTATCCCGGCGGGTCGCTCTACATCGGCCTCCGGGGGATCGAGCCGCGGCCGCTGTCGCCGGCGGAGGCGCTGGAGCGGCTGCTGCGGACCCTGGGCGTCGAGGCGCCCCGCGACGACCCCAGTGACGGCCCCGGCGCCGGCCACGATGCCATCGACGACGCCGGCCTCGACGAGTACGCCGGGCGGTTCCGGCAGGCCCTGTACGGCCGGCGGCTGCTCCTCGTCCTCGACGACGCGGGGAGCGTGGAGCAGATCCGGCCGCTGATCCCTGGCGACCCCGGCTGCGGCGTGATCGTCACCAGCCGCCGCCGGCTGGCCGGCCTGCCGGGCGCCGCCCGGGTGGAGATGCGGGTGCTCACCGAGGCCGAGGGCGTGCGCCTGCTGAGCCATGTCGCCGGCCACGAGCGGGTGACGGCCGAGCCGCGCGACGCCGCCGAGGTCGTACGGCTCTGCGCGGGACTGCCCCTGGCCGTGCGCATCGCGGCGGCCCGCCTCGCCACGCGCCCGCACTGGGCGATCTCGGACCTGGCGAGCAGGCTCGCGGACGAACGTCACCGCCTGGACGAGCTGACCGTGGACGACCTCGACGTACGGGCCAGCGTCGCGCTCGGATACCGGGGCCTGGTCGAAGACCGGCGCAGGGCCCTGCGGCTGATCAGCCTGCTGGGCTCGCCCGCGTTCGGCGTGTGGGCCGTCGCCGCGCTCCTCGACCTGCCGCCCGGCCGGGCGCTCGAACTGGTCGAGGAGCTGGCCGACCACAGGCTCCTGGAGATCGTCGGCGGCCAGGGGGCCGACGTGCGCTACCGTACTCACGACCTCGTCCGGGTCTACGCGGCCGAGCGGGCCGCGGAGGTGGAGCTTCCCGGGGAGACGGCCGCCGCGCTCGAACGGGTGGCCGTCACCGGCCTGCGGATGATGGGGACGACGGCCGCCCGGCTCCCGCTGGCGCTGCCGAGAAGGCACCACCCGCCAGAACAGCACACCGAGCACGCCGTCGTCCCCGGCCCCGGCTGGCTTCTCGCCGAGGAGGAGTTCCTCGTCGGCCTGGTCGAGCGGGTCGCCCGGTCCGGGTTCGACGAGCTGGCCTACGCTCTCACCGAAGCGCTGGTGCACGCCCTCTTCGCCGTCCGCAACCGGTTCGACCCCTGGAAAAGGGCGCTTGACGCCGCCCTCGCGGCCGCCCGCGCCGGCGGCAGCCGCCGGGCCGAGGCGGCCGTGGAGAGCGGGCTGGGGCAGCTGCGCTACTGCGAGGACCGGTTCGCCGAGGCCAAACGGCACTACACCCTCGCGCTGTCCCTCTACCGGGAGCTCGGCGACGCGCGCGGCGAGGCGAACGCGCTCAACGGCCTGGGGACCGCGCACAAGGAGCTCGGCGAGCACGCGGCGGCGATTCCGCTGCTGACCCGCGCCCGGCGGATGTGCGAGGAGCTCGGCGACGCCGAGGGCGTCGCGCACGCGGTCTACGGCCTCGGCGTCGCGGACCGTGAGCTGGGCGCGGACCGGCGGGCACTCGGCCGGCTGAGCCTGGCGGCACGGGTGTTCCGCCTGGCCGGGCACCAGCCCGGGGAGATCATCGCGATCCGCGGCATCGGCCTGGTGTTCCGGGCCAGGGGAGACCTCGTGGGAGCGGAGAAGTGGTGCGCGGAGGCCCACCGGCGGACGGCCGGGCTCTCCGACCGGCATCTGCGCTGCTACACCGGCCAGTCCCTCGCCAAGGTCTGGCTCCGCACCGGGAGGACGGCCGAGGCCGAGCGGCTGCTCGCCGAGGGGCTGGAGACGAGCTCCGAGCTGGGTGACCGGTTCGGCACGGCGCTCGCCCTGCGGACCCTCGGCGAGGCGCATCTCGCGGCGGGACGTCCGGAACAGGCCGTCGACCATCTCCACGTGGCCCTGGCCGAGTGGGAGGACATGGGGCACGAGCTCTGGGCCGCCCGCACCCGCAGGGACCTGGGCGCGGCGCGGTCACGGCTCGACGGCTGCGCGTCCGCGCACGACCTCTGGCGCTCCGCCTGGGCGGTCTTCTCCCGCACCGGCGTACGCGAGGCGGGAGAGCTGGGCGCCTGGCGCCGCCGATGGGGCTGCCGCTGCGACCTGCCCGACGTCCACGACGCTCGCTGACCCCGGTGGGCAGCGGAAATCCCTTCGGAGAACAGGAGTCCGCTCGGCTACGATGAGCGACTGGATGACCACATTCCGCAACCGCTCCTTCTCTGGAGTTCCCATGCGCACCTCTTCCCGACTGCTCACCTGCCTGGCGATCGCCGGCGCCGCGCTGGCTCCCGCCGGGGCCGCCGCCGCCGACGGGCCCGACGCCAAGCGCTACATCGCCTCCTACCACTCCGAGGCCGGGTGCCGGGCGGCCGGCCGCGAGGGGGTGAGGAAGCGGCACTGGACCAACCCCACCTGCGTGAAGACCATCCGCATCCAGCTCGGCACGTGGGACCTTTGGGTGGACTGACGCCGGAGCCCGCCACCGCCGTCCGGTGGCACACCCGTGGCGCGCACCTGGCCGGGATGGCCTCGGCGCTGTTGCTGGCCGTCCTGGTGGCGAGGTTCGCGGTGCTGCTCCCGCACTGGGGGTGGCTGGGGCCGCCACCGCCCGGCCCGGCCCGGGTGACCGCCGAGGTGACCCGGCTGGTGGTGGGGCTGCCGGTGTGCGTGGTCGCGGTGCTGCTGCTCGCCGACCGCTACGCGGCCCGCAGGGGCCGGCTGGTGCTGGCCGCCGGGGCCACGTGGATCGTGCTGCCGGCCGTGTCCGACGTGCTCGCGCACCTGCGGGGCCCGGCGGCTCCCGTGGCCGCCGCCGCGCTCCTGCTGGCCGCGGCCGGGGCCGTCTGCCAGCCGCTGACCGTGCTCCTGTTCCCGTTGTGCCTGCTGCCGGGCTCGGCCTCCCGCCGCTGGCGGCGGGCCGTGGTGCTGGTGGCCACCGCCGCCAGCGTCCAGTACGCGGTGATCTGGACCCTGGGCACCCCGGGCCTGCCCGGGTTCGCCAGCCCGTGGCTGGAGACGGCGGCGGGGGAGTGGGCCTTGGACCTGCTGCACGACAGCCACGCCCTCCTCGACTGGGTGACTCTGGCCGTGACCGTGGCGATGACCGCCGACCTGGCGCGTGCCGCGTGGCGGGCCCCCGCCGGTGAGGGGCGCGGGGTCCGGGGGCTGATCGCGACGGCGTACCCGCTCTACGTCTGCCTGCTGCTGTCCGACCTGTGGGGGGAGACCTGGACCGTCGTGGCGCGGGCGGCCGGTGTCACCCTGTGGGGAGCCATGATCTGCCTGGCCGCCTCCCGGGGCGGCATGTGGCGGCTGGAGCGCGTCACCAGCCATCGCATGGCCCGCGCGTTCGTGCTGGCCGTGCTGGTCATCGCCGCGACGTGCGCCGCCACCGGGGCGTGGGCCGCCTTTCCCGCCACCCGCACCGCGGCCACCGTGATCGCGGCCTGCTGCGCCCTGGTCGCGGGCTGGGCCGCCCGGCCCGTCGTGCGGCACGCCGTCATGGCGATCGAGCGGGCCTTCTACGGCCCGCGCGCCCGCCCGCACGAGGCCGTGCGCGCGCTGGCCGTACGCCTCCAGCAGGCCCCCCACCCCGGGTCGGTGCCCGAGCAGATCTGCCGCAGCGTCGTGGAGGACCTGGGCCTGTCCGGGGCGCGCATCGGCGTGGAGACCCGGGCGGGCCCGCGCGTGCTGGCCGCCGCCGGCTCGCCGGTGAGCGGACCGGGACAGGTCTTCCCGCTGCGCCACCACGGGCAGGTGGTCGGCCGCCTGGAGGTGGCCCGCGACGGCGCGAGCACGCCCGCCGAGCGCGACACCGAGCTCCTGTCGCTGCTGGCCGACCAGGCCAGCCCGGCGCTGGCCGCGCTGCGGCTGGCCGAGGACGCGCGGGCCGCCCGCGAGCGCCTGGTGCTGGCCCGCGAGGAGGAGCGCAGGCGGCTGCGCCGCGAGATCCACGACGGCCTCGGGCCGCAGCTCGCCGCGGTCCGGCTCCGGCTGGGCGTCGCGCAGGCGTGCGGCCCGCCGTCCGGCGCCGACGCCCACCTGCGCGAGGCCGTCGAGATCCTGGGCGAGGCGCTGGCCGAGGTGCGCCGGATCACGGCCGGGCTGACCCCGGCCACCCTGGTGGACCGGGGGCTGCTCGACGCGACCCGGATCCTGGCGCACCGCCTCACCACCGACGCCGTACGGGTCACGGTGACCGATCCGGCCGGCCCGCTGCCCGCCCTGCCTCCGGCGGTCGAGACCGCGGCCTACCGCATCACCGCCGAGGCCGTGACCAACTCCGTACGCCACGCCGGGGCGAGCGGAGTCGAGGTGACCTTCACCGCGCGCCCCGGCGCGCTCACCGTCACCGTCACCGACGACGGCACCGGCTTCGACGCCGGCGCCGTGCCAGGCACCGGCCTGGCGTCGATCGCCGAACGCGCCGAGGAGATCGGCGGCACGGCCACGATCGACACCGCCCCCGGCGGCACCACCGTGACCGCCACCCTTCCCACCACCCTCGGAGACCCTCATGAGTGAGACCGGGCCGCGCGTCTGGCGGGTGCTGCTGGTCGACGACCATCCCCTGTTCAGGGAGGGGCTGGCCGCGGCCGTCGGCCTCGACCCGGAGTTCGACGTCGTGGCGCAGGCGGCCACCGGCGAGGAGGCCCTGGCCGAGACCGCCCGCACCGCCCCCGACCTCGTCGTCATGGACCTCAACCTGCCGGGACAGTCAGGCATCGAGGCCACCCGCGACCTGCTGCGGGCCCATCCCGGCATCCGGGTGCTGGTCATGACGATGTCCGAGGACGACGACAACCTGCTGGCGGCGATCCGCGCCGGGGCCCGCGGCTATCTCCTCAAGGGCGCGGTACGTGAGGAGATCCTGCTGGCCCTGCGCACGGTCTGCCGCGGCGGCGCGGTGTTCAGCCCGCACATGGCCGAACGCCTGGCCCGGCTGTTCGCCGCCTTCTCGGGAGCTCCGGCCAAGGAGGCGTTCCCGACCCTGACCGCCCGGGAGCGCGAGATCCTCGACCTGCTGGCCCAGGGGCTCGCCTACCGGCAGATCGCCCAGCGGCTGTTCGTCACGGACAAGACCGTGCGCAACCACGTCGGCTCGATCTTCGCCAAGCTGCGGGTGCCCGACCGGGCGGCGGCCATCGTCCGGGCCCGCGACGCGGGCCTGGGCACGGGATGACCGGAGGGAGGACATCCCGTGCCCGTCGTCACCCGGTCGTCAGCGGTCGGTCCACAGGTTCCACATCCAGCCCTCCGCGCACTGGTACTGCGACCAGTGGCCCCGATCGACCCCCTGCTGACCGGCTGTGACGCAGTCGCTGTGGAACCAGAACTTGCCCCGGTGCACGGGCAGGTCGGCGCGCGCCGCGGCCGGCACCGCGACACCCGGCTGCCGGGCCGTGACGGTCTCCGCGGCGGCCGTCTGGGCGGAACCGGCCTGGGCGAAGCCGGCCAGAGCGAACACGAACCCTGCGGCGGCGAGCATGCGCGTCATGAGCGTCTCCCTTTCTCGGGGATCTCCGAGCCGGTGCTTCCGGCTCTCCGAACACCCGAAGCCTCGCCCGCCCGGTGTCCCGGGCACATGGGGCACGTGCCATGTCCCCGCCACGAACCCCGCCCGGGCGCCGCACCCGCGCCGCCGGCCCGGATCAGTCGGCGGGCCTGAACGTCGCCAGGAACGTGCGCAGGTAGACGTCCTCGTGCCAACGCTTCTCGGGGGCGGAGAAGTAGATGGCATAACCGTGCGACTCGTCCGGCAGGTAGGCGCGGTTGAGCACGTGAAGGGTCGTGCCGGTCGACGGGGCGCGCCTGAGGAACTCCCAGTCGGCCGCCTTCGTGCCGCGGTAGTCGACCTCCTCAAGCTGGAGCTCGGAGTATCCGGGGAAGGCGCGCTCCTTCCGGACGCGCAGCGGGACGTACCATTCCCAGATCTCCAGCGCGGTCGCCCGCCCGGCCCTGTCCTCCTGGATCGACTCGTCGATCCGGAGGAACCGCGACCGCGTGTCGGGATCGAGCCAGGTGACGGCCTTGCCGTCCTCGCTCACTGACCGCTGCCAGGTCACCGGAACCGCCAGCGACCACCCCGTCGGTGACTTGTAGGCGGTGAAGCCTTTCGGCGTCTCGAACGCGGTCTCCCGGGCGGGGACGGTGAGGCTGTTCCAGAAGAGCCTCGCCCCCAGGATCAGCGCACTGGCCACGACGCTGACGGCGATGACGGCGGCGACGACGGACGCGCGAGCCGGGCGGCGCCGAGGCCGCCGGACGCTCTCCGGCGCGACGGGCGGCAACTCCGCGAGCGTCGGCGCCTGGCCGGCGTCGCGTGACGGGGCCGATCGTGACGGGGCCGATCGTGACGGGGCCGATCGTGACGGGGCCGATCGTGACGGGGCCGATCGTGACGGGGCCGATCCGATGGCCTCCAGTGCTTGGGCGGCGGCCTCCAGGGACAGGCGTTCGCCCGGATCACGGGCGAGGAGTCCCGCCAGGACGTCCCTGAGCGCCCCGGCGTTCTCCGGCGGCGACGGCTCGGAGTTCAGCAGACTCCAGACCCGCGCCTGTTCGTCCAGCTCGCCGAAGGGAGCGCGCCCGGTGATCGCGGCGTACAGGGTCGCGCCGACCGCCCAGAGGTCGGACGCGGGAGTGGCCGCCTGGCCTCGCAGCCGCTCGGGGGCGATGTACCCCGGTGTTCCCGCCACGCTTCCCGCACCGATGTGGGTCGTCTCGTCCACGATGGTGGCGATGCCGAAATCGGTGAGGACAGCCCCCGACGTGGTCAGCAGGATGTTGCTGGGCTTGATGTCGCGATGCAGCACGCCGACGGCGTGCGCCGCGCCCAACGCCGCCAGGATCTCACGGCCGGCGGCGATCGCCCGGCCCACCGGCAGCGGCCCGTTCTCCCTGATGAGCTCCGACATCGACGAGGCGTGCAGCAGCTCCATGATGATCCACGCCTGTTCCTCGTCCACGAGGATGTCGTAGACGGTGACGATGCCGGGATGGTTCACGCGGGCCGCGGTGCGCGCCTCCTTCAGCGCCTGTTTCCGCAGCCTCTCGGCGTCGCCCTGGAGGTCGGCGGCGATGGTCACCCGCTTGATCGCGATCTCCCGCTCCAGCATGGTGTCGTAGGCCCGCCAGACGATCCCCATGCCGCCTCTGCCGATCTCCGACAGGAGCCGGTACCGTTCGCCCAGCACAGCGGTCCGCTCTTCGGCCACAGGCCACCCGACCCACGTCGTACCTGATCCCCCTGACGCCGTCGCCGCCGGGGACGTGCCGTTCACCCCTTACATGGGCCGGTCTTCGCGTTTCGTTACAGCACGGCGCTCGGCCCGTCGCCGCGCCGCACGGATCCGTTCGATCCGCCGGCTCCACGGCGGTCAGTCCGGCGTGATCCGCGGCCTCAGCACGGCCGCGGGGGTCACCGCGACCGGGCACCCCGCTTCGAACAGCGCGCTCTGCGTGACCGGCCCCAGAAGCAGGCTGGGACGGGACTCGTTCCCCCGGTTGCCGAGCACGAGGAGCGCGGCGTCCGCGGCCGCGTCGAGCAGCGCGCGCTGGGGACGTTCGGTCACGAACTCGGCGGTGACCGGCACCTCCGGGCGGCGGGCGGCCAGGCGCGCCGTGACCTCGCGGAAGCGGTCCTCGGCCCCTCTGCGCAGCGCGTAGGAGTCCACGAAGGGGAGCGGCTCCGGCCAGGCCGTCGATCCGCAGTCCGCCCAGCAGCACAGCACCGTCACGGCGCCGAGGCGCAGCGCGGCCTCGTCCAGGGCGAGGTCCAGGGCCGCGAGGCCGGCGGGCGAGCCGTCCAGGCCGACCACGATCCGGACGGGGCCGTCGCCTCGCGGCCGGTGCTGCGGACGTACGACGACGACCGGGGTGACGCAGTGGGCGGGCACCTGGACGGCCGCCGACCCCACCTGCAGGCCGTCGAACCCTCCCTGCCCGCGGGAGCCCAGCACCGTCAGCTCCGCCTCACGCCCGGCCTCCAGGAGGACCGCCGCGGGGGTGCCCCGTCCGAGGAGCCGCTGGACGTCCAGTTCGGGGGCGAGTTCCCTGACGCGGCGGACGCCCTCGTCCGCGACCCCCTGGGCCACCTGCTCGATCTGCGCCATCATCTCGGTGGAGAGGGGCTTGAGCGCGTACGGCCAGTGCAGGGCGTGGCAGACGAGGACGGGCAGCTTGCGCAGCCGCGCCTCCTCGACCGTCCAGCTCAGCGCGTGCCGGCTCTCGGGCGAGTCGTCGTAGCCCACCAGGATGGGCCGGAGGGCATCCCCGTCGTTCACTGCCGCCTCCCCGGAGAGGAACCTTCTGCTCCCGCGGGGATCAGCCTTCCCCTGGCCGGCGGGACGAGCCCCACAGGGAGGCAAAGGCTCTGCCCGGTCCTCGCGGGTCTGTGCCCGGGTGGCACGGGACCCGCCGGATCGGGCTCTTTGTGCGTTTTGATACGTTGTTGACAGGTGTGCCGGGAAGCCTGGTCGGCAGGATGACCGACCCGTACCCTCACCCGAGCGGAGACTCATGCCCGGCACTTCCACCCGCCCTGCGCCACGCCTGTTCAACCGGAGCAGCTGGCCCGAGGCGCGCCGCATCGCCGACATCCTGCGCAAGGAGACGATCGGCGGCGCGCTGTTGCTGGCCGCCGCGCTCGCCGCGCTCGTCTGGGCCAACTCGCCGTGGGCGCAGACCTACCAGGATCTGCGCGCGATCGAGGTCGGGCCCGCCGCGCTGCACCTGAACCTCGACCTGGCCACCTGGGCCGCGGACGGCCTGCTGGCGATCTTCTTCTTCGTGGCGGGGCTGGAGCTCAAACGCGAGTTCGTCGCCGGCGACCTGCGCGACCCGTGGCGGGCCGCGGTGCCCGTGGCGGCGGCCTTCGGCGGGGTCGTGGTGCCCGCCCTGGTGTACCTGGCGATCGCCGGTCCGGCGGGGGCGGGGCAGGGATGGGCGATCCCCACGGCCACCGACATCGCGTTCGCGCTGGCGGTGCTGGCGGTGATCGGCCGCTCCCTGCCGGACGCGCTGCGTACCTTCCTGCTGACCCTGGCCGTCGTGGACGACCTCATCGCCATCGTGGTCATCGCCGTCTTCTACACCGCGCACCTCGCGGTCCTGCCGCTGCTGGCCGCCCTCGTCCCTCTCGCGGTCTTCGGCGTGCTGGTCCAGCGGGGGGTGCGGTCGTGGTGGCTGCTGCTGCCGTCGGCGCTCGCCACCTGGGGGCTGGTGCACGCCTCGGGCGTGCACGCCACCGTGGCCGGGGTGCTGCTGGCCCTGACCGTCCCTGTCCTGGCCCGCGGGAAGAGGAACGGGCCGGCCAGGGCCGGCTTGGCCGAGCACTTCGAGCACCGGTTCCGGCCGCTCTCGGCGGGGGTCGCCGTCCCCGTCTTCGCGTTCTTCTCCGCCGGGGTCGCGCTCGGCGGGCTGAGCGGCCTGACAGGGACGCTGACCGAGCCGGTCGCGGCCGGCGTCGTGGCCGGGCTGCTCGTGGGCAAACCCCTCGGCATCCTGGCCGCGACCTGGCTGGTGGCCCGCTTCACCCGCGCCACCCTGGCCGAGGGCCTGGCCTGGATCGACCTGCTGGGGCTGGCCGTCCTGGCCGGCATCGGATTCACCGTGTCGCTGCTGATCGGGGACCTGGCGTTCGGCGCGGACAGCGCGGCCCAGGTCAAGGTGGCCGTGCTGGCCGGGTCGGTCGCCGCGGCGCTCCTCGCGACGGTGATCCTGCGGCTGCGGGCCCGCGTCCACCGGCGCGTCCACGAGGAGGAGAGCGCCGACTCCGACGCCGACGGCGTCCCCGACGTCTACCAGTCCTCGTGAACACCGGCTCAGTGCCAGTCGCTGATCCGCACGTCCCGCGGCGACGGCGCGCCCTCGCCGGTCTCCACCAGGGACTTCAGACTCATCAGGAACGAGCCCCACTTGGTGCTGCAATGGTGCATGAACTCCACCGGCTCCTTCCAGCCCTGGTGCTTGAACAGCACGATCGTGTAATCGCCGTCCTGGCGGAGGTCCCAGTCGATCGTCGTCCCGATCCATTCCTCGGGGCCGTCGACCACCCGCCACGCCACCCGCTCGGACGGCCGTAGCTCGACGACCTCCATGTCGAAGCCGCCGGCCGGGAACCGGAACTCGAGTACGCCACCGACGTCGCCGTTCCCCTTCGTGTCGTCGGTCCACCAGCGGGCGAGGCCCTCGACGGTCGTCAACGCGTCGTACACCTTCTCCGGTGTCGTGGTCCTGACCCCGACCCTGTGCAGAATGTCCACCATGTCGAATCTCCTTGATCTCGTCAGTCCTGTTGGGTGCGCTGGATCGCCTCGGCGATCCGCTTGATGCGCCGCAGCCGGGCTTCCCACGCCGACCCGACCGACGTCAGCTGGGCCACGGCGCGGGCGAGCTGGGCGTCGTCCACCCGGTACCGCTTCTCCCGGCCCGCCGGCGTCGCCCGGACCAGGCTGACCCGTTCGAGGACGCCCAGGTGCTTGGCCACCGCCTGACGGGTGACCGGCAGCCGCTGGGCCAGCGTGGTGGCGGTGCCGCCGCCGTCGACGAGCAGCAGGTCGAGCATCCGGCGCCGGGTCGGGTCCCCGATCGCGGACCAGAGGTCGTCGTCGACGTGCTCCGCCGTCGCGGTGCTCATGGCCGCGCCTCCAGCGTCGCCGCGTACGGTGCCAGCCGCGGCAGATAGAAGTCCCAGCCGGTGTCGTGCTCCTTGTACTGCTGCTCGAGGACGGCGGCCTCCCAGCCCATCTCGCGGAAGCCGGTCTCGGTCATCTTGAGCAGCGTCCCGCGCCCCGACGGGGTCAGGTCGAAGGTGACCAGCAGCGAATTGCCCTCCGCCGCGGCCTCGCCGGCCGGGTGTGTCCAGCGGAACGAGAACGTCCGCGGCGGCCGCGCGTCGACAACGGTGAACGGCACCACCACCCCGCCGGCGTCCTGGTCACCGAAGACGATCTCCCCCGCCGACCCGGGCACCGGCTCGTACCGGGCGTCGTCCGGCCACCACTCCTTGAGGTGGCCGGGACTGCTCACCACCTCGAAGACGATCTCGGGCGACGCCTCGATGTAGATCTCGCGCTCGATGGTCCCGAACTCCATGCCACCCTCCTGCAACCTTTGGTTGCACATCAGGTTACCCAGAAGGTCGGCATCGCGCAACCATGAGTTGCACCTCGTAGGACAAGCACGACGGAAACGAGGCGAACGCCGCCTGCCGCGGCACTAGGTCCAGCGGCACTAGGTCCAGACGGACTCGGCTCCGCTGTGGCCCGCCCGGACGATGGCGACGGTGCCCCCGATCCCGCCGGCCAGGGCCAGGAGCACCAGGACGACCATCACGCCGGTGTGCCACCGCGGACGCGCGGCGGCGCCTCCGTGGGGCGCCGAGCGAGCGCCGTACCCCATGAAGCGGGGCGCCAGGGAGAAGCCCAGTGTGGCCAGCCAGAGCGCGATGACGAACGGCAGCACCTGCTCGCCCTGCTCCTCGTGGAGTTCGATGAGGGCGTTCTCCCCGACGGTGTCCGCCAGCGTCTCGCCGCTGCTGATCGACAGCGGCACGGCGATCAGCGCGATGGTGGCGACGAACAGCACCGCCGGCCACAGCCGGCGGGCCGCCGCGGGCCAGAACGCCATCAGGACGGTGCCGAGCGCCGCGAGCGGCAGGCACACGACAGCGGCGTGCACCACCAGCGGGTGCAAGGGCAGACCGAAGAACATGTCCGTTTCCTCCCTGGTGGGACGCCGGCCGTCGCGTGATCAGGACAGCTCGTCCAGCGCCTGCTGGAAGGCGCGGGCGTGCCCGGCCTCGTCCTCGGCGTTGTTCGAGAAGCGCTCGGCCGCCTGGCTGTCGCCGGCCGCCTCGGCGCGCCCGGCGTAGGTGGGATACATGGTCTGGGACTCGTACCGTTCGCCGGCGACGGCCTTGGCGAGGTTGGCGCGCGTGCCGCCGACCAGGCCGGCCAACTTGGCCTCGCCGGCGAAGTGCTCGTGCAGCTCCACGTCGGCGCTGCCGCGGAACAGCTTCGCCACGGCCGGGTCCTCGGCGTGCTCGGCGTACTGCTGGTACCTGGCGTACGCGAGCGCCTCGCCGTGCATGGCGGCGTCCAGGTCGGCCTTGGTGCGCTGCGCGCGGACCTCGGGCGGCCCCTGGGGGACCTGCCCGGCCTCGGCATCGGGAGGCTCCGGCACCGCGCCCCGGCCGGACTCGACGGCGCGCAGCGCGGCGCCGAACGCCTTCGCGTGACCGCGTTCGTCGCGGGCGATCTCGGAGAAGCGTTCGGCCGCCCGGCTGTCGCCGCCGGTCTCGGACTCCCGGGCGAAGCCGGGGTACATCCTGCGGGACTCGTAGGTCTCCCCGGCCGCCGCGGCGCGCAGGTTCTCGGCGTCGCCGCGGACGAGGCCGCTCAGCGCCGCCTCTTCCCTGAAGTGCTCGCCCAGCTCGACGTCGGCGGTCCGCTCGAACAGGCGGGCCACGGACGGCAGGTTCTCCCGCTCGGCCTGCGCCGCGTACAGCCGGTAGGCGGCGTTGGCGAACGCCTCGCCGCGCATCGACTGTTCGAGGTCCTTTTGGGTCTGCGGGCTGGGCGGGTCCACCGGTGCGGCGGAGGCGGCGAGCGCGCCGGCCATGGGCGTGCTCAGTGCCAGGGTGAAAGCGCCGGTGAGGAGCGCGCGTGCGGACAAGGCGATCATCTCGACCTCCTGGGCCGGGTGCGGATACCTGCGGCCATCAGGAGAGGGCTTGCCTGGACCGGGTAGCCGATAACCGGGGAAAGGGCAAAGCCAGTTGAAGGATGTGACATCTCGTACTGTGGGAGGTAGGTGTCGAATCGACGTCAGGGGGACGTATGAAGCGACGCTGTACGAAGGCCGCGATGGCCGCCGGAGCACTCCTGGCCGTCATCGCCGCCGGTTCAGGGACCCCGTACCCGAGTCCTTCGCCCACAGGTCCGTCACCGGTCTGCCCGGGAGCCAGGCAGTTCCGTCCCGTCGCCGGCGAGTACGACTACCTGGCGCAGATGGTGCCGCACCACGAGGACGCCATCGCGGCGGCGCGGCAGCTGGACCGTTCCCAGCGGCCCGAGCTGCGGCGACTCGGGCAGTCCATCGTCAGGACGCAGACCGCCGAGGTGGGCACGATGAAGGGCTGGCTGGAGCGGTGGTATCCGCGGAGCCCGGCGCCGAGCCCGCGCGGGAGCACGATGCCCGACCTGTCGGGGCTGTCGGGAGATCGGCTCGACGAGACGTTCCTGCAGTACATGATCCCGCACCACATGATGGCGATCATGATGTCGCAGCAGCTCCTCATGCACGGCGAGGCGCGGCACGCCGAGGTCGCCGACTTCGCCCGCCAGGTGCGCGACGAGCAGCGGGCGGAGGTCCGCCTGATGTGGCGGTACATGGGCCAGTGGTTCGGGGACCGGGACCTGCCCTGCGCCCCGCGATGGCCGGGCATGATGCCGGGGTCGTAGCGGGACCAAAGCCCCAGGAAGCGGGGAGGGACGGCCCTGACCCGTCGCGTCCGCCCGGGCGAAGGTGAAGGCGGAACCCCTGGGAGGCAGCGATGGACAACGAACTCGGCGTCGTCGTGGGATACGACCAGTCGTGGTCTTCGGGAAGGGCCCTGCGCTGGGGCGCGGCGGAAGCGGCCGCCAGAGGGCTGCCGCTGACGGTGTGCCATGCCTGGGACTGGCCCTACCACGAGTGGCCGGGCGAACTGGTGCCGCTCGACCTGGTACGCCGGCCCGCGCAGCGGCTGGCACGGTCCGCCGCCGCCTGGGTCGGACGCCACTACGCGGGCGTGCCCGTGAACACCCTGACCGATCGCGGATCGCCGGCCACGGTCCTGGCGGAGCTGTCGGCGGAGGCGGCGCTCATCGTGGTCGGAACCCGTGGCCACGGCGTTCTCGGAGGGCTGGTCGCGGGCTCCACGAGCACCGCCGTCGCGATCCGGGCCGCCTGCCCGGTGATCGTCATGCGTGATCAGCGGGAGGCGGACGGAGCCGGTGAGGTGCTGGTGGGGTTCGACGGTTCGCGAGCGTCCGCCGCCGCCCTCGGCTTCGCCGCGCAGGAGGCCCAGAGGCTGGACGCGCCGCTCACGGCGCTGATCGCCGGCGGCCGGGGCCATGACGCGGGCGAGCCCGGCCCGGAGACGGCGGGGTTCGCCTGGGAGGAGCTCGGCTTCTGGCAGCGCCTGTACCCGGAGCTCCGGGGCGACGTCGAGGTGACCGGCGCGCAGGCGCGTCCCGCCCTGCTCGACCGGGCCCGCGAGGCGCGTCTTCTGGTCGTGGGCGCGCGCGGGCTCGGCGAGGTGCGCGGCCTGCTGCTCGGCTCGATCAGCCAGGCCATGGTGCACCACGCCCCGTGCCCGGTCGCGGTGGTGCACGGCGGGATCACCGCCGAGGGCGACGCGGGAGGACCAAAGACACTCGTCCAGGGGACCTCGTCCTCCGGCGTGATCGGGCGTCCCGCGCGACGCTGAGCGTGACAGATCCGACGCAGCGGAGGTGCGCGATGAACGGACACATCCTCGTGGGCGTGGACGGCTCCGCCCCGGCGACGGCGGCCGTGGAATGGGCCGCGGCCGATGCCGTCCGCCGTGGCCTGGGGCTGCGGCTGGTGCACGTGTGCGGGCTGTGCCCGCGGGACGAGGCCGCCCCGGAGCGCTGTGTGGAAGCGCTCGCCACCGCGGGTCACCTGGCCCGTGACCTGGCCGGCGGCGTCGAGGTCCGCACCGAGCTGCTGCCGGGGAACCCGGCCGAGGTCCTGATCGCCGAGTCCGGGTCCGCCGACAGCGTGGTCCTGGGCAGCCGGGGGCTCGGCGGGTTCACCGGGCTGCTGGTCGGCTCGGTCGGCATGGCCGTGGCCGGGCACGCCGCCGGGCCGGTGGTGGTTGTCCGCGGCGCCGCCACGACGACGTACGGCCGGGTGGTCGCCGGCTACGACGGCTCGCCCCACTCGGAGGCCGCCCTGCAGTACGCGGTCGAGCAGGCGCGGGCGCGCGGCATCCCGCTGCACGTCGTCCACGCCTGGCAGACGCCGGTCTTCTCCCCGTACATGGCGGCGTACAACAGTTTCCTGGTGAACGTCTACCAGGAGGAGACCGGCGCGGTGGCGGAGAGCGTGGCTCTGTGGCGGGAGAAGAACCCCGACGTGGAGATCACCGACGAGGCGCTGACCGGGCATCCGGTGGGAGTCCTGGCCAGGGCGGGAGCCGCGGCCGACCTGGTGGTGGTGGGCTCGCGCGGGCTGGGGAGCCTGGCCTCCGCGGTGCTCGGCTCCGTCAGCCGGGGCGTGCTGCACCACGTGACCTGCCCGGTCGCGGTGGTGAGGCCCCGCTAGGGCCGTTCCCTGCCGAGGGACCGCCGCCGCAGGACGAGGACTACGGCCACCGAGGCCGCCAGCGCTGCCGCCGCCGCCCACCAGGCGGCGGGCGGCAGCGCGGACGGCACCTGCTGGACGAGGACGAAGGCGCCCATGACCAGCACGAACCAGCCGAACGCCACGCGCGCCCTGTCGGCGTCGAGCCGGCCCGCGAGTGCGCCGCCGGCGAGCCCGCCGACGACGGCGGCGGCGGTCACCGGGAGCGCCAGCGACCAGTCGATGGGCACGCTGTGCAGGTACCCGGCCAGGCCGGCCAGGGACTTCATGGCGATGACGAGCAGCGAGGTGCCCACCGCGACGCCCATGGGCAGGCCGCCGAGCAGGACCAGCGCGGGCACCACGAGGAAGCCGCCGCCCGCGCCGACGAGTCCGGTGACCACGCCGACGGCGACGCCCTCGGCGACCACGTGGAGGACCGGCAGCTCGTGGCGGGCCGGCGCGGCGGGCGGGGTGCGGCGGCCGCGGATCATGGCGATGGCGGTGGCGAGCATCATGGCCGCGAAGGCGGCCATGAGCAGCGCCTCGGGCAGGTACGGGCCGATGAGCCCGCCCGCGTAGGCGCCCGCCATGCCGGCCGCGCCGAAGATCAGCCCAGTGCGCCACCGGATCCGCCCGGCGCGGGCGTGCCCGATCGCGCTGACCGCGCTGGTGACGGCCACGACGAGCAGGGACATGGCGATCGCCTGCTTGGCGGGCACGCCGGCGAGGTAGACCAGCACCGGCACGGCGAGGATCGACCCGCCGCCGCCGAAGAGGCCGAGCGTGACGCCGATCAGCGTGGCGGCGGCCAGGGTCAGGACGATCATCTGTACCCCCGGGGGTATCGACAGGTCATGGGAAGGCCCCGCTCAGCCGCTCGCCCGGGAGAGGCGGGTCAGCGCGGCCTCGACGTCCACGCCGCCGGCCCGGTTGTAGGGCAGCTTGGACAGCAGCATCCCCATGGCGCAGGTGTCGGTGAGCGCCGCGAACGTGAGGCCCGCCCCGACGAACCCGGCGACCGCCGCCGCGCCGGGGACCCAGAGGCTCGCCACGACCGAGGTGAGCACGATGCTCCCGGCGGCGAGCCGGACCTGGCGCTCCAGCGGCCAGCGGGCCCGGCCCCGGCTGACGGGCGCGCCCGAGGCGATCCAGGCGTTCATGCCGCCGTCGAGGACGACGACGTCGGACAGCCCGGCGTCGCTCAGCGCCGCGCGGGCGCGTTCGGCCCGGTTGCCGGACTGGCAGATGAGCAGCAGCCGGCCGCCCGCGTCGGCGACGATCCGCCGCAGGTGCGCGTCGACCTGGTCGAGCGGCAGGTTGACGGCGCCGTCGATGTGCGCCGTGCCGTACTCGGCCGGGGTGCGGACGTCCACGACGAGGACGTCAGGGTTGGCCGCGATCAGGGCGCGGGCGGAGGCGGCGTCGATGTGGGACATGTGGGTGATCTCCTTCTAGTTGAGCCGGTCGAGGGCGGAAACGACGTCGGGGACGCCCGCGCCGGTGAGCGCGATCGGGCGGTAGCCCGCGCCGGCGAGCCGCGCGGCGGCGATGGCGGCGCGGCGGCCGGAGGCGCAGGCGACGAGCACCGGCCGCTCCTGGTCGAGCGCGTCCGGGACGCCCTGGGTGAACAGGTCGGGCAGGAAACGCTCGGCCGCGCCCGGCAGGCGGACCTGCTCCCGCTCGCTGGGCATCCGCACGTCCAGGAGCTGGGCGTCCGGTTCGCGGAGGAGCCGGACGAAGGTGCCGAGGTCCACGAGCCGGTAGGTCTGGGTGGCGGCGTCGCCGAGGTCCCGTACGACGCCCTGGACGGTGTCGACGCCGATCTGGGCGAGCTGGGTGACGGCCTCGGTGACGTCCTGTCCGGGCCCGGCGACCAGCGTGATCGGCTCGCCGTGGGGGAGCAGCCAGCCGGTCCAGCTGCCGAAGTCGTTGTCCAGCTCGATGCCGTACGAGCCGGGCAGCATGCCTCCGGCCTGGGCCTCGCGCGGCCGGACGTCCACGACGTGGCCGGCGGCGGGCTCGTCGAGCTCGGGCACCTGGACGGGTGGCATGGGCGGGACGCCGAGCGTGTTGGCCGGGCCCATGTGCCGGTAGAAGGCCGGGATGGGAGCCGGGGCGGCCAGCAGCGTGTCGGCGAACTTCTCCGGGTCGTCCACGGCCAGCAGCGGGTTGTCCGCCAGTTCCGCGCCGATGGTGGAGGTCAGGCGGCCCGCGCCGGTCGCCGTGCAGAACGAGCCCTCGCCGTGGGTGGGGTAGAGGGCGGTGCCGGGCGGCAGCGCGGCCAGCCGGCGCAGCGAGATGTGCTGGAGGCGGGCCAGGGAGCGGGCGCGTTCCGGTCCGAGCAGGTCGGGCCGTCCCGCAGAGGCGACCAGCAGGCTGCCGCCGGAGAACAGCGCGACCGGCTCGCCGTCGATGAGCACCAGGTAGCTGGTGTGCTCGGGGGTGTGGCCGGGCGTGTGGACGGGCCGCAGGGCCAGGCCGCCGCCGCCGTCGATGTCCTCCAGGTGGAAGGCGGGCGTGTGCCGGTAGGCGGGGGCCGCGGCGGCGGGCATCACCAGCTCGGCGCCGGTGCGCAGGGCGGCCTGCTCGCCGCCGGAGACGTAGTCGTTGTGCAGGTGGGTCTCCAGCACGAACCGCAGCTCGACGTCCCGCTCGGCGGCGGCGTCGAGGAAACGGCCGATGTCGCGCTGCGGATCGACGAGCACCCCGCGGCCGTCGTGGGTCAGCAGGTAAGTCTGGTCGCCCAGGCCGGGCGTGCGGAACGACAGGACTTCCATGGTCGCTATACCCCCCAGGGTATGTAAAGGTCAAAAAGACGCGGTCACGGCAGGTCCCGTGACCGCGGGGTGTCAGGCGAGCGCCAGGAAGAGCTTCTCCAGCTCCGTGACGCTCATGGGTGGCTCGTCACCGCGTCTCTCGCTGTCCTGGCAGTGCCTCAGGCCGGTGGCGACGATCTTGAAGCCGGCCCGGTCGAGTGCCTTGGAGACGGCCGCGAGCTGGGTGAGGACCTTCGTGCAGTCCTCGCCCGCCTCGATCATCGCGATGACCCCGGCCAGCTGGCCGTGCGCCCGCTTGAGTCGGGTCAGCGCGTCGCCCACCATGCTCTGGTTCAGCTCCATGCGCCCACTATACCCCCAGGGGTACCCGAGGAGGCAAATCCGCGCCTCCTCCATGGGCACAACGGCGGACGCGACCGGGACCTTCCGCCCTGTCCCGCCGGCCCGCGGCGGCGGACGCTCAGGGCGAACCCCCGGCACGCGCGAAGGTGGAGATGACCATGACCGACCACATGAGCCCGCTGGACGCGGCCTTCCTGACCCTTGAGGACGAGGAACCCGAGGTGTCCATGGCGATCTCGTCGGTCGCCGTGCTCGACGGCCCGGCGCCCTCCCACGAGGAGTTCCTCGCCGCCATCCGGGCCAGGCTCCCCCTGGTGGAACGCTACCGGCAGAAGGCCAGGCAGGTGCCGCTCGACCTCGGCGCGCCCGTCTGGGTGGACGACGCCGCCTTCGACCTGACCTACCACGTCCGGCGGGTCGCCCTGGCGCCGCCGGGCGGCGACGGCCCCTTCCACGAGCTGATCGCGGACATCATGTCCCAGCGGCTCGACCGCGCCCGGCCGCTGTGGGAGTACTGGGTGATCGAAGGACTGTCCGGCGGACGCTGGGCCGTGGTGTCCAAGGTGCACCACTGCATGGTGGACGGCGTGTCCGGCACCCAGCTCTACTACGCGATCTTCGACCTGTCGCCCGAGGGCACCCCGGGCCTGCCGCAGGACACCTGGACCCCGGACGGTGAGCCGTCCGCGCTGAGCCTCACCGCCGCCGCGCTGCGCGACCTGCTGCTCAACCCCGTCGAGCAGGCGCGCCTGATCCGCCGCGCGGTCGCCTCCCCGCGCGAGACGGCCCGCCGCGCCGCGGAGGCCGTACGCGGGCTCACGGTCCTCGCCGGCGCGCTGCGGCCGGCGACGGCCACCACGCTGACCGGCCCGATCGGGGAGCGGCGGCGGTACGCCGTCGCCCGCGCCCCGCTGGCCGAGGTCAAAGAGATCGCGCACCGGACCGGCGTGACGGTCAACGACGTGGTGCTGGCCGCGATCAGCGGCGGCTACCGCTCCCTGCTGCGCCGGCGCGGCGAGCAGCCGCATCCGCGGGCGGTCCGCACCCTCGTCCCCGTCTCCGTACGCGCCCCCGGCGAGGAGGGCGTCTGCGAGAACCGCATCTCGCTGCTGCTGGCCTTCCTGCCCGTCCACCTGGCCGACCCGGCCGAACGGCTGCGCGCCGCGCACGAGCACCTGGCCGAGCTGAAGGCCGGTGGGGAGGCGCAGGCGGGCGAGGCGCTCACCACCCTGGCCAGGCACGAGCCGTTCCCGCCCATCTCGTGGGCGACGCGGCTGGCCGCGCGCCTCCCGCAACGCCAGATCGTCACCGTCACCACGAACGTCCCCGGCCCCCGCGTGCCGCTCTACCTGCTCGGCCGGCGGGTGCGGGAGATCCTGCCGTACGTGCCCATCGCCACCCGGCTGCGCACCGGCGTGTCCGTCTTCTCCTACTGCGACCAGGTCGCCTTCGGCGTCACCGGCGACCACGACAGCGCGCCCGAGGTCGGGAGGCTCGCCCGCGACATCGAGAAGGAGCTCCGGGCGCTGGCCGCCGCCCACCGCCGGGCGACGCCGCGGCGCGGGCGCGGGCGAGAGGCCATAGGTCCCGCGCCTCTGGGGACACTCGCCTCTGATCACGCCGTCCCGGCCGCCGGACGATGAGGGCATGAGAATCGCGATCAATGGTTTCGGCAGGATCGGCAGAGCCGTCCTGCGCCGCGCGCTCCGCACCGACCTGGACGGCGTCCTCGACGTGGTCGCCGTCAACGACGTCGCCGACGTGGACACGCTGGCCCACCTGCTCAGGCACGACTCCACGTACGGGCCGCTCGACCTGCCCGTCACCGCGTCCCCCGGCACGCTGGAGGTCGGCGGTCACAAGATCGCCGTCACCTCCTGCCCCGACCCCGAGCGGATCGACTGGCGCGCTCACGACGTGGGGCTCGTCATCGACGCCACCGGACGCTTCCGCACCAGGGACGCCCTGGCCGGGCACCTGAAGGCCGGCGCACCCAGGGTGCTGCTGTCGGCTCCCGGCAAGGGCCTCGACGCCACCGTCGTGCCCGGCGTCAACGACGCGGCCTACGACCCGGCCAGGCACGAGATCGTCTCGCTCGCCTCCTGCACCACCAACTGCGTCGCTCCGATGGTCAAGGTGCTGCACGAGCGGTTCGGCCTGGTCCGCGGCTTCATGACCACCATCCACGCCTACACCGGTGACCAGGTGCTGCTGGACGCCCCGCACAAGGACCCGCGCCGGGGCCGCTCGGCGGCCGTCAACATCGTGCCGACCACCACCGGCGCGGCCCGCATGGTCGGCCAGGTGCTCCCCGAGCTGAACGGCCGCCTCGACGGCATCGCGATCAGGGTGCCGGTCGAGGACGGCTCGATCACCGACCTGTCCGCCCAGCTCAGCCGTCCCGCGACGGCACGGGAGGTCAACGACGCCTTCGCAGCGGCCGCGGAGAACGAGCTGCGCGGCATCCTGCGCTACAGCACCGACCCGCTCGTCTCCCGCGACATCGTCGGCGACGCCGCCTCCTGCGTGTTCGACTCCGCCCTCACCCAGGCGAGCGGCGATCTGGTGAAGGTGTTCGGCTGGTACGACAACGAGTGGGGCTACGCCAACCGGCTGGTCGAGATGGCCCGGCGCATGGCCTGACCGGAGCCGGCCGACATGATCCCCCTCACCGTGTCCCACAGCGGGCAAGGGCTCACCACGGCCCAGGCGGCGGCCCGGCTGGCCGCCGACGGGCCCAACGTGCTGCCGCCGCCCCGCCGTACGCGCCCGATCGTGCTGCTGGTGCGCCAGCTCGCGCACTTCTTCGCGCTGCTGCTGTGGGGCGCGTCGGCGCTCGCGCTGCTGGCCGGCATGCCGCAGCTCGCCGTGGCGATCGTGGTCGTCGTGCTGCTCAACGGCGGCTTCGCCTTCGCCCAGGAATACCGCGCCGACCAGGCCGCGCAGAAGCTGCGCGAGCTCATCCCGGCCAACGCCGTGGTGCGCCGCGACGGCCGCCGCCGGCTGGTCGGCGCGGCCGAGCTGGTCGTCGGCGACGTGGTGCTGCTGGAGGCGGGGGACCGGATCTCGGCCGACCTGGAGCTGACCGAGGCGCACGCCCTGGCGGTCAACGAGTCGACGCTGACCGGTGAGAGCGTCCCCGCCCGCCCGCGTACGGGTGATCCGGCCTTCGCCGGCACGTTCGTGGTGGAGGGCGAGGCCGAGGCCGTCGTGGTGGCGACCGGCGGGCGTACCCGGCTGGCCGGGATCGCCCGGCTCACGCAGGAGGCGACCCGGCCGCCCAGCCCGCTGTCGGTCCAGCTCGGCAAGGTCGTCAGGATCGTCGCGGGGATCGCCCTGGCCGTCGGCACGGCCTTCTTCTGCCTGGCGCTCCTGCTCGGCATGGAGGCGAGCCAGAGCTTCCTGTTCGCGCTGGGCGTCACCGTGGCGCTGGTGCCCGAAGGGCTGCTGCCGACGGTCACGCTGTCGCTGGCCCGCGCCGCCCAGCGGATGGCCGCCCGCCAGGCCCTGGTACGCCACCTGGAGGCGGTCGAGACGCTCGGCTCGGCCACGTTCATCTGCACCGACAAGACCGGCACGCTCACCCGCAACGAGATGACCGTGGCCGAGGTCTGGGCGCCCCGGTGCCCGCCCGCCGAGGTGCTGCGCCCGGCCGTGCTCAGCTCCACCGGACGGATGAGCGACGGCAAGCCCGTCGGCGATCCCATGGAGGTCGCCCTGCACGTCGAGGCGCTGCGCCTCGGCGCCGACCTGACCGGCGAGATCACCGCGCGCAACCCCTTCGACCCCGTACGCCGCCGCTCCTCCGTCGTCGTGGGCGGCCGGCTGCAGCTCAAGGGAGCCCCGGACAGCGTGCTGCCGCTGTGCCAGGACGTACCGGGCACAGCGGACGCGCTGGCCCGGATGAGCGAACGCGGGCTGCGCGTGCTCGCGGTCGCCCGCGGCGACACGGCGGAGGAGCGCGACCTCGAACTGCTCGGCCTGGTGGGCCTGTACGACCCGCCTCGCGACGACGTGGCCGAGGCGATCCAGAAGTGCCGCGCCGCCGGGATCAGGCTGGCCATGGTCACCGGCGACCACCCGGGCACCGCCCGCGCCATCGCCGCCGAGGTCGGCCTGCTCGGCCCCGACCGGCTGGTCGTCACCGGCGCGGAACTGCCCGACGACGACGCGGCCCTGGGCGAGCTGCTGGACCGCGACGGCGTCGTCGTCGCCCGCGTGACGCCCGAGGACAAGCTGCGCATCGCCCGCGCCCTGCGCGCCCGCGGCCACGTCGTCGCGATGACCGGCGACGGCGTCAACGACGGGCCCGCGCTGCGCGAGGCCGACATCGGCATCGCCATGGGCGCCTCCGGCACCGACGTCGCCCGCGAGGCCGCCGACCTCGTCCTGCTCGACGACCACTTCGCGACCATCGTGGCGGCCGTCGAGCTGGGCCGCGCCACCTACGCCAACGTGCGGCGCTTCCTCACCTACCACCTGACCGACAACGTGGCCGAGCTGACCCCGTTCGCCGTCTGGGCACTGTCCGGCGGGACCGTGCCCCTCGCCCTGAGCGTGCTGCAGGTGCTCGCCCTGGACATCGGGACCGATCTGCTGCCCGCTCTCGCCCTGGGCGCCGAGCCGGCCAACCCGCGCACCATGCGGGGCCCCGCCCGCGCCGGCGGGCTCATCGACCGGCGGCTGCTCGTGCGGGTGTTCGGCGTCCTCGGCCCGGCTCAGGCGATCGCCGAGATGGCCGCCTTCCTCGGCGTCCTGCTGCTGAGCGGCTGGCACCTGGGAGCCGCGCCGGACGCCGGCGTGCTCGGCGCCGCCTCCGGCGCCGCGTTCGCCGCCGTGGTGCTCGGCCAGCTCGTCAACGCCTTCGCCTGCCGCAGCGAGTCCCGCTGGATCGGACGGCTGCGCGGGCGCGCCAACCCGCTGCTGCTCGGCGCGGTCGCCTTCGAGGCGGTGCTGCTCCTGGTCTTCCTCGGCGTCCCGCCCGTCGCGGGCCTGCTCGGCGGGACGTTCCCCGGCCCGGCCGGCTGGGCGCTCGCGCTGCTGGCGATCCCCGTCATGGTCGCGGCCGACACCGCGCACAAGACCTGGCGGGCGTCCAGGGGACGAACGTCCTCCCGCCCGGAGACCTCCGGCTCTGCCGCCCGCGAGCCCGCCGGCGCAGGCTTGAACCGGGACGGGAACCGGCCCTGAGCACAGCGGAGACAAGGAGCCTGCCATGAAGGCCACCGTGGGAGACCGGCTGATCGTGGAACGTACGTCCGGCGACCAGATCCGCAGGAAGGGCGTGGTCGTGGCGGTGGAGCACACCGACGGCTCGCCCCCCTACCTGGTGCGCTGGCTGGACACCGAGCGCGAGTCCCTCGTCTTCCCCGGGCCCGACGCCCGCATCGTCACGGACGCCCGCTGACCGCTGGGTCCGCCGTCAGGCGTCCCAGGTGACCGGGAGGCTCTTGACCCCGTAGATGTCGGCGGTCTCCGGGCGCAGCGCCACCTCCCCGGCCGGCACGGCCAGCCGGAGCGTGGGGAAGCGGCGGAGCAGCGCGGGCAGGGCGACGCGCAGCTCGACGCGGGCGAGCTGCTGGCCCAGGCACTGGTGGATGCCGTGGCTGAAGGCCAGGTGGGCGCCGTCCTTCCGGCGCAGGTCGAGGGTGTGGGGGTCGGGGAAGCGGTCGGGGTCGCGGTTGGCGGTGCTGAGGGACAGGATGACCGTCGTGCCGGCCTCGATGGTGTGGCCGGCCAGCTCGACGTCCTCCAGCGCGACCCGGGAGAACTGCTTGGCGACGCTCAGGTAGCGCAGCAGCTCCTCCACGGCCTGGTCGGTGAGGCCCGGGTCGGCGCGCAGCGCGGCGAGCTGCTCCGGGTTCCGCAGCAGCGCGAAGGTGCCCAGGGCGAGCATGTTCGCGGTGGTGTCGAAGCCGGCCGACAGCAGGATCAGGGCCATGCCCTTCAGCTCCTCGTCGGTCAGGTCGCCGTCGGTCAGGTCGCTGAGCACGTCGTCCGTGGGGTGGGCGCGCTTGGCGGCCACCAGCTCGGCGAGGTACTGCTGGGTGGCGGCGTAGGCGGCGAGCAGTTCCTCGTCGCCGGCCTCGCCGCCGAGGAACGTGTCGATGTTCTCCTGGAAGCGGCCCCGGTCCTCGTACGGCACCCCGAGCAGCTCGCAGATGACGACGGCCGGGATGGGCTTGGCGAAGGCGGTGACCAGGTCGGCCGCCGGGCCGGCCTGCTCCATGGCGTCCAGGTGCTCGGCGGTGATCTGCTCGACGCGCTCGGTCAGCATCCGCATGCGCCGGACGGTGAACCTGCCGACCAGCGGCCTGCGGTAGCGGCTGTGCTGGGGCTCGTCCATGAGGAGGAACTCGCCGGGCGGCGCCGGGGGGACCTCGATGTCGCCGTAGTCGATGGTCGGATGGTGTCTCATGAGCTCCTTGCGGGAGCTGAACCGGGAGTCGGCGAGGATCGCGCGGGCCAGGTCGTAGCCGGTGACGATCCAGCCCTGGTGGCCGTCGGGGAAGGGGAAGCGGCTGATCGGGCTGTGCGCGCGGGCCTCGACCAGCTCCTTGGGCGGGTCGAAGGGACAGCCGGGCTGCCGCGTGGTGGGCATCGCGGGGATGGTGTGGGGGAGGGCGGTCACGATCGCTCCTTGCTTGCGATATATCGCGTCTGAGGACATGCGGATCTCAGGAGATCCTGCGGCGGTAGATGGCCATGGCGAAGCCGTAGGCGACGACGAGGATGCCGGCGCACCAGGCCAGGGCGACCCAGATGTCGTCACCGGCCGGCTGCCCGGCGAACAGGGCGCGGACCGCGTTGACGATGGCGGTCACCGGCTGGTTCTCGGCGAAGACGCGCAGCGGGCCGGGCATGGTGTCGGTGGGCACGAAGGCCGAGCTGAGGAAGGGCAGGAAGATGAGCGGGTAGGAGAACGCGCTCGCGCCCTCCAGGGTCTTGGCCGTCAGTCCGGGGATGACGGCGATCCAGGTCAGCGCCAGCGTGAACAGGGTCAGGATGCCCGCCACCGCCAGCCACGCCAGCACTCCCGCCCCCGAGCGGAAGCCCATGAGCAGCGCCACGAGCATCACCACCGCGAGCGAGACGAGGTTGGCGACCAGCGAGGTCAGCACGTGCGCCCACAGCACCGACGACCGCGCGGTCGGCATGGACTGGAAGCGCTCGAAGATGCCGCCCCGCAGGTCCATGAACAGCCGGTAGGCGGTGTAGGCGATGCCCGAGGCGACCGTGATGAGCAGGATGCCGGGCAGCATGTAGTTCACGTACGACGTGTCCGACCCTGTCCTGATCGCGCCGCCGAACACGTAGACGAACATCAGCATCATGGCGATCGGCATGATCGCGGTGGTGACGATGGTGTCGGGGCTGCGGGTGATGTGGCGCAGGGACCGCCCCAGCAGGACGGTGGTGTCGCCGAGGAAATGCTTGGCCATCGTAGTTCCTCAGGATTTCGTGCCGACGAGGGAGAGGAAGACGTCCTCAAGGGTGGGCTGCTTCTCGACGTACTCGACCTTGGCGGGCGGGAGCAGCCGCCTGAGCTCGTCCAAGGTGCCGTCGACGAGGATGCGGCCCTCGTGGAGGATCGCGATCCGGTCGGCGAGTTGTTCGGCCTCGTCGAGGTACTGCGTGGTGAGCAGCACCGTCGTGCCGCCCGCCGCCAGGTCCTTGACGGCCTGCCAGACCTCGATGCGGGCCTGGGGGTCGAGCCCGGTGGTGGGCTCGTCCAGGAAGATGACCGCCGGGTCGCCGATCAGGCTCATCGCGATGTCGAGGCGCCGGCGCATGCCGCCGGAGTACGTCGCGACCCTCCGCCCGCCCGCGTCCGTCAGCGAGAACCGGCGGAGCAGATCGTCGGCGATCCCGCCGGGATTCCGCACGTGCCGCAGGCGGGCCACCAGCACCAGGTTCTCCCGCCCGCTGAGGATCTCGTCCACGGCGGCGAACTGACCGGTGAGGCTGATGGACTCGCGTACGTCCGCGCCCTGCGTGGCCACGTCGAAGCCGTTGACGCGGGCGGTGCCGGCGTCGGCCTTGAGCAGCGTGGACAGGATCTTCACCACGGTGGTCTTGCCCGCCCCGTTGGAGCCGAGCAGGGCGAAGATGCCGCCCCGCGCCACCTCGAAGTCCACGCCGCGCAGCACGCGCAGCTCCTTGTACGACTTCTCCAGGCCGTGCACCTGGATCGCCGGGGGTCGCCGGTTCGTCATGTCTGTGTCCTGTCTCGTGATGGGGTGGCGTCGCCGGCGGCGCGGGCGACGGCGCTGGTGAAGCGGGCGCGCTCGCGGGCGCGGTACTGGCCGAGGGGGTAGTTGGCCATGAACGCCTCGACGAACTCGACGGGGTCGTCCCCGAAGATGCCGCGGATCGGGGTGCCGTCGGCCGCGCTCCGCTCGAACAGGTCGGCCACGTCCTCGTACATCGTCATCGCGCCGGGGCCGTCGGCCGGCCCGAAGTGCATGAGGTAGCGCTCCAGGGCCTCGACCGCGATGCGGTAGTCGTCGGGCAGCCGCTTGACGCGGGCCTTGTACTGCCTCCAGCGCTTCTTCTCCTCCAGGGATCCGGTGAGGATCTCCAGGTAGTGCAGGTAGCGGCTCTTGGGCTCGCCGGGTTCTGGGGTCATGTCTGCGGGTCTCCTTCACGGAGTTGGTCGAGTCGTCCGGCGAGGAAGCTCCAGGTCCTCCAGAACTCCTCCAGGTACTCCCGCCCCTGGGCGTTGAGGGAGTAGACCTTGCGCGGCGGCCCCTTCTCCGAGGGGACCTTCCGCACGTCGACCAGGCCGCGTTGCTCGACGCGGACCAGCAGGGCGTAGACGGTGCCCTCCGCGATGCCGGTGAAGCCCTGGTCGCGCAGCCAGGCGGTGATCTCGTAGCCGTGGGCGGGGCGGCCGGCCAGGATCGCCAGGACGATGCCCTCCAGCGTTCCCTTGAGCATCTCCGTCACGAGCTTGCCCATGGAGCACCTCCTTCCAGCTACTCGGTGCTGCTGACTACTGGTACAAAGTAACACTGACTACCAGTACCTAGCAACACCGAATAGCGCGAGGCGTCCCGATCAGGGACGTGCCTGCTCCGCGTAGCGGCTCAGCCGCCGCGCGGCGGCCTCCAGGTCGGCGGCGGCCGTCGCGCAGGCCGCGAGGTGAGCGGTCACCGAGGCGTGCAGCCAGTCCGGCGCCCCGCCGCCGGCCCTCAGCCCCGCCTCGACCGCGCGCAGGCGCTCGGCGCAGGCGGCGAGGGCGCGGGCGTCCGCACGCAGGACCTCGGCGTGGGCGATGATCGCGGCGATCCGGGCGGACATGGCTCCTCCGTCAGGCCGGGTACACCGGGACGGCGGCGTCCCGGAGCGCCTGGCGGGTGGTGGCCGACAGGCACAGCAGCGGGCGGGCGCCGTCGAGCCCCAGCTCGCGGAGCCGGCCGGCCAGCGGATGGGCCGAGCGCGGCTCGACGGCCAGCCGCATCGGCGGCGCCGCGTGCAGCCGGGCCCGCCCGCGGGTCCGTACGCAGGACCGCAGCACGCCGCCGGCCCCGCGCGTGTAGCCGACCAGGCCGGGATCGCTCAGCGGCAGCCCAGGACCGAGCCGCCCCCGCAGCGTGAGGACCGGACCGGCGGTGACGTGGGCGGACCGGGCGCCGAGCCGGAGCTCCACGGGCATCAGGGAGGTCTCGCCGCCCCACAGCCGCGGGCCGAGGGCGTGGACGATCGTGGCGTCCACGGCGGAGCCGACGAGGAAGCTGCCGGAGCGGCGCAGGTCCGCCGCCCGCAGCAGGCCGGGCCAGACAGGAGAACGGGACCGCCGGCCGGACGGGCCCGCCACCACCACGCCGACCTGCAGCTCTCCGTAGCCGCCCGCACTGGTGTGCCGGTTCCAGGCGGCGTGCACGGCGACCAGCGCACGGCCCGCCACCCGTACGGCGGGACCGAGCCCGGTGCCCTCCAGCAGTCCGTCCGCCACCGCCGGGCGCGCGGCGAAGTACGCCGTGAGCGCGTCGCCGTCGCGGACCCTGATCGGCAGTTCGACGGCGCCCTCGGGGCTGTCGACGGCGCGGGTGGGCACGGTCAGGAAGGGGAACTCGTCAGGGTCGGGCGGGCGGTCGAACAGCAGGTACGCCTGCGACCGCACGACCGGCCCACGGAACGGCGTGAGCCGCTCGTCGATGTGCTCGCGCGCCTCGGGCAGGTCGCCGGCGAGGTTGGCGCGGTAGTGGTCGATGCTGTGGCACTGCGGGAACAGGTGGGTGGAGTCGCCATAGTCGACGACGTACCAGCCGGGGGGCGGGTCGAAGCAGGTGCCGGCGCCCTGCCCGTCGAGGGTGGGGATGATGTCGTGCTGGTTGGTGACGCTGGCCACCCAGGTGCGCGGGTCGGCGGGGCGCTTGAAGTCGACGGGCGAGCCGACGGCGACGACATGGGTGACCGTGTGACGGGCGCAGAAGCCGGGGTCCTGCGCCAGGTTCATGACCGCCGCCCCGCCCGCGCTGTGCCCGACGAGCGCCAGCTCGGCGCCCGGGGGCAGCCCGTAGTCCGCGACGGCCTCGGCCAGAGCCCGGCTGTAGGGGCTGCTGGCGAGGACGGCGCTGCTGAACGCGCCGAGCAGGTCCTGGGGCGACTCGCCGTCGGGGCGGCCCGCGCGCATGCCCGGCGCCTGGAGGACGTGGCGGATCACCCCGTCGGGCCCTTCGACGCTCTGGATGAGGGCCCGCCCGGTGGTGCCGAGCGTGCTGATGTTGCCCAGGAAGCCGAGCAGCGACCCCCGCGCGCACAGCCGGGCCGACTCGGCCGCGGTCGGCTCGACCCGGCGGGCGGCGCCTTCGCCGGTGTCGAGGACGGCGATGGCCCTGTTGCTCAGGCCGGTGATCGGATCGGCGGTGGCGAAGCCCTTTCCCGTCGCGATGAGCCAGGCGGTGGCGTCGTTGAGCGGGTTCTCGTCCAGCAGCGCGCGCAGCGCGAGGACCTCGCCGAAGACCGGGGCGAGCTGGCTGAGCGCGCGCACCGCACCCCGGTCCTTGAGCAGGGCGCGCAGGGCCCTGACGGCCTCCAGGTCACGGTCGGCGGCGGCCGCGTCGATGAGCCGGGCCAGCATGGGGTCCCCGGTCAGCTCGGGGTGCGCGAGCGCCACGGCGGCCACGCGCAGCCGCAGCGACGTGGCCAGCACCCGTACGGCCAGGCTCTCGGCCCCCAGCACGGCGCCGGCCTTGGCGGCCGCGGTGGTCAGCGGGCCGCCGCCGGTGAGCGCGCACCCGAGGCCCTGGCCGTTCGTCGTGGCCCGGAGCAGCGCGCGGTAGGCGGGCCCGGCCGCGGAGGGAGCCTGCGGCAGGGCGCGCAGCAGCGCGCCGTCGGCGAGCGCGGCCGTGGCGTGCGCCGCCGCGTCCTGGATCGTGAGCGCGATGTCGACCAGCTCGCGGGCCGCCGCGCGCAGGGCCCCGGCAGCCGGATCGGTCATCACCCGGCCCGCCGGGACATGCTGACGAAGCGGGGGCTCGGGTCCTCCGGCGTGTTGCGGCGCAGCACGTCCGACAGCGTGCGCGTGGCCGCGATGACCCGCGCGCCGGTCGGCGAGAACGTGGCGACGTTGAAGATCCGCGGGGCCAGCAGCGGATTGGTGAGCGCCTGGGAGAAGGCGTCGATGGCGATGATCTTGGTCAGCAGCGGGGGCAGGATCGCGGCGGGGGATCCCGGCTCCTCGGCGAACATCCCGACGTACAGGTCGACGTCGTCCACGTCGCGGTAGAGCTCGCGCAGCGCGCCGCTGACCCGCCGGTCGCCGGAGATCTGCTCGAAGGCGCGCACCCTGGGGAAGCGGCAGTGCTCGCGGTAGCTGTTGTACGGGGCCAGGCCGAGCGCCCGGGAGTCGGCGATGCTGGCCACGTCGATCTCCCGCAGGACGGGGTCGGTGTTGAACAGGCCGATGCGGCCGGCCCGCTGGCGGGAGGCGTCCTCGAACAGCCGCCCGAGGCCGGGGCCGGGGATCAGCGCGCTGCCGAAGAAGGTCTCGGCCATCGGCAGGTCACGCCCGCCCACCGCCAGGTGGGACGGGATCAGGCTGTGCCAGCGGTAGACGAGGTTGAACTCCACCGACGCCCAGTTCTGCCGGTGCCAGGGCGCGTGGTCCAGCAGCGCCGACAGCTTCGGGTCCAGGGTGAAGCGGAAGTGGTAGGGGGTGATGTGGTTGATGTACTCCTCGACGACCAGCTTGATCAGCAGCACGATGAGGATGTTGCGGGCCGTCTGGAACAGCCGCTCGTCTTCCCAGCGCGGATGTTCGCGGGCGAGCAGCCGCGCGACCCGGTTGTGCTCGCGCAGGAACAGCACCGTGAGCATGGTGAAGCCGATCTGGCCGTTGCCCCGGTCGCTGCCGGTGGCGAACAGCGTGTCGCGCTGCGCGGCGGAGAGCCGGTCGAAGCGGATGACGCTCAGCGGCGCGAACTCCGGCTTGATCCTGCCGTTCTCGCACAGGTGGGGCGGGAACTCGCCGCCGTTGATGAACTGGCTCTTGAGCAGCCCGCCGTCGAACGCGCGCAGCGCGGCCGTCGCCGTCTCGTCGAGGCCGTACACCTGGTTGAGGTCGATGTGATGGTTGGAGCTGTTCTTGCGCGGGTCGCGCGGGACGTTGGTGTCGCCGCGCAGGAAACCGTCGGTGAACCACTGGGCGAAGTACGCGAAGAGCACCGTGGAGCGCGGGCAGGGGATCATGGACTCGCCGCGGGCGAACAGCTCACCGGCCCTCTCGGGAGCGGGCCGTCTCTCCTCGGCGACGTGGACCGGGGGCAGGTGCCTGCCGCTGAAGGTGCGATCGGTCAGGGAGGCCCACGAGGTGTAGTCGGCCATGGTGCTCAGCGGCTCGGGGCGCGGCGGCATCTCCCGGATCGCGTGGTCGATCAGCGAGGCGTTGAGCCTGCGCCGGACCGCCCGGCTTCTCTGCACGAGGTCCCAGAACGGCCGGCCGCTGGTCAGGGCCAGGAACCTGAGCCGGTTGGAGAGACCGTCCGTGGCGATGCCGCGTGCTCGGCTCGGCGTCATCGTCCGCCTTCCCGCCCCTCGGCGCCGAGCCCGAGGACGAAGGTGTCGGGGAAGATCCCGAGGGTCCGCTCGACGCGGCCCGCCGGCGGCGGGAGCAGGCGGACGCCGGGACGCAGCAGCAGGCGGCGTACGGTCTCGGCGATCACCGGGACGGCCACGTGCACGCCGAGGCAGGCATGATGGCCGGAGCCGAAGAACAGCTGATGGTGACGGGGGCGGCCGAGGCGGAACTCCTCGGGCTCCGGCACCACGGCCGCGTCGAACATCGCGGAGGCCGGCGCGGCGAGCACGAACGTGCCCGCGGGGATCAGCGTGCTGCGCGGGGTGCCGGCGGCCAGGACGTGGTCCCGCTCGCACAGCCGGGGGAGCAGCTTGAAGAACGGGCTGAACCGCAGGGCCTCCCAGACGTACGGGTCGAACCGCTCGGGGTCCCTGGCGACGGCCGTGGCCTCCGCGAGCACCTCCGGGCGCAGCAGGAGCTGCTCGACCGCCTCGACCATGGCCCCCGGCGCGCTCTCCACGAAGCCCAGCGGCAGCCCGGCCATGTTGACCACGATCCGGTCGTCGGTCACGTCGGCCCCGGCGGGCAGGGAGGACTGGACGAGGCGGGCGAAGACGTCGTCGGGCAGCTCGTGCCCGGCCCGCAGCCTGGCCCGCAGCTCGGCGAGGCGGTCGCGCAGGTGCCCGACCAGCTCGGCGCCCGCTCTGACGGACGCGGCCTGGATCTCCGGATCCCCGAGGAAGTTGGCGAAGCCGTCGGCGACGACCGCCCGCGTCCACCGGCCGAGGGTCCGCGGATCGGGGCCGGGAACGCCGAAATAGCGCGCGCACACGCCGAGGGCGACAGGACGGAACAGCCCGTGGACCGCTTCGACGCGCCCGTCGGGCCAGGCGGCGTCGAGCAGCTCGTCGGCGAGGCCGCCGGCCAGCTCACGCACGTCGGCCGCGTCCCGCGGGTCGAGCATGAGCCGCATGAGGCCCTTCTCCCGCCAGTTCATCGGCGTGGCGTCCCTGCCCAGCATGAACGGGGCGCCCAGCGCGGCGTCGAGGCGCGGGCCGAACGCGCGTACGGAGAAGACCTCCTCGTGGGAGAGCACCTCGATGACGTCGGCGTAGCGGGTCACCACCGTGAAGGCGGGCGTGACGAAGACCGGTCGCCGCTCGCGCAACTCGGCGAACAGGCTCCGCCAGTCGGTGCGCATCCACTCCCGGACCAGGCCGAACGCAGACATCGGGTCCCTGGCCAGCGCCTCGTCGTATCTCTCCAGATGGCCGCCCGTGGTCGCCTGCTCGACAGCACCCATTCCTGAACCTTCCGCCTGTTGCCGGAGCGCACAGGGATGATCACGGTGCGCAGTCACAATCTAGGGAGGTGCCGAGCCTTTTCTTCATGACGACCGGGTGCAGGATTTTGCTTCCTCAGAGTAATCATCCCGTTACTGTCAGGACATTGCCGCACGCCAGGGGCCTGGCCGTTGAATAAGGAGCCTGATCGTCCCGTACCGCTCAGGGAGGAAACGTGACCTCACGCACCCCGCAGCCGGGCACGGCGGAGATGGTGACGGTCACCACCGGCCGCCGCGTCGCCTACCTGGTCGTCCTGGTCCTGCTGCCCGTGCTGCTGCTGGCCCTCGCGGTGCCGGCCGCCTGGGGCTGGGGCGTCGGCCCCCGCGACCTGGTCATCGCGGCCGCGATGTACCTCGTGAGCATCTTCGGGATCGCCATCGGCTACCACCGCCTCTTCACCCACCGCGCCTTCAAGGCCGGCCGGGCGCTGCGGATCGCGCTCATGCTGGCCGGCGGCATGGCCGTCGAGGGCCCGCTCACGCTGTGGGCCGCCGAGCACCGCAGGCACCACAAGTACGCCGACCGCGAAGGCGACCCGCACTCGCCGTGGCGCTACGGCGACAGCGGCCTGGCGCTGCTGCGCGGCATGGCGCACGCCCACGTCGGCTGGTTCTACACGGCCCGCCACCGCTCCAGCCGCCGGCACTGGGTGCCGGACCTGCTGGCCGACCCGGACGTGCGGCGTTTCGACGCCGCCTACCCGGGGGTCGTCCTCCTGTCGTTCGCGCTCCCGGCCGCCGCCGGCGGACTGTGGTCGATGTCGTGGCCGGGCGCGTGGAGCGCGCTCCTGTGGGGCGGGCTGGTCCGCTACGCCGTGGTGCACCACGTCACCTGGTCCGTGAACTCGATCGCCCACACCTTCGGTGACCGCCCGTTCCGCACCAGGGACCGTTCGTCCAACGTGTGGTGGGTGGCGATGCTGACCCTCGGCGAGGGCTGGCACAACTGGCACCACGTGGAGCCGGCCTGCGCCCGGCACGGCGTGCTGAGGGGCCAGCTCGACCCCAGCGCGCGGCTGATCCGCTGGTTCGAGCGGGCGGGCTGGGCCCACGGCGTACGCTGGCCGGACCCCGTCCGCCTGACGGCCCGCCGCGCCGGCCCCGCGTCGCCGGGCCCGGCGGAGCGGCCGGCCGCCCCCCGCGGCCTGCCCCCGCCACCTGGCGATGCATAGTAGGCCTACGGGCCGTATCGGGCATTGGGCGGAAAGATGAACGATGATGCGTAGGCTGGGGATCAACGAGCAGGAGGAGGCGGTCTACGTCGAGCTCCTGCGGCGCCGCCGGGCGATGGTCTCCGACGTGGCCGAGGCGCTGGCCGTCCCGCTGACGGACGTGACCGTCGCCGCGGACCGGCTCGTCGCGCTCGGCCTGGCGACCCGCGATGGCAGCGGGTTGCACATGGTCGTGCCCCCCGACGTCGGGCTCGGCACGTTGATCGCGCAACGGCAGGCCGCGCTGCAGCAGGTCCAGGGCAGGCTGGCGGAGCTGGTGGAGGTCTACCGCACGGGGGGCGCCTCGCCCGCGGGTGACATCGAGGTGCTCACCACACAGGAACAGCTCAGCACCTGGATCGAGAACATGGAACGCGGCGCCAAACGAGAGCTGCAGGTCTTCTTCCGGCCCCCGTACGTGCTGGACGTCGAGCTCGACGATTCCACCAACGCGGCGCCCGCTCATCGTTACGTGTACGAACGTGCCGCACTCGACGATCCGAGAACGCCCGCCGAGATCGGCAGATTCCTCAAGAGCGGGTACGAGATCAGGATCGCCCCGGAGCTGCCCAGCAAGATGATCATCGTGGATCGGGAGGCCGTGCTGCTGCCGATGATGCCCGGCCAGACGACCGTCCATCCGGGCTTCATCCTGGTGCGGGGGCAGTCCCTCGTCCACCTGCTGGTCGCGCTCTTCGAACGGGTCTGGCAGGCGGCGACGCCGTTGCGGCTCACCGCCGCGAATCTGGCCGAGGGGGTTCCCGCGTGGGACGACTTCGACGTCACGCTGCTCACGTACCTGCTGTCCGGCATGCCGGACAAGGCGGCGGCCAGCCGGCTCGGCACCAGCGAACGCACCGTTCAGCGCAGGATGCGGCGGCTGATGAAGCTGGCCGGAACCGACAGCCGTATGCAGCTCGCCTGGTACGCGGCCCAGTCCGGGATGATCCCGCTGGGAGGTGATCCGAACGGCGCCGGGGCGGCTCCCGTCCGCTGAGCGGAGGGAAGACGCCCCGGCGTTTCGTGCTACCGGAGCCGGTAGGCGCGGTTCACCGTCTGCAGGACGGTGTTGCCGTCGGCGTCGGTCGCCTGCACCCGCAGCGAGACGAACCCGCCGGCCTTGGCGGACCCGGGGTTCTTGATCGTGCCGGTGAAGGCCGTGTCACCGCCGGCGGCGAGCTCCACCTGCTGCCAGGTCGCGCCGTCGTCGTAGGAGGTCCACAGCTTCGCCTCGTCGATCCGCAGGCCGGCCATGCCCTTCGGGTAGCGCAGGCCGAGCCCGACCTGGAGGGGGGTGTGCACCGAGACGCTGTTGGCCTGGTCGACGTCGAGGTCGAAGTCGGCCGACAGGATGGGCAGGGGTGTGACGCCGTCGCCCGCCTGCTCGGAGTGGAACGTCCATTCGGTGTTCACCTTGGTGGAGGTGGTCCACCACGGCTGCTTCCGCTCCACGTCGGCCACCACGCGGTACTCGGCGCGTTCCGGCACCATCGGGAAGCTGAAGTACAGGTACGGCGCGGATCCGAGCCGCTCGCCGTTCCGGTACACCGTGGCCAGCTCCTTGTAGAGGTCGGTCAAGGTATGACCCGCCACGAACTGGTTGGCCGTGTCGGCCAATCCGGTCGCCTGGAGCAGGCCGGTGCGGCCGGACCGGAAGGCCGAATCGGGTTGCGCGGGCGCCAGCGCCGTGCGGACCACGGCCTTGTTCCAGTCGCGGGACACCCGCTGCCCGGCCTTGAGCTTCGTCTGCTCGGTCGACTGCGTGACGTGGCCGTCCTCCCACGGCGCGCCGACCCGCGTCTCCTCCCATGTCGTCACGTCGGCCGTCACGAACTCGGTGAGCGGGCGCGGCATGACGACCGGGTCGAGCAGGAAGTACGCCCTGCTCTGCATCGGTGAGGCCATCACCCGGGCGTACCCGCCGATCGTGCCGGGCTCCGCCGCGTGGAACGACGAGTGGACCGTGGCGAGTTCGCCCGTACGCACCCGGTACCGCTGGTCGGCGGGGACGCCACCCTGGTGGTACTTGAGCAGTTCGTAGGCGTACGGGCTCACCGCCGTGCCGGTGAACTGGACCTTGACCTCGCCGCGGGCCGCCAGGTCCGCCAACCGGACGCCCTCCGCGCCCGAGAGGGTCATCGCCGGGATCGCGGTCGCCGTCGTCCGCGCGTTGTCGGCGCCCCAGTTGTCCGGGTTGTCGTTGTAGATGATGACCGCACCCGCTCCGGCCGCCGCGGCGTTGTCGGCCTGCTGGTAGTGGGTGAGACCTGCGCTGCGCTTGACGAGTGCCAGCTTGCCCTTGACGTCCAGCCCGGCGTAGTCCTCCGCCCTGCCGGTGCCGGCGTCCACCATCGGCAGCACCTTGGTGCCGTCGACGCGGGCGGAGCCGCCCCTGCCCCGGAAGTACTCCGCATTGATCGGCCCGCCACCGGGGCTGACGACCCGCGCCTCGACCTCCGGCGCGCTGAGCGTCCAGCCGACGCGCGACTCCAAGAGACTGCTCGTCGCCTGCGTGGGGATGGAGTACACCTTCGTCTCCTTGGACGCCCACTGCTCCAGGCCGAACCAGTTCGTGCCGGCCGAGTTCCGGGCGGCGAGGCCCAGCCGGATCTTGTCCGTCTCACTCGGCTTCGGGGTCTCCATGGTGACCGGGCCGGCCTTGCTGCCGTCGAACGTGATCGTCCGGTCGGAATCGATGAAGGCGCCCGGCTCCGCGCCGTAGGTGTACTCCCACAGGCGGTTCCAGTCGGTGCTGTAGTGGAAGATATCGGCCCAGAAGGCGTGCTCGCCGCGGGGCACCCGGATCACGACGGTGCCGTCCGCCTCGACCGGATACTGCTCCGGCACATTCAGCGTGTCCAGATTGAAGTCGTACACGGTGGCGATGCCGTCGGTCGTCGGCTTGCCATCCCGGTCGAGCACCTTGAGGGTGACGTCGAAGCGCTGCAGGTCCCTGACGAATCCAACGGCCGTCGTCACGACCGCCTGGCTGTCGGCGGAGGTGGCGGTGACATGCGCGCCGTGCGCGCCCTCCGCCGCGGCGGCCGTGTCGACGGTGACCGTCACCGCGGCGGTGCCGTGGGCCGGCACGGTCACGGTGTCGGCGCCGAGGGTCAGCGCGCCGGCCGGGAGATCCTCACCCGCGCCCTTGGCGGACAGCGTGAGGGTGACCGGCTGGTCGCCGTCGTTGACGTAGTCGATCTGCTTGGTGACCGGAGGACCGGCGTAGTCCCAGGCCTTCATGCCGAAGTCGACCACGCCCGGTCCGGAGACCGTCTGCCGGACGGCGCGGGTCAGGTCGGCGCGGCCGGCGCCCTGGGCGTACACCGATGCGCCGGCCGTGGTCTTCGCCGTGCTGATGAGCTGGCTCTTCAACCGGGCCGGGGTCCAGTCCGGGTGCTCCTGGGCGAGGATCGCGGCGGCGCCGGCCACGTGCGGCGTCGCCATGGACGTGCCGCTCGCGGAGGTGTAGTTGGCGTCCACCTGCGTGCCCATTTTGGTGCCGGCCGCACGGGCCGCGACGATCTTGACACCGGGGGCGGTGATCTCCGGCTTGAGAGCGCCGTTGACTCCGCGCGGGCCGCGACTGGAGAAGGAGGCGATCGCGTCTGTGGGGTCGACCGCGCCGACGGTCAGGGCCGCGTCGGCGGCGCCCGGCGAACCCACCGTGGTCGCCTTCGGGCCGCTGTTTCCCGCGGCGATGGTGAACAGCACGCCGGTCTCGGCGGTCAACCTGTTGACCGCCAGCGCCATCGGATCGGTGCCGTCCGCGCCCGTATCGCCGCCCAGGCTCATCGAGACGATCTTCGCGCCCGAGTGGGCGGCCCAGTCCATCCCGGCGATGATCGACGAGATCGGGCCGCTGCCCTCGTCGGCGAGCACCTTGCCGATGAGGAGTTCGGCGCCGGGCGCCACGCCCTTGTACCTGCCGCCGGAGGCCGCGCCGGAGCCGGCGATCGTGGAGGCGACGTGGGTGCCGTGGCCGTGGCCGTCCTGCACCGTCTCGCCCGGGATGAAGCTCTGACTCTCCAGGATCTTGCCGGCGAGGTCGGGATGGTTCAGGTCCGCGCCGGTGTCCAGCACCGCGACCTTGACGCCGGTGCCGTCGTAGCCGGCCGCCCAGGCGTCGGGCGCGCCGATCTGCGGCACGCTCTTGTCGAGCAGCGCCTTCACCTTGCCGTCCAGCCACAGGCGCTGGATGCCGCCCGAGAGCCGGGCCTTCGGAGTGCTCGCCCGGGCGCTGTCGTCGTCGACGGCCTCCCAGAACCTGCCGCGCTGCTTCTTGTCGACGGCGATGGCCGCTCCGTGGATGCCGCGCAGGTTCCGCGTGACCTTGCCGCCGGCAGGGGCGCTCGGCGCGGCGGTCTTCGCCGCGGCCTTCTCCTCGTACTGCACGATCACCGGGACCGATTCGCTGTGCGCGTCGTCGTAGCCCTGGGCGATCAGCCGGGTGACGTTGAACAGTTCCCTGTCCACCTGGCCGGCGGCGATGAGGGCCTGGGCCTGGCTCGACATCACGTACGTGTCGTCGCCGACGGTGAGGGTGCGGATGGCGGCCGAGCCGTCGTAGGGGCTCACGCCGACCGAGACGGTCTTGCCTTCGCGGCTGGTCACGGTGACCTGGTCACCCGTGATCAGGGTGACCGACGTGGTGGTGGCCGACGACGCCGGTATCCCGGTGACCTGTCCGACGGGGATCGGCGACTCGCCGTACGCGCTCGCGGTGCTCGTTACGACGAGCGTGGCGGTGAGCGTGGCGCCGACGAGGATTCGTCTGCGTCTGAGCATGGGGGCTTGCTCCTCCTTCTGCCGGTACCTGGGGTGCGTACCGACAGGCAAAGCTTTGCCATCACGGGCCGGCGGCACCATGGGTCACGGCTGGCGTCCACCTGACATGTCGGGTCGCCGCCACCGGTCCATCGGCGCGTCATGACAATAAGTGACTCAAGTGACACATAGAGTCAGGGATATGGATCCCTTGGACCTCGCGCGCTGGCAGTTCGGGATCACCACGGTCTACCACTTCCTGTTCGTGCCGGTCACGATCGGGTTGTCGCTGCTGGTGGCCATCCTGAACACCGTCTGGGTTCGTACGGGCAAGGTGGCCTACCAGCGCGCCACCAAGTTCTGGGGCACCCTCTTCCTGATCAACTTCGCCATGGGGGTGGTGACGGGGATCGTGCAGGAGTTCCAGTTCGGCATGAACTGGAGTTCCTACTCCAGGTTCGTCGGCGACATCTTCGGCGCCCCGCTCGCGCTGGAGGCGCTGCTGGCGTTCTTCCTGGAGTCGACGTTCCTCGGACTGTGGCTCTTCGGCTGGAACCGGCTGCCGAAGCTGGTCCATCTGGCCTGCATCTGGCTGGTGGCGATCGGCACGACGTTGTCCGCCTACTTCATCCTGGCCGCGAACTCGTTCATGCAGTGGCCGGTCGGCTTCAAGGTCGACGGGCGGGCCGAACTGGTCGACTTCGGCGAGGTGCTGACCAACAAGATCCTGCTGTCGGCCTTCCCGCACACGATCGTCGGCAGCTGGCTGTCCGGCGGGATGATCCTCATGGCGGTGTCCGCCTGGCACGTCGCCAGAAGGCGGGATCTCGACGTCTTCCGTCCGTGCCTGCGGTTCGGCGCGGTCGTCGTGGTGCTGGGCGCGTTCGGCACCCTTGTCACCGGCGACGTCCTCGGCAAGACGATGACCCAGACCCAGCCGATGAAGATGGCCGCCGCCGAGGCGCTCTACCAGACCGAGCAGCCGGCGCCGTTCTCCCTGTTCACCATCGGCACCCTCTCCGGCACCGAGCCGGTCTTCCAGGTGACGATTCCGGGCGTGCTGTCGCAGCTGGCCACGGGGTCGTTCGACGGCAAGGTGCTCGGCATCAACGACATCCAGGCCGAATACCAGAAGAGGTTCGGCCCGGGCGACTACCGCCCCTACATCCCGGTCGCCTACTGGGGCTTCCGGCTGATGATCGGCTTCGGGATGCTCGCGGCGCTGGTGGCGCTCGCCGTGCTCTGGCTGACCCGCAGAGGGGGGATCCGCGGCAGGAGCTGGATGTGGAGAGTCGCCGTCTGGTCGGTCGCGCTGCCCTTCCTCGCCCACAGCTTCGGCTGGATCTTCACCGAGATGGCCAGGCAGCCGTGGATCGTGTTCAGCCAGATGAAGACCGCCGACGGCGTCTCGCCCACTGTCGGCGCCGGCACCGTGCTCATCTCCCTGATCCTCTTCACGGTCCTGTACGGCGCGCTGGCCCTGGTGGAGCTCGGCCTCATGATCAAGTTCGGCCGCAAGAGCCCGCCGTCCCCCGAGGACGAGGAGCCCGGCGAGGCCGGCCAGGAGTCGTTCGCCTACTAGGCCCAACAGGAGAGACAGATCATGGAGCTGGCCAGCGTCTGGTTCGTGGCGATCGCCGTCCTGTGGCTCGGCTATTTCGTCCTGGAAGGCTTCGACTACGGCGTCGGCGTGCTGCTGCCCGTCGTGGGCAGGAACGACGCCGAACGCCAGACGATGCTCAACACCATCGGCCCCGTCTGGGACGCCAACGAGGTGTGGCTGATCACCGCCGGAGGCGCCACGTTCGCCGCCTTCCCCGAGTGGTACGCCTCGCTGTTCAGCGGTTTCTACCTCCCGCTGCTGCTGATCCTGCTGGCGCTGATCGTGCGCGGGGTGGGGATCGAGTACCGCACCAAACACGACGACAAGCGATGGGAACGGCGCTGGGACGCGGCCATCGTCGTGGGTTCGCTCGTGCCCGCCCTGCTGTGGGGGGTCGCGTTCGCCAACCTCGTACGGGGCGTGCCGCTCGACTCCCGTCACGAGTACGTCGGCACGTTCTGGGACCTGCTCAACCCCTACGCGCTGCTCGGCGGGCTGGCCACGCTGACGCTGTCGATCACGCACGGGGCGGTGTTCCTCGCGCTGAAGACCAAAGGCGACATCAGCCGGCGGGCCGCGGCCGCAGGGCTGAGGGCGGGCGCGGTCGCCGCGGTCGCCGGGGTGGTCTTCCTGGTCTGGACCCAGCTCACGAGGGGCGACCTCGTCACGTGGGTCCTGGGCGCCGCTGTCGCCCTCTCCTTCGTGCTCGGACTGGGCGCCCTGGCCCGGGGCCGGCAGGGCTGGGCGTTCCTGCTGTCGGCTGTGGCCATCGGCATGACGGTGATCTGGCTGTTCGCGGTCCTTCATCCCGACGTCATGCCGTCGACGATCAACCCGGCCTACAGCCTGACCGTCGAGAACGCCGCGGCCACGGACAAGACGCTCGGCATCATGACCTGGGTCGCGGTGTTCTTCCTGCCGCTGGTGCTGATCTACCAGGGCTGGACGTACTGGGTCTTCCGCCACCGGATCAGCGCCAGTACGTGAAGCCCGGACGGCTCGGGGGCCGTCTTGTCACAGACCTGGACATCTCCGCCGGCACGGCACGGCTGCTGCGCAGGTTCGGCTGGATCCTGGTCGTCGGCTCTCTCGCGTCGGCCGCCATCAGTACGGCCGCGGAGGCCATGCTCTCCTCCATGCTGCTGACGGAGAGCTACCCGATCCAGGGTCCGTCGGCCGTGCAGTTCGTCGCCGTCCTCGGGGGATTCGTCGCGCTGGGCGTGTCGGAGATCGTACGCCGGGGCGTGGCCCTGCTCGAAGAGGTCGAGGCCACCATCTGATGGGTGAGCCCGCCATCAGAGTCCGCCTCGACGAACTGCTCCGGGAGCGGGGCATGACGCTCACCGAGCTGTCGCACCGGGTGGAGATCACCGTGGTCAACCTGTCCATTCTGAAGAACGGCCACGCCAAGGCGATCCGCTTCTCCACGCTCATGCGGCTGTGCGACGCGCTCGACTGCCAGCCGGGAGACCTGCTCCGCTACGACCATTGACGTGAACGCCGGCAGCACACGCTCACGTCGGCGGGCCGCCGGCCGTTGCGCCACGACCCGAGACCGGGGAAAGCGCCGAGCCGGAAGTGCCGGGCCAGGTGGTCTTGAGCGCCCGGGCGGCGGCGACGTCGCCACAGCCCGTCAGGCCGAGCGCGTCCTTGATCTCGGCACCGAGAAGGTCGAGCACCGTACGGACGCCCCGTTCACCGTCCGCGGCCAGGCCCCAGATCACGGGGCGTCCGACGAGCACACCCGACGCCCCCAGCGCCAGCGCCTTGAGGACATCGGCTCCCGACCGGACGCCGCCGTCGAGCATGATCTCGCAGCGGTCCCCGACGCTCTCCGCCACGCCTGGCAGCGCGTCGAGGCCGGCTATGGCGCCATCGAGCTGACGTCCTCCGTGGTTGGAGACCACGATGCCGTCGACGCCGACGTCCGCGGCGCGGCGCGCGTCGTCAGGGTCCAGAATCCCCTTGACCACCAGCGGGAGTCCGCTGGCGGCCCGGAGGGTCTCGAGGTACGACCAGTCCACCGCGGCGGAGAGCTCCATGGCCGTGTGCGCGGCCAGCGCGGAGCCGCCCGAGGCGCCCCGATGAGCCTCGGTCTCCGAGTCCGCCGTCAGGTGCACGGGCCGCACATGCGGGGGTAGGCGGAACCGGTTGCGCATGTCCCGCGGTCTGCGGGCCATCCAGGGCACGTCGAGCGTGAGCATCAACGCCCGGCACCCCGCGTCCTCCGCCCGGCGGATCAGGCCGAGGGTGGCGGCGTGGTCCCGGAGGCAGTAGAGCTGGAACCAGACGTGTCCTCCCAGGGCGGTGACGTCCTCCACCGGGACGCTGCTCAAGGTGCTGACGGTGAACGGGACACCGGCGTCCCGCGCGGCCCGGGCCGTCGCCGGCTCGCCGTCAGGATGCGCGAGCCGGTGGTAGGCGACGGGAGCCACGGCCACCGGCATCGCCGCGGGACGGCCCAGCAGCGTCGTACGGGTGGAGCAGGCCGACACGTCACGGAGCACCCGCGGCACCAGGAACACCCGGTCGAAAGCGGCCCGATTCGCACGGAGGGTCTGCTCGCGGCCGCTCCCGCCGTCGATGAAGTCCCGGATGTCGCCGGGGAGGACCTTGGCGGCCAGCTCCTCGAACTCGGCGAGGCAGACGGGAGGCTCATGCACGCTGCTGGGACCTCGCCACCTCGACGGCCTCGTACAGAGCCTTGATGTTGGCGCCTCCGAAGGTGCGGGCTCCCCGCCTCTCGATGACCTCGAAGAAGAGGGTCTCGCGCGGATGGGTGGACGCTGTGAAGATCTGGAAGAGCTGTCCGGCGTGATCCTCGTCAGCGAGCAGTCCCGTGGCGCGCAACTCGTCCACCGTGTGGTCCCGGATCAGGATCCGTGATTCGAGCAGGTCGTAGTAGCTGTCCGGCGTGCTGAGGAACCGGACGCCCCGCCCGGACAGGGTGCTCACGGCGCGTACGGCGTCCGCGGACGAGAAGGCGACGTGCTGCACTCCGGCGCCGGCGTGACGTTCGAGGAACATGTCGATCTGGCCGGAGTCGGCCAGGGGATCCGGCTCGATCAGTGTCAGCGTGACGTCGCCGGAGGCGCTCTGCACCACCTTGGACTCCATGGCCTGGGTGCCGACCTCGATGCGTTCCTTGAAGGTCTCGCTGAAGCCGAGTGTGGCGATGTAGAAGTCGGTGATGATGTCGAGCTCGCCCGTGGGGAGGCACACGGCGAAGTGGTCGATGTCGAGCAGTTCTCCCGCGTCCGCGCCGGACGTGCCCGCGGGTGGGGCGTCGGAGAAGCCGACCGGCAGGCCGGGGCCGGCGCCGGGCTCCCGCTGGACGAGAGTGTGAAGCAGGTCGCCGAAGCCGCCGATCGCGGCGGAGCACGCCGGCCCCGGGCCGGGGTGACGGGACGGGGACCGTACGGGGCGGGCGCCGGCGGCCACGGCATGGGTGAAGACGGCGTCGACGTCCGGGGTCCGCAGGGCGATGTCGGCCACCCCGTCGCCGTGCGTCCGCACGTAGGCCGAGGCCGGATGCCGGTCGGAGGTGGCCTGGGTGAGGACCAGGGTGATCCGGCCCTGCCGGAGCGCGACGCTGCGGCGGCCGGCGGTGTCCGCCGTGCCCACGACGGCGAAGCCGTATTGTTCGGTCCAGGGGAGAGTGGCGACCTGCAGATCCGCTACGTACATTTCGACGTAATCAACGGCGAGAGTCGGAAGCGATTCCATATTCCGACGCTACGGCCGGGCGGGGAGATTCCGCACTGTGTCCATTGGACGGTCGGGAAATGCGGTTCGCGAGCCTGTTCACGCCATTTCGCAGGGTGGTCGCCGGGGTTTATGGCGTCACCTCCGGCCGGCAGGCCGGGTCGTCACGGCCTGCCGCCCGAATGGGGGTCAGGGGAGACGTGCGGTGACGAGCCCGGCGAGCCGGGAGACGCCCTCCTCGATCAGTTGCGGGGTGAGCAGGCTGATCGACAGCCGGAGCTGGTGGAACCCGTCCTTGCCGCCGTAGAAGTGATGCATCGGGGTGAACAGCACGCCGTGCTCGCGGGCGGCGTGTTCCAGCAGGTCGTCATCGACGACGAAGGGCACGGTGACGGTGATGAAGAACCCGCCCGTCGGCGCGTTCCAGGTGACTCCGGGGAAGCCGCCGAGCCGGCGGGTGAGCTCGCCCAGCGTGAGGTGGAGGTTGCGCCGGTAGATGGCGATCTCACGGGCGTTGGCCCTGACCAGGCTGAAGTCGTGGCGCAGCAGCTTGCCGGCGATCACCGCCTGGGCGATGGGCGGGGTGTTCACGGTGAGCATGCCCTTGAGCTTCGAGAGCTCGTCGGCGAGCAGGCCGCCCCCTGCCACGTGCTGATCCGCCACGACATAGCCGACCCGGGCGCCGGGCAGGCCGGTCTTGGCGAAGGAGCCGAGGTACACCACGGTCGCCGATCGGTCGAGGGCCTTCAGCGTGGGGAGGCGGTCCTGTCCGAGGAGCCCGTACGCGTTGTCCTCCAGGAGCAGGATGCCGTGGGCCGCGGCGATCTCCAGGAGGCGATGGCGGGCGGGCAGGTCCATGCTGGTGCCGGTGGGGTTGGCGAAGTTGGGCGTCACGTAGCAGGCCCGGACCCGCGCGCCCTGTTCCCGTGCCCGTTTCACCTGGTGGGCCAGGTCGTCGAGGTCGATGCCGTTCCCGGTGGATCGCACCGGCCGGACGGGGGTGTCGGTGAGCAGCGCCGCTCCGGTCAGGCCGACGTAGGTGGGGGTGGGGGCGAGCAGCACATCCCGCTCGCTCGCTCGCAACGCGCGAAGCACCAGGAACATGGCCTCCTGGAAGCCCACGGTGACGACCACGGACTCCGGGTCGGCCTCGATGTTCTCGTCCTCGGCGAGGTGCCGCGCCACAAGGTCGGAGATGATCCCCTTCGTGGTCCCGTACTGGAAGAGCATGCGGCTGATCCCGGCGTCGTCCATCCTCCGGTCGTCGCGGAGATGGTCGCGGTAGGCCGCGAGATAGTCGTGGATGAGGCTGACGTCGAAGAACTCTTCGTACGGCCGGCCCGCGGCCATGGAAATGGCGTCGGGGTATCTGCCGGCTATCTCGTTCAGCAGATTCATCGACTCGATGGCCGGGTCCATCAGCGATCCGTGCAGCGTTTCCTTGCTTATTTGACGGGAAAGCACGTTGGAGTCCATGGGAGCAAGGGTTTTCCCTTCGCCGACGAGGCGTCAAGTGCGACCTGGGCAGAATGGTGCCGGATGCCGCCCGGCGGCCCGCAGGATTTGATGCGAGGGCCGATAACTGGACGGACGTATTTATATCGATATGGGCATGCAGTCATGTCAGGCGGCCGCTCGCCGCTGTGACCCTTCGTCACCGCACGTCGTCCCCCGCCCCGCTGTATCGCAGCCCGTAGGTGAGCAGGCGGGCCTCCTCCTCGGCGGTGGCCTCGATCCTGGTCATGGCCAGGCGCAGGAGCGGCGGGGCGAGCAGAGAGGTGACCACCGCCACCACGATGATGATCGTGAAGACCTCGGCGTCGATCACTCCCAGACGCAGGCCGACCGTCGCCACGATCATCTGGATGACGCCACGAGCGTTCATGCCCGCCCCCAGCGCCAGAGCCTCCCACCGGCTGAGCCCGCTGGTCCAGGCGCCCAGGAAGGCGCCCAGGAACTTGCCGATGATCGCCAGGGCCAGGATGAGCAGCCCCAGGGCGAGCACCTCCGGCCGCGCCAGGGCCGTCAGATCGACCCGCAGGCCCATGGTGGCGAAATAGACGGGAGCCAGCACCCCGAGCGTCACGGTGCGCAGCGGCGCCAACCTGGCCGGATCCGGCATGGCCGTACTCACCAGCAGCCCCGCGACGAAGGCCCCGAAGGCCGGTTCCAGCCCCAGCGCATGCGTCCCGGCCGAGGCCGCGAGCACGAGCACCACGACCCGGCCGGCGATCACCCCCGGATCCTCCGTCGTCCGCACCGCCACACGGACCGCCGGCCTGCCGATGACGACGGCGAAGACGATCACCCCGGTCAGCGACGTGATCGACAACACCACGGTCCCCGCACCGGCTCCGGCGGTGGCCATCGCCGTCACCACGGAGAGCAGCACCCACCCGAAAGCGTCGTCGATCATGCCGGCGGTCAGCGTGAGCTGGCTGACGTTGCGATGGAGCAGGTTCATGTCCATCAGCGTCTTGGCGATCACGGGGATCGCGCTGACGCACATCGCCACCCCGAGGAAGAGGGCGAAGACGGCCGGTCCGCCGGTCCCGCGGAACTCGGCCGGCAGCACCAGGCCGGCACCGATGCCCAAGGCCATCGGGATGAACAACCCGAAGGCGCTCACCCGCGCGGCCGTGGCGCCCTGCCGCCGGATCAGCCGCAGATCCAGATGCGCTCCCGTCAAGCCGATCAGCAACAGCACGCCGAGCTGCCCGACGGCGTCCAGCATGTGGGACGACGGCGCCGGGAACAGCCACTGCTCCGCGCCGGGCGCGACCTGCCCGAGAAGGGAAGGGCCGAGGATGACGCCGGCGCACAGCTCACCGACGACCGCTGCCAGGCCCAGCCGTACGGCCAGGCGGCCCAGGAGCAACGCGAGCAGCAGGAGGGCCCCGACCTGGACGAAGAAGAGCAGCAGCAGATGCGGGGAAATCATGTCGGCCCGTGGGACAGCTGTCCGTCCCCCGTCCAGACCGGGTCCCGTTTCTCGACGAACGCCCGGACGCCCTCGATCGCATCGCTGCTCCGCCGGCGACGCTCCTCCCAGGGATAGGTCGTGGCGAACGCCTCCTCCAGGGGAATGTCGAGCGACCGCATGGCGGCCTCCTTGATCGCGCGCATGGACAGCGGAGCACCGCGCACGAGACTGTCCGTCCATCCGGCGACGCACCGATCCAGCTCGTCACGCGGTACGACCTCGTTCACGAGCCCGTACCGGAACGCCGTCGCCGCGTCCATCCGGCGCCCGGTCAGCAGCAGGCCCATCGCCACCTTCTGCGGCAGCTGCCGCGGCAGCCGGAACACGCCTCCTGCCCCGGGGATCAGTCCGAGCCGGACCTCCGGCAGGCCGAAGACCGCCTCCTCGGAGGCGATGACGATGTCGCAGGCGAGCACCAGCTCGAAGCCGCCCCCCAGCGCGTAGCCGTGCACCCGGGCGACCACCGGCTTGGACAGGGTGAAACGGTCGGTCAGCCGGGGATGACCCGCCTGCCCCCGGCTGCCGAACGTCGTGGCCTCCGTGCCCGCCTCGTTCAGCAGCGCGCGTTCCTTGAGGTCCTGGCCGACGGAGAACGCACGCGTTCCCGCGCCGGTCAGGACGGCCGTTCTGACGTCATCGTCGGCCTCGACGTCATCCCAGATCTCGGCGAGTTCCTCGTGCATCCGCCGGTCCATCGCGTTCAGCACGTGGGGCCGGTCCATCGTCACATAGGCGACGTGTTCCTTCTTCTCGTAGCGCACCCGGGGACCGCTCATGCCGATCCCGCCGCGAACCTGCCGACCTTGCCGATGACATCCTTGCCGTAGACGCGCAGGGCCTGCTGCAGGGCGAACTCGGCCATGTAGCGGCCGAAAGCCTCGGGCGGTTCCTCGGCCAGGTTCAGCATGCGCCGGTTGGCCGGCACCGCGTCTCCGTCGAGGCGGGCCAGGGCACGGTCGATCGCCTCGTCCATGTCCTCCGGCGGGACGACCTCGTCGACCATCAACCGCGCGTCGGGCTCGTCCGCCCGGATCCGGCGCCCGCCGAGGATCATCTGCCGGGCCGTGCGTGGCCCGGTGAACCGGGTGAGCCGATAGTTCGCGGCCCCGGGAATGATCCCCTCCGTCGCCGCCGGCAGACTGATGTAGGCGTCGGACGCCGCCAGCACATGGTCGAAGACCAGGAGGAGCTGAGCCCCGCCGCCGATGGCGAAGGAGTCGACGGCCGCCACCCAGGGCTTGTCGATCACCTTCGAGTGCCACGAACCGTCCGTGAACACACCACGAACGATCTTGTGGATGTAGCCCAGCTCGCGCCGCAGGAGGAAATCGACGAGGGAGATGCCGCCCGCGCTCAGCTTCTTGAGGTTGATGCCCGCGCAGAACACCCGGCGTCCCCGATACCGGGGATGACTCATCTCGCCGCCCCGCAGCAGCCCCACCCGCACGCCGGGGTCGAGCAGCGCCAGGTCGACCGCGGTCTCCATGTCGTCCACCTGCTGGGCGTCCTCGGCGTTGAGGCAGTCGTCCCGGCACAGGGTCAGGTACGCGACCCCGTCACGGCGCCGCAGCTCGACCGCCTCCATCCGCGCGACGCCGGACTCGGCGAATTCAGGGAGCAGCCGAAGGGCCCTGGGGGTGGGCCGGAGCATGGCGTTGAGCAGGTGCGGGCCCGCCTTCGGGGCGCGCAGGATCCCGCGCAGAAAGATGCCCTGATCGATCTCACGCCCCTCCTTCTCCGCCTGCTGCCGCGACTGCTCGGCCGCCATCTGCTCATCGGTGGGCACCAGGCCGGGATAGGCCCGGGCGGCGGCGCGTACGAGCTCGTCGATGCGCAGGTGCCTGGTCAGGCCGGAGGTGAGCTCGGCGTAGATCTCCTCGGCGTGTGCCTCCACGTAGTCCGCGCGCATCCCCCTCACCTTGTCGAGTGCCGAGGACACGGCATCGCGCTGGGCGGGGGTCCTGGCAGAAGGCATCGGCAGCCGGGCGAGCAGGTCATCGACTCGCCGGGCCTCCACCGTCAGCGCGCAAAGGGCGAGCGGCGACCTGAGCGGCACAGCCGGCCAATCCGTCGTCACGAGAGGGTCTCCCGTCGTAGGGCCCGGTCCACCGCGGCCAGGTGAGCACCGAGCGCGTCCTCGAAAGTGGTCGAGCCGGCTTCGAATATCAGCTGCCGGCGAATCGCCAGCTCCGCGCCGTCCATGGCGCCGGCCGGCTCGGTCAGGCCGGCCAGGGACGCCGCCGGGTCCTCGGACACCTCGTCGATCAGGTTGAGCGCGAGCGCGCGGCCGGCGTCGATCGGCGCCCCGAGCAGCACGGCCCGCCGGATGGCGGCCGTACCCGCCTGCTGGGTGAGCCGGTGAACGGCCATCCCGGGCCACGTGGCGCCGCCGGCCCAGGAGGGCAGCAACCGGGTTTCCGGAGCGGCGATCCGGACATCGGCGGCGAGAAGCAGGTCCAGAGACGGTCCCGCGCAGTCGCCCGCCGCCACGGCGACGGTGAGCCGGCCGAGCCGTTCGAACCGGCGCACCACCCGTTCCCACTTGGAGACCAGGCCCACCGTCAGGCCCTTCGACCAGCCCGGACGCGGCACGCCCGTGACATGGACGACGACCGGGCCCGGCGCTCGGCGGTCCTCGGCGCGGTCGCAGAGGGCGTTCATCACCTCGACCGACGCGGCCGGCGGCTGAGCGCCGTCGAAGCGCAGCTCCAGTTCGCCGTCCGTCTCGCTGCCGCTCACCATTGGACCAGCGCCGTTTCGATCGTGGAGCCGGGCCCCATGGTCATGAGCACGCCATAGTCCCCCGGCCTGGTCACGCCCTCGTCGGCGAGCCGCTCGTAGGAGAAGAGGAACGAGCCGCTGGAGAGGTTTCCGTAGTCGCGGAGCACACCGGTCGTGTGGCGGACGTCGTGCCGGCTCAGGCCGAGGTTGACGACGATGGCGTCGATCACCTTCTTGCCGCCGGAGTGCACCAGCCAGTGGCCGATGTCGCTGCGGCGCAGCCCCGTACCGGACAGCAGCTTGTCCACGACGATCTCGGCGTGCGCACCGACCACGTAGGGGATCTGCGGATCGAGGAAGAAGCTGAACCGGTCCTGGTCGCGGTCCCAGTCGTAGCGCATCGCGTCGAGCGCGTCGATGATGATGTAGCTGGCGAACTTCAGGACGCGCGGGCCGGGTACGCGCCCGTCACCGGAGACGACGGCGAGGGCGGCGGATCCGTCGCCGAACAGGCTGTTGACCACCGCGGTCCGCATGGTCCCGTCCAGTGCGTAGGCGGCGGAACACGCCTCGCTGCACAGAACGACGGCGAGCTCACCCGGGTGCGCCGCGGACCAGCCCGCGACCACGTTGAGCGCGTTCAGCCCCGCGTTGCATCCCATGCCCACGATGTCGGCGCGGCTGCAGTGCGGGTCGATGCCGAGCTCGCGGATGATCAGCGCGCTCAGGCCGGGGGTCAGAAAACCGGTCGAGGTGACGCAGCACAGGTGACGGATGTCGGACAGCGTCGCGCCCGCCGACTTGAGGCAGGCCTCGAGCGCCCGGCATCCCATGTCGACAGCGATCTTCTTGTGCTTCTCCAGGAGATCACCCTGCGGTTCCGCCACGCGTGTCCCGTCCCGGCCCTCAGGCGGAAGCGCGAGAAAACGCCGGTCGATCGCGCTGTTCAGGAACAACGACCGGATCTTGGGTTCCCTTATGCCGAGGATGTCGAGCAGCTCGGGTTGTGAATAGGACGTGGCGGAAACAGCTGTCCCCACGCCGGCGAATCTGGTGATCTCGGTCAGTTCTGTGAGGGCGGAAAGGGTTTCTGCCGACGCGATGCTGGTCGTCATCGATACATCCACCCCCATGTCCTGAGTTTGCTCCGGAGCACTTGCCTGACCTCGGACGCGGCCATTGTTCTCACCTTTCCGGTCGCAGCGAACACCGTGAAAGGTAGGCTCGGCCGATCTCGACGGTCAAGATCGTCCAACGCCCTCAGCAATGGCAAAAGGAGTAACGGCGACAGGGGAGTCACCATGGGCGCAGGTAACGCGTGAGAAAGGCGCGCTCGTGGACGGTGAAGCGCCGCGGTCTGGCGGTCCGCGCGTCGAATCCCATGATCATCGAGCGGGCTTCGACGAACACCTCCCCGTCCGAGCAGATCTGCGCGGCCATCTCGCAGGTGACCCGGTTCATCCTGGTCACCCACGACTCGACCCGCACCGACCCGTGCCGGAACCTGAGCGGGCGACGATAGCGGATCTCGTGGCGCACGATGGCGAACCCCACGGTGGGCACCCCGTCGCGGTCCTCCGGCGGCACGGCCGTGTTGTCGAGATAGAGGGCGATCCAGGCGTCCTCCAGATACTCGAGGAACCGCACATTGTTGACGTGACCGTGGGCGTCGATATCGGAAAAACGCACCTGGCGGTAGTACATGTGCGTCTCGGGAACGCTCTTCGTCTCGACCAGCCGGCGGGCGCCGTCATCCGGGGGCCGGCCCCGGCTGTCGGACTCTTGATCGTGTGGATGTCCCATGGTGTTCCCCGTCGTGTGGAAGGAACTGGATCAGGGAGGACGTCTGCCCGAGGCCGCGGCGGCGATCTCGCCGAGCGTCTCGATCACGGGCACGGCGCCGTCCAACTGACGGCCTCCGTGGTTGGACACCCGAGCCGTGGCCTACAAGGGCGACCGTATCTTCAGAGATCCGAAATCTGTAGGCGATGGACACGGACGTACGGTCACGACGTGGAGAGAGAGGGCTTACGGAAGAGCCCTGACGCCGCGCGATCGGTGATTTCCCTCCAGATCATCCGCCGGCGACGGCCACCAGGGCGGCGGGGGCGGCCTCCCGCTGTCCCGGCGGCCGCGTCTACCGGCAGATCCTCGCCGTCTGCGACGACCTGCTCAAGCCGGCATCGGTTCGGCAGGACGTCATGACGACCAGTGCCACTCATGCTGGTCAAGCAGATGGGCGGCCTTCACGCCCTTGTCGGAACACCATGCCTCGAACTCGGCGATCTGCTGGAGCTGGTAGGAGTCCTCGTTGTAGCTGGTGGCCATGACGTGGCCGAGCCAGCTCTCCTCGCCCATCGCGTAGATGTACGCCTCCTCGGCGCCCAGTTCAGTGACGATCGCACTCGCCTGCTCGGCGTTGGAGCCGGACATCTTGCGGCTGTCGCTCATCTTCTTCGGCAACGGCTTGGTGATGAACGGCTGATACTGCCAGTTCAGGGGAGCGCCATCGCATTCCATTCCGAGGAAGGCGATGTCGACCGCTCCGAGATGCCGGCGGATATAGCGGTAGAGAACCGGGTCGAGGCCGGAGGAGTCCGCGCCCACCCAGATCGACTTTCCGCCGATGTTGATCCAGTAGGTCGACTTGGCGCGGATGTCGAGATCGGCGTGCTCGCCGAAGAACGGGGTGGAGACGATTCTCCCGCCGGGGAACTCGACCTCGTCGAAGTCGTCCGCCTCGATCGCGGGAAGTCCGAGGCTCTTGAGATAGAGCGCCAGGGAAGGGTCGCACAGGTTGCCGCGCGAGGTTCGCGGGACGATGAACGTGCCCACCCGGCCGCGCAGTTGCAGCAGGGTCTCGGGCACGAGATGGTCGGAATGCCCGTGCGTGATGAGCACGTAGTCGAGGTGGTCGGGCAGGTCGTTGTAGGTGTAGCGACCGGTCGCGCCGGTGTCCGCGCTGATGAACGGGTCCGTCATGATGGCCACGTCGGGCGTCTGCATGAGCAGGCAGGCGTGCCCCCAATAGCGGATCCGGGCTCCGGCCGCGATGTGGCGGTCGGCGGCGAGCGCGGGCTCCGGCACCAGCAGGCCGGCGAGCCGGCCCGCTTCCGCGTCGCCGAGCTCCAGCGCCTCGCGGAGGGCGGCCAGGGTGGTGGGCCGGATCCTGGCCTGGAAGAGCGCCTCCAGACCTGGGTGCCGGAACGGGATGTCCAGCTCAAGTACGTCGGGTGAGGGCAGCCGCGGGGTGCTCATCACGAACGGCCGCTCGATTCCGGTCTCCACCGAGATCTGGACGGACTGGCAGTCCTCGGCGAATGCCTTGCTCTTGTAGGCGAGCGGCTCCAGGAAGTGGAGCGAGGCCGCGTTGCTGGTGTCGTAGGCGATCTCCACCAGGCCCGACAGCTCGGGAGGCAGCTTCGGGTAGAGCGGCCTGAGATCGTAACCGGTCGCCTCCTCGCGGACGATCTTCTCGGCCTCCGCGATCGCCTCGGCGAACCGGATCATGTCCGCGCGGTCCCGCCGGATGGCGGCGAGCAGCGCCTCGACCTCGTGCTTCCGCTTCTCCTCGATGTTGACGAAGAATCCGCCGCGGAACTTCGGGTCGCGGGCGGCCGCGAAATGCCATTCCGGGGATGCGAGATAGGACTCCAGCATCGGTATGTTGCGGAAAGCGAGATTCATGGCGGCCATGATGGGGGCCGTCGCGTACATCGTGGCATAGAACCTGTTGGCCAACGGTTCGATAATGGTGTTGGGCCGCAGAAAGAGGGGCTCCTCGTTCATTTCTGCTCCTCACTGTCGAATGACTGCCGACAAGTGCCTTCGAGAGAACTCACAAGCGCTTCCCCGGGGCGGTCGAGGGCGCGTCGTCCACTATGAGGGCCGGCCGCTCAACTGCGCCTCCAGCACCAGTTCGTGATTACGCACCCCGGGAAGCGGGGTCCGCGCGACCACGTCGAATCCGGCTTGTTCGAGCTCTCGTGCTATCTGGTCCGGGGTGATGACCCGGAAGCGATTCACGCAGATGACGAAAGGGTCCAGCGATTCATCCGCGGGATGAATGGTGACGTCGCGGATCTCCTCCGACGGGTAGACCTTGGCGTGCAGCACGTAGCGGCGGCCACTTCTGCCCGTGAACTCCTGGGTGCGCTCCAGCGGCTCCTGCCTGCCGGACGCGTCCGGGTTGGCCATGCCGACCAGGAACCTCCCGCCGGGCTCAAGGTGCTCACGGACCGACGAGTACAGCCCAGGTCTGTCGACATCGTCGAGGAGGTCGATCGTGGACGGGCTGAGAACCGCCGTTCCGAAGCGCTTTCCCAGCGCGAAGGCGGTCATGTCGCCGGGCACGACGGTGCACCGGTCCCGCAGGTCCGCCGGCGCGTCCGCCAGCCGCTGCCGCAGGGTGGCGAGCATCGCGGCCGACAGTTCCAGGGCGGTCACCTCCCAGCCGAGCTCCAGGAGCGGAATGGTCAGTCTGCCGGTTCCGGCCCCGAGCTCCAGGACCGCTCCCGACTCCGGGCGAATAAGCGCGGAAAAACCATGTGCTTCCTCCGTGCCGCCCGCGTCCGCCGCCAAATCCCGGAAGATGTCCGAGGCGTTCTCGTCGTAGAAGTCACACAGCACGCCTCTTTCGCCTACCGAGGCCAGCAGAATATCCGCGCGGGCGGGCCGGATCGGTCCATGCTCTGCTTTACTCCCCATTGCGCCAACCTACTCATAGGGATTCGACGTTGGCACGAAGGGAGGTTGGACAACTCCCGGGGACAATGAGCGCGCTCGGGCCAGGGCGCTGTCGCACCCCGGCCCGAGCGCGCTCACTGTCCTTGGCCGCGTTCCCGATGCCGCTTGATCGGAGGCGGCCTCACTCGAAGGAGAGCCCCGCGGCCGGCGTCACCCGAGCGGCCCGGCGTGCCGGGAGAACACTGGCGAGGAGCCCCGCCAGGGCGGCGGTGAGGAGGACGGCCCCGAGCAGTGGCCATGGGACCTGCATGGTGGCGTTGGTGAGAGCCTGTTTCACGAAGGTCACGTAGCCGACCCAGGCGAACCCGATCCCGATCACGGTGCCGAGCAGGGCGGCCACCAGCGAGAGCAGCACGGCCTCGGCGGCCAGCATCTGCCGCAACTGCCTGCGCGTGAGGCCGAGCGCGCGCAGCAGGGCGTGTTCGCGGACGCGTTCGAGAACGGACAGGCCCAGAGTGTTGGCGATCCCGACGAGGGCGATCGCCACGGAGAAGCCGAGCAGGGCGACGATCGCCCAGGTGAGGATCGCCAGCGGCGCGTTCTCCGTCTCGCGGGCCTCCAGCTGGTCGTACACGTTCGCGCCGGCCGGAGCCGCCAGGTCGCCCAGAGCACCGACGAGCCGCGCCGAGTCGGCGTCGGAGGACGCGCGGATCCAGATGGCACGCGGCGCGGAGGAGCCGGTGAGCTGGGCCAGCGTCTCCGGCGCGACGAGGGCTTCGAGGCCCCAGCCAGTGGCGAGGGAGACCCGCAGCTCAGCCCGCCGCTCGCCGACCGCGACCTTGACCTTGTCGCCGGCCCGGAGGCGCAGCTGACGGAAGGCGGATTCGTCGAGTCTGATCACGCCGGGTTCCACCTGGGCGAACGCCCCGCCGTCGCGGGCCACCCGCTTGGCGTCCGGCGCGGCTATCACCGGGATCGGTTTGTCGAGGCCGGAGACCGTGGCGACGGCGCCGTCGACGGCGATGGCCAGATCCACCCCGGAGGTGCGGCGTACCTTGTCGAGGAGGTCGTCGGAGAGCGGCTTGCCGGTCGAGACGAGCGCGGCGTCGACGGGGTGCTGGCCGTCGAGTTTCTCGTTCAGCGCCGCCGATGTGGTGGTGATCCCGGTGAGGACGGCGGTGATCAGGGTGATGCCGACCAGGAGTGAGGCGGTGGTGGTGGCGGTCCGGCGCGGGTTGCGCACGGCGTTCTTCGTCGCGAGCTGCCCGATGGGGCCGAAGCGCGTACCGGTGAGCTGGATCAGACGGGGGACGAGCACCGGACCGAACAGGAGGACGCCGACGAACAGGGAACCGCCGCCGGCCAGCATGACCACCGTGCTGTGCGACACCATCGCCAGCACGAGCAGGAGAAGCCCGGCGATCGACAGGACGGCGGCGAGCGCCAGCCGTGCTCGCCCCGGGGCCGTACGCGGGTCGGTCCCGGTGTCCGGGCGCAGCGCCGCCAGCGGGCTCACCCGCACCACGCGCCGGATCGGCAGCCAGGCCGCGACCAGGGTGCCCATCAGCCCGATGGCGAGCCCGCCCAGCAGCCACGGCGCGGGCGGTGGCGGGGAGGCGATCGGCGTGATCGGCGAAAGGGTCTTGATCAGGGCGATGAGCCCGTAGCCGAGCCCGATGCCGACGAGCACGCCGGCCAGCGAGGCGATCAGGCCGACGACGGCGGCCTCCCGGCGTACCGAGCTCATCACCTGGCGCCGGGTCGCGCCCACGCAGCGCAACAGCGCGAAATCGCGCAGTCGCTGGGCCAGCAGAATGGAGAACGTGTTCGCGATCACCAGGATCGAGACGAACACCGCGATGCCCGCGAAGAGCAGCAGCAGCAACGACCAGGTGTCCACGCCGTTCTGGAGCTGTGCCGTTCTGTCCGCGATGGCCTGCTCCGGGGTCTGCACCTTCGCGTCGTCGGGGACCGGGCCGACCGCGCCCCGCACCGTCACCGTGTAGATGCCGAGAGAGGGGTCGTCGGCCCAGCGCATGAGCTGCGGCCAGGTGACGTACACCGAGGCCTGCGCCACGGGAGAAGGCGCCTGCACGATGCCGACCACGGTGAAGTCGGCGGCCGTGGCCCCCTCGCCTACCCGGATGCGGTCGCCGACGGAGACGTCCCAGTTCTGGGCGTCCCACACGTCCACCACGGCCTCGCCCTTGCCCGCGGGGAAACGGCCCGAGGTGAGCTTCTGCCAGCGTAAGTCCGTTGAGGCGGCGACCGGGCCCACGCCCATCTCGGGGTAGGACCGGCCACCCGCGCGCACCGTCAGCATGGCTCTGCCGAGCGGTGACGCGTTCTCGCCATGACGCTCGACGAGCTTGAACGCGTCCTCGTTCCTCAGCTTGGACACCACGTAGCTGGAGTTGCGGAACGGCGCCCCGAAGCCGGCCATGATCCCGGTCTGCGCCCCGGTGGTGAGCACGCCGACCCCGACGACGAAGGCCACGGCGACGGTGACCGCGATCGCCGCCGCGACGTACCTGCGGATATGGGTGCGCAGCGACGCGAGGAAGACGGTGCGCATCAGGCGATCCGCCCGTCTTCCAGCGTGACCACGCCGTCGGCGTAGGCCGCCGCGTCACGCTCGTGGGTGACCATCACGACGGTCTGGCCCAGCTCGCGTGCCGACTTGTGCAGGTAGCCCAAGACCTCCGCCGAGGTGGTGCTGTCCAGGTTTCCGGTGGGCTCGTCGGCGAACAGCAGGTCCGGCCCGGTGATCAGAGCCCGGGCGATGGCCACCCGCTGCTGCTGGCCGCCGGACATCTCCGAGGGCCGGTGGCCGAGCCGGTCGGCCACGCCGAGGGTCTCGGCGAGCATGTGCACGCGCTCGGTCGCCGCGTTGTCGACCCGCCTGCCGCCGAGCTCCAGCGGGAGCACGATGTTCTGGAACGCCGTGAGCATCGGCAGCAGATTGAACGACTGGAACACGAAGCCGATGTGCTCACGGCGGAAGACCGTGAGCGAGTCGTCGTCGAGCGATCCGAGATCGGTGCCGCCCACGATGACCGTGCCATCGCTCGCCTTGTCGAGCCCGGCCAGGCAGTGCATCAACGTGGACTTGCCCGATCCGCTCGACCCCATGATCGCGGTGAACTTCCCCCGCGGAAGGTCGAGGTTGATGCCGCGCAGGGCATAAACCCGGGTTTCGCCCTCGCCGTAAATCTTGGTCAGGTTCCGCGCGCTGGCCGCCACGGTTTCCACAGCGGCTCGCTGGCCGGTCATAGAAGCACCCTTCGATTGTGCTTGCGTACAGTCGGCATGCCATCGTAGGCGAGCGCTCGACTGGGCACCATCGATTCAAATGGAAACAGGGCACCGCGCGGATATCGCCACTCAAGGCCGCCATGTCCTGAATTTCATGATAAAGGATTGAGATTCCCTGGTCAGCCCCCAGGGGTCCGGGCCGCTGGTCCGGCATTGGCGTCGAAGGAACTTCCTCCGTACCTCGGGTCGAGCACGGAGGCGGACCACGTGGCGGGCGCGGCCAGCATGGCCGCGACGCCAAGGGCGAGTCCGGCATTGACCAGGGAATTGCGGGTGGGCCTGATCAGTCGCGCCAGGGCGAGCGCGACGACGGCGACCACGCCGAGCGCTGACGTGCCCCACAGCGCCCACGGCAGAAAGGTGGGATAGAAGGACCACAGCCAGGCGCTCCACGCCACTTCGGCCGCGACCGCGAGCGGAAATATCCACGCCACCCTGCCTCCGCTCCGGAACGCCCGCCAGAACATCACAATGCCGATTCCGGACAATGCAGCTACCGGCGGTGCGAGTACGGCTACATATGCGCTGTGCGGGATGACAAAGACCGCGCTGAAGGGCAGGGCAAAGGTGACAAGCCACACACCCCACATCACCATTCCGCCGCGCGCCTGGTCGGTACGCTCGGCCCGCCGCCACCACCAGAGCCCGCACAGCAGGGTCAGAATCGCGAGCGGATACAGCCAGCCGGACGCTACGCCGAGGCGGCCGCCGAACAGCTTGCCCCAGCCGCCCCCGTCCTGGATGCCTATTTCCGGTATGACGATGCCGGGGCCCGGCCGGGGCTGCTGCGCCGGCTTCTTCGGAGGCGCCGGGCCGATCACCGAGCCCATGTAGTTGGGAGGCAGGGCGCCGGGCAGGTTGATGCCGAGGCGCCCGAGACCGTTGTAACCGAACACCATCGCGGCGGCGCTGCTGTTCGTGGTGCCACTGATGTAAGGCCGGTCGGGTTCGGGCGTGACGGTATAGAGCATGATCCACGACAGCGACACCACGAGCGTCACCGCCCCGGCGATTCCCAGGTGCCGCAACCGGCGGCGCAGGTCGATCGGCGCGGTCATGAGATAGCCGATCGCCAGGGCGGGGAGGATCATCCACGCTTCCAGCATCTTCGCCTGGAAACCCAGCCCGACCCAGACACCGGCCCAGACCAGCGACCGCAGCCGTGCCTCCATGACGGCACGCTGATAGGAGTCGACGGCGAGCACCAGGCACATGACCAGCGCCCCGTCGGCCATGCTGTGCCCGAACATCGACGCGGCCACGGGGGTGAGGGTGAAGACGGCGGCGGCGAGCAGGCCCGGCACCACACCCGCCCATCGCCGCACGATCCGATACATCACCAGCACCGAGATCACGCCCTCGATCACCTGCGGCAGCGCAAGGGCCCAGGCGTGGAAGCCGAAGATCTTGACGGCGACGGCCTGCGGCAGGAAGGCCCCGGCGAGCTTGTCGAGCGTGTAGGTCGCCTCCACGTCGACGGTGCCGTACAGGAACGCCTTCCAGCTCTCGGACATGCTCTTGACGGCGTCCGAGTATCTCGGCGCGTAGTCGACCAGCGGCAGGTTCCAGGCATAGAGCACCAGTGCCGTGGCCGCGATGCAGAGCAGCGCCGGCCGGGCCCACCACGGCTGACCGGGCGGCGACCGCCACACCGCCCAGCGGGGGGATCTGCCGGCGGGTGCGGGATCCCGGCACGCGGACGGCGGACTCAGGATGACTTCTGACATGAGGAACTCCCTGACGTTTCCTTCGGCGGTCCGTTGCCGTCACTGGTCCGCGTGGCGAATGACCGGCCAGGTGGTCTCGTTGTATCCGCCGTCCGGCGAAGCGCTCCGGGCATGCTCTTCCAGCCTGGCGAACAGATTCTTGTTCGGCCCGTCGAGCACCGACAACTGCGTCGCATAGTGCTTCATCGCCTGGAATTTCCGCGCCCGCGCCTCCTCCTGGACGAAGCTCAGGTCCGGAGAGCCGAGCTGGAGGCCGCTCGGCAGTTCGGCCATGTTCGAGGAGTAGACCGCGTACGGGAGGTCCTGCCAGAGCCGCAGCGGAATGCCTCTGCCGCCCGCCGTGAGCAGCGTGGCGTCTCGCGTGACCATGTGGTCGGGATGATTCCCGATGGCCACACAGGTGAGAAGGAGCGTCGGCTCGCACTCCGCGATCACGGACTCGATGTCATGTCTGATCGCGGAAGCCAGGTCGTGGTTGTTCACCGGCGACTGCTGGCGGACTGCCGAACCTCCGTCGTGGTGCAGCAGCCACTGGCCGTCCGGTGACTTTCGATAGATGGCGTCAGGAAATCGGCCATGCCGATGGTCCGCGCCGAGATGATCGAGGGCGGCGATGTCTTCGTTCCGTCGGCGAAGCGGCGCGTCCTCGGTCGGCGACAGACCCCAGCGCGCGTGGAATCGCTCCGCCGCCGGGGAATAGGGGGGTGCCGCGCTACCGGCGAACACCGTGAAGACCGTTACCTTTCCACCGTCCCGCGCCGCCTGGGCGAGGCTGGCTCCGACGGAGAGGACGGCATCATCCAAATGCGGGGAGATTGCTAATATCCGGGTTCGGTCGGCGTCCTGCAGCATGGTGATCAGTCTGGTGTCGGCCTTTCCCCCTTTGCAATGGATCGAGACTGGACGGGACCTTTCATGCGCGGGCGGAGGTTCCCGTCCGATATTCGCGGTCACGCGGAAGTCACACGTTCTCTGACCGGCCTGTCACCGTCGGCCGCCTAGAAATGGTGTCGACGCAACCACTGGGCGGGAGAACATGAGAGGGAAGAACGCGGCCGCACGACCTTTCCCCGGCCGCCTTGATCGACGCGTTCGCGGCGTTTCTGATGGCGTTTCTGTTGGCGTCTACCGTCGCGTTGCGCGCAGCATGAGCGGGAAGCGGATCTCTATCGAGAGGCCACCCTGCGGCCGCGCGTTCGCGGTCAACGTGGCGTCGTGGGCGACGGCGATGGCGCGGACGATGGACAGCCCGAGGCCATGGTGGTCGTCGACGCGGGTGCGGTCGAGTCGCTGGAAGGGCTCGAAGAGGCGCTGGACCTGCTCGACCGGGATCACCGGCCCGGTGTTCGCGATGGAGACGACGGCCTTGCCGCCCTCGATCCGGGTGGAGACCTCCACCTGGCCGCCGGGCACGTTGTAGCGCATGGCGTTGTCCAGGAGGTTGGTGATGAGCCGTTCGACCAGTGCCGGGTCGCCCGTCGTCGGGGCGTGTGCGATCCCGGTCACCAATCGGGGGTGTGGGCAACCGTCCCCGGGGGGCTTCCCGCCGGCCCAGGAATCGGTTGCCGCACCGGCCGTGGGGCTGTTCCCGTCAGCCCTCAGGCCGGCACCCGCGCCGGCCCTGGGACTGTTCCCGTCAGTCCCGGGGCCGGTCCCCTCCATCGTGCGTATCGTGCGCTCGGCGATCTCCGCCAGGTCCAGGAGCTCCCGGTGATCGAGGCCGCCCTCGCTCTTGGCCAGCGTCAGCAGCGATTCCAGCAGGCGCCCCTGCTGCCGGCTGAGGTCGAGCAGCCGCTCCATGATCGATCGCATGGACGGGGTGTCGGAATCCCGATGCAGGAGGCTCTCCTCCAGCAACGCGTGCTCCAGGGTGAGCGGGGTGCGTAACTCGTGGGCCGCGTTGGCGACGAAGCGCTTCTGCGCGTCGAGGGCACTGTGCAGCCGCTCCAGCAGCCCGTCGACCGTGTCGGCGAGATTGCGCAGCTCGTCGCGCGGGCCGGGGAGGGCGAGCCGCTCGTGGACGTTATGGGCGGAGATCCGCTTGAGGGTGGCGTTCATCGTCCGCAGCGGGCGCAGCATCCGCCCCGCCACCAGCCAGCCGAGCAGGAACGAGATGACCGTCATCAGGGCCAGGGCGATCAGCGACTGCAGCAGCAGGTTCTCGAGAATGGCCGCCTGCTGCTGCCGCGCGAAGGCGCGGAATCTGCCGCCAGGGTCACCGTCCACGAGCACGAAGGGCCTGGAGCCGCGGAAGAGCAGATAGGTGATGGCGAGCAGCACCACCCCGGAGGCGGCGAACAACGCGCCGTAGACGAGCGTGAGGCGCAGCCGTACGCTGCGGAAGGCTGTCAGACGTCGAAGACGATCGGCCACTGTTCCCATGCTACGAGACCAGGACCGGCCGGAGGCGCCCACGGCGCGGGCGATCGCGGCCCGGGGCGAGGGCCGCGATCGCGCGGGCTGACGGCCGGGATGCCAGGTCCTGGCGCCTACCGGGCCAGCGCGGCGCGCACCGCCGCGGTGACTTCGGGCGCCAGGGTGCGGGCGAAGGCGGTGGTGAGGTGGCTGCGGTCGGAGTAGGCGATCAGGCCGCCGATGACGGGGCGGCACCGCTCGCCGCACATCAGGTCCTCGACGCTCGCCACGGAGACGAGGCCGGTGGTGTCGGCGCGGGCGGCGGCGGCGAGCGGATCCGGCCGGAGCACGACGCGGGCCGGACCGCCGCAGGAGTCGATGTCGTCCGGATGCTTGGCGATGCAGTGAGGCACGCTGTCCGGCATGGCCGGGGTGTCCCGCAGGACGAGCACCGGCAGGCCGGCCCCGGTGAAGGCCCGGAGCGTGTCGCGATAGGCCCGCTCGGCCGCGGCCTGCTGGCCGGCGGGCGGGACGCCGGCGAGCGGCTCATGCGTCCGGTTGGACATGATCACCAGATCGTAGCCACCCTTCACAATGGACCCGACCGCCCACCTGTTGATCTTCTGGCAGTTCTCCGAGACGCCCGCGCCCTCCAGGACGATCGGCTGATCGACGGTGTAGCACGCCAGCTGGACGTAGGTGGTGAGCCGCCAGCGCTCGCTCCACAGCGCCTTCTCCAGGGCCGGGACCCAGTGCCCGGCGTGGGAGTTCCCGACCAGGGCGATGCGCCTGCCGCCGGTGCCGGGTCCGTACGTGCACGTGTTCCGTGCGATGAACGGTTCCTTGTTCACGCACCCGTCCGCGTACACGGCGGGCTTGTCCTTCAAGGCGACCTGAGGAGGCATCAGCAGCCCCGGATCCTCGCACGCCGGGTCGCGCACGACGCCGGCGCCCAGACATGCCCCTGCCCGTGCCGCCGCGGCCTGGAACGTGGCACTCGCCCTCTGCTCGGCGGCGTCGGCGTAGGCGGCGACGCCCGCTCCCGCCCCGCCCACGATGACGACGCACGACGCGAGCAGCGCGAACGTGGCCTTGCGGCTGCGGACCAGAACCGGGTGCCAGCGCAGCCTGTCCTCGACGAGGCGCTGCGAGAGCGCGGCGAGGAGAAGGGTCATCGCGATCACGGCCAAGGAGTCGATCACGGTGAGCGAGCGGCCCAGCACGTACGGGAGAATCATGATCACCGGCCAGTGCCACAGGTACACCGCGTAGGAGGTGTTGCCGAGCCACTGGACCGGCCGCCACGCGAGCAGCCGGCCGGGCCCGCCGCGGAGACCGTCCGCGGCGGCCGCGATCACCAGGCAGGTCCCCACCGTCGGCACCAGGGCGACGGCCCCGGGAAAGGCCGTCTCGGAGCCGAACCGGACGACGGCCCACACGATCATGCCCAGGCCGGCCCACGCGAGCCCGACGCGGACCGCCCGCCCGCGCGGCGCCGCGCGTACGGCGAGCACCGCGGCGAGCAGCCCGCCGAGCGCCGGCTCCCAGAAGCGGGTCGTCGACACGAAGTACGCGGCGGCAGGATCGGCCGCCGTCCTGTCCACCGACCAGGCGAGGGACACGGCGACGACCACACCCGCGACCACGACCGCGCTCCACCTCGTCAAGGTCTCCGGACGGCGGCGCCCCCGCACCACCCGGGCGGCCAGCCAGGCCGCCATCCCCAGCAGCAGCGGCCACACGACGTAGAACTGTTCCTCGACGGACAGCGACCAATAGTGCTGCGCGGGCCAGTCCGGCTGGTCGGCGTCGAGGTAGTTCGCCTGCGTGAACGCGAGTCTCAGGTTCTCCGCGTACAACACGGCGGCGATCACCTCGCGCGCCGCCGTCCCCAGGACGGTGAGCGGCAGCCACACCACCGACGCGGCCAGCGTGACCAGGAGCGCGAGGCTCGCGGCCGGGATGAGGCGGCGGACGCGGCGTGCCCAGAAGTCCAGCACTCTCCTGCCGCCGCGTCCCGGCTGACGCAGCAGGTGGCTCGTGATGAGGTATCCGGAGATGACGAAGAAGACGTCGACCCCCACGTACCCGCCGGTCGGCCCGCCGGGCCACAGGTGGAACGCGACCACCGCCGCCACCGCGATCGCGCGAAGGCCCTGAATGTCCGCGCGGGACGTGGAGCTCCGGCCGCCGGCGTGCCCGTCTTGCGGCTCACACGACGAGGCGTGCGGCGTCAGCCCGCATGAGCAGGTCGACGGTTCGGCGGGTGCCGGGCGCTCCATGGCGACTCCCGAGTCATCGAGATGATGTGCGGCCCTCGAAGGTCGCACCCGCGCGGACGGCAGGCGAGCGGGTCCGGGCCGAGTCGATCGACTTGATCGCAAGCGTGCTCAATGGACGCGATGTCCGCAAGCAGGTCCATGTCAACCGGCCCGGTCCGCTGTCCGCCGTCCGCGCGGTCAGCGGCTCGGCGAAGCGTCCAAGCGCCCGAAATGTTCAGTTGGACCTACTCGTGGACATCGGCTCCGCTCAGCACGATGGAGATCGCCGACTTGCGTGCGCGTGTGAGAGGGGTATCCGCATGGCCATGGTGTCGCCGTTCGGAGGTTTGCTAAAGGGCGACGAAGGCGATGATCCCGCGCCGTCCAGGATCCGCCCGGAGACGGTACGACGAGTGCTCGGCTACTTCCGCCCGCACATCGGCAAGGTGGCACTCTTCGCTCTCGTCACCGCGATGGACTCACTCTTCGTCGTCGCGTCTCCCTTGATACTGAAGGACCTGATCGACAAGGGCGTGCTCGGGAACGACCTTGAGCTCGTCGTCTTTCTCGCCTGCCTGGCCGCCGGGCTCGCCGTCATGAGCGCGCTGTTGCAGCTGGTGTCGGCCTACATCTCCGGCAAGATCGGGCAGGGCGTCAGTTACGACCTCCGGATCCAGGCACTCGACCACGTCCAGCGGCTGCCGATCGCGTTCTTCACCCGCACCCAGTCGGGCGTGCTGGTCGGCCGGCTGCACACGGAGCTGGTCATGACGCAGATGGCGTTCACCCAGATGCTGACGGCGGCCGCCAGCGCGGTCACGGTCGTGCTGGTGCTGGCCGAGTTGTTCTACCTGTCGTGGCTGGTCGCCCTCCTCGCGCTGCTGCTGATCCCGGTGTTCGTGGTGCCCTGGTCGTACGTGGGACGGCGGATGCAGCGCTACATGAGACGGCTGATGGAGGAGAACGCCGGCCTGGCCGGGCTGCTGCAGGAGCGGTTCAACGTCCAGGGTGCGATGCTGTCCAAGCTCTTCGGCCGTCCGGCCGAGGAGATGGCCGAGTACGAGAGACGTTCCGGCCGGATCCGCGGGCTCGCCGTGAGCGCCACCCTCTACGGCCGGATGGCCCCCGCGATCTTCGCGCTGATGGCCGCGCTCGCCACGGCGCTCGTCTACGGGGTCGGCGGCGGGCTCGTGCTCGCGCAGGCGTTCCAGCTCGGCACGCTGGTCGCCCTGGCCACCCTGCTGGGACGCCTGTTCGGGCCGATCACCCAGCTGGCCAGCATCCAGGAGAACGCGCTCACGGTCCTGGTGACCTTTGACCGGATCTTCGAGCTGCTCGATCTGAAGCCGCTGATCGAGGAACGCCCCGGCGCGGTCGGACTCAAGGCGGACGCGGCATCGGACGTCGAGTTCGAGAACGTGTCGTTCCGCTATCCCAGCGCGGACGAGGTCTCGCTGCCGTCGCTGGAACAGAACGTGCGCGCCGGGCAGGAGCGCGGCGAAGTGACCCAAGAGGTGCTGCGCGACGTGAGCCTGCACGTGCCGGCCGGAACCCTCACCGCGCTCGTCGGCCCGTCCGGCGCGGGGAAGAGCACCCTGACGCACCTGGTGTCCCGGCTGTACGACCCGACCTCCGGGACCGTTCGCGTCGGCGGGCACGATCTGCGGGACCTCACCTTCGACTCGCTTCGCGCAACGGTAGGGGTGGTCAGCCAGGACACCTACCTCTTCCACGACACGATCCGGGCGAACCTGCTCTACGCTCGCCCCGACGCCACCGAGGACGAACTGGTCGAGGCATGCGAAGGGGCCCAGATCTGGGACCTGATCGCCTCCCTGCCCCGTGGGCTCGACACCGTCGTGGGCGATCGTGGTCATCGCCTGTCGGGCGGGGAGAAGCAACGACTGGCGATCGCCCGGCTGCTGCTCAAAGCACCCTCGGTCGTCGTGCTCGACGAGGCCACCGCCCACCTGGACTCGGAGTCGGAGGCCGCCGTCCAGCGGGCGCTCGCGACAGCCCTGCGCAGCCGTACCTCACTGGTGATCGCCCACCGGCTGTCCACGATCCGCGAGGCCGATCACATCCTCGTGATCGACGACGGGCGGGTCCGGGAACGCGGGACGCACGAGGAGCTGCTGGCGGAAGGCGGTCTCTACGCGGACCTGTACCACACGCAGTTCGCCGAGTCGGGCGCCAACGGGACCCGGCCGGGAGCGGACGACGGGGCGGAGCCGGTGCAGCACGTGGTCGGCGGAGGGGGACGGTGAGCGCCACACCGACGGTGCCGGACCTCTTCGCCCGGCAGGTGGAGCGGACACCCGATGCGGTGGCCCTGACCGACGGGGACCGGGTCCTGACCTACCGGCGGCTGGACGAGCTGTCCGGAGCGCTGTCCGGGCGGTTGATCGGCCGGGGCGTTCGCCGGGGCGACCGCGTCGCGGTGATGATGGACCGCTCGGCGGACCTCGTGGTGACGCTGCTCGCCGTATGGAAGGCGGGGGCGGCGTACGTGCCGGTGGATGCCGCCCATCCTCCCCGGCGGGTGGCGTTCATGGTGGCGGATTCCGGGATCTCCCTGATGGTGTTCTCGGCCGCGACGCGCGACGCCGTACCGGAAGGGGTCGAGTCGATCGAGTTCACCGGCGAGGGCGTGGGCGGCACACCGGCGGTCACGGTGGGCCCGGGGGACCTGGCGTACGTGATGTACACGTCCGGCTCGACGGGGACCCCGAAGGGCGTGGCCGTCCCGCACCGGAGCGTCGCGGAGCTGGCGGGAAACCCCGGCTGGGGCATGGAACCCGGCGACGCGGTCCTCATGCACGCGCCCTACACCTTCGACGCCTCCCTCTTCGAGATCTGGGTGCCGCTGGTGTCGGGCGCCCGTGTGGTGATCGCCGCGCCGGGTCCGGTGGACGCCCGGCGCCTGCGCGAGGCGGTCGCGGCCGGGGTGACGAAGGCGCACCTCACCGCGGGCAGCTTCCGCGCGGTGGCGGAGGAGTCGCCGGAATCGTTCGCGGACCTCCGTGAGGTGCTGACCGGTGGTGACGTGGTGCCCGCGTACGCGGTGGAAAGGGTGCGGGCGGCCTGCCCCCGCGCGCGGATCCGGCACCTGTACGGCCCGACGGAGACGACCCTGTGCGCGACGTGGCATCTGCTGGAGCCGGGTGACGCCGCGGGTCCCGTCCTGCCGATCGGCCGGCCGCTTCCCGGCCGCCGGGCCCGCGTGCTCGACGCGTCACTGCGGCCGGTGGAGCCCGGTGTGGTCGGTGACCTGTACCTTTCCGGCGCCGGTCTGGCGGACGGCTACCTGGACCGGCCGGGGCTGACGGCGGAGCGGTTCGTGGCGGATCCGTCCGCGCCCGGGAGGAGGATGTACCGGACGGGGGATCTCGCCCAGTGGAGCGCCGACGGTGAGCTGCTGTTCGCGGGCCGGGCCGACGACCAGGTGAAGATCCGCGGATTCCGGATCGAGCCGGGTGAGGTCGAGGCCGCGCTGACCGCTCAGCCGAACGTCCGCGAGGCTGTGGTGGGGGCGGTCGACGGGCGCCTGATCGGTTACGTGGTCGCGGACGGGGACGTGGATCCCGTCCTGGTGCGCGAGGGTCTGGCGGCGTCGCTGCCGGAGTACATGGTTCCCGCCGCTCTGGTCACCCTGGACACGTTGCCGCTGACCGGCAGCGGCAAGGTGGACAGGAGGGCGCTGCCCGCGCCCGGCTTCGCGCCGTCCGCGACGCGCCGCGAACCCGGCACCGACGCCGAGCGCGTCCTGTGCGACATGTACGCCGAGCTCCTCCGGCCGGAGGGGCGGCGCGTAGGGGTCGATGACGGTTTCGTCGAGCTGGGCGGAGACTCGATCGCCGCGATCCGGCTGGCGGCGCGCGCCTCCAGGGCAGGTCTGCTGGTGACGCCCGCCCAGATCTTCACGGAGAGGACTCCCGCACGGCTGGCGGCCGTGGCGGGCGCCGTACCGGCCGGCAGGCCCGCCGACGGCCCCCTGATCACCCTCACGGCGGAAGAGGAGGCGGAGCTGAGGATCGCCGTCCCGGACGCCGAGGAGGTCTGGCCGCTCGCACCGCTCCAGGAGGGGCTGTACTTCCAGGCGACCCTCGACGACGAGGGGCACGACATCTACCAGGCGCAATGGATCCTGGAGCTGGAGGGGCCGCTGGACGCCGCCCGGCTGCGGGCCTCGTGGGAAGCGGTCTTCGCCCGGCACGCCGAGCTCCGCGTGAGCTTCCACCGGCGCGCGTCGGGGAAGACGCTGCAGGTCGTCGCCGGGCACGTCGTCCTGCCGTGGCGGGAGGTGGAGCTGGCCGGCGGGAGCGATGTCGACGCGGCCGTGGAGACCTTGATCAGGCAGGAACAGGAGCAGCGGTTCGACCTCGCCAAGGCACCGCTGTTCCGGCTGGTGCTGGTCCGTTACGGCGAGGGCCGGCACCGCCTGCTGGTCGTCCACCACCACATCCTGACCGACGGCTGGTCGGTGGCGGTCATCCTCAACGAGGTGGCTGAGGCGTACACGGCCGGCGGCCGTCTCCCCGATCGCGCGGGCGCGTCCACCTACCGGGACTTTCTGGCCTGGTCGGACCGGCAGGACAAGGACGCCGCGCGTGCGGCCTGGCGGGCGGAGCTGTCCGGCCTCGACGGGCCCGCGCCGATCGCGAGAGCCGCCGCCACGACCGGCGCCGGGACGGAGTACGAACATCGCGTCGCCTTCTTGAGACCGGACCTCCACACGGGGCTGACGGAGCTGGCCCGCGACCATGGGCTGACGCTGAACACCCTGGCGCAGGGCGCGTGGGCGATGGTGCTGGCGCGGCTCGCGCGGCGGACCGACGTGGTCTTCGGCACCACGGTCGCCTGCCGTCCCGCCGAGCTCCCGGACGTGGAGTCGGTGCCGGGCCTCATGATGAACACGGTTCCGGTCCGGGTGCCGCTGCGGGGCGGGCAGCCGGTCGTGGACATGCTCCGTGACCTGCAGGCGCGGCAGACGGCCCTGACACCGCATCAGCATCTGGGGCTGCCGGAGATCCAGCGGGCGGCAGGACACGGCGCGGTGTTCGACACGCTGCTGGTCTTCGAGAACTACCCGCGGGACTTCGCCGGCCGGTTCACCTATCTGGGGACGGTCGAGGGGACCCACTATCCGCTGACCCTCGGCATCATCCCGGGAGACCACTTCAGGATCCAGCTCGTCTACCGGCGCGGGCAGGTCGAGGAGAGCGTCGCCGAGTCCATCCTGGGGTGGTTCACCAGCGCTCTCACGGCCATGGCCGCCGATCCGCACGGGCTGGTCGGGCGGATCGGTGTGGGGGAGCCCTGGGACGGCGGCCAGGAACGGGCGAGGGCGGCGGGGGAGCCGCTGCCGGTGCTGGTACGGCGGGTGGTGGAGGACCGGCCGGACGACGTGGCGGTGGTGGACGGCGACGGCGAGCTGTCGTTCGGAGGGTTGTGGGAGCGGGCGACGGGACTGGCGGCCGAGCTGAGGGCACGCGGGATCGGGCCGGAGACCCGGGTGGCCGTGATGGTGGGAAGGTCGGCGTGGTGGGCGGTCGCGGTGCTGGGCGTGTCCACGGCGGGCGGCGCGTTCGTGCCGGTGGATCCGGCGTACCCGGCTGAGCGCGTCAGGTGGATCCTGGCCGACGCCGATCCCGCGCTGGTGCTGTGCGGTGGGACGACGCGGGAGGCGGTGCCGGAGGAGTTCGGGGATCGGCTGGTGGCCGTCGACGAGCTGGACCTGGCGGGGGGCGGCGACGCGGGATCGCCGCGGGTGCGTCCCGATGACGCGGCCTATGTGATCTACACGTCGGGATCGACCGGGACTCCGAAGGGGGTCGTCGTCACACACGCGGGGCTCGGGAACCTGGCGATGGCACAGATCGACCGGTTCGCCGTGTCGCCGTCGTCGCGAGTCCTGCAGTTCGCGGCGCTGGGCTTCGACGCCATGGTGTCGGAGGTGCTGATGGCGCTGCTGTCGGGGGCGAGGCTCGTCATGGCGCCGGAGCGGACTCTGCCACCGGCGGTGTCGCTGGCCGAGGCGCTGCGGCGATGGGAGGTCACGCACGTGACGGTTCCGCCGTCGGTGCTGGCCACCGCCGACGCGTTGCCGGCCGGGCTGGAGACGGTGGTGGTGGCGGGGGAGGCCTGCCCGCCGGGACTGGCGAATCGCTGGTCGGCGGGGCTGCGGCTGGTCAACGCGTACGGGCCGACCGAGGCCACGGTCTGCGCGGCGATGAGCATGCCGCTGGCGGCGAGCCGGGACGTGGTCCCGATCGGGAAACCCATCGCCGGCGGCCGTTGCTATGTGCTGGACGCGTTCCTCCGGCCGGTGCCGCCGGGGATCACCGGTGAGCTGTACGTGGCCGGGATCGGGCTGGCCCGCGGTTATCTGGGTCGTGCGGCGTTGTCGGCTGAGCGGTTCGTCGCGGATCCGTTCGTCGTCGGTGGGCGGATGTATCGGACGGGGGATCTGGCGTACTGGTCGGGTGCGGGTGAGCTGGTGTTCGCCGGGAGGGATGACGACCAGGTCAAGATCCGTGGGTATCGGGTGGAGCCGGGTGAGGTCGAGGCGGTGCTGGCGGGGCAGCCGGGGGTGGATCAGGCGGTGGTGGTGGCGCGTGGGGGGCGTCTGCTGGGTTATGTGGTGTCGGGTGGCGGGGTGGATCCGGTGGGGTTGCGTGAGCGGGTCGCCGGGGTGTTGCCGGAGTACATGGTGCCGGCGGCGGTGGTGGTGCTGGATTCCGTGCCGGTGACGGCGAACGGGAAGGTGGATCGGGAGGCGTTGCCGGATCCTGGTTTCGGGGGGCGGGTCTCGGGGCGGGAGCCGCGTACGGAGGTCGAGCGGGCGTTGTGCGGGTTGTTCGCCGAGGTGCTCGGGTTGCCGGGCGTGACGGCGGTCGGTCCGGACGACAGCTTCTTCGAGCTGGGCGGGGACTCGATCACCTCGATGCAGCTGGCGGCGCGGGCTCGCCGCGAGGGAATGCGCTTCGGCGCGCGGGAGGTGTTCGAGCGCAAGACGCCCGCGGGGCTCGCGGCGATCGTCGGCCTGGGAGGCGAGCCTGCGGCAGGTCCGGCGGACGGCGTGGGGGAGATCGCGTGGACGCCGGTCATGCGGGCCTTGGGGGACGGGATCACGGGGTCGCGGTTCGCCCAGTGGGTGGTGCTGGGCGCGCCGCCGGAGCTGCGGGTGGACGTGCTGGCCGCGGGCCTGGCGGCGGTGGTGGACACGCATGACATGCTCCGGTCGCGGGTCGTCGACGACCGGGCGGGCCGCCGGCTGGTGGTCGGCGAACGCGGGTCGGTGGACACCGCCAGGCTGGTCACGCGGGTGGACGGCGCCGGCCGTGCGCTGGACGAGGTCGTGGAACGCGCGGTGCGGGAGGCCGTGGAGCGGTTGGATCCGGCAGCGGGTGTGATGGCGCAGGTGGTCTGGGTGGACGCGGGGCCGGCGCGGACGGGGCGGCTGGCGCTCGTGGTGCACCATCTGGCGGTCGACGGGATGTCGTGGCGGATTCTGGTGCCTGACCTGCGGCTGGCGTGTGAGGCGGTGGCCGAGGGACGCGATCCGGCGCTGGAACCGGTGTGGGGGTCGTTCCGGCGCTGGGCGGCTCTCCTGGAGGAGTCGGCGCTCTCGCGGGAGCGGGTCGATGAGCTGCGCACGTGGAGAACGATCGTCGGTCAGGAGGATCGGCCGATCGGCCGGCGGAGCCCGAACGCGGGGCGTGACGCGGCCGGCGGCGTGCGCTCACGGTCGTGGGTGATGTCGGGGGCCGAGGCGTCGGTCCTGGTGGGGAAGGTCCCGGTGGCGTTCCACTGCGGCGTTCATGAGGTTCTGCTGGCAGGGCTGGCGGGAGCGGTGGCGCGCCGGCACGGTGTCCACGGGGTCCTGGTGGACGTGGAGGGCCACGGGCGCCATCCGGCCGGGGGGATGGACCTGTCCCGGACGGTGGGCTGGTTCACGAGCCTGCATCCGGTGCGCCTGGACGTGACGGGGATCGATCTGGCGGCCGTGCCGGCCGGTGGCCGAGCGGCCGGAGAGCTGCTGAAGGTGGTCAAGGAGCAGTCGCGGGCGGCGCCCGGCGACGGACTCGGCTACGGGTTGCTGCGGTATCTCAATCCCGGGACGGGCCCGGTCCTGGCGGCCCTGCCGTCGCCGCGGATCGGGTTCAACTACATGGGCCGGTTCGTCACCGGTGACCAGGGCGGGGCGCGGGCGTGGCAGCCGGTCGGGAGAATCGGCGGCTCGATGGATCCGGGCATGGGCCTGCCGCACGCGCTGGAGTGCAACGCGGTCGTCCACGACACGCCGGAGGGCCCGGAGCTGGTGCTCACCGTGGACTGGCGGAACGACCTGCTGGAGGAGGCCGAGGTCGACGGGCTGTGCCGGGCGTGGCTGGACATGTTGTCCGGGCTGTCCCGCCAGGCGGACGATCCCTCCGCGGGCGGGCACACCGCGTCCGACTTCGCCCTCCTCGACCTTGACCAGGACGAGATCGAGAGCTTCGAAGCCATAGCGGCGGAACTGTCTGGAGGACAGGCATCGTGAACACTCCGAACACATCCGCGGGGTCGGCGCTCGAGGAAGTCTGGCCGCTGTCACCGATGCAGGAGGGCATCCTCTACCACGCCGCACTCGACGAGGCCCCTGACCTCTACCTCATCCAGCAGACGCAGATCATCGAAGGGCCCTTGGACACCGAACGGTTCCGCATGGCCTGGGAGACCCTCCTCGACCGGCATCCGGCGCTTCGCGCGTGCTTCCACCGGCGGAAGTCCGGCGAGACGGTCCAGCTCATCCCCCGGAAGGTGCGGCTCCCGTGGTCGGAGCGCGACCTCTCCGGCCTGGCCGAGGAGGACGCGCTGGCCGAGGCGGGCGTGATCGCGGAGCGGGAGCGCGCCACGAGATTCGACCCGGCGAAGCCTCCGCTGCTGCGGCAGGTGCTGATCCGGCTCGGCCCGGAGCGGCACTGCCTCGTGACGACGAGCCATCACCTGGTCATGGACGGGTGGTCGCGGGCGATCCTCGAGTCGGAGCTCCTCGACCTGTACGCGGCGGGAGGCGCCGGCCCGGGGCTGCGGCCCGCCGGCTCCTACCGGGACCATCTGGCGTGGCTGGACCGGCAGGACAAGGAGGCCGCCCGCGCGGCATGGCGTGCGGAGCTGGACGGCGCCGGCCGTTCGACCTTCGGGATCGCCGAGAGGTCCGGGAAGACCCCGGGGCAGCGGGTGCGGGAGGTGCTCCGCTATTCGCCGGAGTTCACCTCCGCTCTGGTGGAGTTCGCCCGCGGTCATGGGCTGACGCTGAACACGCTGGTGCAGGGGGCGTGGGCGCTGGTGCTGGCCCGGCTGACGCGCCGTCGTGACGTGGTGTTCGGCGCGGTGGTCTCGGGGCGTCCGGCGGAGGTGCCCGGCGTGGAGCAGGCCGTGGGGCTGTTCATCAACACCGTGCCGGTGCGGGTCCGGCTGGACGGCGGGCAGCCGGTCATCCAGCTGCTGACGGAGCTGCAGGAGCGGCAGTCCGCGCTCATCTCGCACCAGCATCTCGGGCTGCAGGAGATCCAGAAGCTTTCCGGGGTGAGTTTCGACACGGTCGTGTCGTTCGAGAACTACGTCGATCCGGGGGCGGGAGCGGGCTCCGATCGCGAGGTGCGCCTGATCCTCAAGGAGTTCCACCAGTCGGCGCCGTACGCGCTCGTCCTCGGCATCATGCCGGGTGAGAGCCTCCAGACCGACGTGGAGTACCGGCCCGCGATGCTCGACGGCCGCGTCGCCGAGGAGGCTCTGCACGGGCTCGCCCGGGTCCTCGAGCGGATGATCGCCGAGCCGGAGACGGCCGTGGGCCGCCTGGACGTGATCGGTGACGCGGGGCGCGAGCTGGTGGTCGAGCGGTGGAACGAGACGGGCGAGGCGATCGGCGCGGCGTCCGCCGTGGAGCTGTTCCGGCGGCAGGTGGAAAGGGCGCCCGCCGCCACGGCGGTCACGGCAGGGGGCCTGGCCTGGTCGTACGCGGAGCTTGACGGGTGGTCCGGCCGTCTGGCGCGGGCACTGACGGATCGCGGGGTGCGCCGCGGCGACCGGGTCGGTGTGGTGCTGGGGCGGTCGGCGGAGACCCTGGCGGCATGGCTCGGGGTGTGGAAGGCGGGAGCGGCGTTCGTACCGGTCGATCCGGACTACCCGGCGGACCGGGTGGCGTTCATGCTGGCCGACTCCGCGGTCGCGATGGTGGTGTGCCAAGAGGCGACCTCGGGTGTGGTGCCGCCGGGCTACCGGCAGGTCTTCGTGGACGACGCCGGCGACGGCGAGACCGCCTTCGTCCCGGTCGGGGCGGACGACCTCGCCTACGTGATGTACACCTCCGGATCGACCGGGACCCCGAAGGGCGTGGCGGTCCCGCACGGTGGCGTCGCGGCGCTGGCGGGAGATCCGGGATGGGGCGTCGGGCCCGGCGACGCGGTGCTGATGCACGCCCCGCACACCTTCGACGCCTCCTTGTACGACGTGTGGGTGCCGCTCGTGTCCGGTGCGCGGGTCATGATCACCGAGCCGGGGGTGGTCGACGCGGAGCGGCTCGCCGCGCACGTGGCCGGCGGTCTCACCGCCGTGAACTTCACCGCGGGGCACTTCCGCGCGCTGGCGCAGGAGTCGCCGGAGTCGTTCTCGGGGCTGCGCCAGGTGGCGGCGGGCGGAGACGTGGTGCCGCCCGATGTGGTGGAGCGGGTGCGGCGGGCGTGCCCGCGGCTCCGTGTCCTGCACACCTACGGCCCGACGGAGACCACGCTGTGCGCCACGTGGAAGGCGATCGAGCCCGGTGACGAGGTGGGGCCGACGTTGCCCATCGGCCGGGCACTGCCGGGCCGTCGGCTGTACGTGCTGGACGTCTTCCTCCGGCCGGTGCCGCCGGGCGTCACGGGTGACCTCTACATCGCCGGCGCCGGAGTGGCCCGCGGTTATCTGGGTCGTGCGGCGTTGTCGGCTGAGCGGTTCGTCGCGGATCCGTTCGTCGTCGGTGGGCGGATGTATCGGACGGGGGATCTGGCGTACTGGTCGGGTGCGGGTGAGCTGGTGTTCGCCGGGAGGGATGACGACCAGGTCAAGATCCGTGGGTATCGGGTGGAGCCGGGTGAGGTCGAGGCGGTGCTGGCGGGGCAGCCGGGGGTGGATCAGGCGGTGGTGGTGGCGCGTGGGGGGCGTCTGCTGGGTTATGTGGTGTCGGGTGGCGGGGTGGATCCGGTGGGGTTGCGTGAGCGGGTCGCCGGGGTGTTGCCGGAGTACATGGTGCCGGCGGCGGTGGTGGTGCTGGATTCCGTGCCGGTGACGGCGAACGGGAAGGTGGATCGGGAGGCGTTGCCGGATCCTGGTTTCGGGGGGCGGGTCTCGGGGCGGGAGCCGCGTACGGAGGTCGAGCGGGCGTTGTGCGGGTTGTTCGCCGAGGTGCTCGGGTTGCCGGGCGTGACGGCGGTCGGTCCGGACGACAGCTTCTTCGAGCTGGGCGGGGACTCCATCTATTCGGTGAAGCTGGCGGCGCGGGCCACGCGTGCCGGAATGCCCTTCACCGTGGTGGAGGTGTTCGAGCACAGGACGCCCGCGGGGCTCGCGACGATCGTCGACCCGGGAGGCGCGCCCGCGGCAGGTCCGGCTGAGACCCCGTCGGACTCCGCCCTCCTCGACCTGGACCAGGACGAGATAGAGGAGTTCGAGGCCGAGTTCGACGGCGGACGTCACTCCCTTCACTGATCAGAACCGGGCGGCCGGGCACCCTGTGCCGGCCGCCCGTTCGCGCTGGAGCGTCAGGCCGTGACCGTGCCGGCTGACGCCCAGAATCGCCGGCGGCGTGGACGAGCCGCGCGAGGCCGTCCGCGGCACACCCCTGCGCCCTCGACGGCCACGTTCCCGGCCATGAGTGCGCGCGTCAGAGCGGTCAGCTCCGCGCGCACCCGTTTCCCTTCAGGCCGGACACCCGAAGATCACCTCACCCGGATCCGGTCACGGCTGGACAGATTGTCCGGGTCAGAGCCCCCCATGGATGATTCCCTCGCGGGCGCTTTGCTGATCGAGGGAGATATCTGTCAATGGCTCAGTCGCGCATCGAGGATTTCTGGCCGCTGTCACCACTCCAGCAAGGACTGCTCTTCCACACGGCCTACGACGACGATTGGCCCGGCCTTTATGTGGGCCATTGGATCCTGCACCTGGACGGTCCGGTGGAAGCGGGCAGAATGCGTGCCGCATGGGAGGCGCTCCTGGCGCGGCACGCCGCTCTCCGCGCCTGTTTCCGGCAGCGCAGATCGGGTGAGACGGTGCAGCTCATCGCCAGGCAGGTGGAACTGCCGTGGCGGGAGGTGGACCTGTCCCATCTCAGCGAGCCCGAGGAGGCCGTACGGGCGCTGGCCGAGGAGGACAGGACGAGGAGGTTCGACCTCGCCAAGGCGCCGTTGCTGCGGCTGACCCTGATCCGTCTCGCCGGCGACCGCCACCGCCTGGTGATGACCAGCCATCACGCGATCATGGACGGCTGGTCGATGCCCATCATGTTCGACGAGCTGTCGCAGCTGTACGCGGCCGGCGGCAGCCCGCCTGACCTGCCCGCGGTGACGTCGTACCGGGAGTACCTCGCCTGGCTGGACAGGCAGGACAAGGAGCGGACGCTGTCGGCATGGGCGGCGGAGCTGCGGGGCGTCGAGGAGCCGACGCTGGTGGCGCCCGCCGACCCGGGGCGGGCGCCCGCCATGCCGGAGAACGTCACGGTCGAGCTGCCCGGGAACCTCACGCGAGCTCTGAACGAGCTGGCCCGTGCCCATGGGCTGACGCTGAACACGGTGGTGCAGGGCGCGTGGGCGCTGCTGCTCGCACAGCTGGCAGGCCGGACGGACGTGGTGTTCGGCGCGGTCGTCTCGGCGCGCCCGCCGGGTCTGCCCGGCGTCGAGGGAATGGTCGGGCTGTTCCTCAACACCGTTCCCGTACGCGTGCGGCTGGACGGCTCGACGCCGGTCATCGACCTTCTGGCGGATCTGCAGAAACGGCAGTCGGCGCTCATTCCCCACCAGTACGTGGGGCTGGCGGACATTCAGAAGGCGGCCGGCGCCGGCGCGATCTTCGACACCCTGCTCGTTTTCCAGAACTTTCCCCGTGAGCTTCGCGAATCAGCTGCCGCGGAAACCTTCGGCATTCGCATAGAACAGGGCCGGGAAGCCGCCCATTATCCGCTGACGCTGGTCGCCGTCCCCGGCGAGTCGATGCTGCTCAATCTCGATTACGTGACGGACCTCTTCGACCGGGAAAGCGCGCTCGCCATCGTCGAGAGATTCACCGGAATTCTGCGGCAGCTCGCGGACGCGGGCGACATCGCGGTGGCCGAGGTCGGCGTGACGAGCGCGGCCGAGCGTGAGCTGGTGACGAGATGGAGCGCGGCATCCGACGGGGCGCCGTGCGATCTGGCCCTGGAGCTGTTCGACCGCCAGGTCGAGCGGGGCCGTGACCGGGTGGCGGTCGTCGAGGGAGAGCGGGCGGTGCCGTTCGGCGAACTGGCCGGGCACGCGGAGCGGCTCGCCGGCTACCTGAGCGGCCGGGGCGTCCGGCGCGGGGATCGGGTGGCCGTGGTGATGCGACGCTCACCCGACCTGATCGCGACGCTGCTCGCGGTGTGGAAGGCGGGAGCGGCGTTCGTGCCGATCGATCCCGCCTACCCGGCGGAACGCGTGACGTTCATGCTCGCGGACGCGGAGCCGGCGGCGGTGGTGTCCGAGCGAGCGTGCAGGCACCTGCTGGACGGCGGGCCCGATCCGATCGTCCTGGACGATCCGGAGACGCGGCGGGCGGTGGCGGAGCACGCCCGGCTCTCCGCGGGCGCGCGGGCGGACGACCTCGCCTACGTGATGTACACGTCGGGATCGACGGGGAGGCCGAAGGGCGTCGCGGTGTCGCACGGCAACGTCGCGGCGCTGGCCGGCGAGCCGGGATGGGGCATGGGCCCCGAGGACGCCGTGCTGATGCACGCCTCACACGCCTTCGACATCTCGCTGTTCGAGCTGTGGGTGCCGCTGCTGTCGGGCGCCCGGGTCGTGCTGGCCGAGCCGGGCGCGGTGGACGGCGAGGCCCTGGCCGGGCACGTGGCCGCCGGTGTCACCTCCGCTCACCTGACCGCGGGGACCTTCCGGGTGCTGGCCGAGGAGTCACCGGAGTCGATCGCCGGTCTGCGCGAGGTGCTGACCGGCGGGGACAAGGTGCCGCTCGCGGCGGTGGAGCGGGTGCGGCGGGCGTGCCCGGACGTCCGGGTGCGCCATCTCTACGGCCCCACGGAGGCCACGCTGTGCGCGACATGGTGGCTGCTCCGGCCGGGCGAACCGGCGGGGCCGGTGCTGCCGATCGGGCGTCCCCTCGCCGGGCGGCGGGTCTACGTCCTCGACGCGTTCCTGCGGCCCGTGCCCCCGGGGGTGACGGGCGAACTGTACGTCGCCGGGTCCGGTGTGGCGCAGGGCTATCTGGGCCGCCCGGCGATGACGGCCGAACGGTTCGTCGCCGATCCGTTCGTACCCGCCGAGCGGATGTACCGGACCGGAGACCTGGCGTACTGGACGGATCAGGGTGCGCTGGCGTTCGCCGGACGCGCCGATGACCAGGTGAAGATCCGCGGCTACCGGGTGGAGCCCGGCGAGATCGAGGCGGTCCTCGCGGGCCTTCCGGATGTCGGCCAGGCCGTGGTGTCCGCGCGGGAAGAGCGCCTGATCGGGTACGTGGTCGCCGAGGCGGGGCGGGACCTCGACCCGGCACGCCTACGCGACCAGCTCGCCGCGACGCTGCCCGAGTTCATGGTTCCGGCCGCGGTGCTGGTGCTGGACGAGCTGCCGCTGACCGGCAACGGGAAGGTGGACCGCCGGGCCCTGCCCGAGCCGGACTTCGCCTCCGAGGCCGTGGACCGGGAGCCGGCCACCGAGGCCGAGCGGACCATGTGCGACGTGTTCGCCGAGGTCCTGGGCGTGGAGCGGGTCGGGGCCGGAGACAGCTTCTTCGCGCTGGGCGGCGACTCGATCTCGTCGATGCAGGTCGCCGCCCGCGCGCGTCGCCATGGCATCCCGCTGACCCCGCGGCAGGTGTTCGAGTACCGGACCCCCGAGCGCCTGGCGGCGCTGGCCGAGGCGGCCCCCGCGCGGCGACCCTCCGCGGGGGAGACGGGCGTGGGGGAGATCCCGAGGACGCCGGTGATGCGTGCCCTCGGGGACGACGCGGCGCGCCCCGGTTTCGCGCAGGCGCGCGTCGTCGTCACCCCTGCCGGCCTCGCCCCGGACGCCCTGGTGAATGCCCTGCAGGCCGTCCTGGACGTCCATGATCTTCTACGGGCCCGGGTGGAGCCCGGCGGACGGCTGACGGTGGCCGAGCCGGGTGCCGTGGACGCGGCCGGCCTGGTGACGCGGGTGGCCGCCGGGGACGGGAACGCCGCTGAGATCGCCGAGCGCGAGGCCAGGACGGCGGCGGGCACGCTGGACCCGTCCGCGGGCATCATGGTCCGGGCCGTGTGGGTGGACGCGGGCGACGCCGAGCCGGGCCGGTTGGCCCTGGTGGTGCATCACCTGGCCGTGGACGCGGTCTCGTGGGGCATCCTGCTGTCGGATCTGCGTGCGGCGTACGACGAGGCGGTCTCCGGCGGAACCCCCGTCCTCGAACCCGTGGTGACGTCGTACCGGCAATGGGCGCGCCGGCTGGCCCGGCAGGCGTTCAGCGAGAGCACCGTGGCAGAGGCCGGCTACTGGGCCGGCGTGCTCGAAGGCGCCGGCCTGCCGCTGGAGCGGCACCCCGGGCAGTCGGCGTCGTGGTCCAGGACGCTGTCCGGCGCCGAGGCGCGCGACCTGGTGGCGCGCGTGCCGGCAGCCTTCCACTGCGGGGTCCAGGACGTCCTGCTGGCGGGCCTGGCGGGTGCGGTGGCGCGGTGGCGCGGCGCCGGCCCGGGGATTCTGGTGGACGTGGAAGGCCATGGCCGCCATGCCGCCGACGGAGAGGATCTGCTGCGTACCGTGGGCTGGTTCACCAGCGTTCATCCGGTTCGCCTCGACGTCTCCGGCATCGACCTGGGAGCGGCGGCAGCCGGGGACGCGGCGGCCGGAGAGCTGCTGAAGGCCGTGAAGGAGCAGACGCGCGCGGTGCCCGGCGACGGGCTCGGCTATGGGCTGCTGCGCCATCTCAACCCCGAGACCGCGGCCAGGCTGGCCGGGTTGCCGTCGGCCCAGATCGGGTTCAACTATCTCGGACGGGCCGGCGTCGCCTCCGGGGACACCGCGTGGCAGGTGTGCGAAGGGTCGCTCGGCGGGGGAGCGGCCGGGCCGGACATGGTGCGATCCCATGCCGTGGAGGTCGGCGCGGACGTTCAGGACACACCGGCCGGCCCCCGGCTGAGGCTCGCCGTCGACGGCAAGGATCTCGACCCGGCCACGGTGGAGCGGCTCGGCGAGGTCTGGCTGGACATGCTGGCCGGTCTCGCCGCCCTCGCCGGCACTCCCGGCGCGGGCGGGCACACACCGTCCGACTTCGATCTGGTCGATCTGCGGCAGCGGGACGTGGACGAGCTGGAGGCCGCCGCGCCAGGTCTGACGGACGTCTGGCCGCTGTCGCCCCTCCAGGAAGGCATCCTCTTCGAAAGAGCCCTCGGCGAGGACGGCGTCGACGTCTACCAGACCCAGCGGATCCTCGACCTCGACGGGCCGCTCGACGCGGAACGGCTGCGCGCGGCATGGAACTCCGTGGCCGCCCGGCACGAAACGCTCCGGACCAGCTTCCACCAGCTGGGATCCGGCGAGACGGTGCAGGTCGTCGTGGGCGAGGCCGCCGTCCCGTGGCGTGAGGCCGATCTGTCGCAGCTCGACGAGGCGGACGCGGAGGCGGAGGTCGAACGCCTGCTCGCGGAGGACGAGGCGGAGCGGTTCGACGTCAGCAGGGCGCCGCTGCTCCGGTTGCTGCTGATCCGTCTCGGCGCGGCGCGGCACCGGCTCGTGGTGACCTCGCACCATGTGCTCGTGGACGGCTGGTCGACGCCCATCCTTCTGGGCGAGATGGTGACCGCCTACACGGACGGACGGGGCGCGCCCACGCCGCCCCCCTACCGGGACTACGTGGCGTGGCTGAGCCGCCAGGACCAGGACGCGGCACGATCGGCGTGGCGCGCCGAACTCGCCGGGCTGGACGAGCCGACCGTGGCAGGCTTCGACGCGGGCAAGGCGCCGATGATGCCGGACGGGCACACCGAATGGCTGTCCGAGGAGGCGACCCGCGCCCTCACCGGCTTCGCCCGTGGTCATGGACTGACGTTGAGCACGGTCGTCCAGGGCGCCTGGGCCCTGGTGCTGGCGCGGCTGGCGAGACGTACGGATCTGGTGTTCGGCACGGTCGTGTCCGGGCGCCCGGCGGACGCGCTGCCGGATGTCGAGCGGATGGTGGGGATGTTCATCAACACCGTTCCGGTCCGGGTGCGCCTCGACGGCGGCGTGCCGGTGCTGGACCTGCTCCAGGACCTGCAGAGGCGCCAGTCGGCCTTGACGGAGCATCAGCACCTGGGGCTGCCGGAGATCCAGAAGGCGGCGGGGCCGGGCGCGATCTTCGACACGATCATGATGGTCGTCAACTACCCGCTGGACGCCGGCGGGCTCGACGACGGTGGCGTCACGATCAGCTCCGTCCACACGCGGACCGGCACCACCTATCCGCTGTCCGTGAGCGTCATCCCGGGCGCCCGCCTGCGGATCCAGCTGGACTACCGGCCCGACGCGATCGACAGGGACCTGGCCGCCGAGATCACCAGGCAGGTCGTGCGCGTCCTGGCCCGGGTGGTTGCGGAGCCCTCGCTTCCCGTCGGACGGCTGGGCGTGACGAGCGAGTCCACGCGCGCCTCCGTGACGGAGCGCCGGAACCCGGCCGGCGGTTCATCGGTGCCGGAGCTGTTCCGGCGCCAGGCCCACGCGGCGCCGGACGCGGTGGCGGTCGTCGGCAACGGACGCACCCTGTCCTACGCCGGCCTCGACCGGGAATCGGACCGGCTGGCGGGCCGCCTGGCCGCAAGGGGCGTGCGGCGCGGCGACCGCGTCGGCGTGCTGATGGAACGCGGCGCGGACCTGATCGTCGCCCTGCTCGCGGTCTGGAAGGCGGGGGCCGCGCAGGTGCCGGTGAACGCGGACTACCCGGCGGAGCGCATCGAGCGGATGCTGGCCGACTCCGGCGCATCGGTGGCGGTGTGCGCTGGGGCGACACGGAACGCGGTCCCGGACGGGGTCGAGCCGGTGGTCATGGACGCACCGGCGGCCGAGGGGGAGCCGCACGAGGCGCCACCGCTCGCGGCCGGGGCACACGACGTGGCCTACGTGATGTACACGTCCGGATCGACCGGGGCGCCGAAGGGCGTCGCGGTGCCGCACGGGAGTGTCGCGGCGCTGGCCGGCGACCCGGGCTGGTCGCAGGGCCCGGGCGATCGCGTCTTGATGCACGCGTCGCACGCGTTCGACGCCTCGCTGCTCGAGATCTGGGTGCCGCTGGTCAGCGGAGCCTGCGTGACGGTCGCGGAACCGGGCGCGGTCGACGCGCAGCGGCTGCGGGAGGCGATCGCACGGGGCGCGACCACCGTCCATCTGACGGCGGGGACCTTCCGGGTGCTGGCAGAGGAGTCGCCGGACTCCTTCAGCGGGCTGCGCGAGGTCCTCACCGGCGGGGACGTGGTTCCGCTCGAGTCCGTCGCACGGGTGCGCCGGACCTGCCCGGAGGTCCGGGTCCGGCAGTTGTACGGCCCCACCGAGATCACCCTCTGCGCCACCTGGCACCTCATCGAGCCGTGGGCAGAAACGGGCGGCGCCTTGCCGATCGGCCGTCCGCTGGCCGGCCGGCAGGTGTACGTCCTCGACGACTTCCTCCAGCCGGTGGCGCCGAACGTCACCGGTGAGCTCTACATCGCCGGCGCGGGCCTGGCCCACGGTTATCTGGCCGCCCCCGGGGCGACCTCGGAGCGGTTCGTCCCGGTGCCCGTCTCGGTGGATCCTTCGGCCGCCGGCGAGCGCATGTACCGCACCGGCGATCTGGCGCGCTGGACGGACCAAGGCGAGCTGATCTTCGCCGGGCGGGCCGACTCGCAGGTGAAGATCCGGGGCTACCGCGTCGAGCCCGGGGAGATCGAGGCGGCGCTCGCCGAGGTTCCCCACGTCGCGCAGGCAGTCGTCGTGGCGCGGGAGGACCGTCCCGGCGAGAGGAGGCTCATCGCCTACGTGACCGCGGGAGAGGGCTCGGGCCTCGATCCCGATGCGGTGCGCGGGCATCTCGCGGGACGGCTGCCGGAGTTCATGGTGCCGGCCGTGGTGGTGCCGCTGGACGGCCTCCCGCTGACGCTCAACGGGAAGGTCGACCGCGCCGCTCTGCCCGTCCCCGGGTTCGCGGGGAAGACGGCGGGCCTGGAGCCGCGTACCGAGGCCGAGCGGGTGTTGTGCGGACTGTTCGCCGAGGTCCTGGGCGTGGAGCGGGTCGGGGCCGGAGACAGCTTCTTCGAGCTGGGCGGGGACTCGATCCTCTCGATGCGGCTGGCCGCCCGCGCGCGGCGCGAGGATCTCGTCTTCGGCGCGAAGGACGTCTTCGAGCGCAGGACGCCCGCGGGGATCGCGGTGGTCGCCGGGCGCGGCGGTGAGAGGCGGGCGGGCGTCGCCGACGGCGTCGGCGAGGTGATGCTGACGCCGGTGATGCGGGCCCTGCTCGAACGCGATCCGCACGCGATGACCCGGGGCGCCCTGGCGCAGTGGGTGACCGCCGGCGCGCCCGGCGACCTGTCGGTGGAGGCGCTGGCGGCCGGGTTGGGCGCGGTGATCGACGCACATGACATGCTGCGCAGCCGGATCGCTCCGGCCGAGGCCGCGCAGCCCCGGCTGGTCGTGGCCGAGCGCGGGACGGTGGACGCGGCGGCGCTGGTCGAACGGGTCGAGGCCGGCACCGGTGACGTGGACGAGCTCGCGGATCGCTGCGCCCACGACGCGGCCGCGCGGCTGGATCCCCACGCCGGCGTGATGATCCGGGCGGTCTGGGTGGACGCGGGACCAGGACGGGTGGGACGGCTCGTCGTGGCGGCGCACCATCTCGTGGTGGACGTCGTGTCGTGGCGGATCCTGCTGCCCGACCTGCGAGCGGCCTGTGAGGCCGTGACCGCCGGCCGGGAACCGGTGCTCGATCCCGTCGACGTCTCGTTCCGGCGCTGGGCGCGCACGCTGGCCGATCAGGCGGCGGGCCGGACCGCGGAGCTGGAGACGTGGACGGAGATCCTCGGCGGAGCGCGAGCGTGGCCGGGCGGGCTCGACCCGGCGCGCGACACCGTCTCGACCGCGGGACGCAGGTCGTGGACGCTGCCGCGCGACCGGACGGGCGCGCTCGTGGACAAGGCCACCTCGGCCTTCCACTGCGGTGTCCACGAGGTGCTGCTGGCGACGCTGGCGGGCGCGGTGGCCCGATGGCGCGGCGGCACCACGGTCGTGGTGGACGTCGAAGGTCACGGCCGTCAGCCCATCGGCGAGATGGACCTGTCGCGGACGGTCGGCTGGTTCACCGACGTGCATCCGCTCCGGCTGGACGTGACGGGGATCGACCCGGCCGAGGTGATCGCGGGTGGCGGCGCGGCCGGCCGCCTGCTGAAGCAGGTCAAGGAGAACGTGCGGGCCGTGCCTGACGGCGGGCTCGGCTACGGCATGTTGCGTCATCTCAACGCCGCGACCGGGCAGGCTCTCGCGGCGCTGCCGGAGGCGGAGATCGGGTTCAACTACCTCGGCCGCTTCCCGTCCCGGTCCGAGGGCGCCGCGGAGCCCTGGCAGCTGCTGGGCACCATCGGCGGCACGACGGAGCCGGACATGGCGTTGCGGCACGCCGTGGAGATCGACGCGGCCGTGCTGGACGGCGCGGACGGACCTGAGCTGAGCCTGACCGTGACCTGGGCCGGGCGGATTCTCGCCGAGGCCCAGGCGGAGTCGCTCGCGAAGGCATGGCTGGACATGCTGACCGGCCTCGCCGCACACGCCGGCGAGGCCGGCGCCGGCGGGCACACGCCCTCCGACTTCCCGCTCGTCTCGCTGACGCAGCCGGACGTGGCGGAGGTCGAGGCCGCCGTACCGGACCTGCTCGACGTCTGGCCGCTGTCTCCGCTCCAGGAGGGCCTGCTGTTCCACGCCGCCGACGAGCGTGGTCCGGACGTCTACGCGGGCATGCGCAAGCTCGCCCTCGACGGCCCGCTGGACGTCGCCCGTTTCCGCGCCTCCTGGCATGTCCTGCTGGACCGGCATCCCGCCCTGCGGGCGAGCTTCCACCAGCTCGGGTCCGGCGCGGCCGTCCAGGTGATCGCCCGCGAGGTGACGCTGGACTGGCGGGAGACCGATCTGTCAGAGCTGCCGGAGGACGAGGCGCTCGCCGAATTCGACCGGCTCGCGGAGCAGCTGCACGCCGAGCGGTTCGACCTGACCCGGGCGCCGCAGCTGCGGCTGCACCTGGTGCGCCTCGGCGAACGCCGGCACCGGCTGGTCTTCACCTCCCATCACATCGTGGCCGACGGCTGGTCCCTGCCGCTGATCACGGGGGACGTGCTGAGCGCGTACGAGTCCGGCGGTGACGGCCGGGCGCTTCCGGCCGCGACGTCGTACCGCGACTATCTCGCCTGGATCGCCCGCCAGGACAAGGCGGCCGCCCGGGAGGCGTGGCGGACCGAGCTCGCGGGCCTCGACGAGGCGACCCACGTCGTGCCGCCGGAAACGATCACTGCACCCCTGGAGCCCGAACGCGTCGGGTTCGAACTCGACGACGAGCTGAGCCGGCGCGTGGTGGAGTTCACCGGCCGTCACGGCGTGACGGCGAACACGCTCTTCCAGGGGATCTGGGCCCTGCACCTGGCCCGGCTGACCGGACGCGACGACGTGGTCTTCGGCGCCGCGGTGGCCGGGCGCCCGCCCGAGATCCCCGGCGTCGAGTCCGCCGTCGGCCTGTTCATGAACATGTTGCCGGTCCGGGCCCGCCTGGCCGGCGCGGAACCGTTCCTCGACATGCTGGCGGACCTGCAGCGACGGCAGGTCGCGTGCATGCCGCACCAGCACGTCGGGCTGAGCGAGATCAACCAGCTCGCCGGTCCTGGCGCGGCGTTCGACACGATCGTGGTGTTCGAGAACTACCCGCCCCCGCCGCCCCGGCCCGAAGGCCCCGGCGCGCTCGTCATGCGGCCCGCGGGAATCCCGAACGACACCGGACACTATCCGCTGTCCATGCGCGCGTCCGTGGCCGGCCGCGTCCACGGCGAGTTCATCTACCGGCCGGACGTGGTCGATCGGACCGAGGCCGAGGAGATGCTCGCGTCGATCCTCCGGGCGCTGGAACAGGTGGTGGCCGAGCCGCGCGTGCCGGTCGGGCGCGTGGGCCTGACCGGTCCGGAGCAGCGCCGCCTGGTGGTGGAGGAGTGGAACCGGACCGGCGTGCCGCTCGCCGCGGAGTCGGTGCCGGTGCTGTTTCGCCGGCAGGTGGAGCGGTCGCCGGACGCGGTGGCGGTCGTGGACGCGGCCCGTAGCCTGTCGTTCGGCGAACTGCTGGACGAGGCGGAGACACTGGCGCGGCTGCTGGCGGTGCTGGGCGTGCGGCGCGGGACGCGGGTGGGCGTGCTCGTGGAGCGGTCGGCCGAGCTGGTGGTGGCCCTGGTCGGGGTGTCCGTGGCGGGCGGGGTGTTCGTTCCGGTGGATCCGGATTACCCGGGCGAGCGCATCACCTGGATCCTGGCGGATTCCGCGCCGGAGGTGCTGCTGTGCACGACGGGGACCCGGGAGGCCGTCCCGGAGGACTTCGCGGGCGCGGTGGTGGTGCTGGACGGGCCGCTCGCCGCCGATCCGCGGACGGCGCTGCCGCGGGTGGAGGCCGGTGACGGGGCGTACGTGATCTACACCTCGGGGTCGACGGGCGTGCCCAAGGGGGTCCTTGTCCCGCATGCCGGGCTCGGCAACCTGGCGAGCGCGCAGATCGAGCGCTTCGCCGTCACGCCCGCCTCGCGGATCCTGCAGTTCGCCGCTCTCGGATTCGACGCCGCCGTCTCCGAGCTGTACGTGGCCCTGCTGTCGGGAGGGACCGTCGTGCTGGCCGACGCGGCAAGCATGCCGCCCCGGGTGTCGCTGGGCGACGCGGTACGCCGGTGGGGCATCACCCATGTCACCGTGCCGCCGAGCGTGCTGGCCGTCGAGGACGACCTGCCGGACAGCCTGGAGACCCTGGTCGTGGCCGGCGAGGCGTGCCCGCCCGCGCTGGTGGACCGCTGGTCGCCGGGCCGCCGGATGATCAACGCCTACGGGCCCACCGAGACGACCGTGTGCGCGACGATGAGCTCCCCGCTGTCTCCGGGACGCGACGCGGTCCCCATCGGCCGCCCGATCACCGGCATGCGGGCCTATGTGCTCGACGCCTTCCTGCAGCCGGTGCCGCCAGGCGTGACCGGCGAGCTGTATGTCGCGGGGGCCGGGCTCGCCCGCGGCTACCTCGGACGTCCGGGCCTGACGGCGGAGAGGTTCGTCGCGGTGCCGGCTTCCGTGAACCCCGCGCGTCCTGGTGAGCGCATGTACCGCACCGGCGACCGGGCCCGCTGGACCAGGGAAGGCGAGCTGGTCTTCGCCGGGCGGGCCGACGCGCAGGTCAAGGTGCGCGGATACCGCATCGAGCCGGGTGAGATCGAGGCCGTGCTGGCGGACCATCCGGGGGTCGCCCAGGTGGCGGTCGTCGCCCGCGACGACGGCCCGGGCGAGAAGCGCCTGGTGGCGTATGTCGTCCCCGCGGGCGAGCAGGCGCCCGCCGAGGCCGGGCAGGACGGCGCACTGATCTCCGCCCTCCGCGAGAGCGCGGCCGGACGCCTGCCGGAGCACATGAGGCCGGCGGCGTTCGTCCCGCTGGACGCGATGCCCCTGACCCCGAACGGCAAGGTCGATCATCGGGCGCTGCGGGCCCCCGAGGTCGCGAGGCCGTCGTCCGGACGCGACCCGCGCTCGGCCATGGAGGCGAGGCTGTGCGAGCTGTTCGCGGAGGTGCTCGGCCTGGACGGCGTGGGCGCCGGCGACAGCTTCTTCGAGCTCGGCGGCGACTCGATCACCTCGATGCAGCTGTCGGCCCTGGCCCGCAGGAAAGGGCTGGACCTCACCCCGTGGCAGGTGTTCGACGAGAAGACGGCGGAACGGCTGGCGGCGGTCGTCAAGGAGCTCCCGGCCGGCGGCGACGGCCCCGGGGAGCCGGAGCCCCCGGGCGGCACGCTCGTGGATCTTTCGCCTGATCAGCTGGACCAACTCGAGGCCGGACCGGCCGGCGGATGACTCCATAAGGAGCAGATCGTGACCATTGACGATACTCGTGCGAAGCCGCGCTCCAGCGTGGAAGACGTCTGGCCCCTCTCGCCGCTGCAGGAGGGAATGCTCTATCACACCGCCCTCGACGACGACGGGCCGGACACCTACACGGTGCAGACCGTGTACGGCATCGACGGCCCGCTGGACGCCGACCGGCTGAGGGCGTCGTGGCAGGCGCTCGTGGACCGGCATGCCGCCCTGCGCGCCTGTTTCCGCTATGTCAGCGGCGCGCAGATGGTGCAGGTCATCGCGCGGGACGCCGAGATCCCCTGGCGCGAGACGGATCTGTCCGGGCTGCCGGACGACGTCCTCGACGGCGAGGTGGACCGGCTGGCGGCGGACGAGCTGGCCGAGCGGCTCCCCATCGAGGCGGCGCCCCTGATGAAGCTGCACCTCATCCGGCTCGGCCCGGCGAGCCACCGGCTCGTGCACACCCTGCACCACGTCCTGCTGGACGGCTGGTCGATGCCGATCCTGCACCGCGAGCTGGCCGCGATCTACGCGGCGGGCGGCGACGCGTCCGGACTGCCTCCCGCCGTGTCCTACCGGGACTACCTCGCCTGGCTGGGCCGGCAGGACAAGGAGGCGGCCCGGGCGGCCTGGCGGGCGGAGTTCGCCGGACTGGACACGCCCACTCTCGTCGCCCCGGCCGATCCGGCCCGCGTGCCGGACATGGGCACCGCGGTGATCGAGCTCTCCGCGGAGCTGACCGACCGGCTGGCGCGGCTGGCGCGCGGCCACGGCCTCACCGTGAACACCGTCGTCCAGGGCGCGTGGGCCATGGTCCTGTCGCAGCTGGCCGGCCGCACCGACGTGGTGTTCGGCGCGACCGCCTCGGGGCGGCCCGCCGAGCTGGCCGGCGTGGAGTCGATGGTCGGGCAGCTGCTCAACACCCTGCCGGTCCGTGTCCGGCTCGAAGGCGGCCGGCGGGTCGTCGAGGTGCTCGCCGAGCTGCAGCGCAGCCAGTCGGCGCTCATGGCCCACCAGCATCTCGGCCTGCAGGAGGTACGGGCCGCCGTCGGACCCGGGGCGGTCTTCGACACGCTCGTCATCTACGAGAACTTCCCCCGCCAGGGACTCGGCCGGGCGGAGGAGAACGGCGGCCTCGCCCTGCGCCCGGTGCGGCGGGGACGCAACTCCTCGCACTACCCGTTCACCCTGATCACCGGGCCCGGCGAGGAGATGCCGCTCATCCTCGACTACGACCGGGGCCTCTTCGACCAGGCGGCCGCGGAATCGGTCGTGGGCGCGCTGGCCCGCGTACTGGAGCGGCTGGTCGCCGAGCCCGGCGTCCTCGTCGGCCGTCTGACGCTGCTGAGCGAGGCCGAGCGCGCCCTGGTGGTGGAGGACTGGAACGCGACGGCGGGACCCGAGCCGGGGAAGTCCGTGATCGAGATGTTCGGGCGGCGGGTGGCCACGGCGCCGGACGCGGTGGCGATCACCGACGCCGGCGGCGCGGACCTGACCTACGCCGAGGTCGACCAGGCGTCGAACCGGCTGGCCCGCTACCTCGCCGGTCGTGGCATCGGCCGTGGCGACCGCGTCGGCGTGGCCATGGACAGGTCGGCTGACCTGCTGATCGCGTTCCTGGCGATCTGGAAGGCGGGCGCCGCCTACGTGCCGGTGGACGTCGAGTACCCGGCCGAGCGGATCGCGTACGTTCTCGCCGACTCGGGGGTCTCGACCGTCCTGTGCACGCGGGCCACCAGCGGAGTGGCGCCGGAGAACGCGATCGTCCTCGACGCGCCGGAGACCCGCGCGGCCGTGGGCGGGTGCGCCGCCACGCCGCCGGAGATCCGGCTGAGCGCCGACGACCTGGCGTACGTGATGTACACCTCGGGCTCCACCGGCCTGCCGAAGGGCGTGGGCGTCCCCCATGGGGCCGTGGCCGGCCTGGCGGGCGACGAGGGATGGCAGGTCGGCCCGGGCGACGGCGTCCTGATGCACGCGACGCACGTGTTCGACCCTTCGCTCTACGCGATGTGGGTGCCGCTCGCCATGGGTGGCCGGGTCGTGCTCACCGAGCCCGGAGTGCTGGACGCGCGCGGCGTGAGACAGGCCGTCGGACGAGGCGTGAGCTTCGTCCATCTCACCGCCGGCACCTTCCGCGCCCTCGCGGAGTCGTCCCCGGAGTGTTTCGCGGGCCTGGTCGAGATCGGGACCGGCGGCGACGTGGTTCCGGCGCAGTCCGTGGAGAACCTGCGGCGGGCCCTGCCCGGCCTGCGGGTGCGCAACACCTACGGACCGACCGAGACCACCCTGTGCGCGACGTGGAAGCCGATCGAGCCCGGTGAGACGGTCGGGCGGGAACTGCCGATCGGCCGTCCCATGACGAACCGCAGAATCTACATCCTCGACCCTTTCCTGCGCCCGGTCGCGCCGGGGGTGACGGGCGAGCTGTACATCGCGGGCACAGGGCTGGCCCGCGGCTATCTCGGCCGGCCGGGCCTGACGGCCGAGCGGTTCGTGGCCGTGCCGGCCTCCGTGGCCCCTTCTTCTCCTGGTGAGCGCATGTACCGCACCGGGGACCTGGCGCGCTGGAACCGCGACGGCGAGGTGGTGTTCGCCGGCCGCACCGACGACCAGGTGAAGATCCGCGGCTACCGGGTGGAGCTGGGCGAGGTGGAGGCCGTACTGGCGGCCCAGCCGGGGGTGGTCGAGGCGGTCGTCATGGCGCGGGAGGACCAGCCGGGGGAGAAGCGCCTGGTCGGCTACTTCATCTCCGACGGGACCGACGCGGGGCCGGCGGAGATCCGGCGGCGAATGTCCCTGGTCCTGCCCGCGTACATGGTTCCGCTGGCACTGGTCGCCCTGCCCGCTCTGCCTGTCACGCCCAACGGCAAGGTGGACCGCCGGGCCCTGCCCGCCCCGGATCTCGTGGGACGTGCGCCGGACAAGGCGCAGGAGAGCGAGACCGAGAAGGTGCTGTGCGCGCTCTTCGCCGAGATCCTCGGCGTCGACCGGGTAGGCGTCGACGACGCCTTTCATGATCTCGGCGGAAGCTCGGCGCTGGCCATGCGGCTCATCGCGCGCATCCGTGAGGAACTCGGCGCGGACCTGCCCATCCGGCAGCTGTTCTCCGCGGCCACCCCCGCGGGCATCGCCCGGGCGCTGGCCGCGAAGTCACGCCCCGCGCTGGAACCCGCCGAACGGCCGGGCCTGGTGCCCGTCACCGCCCGGCAGCTCAGCACCTGGCTGCTGGCGAGCCCCGGGGAGGAGGCCGCCGGCCTGCACGCCTCGGTCGCGCTGCGCCTGCGCGGCCGGTTGGACGTGCCCGCGCTCGAAGCGGCGCTCGGCGACGTCGCGGCGCGGCACGAGATCCTCCGGACGACCTTCCCCGGGCACGCGCAGAGCGTTCACCAGCACATCCACGACGCCCTGCCGGTGGACCTGACCCCGGTCCCGGCCACCGAGGAGGAGCTCCCCAGGTTGCTCGCCGGGCTGCGCGAGTCGGTCTTCGACCTCACCCGGGAGGTGCCGTGGCGGAGCGACCTGTTCGAACTCTCCGGCAAGGAGCACATCCTGCACCTGATGGTGCACCGGATCCTCGCCGACGACGACTCGCTGAACGTGTTCCTCCGGGACCTGGCGGCCGCGTACGGCGCGCGGCGCGCCGGCCGGGCACCGGAGCGTGCGCCCCTGGCCCTGCAGTTCGCCGACTACGCGATCTGGGAGCGGCGCCTGCTCGAAGGGGAGCGCGATGAGGACAGCCTGATCAACGAGCAGATCGTGTTCTGGCGGGACAACCTGGCGGGCATCCAGGGGGAGACGGTGCTGCCGTTCGACCGCCCCCGGCCGGCCGTCTCGTCGCGGCGGGCCGGCACGGTCTCCCTGCGACTGGACGCCGCCGCGCACGCCAGGCTGGTGGAGGCGGTGGACTCGACCGGCGCGCACACGTTCCAGATCGTGCACGCCGCGCTCGCCATGCTGCTGACCGGGCTCGGGGCGGGCCACGACCTGGTGATCGGCACGACGCTGCCGCGAGACGACGACCTCATCGACCTGGAGCCGATGATCGGGCCGTTCGCCCGCCCGCTCGCCTTGCGCACGGACGTCTCGGGCGACCCGGACTTCCTGGAGGTCGTCACCCGGGCGCAGGAGGCGATCCGGTCCGCGCGCCAGCACCTGGACGTGCCCTTCGCCAGGATCGCCGAACTGCTCGACCTGCCGGTCTCGCTCTCTCGCCATCCGGTGTTCCAGGTGGGATTGGAGGTGCACGAGGAGGACATCGGCGCGTGGGACGCGACGGAGCTGCCCGCCCTGCGCACCAGCGTCGAACCTGCCGGGCCGGAGGCCATCGAGCTGGACCTCGCCTTCAGGCTCACCGAGCGCCGCGACGAGGACGACAACGAGGACGGCATCGAGGGCGCCCTCCACTACGCCGCCGACCTCTTCGACCAGGCCACGGCCGAGTCGCTGGCACGGCGGCTGGTCAGCGTCCTGGAGCAGGTGGCGGAGGATCCCCGGCGGCGCGTCAGCGACCTGGACCTCCTCCTGGACGACGCCGAACGCGCACGTCCGGCCGAGGCGCCGGCGAAGTGGTCCGGGGCCGTGCCCCCGGTGGCCGCCGGCCTGGCCGAGGACGGTCCGCTCGGCGCGCTCGTGCTCGACGACCAGTTGCGCCCCGCCGTCGCCGGCGGCGTCGGAGACCTCTACCTCACTGGTCCTGCGGTGGACGCGGGTCCGGACGACCGGACGATGGCCTGCCCCTTCGGGGCCGCGGGGCGGCGCATGCTGACCACGGGCCTGCTCGCCCGCTGGTCGTCCGCGGGCACTCTGATCGTCGTCGGCGAGCGGCGGCGATCAAGCGGCTCGGTGAAGACCGGCACGGGCGACTTCGAGGTGCTGCTGCCGCTGCGAGCGGGCGGCAACCGTCCGCCGCTGTACTGCGTCCACGCGAGCGGAGGGCTGAGCTGGAACTACGCGCCCCTGCTGCGGAGCCTGCCCCCGAATCAGCCGGTCTACGGGGTGCAGGCGCGCGGCCTGGCCCGTACGGAGCCGCTGGCGGCCGGCGTCGAGGAGATGGCGGCCGACTACGTCGAGCAGATCCGCGCCGTGCAGCCGTCCGGGCCGTACCACCTCCTCGGGTGGTCGCTGGGCGGGCGGATCGCGCAGGAGATGGCCAGGGTGCTGGAGGAGCAGGGGGAGGAGGTCGGCCTGCTCGCCCTGCTCGACGCCTATCCCACCGACGTGGGGAGGCTCCGGCGCCCCCGGGGCGACGAGGCCGACCAGGAGGCCGCCGACTTCGACAGGCAGCAGGAGCAGCAGGCGGAGCTGGCCGCCGGGGTGGCCGCGGAGGCCGGCGCCCGCAAGCGCCTGGACGAGGTCATGGAGCACCTCGCCCGGGTCGGGCCGTTGCACACCTCCCGGAGCTTCGGCTGCGACATCCTGCTCTTCGTCGCCACGGTGAACCGTCCCGCCCATCTGCCCGTGGCGGACGCCGTCGCGAGCTGGCAACCCCTCACCACCGGAACCATAGAGCACCACGAGATCGAGATCGACCACATGCAGATGCTGCAGCCCGCGGCGATGGCCCGGATCGGGGCCGTCGTCGCCGAGAAGCTCCGGCCCCGGCCGGACGGTGAAAGGACACGATGATGACCAACCCGTTCGACAACGAAGACGGTTCCTTCCTCGTGCTCGTCAACGACGAAGGGCAGCACTCGCTCTGGCCCGCGTTCGCGGAGGTGCCGCTCGGCTGGACCCGCGTCCACGGCGAGGCCACCCGCCAGGAATGCCTCGCCTACGTCGAGGAGAACTGGACGGACATCCGGCCGAAGAGCCTCATCGCGGAGGCGGGCGCCTGAGCGAGGGCGTCCACCCGCGCGATGTGGACAGTTGGACGGCCCGAGACGACCGTTGAGGCGGAAGGACCTGTGAAGTGGACGTGTTCGAGGAGCTCAACGTCGTCCTGCCCGGGGAGCTGCACTGGAGGGACCGATTCGATCCGGTGCCACGGCTCCGGGCCTTCATGGCCGAGGGCCCGATGACCAGGCTGGGCGCCGAGGAGACCCCCGGAGGACGGACCGCGTGGCTCGCCACCGGGTTCGACGAGGTCCGGCAGGTTCTGGGCTCGGACAAGTTCAGCTCCAGGCTGCTCTACGGCGGGACCGCGGCCGGAATCACCTTTCCCGGCTTCATCACCCAGTACGACCCGCCGGAGCACACGCGGCTGCGCCGGGTGGTGTCGCCCGCGTTCACCGTCCGGCGGATGGAGAGGTTCCGGCCGCAGGTCGATCAGGTCGTCGAGGACAGCCTGGACGCCATCGAGTCCATCGGTGGCCCGCTGGACTTCGTCCCGCACTTCGGGTGGTCCATCGCGACGACGGCGACCTGCGACTTCCTCGGCATTCCCCGTGACGATCAGGTGGAGCTGTCACGCAGCCTGCACGCCACCCGGTCTCGACGGGCGGCGAGCAGGCGCGGAGCCGCAGGGAACAAGTTCATGACGTACATGGGCCAGACCGTGGCGCGCAGGCGCCGCGATCCCGGTGACGACATGCTCAGTGTCGTGGTGCGCGAACACGGGGACGAGATCACCGACGCGGAGCTGACGGGGCTGGCCGCGTTCGTCATGGGCGCGGGCGGCGATCAGGTGGCTCGTTTCCTCGCGGCGGGCGCGTGGCTCATGGTCGAGGCCCCCGAGCAGTTCGCGCTGCTCCGGGAGAAGCCGGACGTCGCCCCCGACTGGCTGGAGGAGATGCTCCGGTATCTCACCCCCGACGAGAAGCTCACCCCGCGGATCGCGCTGGAGGACGTGCGCATCGGTGATCACGCCATCAAGGCCGGCGACACCGTCACGTGCTCCTTGCTGGGAGCGAACCGGCGGGACTTCCCCGGCCCGGACGACCGGTTCGACATCACCCGTGAGAGAACGCCGCATGTCGCGTTCGGGCACGGCATCCACCATTGTCTCGGCAGACCCCTGGCCGAGCTCGTGTTCCGGTCGGCGATCCCGGCTCTGGCACACCGCTTCCCCGCGCTCCGGCCGGCCGAGCCCGAGCAGGAGATCAAGCTGGGGCCGCCGCCGTTCGACGTGAAAGCTCTGCTGCTCGACTGGTAATGCCGAAGCTGAGGAGAATCATGGTTGTTCCGCTGCCACATCAGCGGCTGAGGCTCGATCCCGTGCCGGCGCTCTTCGAACTGCAGGAGAACGGGCCGCTGCACGCCTATGACACGGAGCCGGGACTGGACGGCCACCGGCAATGGCTCGTCACCGGATATGACGAGGTCAGGGAGATCCTCGCCGATGCCGACCGGTTCAGCTCCATGCGCCCGGTCGATGACGAGGCTGATCGGGCCTGGTTGCCGGGGATCCTGCAGTCGTACGATCCGCCTGATCACACCCGGTTGCGCAAGACCGTGACCAGGGCGAACACCGCCCGGCGGATCGAGAGCCTCCGGCCCCGCGCCGAGGAGATCGTCGAGGACTGCCTGGACGACCTGGAAAGCATGGGGTCGCCGGCCGATTTCGTCAGGAACGCCGCATGGCCCATCCCGGCGCTGATCGCCTGCGACTTCCTCGGCGTCCCTCGTGACGATCAAGCTGAGTTGTCGAGAATGTTCCGGGACAGCAGGGAGAGCCGAGTCCCCAGGCAGCGGAACCTGTCGGGTCTGGGCATCGTCGACTACGCCAGAAAACTGGCGGCTCGCGAACGCCGCGATCCCGGCAAGGGAATGTTCGGTGGCATCGTGCGCGAGCACGGAGGCGAGGTCAGCGACGAGGAGCTGGCGGGGCTCGTCGAGGGCATCATGATCGGGGCGGTCGAGCAGATGGCCTCGCAGCTGGCGATCGCGGTGCTGCTCCTCGCGACCCATCCCGCCCAGATGGCGCTGCTCCGCGAGCGTCCGGAGCTCGTGGACAGCGCGACCGAGGAGGTGTTCCGCTACGGGTCGATCGTCGAGACTCCCTCTCCCCGGACCGCGCTGGTGGACATGTGCCTGGCCGGACGTGACATCCATGCCGGTGATGTCCTGACCTGTTCGATCCTGGCGGGCAATCGGGTGCGGGGGGACCGGTTCGACATCACCCGGGAGAACCGCGAGCACATCGCGTTCGGGCACGGCGTCCACTACTGCTTGGGGGCACCGCTGGCCAGGCTCCAGATGCGGGTGGCGTTGCCGGCGGTGGTCCGCCGGTTTCCGTCGCTCCGGCTGGCGGTCCCGGAGGAGGACCTGCGGTTCAAGCCGGGGAAGCCGGCTCCCTTCGCCGTGGAGGAGCTTCCCGTTGAGTGGTGACGACTCGCGGCCCGTCCACACCCGGCGGCAGGGCTTGGACCCGGCGGACGAACTGCGCGCCGCCGGAACGTTGTCGAGGATCACCATCGGATCGGGCGCGGACGCGGAGGCCACCTGGCTGGCCACGGGGTACGCCGTCGTGCGGCAGGTGCTCGGCGATCACCAGCGGTTCAGCACCCGGCGCCGCTGGAACCAGCGGGACGAGATCGGCGGCACGGGCATGTTCCGGCCGCGTGAGCTGGTCGGGAACCTGATGGACTACGACCCGCCCGAGCACACGCGGCTCCGGCAGAAGCTGACGCCGGGATTCACGCTGCGCCGGATGCGGCGGCTGACGCCGTCCATCGAACGGATCGTGACCGAACGGCTCGACGCCCTGGAACGGGCGGGTCCCCCTGCGGACCTGGTCCGACTCGTCGCCGACGAGGTGCCAGGGGCCGTGCTGTGCGAGCTGATCGGGGTGCCACGAGACGACCGCGCCATGTTCCTGCGGTTGTGCCACGGGCATCTCGACGCCTCGCGAAGCCAGAAGCGGCGGGCGGCCGCCGGCGCGGCGTTCTCCCGCTACCTGCTGGCCATGATCGCCAGGGAACGGAAGGACCCCGGCGAGGGGCTCCTCGGAGCCGTCCTCGCCGAGTACGGTGACACGGCCACGGACGAGGAGCTGAGGGGCTTCTGCGTTCAGGTGATGCTGGCCGGCGACGACAACATCTCCGGCATGATCGGGCTGGGCGTGCTGGCGCTGCTCAGCCACCCCGAGCAGATCGCCGCGCTGAGCGGCGACGACCAGTCGGCGGATCGGGCGGTTGACGAGCTGATCCGGTATCTGACGGTCCCCTACGCCCCGACACCCCGGGTCGCGATGGAGGACGTCACCATCGGGGACCAGGTGATCAAGGCGGGGGAGACGGTCTCCTGCTCTCTCCCCATGGCCAACCGTGACCCCGCCCTGCTGCCGGACGCGAACCGCCTCGACGTCCGGCGCGAGCCCGTCCCCCATGTCGCGTTCGGGCACGGCATCCATCATTGCCTGGGAGCCGCGCTGGCCCGCCTCGAACTGCGAACGGTCTACACCGCCCTGTGGCGTCGTTTTCCCACGCTGAGGCTCGCGGATCCCGGCCGGGAACCCAGCTTCCGGCTGACCACCCCCGCGTACGGACTGACCAGTCTGATGGTCGCCTGGTGATCGCGCCTGACACCTGGTGAGGCGTATGAAGGGCCCCCGGACGTGTTGGTCCTTTCCACTGCCGGATGCCGCGATTTCCGGCGCTTATCGTCCATGACGAGACGCTGGAAATATCTTCTGACCGCGGCAAGGATCGGATCATCCGAGCGTTCGGGTCGACAGCGAATGGAGTTTCGACTCGGGTATGGATGACGACAGTGACGGCGCGCCGGTCGTGCAGCCGACAGCGAACTACATGATGAGAACGCATTGTGATCCGCATGAGGACATGTTCGCGCTCAGGGCGCACGGCCCGCTGGTCCGAATAGGCGGGAACGCGGCCACTCAATTGCGCGTGGACTATGTCTGGCAGGCCATGGGATACGACGTCGTGCGCAAAATACTCGGTGACCACGAGAACTTCACGACGCGTCCCCGGTGGAGTTCGGCGCGGTCGATCGCCGCGGAGCCCATTCCGCCGAATCTCGTCGGTCAGTTGTCGGTTTACGACCCGCCCGAGCACACGCGGCTGCGGGGGATGCTGACCCCGGAGTTCACGGCCCGCCGGATCCGCCGGCTGGAGCCCGCCATGCAGGACCTCATCGATGAGCGCATCGACGAGATGGAGGCCGAGGGACCGCCCGCGGACGTCCAGGCGCTGTTCGCCGATCCGGTCGGCGCGGGAGTTCTGTGCGAGCTGCTCGGCATCCCGCGCGACGACCGCATCGAGTTCATCCGGCGTGTCAGGCAGAACGTCGATCTCAGCCGCGGATTCAAGGCCAGGGCGGCCGACAGCGCGGCGTTCGACCGGTACCTGAACGGCCTCGTCACCCGGCAGCGGAAGGACCCCGACGACGGATTCATCGGCATGCTCGTGCGAGAGCACGGAGAAGAGGTCACGGACGACGAGCTGAAGGGCGTGCTCACGGCGCTGATCCTCGGCGGTGTCGAAACCGTCGCGGGAATGATCGGCTTCGGGGTGCTCGCGCTCCTGGACCATCCCGGCCAGCGGCAGCCGCTCTTCGCCGGACGCGAGGAAGCCGATCGCGTGGTCAGCGAGCTGCTGCGTTTCCTGTCGCCCGTGCAGCAGCCGAATCCGCGGCTGGCCGTCCGCGACGTGGTCGTCGACGGCCATCGGATCAAGGCAGGAGATTACGTCCTGTGCTCGATCCTGATGGCGAACCGGGACGAGGCGCTGACGCCGGACGCCAATGTCCTCGACGTGAGCCGTGACGGCGGCTCGCACGTCGGGTTCGGGCACGGCATCCACTACTGCATAGGCGCGGCGGTGGCACGGACGCTGCTGCGCATGGCCTATCAGACCTTGTGGCGCCGGCTCCCCGGGCTGCGCCTGGCGGTGCCCGCCGAGGAAGTGAAGTTCCGCAACGCGTTCATCGACTGCCCGGACCAGCTGCCGGTCACCTGGTAGCGAGCGACAACGAAGGAGAAGACGGTGGAAGAGTTCGACGTGGTGGTCGCCGGGGGCGGCCCGGGCGGTTCGACCGTGGCGTCACTGGTGGCCATGCAGGGCCATCGGGTGCTGCTGCTGGAGAAGGAGGTCTTCCCGCGGTACCAGATCGGTGAGTCGTTGCTGCCCTCGACCGTGCACGGCGTGTGCCGGATGCTCGGCGTGACCGACGAGCTCGCGGCGGCCGGGTTCCCCGTGAAGCGAGGAGGCACGTTCCGGTGGGGGGCGCGGCCGGAGCCGTGGACCTTCTCCTTCTCCGTCTCTCCGCGGATCACGGGTCCGACGACTTACGCCTACCAGGTGGAGCGGGCGCGGTTCGACGAGATCCTGCTCAACAACGCCAAACGCAAAGGCGTGGTGGTGCGGGAGGGACATTCGGTCACCGAGGTGATCGAAGACGGTGAACGCGTCACCGGCCTGCGGTACGTCGGCCCTGACGGTGGCGAGCACGCGGTGTCCGCGCGTTTCGTGATCGACGCGTCGGGCAACAAGAGCCGGTTGTACTCCAGCGTCGGCGGCACCCGGAACTATTCGGAGTTCTTCCGCAGCCTGGCGCTCTTCGGCTACTTCGAGGGCGGCAAACGGCTGGCGGCTCCGTACTCGGGCAACATCCTGAGCGTCGCCTTCGACAGCGGCTGGTTCTGGTACATCCCGCTGAGCGACACGCTGACCAGCGTGGGCGCGGTGGTGCGCCGGGAGATGGCGGAGAAGATCCAGGGAGATCGGGAGAAGGCGCTCACCGCCCTGATCGCCGAATGTCCGCTGATCTCGGAATACCTCGCGCCGGCCCGCCGGGTGACGACCGGAAAGTACGGGCAGCTGCGGGTCCGCAAGGACTACTCCTACCACCAGACGACGTTCTGGCGGCCCGGGATGATCCTGGTGGGCGATGCCGCGTGCTTCGTCGATCCGGTGTTCTCCTCCGGGGTGCACCTGGCCACCTACAGCGGCCTGCTGGCGGCCCGGTCGATCAACAGCATCCTGGCCGGTGACGTGGACGAGAAGACCGCCCTCATCGAGTTCGAGACCCGGTATCGCCGCGAGTACAGCGTGTATTACGAATTCCTTCTGGCGTTCTACCAGATGAACGTGAACGAGGAATCGTATTTCTGGCACGCCAAGAAGGTCACCAACAACAAGGAGTACTCCGAGCTGGAGTCGTTCGTCGACCTGGTGGGCGGTTTGTCCTCCGGTGAGGCGGCGCTGGCGGCCTCAGGCCGGATCGCCGAGCGCAGCGCCGAGTTCGCCGCGGCCATCGACGAGATGGCCGACGGCGACGATGCCAGCATGGTGCCGCTGTTCAAGTCACAGGTGGTCAAACAGGTGATGCAGGAGGGCGGGCAGGAGCAGATGAGGGCGGTGCTCGGCGAGGACGCCGAACCCGAGCTGCCGCTGTTCCCCGGCGGGCTGGTGACCTCACCCGACGGAATGAGATGGCTCCCCTACCGTCCCGCGTAAGGCTCTCCCGGCCGCCTGGCGGCTCCTCATCATCCACGGAACAGGGAGACGACATGCGCGTGTTGTTGTCGACGTCGGGATCACGCGGGGACGTCGAACCGCTCCTGGCGCTGGCGGTGCGGCTGCGGGCGCTCGGCGCGGAGACACGGATGTGCGCACCGCCGGACTGCGCGGAGCGACTGGCCGAGGTCGGGGTGCCACTGGTGCCGGTCGGCACGTCGATGCGCGCGATGATGCACGGGAAGAGGCCGCCCTCACCCGGGGACATGCCCCGGCTCGACGCCGAGGCGATCGCCGCGCAGCTCGACCAGGTCCCGCCGGCCGCCGAAGGGTGTGACGTGGTGGTGGTGAGCGGCGTGCTGTCGGCGGCGGTCGGCGTCCGGTCGGTGGCCGAGAAGCTGGGCATCCCTTACGTCTACGTCTTCTACTGCCCCATCTACGTGCCGTCGCCGTACTACCCGCCACCGCCGCCCCTCGGCGAGCCGCCCGCGCGGGACGGGACCGACAACCGGGTGCTGTGGGACCGGAACAACCAGGGCGCCTACCAGCGGTTCGGCGATGCGCTCAACAGCCGGCGGGCCTCGATCGGCCTGCCACCGGTGGAGGACGTCTTCGCCTACGGCTACACCGATCACCCCTTGCTGGCCGCGGACCCGGTCCTGGCCCCGCTGCGGCGGACCGACCTCGACGTCGTGCAGACCGGCGCGTGGATCATGCCCGACGAACGGCCCCTTCCCGCCGAGGTGGAGGCGTTCCTGAAGGCCGGCCCACCGCCGGTGCACGTGGAGTTCGGCAGCGGGCCCGCGCCCGCCGACGCCGCGAGAGCGGCCATCGAGGCGATCCGGGCCCATGGCCACCGGGTGATCGTCTCCCGTGGCTGGGCCGGTCTGGTCCCGCCCGACGACCGGAGCGACTGCCTCACCGTCGGCGAGGTGAACCACCAGGCGCTGTTCGGCCGGGTGGCCGCCGTCGTCCACGCCGGCAGCGCCGGCATCACGACCGCGGTCACCCGGGCAGGCGCCCCCCAGGTCGTGGTGCCCCAGATGACCGACCAGCCGTACTACGCCGGGAGGGTGGCCGAGCTGGGCATCGGGGTGGCACACGACGGACGGGCTCCGACCGTGGAGGCCCTGTCAGCCGCGCTCGCCACGGCTCTGGCTCCCGAGACCCGTGCGCGGGCGCTCGACGTGGCCGGGAAGATCCGCGCCGACGGTGCGACCGTGGCCGCGAAACTGCTGCTCGACGCGGCCCGGAACAGAACGGAGTGACGATGGATTCCGAGAGCGTACGCGGCGAGCTGCGGCTGGGGGAGAACACCAGGGCGTGGCTCTCCCGGATCGATGAGCTCGGACCGCCTCCCGAGCCGATACGGCTGCCGCGCGGCGACGAGGCGCGTGAGCTCCTGCGGCGCCTGGAGGTCCCGGATCCCGACGTCGAGGAGATCGTGGCGGCCACCCCCGGCCCGGATCGCGACCCGGCCCTGTGGTGGCTGCTCGAACGCGCCCACCACGAGATCGTCCGTCACATGGGCGAGGTCAAGGTGAAGGTGCGGGGCGGGCCGGCCCTGCCGTACGAGACCGGGGCCGCCGCACGCTACTTCCACGTGTACGTCTTCCTCGCGACGATCCCGGCGCTGCGCCGCTTCCACGCGGCACGGGACATCCCCGAGGAGACCACCTGGGAGACCCTGACGCAGCTGGGGGAATCGGTCGCGATCCATCGCCGCAAGTACGGCGAGGGCGGCACCCACATGCCGTGGTGGCTCACCTTCCTCGTACGCGGCTTGGTCTACCGGCTCGGCCGTCTCCAATTCAGCCTGGTCGTCACGAGGGACGGCACGCCCGTCCTCGGCATGCACATCCCCGAAGCGGGCGGACCGCTGATACCCGACATCTACTACGACTCGATGCGCCGTGCCCGCCCGTTCTTCGATCGGCATTTTCCCGAGCACGGCGCCCGGGTGGCGACGGGCACATCGTGGCTGCTCGATCCGCAGTTGGACGAGTATCTCGCCGAGGACTCCCACATCCTGCAGCTCAGACGCGACTGGACGCTCATCGACTCCGAACCGGAGGACGGGGACGACGCGATCCTGGAGTTCGTCTTCCGCTACAACGGCCAGCCGCTGGAGGAGCTTCCTCAACGCTCGGCGCTGGAGAGGGCGGTGGTCACGCATCTGAAGGCGGGGCGTCACTGGCACCAGCTCAGCGGCCGCATCGAGCTGCCCTAGCGCGCGGCCGGCCCAGGCTAGGTCTGGTCCCCGTTCCGGCTCACCAGGCCCGCGCCGGCGTGGGGCAGCCGTCGTGGTGGCGTGCCCCCGTGCTCGGGGTGGTACTCGAAGTGCCACCACTCGTTGTCGTAGATGCGGTAGAGGTCGTAGCGGGCGCCGTGCGCCTCAAGCCAGCGCGCGCCCGCGTGGGGGCGTACGTCCAGCGCTATGCCCTTGACGTGGTTGGATTCCGCCGGTGGCGCCACGAACATCCGGGCCGAGGCCACGGACCCGGAGCGGCGCACCTCCTCGTCGAACATCCGTTGCTGGACGACGGGATCGCGGTATCCCGACGTGAGACCGATGAGCTGGCCGTGACGCCACAGCGCCTCGGTCCGCGCCGCGGTGAACGCCGCCCTGGCCCTGTCGTCGAGCCCGGTGAGGTCCTCGGCCGGGAATCGCATGCCCAAGGCCCAGCCGCAGGCCAGCTCGCGGGCGCGGCCTGGCCGGCGTAAGAACGCCGCGGGCAGCAGGAGCACGGCGAGCAGCCGCGTGACCGCGGCGTACACCCCGTCCCGGGCCCGAGGCGGGAGAGTGCGTGGTTCGCTGCCGCTCCCGGCCTGGACGACCACGGCACGGGTGGCGGGCGGCCGTCGTCTTCTCCTCATGCTGCTCCTCGAAGTGGTGGTGTGACACCATTTCTACGGAGCGGGAGGTGACACGAACGTCAGAGAACGTGTGACCGCCCTGTGACCGCGTCGGTCAGATGCGATATCCCTCGCGCGGGACGGTCTCGATCATCGGCGGCTGGCCGAGCTTCGACCGGAGCCGGTTGATCGTCGCCTTCACGGTCGTGGTGAACGGGTCGGCCTGCTCGTCCCAGACCCGTTCGAGCAGCTCCTCGGCCGACACCACCCGGCCGCGCGCGGTCAGCAGGTGCTCCAGGACGGCCAGCTCCTTGGTGGTCAGCGGCAGCCGCATGCCGCCCCTGATCGCCACCCGCTGCGCCGGATCGAGCCGCAGATCGCCGTGGACCAGGATCGGCGGCGCGGGAGGATGCGCGCGCCTGCCCAGGGCGCGGATGCGCGCCACCAGCTCGGCGTAGGCGAACGGCTTCGGCAGATAGTCGTCGGCGCCCAGGCTCAGGCCCGCCACCCGGTCGGCGGTCGTCCCGGAAGCGGTGAGCATGAGCAGGCGGGTCCTGCGACCGTCCGCGGCGATCTGAGCGCAGAGGTCGTCACCGTGGACGCCGGGAATATCCCGATCGAGCACCACAACGTCGTAGTCGATCACGGAGACGCGCTCTTGGGCGTCGTCGCCGTCGTGACTGACATCGACGGCCATGCCTTCGCGACGCAGCACCCGCGCCACCGACTCGGCCAGGTCGACTTGGTCCTCCACCACCAGAACGCGCATCGCGCCGCCGTCTCGGTCGGGGGATCTCGGCCCTGACACCATATCTCACGCCTCGTCGATCCCCGAGTTTCCGCCGGGCACCGGAGGGACGTGCCAGCCGTGGAAGCGGAGTGCCTTGGCGAGCCGGCCGGTGTCCTCCGGACGCACGGAGACCTCGACCACGCCGACCGGCAGGCCGGCCGAGTGCTCCAGGCGGACGTCCTCGATGTTGACGTCCGCGAGACCCGCCGCGTTGAAGAGCCTCGCCAGCTCTCCCGGCCGGTCCTGCAGGACCACCTGGATCACCGTGTAGTCGCGCGCCGGGCCGCCGTGCTTGTCGGGGATCCGGCCGCGGCCGTCCACGCCACGCCGCAGCAGATCCGTCACGTCGTCGAGATCGCCGGACCGCAGTGCCGAGGCCGCCGCGGCGAGATCGGCCGCGATCCGCTCCAGCACCCCGGCCACCGGCAGGGCGTTCCGGGAAAGGATCGTCCGCCACAGCCGGGGATCCCCCGCGGCGATGCGCGTCACATCGCGCAGCCCCTGTCCCGCCAGCCCCAGCGCGACGTCGTCGCCGTCCTTCAGGCGCGCCGCCACCGCGGACGCGGCCACGTGCGGGGCGTGCGACACCAGAGCCACCGCCATGTCGTGCTCGCCCGCCCCCACGGTGACGGCCTCCGCGCCGCACATCGAGACCAGTTCCCTGGCCAGCCGTACGGCATCCGCGCCGGTCTCGGGGTGGGGGCAGAGCGCCCAGGGGCGCCCGAGGAACAGATCGGCGCGGGCGGCGGCCGGGCCGGACCGCTCCCGGCCGGCGAGCGGGTGTCCAGGGACGTAGGAGGTCAGGTCGCACCCGAGCCGCTCCGCGTCGGCGATCGGACCGACCTTGACACTGGTCACATCGGTGTACGCCCGCGCGGCCCGCCGCGTCTGCAGCTCGGCCAGTTGCTGCCCCACCATGGGCGGGGGCACGGCGATCAACGCCAGGTCCACGCTCTGACCGGTCCACTCCTGACCCGCGCCGAGCGCTCGCGCCGTCCGTACGGCATGCGCGTCGACGTCGGAGAGGTAGACCGCCACTCCCTTCTCGCGAAGGGCGAGCGCGGCCGAGGTGCCGATCAGACCCGTGCCGACGATGAGCGTCTTCTCCAGGGTCACGGCTCCTTTCTTATGCCCGCGCACCGGGCGGTGTCCATCGGCGGAGCCTGGGCGCCGCGCCATTTCGGCATGACGGATCGCCGGGCGACTTCCGTGACCCGGCGGCGCCATTGAGTGTTTTCCATCCTGAAGCCGCAGGTCGCGGGCATGCTGCGCGAGTGGGTCTGATCGACAAGTAGAAGAGCCCCTGGTAGAAGGGTTGTCGACCAAGATCAACCGTTAGACCAGAGGCTCCGAGTTGCTGTTCTACCGCGCCGCGCTGCCGTTGTCACCTCAGACCCTGTCCTATCTGTCCGGCATCCTGCGCCGGCACCGCAAGACGATCAACTCGCCCTGGCGTCGCCTCAACCCCGGCCAACAAGCCCTGCTCGTCCTCGTCCACCTGCGCAAAGGCGAGACCCTGGCAGAGGTCGCCGCAGGCTTCGGCGTCGGCATCGCGACCGCCTGGCGCTACATCCATGAGGCCATCGCCCTGCTCGCCCGCCGCTCGCCCCGCCTGGAGCAGGTGTTACGCGCGGCCAAGCGGGCCGGCTACCCCTACCTGGTCCTGGACGGCACCCTCATCCCCATCGACCGCGTCGCCGCCGACCGGCCCTACTACTCCGGCAAACACAAGAAGCACGGCATGAACATCCAAATCCTGGCCACCCCCGACGGCACACCCTTGTGGACCTCCGGCTCCCTGCCCGGCTCCGTCCACGACCTCAAAGCCGCCCGGATCTGGGGCATCCTGCGCCGCCTCAAGGCCGCCGACCTGATCACCCTCGCCGACAAGGGCTACGTCGGAGCCGGCGAGCACGTACGCGTGCCCTACAAGGGCCGCAACAAGCCCGCCTCCCAGAAGGCCGCCAACGCCGCTCACGCCAAGCTCCGCGGACCGGGAGAACGGGCCAATGCACAACTGAAGACCTGGCGTATTCTGCGCAAACTCCGGTGCTGCCCACTCCTCGCAGGTCAGCTCGTCAAAGCGATCCTCGTCCTTCAGCGCCGCGAGGCGGGATGAAAAGCACTCATTGATGCGCCAATCTATTCCCTTACTCGGCAGGTCAGGGACGGCCGGCCTTCTTTTTGGATTCACGTATGTCCTTTTAAAGGACAGCCGCCCGCGGGCGGGGCGGGTCACGGCCGGCCACCGGCCTCCTGACCGGGATCACCTCGCCCGGGAACCGGCGTCACGCACGCAACCGTGAGACCGCCGGAGCCCCGCCGGGCTCGCGGCGGCAGGGCTGACGAATACCCACGAATTGACACGCATGGTGACCGGTCGCTTTTGTACCGGTCCATCATGGGGATACTCCCCGGATCCGTGACCGGGCCGCCGGTCCTCGAGTCGTCCTTGTCTCGAGACTAGGGGGGTCGATGTCCGGGATAGGGGGTGGTACGACGTGTAGAGCTCCTTTAACCTTCCGGAGGAATGCCTAACCGAAAGTCGGAGTGATCGGAATGCTAACGGGAAGCGTTTCGCAATTCGATGAGGTGTACGGCTACGGATTCGCGGCGAAAGCGTCCATTTATGTGCCGCGTGGAGTTGCCGAAGAACAGAGAATGCGTCGCATTCTCTCGACGGCGGACCCGGCCGAAGGGCCTGTGCGGCTCTCGCCGGAAAGTCCGTGCTCGCCCAGGACCGGACGCCGCAGGCGCGACGGGAAATCGTGGAAAGTGCGCAGGACGTACGCGGCTGGGGTGATTTCTGAACGCCCCCGACTCCGATACGACGCTGATCGAGTCGGAGGCTAGGTGGACCCGACGGGAGTTGACATAGTCGCTCTCCCCGTCGTCGAAATCGAGTTGTCCCGGCTGTCTTCCGTGTACTCACCACGAACCTCAGGTGAGGACCCGGAGCATGTCGAGACCCTGTTGTCGGCACAAGGGGAGCTTCCGCCCATTCTCGTCCACCGGCCAACGATGCGGGTGATCGACGGCCTGCACCGGTTGAGAGTGGCACGAGTCAGGGGCGAGACGAAAATCGCGGTAAGGCTGATCGACGGCACCGAGTCCGACGCCTTCGTGCTGGCCGTCGAGGCGAACGTGCGGCATGGGCTGCCGCTCTCACTGGCCGACCGCAAGCGTGCGGCCGTCCAGATCATCGGGACACATCCGCAATGGTCGGATCGGCGGGTGGCCTCGGCGACCGGCATATCCGCCGGCACGGTGGCCGACCTGCGTAAACGCAGAGGACAGGACGGGGACGAGGCCAGGATCGGGCGGGACGGGCGCATCCGTCCTGTCGACAGTTCGGAGGGGAGGAGACTCGCCGCCGAGATCATCCGCAGCCATCCGGACCTTTCGCTCCGCCAGGTCGCCAAACAGGTCGGCATCTCTCCGGAGACGGTCCGGGATGTGAGAGGCCGGCTGGAGCAGGGCGAGAGCCCGATCCCGGACGGAAGCAGGAGGCTGCGGGCCAAGCCGGAGTCACTGCGCCGGCCGGAACAGGACTTCGGCCACGCCGGGGGCCGGGACCGCCAGGCCGTGCTGGAACGGCTCAAGGCCGATCCCGCGCTGCGTCTGACCGAAACCGGGCGAATCCTGTTGCGAATGTTATCCTTGCACTCGATCGACGGGCAGGAATGGGAAAGAATCCTGCGGGGAGTTCCGCCGCATTGGGACGCCGTTGTCGCTAGATGCGCCAGGGACCATGCCCAGATCTGGGCGGCGTTCGCGGATCGCCTGGAGGGGCGCGCGACCGATCTGGCCGCCGGATGATCGCGGCGAATTGACCGGGCGGCATATGGAGAGCAACGAGACAGGACCGGATCAGGCACACGGCAAACTGCGTTGACGAACCGCTTGGGGGACGAGCGAGTGCTGTTCGGGCGAGATCGTGAACTGAAGAGTCTGACGGAGTTGCTCGATTCCACCGCGGCCGGCCGCGGTGGAATGGCCGTCATCAGGGGGCCTCTGGTCGGCGGCAAGACCGCCGTCCTCCACGAGTTGGGCATGCGGTCCATCGCGGCGGGGGTCCGGCTGGTCAGGGCCGGATGCACGCCGGCGGAGCGGTCGCTGGATTGGGGAGTCGCCGACCAGATCCTGGGCCGGGGGGCGGCGGAGCGGCTGACCGCTCACAGAGACGGCGATGCGGTCGAGGAGGTCTGTGACTCCCTGTTCCAGATGGCCGAGGCGAACCCGGTCCTCCTGGCGATCGACGACGTGGATCTCGCCGATGATCCGTCCCTGCAGGCCATCCTGGCCATGGCGCCCCAGCTGGCGAACACCAGGATGATGATCGCCGTCACGATCTGCCCGGACCGGCCGCCGGCCCGGCTCCTCGACGTCGCCGGGACCTTGCTGCGACTGCCCGGCGTCCAGCTGGTCGAACTGCCGCTCCTGCCCCGTCCGGCGGTCAGGCGGTTCGCCGCCGAGCATCTCGGGGCGGAGACGGCCGACCAGATCGCCGACGACCTCTACCGCTTCAGCGGCGGCAGCCCGCTGCTGGTCCGGGCGCTGATCGAGGATCAGGAGGCCGGCGCGCCCGGACTCGCGGTCGGCGACTCCTTCATGAGCGCGGTGGCCACCTGCGTTCACGGCTTCGAGCCGGAGGCCGTCCGGGTCGCGGAGGCGGTGGCCGTCCTCGGCGAGCACGCCACGCCGGACGCGGTGGGCGAACTCGTGGGCATCGCTCCTTCCGCCGCGATGCGATCGATGGGGATGCTGGCGCGCGCCGGGCTCCTGGCCCGGGGGCGCTTCCGCCATGAGGCGGGGGGCCGGGCCGTACTCGGGCGCATGACCTCGTACGGCAGGATGGACCTCCTCCGGCGGGCCGCGGAGATCGTCTATCGGCGGGGAGGCCCCTTGCCGGCCGTGGCCACGCACCTGCTGGAGGCGGGCTGGTCGGGTGAGGAGTGGGCTTACGACGTCCTCGTCGACGCGGGACGGCAGGCGTTCCGCGAGGGTGATTTCGTCGCTGTCATGAAGTGCTTGCGGCTCGCCCTGGCGTCCGGCTGGGGAAGACCCGGCCGGCTGGACGTGAAGGTGATGCTCGCCGCGGCGGAGTGGCGCGTCGACCCGGCCGTGGCGGCACGTCACCTGCCCGATCTGCTCGACGCCGCGCGCTCGGGCGCGTTACGTGGCTCTCACGGGGCGGAGCTGTTCCGCCAGTTCCTCTGGTACGGCCGGTTCGCGGACGCGGGGGAGCTGATCGATCGGCTGCGGCCGGCCGTCGCCGACAGGGACGCCGACGTGTCCTTGATCGGGATGTGCCATGTCCACCCGGCACTTCTCGACAGATTACCCCGCTCCGCCCGCGGCTCGACGGGCCACACCATCGAGGACGCGCGACGCATCCTGCATCAGGCGGAGCCGACGGACGAAGCGATGGACAGCATCATCTCGGCCCTGATGGCCCTGCTGCTAGGGGGCGTGCCGGACGTGGCGACCTCCTGCGAGACGCTCCTCAAGGAGCCGAGGGTGACGAAGGCGCCCACCTGGAAGGCGATCATCTCCGCCGTCCAGGCGGAGGCGGCGTGGCGCAAGGGCGACCTCGCGGGGGCCGAGGCGCATGCGCGGGAGGCGCTGACCATCCTGCAGCCGAGCGGCTGGGGCGTCGCGATCGGTGCGCCACTCAGCACCCTGCTCCACGCCCAGACCGCGATGGGCCACCTCGACGACGCGAAGGCGACCGTGGACGTGCCGATGCCCCGGGAGACGGCGGAGACCGCCTTCGGGATCGGCTACGAGCTGGCGAGGGCGCATTACCACCTGGCCACGGATCAGCCTCGCATCGCTTTCGCCGGCTTCCAGGCGTGCGGGCAGGCGATCCAGCGATGGGGATGCAGCCTGTCCTGCGTCTTCCCCTGGCGCCTCGGCGCGGCACAAGCGTGTCTGCAGCTGGGCTGGCGTCGCAGGGCGGCCGATCTGGTCACGGCCCAGATCCTCGACACCGCCCCCGATGACCTGCGAACGTACGGGATCGCCCTCCGTCTGCTCGCTCAGCTGAGCAAGCCCGGCCAGCGCCGGCAGTTGCTGATGGAGTCCGTGAACGCGCTCGAGACCGCCCAGGATCGCTACCAGCTGGCCCTCGCCCTCTCCGACGTCGCCGGGAACTTCCAGCTGAAGGGCGGCAAGCACGAGGCCCGGGCCTACTGGGTCCGGGCGCAGGAGCTGGCCCGCGAATGCAACGCGAAGCCCTTGATGAGGAGGCTCGCCGCTGAGCACGACCACGCTGAGGCCGCACCGTTGAGCGGCGCCGAACGGCGAGTCGCCGTCCTCGCCGCCCGCGGGCACACGAACCGTGAGATCGCCGAGGCGCTCTACATCACGCGGAGCACCGTCGAACAGCACCTCACCAGGATCTATCGGAAGCTGAACATACAGACTCGCGGTGACCTGAGCGACCTCTTCGCCGCCTACATCGCGGAGGAGGCGACGACCACAGCCGGCCGCACGGCGTGAGGCGGTGGTCCCATGACGCGACCACGTCCGGCGGGGCCGGCTCGGTCAGTGGCCTTGTCTCTTCAGGACCGGGCGCAGGACCTTCTCGTACGCGTCGGCGTACGTCGCCATGCCGAGGTCGCTCGGGTGCGAGCCGTCCACCAGTTCCTCAGGCCCGGGGAGCTCGGCGGCCGAGAGGTAGGAGAGACCTCTGACGCCGGAGCGGCGCAGGTTCGTGCAGGCCGTGCGCAGGGCGGCTGCGTTCTGGGCGTTGCGGGTGCGGCGGAACTCGACGAACTGGCCGTCCCCGTACCGGCGGTCCTCGACGAGCACGATGGGCGTGTCAGGGCGGGCCGCGCGCAGGATGCGGACGAAGGGTTCGGCGCGTTCCGCGATCTGCTGCGGGTTCATGTTGGGGGAGCTGTCGACCACGTAGACGGACGCGTCGAGCTCGGTGAGCAGCTCGGCGATCTCGGGCTCCATCCGCGCGTTGCCGGAGAAGCCCAGGTTGACGGTGGGGACGTCGAAGCGGCGGCCCAGGAGCGCGGTGATGGACATGCCGGGCCTGGACGCCACGCCGCCCTGCATGATCGAGCTGCCGTAGAAGACGGCGGGCGGGGTGGTGCGCGGTGCGACCCCGAGGAACTTGGCGCCGGCCTGGACGCCGATCTCCAGCCGCTGCGGGCTGTTGTACAGCGGCAGGTAGGCGGTGTAGAGGCGCTCTCCCGGGTCGACCGCGATGCCCATCTGCTGGTCGACGTTCTGCGCCGCAGGGTGCGTGTTGGCGAGCCAGGCGTCGTGTCCTGCCGGGGTGCGCGCGTACAGGTCCACGCCGCTGTGGCCGATGGCCGGCATGTGGTACATCGCGACGGTGGCCAGGCTGAGCCGGTAGCGGGCCCGGAAGATGGTCGAGTCGGTGACGAACCGGGTCAGGAGCCCCGAGGAGTTGCGGCTGCGCACCCAGACCTCGGGGGTCACGACGCCTTCGGCCTTGGCCGGGAGCCGGTCGTAGGAGGCCGCCGTGTCGGACCAGCCCTTGCCCTCGACGCCCCAGTGCGAGACGTCGTACCAGGCGATGTCGCCCTCGATGCTGGGCGTCACCTCGACGAACTCGGTGGGCCACGCGGCGGGCGGGTGCGGGGCGGCGGCGTGCGCCGGCGTCGGTGACAGGCCGGAGATCGTGAGGGCGGCGCCGCCGGCGCCCGCGAGCCCGAAGAGATGACGTCGATTGACCATGTGGTTGCCCATCGGTGCTCCCTTGTCGGAACGATGCTGTTCAGGGATGAGGCCGGTCGGGGGACGGCGCGGGCCGGGGCAGGGTGGTCAAGCGTCGGCCCTGATGCGACGATGATCGGACCCGGCCTGACGGTCGCGGCCGGCCGTGGGACGGAGGAGTGGCGGTGGCGTCATCGCGCCCCGCCCTGGTTCACCGGAAGGTCATGATTCTTCGGTGACTGTATGAGTTGGTATACAAGTCGTCAATACCAATCCACGGCCGTGGCGTAAAATGCGGGAGAAGCGCGGGTGCCGCCATGAAGGGGTTGGAGGGGGTGGACGTGAGCGACGCGGACGCTCGTCGCGGGCGCAAGCACAACATGGTCCGCGAGCGGATCATGAGCCTGCTCGAAGACCTCAACGTGGGAGATCCGATCCCGCCCGAGCGCGTGCTCGAAGAGGACTGCGGCGTCTCCCGGCTCACGGTGCGGCGCGCCGTCGACGACCTGGTCAGGGACGGTCATCTCATCCGCAGGCAGGGCAGCGGCACCTACGTCGCGCGGCCCACGATCACCCAGTCGCCGACGGCGTCGTCGTTCTCGATGGGGCTGCGCCGGCGCGGCATCACGCCCTCGACCCGCGTCGTCGGCGTGGAGCGCTCCGACGCGGGCGTCCGCATGAGCTGGCGGCTGCAGATCGCGCCGTCCGACACGACCGTGACGATTCGCCGGCTGCGGCTGGCCGACGGCGACCCGATCGCGCTCGCCACCACGACGCTCCCCGACGCGCTGGTGCCCGGCCTGCCCGCCGAGGAGCTGGAGGAGAAGTCCCTCTACCAGGTGCTCTCCGACCTCTACGGCCTGAAGGTGGCGGCGGGCACGCAGACCATCGAGCCGACGGTGCTCAGTCAGGAGGAGTCGGCCGTGCTGGACGCGCCGCCGTACTCTCCCGCGTTCCTCTTCAGGACCGCGACCCGCACGTCGGACGGCGTTCCGATCGAGTTCACCCAGACGTTGTTCCGCGGCGACCGCTACATGATCACATCGGAGCTGGACCTCACGTCGACCCTGGAGGAGGACCTCGGGCACCCCCGCGGAGTGACCCACAAGGCGACGTCCTTGGGATGACGACCGGCCAATTGGTCTACAAGAGGTATTGACACCTCGCATCACAGATAACACCATTTCGTGCATCGTGACCTTGCGTCCCTTCCTGCGGGCGCATCGATCCGAAGGCGGTCACTCATGCACACGTCCCTGTTACGAGTCGCCGCGGGCGCGCTCTCCCTCGCACTCCTCATGTTCGGGTCGGCCTGCGGATCCGGCGGCGACGACGCCGCATCCGCGTCCGGCGGCACGCTGACCTGGTACACGCCGATGCCCGAGGAACCCGCCCGGCGGCTGGCCGAGGCGTTCAAGGCCGAGTCGGGCATCGAGGTCGAGGTGCTGCGCCAGAGCGCCGGCGAGCTCCTGGCGCGGCTGAAGGCCGAGGCCGGCCGCCCCGCGGCCGACGTGATCGGCCTGGCCAGCGGGGACGCCGGGCCGCTCGCCAAGGAGAAGCTGATCCGGTCGTTCAAGCCCACGGCCGAGGGCATCGACAAGCGGTTCGTCGACCCCGAGGGCTACTGGCACGCCAACGAGCTCATCCTGATGACCGTCGGCGTCAACGCCGACCGGTGGAAGGAGGAGACCGGCGGAGCCCCGCTCCCGACGACGTGGGACGAGCTGCTGCGCCCCGACCTGAAGGGCCAGCTCGTCATGCCGAACCCGACGCTGTCCGGCACCGGGTACACGTTCGTGGCGACGCAGATCTTCCGCCACGGCGACGAGGCGGGCGCGTGGAAGTTCCTCGACGAGTTCCACAAGCTGATCGGCCAGTACACCGACAGCGGGGGAGCGCCGTCGCAGCTGGTCGCCACCGGCGAGTACGCCGCCGGCGTCTCCTTCGCCCACGACCTGCTCAACGTGCGCGGGGCCGGGTTCCCCATCGAGCTCGTCTACCCCAAGCCCACCGGCGTCGTCATCTCCGGCAACGCGCTCGTCCAGGGGTCGCCGAACCCCCAGGGCGGCGCGACGTTCGTCCAGTGGCTCCAGGGCAAGAAGGCGTCCCAGATGATCGTCGACCTCGTCCACTCCTACCCCGTGCGGAGCGACGTGGACCTGCCCGACGGCGCACAGGGTCTCGCCGAGCTCGACCTGGTGGACTACGACCCGGTGCGCGCGGGCCAGATGCGCGACGCGGTGTCCAAGGAGTTCGCCAAGCGGTACGGGGTCTGATGCCCGTGCCCTCGACGACCCGCCAGGCCGCCGTGCCGGAAGAGCGGACGGAGCGGGCCCCCGGGACCCGGCCGGACTGGCAGCGGCGCAGCCGCAGACGCCTGCTGGCCGACCGGATCACGGTGGGCACGCTCGTCGCCTACGTCGCCGGCCTGCTCCTCCTCCTCGTCCTCGTGCCGACGGTCGCCATGCTGTTCGAGCCCGACGGCGAGGCATGGAGCCGGCTCGCCGAGCCGCGCGTGGCGACGGCCGCGAAGAACACCGTCGTCATCGGCGTGGCCTCGACGCTGAGCGCCACCGTGGTCGGCTTCCTGTTCGCCTATGCCCTCAGCCGGCCCGACATCAGGGGCCGGGCCGTGCTGCGGGTGATGGCCCTGCTCCCGCTGATCTCGCCGCCGTTCGTCGTCGGCCTGGCGGTGCTGCTGCTGTTCGGGCGGCGCGGTCTGATCACGCACGAGCTGCTCGGCCTGGACATCAGCCTCCTCGGCCTCGGCGGGCTCTGGCTCGTCCAGACGCTCGCCTTCTTCCCCATGGCCACGCTGACCCTGCTGCCGACGCTGAAGAACATCGGCTCCACCCTGGAGTGGGCCGGCCGGGACCTCGGCTGGACGTGGTTCCAGACCTTCCGCCGGGTCACGCTGCCGCTGGCGTTCCCCACGATCCTGAACGCGCTGCTGCTCGTCGGCATGTTCGTCATCACCGACTTCGGCAACCCCGTCCTCATCGGCGCCGGGTACCAGGTGCTCTCGGTCGAGGCGTACGTGCAGGCGGTGGGCCGGCAGGACTTCGGGATGGCGGCGGTGCTGTGCGTGCTGTTGTTCGTACCGACGCTGATCCTCTTCCTGATCCAGCGCCGCGTCCTCGCGCGGCGCTCGGCCGTCACCGTGTCGGGGAAGACGGGGAGCCTGCCGCCCGCGCCGCTGCCCGCGGCGGCGCGGCGCGGGCTCCTCACCGTCCTCGGCCTGGTCAGCGTCCTGATGATCCTCATCTACGGGAGCATCCTGGCCGGCTCGTTCACCCGGGCGTGGGGCGCCGACTGGAGCCTCACGCTGGACCACTGGCAGACGGCACTCCTGCGCGGTGACGACATCCGCAACTCCGCGCTGTTCTCCGCCACGGCGGCGATCATCACGACGATCAGCACGCTGGTCGCCGCGTACGTCGTGCACCGCACGCGGGTCTTCGGCCGAGGCGTGATGGACGGGCTCGCGGTGCTGCCGTCGGCGATCCCCGGGACGATGATCGGCATCTCGTGGCTGCTCACGTTCAACGAGCCGCCGATCGCTCTGACCGGCACCGCGCTGATCCTGGTGCTGGTCATGGTCGTGCGGGCCATCCCGGTCGGCTACCGCACCGCGGTGACCACCATCAACCAGATCAGCCCGTCGATCGACGAGGCCGCCACCGACCTCGGCGCCTCGCGCGCCCGGGTCATCGTCCAGATCATGTTCCCCCTGCTGGGCGGCGCGTTCACCACGTCGCTCGTGTTCGGGTTCCTGCACGCGATCAACACGCTGAGTGCCGTGATCTTCCTGACCTCGCCGGGCATCGGCCTGGGCGCGCCCACCATCGTCAACCTCGCCGAGTTCGGCCAGTGGGGCGCCGCGACCGGCGTCGCGGCCGGCCTGATGGTGGTCAGCTTCGCCGGGCTCGCCGTCGCGAAGCTCGCCCTCGGCTCCCGGCTGCGGCTCTACGACCTGTGACACCTGCTGAGGGAGATTCCATGATCGAACTGAAGTCGTTGTGCAAGTCGTTCGACGGGGTGCCGGCCGTTCGCGACCTCGACCTCGTCGTCGGCCGCGGCGAGTTCCTCTGCCTCCTCGGCTCCAGCGGGTGCGGCAAGAGCACCACGTTGCGGATGATCGCCGGGTTCATCCAGCCGGACAGCGGGAGCGTGCTCATCGACGGCGTGGACGTGTCCGGCTACGGGCCCGACGCGCGGCCGACGTCCATGGTGTTCCAGGACTACGCGATCTTCCCGCACCTCACCGTCGCGGAGAACATCGAGTTCGGGCTGAAGGCGCAGAAACTGGCCAAGGACGAGCGAGCCCGCCGTACCGGGGAGGCGCTGGACCTGGTCGGCCTCACGGGACTCGGCGGCCGGCGGCCGAACGAGCTCTCTGGCGGGCAGCAGCAGCGCGTCGCCGTCGCCCGGTCGCTGGCGATCCGGCCGTCGGTGCTGCTCATGGACGAGCCGCTGTCCAACCTCGACGCGAAGACCCGCATCCAGCTGCGCACCCAGCTGCGCGAGATCCAGCGCGACACCGGGACGACGATCGTCTACGTCACCCACGACCAGGAGGAGGCGCTGGCCCTGGGCGACCGGATCGCCGTCATGAAGGACGGCTCGCTCGAACAGCTCGGCAGCGGGCACGAGATCTACCTGGCCCCGTCCAACGGGTACGTCGCCGACTTCGTCGGCATCACGAACTGGCTGGCGGGGGAGTACGCCGGCGGGCCGGACGAGTCGTGGGAGGTGAACGTCGCCGGAGCGGTGCTCCGCGCGACGCCCGCGGCCACGTCGTCCTCGGTCTCTCCCGGCTCGCCCGTCGATGTGTCCGTACGCCCTGAGGACGTGTCGCTCAGTGAGGAGGACGCCCCCGGTGAGGGGGTGCTGAGCGGCGTCGTCCGCGACGTGCAGTTCCTCGGCCCGGTCGTCCGCACCTACGTCGAGGCCGGCGGCTCGGTGCTGATCGTGCACTCGGCGCAGAGCGGCTGGTCGCCAGGAGCGAACGTCCGGCTGAGCATCGGCAAGGGCGCGGCGCGGGCGTTCCCCAGGGTCGAGGGCGCGTGGCGCCCACCGGAAGCCGCCGCCCGGCCCGTCGTCGCGGCCGCGGCGAGCTGACGGCATGGGCATCGCACAGGAAGAGGCGGACCTGCGTGACCTGCTCGTCGAGCGGAGCCTGTCCGGCGGCATCAGGACCGTCCGCCGGCAGTCCCTGGCGTACGCGCACAAGATGCTCGAAGGAGACCCCGACAACACCTTCGGCCTGGAGGACTGGCGTACCGCGTCCATCGACGAGGTCGTGACCGCCGTCGAGGCCGGCATCGGCGACCGCATCACGGACGGCGACCCCGGGCTCGGGTACATCGCGCCCGAGCACACGCTGGCCGGCATCAGGGCGCACGCCGACGCCCTCGCACCCTTCCTGCGGGACGGCGGCGGCACGGTGCTGCTGGCGACCGGGCACCCGACCGGGCTGCTCGACCACTACGCCGACCTGGCGCGCGCGCTGCGGAACGCGGGCAACAGGATCGTCCGCGTTCTCGACGACCATCGGCTCGACCGCGCCGTCGGGGCCCACGCCGCCGGCGAGACGGGAATCCGGTTCTTCGGCGGGGTCGCATGCGCCTTCCACGACGAGGCGATCCTGCACACCCACCGGCCCGACTACATGGAGGCCATGATCGCCGCGGTGGCCGCCGGCGGCGTGCGGATCGATCTCGTCATCGCCGACCACGGCATGGCGGGCGCGGCGATCGCGGCCGGCCTGCACACGCTGTCGATCGCCGACGCCAACGACGTCGCCCTGTTCCTGGCGCGCGCCAGGGGACGGCACGAGTACGTCCTGCCGATCGAGGACAACTTCACGCCCGCCGAGTTCGCGCCGGTGGCCGCGTACATGCTCCGGCGCGCGACCGGTATCGCTGTTTGAGGAGGATGGTCATGTCCCGTCACGGTTTGATGCGATGGAAAGTCCCCTCTGCCCTGTTATCTGCGGCTCTCGCCCTGGTCCTGGCCGGGCCGTCGTACGCGGGGACGCCGGCGCCCGCCGCCGCCGCGGTCGCCGTCGTGGGCGTCCTCGACGGCCGCACCGAGACCTACCGCGAGACCCAGCCGGTCGCTCCTGGCGTCGAGCTGAGCACGGTCGAGCTGTACGGGCCCGACGGCGCCACCGGGGAGCCCGGCTGGCTGCAGACGTACCAGATGTCCGTCGACCTCAAGGCCGGCGTGCAGATCGGGCGGCTGTTCCCCGGCCAGGTCGCCGCGCGGCGGCCGCTGCTCGACATGGCGCGCGAAGCGGGCGCCATCGCGGCGGCGAACGCCGACTACTTCGACATCGCCGCCTCCGGCGCGCCTTGGGGCGTGGCCGTCCAGGACGGCGAGCTGCTGCAGTCGCCGCTGCCCAACACCAAGGCGACCCAGACGAACCAGACCGCGGTGATGTTCTCCGAGGACCAGGTCGGCGCCATCGGCGAGATCGTCTTCGAGGGCACCGTCAAGCTGCCCGGCGGGACCGTCCCGCTGGACGCGCTCAACAAGGCCGAGCTGCTCAAGGACCAGATCGGGATGTTCACCCCGGTCTGGGGCACGTACTGCCGCTGCCATCCGGTCAGGGGCGTCGCGCGGACCATCGAGGTGGTCGTGCGCGACGGCGTCGTGGCCGAGGTGGTGGACGTTCCCCGCGAGGGCGCGATCGCCGAAGGCGCGTTCGTGCTGGTGGGACGCGAGGCCGGCGCCGACGCGCTGTCCTCGCTGCGGGTCGGCGACCCGGTCTCCATGGACTATGCCCTGCGGGCCCCCGACGACATGAAGGTCAAGGCGGCCGTGAGCGGACGTCAGCTCATCGTCGCGGACGGCAAGCCGCTCGAACTCCCGCCGGAGAACAACACGCCGGAGCCCAGGACCGCCGTCGGATTCTCCGCCGACGGGACCAGGATGTGGCTGGTCGCGGTGGACGGCCGGCAGCCCGAGTTCTCCCGCGGTATCGGGCTGAACGAGCTGGCCAGGATGATGGCCGACCTGGGCGCCCACAGCGCGCTCAACCTCGACGGCGGCGGCTCGACGACGCTCGTCGTGCGCGAACCCGGTCAGAAGCAGGCCGACCTCGTCAACCGGCCGTCCGACGCGGCGGGCACCCGTCCCGTGCCGACCGGGCTGGCCATGTTCCTGCCCAAGGGCAGCGGCAAGGCCAAGGGCTTCTGGGTGAGCACGGCGACGGAACGTGACCGGTTCCCCGGGCCTGAGGCCGCCGCGTCGTGGCGTACCGAACGGGTCTTCCCCGGGCTGACCCGCCGGCTGGCGGCGGCCGCGTACGACGAGACGTACGGTCCCGCCGGCGTGCCGCGCGAGATCAAGCCGCAGTGGCGGGTCAAGGACAGCCGGATCGGCCAGGTCGACCGCGACGGCGTCTTCCGCGCGCTGTCGTCCGGCGAGACGACCGTGACGGCCAGGCACGGCAAGGCCGCCGGAGACATCGACCTCACCGTGCTGGGCCGGCTGGCCCGACTGGAGACCGGCACCCGCCGCGTCAACCTGCCGAACACGGGCGCCCAGGGAACCTTCGAGGTCAACGGCTCGGACTCCGCCGGGTACGCGGCCCCCATCGACCCCGCCGACGTCCACCTCACCTACGACAAGGCGGCGCTGGACGTGACCGCGACCGGCACCGGCGCGTTCACCGTCACCGCGCGGGCCGCCGAGGGCGAGCACGTCGTCACGGTGTCCGCCGGCGGCGTGCGGACCGAGCTGGTCGTCGGCATCGGGACGTCCCAGGACGTCGTGGACACCTTTGACGACACCTCGAACTGGAACTTCTGGAGCCTGCGCGCCACGGGCACCGCCTCCTCCACCCCTGACGGTCACGTCGGCAACGGGCTGAAGCTGGACTACGACTTCACCCAGAGCACCGAGACGCGCGGCGTCGGCATCTGGCCGTCCGCCAACCTCCTCCCGGTGGCCGGCCGGCCGACGGCGTTCAAGCTGTGGGTGAAGTCGGAAGGCCACGACCAGCGGACCCGCCTGGAGGTCGTCGACCGCAACGGCACCCTGCACACGATCGAACCCGCCTTCATCACCGAACCCGGGTGGCAGCAGATCATGTACGACCTGCCGGACACCATGGCGTACCCGGTGAGCCTGCGCCGCATCTTCTTCAACGAGATCAACCCTGACGCCCGCTACACCGGAACCCTGATCCTGGACGAACTGACCGCCGTAGCCGCCGGCTGACCGTCCGGACGCGGCACGGACCCCATTGATCAGCGGCCCTGCGAAGGTCTTCATCACCATGATGCGCCGTTCGCACACTTCTCGACGCGGCTATGCGTCGCGACAGGGCCTTGCCCCTCACGCCAGCCGGATGCGGATGAGCAACCGCCGAGCAGTCGTGGGTAGGCGATGGGCGCGCTCTTGACAGGGATGCCTTGTAGTCACCTCGGAAGCTGTGCAATGCCTGCTTGACGTGCATGGACGCAGTTTCCGGGGTTCGTGGCAGACGTGGACAGCCTGCAGCCCTGATTCGGCGGCCTCACGTGTCAAAGGCAGCGTTGAGGTGGCCGCATCGACGTCACCATCTGCCGGGTCTTCGTTCGAGTTCTTTCAGCTGGTTCACGCCGAAATCTCACGACGACGACCATGCGGTCATGGAGCGGCCGGGTCGGATTGCCGTGGTCGCGTCGGCCCGGGCGGGGGCGGACCCCCGCCCGTCGGCGAACTCGGTTCCGCTCGTCAGTCGCCGGCGTCCGACGCCTGGTCGCCGCTGAGAGTCCGCAAGATGTCGACCAGTGTCGACATCTGCTCGAAGGTGAGTGGCCTGAACAGCTCTTCCGCCGCTAGTTCGTAGCCGGCCGTCCAGTCCTGAGCCAGTGCGGCCCCTTGCTCCGTCACATGAAGGAGTACGGACCGGCGGTCGTCCGCGCTGGTCTGGCGTTCGAGCAGTCCGTCGCGGACGAGCGCGTCGACCAGGGTGGAGGCGGTCCCCTGGGCGATGCCGACCGCGAGAGCGAGTTCGGTGAGACGAACAGGCTGCGAACGCGCCACCTCCACCACCAGGCGGGATCTCGGCGTCGACACCCCGTGCTCGCCCAGCCGCTCGTTGAAGTGACGTACGAGAACCTTCGCCGTACGACTGAACTCGTCGGCGACCTGTGCTGCGGTCACGCTCTTCCTCGCGTGTGGCATCGCCCACCTACCTCCTGCTTGACGTACCCATCGTACGGGGAGTTACATAGACGTAGATGCATTGACGTCAAATTATTTGATGGCAATGCACCTGGGGGGGCGGCCGGGGTCGCGTGCCGAGCGGCCCCGAACCAGGAGCCCGCGAAGAGTGCGTGCCCAACCACAAGGAGTGGAAGTATGAAGATCTTCGTCACCGGCGGCAGCGGTTTCGTCGGCAGCGCTCTCGTCCATCGCCTCCTCGCCGAAGGACATGAGGTCATGGCACTCGCCAGATCGGGTTCGAGCGTCCAGCGCGTACGTGCGGCCGGAGCCGAGCCCGTTCCCGGCGATCTCGCCGACCTCCGCCAGGCCGGCTCCCCAGCGCCGAGGTGGATCGCCAAGCTGCAAGAGGCCGACGCGGTCGTGCACGTCGCGGCTCACATGGAGTTCTGGGGGCCCGACTCGCTCTTCGAACGGGCCAATCACATGCCGACGGTCGCCCTGCACGCCGCGAGCGTCGCGGCCGGGGTGCGACGCTTCGTGCTCGTCAGCGCCGCATCCGTCTCCACGGGCAGCCAACGTCGTCCTGTCATCGACGAGTCGACCCCTGAAGGCCGGCCGAACATCGCCTACAGCCGTGTCAAGCTGGCCACCGAGCGCGCACTCCTGGAAGCCCGCAGCGGGAACACCGAGCTGGTGGTGCTCCGCCCGCCGTTCATCTGGGGCCGGGGAATGACGACGATCAGCGAAATGGCCGAGGTCGCCGAGGCCGGACGGTTCGCCTGGATCGACAACGGCACGCACATCGTCGACTTCGTGCACGTCGGCAACCTGGTCGGCGCCGTGCTCCTCGCGCTCACCCGGGGCCGCCACAAGGGGGTCTACTACGTAACGGACGGCACGCCGATGCCCATTCGCGACTTCCTCACTCCCTTGCTGGCGACCCGCGGCGTGGATCTGTCCAAGAGCCGCAGCGTCCCTCTGGCGATCGCGGCGCCCATGGCGGCGATGATGGACCGCACGGCACGCCTGCTTCGCCGGAAGTCGGCGCCCCCGCTGACGAACTGGCTCGTGAGCTTCACCGGCCGGGACCGTTCCTACGACATCACCGCCGCGCGGACGGAGCTGGGCTACTCGCCCGACGTGACCCTGGAGAAGGGCCTGGCGGAGATGAGCTTCTCCTGAGCCGGGCGACGGCGTGATGACGCCCGGGTCCGGCGCACCGGCGGCGACGTGGTACGCGGTCGTCAGGCCGATGACGTCGAGGATCTGGAAGGGACCGAACGGCGAGCGTGAGGCGATGCGCCAGGCGACATCGACGGTCACCGGGGTGGCGACGCCGCCCACCCGGAGCTTGCCCGCCGCGAACAGGAGCGGCACCAGGAGAGAGTTCAGGATGTAACCCGCCTGCCAGATCAGGTTGGCGCGGTGGATGGCCAGGAAGCGGTCCGGCCGGCGGGTGGAGTCCTTGAGGTCGCTGGGAGGCTCGACCAGTGTGCCGATTGCCGAGCCCTGTGCACCTCCGATGATGTTCCAGGTCGCCCTCCCAGTGGCCGACGGTGTTACGTTCGTTGACCTCCAGCGGCTGCTCCGTGAGCAGCTTCATGTTCTTGATCTTGCCAGGGTTCGGAACGCCGCGGCGTTGCCGTCTGCGCCGCACGCGGCCAGTGCGGGGACTGTACGAAGAACGGCTCTGGCCCGTAATCGGTGGTGGCGTTAAGTGATCATGTGCAGATGGGTAGATCAGCAGCTCGGACGGTGGTGATCCAGGCGGTGGCCTTGGCGCCGTTGCCTTCGGCCGGGGTGAGGAGCTTGGGCCACGGTCAACCCAGCCCGGCCCGCCGGCGTCCGCGAACAGACCACCCGCGAGCGCTGGCAGCAGATCCACGACCTACGCAGATCGCGTCGCGGGCCAGGACCTGGTCGAACTCGATCCCGACGCCGTGAACGCCGCCCTCACCCTTCCCCACCACAACGGCCGGCGCAGCCTGCTGGCAAACGCACAGCCCGGGAGACGACGTGACTCACGCGTGGCTCACCGTGACCCACGATCAGATGACGCGACTACAGTTCCGCGTAAAGCCGCAGGTCGGCGTGGTAGGGCGGGTGGGACTTGAACCCACGACCCATGGATTATGAGCCCGTGACCCTGCCGTTCGGGATCACGGGCGGCGGTCTGCCGGTCGGCGTGCAGCTCGTCTCCCGCTGGTACGACGAAGCGACCGTTTTACGCCTGGGTCGTGCCCTTGAGCAGGTCAGCCCCGTGCACGGTCGCGGCCCTGACCTCACTTGGCCGTGAGGATACGACGTGTTGGTCTCACCACGCCCGACGAACTCGATCCAGAGGCTTCACGCCGTGCCGGAAACCGTGCGCAGGGTGGTGATGTCCTGGCAGCGGACGGCGGTGACGTCGGCGCCGAGCCGGAAGCGGTTCAGGGCGGCGGACGTCCGCGTCGGCGAACTGGAGCGCGCGGCCGCCGCGCTGCCGGCAGCTCAGGAACCTGCGCCTCCCCTGACCTCCGTCCGCCGCACATCATGACCGGGAGGCCGGCACGGCCCGGGAAGCTCGCGCCGGGTCAGGGGGCGAGCCTGACGGGCAGGGCGCGGTACCCGTTGGAGACGAAGGACTCCAGAGGGAGCAACTCGCCAGGTTCGGCGGCCAGGGTCAGATCCGGGTAACGCTCGAAGAGCGCGGGGAGCGCGATCGCGGCCTCCAGCCTGGCCAGCGGCGCGCCCAGGCAATGATGCACGCCGTGACCGAATGCCAGGTGGTCCTTGACCGAGCGGGCGACGTCGAACCGGTCGGCGTCCGGCCCGTGGACGAGCGGGTCACGTCCGGCGGCCCCGTAGCAGGCGAGGATGGCATCGCCCGCGCGCAGCGTGACGCCGTCGCCGATGCCGATGTCCTCGACGGCGAAACGCAGCGGCAGGTTCGGCACCGGCGGCTGGTGGCGGAGCGTCTCCTCGATCACGTCCTCCCAGGTGACGTCCCCGGCGTGGACCCGGCCGAGTTGGCCGGGGTGGGTGAGCAGCGCGACGATCGCGTTGCCGAGCAGGTTGACGGTGGTTTCGTGGCCCGCGCTCACGAACAACGCCAGCGTGTCGACCAGCTCGTCCTCCGACAGCGGCGGCGCCTCGTCGTCGCGGGCGGCGATCAGGGCCGAGGAGAGGTCGTCGCCGGGGCGCTCGCGCTTTTCCGCGACCAGTTCCCGGAGGATCCGCTGCAGGCGCGGGAAGGCGGCGGCGGTCTCTTCGGGTGACTTGCCGATGTTGAACAAGGCGTCCACGCAACGGGACACTTCCTCACGGGTGCCCTTGTCGCTGATGCCGAACAGCTCGCAGATCACTCTGATCGGTAGCTGGTAGGCGTAGCGCTCACGCAGATCCACAGGCCTGCCCGGAGGGAGGCCGGCCAGCTCGTTCAGCAGGTCTGCGGTGATGACCTCGATGCGCGGACGCAGGTCTGCGATGCGTCGTACGGTGAAGGCGCCGGCGATCAGCCCGCGCAGCCGGCGGTGGTCGGGACCGTAGGCGGTGAGCATGTTGCGCACGGCGACCCATGCGAACAGTGGCCAGTCCGGCGGTATCTCACCGTTGATCCACGCCGGCCAGTGCCGGTAGGCGTCCTTGGACACCCGCGGATCGACGAGCAGGCGCCTGAGCAGCCTCTGGTCGCTCACCGCCCAAGCCTGCACCCCGCCGGGCATCTCCACGAGGGCGACCGGGCCGATGGCGCGGATGAGCGCGGCCTCGCCGAGGACGTCGCGGCCACGGGGATCAATGACGAAGGGGGCGACGTCGGCATGGCTGTCCATCATCTACTCCAGAGTCACGGTCGGTTATGCGCAGTGTCGATGACGCTCAGGCCATGCCGCCGTTGGCGAAGATGACCTGGCCGTTGATCCAGCGGGCGGGGCCGGCCAGGAAGGCCACGATCTCGGCGGCGTCTTCGGGCTCCCCGAGACGTTCGAGCGGGTTGGCGCGGGCGAGGCCGGCGATGAGTTCTTCGCTCTTGCCGTCGAGAAAGAGCGGTGTCGCGGTCGGCCCTGGGGCGACGACGTTGACGGTGATGTCCTTTCCCCGCAGCTCACGGGCCAGGATCAGAGTCATGCCCTCCACCGCGGCCTTGCTGGCGGCGTACGCGCCGTAGGTGGGCAATTGGGTACGCGTGATGCTGGTCGAGAAGTTGATCAGCGCGCCGCCACTGCGCAGCCGGTTGGCCGAGAGCTGGGAGACGACGAACGTGCCACGGATGTTGGTGCGATGCATACGGTCGAGGTCGGCCAGGCTGAAGGTGGCGATCGGGGCCAGCACCATGATGCCCGCGGTGTTCACCACGACGTCGATCCCGCCGAACGCGGCCTGCGTCGCATCGAACGCAGCGGCCATGTCGGTCTCGTCCGCCACGTCCCCGCCCACGGCGATGGCTTGCCCGCCCGCGTGCTGCACCTCGGCGACGATCGACTTGGCCCTGCCCTCGTTCCCGGCGTAGTGCACCGCGACGGCGAGGCCCTCGGCGGCGAGCCGCTCGACGACGGCGCGGCCGATGCCACCCGAGCCGCCGGTGACCAGAGCGACCCTGCGTGTGGTGTCGGGGTTCGTGTACTGGAAGGCCGGGTTTAGCGCCGGAGGGTGCTCAGCGGAGCCATCAACGAGTACCACCGAGCCGCCTAGCTGTTCCGAAGAAACACCAGCTCAGACCACATGCACGAGTTTTGAAGCGGTATAGGCCCGCGCCGCCGCAGAATCCACCGCCGCCCTCGTCAACACCGCAGCCACAGGCGCCCAGACCGCCCGGCTGATCACCCTGCCGACCCACCCCTGAGGTAGCACCACCTGAACCATCGAACCTAGGCAGGCCCGCCGATCTTTTGGGTGGGCCTGTCTCTTTGTCTTCACAGGTTGTCGCACAGGTAGTGCAGCCGATCGATCTTCAGGCTGCTTGGAACGGGCCGAGAAGAGCGCTGCGAGGAGCAGCGGATCTTTTATCTGCTGGTCACGAGCGGTGTGATGGCAAGACGAGCCGACTTGGACAGGGCTTGACCGTCCATCAAAGTGCTGCTGATCAGCGACGCCGTACAGGCCTTCTGGCTTGATCTTCCGTTGGTCGTCATGAGGTCTGAGCTGACGATGGCGTTCTAAATGATCTACCGCGCTACACGGCCCGTACACAAGAGCAACCACCGAGCAACCAGCCATGATCAACAACGTGATCCGAGGCCGGCGAGAACCGAGAAAGCCCAGGTCGAACGCGGTATTAGTGAGTAGGGCGGGTGGGACTTGAACCCACGACCCACGGATTATGAGTCGGTTCCTTTGATGTCGCCCAGCGCCGCGGAGTGTTGTTTTGTATCGCTGTGAGCGGGATCCTCCCGGCCGGTGTGTCGGCCTGTGCCTATGTGTATCGCGCTGTATCGCGTACACGCGAGCAACCACCGAGCAACCATGCGTTCTTGACCGTCGATATTATGTCTAATTCATCCCTTTGGGCTTGGTCGTAAAAAGGGTGGCTGTCCGGTGACGATCAGGATGTGCGAGCAGCCATGGAGCAGCCGGGCGACCCGGCACAGGATGTCGAGGAACGTTCTCAACGGCACATGAATGGAGCCTCTCAACTGCAGTTCGACATCAGACTAAGTGGCGTGAGCCCCCGACTGTGAGTATTTGCTTTACCTACGCTGGCTCAAGCGGTATGTCTCTAGGCAAGTTCCAGGAAGTCTCGTTTGAGCTGTCTCCAGCAACGTGCAGGGTGCGCACGTTGGCGTCAAGCAGTCGAATGCTGGTTCCGTCAAAAAGATATGACGCCGAGTAGCTGCGAGAGAACGGCTCCCCATCGGGGGGCCGTTGATATTCGGACACGGTAGTCTCCTTCTCCGCCAGAACTGTCCACAGCAGGCACTGCCCGCTCGCAGCGAGCGCCGCGCTAAGTGCTTCAGCGGTGACATGTACGGTGTCGGGACCCACTCCGCGGGCCGCGAAGCTCTCCACCACCAACGTGCCCGCTCTTCCCCACTGGAAGTCGCCGATACGCTCTAGGCCCAACGCTGAGCAGAACGCCGTCGACGGCAGAAATGTGTAGAGGTGTTTGCTTGCCGACTGGTCCCAGTCGTTGACGCCGCCGTATCGGGTCGTCGCGACAATGAGGCCCCCCGGTAAGGACATTTCCCCGTAGCGGGTGCCGTTTCGATCTTCCAGGTCAGGCCAGTCGGACTTGTACGGGTGATCGGCGAGCAGCAGACCGGACGGGCTCCCTGACTCGGGCATCCATCGGCCATAGAAGTCTTTACCTTCGGCCCATTGCGCCCATACGTCGGCGTCCGCCGCGTCGATGAGGTATGAGCGGATTTGGGCCCAAATGGTGTGGTGAGGTATGCCCGCGGCCGCGTCGTCTGGGTTCTGTGGCTGCGACCACTGATAATGGCCCTCCAGCACCAGCCAGGTTATGCCTGCCGCGTTCGTGCAGATGAGTAGACGGTCGACCGGCGGGCTGTGCTCGTCGTTGGTCACCCACTCGGGATCGAGGTGCTCTGGGAAGGTTGCGGCGACGGATGCGTACCAGGTGGCCGGAGTGTCCGCGTAGACCCGATTCTCGGCTCGGCGTTGCAGCATCGTCGGGTCGATGTCGTGGCCGTGGATGTCAAGGGGCGTCTCGTAGCGCGTTCGCCGGTCGTCGCGGCGGCTCGGGTTGAGTCCATAACGGTCGGTCATTCGACCGACGAGTTGGTTGAAGGCTATCCAGAGGTACTTCTGTGCGTATCCATCGTGCTTCTTGCCATCCGGCGACGAGGCTCGCGGAAGGTTCCGGTCGATGATGCCGAAGCGCTCCGGTGTCCATCCGAGTTTAAGAGCCTGCTCGAATAGGATTGTGCCGAGGTAATCGGCATCGATCTCTTCATCGAGCTTGAAGCTGCGGACCAGGGAGCCGACAACGTATTTGCGGAAATCGTCGAAGTCGGACATCGCGGGATGGTGGATAGCGCTATACCTATAGTTCGGTGGCCCGGCTAGCTCTTCGACCTCGGCCGGTGACCGTTGCGGCGCGATCCAGTCCGAGGCATACGGCGGGTGGACGCGCGTGGCGAGGCCCTCAATACTGGGCTGCCAGCCGTGGTCCAATGCAGCGTCCATCGCGCGACGTGCATAGTCTCGGCTGAGGTAATTCTGTGGCCAGTATCGTCGGCCAAGGGTGAAGTTGAGTACCGCTTTGGCGATGCCGATTGCGGTATTCGGGCTCAAGGTACGTTGGGCGATACCGCAGCCAGCCGCCAGCAATCGCTCCTCGATGTAGTCGTCGCCGCCGTTGACAAAGCCTTGCAGAATCGAGTCGTAGAGATGCGGCGCCGGCTCCAGCAGTGCGATGATTGCTTTTGTGGCGTCGTCTCGCGTAGGGCGATGAGAGGATGACAACGTCCAGCAGAGAGCGAGTGCCGCGAGATAGCGGGTCTCGTCGTTGGCATCGGTGCTGGCCTCCGACCACGCCCAATCAATCAAACCGGGGAGATGACCGGCGAGCTCGTCCTGTCGGTCACAAAAGTATGACCAGGTTACGTCCCGTTCAGGCAGGGTGAGCTCGGCGAGTTGACGGTGCAGCCACTCGGCGTTGAGCGGATGGCCCGGTACGGTGGCAACCTGCAGCACGGCGGCGTTGGCGTCATCGGTGAAGTCCGGGTTGCATTGGAGCTCCATGACGATCTCCGCAGTGCGATCACTGAGCCGTTGTCGGTAACGAACAGTTGCTGTGCGTGATCTCCTTGGACCCGGCAAGCCAACCTAGTGATCAGCAAGCGTAAAGCCCCTGGTAGAAGTGGTCTTGACTAGAGATCAACTTCAGAACCAGAGGCTTCACGTGCCCACTAGTGTCACATACACCGCGACCCTCGACGTACGTCGCGAGACTGTGCTGTTCCTGGCCGCCCTGCTGCACACTGAACGCCGCCGTCGCGGCACCCGCAAAGGACGCCGGGCGCTGGGCTGCTTCGCCCAGGCAGTCTTGATCCTTCGCTGGTTCCTCGACAACACCCGGATCAAGCAACTGGCCACCGACCACCACATCAGCCGCAAGACCGCCTACCGCTACCTGCACGAAGGCATCGACGTCCTGGCAGCCCACGCCCCCGGCCTGCGGCAGGTGCTCGACAGCGCAGCCGACACGGGCCTGACTCACGTCAACCTCGACGGCATCGTCATCGCCACCGACCGCGTCGCCACGCCCGGCCCGAACGGCGCCGACCTGTGGTGGTCGGGCAAACACAAGCACCACGGCGGCAACATCCAGGTGATCTCCGCCCCGGACGGCTGGCCGTTGTGGGTCTCCGACGTACGCCCCGGCCGCGAACATGACATGACCTGCGCCCGCACCCACGGCATCATCGCCACCCTGGCCACCGCGCGGGACACGGTGCCGGCCCTGGCCGACCTGGGATATGAAGGCGCCGCCGACGTCATCCGGGTGCCGGTGAAGAAGAAGCGCGGCCAGGCCATACTCAGCGACGACCAGCACACCTACAACAAGCTGCTGCGGGGCCTGCGCGGCGTCGGCGAACGCGCGAACGCCCTGCTCACCGTCACCTTCAAGGCTCTGCGCCGAGTCAGCCTCGACCCCTGGCGCATCGGGCAGATCGTCCGAGCCGCACTCGTGCTACTGCACCGCGAGCACGATTGGACCATATCGGCATCACACAACGCGATCTTCGGTTACTGAGAACGACTCACTGACCGCTTCGAGCTTCCGCCAACCGAGGCTGAGCAGAAAGTCGGCATGAGCATCCGGATGATACTCAGCGGTCGAGATCTGCAGTATGTCGATCAATTCGACGCCGAACACCTCGGGAAGAACCGCGGCTAGGGCCTGCAACACCCCCGCATTGGTGAACCATCGCTCGGCCAGCCGGCTCACTTCAGCCTTCGCCCCATCAAGGCCGTCCGCCGCGATCAGCTTCGCCAGAGCGATGTCACCGAGCCGCTCGTATCCGAATCTGATGTACTCGGTCCCGTCGATCGAGAGGTTTGCTAGGACGGCCTCCTTCAGCAGGCCGTTGAGCAGACTCTGGCTCCATTTACGGTCCGGAAGTAGCGCTGACGTGATGCGGTCGACGTCCGCCCTGAGCAGCCTGCGACCTTGGGCGTGCATGGCAGCGGCGATTTGCTCGACGGCGCGACGGACGAGCTCGCTGGTGCGGTCATAGTCGCAGCGTTCCTCGGCTGAGAGTCGAATGTCCATCGCGTCGAGAAAGCTGTCGTAGATCCACGATGTTCCGATGCCTGTGCGAGGGAAGCGGCGCTTTCCGCTGGTCATCAGTGCCGTGCAGAGGAGTTTGAGGAACAGCGGATTGGTGAATTCGGGGTCCATCATCGGGAATGAGGGCCGCTCGATGCCGTACCAATCGAGGAACTGCCGAATTGCGTCGCGAGGAACCTCCTCGAATCCAGTGTGTTGAAACACAGGGAGCCGAGCCTGCAATATATCCGACAACGTGTCGGCGAGAAATTCGGTGCGACAGGAGAGGACAAGTCTGATGTGACGGTACTTGGCGACGTCGTTGAGGAAGCTGGACAAGTATTTGTTCCACAGCTGCCGGTCGGCCGATTCATTCAACCCGTCGATGACGATTAGGCCGATTTCGCCGACGGCCTGGCAGGCCGCGTCAAAGGTGGTCAGTAGCTGGCTTGCCGGGTTTTGAAATCCGATGATCCTACCCAGGTCGGCTTCGATGGGACCGTGTTCGAACTGCTCACCGAGCGCAATGATCGTTGGTAAGGCGTTCGCGGCACGCGTTTTGGCGAGGTCGCACAGTAGGTGAGTCTTTCCCGCGCCGCCCGTGCCGGTGACGAGGATGGCTGCTGCCTCGAAGCCACGCCATGCACGACCGGCGCGCAGCTCGTTCAGCTCGGCAACCGCTGATCGAATCGCCGCGAGCTGGCCGTAGAGGCTGCCCGCGTTGTCGGTGTAATAGCGATCCTTGAGGCAATGCTGCCGGAGCAGGTCCGAGACGCTCGCTGAGGGAGCCTCCATGGCCTCGATCGCTGGGGTGAAGTCGGGCAGCACCCCATGTGGTTGCCGGGCCTGCCTTGCGGCTTCGGTTACTAGCTCTTCGAGGCCATCGAGGCGCTCGTTTAGCATCGCGATCGCGGGCTCGAACAAGTCTGGGCGTTCTCTGGGCACCGACAGGCCATAGATGCCGCGGGCCTTGCGGAGGGTAGCCAGTGCGTTCCGAATGTCGTGTTCGAACGCAGGGGTGTGGGCCAGGCCGTCGAAGACGGCGCGGATGGGTAGTTCCACGTTCAGTGCGGGGCTGTATCGGCCGCCTGCGTCGGCTTCGGCCCGAGCCGCAATCTGTCGGAGTCGATCTTCCGAGAAGACGTCCAGATCGAACCAGTAGCGCAGTCGCCCCGCTTGCGACGGCTGGAGCAAGCACTCGTTGAGTTGGGTCTCGCCGATGTATTCGAACGTCACCGCCCTACCTGCCGATACGGCGGCGGTTTCCCATCTCCTGACGTGCTCGTTCCATTTCGTCCACGCACTCTTCGTCTTGGCGGTATCACCGCCGGGCCGGTTGTACGGCATGAGCACGTAGTATCGCTCAAGAGTGGGCTCGGTCGTCAGGACGCGGCGAATCGACTTGTCGATCTGCGCGAGAGCGTCGTCGTCAAGCGTGAACAGGTACTTCGCCTGCCATCCCCAGACCGCGCCGCCAGGCAGTTCGCCTCGTCCTTCCCGTCCCCCGTCGGGGTTGCCAAACGTGGTAAACGTCGTGCTGGACGGCCACGTGACCAGACAGCCGTAAATCATTAGCTGGTTACCGAGCTCCTCGAACCCGTCACGACGCGACCCTGACGGCGCCTTGCCGCGGATCTGATGCCAGTTGATCTCAGGGAGTTGAGTCACGGAGTCTCGCATTTCGGCGGCAGAAACAACGCTAGGCACGGTCCAAGGTGGTCACTTTAGTGGCCGTTCCGCCTCATTTGCCACATCCCGATCGACCTGAAAGCTCGGCAACTGCGAGGATCGAGGCGAGGTCGAGTTCCCCGTGACCCTGCTGCAAGTGGTCGTACGTGGCAAAGGCGTAGCGCGATGGCTGGCGTGGAAGAGAAACCTCGCCCGCCCAGTCGTCGATCCACCTAGCCGGAGTGGAGCGCAGCGGGCGAGCCCGGAGCGGGCCGCCCCCTTGCCTCTCCACGTTGATCCACAGGAAGAAGTTCGGGCTGTCGAGCTTGTCGAGCGACGCGTAAGGGTGTTGACCCTCGCGTCCGCGCCCACTGCGACGTTGCTGGACGACGCTGATCGAGTTTCGACGTAGACCGCGCCGCCGTCCTTCTCTGCGCGGAAGTCCGCGCGGTGATTGATCCCGTCGACTTCCGGATGGCAAGTCACGGTGTAGCCCATCCGGAGAAGGCACTCATGCAGGTACAACTCGAAGAAGGCTCCCTGGAATGCCGGTTGTCCCTGGAGTGCAGCCGTCCCCTGACGTCCGCATGGGCGTCCGAGCAGAGCCGAACGAACCAGTCCTCGATCAGGTCCCCACCTGGCCCCAGAATGGGCCTGCCAGACAGTCGATGAACTGAAAGTGGCTGTCCCCGTGTTCGGCCAGGGACGGGTCGGTTCGCTCGACCGCCGAGAAAATGTTCACGCCGATCATCACACCCGGTCCACCGGCGCCGGGGGCAAGGCGGGTTTCCCGCCTGGTGAGGCCTTGCGAACCCCAACCAGGGCCGCGCCGACCACGAGCTTGATCAATCCGACCCGAAAATGCAACGTCCGAGAGGTCTGTGCGCAGATCTTGCGTCCAGCTCGCGATCACTGTCACAGGAGTGCAGTCGACGTCATACCACGGCCAGCGTAGAGGGGGCCGGGCGCGTCAGTGCCCGGCCGCGAATTCCGCGGCAGACCGGTAGCGTTTCTTCCCGACCCCGGCCGGCAGCATTCTGAAGGACACCCCCCGTGAACATCCCCGATATCGAATTCACGCGGATTCGGTCACTTCGCCCTGGTGGGCAACGCGACGGGTACGAGCAGTTCATCTGCGAACAGGTTGCACAGGAGTCACCCGCGGCCGACGCCAAGTTCGTCTCACTGAGTGCTTTTCATCCCGCCTCGCGGCGCTGAAGGACGAGGATCGCTTTGACGAGCTGACCTGCGAGGAGTGGGCAGCACCGGAGTTTGCGCAGAATACGCCAGGTCTTCAGTTGTGCATTGGCCCGTTCTCCCGGTCCGCGGAGCTTGGCGTGAGCGGCGTTGGCGGCCTTCTGGGAGGCGGGCTTGTTGCGGCCCTTGTAGGGCACGCGTACGTGCTCGCCGGCTCCGACGTAGCCCTTGTCGGCGAGGGTGATCAGGTCGGCGGCCTTGAGGCGGCGCAGGATGCCCCAGATCCGGGCGGCTTTGAGGTCGTGGACGGAGCCGGGCAGGGAGCCGGAGGTCCACAAGGGTGTGCCGTCGGGGGTGGCCAGGATTTGGATGTTCATGCCGTGCTTCTTGTGTTTGCCGGAGTAGTAGGGCCGGTCGGCGGCGACGCGGTCGATGGGGATGAGGGTGCCGTCCAGGACCAGGTAGGGGTAGCCGGCCCGCTTGGCCGCGCGTAACACCTGCTCCAGGCGGGGCGAGCGGCGGGCGAGCAGGGCGATGGCCTCATGGATGTAGCGCCAGGCGGTCGCGATGCCGACGCCGAAGCCTGCGGCGACCTCTGCCAGGGTCTCGCCTTTGCGCAGGTGGACGAGGACGAGCAGGGCTTGTTGGCCGGGGTTGAGGCGACGCCAGGGCGAGTTGATCGTCTTGCGGTGCCGGCGCAGGATGCCGGACAGATAGGACAGGGTCTGAGGTGACAACGGCAGCGCGGCGCGGTAGAACAGCAACTCGGAGCCTCTGGTCTAACGGTTGATCTTGGTCGACAACCCTTCTACCAGGGGCTCTTCTACTTGTCGATCAGACCCACTCGCGCAGCATGCCCGCGACCTGCGGCTTCAGGATGGAAAACACTCACTGGATGAAGGAGTCCTGACCCGACCGACCGGCAGTGAGGCGGTGATGGCCGAGCAGATGGCTCACTTGGCCGCCCTGGATGAGCACCCCCGCATCAACATCCGCGTGCTCCCGCACAACTCCTGGCTGACCACCGGCTTGCAAGGAGCTTTCATTCTCGCTGGCGGGCCAGGGATGCCAGATATGGTCTACCTCGAGTCCATCATCACAGGCCAGATCACGGCCGACAGCGAACGCGTCCGCGAGGTCAGGCTGAAGTACGAGATGCTGCACAACGAAGCCCTGCCCCGTCGAGCTTCGCTGCAGCTCATAAGGGAGATGGCAGAGAAATGGACGAACTGACCGAAGAACTTCTCAAGAACGCTGCATGGCGGAAGGCCACCCGCTCTGGCGATAGCGGTGACTGCTTGGAAGTGGCGCCCCTGCCTGACGGCCGGGTGGGCTTGCGCGACACGGAGCGCCTCGATCTCGCTCCGTATGTGGTCTCACCGTCGGTCTGGGCAGCGTTCGTCGATGGTGCGAAGAAGGGTGAGTTCGACTTCTAGTACATGCCGTCACGGGAGACGGCCGGAGGCTCTTCGGTACTAGCCGAAGACCCTCCGGCCTTCCACGCGATCGTGGCCATCTTGCGGGCGGCCTGCCGCCGACGACGACCGTGTGATCCGCATCCCCTCCACCTGACACGGCACGTGCCACCGCCGACGTCGTCCCTGGACGCGGCCTCGCCGATACGCCGTCCCGCCGATCATCACGTCTTCTCTTAACGCCTGCTCACAGCCCGTTGATTCAGACGCGAAAAGAGTTCCTCCCGCGCCTGCCTCGTCACCAGGTGAGCATCAGTGACTTCAGGCCGAAGATGGCGTTGAAGGTGCGGTACTCGATCTCCTCGAACGGGTCGGCCAGGGCGAGGCGGGGGAAGCGCCGGAACAGGGCGGGGAAGGCGATGCGCATCTCCGCGCGGGCCAGCGGCGCGCCCAGGCAGTGGTGCACGCCGTGGCCGAAGGCGAGGTGGCCGAGGTCTCCCCGGGTGATGTCGAGGCGGTCGGGGTCGTCGATGAAGGCGCGGTCGCGGTTGGCGGCAGGCAGGGAGGCGGTCACGAGTGAGCCCGCGGGGATGGTCTGTCCGGCGATCTCCACGTCGGTCGTGGTGATGCGGGGCGGCATCGTGTGCAGGATGGACAGCCAGCGCAGCAGCTCCTCCACGGCCGGTTCGATCCGGGCGGGATCGTCGCGGACCATGGCGAGCTGGTCGGGGTGGCGTAGCAGGGCCAGGACGCCCAGGCCGAGCATGTTGGCGGTGGTCTCGTGCCCGGCGATCAGCAGCAGCCCCGAGATGCCGACGAGCTCGTCGGTGCTGAGGTCGTCGCCGTGCTCGCGGACCAGCATGCCCAACATGTCCTCGCCGGGTCGCGCCTGCGCCTCGGCGACCAGGCCGGCCATGTACGCGCGATTCTCCTGCGATGCCGCGAGCCGCTCCTCCATCGGTGACGACATGTCCAGCATGCGGGCCGAGCGGGCCTGGAACTCGCCGCGGTCGGAGTAGGGCACGCCCAGCAGTTCGCAGATCACCAGGGACGGCACCGGCAGCGCGAAGTGCGCGACCAGGTCGGCGGGCTTTCCCGCGTGCTCCAGGTCGTCCAGGGCGGCTTCGACGATCTCGGTGATACGTGGTTCGAGCCGGCGCATTCTGCGCATGGTGAACTCGGCGGTGAGCATCTTGCGTAGCCGCGTGTGCTCCGGCGGGTCGAACCCGATCAGGTTGCCGGCCCGCAGCCGGGCCTGCTCCTCCTGGCTGATCTCGCTGCCGGCGCGCAGGGTGAACGGGGCGGGCCTGTTGCTGCTGAACCGGATCGGGTCCGACAGCATCTGGCGGACGTCGTCGAAGCGGCACAGCAGGTAGGCGGGCACGCCGAACGGTGTCATCGTCTGCACGACGCCTTCGCTGTCGCGGATCCGGGTCAGCTCCTCGACGGGGTCGAACCCGTCGCGTCGCATCTGGATCGGCAGTTGTGGAGCTTCGGTCATGGTCTGCTCCTTGCGAGGTGGTGGGTGGGGCCTACGTATGCTCGATCCCGGCTGCGGGGGTGGCGACGGCGCGTAGGAACGCCTCGGAGAAGACCGCGCAGGTCTCCTCCACGCTGGGCAGGTCGAAGCCGGGGACCTGGTCGATGGCAGGGCGCAGCACGAAGTGCATCACGGCCGGGGCGATCAGTTGCTGGATGAGCAGCGGCAGCGGTAACGGGCGGATGCGTCCGGCGGCCATTTCGCTGGCCAGCCATCCGCCGAGGCCGAGGCCGGTGAGCTTGCGGGGGGTGAAGTGCTCCAGCAGGCGGCGCAGGGCGGGCTCGCCCGGGCGGGCCAGCGCTTCGGCGAGCATGGCCGGCATCACCCTGGGCTCGCGGGTGAGCGCTTCGGCCAGCAGCAGGTAGATCCGGTTCACGGTCTCGCTCAGGTCGGCGGGCGTGCCGGTGATCACGTCGTCGATGTTGAGGAGCGGCATGTGGCGTTCGAAGATGGCCCGCAGCAGCTCGTCCCGGCCGCCGAAGGTGACGTACAGGCTGGGCAGCGAGCAGCGGGCGGCGGTGGCGACCGCGTCGAGGGTGAGCGCGGCCAGGCCGTGCTCGCCGATCAGGCGGGCACCCGCCTCGATCGCGCGTTCGCGCACCGGGCGCTGCCCGCCGGGGTCCACCCCGGCGGCGCGCACCGCCGCGTCCAGGGCCTGGCGGGAGCCGCCGACGCGGCGCAGCAGAGTGCTGCGGGAGACGCCGGCCTCCTGGGCGATCGCCAGGACGGGCACGTCGGCCACGTCCTTTCCCAGCCGTTCGGCGGCCCGCAGGGCGGCCTCCACGACGTCGACGGGAACGCGGCCCTCGGTGTCCGGCATCCGCGCCTCCTCTGGACCTCTATAACCTCAACATGACACACTGATAATCATAACATCAAGTGAAGTATCATAGCTTGGTGAAGGTCGCGAAGGACTGAGCAAGGACCGCGATTGACAAGGATCGGCAGGAGAAGCGCGTGGCCGAGATACGGATGAAGGTGAACGGCTCCGTCGCCTCACTCGAGGTGGAGCCGTGGGTCAGCCTGCTGGACGCGCTGCGCGAGCGGCTCGGCGTGACAGGGCCGAAGAAGGGCTGCGACCAGGGCGCCTGCGGCGCGTGCACGGTGCTGGCCGACGGCGTGCGGATCAACTCCTGCCTGGCGCTGGCCATCCAGTACGACGGCCGCGAGATCACCACGATCGAGGGGGTGGCGCATCCGCTGAAGGAGGCGTTCATCCGCCATGACGGCTTCCAGTGCGGCTACTGCACCTCGGGCCAGATCTGCTCGGCGATCGGCATGCTGGCCGAGCACGCCGCGGGGATGCCCAGCGCCGTGGCCGACTCCGGCGCCTTGAGCGAGGCCGAGGTCAGGGAGCGGATGAGCGGCAACCTGTGCCGCTGCGGCGCCTACAACGGCATCGTGGACGCGATCATGGAGGTCTCGGGATGAGACCGTTCGCCTACATCAAGGCCGCCGACGTCGAGTCGGCGGTCCAGGCCGCCGCCGAGCCCGGCACGAAGTTCCTCGGCGGCGGCACCAACCTGGTCGACCTGATGCGCGAGGGCGTCGAGCGGCCCGACACCCTCGTGGACGTCACCGGCCTGCCCTACGACACGGTGGAGGAGCTGCCCGGCGGCGGGCTGCGGATCGGCGCGCTGGTGCGCAACAGCACCCTCGCCGCCGACCGGCGGGTGCGCACCCGCTACCCGGTGCTGTCGCAGGCGCTGCTGTCGGGAGCCTCCGGCCAGCTGCGGAACATGGCCACCGTGGGCGGCAACCTGCTGCAACGCACCTGCTGCCCCTACTTCTACGACACCGCCTCGGCCTGCAACAAGCGCGAGCCCGGCAGCGGCTGCGACGCGCTGGAGGGGTTCAACCGCGGCTGCGCGATCCTGGGCGTGAGCGAGCACTGCATCGCCACCCACCCGTCCGACATGTGCGTGGCGCTGGCCGCGCTGGACGCCGTGGTGGAGGTGCGCGGCGTGGGCGGCACGCGGCGCGTCCCGCTGGCGGACCTGCACCGGCTGCCCGGCGACACCCCGCAGGTCGAGACCACGCTGGAAGCCGGCGACCTGATCACGGCGGTCGAACTGCCGCCCGTTCCCGCCGCGGCCCGCTCCCGCTACCGCAAGGTTCGCGACCGCGCCTCCTACGCCTTCGCCCTGGTCTCGGTGGCGGCGGCGCTGGAAGTGCGCGACGGCACGGTTACGGACGTCCGGCTGGCGCTGGGCGGCGTCGCCCCCAAACCCTGGCGGGCCCGCGAGGCGGAGCGGATCCTGCTCGGCGGCCTCGCCGACGAGGCGGCCTTCCGGCGGGCGGCCGAGGCCGAGCTGGCCGCTGCTGCCGTACGGCAGGGAAACGCGTTCAAGACCACCCTGGCCGTCTCCACCATCGTGGCCACGCTGCGCGAGCTGAACGAGGAGGCAGCTCGATGAGCATCAAGTACGCCGAGACAGAGCCCGCGACCGGTACATCCAAGTACGTCGGCCAGGGTGTCGACCGGCGCGACGGCCCGGCCAAGACGACCGGCCAGGCCCGCTTCGCCGCCGAGTTCCCCTACCCGGACCTGGCCTACGCGGCGCTCGTGCACGCCACGATCGCGCGCGGCCGCATCATCGCCCTCGACACGGCGGCGGCACGGGCGGTGCGCGGCGTGATCGACGTGCTCACCCACGAGAACGCCCCGGCCATGAAGCCTGCGCCCAAGATGAGCTTCCTCGACCTCAGCTCGATCGCCTCGGGCACGTCGGTCAACTACCTGGCCACCGATGAGGTGCACTGGAACGGCCAGCCGATCGTGGTCGTGGTCGCCGAGACGCCCGAGACGGCACGGTACGCGGCGTCGCTGGTGCGGCCGTCCTACCAGGAGCTGCCCGCCACGGTGGACTTCGCGGCCGGAGAGCCGAACGCCGTCCCGGAAAAGGGCATCCCGATCATGGAGAGCGGGGCCGACAAGGGAGACGCGCGCGCCGCGCTGGCCGCCGCGCCCGTCTCGGTGGACCTGCGCTTCAGCACGCCGCCGTACAACCACAACGCGATCGAGCCGCACGCCACGACCGCAGTGTGGGACGGCGACCACCTGACGCTGCACGAGGGCGCGCAGAACATCCCCTGGCTGCGCAAACACCTGGCGCAGCGGTTCGGGGTGCCGGAGACGTCGGTCCGGATCCTGTCCCCGTACGTCGGCGGCGCGTTCGGCGGCAAGTCGCGCGCCTGGGCCGGCACCCTGCTGGCCGCGCTGGCGGCACGGGCGACCGGCCGCGCGGTGCGGCTCGCGCTCACCCGAGCGGGCGTCTACCACACCGTCGGCGGCCGCACCCCCAGCACCCAGCGGGTCGCGCTCGGCGCCGACGCCCAGGGACGTCTGACCGCGCTCATCCACACCAGCGTCTCCAGAACCGGCCGGATCGGCGGCATGCCCGAGCCGATCACCGCGGCCTCCCACCACCTGTACGCCGCCCCCAACATCCACCTGGCCCAGAACGTCGTCCAGCTCGACCTGCTGCCCAACACCTTCATGCGCGCCCCCGGCGAGTCCATCGGCACCTTCGCCGTGGAATCGGCCATGGACGAACTCGCCTGGCAACTGGGCATGGACCCGATCGAACTGCGCATGCGCAACGAGCCCGAGCGCGGCCCGGTGGGCGGCCAGCGGTTCACCCACCGCATGCTCAAGGAGGCGTACGCGCTGGGGGCCGAGCGGTTCGGCTGGCGCGAGCGCGACCCCCGGCCGGGCGTCATGCGCGACGGCCGCTGGCTGGTCGGCATGGGCGTGGCCACCGCCTTCCACCCCTCCATGCGCATGCCCGCGCAGGTCACCGTCCGGCTGGGCGCCGATGGCACGCTCGTGGTGCGCAGCGGCATGCACGAGATGGGCATGGGCACCGCGACCGTGCAGGCCCAGATCGCCGCCGACGAGATGGGCGTCCCGCTGGAGTCCGTCCATGTGGAGTACGGCGACTCCGACTTGCCGCCCGGCCCCGGTGCGATCGGCTCGGTGCAGACCGCCAGCGCGGCGGCGGGCGTGATCGACGCCTGCGCCAAGCTGAAGAAGTCCGCCCTCGCCCTGGCCCGCCGCGCGCCCGGCTCACCCCTGCGCGGCCACAAGCTGGAGGACTTGGTGGCCCGCGACGGCGGCCTCCACCACGCCGGCGGCGGCCAGACCTACGGCGAGATCCTGACCGCGGCCGGCCGCGACCATCTGGAAGCCGAGTCCAAGGCGGGCATGCTCGGCTTCGTCGCCCGCACCGTGCTCGAACGCCGCCGGAAGGTGCGGGCGGCCACCGGCGCGCAGTTCTGCGAGGTCCGGGTGGACCCCGACACCATGGAGGTACGCGTCTCGCGCTGGCTCGGCGTCTTCGACGTCGGCACCGTGATCAACGCCAAGACGGCGACCAGCCAGCTGCGCGGCGGCATCGTGATGGGCATCGGCATGGCCCTGTCGGAGCAGACCCTCGTCGACGGCCGCGACGGCCGGATCGTGAACCCGAGCCTGTCAGAGTACCACGTGCCCGTGCACGCCGACATCCCCCACATCGACGTGCACTACCTGAACGAGCCCGACCCCACCACACCGCTCGGCCTGCTCGGCATCGGCGAGGTCGGCATCACCGGCGTCGCCGCCGCCGTGGCCAACGCCGTACGGCACGCCACCGGCAAACGCGTCCTCGACCTGCCCATCACCCTCGACAAACTGCTGTGAATCGCGACAGCCCGGGGGCACATCCCCGGGCCGGACGCCGCCCCGGCAACCCCGGCACTCGGGAGGCGATCCTCGCCGCCGCCCGCCATCTGTTCGCCGACAAGGGTTACGACAGCGCCTCCATCCGTGCCGTCGCCACCCGCGCCGAGGTCGACCCGGCGCTGGTTCACCACTATTTCGGCACCAAGGACAAGCTCTTCCTGGCCTGCGTCAGCGCCCCGTTCGACCCGGCGGACCTGATGCCGAAGGTCCTGGCGGCACCCCGCGCCGAGCTCGGCGACGCCTTGGTGCGGGCCGTCCTGGACATCTGGGACTCTCCCGCCGGCAGCGCCGCCGCAGCGTTGCTGGGCTCCAGCTTGAACAACGAGTGGATCGCACGGCTCCTGCGCGAGTTCCTCACCACTCAGGTCCTGCGGCCGGCGATCGAGCACCTCGGCATCGACGAACAGGAGGCCCCCGCTCGGGCCGCCCTGGCCGCCACCCAGCTCATCGGCCTGGCCGTGATCCGTCACGTCCTCAAGCTCGAACCCGTCGCCTCCGCCCCGCCCGACCACCTGGTGGCCGCCACCGGCCCCACCGTGCAGCGCTACCTGACCGAAGACCTGCCCGCCGCACAGCTGAACGGGCCGGGACCGACGAAAGCGGGGAGCGCACTACCGCGCGCTCCCCGTTCCATCTCTCAAGGAACTACTTGAGGTACGGCCCGTCCGCTCCGACCTTGCCCGGAGCCGGGCTGCCGGCCTGGTCGAGCACATAGGCGCGGACGTTGCCCTTGCCGCTGGCGGCGATCGACAGGGTCTGGTCGGTGACGGTCTTGACGTCCCCGGTGACCGCGTCGACGTACTTCCCGTTGGGGATGCCGGTGAACGTGGCGCCGGAGGAGACGGTGACCAGGACGAAGCTGTCGGTGGATCCGCTGGTGTAGCGGCGCTTGTAGGCCATCTGCCCGGTCACGCCTTCGGTCGAGTACTGCCCCATCTGCAGGGCCGGGATCGACCGGCGGATCTGGTTGAGCCGCTGCAGGTGCTTGACCAGCGGCTGGCTCAAGGTGGTCGCGACGGGTCCCGACGCGCTGGAGACCACCCCGAAGTCACTCGCGTTGACGGAGCCCTCGATCTTGTCGCCGTAGTAGGCGCGGCCCGTCGTGGCGAGCGGGCAGGTGGGCCCGCAGTCGATCTGCTTGCCCTTCTGGAACTCGATCTCCGATCCGTAGTAGAGCGTGGGGATGCCGCGGAAGGTCCACATCAGGCTCATGTTCTCGGCCCAGGCGTCGGTGCCGCCGGCGTAGCGGTTGGACGACTTGTTGGGTCCGTAGTCGTGGGAGTCGACGTAGACGGTGTTGTAGGTGGCGTCGTTGGTGCTGTCGTCGGAGTCCTTGCCGTTGTTGAAGGCGTTCTGCGCGTCGGAGAAGTTCATGTGCATGCGCATGTCGATGATGTTCATGCCGGAGAACTTCGAGTGGTCCGGCGCGTGGTAATCGTTGCCGTTCAGGCGGGCGTTGGTGCTGGTGGGCTGGTTGCCCGTACCGAGCTGCTCCTCGTAGTTGTACTGCTCGATCGCGGCCTTCTCGTCGTCGGCGCTGTACTCCTTGCGCTCCTTCCAGGTGTAGAACTGCGCGGAGTGGTTGACAGAACCGCGGTTCCACTTGTCGTTGACGAAGGCGGCCACCTCGCCGAACACATAGAAGTTCTTGGCCTTCTCCTCGCCGAACTTCTCCTTCACCCGGTCATAGATCGCCGGCAGGAAGCGGCGGTTCCAGGTGACGCGGGGGATGTGAATGGCGGTGTCGATGCGGAAACCGTCGACGCCCATGTCGATGTACCGGTTGTAGGCGTCGATGAGGTACTTCTGCACTTCGGCGTTCTCGGTGTTGAAGTCGGCCAGGTCATCGTGCAGCCAGCAACTGCGCGAGTCCTCGCCCTCCCAGTTGCCGATCCAGCACTGGTGGTAGTACTTCGCCGGGAACATGCCCGAGGTCGGGCTCGGCCACTGGCAGTTGTAGATGGTGTAGCCCTCGGGGCTGAACCACTGCGTCGGGGTCCCCCAGTTCTTGCAGGTGTTGCCCGCGGGCTCCTCGGTCGACCACAGGTCGCCGTTGTACGGCCGTCCCTTGGCCATCTCGTTCTGGGCGGCCGTCATGTCGGGGTCGTCGCCCTGGTGCTCGACCATCGGGTCGTACTCCTGGCCCGGAACCTTCTTGCTGTACAGCCACTTCCACTGCTCGTCACGGATGCCGTAGACGGGCGGGACGAACAGGCCCTTGGCGCCCCAACGGGAGCTGTGGTTGTAGACCACGTCCTGGTAGATCTTCAGGCCCTTGGCGTGCGCCTTGTTGATCAGGTCCTGGTAGGTGTTCCCGGGCGTCTCCAGCCGCGTGTCCACCCGGTAGAAGTCCCAGCCGTGGTAGCCGTGGTAGTCGTAGTCGGAGCGGTTCAGCACGACCGGGGTGATCCAGATCGCGGAGAAGCCGAGGGCCTTGATGTAGTCGAGCTTGTCGACGAGGCCCTTGAAGTCGCCGCGGAACATCGGGTCGTTGTTCGTCGCGTTACCGGACCTGATGTTCTGGCTTCCGCCCCTGTCGTTCGAGGTGTCGCCGTCATAGAACCGTGCCGTCATGACGAAGTAGATGGAGTCCTTGCGAGGATCGCCGCCGAGCGGAGTCCCCGGGGACGCCGGCGGCGGCCCGTCGCCCGTCTTCACCGAGACGGCACCGGTGTACGCGGACTTGTTGCCCGCGGCGTCCAGTGCTCGCACCTTGTACGTGTAGGACGTCTGGGGGTCCAGCCCGGAGTCCTTGTACGTCGTGCCGGACGTGGATCGGACGACCGGCGTCTCGTCGCCCTTGGCCCGGCTGATCTCGTAGCCGGTGACGCCCACCTTGTCGGTCGACGCCGTCCAGGTCAGCGTGACGTTCGTGCCCGACGCGGTCGCCGCCAGGCCCGTGGGCACGGTCGGCGGAGTCGTGTCCGGCGGCGGCTCGGCCCCACAGGGATCCGACGCCCCCGCGCTCACGACGCCGTTCTTCACGGTGGTGGTGCCGGTGCCGAGGGTGTAGTTGTTGCCGTGGTTGTTGTCCCAGGTTCCGCTGTTGTTGTTGAAGGTGACCTGGAAGGTGGTTGCGGTGGCGAGGTCGACGGTCTTCTTTTTCCAGCCGGTGCAGGCGGTGTCCATGGCGATGCCGGGGACGGTGGTCCAGGTGCCGCCGATGCCGTAGTGGATGTTGGCGGTGCTCCAGGTGGTGGAGTAGTAGACGGTGGCGGTGTTCTGGGGGTTGGTGCCCTGGCAGGGGTCGGTGGCGTTGGCGGTGGCGACGCCGTCCTTGACGATGGTGGTGCCGGTGCCGAGGGTGTAGTTGTTGCCGTGGTTGTTGTCCCAGGTTCCGCTGTTGTTGTTGAAGGTGACCTGGAAGGTGGTTGCGGTGGCGAGGTCGACGGTCTTCTTTTTCCAGCCGGTGCAGGCGGTGTCCATGGCGATGCCGGGGACGGTGGTCCAGGTGCCGCCGATGCCGTAGTGGATGTTGGCGGTGCTCCAGCTCGTCTTGTAGAAGACGGTGGCGCTGTTCGCGGCACGGGCTGCGGTCACCGGTATCAGGGTTGATAACACGATGATCGCCGCGGCCGCGGCTGAGTACAGGCGCTTCATTGCCGTTCTTTCTGTTGGGGGATGAGAGTCGTCCCGGCCCGGACAAGTCCGAGACGCCCCGGCGTCGTCTAGCTGCCGCAGGGGTCGGTGGCGTTGGCGGTGGCGACGCCGTTCTTCACGGTGGTGGTGCCGGTGCCGAGGGTGTAGTTGTTGCCGTGGTTGTTGTCCCAGGTTCCGCTGTTGTTGTTGAAGGTGACCTGGAAGGTGGTTGCGGTGGCGAGGTCGACGGTCTTCTTTTTCCAGCCGGTGCAGGCGGTGTCCATGGCGATGCCGGGGACGGTGGTCCAGGTGCCGCCGATGCCGTAGTGGATGTTGGCGGTGCTCCAGGTGGTGGAGTAGTAGACGGTGGCGGTGTTCTGGGGGTTGGTGCCCTGGCAGGGGTCGGTGGCGTTGGCGGTGGCGACGCCGTCCTTGACGATGGTGGTGCCGGTGCCGAGGGTGTAGTTGTTGCCGTGGTTGTTGTCCCAGGTTCCGCTGTTGTTGTTGAAGGTGACCTGGAAGGTGGTTGCGGTGGCGAGGTCGACGGTCTTCTTTTTCCAGCCGGTGCAGGCGGTGTCCATGGCGATGCCGGGGACGGTGGTCCAGGTGCCGCCGATGCCGTAGTGGATGTTGGCGGTGCTCCAGCTCGTCTTGTAGAAGACGGTCGCGGTGCTGTCGCCCGTCGGGGTCGGCGTCGGGGTTGGGGTCGCGGTCGGCGAGGGCGAGGTGCCGACTCGGATGGCGACGGCGCTCTTGGCAGGCACGGTGACCGTCGCCGTGCCGCCGGCGTTCACGGTGACCGAGCCGCTGCCTGCGACGTTGGGGTACGTCCCGGCGGGCAGGCCGGTGGTGAAGGTGCGGGTGACGCCGCTGTTCTCGTTGTTGATGGCCACCCAGCCCCTGTCGCCGCGGCTGAAGGCGATCAGGTTGCTCCCGTTGTCGGTCCAGTTGCCGACGGAGGTGCCGCTGACGGCGTTGTAGAAGCCCACCATGCCGGACATCTCGCGGTCGAAGCAGGTCCAGCGGCCGTTGGAGCAGTCGGTGTCGGTGACGAACCCGCCGTTGGCCGACGGAGGTCCGCCCTCCCTGTCGTTCCAGGTGAAGGAGGAGTAGACGTTGGGCTTGCCGAACGGCCAGGCCAGCATGAACGTGTTGGCCAGCTTGTAGGTGGCGCCGTACTTGTACGTGAGCGTGGAGTCGCCCCGTTCGGTGTCGTGGTTGTCCACGAAGACCATGGCCTTGTCGCTGCCCACCGACAGGCCCCAGCTCTGGCCGAAGGTCTGCAGCGACTTGATCTGGCCGGTGAACTGCTCCTTGAGCTTGCGGCCGTAGACGAACTCGTCCACGTCGCCGACGCCGGTGTACTGGCTCGGCTGGACCGCCTCGTTCTGGCCGTAGATGACTTCCTGGTGGATGTAGGGCGACCCCTTGAGCCTGGACTTGATCGCCGCGAGGTCGTCGGGGCTCATGTGCTTGGCGGCGTCGATACGGAAGCCGTCGACGCCCAGGTCGATCAGCTTGTTCAGGTACGCGGCGATCTGGTCGCGCACGTGGTCGGAACCGGTGTTGAGGTCCGACAGGCCGACGAGCTCGCAGTTCTGCACCCGCCAGGCGTTGTTGCCGTAGTCGGCGTCGTTGATGCCGCAGGCCGGCTGGTGGAAGTCCTGGGAGGAGTACAGGCCGGGGTAGTCGTACTTGCTGAAGCCGTAGCCGCCGTAGCTCGTCGAGCCTTGCCCGGTCATGTGGTTGATGACCGTGTCCACCTGGACCTTCACGCCCGCGGCGTGGCAGGCGTCGATCATCTTCCTGAACGCGTCCTGGTCACCGAACTTGCTGGTCAGGTCGTACCGGGCGGGCTGGTAGATGTCCCACCAGACCGAGCCTCCCTTGGACATGGAATCGGACGGCGGGGACACCTGCACCGATCCGTAGCCGGCCGGTCCCAGGACGTCGGCGCACTCCTTGGCCACCGACTTCCAGTTCCAGTTCCACAGGTTGACGGTGACGCCGGGGCCGGAGGCGGCGTTGGCGGGCTCCTCGGTGAGAACCGGCAGCGCCACGGCGGTGGCCGCCACCGCGGCCGCGCTTAACGCGCCCGCAACGATTGCTTTGTACAGTCTCATGGTGGGGGTCTCCAGATTGAGGACGGGATCCCGTGAGGGCGGGCCGGGTGGGCGAACACCTGGCCCGCTTCCATGCGAAACGCCTGCCGAGAGGCGTACGGGTTGTTTCGGCTCGACGACACGAGCCGCCGTGACGATGTGGTGTCGTCCTCGTTCCGCGCCGCTGCGGAGTGCTTGAGAACGGAACACGGAGACGGAACTGGCCGCCCGGCCCCGTACATCGTGGGCGTTGGGGGAGGGGGGCGGCGCCCTCGGAGGGGTGGGGGACGGGCACACCGTAGGGGCCTCCATGTTCAGGTTTCCTAGGTGTTGCCTGGAAGTTACTCAGTGGCCATCCGGATTGCAATACTTTGCAGAGAATTCCAGAATGTCTCTCGGTCTATCTCGCCACTCTTGCTATCAAGTGTCCGCTTTTTCGCGGACATCCGCGCGCGTCGATGACTAAAAGTAACGGGAAAGAAGCGGTCCGCGTGAAGCCAAAGAGGTAATTGTGGATCATTGCAAAGAGCGTGGAAAGCTCTTGCGGTGACCGCAGAGGGGTCCGCAACGTTGCTGTCGCAAGTCCTTGCTATGGCTCTGTTCGGGGGAGAGGTTCACCTGTCCGAGACGACGGGGCGCAAGGCGGCCTTGTACACCGCGTGCGTCTCGTCGGCGGCGCGGGCCCAGCTCAGCCGCTCGCGGACGAGCCGCTCGCCGCGCTCGGCCAGTGCCCGGCGCAGGTCCGGATCGGTCATGACCTCGATCACCGTACGGGAGATGTCGCCAGGCTCATCGGCGCGTACGAACCGGACGGCGGGCCGATCCGGGTCGCCGAGGAAGACCTTGGAGAAGCCATGGCCGAGGATCGTCGGTCTGGCCATCGCCATGGCCTCGGTAGCCACCAGGCCGAACGGTTCGAAGAGGGAGGGAAAGACACAGACGTCGGCCATCTCGTAGTACTCCAGCAACTCCTGGCGGTCCACCCAGCCGCCGGAGTCGAGCACCCGCCCGTCCAGCCCGCTCTGAGCGACGATCCGCCGGACCCCGGAGTGGTCACCCTCCCCGACGATCACCAGCCGCAGCCCCGGGACGGCGGCGGCGATCGGCCGCATGGCCTCCAGCAGCTGGTAGATGCCCTTCTGCCGTTCGAGGCGGCCCACGAACAGCAGCACGGGGTCCCCGGCGGGGATCCCGAGCCTGGCGCGCAGGGCCTTGCCGCCTGCACGAAGCCCGTCCCGGGCGCCGCCGGTGGCCAGAAGCCGTTCGAAGGTGCCACCCAGGCACACGACGTCGATCGACGCCCGATCCCAGCCGGAGGCGGCCAGTTGCTCCCGGACCTCGGGCGTGGGGACGATCACGCGCCGGGCGACGCGCGCCAGCCACCGCTCGATCGCCGCGAACACCGCGCCCGCGAGGTCGCTCCGCCCGCGGTGCACCCCGTACTCCGTGGTGTGGACGTGGAGCACCACAGGGAGCCGCAGGACATGGTGGCAGAGCAGGCCGGCGAGGAAGTTCGTCGAGTCGTGGACGGCGACCAGGTCGGGCCGCCCGTCCCGCCCCGCGCGCCACAGCCGCAGGAAGTACCGCCAGTTGCTCGTCACGACCGTCAGCACGAGCAGGACGACGTCCGTGCCGCGCGTGCGGTTGAGGCGTCGGCGGCGGCCGAGCGCGCCGAGGACGCGGCTCATGGGCCGATACACGGTGACCCCGCCGTTCCGCTCGTGCACCGGGAGGCGGCCGTCGTTGAGCGTGAACACGGCAAGCCGGTGACGGGCCGCCAGATGAGGGGTGATCTCCTCGATGTAGCGGCCGAGTCCGGCCGTGATGTTGGGCGGGAACTGGGTGATGATCTGGGCGATCCTCATGGTGACGTCTCCGGGGCGGGGCAGGCGTCCACGGTCTCCGCCCGGCTGTACGTCAGCCGGCAGACGGCGACGATGAGGGCGACCAGGACGAGGTTGGACAGCGCGAACGCCCACAGCCCGCCGGCCAGGCCCTGCCAGGCGATGAGCGCCGCCTGGCAGCCGAGCACGAGGGGAGCGCCCGCGACCTGGGCGACGATGAGGGCCCTGGCCCCTCGCACCCCGTCCATGAGCAGAGCGAGCGAGTACAGATTGAAGACGGTGTGGACGCCGATCCCCACGGCCGAGAGCGCCATCAGCCCCGGCGAGTAGGGGTAGTCGGCACGCAGCAGCAGGAAGAACACCGCGCTGGCCGCGAACGAGACGAGCGCGGTCACGGCGAAGACGGCCGGGGACAGGCGGCCGATGCGCCGCAAGGCCGTCGGCTTGTGCATGGTCGCCAGCGTGGGGAGCAGCACCAGGCCGACGCCGTCGGTGAACAGCACCCCCAGCAGCCGCTTGGGGAAGTTGTTGTAGATCGAGTAGACGCCGACGTCCGCCTGGGCCGCCCAGTGGTTCAGGAAGATCACGTCGACGCCGAACAGCACGGTGGTGAGGGCGGTGAGTGCGGTCAGATAGGCGCCGTGACGGTACAGCGTGCGCGCCAGCGCCGCCGACCAGAGGCGCGGCACGACCCGGAAACCCGCCGTGGCGGCGACGGCGAAGAGCACGTTCGACGCGATGAGGCAGGTGAGGTAGAGGTAGGCGTCCCCGATTCCGGGGACGAGCAGGCAGTACGCCGACGTGCCGAGGTAGGCGACGGCCACGACGAGCTTCAGGCCGGCGGTGAGCGCGTACCTTCCGAGCCCGCGCAGGAAGCTCTCGGTCAGGTACGCGGCCGTCAGGGACAGCGCCAGGGCGAGCCCGAAGCAGAGCGTGGGGACGTCGACGCCGAACACGGCGGTCAGGACGGGAGCGGCCGTCAGCCCCGCGACGCACAGGACGATCCCCAGCACCAGCGTGGAGAGCAGAGCCGTGGTCACGAGGGCGGGGCGGTCGGCGGGCTCGGCCCGCGGCAGTTCCTGGTACATCACGAAGTGCAGGCCCATCACCATGGGGACGACCACGATCAACCCGATCGACAGGACCACCGTGAACCGGCCGAAGGCGGCGGCGCCGAGCCCCCAGGCCACGGCCAGTGTGGTCGCCGCCGAGATCCCGCTGGCGAAGGCGTTCACCAGAGCCGGTCCCACCGGCCGGCCCTGGGCGGCGAGGAGCCTGGCGACCCGCGCGGGCGCGCTGGTCGCCGTCCGCGCCGGGGTCACCGCGTCGCCTCGCCGTACGCCGCCAGGGTGCGCTCGGCCGTCCGGGCCCAGCTGTAGTGCTCCCGCACGTACGCCGCGCCGCGCCGGGCGAGCCGGTCCGAGCCCTGTGGGTCGCCGAGGCAGCCCAGCAGGAGCGCGGCCAGCTCGTCCGGATCGTCGTGGCCGCAGCGCAGCGCCCCGTCGCCGACGACCTCCGGCGAGTAGCCGGGACCGACGACGACAGGCCGGGCCAGTGCCATGGCCTCGACGGCGACCAGGCCGAACGGCTCGTACACGGAGGGGAAGACGCACACGTCGGCGGCGAGGAAGTGCGCGAACACCTCGGTGGACGGCAGGAACCGGTTCCCCGCGACCACGTGGGCGGCGGTGCCGGTCTCCTCGATCACCCGGGCCAGCACGGCGGCGTCGTCGGTCTGCGGGAGCTCGGCGCCGACGAGCACGACCCGGGTGCCGGCGTGCTCCTCGACGAGCCGGGGTACGGCACGTACCAGGGTGTGGACGCCCTTGTGGGACGACAGGCGGCCGGCGAAGACGACGAGCCGGCCCTCGCCGCCGGGCAGGTAGCGGCGCCGGACCTCCGAGCGGATCCGGTCGCGCTCCTCCTCGGGCAGGGCCGCCAGCCGCAGGAGCTCGGGATCCTCGAAACCGTGCGGCACGACGCGCACCCGGTCGGCCGGCCAGCCCCTGGCCGTCAGCTCGTCGCGCATCGCGGCGCTCGGCACCACGATGAGGCGCGCCAGCCGGGCCTGGGCCGTCTCCAGCGCGTCGAGGACGAGGGCGTGCCGGGGGCGACGCCGTCCCGGAGCCGCGTTGAGTTCGCGGGTGTGCACGTGGAACACGACCGGCAGGCGGCCGAGCACCCGGCACAGGATCCCGGCCGGGCAGCTCATCCAGTCGTGCACCGCGACGACCGCTCCGGCTCGTCCTGGCCCGGAGCGGCCCGCCTCGGAGCGCAGGATGCGTGCGGCGGCGCGCAGGTTGAACACGAGCAGCCCGGCCGTCCTGCCCAGCAGCCGCAGGGGCCGAGGAAGACGGGGATTCCCGACGAGGCCCAGGCCGGCCGAGGTCAGCCTGTGCAGCGTGAGGTCGCCGGAGCGTTCCGTCCGGGGGGTCCGGCGCCGCCCGGCGGCCCCCAGCACCTCGATGGGGATTCCGGATTCGCCGAGAGGGGCCGTCATCCTCTCGGCGTACCGCCCGAGACCTCCCACGATCTCCGGGGGAACCTCTGAGCAGACGGCGTAGATCCGGCTCGGACGGTCCATCAGTCCGCCCGCCGCAGGTAGGCCGTCCGGGCGAACTCGAGGTCGGCCGGAGTGTTGATGCCGCGCGCCTCGTCCGGGTCGCCGACCGGCACCGCGGTCACCGGCCGGCCCTGCCGGGACAGACAGGTGAGGAACGGCAGGAAGTTGATCTCGCCGGTGACCGCCCCGGGAACGGCGTCTGCCAGGAACCGGTTCCATGCCTCCGTGAGCTCGCGGGTGCCGAGACAGAAGACGCCGACGTCGCCGAGCCCGCCCGGACGGCACCGGTCGCCCTCGCGGGACATCCGTACGCGCAGCAGCCTGGAGGTCGCGGCGTCGTACTCGTACTCGACGTACGGGTCGGGCAGCGGGACCAGGGGGAGGACGAGTCCCGGCCGGTCCGGCGAGGCCGTCCGCGCATGAGCGCGCACGACCCGTCCGAGCGTCGCGGTCGACACGTTCGCCTGGTCGCCCCAGACCACCAGGATGGCGTCGTACCCTAGCCAGTACGGGGCCGCGCCGAAGACGGCGTCGCCCATGCCGGTGGGCGTGGCCTGGACGCTCACGGTGACCTGCCCGCGGGCGATCTCCTCGGCCGCGAGCCGCCGGAACGGGCCCTCTCCGCTGGGGGAGAGCACGACGTGGATGTGCTCGACCCATGGCCGCAGGCGGCGCAGGAGCAGGGACCAGACGGTCACACCGTCGGCGATCTCCAGCATGATCTTGGGGATTCCCGTGCCGAGGCGGCTGCCCTGCCCGGCCGCCGGAATCACCGCACAGGTACGCAGGTCACTCACGGTCGTCCGTCTCCGCGTCGATGAGGTGGATGAGCTGGTCCAGATGCCGTACCGGCAGGGCCCCCTGAGCGGGCAGGGCCGCGTGGACCTGGAGGGTCACCAGCCCGGCGCCGAGGGCGGAGGCCACCCCGTGGGCGGAGTCCTCCAGCACGAGGCAGTCGGCCGGGTCGAGGGACCACAGCCGGCAGGCGTGCAGGTAGAACCGAGGGTCGGGCTTGGCGCAAGCGACCTCGTCGGAGGTCAGCACCGCTCGGAAACAGCCGGTCAGGGCGCCGGCCGACAACACCCGCCGCACCGACTCACGGCTGCCGCTGGTGACCAGGTAGAGCGTGCGGCCGGTGCGGGTCAGGCGCTCCAGGAGTTGGCGGGCGCCGGGAAGGAGGGTCACCATGCCGGCCTCGACGCGTTCGCGGTACAGCTCCTGCTTGCGCCGGATCAGGCGCTCGGCGTCCGCGGGGGCCGCGCCCAGCGTGGTCACCACCTCGCGTGTGCCGGCCCCCGCGTGGTCGCCGTAGCTGAAGGAGGTAAGCAGTTCCGGTGCGATCTCGGCGAGGGCCTCGCGGAAGGCCGCCTCGTGGACGGGAGAGGAGTCCACCAGCGTGCCGTCCAGGTCGCACAGCCAGACTCGCCTGGTGGAGACCAGCCTCGCCACGTCGGTGGACAGGACGTCCGTCCGGACGCGGACCACGCTCATACGGTCCTCACCAGGGCCGTCTCGCCGGCGGTCGTGCCCACGACGCCCGCGAGGGCGGAGAGGGTGCGCCGGCCGCAGTGCACGCCTGGGCGCTCGGGATCCTCCAGGTCCGTCACGATCCAGCGCGCCCTTTCCCAGCCGCCGCCGTCCACGGCGCCGGCGAACGTGGCCCGATGGCACAGGACGTGGGTCACCGTGCGCCGCTCGTTGTACGGATCGCCCAAGTAGGACAGGGTGCGCCGCACGAGCGCACGCGGGCCCAGCCCCTGGACGTCGTGGTCGTCGTGGATGTTGACGACGAAGACCTTGGCGGCGGCCCGGCTGTCGGAGACGGCGTCCGCGACGCCGGGAGTGAGATACGTGGGCAGCAGCGAGGAGTGCGGTGTCCCGGGACCGTACACGATGAGGTCCGCGTCGCGGATCGCGTGGTCCGCCTCGGGGTTCAGCGTCACCTCGGCCGCCGCGCCGGCCAGAACCGGCCGGACGAGTTCGGCGGGAAGTGCCTGGAGTTCGGCGCGGCGCTCCGGGCTGACCGGCTCGCGCAGCAGGTACAGGTCGGTGATGGCGGTGTCGCACTGAGGGGCGACGATGTCGGCCTCGTCGGTGAGGATGCGGCCGTCCTGCTTGAGGGCGGTCAGGTAGGCGTTCTCGCCGTTCGTCACGTTGAGCAGACGGGCGGGTGACCGGAAGGTCGCGGCGCACGCGCGGACCGCGGCGTTGAAGTCCTCGCCCAATCGCAGGTAGGCCCCGGCGAACAGCAGGTTGCCCAGCGCGCAGCCGGCGAGGGCGAGCTCCTCGGGGTCACGGCCGAGCCGGCCCGTCATGAACGACAGGTCCCGTACCGCTTCGGCACGCGTCCGGGCCGGCAGCGCGGCGAACATCCGCCGGTCCTGATGACCGCCGATGCCGTCGCTCGGGGAACCCTCCGCCGATTCCCGGGCCGCCAGCGCGCGGACGATGGCGGCGAGGTCGTGGTAGGTCGCCCCCGGCGGTAGCCGGTGCTCCAGCAGGGCGATCATGGCCGCCTGCGCCGGGATGCCGGCGTCGAGGTGAAGCAGGAGGTTCTTGCGGAAGTCCGACGGCCCCAGCATGCCGGGGAGGTAGCGCCGGAGCATCCCGGTGGACGACCCGTTGTCGTACCCGTTGATCACCACCGACAGGGTGGTCCCGGGCGTTCGTACGAGTCCACGAGCGATGCTGGACCCGCCGCGGCCGCCGCTGAACAGCACCGCGGCTGCTCCTTCGAGGTGTTCCACGGTCATCCCGCCTCCTCGGGGCCAGAGGCAGTGCGTAGGACGCCTCGGCGCAGCAACCAATGGCGGTAGCCGAGATAGGCGACGAACAGGGCGCGGTCGCACGCGCCGCGCCAGAACCGCCAGCCGCGTCGGCCGCTGCCGCGCTCCCGATGTTCGATGGGCACCTCGACCCACTGGTGGCCGATCTCGGCGACCCGCGCGGTGATCTCGGTCGAACAGTTCATCCCGCCCGCCTCCAGCGGCAGCGCCCGGAACAGCGGGCCGTGCACCACCTTGAAGACCGAGTTGAAGTCGCGGTAGCGCGTGCGGTGCAGCAGGTTGCTGATCGCGCCGCTGGCTGCCGACCCCCACCGGTACGCCAGGCCGTCGGCCTTCCTGATCCGGGCACCGGAGAACGCCATGGCCTCCCCTGCCTGGACCCTCGGCAGGACGCGGTCGAGGTTCGCGATGGGAAACTGCCCGTCGGAGTCGAGCAGTACGACCCAGTCGAACCGGGTGCGGGCGATGGCGGCGGCGATCGCGGCGCCCGCCCCGCGGTTGTGCTCGAACGTGACGACCACCAGCTGAGGGCAGTCGTACGACAACCCGGCCAGGACGGCGCTCGTGGCGTCAACGCTGCCGTCGTCGCAGACGACGATCTCCCACTCGCCGACCGACGGATGCCGCTCCAAGTACTCCCGCCACTCGGTGACCACGGCCGCGATGGTGTCCGCCTCGTTGTAGGCGGGCGCCGCCACGGAGACATCGACGGTGCGGGTAGAGGTCGGGAGGCCGCGGGGAAAGGTCAGCATGGTTCCACCTCCTCTGGCTTCGGGTGAACGGGTGGGCTGGTTCCGACGACGAGGCCGGTCATCGCACCCGGGCGGAGGACGCGAGTCCCAGCAGGCGATCGATCCACCGGTCCAGCGGGAGCAGCGCGACCCCGACGACGATCGGGACGTGCGCCAGCGCGAACAGGATCGTCGCGCCGAAAGAGATGGGGCCGCCGGTGAACACCGCGATGTGGGGGGCGTCGATACGTTCGGGGATCGGGATGGGGTTCACCAGCTGCCACATGATGTCGAGGAAGCCGGAGAACACGATGAGGACGCCGTTCACCGCGATCTTGAGGCAGTTTCCGGGGCTTCCGCCCCCCAGCCGGTAGGCCGCGGCCACGCTCAGCACGATCCCGGGATAAAGCAGCAGGTAGAGGTGCGTGTAGAAGCCGTCACCCTGCACGCGGGCGGTGTCGCCGTAGTAGAAGTAGCTGATTCTGGGGAGCACGTAGCCGGTGAAGAAGACGAGCGGGACGTACAGCAGCCAGTACAGGCGCCGCGATGCCCATGGGAAGAACGCGATCCCGCAGCACAGACAGGCGAACGCCAACAGCTTGAGGCCGAGTTGCCACGCCGCCTGGATCTCCCGGCCGTGCGGCGTGGCCAGCCAGACGAACGCGGCTCCGCCCCCGCCTCCGAGCAGGGCGATCCACCAAAGGTGAGGAGCCCAGGCGCGCGGTGACCTGAGAACGATGTCGCCGGGCAAGGGATTCTTCTCACTCACTAAATGCGGGGCGTCACTGTCCGCCGTCATCGACCGGCCTCCGGGGAAGATAAAGGAAAGGCGCACGTGCTGCGCGCAAGGGAGTTCTACGGGCAAAAGACTGTGGCCAACTTCGCCTTACTGTCAACACCCTTGCAATAATTCCCGCAGGTCAGAAAGGGAGATCACGCTGACGAGCTGAAATGAGTTTCCCTTGGTGCCGCATCTTGCAATGGGCGGAAGGACGATTGAACTTTGGTCGACGAAAGGTGGCGAAGGGAAGAGGTCGCCAGCAGCGGGGACAGAAGTAAGGGTGGCGCCTGCGATTCCGAAAAGGCGCAGAGTGAATCGCAGGATGTTGTCGCACTTCTTGCCTGCCGAAGCCCCGTTCCATGGAACGAGGTCACGTCCACGGGCTGGGCGGTCGACGCCCAGCCCGTGGCGATGGGTCCGGGCTAGCCGGCGAGGCTGACGCCTCGGGCGGTCAGCAGCGCCCCCTGCGCGTCGCGCTCCACGGCCACGACCTGGCCGCGGCGCGCCTGGTCGATCAGGTCCTCGTCACGCGGATCCACGCGGAGAGCGGCGTAGGAGGCCCACTCGGGCCAGGCGGCCCGCTGCTCGTCGGTGAGCGCGCCCGGCACCAGGCGGATGATGCGGTAGTCGCCGGTCAGCTCGCCCTTGTCGTGGCCGATGCCGTCCGGGGCGAACGCCAGGGTGTACTGGCGCGCGGATCCGGGCCGGACGTTCCACGCGATGGTGGAGCGGTCGATCCAGTGTGCCTCCGCCTTGTCGAGGTCCACGTCGGCGACGCGGGCCGGCGGCTGGGGCAGGACGTCGCCCGGCGAAGCGGCCAAGCGCCACACTTCGTGACCGGTGGTCGCCACATCCAGCGACTGGTTGTCGGGAAGGTCCTTCTCGTCGCCCTTGTGCAGGATGTAGCTCACGTTCTTGCCACCCTCGGTGAGCGGCACCTCGAAGACCGCGCCGAACGCGTCGTACCGGGCCGGTCGCAGCGGCGCCGACCATTCGGTGGGCTGCCGGACGTCACCCCACAGGTGCAGCCCCCAGCCGTCGTAGTCGCCGCCGGGTCGCCGGTAGTGCAGGACCATGGTGTTACGAGCCGCGGCCTCCGAAGGATGCACCTGCTCGGAACCCGAGTTCACGTACGCCTCCGCCTGACGGCCGGGCGTCACCGACTGGTCGCCCCCGGGGTCCTTGGCGTCGCCGCGGTGGATCACGAAGTTCACCGGCACATCCGCGTCACGCACCGGGACCCGCCAGTACAGCCCGAACGCGTCGGTTCCGTCGGGCACGCGCGGCTCGCTCCACTGCGTGGCCGCGCCGTCGGCCAGGCCCTCGCCCCACAGATGCAGGCCCCAGCCGGTGTAGGCCGCGTCCGGCCGGTTGTAGCGGATGGTCACGAACCCTTGGGCGGCGGCCCGGGAGACGTGCACGTCCTGTTTGCCCTGGACGAGCCAGATCTCACCGTTCCGCGCCGGATTGACGGTGCGTGGAGCCCCGTCGGCTCCGTCGGCGCCGCGAACGGTCAGGGTGACGTTCGCGGCGTTCTCCCGGAGCTTGATCCAGGCGAAGCGGCCGAACGCGTCCTGGCCGGTGAGCGGCGCGGCGCCCGGCTGCGCGACGTCGCCTGAGACCTCCAGGTCCCAGCCGTCGTAGTCGCCTCCCGGCCGCGCGTAGTGCACCACCAGCCAATCGCGCCGCGCCGCCCCGGGCTCCGGCGCCTGCGGCTCGGGGCCGACCACGGCGGAGGCCCTGGCCGAGGCCAGCCGTCCCGCGGAGTCCTCGACGACCGCCTTGTAGATGACGGGGGTCCCCGCCCGCAGCCCTGTCAGATCGTGGAAGACGCGGAAGGTGCGCCCGTTGGGCGCCGTGTCGGTGCCGAGCACCCGCCACGGTCCCGAGCCGGCCTTCGCGGCGAAGGTGACGCGGTCGAAGCCGGTGCCGGGAACGGTCGCCTTGATCTCGACGCGACCGTCGCCGTCGGCGCCGCGGATCTCGGCGCCCGGCAGTTCGAGGGCGATGGACGGGCGCGCGGCGGGCGCGTCGAGCGGACGCGCCGCCTTGTAGACAACGGCCGACAGCGGCGGGACGGTGGTGGTGAGGACGCGCCCGGCGTCGGCGCGCAGAACGTCGGGACCGGTGCCGTACAGCCTGGTGAAGCTCATGCCCGCCGTGTAGGTGGGGATGGCGGCCTTGGCCGGCTGCTCGGCGTTGTTCACCGCGACGACGTACTCGACGCGCCGCCCGGCGTCGATGCGGGAGAAGGCGTACACGCCGCCCTGCGCGAGGCGCTCGATCTGCGCGCCGTCGGCCAGGGTCGGGTGGGTGTCGCGGAGCCGGGCCAGGGCGGCGATCCCCTTGTAGAGCGGGTGGCCGGTGTCGTAGTTGTCCGTCGCGTGCGTGGACGTGGTGCCGATCAGGTCGTCCGACAGATAGGACGCCGCCTTCGAGGCGAACATCGGCTGCCGCGCGTCCCTGTCGCCGCCCTTGCCGGTGAAGCCCTGCTCGTCACCGTAGTAGACGACCGGCTGACCGCGCGTCAGGTACATCAGCTCGTGCGTGAGCAGGTCCCGGCGCAGCAGCTCCTCGTCGCTCGCGCCCGGATTGTCCTGCGCCAGGAAGCGGCCGATGCGGCCCATGTCGTGGTTGCCGAGGAACGTGGGCAGGCTGGAGGCGTCGGAGTCGGCGTCCGTGTAGGAGTCGTCGGCGGCGTACAGGCGTGACAGGCGGCTCGCGTCAGCGGTGCCGCCGCCGTACGACCGCGCGGCCTCCTGGAACGGGAAGTCCAGAGTGGCGTCCATGCCACCGCGGGTGGAGTAGCGGCTGGTCTCGGACGGGTCGCTGGAGTACACCTCGCCGAACATGAAGAACCGCTCGTTGCCGAGCTTGGCGGCGTAGCCGTGCAGCGCGGGGGAGAAGCGCTCCCAGAACTCCATGTTGACGTGCTTGGCGGTGTCGATGCGGAAGCCGTCGATGTCGGTCTCCCGCACCCACGTGCGGTAAATGTCGATCATCCCTTGGACGACTTCGGGCCGCTCGGTCCACAGGTCGTCGAGCTGGGAGAAGTCACCGTGCTGCGAGCTCTCCCCGGCGAAGGTGGAGTCGCCCCTGTTGTGGTACATGGTGACGTCGTTCAACCACGCGGGCTTCTTGACGACGCCGTCCACGGGCACGGGCGTGTACGGGAACGCCCCTTCGTCCACCTTCGGGAACGGCTTCGAGCCGTCGGTGTGGTCGCCGTCGTCGAAGGGCTTGCCCGTCGCGTCGACGTACGGATAGGCGGCCTTGGACCGGTAGCCGTACTGCTTCTCCTTGTAGTCGATGCCGTCGGCGGTGTGGTTGGTGATGATGTCGAAGAAGACTTTCATCCCGCGCCGGTGCGCCTCTTTGACCAGCTTCTTCATGTCGGCGTTGGTGCCGAGATGGGGGTCGATGGAGGTGAAGTCGGTGATCCAGTAGCCGTGGTAGCCGGCCGTCGTCCCCTGCACGGGACGGTTGCGGAACGCCGGTGTGATCCACAGCGCCGTGGTGCCCAGGCCCTTGATGTAGTCGAGCCTGGCCATCAGCCCCGCGAGGTCTCCACCCTGGTAGAAACCGGTGTCGGTGGGGTCGAAACCGGTGGCGAGTCGGTCGCCGGACAGCCCGCCACGGTCGTTGCCAGGAGTGCCGTTGGCGAAGCGGTCCGTCATGGCGAAGTAGAACCGCTCGCGGCTCAGCGGGAGGTCGCGGCGCTGTCTGGCCAGCTGCCGGTCGCTCGGCTCGCGGTCGCCCATCCCTTGAAGGGCGGACGGCGCCGTGCCGGCCTGGTGGTGAGCGGCTGCCTGGGCGGGAACGGGTGGCGTGAGGGGGAGGAGCAAGGGGAGCGCGAGGAAGGCGGACGCCAGCCCGAGCTTGCGTAACCGATGAGAAGGGGTGTTCAGGGGCACGGCGGCCTCCAGAGGGCGATCAGGGTGCGCAACTAGTTCCCGGAAACTACCTAGGAGATGAAGCTTCTGCAAGAGTTTGCAAGACAGTTGCAGGGACGGAACTGGACGACGGACGCCCTGGAGGGCGTCATGTCAGGCGTTCGGCTCCTCTCGGCAGGCCACCGAGTGCTGCTTCCGCTTGTAAAGCGGGCAAAGGCGCGGGTCATGGTGGGAAGGGAAGACGGTAAAATCACCGGCATGACCATGCGCCTCGCCGACATCGCCGCCCAAGCGGGCGTGAGTGAGGCGACTGTGAGCCGGGTGCTCAACGGCAGACCCGGTGTGGCGGCCGACACCAGGCAGGCCGTCCTCACCGCCCTTGACGTGCTGGGCTACGAGCGTCCGTTGAAGCTGCGGCAGAACCAGACCGGGCTGATCGGCCTGATCCTGCCCGAGCTCAACAACCCCATCTTCCCGGCGTTCGCGCAGGTCATAGAGAGCGCTCTGGTGTTGTCGGGCTACACGGCCGTGCTGTGCACGCAGACTCCTGGCGGCGTCACGGAAGACGACTACACCACCCTGCTGCTGGAGCGCGGCGTCGCCGGAATCATCTTCGTCAACGGGCTGCACGCCGACTCGCGCTCCGACCGCACCCGCTACGTGCGGCTGGCCGAGCTGGGCCTGCCAATGGTGCTCATCAACGGCTTCCGTCCCGACATCCCCGCGCACTTCATCTCCAACGACGACGTCGCCGCGCTCGACATGGGGGTCAACCACCTGGTGTCTCTGGGCCACCGGCGGATCGGGCTCGCGGTCGGGCAGGAGCGTTTCGTTCCGACCATCCGAAAGACGCAGGGATTCGAGCGCGGCATGGCCGCCTACGCCGGCGTCACCGACGTCTCCGAGCTGGTCGTCAACACCCTCTACACCGTCGAGGGCGGCCAGTCCGCGGCGCAGCAGCTGCTGGAGCGCGGCTGCACGGCCATCTGCTGCGGCAGCGACATCATGGCCATCGGCGCGATCAGGGGCGCCCGCAACCTCGGGCTTCGCGTCCCGGAGGACGTCTCGGTCGTGGGCTTCGACGACACGCCGATGACGGCCTACCTCGACCCGCCACTGACCACCATCAGGCAACCGGTCCGCGACATGGCCCTGGCGGCCGTCGCGAGCCTGCTGGACGAGATCCAGGGCCTGCCCGCGCCTCGCGCGGAGCTGTTGCACCGCCCTGAGCTGGTGGTCCGCCGCTCGACGGCTCCGGTCCGCGCCGCCGTTCCCACCAGCTGACCCCTGCCGGATCCCGCGAGGTCCCGGCTTTCGCCGTGCCCTCTTGCGGGCGGAAGCCGGCGCGAACAACCGTCCCGTAACGGCGCCCCTCCACTGGGTTGGGCGGCCGCAAGCGGAATGTTCCCGATGCGCGTCCTATGTCCGAAAAGCTGCATCACTCGACTACATAGAGTGATGATCTGACGCCTTGCTGCAAAGATAACGAAAAGAGTGTCTCTGTATGAAAGGTCTTTCAATCTTTCTTGCAGCCGCGTAACGTCCTCCTCACTTCCCAGGACCCCGGCGGCGAGGTACCGCAGGGCGTGTCCTCAACCCCGGCCTGAAACGAGGAGACAGAGATGCGGCAAGCCCTTTCAGCCGTGACGATGGTCGCGGCACTCGCGCTCGCGGTCAGTGCGTGCGGCGGTGGCGGCGGCACCACGTCCTCGGCGGCGCCGTCCAGCGCGGCCCCCGCGGACCCGACCCAGATCAGCGGTGAGATCACCTGGTGGGACACCGTCCGTCCCGACAGTGAGGGCCCGACCTTCCAGAAGCTGATCAAGGAGTTCGAGGCCAAGTACCCGAAGATCAAGGTCAAGTACGTCAACGTCCCCTCCGACCAGGCGCAGAACCAGTTCCAGACCGCGGCCCAGGCTGGCACGGGCGCTCCTGACGTGATCCGCTCCGAGGTCGCTTGGACGTCGCAGTTCGCCGAGCTGGGCTACCTGCAACCGCTGGACGGCACCCGCGCGGTCGACAACGAGGCCGACTACCTGCCGGGCCCGCTGAGCAGCACCAAGTACAACGGCAAGACGTGGGCGGTGCCGCAGGTCACCGACACGCTCGCGCTGCTGTACAACAAGCGGCTGCTGAAGGAGGCCGGCCACGACGAGGCCCCCAAGACGATGGCGGAGCTCAAGCAGACCGCCTTGGACGTCAAGGCCAAGGCCGGCGCCAACGGCCTGGCGCTGAACGTGGACGGCTACTTCCTCCTGCCGTTCATCTACGGCGAGGGCGGCGACCTCCTGGACGTCCAGAACAAGAAGGTCGTGGTCAACTCGCCGCAGAACGTCAAGGCGATGACCGAGCTGCAGGACCTCATCACGTCGGGCGCGGCGGCCAAGCCGGCGCTGCAGGACAGCTACGCCAACGCGATGACCGCGCTCAAGGACGGCAAGACCGCGATGATCTACAACGGCCCGTGGTCGCTGTCGGAGGTCTACCAGGGCAAGGAGTTCAAGGACAAGGAGAACCTCGGCATCGCCCCCGTGCCCGCCGGCTCCGCCAAGGCCGGCGCCCCCACCGGCGGCTGGAACCTGGCCGTCTACGCCGGTTCGAAGAACATCGAGGCGTCGTACGAGTTCCTGCGCTTCATGAGCTCCTCCACCTCGCTGGCCACCGTCTCCAGTGAGCTGGGCCTGCTGCCGACCCGTTCGTCGAGCTTCGACGACCCGAGGGTCAAGGCCAACCGGGACGTCGCGGTCTTCAAGCCGATCCTGGACACGGCGGTGCCGCGCCCCTGGATCCCCGAGGGCGGCCAGCTCTTCCAGCCTCTGCTCGAAGCCTTCCAGGGGCTCGTCGGCGGAGCCAAGCCAGAGGAGACGCTGAGCAAGACCGAGCAGCAGTTCCAGCAGGTCATGAAGGCCTGGAGCTGAGCGTGGCGGTCTCGACCGGACGTGTGAGAAGCACGCCCAGCGCCGGCGCCCATCACGGCCGGCGCCGGGGCGGCCGCGCCCCGGGCCCGCTGCGGCGGGCCCTGGGGCGGCACTGGTACGCCTGGGCCATGGTCGCGCCGGTGCTGGTCGTCATCGGCGTACTGATCGGCTGGCCACTCCTGCGCGGCGTCTACCTGTCCCTGACCGACGCCACCGAGGCCAACGTCGGCCGGACGATCGGCGTCAACGTCATCCCGGCCAGCTACGAGTTCGTCGGACTGGACAACTACCTCGACATCCTGACCAGCAGCCTGTTCTGGGACAAGCTCACCTGGACGGTGATCTGGACGGTGTCCTGCGTCGGCCTGCACTACGGCCTGGGCCTCGGCCTGGCCATGCTGCTGCACCGCCGGATGCGCTTCCGCTCGGTCTACCGCATGTTGCTGATCCTGCCGTGGGCGATCCCCGGCTTCGTGGCCGCCTTCATCTGGCGCTACCTGTTCAACAGCGACTTCGGCGTCATCAACGCGATGCTGAAGGCCGCCGGCCTCGGCGCGGTCGGCTGGCTGGACGACCCGACCACCGCCAAGCTGGCCGTCATCGCGGTCAACGTGTGGGTCGGCGTGCCGTTCATGATGGTGGCCCTGCTGGGCGGCCTGCAGGCGATCCCGGCCGATCTCTACGAAGCCGCGGCGGTCGACGGCGCGACCCCCTGGCAGCGCTTCCGGCACATCACGCTGCCGATGCTGCGGCCGGTGTCGGCGACGGTCGTCCTGCTCGGCACGATCTGGACGTTCAACATGTTCCCCGTGATCTTCCTCATCACGAGAGGAGGCCCTGGCAGTGACACGGAGATCCTCGTCACCTACGCCTTCAGGGAGGCGTTCACGGGGGTCCGCAACTACTCCGGCTCGGCCGCGTGGGGCGTGATCATCCTGGCTCTGCTCATCGTGCTGGCCAGCGTCTACCGGCGCGCGCTGCGCAAGCAAGGGGAGGTCTGGTGAGCACCGTGAACACCCGCCCGGTCGCCGGCCAAGGCGACAGGCGCGGCCCTCTCGCGTCCGTGCTGTTGCACGCCACCCTGATCGCGGCCAGCGTCATCTCGCTGTTCCCGGTCGTCTGGCTGGTGCTGACGTCGCTGAAGCCGCGCGACGGGTGGCTGTCGGCCGAGCTGGAGCTGTTCAACCAGCCGTCGCTGACGAACTACTCCCGGGTGTTCAGCGAGACCGAGTTCCCCGTCTGGCTGCTCAACTCGGTGGTGGCCGCGGGCCTGACCACCGTGCTCGGCGTCTTCCTCGCCTCGACCACCGGGTACGCGCTCAGCCGGTTCTCCTTCCCGGGGCGGCGCGGGATCATGTGGCTGCTGCTGATCACCCAGATGTTCCCCGTCGCCATCCTCATCGTCCCGCTGTACAACCTGATGGCGGCGCTCGGGCTGCTCAACCAGATTCCGGGGCTGATCGTCGCGTACATGACGATCGCGGTGCCGTTCTGCGCCTGGATGATGAAGAGCTACTTCGACTCCATCCCGCGGGAGATCGACCAGGCCGGGCTGATCGATGGCCTGACGCCGTTCGGCACGTTCTGGCGGGTGATCCTGCCGCTGGCCCGGCCGAGCCTGGCCGTCACCGCGTTCTACTGCTTCATGACCGCGTGGGGCGAGGTGGCGTACGCGACGGTCTTCATGTCGCAGGAGGACAAGCGCACCCTCGGCGTCGGCCTGCAGCAGTTCGTCGGCCAGCACTGGTCCGACTGGGGACTGCTGACCGCCTCCGCCGTGCTCATCGCGGTCCCCGCCGCGGCGGTCTTCCTGGTCGTCCAGCGCCATCTGGTGGCCGGCCTGACCAGCGGCGCCACCAAGTCATGAGGCGGGCCGCGACCCTTCCCTCCAGCCATCCGCATCCGACCGATCGGGGAGACACATGACCGAACTGGCCGAGGACGCCGCGCGGGCGGCCGCCGCCACCCGCTGGTGGCGGGACGCGGTGATCTACCAGGTGTACGTACGCAGCTTCGCCGACAGCGACGGTGACGGCGTCGGCGACCTGCCGGGCGTGCGCAGCCGGCTGCCCTACCTGGCGGACCTGGGCGTGGACGCCCTCTGGCTGACCCCGTTCTACCCCTCGCCCATGGCCGACTTCGGCTACGACGTCGCCGACTACCGGGACGTCGACCCGCTGTTCGGCACGCTCGCCGACGCCCGCGAGCTGATCGCCGACGCGCACGCGCACGGCCTGCGCGTCATCGTCGACGTGGTGCCGAACCACACCTCCGACCGGCATCCCTGGTTCGCCCGGGCCCTCGGGGGCGGCCCCGACCGCGACCGCTACATCTTCAGGGACGGCCGGGGGGCGAACGGCGAGCTGCCGCCCAACGACTGGGAGTCCGTCTTCGGCGGTCCCGCCTGGACCCGGGTGGAGGACGGCCAGTGGTACCTTCACCTGTTCGCCCCCGAGCAGCCGGACCTGAACTGGGAGCACCCGGAGGTGCACGCCGAGTTCGAGGGCGTGCTCCGCTTCTGGCTCGACCTGGGGGTCGACGGCTTCCGCGTCGACGTCGCCCACGGCATGGTCAAGGCGCCGGGGCTGCCGGACGTCGGCCGTACCGGCCAGGTCGAGATGATCGGCACCGCCGTCGTGCCGTTCTTCGACCAGGACGGCGTGCACGACATCCACCGCGCCTGGCGGCGCGTCCTCGACTCCTACCCGGGAGAGCGGATCGGCGTGGCCGAGGCGTGGGCCCCCACCGCCGAGCGGCTGGCCGACTACGTCCGCCCGGACGAGCTGCACCAGGCGTTCAACTTCCACTTCCTGAAGACCCCCTGGGACGCCGCGCAGCTGCGCGCGGTCATCGACGAATCGCTGCACACCGCCGCGCTCGTCGGCGCGCCCTCGACCTGGGTGCTGTCCAACCACGACGTCAAGCGGCACGTCACCCGCTACGGCGGCGGCGAGCGGGGGCTGCGCCGGGCCCGCGCCGCGGCCCTGCTCGCGCTGGCGCTCCCTGGCTCCGTCTACGTCTACCAGGGGGAGGAGCTGGGCCTGCCCGAGGTGCTCGACCTGCCGGAGGAGTGCCTGCGCGACCCCCAGCGGCTGCGCGACCCCGACAGCGGCCGGGACGGTTGCCGCGTGCCCGTTCCCTGGACGCGCGAGTCCGGCTGGAACGACCCGTGGCTGCCCATCCCGGAGGAGTGGGCGGGGCTGAGCGTCGAGGCCCAGCGGGACGACCCCGGCTCGACCCTGGAGCTGTACCGGACGGCGCTGCGGCTGCGTCGCGAGTGCGCCGAGCTCGGTGACGGCGACCTCACCTGGCTCGACGCGCCGTTCGGGACGCTCGCCTTCACCCGCGGCGACGGATTCACCTGCGTCGTCAACCTCAACGACCACGAGGTGGAGCCACGCGTCGAGGGCGAGCTGCTGCTGGCCAGCGCCCCGCTGATCGACGGCGCGCTCCCGCCCGACTCGGCCGCCTGGTGGAGGCGGCCCTCGTGGTAGCCGCGGCCGGGAACGGGACGCCCCGGCTCATCGACATCGCCGCGCTCGCGGGGGTGAGCGAGGCGACGGTCAGCCGGGTGCTGAACGGCCGGCCAGGAGTGTCGGACCAGACCCGGCGGTCCGTGCTGACCGCGCTCGACCTCGCGGGGTACGAGCGGCCGGCGCGGATCAAGCAGCGCAGCCGCGGGCTCGTGGGCCTGGTGACGCCCGAGCTGGACAACCCGATCTTCCCGGCCTTCGGGCAGGCGATCGAGAAGGCGCTCACCCAGCACGGTTACACGCCGGTGCTGTGCACGCAGCTGCCCGGCGGCGCCCCCGAGGACGAGTTCACCGAATTGCTCCTCGAATGCGGCGTCAACGGAATGATCTTCGTGTCGGGGCTGCACGCGGACACGACCGCGCGTGCCGACCGCTACACCAGGCTGGTGGCGCAGAGCGTGCCGATCGTCCTGCTGAACGGGTACGCCGCCGACGTCGAGGCGACATTCCTGTCCACCGACGACCGATTAGCGGCCCGGCTCGCCGTCCAGCACCTGCACGACCTCGGGCACGTGCGGATCGGGCTGGCCGTCGGCCAGGCCAGGTTCGTGCCCGTGGTCAGGAAGGTCGAGGGCTACCGGCAGGCCATGGCGACACTCGGACTCGGCGGGGCCGACGAGTCGCTGATCGCCCACTCGCTCTTCTCCGTCGAAGGCGGGCAGGCGGCCGCGTCCCAGCTCCTGGACCGCGGCTGCACAGGACTGGTCTGCGCGAGCGACCTCATGGCGATCGGTGCGATCAGGGCCTGCAAGGAGCGCGGGCTCGACGTGCCGCGCGACGTGTCGGTGGTCGGCTACGACGACTCCACGCTCATCGCCTACACCGACCCGCCCCTGACGACGATGCGCCAGCCGGTGCAGGTCATGGCGACCGCGGCGGTCGACGCGCTCCTGGAACTGGTCGCCGGTGGACCCTACCGGCACCAGGAACTGATGTTCCGGCCGGAGCTCATCGTCCGCTCCTCGACCGGCTCAGGGCCCAACATCATCCGTTGACCGAAGGAAGAAGGGAGGCGAGGGTGTGGAGGCCGAGCTGACCATCCCCGGCCTGTTACAGGCCCGCGCCGAGGCCGAGCCGGACAGAGCGGCCATCGTCGTGGACGGCCGGGGCGAGCTGACCTTCGGCGCATGGGCGTCGCGCTCCAACGCGGTGGCGCACGGCCTGCTGGACCGGGGGCTGCGGCCCGGCGATCGGGTGGGGCTGCGCTTCGGGGGAGCACGGTGGATCGACTACGCCGTGGCCTACTGCGGGGTTCAGAAGGCGGGCGGAGTCGCCGTCCCCCTGGCCGCGGCGCAACCCGTACGCGTCACGGACGACATCCTCGACCGGTGCGACGCCGTCGGCGTGCTGCAGGAGGACACCGGCTGTGCGGCCGGGCCGGGCCGATGGGCGGCCACCATCGAGGAGGTCGAGTCCGCCGACGACACGCCGCCCGGCATCGAGGTCAGTCCCTCCCGGCTCGCGCAGATCGTCTACACGTCGGGGACGACCGGAGACCCCAAGGGCGTGGCCGCCAGCCACGCCAACCTCACGTACGGGCGCCACCCGATGCCGCGCCGCCGCGCGTACGCGCACTCCCGGCACTTCCTGCACGCCTTCCCCATCGGCACGAACGCGGCCCAGATGATGCTGATGGACGCCCTCACCGCGTACCCGGCGGCGCTGGCGCTGCCGCGGTTCGACGCCGCGGAGTTCTGCCGGCTCGTCGAGGCGTACCGGGTGGGGACCGTGTTCCTGGTGCCGTCCATGGCGATCGAGCTGCTCGGCTCGGCCGCCAGGCGACGCCAGGACCTGTCGAGCGTCGTGCTCGTCGGCTCCTCGGCCGCCGCCCTGCCGCCCGCTCTGGCGCAGGACCTGGCCGCGGCCTTCCCCGGCGCCGTCCTGGTCAACACCTACACCTCCACCGAGGCGATGCCGGCCGGGACCACGATGGTCCTGGACCCCGAGCGGCCGGGGTCGCTGGGCAGGGCGAGCGACCCGGGCGACCTCGTGATCCGCGACTCCGGCGGGCGTGTCCTGCCGCCGGGCGAGGTGGGCGAGGTCTGGCTGCGCTGCCCGGCGCCGCCGCGCTCGTACTTCGCAGACCCCGGCGGCAGCGCCGCCGTGTTCAGGGACGGCTGGGTGCGCATGGGGGACGTCGGCCACCTGGACGACGCCGGATACCTCTATCTCGCCGACCGCGCGGGCGACGTCATCAAGTCGGGCGCGCTCAAGGTCTCGACGCTGCGTGTCGAGGCCGCTCTGCACGAGCACCCGCTCGTGGCGGAGGCGGCGGCCGTCGGGGTTCCCCATCCCGTGATGGGCGAGGTCCCGTCGGCGGCCGTACGGCTTCGGGGGCACGTACGGCTGGAGGAGCTGCGCGACTTCCTCACCACGCGCCTGGCCAGGCACGAGCTGCCGACCAGGATCGCGGTGGTGGACGACTTCGCGCGCAACGAGGCGGGCAAGGTGCTCAAACCAGCCGTGCGCGCCCTGTTCACCGGCGCTTCCACGCGGGTGCCGTTGACGGCGGCGCAACTCGCCGACCTGGCCGGCGACCCTTCGCCGCACGAGTCGGCGCTGCGCGTGCACGATCCCCTCGACCTGGCCGCGCTCCGCCGCGCGCTGGCCGATCTCGCCGCCCGGCACGACGCCTTGCGCATGACGTTCCCCGGCGGGGGCGTCGCCGAGATCGCCGACGGTCTCGCCCCTGACCTGGAACGGGTGGAGGGAGGGACGGCGGCCCTCACCGGAGCGCTCCGAGCCGCCTTCGACGCCAGGCGCGGGCCGCTGCTGCGCGCCGTGGTCGCCGAGACGCCGGACGGCGGGCGCCTGCTCGGGCTCGCCGCGTATCCCCTGGTGTGCGACGCCTGGTCACTCGACCTGCTCGTCCAGGAGCTCGGCATCCTGTACGGCGCCGCGTACCACGGCAGGCCGGCCGGCCTGCCGCCGGTGGAGACGACGTACGCCGGCTTCGTCACCGCCGCCCACGCCGGGTCAGGTGCTCCGACGCCCGTCACCCGGCCGGGCCCGGTCTTCGACACCGGGCCGGCGGAATGGGTTCCCGTGGTGATCGCCGCCGGGACGGTCGGCAGGCTGCGTCGCGCCGCACGGGCCAGGGGCACTGCTCCGGGCAGCCTGGCGCTCGTGGCGTGGGCGTCCGCGCTCGCCGAAGAGCATGGCTCCGCGTGCGTGCTCGTCCGCTCGCCGGGGCGTACCACCCCGGGCGCCGCCGGATTGGTCGGTCCCTTGGGCGTGGACATCCCCGGCCTTCCTGAGCAGGTCGTCGAAGCGGCCGACGCCGAGGCTCATCGGTTCCGGCCCGTGCCCCCGCACGCCGGACGGTTCACCTTCGAAGGACTGCGGCCCGAGCCTGACCTGCCCGGACTGCGGACCGAGCCGCTGCCGCTCCCCGCGCCCACGCCTCCGCACGGGCCCCCCCGGCTCACCTTGACCGCGCAGCCCGACGGCAGCCTGTCCGGCCACTGCGAAGGGCGTTCGGCGGCGCGGGCGGCCGAGTCCTTCACCCACCACCTGGGCCTGCTCCTCTCGTGAGCACCCCCTGAAACACCGCACCTCGTGATCGGAAGTGAAACCTCAGCGATGGCCATTCCCACGATGACCGATCATCCGCGCATCCGGGCCTCCCTCGCCCAGCAGGGCATCTGGTTCAACGAACGCCTCGGCGGCCTCGGAACCGTCTACTCCATGCCGTTCTCGGTCCTCTTCACCGGGCCGCTCGACGTGGCGGCGCTCGATGCCGCCTGCACGGCGCTGGTCCGCAGGCATCCCTTACTGGCCGCCGTCGTCGCCGAGGACAGAGGGGAACCGTACCTCGTCGAGTCGGCACGGCCGCCCCGGCTCGCGGTCGTGGAGGTCGCCGGGCGCGAGCCGGACGAACTGGTCCGCGCCGAGCTCCTGCGCCCGTTCGACCTGCGCACCGGCCCACTGGTACGGCTCACGCTCCTCGTCGAAGGGCCGGAACGGGCCCTGCTCCTCGTCGTGGCCCACCACCTGGTCTTCGACGGGGAGTCCACCTCGGTCTTCCTCGACGACCTGGCCGAGCTCTACCGCGCCGAGGTCACCGGCCGGGCGGCGGACCTGCCCGAGGTCCCGTACGACGGGCTGGCGGAGAGGGAGGACACCCGCGTCACGGCCACACTGGCGCAGGCCCGCGACTTCTGGGCGGCGCGCCACCGGGAGCGGACGGAAGTGGTGCTGCCCGGCCTCACCGGGGAAGCGGCGACGGCGGCGAGCGGCGAGTCGGTGGAGTTCACGCTGACCGGCGAGCTGTCGTCGGCGCTCGACCGCCTGGGCCTGGACACCGGCGCGAGCCGGTTCGAGATCCTGCTCGCCACGCTGCACGCCCTGCTTCACCGGTACGGCAACGCGGAGCCGACCGTCGCCGTCGACCTAGGCACCCGCACCGCTGACACCCGCCAACACATTGGCGCCTTCGTCAACGAGTTACCGGTGACCGCCCGGCTCGACGGCTCGTGGAGCTTCCGCAGGTTCCTGCAGGACCAGCGGTTCGCCCACGGGCTGCGCTCCGATCTGCCGGGCCTGTTCCGCGTCCGTGAGGTGCCGCTGTCACGCGCGGTGCGCGACGTGCGGCCCGGGGTGGCGCTCGCCCCCGTGTCGCTCGGCTACCGCAGGCGGGGGGCTGCGCCCTCCTTCGAAGGGGTGCGCGCCGACGTCACGTGGGCGCTGTTCAACCACACCGTGCGCGGCGCCCTGCGGGTACACGTCGTGGACGGGCCCGACAAGTGCGGCGTCATCCTCCAGTACGACCCCGCCACGATGCGCCGCGAGAGCGCGCAGCGGGTCGCCGCCCACTGGCTGCGCCTGCTCGCCGACGTGACCGCCGACCCCGACACGCGGCTGTCGGAGGTGGAGCTGCTCGGCGCCGACGAGACCGAGCCGCTACTCGGCGCCTGGATCGACACGTCCGTCGCCTATCCGTCGGCCACGCTGCCCGAGCTGGTCGTCCGGCAGGCGCGGCACGCCCCCGAGGCGGTGGCGGTCCGCCACGGACCCGGCGCGACGACGTACGCGGAACTGGCCGCCGAGGTGGAGGGGCTGGCCGTACGGCTGCGCGAGGCCGGAGTAGGACCGGGCACGCTCGTGGCCGTCCTCGCCGAGCGGTCGCGGCGTACCCTGGCCGTCCTGCTCGCCGTGCTCAGGGCAGGGGGCGCATATCTGCCGCTCGATCCCGAGCACCCGGCGGACCGGCTCGCCTTCATCCTGGACGACTCCGGCGCCAAGGTCGTCGTGGTCTCCGAAGCTCTGCGCGAGCGGCTGCCCTGCGGCAGTGCCACGACGGTCCTCCTCTCCGACACCCTGGAGCCCGCCGCGGGAGACGCGGGGCCGTGGCCGGAGCCCGACAGCCTCGCCTACGTCATGTACACCTCGGGCTCCACCGGCCGCCCGAAGGGGGTCGAGATCCCGCATCGGGCGCTGGCCAACCTGCTGTGGGCGATGCGCGACCGCCTCGGCTCAAGGAGCGGCGACGTCTGGCTCGCCGCCACGTCCCTGGCCTTCGACATCTCCGCCCTGGAGCTGTACCTGCCGCTGATCACCGGAGGGAGCGTCGTCCTGGCGCCCGACGCCCTGACGAGGGACGGGCGCGCGCTCGCCGCACTGGCCGACACGTACGGCGTCACCCACGTCCAGGCCACGCCCTCAGGGTGGCGGATGCTGCTCGACGGCGGGTTCGACCGCCCGGCGGTGACCGCGCTCGCGGGCGGCGAGCGGCTGACCGCCCCGCTGGCCGCCGAACTGCTGGCCAGGACCGGCCGGCTGATCAACGTGTACGGGCCGACGGAGACCACGATCTGGTCCACCAGCGCCGAGGTGACTCAGGCGGGAGCGGGCGTGCCCATCGGGACGCCCCTGGCCAACACGCGGGTGTACGTCCTGGACGACCGGCTCCGGCTGCGGTCGGTCGGCGTGCCCGGCGAGCTGTGCGTCGCCGGTGACGGCGTCGCGGACGGCTACCGCGGCAGGCCGGAGCTGACCGCAGAACGGTTCGTCGCCGACCCCTTCGGCAAGGGCCTCATGTACCGCACCGGGGACCTCGCGCGTTGGCGCGAGGACGGCGTGCTGGAATTCCTCGGACGCCTCGACGACCAGGTCAAGCTGCGCGGCCACCGTATCGAGCCAGGAGAGATCGAGGCCAGGCTGGCCGAGCACCCGTCGATCGCGCACGTGGCGGTGGCGGTGCGCGGCGACAGGCTCGTCGCCTACGCCGTGCCTGCCGCCGGCGCGCCCGGCCTTCCCGCCGGGCTGCGGGAGCACTGCGCGAGGACGCTCCCGCCGTACATGGTGCCGGCCGAGTTCGTGGAGCTGGACGCGCTGCCGCTCACCCCCAACGGCAAGATGGACCGTGGCGCGCTCCCCGCGCCACCGGCCAGGGACGCGCCGCCGCCCGAGCCGGACGCGCCCGCCGCCGCGCTCACCGGCGCCGCGGCCGTGGTGCACGAGATCTGGTGCGACGTGCTCGGCGTGGACCGGGTCGGCCCGCACGACGACCTGTTCGACCTGGGCGGCCACTCGCTGACGATCACGCAGATCGCCGCGCGAGTACGCTCCCGGCTCGGCGCCGACCTGCCGCTGCACCTCTACTACGACGACCCCACGATCGCGGGCATCGCCGCCGCCGTCGAGCGGTCGCGCGGGGAGGGCTGACCGATGGCGTTGACCGCGGCGCACGTCGCCTGGACGGGCCCCCACCGGGCGGGGCTGCGCAGGCACCGCGACAGGGCGCTGGAGAACGGGCCCTACGCGATGCCCGTCGAGGAGATCCTCACCTGCGTGCACGGGATCCGGGCGTGGCGGGCCTTCCACGGCGGCGTCGAGCTGGTGACCGACACACTGGGCGCCAAGTACGCCGCCGAGCAGGGCCTGGACGTGCTCTACGACCGCGTCAACACCGCCCTCGACGCCCTGGACGAGCTCGACATCGACCCGCTGTTCTACTTCGCCGCGGGCAAGAGCCATCTGGCGACGCTCCGCCGGGCCCCGTTCGCCGTCATCGACACCGATCTCTACCTGCGCAGTCCCATCGAAGGGCTGGACCGCGGGGGCTTCGTCTTCGCCCACTGGGAGTCGACCGGCAACGCCGTCTACCCGCCGGTTGCCGAGGTGCCCAACCAGGGCGGCGCCGACCTGTCGCGCTGGGTCTTCGACACTCCCGCCGCGAACATGGCGATCTCGGTGTTCCTGGACGACGAGCACCGGGCCGCGTACGCGGCCGCGTCGATGGAGTTCATGACGGGCAACGCCGCGCCGTCGGCGACCGACCCGCTCGTCCGGCAGACGTTCGCCGAGCAGCGCCTCGCCCCGGCGGTGGCGCGGGCGCTCGGTATCGACCTGCGCCCCGTGACCGGCAGGTTCTGGATCGTCGAGGCGGAACGGTGGGACGGCCCCCCGCACGCCGGGCTCTTCCACCACACCTGGCACCACAAGCGGATCCTGCGCGACCACCCCGAACTGCGGCCCGCCTACTGGCGCTACCTGCTGGAAGACCTGCTGTGGACGTTCCCCGACACCTACGACCTGCTGATGTCCGCGCCTGGGCTGGGGGAGTGCGCGGAGCTGATCCGCCGGACCCGGCGCGATCTGGAGGCCGACGGCCCCAGCCTGCTCGACTGGAGGAAGCGATGACCGCACCGGCCACGCCGCTCGGTTGGGGAAGCGAAGACCGTACCGGCGACGGCGCTCGACTGGGGGAAGCGATGACCGCACCGGTCGCGTCGCCGACGCTCGACGCGCTCGGGGGGATCTGGCGCGAGGTGTTGCGCCTTTCGCGCGTCTCCCCTGAGGACAACTTCTTCGCCCTGGGCGGCGACTCCTTCCGCGCCACCAGGCTCGCCGCGCTGGTCGGCGAGCGGTTCGGCGTGGCCGCCACCGCCGCGCTCGCCTTCGACCGGCCCGAACTCGCCGGGCAGGCCCGCTGGATCGACGGCGCGCGGGCCGGCGACGCACCTCTCACCCCGCTGCCGCAGGCCCCGCCGTCGGCCGTCCCGCTCAGCACCCAGCAGGAGGACTTCCTGTACTGGATGTTCGAGCCCCGGCTTCACGGCTCCCAGGACGTGCGCGACATCGGCTCCTGCTGCACCGCGATCAGGATCAGGGACGAGCTGGACGTGCCGCTGCTCACCCGTGCGCTGAACGCGCTCGTGGCCCGCCACGAGGCGCTGCGCACCGTGGTCCGGCCCGACGGGACGGTGGAGATCGTCGCCGATCGTCCGCCGCAGGTCGCCGAGGAACGGGCGGCGGACGAGGCCGAGGCCGGCCGCATCGTGTGGCACGAGCGCATGCGCCTCGACGACGTCATCGCCGGCCCGCTGGTGCGAGCCCTCGTCGTCCACATCGGCCAGGACGACGACGCGGACGACCACGTCCTCGTCTTGGCCGTGCACCACTTCGCGTTCGACGGGTTCTCCTTCGGCGTGCTGCTGAGGGAGCTCGCCCTCCTCTACTCCGCGCTGTCGACGGGACACCCCGACCCGCTGCGGCCCCTGCCGATCACCTACACCGACTACTGCCGCTTCGCCCGCGAGCAGTGGCCGGTGAACCAGCCGTACTGGGACCGCGTGCTGGAGGGCGCTCCCACGGACCTGAGCCCGTTCCCGGGGCGCAGGGAGACGAGCCGGTTCTCCCGGCGGCGGCACGCCTTCGAGGTCGAACCCGCGCTGCGCGACCGGCTGGCCGAGATCGCGCGCGAGCGCGGCGCCACCACGTTCATGGCGGTCGCCGCCTGCTGGACGTGGCTGCTGGCCGAGTGGACCGGCCGTACTGACATCGTCGTGATGTCGCCCGTGCCAGGCAGGACGCTGCCCGAGCACGAGACCCTGGTCGGCTGCCTGGTGCAGTCGCTGATCCTGCGCTTCGACGTCTCCGGCCGCCCCGGCTACGCCGAACTGCTCGACCGGGTGCGGGACGTCGCCGTGGGCGCCGTGGCCCACCAGCTCCACGCGTACCAGGACGCCCGGCTGCGCGTGCCGTTCCCGTCGCGCATCCACTACGAGAGCTTCGGCGCGCCGCACTTCCCCGGCCTGGCGTCCGAGCCGTTCCCGTTCCCGCGCGAGCAGGAGGCGCTGGAATGGTCGGCCAACCCCGGCGAGCTGGACCTGAGCGCCCCCGAGCTCATCGTCGAGGAGCAGCGGGACGGCTCCATGCACTGCGCCGTCGTCTACAACCACCACGGCTACGACCCCGAGACCGCGGCCGCACTGGCCGACGCCTTCCTCCGGTTGGCCCGCGCCGCCGCTGGCCGTCCCGACCAGGTCCTTCCTCCGCTCGCGGTGCGCCATGCGGGCTGACGTCTCCTACGTTCAGGAACGGTTGTGGTTCCTGCAGCGGTACGATCCCGCCGACTCCTCCTCGAACCTGTTCATCTCCGAAAGGCTTCGCGGCCGACTCGACGCGGACGCGCTGGAACGGGCCCTGGCCGCGCTGGTGTCGCGACACGAGACGCTGCGTACGCGCTACCCGGCCCGCGACGGTGAACCGGTCGCGGTGCCGGGACCGATCCCCCCGCTGGACCGCCTCGACCTCACCTCCCACCCCGAGGGCGAGCGGGAGCGCCGGGCGGCCGACGCCGTGGCCGAGCGCACCCGGACGCCGTTCGACGTGGCCGAGGGACCGGTCCTGCGGGCCGCGCTGATCCGGCTCGGGGAGCGCGACCACGTGCTGCACCTGGCCGTGCATCACATCGCGGCCGACGGCTGGTCGATCGGACTGCTCACCTCGGAGCTGGCGTCGCTCTACACGGAGTTCGTCACCGGAGTGCCCGCCGACCTCCCGCCCCCGCGCGGCCACGCCCTGCACGCCGCGGACGAGCGCGCACGCGCCGTGGACGTGGCCGCGCTCGCCTACTGGCGCGAACGGCTGAAGGGGGCCCCGGTCCTCGACCTGCCGACCGACCGCCCTCGCCGCGACGGCGCGTCCCGTGCGTCCGGCGGGTCCGCCGCGTCCGGTGCGGGCACGGTCGTGCTGCGCTTGCCCGCCGGGCTCAGCCGCGGTGTCGCCGAGCTGGCCAGAAGCCGGAGATGCACCCCTTTCATGGCGTTGCTCGCCGCCTACCAGCTCCTGCTGGCCCGGCAGACCGGCCAGGACGACGTCTGCGTCGGCTCGGCCGTCTCCACCCGGGACCGGCCGGAGCTGGAGGAGGTCGTTGGCCCGCTCATCAACACCGTCGTCCTCCGGGGCGATCTGACCGGTGACCCGTCCTTCGCAGAGCTTCTCACCCGTACCAGGACCGCCGTGCTGGGAGCGTTGTCCCGGCGGGACGTGCCGTTCTCCCGCGTGGCCGAGGAACTCGCCCCCGGCCGCCACGGAGGCAGGAACCCGCTGCTGCGCGCCCAGTTCGGCCTGCACCACGAGAACACCGTCCGGCCGGCCCTCCATGGTCTCGCGGCCGAACCGTTCACCGTGGACACGGCCCACGCCCAGGCCGACCTCTCCCTGGAGGTCCACCCGTCAGCGGACGGGCTGACCGCGAGGTTCGTCTACGACGCCGGGCTGTTCGACCACGGAACCGTCGAACGCGTGGCGGCCCGGTTCGAGGCGCTGCTCGGCCAGGTCGTCGCCCATCCCGACACCCCGCTGGCGCGGCTCGACCTGCTCGCCCCCGGAGAGCGGGCGGCGATCCTCGCCAGGGCGGGCGGTCCCGAGACGTCCTGCCCCGGCGTCACGCTCGCCGACCTGCTCGGCGGCAAGCCCGGCGCGGTCGCGGCGATCTGCGGGGACGAGCGGGTCACCTACGCCGAACTCGACGCCCGCAGCCGCGCGCTGACCCGGCGGCTGCGCGCTGCCGGCGCCGCGCGGGGCACACTCGTCGCGATCTGCGCGTCGCGCTCGATCGACTTGCTCACCGGGCTCCTCGCGGTGGTCCGGGCCGGGGCCGCCTACCTCCCGCTCGACCCGGGACACCCTGCCGAGCGGCTGGCGTACGTGCTGGCCGACTCGGGCGCGCAGCTGCTGCTCACGCAGCGTGGCCTGAGCACGCGCCTGCCGGGCGACCTGCCATCGCTGCTCCTCGACGAGCCGTACGGGGAGGAGCCGGAAGACGAGCCCGGCGAACCGGCTGTCGCCTCCGACCTCGCGTACGTGATCTACACCTCCGGCTCCACCGGCAGGCCCAAGGGCGTCGCCATCAGCCACGGAGCCCTGGCGAACCTGCTGCTGTCGTTCCGCGACCAGCTCGAAGCCGGCCCGGACGACGTGTGGCTGGCCTCCACGTCGCTGTCGTTCGACATCTCGGCCCTGGAACTGTACCTGCCGCTGATCACCGGCGGCACCGTCGTGATCGCCTCCGACGAGGACATCCGCGACGGCTCCCGGCTCGCGGCCCTGGCCGCGGCCGCCGGCGTCACTCATCTCCAGGCCACGCCGTCAGGGTGGCGCATGCTGCTCGACGCCGGTTTCCACCGGCCCGGCGCCGTCGCGCTCACGGGCGGGGAGGCGCTGCCGGGGCCGCTCGCCACCGAACTGCGGCCCCGCGTCGCACGACTCTGGAACGTGTACGGACCCACTGAGACCACCATCTGGTCGTCCTGCTGGGAGGTGCCGGCCGGCGTCACCGGCGCCGTCCGCGTCGGCCGTCCCATTGCCAACACCCGCCTGTACGTGCTGGACCGCCGGATGGAGCCGGTGCCCGACGGCTCGACCGGCGAACTGTTCATCGCCGGTGACGGCCTGGCCAGCGGATACCCCGGCCGGCCGGGGCTCACGGCCGAGCGCTTCCTCCCCGACCCCTACGGGCCGCCGGGCACCCGTATGTACCGCACGGGCGATCTGGCCAGGTGGCGCGGTGACGAGGTCGAATGCCTGGGCAGGACCGACGAGCAGGTGAAGCTGCGCGGCCACCGCATCGAGCCGGGCGAGGTGGAGGCGCGGCTGATGGAGCACCCCTCGGTCGCGCAGGCCGCGGTCGTGGTGCGCGGCGACCGGCTCGTCGCCTACGTCGTGCCCACGAGCGCACCCCCACCGCCGGACAGCTCCAGCACACCCTTCGCGCCGGACAGCTCCGGTACCCCCTTCGCGCCGGAAGGGTCCGGCGCGCTCTCCGGGCAGGACAGGCCAGGCGCCCTCTCCGGGCCGGACAGCTCCGGCGAGTCCTCCGCACCGGAGGGGCATGGCGAGGCGATTCCGCAAGCGCTGGCCGCGCACGCCCGCGCGATGCTGCCGGCGCCCATGGTGCCCGCGTCGTTCGTGCCGGTGCCCGCGCTGCCGCTCACCCCCAACGGCAAGGTGGACCGGGCCGCGCTGCCCGACCCGGACGTCGTACGCGGTGACCGGCCGCCCGCGACGCCGGCCGAGCGCCTGGTGGCGGAGGTCTTCGCCGAGGTGCTCGGCCTCGACGCCGTGGGCGCGGACGACGGCTTCTTCGACCTCGGTGGCCACTCGCTGCTCGCCTCCCGCGCCGCCGCCCGCCTCACCCGGGCGCTCGGGACCGAGGTGGCGGTACGGGCTCTGTTCGACCACCCCACGGTCGCGGCGCTCGCCGCGGAGCTCGACACCGGGGACGGCACCGCGGCCCGGCCGGGAGGCGACGTACGGGTCGTCCCGCGCCCGCCGGGCACACCGCCGCCGCTGTCGGCGGCCCAGGAGCGGCTCTGGTTCCTGCAGCGGCTCAATCCCGACGACAGCTCCGCCAACATGTACTTGGTCCGGCGGTTGCGTGGCCCACTGGACCGGGCGGCGCTCGCCCGCGCGGTCGCGGGGGCCCGCGCGCGGCACGAGTCGCTGCGCACCAGCTTCCCCGAGGCGGACGGCGTGCCGATCGCCGTCGTCCACCCCTCGGCGGGACCGGAATGGGAGGACCTCGTCGCCTCCGACGAGGACGAACGGGCGGACCTCGCCGCCCGCGACAAGGACGAGTGGGAGGATCTCGCCGCCCGTGACGAGAACGAGGCCCGCAGGCTGGTGGCCGCCCGCGTCAACGCGCCGTTCGACCTGGCCGCCGCGCCGCCGTATCGCCTCACCCTCGTCCGGCTCGCCGACGACGACCACGTCCTGTGCTGGGTGATCCACCACATCCTGGGCGACGGCTGGTCGCTCAACGTCCTCATGGACGACCTGGCAGGACTGTACGCGGGCCGCCGGCTCACCGAGCCCGTCCTGCAGCACGGGGACGTGGCCGCCTGGCAGCGCGGCAGGGACCTGTCGGCGCCGTTGGCGTACTGGCGGCGCAGGCTCGCCGACCCGCCGGTGCTCGACCTGCCCACCGACCGCCCCCGGACGTCCGCCGGCATGCGGCGTGGGGGCCGCGTCCGTGCCCACCTGCCGGAGGAGACGGCAGCCGGGCTGGAACGGGTGGCAAGGGAGCACGACGCCACCCTGTTCATGGTCCTGCTGACCGCGTACCAGGTGCTGCTGTCGCGGCACTGCGGCCAGGACGACGTCGTGGTGGGCTCAGTGACCGCCGGACGGGACCGCGTCGAGCTGGAGCCGGTGTTCGGCAACCTCACCCACACCGTCGCCCTGCGCGCCGACCTGCGGGGCGACCCGTCGTTCCGCGACCTCCTGGCCGCCGCCCGGCGGACCGTCATGGAGGACCTGGCCGGCCGGGAGGTGCCGTACGAGCTGCTCGTCGACGAGCTCGGCATCGGGCGCGACCTCGGCCGGACACCGCTGTTTCAGACGATGATGATCCTGCACAGCCAGGACACCGGTCCGCACGCGCCCGGCGCCCGCTTCGGCGGCCTGGAGGCGGAGTTGTTCGAGGACGGCCACGCCCAGGCCAAGCTCGACCTGGCGCTCGACGTGTGGCGCGAGCCCGGCGCTCTGTCGCTGGTCCTCACCTACGACGCCGATCTGTTCGACGCGACGACGGTGGAGCGGCTGGCCGAGCGGTTCCACACCCTCTGCCAGGGGATCGTCGCCGACCCCGGCCGCCGGATGAGCTCGCTGCCCCTGCTGACGCCCGCCGACGACGCCGAGCTGCGCGCCCTGGCCACAGGCCCCGCACCCGTCGCCGCCGGCCCCGCACCCGTCCTCGCCGCAGGGCTGGTGCCCGCGCTCGTCGCCCGGAGCGCCGAGCACACTCCTGACGCCGTCGCCCTGCGGTGCGGCGGCGACCTGCTGTCCTACCGACAGCTTGTGACGCGGGCCGACGCGCTGGCCGCCACCCTTCACCGGAGCGGCGTCGGCCGCGGGCACGTCGTCGGAGTGGCGCTGCCGCGTGGCATGGACGCCGTCGTCGCGCTGCTCGGCGTGCTCCGGGCCGGCGCCGCCTACCTGCCGCTCGATCCCGCCGACCCCGCCCCCAGGCGGGAGCGGCTGCTCGCCGACAGCGGCGCCGCGGCCGTGCTCACCCCGGATGACCTGCGGAACCTGTCCGGGCAGGCGCTCGCACAGCCGGAGCCGCACCCGCGTGACGCAGCGTACGTCATCTACACCTCCGGCTCGACCGGCGTCCCCAAGGGCGTGGTGGTCGAGCACGCCGCGCTGGCGGCCCGCATCCGCTGGATGGCCGCCGTGTACGAGCTGGGACCCGGCGACGTCGTCGTGCAGTTCGCCTCGTTCGGCTTCGACGCCCACGTCGAAGAGGTGTACCCGACGCTGGTCTCGGGAGCCACGCTGCTTCTCCTGCCGGACGGCGGCGCCGCCCTGCCCGACCTGCTCGCCTCCCCCGAGGGCAGGGACGTCACCGTGCTCGACCTGCCCACGGCCTACTGGCACCACCTGGTCGACGTCGTGGACGAGGTGGACTGGCCGCCGTCGCTCCGCCTGGTCATCCTCGGCGGGGAGCAGGCGGACGCCGCCGCGGTGTCGAGGTGGAAGCGCCGCTTCCCCGGCGTCCGGCTGGTCAACACCTACGGCCCGACCGAGGCGACGGTCATCGCCACGTCCGCCGACCTGGTGGACGACGGCCTGCGCCCGGCCATCGGCCGGCCGGTGGGCGAGACCACGGTGTGGCTGCTCGGCGAGAGCGGCGAACCGGTGCCGCCGGGCGCCCCCGGCGAGCTGTGCGTAGGAGGCGCGGGAGTGGCGCGCGGCTACGCGGGACGGCCCGCGACGACGGCGGCGGCGTTCACGCCCGACCCGTTCACACCGGGCGGCGGAAGGCTCTATCGCACCGGCGACCGGGCCAGGTGGCGGCGCGACGGCACCCTGGAGTTCCTCGGACGGCTCGACTCCCAGGTCAAGGTGCGCGGCTACCGGATCGAACCGGGCGAGGTCGAGGCCTGCCTGCTCGCGCACCCGGACGTGGGCCAGGCGGCCGTCGCCGCCCGCGGTGACCTGCTGGTCGCGTACGTGGTGGGCCGGGCGACGGCGGAGGAACTGCGCCGCCACGCGGAAGAACGGCTCCCCGCGCACCTGGTGCCGGGCGCCTGGACGCTCCTGGACCGGCTTCCGCTCACCGGGAACGGCAAGGTCGACCGCGCGGCGCTGCCAGATCCCGAGCCCGCCAGGGAACGTTCCTTCGTCGCGCCGCGCACCGACGCCGAGGCGCTGGTCGCCGAGGTCTGGGCGGACCTGCTCGGCGTCGCCGCCGTCGGCGCGTACGACGACTTCTTCCACCTCGGCGGGCACTCGCTGCTCGCCGTCCGCATCGCGGCCAGGCTCAGGGCGGTGATCGGCGTCGAGGTGCCGATCCGGACGCTGTTCACCCGGCGCACGGTGGCGGAGTTCGCCGGCGCGGTCGAGGCACTGCTCCTCGACTCGCTCGCCGGGCTGTCCGACGAGGAGGCGCTGCGCCTGCTCGACCAGAAAGACGAGGAACAGTGACGACGTACCACGTAGTGATCAACGACGAGGAGCAGTACTCCCTCTGGCCCGGCGACCGGACGGTCCCCGAGGGCTGGCGGTGGACCGGTTTCACCGGCGGCAGGGAGGACTGCCTGGCCCACATCGACGAGGTCTGGACGGACATGCGTCCGCTGAGCGCCCGATGACCACACTCGACGACGGGCTGTCCCCGGCCAAGCAGGCGGTGCTGTCCGGGCTGCTGCGCCGTCGCGCCGCCGCCTCGTCCGTTCCGAGGCGGCCTGAGGGCCGGACGCCGCCGCTGTCGCACGCCCAGGAACGCCTGTGGTTCATGGAGCAGTACGCGCCGGGGACCGCCGCCTACACCGTGCCGCTCGGCACCAGGCTCTCCGGCGACCTCGACGCCGAGGCGCTGGCCCGCGCACTGCGGGAGGTCGCCGCCCGGCACGAGAGCCTGCGCACGCGCTTCGTCACCGACGGCGAGGGGCGGCCCGCGGTCGTGATCGAGGACGAGCCCGCGGTGGAGTTCACCGTCGCCGAGTCCGACGAGGCCGGCGCGGCGGAGTTGTGCGCCGCCCAGCTCGCCCGGCCGTTCGACCTGACGTCGGGGCCGCTCCTGCGCGCCCTTCTTGTCCGGCTCGGCCCGGAGGAGCACGTGCTGCTGCTGACCGCCCACCACGCGGTCATCGATGGCTGGTCGTACGACCTGGTGCTCAGCGAGGCGCTCACCCTGCACGACGCCTTCCGGGCCGGTGAGCCGTCCCCGCTGGAGGAGCCCCCGGTGCAGTACGGCGACTACGCCCTCTGGCAGCGGGCCCAGGAAGAAAGGCAGCAGGAGCCGGCGTACTGGACGCGGCGGCTGTCCGGCGTGCCGGCACTCGACCTGCCCAGCGACTGGCCCAGGCCGGCCGAGCAGACGTTCGCCGGCGCCGGGCTGCGCTTCAAGGTCGGGCAGGAGACAGCCGGACGCGTCGCCGACCTGGCACGCGGCCGAGGGGCGTCCCTGTACATGACCCTGCTGGCCGCCTTCCAGGTGCTGCTGTTCCGCCACTCCGGCCAGCGGGACTTCGCGGTCGGCTCGCCCGTCAGCGGCCGGGAGACGCCGGAGCTGGAACGCACCGTGGGCGTCTTCGTGAACACGCTGGCCATGCGGGCGGACCTCAGCGGCGACCCGCCCTTCACCGAGTTGCTCGACCGGGTGCGCGACGCCACGCTCGACGACTTCGCCCACCAGGGGTTGCCCTTCGACCGGCTCGTCGGCGAACTGAACCTGAAGCGTGACGTCAGCCGCTCGCCGGTGTTCCAGGTCATGTTCGCCCTGCAGAACTTCCAGGCCCCCGCCCGGTGGGAGACCGGGCTGCGCATGGCCGAGTATCGCGTGGACGCCGCCACCACACGCTTCGACCTCACCCTCTACCTGCGGCAGACCGGCGACGGGCTGGACGGCCACATCGTCTACAACACGGCGCTCTTCCTGCCCGAGACGATGGAGCGCCTGGCCGCCCGGTTCGTGACCCTGCTCGGTGCCGTCGCCGCCGAGCCGTCCACCCGGATCTCCGAGCTGAACCTGCTCGACGCCGCCGAACGGGCGGAGGTGCTGGCGTTCGGCACCGCGCCCTCCCTCCCACGGCCCGAGCGGCGGCTGCTCCACGAGCTGACCGGCGGCCACCCGTCCGCCACGGCGGTGGCCTGCGGAGACGCCACCCTCACGTACGCCGAGCTGGACCGCAGGGCCAACCGGCTGGCCCGGTTCCTGCGACGGCGCGGCGTCGGCAGGGACACGCGGGTGGCGGTGTGCATGGAGCAGTCGGCCGACGTGGCGGTCGCCGTCCTCGGCGTGCTCAAGGCGGGCGGCGCGTACGTGCCGCTCGATCCCGAGCACCCGGCCGCCCGTCTCTCCCACGCCGTGTCCGACTCGGGCGCCCTGGCCGCCGTCGTCACCGAGGGGACCCGGGACCGGTTGCCTCCCGGCCTGCCCACGTTCACCCTGGACGACACCGACGGCGAGGAGGACGGCCCGGTGGACGCGGACGTGCGCCCCGGCGACCTCGCGTACGTGATCTACACCTCCGGGACCACCGGCACCCCCAAGGGGGTCGCGGTCCAGCACCGCGAGGCCGTCACCTACCTCCTCGGCGTCCGCGAGCGGCTGGGCGTCGTGCCCGGGGGCGTGTTCGTGCTGCTCCAGTCGCTGGCCTTCGACTTCGGCGTGACGGTGTTCTACCTGTCGCTGGCGACGGGCGGGACGTTGCACCTGGTGCCCGCCCGCACCTCGGCCCCCGAACTGGCCAGGAGGCTCGCCGGCATCGGCCCGGACTACATGAAGATCACCCCGTCGCACTTGGCGGCGCTGCTGGCCGACGCCCCCGCCGCGGAGCTGCTGCCCAAGCGGCTGCTGATCCTCGGGGGAGAGGCGGCCGGTCAGGCGCTCGCGGACGAGGTGGTGGCGGCCGGACGGTGCGCGGTCGTCAACCACTACGGTCCCACCGAGGCCACCGTGGGCATGACGACCTATGCCGTCGACCCGGCCAGCGCCCATGGCGGCGCGACCCTGCCGATCGGCAGGCCGCTGCCCGGGGCCGTCGTACGCGTCCTGGACGAGCACCTGCGTCCCGTCGGCGTGGGCGTCCCCGGCGAGATCCACCTGGGCGGCGACCGGCTGGCCCGCGGATACCTCGGCAGGCCCGGCCTGACCGCCGAGCGGTTCGTCCCCGACCCGTACGGCCCGCCGGGGGCGCGGCTGTACCGCACCGGCGACCTCGGCCGCTGGCTGCCCGACGGAAACCTGCAGTTCCTCGGCAGGACCGACCACCAGGTGAAGATCCGCGGCTACCGGGTCGAGCTCGGCGAGATCGAGTCGGTGCTCACCACGCTGCCGGGCGTCTCCCAGGCGGTGGCGGAACTCCGGTCGGACCGGCTCGTCGCCTACCTGGCCGGGCCGGAGGCCGGTCCCCGGCCCGGCGCGGCGGACCTCCGCGAGGCCCTGCGGGCGCTGCTGCCCGACTACATGATCCCCAGCCGGTACGTCTGGCTGGACACCCTGCCGCTGAAGGCGCACGGCAAGGTCGACCGGGACGCGCTGCCCGAGCCCGGCCTCGACCGCGAGACCGAGTGGGAACCGCCCGCCACGCCGACGGAGCAGGCGGTGGCCGCCGTCTGGTCGGCCGTGCTCGGCGTGGACGAGGTCGGCGCGGCCGACGACTTCTTCGACCTCGGCGGGCACTCCCTGCGCGCGATGCAGGTCGTCGCACGGTTGCGCGCCGTCGCCCCGGATCGGCTGGTCACCATCATGGACCTGTTCCGCCATCCCACCGTCCGCGAGCTGGCCGGGCTCCTGGAACGCGGCGAGGACGGCCCACGCGCACTGCTGCACCGGCTCACCCCCGCCCGGCAGACGACCGGGACCATCGTGTGCGCCCCGTACGGCGGCGGCAGCGCCGTCATCTACAAGCCGCTGGCCGACGCGCTGCCCGCTGGCTGGGCCCTGTACTCGATCGCGGTCCCCGGCCACGAGCTGGGGGAGGAGTCCAGGCCGCTCGACGAGGTGGCGGCCGCGTGCGCCGAGGAGATCCTGGCGAAGGTGGCGGGCCCGCTCGTCCTGTACGGCCACTGCGGGCTCGGCGTCATGCTGACGGTCGAGATCGCCCGCCGGCTGGAGGCGGCCGGACGCGAGGTGGACGCCGTCTACCTGGGCGGCATCTTCCCCTTCGCGAGAACGCGGTGGACAGGGGTCACCGAGGCGCTGGAACGCCTGCGCAGCGACCAGCTGTGGGCCAACGCGCTGCGAGCGGCCGGGCTGGAGGTGGACGAGCTGGGACGCGACCAGCTCAAACTGGTCATCGACAACCGCAGAAAGGGCACCAGGGAGGCGGAGCGCTACTTCACCCGGCTGTTCGAACAGGACGGACGGCCACTACGCGCCCCCATCGTCTCGGTCGTGGGCGAGCGCGACCCTGCGACCGAGTTCTACCAGGAACGTTTCCGCGAATGGCACCTGCTGAGCGCCACCACGGCCGTGGCCGTGCTGGACGAGGCGGGCCACTTCTTCCTGCGTTACCGCGCCGCCGAGCTCGCCGAGATCGTCACCCGGACGCACGTCGCGCTCGCCGAGGGCGAGCCCGACCGGCTCGGCCGCACCGAGAGCTCCACCTGGTGGCTGCAGGGCGCGTCCGCGGCGGCCGACCCGCCGCCCGAGCAGCGGGGGCCGAGGCCGAGCATGCGTCGCTTCGGCGTCATCGCGGCAGGTCAGCTCGTGTCGATGATCGGCGCCGCGCTGACCGAGTTCGCGATCCCCATCTGGATCTACACCGCGACGGGATCCCTGGTGAGCTTCGCGCTGCTCGCGGTGCTCGGACTCGTGCCGGGCATCCTGATCGCGCCGCTCGCCGGGGCCGTGGTGGACCGCTTCGACCGGCGCAGGGTGCTGCTCGCCGCCGACGCGGCGGCGATGTCCACCCAGCTCATCTTCGGTGCACTGCTCTGGACCGGGGGACTGACGACCTGGCACGTCTACCCGCTGCTGGCCTGCCTGTCGGTCGCCCTGACGTTCCAGCGTCTGGCGTACACGTCGGCGATACCGCAGCTCGTGCCCAAACGCTTCCTCGGTCACGCCAACGGCGTCGTGCAGATGGCGACGGGCTCGGCGCAGCTTGTCGTGCCCGTCGTCGCGGCCGGGCTGATGGCCGCCATCGGCGTCGAGGGCATCCTCGCTATCGACGTGGCGAGCTACGTCGTGGCGATCGCCGCGGTGATCGTGACGCGTTTCCCCCGGACGATGGCCGCTACGCGCAGGGAACCGATCGTCACCGAGATGCTGAACGGGCTGCGTTACTCCTGGGGCAACCGGGGTTTCCGCGGCATGCTCGGCTTCTTCGCGGTGCTGAACGTCTTCCTCTCGCCGCTCTTCCTGATGATCTCGCCGCTGGTGCTGGCGTTCGCGGGTCTGCCGGACGTGGCGCAGGTGTCGTTCGCCGGGGGCCTCGGCACGCTCGCGGGCGGCCTGGCGATGGCCGTGTGGGGCGGCCCTCGCCGGCGGCGGCTGCGCGGCGTGCTGCTCGCCACCCTCGCCCTGTCGCTCGCCTGCCTGGTCACGGGGCTGCAGGGGAACGTGCAGACGATCGCCGTGGGCGCGTTCGGCATGTCGCTGTGCCTCACGCTCGTCAACGGGGTCTACGCCACGATCATCCAGGTCAAGGTGCCGCAGCGGTACCACGGCCGGGTCATCGCGCTCAACACCCTGGTCGCCTGGTCCACCCTCCCGATCGGCTTCGGTCTGGTGGCACCGTACGGCGCGGCGCTGTTCGAACCGCTGCTGGCCCCAGGCGGACCGCTCGCGGGCACCGTGGGCGCCGTCATCGGCGTCGGCGCCGGACGCGGCATCGGCTTCATGTACGTCTGCTTCGCCGCCGCGATCGCCGTCATCGCGCTGGCCGCCATGCGGGTCCGGGTGCTGGCGAGATTCGACGAGATCGTCCCCGACGCGGTGCCCGACGACCTGATCGGCTACGAGACCGTCGCGGCACGCCGCCGAACCTGACGCGTGGGGACACTCGACGCTGAGAAGACCGGGCTTCCCGCCCCGCGGGAAGCCCGGTCTGGTCTCGGTCAGAAGGTGGGCGTGATCTCCTGGGTGGTTCCTCCCACACCGTGGTAGTTGCTCCCGATCGACCACACAGAGTCGTTGATCAACGGCTTGTACTCGAACGCCTGGCCGGCCGGGATGCCCGGCACCCAGCAGTCCCACACAGCGGTCGAGACCTTCACGCAGTCACGACCGGCAGACCAGGTGAGCGGGCTGACGTTGCCGCGGATCGTGATCCTGTTGCCCGCCCCCGCGTCCTTCTGCACGCGGATGCGCGTCGACCCCGGCGCCTCCTTCACCTGGTACGCCCGGATGATCGTCTGCTTGGCGGTGTTGCCCGCCTGATCGGCCAGCGTCGCGCGCAAGGACACGAAGCCGGGGGCGGCCGGGTTAGTGATCTGCGGGGTTCCGCACGTCGACCCTTGGGCCACCGTCGTCCAGGTGGAGCCGTCGTCGACGGAGGACTCGATCAGGCAGGAGGCCAGGGACGTGACGGCCTGGCCCGGCTCCCGCTGGACGCTTGTGACCACGGGGGTCACCGTTCCGGCCGCCGCGCGGTTCAGCTCGTCCAGTCCGTCCGGCCGATACCGCACCACCATCAGCGGGAGCGGCCCGTTCGCCGTGGCATCGGAGGTGAAGGTCCATTCCGTATCGATCTGGGTGGACGTGGCGCCATTTCTGTTGGTGGCCGAAGCGGTGAGCTTGTACTGCGAGGGGGCCTCCGGGACGGTCACCGGGACGAGCCAGGTACGCGGCTTCACGAAGTTGGACCAGATCTGCTGGTCGTCGCGGAACAGGCGCATCGACCCCTCGGTGTCGGCGTTCTCACCACCGTGACCGGCCTCCGAGTCGGAGTGGAGCTTGATGTAGTTGAACACCATCTCGTTGTTGTCACGCCAAGCCGTACCACTCCAATAGCCATTCTTCGCGGGGAGGGCGGGCCCGATAACCGCGCCGTTCCACGTCTCCGTGTTGTCCAGGCCGGAGCCGAACTCCCGGGGATCGGAGAGGACCTGCTTTCCGTCGAACCGGAGCAGGCCGCGCCAGCGTCCCGGCGTCCGGTACTCGGTCACCACCGACGGCATCTTGACCGGCGAGTAGATCAGGGCCGCCGGAGAGCTGAGCCCCGTGTCGAACTCGGGCTGGACGAGCAAGCTCGCGTACGACGCCGTGCCGCGGTAGGTGACGTCGACCTTCGTCAGGTTGGCCGGCGTTCCCTGGAAGGTCGGCTCGCTGGGCACCCCGCTGCGCTGGTCGACGATGCGGTAGAAGTACGGGCTGGGACTGGTCGCCGAGGAACCTTCCTTGTCGAAGTAGGCGATGGCGGTGTAGGTGATGCCTTGGTCGCTGACCGGGAGGACGTAATCCGCCATGCTGAACCCGGTGTAGAGCCCGTCCTCGACGCCGTAGTGGAAGTTCACGTACGTCTCGCGCAGGATCTGCCGGGCAGTCGGCTCGCCCACCGTGACCGTGGCCTTCTTGGCCTGCTGCGAGTCGAGGATGATCGTCCGGTCCTGCGACATGTTCGCGGGCACGACCGCCATCGTCCACGTGTCGTCGGTCTTGATGAGAGCGCCGAGGTAGTAGGAGCCTGCCGGCAGGTCGATCGTGCCACTGCCGTTGGCGATCGCGACCGGCGTCTCGGTGTCCGACTGGCGGGAGAAGACCCACACCGTGGTGTTGGCGGGTGCGCCCAGGCGGTCCTTGACGACGAGGTTCAGCGTGTGCTGCTCGGGCTGGACGTAGGCGCCGATGGCCGTGCGAATGACCTCGCTGCCGGTGGTGGCCGTGAGCTGCCCGGAATAGGAGCCGACCGGCCGGCCGTGGCCGTCGACAGTCACGGTGACGTCCGCGGTCCCGCTGGCGGGAACGGTCACGCTGGTCGCGCTCACCGTGAACAGGCCGGCCGGAGCCCCGGCCGCACTCACCTCCAGGGTCAGGGTGACAGGTGTGCTGCCGAGGTTGCGATAGCTGACGGTACGCGTGACCGGTGCGTTCACGGTCGAGGACACCGGACCGAAGACCGGGGCTCCCTCAGCGATCACTGTCGCTGTCGCGGCGGCGTTCACATCAACCCGGCCGGTGCCCTGCTGGAAGGCGGTCAGCCCAGGAGTGGGAACGGCGCTGCTAGTCAGAGCAGCCTTCAGCCGGGTAGCCGGCCAATCCGGGTGCAGCTCCGCCAAAAGCGCCGCCGCGCCGGCCACGTGCGGCGCCGCCATCGACGTCCCCGACGCCGAGCGCAGGCCACCGCCCGCTTTCGCGGCGACGATGTCCACTCCCGGCGCGGTGATGTCGGGCTTGACGGCGAGGTCTCCTACGCGAGGCCCGCTGCTGGAGAACTCGGCCAGCACGTTCTGCTTGTCGACCGCCCCCACCGTGACCGCGGCGTCCGCCGAGCCAGGAGAGCCGATGGTCTGCGAGCGAGGCCCCTCGTTGCCCGCGGAGATGACGAACAACGCGCCCGTCTGCGCGGACAGGTCGTTCACCGCCTGCTCCATGGGGTCGACGCCCGCGGTGTCCGGCCCGCCGAGGCTCATGTTGACGACCTTCGCGCCGGCGGTCGTCGTGGCCCACTCCATTCCCGCGATGATGTCGGATTCGACGCCGGAGCCGTCGTTCCCGAGCACCTTGCCGACGACCAGGTCGGCCCCTGGCGCCACACCCTTGCCCGCTCCACTCGTGGTCGCCCCGGTCCCGGCGATCGTGGCGGCGACGTGCGTGCCGTGTCCGGCCACGTCTTCCACGCCCTGGCCGGTGAAGTCCTGCGAGTCGATCACCTTGCCCGCCAGGTCCGGATGGTCGGTGTCGTAGCCGGTGTCGAGCACCGCCACCTTCACACCCTCACCGGTGTGACCCGACTGCCAGACCTGCGGAGCGCCGATCTGCGGCACACTCTCGGTCAGCGTGGCCTTGACCCGGCCGTCCAGCCACAGCTTGCCCACCTCACCGACGAAGGCGCGCGGTGAGCGCTCGCCGCCCACCAGCGCCTTCACTGTGCGGTGGTCTTCGTCTTGTCCACGGCGAAGGAGCTCATCGCGAGCCGTGGCAGCGACTTTCGGAGCCTGGCGTCCTTCATCACCTGCTGGGCTCCGGCGGTCGAGCGCCCCTTGGGGCCCTGCACGAGTACGGCCAACGCCTTGCTCTTGTCGTCGCTATAGTGATCGTCGATCAGGCGGTCAAGGTCGAACAGACGCGGGTCCAGCCGCCCGTTGGCGAGCAGGTCGAGGGCGTCACCCGGGACGACCGACAGGGCGCCGTCGCGGCCCTTGGTGACTCGGTAGCCGATCCCCTCGCGGCCGGAGCCCGGCTCGAAGGCCAGCAACCGCAGGCCGTCGCGACCGCCGGCCACCGTGACGACGTCTCCGGTGATCAACGTGATGCGTTGGGAGTTCGGCCCTGCTTGGGACGCAGGTGGTGGTGCGGCGGCGGCGACCGCCGGGGTCGGCGCTACGGCAAGCGCAAGGCTGAGCAGCGCGGCTAACGATCTGCGCATCGGTTCTCCTAGATGCCAGGTAGATGCTTGGAAGATTTCAGCAAATTTCGACGCCGACGAGATCGAATATAGAGCCATATGATCTCAAGCCGCGCGATGGGTCGGCATAGCCAGGGACGCGGGCCGCTCGATGGCAGGTGCATGCATCCAAAAAGAGACATTTCGCCCATAATGGGGAGTAATGACGCCTGAATTCTTCCAGAAATTTTCTGAAAAGCCTTCCATCGGGTTCTGCAAGTTCCTATGCTGCGATCATGCGCAGCGAAGCTCTCGGGGGCCTGCGCATGCCACGTCCTCAAGCAACGCCGACGGACAAGGAGAGCGCCGGCTGTGAAGCCGGCGCCGCGGGGGTCGTCGGCGGGGAAGCCACCTTGGTCAGCCACTTCGCTGTACCGGGCGACGGCCTCGGGCAGCAGGTCGTGGGCGGGGCTGCCGGGGCGCGATCTACTGCTCAGGCGGTGGGCAGGGGGAACTTGACATGAGTGAGGTGTTCGGAGACCTCCCAGAGCTTTTGGGCGGCGGCGTCGTCGAGTGCTTCGCCGGACAGTTCTTCGAGGGCGGCGGGGCCGCGTACTCCGAACCGGCTGGGGCCGGAGAAGCTGGCGCCGGGGACGTCGCCGATGGTGGCCAGCAGGGTCGGCCGGGCCCCGCCTTCGGGGCTTTGGGCCAGTAGCCGCGTGCCCAGTGCGAGGGCGTGGTCAAGGAGCCGCCGGCCGGTGGTCATGGTGAATCCGGTGGCCGCCCAGCCGGGATGGGCTGCCGTGGCCAGGATCGGTGAGCCGGCCCTGTTCAGGCGGCGTTGCAGTTCCCGGGTGAACAGCAGGTTGGCCAGCTTGGTCTGTCCGTAGGCGCCGAACGGCCGGTAGGGCCGTCGTTGCCATTGCAGGTCCTCGAAGTCGATGTGGGCGCTGCGGTAATTGGTGGAGGACACGGTGATCACCCGCCTGGTGATCTGGGTCAGGAGCAGATTCGTCAAGGCGAAGTGCCCGAGATGGTTGACGCCGAGCTGGCTCTCGAAGCCGTCGGTGGTGTGCCGCAGGGTGTCGGTCATGGTGCCGGCGTTGTTGATCAGATAGTCGACGGGGCCGTTCACCGTGCGGGCGAACTCACGTACGGAGGCCAGCGACCCGAGGTCGAGCGGGCGTGACTCGGTGAGGCCGCCCATCTCGGCGGCGGCCGCGCGGCCGCGGGTCTGGTCGCGCACGGCGAGGATGACCCGTGCGCCCTTCGCCGCCAGTGCGGCGGCGGCGGCCTTGCCGATGCCGCTGCTGCCGCCGGTGATGATGGCGGTCCGGCCGGTCTGATCGGGGATGTGCATGGTCATGAGGTGACGGCGGTCTTTCCGTGATCGTGTCGCGCGGTGTTCAAGATCGATGACTTCCGGATGCGCCGCTTCACAGGCCGTCCCAGAAGTCCGACAACATGCGGGCGGACCGGGCCGGGTCCTGAAGCATCCACCAGTGACCGAGCCCGTCGAGGTCGACGGCACGGGCGCCGGCGCGCTGGGCGGCGCGGTGGCGGAGGGCGACGCTGCCGGCAGTGAGGTCGTCGGCGGCCACGGGAACCAGACCGGGCCGGGCCGCGGCCGCCGCCAGCATGCGCCCGCGTTCGGCCAGCATGTTCTCGGGCACGGAGCGGTACAGCGACAGAATGGCCCTGCCCATCTCCGGGCCCTGCCCGAGCGCCACCTCGCCGGCCGCCGGCTCCGGGATGCCCCACGAGATCATGCGCGCCGTGCGGTCCGCGGCGTCTCCCGAGAAGGTCTCCTCGACGTGGCGTTCCCCATCCCCCGGCGTCTGCCAGATCTTGGCGATCTCATGCCACGTGAAGTCCGGTTCGTACCCGCCGATGGTGTCGCTGGTCCAGCTGCGCACCAGGTCGGGACGGGCCATCGCGACCTCCAGCACGTAACCGCCGCCGAAGTCGTGGCCGACCAGGTCCACCGGGGTCCTGAGCCGTGACAGCTCGTCGATGAGCCAATCCCGGTAGTCCAGGAACGTGGCGCCGAAGCGTGCGGGAAGCGCGGCGCCGAAGCCCGGAGGTGAGAGCCGGACCACCTCCTGCTGCTGGGACTTGGGCAGCTCGCTGATCAGGGGCGTCCAGACTGCGGAGGTCACCGGGACGCCGTGGACAAAGACAATGGTCATGCCAGGAATGACACCACCGGACCGGCACAGGCGTCCAAGACCTGCCTTGCACCCCGTGATGCAAGAAGTGCATAACGGAGGACTAGGAGCTGTTTCTCAGATCTGCTGACTGAGTGTTCCTGGATCGTCACGATAGGCGTATGGGGCGAGGTGACTTAACCAACGCGGAGTGGGAGCGGCTGGAGCCGCTTCTGCCCGAAGGCGGTCGACAGGGCGGCCGGTGGAACGACCACCGAAAGACGATCAACGGCGTGTTGTACCGGGCTCGCACTGGCCTGCCCTGGCGCGACCTGCCCGAACGATTCGGCCCGTGGATCACCGTCTACAAGCGGCACCGACGCTGGTCGGCCGACGGCACCTGGCAGCGCCTGCTGACCGCGATCCAGACTGAGCAGGACGCCCAGAGCCAGGTGGACTGGGACATCTCGGTGGACTCCACCACTGTCCGGGCTCACCAGCACGCCGCCGGCGCGCCCCGAACCCCGCCGCCCGGCCCCACACCGCCCGGCCGGCAAAAGGGGGACGCCGCTGGGGCAAACCGGGGCGATCCGGCGTTGGCCACCCTGGCCGCCCGGCTGGCGGAGGTGGTCAGATTGGGGAATGCCTAGGCCGTTCCCGTGGCGGGTTCACCACCAAGATCCACCTGTCGGCGGACGGCCGATGCCGGGCGCTGTCCCTGATCCTGACGCCGGGCCAGTACGGCGACAGCCCACAGTTGCGACGGGTACTGCGGGCCGTGCGGGTCCCTCGGCCAGGGCCGGGACGCCCGCGTACCCGGCCCGACAGCGTGGCCGCGGACAAGGCGTACTCCTCGCGCGCCAACCGCCTCTACCTGCGCCGCCGCAACATCCGCCACACCATCCCCGAACCCCGTGACCAGCGCGCCAACCGCCGCCGGCGCGGCTCTGCCGGGGGACGGCCCACCGGCTTCGATGCCGAGCGCTACAAGGCGCGCAACGTCGTCGAACGGGCCATCAACCGGCTGAAGAACTTCCGGGCGGTGGCCACACGCTATGACAAGCGCGCCTACATCTTCCTCGGCACCGTCACCCTGGCCGCCCTGGTCATCTGGCTCCGGACCTGATCTAAGAAACAGTCCCTAGTCTCGGGGCATGCTTCCCGATCTGGACCTGCGGCTGGTCCGGTACTTCACGGTCGTCGCCGAGCAGCTGAACTTCGCCCGGGCGGCCGAGGAACTGCGTGTCGCCCAGCCCTCCCTGAGCCGTCAGATCCAGCGCCTGGAGAACACTCTCGGCGTGCGCCTGCTGGAGCGCACCACCCAGGGCAGCCGCCTCACCGCTGCGGGCGCGGCTTTCCTGCCCCAGGCACAGCAACTGCTGCACGGCGCCCGGCAGGCGGTCCAGACCGCCCGGGCCGCGGCGCCGGCGCGCACGATCACCATCGGCTACGTCGACGACCTCGTCATCACACCCGCCGTGCGCGACCTGCGCCATCGCTGTCCCGACGCCCACGTCCGTACGCGTCATCTCGGCTCGCAGGACGCCTCCGCGCTGCCGGAGCGCCAGGTCGATGTCCTGGTCACCCGTACGCCGCTGCCGATCCCGGCCGAGGATCTGGAGGTGACGGTCCTGTACTCCGAGGCCCGGGTCCTGCTCGTGCCCGCCTCGCACCACCTCGCGGGGAAAGAGGTGGTCACGGCCGACGACATCGCCGCAGAACCACTGGTGGGCTGTACCGGGATGGGCGTCGAATGGACCACCTTCTGGCGGCTCGAACCCCGATCGGGCAGCGAACCCGCCCCGGTGGGTCCTACCTTGGCCGAGACCTACGAGGACAAACTCGAGGCCATCGCCGACGGCACCGCCATCGCCGTCGTCCCGGCCGGCGACCGGCGCTACACCCTGCGCCCCGGCCTGGTCACCGTTGCGCTCGACGGGATCGAGCCTTGCCAGATCGTCGTGGCCACCCGGGCCGCGGACACCAACCCACTCGTCACCGAGTTCGTACGATCCGCGAAGGATCTCCTGGTCGGTCCCATCACCAGGGTTCCGGCCCCTCCCGCCCGCTGAGTGGAGGGTTCCCGGGCGCGATGCCACGACGGAAAGGACCGCCGTGTCGGCACCGGAGGCTCCGGCGAGCACGGTGATCGTGGAGATCAGCAGACCGGCGAGGAAGCCGCCGAACCTGTTTCCCAGGTCATCGGAGAGCGGGAGGAGCCCCAGAGTCGCGCGAAACTGCTCGCCAAGCCACCACTGCGCGAGGAGCTGGCCGAACTGTGCCTGTTCCCCATCCGGGTGGAGGCCTCCACCCTCGGCAGCCGGTCGGTCGCCCTGGGGCGGTGCGGCTCGCTCTCGACGAGGTCGAACGGGCGCTCTTGGCGGCGGCTGACCCGCATGAGTACTCGCAGAGCGAATGAGGCCCAATATTCGACACGCATACGCCGAGTTCGCCTGCCGACTCGTCGCCCCATGGCCAGGCGTTTCCTGATGTTGGTGCTGCCGTGGGCATGATGTGCTGTTCCTGGCCGGGGCGCTGAGATCGCGTGTGGCGTGTGGTGCTCGAGGCGATCGGAGCGGGTGCTTACTTCGATTTGACCAAGGTCTGGCCTACCGCGCTGTCCTAATTCGGCTCTTCGAGCCGGTATTTGGATAGTGACCGGGCAATGCTCGCCCGCTGGATCGGGACGATGATGCTGACAGGACATTCTTTTCGTTCAGTCGAGCTTTTCTGCCTTCTCCCGCCATTACGGCCAGAAGGCGGTTATGCGTGCAAGCGGGACAATCTGCGGCCAGCCGCTGCCCGGGACGCCACGCCGGCGGCTTGCCCGGCCGGATCATGTGTGTCCCGGGGAACGTGACCAGGGGATATCGCTTGACGCGGGCGGTGAAGGTGGGCGTCGATACCACCGCCCCCGACCAGCGGCCGCCGTGGGCGTTCCACAACGGCCGCCCCGGCCGTGTGCGTGCCATGGGACGGCTGCAATCCGGGCCCTGGACGCCGCTGCCCATGCGTGGGGTGCCTGACGGCATGACCGCGTCCCGCGCGACGCTGCGGGCAACCCGCCGGTCGGGTCGTGCAGGGACCCATCGCCCAGGGGCGATGGCGTGTCCAGCCGGTCGTAGGGGTGCAAAGGAAAGGCGTCGTCGAGCAGCGACGACGCGGTCAGCAGCCGATCAGGACATGAAGGGCAAGACGACGCAGATGAACGGAACCACCTTCAAGACATGTTCCTGCCGCGACGAGGCGACCGGCAAGAGACTGGGCAAGGCCTGCGCCAAGCTGCGCCGCCCCGGCGGCGCAGGGGAGAGGTGGAGCAGCACCCACGGCCGCTGGGCCTACCAGCTCGAGTTGCCCGCGCACGCCGATGGGCGGCGGCGCAACCCCCTGCGACGGCGCGGCTTCGCCACACTGGAGGAGGCCGAGGCTGAACTGGAGCACGCCCGTGCACTGCTGGCGCTGGATGAGGACCCACACGTGCAGCGGAAGATCACCGAGCTGATGCTGTCGGTGCTCAAGGACACCAAGACGCTGCCGCCTGTGGAGGAGGTGCGGCGCAAGGTCCGCACACGGCAGGACCTCAACCCCACCGTCACCGTCGCTGAATGGATGCAGGAGTTTCTGCGGCGTAAGCGGAAGATCGATGCCACCACCCGTCGCTCGTACGAGGCGCACATCCGCCTGTACTTCACCCCCTACCTCGGCGACATCCGGTTGGACCGGTTGCGGGTGTCGGATGTGGCGGGGATGTTCGATGCGATCGAGGAGTTCAACGACGTCATCACCGCCGCCCGCGCCAGCGCCGATCCGGAGCAGCGGGCGACGGTGCGGTATCGGCGGCCGGTCGGTCCGGCAACCATGCACCGCATCCGGGCGACTCTCCGGCACGCGCTGAACATCGCGATCAAGCAGGACCGGCTGATCGACTTCAACCCGGCGGCGGTGGTCGAACTCCCCGACGCCGTATCTCCCAAGGCGCTGGTGTGGACCGAGGAGCGGGTGGCCGCCTGGAACCGCGACTTGCAGGAGCGGCTCGATGTTGAGCAGCGGCAACGGTGCGGGGCGCGGCTGAGCCGCGCCGCCATGATCAACGTGTACGCGTCCGTGCCGCGTCCGTCCCCGGTGATGGTGTGGACGCCCTCCCACACCTTCGCCTTCCTCGCCCAAGCGGCAACCCATCGGCTGTTCGCGCTGTACCGACTGATCGCGTTGCGCGGGCTGCGCCGGGGTGAGGCGGTCGGGCTGCGCTGGAAGGATGTCGACCTGGCCGCCGGGACGGCAGGGGTGCATTGGCAGATCACTCAGCTGGGGTGGGAGCCGGTGCAGGGCAGGCCGAAGACCGAGGCCAGCGACCGCACCATCGCGTTGGACGCCGATACCGTCACCGCGCTACGCGCGCACCGCAAGCGCCAAGCCGCTGAGCGGCTGGCGGCGGGGGAGGCGTGGATGGACAGCGGGTTCGTCTTCACCGACGAGATCGGCCGGGCGTTGCATCCGCAGCAGGTCAGCGACCAGTTCTACCTGCTGTCCTTCCGGGCGGGGTTGCCGCCGGTGCGGCTGCATGACCTGCGGCATGGGGCGGCTTCGATCATGCTGGCCGCAGGTGTCGATCTGAAGGTCGTACAGGAGACATTGGGGCATGTGTCATCCACCTTCACGCGCGACACCTACACCAGCGTCTACCCCGAGGTGGCCCGCGCCGCCGCCGAATCCGCCGCCGCCCTCATCAACACCGCAGCCAGCGGCGCGCAGACTGCCCGGTTGATCACACTGCCGAACCACATCGACCACGCCACTACCTGAGCTACCGAACCCAGCAGGCCCGCCGATTCCCCGGCGGGCCTGCTTGTTTGCCCTCCATGAGGGTGTCGAACTGTGGAGCCGATCGGTATCTAATTTCGGCTGCGAAGGGGCGAGCGGACTTCCGCATGAAGCAGGGGATCTTTTATCTGCTGGTCAGAAACGCCTGGCGAGCACAACGAAGCAGTTTGGCTAAGGCTTGACCGCTCACGAGGGCGTCGCTGACCGAGGACGCCGTACGGGCCTTCTTGCTTGGTCTTCTGTTGGTCGTCGGCGAGGTCTGAGCTGACGATGGCGGACTAAATGATCTACCGCCGTACACGGTCCGTACACAAGAGCAACCATGGAGCAACCGACCATGATCAACGGCAAGATTTGAGGGTGGCGAGAACCGAGAAACCCCAGGTCAGACGCGGTGTTGGTGAGTAGGGCGGGTGGGACTTGAACCCACGACCCACGGATTATGAGTCCGATGCTCTGACCGGCTGAGCTACCGCCCCTGGATTCAGTTGTGTGGCCGGGGCGTGGTCCTGAGTGGATCATGCTGAGCCTGGTGCATGGCTAAGGGTAGAGCATCGGGACCGGTTGTGGGCGCCCTGGGCCGGTGGGATGGGAAGGAAGGTGTCTTCTTGGACATCATTCCATGGTCCGGGGGTTGTGGCGATCAATGGACAGGGTGCGGGTTCTCGCGTCAGGGGGCGGTGCCGTAGGTGGGGTTGCGGGTGAGCCAGTCGCTGTAGGTGGGGCTGCGGGAGACGGCGTCGCGGTGGGCTTCCTTGGCCTGGGTGACGACCCAGGTGGCGTCCGCCGCCGTCGGGTGGCGGCCGAGGAGCTGGCGCCAGCGCAGCGGGGCGCCGGCCAGGGGCACCATGACGAGGCCCTGCGCGGGCTGGTGGGTGGCCTGGCAGAGGACGACGGCGCGGCCCACCTGGGCCAGGTGGGTGCAGGTGGGGACGTCCGTCTCGTAGATCGTTCCTGGGGTGAAGCCGGCGCGGGCGCAGGCCATGGCGAAGCAGTCGTCGAAGCAGCCGTCCCCGGGGGTCACCGCCCACTGCTCGTCGGCGAGGTCGGACAGTTCCACCTCCTTCTCCTTGGCGGCGGGGTGGGTCTCGGCGACGAGGCAGAAGACGGGGTCGAGGCTGATGGTGTCCCAGGCGAGGGAGCCGGAGGGGGTGCCGGAGTCGCCGCAGGCGCCGGTCAGCACGTAGTCGAGGCGGCCGAGTTCGACCATGCTGGTCAGTTCGTGGCTCGACCAGGACGTGTACGTCGAGACGGGCCGCTCCGCCGCCAGCCGGTCCACCAGCCCGCCGAGGATCGGGCCGTTCGTGGCGCCGATGCGGTAGCCGGGGGTGGGGGCGTGGGCGTGGGCGAAGCGTACGGCCTCGTCCTGCAGTTCCTTGGCCGCAGGGAGGAGCACCCGTGCGCGGGCGAGCACGAGTTCGCCGAGCCTCGTGGGCCGGGCGCCGTGGCGGTCGCGTTCGAACAGGGCGCCGCCGAGCACCCTCTCGATGCGCTTGAGCTGGGCGGTCAGGGCCGGTTGTGCCAGCCCGAGCGTCGACGCGGCCTTGCTCACGCTTCCCGCGTCCGCGACCGCGCGGACGATCCTGAGGTGCCGGAGCTCGAGGTCCATAACGGGAAGGTAAAGCGGCGGCATCTTACAGACAATGCCTAAATGTCAGGAAATGTGACAGATATTGTCGGAGGACTCCGGGGTAGAGGGGACCCCATGACGACGATGGGAATAGATCCGGCCCAGCTCGGCGACGAGGACCTGATCCGCGAGCTGCGCCAGCTCCACCTCACCCGGAGCGACACGTTCTTCCACGGCTCCGACGACGCCCTGTCCCGCCACACCTCCCGGACGAACGAGCTGGAGTCCGAGTACCTGCGCAGGTACCCGGAGCGGGAGGTGGATCCCGAGCGGCTGCGGGAGGGGGCGAGGCAGCGGTCATGAGCGAGGGCCACGACGTCCAGGAACTGTCCGACGTCGACATCCACGTGTACGAGGCCGTCGCCTCCAGCGTGGTCGAGACGGGAGGAGCGAGGCTCGACACGCTGGTGCGTACCTCCGGCCTGGAGGAGGGCGAGCTGCGGGCGAGCCTGGCGACGCTGATCGAGGAGGGGTACGTCGTCCCCCGGGGCGACGGCTACGGGCTGGGGCCCCACACGTTCGAGGTCGAGTACTGATCGACATATGAGGCCCGGGGCACGGCCCCGGGCCTGTCCGGGTGCGGCGCTCAGATGTGGCGGGTGCGGGCCCAGATGACGAACAGGCCGCCGAAGACGGACATGGCCAGCCCGGTCCAGAGGTTCACCGCCGCGCCCGCCACCCCGGCGACGATCAGGATCACGCCGTAGACCAGGAAGAGCCCGCCGATCACCATGCGGATGTCGCTCACAGGATCACCCCGTACATCGCGGCGGCCAGCACGACCGCGCCCACGCCCAGCACGACCGGCGACCGGTACCACCTGCGGTCACCGGCCGGCGCGTCGTCCTCCAGGTCCACCGCGCTGAGCCCCCATGCCAGCCCGCGCAGCTCCTCCTCCGGTTTCCGCGTGGTGACCAGCGTGACCACCACGGACACCAGCACGTCCACGACGAAGGCGATGCCCGCGCCCCAGAAGCCGGCGTTCAGCTCGGTGCCGAAGTCGATCACCCCGGCCTTGTACAGCACGTACGACGCGAACGCGGCCAGCGTCCCCGCCAGCAGCCCCCAGAAACCGGCCCACGGCGTCATCCGCCGCCAGAACAGGCCGACGACGAACGTGGCGAACAGCGGCGCGTTGAAGAACGAGAACAGCGCCTGCAGGTAGTTCATGATGTTGGAGTAGCCGGCCGCGATGAAGGCGGTCCCGACGCCGAGCGCGACGCCGGCCACGGTCGCGATCCTGCCCACCCTCAGGTAGTGCCGGTCGTCGCGGCCCGGACGGACGTGCGCCGCCCAGATGTCGTTGGCGAAGACGGTGTTGAAGCCGCTGATGTTGGCCGCCATGCCCGCCATGAACGACGCCAGCAGCCCGGTCACCGCGATCCCCGAGCACGCCGTTCGGCAGCAGGTCGCGCATGAGCAGCGGGATCGAGTAGTTGTACGCCTGGCCCTTGCCGAGGTCGCTGAAGAGCACCAGCGCGATCATGCCGGGCAGCACCGTCACCAGCGGGATGAAGATCTTCGGGAACGCGGCCACGATCGGCGTCAGCCGGGCCGCGTTCGTGTTCCTGGCCGACAGGGCCCGCTGGATCTCGGCGAAGTTCGTCGTCCAGTAGCCGAACGACAGCACGAAGCCGAGCTCGAACACGATGCCGATCCAGTGCGCCTGCATGGGGTTCTGGCCGGCGGTGCCGGCCCAGGTGTGCAGGCCGGGCTCGCCGAGCGGGCTCTGGCGGATCCTGTCGGCCAGCCCGCTGATCCCGCCCACCTTGATCAGACCGAGCACGGTGAGGGGTGATCGCGTTCAGCAGCTGCGTCGCGCCGTTGAAGCGCCTGCGCAGGAACTCGGGGACGCTGCGCACCTTGGAGCGGTAGTAGAAGGGCATCATCACGATGCCGAGGAACACCATCGCGGGGACCGCGCCGATCCAGTAGTAGTGCACGGTCATCGCGCCGTACTGGGCGCCGTTGGCCGCCATGCCCAGGATCTCGATCGCGCCCAGGTTGGCCGAGACGAAGGCGAGGCCGGTGATCCAGGCCGGCAGGCCGCGTCCGGCCAGGAAGAAGTCCAGGCTGGAGCTGATCCTTTTGCGGGCGGCGATGCCGATGGCGAGCACGGTCGCGGAGTAGAGGGTGATGAGCACGTAGTCGAGGAGGTTCACATCGAGCCGTACGGCGAGACCCGCTACCCCGTGAGACACGGACTTCACGCCCGCTTGTGAGGTGGACCACCTGACCTGCGCCGACCTACTGTCAAGGGGTGGAGGACGTCGCCGAACTGAGCCCCGCGCAGGCCCGGGAGCGCTTCCGCGCCGGCGGGCGGGCGCCCACCGCCGGCTGGTGCCGGGGCTGGACGCAGGCCAACCTCATCGCGGTGCCCGCGGCGCTGCGCTACGACCTGCTGCTGTTCGCCCACCACAACCCGGGGGCCTGCCCGGTGCTCGACGTGGGGGAGCCGGGCGCGTGCTCGACCGCGCTGTTCGGCGGCGACCTGCGCACCGCCGTCGAGGTGAGCGGCCGCTACCCGCGCGTGCACGGCGCGCCCGTGCACGTGGGCGACCCCGCCGGGCTCGGCATCGGCGACCTCGCCCGGCCGGACTTCGGCGACGCGGTCGAGGTGCGCGACGGCGAGGTGCCGCTGTTCTGGGCGTGCGGGGTGACGCCGCAGGCGGCGGCTACCACGGCGGTGGCTGCCCGACGCCTGCCGCCGTGAGCTGGTCGGCGATCGGGCGGGCCCCGGGCCGGTTGTCGATCTCCAGGTGGGGCACCACCGGCGGCTCGTCCACGCGGATGTCGCGCAGGTAGCGGGCGAAGTCCGCGAGCTTGCCCGCGTCCCTGGCGTGGCCGCGGGCCGTGAGGCGGGCGCGCAGCGTCGGGCCGTCGGAACGCACCCACAGCAGACGCACCGGCGCGCCGCCCAGCTCCGCCACCCACTCCGCCCACCGCTCCGCGTCGTGCACCTGCGTGGTGAACGGGCCGTCGAGCAGCACCGGGCAGCCGTGGCCGCGGATCTGGCGGGCCAGCCGGGTCAGGCCCGCGTACTCGAAGCGCTTGACGTGCTCGTCGTACCAGGGGCCCTCGCGCTCGCCGCCGGGACGGCCGTGCGCGCGCAGGACCTCGGCCACGAAGTCGCCGTAGACGGTGTCCTTGTCGAGCAGGGCGGGCACGGGGGACAGGCGGGCCAGCAGCTCGGCGGCCACCGTGGACTTGCCCGCGCCCGGCGGTCCGCTGATCACCCACACCGCGGTCATGGGACCCACCGTAGCGGCCGGGCGAACGGGGTCAGCCGGAGCCGGAGGTCAGCCAGCGGAGGGGGTTGTCGCGGGTGACGAGGCGGATCGTGTCCTCGGCGGTGCCGGCCTCGCGCAGGCGCGGCAGCAGGGCGTGGAACAGGTGGGCGTACCCGTGGCCGTCGTACTTGCGGAGCTGGGCGACGCGGCTGAGGCCCGAGCTGAGCAGCAGCCGTCCGGCGTGGCCGTCCTCGATGAGGGCGAGGGCGATCCTGGCCGTCTGGTCGGCGCCGAGGCCGAGGGCGCCGAGGCTCACGTACGCGCCCGCCTCGGCGATCTTGCGGGCGCCGCCCACGTCGGTGCCGGCGTAGCCGACGGCCACCCGCGCGGCGGGCAGGCCGCGGCCGAGCAGGATCTCCAGCAGGGCCGGGGCGTTGCGCCCGTGCGTGGCGACGGGCAGCCGGGACTGCAGCGCGGCGTGGGCGGCGGCGATCAGGCACCGCTCCTCGCCCGCCGTGGGCTCGGGGCCCCAGGAGCCGACCTCGCCGATGACGCCGGGGAAGACGCCGGTGCCGTCGAGGCCGCTGGAGATCTCGTGCATGAGCCGCCGGGTGAGCTCCTCGACGCCTTCCTCGCGCACGCCCGTGAACGGTTCGGCGAACAGCCCGGTGGAGGCGATGACCGGCACCCGGCTGCCGGCCGCGGCGCGGGCCAGGGCGGCGGCGTCGCGGCCCATGCCCATGCAGGTGAGGTCCACCACGAGGCCGAGCTCGTCGGACTGGCGCAGCTCGCGCAGTTCGGCGATGACGGCCTGCTCCTCGTCGAGCCAGCGGTACGGGTCGGAGTCGACGCCGACGCCCCAGCGCAGGTCGGTGCGCAGGTGCTCGTGGGGGAGGACGGCGCCGGTGACGGCCGCGGCTCGTACGGGACCGGTGACGGTACGGAGCAGGACTTCGGGCATAGCAGACATTAACCGATATTTGCCGGAATGAGCTGATCAGCGGCCGTATTCAGCGGGAAATTTTACCGTTTGACATGTTTGGCGGGCTGCTAGTCGCTTGCAAGTGAACAGGCAGCCAGGCCCGTATCCTGGGGGACATACCGACTGCCGGGGGGAAATGTGCCGATTCAGAACGCCGACACCGGCGAAGCCGACGCTATCAAGGACGCGGCCGCCGGCCGTTCCGAGATGCCCGGACGCCGCGGCGGCATCCACGGCTGGCTCGACGGCATCCGCGCCACCCGCACCGGCGCGCTGACACTGAAGATCGTGATCGGCGTCATCGGAACGATCATGGTCGTGGGCGGGCTCATCATGGTGCCCTTCCCCGGCCCCGGCTGGCTCGTGGTCTTCGCCGGGCTCGCCGTGCTGGCCACGGAGTTCCACTGGGCGCACAAGCTGCTGGAGTTCGGGAAGCGCACCCTGCACGCCTGGACGCAGTGGTACAAGCGGCAGGGCTGGACCGTCCGCGTCGTCGTGCTGATCGTCACCGTGGCCGCGGCCGGCGTGATCGTCTACTTCGGGCTGCTCACGGTCGGCGTCGACGCCATCGAGGTGGCCCAGCGCTTCGTCTGAGCCGCCCGCGCGGGCGGGCCGCCGCCGTCAGAGGTAGAGGCCGGTGCCGTGGTCGGTCTCCTGCGTGGCCACCGCGTGCAGGTCGCGCTCGCGCATCACCAGATAGACCTGGGCGTGCACCTCGACCTCGAACTGGTCCTCGGGGTTGAACAGCACCTTGTCGCCCACCTTGACGGCGCGTACGTTCGTCCCGACGCCGCACACCTCGCCCCAGGCCAGCCGGTTGGCGAGCTTGACCGTGGCGGGGATGACGATGCCGGAGCCGCTGCGCCGCTCCTCCGCCTCCGCCTCCAGCTTGATCATGACCCGGTCGTGCAGCATCTGAATCTCGAACTTGGGCTGTTCCACGGCTCAAGTCTATGAGCAGCCGCGCCCCTGGACTTCCGGTACGCCCGCGGAGAGGATGAAGCCATGATCACGGCCTTCGGCGGATCCGGCTGGCAGTGGCTCAACGCTCCCCGCGAATGGAGCACCGACGACGGGCTCACCCTCGTCTGCGAACCGGGCACCGACCTGTGGAACGCCACCCACTACGGCTACACCTACGACACCGCGCACCTGTTCGGCCGCACCGTCCCCGGCGACCTGCGCCTGACGGTGACCTTCGCCGCCGCGTACGCCGAGCAGTACGACCAGGCCGGCGCGATCCTCAGGATCGGCGGCGACGACTGGATCAAGGCCGGCGTGGAGTACGTCGACGGCGCCTTCCACCTCAGCACGGTCGTGACCAGGACGTTCTCCGACTGGTCGGTGCTGCCGCTGGGCCGGGCGGCCGACCGGGTGAGCATCGGCCTGGAGCGGGAGGGCGACGCCGTCACCGTCCGCTACGGGCTGGACGGCGAGCCGCCGGAGACCCTGCTGCGGCTGGCCTACTTCCCGCCGGGCGAGCCCGCGCTGGCCGGCGCGATGGCCGCGGCCCCCACCGGCAAGGGCTTCGCCGCCCGCTTCCACGAGGTCGCGATCAGCCAGGGCTGAGCCGGGTCAGGGCAGGGCGAGCTCGGCGAAGACGGGACGGTGGTCGGTGCGGCGCAGCGAGAGCACCGCGAAGTCGCGCACCGCCATCCGCCTGTCGGCCAGCACGTGGTCGATCGCGACCCCGGGCAGCCACTCCCGCGACCCCTCCTGCGGCCAGGTCGCGGTGAGGCCGTGGCCCATGACGTCGGCCGCGTCCCGGTAGCCGGCCGCCAGCAGCGCGCGCATCGGCAGGTGGTCGAGCGTGGCGTTGAAGTCCCCGGCCAGCACGCGCAGCGTGCCGCCCCCGCGCGGCAGCGCGTCCAGCCCGCCCCGCCAGCAGGGCTGGCGGCCGTACCGTTTGGGCGCGCACGGGTGCACCGAGACGACCTCCACCCGGGCGCCGCCGGGATGCCGCAGAAAGGCTCTGGCCTGTCCGAACCCGCCCAGCTCGATGGCGGGGCCGGCGGTGAGGGGGTGCCGGGCGTACACGGCGGACCCGCCGACGCCCTCGCGGGCCCGCGTCACCGCGTACGGCAGCGCCTCGCGCACCCCCGCCTCCTCCAGCCGCTCCATGGCGGCGGGCGTGAACTCCTGGAGGGCCAGCACGTCCGGCCGCAGCCGCCGGACCAGGCCCATCAGCTCCGCCGTGTCGGCCCGCCCGACCAGCAGGTTGGCGGCCAGCACCCGCAGGGCGGGCCCGCCGGCCGCGCCGCCAGGGGGCGGGCCGCCGTCGGGCAGGGCGCGCGGCAGCACCGCCGCGCCCAGCACCACCAGCGCCAAGAACGCCACCACGCCCGCGACCGGCCGGCGCAGCGCCAGCGCGAGCAGCCCGCCCAGCGCCGCCGCCCCCGCCGCGTACGGCGTGTACGCCACCACCGGCACCCACGGCCAGTCCGGCTCGAACCCGCTCGCCCGCACCGCCGCCCACAGGGCGAAGGGCGTCACCGCGATCCAGCTCACCCATGTCCGCACGACCTGTATCGCCCTGAGGCCCGCGACGGGTTCACTGCCCTAGGGTGTGCTCCATGCACGACGTGGAAGCCAGAGTCCTCGACGCCATCGACGAGGCCGAGACCGTCAGCCTGCTCGCCGAGACCGTACGGGTCCCCAGCGTCACGGGCACCGACGCCGAGTCCGAGTTGCAGCACCGTTTCGCCCGCCTGCTCGACGAGGCCGGCATGGACGTCGACGTGTGGAAGCTCGACCTGCCCGGCCTGACCGCGAGGCCCGGCTTCCCGGGCACCGAGGCGCCGCGCTCCGAGGGCTACGGCGTCGCCGCCGTGACCCCGGGCGAGGGCCCGCCGGCGCTGGCGCTCCAGGGCCACGTGGACGTCGTCCCCACCGGCGACCTGGCCAAGTGGGCGGGCAGCGACCCGTTCTCGGCCAGGATCGAGGGCGACGTGCTCTACGGCCGGGGCGCCTGCGACATGAAGGCCGGCCTGGTCGCCAACCTGGCGGTCGCCAGGGCCGTGCGCCGCGCCGGGGTGCGGCTGGCCAGGCCGCTCGCGGTGCACTGCGTGATCAGCGAGGAGGACGGCGGGCTCGGCGCGTTCGCCACCCTCGCGCGGGGCCACACGGCCGAGGCGGCGGTCATCACCGAGCCGACCAGCGGCGCGATCATCACGGCGAACGCGGGCGCGCTGACCTTCCGGCTGGAGATCGCCGGCCGGGCCGCGCACGGCGCCACCCGCTACGAGGGCGTCAACGCGGTCGAGGCGTTCTGGCCGGTGTTCGAGGCGATCCGGCGGCTGGAGGCCGAGCGCAACCGGGACGCGCACACGCTGTTCGGCGGCAACCCGATGCCCTACCCGATCGAGATCGGCGTCGTCCGCGCCGGCGACTGGGCCAGCACCGTGCCCGACCTGCTGGTCGCCGAGGGCCGGCTGGGCGTGCGGCTGGACGAGGACCCGGCGGCGGCGCGGGCGGCGTTCGAGGAGGCGGTCGCCGAGGTCGCGCACCCGTGGCTGCGGGACAACCCGCCCGCGGTGAGCTGGCCGGGCGGCCAGTTCGCCAGCGGGCGGCTGCCGGCCGGGCACGAGCTGCTCGGCCAGGTCGCGGGGGCGGTCGCCGACGTGACCGGCGCGCGCCCGGCCGAGTCGGCCGCCCCCTACGGCAGCGACCTGCGCCTGTACGCCGCCGGCGGCATCCCGACCCTGCACTACGGCCCCGGCGACGTGCGCCACGCCCACGCCCCGAGGGAGCAGGTGGACCTGGGCGAGCTGCGCGCGGTCACGCGGGCACTGGCACTGCTCGTGGTGCGCCGCTGCGGAGCACTCTGAGCAGCGCGGGCGGGCTCATGAGCGCGGGCGGCGGATCGTACAGGTGCGCCACCCGCAGGAACCTCCTGGCCAGCTCCGGGTCGTGCGCGGCCGCGGCGAGGAGACGCCCCAGATAGGCGTTGACCATCCGCGTCCGCGCCGGCGGCTCGCCCGCGACCACGGGCAGCCTCAGGTCGCCGCCGACCGTGATCTCCCAGGGGGCGTCCACGATCCGCGCGACGCGCCGGAAGAACGCCCGCGGCGTCAGCTCCGCCTCCAGCAGGACCTTCGCCTCCAGGGCGGCGACCGTCATGCCCTGGCCGTAGAGCGGGTTGAACGCGCACACGGCGTCGCCGGTCACCAGCAGCCCCTCGGGGAAGCGGGTCAGCCGCTCGTAGCGCCGCCTGATCCCGGCCGGGGTGTGGTACGCCCGCGGCTCCCCGACCGGCTCGGCGGCCGCGAGCAGGTGCCGCAGGTCGGGGGCGGGCAGCGTGTCCGCGAACGCGGCGAACTCCGGCAGGGTGGGGCCGGGGGCCTCGCCGTAGCCGCCCATCGTGACGATCCAGCGGTCGTCCTCCAGCGCCAGCGCCACCCCGAACCGCGGGCGTTCCGGGGTGGGGCCGATGATGACGAGCAGGTCGCCGTCCGCGTCGCCGGGGCGGCGGCGGAACTCGCGGGTGCCGTAGCGCAGGTCGAGGGCGACGCGGTCCTCGCGGGGCGGCCGGTAGCCCAGCTCGCCGAGCCAGAGCGGGGTGCGCGAGCCCCGGCCTGAGGCGTCCACGACGAGGTCGGCGGGCAGCGGCTCCCCGTCGGCCAGGCGTACGCCCGTGACCCGGCCCTCCTGGGCGAGCAGGCCGGTGACCGCGCGTCCGGCCGTCAACCGGACCCCCGGCATGGCCGCGACCCTGCGTCTCACCTGGCCTTCGAGCAGTGGCCGGCTCATCAGCAGGCCGTCCAGGCCGCCGCCGGGGCCGCGGGCCAGCCGGTGCCCGTCGTGCACGTTGCGCCCCTGGCTCATGGGGTCGCACGGCAGCGCTCCCCGCGCGACCAGCTCGGCCGAGAGGCCGGGCAGCAGTTCGTTCAGGGCCGCGCAGCCCTTGGCGAGCAGGCCGTGGGCGTGGCGGCTCTGCCCGGTGCCTTTCCTGTGGGCGTCCGCCGCGGGCAGCGTGTCCCGGTCGAGCACCGTGACCTTGGCGAACAGGCGGTGCAGCGCGGCGGCGGAGAGCAGCCCCGCCATGCTGGCGCCGATGACGACGGCGTGGTCCATTGGTCTTCCCCCTGAGGTCGTGTCACGTCATCCGGGCAGAAGGGTCGCCCGTGCGGCGGCGCCGTTCCACGTCTTTTGGCGCGTTCCGCGACGTTCCATCCAGAAGGAAAGCCGGACTCGGGTCAGCCGGTGGAGGCGGAGACGCGGCGGCGCGCCTCCGGGACGATGAGCGGGGTGCCCGACTGCGGATCGACGATGATCTCGCAGCGGAGCTCGAAGACCTCGTGGACCAGCTCGGGGGTGACGATCTCGCGAGGATCGCCCCGGGCCACGATCCGGCCGGCGCGCATGACGATGAGGTGGGTCGCGTACCGGCACGCCTGGTTCAGGTCGTGCAGCACCGCCACCATCGTGCGGCCCTCCTCGTGCAGGTCGGCGCAGAGGTCGAGCACCTCGATCTGGTGGGAGATGTCCAGGAACGTGGTCGGCTCGTCCAGCAGCAGGATCGGCGTCTCCTGCGCCAGCGCCATGGCCAGCCACACACGCTGCCGCTGACCGCCGGACAGCTCGTCCACGATGCGGTCGGCCAGCCCGGCGACGTCCGTGGCGCGCATCGCCTCGGTGACGGCCGTCTCGTCGGCCTTCGACCACTGCCGCATGAGCTTCTGGTGCGGGTAGCGGCCCCGGGCCACCAGGTCGGCCACGGTGATGCCGTCCGGCACGATCGAGGTCTGCGGCAGCAGCCCGAGCCGGCGCGCGACCTCCTTCGACGGCAGCGAGGTGATCACGCTGCCGTCGAGGTGGACGGCGCCCGCCTTCGGCTTGAGCATCCGGGCCAGCGCGCGCAGCAGGGTGGACTTGCCGCACGCGTTCGGGCCGATGATCACGGTGAAGGACTCGTCGGGGATCGCCACGCTGAGGTCCGTGGCCACGACCCGCTGGTCGTAGGCGAGGGTGAGGCCGGCGCCTGACAGGCGTACGTCGGGCATCAGTGGCGGTCCTTTCGCAGGAGCAGGGCGAGGTACGTGCCGCCGATGGCGGCGGTCAGCACCCCGACGGGTAGCTGGGTGGGCGCGAGCAGCCGCTGGGCGGCGAGGTCGGCGCCGGTCAGCAGCACAGCGCCCATCAGCGCCGAGGCGCCCATGGTGACGCCGGGAGAGCGGGTGATCCGCCGGGCGAGCTGCGGAGCGGCGAGCGCGACGAAGACGACCGGGCCGGCGGCGGCGGTCGCCACGCCGGACAGCAGCACGCCGGCCGCGATCGCGACCGCGCGCACCGGCTCGACCCTGATGCCCATGGCCTTGGCCGCGTCGTCGCCCATCTCCAGCATGCGCATCGGGCGGGACAGGGCCACGCACACCGGCACCAGCACGGCCAGCGCCAGCCCGACCGGGCGCGCGTGGTCCCAGCCGCGCCCGCTCAGGCTGCCGGTCAGCCAGGCCCCGGCGGTGGCGGCGTCGTTGATGTTGGCCCGGGTCAGCAGGTACGAGTTGACCGCGAGCAGCAGCGCGTTGGCCCCGATGCCCACGAGGACGAGCCGGTAGCCCTGCACGCCGCCGCGGAAGGCCAGCCCGTACACGAGGGCGGCGGTCAGCACGCAGCCGGCCAGCGCGCCGCCCGCGATCATCAGGGCCGAGCCGCCCGCGACGACCACGAGGATGCCGCCGGTCGAGGCCCCGGCGGTGAAGCCGATGAAGTCGGGGCTGCCGAGCGGGTTCCTGGTGAGCGACTGGAAGATCGCGCCGCTCAGCCCGAACGCCGCCCCGACCAGCAGCCCGGTCACCACGCGCGGCGCGCGGAGCTTGCTCACGATGAGCTCGGCGACCGGCGTGCCCTCGCCGAACAGCGCCTTGACGATGTCGGCGGCGGGCACGGCGAGCTCGCCGGTCGACAGCGCGGCCACGGTGACCCCGAAACCCACCAGGACCAGGCAGACGCCCACGATCATGGCGCGGGGCGCGAGCCGGATCGACCAGGGGCCGACGCGGACGTTCACAGCGCGGCCACCCGCCTGCGCCGGGCCAGCAGGATGAAGATCGGCGCGCCGATCACCGCCCACACGATTCCCACCTGCACCTCTCCAGGGCGGGCGATGAGGCGGCCCACCACGTCCGCGCCGAGCAGCAGCACCGGAGCGGCCAGCGCCGAGTACGGCAGCACCCACCGCTGGTCCGGCCCCACCAGGGCGCGCACCGCGTGCGGCACGATGAGCCCCACGAACCACAGCGGCCCGGCCGCCGCCGTGGCCGCCCCGCACAGCAGCGTGACGGCCACGCCGGTCAGCGCCCGGGTGCGGCCGATGGAGACGCCGAGCGCGCGGCCCGCGTCGTCGCCCAGCGCGAGCGCGTTGAGCGGCCGGGCCAGCGACAGGCCGAGGACCAGCCCCGCGACCATGAACGGCGCCAGCCTGACCAGCACGTCGGAGGTCTGCCCGGCCAGCGACCCGGTCAGCCAGAACCGCATCCGGTCGAAGGTCTGCTGGTCCATGCGCAGGATCGCCGAGGACAGGGCGGTGGCGACCATGCCGAGCGCGACGCCGGCCAGCGTGAGCCGGACCGGCCCGGACCCGGCCCGCCCTGAGGAGGCCAGGCCGTGGACCATGACGGCGGCCAGCGCGGCCCCGCCGAAGGCGAACCACACGTAGACCGCCGGGTCGCTGAGCCCGAACAGCCCGAGCGCCAGCGTGACGCCGAGCGCCGCGCCCTCGTTGATGCCCAGCAGGCCCGGGTCGGCGAGAGGGTTGCGGGTCAGGCTCTGCATGAGCGCGCCGGCCAGGCCGAGCGTGGCGCCCACGCCGAGGCCGAGCAGGGTGCGCGGCACGCGCAGCTCGCGGATGACCGTGTGGTCGTTGGAGCCGTCCGGGGCGAGGAAGGCGTCGATCACGGTGGAGAACGGCACCGGCCGCGCCCCGAGTGCGATGCTCGCCAGGACCACGAGGGCCAGCGCGGCCACGACGACCACGAGCCCGGCGACCAGCACCGGGGGCCGCGCCCACGAGGGCCGCCGGACGGACGCGTCCGGCTCGCCCGCCTGGCCGGAGCCCGGGCCGGACGCCGCGCGCCTCGCCGTCGTGTTCTCAGCCGGGCGCACCCGACCCCCTTCCGTCGCAGTCAAACTTAGGCAAGGCTAATCTAATGATTCGATAACCAGGCAAGCCTAACCTTAGAGGAGACCTCATGTCGGGACCGGTACTTGCGCGCAGGGGCTTCCTGTCGGCCACGGCAGGACTCGCGGCGGCCCTGGCACTGGCGGCGTGCGGCGGCGGCGGCACGACGGCCGCGCCGCAGGGCTCGGCCGCCCCCTCGGGCTCCGCGGCGCCCGCGCAGGGCTGGACCTTCACCGACGACCGGGACAAGAAGCTCGACCTGCCCAAGGTCCCCGCCAGGATCGTCGCCCAGGTCGGCTCCGCCGCCGCCCTGTGGGACTTCGGCGTGCGCCCCGTCGGCGTGTTCGGCCCCCACAAGCTGAAGGACGGCAGCAAGGACCCGCAGGTCGGCAACGTCGACATCACCCAGGTCCAGGGCCTCGGCAACGTCTGGGACGAGTTCAACGTCGAGCAGTACATCGCGCTCCAGCCCGACCTCCTGGTCAGCAACATGTACGTCAAGGGCACCCTCTGGTACGTGCCCGAGAAGTCCAAGGACACCATCGAGCAGGTCGCTCCGACGGCCGGCATCATGCTCACCGGCAAGAGCGCCACCGAGGTGATCTCCCGCTACGAGGAGCTGGCCAGGTCGCTCGGCGCCGACATGGCCGGCGTGCCCGAGGCCAAGGCCCGCATGGAGGCCGCGACCCAGGAGCTCGCCCAGTTCAAGGACCTCAAGATCCTCATGGTCTCGGGCGGCGCGGACGCCTTCTGGATCGTCAACCCGCCGGAGTACCCGGACATCAAGCACCTCACCGCGGCCGGTCTCAACGTCGTCACCCCGGAGAAGGTGGACGAGGGCGGCTTCTTCCAGACCCTCAGCTGGGAGAACGCCGACGAGTACGAGGCCGACGTCATCCTCTACGACACCCGCACCCAGGCGCTGAAGCCGGAGGAGATGATGAAGAAGCCCACCTTCGCCAAGCTCCCCGCCGTCAAGGCCGGCCAGCTCTACCCGTGGAGCGCCGAGGCCCCCTTCAGCTATCAGGGCTACGCGACCTTCCTGGAGGAGCTGGTCGCCAATTTGAAGAAGGCGAAGCCGCTCGGCTAGGAGCGGCCGGCTAGAACGCGCCCCGCACCTCGACGATCTCGGCGAGGGGGAACTCCAGGTAGTCGCCCGCCTCCTCGCACCAGGCGTCGAGCGCGCCGCCCTTCAGCTCGCCGTGGCTGATCGTGGCGGTCAGGCCGTCGGCGAGCGTGATGCCGGCCCGCACCCCGCGGTCGACGACGAACCCGAGCAGCGACTGCTGGGCCGTCGGCAGCCGGGTGGCCATGCGGCCGATCACCGCCCACGTCCGGCCGCTCCGCTCGGCCCCGGCCCGCCCGGCCGCCATCAGCCGCCGGGCGTGCTCGCGCGGGTCGGGCGGCGGCTCGGCCAGCAGGTGGGGCGGGGTCTCCAGTTCGGGGTCCGACAGCTCGGCCACCTGGCCGCCGGGCAGCAGGATCAGCTTGCCCGCGCCGGGCTCGGCGCCGTCGGCCAGCTCGGCGGGGCGGGTGCGGCGGATGGTGATCTCGCCGGTGTCGGAGACGGGCACCGGCGCGTAGCCGGCCTCGCGCAGCGCCGCGAGCGTGCGCTCGGCCCCGGCCGCGCTGACCAGCACGGTGGGGGCGAGCAGGCGCAGGCCCAGCCGGGTCAGCCGGCGGTGGGCGGTGATCTCGGCCAGCAGGGCGGGGTCGCCGGCCTGGATGACGCAGCCGACGGTGGTGACGGTGACCTCGCCGTGGCGGCGGGCGGTGTCGCGGACAAGGTATTCGAGCGGCTGCGGGATGGCGCCGACGGCGGCCAGCTCGTCGAGCAGCTCGTCGGCGTCGTGGCCGCGGTCGAGGGCGCGGCGCACGCTCTCGGCGGTGAAGCGCCACACCGAGGCCGCGCCGCGCGACTCGCGGTCGGCGACCCGGTCGAGCAGCGCGGCCAGCTCCGCCGAGGGCGGCCCGGTCACCACGGCGGTCAGGTCGGGGCCGAACAGGGCGCTGCGGCGCACGCTCGCCAGGGCCCGGGTGGAGACCTCGACGAGCACCGGGTCGTGCTCGACCATGGGGACGGAGTCGTCGCTCTCGTCGCCGGGGTGGGCGGTCAGCTCGGCGAGGGCGCGGCCGAGGTCGGTGAGCGCGCCGTTGACCAGCAGGCCGAGCAGGCTGGCCTCGTCGAGCGCGGCGGGGCCGCAGTCGAGCAGGAGCCTGCGCTCGATGAGCGGGGCGTGCCAGTGGACGGCGGCGAGCAGGCCGTCGCGGTCGGCGTAGGCGGTGCCGGCGGGCAGGCAGGCCAGCACCGGCAGCACCGCGCGGCGGACCCGGGCGACGGCGGCGCCCGCGGGGTCGTCGCCGAGCACCGTGCCGTAGCGGCCGTCGGACCTGCGCAGCGACGAGCGTTCCATGCGCCACCAGGCCGACAGCAGCACGCGCAGGCGGGCCGCGCCCTCGTCGAGCCGCCAGCGGTCGAACCGCTCGGTCGGGACCAGGCCGCCGGACTGCTCGTCCCAGGCCAGCAGGCGGGCCACCGTGCAGATCTCCAGCAGCAGGCGCGTCTCGTCCTCGTCGCAGCCGGTCTCCTTGGCCATCCTGCGCACCTCGCGCACGCCGACGCCGCCGGTCTTCAGCAGCGGCAGCGGGCTCTTGGAGGTGTTGTCGAGCAGGGCCGCGGCCCGCTCGACGACGTGCGGGGCGGCCAGCGTCATGAGGTGGTCGACCTCCTCGGGGTCGACCGGGATGGTGGGGACCTCGGGCGGCTCGGGCGCGAAGGGCGGGTGGTAGTCGGCGCCGCGCAGGCAGAGCGCCACCTCGCGGGGGATCTCGGCGACGTGCCAGCTCGGCCGGAACAGCAGGCCGTGGTCGGCGCACCACTTCTCGGGCGTGCCGGGCATCACGAAGCGGCCGCCGTCGACGGGCAGCGCGGGGCCGTCCCAGGCGAAGCGGTCGAGCAGGGCGGTGGTGCCGTCGGGGGCGTCGCGCAGCAGGCCGCGGACGCGGGTGGCGTCGCCGAGCGCCTCGGCCACGCGGGTGATCGTGCGGCGTTTGTGTCCCTGGGCGGGCAGGCCGAGGTTGCGGGCGAGGGCGCGCAGGGCGTCGTTGCTGATGGTCCAGGAGTTGAGGTAGTGGTCGAGCGGCTCGCCGAGGCCGAGCGGGGCGGCCCACCAGCGGGTGACGCCCTCGGCCAGGCGGATCACGCCGCCGTCGCCCGGCCAGGCGAGGGCGTGGTCGTAGAGGTGGCCGAGCCAGGGGTCCACCTCGGCGGGCGGGGCGTCGACGAAGGCGGCCAGGCGGCCGGCGGTGGGCAGGGGGAGGGCCAGCGCCGCCTCGGCGAGCTGGAGACAGGGGAGCGGGAGCCGCTGGAGGGTCTGCATCACGGCCAGGCCGTCGCCCAGGCGCTGGGCGAGGGTGTCGAGCCGGCGCGGCCACGGCGGCGCGATGGCGTCGGGCCTGTTCGCGAGGATGCGGGCAAGCCTGTCTTCGTCTAGTGTTCGCAGCCAGCCGAGCAGGTGATCTTCCATCTGTCAGCACTCTCATGGGGTCGCGCGCGGGACTCACCGTGAGCCATGAGCATCCACGGTAATGCAGATCACCCCCGGTCAGGAGAGGACTGCCCAGACGATCTTTCCGTGGGGGGCGAGGGCCGACCAGCCCCAGCGGAGACTGAGCGATTCGACGATGTGGAGTCCGAGGCCGCCGGTGTCAAGGGGGCCAGGGTATCGCAGCACCGGCACCGAGGCGCCTGGATCGGTGAAAGCGCTGGTCACCAGGGATCCCTGGCGGACCAGCGACATGTGGACGGGGCAGGAGCGGCACTGCTCGTCCAGGCGCAGGCCGTGGCGCAGCGCGTTGGTGGCCAGCTCCGAGACCACCAGCTCCATGTTCTCGGCGAGCTCGGAGAGCCCCCATCCGGCGAGGACGCCGGTGGTGTAGCTGCGGGCGGCGTGGACCGAGGCGAGGGTGGGGGGGAGCACGAACGTGGCGCTCACGGACGGGCCTGCGCCCAGCAGATCGCGAGCCGCCTCCGGCCACCAGCCGACCGGGGGCCACCAATCGAACGTGGTCCACTGGCTCGGCGCCGTGGTGGATTGCACGGTGATCATTCTGGGCCAAACTCTCGTGCAGGTGCAAGAGCGAATGCACGTGCAGACACTTCGTGCACACGCTACGGTTGCCCCCAAGTGGTCAATGAGGGGGAAAGGGGATCTTGTCCGCGGCCCATGATCTTTCGGCCGTGAAGTGACAGACTGTGTCGCGAGGAAACGACCAAGGAGCAGCACGTGTCCATTGATCCGCCCGGATCCGGTTCGACCGTTCGGCGCATCATGCTGGGGGCGAGTCTCAGGCGCCTGCGTGAGGCCAGCGGGCTCGACCGTGCACAGGCCGGATTCCACATCCGGGCGTCCGAGTCCAAGATCAGCCGGATGGAGCTCGGGCGCGTCGGATTCAAGACACGTGACGTGGAGGACCTGCTCACCCTGTACGGCGTCGTCGACGATGCCGAACGCCGAGCCCTGCTGGAGATGGTTCGCGAGGCCAACACCCCCGGGTGGTGGCACAAGTACTCCGCCGAGCTGCCCTCGTGGTTCACGACGTACGTGGGCCTGGAGGAGGCCGCGAGCGTGATCCGCACCTATGAGGTGCAGTTCGTGCCCGGCCTGCTGCAGACGGCCGCGTACGCGCGATCGGTCTACGAGCTGGGCAACCCCGATGCGAGCCGGGACGGCATCGAACGCCGCGTGCATGTGCGCATGCAGCGCCAGGAGCGCTTCACCCAGAAGGACGGCCCCAGGCTGTGGGCGGTCATCGACGAGGCGGCGCTCATGCGGACCATCGGCGGGCGGGAGGTCATGCGCGAGCAGCTCCAGCACCTGCTGGAAGTCGCCGCTCTGCCCAACATCACCATTCAGGTGATGCCCTTCAGGTACGGCAAGCACGCCGCCGAAGGGGGTGCGTTCAGCATCTTGCGGTTTCCCGAGTCCGACTTGTCGGACGTTGTCTACGTCGAGCAGCTCTGGGGTGCCCTGTACCTGGACAAGCGTGAGGACATCGACCCGTACCTCACGGCCATGGAGCAGTTGTGCGTGGAGAGCACCACGCCAGGAGGCACCGTCGAGCTCATCGGCGGTCTTCTCAGAAAGATGTAGATGAACCAGACCTACAACGGCATGCCCGCGACAGACCTGACCGAGGTCGCGTGGCGCAAGAGCCGCTACAGCAACTCGCAGGGCAACTGCGTCGAGCTCGCGGAGCTTCCCGACGGCGGGATCGCGGTGCGCAACTCACGCTTCCCCGACGGCCCCGCGCTCATCTATACCCGTGACGAGATCCGGGCCCTGGTGCTCGGGGTGAAGGACGGAGAGTTCGACGGCCTGCTCGTTTAACACGCTGTTCACAAACGGCGTGCCCGCTTAACGGCGGCGCGCCGACGGCGTAACCGCCCGGCCTCGTCGTTCGGCCAGGATTCACGTCATGCTCGACCAGATGACGCTGTATCCGATCGCCGACGACGTGCTGTTCGCGCCGGGCGGCAAGGTCGTGATCCGCACATATGGTGTCGCGCCCGCCGCCGCGGGCGCCTCCCTCTCGTACCGGACGTGGGTGACCGGCATCCGCGACCAGCCCCGCTACTGGCACTGGGGCCATTTCGAGGACGCCACCTCGGGGCACCGCCGGGTGCTGGAGTGGCTCACCGGCCGGGGGCCGCAGCCTTCCCAAGCGCTGGCCTGATCGCTATCCTCGGGCCAAGCAACCGCTTGGTAGAGGAGGCGGCGTGGTGTGGCGCGCGATCCACCTGCTCGAAGAGGTCGACTTCCGGCCGATGAACTCCAGGCGGCCGCTGGAGTACCTCACGTGGCTGACCGCGTACAAACGCGAGGACCGGTCGCGCGAGGCTCCGGCGCTCACCTCCGGGACGTCCATCAGGTCCCGCGACATCGACCTCGTCGGCGCCTTCTACGCCGTCGGCATCACCGGTCACCCCCAGTTCAAGGCCGTCACCCTCTGGGACTGCCACGGCGGCTGGGACGGCGGATGGCGGCAGATGATGGAGATCTACCGCGGGGTGGACCGGCGGCTGTTCCTGTCCGACATCGACGACCTGCGCTTCTCCGCCTTCTCCCGGCCGCTCGGCGCCGCGCCCGGCTGCCCGCCGCTGGCCGCGGCGCCCGCCGCCGAGCTGTTCCTGTTCGAGAGCGCCCGCGTCCGGCCCGGCGCCGCCCTCGACTACCTCGCGGCCGTCCGCGCCGAGCGCGCCCCCCTGCTCGCCGGGCACGGGCACACCCTGGTCGGCCTGTACGAGGTGCTGTTCTGCGACAGCGAGGCGGTCACCGTCTGGGCCGTCTCGCTGGACGACCACCTGGCCACCCAGCGGGCCCGCGACGCCGCCCTCGGCCTCGACGACGAGGCCGCGCCCGACCCCCGGCTGCTGGACTGGGCGAAACGGGCGCGCGACTATCTCGACGGCCCCTGGCGTGAGACGCTGCTGGCACCGTTCCCCGGCTGCCGCCTGGCGCCCGGGAGCCCGCCGAGCTGAGACGCCGGTCGCGGAGGTGGCCATGACGGACCCGTACCTCGTGAACGGGCAGAGCGCCGGCGACCACGTCGCCGCGTGCCCCGAATGCCGGGCGGCGCTGGCGCTGCTCGACCGGCCGGAGCCGGCGCTCGCGCCCCCGCCCGCGCTGCGCGAGACGACGCTGTCGGGGGCCCGGCGCCGCCGCGCGCCCGCCGCGCCCGGGGTCGTCACCGTCGCGGCCCCGTACGCCGAGCAGGTGGCGCTCATGGACGACCTGCTCGCCGGCCTGCGCGGCGAGCAGTGGCGGGCCCCGGTCGCCCGGCACGGCACGGTCGAGGGCCTGCTGGAGCACCTGACGGCCAACGACGCGGCGATCGCCCGCTTCGTGGGCGCGCCCGCCGCTCCCGCCGGCGCGAGCCCGCACCGGCGCTGGCGCGACCAGGCCGGCGCCCTGCTCGAACGGGTGTCGGCGGGCAGCGAGGTGCTGCTCGGCGTCGAGGTGGGGCTGGCCGGCGTCCGCCCCGCCCGCGGCCCGCTGCGCCAGGCCCTCGTGCAGCGCATGTTCGAGACCTGGACGCACGCCGACGACATCAGGGCCGCCACCGGCCGCTCCAGGGCCGCGCCGCGCGCCGTGCACGTGCGCCAGATCGCCGAGTTCGCGCTGGCGCTGCTGCCGCGCGCGCTCAGGGGGCCGCGCAGGGCCGTCGCGGCGACCGTGGTGCTCACCGGGACGGGCGGCGGCACCTGGACGATCCCGCTCTCGCGCGCCTCCGGCCACGTGGCCGTGCTCATGTCGGCGGAGGCGGTGGACTTCTGCCGGCTGGTCGCCGGGCGGTGGCCGCCCGAGGCGTTCCCCTACGCGGCCGAGGGAGAGCCGGGCCTCGCCCGCGACCTGGTCCACGCCGCCGCCACGCTGGGGTGCGACCGATGAGCGACGGGGACCTGCGCGCCCGCCTGGCCGCCGGCGACCTCGGCGCGCTGGCCGACGCCTACGACGAGCACGCCGCGCACGTGTACGGCGTCGCGATGACGGTCACCGGCAGCCGCGGGGCCGCCGAGGAGGTCACCCAGGAGGTGTTCCTCTCGCTCTGGGAGCAGCCGCTGTCCTACGACCCCCGCCTGGGCTCACTGCGCGGCTGGCTGGTCGGCCGGGCCCTGCACGCCGCCGCCGTGAGGGTGCGGGTCGGCGGCTGACGGGCTGGGTCCGTGGCGAGATCTGCTGGTTCCGCTCTGCTCGGCCTTTGATCCTTCTCGGTGGCGACGGCCGGCCAGCCTCCACCCGACCCACTGGAGGAGTGCGCGCCACAGCTTCGCGTCGGGATCCCAGCCCATCACATGGGCCTGCCCCGCCAGGCGCCTGGCCGCCTCGCGGGTGGCTTCCGCGGCCGCCTCGGGCGACGGGCCGGGCTCGGCATCGATCACTGCGAGCTTGTCCACCAGCTCCCGTGCGCTGTCCTCGACGCCCTCGGGCACCACGCCGAGCGCCATGACCGTGGTCTCGTGTTCGCAGGAGGCCGCCAGGCGGCGCCGTGCTTTGTCATCGCCGATCGCGCTGGCCTGCTCGACCATGCGGCCTGCGCACACAGATCGGTGGCGTGTGACAGCTCCCGTACCCGCTGGGCGTCGAGGTGAGCCTTGCGGCGCACGTCGTCGCGGCGCACTACTGCAACGACCGATTTGACGGCGACGTGGGCGCGAAACTTTCCTACGCATGCGCGGCTTTTATCGGTATATTGCTTTTTTCCGATCTTTACTGTTACGTTTCCAGCGGTCAATGATCTTAGTCAGAGATCGGAGTTCTGTGCCCAGTTCTGCCTCTCCTGCACGACGTCGCAGTCCGTTACGGGGACCCCTGTTAGGACTCTTAGTGGTACCTGTCCTGGCCGCTGGACTGACCACATCCGCACACGCCGACACCGCCTCAAGACCAGCGACAATCCTTCCTCCGGGTGCGGCCACCGCGACAGGCCCAGTCGAGCTTCTCGGCGCCGCAACCGAGACCACGCGCTACTGGCGCTACCCTGACGGTCGCGTCACCACGGAGATGTGGGCGCGGCCGGTCCGGGTGAAGAAGAACGCTGCCTGGGCGTGGATCGACCCCACGCTGAGCGAACAGGGCGGCGTGGTGAAGCCCCAAGTGATCAAGGGCGACCTGGCCCTCTCCAGTGGTGGTGATGCGGCGATCACCACCTACACCCTCCAAGAAGGCCGATCCCTTTCACTGACCTGGCCGACGACGCTGCCCCAGCCGGTCCTGGACGGTAGCCACGCCACCTACCCGGACGCGGCAGGTCCCGGTGCCGACCTCGTCGTTACCGCGCTCGCGACAGGATTCCGCTACGACGTGGTGCTGCGGACCCGGCCGGCCAAGGCATGGAAACTCAAGATTCCCTTTCAGGGCAAGGGGCTCTCACTGCGCGAGACCTCCGACGGCGTCATGCGGGTGGCGGATGCATCTGGGCTGAGCGTCGCAGTCAATTCTCCGCCTACGCTCCGTAGCGCTAAGGGCGGGCGGAAGCCCGCCACGAACCCCGGCATCGGGGTGGTCGAGACCTCCGTCGAAGAATCCGGTGCCCAGCAGATGCTGCAGCTGAAGCCAGACCTGGGCTTCCTCGCTGATCCAGCGACGCAATACCCGGTCACACTCCAGTCGGCGTTCAGCATGACGGCCGCCTCCGACGCAGACGTGTGGAGCGTCAATCCCGATGATCCCAACGGCAGCGGCCTGACGTTGAAGGCTGGCACCGAAGCGGACGGCGCCAAGAGCCGGGCATACCTCAAGTTCGACACTTCACCCCTGGTGGGGCAGCAGATCAGTAACGTGACCCTGTCGTTGCTCAACATCGACGGCCCGAGCTGCGGGTCGCGGGTGAGTGACGGCATCCAGGTACGCCAGGTCACGAGCGGCTGGAGCCCGGCGACGGTGACCTGGGCCACACAGCCAACCAACACCACTGCCAACGCCGTGACCAACCTCAGCAGCGTGGGCGGTTCCTGCGAGCCGACACCAATGACGTGGGACATCACTGCGGTGGCCAAGCAGTGGGCTGCTGATGTGGGCAACTACGGGCTGGTGCTGATGTCGCCGACGGAGCGGGCGGTCCGGAACTACCGCGTCTACCCGTCATCGGAGAACAGCGACTTCAACGATCCGCCGAAGCTCACGGCGACGTTCTCGCCGATCGACGGCCCGGTCGTGGTGAGCCCGGCAGGGGCCGACGGGGTGGAGGTGATCCAGGCTCCCGCGAACTGGCTTTACAACAGCCCGCAAATGGCCGAACCGCAGGCGCACGCCCTGAGCGCAGCCTACGACCGCGTCAAGGCCAACGCCGACAAGCTCGCCGACCCGTACGTGGACATGGTCACCGGCCAGGTCATCGTGCCCGCGGCCACGGCTGACGGCCACACTGTCGGATCGGCGGTGTTGTCCGGTACGGCCTACCTCGGATACGGCGGAACGGACTGGACGCTTCCGGGCGAGTACACCGACGGCGACACCGACGAAGACGAGGAAGGCCCTCCCGGGCCGACGGAGCCGTACAACTTCACCCCCCAGGTCCCCGACGTGACGACCAGCTATGGGCGGAACGCCGCGATCGCACGTGAAGTGCTGCAGCTGACCAGCGCTCAACTGCCTGGGGCGGACGCGCTCGTCTCCGCGCGGCCGTGGGCCGAGCGGAACAAGGTACTGATCACGGCCAACGCCGTATCGCCGGAGCTTCGCTTGGCGCTGGCCCAGCGATATGGGGTCGACAGCGTGGTGATCAGACTCAAGCCCGACGCCACATCGCTGCAGACGCAAGCGGGTATGGACAGCCCGCCCTCCATGGCGCAAGCGGGTACGGACACCCGCGCAAACGACAATGACGCATACATCAATGGTGGCGGCGCGTTCGAAGACAGGGACGGCCACACCTGCACGGTCGGATTCGCATGGTCGCTTCCCGCTGGCAGGCGGCTGGTCACAGCCGGTCACTGTCTCCCGGCCAACATCAGCACGGGCGACGCGATGTTCACCCCAGGCGGGACACGTGAGTTCGGCAAAAAGGTGCTGTCGACCTGGAATGCAGGTAAGGGGACCGTGTTCCTGCCCGGCAAGAACGAATCGCAGGGCGACTCGGCGCTGGCGAGCCCGAATGCCTCGATTTATCCGACCGCGTCCATCTTCATCGGGGGTCCGGAATCAGGGAAGAAGAAGGAAGTGAAACGCAGCTGGCAACGACGGTCGATACCCGGTGACCTGTTCTGCATCGGCGGCGCCGTGTATGGGCAGCACTGCTCCTGGAAGGTCATCCAAAGCGAGGACTACTTCAAGACCGACGGGGGCCTGCTGGACAATGCAATCGGTGGCACGCACCCCTCCGAATGCCTCAACGAGGACGGCGGGGACTCCGGCGGCCCCGTCTACACGTTCCAACCCGACGGGTCCGTGGTCGCCAAGGGCATCGTGAGCAGCGGCACATCCACCCTGCTCGACTGCTACGTGGCGTTCACCGACATCACCACATTGCGCGAGTCGTACGGTGGCGACGTCATGAAACGCAAGTAAGCGAGGACAGGCTCGATGACCATGCGCAGGGCCGGCTGGGGCCGCAGGACACTCGCAGTGGCCGGTGTCTTACTTATTACGGCTGGATGTAGTACGTCGGAGTGGCGCACGGTCAAGAACGTGACATTGTCGCCCGACGGACGAATGCTGACTGTGCAGGTTACCTTCAGCCGCCCTCCCGAAAATCCCGATCCGTGTGAACGCGTGGTCGACACCAAGGTGGAGGAAACCGCATCAACGGTCGTCATCGGCGTCCTGGTACAGGAGGACATCTGCGATAGGCCATGGCCTTGGGAAGAACCGACGTACAGCATGCTGACCGCATACGCACATAAGGTGCAAATCCCGCTGAAGGCGCCGCTGGGCAACCGGGTCGTCATCAACACCGCGACCGACAAACCCGTCGCGGTCCGACCGCAGGCAAGGTAAAGACACAGCTGTCGCGCACGAGGCCAGCCCGCATACGCTCGCTGCGGGCTGGCCAACCCCACAACTTCCGCGTCGCGGGAGCACGATGATCCTTATGGGAGCCGTCTCCCTGCGGTGGATCAGCGCTCAGAGCCACGAGGCCGCCGACACCCAGGACGCGGGGGCAGCAGCCGGGCGGTGGGCATCTGCCAGACGATGACGTCGACCGCCGGTCAGCCAGTCCGGGTCGCGCCACCAGGCGGCGGCGGAGCCGAGCGCGTCCAAGCGGGCGTTGTAGGTGGCCGCAGCCGCGCTGCCCCAGCAGCCGGTGAACCAGGCGGCGAGCCGGTCGGCGCCTGTCTCGCCCCCGAACCCGGTCAACGGCACGCCGACGCCCGGTTCGGTGGTCAAGGCGCGCAGCGCGATCGCGTACGCCTTGGCGGTGTTGCGGTTGCCGATGGTGACCAGGAAATGCTCGACCGCGGCGCCGAGCTCCGGCACACCTGGCCACGAACTCAGCCGACAGACTGTCCCACCACGATCCTCCTTCATCCGCGAGCTCATCGTCGCCGGCACCCGCGACGGCCTGGCCGCTGCCAAAGCGCGGGGCCCGCACTGGGGGAGGGACGCTGCCTGAGCTTGTTCTTTATCCACCAGACCGTTGCGCTCGTCTGGACTAACGAACAGCGCCTTTGCGTGGTCGACCTGCTCAACTCCCCGTTGCGAGGTCTTGTGGTTCAACTCGTTTGAGCGACGCGCTCATCCACACGAGCCCACCCCCGCGACCGATTCAACCCCGGGTGGTCCAGTCGACGCGTAGTCACCCGAAACAGAAACAACACCCAAGCGGTACGATGCGAACACCGAACCGGGCAGCTGGCCGTACCAGCAGCACCAGCGGGCAGGACTTCTCCGTCAGGGGGTGTGGCCGTACCGCGCCCACCAGCGGTTTTCCACGTACCTCACGTTGATGGAGAACCCGTCATGACCTCTGCCGTCCCTCGCGCCTTCCACTGCGAGCACACCCGCGCCAAGAGCAGGGTGCTCGCTCTCGTCGAGCGCTCCCGCCAGCCCGCGACCCTGCATGCCGTACTGGCCTGCACCGACCCCGCCCTCGCTCAGCACGCCGCCTCCTTCCGCCGTACGCTGGCCGATGTCGTGAACGGGACCTGGGCCGACGCCTCCGAGCTCGCCGCCACGTGGGAGTCCCTGCGGCGCGGCCGCCGCGACTCGGCCGGCCTCGGTGGCGACCTTGAGAGCCGCACCCCGCACGACGCCCGCCTCGACGCCTTCCCAGGACCGGTCGTACGCACGATCAGCCTGCTGGAGGTGCACGTCCACGACCCGGCTCGCCTTCTCGCGGCGGCCACCGCGACGGGCTGGAGGCCGTTCGACGCCGAGGACCTCGACGAGGACGACAGACAGGACGTCGTCGGAGCCGTCATGCACTTCGTCAACGGCCCGGAGTTCCTGCCCGGCGCCGACCAGCTGTTGGAAGCCACGCAGGCGCAACTACTGCGCGTCGACAGGGGCGATGAGGTGAGTGACTGGAGCACCGCGCCCGTGACAGCGAGGTTCGACACGGGAACGAGGTTCGACACGGGAACGAGGTCCGACCCCGGCGGCCGGGCCGACTGATCGCTACCTCACAGGCACGTCGGCGCGGCCGAGCACGAAATCGACTCGGCTGCGCCGGGATGCTCACACGCCTAACGTCTTCTTCATCGTCCGGATTGTTGGAGTGCTGCGAGGGTGCGGCCGCGTTTGACGGTCTTGCCGACGTCGTAGCGGGGCGCGGGCCGGCGGTTGGGGATGCCGGGTGGGCGCCTCGGGCCGGGCCTGGAGGGTTTGGGTGCGCCGGCCGGCTGGGCGAGTGCGGGACGCAGGTTCCGAAACCCGCGCCGGACCCGGGCGGGAGTGAGCAACGAGTACGGCCAACCCGGAATGAACTGCGAGGCACTCTTGGCCCTGCCATACACATGGCAGAACAACCGCTCGGCCGAGCACGCAGCGTCTGAGCGCAGCCACGGCGACACGCACACTGCCAGGACGATCCGCCCGTCCGGCCAGCGCGGTAACGGCAGCCCGGCCAGCACCTCGCGCAGCTGTTCCACGTCGATCCGGCCGTGGTTGAGGCCGCCGTACAAGGCGCCGTGCCCGCGCCGGTACTCCGGCGACAGGCTCAGATCCACCGGCGAGTGCACCGGTCCCGGCTCGCACAACAACGCATCGGTCAGCTCGAACAACGCATCGGCCTGCGCACGCAGGCAGGCGTAAACGTCCTTCCGGAACCGGGACAACACCCTGGAGGACTCGACACAGGCGGCATCGTTCAGCAGACTCACCCTCACGGCCTTGTAGTGATCAGCAGCGACTCGACACCGCACATGATCACTCAAGGCCGTCTTGCTGTCCCCCAAACGATCAATCCGCCGCTCAACACAACGATCCGGAGGATAAAGAACAAGCTCAGAGGGCGGTTTGCGAGTTGATGTCCCTTTGATCGCTTGCGCTGCGTGAGGAGTGCTGGCGACGGGCTCGTTGCCAGGTTATGGATGCGGCTGAGCGAACAATCCCGGCTCGGTCTCCACGAGAACGCCAAGGCTGATCAGGCGTGTGAGCTTGACGCGGGGTTCTCGATGTTCTTACGCTCCAGGGGCAGGTCCAGGGCCAGGCAAAGGTCGCGCGCTCGTGAGGGCTGGCCGGCGCCTACGATGAGCACGCGCGTTGATCACCTGTCGGCGCCGCACCCACAGCCGTCTTGTGGATCCGGAGCCTTCGGCACGGGCTCTAGTGGACCGGCGCGTTCCAGGTCAGCAGCACCGGCTCGGCGTGCTCGTGGCCGAGCCGCGAGTAGGTGCCGGTGTCGAGCCTGAACAGCCTGCCCTCGGCCGGGCTCAGCCCGAGCCAGCGGGCGGCCAGCACGCGCAGGAAGTGCCCGTGCGCCACCAGGACGACCCGCCCCTCCGCCGCGCGGGCCCGCTCGATCACCCGGTCGGCGCGGGCCGCCACCTGGGCGGCGCTCTCGCCGGGATGCTCGGCGTCGCCGGGGATCACGCCGTCGCGCCACAGGTACCAGCCGGGGCGGTCCTCCCGGATGCGCGGCGTGGTGATGCCCTCGTAGCCGCCGTAGTCCCATTCCCACAGGTCGGGGTCCACCTCGTAGTCGGTCAGCCCGGCCAGATCGGCGGTGCGGCGCGCCCGCTCGGCGGGGGAGACCAGCACCAGGCCGAAGTCCCCCTTCTCGACCAGGGGCGCGAGCGCCCTGGCCTGCTGCTCGCCGCGCTCCGTCAAAGGCAGGTCGGTGCGCCCGGTGTGCTTGCCCGCCTTGCTCCACTCGGTCTCGCCGTGCCGGAGCAGCAGCATCTCGTCCATGGTCACCATCATTCCGGACGCTTGACCTCAAGCGAGCTTGAGGTAGCAGGCTGGGGTCATGGACGCGATCAGACTGCATGCCTATGGACCAGCCGCCAACCTCCGGCTGGAGACCCTTCCCGACCCCGTGCCAGGACCCGGCGAGGCGCGCGTCGCCGTGCGCGCCGCCGGGCTGCACTTCATCGAGACCCTGCTCCGCCAAGGGCAGGGCGTCGGGCCGCACCCCGCGCCCGACCTGCCCGTCGTGCTCGGCTCGGAGGTGGCAGGGGTGGTGGAGGCGGTGGGCGAGGGCGTGCCCGCCGGGCTGGTGGGCCGGCGGGTGGTGACGTCCGAGGTGAGCACGGGCGGCTACGCCTCGCGCGCCGTGGCGCCCGCCGCCTCCCTGACCGAGCTGCCCGGCCACGTGGACTTCGAGGCGGCGGTCGCGATGACCACGACGGGCGCGACCACGTACGGGCTGCTGGAGCTGGCCCCGATCGGGCCGGAGGACGTGGTGCTGGTGATGGCGGCGGCGGGCGGCGTCGGGACGCTGCTCGTGCAGTACGCCCGCCGCGCCGGCGCGACCGTGGCCGGGGCGGCCGGCGGCCCCGCCAAGGCCGCGCGGGTCGCGGAGCTGGGAGCGGACCTCGCCGTCGACTACCTGGAGGCGGGCTGGGACAAGTCGGTACGCGAGACGTCCGGCGAGGTCACCGTCGTCTTCGACGGGGTGGGCGGCGAGCTCGGGCGGGCCGCGCACGGGCTGCTCGGCAGGGGCGGGCGGTACGTGGTGTTCGGGTCGGCGTCGGGGGAGTGGTTCCGGCCGGACGCCGCCGAGACGGAGGCGCGGGACATCGCCGTGCTCGACGGCATCGGCCATCTGCTCGGGCGCGACGGGGGCATGGCCGAGCTGCGGGCGCGGGCGCTGGAGGCGGCGGCCGAGGGGCTGCTGACGCCGGCGGTGCAGGCGTTCCCGCTGGCCGAGGCCGCCGCCGCGCACGCGGCCCTGGAGAACAGGGACACGATGGGCAAGGTCGTCCTCACCGTCTAGATGACTGATTCCAAGGGGCCTGGGATCAGTGGTCGTAGGCGGTGAGTGATCGGGCAGTGGGCTGGCCGGTCTTGTCGTTGTGCCAGATCACGGTGGTCAAGGCCAGGATGCGGGTGATCACACGGATGGCGACGCCCGCGACTGTGCGTCCGCCATGGCGTTCGAGGTCGAGCTGGCCCTTCAGAGTCTGGTTGATCGACTCGATGGTCTGGCGCAGCGGTTTGAACACGTGTGCGCCCGGGCGTGGGGGTTCGCCTTTGCGGGCCTTACGCAACAGGCGGATGCCCTCGCCGGCCAGGGAGTGTTCGAAGTCGCGGCCGTAGTACTGCATGTCGGCGATCAGGTCCTGGCCGCGGTGACGCTCGAGCAGGTCGGGGTCGGTGGCGAGCATGCCCAGCAGGGTGGTGCGTTCGTCGGCCTTGGCACCGGTCAGGGCGAAGGCGACGGGCAGGCCGGCCAGGGCCGAGCGCTGCGCGGTCTGCCGGGACCGGCCGCACTCCACCGGCGTGGAGTCGGCCACCCACACGTCGTCGCTCCACAGGCTGGTGTCGCGGCCGAGGATGCGGATCAGGTGCAGCACCAGGCCGGTGGCGGCGCGTAGCCGCTTGTTGTGGCCGGGCTGGCCGGGCAGGTAAGGGAACAGGCCGCTCAGGTGAGCGCGGGCGTAGCGCAGCCAGCGCCGCTCGGAGGTGAAGCCGAGCAGCGCTGACAGCACCGCCAGCGTCACCAGTTCGGCGTCACTGAGCCGGGGCTGGATGCCCGCCTGGGGTCGCTCGGGCGCCAGATCCGGGGAAGCGATCAGCTGATCGTCGATCTTCACGTACAGTGCTGTCGCGAGGGTGTTCAGTTCTGTCGTCACAAACGGATCTTGAACGCCCTCGCTTCATGTCCGCAGCCGAACAGCCGAACTCCACCCCTTGGAATCAATCATCTAGGGCAACCAGGTGGGCGCCGTTGACCGCGCGCCAGCGCCGCTGGGCGGATTCGATCAGTTTGAAGGCCATGGCCAGGCCGGCGGCGCGGGAGGCGGGGCCCTTGGTGACCTTGGTGCGGTGCCGGACGGTGGCGAACGTCGACTCGATCGGGTTGGTGGTGCGCAGATGCCGCCAGTGCTCGGCCGGATAGTCGTAGAAGGCCAGCAGCTCATCGACGTCGTCGGTGACCTTGGCCACGGCTTTGGGGAACTTCGCGCCGTAGGCGGCCTCGAAGGCGGCGACCGCGGCCAGCGCGCGGTCCTTGCTTTCGGCGTTCCAGATCTCCGAGAGGGCCTTCTTCGCGCCCGGGTGGGCCGACTTCGGCAGCGCCCCGAGCACGTTGGCAATCTTGTGAAACCAGCACATCTGGGCTCTGGCCTGCGGGAACACCTCTGCCAGCGCCGACCAGAAGCCGAGCGCGCCGTCGCCGATGGCGAGGACCGGCGCACGCATGCCGCGCCGGGCGCAATCACGCAGCAGGTCCGCCCACGACTCGGCCGATTCGCGGTAGCCGTCGGTCAGGGCGACGAGTTCCTTGCGGCCGTCGGCGCGCACCCCGATCAGCACTAGCAGGCAGAGTTTGTGCTCTTCCAGCCGGATGTTGACGTGGATGCCACCAGCCCACAGACAGGGCTTCGGCGCAGTGGATATTTGTCCGGTTCTCTGATCATGTGATGCCGAGAATGGCCAGCTGGGGTGGCGTCGCGGGAGATACGGCGGATGGCTTGGGTGAGGCTGGCGGCACCGGCCAGGCGTAACGCGCCGGGCCGCGCGTCTGGCCGGATGGCCTGAGCCGTCGGATGACACCGAACGGCACACGGCACGCCTTCCGTTCCGAGAGGTACGATCGCGGCATGGGGGTGATCGACTGGCTCGAATGGCTGGCCGTGCTCACGACCTTCGCGAGCTTAGGGACGCTCATTGTGGTCTCCAAACTCCGGCGCCGATCGGCTCCGTCCCCGGCACAGGCTCCAGGTCAGTGGCCCTGGCGGCAATTTGGATTGCCCATGCCGCTTCCGGAGGAGACGCGGGCTCGTGCGTTGGTTCTCCTTGGCGAGGGCAGGATGGCGGACGCGGCCCGGGTCATCCAGGAGGACACCGGTCTCGAGCTCGAAGCGGCAGAACGACACGTCGTCAACATGCTCGCCGCCGCGCGCATCCGTGCGAACGACGACGACCCATGGCCTGACGATCAGCTTGCCGACCGCGTCGGCGAGCTCGTTGACGCAGGGCACACGGAGCGGGCGATCTTGCTGATCCGCGGCGAGACGGGAATGAGTCACGCGGACGCCGAAAACTGGATGCATGAGTTGATGGCCCGCGATGCCGACCAGGAGGAGGGACGCGAGCGCTAGCAGGTCTGGCGTGGGCTGACCCACACACACTCTGAAGTCGCCGGTTCGTCGTAGCGCCGTATGACCACGATGTTGCCCTGCCCGTTGGCGCCCGGAGCTCCGCTGCAGTGGAGTTTGTCCTGTTACTCGATCATGTGAGGTCCAGGACGGTGAGACTGCGGGTGGCATCGCGGGAGATACGGCGGATGGCTTGGGCGATGTTGTCAGCGCCTGCCAGTCGTAGGGCACCGATAGCGAGGTTGCGAAGGGTGGCCATGACTCGGGGTGCGTTGCCGGTACGGATTTGGCTGTGGTCTTCGGCGTAGGTGACGTCGCGAACGTAATGCAGCCGGTTCTCGATGCTCCAGTGCCCGCGGATCCAGGCGGCCAGGTCGGCGGGAGAGGCCTGCCAGGCAGGCAGATCAGTGATCGCGTAGATGGTCACGGTCCGCCATCTGCCTGCGCTGCCGTCCCCGACCTGGCGTTTGATCTGCATCGCCTGGACGGCGTGAGGGAACAGCAGCCTGGCCTTGACGGTGACGACCTTGAGGGTGCGGCGTTCCTTACGTCCGTGCCCGCGGTCACGTTCGCGATGCTGGACGGGGATCTGTTTCCACGACAATCGCTTGACCTGCGCGTACAGGCTGGGCTGGTTCTTCTTGACGATCAACACGTAGTGCGCCCGTTTTTGCTCGATGAGGAAGGTGGCGTGCTCGCGCTGGGTGTGCAGGGCATCGGCGGTGATCACGCGATCGTCCAGGTCGAGATGCTCCAGCAAGGGCTGGAAGCGGGTGATCTCGCTGGTCTTTCCGTCCACGTCGGCCTGCGCGAGCACCAGGCCACTGACGTGGTCGAAGGCGGCCAGCAGACGGGCCGGCTCACCGCCGCGGTTGCGCGCGCCGCGCAGTGCCTTGCCGTCGACGGCCACAGCCCGGCGACGCGCGCGAGCCGGGCCGTCCGTAGAGGCGCCAGCCGTGGCGGCTCGCCCGGCCAGCCAGGCGCAGACCGCCGTATCCAGGGCGTCGGTATCGAGCTGCTCGAACAGACGTCGCACGGTGGACTCGTCCGGCGGCTGCCATGCCCGGCTCAGCGGATCCCGCCGGACCCCGAGAGCGGTCATAACCTGCCCGGGGGCATCAGCGATCCACCCCTCTCTGTCAGACTGCTGTGAGACATGGGATGAACGAGTCCTTTTGATACGAAGCAGGGCGAGACAGGACGATCGAGACAGTGACGATGACCCTCGCCGACCAGGCCGCCATGAGCGGGCAGAACGGTCAGGCGACCGACAAGCAGGTGAGCCGGCCGACGCGCCGGACGTTCACCGCGGCCTACAAGGCACGGATCCTGGCGGCCTTCGACGCTCTGCCCGAGGGCAGCTCCGAGCGTGGCGCCCTGATGCGCCGGGAAAGGCTGTATCACTCGCACATCGAACACTGGCGAAAGCAGCAGGAGAACGGGACGCTGGCCTCCTCGACAGGTAAACCGAAGAAGGACACGGAATCTGAGGAACTGGCCCGGCTGCGGGCCGAGAACAAGAAGCTCAAAGCCGACGCGGCCAAGCTTGAGGCCAAGAACGAAAAGCTCACCAGCGAACTGGGGAAGACGAAGACCGCGCTGAATATCGCGGGAAAAGCATTCGCGCTGCTGGACGACATCTCACGCAGCGCGGACTCCGACGAGACCTGAACCGCATCATCGACGAGCATTTCCCGGGCATGGAGACGGCCGTCGGCACGACCAAGGCGTGCGAGGTACTCGGCAAGGCCCGCGCCAGCCTGTACCGGCAGCGAAATCCGAAGCCGCGCAGGCAAGGTCCGCGCCGGCCGTTTCATCACCCGGCGGAGTTGTCCGAGGAGGAACGGGCGCAGGTGCTGGCGGTGCTGGACTCGTCCCGGTTCGCCGACAAGTCGGCGGGCCAGGTATGGGCGATCCTGCTGGATGAGGGCACCTACCTGTGCTCGCAGGCCACCATGTACCGGTTGCTGCGCGAGCGCGGCCAGTCCGGCGAGCGGCGCGCGCAGGCCACCCATCCGGCGAAGAAGAAGCCCGAACTGGAGGCCGACGGACCGAATCAAGTATGGAGCTGGGATATCACGAAACTGAAAGGCCCGGCGCGCGGCGTCCACTACCTTCTCTACGTCATCCTCGACATTTTCTCCCGCAAGGTCATCTGGTGGGAGATCTGGCCGACCGAGAACGGCACTCTGGCCAAGGAGTTCATCGAGCGCGCCATCGAGCGCAACGGCGGGATCGCACCTGACGCGATCCACGCCGATCGCGGCACGTCGATGACGTCGAACACCGTCACTGGCCTGCTCGCGCAGCTCGGGATCGATCAGTCGCATTCACGGCCGCGCGTGTCCAACGACAACCCCTACTCGGAGGCGCAGTTCAAGACACTCAAATATTGCCCGGCGTTTCCCGGGAGGTTCGGCTCGATCGAAGACGCCCGTATCTTCTGTGAGCAGTTCTTTGATTATTACAACAACGAGCATCGTCATTCGGGTATCGCGATGCACACTCCCGCGTCCGTGCACGACGGCACCGCCGTCAAGATCCACGCCCAGCGGGTCGCCACGCTGAACGCGGCCTTCCTGGCCCGCCCCGAGCGGTTCCGCGGCCGGCGCCCCTACCCGCCGTCGCTGCCGGCCAGAGTGTGGATCAACAGGCCACCTACGACCCTCCAGAGCGACGCTTCACCTCAAACCACACAAGTAGCCTGATGTCTCATTCGGTTTGACAGGCACCGCACTCACCGATCGCAGCGAACGAGCGCGCACCGGCCAGCACGGCAGCCGCGGCACCGGCCAGTAACGACGCCAGCGTATGCCGGACGCCACGCGGATCACGAGGGTCGGGAAGGCGTTGGAAGCATTCCAGCAGGCTGAGGCAGTCGGCAGCGGAGGCGGTCACCGGCCCGTGCTCGGCCAGTTGGCCAAGGGCAGCACTGATCGGCGATGATGAGGGGACAGGCACGGTCTTCTCTGGTGATCATAGGCGTCGAGAACCTCATGATCTCGAAGGTCGTGCCTGTTCTCGTTCTCAGATGAGTTTCCAGGCTCCTCTTACCGCCCCGGAACAGTTACTCCACGAAACGGACACCCAGGCTGCTACCGATACCTCGCCGCGGCCCTGCACCCTGTGGATGCAGATCCTCTCCGGTCAAGCGTGCTGATCGCCGGCTACCGCCTTGAGCGCGGCATGAGCACTGGCAATCCTTACGGCGATCTCGTCCGGCGTGACGAGGTCGGTCTGGAAGCGGTGGCGGAAGGGCGTCTTGGCGTGCGTGTGCAGATCCGCCAGGGTCTCATCCCACGCTTTCAGCCGTTGTGGCGTGTCGTGGTCGCCGCGCTGCCGGGAACGGTGCTCGCACGCCTGGCGCGGGATCAACGCCCCGAGCCCCACCAGATTCGTCAGCCGACCCGACCCAGCCCCCTTGATCCACTCCGCCACCCGGCGGACGCTACCAGCACAAACCCCTATCTAAACGGAATTGATCCGTCCCTCGCGACGAACCAGACGATCTTGCCGTCCGGCGTCGGATCGACACCCCATCGTTCGGAGTAGGCCGCGACGATGGCCAGCCCGCGTCCGTGCTCCTCGTCCGGCCCCGCAGGTAGCGGAGTCGGCCAGACGGGGCTGTGGTCGGCCACCTCGCCCCGGACGCTTCGGCCCTGCCGGTGCAGGGAGAGGGTCACCGCGGACTTCGCGTGCACGATCGCGTTGGTGACGACCTCCGACACCACCATGGTCAGGTCGTCGGCCAGAGTGGACAGGCCCCACACCGCGAGGGCCTCGCGCACGAGCCGGCGCGCTGTGGCCACCGCTTCAGGCGCGGCGGGCAGGTCCCAGCTTGCCTCCTTGCCGTCTCGTGCGGGGGACGGAGCGAGCATCGGCGGGACTTCTCGCGGAGGGCCGTCGAGATGTCCCGCAACCGGATGGGGCGCTTCTCGATCGGGAAGGTCATGCTTGTTCACCGCGCCCACCCCTCCAGCAGGGCTGTCCAGAGCTTGATCGCCGCTGCCCTCTGCAGCCAGGGGCTCTCGCTGACGTGGATGCTGGCGGACGAGCGTACGGTGCGGCGGATGAAGGCCAGGCCGGCCGCCTCGCACAGCTCGTACGACGTGGGGACGCAGCCGCAGGTGTGACTCCGGACCCTGACGGACACGGCCCTGTCCGTGGAGGCGGACCAGCTGATCTTGGTGAGACCGTTCTTGGCTGGTTTGGGGTGTGCGCTGTGGAAATCCCGCGTGCTCATGCCGGCCGCTCTACGTATGCATAAAGCGCCCAGCCGTGGGCCTCGCGGACAGCTATTTTCGTCGCCTGGAATCCCATGAAATCAGTCATATGCGGGGCTTTCTGGAATACCGTTTCGGTGACGTCACGGGGAAGGTGCCTTCTCATGTGTTCACCTCTGCGGCGATGATGGCGGCGGCATTGTCGGCATCGGCCACCACCCATCTGTCGCGCCGCCACAGCCGGGCCCACCACGGCCGCCAGGTGAACACCCAGCCGCAGTATCGGCGGATGGCGGTGATGTGAAGCCTGGCGCCGGTCTTGGTGCACATCTGCAGGACCGGCGAGCCGGTCGCGGGCATGACCAGCGAGATGTCGTAGCCCAGGCCGCGCAGGTCCCAGCCCAGCCGGGCCAGGTGGCCGAATCTCTCGTGCTCTTCGCGCTCTGTCATACTCCCGCCTTTCCGGCTGCCTTCCAGTGGGTACGGTCGAACGGCGAATAGTGGTGTCGGGCTATTTGCGTCCGGTCGGGTGAATGCTGTGGGCAGGCTTCTGCTTCTGCGCTGGATGAGAAGGTGTGCGTTCAGCGTGCCTTCTCGGCGTCACGGCGGGCGACTGATTCTTCAGGCCAAGACAGCAGGGCTAATGACAGCAGCCGGTCAGGTGTGGTTTAAAGGAGTCATCAACTCCGCGAGAATTTCCGTTTTCTCCAGTAAGAGAGGAAATGTCATGGAGGCTGTGCCGTCAATCAATCCGGACTCTCCGCGCGTACGCTTCGGTGCGGAGATGCGGCGGCTGCGGGAGGCCGCAGAGCTCTCCCAGGCTGCGGTGGCGGCCCGGCTCGGGTGTACGCAGACGCAGGTCAGCAGACTGGAGAAGGCGAACCGCACCCCGTCACGGTCCGACGCCGAACGGCTGGACCTGCTCTTCGGCGCTTCTGAGGGCGTTTCCTTCGCCCAGCTCTACGAGCGCATCGTCGCCCAACCGGGCGGTCCGCCCTGGTTCCGAAGTTGGGCGGAGGAGATTGAGCCCAGCCTTCTCGTGCTGCGTTCGTGGGATCCCCTGCTCGTTCCTGGCCTTCTACAGACCGAGGCGTACGCCCGTCATATCTTTCTCATGGAACCTCGGGCCACTCCCGAAGAGGTGGAGCAGCGCGTGGAGGCGAGGATGCTCAGGCAGCGCATCCTCGATCGGGCCCAGCCACCTCTGGTTTCCGTTCTCTTCGACGCAGGAGTGCTGCGGCGGCGCGTCGGCGGGCCAGAGGTGATGTGTGAGCAGCTTGATCGCCTGCTGGAGCTCGCGACGCATCCCTCCGTGTTCATCCAGGTCGTCAATCCAGATTGTCTCCCCGGACTCGCCGGCCCGTTCATGATCGCCAAACTTCCGCACGGGCAGCCCGATGTCATCAGCTCCGACGCCCCGGCTCAGGCCCAGATCACGGCAGATCCCGATATCGTGGCCGCGATCTGGGAGCGCTATGAGGCGATCCGGCTCTGGGCGTATCCTGAGCGCGAATCCCTCAAGATAATCGAGGAAGTGAGGAGAGAATGGACTTGAGTGGCGCTGTGTGGCAGAAGTCGTCCTACTCTTCAGGGAACGGCGGCCAGTGCGTCGAGGTCGCGATGAACCTTCCTGAAATGATTGCCGTCCGCGACAGTAAGGATCCGGATGGTCCCAAACTGCTCTTCACCTGCGACGAGTGGAAGGCATTCATTGGCGGCGTGAAGATGGGCGAGTTCGATGCTCTCTTCTAACTCTCGCTCTCTGGCTCTCCTCTAGCGGGGTGGCGGGGACCATGGCCGGGCGGAGGATTCGGCGTTGAGGTGTGATTCTCGCCATCGACCAAGGGCGTCTCGAGTTCGAGGCCGTAGACCGCCATGCGGTCGAACTCGGGGAGAACGAGGTCCTTGGCGCGGTAGGTGTCGTACTTTGCGATCTCGTTGTTCTTGAGGTCGCCGATTTCCGACCGGAAGGTCTCCAGGGTGTAGTCCACATCCTCGCGTATGGTCCCGTAGAGGTGGAAGAAATAGGCGTCCAACTCGGCGCGGATTCTGGCACGCCTGTCTTCGTTCCACTCAAACGGCTTGCCGGAGTCGTTGAGATCCCGGGCGAGTCCGACCGTATCGCGAGCGGTGTAGCTGAGTTCGAGCACTCGCGGACAGATGAAGGCGGTATGGGGCTCCAGCGCTTCAGGTGCAGGGACGGGGAGTTGCTTCCGAATGAATAGGCCCATGCTGGTGCTACCGATTTTTCGGCGACTCGCGAAATCGAAAACAAGAGAGCGGATATCTGCGGCACCCGCTTGAGAAGTGCGTACGTCAGGATGTGGGGCAGTGAGTGCTTTTCATCCCGCCTCGCGGCGCTGAAGGACGAGGATCGCTTTGACGAGCTGACCTGCGAGGAGTGGGCAGCACCGGAGTTTGCGCAGAATACGCCAGGTCTTCAGTTGTGCATTGGCCCGTTCTCCCGGTCCGCGGAGCTTGGCGTGAGCGGCGTTGGCGGCCTTCTGGGAGGCGGGCTTGTTGCGGCCCTTGTAGGGCACGCGTACGTGCTCGCCGGCTCCGACGTAGCCCTTGTCGGCGAGGGTGATCAGGTCGGCGGCCTTGAGGCGGCGCAGGATGCCCCAGATCCGGGCGGCTTTGAGGTCGTGGACGGAGCCGGGCAGGGAGCCGGAGGTCCACAAGGGTGTGCCGTCGGGGGTGGCCAGGATTTGGATGTTCATGCCGTGCTTCTTGTGTTTGCCGGAGTAGTAGGGCCGGTCGGCGGCGACGCGGTCGATGGGGATGAGGGTGCCGTCCAGGACCAGGTAGGGGTAGCCGGCCCGCTTGGCCGCGCGTAACACCTGCTCCAGGCGGGGCGAGCGGCGGGCGAGCAGGGCGATGGCCTCATGGATGTAGCGCCAGGCGGTCGCGATGCCGACGCCGAAGCCTGCGGCGACCTCTGCCAGGGTCTCGCCTTTGCGCAGGTGGACGAGGACGAGCAGGGCTTGTTGGCCGGGGTTGAGGCGACGCCAGGGCGAGTTGATCGTCTTGCGGTGCCGGCGCAGGATGCCGGACAGATAGGACAGGGTCTGAGGTGACAACGGCAGCGCGGCGCGGTAGAACAGCAACTCGGAGCCTCTGGTCTAACGGTTGATCTTGGTCGACAACCCTTCTACCAGGGGCTCTTCTACTTGTCGATCAGACCCACTCGCGCAGCATGCCCGCGACCTGCGGCTTCAGGATGGAAAACACTCAGTGGGATGTCCGGGATCTGGCGTGAGAGGGGTCTTCATGGAGCCGGTGGCGGTCGGGCTCGTGGGCGCGGGACCGTGGGCGAGGATGGCGCACGCGCCGATGCTGGCCAAGGGCCCGCACACGCGGCTCGCGGGCGTCTGGGCGCGGCGTCCCGAGGCGGCGGCCGAGCTGGGCGCGCCCGTGTACGGGCGGATCGAGGAGCTGTTCGACCACTGTGAGGCGGTGGCGTTCTGCGTCCCGCCCGACGTCCAGGCCGAGCTGGGCGTGCGGGCCGCGCGCGCCGGCAAGGCGCTGCTCCTGGAGAAGCCGCTCGCCGGCTCGCTCGACGGGGCGCGGCGGCTGGCCGACGCCGTGGCCGAGGCGGGCGTGGCCAGCCAGATGGTGCTGACCCTGCGCTATGCCGTACAGACCAGGACGTTCCTCGCCCGGTGCGGCGAGATCCGGCCGTTCGGCGGGCACGCGGCGAACATCTCCGGCGCCCTGCTGGGCGACCACCCGTTCGCCACGCCCTGGCGGCTGGAGCGCGGCGCGCTGCTCGACGTCGGGCCGCACGTCATCGACCTGCTGGACGCCGCGCTCGGCCGGGTGACCGGCGTGCGCGCCCACGGGGACCCGTTCGGGTGGATCGGGCTGCTGCTGGAGCACGAGGGCGGGGCCGTGTCGGAGGCGTCGCTGTCCATGGCGGCCGTCGGCGACCTGCCGCCCGCGACGTTCGCCGTGTACGGCAGGACCGGGAACGCGGTCCTGCTGCCGTTCGACGACGACCCCCTGGACGCGGTCGCGGAGGAGTTCGCGCGGACGGTGCGCGACGGTGGCGGCCATCCCCTCGACGCCGCCCACGGCCTGCGCCTGCAGCGCGTCGTCGCCGACGCCGAGGCCCAGCTGCGCCGCTGACCCTTGACGTTACGGTCCTTTGGGGCATTGATAGCGTTTGTCCGACGCGCAGTGCGCAGCGAAGTCCGGTGTGAGTCCGGCGCTGTCCCGCAACTGTCATAGCCAGGTCGCCTGCCGCTGCGCTGACGCCATCAACCCTCGTGGAAAAGGGTGATCCGTCGCTCATCGCGGGTCTCTCGGTTCCGACAGTGTGAAAGGACATCTCGTGAGGCCCGTACGCACGGTCTTCGCGGGCGCGCTGCTGGGAACGCTGGTACTGGCCGGATGCGGCCAGAGCAGCGGAACCACCGCCACCCCCGCCCCCACCACCCCCCCTTCGGCCCCCGCCGCCGAGGGGTTCCCCGTCACGATCGAGGCGGGCAACGGCCAGGTCACCATCGACAGGAAGCCCGAGCGCATCGTCTCGCTCTCGGCCAGCCACACCGAGACGCTGTTCGCCGTCGGCGCCGGCCCCCAGGTCATCGCCGTGGACGACCGATCGAACTTCCCGCCCGAGGCCCCGAAGACGGACCTGTCCGGCTTCAAGCCCAACGTCGAGGCCATCGTCGCCAAGAAGCCCGACCTCGTCGTCCTGTCCGACGACCTCGACAACGTCGTGGCCGAGCTGGGCAAGGTCGGCGTGCCGGTGCTCCTGGAGCCGGCCGCCACGACGCTCGACGAGGCGTACGAGGAGATCGCCGAGATCGGCGCGGCCACCGGCAACAAGGCCAAGGCCGACGAGGTCGTCACCGGCATGCGGGCGGCCATGGACAAGCTGGCCGCCGAGGCGCCCAAGGACAAGAAGCTCACCTACTACCACGAGCTGGACCAGACGCCGTACGCGGTCACGTCCCAGACGTTCCTCGGCCAGGTGTACTCGATCTTCGGTCTCACCAACATCGCCGACCAGGCGCCCGACGCGGCGGGCGGCTATCCGAAGCTGTCGGCCGAGTTCGTCGCCCAGGCCGACCCCGACCTGATCTTCCTGGCCGACGTCAAGTGCTGCAAGCAGGACAAGGCGGCGCTGGCGAAGCGGCCCGGCTGGGCGGGGCTGTCGGCGGTGAAGAACGACCGGGTCGTCGAGCTCGACGACGACATCGCCTCCCGGTGGGGGCCGCGCATCGTCGACCTCGCCGAGACCATCGGCGCCGCGGTCGCCAAGGCCGGCGCGAGCTGACCGTGACGGGACAGGCCGGCCCGTCGCGGGCCAGACCGCTGTGGCTGGCGGGCGCCCTCGGCGTGCTGGCCGTCTCCATGGTCGCCGGGCTGCTCGGCGGGGCGGCGGACATGTCGCCCTGGCAGGTGGTGCTGCAGGCCGTGGACTGGCTCCCGTTCGTGCGCGTCGACTCGGGGCTCACGCCCGTCGAACAAGGGCTGCTGTACGAGCTGCGGCTGCCCCGCGTGCTGGTCGCCGCCGTGGTGGGCGGGCTGCTCGCCCTCGCGGGGGCCGGCTACCAGGGAGTGTTCCGCAACCCGCTCGCCGACCCCTACCTGCTGGGCGCGGCGGCCGGGGCGGGGCTCGCGGCCACGTTCGCCATCGTCGCGCTGCCGGCGGTGGCGGGCGGCATCCCCGTCGCGGCCTTCATCGGGGCCGTGGGCGGGGTGCTGCTGGCGTACACGCTGGGCAACACGGCCGGGCGCTCCGGCGGCACGGCCACGCTGGTGCTGGCCGGGGTGGCGGTGACGTCGTTCCTGACCGCGATCCAGACGTTCGTGCAGCAGTTCAAGGTGGAGGAGCTGCAGCGGATCTACTCGTGGATCCTCGGCGACGTCGGCGGCGGCTGGGACCAGTTCTGGCTGGTGCTGCCGTACGCGGTGGTCGCCGCCGTGCTGCTCCTGCTGCACGGGCGGATGCTGGACGTGCTGTCCGTCGGCGACGAGGAGGCCGTGAGCCTGGGCGTGGCCGCCGCCCGGGTACGCCTGGTCGTGCTGCTGGCGGCCTCGCTGGCCACGGCGGCGGCGGTGGCGGTGAGCGGGCTGATCGGGTTCGTGGGCATCGTCGTGCCGCACGTGGTGCGGCGGCTCGCGGGCGGCTCGTACCGGATCGTGCTGCCGCTGTCGCTGCTCGGCGGTGCCGCCTTCCTGGTGCTCGCCGACCTCGTGGCGAGGACCGTGCTCGCGCCGGCGGAGCTGCCGATCGGCGTGGTGACGATGTTCGTGGGGGCGCCGTTCTTCGTCGGCGTGCTCAGGATGACGCGGCGGGCGGAGACGTGATCGAGACCAGAGGCGTGACCGTCCGGCTCGGCGAGCGGGACGTGGTCCGCGACGTGGGCATGCGGGTGCGCCAGGGCGAGTGGGTGGCCGTCATCGGGCCGAACGGGGCGGGCAAGTCCACCCTGCTCAAGGCCGTGATGGGGCTGGTCGCGCACGGGGGCGAGGTGCTGCTGGACGGGCGGCCTGCGGCCGGGCTGAAGCCGCGGGCGCGGGCCAGGCTGGTCGCGTACGCGCCGCAGACGCCGTCGCTGCCGCCCGACATGTCGGTCTTCGACTATGCGTTGCTGGGGCGGACGCCGTACATCCCGTACCTGGGGCGCGAGAGCGGTCACGACCGGGAGGTGACGGCGTCCGTGCTGGCCAGGCTCGACCTGTCGGAGCTGGCCGGGCGGCGGGTCGGCGAGCTGTCCGGCGGGGAGCGCCAGCGCGTGGTGCTGGCCAGGGCGCTCGCCCAGCAGGCCCCCGTGCTGCTGCTCGACGAGCCGACCACCGCGCTCGACCTCGGCCACCAGCAGCAGGTGCTGGAGCTGGTGGACCGGCTGCGCAGGGCCGACGGGCTCACCGTCGTCACCACCCTGCACGACCTGACCGTGGCCGGCCTGTACGCCGACGCGCTGCTCCTGCTCGCCGACGGCCGGGCGGCCGCCTCCGGCCTGCCCGCCGAGGTGCTGACCGAGGAGCTCGTGGGACGGCACTTCGGCGCGCATGTGAAGATCGAGCCTGGGCCGGACGGCCGGCCGGTCGTGCACCTGGTGAGGAGTGGGTCGTGAGGCTGACGTACCGCACGGAGGAGGACACCCGGCTCGGGGCGCTGCTGTGGGAGTTCGGCCCCGGCTGGCGGATGATCTCCTCGGCCGTGCTCGGCGGCGGCATCGGCGAACGCGAGTGGGTGCTGAACGCCCAGGTCGTCGCCGGGTACGCGCGCATGGACCCGATCGAGCACCTGACGTCGTTAGGCCCGGGCGGCGCCGGCGTCGGCATGCTGACCGCCGCCTCCGTGGACCGCTACGTCCAGGCGTCCGACGGCGGCGTGGACGCCTGGGCGACCGTCGGGCTGCGCGTCCCCACCTGGGCCGCCGCGCCCGAGGGCGCCGCCGATCCCGAGCTGGCCCCGGTCCGGGTCGGCACCGTCAACATCGTGGTGGTGCTGCCGGTCGCCATGACCGACGCCGCCCTGGTCAACCTGGTGATGACGGTGACGGAGGCCAAGACGCAGGCGCTGGTCGAGACCGGCTACCCGGGTACGGGCACGGCTTCGGACGCGGTCTGCGTGGCCGTGCCCGCCGGCGGGCCCCCGGAGCTGTTCGGCGGGCCGCGCTCGGAGTGGGGGGCGCGGGCGGCCCGCGCCGTCCACACCGCCGTCCGGCGCGGCGCCGAGGCGTGGCGGCTGCGTCACCTCACGCCGCCGGACGAGGCGTGGCGGCGGCGTCACCCCGCCCCGCCGGACGACCCGAGGCCGTAGTCCTCGGCCGCGCCCCGCGCCGTCACCCGGCCCGCCACGAGCCCGGCGAAGATCGGCTCGGGGTCGCCCGCGTCCAGCCGGGAGCGGACCCGCTCGGTGGCGAGGTCGCCGGCCAGCAGCCCCGCCGCCGAGGCCACCCCGCAGTGGGCGGGCACCACGACCGTCGCGATCCCGAACCGCGCTGCCACCCGCGCCGCGTGCATGGGCCCCGCCCCGCCGCCGAGGCCACCCCGCAGTGGGCGGGCGCCACGACCGTCGCGATCCCGAACCGCGCTGCCACCCGCGCCGCGTGCATGGGCCCCGCCCCGCCGAAGGCGACCAGGGCGAACCCGCGCGGGTCGATGCCCCGCTGCACCGTCACCACGTGCACGGCCGAGGCCATCGCGGCGCTGACGATCTCGTGCACCGCCCGCGCCGCCTCCTCCCGCGCCACGCCCAGCGGCCCGGCGAGCCGGTCGAGCGCCTCCTCCGCGAGGGCGGGCGTCAGCGGGATCGAGGCGGAGGAGAGGTAGCCGAGCACCAGGTTGGCGTCCGTGACCGTGGGCTCGGCGCCGCCCAGCCCGTAGCAGGCGGGGCCGGGGGACGACCCGGCCGAGCGCGGCCCGACGCGCAGCGTGCCCGCCGCGTCCACCCAGGCCACGCTGCCGCCGCCCGCGCCCACCTCCGCCAGGTCGATGGCCGGGGTCCTGATCGGCACGCCGGTGCCCGCCCGCCGCCCGCCGAAGCTGCCCTTGCCGCCGACGTGGAACTCGCGGGTGATCTCCGGCCGCCCGCCGCGCACCACGCACGCCTTGGCGGTGGTCCCGCCCATGTCGAACGAGATCGCCTCGGCGAACCCGGCCCCGGCCGCCGCCAGCACCCCGGCCGCCGGCCCCGACTCGATCGTGGCGACCGCCCGCCGCGCGGCCAGCTCGGCGGAGACGACGCCGCCCCCGGACTCCATGACGTGGACAGGGGCGCGGATCCCGAGCGCGGCCAGCCGCTCGCGCAGCCGCGACAGGTAGGAGGCCATCAGCGGGCCGACGTAGGCGGACATGATGGTCGTGGTGGCGCGCTCGTACTCGCGGATCTCGGGCCACACCTCCGAGCTGGTCACCACCGCCGGCACCGACGCGCGCAGGATCTCCGCGACCCGCCGCTCGTGGGCGGGGTTCGCGTAGGCGTGCAGCAGGCACACGGCGGCCGAGCCGATGCCGCGCCGGGCGATCTCGGCGGCGACCCGGCGTACGGAGTCGTCGTCCAGGGGCGTCAGGACCTCGCCGCGCGCCGAGACGCGCTCGGTCACCTCGAAGCAGTCCTCGGGCGCGACCGGTGGCGGGGGAGGGGTGAAGCGGAGGTCGTAGCGGTCCTCCTCGACGCGGGCGTAGCGGCCGAGCGGCACGACGTGACGAAAGCCCTGAGTCGTGACATAGGCCACCCGTACGCCGGTGCGTTCCAGGATCGCGTTGGTGGCCAGCGTCGTGGCGTGCACCACCCGCGTGACCTGCGCGGGATCCCGGCCGCCGAGCGCGCGCGTAACGCCCGCCACGATTCCCGCGATGGGGTCGTAGTGGGTACTCAAGCACTTGGCCACGGAAATCGCGCCGGACGTATCTCGAAGGACCACATCGGTGAAGGTGCCGCCGACATCGACGCCGATCGCGTAGGCCACCCGGGTACGTTACGCCCCCTAGCAAGCGCTTGTCTATGTAGTGGTCCATTGACTTACGCCGGGCAATTGGGACCCTGGTCCTAATCCTTGTGTTGGGAGCGGAGAGATGGCGCGCCTCAGAGCTCTTCTCGGTGCCGTCGCGGCGATGTCGGCGGCCGTGACGGCGTTGGTGTCGGGGGTGGTGTTCCTGAGCGCCGCGCCGGCCGCGGCGCACGACCACCCGAGCGGCATCACGGACCTGGTCACCCCCGCCGTGGTGCGCCTGGAAGCGGTCTCCCACGTGGAGATCACCCTGCTCGACCACATCGGCGAGCTGAAACACGTGGAGCGGTCCTACGACATCCCCTTCGCCGTCGGCACCGGCACGGTCGTCAACCCCGACGGCACCGTCGTCGGCCTCCGCCGCCTGGCGGTCAACCCCGACGACGTCGCCGTCTACGCCGCCAACAGGATCTTCGCCGAGCACCACAAGGTGAAGATCCCGGCCGACTACAAGAAGCACAAGCTCTCCGACGACCAGCTCAACCACCACCTGCAGGAGTGCTACCCGCCCAAGAGCGACACCGCCACCTGCATCGTCGAGGTCACGACCGAGATCACCGCGTACCCCAACGTCACCCCCGCCAGCACTGGCTACAAGGTCAAGTGCATCAAGGCCGGCCCCGACCCCGACGACCCCGCGGTGCTGGTGCCGCTGACCCCCGCGACCGGCGTCGGCATGCCGACCGCGCCGCTGGCCGACAAGGTGCCCGACCAGGTGGGCTCGCCCACCAACATCGCGGGCTTCCTCGGCCGCCCCGGCCCGGACGTGCAGCACAGCGTCACGATCGCCCACCTCGGCCAGGGCGGCGGCAAGGGCCAGACGGGCCGGCCGTTCGCCGACCCCGAGAAGAAGGTGAACGAGCCGGTCGAGCTGGGCGCCATGGCCGACAAGGGCATGGTGGGCGCGCCGGTCATCGGCGACAAGGACGGCCACGTCATCGGCCTGCTCATCGGCGGCGGCAAGGAAGGCAAGATGCTCGGGGTCCGCGAGGTCCTGAACGTCCTCGGCCAGGCCAAGGTGACGCCGCGCCGGGGAGCCATCGACACCGCGTTCGAGGCGGCCCTGGCCCGTTACCACACCAACTACTTCACCGAGGCCGCCCCCGGCTTCCAGCGCGTGCTGGAGCTCTACCCCGGCGACGTGGTGGCCGCCAACCTGCTCAAGACCACGCTGGCCAAGCGCGGCGGCCCCGACGATCAGGGCACCAAGCAGCTCGCCGCGCCCCCGGCCGCCTCCTCCCGGCCGCTGTGGCCGTTCCTGGTGGCCGCGGGCGTCCTCTTCCTCGCCGCCGGCGGCGGGGCGTATCTGCTGTGGCGCCGCCGCGCTCCTGACAGAAGGACAGAAGAACTGCCGCCACCGCTCGCGACCGGCCCCGCGTTCGACGAAGGCGCCAGCCAGACCGTCGTCGTCCGGCGCTCCCAGCCGTTCCAGGCGGTCCCGCAGCAGCAGCAGGTGCTGACGGCGCAGGAGGGCCCGATGAAATACTGCGTTTCCTGCGGAATGAGGCTCGGCGCCGGACACCGCTTCTGCGGCTACTGCGGTCACCCCATCGAGACGTGATGCACGTGAACGAGAGATCGCTCATCGGCCAGGAGGTGGCCGGGTACTACATCGAGGACATCGTCGGCAAGGGCGGCATGGCCGTCGTCTACCTCGCGCTCGACCCCCGGTTGAGCCGCCGCGTCGCGCTGAAGATCCTCAACCCGGTGCTCAGCGTCGACGACCGGTTCAGGCAGCGGTTCATCCTGGAGTCCAGGACCGTCGCCAGCATCGAGCACCCCAACATCATCCCGATCTACGAGGCCAACGCCGACGCCGACGGCGTGCTCTACATCGCCATGCGCTACGTGGACGGCCTCGACCTGCGCCGCTTCATCCACGACCGGGGGCCGCTCCCGCTCGGCCCGGCCAACCGCATCTTCGCCCAGGTCGCCGCCGCGCTCGACGCCGCCCACGCCCACGACCTCATCCACCGCGACGTCAAGCCGGCCAACATCCTGCTCGCCGGCGACCACGTCTACCTCACCGACTTCGGCATCACCAAGCACCGCTCGTCCATCTCCGGGCTGACCCAGACCGACCAGTTCATCGGCACGCCCCGCTACATGTCGCCCGAGCAGATCAACAAGGAGCACATCGACGGGCGCTGCGACCAGTACGCGCTGGCCTGCGTCGTCTACGAGGCGCTGTCGGCGCGGCTGCCGTTCCAGCGGGAGAACGACATCGCGCTGCTCTGGGCGCACCTCGCCGAGCAGCCCGTGCCGCTGTCGCACCTCAGGCCCGAACTGCCGCCGCAGGTGGACGCCGTGATGGCGCGCGGGCTGGCCAAGGCGCCCGAGCAGCGCTACGCCACCTGCACCGAGTTCGTCACGGCGCTCAGGGACGCGATCAGCGGTCCCCAGGCCGATCCCGACGCGCTGCTGGGCGGCGGGCTGGTGCCGCGCCCCGGCACGAGCCCGCACTCCGGCCCGTACTCCATGCCCGGCGCCTCGGGGCCCCGCTCGTTCCCGGGCTCGATCCCGGGCTCCGGCCCGGGCTCAGGCCCGCACTCCGTGCCCGGCGGCTCCTCGGGGCCGCACTCCGTGCCGGGGTCCTCGGGGCCGCACTCCTATCCGTACGGGGGCCCGCCGTCCGGCCCGCACTCCAGCCCCGGCTTCCCCGGGACCTACGCCCCCGCGCCGGCCACCCGGCCCGCCGGCCGCGGCAAGCGGCCGGGCCGGGTGCCGATCGTGGCGATCACGCTGGTCGCCGCCGTCGCCGCGCTGGCGCTGGTGGCGTTCATCGTCTTCAGCCACCGCGGCGACACCTGGACGCGCTACCAGCCCAGCCCGGCCGCGCCGATCGCCTTCGACTACCCCGGCGACTGGACGGCGCGCACCCACCGCGACCTGTTCGCCGTGGCCTCGCCGCACGCGACGGAGTTCGAGTCGCTGTTCGTGGCCGGCCCCGGCGCCGACTGGTCGGCGATCTCGCAGGTGATCGCCGACGACCCGGAGGGCGCCTCCGGCGTGTACGTGCAGATCTCCGACACCCTCGACCCGGCCGGCGACTCCGACTCGATGAAGGCCAAGATGGACTCCCTGCTGCCCGGCACGGTCGACGTCGGCAAGCCGGTGCAGGACCAGGCGGGCAACAAGCCGGCCACCCGCTTCGACGGCTCGCTGATCGACCAGTCGACCGGCACGCGGCTCGGCTTCGTCAGCTACGTGATCGCCAGGCAGCCCAAGAACATGCTCGTGATGTACTTCTGCGCCAAGTCGAACTGCGACGACGCGACCCAGGCCCGCTTCAGGCAGAGCATTCAGGTGTCATGACTTGGAACTGACTTGCACCCGGCTTGACCTGGGTGTTCAAGGGACAGGCCCGGAGTCTACCCTCCGGCTGTGGGCATTCGCATAGTCATCGCGGACGATCAGGCGATGGTGAGGGCCGGGTTACGCATGGTCGTCGACAGCGACCCCGGCATGGAAGTCGTCGGCGAGGCGGCCGACGGGCGGGAGGCGATCTCCGTGGCGCGGCGCACGCGCCCGGACATCGTCCTCATGGACATCTCGATGCCCCGGCTGGACGGGTTGTCGGCGGCCAGGGAGCTGCTCGACACGCCGTCGCCGCCGAAGGTCATCACGCTGACGACGTTCGACACGGACGAGAACCTCTACGCGGCGCTGCGCGCGGGCACCAGCGGGTTCCTGCTGAAGGTGTCGCCGCCGGAGCAGCTCCTGGAGGCCATCCGGGTGGTGCACGCGGGCGACGCGCTGCTCGACCCGGCGGTGACCAGCCGGGTGATCGCGACGTTCGCCGGGCGGGCCGAGCCGAAGCCGTCGCCGATGCTGGCGGAGCTGACGCCGCGCGAGCTGGAGGTGCTGCGGCTGCTGGCGCGCGGCCTGACCAACGCCGAGATCGCCGGCGAGCTGTTCGTGGGGGAGGCGACGGTGAAGACGCACGTGGCGCGGGTGCTGATGAAGCTGTCCCTGCGGGACCGGGCGCAGGCGGTGGTGTTCGCGTACGAGTCGGGGGTCGTCCGGCCGGGAGCGGCGTGAGGTTGTATCCAACCTTCGTGCCCTATGTGTATATTTTTCGGCATAAGGCGGTCGATACAGGAGATATTTCATGCGTGCGTTCCCCCGGGTGATGTTCGACGAGGCCCACAGCGAGTCGTGGACCGTGCGGCGCGAGGTCGCCGAGGCCATCAACCCCGCCCACCCCGACGACAACAGCTACGCGCGGGCGGCGGAGCTGCTGCGCCACCTCGGGCACACGGTGACCGCGCGCACGACGGGAACGCTCCAGGCGGACGCCCTCGCCGAGCAGGACGTGCTGGTCATCGCGCACCCGTCGGGCGAGCGCTGGGAACGCACCATCGGCCAGGGCAGCCCCGTCCTGTCCGCCGAGGAGCTTGACGCCGTCGAGGCGTACGTGGCCGCCGGCGGCGGGCTCGTCGTGCTGGCCGAGGAGGAGCAGGACAAGTACGGCAACAACCTGCGTGCCCTGCTCGCCCGCTTCGGCGTCGGCGTCGGCCACACCACGGTCCGCGACCCCGGCCACGCCCACCAGGGCGTCGCCACCTGGGTGCGCGCCGAGCGCGCCACCGCCGGCGGCCTGCTCGCCGGCGTGCGGGACGCCTGCTTCTACCGCAGCGGCGTGCTGACGGTGGAGCCCGGCCGCGACGCCACGGTGCTGTTCACCACCTCCGCCACGGCCGACCCGGCGGGCGCGCCGCTCGCGGTGGCGGTGCGGCACGGCAAGGGCCGGGTCGTCGCGTTCGCCGACTCCGACCTGTTCGGCGACGACTCGATCGACGACTACGACCACCGCGCCCTCTGGGGCAACGTCGTCACCTGGGCCGCCCGCGTCCCCGAGGACCGCGCGGCCACGGGAGCCGGGACCCCCGACGAGGTGAAGGCGGAGCTGTTCGCCCGGCTCAAGGAGACCGTCGAGGAGCTGCGGCCGCTGCAGGTCAAGGACGGCTCGGTGCCGGAGGAGGCCAAGGAGCGGGCGGTCGCCCTGGTGGAGCGGATCGGCGCCGCCGTCGGCGAGCTGGCGCCCCACTTCCCGCACGACGCCGCGTACCTGGAGGCGGTCCGCGCGGACCTGGCCAAGTGGGCCGCGGCCGGGCTCGGCGTCCCCGACTTCCTCGACTCGCTCGACCTGTTCCACCCCGACACCCAGCGCGTGGACGGCCTGGAGCACCTGGTCGTCTTCCCCATGTACACCCAGAACGGCAACCCCAGCCGCAACCTGGAGGCCGTCTGGATCCGGACCATCTGGCCGGACTGGCTGGCTCGCCTGGAGGCGGGCGGCTACGACAACCCGATGTTCGTGCCGATCGCCTTCCAGGACTTCACCTCCGGCTACGACACCCACTCGGCCGTGCTCTTCCCCGAGACCGTCGCGGTGCGTCAGACGCCGGCCCGCTTCACCTGGGGCGGCATCTTCGCCGACCGCGAGGCCGCGCGCTTCCGCCGGGTCTCGGCGGCCGCGGCCGAGACGCTCAAGCTGGACCTGCCGCCGGACGCCGCCCGGCTGCTGGCCTCGCAGCAGCTCGCCGAGGACACCTTCGTGCTGTGGGACCTCGTGCACGACCGCACGCACAGCCACGGCGACCTGCCGTTCGACCCGTTCATGATCAAGCAGCGGATGCCGTACTGGCTGTACTCGCTGGAGGAGCTGCGCTGCGACCTGACCGCGTTCGGCGAGGCGGTGAAGCTGGAGCGCGAGGGCGTGCCGCACGCCCGCTACGTCCAGCACGCCGTCCTGTTCGACCGGCTGTTCCGCTTCCCCATCAGCGGTGACCGGGTGCGCAACTACGACGGGCTCGGCGGCCAGCTCCTGTTCGCCTACCTGCACCGCAACGACGTCATCCGCTGGACCGACAACCGGCTCTCGATCGACTGGGCGCGCGTCGCCGACGGCGTGGCCGACCTGCGCGGCGAGGTGGAGAAGCTCTACCGCGACAGCATCGACCGGTCCAAGCTCGCCCACTGGCTGGCCGCGCACGAGCTGGTCAGCGCCTACGTGGCCCCGCACCCGGCCTCCGTCTGGGCCAAGGGCGTCGAGGCGCTGCCCGAGGAGCAGAAGGCCAAGGTCGACGCGGTCCTGCCGGACGAGTTCCCCCTGAGCATGTTCTACGAGGCGCTGCGTCGTAAGCTGACGGACGTGGTCGAATCGACTAAGGGGCTCCGCGCATGATCATCTTGGTGACGGGGGCCGGCGGCCCCACCGGCGAGGCCGTGACGGCGCACTTCCGCAAGGACGGCCACACCGTCATCGGCGTCGACAAGGACGACGTCGACCTGCTCGACCGCGCCGCCGTCCAGCGGCTCGCCGAGCGCGTCGAGCGCGAGCACGGCCGCGTCGACGGCGTCGTCCACCTGGTCGGCGGCTGGCGCGGCTCCGCCTCCTTCGCCGAGACCTCGCTCGACGACTGGGACGCGCTGCACGACCTGCTGATCCGCACCCTCCAGCACGTCTCGCTGGCCTTCGAGCCGCTGCTGCGCCGCAGCGACAACGGCCGCTTCGTGATCGTCTCGGCCAAGGCGGCCGAGAAGCCGTCCGCCGGGGGCGCGGCCTACTCCGCGGCCAAGGCGGCGGCGGAGGCGTGGACGCTCTCCCTGGCCGACGCGCTGTCCGGCACCTCCTCGGCGGCCGTCGTCCTCGTCGTCAAGGCGCTGGTCAACGACGCCATGCGGGCCGCCAAGCCGCAGGCCCGCTTCGCCGGCTTCACCGACGTCAACGACCTCGCCGCGGCGATCGGCGGACTCTACGACCGCCCCGCCGCCGAGCTCAACGGCACCCGATTGGACCTCACCTCTTGATCCCCCGGCACGACCCCCATCTCAAGGCGTTCGCCAGCGACAACTACGCCGGCGTCCACCCGGAGATCCTGCAGGCCATCGCCACGGCCAACGGCGGCCACCAGATCGCCTACGGCGAGGACGCCTACACCGAGGCGCTGCAGGACGTCTTCCGCCGCCACTTCGGCGAGCAGGCGCAGGCGTGGCCCGTCTTCAACGGCACCGCCGCGAACGTCGTCTCCCTGCGGGCCATGACCCGCCCGTGGGAGGCGGTCATCTGCGCCGAGAGCGCCCACATCAACACCGACGAGGGCGGCGCCCCCGAGGTCACGGCCGGGATCAAGCTCCTGCCCGTGCCCACGCCGGACGGCAAGCTCACCCCCGAGCTGGTCGACCGGCAGGCGTGGGGCTTCGGCGACGTCCACCGGGCGCAGCCGCGCGTGGTGTCGCTCTCCAACACCACCGAGCTCGGCACCCTCTACACGCCCGAGGAGATCGCCGCCCTCTGCGCGCACGCCCACGAGCGGGGCCTGCTCGTCCACCTCGACGGCTCCCGCCTCACCAACGCCGCCGCCGCCCTCGACGTGCCCATGCGGGCGCTCACCACGGACGCCGGCGTGGACGTGCTCTCCTTCGGCGGCACCAAGATCGGGCTGCTGTACGGCGAGGCGGTCGTCGTGCTCAACCCGGAGGCGGCGAGCGGCGTCGACTACATCCGCAAGACGTTCATGCAGCTCTCGTCGAAGATGCGCTTCGTCTCCGCGCAGTTCGAGGCGCTGCTCGCCGGCGACCTGTGGCTGCGCAACGCCCGCCAGGCCAACGCCATGGGGCGGCGGCTGGCCGACGCCGTCCGCGGCATCCCCGGCGTCGTCCTGCCCCGGCCGGTCGAGGCCAACGCGGTCTTCGCCGTCCTGCCGCCCGACGTCACCGAGCGTCTGCAGAAGCGCTTCCGCTTCTACACCTGGAACGAGGCCACCGGCGAGGTCCGCTGGATGTGCGCCTTCGACACCACCGAGGCCGACGTGGACGCCTTCGCCGCGGCGGTCGCCGAGGAGATGGCGGCCTCGGCCACCTGAGCCATCGCCCCTGACCGCCCGCGCGGTCAGGGGCGCAGGGCCAGGCGGGCGGCCTGCCAGCCGCCCATCCCGTGCGCCCCGCCCCCCGGCGGCGTGGCCGCCGAGCACAGGAACACCCCCGGCAGCGGGGTGCGCCACGGCGCAGGCGACCACACCGGGCGGCGCAGGAACTGCGTGAGGCTGGACAGCCCGCCGGAGATGTCACCGCCCACCAGGTTGGCGTCGAACGCCTCCAGCTCGGCCGGGCCCATGGCGTGCCGGGCCAGCACCCGGTCGCGGAAGCCGGGGGCGTACCGCTCGATCTGGGCCTCGACGGCGGCGGTCCGGTCGGCGCGGGAGCCGTTCGGGACGTGGCAGTAGGCCCACAGGGTGTGCCCGCCCCGCGCCGGGTCGGCCGCGTACGGCTGCACCACCAGCACGTACGGCCGCGGCGACACCCGCCCGGCCGCCGCCTCCGCCTCGCTGAGCGCGATCTCCTCCAGCGTCCCGCCGAGATGGACGGTGCCCGCCCCGGCCACCGCCGGATCCCGCCACGGCACCGGCCCGTCCAGCGCCCAGTCCAGCTTGAACACCCCGGGACCGTAGCGGTAGCGCTCCAGCCGCCGCCGGTACGCGGCCGGCAGGTGGTCCGCCATGGCGAGCAGTTGCCTGGGCGTCACGTCGAGCACCACCACGGGGGCGCGCAGCTCGGACAGCCGTCGCACCCGGTGCCCGGTGACGGCCTCGCCGCCCAGCGCGCGCAGCTCGGCCACCAGCGCGTCGGCCAGCACCTGCGACCCGCCCCGCACCAGCGGCCAGCCCACCAGGTGGGCGAGCGACGCCAGCAGCAGGCCGTAGCCGGCGCTGACAGGGGAGCGCAGGTCGAGGACGGAGTGCGCGGCCATGCCGGCGAGCAGCGCCCGCGCCTCCGTCGTGCGGAAGGCCCGCCGCGCGAACGTGGTGGCGGGCAGCAGCGCCGCCGCCCCGAACCTGGCCGCCCCCGCGAACGCGGAGAGCGGCAGGCCGCCCCACGGTCCGAGCGGCTTGAGCAGCAGCTCCACCAGCGGCAGCCCGCCCCGCGCGGTCGCGCCGGCCGTCGCCAGCCAGGCCCGCGCGTCGCGGCCGAGCCCGGCGGCGGTCCGGACGGGGTCGCGGTGCACCAGCACCGCCGGCCGGCCGTCGAGCGGATGGGCGGCGGGCAGGGGCGGATGGACGAACTCCACGCCCTTCAGCTCCAGCCCGCGGAAGGCGGGCGAGGCGAGGGCCATCGCCATGACGGTCGCGCCGAAGTCGTGCACCCGGCCGGGCAGGGTCAGCTCGCCGGAGCGGAGCGCGCCGCCGAACCGGCCGGCCGCCTCCAGCAGCAGCACCCGGCGTCCGGCGCGGGCCAGCGTGACGGCGGCGACGAGCCCGTTGGGCCCGGAGCCGACCACCACGGCGTCAGCGTCCACCCGGGGCGCGCCCGCCTACCGGGGCTGGAGGATCGACGGGAGGGGCTGCGCGCCGCGCTGGCGGAGCAGGTCGGTCATCAGCTTGATCTCGCTGCTCTGCCCCTGGACGATCTTTTTCGCCATGCTCACCACCTCGGGCCGGGTCGACAGGTCGAGCAGGCCCTCGGCCATCTCCACCCCGCCCTCATGATGGCGGATCATGAGCTGCAGGAACAGCACCTCGGCCTGTGTGCCGTCGGCCGCCTTGAGACGGGCCAGCTCCTCGGGGGAGGCCATGCCGGGCATCAGGCCCGTGCTCGCGGCGCTCGCGGCGGACGCCGTGCCGCCGTGCCCGTGGCCGCTCATCCACGCCATCGGCCGGTCATGGCCCGCCTGGTCGAGCCCCCACTGCTGCAGCCAGCCGAGGAACATGCCCCGCTGGTTGGCCTGCGTGTTGATGATGTCGAAGGCCAGGCTGGAGATCTCCTTCGCGGGCCGCTTGTCGCGGACGGTGAAGGACATGTCGACGGCCTGCGCGTGGTGCGCGGCCATGTCGCGGGCGAAACCGGCCTCCGGTGAGGAGTCGCCGGGCGTGCCCGCCCTCCCGAACAGCAGGTAGGCCGCCGCGGCGAGCACCAGCACGCCGCAGACGATGAGCACAGGGTTTCTGAGGGGCTTGTCCATGACGGGTCCAGCGTACCCACCTGCGGGCGAACCCGAGATCTCTCCCTTACTCCTGCCTTATTCTCCGCATACGCCGGAAGGGCATAAGGTGACCCCTGTTGGTACGCCGATGGAGGAACGATGACGAAGGAGAAGGCGCAGGCGCGGCGCGAGCATCTGCAGAAGATGCGGGCCGACCAGAAGCGCAAACAACGCCGCGCCGCTCTGCTCATGTGGGGCGCAGGCGGGCTGATCATCGTCGTCCTGGTCGGCGTGGTGGGCTTCTACCTGGTGAAGCAGGCCCGTGAGACGTCGCTGGACGCGGTCACGAGCGCCAAGTACGAAGCCGGCGAGCACGTCTGGAACGCGGTCGCCTACAAGGAGACCCCGCCGGTCGGCGGCCAGCACAACAACTACTGGCAGCAGTGCGCGATCTACGACAAGCCGATCCACCCCGAGCACGCCGTCCACTCGCTGGAGCACGGCGCGGCCTGGATCACCTACCGGCCCGACCTGCCGAAGGCCCAGATCGACAAGCTCAAGGAGATCGCCACCTCCACGGGCCAGCAGGACTACATGCTGATGAGCCCGTTCCCCAACCTGCCCGCGCCGATCGTCGTGTCCTCCTGGGGCCACCAGCTCAAGCTGACCGACCCGGCCGACCCCAAGCTGCCCGCCTTCATCAAGCGCTACCAGAACGGCGCCGACACGCCGGAGCCGGGAGCGACCTGCGGCGGCCCCGACGCCATCACCACCACGGCCGACCAGGCCCCGCTGCCGCCCGAGCCCACGGGCCAGCAGAACACCCCGATGGAGTCGCTCCAGCCGTCGGCCAGCCCCTCCCAGCAGTAGCCGGAGATCCTCAGCCGCCGCCGCCGCACCCGCTCAGCCGAGCACGTGCGACGGCGGCGTCCATGTGAGCCCGTGCGCCTCGGCCACGGGCTCGCTGGTGAGCTGCCCCTCGTGCGCGCTGAGCCCGCGGGCCAGCGCCGGGTCCTCGCGCATGGCCCGCCGCCAGCCGAGGTCCGCGATGGCCAGCGCGTACGGCAGCGTGACGTTGGTCAGCGCGAACGTCGAGGTGTGCGGCACCGCCCCCGGCATGTTGGCCACGCAGTAGAACAGCGACCGGTGCACCTGGTAGGTCGGCTCCTCGTGCGTCGTCGGCCGGGAGTTCTCGAAGCAGCCGCCCTGGTCGATCGAGATGTCCACCAGCACCGAGCCCGGCTTCATCCTGCTGACCAGCTCGTCGGTCACCAGCTTGGGCGCCTTCGCGCCGGGCACCAGCACCGCGCCGATCACCAGGTCGGCCTCCGTGACCGCCCGTTCGATCTCCAGCGTGTTCGACGCGACCGTCTGGCAGTGGCCCTGGTAGATGAGGTCGGCCTGGCGCAGCTTGTCGATGTTGCTGTCCAGCAGCAGCACCTCGGCCTGCATGCCGAGGGCGATGGCGGCGGCGTTCATGCCGGACACGCCCGCCCCGATGACGACGACGTGCGCCGCGTGCACGCCGGAGACGCCGCCCATCAGCACGCCCCGGCCGCCCGCCGAGCGCATCAGGTGGTAGGCGCCGACCTGCGGCGCCAGCCGGCCCGCGACCTCCGACATGGGGGCCAGCAGCGGCAGCGCGCCGTTCGCCGTCTGGACGGTCTCGTACGCGACCGCCGTGCACCCCGAGTCCAGGAGCGCCCGCGTGCACGGCCGGGAGGCCGCCAGGTGGAGGTAGGTGAACAGCACCTGGCCCTTGCGCAGCCGGTGGTACTCCTCGGCGACCGGCTCCTTGACCTTCAGCACCAGGTCGGCCTCGCCCCACACGTCATCGGCGCGGGGGACGACGACCGCGCCCGCCGCGGCGAAGTCGGCGTCCGGGATCGCCGACCCCTCGCCCGCCCCGCGCTCGACGTGGACCTGGTGCCCGTGGCGGACGAACTCGTGCACGCCCGCCGGCGTCAGCGCCACCCGGTACTCGCTGTTCTTGACCTCTACGGGAACACCGATCTTCATCGATCAACCCTCGTTCGCGCCGATTTTGCGGTCAATCCGCGATCCGTCATGATTACCTTGCCCCGGCTGGTCCTCGATAGGCTCACCGCGGCCCGAACGTCAGGATGGGAACGTCATCGATGGACAAGCCGGAAGCGCAGCCCCCCGCGGATCCGGGGGAGCCGCAGGCCAGCAGACTCACCACCATCGTGCTGATCGTCTCGCTCGTGCTGGTGGTGCTCGTGGCCGGCGTGCTCGGCACCGTCGCGGTCCTGATGACCAGAAACCCCGACCAGCCGCTGCTCGGCGGCACTCCGCCGGTCAGGCTGGCGGTGCCGCTGCACTTCGCGCCGGTCAAGGACTCCAAGCCGGCGCCGTGCCCCGGCGAGCAGGCGGTGCTCGACGAGGAGCAGCGCACCTGCTACCTCCTGGAGGACGGCGTCACGGTGCTGTCGGTGCAGCGCATCGAGCCGGTCAGGGAGAAAGACGGCCAATACTCCGTCCGCATCGCGGTCGCCGCCGGGTTCAAGGACAAGCTGGTCGAGCTCGTCGACGAGCTGGAGCCCGAGCAGCGGCAGCTCGCCGTGGTGCTCGCCCCCGCCCAGCCCGAGCAGCCCAAGACGGTGGTGGCCGCGCCCGTCGTGACCGAGCCGATGAGCGGCGACAGCCTGCGCATCGCCGGCTTCACCAAGGAGGAGGCCGACGCCCTGACGGCGCGGCTGCTCGGCCCGGCCGCGGGCGCGTCGCCCGCCGCCTCCCAGCCGGGCACCGACCCCGGCACCGACCCCGGCACTGCCACGAACCCCGGCACCGACCCGGGCGCGACGCCGGCCGCCACCCCGCCGGCCACGCCGCCCGCCTCGCAGGGGACGCAGCCGGGCGCCGCGACCACCCCCGGCTCCACGGCCCCCGCCTCCGACGCCGGCCGCAGCGGCGACGACCCGCGCTACGCCTCCTGCAAGGAGGCCGTCGCCCACGGCTACGGCCCCTACTCCAAGGGCGTCCACGCGGAATACTCCTGGTACACCGACACCGACGGCAACGGCGTCGCCTGCAACAGCGGCGACATGGGCTGATCAGGCGAACAGCCGCTCCAGCCAGTCGATCGCGAAGTAGGCGAGGAACACCAGCGACACCACCCACAGCAGCCACGGGATCTCCGCGAACCTGCCCCTGGCCGCCTTGATCAGCGTGTAGGAGATGACGCCCGCGCCGACCCCGTTGGTGATCGAGTACGTGAACGGCATCAGCGCGATGGTGAGGAACGCCGGGATGGCGACGTCCACGTCCTGCCAGGGCACGTTCCTGCTCTGCATCATCATCAGCGCCCCGACCAGCACCAGCGCGGGAGCGGCGGCCGCGGCGGGCACCACGCCGGCGAGCGGCGTGAACAGCAGCGTCAGCCCGAGCAGCGCCCCCGTCATCACGCTGGCGAGCCCGGTGCGGGCGCCCTCGCCGACGCCCGCCGCCGACTCCACGAACACCGTGTTCGCCGAGGCGCTGACCGAGCCGCCCACCATGCCGGCGACGCCGTCCACGGTCAGGATCCGGCCGAGGCGCGGCACCTGGCCGGCGCGGTCCACGAGCCCGGCCTCGTCGCTGACGCCGATGATGGTGCCCATCGCGTCGAAGAACCCCGACAGGACGAGCGTGAACAGCACGACGGCCGCGGTCAGCGCCCCCGCGCGGGCGAACCCGCCGAACAGGTCGAACTGCCCCACGAGCCCGAAGTCCGGTGCGGCGATCAGCGACTCGGGCACCCGCGGCGTCACCACGCCCCACGACCGGGGATCGATCTCGGCCACGGAGTTGACCAGCACCGACAGGACCGCGGTCACCGCGATGCTGATGAGGATGGCGGCGGGGGTGCGGCGGGCGTACAGAGCGATCATCAGCAGCAGCCCGAAGCAGAAGATCGCGACCGGCCAGCCCGTCAGGTGACCGGTGGTGCCGAGCTGCACGGGCGTGCCCGAGCCCGCGGCCACGAACCCGGCGTCCACCAGGCCGATGAGCGCGACGAACAGCCCGATGCCGACGCTGATGGCGTGCTTGAGCGCGAGCGGGATCGCGTTCATGATCAGGGTGCGCAGGCCGGTCACGGCCAGCACGATGATCACGAAGCCGCCGAGCACCACCAGGCCCATGGCCTCGGGCCAGGTCATGTGGGGGGCGGCCTGGTAGGCGACGACCGCGTTGAGCCCCAGCCCGGCGGCCAGGCCGAACGGCGCGTTGCCGACGACCGCCATGAGCAGCGTCGAGATCGACGCCGCCAGCGCGGTGCTGGTCGTCAGCTGCACGATGGAGAGCTGGGCGCCCGTGACGTCCTTCGCGCCGGCCAGGATGATCGGGTTGAGCAGGATGATGTACGCCATCGCCATGAAGGTGGTGAGCCCGCCACGCACCTCGCGGCTGACGGTCGTCTCGCGCCGGGTCAGCTCGAAGAGCCGGTCGAGCACGCCTTCCCCCCTTTTGCGATCAGGGGGAGTGCCGGTTGCCTACCCGGCGCCGGACAAGATCACGCCTTCTCGTGCCTGCCGTGGCCGACGAGCCCGACGAACTCCTCCAGGCCGATCGTGCCGTCGCCGTCGCGGTCGGCGGAGCCGATGAACGCCTCGATCTCGCTCTCGGACGCGCCCTGCCCGCCCAGCGCCTCGTTGGCGCTCCGGATCTCCTCGGCGGTCAGCAGGCCGTCGCCGTCGGTGTCGAACCGGCGGAACTCGGCCTCGGCGGCCTCACGCGCGCTCGTCATGTGATGCACCTCCCCGTCGGGCCGGGCCCTTCCGGCCAGACCCTTTCGTCAGGACAAGGCGATATCCTCCGGCCTGATCGGAACGCGCGTCAACCGGAGCCCGGTCGCCGCCCGCACCGCCGCCGCGACGGCCGGGGTCGAGGACAGGGTCGGGGGCTCGCCCGCGCCGCGCAGCCCGTACGGGGCCGCCGGATCTGGATTTTCCAGGATCTTCAGTTGCATGGGCGGCATGTCGAGGATCGTGGGGATCAGGTAGTCGGTGAACGACGGGTTGGCCACCACGCCGTCGCGCACCTGGATCTCCTCCATCAGCGCCAGCCCGAGCCCCTGCGCCGACCCGCCGTGGATCTGGCCCTCCAGCGCCTGCGGGTTCAGCACCCGGCCGACGTCCTGCACCGCCGCCAGCTCCACCACCTTGACCAGGCCCAGCTCCACGTCCACGTCCACCACGGCCCGGTGCACGCACAGCGCGAGCTGCGTGTGCGAGTCGCCCTGCCCGGTCACCGGGTCCATCGGGTACGTCGGCCGGTGCCGGTACTCGCGCGTCTCCTCGATCGGCCCGTACCGCTCCAGCGCCTCCCGCGCCGGCAGCCCGCCGAACCGCGCCCGCACGGCCTCGCAGGCCGCCCGGACCGCGCCGCCGGTCACGTACGACTGCCGCGACGCCGACGACGACCCCGCCGACCCCACCGAGGTGTCCGCCGTCGCCACCGTGACGTCGGGGATGCCGAGTTCCGTCCGGGCGATCTGGGCCTGCACCGTCACCAGCCCCTGACCCACCTCGGCGGCCGCGGTGTGCACGGTGACGTGCGGCTCGCCGTTCACCAGCTCGACGCGCACCCGGGCGGTCGAGTAGTCGTCGAAGCCCTCGGAGAAGCAGATGTTCTTGATCCCGACGCCGTAGCCGACGCCGCGCCGCACCGACTCGCCGTGCGTGGTCTGGGACACCCCGCCCGGCAGCGCCCGCAGATCCCCGTCCGGCGGCCCGCCGGGCAGCGGCATGGCCTCCAGGTCGCGCAGCATGTCCGCCAGCGGCGCCGGGGAGTCGATGAGCTGGCCGGTGATGAGCCGCGAGCCCTGCGTGACCGCGTTGCGCACCCTGATCTCCACCGGCGACAGCCCGCACGCCTCGGCCAGCCGGTCCATCTGCGACTCGTAGGCGTAGCACGCCTGCACCGCGCCGAAGCCGCGCATCGCGCCGCACGGCGGGTTGTTGGTGTAGACGCCGGTCGCGACGACGTCCACGTTCGGCACCTCGTACGGGCCCACGCCCAGCGAGGCCGCGTTGCCCACCACGGCGGGGGAGGAGGAGCAGTACGCCCCGCCGTCCAGCAGGATGTCCGCCTTGACGTAGACGAGCCTGCCGTCGCGGGTCGCGCCGTGCTCGTAGCGCATCCGGGCCGGATGGCGATGCACGTGCCCGAAGAACGACTCCTCGCGGCCGTAGCTCATCTTGACCGGGCGGCCGAGGCGCAACGCCAGCATGCAGGCGTGCACCTGCATCGACAGGTCCTCGCGGGCGCCGAACGCGCCGCCCACGCCCGACAGCGTCAGCCGCACCTTCTCCGGCGGCAGGCCCAGGCAGGGGGCGAGCTGGTCGCGGTCCACGTGCAGCCACTGCGTGGCGACGAACAGGTCCACGCCGCCGTCCTCGGCCGGGACCGCCAGGCCCGCCTCCGGGCCGAGGAACGCCTGGTCCTGCATGCCGACCTCGTACTCGCCGGTGACCACGACCTCCGCCTCGAAGGTGTCGCCGGCCCGTACCGGCTGGCGGCGCACGATCTCCGTCGCCCGGCGCGGGTCGGTCACCGGCTCGCGCACCTCGTACTCGACCACGATCGCCGCGGCCGCCCTGCGGGCCGTCTCGGGATGGTCGGCGGCCACCAGCGCCACCGGCTCCCCCTGGTAGCGCACCTGGCCGACGGCCAGCACCGGCTGGTCCTTCAAGTCCAGGCCGTAGAACTTCTCGCCGGGGACGTCCTCATGGGTGAGCACCGCGTGCACACCGGCGATCTTCAGCGCCGGGCCGGGGTCGATGGAGCGGATCCACGCCGACGGATGCGGGCTGCGCAGCGTCGCGCCCCACGCCATGCCGTCGATCCACAGGTCGGAGGCGTAGGCGAACTCGCCCGTCACCTTCAGCGTGGCGTCCGGCCGCCTGGCGCTCTCGCCTACGCCGCTCGGTGTCGTGTACGCCGTGCCCGCCGTGCCCGCCGTGTACGCCGTGTCCGTCATACCTCCGAGTAGAGCACCGTCCCCGTGGCGGGTCCTATGCACGCCGCTGAAATCCCGGTCAAAGCCTGTAACAACCGGCTTGTATATTCCTCCAAGTGCGGATCCGTGACCTGCTGGACATTCCCGGCCTGCGGCTGAGGCTGCTGACCGGCGACGCCGACCGCGAGTTCGGCACGGTGCACATCACCGACCTGCCCGAGCCGGGGCGCTACCTGTCGGGCGGCGAGCTGGTGCTGACCGGGCTCATGTGGCGGCAGGCGCCGGAGGACTCCGCGCGGTTCGTGACCGCCCTCGCCGAGGCCGGCGTCGCCGCCGTCGGCGCGGGCGCCGCCCTGCTCGGGCACGTGCCCGACGACCTCGTGGCCGCCTGCGCGGCCGCCGGCCTGCCGCTGCTTGAGGTGCCGACCGAGGTCTCCTTCCGCACGCTCACCGAGCTCGCCGCGCCCCGCCCGCCCGGCGACGTACGGGCCGCGCTCGGCCGGCACCGCAGGCTCGTCGCGGCCGTCGCCGAGGGCGCGGACCTGCGCGAGCTGTTCGAGCTGACCGCCGCCGAGCTGGGCGTCACCGGCGCCGTCGTGACCGCGTCCGGGCAGGTCGTCGTGGGGACGGTGGCCGAGCCCGAGCAGGTCGCGCGGGCGTACCTGACCGCGCCGCGGCTGCCCGCCCGCGCCCACGGCCGCACGATCTTCGCCGTGGGCCGCGGCCACCGCGCCGCCGGCTGGGCGCTGGCCCTCGACGGCGACCTGCTCGACCGCGCCGACCTCGGCTACGAGCTGGCCGCCTGCGTCGGACTCGAACGCACGCGCATGGAGGAGGGCCGCCGGGTCGAGCGGCGCCTCGCCGAGCAGCTCGTCGTGGCCGCGCTCGCCGACGCCGACCCGGCCGAGCTCAACGCCCGCCTGCGCACCTGCGGCCTCGACGCGGCCGAGCCGTACGCGGTGGTCGACGTCAGCGTGCCCCGCCCCGGCGCCACCCGGGGCCCCGACCCCGCCACCCTCGGCGGGCAGGTCGTGGAGGAGTTGCTCGGCCGCGAGGTCGTCGCGGCGGCCGGGGCCGGCGGCGCGGTGGCCGTGGTGCCGCTGCGCGGGAGCACCGCCGACGAGCTGGCCGCCCGGCTGCGCGCCGCCGCCGAGGTGCTGTCCGCGCTGCCGGGCACCCGCGTGTGCGCCGGGCTGAGCGGGTCGCTCACCGGGGCGGCGGCGCTCAGGGGCGGCGTCGAGGAGGCCGGGCACGCCCGCCGGCTCGCCGAGGCCCGCGGCGGCGGCGTGGTGACCAGCGACGAGATCTACACCCACGCGCTGCTGCTGGCCACCGTGCCGGGCGACGTGCGCCGTTCCTTCGCCGCCCGGCTGCTGTCGCCGCTGCTCGACTACGACCGCAGCCACCAGTCCGACCTCGTGCGCACGCTTGGCGTCTTCCTCGACTGCGCAGGATCGTGGAACGCCTGCGCCGAGCGGCTCCACGTGCACGTCAACACGGTCCGCTACCGGGTGCGCAGGATCGAGGAGCTGACCGGCAGGAACTTGTCCACGATGGCCGACCGGGTCGACTTCTTCCTCGCCCTGCGCGACACGGGCCCGCCCCGGTAGCCCGCGACGCACGCGCGGCCCCGCGCGATCCCGGATCGGCCGGGACCGCGCGGGGCCGGGCGTCAGGCCGTGAGCCGCTCGGCCACGAGGTTCACCAGGCGCTCCCGGTCGATCCGGGCCGCGTTCGTGTCCAGCGTGGCGCCCTTCAAGCCCTCCACCTCGATGACGTTGTACTCCCGTATCGCGTTGAGGACCTTGTAGACGTTCATGATCTCGTAGACGTAGCCGTTCCCCGTCGTCCAGGTGTAGGTGACCAGGCCGGCCGCCTGTTCGGCGGCGGTCGGCTCGGCCCGGGCCCCGAGCCGCTCCGTCATCGCGGCGCCGGTGACGTCCTGCGCGGAGGCGAAGGCCCGGTTGATACGGACGCGGTCGCCACTGGTCATGTCCTGGCCGAAGGCGGCGAAGAAGCCCGGATCCTGTGCCTCGACCGCCGCCACCAGTTTCTCGGCGAACCGTTCCTGGTCCGCGTTCATCGCGTCCGCCGGCCGCCCGAGCTCAGGGAACCTCTCGGCCACGGGCCCGACTCCGAGGATCAGGCCACGGTAGACGGCCTTGCCGTCATGGCGTTCCTGCACCGTCGTGGCCGAAGCCGTCTCGACGGCGCCCACCGTCACAGCTCCGGCCGTGGCCATCGTCACCGCGGCCAGCGCGACGGCCGTCAGTCTGATTCTCCGCATTTCAGCCCCTCCATGGGATCGCATCACCTGTCCTCGGCCGTTCGACCGAGGACTCCTGGACCGTTGGGTACGCGTGGCGCCGGGTCAAGGCCGGTCGCCCCCGATCGAGCACATGGCGGTTCCTCCCGGCAGGCGGTGTCGCGTACGGGCCACCACGACGTACACCAGCCGGGCCGCCCACGACGTCGGGGGCGTCGACAACAGCCGCCCGAGCCACCGCCACCGGCGCGAAGGCTGCCGGGCCAGCAGCGCGGCGAAGGCCAGGGCGCCGCCGGCCGGCGCCCTGCCGGGCTCGACCCACCAGGCCGCACCCGTGACCTGCGACAGCGAGAGCTCATGCGCCTCGAGGTCGAGGTCCTGCCAGGCGGCGACCTGCGGCCAGACCGGAAGCACGCCGCGGAGCCGGCTCAGCGCGTTGGCGCAGAACCCGCAGTCGCCGTCGTAGACCAGCAACCCGGTCGACGGCCGGGCCGTCACGGGCGTCCGCCGGAGGCCGGGCCGGTTCCGCCCATGCCGGCCGCAGCCAGCTCGTCGCTCGCGGGGCCGTCGGGGCCGGCCGTCTCCTCCTCCGCCCGAGGGCCCGGCGCCGGCCGCGCCGCCCGCGCCCACTTGGACGGAACGAACTCCGCCAGGCGGGAGAACCGGATCGGCAGGTCGACCGGCCGCAGGAAGAGGATCAGGCAGGCGTGCATCGCCAGCATGAAGCTGCCGAGGCCCATGAGCAGTCCGATGGCGAGGTGGAAGGCCAGCCCCGCGGCCAGCAGGTACGGCCTGACCGGCCGGCGGGCGATCATCCCGAGCGCGAGCGCGAACTCGATGACGAGCGGTCCCCACGTCATCGCGGTGACGCCGACCGGGTCGATCAGGATGGGCGTGAGCCAGGGCCTGGCCCAGCCCGGCATGCCGAAGAACGGGTCGGTGAGCCAGTACCACAGCCCGGTGCCGTCGGCCCATTCGGCGTGGCTCAACTTGGCCACCGAGGCCTGGAAGTACAGCCCCGCGACCTGGAGACGGATCACGAAGAAGGTGGTCCAGGCGAAGAGCGTGAGGACGGGCCGGCCGCTCACGGCGGCGGGTGGCCCCCAGTGCCACCTGCGCCCGTCCAGCAACGCGATGGGCAGCAGGAGCAGGGTGATGACCGCACTGATCTGATCACCGCCGTCGGGGATGGTGGCCGACGCCATGAAGCTCACGGTGACCCACCAGTGTCCCAGGGCGGTGAAACGCGGACGCCAGCCGATGACGACGAGCAGGAGCAGGCCGATGGACAGGAAGCGGGCGAGCTCCAGCTGGCCGTCGGGAACCAGGCAGAAGATGCTGAAGCGGGCAAGTCCGCTGCAGTTGGGGTAGTCCGGCATGCCCTGTGCGGGGCGGAACACCGAGCTGCTGTGACTGAACAGCAGCGTTCCGAGGGTGCCGAGCGCCATCAGGGTACGGGCCAGGCCGTAGACGTTCGTCCAAGGCGACACCTGCGCGATACGCGCGGCGGCGCGACCTGCTCTGATCAGCACGAGACCTCCAGTCGGGCGACCTTGGCGGGCATGACGGTCTCGCTCCCGGCCCACGCCCAGGGGAGGGGGTCGCGCTGTACCAGGCCGACGGGACCGCAGTGGACGGGGCGCGGCGCAGTATTGCGAATGGTCACCGCGACGGGCGCGCGATCGAGGCAGGCGCTGACGTCGTCGCCCTCGCACGGCCGCCACGCGTCGGCGGGGACGGCGGTCTGCATGATGCCCAGCTCCAGCCCCTGCGAGCGGGAGCGCCGGTTGAAGCCCAGCGCGTTCCACGGTTCCGAGTGCGGGCCGAGCCGGGCGTCCCGCCAGCCGCCGGCGGCACGCTGCCATACGCCGACCTGCGGCTCACGGGGGGATTTGGTGAAGAACGCCCACCCCTGCGGGGTGAGGGTGATGATGGTCAGCCTCGCCGACTCCTGTCCCGGTAGCCGGATGGCGTTGCTCGGCAGCTGGGTGTGCACCACATAGAAGATCACCGCCACCCATGCGGCGATCATGGCGAGGAGTGAACGTCCGAGACGTTTGGCCACGGCGTTTTCGATCAACGGAGTCTCCGTGGGGTCAAGGGGCCCCGCCCGGCACCTCGATCGGCTCCGGGGACCGGGCGGGGCCGATGGTCAGGCTGAAAGCCGCTCGGCGACGAGGTTCACGAAGCGCTCCCGGTCGAGCCGGGCCATGTCCTTGCTCACGACGGACTCGGTCCAGTTCTCGATCTCGTAGACGTTGGACTCGCGGACCGCGTTGGCGACCTTGTACACGTTGACGATCTCGTAGACGTTGCCGAGGTAGACGGCCACGACCCAGATCGCCAGGCCCGAGGACTGCGCGGCCGCCGTCGACTGGGACTTGAGCCCGAACCGCTCGGCCATCGCGGCCCGGGTGACGTTCTGCGCGGAGGTGAAGGCCCTGTCGATGCGGACCCGGTCACCGCTCGCCATGTCCTGCCCGAAGGTGGTGAAGAAGCCCGGGTCCTGCTTCTCGACCGCCGCGATCAGCTGATCGGCGAACTGTGCCTGCACCGGGCTCACCCCACCCGCGGGCCGGCCGATCTCCGGGAACTTCTCGGCCACCGGGCCGATCCCGAGGATCAGGCCGCGGTACACGGTCTTCCCGTCGTAGCCGTGCTGGGACACCGCCGCCGCCGGCCCGGCCGGGGCCGCTCCAGCGGCGTTGACCGGCACCGCTCCGGCGGCGACCACCGCGAGCGCGGCCAGCGACACCGCTAACATCCTGGATTTGCGCATGCTGAACTACCTCTCTCCATCGATGCGAGGCACGGGTCCACTCACGTCCCAAGGTGCGGACCCGTGCGTGGACGAACGGCTGAGGCCGCTCTCCCGCCCGGCACGCGACCGGCCGGCAGGAAGGACGGTTTCCGTCACCGTTCTGCGGCTGCGCGCCGCGATCCGGAGAGTTTCAAAGATCATTGCAGGTTCGCTTGGAACGGAGTTGTCCCTCACTGGTGCAAGATCAACTCAAGGTTCCCACCTGGCTTTTTCCGCGGGCGTGCGTGCGAAAGCCCGGCGGGCGTGCGCCGGCCGGGCCGCGATGGACGACAGCCGGCGGGTGGGACCGCCGGCATTTCGGGCGTGTGCGGGCCGTCTCCATCACCGGCCGGCTGTACGCACGGTGTCTCGGCGGGGCCGGGGCGAAGGGTGGGGGGTGCCGGCGAGCGGCGGGCGGCGGGCGCGGCTTGCGGTGACCGTGGCCGGGCTCGAAGGCAGGCGGCGCATCGGGACGGCAGGCGGATGACGATCCCTCGCTCAGGCAGCGTGATTCGCCGGCCTGCGCGATAAGGGAGGGAGACGATCTGGACCGTGTCCAGAACCCGCGCCTTCACGCTGCGCGGGGAATGCGGAGGAGGAGCGACAGCAGAGGGGACGCGACGGGATGACGCCGGCTCCTGCGGAGGATCCGGCCTGCGGTCACGGTGCGGTTTTCGTGCTCGGAAGGCTCGTGCGCCCCCTCGTGCCGGTTCAGCTCAGCAGCAGTAGATCTCCTGGGCGGAACTGATGGAAGACGTGTCGGCACTCGCGGCCGTAACATTGCTTCCAATGGTGACCACGACCGTGATCGCGGTCACCAGGGCGGACAGGGCAATGCGCATACGCATGGGGGTTCTCCCTCGCCTATGTAGTTGCTCGGACATATCTTCTCAGGGAGCGACGACTGTGACCACATCTGACCTAGTCGGACTCCGCATTAAGACGGTTAGGCGACAACGCGGCCTGTCACAGGCACAGTTGGCGCATCCCGAGTTGTCGGACAGTTACGTCTCGTTGATCGAGAGTGGAAAGCGTACCCCGACCCCTGCCGTCTTGGAGCTGCTGGCCCAGAAACTCGACTGCTCGCTGTCCTATCTGATCAACGGCGTGACCGCCGAGCAGATGGAGGACATCGAGCTCGCCCTCGGGTACGCGCGCCTGGCGCTCGAGAACGGCGAGGTCACCGAGGCCCGCAACCGCTTCGCGGAGCTGCTGGCCAACAACAACCTGACAGGGCTCACCTCGCTGCGTCAAGAGGCGGAGTTCGGCCTGGCGCTCGCCACGGAGGCCTGCGGCGACCTCGCCGAGGCCACCGCCATCCTGCTCCGGCTGCAGGAGAGCGAGCTTCCCGCCGACCGGCGCATCGAGGTCGCGATGGTGCTCTGCCGCGTCTACCGGGAGAGCGAGCAGCTCACCAAGGCGGTCGAGGTGGGCGAGCGGATGCTGCTCGGCAGCACCCGCCAGCCCTGGGCCGACGGGCTGGTCGAGCTGGGCGCCACGCTGCTGGCCGCCTACATCGAGCGCGGCGACCTGCTGCGCGCCCGCCAGTTCGCGGCCGAGCTGCTCAACGCCGCCGACGCGCTCGGCACGCCGCGCGCGATCGTCGCCGCCAACTGGAACGCCTCCAGCGTCGCCTACCTCACCGGCCACCTGGAGGAGGCGCTGTCCCTCGCCGAGCGGGCCCTCGCGGTGCAGCTGGAGAACGGCAACCCGCGCAACGTCGCCCGCATGCGGGTGTCGTTCCTGCGCAAGCGGCTCACGGCCCGGCCCGCGGAGGCGGCGGCCGTGCGCGACGCGCTGCGCGCCGCGCTCGACGAGTTCGAGCAGACCTCGACGAGCACCTTCGACCGCTGCCACCTCAACCTCGACCTGGCCATGGCCGAATACCTGTGCGGCGACTACGACGAGGCCGTCGAGCACGCCAAGCTGGGCAGGAACCTGCTGCCGGAGTTCGGGCACGCGCTCGGTGCCGAGGCGGGCCTGCTGCTCGGCCGGGTCTACGGCGCGGTCGGCCGCACGGAGGAGGCCGCCGAGCACGTCGCGTCCGTGCGCGACTGGCTCACGCCGCTGCCCGACTCCCGCCGCTCCGCCTCCACCTGGTACGCCACCGCGGCCACCATGGAGGAGCTGGGCGACACGGAGGGCGCGGTGGAGGCCTACCAGCGGGCGCTCGCCTGCGTGGGGCTGTAGGGGGGTCCGGACCGGGCAGTGGCGTCGGTAGCCTGGGGGTGCCATGAAGAAATCCCCGTTCGCGGCCCTCACCGCGATACTCGCCGCCCTGCTCGCGTCCGGACTGCTCGTGGCCGGCACGGCCGGCCCCGCGCTGGCGCACGACTCGCTGAAGAGCAGCTCCCCGGCCAAGGGAGCCGAGGTCGAGTCCCTCGACGAGGTCCGGCTGGAGTTCACCGCCCGGGTGCGCATGCCGTTCGTCGTGCTGCGCGGGCCCGACGGCGCCCAATACCAGGCCGGCGAGCCGGAGCAGGAGGGCGCGGTGGTCCGGCAGGCGGTCAAGTCGCCGCTGCCCGGCGGCAAGTACACCCTCGCCTACCGCGTCGTGTCCTCCGACGGCCATCCGATCGAGGGCGAGATCCCGTTCACGGTCAAGGCCCCCGCCGAGGAGACCCCGACGGCGAGCGCCGAGCCCTCGTCGCCGGCCGCCCAGCCGGCCGCGCCGGTCCCGTCCGAGGCGGCGCCCGCGTCGTCGGCCGCCACCGATCCGTCCGCCACACCGGCGGCGGCCGAGGACGGCGGCCCGTCGTTCCCCGTCTGGCTGATCATCGTGATCGGCGCCCTCGTCGGCATCGGCATCGGCTTCCTGTTCAGCGCGCGGAAGAGCAAGCCATGAGCAGGGCGGCGCGGCTCGGCCTCGCGGGCGTGGCGGTCGCGGTCGCCGCCCTCGCCCTCGGCATGATCGCCGGCGGCACGGCCTTCCCCAGGATCATCCCCGGCCTGCCCGACGCCGGCGCGGTGGTCCGATGGGGCCTGCCGATCTCCAAGATGCTCATGGACGTCGCCGGCCTGCTCACCGTGGGCCTGCTGCTCATGGCCACCGCGCTGCTGCCCAGCGACAAGGGCATGCTCGGCGCCCCCGCGCTCGAATACGTCAAGGCCGCCTCCTGGGCGGCGCTGACCTGGGCCGGCGCGGCGTTCCTCGCCATCGTCCTCGGCGCCGCCGAGTCCATCGGCCGCACCCTGCCGCAGGTGCTCGACGGCGTCCTGCTCAGCAGCTACGCCACCCAGACCACGCAGGGCGTCGCGCTCACCCTCGTCGTGCTGTTCGCCGTGGCCATCGCGCTGTTCTCGCGCGGCGCGATCACCGCGGGCGCCTCGGCGGGGCTGCTGGTGCTCGCCCTCGTCACGATGCTGCCGCCGCCGCTGACCGGCCACACCTCCTCCTCGCCCAACCACGACCTGGCCACCACGTCGGTCGCGCTGCACCTGCTGGCGCTCGCCCTGTGGGTGGGCGGCCTGGTCGTCCTGGCCGGTCACGCCCTGCGCCGCGAGCCGCAGCTCGACCTGGCCGCCGCCCGCTTCTCCCGGATGGCGCTCTGGTGCTACGCCGGGGTCGGGCTGTCCGGCGTGTTCGCGCTGATCGCCCGGCTGGGCGCGCTCTCCGACCTGTGGACCGACGAGTACGGCCTGCTCGCCGTCGCCAAGATCGTCGCGTTCGTGCTGCTCGGCTACGTCGGCTACTGGCACCGCCAGCGCACGCTCGCCCAGCTCCGGGCCGGCGAGCCCGGGGCCTTCGCCCGGCTGGCCGGCGGCGAGACGCTGCTCATGCTCGCCACCGTCGGCCTGGCCGTCGCGCTGTCGCGCACCCCGCCGCCCGACTACAGCATCCCCGCCGACCGCGCTTACGACCTGCTCGGCTTCCCGCTCCCGCCGGAGCTCACGCTCGGCAGGGTCTTCACCCTGTGGTGGCTCGACCTGTTCTTCGCCCTGGTCGCCGCCGCGCTCGCCGGGCTCTACGCGGCCGGCGTCGTACGCCTGCGCCGCCGCGGCGACGCCTGGCCCTGGGGCCGCACCGTCTCCTGGTTCGCCGGGGTGGCGCTGCTGGTGTTCGTCACCCAGAGCGGCCTGGCCCGCTACGCCAAGGTCATGTTCGACGTGCACATGATCGAGCACATGACGCTGTCCATGGTCGTGCCCATCTTCCTCGTCCTCGGCGGGCCGGTCACGCTCGCGCTGCGCGCGCTCAAGCCCGCCGCCAGGAAGGGCGACCGGGGGCCGCGCGAGTGGATCACCACGATCCTGCACAGCCGCTACACCAAGGTCGTCACACATCCGGTCGTCGCCACGGTCATCTTCGTCGCCTCGACGTACGCGCTGTACTTCACGCCGCTGTTCGAGTCGGCCATGACCGAGCACCTCGGTCACATCTGGATGACCGTGCACTTCCTCGTCAGCGGATGCCTGTTCTTCTGGGTGATCATCGGCGTCGATCCCGGCCCCAACCGGCTTCCGCACGTCGGCCGGCTGCTCATGCTCTTCGTCACGATGCCGTTCCACGCCTTCTTCGGCATCGCGCTGATGATGACCGGCTCCGTCATCGCCTCCGGCTGGTACGACCAGCTCGGCCGCACCTGGGGCGACACCCTGCTCCAGACCCAGCAGGACGGCGGCGCCATCGCCTGGGGCTTCGGCGAGATCCCGACGCTGATCGTGCTGCTGGCCATCGCCTTCCAGTGGTACCGCGACGACGACCGGCAGGCCCGCCGCTCCGACCGGCGCGCGGACCGGGGCGCGAGCGACCCCGAACTCGACTCCTACAACGCCTACCTCGCCCGCCTCAACAGGGCCGACCGGGGCGAGTAGCCGATCGGCCACGGCCTCCTATCTTCGGTTACAAGTCTCTGGACCGCCAGGTAGCCTTTCTCGCAGGGGAGAGGGGCATAACCCCGTCAGCCAGCGGCGCGCAGCCTTGAGGGGGGACGCGCGACCGGGTGGATCGCCGGAGTGGGGACCGGCGTGGGGTGCCGAGGAAGGCGAAACCAGTGAAAGAGACGCGGATGCGCGGGGGGCAAAGCCTGGCTGAGGCGCTCGAGAGCTACCTCGCCGAGTGGGGGGAGCGGTCGGGGATCGCCGTGGAGACCTGGGCCCTGCCGGCCGGCGACGTTCCCGCGAGCGTGTCCGCCGGGGTCATGACCGCCATGCGCGAGGCCCTCGACAACGTCGAGCGGCACAGCGGCGCCCGGACCGTCTCGATCGCCGTCACGGCGGGGAGCGGCGGCGTGCGGGTCACGGTGAGCGACGACGGCCACGGCTTCCCCGCCACCGGCTCTGCCACCGGCCCTGTCACCGGCTCTGCCACTGGGCAGGCCGTCGGCGGCGGCCACGGCATCGCCCGCATGCGGGCGGCGTTCGCCGAGGTCGGCGGCAGCCTGTCGGTCAACAGCGTGCCGGGCGAGGGCACCACGGTCACCGGAGTGGTGCCCAGACGCCCGTGACGGGGCCCCTCAGGGCAGGGTGAGGATCTCGCTGCCGGTCTCGGTGACCAGGATCGTGTGCTCGAACTGCGCCGTGCGCTTGCGGTCGGCGGTGACGGCCGTCCACTTGTCGGGCCAGATCTCGTATTCGATGGTGCCGAGCGTGAGCATCGGCTCGATGGTGAACGTCATGCCGGGCACCAGTTCCACCCGCAGCGACGGGTCGTCGTAGTGCGGCACCATGAGGCCGGAGTGGAAGGTCTCGCCGATGCCGTGGCCGGTGAAGTCGCGCACCACGCCGTAGCCGAACCTCTTGGCGTACGCCTCGATGACGCGGCCCACGACGTTGAGCTGGCGGCCGGGGGCGACGGCCCTGATGGCCCGCATCATGGCCTCCCGGGTGCGCTCGACCAGCAGCCGCGACTCCTCGTCGACCTCGCCCACCAGGAACGTCGCGTCGGTGTCGCCGTGGACGCCGCCGATGTAGGCGGTGATGTCGACGTTGACGATGTCGCCGTCGCGCAGCACCGTGTCGTCGGGGATGCCGTGGCAGATGACCTCGTTGATCGAGGTGCACAGCGACTTCGGGTAGCCCTTGTAGCCGAGCGTGCTGGGGTAGGCGCCGTGGTCGAGGAGGAACTCGTGGCCGACGACGTCGAGCTCGTCGGTGGTGACGCCCGGCCTGACGTGCCTGCCGACCTCTTCGAGGGCCTGCGCGGCGATCCGGCCCGCCACCCGCATGCGCTCGATCATCTCGGGGCTCTTCACGTCGGACTCGCCGGTCTTGGGGCGCTTCTTACCGACGTACTCCGGCCGCTCGATGTGGGCGGGGACCTTTCGCATGGGCGAAACTCGCCCGGGCTGGAGCAGTGTCGTCATGAACTATGAGTCTACGGGGCAGAATTGACCTCGTGAGCGAAGGCCAGTGGTGGTTCTGTCTCAAGCACATGCGGGTCGAGCCCGACCAAGGCTGCCCCAACAAGGACCGGATGGGTCCCTACGCCTCGGAGGAGGAGGCGGCCGGGGCGCTGCAACGCGCCGCCGACCGCAACAAGGCGTGGGACGAGGCGGAGCAGGACGACGACTGATCCGCGGAGCGGTCACAGCACCGCGTAGGCCCGTACGGGAAAGGTCCCCATGCCCGCGATCATGGGGGGCGCGGCGTGCAGGCGGAAACCCTCCTCGGGCAGGGCCGCCAGGTTCGTCAGGTGCTCCACCAGCGGGATCCCCGCCGCCAGCAGGATCGTGTGCGCGGGGCGTTCGCCGTGCGGCGGGGTGTCGTCGATGTTGAGCGAGTCGATCCCGACCAGCGCCGCGCCCTGCTCGGCCAGCCAGGCGGCCGACTCCGGCGCCAGGTAGGGGTGGCCGCCGACGTAGGCGTCGGTGCCGAAGTGGCGGTCCCAGCCGGTGTGCACGAGCACGGCCTTGCCGCGTACGTCGAGGCCGCGGTCCACGGTCACCGCGCGGCCCGGCCCCTCGGCCCGCACCACCAGGCCGGGCAGGTCGGCGAGCCGGTCCAGCGGCGTCCCCGCGAGGTCCGGGCCGTCGGGGTAGCGGTGGAAGGGCGTGTCCACGTACGTGCCGGTGTTGGCGGCGAGGGTGATCGTGGCGATGTGGAACTCGGTGCCGGGGGCGTACAGCGTGCGCGAGTCCTCCCTGCTCAGGTGCACGCCCAGCCGCGGGGCCGGGATGCCGGGGTAGGTCACCAGGCCGTCGTGGACGCGGTGGCTGAGCTCGACGATCATCTGGTGGCTCCGACCTTGGCGAGCTTGACGAGGGCGAGCACGCCGATGGCGGCCCAGACGAGGTTGAGCCCGGCCGACGGCCAGGCGGCGCTCCAGGCGCTGTTGACCATGAGCCCGACCGAGCCGAAGAGGTTCATGAGCTGGTAGGTCAGCCCGTCGCCGTGGATGCGCCCGGACGAGACGAGGGCGTAGGCCGCGAGCAGGACGGCCGCGCCCGCCCAGCCGACGACCGCGAGGAGGAGATCCATGGGCCGATTGTCCCGGCGGTGTGCGGTAAAGCACAAATAAAGAAATCTGAAGTTCCCCGTAAGCTGGGCTGCATGGACATCGACCCCCGGCGGCTGCGGGTCCTGCACGAGGTCGCCCGCCGCGGCGGCGTCATGCGGGCCGCCGAGGCGCTCCACCTGACCCCCTCCGCGGTCTCCCAACAGCTCGCCCAGCTCGAACGCGAGGTCGGGCTGGCCCTCATCGACCGCTCCCAGCGCAGCGTGTCGCTCACCCCCGCCGGGCGGGTGCTGGCCGGCTACGCCGAGCGGGTGGAGGAGGAGCTGCTGGAGGCCCGGCGCGAGCTCACCCGCTTCACCGAGCGGCTGGCCGGGCCGGTGCGCATCGCGGCGTTCCCCACCTTCATCAAGCACATGCTGGTGCCCGCCCTGCGCGCGCTGGCCGAACGCCACCCGAAGATCGTCCCGACCATCCACGAGATCTACGGCCAGCCCGCGCTGCGGGAACTGCGGCTCGGCGCGGTCGACGTGGTCATCACCGAGCAGGACATGGGGTTGCCCGCGCTGACCCAGCCGTCGCTGAGCACGCGCCTGCTCTACGTCGACGAATACCGCATCGTGCTGCCGCCCGGCCTGCCCGACCCGCCCCGCACGGTCGCCGACCTGGCCCGCCTGCCGTGGGTGGCCGGCGAGCCGAACCAGGCGTGCGGGCAGGCGCTGGAACGGCTGGCGGGGCTGCACGGGTTCGAGCCGAGGAAGGTGCACGTCATCACCGAGTTCGGGCCGACGCTGGCGCTGGTGGCGGCGGGGCACGGGGTGGCGATCGTGCCCGCGCTGGCGCTGCTGGACGTCCCCGAGGGCGAGGTCCGGGTGAGCGAGCTGCGGGACGTGGGGGCGCGCCGGCTGGACGCCGTCACGCGGGTGAGCCGGACCCGGTCGGGCGAGCCCGACCCGGTGCAGGCGGTGGTGATCGCCGCGATCGAGGACGCCACGGCGGCCCTCCAGGCCCTCTTGAGCGGACGTCTCCGCACCCCGTCCGACCCCGGCTGACGCCCGGACGGCGCCGTCAGTCGGGCAGCTGGGGGCCGCTGACCCGCTCCAGGAGGCGGGCCAGCCGGCCGCGGAGGCCGAGGCGCTGCTCGACCTCGCCGGCCGCCGCGCTGACCAGGTGCTGCGCGCCGTCGAAGGTGACCAGCCCGTCGCGCGGCACCTCCAGCGCGTCGTGCGCGAGCCCCGCGAGCTCCCGGTCGCCGCCCTCGATGGCGAGGATGGTGGCACCGGTCCTGCGGGCGTCGTCCACCCGCTCCAGGAGCGGCACCGGCGCCCGCTGCTCGGTCAGCACGAACAACGTCTCCCCGCGCGCCGCCCGCTCCAGCCGGTCGAGGCCGACGCGCAGGTGGGCGGGGGCGTCGGCGGGTGGCGCCCAGCGCACCAGCGTGGGCGTGAGCTGCGGCAGCCCGGAGAAGCGCGCCTCGTCGGCGAGGTGGGCGGTCAGGTGCCAGGGCTCGTCCTCGGGGGTGCCGACCAGCAGCAGCCCGCCGGGGGAGCGGGTGGCGCGCAGGGCCTGCCCGAGGTCACGGGCGCGGTCGAGCCAGCTCGTACGGGCCAGGAGTTCGCGCAGGAGTGCCACCGATCCCGAGTCCATGCGTCCATGGTGCCGGACGGTCCCGTACGGGGGAGCTGTTTCGGAAGTGATGGTTTGACACCCTGTGCGCTCCGGCGGTCAGCCAGCCCCTCGCGCGCACCGCGCGGAGGGCGGCTGGCATGATGCGAGCCATGACTGACGTGAACGTGAGCGGGCTCTCCATCGGCATCCTCGGCGGCACCGGCGACCAGGGGAAGGGCCTGGCGCGGCGGTTCGCGCTGGCCGGGCATCAGGTGCTCATCGGGTCCCGCAGCGCCGAGCGCGCCCAGGAGGCGGCCGGGTCCATCGGGGCGGGCGCGCGCGGCGCGGCGAACGCCGACGTCGCCACGGAGGCCGACCTCGTGATCGTGGCCGTCCCGTACGAGGGGCACAAGGCGTTGCTGGAGTCGCTGCGCGCCGAGCTGGCCGGCAAGATCGTGGTGGACTGCGTGAACCCGCTCGGCTTCGACAAGCAGGGCGCCTACGCGCTGCCCGTGGCGGAGGGCAGCGCCGCGCAGCAGGCCGCGGCCGTGCTGCCGGACAGCCGGGTGGTGGCGGCCTTCCACCACGTCTCGGCGGTCGTGCTGATGGACCCCGCGGTCGACAAGGTGGACCTCGACGTGCTGGTGCTGGGCGACGACCGCGAGGCGACCGACACGGTGCAGGCGCTGGCCGCGGTGATCCCGGGGGTGCGCGGCGTCTACGGCGGGCGGCTGCGCAACGCCCACCAGGTCGAGGCGTTCACCGCCAACCTCATCTCGGTCAACCGCCGTTACAAGGCGCACGCCGGTCTCCGGATCACCGACATCTGAGGGTCACAGCCAGCCGGCGTCCTCGGCGACGCGGATCGCGTCGATCTTGTTGCGGGCGCCGGTCTTGGTGATGGCGGCCGTCAGGTAGTTGCGCACGGTGCCTGAGGACAGGTGCAGGCGGGCGGCGATGTCCTCGGCGGACGCGCCGCGCGCCGCCTCCTTGAGCACGGTTGCCTCGCGCGGGGTGAGCGGGCTCTCGCCGTACTCCATCGCGGCCGACACCAGCTCGGCGTCCAGCACCCGGAGGCCCGCCGCGGTCCTGCGCACGGCGTCGGCCAGCCGCTCGCCGGGGGCGTCCTTGACGAGGAACGCCTCGATCCCGGCGGCCAGCGCGCGCCGCATCTGGCCGGGCCGGCCGAGCGCGGTGAGGACGAGGATCCGGCAGGACGGCAGGCGCTCGCGCAGCTCGGCGGCGGCGGTGATGCCGTCGAGCACGGGCAGGTCGATGTCCACGATCGCGACGTCGGGGCGGGTCCGCAGCGCGGCGGGCACGATCTCGTCGCCGCGCGTCACCTCGGCCGCGACCTCGATGTCGGGCTCCAGGCGGAGCAGGGCGGAGAGCGCGGCCCTGATCATGTGCATGTCCTCGGCCAGCAGGACCCTGATCACGCGGGCACCTCCATGGCCAGCACGAAGCCGCCGTCGCCGGTCGGGGCGGCGGCGCAGGAGCCGCCGGCCTGGGCGGCGCGCTCGGCCAGCCCGGTGAGCCCGCCGCCGGCCGCTCCGGGGCCGGGAGGGGCGCCGTCGTTGGCGATCTCCAGCCGCGCCTTCCCGCCGCCGGCCGAGGTGGTGATCGTGCAGACGGTGGCCCGGCTGTGCCGCAGGACGTTGGTGACCGCCTCGCGCACGCCCCAGGCCAGCGCCTCCTCCGAGGGGCGCGGCAGCGTCACGGCGGCCAGGTGCGCTTGGCAGCTCACGCCGGACGACTCCAGCAGCGCCCTCCCGCGGTCCACCTCGCCGGCCAGCGACATGGCCCGGTAGCCGCGGGCGACCCGGCGCACGTCCTGGGCGGCCTCTCTCGCGACCCGTACCAGCTCGCCCATCTCGGTGCGGGCCGAGCCGGGGTCGCGGTCCAGCAGGCGGGTGGCGAGGTCGCCCTTGAGCGCGATCGCGGTGAGGCTGCGCCCGAGGCCGTCGTGCAGGTCGCGGGAGATGCGCAGCCGCTCCTTGAGCACGGCGGCGTCGGCCAGCCCGGCCCGCGCCCGCGCCAGTTCGGCCGCGGTCCTGGTCAGGCGGACCAGCGCGTACGTCATCGCCCCCGTCGTCGGCACGCTCACCACGTAGAAGGCGGTGATGACGGCGAGGCCGGGGCCGCTCCACAGGATGAACCCCTCGTACGCCATCGCGGCCCCCACCAGCGCGCACCCCCACCCCAGCGGCAGGTACACCAGCAGCGTCCCCGCCAGCATCGGCGCGGCGACGGCCGAGAAGCCGCTCGGCAGCAGGAGGTCCGGCAGGTACGTGGCCACCGCCTGCAGCACGACCAGCAGCGGGAAGCGGGCGGACCGCTCGCCGCGCAGCGCCGCCCGCATGTTGAGGTGGTGGGTGCCGACGACGGCGAGCATGACGAGGCCGGCCGCCGCGCCCCAGCCCACGCCGAACCGGAAGTACAGCAGCGCGATGACGGTGTACGCGACCGACACGGCCGTGATGAGCACGATCGCGAGCCGTCCGGCCGGAACGGGAGGCGCCGAGGTGGAGAGCACAGCCGATTATGTCCCTTTTGTGGTGGTGTCAGGACCGCCGGGGTTCCCAGCGGAACCACAGCCGCAGCGCCACGAGCCCGGCCGCCGCCCACCCCGCCAGCACCAGCGTCGCCCGGACCGGTTCGCCGGTGCGCACCGCGTCCACGACCACCGAGGTCGGCAGCAGGTCCAGCGCGGGCCGCAGCCACGACGGCAGCGGGATCGGCCCCATCGCGCCCGCCGTCACCCCGGAGAGGAGGAAGACCGGCATCGTGTACGCCGCCGCCAGCTCCGCCCGCGGCACCGCCGCCGTGTACGCCGCCCCGAGCAGCGCCATCACGGCCGAGCCCGCCGCCGTGACCAGCGCGAACACCACGACGTCCGCCGGCGGCGCCACCCCGGCGGCCAGGCGCACGGCCACCGCGCACCCCACGATCACCGCGAACGTCTGGGTGGCGTTGGAGCCGATCTGCCCGGCCAATATCTGCCCGTCGGTCAGCTCGGTCGCCCGCAGCCGCTTGAGCACGAGCTGGTCGCGGCGGCCGGTCAGCGCGACCGTGATGTTCATGAACGCGGTGATCGACAGCACGACGGCCAGCGTGGCGGGGAACAGCTCGGCCGCGGCGGCCGGGCCGTCGGCCCGTACGTGCCGCATGAGCAGCGGCATCCCGATCGACAGGCCCACGGGCGTGACCACGGAGGCGAACAGCATGGGCTTGTCCCGCCAGAACAGGCGGACGCCGAGCCGGTAGGTGGCGGCGAGGCTCATCGGACGCCTCCCGCCCGCGAGAGCGCCGCGTCCCCGCCCGGGCCGGGGAAGGCGAGGTCGAGGAACAGGTCCTCCAGCGTGGCCTGGCGCACCTCCAGGCCCGCCAGCCGCAGCCCACGCCCCGCGGCCCAGGTCAGCAGCGTCTGCGCGGCCAGGTCGGGGTCGTCGGCGCGGCACACCGCCCGCCCGTCCTCGACCGCGACCGGCAGCGGCAGCTCCCCGGGGTCCACGTGCGGGGGCAGCAGGAACGACACCCGCCCGGCCCGCCCGGCCAGGGTCTCGGCCATGCCGCCCGCGGCCACCACGCGGCCCGCGTCCATGATCGCCATGCTGCCGGCCAGGCGCTGCGCCTCCTCCAGGTAGTGGGTGGTCAGCAGGATCGTGACGCCCTCCGCGGCGAGGCCGCGGACGACGTCCCAGGTGGCCGCGCGCGCCTCCGGGTCCATGCCGGCGGTCGGCTCGTCGAGGAACAGCACCCGGGGCCGGCCCAGCAGGGCCAGCGCCAGGTCCAGCCGCCGCCGCTCGCCGCCGGAGAGCTGCCGCACCCGCACGCCCGCCCGCCCGGACAGCCCGGCGAGCTCCAGGGCCTCGGCGCGCGGGCGGGGCGCGGCGATGAAGCCCCGCCAGATGTCGACGGTCGCGGCCACGGTCAGGTCGGGGAAGAACCCGGCCTCCTGCAGCATGATCCCGGTGCTCCGCCGCAGGGCCGCGCGGGCGGTGTGCGGGTCGAGGCCGAGCACCCGTACCTCGCCCGCGTCGGCCCGCTGGAACCCGGCCAGCACCTCGACCGTCGTCGTCTTGCCCGCGCCGTTCCTGCCGAGCAGCGCGAAGACCTCCCCCTCGGCCACCTCGAACGAGATGCCCCGCACCGCCTCGAACCCCTGATGGCTCTTCCTGAGCCCGCTGACCCTGATCGTCGTCATGACTCCGACTGTGGCCCGGCGGGCACTCCCGGCGGCAGTGAGGAATTCACGACTTGCGCGACGATCTCAGCAGCGCGTCGGTGACGGCCTCGGGCTCGACGAGCTGGTGCAGGTGCAGGCCGGGCAGCCGGGTCACCGGCCAGCCGCGCCTGGCGGCCTCCCCGGCCACCCCGTCGTACGGCGGCCCGAACCACAGGCAGGAGCACCGGACCTCGTCCCACCCGGCGGGCACCGGCACGGACTGGGTGTAGTAGGCGAGCGGCAGCCGCGGCTGCTCGGCCGTCACCCGCGCCCGCACGGCCGGGTCGGGCAGCATGGGCGCCACGTCCTCCTCGTCCCACCAGTCGGTCCAGCGCGGCAGCACGCCGTCGGGGCCGGCCAGGCCGCGCAGGAACGGCAGGAACCCCTCCTCGGCGATCCGTACGAGACCGGAGGGCGGCGGGATGTGGGCGTCGGCGAACACGCACGCCACCACGCGCTCGCCCAGACCCTCCTTGATCACCGGCACGAAGAACCCGGCGTTGCTGTGCGCCACGAGCACGAGTGGCGCCGCAGGCCCGGCGTCCCTCACCACGGCGTCCCTCACCGCGGCCACGACGCGCGGCCAGTAGGGCGGCCCGCCCGCCGCGATGCCGGTCAGGTCGGGGACCACGACGGCACGGCCGCGCCGCTCCAGGGACTCCGCCACGGGCGCCCAGGTCGAGGGGCCGACCGAAGGGCTGTGCACAAGTACGAAGGTCGTCTCCACGCCCTCCACACTCTCAGACGATCAGGGTGTGCCGGGACGCCGCGCGGCCCGTTCCGCCGAAGGCCGCCCAGGCCAGGGCCAGGTTGTTCACCGCTCGCGAAAGCTCGTCCGCGGGCAGCAGGAAGTGCAGCCGCATGCGGTCGGCGTGCCCCCCGAGCGGGTCGAACGAGCGGCCGGGCGGCACCGCCACCCCGTGCCTGAGCGCCACCTGCGCGAAGGCGTCCACCTCGCCGCGCGGGACGCGCACCCAGATGGTCTGGCCGCCCCTGGCCGGCTCGAACGTCCACGACGGCAGCCGGTCGCGCAGCTCGGCGCACAGGAGGTCGTGGCGGGCGGTGAGGTCGCGTACCCGCTGCCCGCGCACCTCGTCGAGGCGGCGCAGCAGCGCGGCGGCGGCGAGCTGGCTGACCACCTCGCCCCCGAGGTCGTGCACCGCCCGCAGCCGCGACAGCCGCGACACCAGCGGGGCGGCGGCCCGGATCCAGCCGACCCGCAGCCCGCCCCAGACCAGCTTGCTCATCGAGCCGACGGTGATCACCTGCTCGCCCCGCCCGAACGCGGCGAGCGGCGGCGGCGCCGGGCCGGAGAAGCACAGCTCGGCGCAGACCTCGTCGTCCACCAGCGGCACGTCGTGCTCGGCGGCGAGCGCCGCCAGCCTCCGCCGCTGGGGGACCGGCATGATCGCGCCGTCCGGGTTGCGCGCGGTCGGGACGAAGTAGGCGAGGGCGGGCCGCCGCTCCCGCAGGGCCGCGCCCAGCCCCTCGGGCGTCACCGGCCGGACCACGGCGGCCGCGTGCCGGAACACCTCCAGCGCCCCCGGGTACGTCGGCGACTCGGTCAGCACGGTGTCGCCGGGCGCCACGAGGAGGCCGGCGAGCAGCGTGAGCGCCTGCTGGGCGCCCGTCGTCACCAGGATCTCCCCGGGCTCGGTGGGCAGCCCGCGCCCGGTGTAGTACGCGGCCAGCGCGGCCCGCAGCACCGGGTTGCCGGCCGGCTGGTAGCCCAGGTCGCGCAGGCCGGACAGGGCGCGGGCGGCCTCCTCGTACGCCTCACGCAGCGCCTCCGGCGGGTCGTCGGGCGCGGCGCAGGTGAGCAGCGCGACCCCGTCCGGCGGGTGCAGGATGTGCAGCAGCAGCGGGTTGGCGGGCACGCCGTCGGCGGTCCTGCTGGCCGGCAGGTCGAGCGCGGCCACCCGGGTGCCGCTGCCCTGGCGGCGCACCACCCGGCCCTCCTGCCGGAGCAGGTCGTACGCGGCCACCACGGTGCCCCGGCCCACCGCCAGCCGCCCGGCCAGCACCCGGTCCGGCGGCAGCGGCTCGCCCGGCGGCAGCACGCCGTCGTCGATCAGCGCCCGGAGGCGGGCGGCCAGCAGCAGGTAGAGCGGGCCGCGCCCGGACGCCCAGCGGCCCAGCAGGTCGACGAGGTCGGCCAGATTGGACCCATTCATGAGCCAATTCTGCCGGATTGGCTCTCAACCGGGGCCGCCGCTCGGGAGATCCTGGCGGTATGACCGATCACCGCCCAGAGACTCCGCGCCCAGAGACGCCGCGCCCGGAGACTCCGCGCCCAGAGACCAGAACCGTGCACATCCCGCAGGCGCCGGTGGACGGCAGCCGCCCGATGACCGTGCCGATCTACCAGACCTCCGGGTTCTCCTTCTCCGACCCGGCCGTCATGGCCGAGGCGATGGGGAGCCCGACCGGCCCGTTCGTCTACTCGCGCTACACCAACCCCACCGTCCGCTCCCTGGAACTGGCCGTCTCAGGGCTTGAGGGCGGCGCGGGCGCGATCGCCACCGGCTCCGGCATGAGCGCGATCAACACCGTGCTGCTCGGCCTGCTCAGGCCCGGCGACCACCTCATCGCCCAGCGAGCGCTGTACGGCGGCACCTCGGCGATGCTCAGCGAGCTCGCGGCGAGGTTCGGCATCTCCGTCACGCACGTGCCCGGCGACGACCCCGCCGCCCTGCGCGCCGCCCGGCGGCCGGAGACCAGGCTCGTCTACCTGGAGACGATCAGCAACCCGACGGCGCTGGTCGCCGACCTGCCCGGCATGTGCGCGGCGGCCCGCGAGCTCGGCCTGCTGTCCGTGGTCGACAACACCTTCGCCACGCCGATGCTGTGCCGGCCGATCGAGCACGGGGCCGACGTCGTCGTGCACTCCACCACCAAGTACCTGTCCGGGCACAGCGACGTCGTCGGCGGCCTGGCCGTCATCGCCGACGCGGGGCTGTACGAGCGGGTCTGGCACTTCGCGATCGAGCTGGGGGCCTCTGCCGACCCGTTCGCGGCCTGGCTGGTGGTGCGCGGGCTGCAGACGCTCGCCCTGCGGATGGAGCGGCACTGCGCCAACGCCGAGTACCTGGCGACGCGGCTCGCCGCGCACCCGGCGGTGACGGCGGTGCACTGGCCGGGGCTGGCCTCGCACCCGTCGTACGAGCTGGGGCGCAAGCTGCTGCCCGGGTTCGGCGGGGTGTTCTCGTTCGACCTGGCGGGCGGGCGCGCGGCGGGGGAGAGGTTCATGAAGGCGGTGCGGCTGGCGGTGCTCGCCCCCTCGCTCGGCGGGGTCGAGACGCTGGTCATGCACCCGGCGACCACCTCGCACCGCTCGCTCACCGCCGAGGAGCTGGCGGCGAACGGGATCGGCGAGGGCACCGTGCGGATCGCGGTCGGCATCGAGCACCCCGAGGACCTCTGGGCCGACGTCTCGCAGGCGCTCGCGTAGCCTGCGAGCGTACAGTCCGCGCTCACCCGGGAGAAGTCATGATCACCGATGGGACCGCCGTCACCCGTGAGGACGTCGCCGCCGCCGCCCGGCGCATCGCCGGGCTCGTGCTGCGCACGCCCGTGCTGGAGGTCTCACCGGGGCTGTTCATGAAGCTGGAGCTGCTGCAGCACTCCGGGTCGTTCAAGGTGCGCGGGGCGTTCAACCGCATCCTGTCGGCGGGCACCCTCCCGGACAGCGGCGTGATCGCGGCCAGCGGCGGCAACCACGGGCTGGCGGTGGCGTACGCGGCGCGGACGCTCGGCGTGCGGGCCGAGATCTTCGTGCCCGAGGTGACCAGCCCCGTCAAGGTGGCGGGGCTGGCGGCGCTGGGCGCGCACGTCACCCAGACCGGGGCGATCTACGCCGAGGCGGCGGAGGCGGCGGCCAAGCGCGCCGCCGAGACCGGCGCGCTGTCCGTCCACGCCTACGACCAGCCCGAGGTGATCGCCGGGCAGGGCACGACCGGGCTGGAGATCATGGAGCAGACCGGCGGCGTGGACACCGTGCTGGTGGCCGTCGGCGGGGGCGGCTTCGCGGCCGGCATCACCCTCGCCACCGGCGACGCCGGTGGCGGCGGGCCGCGGATCGTGGCCGTCGAGCCCGAGCTGATCCCCACCCTGAACGCCGCGCTGCGGGCCGGCGAGCCGGTGCAGGTCGGGGTGAGCGGGGTGGGCGCCGACGCCCTGGGCGCCAGCAGGATCGGTGGGCTGGCCTTCGGCGTCCTGTCCGCGCCGCGCGTGCGCAGCGTCCTCGTGCCCGACGAGGCGATCGTCGCGGCGCGGCGGGTCCTGTGGGAGCGGCACCGGCTGGTGGCCGAGCACGCGGGGGCGGCGGCGTACGCGGCGCTGCTGTCGGGGGCGTACCGGCCGGAGGACGGGGAGCGGGTGGCGGTCGTCGTCTGCGGCTCCAACACCGACCCCGCCGGCCTCTGACCTCACCGGGGCGCGCCGCCCCGCCGCGGGACGGCGCGCCCGGGGATCAGCTGCCCGGAGATCAGCTGTAGGTGTGCTCGGGAGCGGGGAACGCGCCCGAGGTGACGTCGGCGGCGTAGGCGCGGACCGCGCGGTCCAGGTCGCCTGCGAGGTCCGCGTACCGCTTGACGAACTTCGCCGGCCGCGGCGTCAGCCCCATCAGGTCCTGCCACACCAGCACCTGCGCGTCCGTACGCGGCCCCGCCCCGATCCCGATCGTCGGGATCGCGAGGGACGTCGTCACCCGGTGCGCCAGCTCGGCCGGCACGCACTCCAGCACGACGGAGAACGCCCCGGCCCGCTCCAGGTCCTTGGCGTCGGCCATGAGCTCGTCGCCCGACTGGCCGCGCCCCTGCACCCGGTAGCCGCCGAGCACGTTGACCGACTGCGGGGTCAGCCCGAGGTGCGCCATCACCGGCACCCCGGCCGAGACCAGCGCCTCGACCTGCGGCAGGATGCGCCGGCCGCCCTCCAGCTTGACCGCGTGCGCGCCCGCCTCCTTCATGAAGCGGGCGGCCGACTCCAGCGCCTGCGCCGGCGAGCCCTGGTAGGACCCGAACGGCAGGTCGGCGACGACCAGCGCCCGCGACGAGCCGCGGACGACGGCCGCGGTGAGCGGCAGCAGGTCGTCGACCGTGACCGGCAGCGTGGAGTCGTAGCCGTAGACGACCATGGCGGCCGAGTCGCCCACGAGCAGCACGGGGATGCTTGCCGCGTCGAACACCCGCGCCGTCATGGCGTCGTAGGCGGTGACCATGGGCCACCGCTCTCCGCGCTCCTTGGCGGCGGCGAGGTCGCGGACGGTGACGCGGCGGCCGGCGGCGCCACCGTACAGCGTCGTCGTGGGGGTGGGGGTGGTGGAAGAGGACATGGATCAACCCTCCTGAGCCGTCTCGAGGCGCCCCAGTGGCGTCCCCGGACCTCCTCCGATGATGACATGCGAGGCCAAGGGGACAAAAAGGGGCGCGAGGCGGGCGGCGGAAACCCAGTGGCGAAAGTGTCGGTGCCTGTTGCCAGAATGCAGGCGGAGGTAAACGAACACCATGGCTCTCGACCCTTACCGACGGCTGCTCAGGATCCCCGGCGTCCCCACCTTGCTGGTGGTGGGGCTGCTGGCCCGGGTGCCGGCCACCGCCACCGGCATGGCGCTGACCCTGCACGTGGCCGAGGTGCTGCAGCTGGGCTACGCCAAGGCCGGGCTGGTCACGATGGCGAGCACGATCGGCATGGCCGTCGGCTCGCCGCTGTCGGGAAGGCTCGTCGACCGGCACGGGCTGCGTCCCGTGCTCGCCGTCACCACCGCGGCCCAGGCGGCGTTCTGGTCGTGCGCGTGGGCGCTGCCGTTCCCCGCGCTCGCCGCGGCGGCGGCGCTGGCGGGGCTGCTGGCCCTGCCGGTGTTCAGCGTCACCCGGCAGTGCCTGGCCGCCATGGTGCCCGCGCCGCAGCGGCGCACCGGGTTCACGATCGACTCGATGCTGGTCGAGCTGTCCTACATGACCGGTCCCGCGCTCGCCGTGGCGGGCCTGACCACGCTGGGCAGCACCGTGACGATGACGGTCATCGGGGCCGGCATGACGGTCGCGGGCCTCGGCCTGCTCGCGCTCAACCCGCCCACGCGCTCGGCGGCCGAGAAGGAGCACGAGGCGCGCGTCGGCAGAGTGGCGCGGCGCGAATGGCTCACGCCCGCCTTCGGCGGGCTGATGGCCACGGTCGCGGCGGCCACGTTCGTGCTCACCGCGACCGAGCTGTCCCTGGTCGCCACCATGACCGACGCGGGCGACACCACGTGGGTGGGCCTCGCCGTCGGCATCTGGTGCGTCTACTCGCTGGTCGGAGGCTTCGTGTACGGCGGGCTGTCGCGGGGCTTCTCGCCGTTCGCGCTGATCGCGGGCATGGGCCTGCTGACGGTGCCCGTCGGGCTGGTGGCCGGCGACTGGCGCCTGCTCGTCCTGGCACTCCTGCCGGCCGGTCTGCTGTGCGCGCCTGCGCTGTCGTCCACGGTCGACGTCGTCAGCGGCCGGGTGCCGGCGGCCGCCCGGGGCGAGGCGATGGGCCTCCACGGCACCGCGCTGCTCATCGGCGGCGCGGCCTCCGCGCCGATCGCCGGTGCGGTCATCGACGGGGTGGGGCCGTCGTGGGCGTTCGCGGTGGCCGGGCTGACCGGCGTGGCCATCGTCCTGACCGCACTGCCCCTGTGGCGCCGCCGCCGGCCCGCCCTGCTGGACCCCGCCCTGGCCCCGCTGAACCCCGTCCGGGACGCTCCGTCGGCGCCGGACGCTCCGGGTGCTCCGACACCTCCCGCTACTCCGGCTGCTCCGGGTTCCTGAGCTGGCCGGGCGCTGAGTCGAGCGCGCGGCGCCGGGCCACGGGGGCGCCGGTGCCGCGCGCTCGCATGTGACGCGGCGATGACGGCAGAGGGCCGGCCGTTCACGCCGAATTTACGAAACGGGACCGTTGCGTATCGGAATGCCTTGCGATACGTTGGCGTAGCGAAACTTAGCCGTATCGAAATTAAGGACGTTCATGGACCCGAACTCGGGGCATCCACGCCGATGGGCCATCCTCGGCGTACTGGTGTTCAGCCTGCTGGCGGTCGTGCTCGACAACACGATCCTCAACGTGGCGATGAAGACCATCTCCGATCCCACCGCCGGCCTGGGCGCGACACAGAGCGAGCTGGAATGGGCGATCAACTCCTACACGCTGGTGTTCGCCGGGTTGTTGTTCACCTTCGGCGTGATCGGTGACCGCACGGGCCGCAAGCGCATGCTGGTCGTCGGCATGGTGCTGTTCGGCCTGGCCTCGCTCGCCAGCGCCTACGCCCAGGACCCGATGCAGCTCATCCTGGCCAGGGCGGCGATGGGCATCGGCGGCGCGGCGATCATGCCCGCCACCCTGGCCATCATCTCCAACGTCTTCCCGCCCGCCGAGCGCGGCCGGGCGATCGGCGTGTGGGCGGCCGGCGTGGGCCTCGCCGTGGCGATCGGCCCCATCACGGGCGGCCTGCTGATCCAGCACTTCTGGTGGGGCTCGGTCTTCCTCGTCAACGTGCCGATCGTGGTCGTCGGGGTGATCCTCATCGCCGCGATCGTGCCCGAGTCGAAGGACCCGAAGCCGTCCAGGCTCGACCCGGTCGGCGTGATCCTGTCGATCATCGGCCTGGTCTCCCTCGTCTACGGCATCATCCGCGGCGGCTACCTCGGCACCGTGGCCAGCGCCGAGGTGCTGGTGCCCACCCTCGCCGGGGTGGCGGTGCTGGGGGTGTTCGTCTGGTGGGAGCGGCGCATCGACCACCCGGTCTTCGACGTACGCAGCTTCGCCAACCCCAAGTTCGGCTCGGCCATCGCCATGATGGGCATCGTGTTCTTCGCGATGATGGGCGGGATGTTCTTCCTGACCTTCTACCTGCAGATCGTGCTCGGTTACACGGCGCTGCAGGCGGGGGCGCTGATGATCCCGTTCGCCGCCGCGCAGCTCATCTTCGCGCCGCTCAGCCAGCGGGTGAACGAGCGTGTCGGCGCCAAGCTGGCCGCGACCGTCAGCATGATCGTGATCGCGCTGGTGCTGAGCAGCTACGCCTTCATGACCGAGAACACCCCGATCCTGCTCATCGAGGTCGTCTTCTTCGTCCAGGGCGCCGCGATGGCCAACATCATGCCGCCCGCCACGACCGCGATCATGGAGGCGCTGCCCAGGGAGAAGGCCGGCGTCGGCTCGGCCATGAGCAACACCGTCCGCCAGGTGGCCGGCGCGCTCGGCGTGGCCGTGCTCGGCTCGGTGCTGTCGTCGAGCTACCGTGGGCACATGGAGCCGGTGCTCGCCGGTCTGCCGGCCGGCGTCCAGCACGCCGCGGGCGAGTCCATCATGGCCACCATGGGCGTCGCCGAGGCGCTCGGCGAGCGTGGCCAGGCCCTGATCAAGCCGGCGTTCGCGGCGTTCATCGAGGGCATGCACGTCACGGCGCTCGTCTCGGCCGCGATCGCGCTGCTCGGCGTCGTCGTGGTGGCCCGCTGGATGCCGGGCAGGCCGAAGCCGGTCCAGCAGGCGGAACAGAAGGAACCAGCGGTAGTGTGAGGCCGCGTTGACATCCTCCCCCTCGTGAACGAGGGGGATTCCGACCGTCGCCGGTCGGTCTTCCTGCTTCATCGCCGGTCGCCCGCCCGAGAGGAGGACTCCCGTTGAGGTCTTACGCCAGCTCCACAGGCGTTTCAGCTCTCCGCCGGCCCGGCGGCGAGCAGCATGTTCTGGGCCGCGTTCACTTCGCGGTCATGGACCGCGCCACAGGCACAGACCCACTCACGGACGCTCAACGGCATCTCCTCCTGCAGCGTCCCGCAGTCCGAGCACAGCTTGGAGGAGGGAAAGAAACGGTCTGTCACCGCCAGCGTGCGGCCGTACCAGGCCGTCTTGTACTCCAGCATGCGCCGCAGCTCCCGCCAGCCGGCGTCGGAGATGGCGCGGGCGAGCGCATGGTTCTTCAGCAGGTTGCGTACGGCCAGGTCCTCCACGGCGATCACTTGATTCTCGCGTACCAGCCGTGTGGTGACCTTGTGCAGGTAGTCCCGGCGCCGGTCGGCGATCCGGGCGTGCACCTTCGCCACTTTCAGCCGGGCTTTGGCCCGGTTGTTCGATCCTTTCTGTTTGCGGGCCAGTGCCCGCTGTGCTTTGGCCAGTCTGCGCCGCTCACGACGCTCGTGACGCGGGTTGGCGATCTGCTCGCCGCACGACAGCGTGAGCAGGGCGGTGAGGCCGGCGTCCACGCCGATCGACCGCTCGACCGGCGGCAACGGCGCGATCTTCTCCTCCACCAGCAAGGACACGAACCACCGCCCGGCCGCGTCCCGGCTCACGGTGACCGTGGACGGCTCGGCTCCCTCGGGCAGCGGGCGCGACCATACGATGTTCAGCGGCGCGTTCATTTTGGCCAGGGTGAGCCGGCCGTCGCGCCAGCGGAACGCCGAGCGGGTGTACTCGGCCGACGCCCGCGACTTCTTCTTGCTCTTGAACGTCGGGTACTTGGCCCGTTTGGCGAAGAAGTTCGCGAACGCTCCCTGCAGATGCCGCAGCGTCTGCTGCAGCGGCACCGACGACACCTCGTTCAGGAACGCCAGCTCGGGTGTCTTCTTCCACGCGGTCAGCGTCGCGGACGACTCGGTGTAGGAGACGCCGCGGCCTTCCAGCTTGTGGGCGCGGGTCCGCTCTTCGAGTGCTTTGTTGTAGACCAGGCGCACACAGCCGAACGTCCGGACAAGCTGTTCGGCCTGTTCGGGGGTCGGATAAAAGCGGTACTTGTAGGCCCGCTTCACCAGCTGCGCCACCCCTCGATCCTAGGTGCGAGGTCACTCGCGCACCGGCCGATTCGGAAAGATGGCGGCGGTCAGCCTGGCGGCGTACCGCCTGCTCCTGCCCTGCTCCGCAGGAGTCCGATTCCTTCCCCGCCTGAAGGCGGGGGTCTCCTCGGAGGCATCTGATGACCATCCAGGGAACAGGGACCGCCCGGCCGGCCGGGCGCCCGCGCAGCGAGAAGGCCGAGAAGGCGATCACCGAGGCGACCCTCGACCTGATCGCCGAGGGCATGGGCGTCTCCGAGCTGTCCATCGAGGCGATCGCGTCGAGGGCGGGCGTCGGCAAGACCACGATCTACCGGCGCTGGTCCAGCAAGGAGGACCTGGTCGTCGACGCCCTGGCCACGCTCAAGGCGCCGCTGCCCCCGCTCGCCGGCGTCTCCGTGCGCGACGACCTCATCACCCTGCTCGACGCCATGCGCGTCGAGTCGGGCAACCGGCGCGGCCGGTGCGTGATGAACATCGCGATGAGCGAGGCCGACCGGCACCCGCGGCTGACGGAGCGCTTCGTCAAGCGCGCCATCGAGCCCCGGCGGCGGGCCCTCCAGGAGGTCGTCGAGCGCGGCGTCGCCTCGGGCGAGCTGCGGCCCGACCTCGACGTCACCCTGGCCATGGCCATCCTGTCCGGCACCATGATGTGGCACTCCAAGTGGGGGCCGTCCGGCGACCTGCCGGAGGACCTCGCCGAGCGAGTCGTCGACATGGCCCTGGCCGGCATGGCCCCGCCCGCCCCGTAAGAGCGCCCCGGGCGGCCCGGCCCGCCGGGTGAGAGAGTTCCGGTCCGGTCCCGCCCGCCCCGTGAGAGCGATCGGGCGGGTGGGTCACGACGAGGTGCGGCGGCGGAACAGCACGGCGGCGACGGGCAGGCTGAGTGCCACGATGCCGGCCAGCCAGGCCGCCGCCACCACCCCCGACGACCCCATCGGCACCCCGTCGAGGAGCAGCGAGCGCAGGGTCGCGACGGCGGGCGTCAGCGGCTGGTTGGCGGCGAAGTCGCGCAGCACGTCCGGCATCGTCTCCGCGGGGACGACCCCGTCCGACACGTACGGCAGGAACAGCACCACGAAGCTGAACGCCCCCGCCGCCTGCGTCGAGCGCACCAGCAGGCCCCAGACGGCCGCCAGCGACGACATCGCCAGCACGTATCCGGCCAGCAGGGCGGCCACCAGCAGCCACTCCGTGAGCGTGGCGTGCGGCCGGAACCCCAGGAGCACCGCCGACGCCAGCGCCAGGCCGCAGGCCACCACGTTGCGGAGCACTGAGGCGAGCACGTGCCCGGCGGGCACCAGCCAGCCGCCGATGGGCAGCGTGCGGAAGCGGTCCATCATGCCGCCGGTCATGTCCTCGGCGATGGTGATGGCGGTCGTGGCGGCGCCGTACCCGCCGGACATCAGCAGCACCGCCGGGACCACGAAGTCGATGTAGGCGAGGCCGCTGGAGCCGGTGCTGATCGCGCCGCCGAAGACGTAGACGAAGACCACCATGATGATCACAGGCAGGGCGATGTTCACGATCAGGCCGTCGACGACGCGCAGCTCGCGGCGCAGGTCGCGGACGACGAGGCGGTAGAGGTCAGCCGCCGGGGCTGCTCCCCGGCGCGGGTGCACGGCGCTCATGCCGCGGCCTCCGTCAGCTCGAAGAAGACGTCGTCGAGGGTGGGGGTGCGCAGCTCCACGCGCTCGACCTCGACGGCGGCGCGGTGGAGCGCGTCCAGCGCGCGCCGCAGGTCGCCGGGACCGTGCACGGCGAGCGTGATCTCCCCCCGCCCGGCCTGTTGCCCTGCCTGCTGTCCGGTCTGCTGTCCGGTTTGCGGTGTGGCCTGGTGGCCGGCCTGCTGTGTCGCCGTCTGTTGGGCGACGGGGGTGAGGCCGGCGAGGGTCGCGCGGGCCCGTGGCACGTCCTCGGGGCAGGCCAGGCTCAGCACCAGCCGCTCGGTCCCCACCTGGCGCTTCAGCTCGGCGGGGGAGCCGTCGGCCACCAGCCGCCCGCCGTGGATCACCGCGACCCGGTCCGCGAGCTGGTCGGCCTCCTCCAGATACTGCGTCGTCAGCAGGATCGTCGTGCCCGACGCGAGCAGTTCGCGGATCACCGCCCACAGCTCGGCGCGGCTGCGCGGATCGAGCCCGGTCGTGGGCTCGTCCAGGAACAGGATCCGCGGCTCGGCCACCATCCCCGCCGCCAGGTCCAGCCGCCGTCGCATGCCGCCCGAGTACGTCCCCACCCGCCGGTCCGCCGCCCCGGTCAGGTCGAAGCGCTCCAGCAGCTCGCCGGCCCGCCGCCGTGAGGCACGGCGTCCCAGGTGGTGCAGCCCGGCGAACAGCACCAGGTTCTCCCGGCCGGTCAGCAGGTCGTCCACCGTGGCCTGCTGCGCCGTCAGCCCGATCACCCGCCGCACGGCCCGACCCTCGCGTGTGACGTCGTGGCCGCCGACCGTCGCCGTGCCGCCGTCGGGGGCGAGCAGCGTGGTCAGGATGCGGACGGTGGTCGTCTTGCCCGAGCCGTTGGGGCCGAGCAGGGCCAGCAACGTGCCGGCCGGCACGGTCAGGTCGATCCCGGCGAGGACCCGGGTCTCCCCGAACGACTTCGTCAGCCCGCGGGCGTGGATGGCATCTGTTAACGGCGTACTGTGTATGACGTTCATAGTTTCACGATACTGCAGAATCCAAGGAGCAAGTCAAGGAGGGGTGAGCATGGGGGAGGAACGGCCGCTGCCGTCGGTCGTGGCGCGCATGTGGGGACGCGAGCCGGTGACCCGGCGCGGGCCGCGGCCCCGCCTGGACCTCGCGACGATCACGGCCGCCGCCGTGGAGATCGCCGACGCCGAAGGGCTCGCCGGGGTGTCGATGGCGAGCGTCGCCTCGCGGGTCGGCGTTGCGGCGACGGCGCTCTACCGGTACGTCGGCAGCAAGGAGGAACTGCTCACCGTCATGGCCGACGGCGCCGCGCCGCTGCCGCCGGAGCCGGAGGGGCGGCACTGGCGGGCCTACCTGGAGGTGTGGACCCGGGCCCAGCGCGACATCCTGCTCGGCCACCCGTGGCTGCTGGCGGTGGCCCGCCTCGCCCCGCCGCTCGGGCCGCGCCGGCTGCTGTGGCTGGACCGCGCCCTGGCCGCGCTCGGCGGCACCGGCCTCCACGACGGCGAGAAGGTCAACGTGGCCACCGCACTGACCGGCTACGCGCTCACCGACGCGGCGCTCGTCCACAGCATGGCCGGCGGCCACCCGCAGCTTGAGGAGGCCGGGATCGAGGGGGCGGCCGACTACGGCGAGATGCTGGCCGAGGTCCTCGACCCGGACGCCTATCCCGCTCTGGCCGCCGCGATGCGTTCGGGCGCCATGGGCGGCGGCGAGGGCGGCTGGGTGGAGGACGCCGACTTCGTCTTCGGCCTGAACCTGCTGCTGGACGGCGTCGAGACCCTCATCAGCCGCCGCTCCGGCACCGCCCCTTAGGCCGCGCCGCCCCGTCTACTGGCCTCACCCCACTCCCGTCGGCCACGGCCGTGAAGGGAAGCGAATCCGATCCGCCCCTGCCAAGGTGCCGGATGCTCACGTCCCGAGTGGGGGAGGGGGTGGGGTGGTGACGCCAAGGTGCCGGATGCTCACGTCCCGGGTGGGGGAGGGGGTGGGGTGGTGACGCCAAGGTGCCGGGTGCTTCCGTCCCGGGTGGGGGAGGGGGTTGACGTGGTGGGTGCCGTTCCCGGTCAAGGGTGCTGGAGGGCGGAGGTGAGGAGGGTGTCGAGTGCTCGCTGGGACGTCTGCAGGCGTTCGATGGTGTCGGCGATGCGTCGGCGTTCGCGCCGCAGGTGGCCGAGCATGCCGGGGCAGGCCGCGGCGACCATCCGCCCGCCCTCGTCGTCGTGGACGCAGCTCAGCAGCCGGGCGATGACCGCCGTGGGCAGCCCGGCGGCGAGCAGGGCCCGGATGTGCCGGACCGCGGCGACGTCCGCCTCGGCGTACTCCCGGTAGCCGTTGGGCAGCCGCACCGGCCGGAGGAGCCCCTGCTCCTCGTAGTAGCGGAGCAGCCGCTTGCTCACGCCGGTCGCGCGGGCGAGATCGCCGATCCTCATGATGCTCCTTGACCTTCACATGGATGTGACGCCTTACCGTCCCGACTGTCAGTCGTAACGCGCGGACAGGAGCGGACGATGCCAGGAGCGGTGATCATCGGGGCGGGGCCGGGGATCGGAAGGTCGGTGGCGCGGCGGTTCGCCGCCGAGGGCATGCCCGTGGGGCTGGTCTCGCGTACCGGGAGGACCTTGGACGTGGCGGGGGCGCGCGGCTACACCGCCGACTGCGCGGACGAGGACGCGCTGCGGGCCGCCCTGGACGCGGCCGGCGCCGACCTGGGCGTCCCGGACGTCGTGGTCTACAACGCGGCGATCATCCGCCCGGACACGGCGGGCGAGGCCAGGATGCGGCTCCACCTGGACGCCTGGGCGGTCAACGTGGTCGGCGCGCTCGTCGCCGCGGCGCACCTGGCGCCCGCGATGGCCGGGCGCGGCGGCGGGACGTTCATCATCACCGGCGGCATGCCGGAGCCCAAGCGGCAGTACGTGAGCCTGTCGCTCGGCAAGAGCGGCGTGCGGACGCTGGTGTCGCTGCTCGACCAGGAGTACGGCCCGTCGGGGGTGCACGTCGCCTCGGTCACCGTGGCGGGCCCGGTCGCCCCCGGCACCCCCTTCGACCCGGACGACATCGCCGAGCACTACTGGCGCCTGCACACCCAGCCCCGCGACCGGTGGCAGCACGAAGTCCTCCACGCGGGCGAGCCCGCGGACTGACCGCAGGACGACGTCCGTCGGAGGAGGCGGGCGAGCGGGCGGGCGAAGGCAGGGGGAGTCGGACAGGGGAGAGGGGGAGAGGGGGAGAGGGGGAGAGGCAACGGCGGTCGGGGACGGCCCGCGCCCGGCAGCGGCGAGGTCGGAGCCTGTGAGGGGAGGGGAGGGGAGGGCGGTGAAGGGGGCGGTCAGCAGGGGTCAGGGGGAGGCGAGGGCCAGGGGAGGCGAGGGTCAGGGGTGGCGGGGGTCAGGGGTGGTGGGGGTCAGGGTGAAGGGGGCGGTGGCGGCGGTGCGGCCGTTGAGGATGATGTCGAGCTCGCGTGGGCCCGGCGGCTCGTCCCTGGTGGTGACCGGGCGGAAGGAGTGGGCCTTGCGGACGACGAACGTGGCGCCCGGCGCGGCCGCCTCCCGCTGCCCCAGGTGGAACACGCGCCGCGAGCCGGGTCGGCGGACGGCGTATTTGAGGAGCAGCGGCCCGGCCGCGCCGGAGGTCACCGTGACGGTGAAGGCGAGTGCGCCGCCGACGGCGACCGTGTCGGCCTCCAGGGACAGTGACTCCACCTCGCCGCTGCCGGGCACGGCTCCCACCAGGGCGAGCGCCTCGGGATGGCCGGACCGCAGGAGGCCGCGCACCGCGTGCCGCAGCACCTTCTCGACGTGGGAGCCGCCGCCGGACCGCCAGCGCGCCAGCAGGGCGAGCGCCGCCTCGGGATGGTCCTTGGCGAGGTCGTTGACGTGGTTGGCGACCGAGCGGCGGACGTATGCGCTGGGGTCGTCGCGCAGGCGGTCGAGCAGGGGCAGCGTGGGGCCGGGGGTCATGAGCCAGCCCACGCGGGCGGCCCAGGGCAGGCGCGGCCGGGTGCCCTCGGACGCGAGCCGCCGCAGGTGCTCGTCCGGGGACTCCGCCCAGGCGTACATGATCTTGAGGGCGTCGTCGCGGTGGTGCTCCAGGTAGGGGCGGACGGCGAACTCGCCCGTGGCGTGGGGCGTGAGCGTGGCCAGCGTCTCCATCGCCGGCCGCAGGTGGCCGAGCCCGTGGACCGCCGTGTGCTCGGTGGCGGGCCAGCCGCTCCACAGGTCGAGCGGCACCCGCGCGGCGCTCTCGCGCACCACGGCGGCGGCCTGCGGGTAGGGCAGCGGCAGGGCCTCGTGCAGGGCGTCGGCCACGTGCCTGACGCGGCCCTTCAGCTCCAGCCCGGCGAGCCCGCCGAGGGCGCGCGCCACGAACCGCTCGCGGGGGAACGGCGGCCACGCGGCGGCCAGCCCGTCGGCCAGCGTCGAGACGGACCGGAGGCCGATCATGTCCTTCAGGGGTTGCGCCACGCGGACACTCTGCCAGCCGCCACCGACAAAAAGCGTCAGGTGACGGTGATGAGCCGGATGAGCTCCTCGCGGAAGCGGTCGTAGTCCTCGACGGCGCCGAGCAGGTCGCCGGAGTCGCGTTCCTTCTCGCGGGCCATGGCGAGGACCGCGTCCCCGGCCTCGGTGAGCTCCACCAGCATGCGGCGGCGGTCGTGCGGGTCGGCGCGCTTGACGACGTGGCCGGAGCGGCGCAGGTGCTCGATGGTGCGGCTCATGGTCTGGTCGGTGACGCGGCAGGCCGCCGCGAGCTCGCGCTGCGTGCGCGGCCCCGGGGTGAGGTGGTGCAGGGCGATCAGCCCGGCGTGGGAGAGCTGGTGGGCGGCGAGGAAGTCGTGGAAGCGCCGCTCGACCAGCCGCGCCGCCACCGACAGCAGCCGGCCCACGGGCCATGAGCTGACGTCGTCGCGCATGTCCTGCGGGTCGCCGGGGGCGGGTCGTTCCTGCGCCACCCGCTCATTGTTCCAGACGGGCCGGCTCCCGTGACCGTCCGAGCCGGGCCGCCCGCAGGCCGAGCCACAGCAGCACCGCCAGCACGCCCACGAGCAGGTACTCGATCGCCGGGATGCGCACCACGGCCGACACCCCGCCGAGGTCCCCGCGCAGGCCGTACACGACGAGGGCGCCGGCCGCGTACGCGATCCCGAGCGCCCAGCGCGTGCCCCGCCCGAGCCCGAGCCCGTGCATCTGGGTGACGACGAACACGCCCAGGAAGCCGAACAGGAACATCGGCCAGCTCCCGTCCGGGCCGCTGTTCATGAGGGCCACGAGCGTGCCGTGGGCCGCCACGGCCAGCTCCAGCGTGAGGGTCCACCAGCGGTTGGTGTGCGCCCGGGTGAGGAAGAGGCTGCCCTGCAGGAGCAGCAGGAACATGTAGAGGAACCCGACGAGGTGGCCGCCGGTGTTCTCCATCGGGTGGTACCAGAACGTGTAGACCGCCGCCCAGCTGAACAGGTAGCCGTGGTAGCGGCGGGCGAAGGCGACGATCTCCTGCCCGATCGGCGCCGGCCGGCCGAGGAACAGGCCGCGCCGCCGGTTCTCCATGAGCAGCACCGCCACCAGCAGCAGGATCACCGAGCCCTGCGAGCTGAAGATCGACACGTCCTGGGCGAGGCCGTCGTAGAAGAGCTGGGTCTGGAGCAGGTGGAGGACGACGAAGCCGGTGTTCACGGCCAGCGCGGTGACGTTGAGGCGGTGCAGGCCGGAGGTGTAGCGGCGGACGCGGGTCTGGGCGCGGTGGATCAGCCACCAGAACGCGACCTGGTGGGCGGCGTAGCACAGCCAGGCCGAGGCGCGGGTCCAGGCGGTGGGCTCGGGCAGCTTCCAGTAGTACCAGGAGGCGCCCTGGTCGGGGAGCAGGGTGATGCCCTGCAGCCGCTGCCCGAGCAGCCACACCAGCCCGGTGAGCGCGGCGCCGGCGGCCACACCGACGGTCAGCACCCGCCCGGCCCGCACATCCTTCAGCATGCTGAACATTATGCGAGTCGTTCAGCGCGCTGAACAGACTCAGGCGGTGGTCTCCCTCCACCGGTTGGTGATCGGCAGACGGCGGTCCCGGCCGAAGTTCTTCGGCGTGATCTTCGGGCCCGGCGGGTACTGGCGGCGCTTGTACTCGGCGAGGTCCACCAGCCGGATCACCCGCGTCACCAGCTCGGGGTCGTGCCCGGCGGCGATGAGCTCCTGCGAGCCCATGTCCTTCTCGACGTAGTCGTCGAGCAGCCGGTCCAGCACCTCGTAAGGAGGCAGCGAGTCGGTGTCGCGCTGGTCCGGCCGCAGCTCCGCGCTCGGCTCCTTGACGATCGAGTTCTCCGGGATCGGCCGCTCGGCCTCCAGCAGGAAGCCCGGGCGGGTGTGGGCGTTGCGCCAGCGGGACAGCTCCCACACCATCGTCTTCGGGACGTCCTTGATCGGCGCGAAGCCGCCGGCCGAGTCGCCGTAGAGGGTGGAGTAGCCGGTCGCGAGCTCGCTCTTGTTGCCGGTGGTGAGCACCAGGTGGCCGTTCTGGTTGGACAGCCCCATGAGGATCATGCCGCGCACCCGGGCCTGGAGGTTCTCGGCGGCCAGGCCGGACAGCTCGACCTCCTTCTCGAACGCGGTCACGATGTCGGCGATCGGCGCGATCCGCGCGTGCAGGCCCTGCCGCCGCACCAGCTCCTCGGCGTCCGTCACCGAGTGGTCGGAGGAGTAGCGGGAGGGCATGAGCACCACGTTGACCCGGTCGGGGCCGATGGCGTCGGCGGCGATCGTGGCGGTCAGCGCCGAGTCGATGCCGCCGGACAGGCCGAGGATGACCGAGCGGAAGCCGTTCTTGGCGACGTAGTCGCGCACCGCGAGCACCAGTGCCGAGTAGACCTCGGCGTGCGGGTCCAGCCGGTCGGCGACGGGCGCGGGCTCGGCCGGGCGGGGCGCGGCGGGCTCGGCCGACAGCACCAGGCGCTCGACGGTGATCGTGGTGCCGTCGCCCGCGTCGTACGGGAACGAGCCCGTCGCGGCGTCCGAGACCGGCAGGTCCTCCAGGTCCACCACCAGCAGCTCCTCGCGGAACTGCCCGGCCCGCGCCACCAGGGCGCCCGTGGCGTCCACGACCAGCGAGTCGCCGTCGAAGACCAGCTCGTCCTGCCCGCCGACCTGGTTGGCGTAGGCCAGCGCGCAGCCGGCCTCGCGGGCCCGCCGCGCGCACAGCTCCAGGCGGACGTCGTCCTTCTCCTTCTCGTACGGAGAGGCGTTCGGCACCACCAGCAGCCCCGCTCCGGCCTGCCCGACGACGGACACCGGGCCGCCGTCCTGCCAGAGGTCCTCGCAGACGGCGACGGCGACGTCCACGCCGTGCAGCCGGAAGATCGGCAGCCGGTCGCCGCGCACGAAGTAGCGGTATTCGTCGAACACCCCGTAGTTGGGCAGGTGGTGCTTGGCCGTGCGGGCGACGACCTCGCCCCGGTGGAGGATCGCGGCGGCGTCCAGGGGGGCGCCCTTCGGCTGGCCGACGCGGGGGGCGAGGCCGGCGCGGTCGACGTAGCCGGCCACCACGGGCAGCTCGCCGAGGCCCTCCTCCCGCAGCCTGCGCGCCACCTGCTCCAGGGTGCGGATGCTGGCGTCCACGAAGGACGTCCGCAGCACCAGGTCCTCGACGGGGTAGCCGGTGAGGAACATCTCGGTGAAGACGACGAGGTCAGCGCCGCGCTCGGCGGCGTCACGGGTCCACTGGACCAGCCGGTCCGCGTTGGCGCTCAGGTCGCCTACGGTCGGGTTCGTCTGTGCCAGGGCGATGCGCAGGTGTGCCACGCGGACCAGCCTAGTACGCCCCGATTTTTATCGTCAAAGAGACGAAAAGTGGGCCTTCTCGCCAGGAGTCACCAGACCGGACTCGTACGCCGTCATGACGAGCTGCGCCCGGTCGAACAGCCCCAGGTGCTCCAGCAGCGACTTGACCATCGCCCCGACCTCCTCCTCCGGCAGCGACAGCGTCTGGCCGATCTGCCGGTTCGTCAGCCCGCGCGCGACGAGTTTCAGCACGTCGAGCCGGGCGTCGGAGAGCCCGGCCAGCGCCGGGGGAGAGGACGGGTCGGTGCGCCCGGCGAACGCCGAGATCAGCCGGGTGGTCATCGCCGGGTCGATGAGCGCGTCCCCGGCCGCCGCCGCCCTGATCGCCGCGAGGAACTGCTCGGGGGCCGCGGTCTTCAGCAGGAAGCCGCTCACGCCCGCGCGCAGCGCCGCGTACAGGTTCTCGTCGCTGCCGAACGTGGTCATCATGACGACCTTGGGCGGGTCGTCGCCGGCCAGGATCCTGCGGGCCGCGGCCAGGCCGTCCAGGTGCGGCATCTGGATGTCGAGCAGCACCACGTCCGGGCGGGTGGCGCGCACGCCCGCGATGGCCTCCTCGCCGTTGGCCGCCTCGCCGGCCAGGCGTACGCCGGGGTCGCTGGCGATCATGGCCTTGACCCCGGCCCGTACGAGCGCCTGGTCGTCGGCGACGAGCACGCGCAGCACGTCGCCGGCCGCGCCCGCGGGGGCGGGCGGAGGAGCGGAGGGGGGCGCCGCGGGCGGGGCGGCCGGCGGGGCCGCCGGGGGCGGCTCCTCCAGCCGCTGCGCCAGCATGTCCGCCTCCAGCCGCTTGAGCCCGGCCGTCAGGTCCAGGCCCAGCTCGTCGCGCCACACCGCGCGGGCCCGGCGCAGCGCGGCCAGCGCGTCGCCCTGGCGGCCCATCCGGTAGAGCGCCACGGCCAGCAGCCGCCAGGCCTCCTCGCGCAGGGGGTGCTCGGCCGCGTGCGCCTCCAGGTCGGCGACCAGGGACGTGGCCCGGCCCAGCGCCAGCCCGGCGTCGGCCCGCCGCTCCACGGCGATGAGGCGCAGCTCCTCCAGCCGGCCCGCCTCGGTCACGGCCCAGCTCAGGTCGGCGAACTCGGCCAGCGCGGGACCGCGCCACAGCCCGAGCGCGGTCTCCATGTCCGCCCACACCTGGGCCGCCGGGCCCTCGGACTTCACCAGGCTCTCGAAGCGCCAGGCGTCCACCTGACCGGTGCCGGCTCGCAGGGCGTACCCCGGCGGGGCCGAGACCAGCACCTCCGCCTCCTCGCGCGGCGCGCGGCCGGGCTCCAGGGCGCGCCGCAGGCGGGAGACGTAGCCCTGGATGGTGGAGAGGGCCTGCGCGGGCGGGTTGCCCGGCCAGAGCTCGTCGATGAGGGTGTTCACGGGCACGGCGCGGCCACCGGCCACGAGCAGGCGCGCGAGCACCGCCCGCTGCCTCTGGCCGCCGAGGTCGAGAGGGGCGCCGTTCGCCCAGGCTTGGAACGGTCCCAGCGCGGTGAAGGTCAGCATGTCAGGCGTAACTGTAGAGGGAGAACGTGTTCCGGCATATGGCGAAATGTCACAGTTTGATGGTGGTCGTCGCAGGGGAGCCTTTCCGTCCCCTTGGTTTTGGTGAAAATTATCGCTCGCCTGCCAACAAACGATCAAAAATTTCTCAACGACAGCCTTCCTGCGGGCGTCATCCGGGGCGACGGGGTCAGGCGCGGCGGCGGACGGCTGGGCCGAGGGCCAGCATGCCGGCGGCCGAGAGCAGGCCGACCGCGCCGATCGTGAACCACAGCGCCCGCGGCCCCAGCTCCAGCAGCGGCCCGCCGAACAGCGGGGCCAGCACCGCCGCCGCCGACCAGGCGAGCCCGAACAGCCCCGCGTACCGGCCGCGCAGCTCCGGCGGCGCCAGGGCGGCCACGATGGTGCCGGCGATGCCCGCCGTGACGATCTCGCCCGCCGTCCACACCGCGATCGTCGCCGCCAGCCCCAGCGTGCTGGTCACGAACGCGGTCAGCGCGAACCCCGCACCCATCACGGCCACGCCGAGGGCGAACGTACGGGCCGGGTCCCGGCGGCCGAGCCAGCCGGACACCAGCGGCTGCACGACCACGATCAGCACGCCGTTGAGCGCCATCGCAGTCCCGAACTGCGCCGTGGACAGCCCCGCGACGCTGGTCATGGCCACCGGCAGCATCGTCATCGTCTGCGTGTACACCAGCGCGTTGCCCAGCACGACCAGCGTGAACGCGACCATCACCCGGTCCCGCAGCACCGCGCCGAACCCGCCGGACGCCTCCTTCGCGCCCTCGGGCCGCGTCTCGGGGACCGCCCGCCACACCAGCGCCGCGAAGACCACACAGGAGACCGCGTCGATCCAGAACAGCCAGAGGAACCCGAGCCCCGCGAGCCAGCCGCCCGCCGTCATGCCCACCGAGTAGCCGAGGTTGATCCCCCAGAACAGCAGCCCGTACGCGCGCGGCCGTTCCGCCGGCCCCACCAGGTCGGCGACCAGCGCGTTCGACGCCGGCCTGTAGAGGTCCACGACCACCCCGAGCACCAGCATCGAGGCGAGGACGGCCGGCAGCGAGACGCTGTAGCCCAGCGCGAGCATCGCCGCGCCGGTGGCCAGCATGCCGCCCGACAGCGTCGCCCGCCGCCCGATCCGGTCCGTCAGCATGCCCGCGAGCGGCTGCGACAGCAGCGAGCCCACGCCGAAGACGCCCATCACCAGGCCCGCGGCGGTCACCGACAGGCCGCGGGCCTGGGTGAGGTAGACGCCGGTGAAGGGCATGACCATGGTGCCCAGGCGGTTGACCAGGGTGCCGCCCCACAGGGCCCAGAACGGGCGGGGCAGCCCGCCCACCTGGGCGCGCAGGAACGACGGCGGCTTCTCGACGGACGTGCTCGGCATGCCCCAGAGACTGCGCCCCCCGAGTTGGCCGGGCGAACGATTTAGCCCACACTAAAACAATGTCCATCACCTGGGTCATGCGGCCCGAGGACGTGGCCCGCATCCGGTTCGCGTTCTCCCCGCTGTGGGAGCTCGTGGCCAGTCTCCGCACCCTGCGCCAGCCGGCCCGCCAGTCGCTGCACCTGCCGTGGGTCAAGACCGTGCGCCCCCGGCTGGCCCGGCTGGACCTCACCGAGCTGCTGGCGCTCGTGCCGCCGACCGGCTACCTGGCCGACTTCATCACCCCGCCGCCCGACACGCCCCTGCCCGACTTCGCCGCCGAGCTGGAGCGGGTCAGGCGCACCGCCCCCGAGCGGGTCCTCGACGAGCTGGCGCACCTGCGCGAGGCCGGCGGGTCCGACCCCGCCGTGCTGGACCGCCTCGCCGCCGACCCGGAGTCCGCGGTGACGAAGGCGGCCGACGCGCTGGAGGCGTACTGGGAGACGTGCTTCGCCGAGTTCTGGCCCCGCGTGTACGCGCTGCTCGAACGCGACGTGCTGCGCCGCTCCCGGCAGCTCGCCCAGGGCGGGGCGCGCGAGCTGTTCGCCGGGCTCGACCCGGCCGTCACCTGGACGGGGGAGCGGCTGCTGGTGGACCGGCCCTGGTGCGCCACGGAAGGGCTGCACGGCGACGGGCTGGTGCTCGTGCCCAGCGCCTTCCACTGGCCGTCGGTGGCCGTCATGTCGGCCCCGTACCAGTCGATGCTCGTCTATCCCGTGCTGGGCGTCGGCACCCTGTGGGAGCAGGGGCCGCCGCCCGCGCCCGGCGCGCTGGCCGCGCTCATCGGGCGCAGCCGGGCGCGGATCCTGCTCGCGCTGGCCGAGCCCGCCACCACCTCGGCGCTGGCCGGCCGCATGGCGCTCACGCCCGGCGCGGTCAGCCAGCACCTCGGTGTGCTCAGCGGCGGCGGCCTCGCCGTCGGGATGCGGGTCGGCAAGCAGGTCGTCTACCGCCGCACCCTCGCCGGCGACATGCTGGCGGGTCAGGCGTAGCGGGCCGACTCCAGCAGCCAGTCCAGGTGGGCGCGCGGCGCGGCGAGGTAGGCGCAGGCCACCTTGCTGACGTCCCTGGCCGTCTTCGGCGGGAGGTCCTGCAGCGGCAGCCGGCGGGCTGCCGTGTGCATGTCCTCGCAGCGCCGGACGATCCGCTCCAGCACCCAGGCGGTCGCCTCCCGCTCGCCCAGCCCGAGCTGGCGCATCGCGAGCACCACGAAGTTGTGCACGTCGCCGCGCTCCTTCGGCCGCGAGGCGACGTCGTTGCACCAGGCGGTGACGTCGCTGCAGGCGTCCACGAGCTGCCGCCACGGCTCCGAGTCGTGCAGCCAGTCCGGCACCTCCACCCGCAGGCACGGCTCGACCAGGTCGTACAGGTAGGGGCCGACCGTGCCCCGGCGCAGCGCCGGGTACTCCTCCAGGGTCGGCATGCGGCGCGCCGCGCGGTTGTCGGCCTCGGTGCGGCAGGCGTCGTGCTGGCGCTGCAGCCCCACCGCGAACCTGGCCCGCCACCGGTCGCTCATCCGCGCGCTGGTCACCCGCCACAGGTCGGCGAAGGCCGCCTCCAGCGGGTGCCGCGCCGAGCCCGTGAGCAGGCCCTGGAAGACCTCCACCGGGCACTCGCCCTCGTCCAGCTCGTCGTCCAGGTGGAACAGCCAGGTCAGCCACTGCGCGAACAGCGCGGCGGCGGCCGCGTCGAACTCGGCGAACGCCCTCCCCGCCATCCGGTGGAAGCCGACGCCGGGATCGGCCCGCAGGCCCGTGCGCCGCGCCCAGTCGATGACCGCGGCCTCGATGGCGTACACCGACGGGTGCATCCGGCACGGCTCGGCCATCGCGGGCACCCGCTCGGTCAGCGGCAGCAGCGCCAGCGCCGCCGAGCCGCCGCGGCGCGGCAGCGGCATCATCGACGTCAGGACCGAGCGCAGCGCGGTGCGCACCGTGGCGAACACGGTCGTGCCCGCGCCCGCCGTGGTGCTCTCCGCCGGGTTCCCGGCGCTGTTCACGGTGGCGTTCACAGCGGGCCGAACAGCCAGTTGCCCGCGGCGTTCGGGTCGGCGCTGCGGTAGTAGTCGGCGGCGGCGGCGACCAGGCCGGCCACGGTGAGCGCGCCCCGGCCCTCCCGGTCCAGCCGGTCGAAGGCCGCGTCCACGTCGTCGTAGGCGACGCCGAACGCGCTCAGCATCGTGCGGAACTCGCCGATGGTGATCTCGCCGTCCCGGTCCCCGTCGCACAGGTCGGCCACCGCCAGCGTGGCCGGGCGGAACACCGGGTCGTACAGCTCGCCGGTGACGAACGCGGCCGTCATGGCGGTGCGGAAGTCCGGGCGGGCGATGCCGGAGTCGCCGTCGCGCTCCAGCGCCCGCGACAGCGCGGCCCAGATGCCGTCGAAGCTCTCGACGAGACTCGCCCCGGTGACCGAGGTGGGGGACTCCCCGAAGCCCACCAGGATGCGCGCCCCCAGGCCCAGCAGGTCCTCACGCTCGACGACCCCGTTGCGGTTCGCGTCGATGTGGTCGAAGGCCCGATCGAGCTTGTGATTGAGCAGGTCGATAGCCACCTTGCCTCCCCCGAGACTGACTGCGTTGATCACAGTAAGACGGGCCGGGGGCTTTGTCAGCGAGGCTCGCACCGGCTTGTTCGCGGGCGTCCTCACCGCCACCCCCCGTAACCTGTGCGAAACACGGACACGGCATCCTGATAGGAGACCTGTTCTGTCTGCATGAGGGGATGCCTTGGACCGCCAGCAGGAGTTCGTGCTCCGCACGCTCGAGGAACGCGACATCCGGTTCATCCGGCTCTGGTTCACCGACGTTCTCGGCTTCCTCAAGTCCGTCGCCATCGCCCCGGCCGAGCTGGAGGGCGCGTTCACGGAGGGCATGGGCTTCGACGGCTCGGCCATCGAGGGCTTCGCCCGCGTCTACGAGTCCGACATGCTCGCCAAGCCCGACCCGTCGACGTTCCAGATCCTGCCCTGGCGCAGCGAGACGCCGGGCGCCGCGCGCATCTTCTGCGACATCCTGATGCCCGACGGCTCGCCCTCGCACGCCGACCCGCGCTGGGTGCTCAAGCGCACGCTCGCCAAGTGCGCCGACATGGGCTTCACCTTCTACACCCACCCCGAGATCGAGTTCTTCCTGCTGAAGAACCGGCCCGAGCCGGGCGTGCGGCCCGAGCCGATCGACTCCGGCGGCTACTTCGACCACACGCCGCACAGCTCCGGCCACGACTTCCGGCGCCAGGCGATCATGATGCTGGAGTCGATGGGCATCTCGGTGGAGTTCAGCCACCACGAGGGCGCGCCCGGCCAGCAGGAGATCGACCTGCGCTACGCCGACGCGCTCACCACGGCCGACAACATCATGACCTTCCGCCTGGTCATGAAGGAGGTCGCGCTGGAGCAGGGCATCTGGGCCTCGTTCATGCCCAAGCCGTTCACCGAGCACCCCGGCTCCGGCATGCACACCCACATGTCGCTGTTCGAGGGCGACCGCAACGCCTTCTACGAGGCCGGCTCCGAATACCGCCTGTCCAAGGTCGGCCGGTCGTTCATCGCCGGGCTGCTGCGGCACGCCGCCGAGATCACCGCCATCACCAACCAGTGGGTCAACTCCTACAAGCGGCTGTGGGGCGGCGCCGAGGCCATCGCCGGCCAGGGCGGCGAGGCCCCCTCGTACGTGTGCTGGGGCCACAACAACCGCTCGGCCCTGGTCCGGGTGCCGATGTACAAGCCGCACAAGGGCGGCTCCACCCGCATCGAGTTCCGCTCGCTCGACTCCGCCTGCAACCCCTACCTGGCCTTCGCGCTCATCCTGGCGGCCGGGCTCAAGGGCATCGAGGAGGGCTACGAGCTGCCGGCCGCGGCCGAGGACAACGTCTGGACCCTCACCAGCGCCGAGCGGCGCGCCCTCGGCATCCAGCCGCTGCCGGGCTCGCTCAACGACGCGATAGAGGTCATGGAGCGCAGCGAGCTGGTCGCCGAGACGCTCGGCGAGCACGTCTTCGACTTCTTCCTGCGCAACAAGCGGGCCGAGTGGCGCGAGTACCGCCGCCACGTCACCGAGTTCGAGCTCGGCCGCTACCTGCCCATCCTCTGAGCCGGCCGCTCCCTCGGCGGAGGCCGTCCGGTCCCGGCCGCGTGGGGACGGGACCGGACGGGCGGCTCACTTGTTGACGTGCCTGTACAGGTAGAGCGCGGCCTTCTTCATGGCGGCGGCGCTCTTGCCGGCGCGGTGCCGCTCGGCGGCGGCCACGGCCTGCTTGAGCGTCGTCCTGCCGTGCACCCTGTCCGAGGCGTCGTGCACGCCGTGCGCGTAGTTCAGCCAGGCGGCCAGCAGCTCACGGTCGAGCAGCGCCCTGGCGGCCTTGCTCCTGGTCGACAGCACCTTGTACGCCTTGCTCAGCGTGCCCGCGCCGGTCAGCTCGGGGAAGACCTTGCTGCCGTTCTGGGCCAGCGTGAGGTAGCACCGCAGGGTGGCGTCGCTGAGCGAGCCCTTGCCGCGCAGCATCTCCCTGGCCCAGGCCTTGGCGCTCAGCGGCTTGCCGCCCCTGCCGCGCGAGCAGGTGTCGGGCACGGGCTGCGGGTCGCCGTAGATGCCGGGGTCGACGTTGTGGTGGCCGTCCTCGGGCGAGGTCGTGGGCGAGGTCGTGGTCGTGGGGGTCGGCGTGGGCGACGGGCCAGGGGTGTGGGTGCCGGTCGGCGCCGGGGTGGGGCTGCCGGTGGGCGTCGGCGTGGGGGAGGGGGACGCCTTCGGCGGCAGGGCCGCGGTGAGGTCGATCCGCCTGGTGGTCACGCCGCCGTACGTGATGGCCTTGCCGGTGTCCTGCAGCTTGGCGACCCGGCCCTCGCCGGGAAGCTGCGGGTACGCCTGCCGCACCAGGGCCAGCGCGCCGGCCACGTGCGGGGCGGCCATCGAGGTGCCGCCCAGCACCCGGTAGCCGCCGCCCGGCACCGCGCTGTTGATCTGCACGCCGGGCGCGAACAGGTCGAGCAGCGCCCCCCGGTTGCTGAAGCCCGCCACGGCGTCCTGGTCGTCGGTGGCGCCGACGGCGACCGCCGCCGAGACGCAGGCCGGGCTGGACACGCCGTCGGCGAAGCCCTCGTTGCCGGCGGCGACCACGACGGTCACGCCGAACTGCTTGAGCCAGACGATCTCGTCCTTCAGCGCGCCGGCCGACGGGTCGGCGTCGCAGTGCCGCGTCTGCTTGGCGCCGCCGCCGAGGCTCATGTTGACCGCGATGACGTTCTTGCCGGCGTGGACGCTGTCCACGTACTGGAGGGCGGCCTTCTGCGCCGAGACGAAGGTGGCGAAGCACGGCGCGGCCCTGCCCAGCTGCTCCTGGCAGACGGGGCCGTCGAGCCGGGTGAACACCTGGACCGGCAGGATGCCGGCCTCGGGGGCGACGCCGTTCGACGGGGCGCCGGCCGCCTTCTTCCCGGCCGCGATGCCCGCGACGTGGGTGCCGTGGTAGCACTGGTTGGCGCCGTTCACGACGCACGCGGGGATCTCGGCGTCCGCCGCGCCCGCGCCGGTCTGGACCGACTGGCCGTTGGGGCACAGCGGCCTGGCCCCGTAGTACGGGTCCGTCGACGTGGCGGAGAAGCACGCCTCGCCGACGATGCGGCCGGCGAAGAACGGGTGGTCGCGGTCGATGCCGGTGTCCAGGACGGCGATGGTCGAGCCCTTGCCGGTCCAGCCGGCCGCGTTGGCCTTGTCGGCGCCGATGAGCTTGGTGCTGGCGTCGAGCGTGGCGACGCTCAGCCGGTCCTCGTAGACGGCGGCGACGCGGTCGTCGGTCCTGACCTCCTCCAGCGTCGCCTTGTCCAGGTTGGCGACCAGGAAGTCGTCGGAGAGCTTCTTGTCGACGACCTGGGTGCCCTTGGACGCCTTCTCGGTGTCGGTGGCCACGGCCTCGACGCTCTGGCCCTTCTTCAGCTCGATGACGGCGCGTACCTTGTGCCCGCCGCGCACCTCCGCCGTGACGTTCCTGGCGATCTCGGGATCGCCCGCCGCGGCGTGGGCGGGGGCGGCGATCAGCGCGCCCGTGGTGGTGAAGGCGAGCACGGACGCGCCCGCCAGCAGAGACCGTAGTCTCACTGGACCTCCGGGGGGTTGAGGGGGTCCATCCGCCGGCGCTCATGGCGGAGTGCGAGCAGCGCTCAGCGACCCCGCGGCTCCCCGTGGCCGACGTCGGAACGTTCCCCGTTGACGTTGAGGGGCCAGCGTAAGGAGTTACCGGAGGAAAGGGTGGGAATGAGGTTATTCCGTTATCGGGAAACCTCCGCTTACCGGATCATGATCGGGTTCGAACACGATGGCCTCCAGCAGGGCGGCCGCGTTCCTGTCGATGACGCGGGCGGCGGCCGCCGGCGCCGGGTCGCCGCTCCTGACGCGCGCCATCAGCGCCTCCCACCTGCGCCGGTGCCGGGCGAACGTGCGCGCCGCGACCACCCGGCCCCGCTCGTGCTGGCCCGCGAGCGCCGTCTCCGGCGGCGTGTCCAGCAGCAGCAGGTGCAGCCGCGCCCCGTGCCACCGCGCCAGCCGGTCGAAGCCCCGCAGCACGGACGGCGCGCAGCCCCGGTTGTGCGCCACCACCGCGCGCCCCGAGGCCAGGGCGCGGCCGATGCGGGACAGGTGCGTGGCGAAGACGACGGCGCGGCGCACCGGCGGCGGCGCCCAGCCGAGCCGGCCCGCCCAGCGCCGCTTGGACTGGTAGGAGTCGATCACCACGACCGCCCCCCGGGCCACGGGGACGCTCTCCGTGCCGTGCAGCCCGTACAGGCGGCGCAGCAGGGTCGTCTTGCCCGCGCCCGGCAGCCCGGTCAGGATGACCAGGGATCCGGGCGGATAACGCACCGTGCCGGCGTGGGCCGGATCGTCCAGCACGCTCAAAGGTCTCCTCTTCCCCGTGCGCCCCCTCGCGCGGGCGCGTGCCTCCCAGACTGTCCGAGGAAGCGGCCCGGCGCGCGCCCGTACGGAATCCGAAGCCCGCTCGTATCGGCCGAATGGTGTGCGGGACGCCGGAAACCCGGGCTAAAGTGCTTGCCAGACGCCTTGATCGGTCTCACTCCGGAGCGCTCGCGGAGTGAGGCCGATTTTCGTTGCTTCTGACCCCCGAGTCATCTCCACGGCATGTGCGGTGCCTAGTGTCCCGGCCAAGGGTGGGAAGTTTCGGGCCCCTTCGAGGCGTTACGCGGTGTGTGGACCGAGATGTTACGACCCCCCTGCCCTCGGGTAAAGCGGGAGTCCAGTAAAATCGGCCCGTTCTTTATGATATTTCAGGACTTCGCGCCCTTGTGGCGACATAGGAGGGTGTGGCATGACGACGGCTGCCCTGCAGACCGTGTTGACCGTACCGCAGCGCTTCCGCGGCCCCGAAGGAGTAGCCAACGGCGGCTGGATCGCGGGCACGATGGCGGAGACGCTCAACGGTGGCCGATCAGCCGTCGAGGTCACGCTCCACGCCCCCACCCCGCTGGAGACCGAGCTGCGGCTGGAGCACGTCGCCAACACCGCCTCACTCTCCCGCGGCGACGACCTGCTCGTCGAGGCCATCCCCGTGGCCGAGGACCTGGAGGGGCCGGGCTTCGTGCCGTTCAACGACGCCGCCCGCGCCGAGGCCGGCTTCGCCGGGCTCCAGGCGCACCCCTTCGCCGAGTGCTTCGCCTGCGGCCTGCGCGAGCCGGGCGACGGCCTGCGCATCTTCCCCGGCCCGGTGGCCGGCTCCGACCTGGTGGCGGCCGGCTGGCGGGTGCCGTTCACGGTGGCCGGCGAGGACGGCGTGCCGGCCTCGATCATCGGCGCGGTGCTCGACTGCATCACCGGCTGGGCCCACTTCGGCCCCGGCGAGAGCGCGCTGCTCGGCCGCCTCGCCGTGCAGCTCCACGGCCGGGTGCACCCCGGCGGGCGCTACTCCGTGGTCGCCCGCCCGAGCGGCCGCGACGGCCGCAAGATGTTCGGCGAGAGCGCCATCTACGAGGTGGACGGCACGCTGGTGGCCGCCGGCCGGGCCACCTGGATCGCTCCACGCTGACCCCGCCCTCCGGCCTTCCCGCCCATCCCGTTCCGCACGGGATGGGCGGTGTCGTCTCCGCCGGTCACGGAGCCGTGAGCCGGTCCACGAGGGTCGCGACGCAGCGCTCGTCGAACACGATCGTGTAGTGGTTGCAGTCCGGGACGACCTCGTCGCGCAGGCCGGGCAGCCGGGCGGCCCAGGGGGCGGCCAGGTCGTCGGGGAGCATCGGAACGTCCTGGTTCAGCAGCCCGCGCGGCGCCCGCAGCAGGGTCATCGGCGCCTTGACCGCCTCCAGCGCGGCCGTGAGCGCGGCCTGCTCGGTGTGCAGCCAGCGGCCGTCCTCGCGCACCGCATCGGGCACCGCGCGCGAGCGCAGCGCGCCCTCGGGGCCGGTCAGGTCGTAGCGCACGTACTCCTCGACGTCGTCGCTCCAGTGGCCGGCGAAGGCCGGATGGTTCCTGAAGAACTCCACGTACGCCTCCGCCGACGGGTACGTCTGCCGCAGCCGGTCCAGCGCGGGCCCGAGTGCCGCCGCCAGCGCCGCGTCCGGGTCCACGCCCTCGGGCAGCGGCGGGAACGGCAGCCCGCCGTCCACCAGCACCACGCGGGCGAAGTCGCGCCGCGCGGCGGCGAGGACGGCCACGTACGCGCCCATGGAGTGGCCGGTCAGCACCGTGCCGCCGTCCGCGCCCACGTGCTCGGCGACGCGCAGGACGTCCTCGGCGTGGCGGGGCAGGCCGTACGGGCCGGGCAGGCCGGCGCTGTGGCCCCGGCCGCGCAGGTCCATGGCGACCAGCGTCCATCCGGCGGGCAGGGCGCGGGCGACCGCCCCCCAGGACATGAGGGAGGCGGTGATGCCGTGGACGGCGATGACGAGGCGGGGGCCGGTCCCCGCGCGGGCGATGCGCAGGCCGTCGACGTCGTCGAAGGTGAAGGTCATGTCCGGGATCCTAGGTATTTCCATGAGGAAGTTTCTCCCATAATTACCGTTATGCGAATCACGGTCATCGAGCACGAGCGGGAAGCCGGGCTCGGCTACCTCGCCGGGTGGCTCGGCATCGCCTGCGACGTCGTCCGGCCGTACCTGGGGGAGGAGGTGCCGGCGCGGGCCGCGGACGGGCTCGTCGTGCTCGGCGGCGCGGCGGCGGCCTGGGAGGACGAGCGCAGCCCCTGGCAGCCCGCCACCCGCGACCTGCTGCGCCGTGCCGTGGACGAGGCCACGCCCACCCTCGGCATCTGCCTCGGCGCCCAGCTCCTCACCCTGGCCTGCGGCGGCGCGGTGGAGCGGGGCGGCAACGGGCTGGAGGTGGGGCTGCGCGAGGTCACCGCCCTGCCCGCCGCGCGCGAGGACCGGTTGTTCGCCGGCGTCGGCGCGGCCCCCGCCGTGCAGTACCACCAGGACGCGATGACCCGCCTGCCCGCGGGCGCGGTGCCGCTGCTGACCGGCTCGCAGTACCCGAACCAGGGCTACCGGCTGGGCCCGGCCGCCTGGGCCGTGCAGTTCCATCCCGAGGCCACGCCGGAGATCTTCGCCTCCTGGACGTACGAGTCCGGGCTGGACGCCGCCGAGGACCTGAACCGGGAGGTCAAGGCCGCGGAGCCGGACCTCGTCGCCGCCTGGCGGCCCATGGCCCGCGCCTTCGCGGCCGTGGTCAGGGAAGGAGCCTCCGGCGCGGGCGCCGCCTGAGCGGCCGGCCCTCCGCCCGCCCGTGGCCGCCCGCCTCCGTGCGGCGAGCCCGGGTGAGCAGGTGCGCGAGGCCGTGCACGGCCCCCAGCACCAGGGGGAGCGCCGCGAGGCCCGCCGCGCCCGATCGGCCCGCCCCGTCCGTGGCCACCCCCGCGGCCCTGAGCCGCCGCCACGCCCACACCGTGTACGGGATCACCACCACGGGCGCGGTCACCACCCCTGGCGTGTAGCCGCGGGCGAGCGCCGACTGGGCCAGGTGCATCACCCCGTGCGCGCCGAACCCGGCCAGCACCGTACGGAAGACCGGGCTGCGCCCGCCCGTGGCGGCCCCGCGCGCCGCCGCCCCCGCCACGATCCCGCCCATGAGCCCGATGGCCACGGTCACGTGCGCCTGCGACATCTCCAGCCGCTCCCACGGGACCCCGGGGAACCGCTCCTCCAGCCGGGGCCGGGCCGAGCGCAGCCAGCCCGCCATGGTGGCCAGCTCCTCGGCGTCGTGGACGGCCCACGCCGCCAGCAGCCCCCACGTCACGCGGGCCGTCACGGCCGGGCTCCCGCCGTCCTCCGCCATCCTGGCCTCCTCCCGAAACACAACGCAACGTTGCGTTGTCATACTAGGGCGATCAGCCCGGCTCCTGCAAAATGGAGAGGTGCCCAGGATCGAATCCACCGCCGCGCGACTCGCCAAGCTCGGTTTCGCCGACGGCGCCCGGGCCGCCCAGCTCGTCCGCCAGGCCGACCCCCGCCTCGACGACCTGCTGGAGTCGCTGGTCGACGTCGCCGACCCCGACCTCGCCCTCGTCTCCCTGACCCGGCTGGCCGAACGCGACCCCGCCGTGCTCGACGCCCTCCGCGACGACGACGGCCTGCGGGCGAGGCTGCTCGCCGTGCTCGGCGTCAGCGACGCCCTGGGCGAGCACCTCGTCCGCCATCCCGAGGACATCGCCCGCCTGGCCCGGCCCGACCAGGACGACTCCAGGGACGAGCTGCTGCGCGCGGTCGGGGCCGACCCCGCCGCGCCCGAGCCGGCGGCGGCGGGCGAGGACGTCCTGACGGCGCTCCGCGTGGCCTACCGGGGCCGGCTCATGCACCTGGCCGCCCGCGACCTCACCGGGCAGGCCACGCCGCAGGAGGTCATGGCCGAGCTGTCCGACCTGGCCGGGGCCGCGCTGGAGGCCGCGCTCGCCGTCGCCCGCACCGAGGTGGACGCCTCCGACGTGAGCCTCGCGGTCATCGGCATGGGCAAGTGCGGCGCCCGCGAGCTCAACTACATCAGCGACGTGGACGTGGTCTTCGTCGCCGAGCCGCGCGAGGGCGCCGACGAGGCCAAGGCCCTGCGCACCGCCACCCGCCTGGCCCAGGCCATGATGCGGGCCTGCACCGCGACCACCCCCGAGGGCGCGCTGTGGGAGGTGGACGCGGGCCTGCGCCCCGAGGGCCGCTCCGGGCCGCTGGTGCGCACGCTCGCCAGCCACCTCGCCTACTACCGGCGCTGGGCCAAGACGTGGGAGTTCCAGGCGCTGCTCAAGGCCCGCCCGGTGGCGGGCGACCTCGCGCTGGGGGAGTCCTACGTCCAGGCCGTCAACGACCTGGTGTGGACGGCCGCGACCCGCGAGCACTTCGTCGAGGACGTGCAGGCCATGCGCCGCCGGGTCGAGGCGCACGTGCGCGCCGAGGGCGAGCGCCAGCTCAAGCTGGGCCCCGGCGGGCTGCGCGACATCGAGTTCGCGGTGCAGCTCCTCCAGCTCGTGCACGGGCGGCTCGACCCGCTGCTGCGCCGCCGGGCCACGCTGCCCGCGCTGGCCGCCCTGGCCCGCGGCGGCTACGTCGGCCGCGACGACGCCCGGGGGCTGGCCGAGGCGTACGCGTTCCTGCGCAGGGTCGAGCACCTGCTCCAGCTCCACCGGCTGCGCCGCACCCACGTCGTCCCCACCGCGGAGGCCGATCTGCGCAGGCTCGGCCGCGCGCTCGGCATGCAGGCCGACCCGGTGGGGGAGTTCACCGCCCGGTGGCGGCGGCACGCCAGGGAGGCGCGGCGGCTGCACGAGAAACTGTTCTACCGGCCGCTGCTGCAGGCGGTGTCGCGGTTGCAGGAGTCGGAGGCGCGGCTGTCCACGGCCGCCGCGGCCGACCGCCTGGAGGCGCTCGGCTACCTCGACCCCAACGGCGCGCTGCGCCACCTGGCCGCGCTCACCTCGGGCGTGTCGCGGCGGGCCGCGATCCAGCGCACGCTGCTGCCGGTCATGCTCGGCTGGTTCGCCGACACCCCCGACCCCGACGCGGCCCTGCTCGGCTTCCGTCAGGTCAGCGACAAGCTCGGCGCCACGCCGTGGTACCTCCGGCTGCTGCGCGACGAGACCGCCGTGGCCGCGCGGATGGCCAAGGTGCTCGGCACCAGCCGCTACGCCACCGGCCTGCTCATGCACGCCCCCGAGGCGGTCGCCATGCTCGGCTCCGACGAGGAGCTCGCCGTACGCTCCCCGGAGTCGCTGGCCGGCGAGGCGGCGGCGGCGAGCTCCCGCCACGTCGCCGACGGCGACCCGGAGACCGCGGTGGCCGCCGTGCGGGCGCTGCGCCGCAGGGAGCTGTTCCGCACCGCCGTGGCCGACCTCTCCGGCCTGATCGACATCGAGACCGTGGGCTGCGCGCTGTCGGCGCTCAACGACGTGACCCTCCAGGCCGCCCTCGACGCCGCGCTGCGCAAGGCCGGCGACGTCACCTCGTTCGCGGTCATCGCCATGGGCCGGCTGGGCGGCATGGAGTGCTCCTACGCCAGCGACGCCGACGTCATGTTCGTCCACCAGCCGCGTCCCGGCGTGGCCGAGCGCGAGGCCACCGACGCCGCCTTCGCGGTCGCCAACGAGCTGCGCAGGCTGCTGTCGCTGCCCGCGCCCGACCCGCCCCTGCTCGTCGACCCCGACCTGCGTCCGGAGGGCCGCCAGGGGCCGCTGGTGCGCACGCTCGCCTCCTACCGGGCCTACTACGCGCGCTGGTCGTCGCCGTGGGAGTCCCAGGCGCTGCTGCGGGCCAGGTTCTCGGCCGGCGACGCGGAGCTGGGGGCGGCGTTCACCGCCATGGCGGACGAGCTGCGCTACCCGAGGGGCGGCCTGCCCGACGACGCCGTACGCGAGATCCGGCGGCTGAAGGCCCGCATGGAGGCCGAGCGGCTGCCGCGCGGCGCCGATCCGGCCCTGCACACCAAGCTCGGGCCCGGCGGGCTCTCCGACGTCGAGTGGGTGGCCCAGCTCCTGCAGCTCAGGCACGCGGGAACGCTCCCGTCGCTGCGCACCACCCGCACGCTCGACGCGCTGCGCGCCGCCGTCGCCGAGGACCTGCTCGCCCCCGCCGACGAGGCCGTGCTGGCCGAGGCGTGGCGCTTCGTCTCCCGCGTACGCGACGCGCTCATGCTGGTCAAGGGCCGCCCCGGCGACAGCGTGCCGCGCGACGCGGGCGAGCGCCGGCTCATCGCCCAGACCCTCGGCTACCCGCCCGACGGCTCCGAGGACTTCCTCGACGACTACCGCCGCGTCACCCGCCGCGCCCGGAAGGTGGTGGAACGCGTCTTCTACGAGGGTTGATGGGCGTCGCCCGGCGGGTGTATCAAGGCGCGATGTTATCCGTCTACGTGGATCTCGCCCTCGGCCTGGCCGTGTCGTTCCTGCTGCTGTCGCTCCTGGTGAGCGGCCTCAACGAGGCGGTCGTGCGGCTGCTGTCCATCCGCAGCAAGTTCCTGTGGGCCTACCTCAGGGACACGCTGGACGGCGCCGACCTGAACGGGTCCTGGCTGCCCGCCCGCGTACGCGACGTCTTCACCCGGCTGCCGTTCCTGCGTGACCCGCGGCCCCGCTACAGCGACCTGCCCGCCCCGCCCGAGGCCGGCGTGGTGCCCGACCCCCGGGCCAAGGCCGACGACGCCGTGATCAAGCTGCTCTACGAGCGGGTCCGCGAGATCGACCATGCCAAGCGCGGGCGCACCAGCATCGCCGACATCCCGCCCGGCCGCTTCTCGGTCGCGGTCATGGAGCTGGCGACGAGCGAGGACGGCGACGTGGAGCGCTTCCTCGCCAAGCTCAAGGCCGCCGACAGCCCGCTGTACGGCCACCTGAAGGGCGTCTGGGAGACCGCCCAGCGCGACCTCGGCCGCTTCCGGCAGGGCGTCGAGACCTGGTTCGACGGGGAGATGCAGCGGCTGTCGCTGCTCTACAAGCGCTACGTCAAATGGGTGCTCGCCGTGCTGAGCCTGCTGGTGACGCTGGTGTTCACCATGGACGGGCTGGAGTACGCCAAGACGCTGCTGCGCGACAACGCCTTCCGCGCCTCGGTGACCGCCGTGTCCGAGGCCGGGCCCGACGCGTACAGCGAGCTGAAGGCCCAGTGCGCCGGTGCGGACCCCGTGCACTGCGTCACCGAGACGATGAGCCGGCCTGCCCTGGTGCGGATGCTCGGCCAGGCGCTGGTCAGCGTGTCGTTCCCGGAGCAGGGCGGGCCGAGCGTCGAGTGGAACGGCTCCAGCTGGTGGAACCGCCTGATGACGCCCAGCCACTGGCCGGGCTTCCTGCTGACGTACGTGGCGCTGCTGTTCGGGGCGCCCTTCTGGTGGGATGTCCTGCGCCGCGTGACGGGGATCAGGTCCCGGCGCTGAGGGCCTATCGTTGCTCGGATGAGGACAGAACGGTTGATCATGCGCAGATGGCGCGAGGAGGACCGCGAGCCCTTCGCGGCCATGAACGCCGACCCCGCCGTCATGGAGCACTACCCCGCGCCGCTCACGCGCGAGCAGAGCGACATCATGGTGGACCGCATCGAGCGGCAGTTCGACGAGCGCGGCTACAGCCTGTGGGCGCTGGAGGTCATCGGCACCGGCGAGTTCATCGGCTTCACCGGGCTGGCCTGGCAGACCTTCGACGCTCCCTTCCTGCCCGCCGCCGAGATCGGCTGGCGGCTGGCCCGCCCCGCCTGGGGGCACGGCTACGCCACGGAGGCCGCCAGGCGGGCGCTCAGGTACGCCTTCGAGGAGGCCGGCCTGACGGAGGTCATCTCCATGACGGCCACCACCAACCTGCGTTCGCAGGCCGTCATGCGGCGCCTCGGCATGACCAGGGACCCGGCCGAGGACTTCGACCACCCGTCCGTGCCGGAGCACAGCCCGCTGCGCCGGCACGTCCTCTACCGGCTCAGGGCCGGCAGCCCCTGAAGATGATCTCCAGTGTGCGGTCCTGCAGCTCCGGCGTCCAGCCGGCCAGCAGGGCCGCCTGCGAGGCGGCCGCCAGCAGGGCGGTGACCTCCTCCAGCCGTACGTCCTCGCGGACCGCGCCGGCCTCCTGAGCGCGGCGCAGCAGCGTGCCCAGGGGCTCGTCCAGCGCCCGGAGCGCGCCGCCGAGCCGCAGGTCCGCCCCGCCGCCCGTGAGCAGCTCGGCCACCGTCCTGCGGGCCGCCGCCGCCTCCACGACACGGGTGAAGAACGCGAACAGCGCCGTCTCCGGGTCGCCACTCGCCGCCAGCTCGCCGGCCTCGGACACCAGCCGGGCGAGCAGTGCCTTGAGTATGGCGGCGATCAGGTCGTCCTTGGCCGGGAAGTGCCGGAACACCGTGCCGATCGCCACCCCTGCGCGGGCCGCCACCTCCTCCGTGGACGCCGACGCGCCACGCTCGGCGAAGACCTCCTCGGCGGCGGCCAGGATGCGCTCGCGGTTGCGCCGGGCGTCGGCACGCAACTGGGCCACCGGCGTCCTCCCTCTCTCGTTGACAACCTGAGTCGGCACTCATTATCGTCACTCAACATGAGTGCGTACTCATCTTAGATGCCGAGGAGGCGCCATGGGCGCACGCGAGGTGTTCGACCGGCTGCGTGGCTACCTGAGCGGCGAGCACGACGACGAGGAGCTCTGGGCCGAGGACGTCGTCGTGGAGACGCCGTTCGCCGCCCCCGGCCGGCCGCGCAAGATCGAGGGGCGGGCGGCGTTCCTCGACCATGCCCGCGCCGGACGGGCCGCGCTGCCGTTCCGGCTGGAGATGAGCGCGGTCACCGTCCACGAGACCGCCGACCCCGACGTCGTCATCGTCGAGTACGAGCTCGGCGCCGCCCTCCCGGGGACCGGCGAGCGGTGCTCGGCCTCCTTCGCCGGCGTGCTCAGGGCGCGTGACGGGCAGGTCGCGCACTGGCGGGAGTACCAGGACACGCTGCGCGTCGCCGCCGCCACCGGCCGCCTCCCGCACCTCCTCGCCGCCCTCGGGCAGGGCTCGCCGGACGTTCAGGACGCCATGGCGTAGAGCACCTCGCGCAGGGCGGGCTCCCGCCCGCGCAGCCACACCAGCCGCAACGCCAGCGTGAACGGCGGACCGGCGCCGGCGGCCGGCGGGCCCAGGGGCACCAGCGTGCCGGCGGTCAGATCGGCGTCCACGGCGAAGTCCGGCAGCAGCGCGCTGCCGAGTCCCTGCCTGGCCCACTCGCGGGCGGTCGCGATGCTGGTCAGCTCCCTGCGCGGCACGAGATCCGCGCCCGGCAGCCGGTCGGCGGCCAGCCGGATCGTGCAGCCGCGCGGGCTGACCAGCAGCGGCTCGGTGTCACCGCCGGGCGCCGCGACGAGCGACAGCCGCACCTCGCCCACGTCCAGGAAGTCGAGCCCGTCCGGCGGGTCGAAGCCGAGCCCGCCCACCCGGTGTCCCGTGTCCAGCAGCAGCGCCGCGTCCAGCCGCCCGTCGGCCACCCCGGCGAGCAGGTCGCGCCGGGGCAGGGCGCGTACGTCGACGTCCAGGTCGGGACGGCGCTCGGCCAGCCGGCGGATCACCGCGGGCAGCCGGGCCGCCGCCACCATCTCCAGCGCGCCGAGCTGGACCCGGCGCCGTCCGCCGGTCACCGCCCGGCGCACCTCCTCGGCGTGGTCCAGCAACGCCGGCGCCCGCGCCAGCAGCGTCGCGCCCGGCTCCGTCAGCCGCATCCCCCGGGACGTCCGCTCGAAGAGCGTCACGCCGAGGCTCCGCTCCAGCCGGCGCACCTGCTCCGACACGGACGCCGGGGCCAGGCCGAGGGCGTGGGCGGCCTCGGTGACCGTCCCCGCGCCCGCCACCGCCACAAACCCGCGCAACTGCCGTAAATCCATGCCGGCCAGCATACGGTTCTCCCGAACGCTCCCTCAGGACGTCCCTGTTGAGCGGGACATGCGGGTTTCCGCAGGCTGGGCGGCATGCGTATGTTCGGCTTCTCCCTCGCGTACTTCCTGGTGATGCTCGACACCACGGTGCTCACCGTCGCCCTGCCCGGCCTGCGGGACTCGCTCGGCGGCTCGCCGGCCGGCCAGCAGTGGGCCGTGAACGCGTACACCGTCGCCTTCGCCGCCGCCCTCCTCACCGGTGGCTCCGTGGCCGACAGGTACGGCGCGGCCCGCGTGTTCAAGCTCGGCGTGGCCGCGTTCGGCGGGCTCTCGCTGCTGTGCGCCGCGGCGCCGCACCTCGATGTGCTGATCGCGGCGCGGGCGCTGCTCGGCGTGGCCGCCGCGCTCTGCACGGGCGGCTCGTTCGGGCTGCTGGCCGAGATGTACTCCGAGCCCGCCGCCCGCGCCCGCGCGACCGGCGTGTGGGCCGCGCTCACCGGCACCGCACTGGCCGCCGGGCCGCTGCTCGGCGGCCTGCTCGTGGACCTGTACGGCTGGCGCGCCGTCTTCCTCGTCAACCTGCCGCTCGCCGCCGTCAGCCTGCTGGCCGTCCGCCCGGTGACCTCCCCGCGCGGCGTACGCGGCATCGACTGGCGGGTGCAGGCCCTGGCGGGCGCGTTCCTGGGGCTGCTGGCCGAGGCCGTGATCGACGCCTCGCCCGTCGCGGGCGCCCTCGCGGTGGCCGCGCTCGCGGCGCTCGTGGCCGCCGAACGCCGCAGCCCCGACCCGGCCCTGCCCGGCGGCCTGCTCGCCGCCACCTGGCCCGAGCTGCTGGCGGGCGTGGTCGCGAACTTCGCCTTCTCCGGGGCACTGTTCGTCCTCACCCTGATGTTCCAGGACGTCCGCCACCTCACCCCCATGGCGGCCGGGCTGGCCTTCCTGCCACTCACGCTCCCCATGGCCGTGAACCCGCTGCTCACCGGCCGCCTCGTCGCCCGCCACGGGCCGCGCCCGCCCATCCTCGCCGGCCTCGCCCTCGTCGCGGCCGGGCTGGGCGGGCTGGCCCTGACCGAGGCCGTCGCGCCGTGGCTGGTGGTGACGGGCCTCGGACTGTCGTTCGTGCTGCCCGCGCTCATGGCGGGGATGGCCGGCCGGGCCCCGGCGGGCACGGTGGGCACGGCGGGCGGCGTGCTCAACGCCTTCCGCCAGGCCGGGGCCACGCTCGGCGTCGCCGTCATGGGCGTGATCGGCCGTCCGCTGCTGGCCGCCGCCGTCCTCACCGCACTCACCTGCGCCTGCTACGGCCTGGCTGCCGCCCGCGCCCGGCGGGTCCGGGTATCGTGAACGGTTGTGCGTTTCCAGCATTCCGCGGCCCTGTGGCGCGACTTCCCTGAGCTGGTGCCCGGCGTCCTCGCCGCGCGCGGCCTGCACGACGGCGTGTCCGTGGACGACCGGCTGGTCCCTTACACCGAGGCCGCCGCCAAGCGCCTGGCCACCGCCACGGAGAGCGAGCTGCCGGAGATCCGGGCCTGGCGGCGGGTGTTCACCCGGATGGGGCTCAAGCCCACCCAGTACAGATGCGCCTCGGAGTCGCTGCTGCGCCGCTTCCGCAAGGAGGGCGCCCTGCCCCGCCTGCACCCCCTCATCGACCTGTGCAACGCGGTGTCCGTCGCCTACGCGATCCCGGTCGCCGTCTTCGACGTCTCCCGCGTCGCGGGCGACCTGGAGGTGAGGTACGCGACCGGAGAGGAGACGTACCTCACCTTCTCCGGCGACAGCGAGCACCCGGCGCCCGGCGAGGTCGTCTTCGCCGACGCCGAGGGCCGCGCCCACGCGCGCCGCTGGACGAACCGCCAGAGCGGCCTGTCCGCCGTCCGCCCGGACACGACCGACGTCCTCATCGTCGCCGAGGCCCTGCACGAGACGGCCCGCGCCGACATCGAGTCCCTGACGGCCGCGCTCGCGGCCGACCTGACCACCCTCTGGCCCGCCGCCACCCCACGCCCGGCGATCCTCACCCCGGCCACCCCCCGCTTCGACACCACCGCCTGACGCGCCCAGCAGTACTCGCCGCTGGTCAACAGCGGCACCTCGACGCTGAATGCGCGGCGCCACCGGGAACGGGCCGAAATGCGGATCATCTGATCTCGTCCGCAGAACACTCTGAGCTCGCTGCAGCTCCCACCCAATAGCGCCCTTTAAGTAACATATGCCGAAATAGCACGAAATTCGTCGCAGTTCGCCGCACCTTCGGGTCCTGCCCTTTCGTGTCACGCAGGATTGCCGGAAGATGTAGAAAGGAATTCATACAGAAGGGATTCCTGATGGATCGGGAACAGGGCGTGATCGTGTGCCGGGCGGCACGCGAGGTGGTCGAACGCGGGGTGCTGAGCGGGCAGTCGTCCTTCGCTCCCGGCCTGCGAGCGTGGACGCCAGACGCCGCGGACGAGTTGTTCCGCCGGTTCGTGGAGAACTTCGACGAGTCCTCCGACGAGTTCCTGGTCAAGCTCAAACGGCAGATCTCCGAAAGCAGCGACGAGGCGATCGTTCTTGCCGCCGAACTGCTCTATCTCAACCTCATGCCGCTGAGCCCGGCCACGATCGGCGTCCACCGCAAATTCGAGATTCTGGACAGCGTGCTGTCGTGGGCGTCCTTCGAGGTGAAGGTGCCCGACGCGTTAGCCGCGGCGGCCTCACCGGGATACATGAAGGGTGGCCAAGCGTTCCTCAACTACCGCTGGGCCCAGTTCGCGTTCCTCATCCGCCTCATGCGGCTTCTGGTGAAGCTGCCTCATGACGAACGGGAATCGGTTCTGCAGGATCCGTGGCGCTTCCGGGACCTCGCCGAGTCGGTGCTCGCCGACTTCGACGGCAAGTCACGGGCCCGTGCTCAGTATCACGTGCTGCTGTTCCTGCTGTTCCCCGACGTGTTCGCCCCGGTGTCCGTCGAGCGCAACAAGCAGCTCATCCGGGATGCCTTCGCCGATCGGCTGGCCGAGCCGACCGGCGATCTCGATCGTGACATCCACGCGATCCGCCTGCGGATCGAGGCAGAACACGGTGGACGGTTCAGCTTCTATGACGAGCCCTGGCGGTCTCGCTGGGAGCCGCCTCCGCCGCCACGGCCGCAGAAGGGCTGGCTGGTACGGGGGGCCAACGTCGACGGCGTCAACGCGATCCCGCTGTGGCTGGCCGACGGCTTCTGCTCGGTCAGCTTCTCCGAAGTTGGACAACTCCCTGCAGGCGCCTCCCGGCAGCAGGTCAAGGACGCCGTCGCCGCCGGGCTCCCCGATGCCAAACAAGGCAAGAAGGATGTCGTGGCCGGGCAGCTGTGGCGTTTCCTCAGCGGCTTCCAAACCGGTGATCTCATCGCGACCGTCGACGGTGATGCCGTCTACGTCGGCACCATCACCGGCGATGCGTACTACGACGATTCCGCCGGCCGTGGCCTGGCGCGCCGCCGTTCGGTCGAGTGGAACCCCACCCCTATGAGCCGTCAGACCCTTGCCGCGGAAGCCCAGGCCAAGCTCAAGACCGTGATGACGATCGGCGAGCTGACCAGTGTGATCGCGGCACTGGCCACCGGCGCCGGGCTGGAGGAACAGGTCACCGACGAGGTGCTCGCCCAGGACGAGACCCGCGGCCTGATCGTGCCGGCGCTCACGCAGGAATTCGCCGACGGCCTGCTCATGCCGCTCGGCTGGCTGCAGGAGACCGCCGACCTGCTGACCGCCAAGCGGCAGCTGATCCTTTACGGCCCGCCCGGCACCGGCAAGACCTACCTGGCCACCAAACTCGGTGAGGCGCTGGCCGGACCCGATCGCACCAGCCTCGTGCAGTTTCATCCTTCCTACGGGTACGAGGACTTCATCGAAGGCTTCCGCCCCCGGCTCGGCGAGAACGGCACGATCGGCTTCGACCTGGTGCCGGGCCCGTTCAAGAACGCCGTGGAAGCCGCGGAGAAGGAACCGGACCGGCCTTATGTCCTCGTCATCGATGAGATCAACCGCGCCAATCTGGCCAAGGTGTTCGGCGAGCTGTACTTTCTCCTGGAATACCGTAACCACGAGATCATGCTGCAGTACTCGCCGGACGAGCCGTTCAAACTGCCCAAGAACGTCTTCATCATCGGCACGATGAACACCATCGACCGCTCGGTGGCATTGATCGACGCGGCCATGCGCCGCCGGTTCGCCTTTCGTGCCCTGGCCCCTGACCGGTCCCCGGTCGACGGGCTGCTACGCCGCTGGCTGGAGCACAAGCAACTTCCCCTTCTACCCGCGCTCCTGCTGGAGGAGGTCAACCGCCGGCTGAACGACCCGGACCGCGCCGTCGGCCCCTCCTACCTGATGACGCCCGATGTGGCCACCCGGCGCGGGCTGGAACTCATCTGGGCGGCCGAGATCCTTCCCCTGCTGGAGGATCAGCTCTACGGCAAAGTCGACGACGTCGAAGCCGAGTACGGCCTGCCGGTCCTGCTCGCCGCGCTCGCTGACACTCCGTCGTGACCCTGCATCTCGACCTCGCCGAGGCCGGCGGCGGCGAGCCCTGGCCTCTGACTGCGGCGCAGGTCGCCACGCTGGCCACCGTTCCCGAACTGGTGGCCCTCACCCCCACCGTGGGCGGACGATGGCGGCTCGCGGGACGCCAGCGTGTCGGGATCGTACGGCTCGGTCACCACGACGGCGCCGTCGAATTACGCATCCAACCGAAAATGCCCGTCCGGCGGCTCCTCGGCCTGCTCGGTGACGACAACGTCTGGCAACACCGACAGATCACCGCTGCCGTCGACGACCTGCTCGTGCCCGCCCTGGCCACGGTGTTCGCCCGCGAGGCGGAGCGCGTGCTTCGCAGCGGAGTTCTGCACGGTTATGTCTACCGCGAGGACGCTCTCACCGTCGTACGGGGCCGGATCAGGACCAGCGCCCAGCTGAGCCGCCGGTTGGGGCTGCCTACCGCGATCGAGGTCGCCTATGACGACTACCTGGCCGACATCTCCGAGAACCGGATACTCCTTGGTGCGATCGAGCTCGCCCAGACCCTCCCCGGTGTCGCGGACAGCACGGCCACGCTGCTGCGTCATCTGAGCGGGAGGCTGGTTGGCGTTGTCCCCGTTCGCCCCGGGGCACCGCTGCCGCCGTGGCGGCCCTCCCGGCTCAACGAGCGTTATGTGCCTGCGCTCCGGTTGGCTGAACTGATCCTTTCCGGAGCCTCACTCCAGCAGGAGGGCGAGCAGGCAATACGGATCGACGGGTTCATCCTGGACATGGCCCAGATCTTCGAACGCTTCCTCACCCGGCAACTGGCCGCGGGGCTTTCGCCGTACAGCCTGCGCTGTGCCGCCCAGCAGAGGCGCCGGCTCGATCAGCAGAGGCGGGCGGTCTTCCGGCCGGACATTCTCATCTCTCGCGACGGGCGGCCCACCGCGGTCGTGGACGCGAAATACCAGGCGCTGGGCGGCACCCCGCCAACGGAGCATCTGTTCCAGCTGATCTCCTACTGCACCGCTCTGGGCCTCACCGAAGGGCACCTCGTCTATGCCTCCGGGACGCCGCCGGCGGAGCCGTACAGGATCAAGAACTCGGACATCCACGTCCACGTGCATGTCCTGGATCTCAACCAGGAGCCCCCTGACCTCGCAGCCGCCGTAGCCTCGTTGGCCGGCTGTGTCGCAGCCGGCCGGCGAGCGCATGCGTGAGGCCGCCGAGCATGCCCTGAACGGCTGGTCGCTCGACGGCCTCACGCCGGATGCCCTGTATCGCCCTGAGTCAGGGGCTTGCCCCGATCAGACGTCGTAGTAGAGCTCGAACTCGTGCGGGTGCGGGCGGAGGCGGATCGGGTCGACCTCGTTCTCCCGCTTGTACGACAGCCACGTCTCGATCAGGTCGGGCGTGAAGACGCCGCCTTCGAGCAGGTAGTCGTGGTCCTCCTCCAGCGCGTTGAGCACGTCGCTGAGGGAGCCGGGCACCTGCGGGATGTTGCGGGCCTCCTCGGGCGGGAGCTCGTAGAGGTCCTTGTCGACCGGCTCCGGCGGCTCGATCTTGTTGCGGATGCCGTCGATGCCGGCCATGAGCATCGCCGCGAAGGCGAAGTACGGGTTGCACGACGGGTCGGGCACCCGGAACTCGATGCGCTTGGCCTTCGGGTTGGAGCCCGTGATCGGGATGCGGACGCAGGCCGACCGGTTGCGCTGCGAGTAGACCAGGTTGACCGGAGCCTCGTAGCCCGGCACCAGGCGGTGGTAGGAGTTGACCGTCGGGTTGGTGAAGGCCAGCAGCGACGGGGCGTGCTTGAGCAGGCCGCCGATGTAGTAGCGGGCGGTGTCGGACAGGCCCGCGTAGCCGACCTCGTCGTAGAACAGCGGCGAGCCGTCCTTCCACAGCGACTGGTGGCAGTGCATGCCGGAGCCGTTGTCACCGAAGATCGGCTTGGGCATGAACGTGACCGTGTGGCCGAACTCCATCGCCGTGCTCTTGATGATGTACTTGTACAGCATCAGGTTGTCGGCGGTCTTGAGCAGCGTCCCGAACTTGAAGTCGATCTCCGCCTGCCCGGCGGTGCCCACCTCGTGGTGCTGCATCTCGACGTCGATGCCGCACTCGATGAGGTTGCGGACCATCTCCGAGCGCAGGTCGGTGAAGTGGTCCATCGGCGGCACCGGGAAGTAGCCGCCCTTGTAGCGCGGCTTGTAGCCGAGGTTGCCGCCCTCGGTGGCCTTGCCGGTGTTCCAGGCGCCCTCGATGGAGTCGATGTAGTAGTAGCCGGCGTTCTGGCGGGTCTCGAACCGGACGTCGTCGAAGATGTAGAACTCGGCCTCAGGGCCGAAGTAGACCGTGTCGGCGATGCCGGTGCCCTTGAGGTATTCCTCCGCCTTGCGGGCGACGTTGCGCGGGTCGCGGCTGTAGGCCTCGCCGGTCAGCGGGTCGTGCACGAAGAAGTTGATGTTGAGCGTCTTGTGCTGCCGGAACGGATCCAGGACGGCGCTGGCCGGGTCGGGCAGCAGGAGCATGTCCGACTCGTGGATCTGCTGGAAACCACGGATCGACGAACCGTCGAACATGAGCCCGTCAGTGAAGACGCTCGCGCCGAAGTTCTCTACCGGGAAGGTGAAGTGGTGCGTCGTCCCCGGCAGGTCGGTGAACCTGACATCGACGAACTGCACCCCTTCGTCACTGATGAACTTCAGGACGTCGTCGGCGGAGTTGAACACTCTCGAACCTCCCTGGGGACTGGCCATCATTGCGACGCTAGGGCTAGGGCGTTTCCGCATGGTGTCCCGACTGTTTCGCACATGTTACGCAGGGTCAGGTCTCCTGCGACGCCCTGCACCCTTCATCGAAGGGCTCCTCGTCCAGGACGTAGGGGTCGTGCGGCACGCCCGTCGGCGCCACGGTGCCGGGCGGCAGGTCGTCGTAGACGGGGTGGATGTAGCCGTCGTCGGTGTCGCAGCGGGCGGGCGTGGCGCTCGCGCCCCAGTCGCTCACCCAGGCGACCAGCCGGCCGCCGTCGCGGTGGAGCAGCACCCGTCCGGTGGGGTGGGTGACGACCCGGATGACGGTCCGCGGCTGACCGGGCCGATGCACGGCGTACACGACGAGGTGGTTGAGCTTCACCTCCACCCCGCGCAGGCCGTCCTCGTGGAACGTCCCGAGGGTGATCTCACCCTTGACCTTGACGACGTCGGTGGCCGGCACGGCGGTGCCCGGGGCGAAGCTGTTGACCGCCTCCCTGCCGAGGCCGTCCGCGCCCGGGTCCAGGCTGAAGGTCCGGCGCTGGTCGCGGTCGAGGGCGGCGACGAAGGCGTCCGGGTCGCCGCCCTCCAGCGTCCTCCTGTCGAGGTACGCCGCCGCCAGCAGGTCGCGTACGCGCTCCAGCCCCTTGGCCACGTCCTTGCGCGACAGGCCGCCCATCGCCCTGGCCTCGGGAAGGACGAAGCCCGCGATCCCGTCGGCGTAGTCCGCGGCGGGCGAGCCGGCGTACGGGTCGGAGGAGACGGCGTCCACCACCGGTGCGACGGCCTCCTCGACCAGCGCTCCCGGCGGGGCCAGCAGGCCGGGCCGGAAGGTCACGACCAGCCCCGCGGCGGCGACCACCGCCGACACGACCACCAGCGCCGGCCACCACCGCCCCGTCCGCCGCCTCGGGGGCGCGGCGTTCCCGAAGCGGTCCCGGAGCCGGGCGAGCGGGTACGGCGAGCCCGCTCCCTGCGGCTTCCGGCCTCCTTGGCGGCCCTGGTCGCCTCGGCGCGCATGCGGCGCCGCTCACCCTCGTCTATCTGTCCGACCAGCTCGTTGAAGCGCTGGTCGAGGTCGTCCCCCTGTGGCATGCGGTCCATGGTGGCGGGTCCATGACGCGGTTGGGTCACGACGCGGACCGGCCGCCCGGGCGGATACCGTTGAAGGCATGAGCAGCAAGGAGCCCCGGTGGACGCAGACGTGGCTCGGCGGGGTCAGGTCCGCCGGCATCGACCTCGGATATCCGGGGGAGCGCCTGGGGCTGCCCCAGGAGGGCAGCGGATCGGTCACCGGCTGGGGCCGCCGCATCGTGGCGCTGGTCATCGACTGGATGATCTGCACGTGGGTGGTCGTGCAGCTGCTGCTGCGGATGAACCCGGCGGATGCGCCGTGGGCGGTGGTGACGGTGTTCGCCGTCCAGTATCTGCTGCTCGTCGCGCTCATGGGGCAGACGTTCGGGCAGCGGCTCATGGGCATCAGGGTCGCGGCGATGGACGGCGGCAGCCCCCGCCTGCTGCCCGTGCTGGTGCGTACGGTGCTGCTCTGCCTGGCCGTGCCCGCGCTGATCTGGGACCGCGACCACCGCGGCCTGCACGACCGGGTGTCCAACACGATGGTCGTCCGCATGTGACGTTCTCCCGATAAAAAGCGTACCGGGTTCAAAAATGTACCCGGTACGGTTTATGCTGTCCGCATGATGATGGCGGGACTCAGGGAGCGGAAGAAGGAGCAGACGCGGCGGCGGATCGCGGAGGTGGCGCTGCGGCTGTTCGACGAGCGGGGCTACGACGCGGTGACCGTCAACGAGGTCGCCGAGGCGGCCGGTGTCGCCAAGGTGACCCTGTTCAGCTACTTCCCGACCAAGGAGTGCCTGGTCACCGACGGGGTGAAGGACGACCTGGCCGCCGTCGTGGCAGCCGGGCGCCGGGACGGGCGCGCGCCGCTCGACGCGCTGCGCGCGCACTTCCTGTCGATGGCCGCCCAGGGCACGGGCGAGATGGACGTCGAGGCGCTGCTGGCCAAGGTGCGCGTCATCGCGTCGAGCCCGGCGCTGATCGGCGCGCTGCAGGCGGTGCGCATGAGCGAGCGCCACGAGCTGGCCGCCGCGCTCGCGGGCGCACCGGGACCTGACGGCGAGGGGGCGGCTCCGGGGGACGGAGGGGATCTCGCGGCGCAGCTCATGGCCGCGCAGATCACCGCCGTCATCGGCACCCTCCAGGAGGCGTTCTTCCAGCGCGTCGCCGGGGGCGCCGGGCTGGAGGAGGCGGGCCGGCGGCTGGCGGACGACGTCGAGCTGGGCTTCGCCCTGCTGGAGCACGGCTTCTCACATATAAAAGGGGAAAATTCGTGAAAAAGGGCATCAATTACGACACCGGGTTCCTGCCGGGCGACGACCTGTCCAGAAAGGCGTTCGACCCCGACCAGGTCGCCCGCGAGATGCGGGTGATCGCCGGGGACCTGCACTGCGACCTGGTCCGCGTCTACGGCCGCGACCCCGCGCGCATCGCCGTGGCCGCCGAGCGGGCCGCCGCCGCGGGCCTGGAGGTCTGGTTCTCCCCGGCCCCCGTGGACCTCGGGCCGGACGAGACGATCGCCTTACTCGCCGACGCGGCCGAGCGCGCCGAGTCGGTCCGCCGCACCGGCGCCGCGGTCGTGCTCGTCGCCGGCTGCGAGATGTCCGCCTTCGGCCACGGGTTCATCGAGGGGGACGGCTACCGCGACCGGCTGCGGGCGATGATGACCGGCGACATCGCCTGGTGGATGGAGCTCATGCAGGTCATGCCGCGTTTCAACGCCTATCTGGCGCGGGTCGCCGAGACGGTGCGGCCGCTGTTCGGCGGCCCCCTGACCTACGCCTCGGGGGCCTGGGAGCCGGTGGACTGGGCGCCGTTCGACCTCGTCGGCGTGAACGCCTACCGTGCCGCCCACAACGCCCACGACTACGTCGACGAGCTGCGCGCCCACCTCAAGCACGGCAAGCCGGTCGCGGTGACGGAGTTCGGCACCTGCCCGTACGCGGGCGCCGGCGATCGCGGCGGCTCGGCGTGGGTGGTGCCCGAGGGCGCGGTGCGCGACGAGGGCGAGCAGGTCCGCTACTTCCACGAGCTCATGGACGTCTTCGAGCGGGAGGGCGTGGACGCCGCCGTATGGTTCACCTACGCCGCCTACAACCGCACCGGCGCGGCCGACCTCGGCTCCTACGGCGTGGTGCGGATGCTCGGCGACACCCGGTGGGAGCCCAAGGAGATCTTCCACGCCATGGCGGCTAGGTACGCGCGCAGCTGAAGATCGCCGTACCGGGCAGGTGCCGGCCGCGCAGCGGGCTCCAGCCGCCCCACACCCGGTCGTGCCCCTCGGGCCACTCCGGCTCCAGCAGCCCGGTGATCGTCAGCCCCGAGGCCACCAGCAGGCCGACCCAGTCGCCCAGCGTGCGGTGATGCTCGATGTAGGTGGGCGTGCCGTGCTCGTCCCGCTCCACGTAGGGGGAGCGGTCGAAGTAGGACCGGTCGGACGTCAGCCCGCGCGGCCCCGGATCGTCGGGGAACGCCCACCGCACCGGATGGCTCACCGAGAACACGAACCGCCCGCCCGGCCGCAGCACCCTGCGCACCTCACGGAAGACGGCCCCGGGATCGGCCACGAACGGCAGCGCCCCGAAGGCGGAGCACGCCACGTCGAACGACGCGCCGGCGAACGGCATCGCCTCGGCGTCGGCCTGCACCGCCGGGACGCGCAGCCCCGTGTCGAGGTCGATCCGCCGGGCGTGCTGGAGCTGCCGGTGCGAGACGTCGAACGCGGCCACCTCGGCCCCCTGGGCGGCCAGCCAGCGCGCGCACTGGGCGGCGCCGCAGCCGATCTCCAGGACGCGGCGGCCGCGCACCTCGCCCAGCAGCCCCGCCTCGGCCTCGTCGAGCCCCTCAGGGCACCACACGAACCCCGTGTCGCGCAGGAACCCGCCGTGCTCGACCTGGTAGTCGTCGGCGTTGCCGTCCCACCACCAGCGGTTGGCCCGCGAAGAGACGGACAGCACTAGCGCATCTTGGGGCCGCGCGGCATGCGGGCGCCCTTGGGCATCGGCCCCTTCGGCAGGGGCATGTTGCGCGGCAGCGAGCGCAGGCGGTCCTTCACCTCGTTGACGGCCGGCTTCTTCAGGTTGCGCGGCAGCTTCATGAGGTGGCGCTGCAGCTTGCCGAGCGGCACCTGCCCCTCGCCGTCACCGCACTGCACGTCGTAGATCTCGACGCCCAGCACCACCCGCGCGACCCGCTTCTTCTCAGCCGCGAGCATCTTCGCCACCCGGTTGCCGGGGCCCTCCGACACGAGCACCACGCCGGGATGGCCGACCACGAGGTGCACGAGGTCCTGGTCGCGGTTGACCGCGATGGCGGGCGTGACCTGCCAGTTGCCCCGCATGCCCTGCAGCACGGCCGCGGCGGCGCCGGTCTGGCCGTGCAGGATCGAGTATTGGGCCTTCTGGGCGAGCTGCCCGAAGACCACCAGACCCACCGTGACCGCGGCCAGCACGCCGATGAACAGCGAATACCACAGATAGTCCGTGACCAGGCCGATCACGACGATCACGGCAAGCGTGCCCATCGCGGAGAGGAAGACGATCGGCATCCCCTTGGGGTTGGCCTGCTTGATGATCTGCGCGATCATGCGGAGCTGCTTGATGCGCCCCGGCTTCTCTGGGTCCTCGGACTTTGCCATGCTCTGAAGGATACAAACCAACTGGTGGACAATGGAAAACGCGGCCGCCGATTTCGCGATGAGCTACATCTCCGGCCGGATCTCCACCGTGATCGACAGCCGCGGATCGGCGACGCCGCGCCCCGCCGTGACCACGTGCTCGCCCTCCACCGTACGCCAGCCGCCGTCCCACACCTGGAAGGCCCGCTCGTCGAGGAACACGGTGGACAGCACGGTCCGCCCCGGCTCGGCCTCGACCACGTCGAACCCGGCCAGCCGCACGTCCCCGGGCTCCCCGGACGGGTGGGCGTAGAGCTGCACGACCTCGCGGCCCGGCCGGTCACCGGTGTTGGTGACCGCCACCGTCACCGCCATCGCGCTGTGCGCGCCCTCGGCGGCGATCTGGTCGTACGACCACGTCGTGTACCCCAGGCCGTGCCCGAACCAGAACGCCGGCTCGGCCCCCGCCCCCCGCCACGCCCGGTAGCCGATGCGCGGGCCCTCGTCGTAGGCCAGGACCCCGTCCACGGGCGTCACGGCGGACACCGGCGCGTCGGCGAGGCGGCGCGGCCAGGTCGTCGGCAGCCGCCCGCCCGGCTCGGCGTCGCCGAACAGCACGTCGGCCAGCGCCGTGCCCGCCTCCTGCCCGGGGAACCAGATGAGCAGCACCGCCGCCGCCTCCTCTGCCCATGGCATCTCGACCGGCGAGCCCGCGTTGACCACGACCACCGTGCGCGGGTTGGCCGCGATCACCGCGCGGACCAGCTCGTCCTGGCGGCCGGGCAGCGCGAGCCCCGTACGGTCGAAGCCCTCGCTCTCCACCTCGGGCGTGGTCCCCGCCACCACCACGGCCACGTCGCAGGCGGCGGCCACCCGCACGGCCTCGGCCAGCAGCTCGTCCGGTCCGGGACCGGGGGCGGCGTGGCCCAGCGTGAACGCCACGAACGCGAGGCCGCCGATCGTCCCGGCAGGGGAGGTGAGGGCCACCTCGTACGGGCGGCCCGCCGTCATCGGCACGGTCACCCGCCGCTCGGGCGGCGACAGGAACGCCGCCGCCGGGTCGCCGGGCGCCTCGACGGTCTCGTCGAGGACGGTCCCGCCGTCCACGGTCATGGTGAACGCGCCCGTGCCCGCGACCGAGAGGGTGTGCTCGCCGGAGACGTCCGGCGTGTACGTCGTCACCAGCCGGACCGCGCGCAGCCGTTCGCCGTCCACGCCGGGCGGGAGCTGCCCGATCCAGCGGGCCTCGGCCGTGGGCAGCGGATGGCCGGCCAGCACGGACCCGTCGCCGTTCAGGAACAGGGCCCTCGCGGGGGAGGGGATCGGCGGCAGGCGGACGCGCGGGTCGGCCCCCACGGCGTGGCGGACCTCGGCGCGGGCGCGCAGGCCCTCCAGCGGTGAGACCACCCGGCCGGGGTAGACCTGGGCGCTGCCGCCGCCCATGATCCGCGCCTCGGCGGCGGCGGCGCCGATCACGGCGAGCGTCGGCGCGCCGCGCAGCGGCAGCAGGCCGTCGTTGGTGAGCAGCGTGAACCCCCGCGCCGCCACCTCCCGCGCCAGCGCCACCCCGTCGATCTCCGTGGCCTGGCCTGAGCCCGTGCCGGCCGGCGCCGGCCCCGGGGCGCGGAGGGCGCCGACGCGGTGGGCGAGGCGGAGGACGCGCCGCACCCGGTCGTCGATCGCCGGCTCCGGCACGCGCCCCGCCCGCACCGCCTCCTCCAGCTTGGTGCCCCAGGGGCCGTACGGCCCCGGCATGGCCACGTCGGTCCCGCCCAGCGCGGCGGCCTCCGTGGAGCGCACCGCCGTCCAGTCGGACACCACGAGCCCGTCGAAGCCCCACTCGCCCTTCAGCACCCCGAGGACCAGCTCGGCGTGCTCGGTCATCGTGGTGCCGTTGACCCCGTTGTAGGCGGTCATGAGCCCCCAAGCCCCGGCCCGCACCACCCGCTCGAACGGCCGCAGGTACACCTCGCGCAGCGCCTTCTCCCCGACCCGGACGTCGGCCGTGAAGCGGTCGGTCTCGAAGTCGTTGGCCACGAAGTGCTTGGGCGTGGTCGCCACCCCGCCCTCCTGCACGCCCTCGACGTACGCCGCCCCGATCTCCCCCGTCAGGTACGGGTCCTCCGAGCAGCACTCGAAGTGCCGGCCGCCGAGCGGCGAGCGGTGCAGGTTGAGCGTGGGCGCGAGCAGCACGTGCACGCCCTTGCGCCGGGCCTCCTGGGTGAGCAGCCGCCCGGCCCGCCGTACCAGGTCGAGGTCCCAGGTGGCGGCGAGCGCGGTGGGGCTGGGCAGCGCGATCGACGGGTCGCCCGGGCTCCACCGCTCGCCGCGGACCCCGATGGGGCCGTCGCTCATGACGATCCGGTCCAGCCCGATCTCGGGGATCGGGGGAAGCGACCACATGTCCGCTCCGGTGAGCAGGCGTACCTTGGCCCCGAGGTCGAGCCGGGCGATGAGCGCGTCGAAGTCCACGCCGCCAGTGTTCACCAGACGACACGCCGCCCACCAGGCTCGCCCGCCCCGCCGGTGTGGCAACGTCTCAGCTCCTGGCGAAGAACTCCAGCAGCTCCGGCGCCAGCGCCTCCACCGTCACCGCGTGCGTCTGCTCCTCCAGCACCCGGTGGGCCGCGCACGGCAGCGCGGCGGCCACGGCCGCGCCCGCCCGCCGCATCCAGGCCGGGCTGTCCTCGCCGTTGAGCACCAGCGCCGGCCGGTCGATCCGGGCCAGCCGCGCGGCCGGCAGCGCGTTGCCCGGCCCCATCACGGCGGCCTCGTACGCGAGCGTGTGCGCCGCGGCCTCGGCCGCCGCCCAGAACGGCTCCGCCCGCATCCCGGCCACGGCCTCGGCGGGCACCTCGGCCGCCTCCACCATGAACCGCTCGACGGCCGTGTCCCGCCGCCCGGCCGCCACCAGGGCGGCGAGCTGCTCGGCGAAGTCGCCGGGCAGCGGCGGCGCGGAGTCGTCCACGTGGTACGGCGGCTCCCACAGCGCCAGCTCGCGCACGCCCGGCAGCCGCGTGGCCGCCTCCAGCGCCAGCCCCGCCCCCGACGACCCGCCGAACACCTTCGCGCTCCCCCCGGCCGCCTCGACCACCGCCGCCAGGTCCTCGACCTCCCGCTCGACCGCGTACGGGGCGGTGTCCCCGCTGCCGCCCCGTCCCCTGCGGTCGTAGCTGAGCACGGTGAACCACGGCGCCAGAGCCTCGGCGAGGCCCGCCATCGTGGGGTGCGCGCGCTCCATCATGGCCCCTGCCACGAGCACCACCGCCGGGCCCGACCCGTAGCGGTCGTAGGCGATGGGGGTGCCGTCGGCGGAGACGACCGTGGCGCTCAGGACGCCGGCTGCACCAGGCACAGCGCCTCCCAGTGGTGGCCGTCGAGGTCGGCGAAACCGCGCTGGTAGCGCACGCCGTCCTCCTGCTTGACGCCCGCCGGGGTCGCGCCCGCGGCCAGCGCCTTGTCCACCAGCGCGTCCACCTGCTCGGGGTTCTCCATGCCGAGGACGAGGATCGCCTCGGTGGCCTTGCCCGCGTCGGCGATCTCCTTGGCGACGTACGTGGAGAACACCGGCTCGGTCAGCAGCATCACCTGCGTCTCCTGGTTGATGACCACCGACGCCATGCCCTCGGCCATGCCGAAGAAGGTGAAGCCGAGACCGGTGAAGAACTCCTTCGACCGGTCCAGGTCCTTGACGGGCAGGTTCACGAAGAGCTGCATTTTTCCGGATCCTCACTGACGAATCGGCTTGACTCCTCGATTCTGCCGGGACGGGAGGCGCCGGTCTTGCGTCTGCGTGCCGGGCCGGTTGACGCTCAGCGCACCTCCGAGGCGCGCCGGTACTCCGCCGGCGACATCCCGTACGCGCGCCGGAACAGCCGGCTGAAGTGCGCCGCGTCGGGCAGCCCGTAGCGGGCGGCGACCGCGCTCACCGGCTCGGTGCCGCCCTTGGCCAGCTCCGCCCGGCAGCGTTCCAGCCGCCGCTGCCGGATCCAGGCGGCGACCGTCGTCTGCTCCGGCTCGAACAGCCGGTGCAGGTAGCGGACCGAGATGTGGCAGGCGGCGGCGATCGTGGCCGGATCGAGGCCGGCGTCGCCGAGACGCTCCTCGATGAAGGCGTGCACGCGCAGCAGGAGCGTACGCTGCCGGGAGTCCTCGGGCAGCGTGCGGGCCAGCTCCAGCCGCTCGGCGACCGCGGCGCCGACCAGGTCCATCACCACGGTCGACAGCCGCGCGGCGCTGGCCGGCGTGTAGGTGGCGTGGTCGGCGGCCACCCGCCGCAGCAGCGGCACGGCCAGAGCCCCCGCGCCCGACTCCGTGCCGATCGGGGCCGCGGCCAGCCTGGCGACGGCGTCGACCGGCAGGGCGAGCAGGTCGCGCGGGAAGCTGAACACCGCGAGGCGCACCGCGCTGTCGTAGGCCAGCTCGTAGGGCCGGGTGAAGTCGTAGATCGCGAACTCGCCCCGGCTGAGCTGGGTGGCGCGGTCGCCCTGCGCCAGCCGCGGGCTGCCGGACAGCGCCAGCACCACCCGGTAGAGCTCCGGGTTGCCCTGCCCGATCAGGCCGGCCGTGCGGTGCACGCTGTGCGGCGTCGAGGTGCGCACGCCGCCCACCCCCACCGGGCCGAGCCTGCCGACCTCGATCTCGCCCCGCAGCGGCGCGTCGGGGTCGATGCGCAGGTCGAGCGGCCCGAGCGTGTCGCACACGACGCTCCGCCACACCTCGTGGCGTCGCGACGCCGGTAACTCGCTGGTGCGGACCAGCACCCCCATGGTCGGTCACCCCCGTCGTCGGTGGTGCCGCCATGGTAGACGAGGCCGGGGCCAGGAGCCGCGCTCCTGGCCCCGGCCTCAGCCGTTCTCAGGCGCTCTGACGCGCCGCGATGGCCTGCTGGTAGAGCCTGCCCGCCCGGTAGGACGAGCGGACCAGCGGCCCGGACAGCACCCCGGCGAAGCCGATCGCCTCGGCCTCGGCTTGCAGCTCGACGAACTCCTCCGGCTTGACCCAGCGCTCCACCGGGTGGTGGCGCGGCGTCGGCCGCAGGTATTGGGTGATCGTCAGCAGGTCGGTGCCGGCCGCGTGGAGGTCGCGCATGGCCTCGACGACCTCCTCGCGCGTCTCGCCCATGCCGAGGATGAGGTTGGACTTGGTGACCAGCCCGGCCTCGCGGGCCATCGTGATCACCTGGAGCGAGCGCTCGTAGCGGAAGGCGGGACGGATGCGCTTGAAGATGCGCGGCACCGTCTCGACGTTGTGGGCGAACACCTCGGGCTTGCTGGAGAAGACCTCCTCCAGCTGGCCGCGGTCGCCGTTGAAGTCGGGCACCAGCAGCTCGACACCGCAGCCGGGCAGCAGCGCGTGGATCTGGCGGGCGGTCTCTGCGTAGAGCCAGGCGCCGCCGTCGGGCAGGTCGTCGCGGGCGACGCCGGTCACGGTCGCGTACTTCAGGCCCATCTGCTGGACGGACTCGGCGACCCTGCGCGGCTCGTCGCGGTCGTACTCCTTCGGCTTGCCGGTGTCGATCTGGCAGAAGTCGCACCGGCGCGTGCACTGGTCGCCGCCGATGAGGAACGTCGCCTCGCGGTCTTCCCAGCACTCGTAGATATTGGGACAGCCCGCCTCTTCACAGACCGTGTGCAGGCCCTCGCGGCGCACGAGCGATTTCAGCTCGGTGTATTCGGGGCCCGTCTTCAGCTTGGTCTTGATCCACGGGGGCTTGCGCTCGATCGGGGTCTCGGCGTTGCGCACCTCCAGGCGGAGGAGCTTTCGGCCTTCAGGAGCAACGGTCACGTCCCCAGCTTACGTCCGCGGCCCGACTCGCCCGGCCGCGGGTCAGGAGATGAGGCCGAAGCCGCGGATCGCCCGCGCGTAATGGGCGCGCAGCTCCTCGTCGATCCGGCCGGAAGCGGCGCCGTCGAGCAGCTCGCCGTCGGGCGCGGAGGTGAGCACGCCGTCGTCGGTGAGCAGGAAGCGGGACAGCGCGCCCTCCCTGATCGCGGCCACGCTCTCCCCGCGCAGCGCCGCCGCCTGCATCGGCGCCACGTAGCCGCGGCCGGCGGCCAGCTCCTCCAGCTCGGCCAGGTCCTTCGGCGAGGCCGCCCGCAGGGCCAGCTCCCGCTGCCGTCGCCGGGACGCCGCCTCGCTGGCGGGGGCCAGCCGCGCCAGCGCGTACCGGGCCAGCAGCACCGGGCCGCCGAGCACCCGGCCGAGCAGGCGGCCGAAGAAGCCCGCCACCTCGTACGCGGTGCCCGGCTGGTCGGCGATCCCCAGCGACGAGGCGGTGATCTTCGTCTGGGCCTCCTCCCGCACGCGCAGCGGCCCGGCCTCCATCAGCGCGTCGCGCCAGGCCTCCAGCGTCTCCAAGGCCCCGCCGACCACCAGCTCCTCGCGGGTCGGCACCCGCGCGTACGCGAGCGCCAGCAGCGTCACCCGCTGCCTGGCCGGCAGCGCCAGCCACAGCGGCAGCCCCACCACGAGCACCGGGCGGCGGAGCGGGCCCACGCGGCCGTACCAGGTGTCGGTCGCGAGGTCGCGCACCGCGACCTCGCGCGGCCTGGGCACCCGGACGCGGTCGGCGACCCGGTCGGCCAGCGCGTACAGCTCGGGCGCCGCCGCGCGCTCCAGGACCTCGGCGTCGCCCGCCATGGTCCGCAGGCGCGGCCGCAGCACCCAGGCGACCGCCAGGCTCAGCCCGCCGAGCAGCCAGGCGAGCGGCGAGGTGACGTGGGCGGCGATCGCCCACACGCCGAGCGCGGCGAAGGTCAGCGTCATCAGGTGCACCAGCAGCCCGAGGACGAGAGCGATGAGGCGCTTCACATGGGCGATGGTAAATCCGGGAACGTCAGGATTTCGTCGGTCCTCGGCTGCGATTCGGTCACCGCTTCGCGGGACCGGCGCGACGCCGGCCCGGGTCACCGCCGGAGCAGGTCCTCCTCGTGCAGGTCGAAGCCCTCCTTGCCGAGCGCCTCGGCCAGCCGCTTCTCCGCGATCGGCAGGACCTCCTCGACCACGATGCGGCGGCCGGTCTCGGCCGACAGCGAGGAGACGCCCACGTCGGGCAGCCCGCACGGCGCGATGCGGTTGAACCAGCGGGGGTCGTTGGCGCAGTTGAGCGCGAAGCCGTGCATGCTGACGCCGCCCGCGACCCTGATGCCGACCGCGCCGAGCTGCCGGTCGGGCAGCCCCAGCGCGGGGTCGCCGATCGCCCACACCCCGGCCCGCCCGCTCACCCGCCGGGCCGAGACGCCGAAGTCGGCGCACACCTGGATCATCGTCTCCTCCAGGCGGCAGACGAAGGCGACCACGTCGGTGACGGCGGCGATCGGATAGGCCACGAGCTGCCCCGGGCCGTGCCAGGTGAGCCGGCCGCCCCGGTCGACGTCGACGACCGGGGTGCCGTCGGAGGGACGCTCGGCGGGCGCGGTGCGTCTGCCCGCCGTGTAGACGGGCGCGTGCTCCAGGAACAGGACGGTGTCGGGCAGCTCGCCCGCCGCCCGTTTGCCGTGCACCCAGCGCTGGAGCGACCAGGCCTGCTCGTAGGGGACGTCGACGCCGAGTCGGACGATGGCCAGTGCGTGGGGATCGTCCCCGGGGATGGGGCGCATGAGCCTATTGTGCCGTTCCCTCACCCTTGAAGGGTAATTCAGGGGGTCAGCACGCGCGGTTCGATCCGCAACTCCTTGACCCCGCCCGCCCCGTCGTGCTCCAGCTTGTAGGCGTAGCCGCCGGGCGAGACGCTCACCGCCTGGATGAACTCGGCGCCCACGTAGTGCAGGCCGACGCCCTCGTCGGCGGCGTAGCCGCCGGGCAGTTCGCCGCTCGCCACCGACTGCTGCAGCAGCGGGCGGCGCTGCGGGTCGGAGTCGTAGTGGACGCCGCAGGAGTAGGGGAGCAGGGCCAGGCCGTCGGCCCACACGCGCAGCTCGGGGCCGAAGGAGTCGGTGTTGCCGCCCACGTGCCAGCACAGCGCGCCCGCGCTCTGCCCCGACAGCACCACCCCGGCCCGCCACGCCTCGGTCAGCGCCTCGTCCAGGCCGTGCAGCCGCCACAGCGCCATCAGGTTGGCCACGCTGCCGCCGCTCACGTAGATCATGTCCTGTTCCAGCAACCAGGCTCTCGGATCGGGCACATTGGGCATCGGGAACACCGTCAGATGGCTCACCTCGACGTCCCAGCCGGCGAACGCGCCGTACATCTTCAGGATCCACGCGGAGTCGTCGCCCATCGCGGTCGCCAGCAGGCCCAGCTTGGGGCGGTCCTGGCCGGTCAGGTCCAGCCCGTAGCGCAGCAGCCCGCTCGCCTCGACGAAGGAGTAGCGCGGGCTCGGGCGGAACGAGCCGCCCCCGATCGCGAGAATGTGCGACTGGCCTGACCGTGTCATCTCGGGAACTCCCCACCTGCAGAGAAACGAACGGCCACTAGAGTACGGCGCGCAGCGCCTCGTCGAGTCGGGTATGGGCGAAGCGGTAGCCGCTGCCCACGAGCCTGCCCGGCACGATCCGGTGGCTCGGCAGCAGCCCCGCGCGGGCGAACTCGCCGAGGCCGAGCGAGAGCGCGACCGCGGGCACGGGGATCGGCATCGCGCTCCTGCCGACCGCCTTCGCCAGCGTACGGGTGAACTCGGTGTTGGTGACGGGGGAGGGCGAGGTGAGGTTGACCGGCCCGCGCACCTCCCGCTGCCGGATCAGGTGGAGCACCGCGCCCACCCAGTCGGCCACGGTGATCCACGACCAGTATTGGCGGCCGGTGCCGAGCGGCGCCCCGAGGCCCATCCGGAACAGCGGCAGGACGCGGCCGAGCGCCCCGCCCCGCTTGCTCAGCACGAGCCCGCTGCGCAGCAGCACGGTGCGGACGCCGGCCTCCTCGGCCCGCAGCGCCTCGCCCTCCCACCGCTCGCACAGGTCGGCCAGGAAGCCGGTGCCCTTGCCCGCGCTCTCGTCGATCTCCCGGTCGCCGGTGTCGCCGTAGAAGTCGACGCCGGAGGCCGACAGCAGCACCTCGGGCGGGCTGGACAGCTCGCGCAGCGCGCCGACCAGCGTGCGGGTGCCGTCGACCCTGCTGGTGACCAGCTCGCGTTTGTACGCCTCGCTCCAGCGCCGGTCGCCGATGGACGCGCCCGCGAGGTGCACCGCCGCCTCGGCGCCCTCCAGCGCCTCCAGGGAGGAGAGCCGCTCGCCCGGCCGCCAGGACACCTCTCCCGGGTCGCGGGCCGGCCTGCGCACCAGGCGCACGACCTCGCGCCCCTCCGCGCGCAGCGCCTCGGTCAGCGCCGTCCCGAGCAGCCCCGACGCCCCCGTCACGATGATCGCCATGACCTCACACTACGCCCGCGGGCGCCGCTCCCCCGGATAGGACACGGAACGGCCGGGCGCCCCCGAGGGGAACGCCCGGCCGTCGCGCGCGGAGCCTTGGGCGGAGCCTTACGCGAGGCCGAGCTGCGCCTCGAAGCGGCCCTCCTCCAGCCGACGCTTGATCGTCGTGAGGAAGCGGGCGGCGTCGGCGCCGTCGACCAGGCGGTGGTCGTAGGTCAGCGCGAGGTAGACCATCGAGCGCACCGCGATGACCTCGCCCTCGGGCGTGTCGAGCACGACGGGACGCTTGACGACCGCGCCCGTGCCGAGCATGCCGACCTGCGGCTGGTTGAGGATCGGGGTGTCGAACAGCGCGCCGCGGCTGCCGGTGTTGGTCAGCGTGAACGTGCCGCCGGTGAGCTCGTCGGGCGTCACCTGGTTGTTGCGGGTGCGCTCGGCGAGGTCGGTGATCTTACGGGCCAGACCGGCGAGGTTGAGGTCGCCGGCGCTCTTGACGACCGCCGCGAGCAGGCCACGGTCGGTGTCGACCGCCATGCCGAGGTTCTCGACGTCGAAGTAGGTGACCTCGTTGGTCTCGTTGTTGATCGTGGCGTTGAGCTTGGGGTGCTGCTTGAGCGCCTCGACCGTGGCCATCGCGAAGAACGGGGTGAAGGTCAGCTTCACGCCCTCGCGGCGGAAGAAGTCGTCCTTCGCCCGCGCCCGGAGCTGCGAGATCTTGGTGACGTCGACCTCGACGACCGAGGTGAGCTGCGCGGCGGTCTGCAGCGACTCGACCATGCGCTTGGCGATGGTCTGACGCAGCCGCGTCATCTTCTCGGTGCGGCCGCGCAGCGTGGTGTCGACCTCGACCGGCTCGGGCGCCGCGGCGACCGGCGCCTGCGCGGCCGGGGCCTGGGCGGCGGGAGCGGCCGGAGCGGCGGCGGGAGCCGGGGCGGCCTTCTCGCGCTGCGCCTTGGCGGCCTCCAGCACGTCCTGCTTGCGGATGCGGCCGCCCACGCCGGTGCCGCTGATCGCGTCGAGGTCGACGCCGTGCTCGTTGGCGAGCTTGCGCACCAGCGGCGTGACGTAGGGGCTCTCGCCGGACGACGGGATCGGCGCAGGCTCGGCGGCCGGCTGGGCCGGAGCCGGGGCGGGCGCCTGGGCCTGCGGGGCGGGCTGCGGGGCCGGAGCGGGCGGCGGCGTCGCCTGCGCGGGCGCCGGCTGCGGGATGGAGCTGGCCTGCGGAGCCGGGGCCGGCTCGGGCTCGGGCTCCGGCTCGGGCTGGGCCTGCGGCGCCGGGGCCTCGGCGGCCGGGGCGGCCGCGCCCTCCTGGGCGTTCTCGTCGATGACGGCCAGCTCCGCGCCGACCTCGACCGTCTCGTCCTCGGCGACGACGATCTTCGTGAGGACGCCCGCGGACGGCGACGGGATCTCGGTGTCGACCTTGTCGGTGGACACCTCGAGGAGCGGCTCGTCGGCCTCGACGCGCTCGCCCTCCTTCTTCAGCCAACGGGTTACGGTGCCCTCGGTCACGCTCTCGCCGAGCTGGGGCATCTGTACGGAGACCGGCATCGTTATTCTTCTCTCGCGTTCTGATCTCGAGGGCTGGACTAGTTGTGTACGTGCAACGGCTTGCCGGCCAGGGCCAGCATCGCCTCACCCATCGCCTCGGACTGGGTCGGGTGTGCGTGGATGAGCTGGGCGACCTCTGAGGGCAGCGCCTCCCAGTTGTAGATCAGCTGGCCCTCCGTGACGAGCTCGCCGATGCGCCGGCCCACCATGTGGACACCGACGACCGGGCCGTCCTTCTGGGCGATGACCTTCACCGCGCCGGAGGTGCCGAGGATCTGGCTCTTGGGGTTGCCCGCGAGGTCGTAGACCTGCTCGACGATCTCGATGCCGCGCTCGGCGGCCTGCGCCGAGGTGATGCCGACCGAGGCCACCTCGGGGTCGGAGTAGGTGATGCGCGGCACGCCGTCGTAGTTGATGGGCGGCGGGTTGAGGCCGGCGATGTGCTCGGCCACCATGATGCCCTCCGCGAAGCCGGCGTGGGCGAGCTGCGGCGTCGGGATCAGGTCACCGATGGCGTAGACGCCGGCCACCGAGGTGCGACAGTGCTCGTCGACGACGACCGCGCCGCGCTCGAGGGCTATGCCCTGCTCCTCGAAGCCCATGCCGGCCGAGACCGGGCCGCGCCCGACGGCGACGAGCAGCAGCTCGGCGTCGAGCGTCTTGCCGTTGGCCAGGGTGACCACGACGCCCGTCTCGGTGGTCTTGACGCCGTCGAAGAAGACGCCCAGCTCGTATTTGATGCCGCGGCGGCGGAAGGCCCGCTCCAGCAGCTTGGAGCTCGACTCCTCCTCGGCGGGCAGCAGGTGCGGCAGCGCCTCGACGATCGTCACCTCGGCGCCGAACGAGCGGTAGACGCTGGCCAGCTCGACGCCGATCACGCCACCGCCGAGGACGATCACGGAGCTCGGCACGTGGTCCATCCGCAGCGTGTGCTCGCTGGTGATGACGCGCTCGCCGTCGATCTCCAGGCCGGGCAGGGAGCGCGGGGCCGAGCCGGTGGCGAGGACGAGGTTGCGGCCCTCGTAGACCTCCTCGCCCACCTGGACCCGGTTGGCGCCGGCCAGCCGGCCCTCGCCCTCGACGATCGTCACGCCCGCGCCCTTGAGCAGGCCCTGCACGCCCTTCCAGGCCCGCGTGACGATCTTGTCCTTGAAGGCGTGCACGCCCTGGACGTCGATGCCCTCGAAGCGGGCCCTGACGCCGTAGGACGCGCTCTCGCGGGTCTCGTCGGCGACCTCGGCCGAGTGCAGCAGCGCCTTCGTGGGGATGCATCCCCGGTGGAGGCAGGTGCCGCCGATCTTGTCCTTCTCGATCAGGGCGACCGACTTGCCCAGCTCGGCGGCCCTGAGCGCGCAGGCGTAACCGCCACTGCCGCCACCTAGGACGACGATGTCGTAGGCCACAGGAAGGCTCCTTGGTCGGGGTGTTCGTGATGGCTCATCTTTTCATCTGTTTCAGATGCTCGCGTGCCGCTCGGCGAGTCCGATCAGGGTGCGGGTGACCGCGCCGGTGCCGCCCTTGGGGATGTATCCGTACGGCTCGCCCTTGTTGAACGCGGGCCCGGCCATGTCGATGTGGGCCCAGCGGACGCCGTCCGGCACGAACTCCTTGAGGAAGATGCCGGCGGTCAGCATGCCGCCGAAACGCTCGGGGTGGAGGTTGGCGATGTCGGCGATCGGGGAGTCGAGGCCCTTGCGCAGCTCCTCGGGCAGCGGCATGCCCCAGGCGTTCTCGCCGGCGGCGCCCGCGGCCTCGACGACCAGCTCCCTGACGGCGTCGTCGTTGGACATGACGCCGGCCGTGCGCCAGCCGAGCGCGACGATCTGCGCGCCGGTGAGGGTGGCGACGTCGACGATCAGGTCGGGGTCGTCCTCGGCGGCGCGGGCGATGCCGTCCATCAGCACCAGGCGGCCCTCGGCGTCGGTGTCGAGCACCTCGACGGTCTTGCCGCTGTAGCTGTGGATGACGTCGGAGGGGCGCTGCGCGGTGCCGCTCGGGAGGTTCTCGGCCAGGCAGAGGTAGCCGACGGCGTTGACCGGCAGGCCGAGGCGGGCGATGCCGACCAGCGCGCCGAACACCGCGCCCGCGCCGCCCATGTCGGACTTCATCCAGTCCATGGCCGCGGACGGCTTGAGCGACAGGCCGCCCGAGTCGAAGGTGATGCCCTTGCCGACGTACGTGAGGGTCTTGGTGGCCTCGGGGTGCGTGTAGGACAGGCGGACCAGGCGCGGCGGGTTGACCGAGCCCTGGCCGACGCCGATGAGGCCGCCGTAGCCGCCGTCGCGCAGCTGCTTGTCGTCGAGCACCTCGACGCTCAGCCCGGCCTCGCCGCCCACCTGCTCGGCGATCTCGGCGAACTTGGCCGGCCAGAGGTCGGAGGGCGGCGTGTTGACCAGGTCGCGGACGAGCGTGACGGAGGCGGCGAGCACCTGGGCGCGCTCGACCGCGGACCCGGGCTGCCCGGAGAGCACGGTCAGCTCCGCCACCGGCTCCTTCTGGTCGCCGGTGGTGCGGTAGCGGCCGAAGGAGTAGGCGCCGAGCAGGCCGCCGAGCGCGACGGCCTCGGCCTCCTCGGGCGTGGCCGCGGGCAGGGCGAGCGCGGCGCGGGCGGTGCCGGCCAGCGAGCGGACGGCGGCACCCGCGGCCCTGCGCAGGGCCTCGGCGTCGTAGGAGTCGCCGAGGCCGACCGCGACCAGCAGCGGGGCGGTGACCGCTCCGAAGGTGGGCAGCTTGGCCAGCTCGCCGCTCTTGCCGGTGAAGGCGACCGCGCCGAGCGAGGCGGCCAGCTTGCCGCCGAAGGCCGCGTCGAGGGATTCGGCGCCCGCGGCGGGGGTCGGTCCGTCCTGGCCCGTCGTGAAGCCGACGATCAACGCGTCGGTGTCGAGAGAGACGGGATCTGCTGAGTTCAGCCGCACAGTGGTCACGTAAACCGATGCTATCCACGTCTTCTGGCTACTCACAAACAGGGGTTCATCCTACAAATCAGTGGCGGCTGTCGTTTTCTGAGACATGGTGCTAGTGTCATTAGCATCATGTTGCTGACGCTCGACCTCAATGACGCCCGGCCCCTGCACGAGCAGGTCGCCGGCGCCATCCGCCGCGCCATCGGGGACGGCTCCTGCCTCCCGGGAGACCGCCTGCCTCCCGCCAGGGACCTCGCCCAGGCGCTCGGCATCAACCCCAACACCGTGCTGCGCGCGCTGCGCGACCTGCGCGACGAGGGCCTGCTGGAGTTCCGGCGCGGCCGGGGCGTCAGCGTCGCGGGACCTGCCTCCGAGCAGGTCGCGGGCCGCGCGCTGCTCGTCCAGCGCGCCCGCGAGCTGCTGGAGGAGGCCCGGAGATACGGCTACGGCCGTGACGACCTCATCACGATCCTGGAGGAGCTCCCATGAACCCCCGAGTGACGGCGACGGCCTGGGGCCTGCTCGTGACCGCCGCGCAGATCGGGCTGCCCCTCGCGCTGCGCGACCGGCTGCCCGACCCCCTGGCCACGCACTGGGGCCCCGGCGACCGCCCCGACGGCTCCCAGTCGTTCACCGCCTACGTGCTCACCGTGACGCTGTTCTGGGTGGTGCCCTGGATCGTGGCGCTGGTCACGGCCGCCGGAGGGCGAACGCTGGCCCGCAGGCAGGGCCGCATGGTCTGGTGGGGCGCGCTGTTCGGGCTGGGCGTGCTCGCCGCCGGCATCAACGTCTCCACCGTCACGGCCAACCTCGACGTCACCGACTGGACGACGGCCGCGCTCGGGTTCGTGCACCCGCTCCTGGTCATCGCCGCGGCGCTCGCCGCCGCCCTGCTCGCCGGCTACCTGGGCAGGGGAGAGCCGGACGACGCCGGCGACGAGCGCCGGGAGCCGCCGCGCCTGCGCCTGCGTCCCGGCCAGCGGGCCGTCTGGGTCGGCCACGTCTCCAACCCCTGGCTGACCATGATCACCGTGGCCGCCGCCGCCGCGCTCCTCGTGCTCGGCGTCCTTCACCTGCTCGGCGTGACCGACGGGAGCGTGGCAGGCCCGATCCTGCCCGGCCTGCTCATCGTCCTGGTGGTCGGGCTGCTGACCACCCAGGCGTCGGTGCGCGTCGGCGGCGACCGGGTCGTCATCGGCATCGGGGTGCTGAGGGTGCCGGCCCGCCGGATCCCGCTGTCGAAGATCGAGTCGGCCTGGTCGGAGGAGCGCTACCCCAGCCAGGTCGGCGGATGGGGTTTCCGCGGGCTGCCCGGCGGGGCCACCATCATGTTGCGCGGCGGCGAGTGCCTGGTCATCGGCTACCGGTCGGGAGGCCGGCTGGCCGTCAGCGTCGACGACGCGGCGCGCGGCGCCTCCCTCATCAACGCCCTCATCGCGGAGCGGGTCGACTCATGAAAAAACCACTCGTCGTCTTCCTCGTCCTCGCCTTCGGGCTGTCCTGGGCGGTCGCGCTGCCCCTCTGGTTCGGCGGCGGGCTCGGCTCGCCGCTGACCACCGGGATGGCCACGCTGATGATGTTCACGCCCACCGCAGGCGTGCTGGGGGCGTGGGCGCTCACGCGCGCGCCGTTCCGGCAGTGGGCCAGGGAGACCGGGCTCACCCTCGGCGAGCGCAAGGGCCGCACCGGCCGGTACGTCCTCGGCACCTGGATCGGGGTGCCCCTGCTGATCCTCGCGGCGCTGGTGCTCAGCGTCGCGGCCGGGCTCATGACCCTCGACCTCGACGGGCTGGGCCTGCTGCGCGAGGCGTACGAGTCGCGCGGCGCGCCCGTGCCCGGCGACCTCGGGCAGGTGCTCACGCTGCAGTTCGTGCTCGGCGCGGTGGCCGGCCCCCTGCTCAACGCCATCCCCGCGCTCGGCGAGGAGTGGGGCTGGCGCGGCTGGCTGCTGCCCCGGCTCGTCGCCGCCAAGGGGGTCCTGCCCGGGCTCCTGCTGTCGGGCGTGATCTGGGGGCTCTGGCACGCGCCGCTCACCCTGCTCGGCTACAACTACCCGCGGCTCGGGTCCTGGGCGGCGCTGTACTTCGTCGGGTTCTGCGTGCTGGCCGGAGTGCTGTTCGGCTGGTTGCGGCTGCGCACCGGGAGCGTGTGGCCCGCCGTGGTCGCCCATGGGTCGCTGAACGCCGTCGCCCCCGGCGTCCTGCTGCTCGGCGACCCCGCCTCGCCGCCGAACGAGGTGCTGGTCGGGATCACCGGGCTGGTGGGATGGGTGCTGCTCGCGGTGGTCGGCGCCCTGCTGCTCCGCTTCGCCCCGGCCCGCCCGCCCGCCCCGCCCGCGCCACGCGAACCCGCCCCCACGACCGAGCCCGCCGTCTGAGCCCTGCCCGAGCCCTGCCCGAGCCCTCTGTCCAGGGCCGCGGCCTCGGCGCGCCGTGCGAGCCGGCTGCTCAGCCCGCGACGGCGTACGCCACCAGCGTCGCCGCCGTGGCGGTCTCGACCAGTGCGCCCAGGACGTCGCCGGTGATCCCGCCGAGGCGGCGGCGGGCCTGCCGGAGCAGCGCCAGGGCGGCCAGCAGACCGGCGAGCAGGGCGATCGGCAGGGCGAGGAACGCCGGCATGCCCAGCCCGTATCCCACGGTCGCCTCGGCGAGGACGATCCCGTCGGACGACATCGCCCCGTGCTGCCACCAGAGATCCCACCTGGAGCCGTTCCCTGTCCCCATGACGCTCTCGGCGTAGTCGTGGAGCCTCGTGTAGGCCAGGCCGGGCTCGGGTGCCCGCTCGTCGGCGCCGGTCAGCCACTCGGCGGCGGCCGACGCCCACGTCCGTGGCGCCCCGTCCCACGTGCCGGCGTCGATGCTCAGCCCGAGGCCGGCGCAGGCGAGCAGGGCGGCCAGGGTGACGAGCCAGGGGGCGGCCGGGCGTACCGACCCGGCGACCGCCGCCCCCAGCCCCTCGGGCCGGGCGGCGGGCACGCCCGGACGGCAGGCCCAGGTCAGCGTCAGCCGCCCCGCCACGCAGGCGGTCACCAGCGCCGCGTACCCGGTGCCCGCGAGCGCCGCCACGTCCACGAGCAGCACGAGCAGCAGCGTCATCACACCGAACGGCCCGATGTCCGACTTTTTCATGATCCCGAGTGCCTCGTCGGCGGGCTTGCCGCTGCCCAGGCCGTCGGCCAGGTCGGCCAGCCCGTCCAGGTGCAGGCCACGGGTCAGCAGCGCGAGCAGGCCCACCGCCAGGCCCGCGCCGAGCAGCGGGGGAACGGGCAGGAACAGCGGCAGCCCGGCGACCGCGCCGAGCACCAGCCCGACGACCGGCGCCAGCGTCATCGCCTGCCCCGCGACCTGCCGGTCGACCCGCTCGACACGCACGGGGAAGACGCTGAGCGTGCCGGCCGCGAACCGCAGTCCGTCCGTGAGGCGCCGCATAACGGACGATCCTAGGGCCACTAGGGTGGCGGGATGCACGTGGTTGAACTCGAAGGCGTAGCGGTCCGGGTCACCGGCAAGACGCTGCTGGACGGTGTGGACTGGCAGGTGGACTACGGCGACCACTGGGTGGTCCTCGGCCCCAACGGAGCGGGCAAGACGACGCTGCTCTCGCTGGCCGGCGCCGTACGGCACCCCAGCGCGGGCACGGTGAAGGTGCTCGGGCACCGGCTCGGCCGGGTCGACCTGCGCGAGCTGCGCCGTCACCTCGGCCTGGTCGCGGCCAGCCAGCGGCTCGTCGACGAGGAGCTGATGGAGGAGGAGGGCGCGACCGCCCTCACCGTGGTGCTCACCGGCCACACGGGGACGAGCGTTCCTTTGTGGGACAAGTACGGCGACTCCGAGCGCGACCGGGCCCACCGGCTGCTCGCCGACCTGGGCTGCAAGGACCTCGCCGACCGGCCTTTCCGGGTGTGCTCCCAGGGCGAGCGGGCCAGGATCCGGGTGGCCAGGGCGCTCATGGCCGATCCGGCGGTGCTGCTGCTCGACGAGCCGTTCGCGGGGCTCGACCTGCCGGCCCGCGAGGACCTCATCACCGCCGTCGAGGACCTCGCCGCCACCCGGCCCGTCCTCACCACCATCACCGTCACCCACCACCTGGAGGAGGTGCCGGCGACGACCACCCACGCCATGCTCATGCGCGACGCCAGGGTGCTGGCCGCCGGGCCGGTGGCCGGCGTGCTCACCTCGGCCAACCTCTCCGAGTGCTTCGGCCGGCCCCTGCAGGTGGACCGGCTCGACGGCCGCTGGTACGCCCGCGCCCTCCGCCCCTGACCCCGGCCCGCGCTCCCGGGCTCCCGCGCTCCCGGGCTCCGGCAGGGCTCAGAGCTCCAGGACGCGGCCCGCGACGACGAGGGCGACGTACTCCGACTCGGCGGCGAGCCGCTCGTTCAGCCGCCCGAGCGCGTCGCGGAAGGCACGCCCGCTGGCCGTGGCCGGCACCACCCCCATCCCCACCTCGTCCGACACCGCCACCACCGGCCGCGGCGCCTGCCGCCAGGCGGCCACCAGCTCGTCGCACCGCCGCAGGACCGGCTCCCGGTCGCCCTCCCAGGCCCCGTGCTCGTCGAACACCGCCGCCAGCCACGTGCCGAGACCGTCGACGAGCAGCGGCATGGTGGCCCCGGAGACGGCCGCGGCCAGGTCCGTGGTCTCGACGGTGTCCCAGTGCGCGGGGCGGCGCTCCCGATGCGCCCGTACGCGGGCCGCCCACTCGCCGTCCCCCGCGCCGCTGGGACCGGTCGCGACGTAGGTCACGTACGGCTCCGCCGCCAGCCGCAGCTCGGCCTCGGCGGACTTGCCCGAACGCGACCCGCCCAGCAGCAGCGCCCGCCGCCCCCCGCTCCCCGCGCCGCCGCCCGCCCCCGGGGCCGACGTCCGCAGCACGGTCCCGTCCGGCACGGCCAGGGCGCCCCACAGGCGCAGCCGCCTGTCCAGCTCCGCCTCCGACCGGATCCGGTGGTCGAGCCCGACGGCGACCGCCACGGTCTCCGGATGCGTACGCCGCAGCCGGCCGAGGCGTTCCGGCCGGTCCAGCAGGTCGATGAGGACGAGGTCGAGCCGGTCCGGCAGGTCCGCGGGAGGCTCCCGCCCCGGAGGCACGCACAGCAGCGTCCCGCCGTCCGGGCCGCTCAGCCCGAGCCCGCCGCCCCAGGCCAGGTAACCGGCCGGCACGTCGGCGAAGAGGAAGGGGACGCGCCCGTCCACCACGACCCCGAACGGGCGGCGGCGGCCCGCGGACGGCCCGGAGCACGAGACGCAGGAGGCACAGCGGCAGCCGGGCTCGGGCCGGCCCGTCCCGCCCGCCGTGCCGGAGAGAAGCACTTGCACCGCCCGAGCGTACAGAGAGCCCGCCCGGCGCCGCCCGCGCCGGGTCACCCTCCGCGACCCGGCCTCGGAGTAGGGTTCCATTGCCGTCGGAAGGCGCGCCGGCGAACGTGCGGATAAGGAGCGTGTGGCATGACATGGCGGTGGCGTTACGAGAACGCGAGCGGTGATGAGGTGACCGACCGCCCTTTGCCGCGAGAGGTGTTCCCCAGCCAGGCGGACGCGGAGTCCTGGCTCGGCGAGAACTGGCGTGACCTGCTCGAGTCGGGCGTCGAACAGGTGGCCCTGCTCGACGAGGACCGCGTCGAGTACACAGGACTGTCCTTGCGCCAGGAGTGAGCGCCGACCTGACACGAGAACCCCCTGGGCCCGGCCGCGGCCCAAGGGGTTCTCGTCGTTCTCAGCGTGTGACGGACTCAGCGTGTGACGGAGGTCACGCCCGCGGGTTCGGGCTCGTCGTCTTGGCCGGGTCGCGCTCGACGATCGGGCCGAGCGCGTCGTCGATGCGCCGCAGCACGTCCTGGTCCAGCTTGACGCCCGCCGCCTTGACGTTGTCGCGTACCTGCTCGGGACGGGTCGCGCCGACGATCGCGCTGGAGACGTTCGGGTTCTGCAGCACCCAGGCGATCGCCAGCTGCGCCATGCTGAGGCCCAGGTCGGCGGCGATCGGCTGGAGATCCTGTACGCGGGTCAGCACGTCGTCGTTCATGAACCGGGCGATCATCGCGCTGCCGCCCGCCGAGTCGGTGGCCCGGGAGCCCGCCGGCGGCTGCTGACCTGGCCGGTACTTCCCGGTCAGCACGCCCTGCGCGATCGGCGACCAGACGATCTGGCCCACGCCCTCCTTCTCGCTCAGGGGCACGATCTCGCTCTCGATGACCCGCCAGAGCATCGAGTACTGGGGCTGGTTGGAGACGATGCGGTCGAAGCCCATCTCGTCCGCGATCTTCAGCGCCTGGGCGATCTGGTCGGCGGTCCACTCGCTGACGCCGACGTAGAGCACCTTGCCCTGGCGGACGAGGTCGTCGAACGTCTTGAGCGTCTCCTCCAGAGGCGTCTCGTAGTCGAAGCGGTGCGCCTGGTAGAGGTCGACGTAGTCCGTCTGGAGGCGGCGCAGTGAGGCGTTGACGGACTCGGTGATGTGCTTGCGGGACAGGCCGCGGTCGTTCTGGCCGGGGCCGGTCGGCCAGTAGACCTTCGTGAAGATCTCCAGCGACTCCCTGCGCACGCCCTTCAGCGCCCGGCCGAGCACCTCCTCCGCCTTGGTGGCGGCGTAGACGTCAGCGGTGTCGAACGTGGTGATGCCCTCGTCGAGAGCCGCCTGCACGCACTGCTTGGCGGCGTCCTCCTCGACCTGGGAGCCGTGCGTGAGCCAGTTGCCGTAGCTGATCTCACTGACCTTGAGACCGCTGCGACCGAGGTGTCGGAATTCCATAGGTCCGACCTTAATCCCGGCGCATGGGGTGATCGGTTTCGGGATAGGGTGCGCGACGTGCTGAAGCTCGTACGCCTGGCGCTGACGGCGGCAGTCCTGACCGCGATCGCGATCCGGCTGCGCCGCCGGGCCCGCCTGCCCGGACGGCGGACGGAGCCTTCGGTCACGCCCGGGGCCGGGTCCGTGCGGAGCGCGCGGATGGGCCTGGTCTGGGCGGGCATCGCGGCGCTCGTGACACTGGTCCTGGCCCTCGCCCTGATCCCCGGAGCGCCCCTGGGCGCGGCGTCGTCCCGGCAGACCCCGCCGGCCGCCCCATCGTCCCCGCAGACCCCGCCGGCCATCACATCGCCCCCGCGGACTCCGCCGGCCGTCACGTCGGTCCCGCAGACCCCTCTCGCCGCCACGGCCGCCCCGGGCGCGCCCGGCGCTCCCGACGTCACGGCCGTCCCCGCCTCTCCGCCGGGCACGCCGACGCCGCAGGGCGGCGGGAGCGCGTGCTCGCCCGCCTCCCGGCCGGTCGCCGTCCGGCCGATCGACCCGGACGTCCGGCGGGCCGTGAACCGGCAGTGGCGGCGCGTCGAGCGCTGGCTCAGGGCGAACGCCCCCCGCACCTACCGGACGCTCGGCGCCCCGGGCCGGGCGCGGACGATCGCCGTCGCCGAGGCCCAGATGGGCGTCGACTTCCCCGACGACCTGCGCGCCTCCCTCCTGCGCCACAACGGCTCGCGGGGCAGGTGGGCGTTCGGGTTCGGGTTCTGGGCGGAGGGGTCCGCCAACCTCGGCGTCCGGCAGATCAGGGACTCGTGGCGGCTGCTGTGCCGCCCGCCCGCCGCGGGCGGCTGGGCGAGCACGTGGATCCCGTTCCTCGTCACGACGGACCCCGTCACGCCCGCGTCGTCGTACGCCGTGGCCGACTCGGCCGGCGGCGGTCTCTCCTGGCAGGGCGAGGACGGCGTCATGACGCCGCGCATGCCGTCCTACTACGCGCTGGTACGAGCCGTCGCCGACGCCCTGGAACAGGGCACGCCGCTCGACGGCCGGCGACCGGTCGTGGCGCGGGGCGTCCTGCGCTGGGAGACCGGGAGCACCCCGCGGGGCTAGCGCCCGAGGCGACAGGGAAGAGCCCGGCACGTCGCGCGGCGGCCGGAGCGCGCCCTCTGAGCGGCCACGTTGAGGTGCCCCGATGGCGGGCATGCTCACCATGAGGCACGCCGAGGGGGTGTGCCCTGGACGAGGCAGGCCGAAGGGCCGTGCCCAGGATGAGGCGCGATGGGGTGTGCACGCCCAGGAGGCGGCCCCGACGAGGGGCGGCCCCTGTGCGGACCGCTACTTCTTCGGGGGGACCGGCTTGCCGCCGGGCCGCACCGTGGGCGGCGGGAAGCGCAGCTTGCGGATCTGCAGCGCCCGCATGGCCGCGTAGAAGCCGACGCCCTTGACGCTCTCCCCGGGCAGCTTGCTCGCGACCTCCCGCTTCACCTTCCAGGCGACGTAGACGCCGGTGACCACCACGCCGATCATCATGATCGGCCAGCCGACGGCGATCACGATGTTGAGCACCGCCGCGCGGATCTCGATGGGCCACGGCACCCAGGTGGCCAGCAGGATCAGGAGCGAGAACGGCAGGAAGTACTGGCTGGGCAGCCGCCGCGAGTCGACCCAGTCGCGCGCGAACTTGCGCGCCGGGCCCTTGTCCCTGGCCGGGAGGTAGCGCTCGTCGCCCGCGAGCATGCCCTTGCGGGCGCGGTCGCGCTCGGCGGCCTGCTTGGCCCGCATCTGCCGGTAGGCCTCTTTGCGATCCTTCGGCGCGTGCACGGGCTGGCGCCTGCGGCTCTCCTGATCGCGGCGCTTGGGTGTGGGACGTCCTTTACCCTGGGGCTTAGGATCGTCAACGGGGACGGGGGTGTCGTCCACTGAGGTCTGGGAACGGCGTCGCAACACGACCTCAACCCTACCTGGACTGCAACTTAGTGACGCCCTCGTGCGTTATGCGTAGGGTAATCCCAAGGCGGCTGCGCTGCATTGGGTGAACACCAGCACGACCTAGAAGGGGACGGCCGACGCGCATGAGCGTGATGAAGAGACTTTCGATGATCTTCAAGTCCAAGGCCAACAAGGCCTTGGACAAGATGGAGGATCCGCGCGAGACCCTTGACTACTCCTACCAGCGGCAACTGGAGCTGCTGCAGAAGGTGCGCAGGGGTGTGGCCGACGTCGCCACGTCGCGCAAGCGGGTTGAGCTGCAGCTCAACGGCCTTGAGCAGTCCGCCAGGAAGCTTGAGGAGCAGGGGCGCAAGGCGCTGTCGGTCGGGCGCGAGGACCTCGCGCGCGAGGCGCTGCAGCGGCGTTCCGGCATCCAGAGCCAGATGGCCGACCTCAAGGTCCAGCACGACAACCTTCAGGCGGAGGAGGAGAAGCTGACCACGGCTTCCCAGCGCCTGCAGGCCAAGGTGGACGCCTTCCGCACCAAGAAGGAGACCATCAAGGCCACCTACACCGCCGCCGAGGCCCAGACCCGCATCAACGAGGCGTTCTCCGGCATCTCCGAGGAGATGGGCGACGTCGGCCTCGCGATCCAGCGCGCCGAGGACAAGACGGCGCAGATGCAGGCCCGCGCGGGCGCGATCGACGAGCTGCTGGCCAGCGGCGCGCTCGACGACGTCACCGGCACCCGTGGCGACGACATCCAGGCCGAGCTCGACCGCATGGGCGGCGGCATGGACGTCGAGCTGGAGCTGGCCCGGATGAAGGCCGAGCTCGGGCAGGGCTCGGCCCCGCAGTCGGCGATCGAGCAGGGTCAGCCCCAGCAGCAGGCCCAGCCGCACCAGCAGGCTGCGCCGCACCAGCAGGGCCAGGGCCAGACCCAGCACCTGCGTCAGCCGGGGGAGAACGCATGATCGTCAGAATCATGGGCGAGGGCCAGATCGAGATCTCGGCGGACGACATCGCCGTGCTCAACGAGCTCGACAGCGAGCTCGAAGCCGCGATCGAGACCGGCGACGAGAAGGCGTTCCGCGTCAAGCTGCACGCGCTGCTCGACAAGGTGCGCCACGTGGGCAAGTCCCTGCCGGACGACAGCCTTGAGCCGTCAGAGCTGATCCTTCCCCCCGCGGACGCCTCGATCGAGGAGGTCCGGGAGATGCTGGGCGACCAAGGCCTCATCCCGGGCTGAGCGCCATGCGCACGCGCTTCGCGGCCGACCGCGGCCTCACCCGCCGGATGGTCGTGACGATGTTCCTGCTCGGGCTGCTCTACGTGGTGTTCGTCGGTGTCCTGATCGCCCTGGGCGTCCAGGCGCTGACCGTGCTGGTGGTGGCCGGCCTCCTGCTGCTGGCGCAGTACTTCCTGTCCGACCGCATCGCCCTGTTCGCGATGCACGGACGGGAGGTCTCGCCGGAGGAGGCCCCCGAGCTGCACGGCATGATCGACCGGCTGTGCGCGCTGGCCGACATGCCCAAGCCGAGAGTGGCGATCGCGGATTCCGACGTCCCCAACGCGTTCGCCACCGGGCGCAACCAGAAGAACGCGGTCGTCTGCGTGACGACCGGCATCCTGCGGCGCCTGGAGCCGCGGGAGCTCGAAGGGGTGCTCGCGCACGAGCTGTCGCACGTCGCGCACCGCGACGTGGCGGTCATGACGATCGCGTCGTTCCTCGGCATCGTGGCCGGCCTCATGACCCGCTTCGCGCTCTACAGCGGGCTCGGCGGCCGGCGCAACAACGGCCAGGGCGGCGTCCCGGTCGGCGCGATCATCCTGCTCGTCTCGGTCCTCGTCTACGCCGTCAGCTTCCTGCTCACCCGCGCCCTGTCGCGCTACCGCGAACTGGCCGCCGACCGCGCGGGCGCGCTGCTCACCCAGCGCCCGTCCGAGCTGGCCAGCGCGCTGACGAAGATCAGCGGTGAGATGGCCAGGATCCCGACGCGCGACCTGCGCGAGGCGTCGGCGTTCAACGCCTTCTACTTCGCCCCGGCGCTGTCCGGCGGCCAGTCGATCGCGGCCCTGTTCTCCACCCACCCATCGCTGGAGCGCCGGCTGGAGCAGCTCGCCGGCATCTCCGCGCAGCTTGGAAGGGGTTGAGCCGCATGGGCTGGCTCGACGCGCTGCTCGGCCGGTCGAAGCCGGCCAAGCCCGATCTCGACGCGCTGTTCGCGCTGCCGTCCGCGGCCGTGACGCTGCAGGCGGCGACCGGGCTGGCGCCCACCGGCCTCGGTTCGGTGGCGTTCCGCGCCGCCGAGGGCGGCGCCTTCGCCACGCTCGAACGCGACGTCAAGGCGCTGCTCGGCGAGCGCGTGGCGCAGAGCGACGACGGTTACGGCTACACGTGGCTGCTGGTCGACCGGCCGCCGGAGGCGGTCGCCGACCTGGTCACCGAGCTGCACGCGGTCAACTCCTCGCTGGAGGGGGCCGGGTTCGGCGCGTCGCTGCTGTGCTCGCTGGTGTCCTTCGCCGACCCCGAGGGGCGCCGGCTCGCCGTGGTCTACCTCTACAAGCGCGGGACGTTCTACCCGTTCGCCCCGCTGCCCGGCCAGAAACGCGACAACGCGCTCGAACTCCAGGTCAGAGGGGTGCTGGACGGCGAGTTGCCGCTGGAGTCCGATCTCGGCCGATGGTTCCCGGTATGGGGTGCCCCCGGGCTGTAATCGCACTAAGTGGTCTAATCGTCACGTGGAGCGACGATTGTGCGTGCTCGCGGCCGCGGCCTTCATCGTCGCGGCCGTGCTGGGCAGCGCCTGGATCACCGGCCAGTTCACCACGCCGGCCGTGGACCGTGCCAACGGCTACGTCAGCGAGCTCGCCGCCCTCGACCAGCCATGGACGCGCCTGTTCCGGATGAGCGACGCGCTCGCGGGGGTGACCTGCCTGTTCGGCGTGGCGCTGGTGCCGCGCGTGCCGGGGGAGGGGCCGGGGTGGGCGGCGCTGGCCGCGTACGGGCTGCTCGTCGCGGTGGGGGCGGCGCTGCCGCTGGACTGCGCGGTGCTCAGCGATCCCGTCTGCGGCGAGACGGGGCCGTCGCCGGGCCGGCTCGCGCACCTCACGGCCGGAGCGCTGTGCACGGCGTCGGCCCTGGCCGCCATGGCGTTGCTCGCGGCGCGGTGGCGGGCGGGCGCGGCCTGGGTGATGACCGGGCTGGCGGTCGCCGCCACGGCGCTGGTCGGCGTCGCGCTGGCCGCGGGGCGCGGCGCGGGCCTCGCCGACCGCCTGTTGCTCACGCTCGTCGCCGTCTGGCTGGTGTACGTGGCGCTGCGCCTGCTCGTCGCCGACGGACCGGTCACCGGGCACGGCCCCCCGCACGTGGTCGAGGAGGGGGAGGGGCCCGCGGTGCTCGTCACGGGAGGGCCGGGCGGCGCCTGGTTCCACTGGGACGCGGTGGCGCGCGGGCTGGCCGGCGCCCGCCGGGTCATCCGCTTCGACCGGCCGGGGCTCGGGCTGAGCCCCCGCTCGCCGGCCCCGCCCAGCCTGTACGCGGAGGCCGCCCGCCTGGCCGCGCTCGCGCCCGCGCACCCGGAACGGGTCACCGTCGTCGCCCAGGGAGTGGCGTGCTGGCACGCGGAGGCGTTCGCGCGGCTGCACCCGTTGTGCGTGGCGGCGCTCGTGCTCGTCGAGCCGGTCTGCCCGGACGGGCGGCAGCCGCCCGCGGGCGCGCACGCGCTCGGCCGGGTCCTGCCCGCGCTCGGCGGCACGTGGGGGGCGGCGGTGCTGGCCCGCCTGACCGGCCCGGCCGCGCACCGGCGGCTGGCGGGGGTGCCGGACCCGCACGACGTCTACCGCATGGGCAAGGTGCCGGCCGCGGTGGCGGGGGAGTGGCTGGCCCGCCGCGGCATGGCCGCCGACCTGCGCCGGCTCCGCGCGGACAAGCCGCTGCCCGAGGTGCCGGTGACCGTCCTCGCCACGGGCCGCGACGACGGCTGCGCCGGGCGGCTGGCGGCGGAGCTGAGCGGCCGGCTGGTCCGCGCGCCGCATGCCGGCCGCCGGCTCCAGCTCCGCGACCCCCGGATGATCGTGGACGCGGTCCTGGCGACGGGATGAGCGGCGCGCGATGATGAGGGGGAGCCGGAGTCCTTGGGAGGGCGCCATCGTGGACATCACCGTCGTCGGGGAGGGCGTGGTCCTGGCCGCGCCGGACGTCCTGCGCCTGTACGCGGGCGTGGAGGCCCGCAGGCGATCGGCCGCGGAGGCGTTCACCGCGGCCCGCTCCGCCGCCGCCCGCCTGGCCGGGGCGCTGCGCGAGGAGGGCGTCGCGGACGAGGACGTGCGCACCGTCGAGCTGTCGCTCGGCCCTGAGTACGAGTCCTACCCGACGGTGTCGGCCTACCGGGCGGCGCAGGGCGTCGAGGTCGTCGTACGCGACCTGGCGCGGGCCGACCGGGTGATCGACACGGTCGCCGGGATCGGCGAGGAGGCCCGGCTGAACGGGGTGGCGTTCGAGGTGTCGGACCCGGCCGCCGCCCTCGCCGAGGCGAGGACGCGGGCCTTCCGCGACGCGGCCGCCAAGGCCGCCCGCTACGCCGAGCTGGCGGGCCGTCCGCTCGGCCGGGTGGTGTCGGTCGCCGAGGACGTCAGGGGCGGCCCGCAGCCGCTGGCGCTCGCCGCCGCGACCGTCGCCGAGGACCGGGCCTCGTTCGCCCCCGGCCGGCAGAGCCTCGCGGTGACGGTCAGGGTCGGCTACGACTTCGCAGGGTGACGGACCGGCGCGGCCTTACGGAAGGGCGAGCATCCGGTCCAGGGCGACCCGCGCCCAGTGGGCGGTGGCGGGGTCGACGGTGATCCGGTTGACGACCTCGCCCAGCGCCAGCGACTCCAGCGCCCACACGAGGTGGGGCAGGTCGATGCGGTTCATGGTCGAGCAGTAGCAGACGGTCCGGTCCAGGAACGAGACGTTCTTGTCGGGGAACATCTGCGCCAGCCGCTTGACCAGGTTGAGCTCGGTGCCGACGGCCCAGCTCGACCCGGCGGGGGCGGCCTCCAGCGTCTTGATGATGTACTCGGTCGAGCCGACCTGGTCGGCCTTGAGCACGACCTCGTGCCGGCACTCGGGGTGCACCAGGACGTTCACGCCCGGGATGCGGGCGCGGACGTCGTCCACCGACTCGGCGGTGAAGCGGCCGTGCACCGAGCAGTGGCCGCGCCACAGGATCATCCTGGCCCGTTCGAGCTGCTCGCGGGTCAGGCCGCCGTCCGGCCGGTGCGGGTTCCACACCACGCAGTCGTCGAGCGTCATGCCCATCTCCAGCACGGCGGTGTTGCGGCCGAGGTGCTGGTCGGGCAGGAACAGCACCTTCTCGCCCCGCTCGAAGGCCCAGTCGAGGGCCCGGCGGGCGTTGGAGGAGGTGCAGACGACGCCGCCGTTGCGGCCGCAGAAGGCCTTGATGTCGGCGCTGGAGTTCATGTACGTGACCGGCACCACCCGGCCGGCGAGGCCGGCGTCCTCCAGCGCCTCCCAGCACTCCTCGACCTGGTCGAAGGTGGCCATGTCGGCCATCGAGCAGCCGGCCGCCAGGTCCGGCAGGACGACCTTCTGGGCGTCGCCGGTGAGGATGTCGGCCGACTCGGCCATGAAGTGCACGCCGCAGAAGACGATGTACTCGGCCTCCGGCCGCGCCGCCGCCTGCTGGGCGAGCTTGAAGGAGTCGCCCGTCACGTCGGCGAACTGGATGACCTCGTCGCGCTGGTAGTGGTGGCCGAGCACGAACAGCCGCTCGCCCAGCGCCTCCTTGGCCTTGCGGGCGCGCTCCACCAGTCCCGGGTCCGAGGCGGGCGGCAGCTCGCCGGGGCAGTCGACGCCCTGCTCACTGTGCGGATCGGCGCCCCGGCCGAGCACGAAGAGCGGAAGCCCAGTCTCGGTGGTCATGGCCACACTCCCCTCATGAGGCACTTATCGTCAGAAAGACGATACTCACTATGACACACCGGGGAAGCCCGTTGTTCCCGGAGGTGAGGGACCCGGGAATGTGTGGCATGGGCCGGGTGTTGGTAGCGTCATACATAGGACGTCGAGAACAGACAGCCCAGTTAGGGAGTCAGCGAGATGACGGTTGAGAGCAGCGAGACCACGACGCAGGGCCTGCACCTGACCGACGCGGCCGCCGCGAAGGTCAAGAGCCTGCTGGAGCAGCAGGGTGAGGAAGGGCTGCAGCTTCGGGTCGCGGTGCAGCCGGGCGGTTGCTCCGGACTGCGCTACCAGCTCTTCTTCGACGATCGTTCCATGGACGGCGACGTCGTGTCGGAGTTCGGCGGCGTCAGCGTGGTCACCGACCGGATGAGCGCTCCTTATCTCATGGGCGCCACCATCGACTTCGTCGACACGATCGAGAAGCAGGGGTTCACCATCGACAACCCCAACGCCACCGGCTCCTGCGCCTGCGGCGACTCGTTCAACTAGCCTGCGCCGCCCAGGTCCCGTCCGCCTTTGTGCGGGCGGGACCTTCGCGTATTCTCGGGGGGCTCATTGGCCTGCTGACAACGAGGAAGAAGAATCCCGTGCGCATCGCCGTAACCGGCTCCATCGCGACAGACCATCTGATGACATTCCCCGGCAGTTTCGGCGAGCAGCTCATCGCCGAGCAGCTCGACCGGGTGTCGCTGTCGTTCCTGGTCGACGATCTGCAGATCCGGCGCGGCGGCTGCGCCGCGAACATCGCCTTCGGCATGGGCTGCCTCGGTCTGCGGCCCGTCCTGGTGGGAGCCGTCGGCAACGACTTCGCCGACTACCGGTCCTGGCTGGAGCGCCACGGGGTCGACTGCGACTCCGTGCACATCTCCGAGACCCAGCACACCGCGCGCTTCCTGTGCACCACCGACGAGCACCACAACCAGATCGCCTCGTTCTACACCGGGGCGATGGCCGAGGCGCGCCTCATCGAGCTCAAGCCGGTCGCCGACCGCGTCGGAGGGCTCGACCTCGTGCTCATCAGCCCCAACGACCCCGACGCGATGCTGCGGCACACCGACGAGTGCCGCCAGCGCGGCATCCCGTTCGCGGCCGACATCTCCCAGCAGCTCGCCCGCATGGAGGACGACCAGATCCGCCAGCTCGTCGACGGCGCGGCCTACCTGTTCTCCAACGACTACGAGAAGGGCCTGATCGAGCAGAAGACCGGCTGGTCCGACGAGGAGGTCCTGGCCAGGGTCGGCGTCCGGATCACCACGCTCGGCCCCAAGGGCGCCGTCATCGACCGCCGGGGTGAGCCCTCCATCCAGGTCGCGCCCTCGCCCGAGCGCGGCAAGGCCGACCCCACGGGCGTCGGCGACGCCTTCCGCGCCGGGTTCCTGGCCGCGCTGGCCTGGGGCCTGTCGCTGGAGCGCTGCGGCCAGGTGGGCAACCTCACCGCCACGCACGTGCTGGAGCGGGTCGGCGGCCAGGAGTACGAGCTCGGCCAGACGGCCTTCCTGGAGCGCTTCGCCGCCGCGTACGGCGCCGACGCCGCGGCCGAGGTCGGCGCGCACGTGCGCTGCCACCACCCGTAGCCGCGCTACAGCCCCCCGGACACGAGAGACGCCCCCGCCCGAGGGCGGGGGCGTCGTCGCGCGCCCGCTCAGTCGTGCCCGTACACCCGGTGCACGAACTCGGCGAGCTGGTCGTCCGGCAGGTGCTTGGCCAGGTCGGCCTCGCTGATCATGCCGACGATCCGGTCGCCGTCCATCACGGGCAGCCGCTTGATGCGGTGCTCCTCCATGCGCGTCAGCGCCTCCTGGACGCTGGTGTCCGCCGTCACCCACACCAGGCCCGTGGCCAGCTCGCCGGCCGTCACCCGGGCGGGGTCGTGGCCGGCCGCGACGCACTTCACCACGATGTCGCGGTCGGTGATGATGCCCGTCACGCGCTCGTCCGGCCCGCACACCGGCAGCGCGCCCACGCCATGGGAGCGCATCATCTGCGCCGCCCGGTCCAGCGTCTCGTGCGCGCCGATGCACTCGGCTCCCGTGCTCATCACGTCGCGGGCGGTCTCGTGTCCGCCGGTCATGGCTCACCCCCGGTCGATCGGCTTGCGTACCAGGAGCCCCTACCCAGCCAAACCGGATAAATCAGTAATTTCGCCTCACGTGTATCGCCCAGCCGCCCCCCGGCAGCTCGTACGACCCCACATGGCGGTGCGACTTCAGCCGGCACCAGGCCGGCACGTCGTTGTAGGCCGCCGGATCGTCGGCCAGCACCGCCACCACCGCGTTCAGCGGCACGGCGTTGATCTGCTCGGCGAGCATGATGATCGGGATCGGGCACTTCTTGCCGAGCGCGTCGATCGTCAAAGCCGGCTGCGTAACCTCGGTCATGCGACTCCTGCGTCCTGGCGGATGCGGCGCACCAGCTCGGGCAGCACGCCGAGGAACCTGTCGACCTCGGCCGCCGAAGCGCCCCTGGGCAGTGACACCCGGACATTGCCATGCGTGAGCACGCCCATCGCTTCGAGGACGTGCGATGGACGAAGCGTACTAGCGGTGCACGAACTCCCGGACGACACGGCGAAGCCCGCCCGGTCGAGCTCGGTGAGCAGGGCCTCGCCGTCGACGTAGAGACAGGAGAAGGTGACGATGTGCGGCGCCCGGTCCACCGGGTCGCCGATCACCTCCACGTCGGGGACGATCCCCGGCACCGTCTCCCTGATCCTGTCCACCAGCGCGGACAGCCGCGCCTGCTCCTCCGCCGCCTCGGCGGCCGTCGCGCGCAGCGCCGCCGCCGCGGCCACGATCGCGGGGACGTTCTCGAAGCCCGGCACCCGCCGCCGCTCCCGCTCGTCCTCCGGCAGGAACGAGCGGAACCTGGTGCCCTTGCGCACCACCAGCACGCCCACCCCGGCCGGGCCGCCCCACTTGTGGGCGCTGGCGGTGAGCACCGACCAGCCCGCGGGGACCGGCATGCGGCCCGCCGTCTGGGCGGCGTCCACCAGCAGGGGCACGCCGTGCTCGCGGCAGGCCGCGGCGGCCTCGGCCACCGGCTGCGTCGTGCCCACCTCGTGGTTTGCCGTCTGCAGGCAGGCGAGGGCGGTGCCCGGCCCCGCCACGGCCTCGGCGAACCGGGCGGGATCGACCCTGCCGGTGATTCCGACGCCCACGGTCTCGACCGTGCCGCCCTCGCGTTCGTGCAGCTGGGCCGCGTGCAGCACGCTGGAGTGCTCGACCGCCGAGACCACCAGGTGGCGTCCGGCCCTGCGCCTTCCGTGTAGGGTGCCGAGGACGCCGAGATGCACGGCCTGCGTGCCGGACGCGGTGAACGACACCTCGTCCGCGCGCGCGCCGAGCGCCTCGGCGACCTCCGTGCGGGCCTGCTCCAGCAGCAGGTGCGCGCGGCGGGCCTGGCCGTACAGTCTCGCGGGATCGGCCCAGCCGACGTCGATCGCCGCCAGCAGCGCCTCGCGCGCCTGCGGGTGGAGCGGCTCGCTCGAGGCCGCGTCGAAATACGCCACGAGACCAATCGTCCCACTTGCGACCCCACCGAGGGGTCGCGCGGGGGGGCGGGCCACCTGCACGCTAATGTGTTCTGCATTCAGTTGTGCATGGGAAATACGAGCACCCGAGGGAAAGACCCTTGGGCTTCATCTGTGGGGTAGGCGATCCGTGAGTCCGACTCGCCGTACGCGGCGTTCGTTGGCCCGGCGCAGGGTGCCACGCGCCGCCGCTCTGGCGTTGCTGCTGGCCACTGCTACGGCGTGTGCTAATGACGTGCCCGAGGCCGACTGGTCTCGTGGCTTGCTTCCCGACCACGTCACCGTGCAGGGCGGCATAGTCCAGTCCCTGTGGAACGGGGCCTGGATCGCCGCGCTCGCCACGGGCGCCGTCGTCATCGTCCTGATTCTGTGGGCCTCCTTCTTCCACCGGAAGCGCCGGGCCAAGGCCGACCTGCCGCCGCAGGTGCGCTACAACCTGCCGATCGAGATGCTCTACACCTTGATCCCGCTGGTCATGGTGTCGGTGTTCTTCTTCTTCACCGCGCGCGACAGCGAGGCCCTGACCAAGGTGGACGGCGACGCGCCGGTCAAGGTCAAGGTGGAGGCGTTCCAGTGGAGCTGGCGCTTCACGACGACGTTCAACGGCAAGGAGTCGAAGCCGGTCGCCGGCACGCCGGTGCACGACTACAACCAGGGCCCGCAGCTCGTCCTTCCGGTCAACCAGAAGGTCGAGTTCGACCTGTCGACGGACGACGTCATCCACTCCTTCTGGGTGCCGGAGTTCCTGTTCAAGCGTGACGTCATCCCCGGCATCCCCGAGGGCAACCCGGGCCGGAAGTTCCAGATCACGACCCTGAACAAGCCGGGCGTCTACGCCGGGCGCTGCGCCGAGCTGTGCGGTGTCGACCACAGCCGCATGCTGTTCTCCGTCAAGCTCGTCTCGCAGCAAGAGTTCGACCAGTACATCGCGACAAACCAGGCTGGGAGCGCCCAGTGACCGCCATCCAAGATCCACCGGTCCGCACACCGGTCATCCGGCCCGTCACCAAGGGCCAGATCATCGCGAAGTGGATGTCGTCCACTGATCACAAGATCATTGGGCACATGTACCTCATCACGTCGTTCGTGTTCTTCCTGATCGGCGGCGTGATGGCGCTGATCATGCGGGCGGAGCTGGCGCAGCCGGGGCTGCAGTTCACCAGCAACGAGCAGTTCAACCAGCTGTTCACCATGCACGGCACGATCATGCTGCTCATGTTCGCGACGCCGCTGTTCGCCGGCTTCGCCAACGAGCTCATGCCGCTGCAGATCGGCGCCCCCGACGTGGCCTTCCCGCGCCTCAACATGGTGAGCTACTGGCTCTACCTGTTCGGCAGCATCATCGCGGTGAGCGGCTTCTTCACCCCCGGCGGCGCGGCCTCCTTCGGCTGGTTCGCCTACACGCCGCTCTCCAACGCGATCAACTCGCCCGGCATCGGCGGCGACCTGTGGCTCATGGGCCTCGCGCTGTCCGGTCTCGGCACGATCCTCGGCGCGGTCAACTTCATCACCACGATCATCTGCATGCGCGCCCCCGGCATGACGATGTTCCGGATGCCGATCTTCACCTGGAACATCCTGCTCACCAGCATGCTCGTGCTGATGGCCTTCCCGGTGCTGGCCGCCGCGCTGCTCGCGCTGGAGGCCGACCGCAAGCTCGGCACGCACATCTTCGACTCCGAGAACGGCGGGGCGCTGCTGTGGCAGCACCTGTTCTGGTTCTTCGGGCATCCCGAGGTCTACATCATCGCGCTGCCGTTCTTCGGCATCGTCACCGAGATCCTGCCGGTCTTCAGCCGTAAGCCGATCTTCGGTTACATCAGCCTCGTCGGCGCGACCATCGCGATCGCGGGTCTGTCCATCACGGTCTGGGCGCACCACATGTTCCCGACCGGACAGGTCCTGTTGCCGTTCTTCTCGTTCATGACGTTCCTCATCGCGGTGCCGACGGGCGTGAAGTTCTTCAACTGGATCGGCACGATGTGGCGGGGGCACCTGAGCTTCGAGTCGCCGATGCTGTTCTCGGTCGGCTTCCTCATCACGTTCCTCCTGGGCGGCCTGACGGGCGTCATCCTGGCCTCGCCGCCGCTCGACTTCCACATCAGCGACACCTACTTCGTCGTCGCCCACTTCCACTACGTGGTCTTCGGCACCGTCGTGTTCGCCATGTTCGCGGGCTTCTACTTCTGGTGGCCCAAGTTCACCGGCAGGATGCTCAACGACAAGCTGGGCAAGCTGCACTTCTGGCTGCTGTTCATCGGCTTCCACGCCACGTTCCTGGTGCAGCACTGGCTCGGTGTGGCGGGCTTCCCGCGCCGCTACGCCGACTACAGCGCGGCCGACAAGTTCACCGACCTCAACATGATCTCGTCGGTGGGCGCGTTCGTCCTCGGCCTGTCCACGCTGCCGTTCCTCTACAACGTCTGGCAGACCTGGCGCAGCGCGCCCAAGGTCACCGTGGACGACCCGTGGGGCTACGGCGGCTCGCTGGAGTGGGCCACCTCCTGCCCGCCGCCGCGGCACAACTTCACCTCGCTGCCGCCCATCAGGTCCGAGCGTCCCGCGTTCGACCTGCGCTTCCCGCACACGTCCGCAAACTCGTCCCACAAGAGCGACGCCAAGGCTGACAAGCCGGCCGGGGAGGTCGAGGCCTGATGAAGGTCCAGGGTTGGCTGTTCCTGCTGTGCGGCCTGTTCTTCGCCGGCGTCGACGTCGCCTACTGGTTCTGGACCAAGGCGGCGACGGGCGAGGGTGAGCCGGTCGGCACCACCGCGATGGCCATCTCGGTCGGCTTCGCGTTCATGGTCGGCTACTACCTGATGTTCACCGCGCGGCGCATCGGCGCCCAGCCGGAGGACAACAAGCAGGCCGACATCAGCGACGGCGCGGGCGAGATCGGCTTCTTCAGCCCGAGCAGCTGGTGGCCGCTGTTCCTGTGCCTGGCGGCGGCCTTCGCCTTCGCCGGGTTCGTGATCGGCTTCTGGATGTTCCTGATCGGCGTCTTCCTGGTCATCCTGGCCATGATCGGGTTCGTCTTCCAGTACTACCGGGGCAACTTCTCGCACTGAGCGGGGCCCGGCCGCTGAGCGGGCGCCCTCCCTCTTGGGGGATGGCGTCCGCTTTTTGGCGTTCTTTACCAGTGTCCGGATGCGCCTATTCGGTCACTCAGGGTAATAAAGGAGGCAGAAGCGGACCGACCTTGGGCGAGGGAGTCATTCGTGGAGCGCGGAGCGTATGGAACGGCCGGCCTGCTGGCCGTGGCCCTGCTGGCGGCCTGCTCGGCGTGCTCGGCGGGCGACGGCGGGAAGGACACGACCGCCATGGCCGGTGGGGCTCGTACGGCCTCGGTGGCGTTCTCCCCGCGTGACAAGAGCGCGGAGGTGCCGACCGACCAGCCCGTGGTCGTCTCGGCCACCGGCGGCAAGCTGACCGGCGTGCGCGTGGACGGCGGCAAGGCGGGCAAGCTGCCGGGCGTCCTGAGCTCCGACGGCACCCGCTGGCGCAGCACCGCCACCGCCCGCCCCGGCACCGCCTACACGGTCACCGCGGTCTCCGTGGACCCGTCGGGCAAGCGGAGCGAGGCCACCAGCACGTTCACGACGGTGAAGGCCAAGGGCACCTTCGACATCGCGAACATCACCCCGAACAAGAACGACACGGGGCTGACGGTCGGCGTCGGCATGCCCATCATGATCACCTTCGACAAGCCGGTCACCGACCGCGTCTCGATCGAGCGCAACCTCATCGTGCGCAGCAGCAAGCCGGTCGAGGGCGCCTGGCACTGGTTCGACTCCTCGCACGTGGACTTCCGGCCCAAGGAGTACTGGCCGGCCCACACGAAGGTCCGCCTGGAGGCCAAGCTGGCCGGCGTGCGCGGCGCCCCCGGCCTGTACGGCAAGCGCGACGTGAAGCTCGACTTCAAGATCGGCCGCTCGCAGATCACCAAGGGCAGCACCGACGAGCACGTGCTGTACGTCCGCCGCGACGGCAAGCGCGTCAGGACCATGCCGATGAGCGCCGGCCAGGGCGGCCAGTGGAAGTACTACACCACCTCCGGCATCCACCTGGCGATGTCCCGTGAGCCGGTCACCGTCATGACCTCGCCGGGCATCGGACCCGGCCAGTCCGGCTACTACCAGCTCACCGTCTACAACACCGTGCGCATCTCCAACAGCGGCGAGTACGTGCACAGCGCCCCATGGTCGGTCGGCTCCCAGGGCAACTCCAACGTCAGCCACGGCTGCGTGAACGTCAGCCCGGAGAACGCCGCCTGGTTCATCAAGAACACCCTGATCGGCGATCCGATCATCATCACCGGCACGCCGCGCAAGCTGGAGCCGACGAACGGCTGGGGCCACTGGCAGGAGAAGTGGCACGAGTGGCTGAAGTGGAGCACGCTCAAGGCGGGCCCGACCATCACGTTCTGAGCACGAGAAAGGCGCGCCCTCCTTCGCGCGGGGGCGCGCCTTCGCCGTGCGGGCTCAGGTGCGGGCTCAGCCCGCGGCCCGGTCGTGCGGGGGCTCAGAGCGAGCCGGGGGCTCAGAACGAGCCGCTGACCTCGACCCAGCGCTCCAGGACGGCCTTGGCCGCCCCTGAGTCGACCGCCTGGGCCGCGCGCTCGTAGCCGGCCTTCATGGAGGCGTCCAGGTCGTCCCCGGGGCCCTCGTGGGCCACCAGGGCCGCGGCGGCGTTGAGCAGCACGGCGTCGCGCACGGGGCCGCTCGCGCCGCCCAGCACGTCGTGCACGGCCTGGGCGTTGAAGGCGACGTCGCCGCCGCGCAGCGCGCCCACGTCGGCGCGCGGGATGCCGAGGACCCGGGGGTCGAACGTGGTCTGCGTGGCCGCGCCGTCCCTGACCACCCAGACGGTGGAGGTGCCGGCGATGGTCAGCTCGTCGAGGCCGTCGTCGCCGCGGAAGACGAGGGCGGTGACGCCGCGCTCGGCGAAGACGCCGGCCAGCACGGGCAGCATGCGGGCGTCGTAGACGCCGATGGCCTGGGCGGTGGGCCGGGCCGGGTTGGTGAGCGGGCCGAGGAAGTTGAAGATCGTCGGGATGCCGATCTCCTTGCGGGTGGGACCGGCGAAGCGCAGCGCGGGGTGGTAGACGGGCGCGAAGCAGAACGCGATGCCCGCCTCGCTCGCCACCCGCGCCGTCTGCTCGGGCGTGAGATCCAGGCGGATGCCCAGGTGCTCCAGGACGTCGGCGGCCCCGCACGAGGAGGAGGCGGCCCGGTTGCCGTGCTTGACCACGCGCGCGCCGGCCGCCGCGGTGACGATGGCGGCCATCGTCGAGACGTTGACGGTGTGGGCGCGGTCGCCGCCGGTGCCGACGATGTCGACCACGGGCCCCTCGACCCGCAGCGGCGTGGCGAACTCCAGCATGGTGCGGGCCAGGCCCACCACCTCCGACACCGACTCGCCCTTCGCGCGCAGGGCGGTCACGAACCCCGCGATCTGCGAGGGCGTCGCGGTGCCGGACATGATCTCCCGCATCGCCCAGGCCGTCTCGTCCGAGGTGAGGTGCTCTCCCGCGAGAAGAGCCGACAGCAGGGCGGGCCAGGTCGTCCGGGAGTCCATGGGCACCTACTTAGCGTTGAGTCGGGTGGAGTTGCGACGGCGCATGAGGTCGGCCACCGTGTCGGCCAGCACCATGGGCTCCAGGGGCTGGGGGACGACGGCGTCGGCCTTGGACCACTCGGCCAGCCAGCGGTCGTCGCGGCGGGCGATGAGCAGGCAGATCGGCGGGCAGTCGTAGACCTCGTCCTTGGCCTGGCGGGAGACGCCCATGCCGCCGGCGGGCTGGGTCTCGCCGTCGAGGACGGCCACGTCGATCTCCCCGGACCCCAGCCACTGGTGGACCTTCGGCTCGGTGGCGCACTCCACGATCTCGACCAGGGGGACGTCCGCCGCGGGCCGCCTGCCGATGGCCTGGATCACCTCAGCCCTCGTGGCGGCGTCGTCGCTGTAGACGAGGACCCTCATCGTGTCGTCGGTGCTGCCTGATGACGTCACTGTCGCGCTCACTATCGGTCGTAGCGGTATGGTCACCCTGGATGGTACCGGTGCTCCGGCGTGCAGACCCAGGCCGCCGCCCCAGAGGGGCGTTTTGCGGCAATTATCCCAGGTTGGTGGCCGGTTTGTACCTCCTAACGGGGGGTCGTGCGCCGGACCGACCCAGGGAGCCGCAATAATGCTGCCCGTGGCGACAGCATCCGCAATAACTTCGACGACGACAGCACAGCCGTTCCGCAGACCCAACCTGGTCAGCGTCGGGACGATCGTCTGGCTGTCCTCCGAGCTCATGTTCTTCGCGGCGCTGTTCGCGATGTACTTCACCATCCGGTCGGTGAGCATCGGCAAGGGCCTCGACTGGGGTCCCGCGCTCCTGCCCGCAGGCGCGCACGCCGCCGAAGGCGCTCACCTGAACATCCCGTTCGCGACGGTCAACACGATCATCCTGGTGCTGTCGAGTGTGACGTGCCAGCTCGGCGTGTGGGCCGCGGAGAAGGGGCAGGTCGGCAAGCTCCGCTTCTGGTACATCGTCAGCTTCCTCATGGGCGCGGTCTTCGTGGCCGGGCAGCTGTACGAGTACATGGAGCTGGCGTCAGAGGGCGCGACCCTGTCCGCTAACGCCTACACCTCGGTGTTCTACCTGACGACGGGCTTCCACGGCCTGCACGTGACCGGTGGCCTGATCGCGTTCCTGTTCATGCTGGGACGCACGTACGCCGCGAAGCGCTTCACGCATGAGCAGGCCACCAGCGCGATCGTCGTGTCCTACTACTGGCACTTCGTCGACGTCGTCTGGATCGGTCTTTTCGCGACCATCTACATCATTCGGTAAGGAACGGGATCTCTGTGATTAGGATCACCGCTTGGCGGCGGCATCCCCTCGCGAGATATGCCGTCCTGATTTTGGCGTTGGCGCTGGTCGGGATGGTATACGCCGCCTTTGTCCAGGCGGGTAAGCCTGCCGACGCGGCGATGGCGGCAGGCAAGGTCGATGACGTGGCCGAGGGCAAGAGCCTGTTCGTCGCGCACTGCGCGAGCTGCCACGGCCTCAACGCGGAGGGCACCAACACCGCCCCCACGCTCATCGGCGTCGGCGCCGCGGCCGTCGACTTCCAGATGAGCACCGGCCGCATGCCCGCAGCCAACCCCGGCCCCCAGGCCCCGCGCAAGCCGCTGGCCCCCTGGGTGAACGAGGACTCCATCCGGCAGATCTCGGCGTACGTGCAGTCGCTCGGCGGCGGCCCGCAGGTGCCCGGCGCCGAGCAGGTCGACGCCAAGCTCGGGGACGCCGGCCGCGGTGGCGAGCTGTTCCGCGCCAACTGCATCCAGTGCCACAACTGGGCGGGCGCGGGCGGCGCGCTGACGCAGGGCAAGTACGCCCCCAACCTCAACTCATCGTCCCCGACGCAGATCTACGAGGCGATGGTCACCGGCCCCCAGGCGATGCCGGTCTTCAACGACACCACGATCACGCCGGAAGAGAAGCGTGACATGATCGCCTACATCGTCCAGGTCCGTGAGCAGAAGGACCCGGGAGGCTTCGGCCTCGGGCGCATCGGCCCCGTGACGGAAGGCATCGTCGCGTGGGTCGTGGGCATGGTCGCCCTCGTACTCGCCGCCATCTGGATCACCGCGAAGAAGCGACAGAAGTCATGACTGACAACGAGCACGAGATCGAGCAGCCGGACGAGCGCGTCCCCAAGCGCGTGATCGGCACTCCCGCACCGGGCACCTCGATGCTCGGCGAGGCGGAGGCGGCCGAGGCCGCCGGCAAGGACGTCCCCGGCGTGACGCTGCAGGACGAGGCGAAGGCCCGCAAGGCGGAGAAGATCGTGGCGCTCTGCTTCACGATCACCTTCCTCGCGACCATCGCGTTCATCATCTCCTACGTGGTGTTCCAGGTGGGCACGCCCGAGTCGACGGGGAACTCCAACCTCGCGCTGGGCGCCTCGCTCACCGTCGCCATCATGGGCCTGGCCATCGGCATCGTGGTCTGGGTCCGGATGATCATGCCGAAGTACTCGCTCATCCAGGAGCGCCACGAGATGGCCTCCGCGGAGCCCGACCGCGAGGTCGTCGCCGACACCTTCGTGGCGGGCGCCAACGAGAGCGGCTTCGTCAAGCGCAGGCTGCTGCGCCGCACCCTGCTGCTGGCCGCGGCCCCGCTCGGCCTGGTGCCGCTGGTGCTGCTGCGTGACCTCGACAACAGCAACATGCCGGCCTCGAAGTTCAACAAGCTGCTGCGCCACACGGTCTGGGGAGAGAAGACCAAGGAGGGCAAGCCGCTCAGGCTCGTCGTCGAGGGCACCGGCCAGCCCATCAGGGCCGCCGACTTCAACTCGCCCGGCGGCATCCTGTCGGTCGTCCCCGAGGGCTACGAGCACGACCTCAACGCCCTGGCCAAGGCCACGCTGATCCTGATCAAGTTCCGTCCCGAGGAGCTCAAGGACGGGGTCAACAAGAACTGGATCCACGACGGCATCGTCGCCTACTCCAAGATCTGCACCCACGTGGGCTGCCCGGCCGCGCTCTACGAGCAGAACACCCACCACATCCTCTGCCCGTGCCACCAGTCGACGTTCGACGCCGCCGACGGCGCCAAGGTCATCTTCGGCCCGGCCGCGCGGCCGCTGCCGCAGCTGCCGATCACCGTGGACGAGCAGGGCTACCTGATCGCCAAGGGCGACTTCGACGTGCCGGTCGGCCCGAGCTACTGGGAGCGCGGCGACGCGGAGGCCGCCGTCAGGATGCAGGGAGGCCAGCAGTGAGCGGCGAACTGAACACCGTGCCCAAGGGCATCGCGGGGCCGTCGACCTGGCTGGACGACCGGCTCGGCGGCGCCAACTTCCTCAAGCGCAACCTGCGCAAGATCTTCCCGGACCACTGGTCGTTCCTGCTGGGCGAGATCGCGCTCTACTCCTTCATCATCCTGCTGCTGACCGGCACGTTCCTGACGCTGTGGTTCAACCCCAGCATGACGGAGGTCGCCTACGACGGCCCGTACGCGCCGCTCAAGGGCGTCATGATGTCGGAGGCCTACGCCTCGGCGCTGGAGATCAGCTTCGAGGTCCGTGGTGGACTGCTCATGCGGCAGATGCACCACTGGGCGGCCCTGCTCTTCGTGGCCGGCATGATGGTCCACATGCTGCGGGTGTTCTTCACGGGCGCCTACCGCAAGCCGCGTGAGATCAACTGGCTGATCGGCGTGCTGCTGCTGACGCTGGCGCTGGCCGAGGGCCTGACCGGCTACTCGCTGCCCGACGACCTGCTGTCCGGCGCCGGTCTGCGCATCACGGAGGGCGTGGCGATCTCGCTGCCGCTGGTCGGCACGTACATCACGTTCTTCCTGTTCGGCGGCGAGTACCCGGGCGAGGACGTCATTCCACGCTTCTACTCGTTGCACATCCTGCTCATCCCGGGCATCCTGCTGGCGCTGATCTCGGCCCACATGGTGCTCATGTGGGTGCAGAAGCACACGCAGATGCCGGGCAAGAGCCGCACCAACACCAACGTGGTCGGCGCGCCGTTCTACCCGGCCTTCATGGCCAAGGCGGGCGCGTACTTCCTGTTCACGCTGGGCGTGATCGCGGGTCTGGCGACGTTCGCGCAGATCAACCCGATCTGGCTGTTCGGGCCGTACACACCGGCCGACATCTCGGCGGGGTCGCAGCCCGACTGGTACATGGGCTTCCTCGAGGGCTCCCTGCGCATCATGCCGCCATGGGAGTGGAACCTCTTCGGGACGGCCCACGCGGGCACGTTGCCGCTGAGCGTCATCATCCCGGCGTTGCTGCCGCTCGGCATCGTCATGACGGGCCTGGCGCTCTACCCGTTCCTCGAACAATGGGTGACCGGCGACCGGCGTGAGCACCACGTCGCCGACCGCCCGCGCAACAACCCGCACCGCACCTCGATCGGCGTCTCGGCGATCACGTTCTACGGTCTGCTGTGGCTGCTCGGCGCGAACGACGAGATCGCGGCGAACTTCCACATCAGCCTCAACTGGACGACCTACATCGGCCGGGTGCTGATCTTCGTCGGCCCGGCGCTGGCCTACCTGATCACCTACCGCATGTGCCTCGGCCTGCAGCGCTCCGACGCGGCGGTCATCTCGCACGGCGTGGAGTCGGGTGTCATCAAGCGGCTGCCGCACGGTGAGTTCATCGAGGTCCACACGCCGCCGGCGGAGGACATCGAGGCCCACATGCGCGGCAAGGAGCCGGTGCTGATGCTCCCGGTGAAGGAGGACCGCGCGGGCATCCCGCCGAAGGGCATGCGCGGGCCGCTCGGCAAGCTGCGGGCGCGGATGTCCCGGGCGTACGGCGGGGAGAAGATCCCGCTGGACGAGGGGCACGGCCACGGTCACGGCGAGGACGAGCACGCCGCCATCGGCACCGGCGGCGACGAGGACCGCAGCCTCACGCACTGACCGATCCACCGCATCGCCACACCGCGCGGGCCCGGACGACCACTGGTCGTCCGGGCCCGCCGGTCTTCCCGGGGGTTGAGAGCGCCCTGGACGCGGGCATGCGTCAGCCGCCCGGGGGACGGTGGTCCGGCTCCGGGCGGCGGGTCAGGGGAGGGGTCAGTCGGCCTCGGGGAAGCCGATGGAGAACGCGGCGTCGAGGTCGTGCTTGGAGTAGGCGCGGAAGGCGATGTGCGTCTCGGTGTGCAGCACGCCCTCGACCTTGTTGACGCGCCCGGGGACGACCTCGGCGATCTGCTCGTAGACCGGGACCCGGACCATGGCGAGCAGGTCGTAGTCGCCGGTGATGGAGTAGACCTCGCTGACCCCGTCGATCTCGGCGATCGTCTCGGCGACCTCCGTGATCCGGTCTACCTCGGCCTTGATGTGGACGATAGCCGTGACCATGCATCAACTGTATCGGTTTACCGCAAAGGCCGCCCCTCCCGCCCGCGGCCCTGATCGAGGTGGCGGTAGGCGAGGTCGATGCGCGCCTTGTGCCGCGCGGCCCCCTGGGCGGGCAGGCTCCACTCGCCGTCGACCTCCACCAGCCGGACCCCCGGCGACTCCAGCCAGCGCAGGATGCACTCGGTCTCCTCGGCGCTCGCCGCGTGCACGGGGCCGGGCCCCGGCAGCACGGCCTCCGCCGAGGCCGTGAGCGAGGCCACGAACGGCGTGGGATGCGCGCCCTTGGCCAGGACCCCCGCCCCGGCCAGCCGCCCGTAGCGGACGACGTGGACGTCCCAGCCGCCGCCGAAGGCCGGCGCCGCGGCCACGAGCTGCGGGATGCGGGTGAGGGCGCTGAGCCGCTGCATGCGGGCCGCCGCCCGGACGAACGAGGCCAGCCGGTCGCGGTCGACCGACGCCTCCTCGTAGCGCTGCTCGACCGACAGCCGCTCCATGCGCGCCGCGACGGCGGCGAACACGGGCGTCGCGTCGAGGGTCATGGCCCGCCGGGCGGCCTCGACATGCGCGGCGTAGTCCGCCGGGCTCTCCCTGCCCTCGCACGGCGCGCCGCAGCGGCCCATCTCGTGCAGCACGCAGGCCGCCCTGCGGGTGCGCGGCCCGAGCGCCTGCGTGCACTGGCGCAGCGGCACCGCCTCGTGCAGCGCGATGCGCGCGTCGTCGGCCTGCCGGGCGCTGGTGAACGGTCCGAGATAGGTGGCCGCGTCGTCCTTGAGCTCGCGCACGATCGACAGCCGGGGGAACGGCTCGGAGGTGAGCTTGAGCCACACCATCTTCTCGGGGAAGCGGGAGCGCCGGTTGTAGCGGGGCTTGGCGCCGCCGATCAGGCGCAGCTCCCTGACCTCGGCCTCCAGCGCGGTCGCGCAGACGATGTGCCGGACCCGGTCGGCGATCCCGATCATCTCCCTGATGCGCGGCCGGGTCTCGCTGGCCGTGAAGTAGGAGCGCACGCGGTTGCGCAGGTTGGTGCTCTTGCCGATGTAGAGCACCTCGCCGCGCTCGTCCTCGAACAGGTAGACGCCCGGCGCGTGCGGCACGGAGTCGGCCAGGTGGCGCTTGCGCTGCTGCTCGGGCGTCGGCGCGCGGACGAACGACTTGAGCTCCTCCAGGGTGTGCACCTGGAAGGAGCCGGCCCGCTCGATGAGCCCGTGCAGCACGTCGACCGTGGCCCGCGCGTCCTGCAGCGCCCGGTGGCACGGCTCGACCGGGCTGCGGAAGAAGCGGGCCAGCGTCGCCAGCTTGGCGTTGGGCGTCTCGTCGCGGGTGAGCACCCGGCGGGCGAGATCGACGGTGTCGACCACCGGGTTGGCGGGGGAGGGGTAGCCGTGGGCGGCGCAGGCGGCCTTGACGAAACGGGTGTCGAAGCTCGCGTTGTGCGCCACCAGCACCGACCCCCGGACGAACTCCAGGAAACTCGGCAGCACCGCCTCGATCCGCGGCGCGGCCACCACCATGGCGTCGGTGATGCCGGTCAGCACCGAGATGAACGGCGGGATCGGCCCCCCGGGATCGACCAGCGTGGAGAACTCGCCCAGCACCTCGCCCGCCCGCACCTTGACCGCCCCGATCTCGGTGATCGCGTCCTCCGCGGGCGAGCCGCCTGTCGTCTCCAGGTCGAACACGACGAACGTGACCTCGCTGAGCGGGGTGCCGAGCTCGTCGAGGGTGCCTTGAACCGCTTCCACGAACCAAGACCATAGAGAGACCGACCGACAGGATGGAATAACCATCCCTCTTGATCGTTGGTTACCCTTCCCTTTATGTCGGCGGGAAGACTCGCCGGCCGCTACTCCCTGCTGCGCCCGCTGGGCGCGGGCGGCATGGGGAAGGTGTGGCTGGCCAGGGACGAGATGCTCGACCGCGACGTCGCGGTCAAGGAGCTCACACTGCCCGAGGGCATGGCTCCCAAGGAGCGGGCCGACTCGGTCAAGCGCGCGGTGCGCGAGGCGCAGGCCACCGCGCGGCTGCGCCACCCCGGCATCGTCGCCCTGCACGACGTGGTGGTCGAGAACGACCGTCCGTGGCTGGTCATGGAGCTGCTGCGGGGCCGCACCCTCGGCGACACCGTCCGCGAGTTCGGGCCCATGCCCGCCGAGCACGCCGCCCGCGTGGGCGCCGACGTGCTGGAGGCGCTGACGGCCGCGCACGCCCAGGGCATGCAGCACCGCGACGTCAAGCCGGGCAACGTGTTCCTGACCGAGAGCGGCCGGGTCGTGCTCACCGACTTCGGCATCGCCCGCCAGGAGGGCCAGGCCACGCTCACCGAGCAGGGCCTGATGATCGGCTCGCCCGGCTTCATCGCCCCCGAGCGGCTGGAGGGCCGGCCCGGCGGCCCGGCCGCCGACCTGTGGTCGCTCGGCGCCACCCTCTACGTCGCGGTCGCCGGCGTGCCCGCCTACGGCGGCTCGGCCGCCCAGCGGGTGCAGGCCACGCTGCTGTCGCCGCCGCCGGTCGCGCCGGGCCCGCTCGGCCCGCTGATCGCCGCCATGATGGCGCACCATCCGGCCGCCCGCCCCGGCCCGCGGGCGGTCGTGTCCGCGCTGCGCCAGGTCGCCGCCGGACGCCCCCTCCCCGAGCTGCCCGCCGACCAGAGCGTCACCGTGCCTGGCAAGGCCCCCGGGCGGGGGCGGGCCGTGGTGTGGGTCGCGGCGTCCGTGGCGCTCGCGGCGGTGCTGGCCGCCGGCGGCTTCCTCGCCGTACGCGGGCTGAGCGGCGGCGACGACGTGCCGGCCGCGTTCACCGCCCCCATGGACGTGTGCACGCTGCTCGCCGCCGAGGAGGTGGGCCGGCTGCTGCTCACCGCCGCCCCGCCCGAGCCGCAGCCCGGCTCCGACGAGGTCGGGCCCAAGTGCGGCTGGCCCGTCTCCGGCTCCGGCGTGGGCCTGCAGGTGCAGAAGGACTCCGACACCGTCGACCCGTGGTCGATGACCCCGGCCACGGCCCGCACGCTGTTCCAGAACCAGAGGCGTTACTGGGGCAAGTACACCAGCGTCGACTGGACCTGGCCGGAGATCGGCGTCAAGACCTCCAGGAAGGCCACGCTCACGCCGATCCGGCCGATCGCCGGCGTCGGGGAGGAGGCGTTCGGCTTCGAGCTGAAGGGGCCCACCGGGCGGGTGCACTCCGCGCACGTCTACTACCGGCTGGCCAACCTCGTCGTCAGCGTCGAGTACTCCACCCTGTCCGACCGGCCGACCGACGAGGACGTCAGGCAGACGGCGCTGAAGGCCGCCCGGGCGAGCGAGCAGGCGTTGCGCCATGCCGCATGACCTCTACCTGCTGGCCGGCCGCTACCGGCTGATCGAGCGGCTCGGCCAGGGCGGCGCGGGCACCGTGTGGCGGGCCATCGACGAGATGCTCGACCGCCAGGTCGCGGTCAAGCAGGTGCGCGTCCCCGACGGCCTCACCCCCGACGAGCGGGCGCGGTTCACCGGCCGGGCCATCCACGAGGCCCGCTCCGCCGGCCGGCTGCGCGACCCGGCGATCGTGCTCGTGCACGACGTCGTGCTGGAGGGCCACCAGCCGTGGATCATCATGGACCTCGTCACCGGCCGCTCGCTCGACCAGCTCATCAAGGAGCGGGGCCCGCTGCCGCCCGGCGCCGTGGCCAGGATCGGGCTGCGCGTGCTGTCGGCGCTGGAGGTCGCGCACGCCCACGGCATGCTGCACCAGGACGTCAAGCCGGGCAACATCCTGCTCGACGCCGACGGCTCGGCCATGCTCACCGACTTCGGCATCGCGGCCCCCATGGGCGGCCAGGGCGGCCAGGGAGAGCCGGCGGGCACCGCGGGCTCGCCCGGCTACATGGCCCCTGAGCGCCTCAACGAGCAGCCCTCAGGACCCGCCTCCGACCTGTGGTCGCTCGGCGCGAGCCTCTACACGGCGGTGGAGGGGCGGGCGCCGTTCGAGCGCGACCTGCCCGCCGCGGTGACGGCGGCGGTGCTGCTGCACGAGCCGCCGTTCCCGGCCAGGGCGGGGCGGCGCCTCGGCGGCCTGCTGATGGCCATGCTCGCCAAGAACCCCGCGGCACGTCCCACCGCGCCGCAGATCAGGCAGGCGCTCACGCCCCTGGTCGACGCCGCCCCCGAGCCGCGGGGCCGGCCCCGGTGGCTGCTGCCCGCCGCGCTCGGTGCCGCCGCCGTCGTGCTGCTCGGCGCCGGCGGCTGGTACGCGCTCTCGGCCCTCCGCCCCCAGCCCGACGCCGGCCGGTACGCCGCCGCGCCAGACCCGTGCACGCTGCTGACCGACGCCCAGGCCGCGGAGCTCACGAAGGTCGCGCCGACGCGCAACGCGAGCCGGCCGGGGGAGTGCCAGTGGATCGTGCGCGAGGAGCCGGGGCGCACGCTCACCGTACGCGCCTGGGCGGAGAAGCCGGACGGCGACCTCGGCGGGCCGCAGGTGGCGCAGCGGCGCTTCGCCAGCGAGAAGGCCACCCGCGCGGCGGGCAAGGGTCAGGAAGGGCGTGGCGTGCGCGGCGGGGTGTCCGAGGTGCCGGGGATCGCGGAGGCGGCCATCCTGCAGAACAGCTTCACGTTCTACATCAACACCAACAAAACCGGTCGATCCGACAGCGTGCTGCTCTTCCGGACGAGTAACCTGCTCGGCGAAGTGGTGTGGCACCGTGAAGACGTCCCCGCGTCGAGAGCGGCGGACAAGGAGACCGCGGTCGCCGCGGCCCGGCTGGTGGCCGCGGCCCTGAACAGATGACCCGCGCCGTGACGAACGTCGCAGCGTCCTGCAAGGGGTGTGACTAGCATGTTCTCCCGCAAGTCAGGGCGACCCCAGGAGTCCCAGTGAACCCCGGAAGCGCGTACGAGCCGCCGACGACCCCGTACCCGTACCCTGGGCAGGACGGCGACCCCGGCGACGACCCGCCGTCCGGCCCCCAGGACACGCCGTACGGGCCCCGCAGCGGCTACGGGCCCCCGGACGGCTACAACCCGCAGGGCGGCGCGGGCGGGCCCTATGGCGCGCAGGCCGTGCCGCCGGCCGTGCCGCAGGCCGTGCCGCCGGCCGGCCCAGGGGCCGGAGGTCCCGGCGTACCGCCTATGAGCCCAGGGGGTGGAGGCCCCGGCGTGCTGCCGGCCCCGCCCGGCGCGGTCGCCCACCCTGGGCCACCGCCGCCTCCCGCGACGCCGCCGCACGCTCCCTACAGCCCGTCTCAAGGCGATTACGCCCCTTCCCCGGGCCCGTCCTACGCCTTACCTCCGCAGGGCGCGCCCTACGGTCCTGCTCAGGGGCCGCCTCCCGGGGCCGCCCAGGAGGGTGGGTTCCACGGGTCGCCTCCGGGCTCGCCTCCGCAAGGCCCGCCGTACTACGGGCCGCCGCCTCCTGGGACGCCCCAGCAGGGCTACCAGCCGTCGGACCCACCGCCGCCGGACGCGCAGCCCTGGCGCGAGCAACCGTGGGGCGAGCAACCGTGGGGCGAGCAGCCATGGGGCCCGCAGGCGTCCCGCCCACAGCAGCCCGGGTCCCAGGCACCCCGCCCACAGCCGTCGGGGCCGCAGGCGTCTGGTCCGTACTCGTCGGGGCCGCAGGGGTGGGACTCCCCCCAGGCAGGGGGGCAGGGGTGGGGGGCGTCGCCTCAGATGCCGCCCACGGCTCCCACCGTGCCGCAGGTGCCGTCGGCGCCCGGCCCGGGCCGGCGGCCGGGGTGGCTGATGCCGGCGCTGGCCGCCGGCGTGGTGGTGCTGGTGGCGGCCGGGGGCGTGGGCGTGTTCGTGCTCACCTCCGGCGACGGCCCCGCGGGCTCGCCGGACGCGGGCGGCCGGACGGCGGCGTCGTCCTCGGCCACCGCCGCCGGCTCCGGCGCGAAGGGCCCTGACGTGTGCGCCATGCTGCCCAAGGAGGAGGCCGACCGCCTGGTGCCCGGCGCCACCGTCGCCAGGTCCTCCCGCGACAGCGAGTACACCGTCGACTTCGGCTGCAACTGGGTCAACCGCCGCATCTCCTTCGGCGAGTACTGGCGCAGCAGGGAGATCGACGTCAAGCTCGCGCAGTACCGCGGCGAGGGCGCCAAGACCGGCCGCACGATGGCCCAGAACTCCTACGAGGTGGAGTACCGCGGCGGCAAGTACGCCGCCACGGCGAAGCCGTCCCTCGACCCGGACGAGAAGGAGTACGTCTCCCCGCTCAAGGACGTCCCCGGCGTTGGCGAGGGCGCGTTCGCCCAGTACACGTGGCGGCGCGACAAGCTGCTGTGGTACTCGTACGGCACCGCGACCGCCCGCGTCGGCGACTTCACGATCAAGGTCAGGTTCCAGGCCGACCAGCAGAAGAAGGACGCCCGGATCCTGTCGGCCGAGACCCGGCAGTCGATCACCGAGGAGAACGCGCTGCGCGAGGTGAGCGGCCTGGTCGCGTACTTCGCCAAGGGCGTGGCGGCCTGGCAGGCGAAGAACCCGGACGTGCTGGCCAAGGCCGACCAGCCCGCCGTCACCGCCTCACCCAGCCCGAAGGCGTCGGCCTCGCCGACCGTGCTGGCCGCGTTCCCCACGGCCTGCACGGCCGTCGGCGCGAAGGCCACCGAGCTGGTGCCGAGCCCGGCCACGCGGGCGCGCGGCCTGGAGGACGGCGGCGACAGCCAGACCGAGTGCCGCTGGCTCAACCTCGACCTGCCGGGCGACGACGCGGACACGAAGAAGATCCGCAGCGTGCTGATCACGATCCACCGTTTCAGCGACCGTACCGGCCAGACCGACGAGAGCGGCGCCAAGTCGTACTACGCCACCGAGCGCGGCGGCGACAAGAACATGGCGAGCTCGTCCCTGGGAGGCATCACCTGGGGCAAGCTGGTCGACCGTACGGACCTGGGCGACCAGGCGTACCAGCAGTTCGTGCAGACCAGGCGCAGTGACGTGGCGGCCTCCAGCGGCACGGTGCTCATGCGCAAGGGCGCGGTGGTGGTGCGCGTCGACTACTCCGGCCACCAGCGGCCGAAGGACGTGCCGACCAACTCGCCGAAGGTCCGGTTCATGTCCGAGAAGGAGGCCATGGGCGGGGCGCTGACGATGGCCAGGGCGTTCATGGCGGAGATGACCAGGCGGCCCGTCGGGAGCTGAAGGCCGCGGTCAGGCGGGGGCGTCGCGCAGGCGTTCGACCCGTACGCCGCGCAGCAGCAGCTCCGACACCACCGCCGCGGCCACGAGGCTGACCAGCAGGGCGGCGCCCACGACGAGCGCGACGGGCGCCGCCGCCACGTCGTGCGGCAGCGGCGGCGTCACCGGCGCGGCGGCGAACTGCGGGATGCGGCCGAGCGCCGCCCAGGCCGCGAGCAGTCCGGCCGCCAGCCCGGCGAGCGTGCCGGCGGCCACCGTGATCACCTGCTCCAGCAGGAGCGAGACCCGCAGCGCGGCCGCCCGGGCGCCCGCCGCCTCCAGCGCGGCCAGCTCGTAGCCGCGTCTCCTGGCCGCCGTGTGCAGGGCGAGGACGGTCCGCCCGAGCGCGAGCGCGGCGGCGGCGAGCGCGGAGACCAGCAGCAGCAACAGCGCCAGCCCCGGCCCCTGACCGGCGAAGGACGCGGTCAGCTCCGCCACGGTCCGCCGCGACACGACCGACAGGCCCTGGCGCTCCAGCTCGCGTTCCAGCGCGGCGGTGTCGGACAGCCGGGTCCACACCTGGTGGACGGCCTTCTCGTGCACCCCGTACGCGATCCTGTCGGCCTGCTCCAGGTCCATCAGGACGCCCGCCTCGGTCAACCCCGGCGCGGCGGCGGAGGTGACGGCGGCGCGGACCGGCGTGGCGTAGCCGCTGTCCAGGCCCGGCACCGCCTTCCTGCCGACGGGACCGACGACGACGGCGGCCGGCTCCGGCGCGTACGTGTCCGGGCGCAGCGTCTGGTTGCCGTTGTCGGTGACGGCGAAGGTGCCGTCGCGCGCGTCCGGGTCCTCGTCCACCCGCCAGGCGGGCAGCTCCAGCGACCGCCAGCGGCCCTGCTCGCGCACGTCCAGCCCGGCGACGGTCACCCGTACGTAGGCGGGCCGCTCGTACTCGGGCGGCGGCACCGGCTCCCCGCGCAGGGCGCGCAGCTCGCACGCCGCGCGCTCGCAGGCGGGCGGCAGGTTCCACGCGGGCGTGCCGGACGTGCCGGACAGCTCGCCGAGCGGGAGCTGGGCAGGCCGCAGCGTGCCCGGCACGCGGAGCACCGCCGACAGCCGGATCCGCCAGCCCTCCGGCGGCAGGTCGTGCTGGAGCCGGACGCGGAAGCGGTCGCCGCGCACCCACACGCGCGGCGTCCGCGGCGTCTCCAGCGCGGCGGCGGCCCGCTCCAGCGACGTGCCCCCGGCCAGCGAGGGACGCCAGGCCGCGCCGATGGCGGCCAGCCGCGCGGGATCGGCGGCGACCAGTTGCGGCGGCCCCGGCACGGTGATCACGGGCGCGGCGGTCCGCCCGCCCGGATCGGCGGCGGTCACGGCGGCGATCAGCTCGCGCGGCTCGACCGGCCGCACGGTGATCGCGGTGACCGCCCCGTTGTGGAACCTGGCCGTCTCGGCGTAGTCGCCCGACGTGGCGCTCCACGCCGACACCGCGAACGTGGCCAGCCCGAACGCCGCCCCCAGCACCACCACGCTGCCCGCCGTGACCGGCCCCCGCGCCACCTGCCGCAGCGCCAGGAACGGCCCGAGCCCGCCCCGCCTGCGGGTGACCCCGAACAGCCGCCGGGTGAGCACGGGCAGCGCCCGCCCGGCCAGCAGCGCCACGCCGAGCGCGATCAGCCCCGGCACCGCCAGCGCGCTCGAACCGCGTCCGGACACGTCGGTGAGCACGCCGGTGGCCAGCAGTTCGACCAGCCCCAGCGCGGTGATCGCGAGGACCACGGCGTCCAGCACCCAGCCGCGCGCCGAGCGGCGCGGGGTGCGCCGCCACTCCTCGGTGACCGGCCGGGTGGCCACCCGCCACGCGACCGGCGCGGCGGCCAGCAGCCCGCCCAGCATGGCCGCCACCCCGGCCAGCGCGGCCTCGGGCGGGAAGGACGCCGGGATGCCGGGCGGCAGCAGCGCGCCGATCATGGCGCCCGCGGCGAGGTGCCCGGCGAGCAGCCCGAGCGGCACCGCGGCGGCCAGCAGCAGCAGCGGCTCGGCCAGCGCGAACAGCCACACCCGCGCCCTGCGCAGGCCGCGCAGCCGGGCCAGCGCGATCTCCGGGCCGCGGGCGCGTACGAGATCGCCGACGGTCTGGAAGAGCAGCATCCAGCCGAGCCCGACGAGCTGGGCGATCACCAGGAGCGTCGGGACGCCGAGCGCGCCGGCGTTGTCGGTCATGACCTTGAGCGTGTCGGCCAGCCGGGAGTAGACGATGACGCGGCTGTCGCGGCCCGCCGCCTCGGCCGCGGCCTGCATGGCGGTCAGCCGGTCCAGGTCGGCGCCGTCGAAGCGGGCGGGATCGATGCCGATGACCGCGTAGTCGGTCCAGCCGCCCGACGCGGCGGTGGAGCCGATGGCGACGCCGGAGCTGACGATGTACGTCTCAAGCCGGGTCTCCGGCACCGTGAACAGCGCGTCGGCCTTGTCCTGGCTCGCCTCGCCGGTGGGGGAGAACAGCGTCCGCCCGAACCAGAACGGGTCGGCCGCCGAGCCGGGCCGGTAGAGGCCGACGACGGTCAGCGGCGCGGACTCGCGTCCGGTGGTGCCGGGGCCGCTCTTCATGACCGTGGTCAGCTCGACGGTGTCATCCACCGCGAACCCGGTCGCCTGGCTCGCCATCACCTCGCCGCCGGCGCGCGGGCAGCGGCCCTCCACGAGTGTCAGGTGCGCGCACTGCCCGTCCTGCCACACCAGCGAGAACGAGCGCTCGTCGTCGCGCCGGCCGCTGGTGAGTTCGATGCCGTGGATCGGCGGCGTGGTGAAGTCCGCGCCCGCCGTGAACGCGGCCACCTTGGCCTCGATGTCGCCCTCGGTCGTGGTGTAGCGCCAGCCGCGGCCCTCGACCGGGGCCGCCGCGAGCGCCTCGCGAGCGATGGTGGTGCGGGCGGCGGCGGCGTAGATCGGGCCGACGGCCGCCGAGGCGATCGGCACGACCGCGATGAGCAGCACGACCAGCGAGAGCGTGCGGCGTTCCCAGAGACCGCGCAGGATCACGGTTCGGCCCTCCGCAGCGCGATGCCGTCCTGGAGCTCCTCGATCCTCGCCATGGAGCCGGGCGGGAGCAGATGGTGGTATTCGGGCGGCACCTGCACGGCGCCCTCCCTGCCGACGACCACGAAGTCCTCGCCGCGCCGGCCCTCCGCGCCGACCCGGCCGTCCCTGATCGTCACGGTACGGTCCAGCGCCTCACCCACGGCGGGGTCGTGGGTGACGACGACGGCGGTCGTGCCGTCGGCGGCGGCGTCCCGGACGAGCTCGATCACCCGCCGCCCGGACTCCTCGTCGAGCTGGCTGGTGGGCTCGTCGGCGAGCAGCAGTCTGGGGGCGTTGGCGAGCGCCACGGCCAGCGCGAGGCGCTGCTGCTCGCCGCCCGACATCCGCCCGGCGGGGCGGTCGGCCGCGTCGGCCAGGCCGACCCGGCCCAGCAGCTCGCGCGCCCGCCGCCGGTCGCGGCGGACGGCGCGCTGGGCGAAGGCGACGTTCTGGGCGGCGGACAGGTGGCCGATGAGGTTGCGCGCCGGGTTCTGCAGCACCATGCCGATGTGCGTGGCCCGCAGCCGGTCCAGCCTGCGCTGGTCGAGCCTGCCGAGGTCCGCGCCGTCCAGCCACAGGCGGCCCGCGCTCGGCCGCAGCAGCCCGGCCAGCAGCCACAGCAGGGTCGACTTGCCCGCGCCCGACGGCCCGAGCAGCGCGACCGTCTCGCCCGCGGCGATCGTCAGGTCCACGTCGCGCAGCGCGACGACCTCGACGTCCTGCGCCCGGTAGATCTGTACGACGCCGTCGCACCTGACGAGGCTCACCGGCTCCTCCTCGCCCGCCGGGAGGCGGCCAGCGCCCGCAGCTCGACCACCCGGTCGCAGCGTTCGGCCACCTCAGGGTCGTGGGTGGCCAGCACCAGCGTGGTGCCCCGCGCGGCGATCGCGAGCAGCTCGTCCAGGACGAGGGCGCGGTGTGTGGCGTCCTGCTCGGCCGTGGGCTCGTCGGCCAGCAGCACCCGGGGCCGCAGCGCCAGCGCCCGCGCCACCGCCACGCGCTGCTGCTGGCCTCCGGACAGCTCCTCGACCAGATGGTCGGCGAACCGCGCCACCCGCAGCCGGTCCAGCGCCTCCGCCGCCAGCCGCATCGCCTCGCGCGGGGGGCGGCCGGCCGCCCGTAGCGCGACCTCGACGTTCTCGGCGGCCGTGAGCAGGCTCAGCAGCCCGTACGACTGGAAGACGAGCGCGAGCCCGGCCCGCAGCTCGGGCTGCTCGTCCAGCGGCACGCCGCCGACCAGCACCCGGCCGGCGGCGGGGGGCAGGAGGCCGGCCAGCGTGGTGAGCAGCGTCGTCTTCCCGGAGCCTGACGGGCCCATCAGCGCTACGCGCTCGCCCGGCTCGAACTCCAGGGTGAGATCCTCGACGATCGTCCGCCCGCCTGCCTGGCAGCTCAGGGCGCGGCAGGCGAGCGCGGGTCCTGGCGCCATTCGCGGATCATCTCCTGACCGATGATCTGCCGTCAACGGTTAATACGGCTGCAACTCGGTTGCAAGTGGGCCAAATACCGTTATGTCTGCAGGCTTTGAGCCGCGGGACCTGATTTGCCCACTACAGGGGCATGGGCAAACGACGAGGTCACGCGGCTCTCCCTTTTCCCCCTGAGGCAGGCTCGCCCGCCGGCCTGGTCAGGAACGGCTCCAGCAGGCCCGGGACCGCCCGCGCGGCCAGGTCGAGCCCGTCGCCGCGGCCCACGTCCAGGACCTCGTAGTGGCCGTCGCCCGCGGCGGTGGCGGCCGAGACCGTCACCAGGCCGGCCCGCCGCTGGAAGAACGACTCGGTGATCGTCCAGCCCGAGATGCCCGCCCGCTCCAGCGCGACCGTACGCCGGACCACCGCCCCGTGCCGGGTGATCAGGTGCCGCCCGGCGAGGGCGTGCCCGAGGCTGCGCGCCCCGGTCACGGCGCCCCACCACGCGACCGGCGCCGCCACGGCCGGCACCGCCCACGCCCAGGCCGACGGCCACGGCAGAGACCAGGACACCACCCCCGCCACGGCGGCCGGCACCGCCACGGCCACGGCCGCGCGCACGACCCGCCGCCGCCGCGCGGCGGGCGGATGCCGTACCAGCCCGGCCTCCCCGCCGTCCCTCCCCGCGATGGCGCCGGCCAGGCCCCAGGCCAGGAGACGAGGAAGGGGCGGGGCGAGCGCGCCGACGTCCTCGGTCCCGCCGTCGGCGGCCGTGCCGAGGCCGGTGGCGATCGCCTTGACGCGGGCCCCGCCGCCCAGCCGGAGCAGCAGCGGCTCGCTGACCTCCACGCCGCGCAGCCGCCGCTCCTCCAGCGTCAGCGAGCGGGCGGTGAGCAGGCCGCGCCGCAGCCGGAGCCGTCCGGGCTCGCGGTCGAGCCGGTAGCGCCCCCACGACTCGGCGAACAGCAGCACCGCCCCCAGCGCGCCCGCGACGAGGTTCGCGGCCAGCAGCAGCGCGGCGGCGGGCAGCGGGTGGCCGGCCACCCACTCCCACACCGGCCCGGCCGCCCGCTCGGCCAGGTCCTCCAGCCCCAGCCGCTCCGCCGCCTGGTACGCCACGCCCAGCACCGTCACCGCGCCGGTGAAGGTCCACACCGTCAGCGGCGCGTAGCGGATCCACGACCACCGCAGCTCGGCCAGCGGCGCGTCGCGGCCCGGCTGCTCGTCCGCCGCCGCGCCGCGCAGCAGCGTACGGCGCAGCGTCTCGGCGTCCCCCCTGGTCAGCGGGTCCAGCGTCAGCTCGTCGCCGTCGGCCGCGCGCTCGCCGGTGCCGACCTTCACCACGGTCAGCCCGAGCATCCGCAGCACCGGGTCGGCCCGCAGGTCCACGCTCCGCACCCGGTCGCGCGGGATCGCGCGGGCCCGCCGCACCGCGATGCCGGTGCGCAGCTCCAGCCGTTCGCCGGTCAGCCGCCAGCGCGTGGACCTGAGCCGGGCCACGTCGTACGCCGCCACGCCCCCCACGATGAGCACCGCCGCCGCCGCACACGCCACGGCCAGCCCCCAGACCGGCCACCCGGCTCCGGTGAACAGGCGCACCAGCCCGATCACGGCGGGTGCGACGAGCGCCAGCGACTTGACCGCCGACGCCACGACCGACCGCCCGGCCGGCGCCCGCCAGCCGGATTCCTCCCCTGCGCGCCCGGCCCCTGCGCGCCCGGCCCCTGCGCGCCCGGCCCCTGCGCGCCCGGTCCCTGCGCGCCCGGCCCCTGCGCGCCCGGTCCCTGCGCGCCCGGTCCCTGTGTGCCCGGGGGGCGCCTGCCGCCCGGTCTCGCCCGCGGCGGTCACGTCGCGTCCCCTGGAGTGGCCTGGGTGCGGGCCGTCAGGCGTTCGGCCAGGTCGGCGGCGAGCCGGTGGTCGAGGGCCGCGATGGTGATCGCGCCCGCCGACGAGGCCGTGGTCACCGTGACGTCCGCCAGCCCGAACAACCGCTGCACCGGCCCCCGCGCGGTGTCGATCCGCTGGACGCGAGACATGGGCGCCACCTGCCAGGTGTGCGTCAGCCATCCCTTGCGGGTGTAGACGGCGTCGTCGGTGACCTCCCACCGCTCGACCCGGTAGGACGCCCGTGGCGCGGCGACCGCCAGCGCCAGGCAGCCCGCCCCGAACGCCGCCACGACCACGCCCAGCCACACCGGCCGGTCGGTGAGCGTCCAGTACGCCCAGCCCGCCGCCGCGGTCACCGGCACCATGAGGACGAGCCACTGCGCCGTCCACCACGCGACCGCCCGCGGATCGGCCCGGTTGCGCGGCGGGCGCATCGACGTCCCCGTCATCCGCCCTCCTTCTCGTCCCGCGTCCGTGACACCGTGTCCGCGACGGCGAGCAGCACGAAGCCGAGCACGCCGATCACGATGGCCGCGAACACCTCGTGCCCGCGCAGGAACCCCAGATGGTTGACCACGAGCAGCCGCTCGGTCCACGGCCACAGGCCGAGCAGCGAGTTGCCCAGCCCGGCCGCGCCCTGCAGGAGCAGCAGCCAGCCGGGCACCGTCAGCATCGTTCTCACGGGACAAGGCTCGCCCGCCGGCCGCCGGGCCCGCATCGTCCGCAGGTCTCGCGAGCATCGACTTTGGTCGCTACCGCCGCGACCTCGGCAGGGCCTAGCCTCGATGAACGTGAGCGACGCGCGGGTGGACGACGGGCCGGTGCCCGAGTACCGATGGGTCCTGCCGTCGGTGCTGCTCGGCGACGGCGGTGAGGGCCGGCCGGTGCGCCGCTCCACGCGCGACTGGATCGTGGACGTCGCGGTCTTCCTGGTCGCCTGCGCCATCACGCTGCTCGGCCTGCCCGAGGTGCAGGACGAGCCGGCGGCGCTCCTGCTGACCGAGCAGGTCGCGGGCGCGCTGTCGTGCGTGTCGGTGTGGCTGCGCCGCCGCTGGCCGGTCGCGCTCGCGCTGGTCCTGATGGTGGTCTCGACCTTCCTGGAGCTGGCCGGCGGGGCGGGGCTGGTGGCGCTGTTCACCGTGGCCGTGCACCGGCCGTTCAAGGTCTCCGGGCCGATGGTGCTGCTCTACCTCGCGACGATCCCGCCGTACCTGCTGGTCAGGCCGCAGGACGGGATGGAGCCGCTGGCGTGGGGCATCGTCGTGACGGCCATGCTGCTGACCGTCTACGCCTGGGGCATCGTGGTCCGGGCCAGGCGGCAGCTCATCTGGTCGCTGCGGCAGCGCGCCGCGAGCGCCGCGGAGGAGGCCAAACGGCTCGAACGCGAGCGCATCGCCAGGGAGATGCACGACGTGCTCGCCCACCGCATCTCCATGCTCAGCCTGCACGCCGGGGCGCTGGAGTTCCGCCCCGACGCTCCCGCCGCCGACGTCGCCCGCGCGGCCGGGGCGATCAGGGCCAGCGCCCACCTCGCCCTCCAGGACCTGCGTCAGGTGATCGGCGTGCTGCGCCACCCCGGCTCGGGCGACGGCGACGGCGACGGCGACGGCCAGGTGCCCGAGCGGCCGCAGCCCACGCTCGCCGACCTGCCCTCGCTGGTCGAGGAGTGCCGGCAGGCCGGCATGGACGTCCGGCTGGAGCAGCGGGCGGACGACGCGCCCGACGGGCTGGGCCGCAACGTCTACCGGATCGTGCAGGAGGCGCTCACCAACGCGCGCAAGCACGCCGCGGGGCAGCCGGTCACCGTGACCGTGACGGGCGTCCCGGGCGCGGAGCTGTCGGCGGAGGTCCGCAACCCGCTCGGCGCCCGCCACCTCCCGCGCATCCCGGGCGCGCGCGCCGGGCTCATCGGGCTGGCCGAGCGGGCGGAGCTGGCCGGCGGCCGGCTGGAGCACGGCCCGACGCCGGAGGGGGAGTTCGTGGTGCGCGCCCGGCTGCCCTGGCCGGAGAAGGAGACGGCGGAGCCGATGGCGGAGCGGGCGGCGGGGGAGAGATCGTGATCAAGGTGCTCGTGGTCGACGACGACGCGATGGTCCGCGCCGGCCTGTCGATGATCCTGGGCGGCGCCGGTGACATCGCCATCGTGGCCGAGGCCGCCGACGGGGCGGAGGTGCCGCCGCTGGTCGCCGAGCACCGCCCGGACGTGGTGCTCATGGACATCCGGATGCCGGCCGTGGACGGCCTCGCCGCCACCGAGGCGCTGCGGGCGACGGCCGCGCCGCCCGAGGTGGTGGTGCTGACCACGTTCCACGCCGACGCGCAGGTGCTGCGGGCGTTGCGCGCGGGGGCGGCCGGGTTCCTGCTGAAGGACATCGCCCCGGCCGACCTCGTGCGGGCGATCAGGAAGGTCGCGGCGGGCGAGCCGATCCTGTCGCCCGCCGTGACGCGGCAGCTCATCACGCACGTCTCCGACGGCGGCGCGGGGGAGCGCGCGGGACGGGCCCGGCGGCTGCTCGCCCGGCTCAGCGAGCGCGAGCGGGAGGTGGCGCTGGCCGTGGGGCGGGGCCGCTCCAACGCCGAGATCGCGCGCGAGCTGTACATGAGCGTGCCCACGGTCAAGGCGCACGTCTCGCGCATCCTCACCAAGCTGGCGCTCAACAACCGGGTCCAGGTGGCGCTGCTGGTCTACGACGCCGCCGGCTGACCCGTTCAGGCGGCGAGCAGCGCCTCGATCGTCGCCCGGTGCAGCACGAGGTCGTCGGGGTCGTCCGGGTCGGGCTGCTCGCCGAAGTGGATCCTGCGCTGCCAGACCCTGGCCATGATGATGCCGTGGCGCAGGGCGGCGTACATCTCGTAGAAGCCCATGTCGCGCGGCTCGTGGCCGGTGAGCTCCCGGTAGGTGCGGCAGACGTCCCCGGCGCGCATGAAGCCCGGCATGCCCGGCAGGCCCATGGTGACGGTGAGGTCCTGGAAGAAGCGGTGCAGGAAGATCATCCAGGAGAGGTCCAGCTCGCGCGGCCCCACCGCGGCCATCTCCCAGTCGAGCACCGCGACCGGCGTGAAGTCACGGAACATCAGGTTGCCGATGCGGGCGTCGCCCCAGAGCAGCACGTCGGGGCCCGTCCGCTCCGGCCAGTGCGCCTCCAGCCAGGCGAAGGCCCGCTCCAGCAGCGGGATGGGACGCCGGCCGTGCGCCCACCGGTAGTAGGCGTACTGGGCGTCCACGTGCGCGCGCAGGCCCGGCGGTCCGAAACCGGCCAGTTCGTCCGCGGTGAACGGGGTCCGGTGCAGCGCCGCCACGACGGCCACGCCGGCCTCCTGGAGTCTGCGCTGGTCCTCGGGGGCCGCCTCGCACAGCCAGCCGCCGAACGTGTACGGCGGCAGGTCCGGCGGCACCAGCCCCTCGGCGCGCTCCATGACGAAGAACGGGGTGCCGAGCGGCGCCGGGTCCGGCTCGAACCAGAGGGTCCTCGGCGCTGGGATTCCAGCTTTTTCCCTGGCCAAGCGCATGATCTCGAACTGTGACCGCAGATCGTACTCGGGGAAGACCGGAACCGCTTCTCCCGCAGGTGCCAGCCGTGCCACGCAGCGGGTTCGCCGTCCGTCCCAGTCCGCGGTGAAGAACAGGGTCTCGCTCGACATGCCGTTGTCGGTCGGGCGCTCCAGCTCCGAGACGGAGGCGTCCTGGCCGACCTTGCCGCGCAGCCACGCGGTCACCTGCTCGCGGAGTTCCTCCAGGTCACGGGTGGAGGTGCGCATCTGCTCGGTCACGGTCGGCCTCCCTGGTGAACACCTGCCGTTCACCTGTCGTACACCCCCGACCAAGCGCTCGTCCATACACGGGTGGCCGTTACGGTCAGGTACGCGGCAGCCGTACCCTTGTCTGAAAGGGCATGTCACGAAGGGACAAGTGGGATGAGTTCAGCGGGTGAAGGCTTGTCTCGCCCGCTTCCCGAGCAGGTCCGGCTCAATGTCGTCGACCTGGCGGCCACGGTTCTCGGGACGCTGCCCGCTGTCTCGGTCCCCCCGCCGCTGCGTGGCATCGCCAAGTTCGAGGCGCGCAAAAGAGCCAAGCTGGGCAGCGCCCCCATCGCCGCCCAGCTGGAGAACGACAAGAAGTTCCGTGAGCTGGTCGCCGAGTCGGTGGCCGCGGGCTGGCCCGAGCTGGTCGCCTCGCTGGCCGACGGCCACGTCCCGCCCGCGGCCGATCCCGTGCTGGTGGCCGCGGCGGCCTACCTCACCCGGCCGCCCGGCTGGGAGGAGATGATCGAGCTCGCCCGCAGCGACCTCCAGCAGTCCGCCGCGGCGGCCGAGGGCTCCGAGCGCGAGGAGGTGGTCTCCCGGCTGCGCGAGCAGCTCGCGGCGCAGAAGAGCGCCGCCAAGGAGGAGACCGACCGGCTGCGCGAGCAGATCAAGGCCGCCCGCGCCGAGAACTCCGACCTGCGGCGCAAGCTCCACGACGCCCGCGAGCGGGCCAAGGCCGCGCTCGCCAGGGCCGAGGAGATGGAACGCGCGGCCGAGGAGGCCCGCACCGCCGCCGTGGCCGCGGGCAGCGCGGGCGAGTCCGAGCTGCGCCGGCTGCGCGAGCGGCTGGCCGACGTGGAGAAGCAGCTCGAAGCCTCGCGCCGGGCCGCCCGCGAGGGCCGCAGCCTGGAGGACGCCCGCATCAGGGTGCTGCTCGACGCCCTTCAGGACGCCTCGGCCGGGCTGCGCAGGGAGCTCGGCCTGCCGGCGACCATCAGCCGCCCCGCCGACTCGGTCGCGGCCCATCCCGGCGAGCGGCCGGGCGTGCGCGGCGTGCCCGCGCGGGCGCTGGCCGACGACGACCCGCAACTGCTCGACCAGCTCCTCGCGATCCCGCAGATCCACCTCATCATCGACGGCTACAACGTCACCAAGACCGGCTACGGCACGCTCACCCTGGCCGACCAGCGCAACCGGCTCATGACCAACCTCGGCGGGCTGGCCGCGCAGACCAGGGTCGAGATGACCGTCGTCTTCGACGGGGCCGAGCTCAACGCTCCCGTGCAGGTCGTGGCGCCGCGCGGGGTGCGGGTGCTCTTCAGCGACCCCGGGGAGATCGCCGACGACCTCATCCGGCAGCTCGTCCGGGTCGAGCCGCCGGGGCGGGCCATCGCCGTCGTGTCCTCCGACCGCGAGGTGGCCGAATCGGTGCGGCGCATGGGAGCCAGACCGGTTCCGTCTGCCCTGCTGCTGCGCCGCCTTGGTCGCGCCTAGATTACGAATCATGGGTTTTACCCGTTGAGGTGAGACCCCACCCGCCACTTCTGTACTATTCGCCCCAGATGTTTACCCCCTGGGAGGCGACGCAGTGAGGTTTGGCCGGGTGCCGGTGGCCGCGGGGATCGTGTTCGGACTGGTGCTTTCCCCCACCGGGGCCGCGATCGCCGATCCCAGACCCACCCTCGCCCAGGCCAAGGCCAAGCTGGAGAAGCTCAACGACAAGGCGGACAAGGTCGTCGACCGCTACAACACGGCCACCGAGCGGTACAAGAAGGCGAAATCCACCTACACCGGCCTCAACGACAGCTACAAGCGCAAGCTGGCCACCGTCGCCGACCTGCGCGCGCAGGTGATCACCATGGCCGTCGACAGCTACCAGCTCGGCGGCGACATCACGTCCCTGCCGGGATTCCTCGGCGCCGACGACCCCGACGACTTCCTCGCCCGCCTCGCGCTGACCGGCCAGGTCTCCAAGGAGCGGGCCGAGAAGCTGAACGCCTTCGACCGGGAGAACCGCGGGCTCAAGGCGGAGCGGGACAAGGCGGAGAAGGCCCTGGAAGTGGCCGACAAGGAACGCGACGGGGTCCAGAAGGAACGCGCGGAGATCCTCAGGCTCATCGCCCAGCAGAAGAAGCTGCTGGAGAAGCTGAACGCCTACAACCCCGGCAACCCCAACAGCGCCGGCGTGAAGTACACCGGCTCGGCGTCGGGGAACGCGGCCACGGTGCTGCGCTTCGCCTACGCGCAGGTCGGCAAGCCGTACGTGTTCGGCGGGACGGGCCCGGGCGGCTGGGACTGCTCCGGCCTGACGCAGGCGTCCTGGCGGGCCGCGGGCGTCTCGCTGCCGCGTACGACGTGGCAGCAGTGGGCGTGGGGGGCGAGCCGCCGGGTGAGCCTGGACGCGCTCCAGCCCGGTGACCTGATCTTCAGCGAGGGGCTGGGACACGTCAGCATCTACGCGGGCAACGGGCAGATCGTGCACGCGCCTCAGACGGGCGACGTCGTGAAGATCGTCAAGCTGTCCGCGTACGGGCGGCGGCTCGTCGGCGCCATCCGCCCTTGACGCCCCTCAAACTGCCATAAACCCGGCAAATCACACCTTACTCGGCTGTGTTCTGAGAAGTGTGAGTATGGTCACATTCCGGTAACGGAGCTCGGGGTTCCAGCAGGGGTTTCCGTCCTGACTCGACCCCCTGTCTGATCTTGACAAGCCGCCGTCCGCTTTGCCGATCCGTGACCTGTCGGCGTAGCTTCTGGCCTCGCGGTGACACGCCATGTCGCCGCGATCTTCATCCGCCGGTCGCCCCCCGCACATCCCCTTGAGGACACCTCGCAGGGGCGGCGACCTGCCGAATCCGTGCGGCCAGGAGCACGGAGCCGGGGAACCACCGATCCCACTCCCTAGGGGATCAGGGGTGAATCGGCGCTGCTCGAAAGCGCCGTAGGGCTACTTCCAGGCCCGAATCCGTCAGCTAACCCGGTAGGCGTTCGTGGAAGTCTCAAGGAGAAATCCTGTCTACCTCCCCGCACAACCCCCGTCTGTCCCGCCTTGCCCTCGGTGGCGTGGCGCTCACCATGACCGTGACGGCCGGAGGCGCCATCCTCCATGCCCCGACGGCTCAGGCGGCGACGACGAGCGACGCGGCCATCACCTCGGCGACCACGGTGCAGACCATCACGACGTCGTCGAAGTCGGCCAAGACCGCCAAAGCCGTCAAGACCGCCAGGTCGGCCAAGGCGCGCAAGGTCGCTCGGCAGCAGGCGAAGGCCCACCGGGCCGTCGCCGTGGCCAAGAACCAGATCGGCGACCCCTACCGCTACGGCGGCACGGGTCCCGGCTCGTTCGACTGCTCCGGACTCGTCCAGTACGCCTGGAAGAAGGCCGGGGTCAGGCTCCCGCGCGTGGCGAGCAGCCAGTTCGCCCGCACCCGGACGAAGGTCTCCTGGAAGAAGCTCAAGCCAGGCGACCTGATGTTCTTCAGCGGGCTCGGCCACGTAGGCATGTACGTCGGCAAGGGCAAGATGATCCACTCGCCCAGGACCGGCGAACGGGTGCGCATCGACAAGCTGAGCGGATGGCGTAAATCGTCCTTCGTCGGCGCGGTACGTCCCGGTATGTGACCACAGCCCCGCCCCGATCCCCGTACGGGATCGGGCGGGGCTGTCGCCTTTCCGCACCCGGGCACCCGTCCCGCCCGGCTACCATCGTGCATCGTGTCCGAGCAGGTGAGCCGACGCCGGCGAGCCGCACCGGCGGCCCTCGTGCTCCTGGTGCCGCTCCTCGCCGCCCTCGCCGTCGTCCCGGCCGCGAGCGCGCCGCTCGCGCCCGCTCCCGCGCCGCCTCAGGGCGCGGCGCCCGGTCCGTGGCCGGGGGAGACCGTCACCGTCCGAGGGACGCGATCGGTGGTCGTCGGGCAGACTTCCGAGCCGGCCCCGCCCGCCTCGCCGGCCCCGCCCGCTGTGTCCGCCTCGTCCGTCTCGCTCGCCGAGCTGGCGCGGCTGGCCGACGCCGCCGCGCTCCGCGTCGGGGCGGTCCTCGGCGAGCCCGTACGCCCTCTCGTCGTCGTCCCCGCCTCGGCCGCCGAGGCGGCCCGCCTGGCCGGGACGGGCCCGATCGACGGGCTGGCCGCGCTGGCCGACGGCGACCGGGTGATCGTCGTCCCCGAGGTCTTCGCCCGCCTCAACCCCACCGGCAGGGACGTCGTCCTGGCCCACGAGCTCACCCACGTCGCCGCCGGCACCGACCGCCTCCCGGTCTGGCTGTACGAGGGCTTCGCCGACTACGTCGGCTACCGCGACTCGGGGCTGCCGGTGCGCACGGCCGCCGCCGAGCTGGCGGACGAGGTGCGCGCCGGACGTCTGCCCGGCGCACTGCCCGGCTCCGCCGCCTTCGCCGCCGACGGGAGCGACCCGGCGCGGCTCGCGCGGGCGTACCAGGAGGCCTGGCTGGCGTGTCGCTTCCTCGCGGACCGGTTCGGTGAGGGGAGCCTGGTACGGCTTTACCGTGAGGCCCAGGTGATCGGCGCCGACCGGGCGCTCGCCGGGCTCGGGCTCTCCACGGCCACGCTGACGGCACGGTGGCGCGCGTACGTGCGCGAACAGCTCGGATAAGAGGGGGAGGCAGATGAGCGAACGGCAGGACACGGACGGCGCCACGCCCAGGACGGGCCGGCCCCCGACCGGCGACCCCGCCGACGGCGGCGCTCGGTCTGCGGACGACGGCGGTCACCGGTCTGCGGACGACGGCGGTCACCGGTCCGCGGACGACGGCATCGCCCGGTCCGTGGACGACGGCGGTGATCGGGCCGTGAGCGGCGGGCCCGCCTATGACGGCAAGGACGACGACGACCGCCAGGACGACGAGGGCCGCCTGCGCCGCCAGGCCGCGCTCGCCCTGGCCGCCCTCGCCGCCCTGATCCTGGCCGTGGCCGCCTTCGCCACGCCCTGGCGGGCGCCGGCCGTCACGGACCCGCCCGACCCGGCCCGCGACTTCACCGCCGCCCAGCTCGCCCGCGCCCAGGCGTTCGACGCCGCGACGAGCCTCCCGAGCTACCTCTCCCTGGCGTTGACGGTCCTCGTCGCGGCCCTCCTGGTCGCCACCCCGCTCGGCGCGCGGGCGACCGGGTGGCTGCGCGGCCCGTGGTGGCTGCGGGTGATCCTGGGCGTGGTGGTGATCACCGCGGCCACGCTGGCGCTCCGCTGGCCGCTCGGCATGTGGTTCGAGTCGATCCTGAGGGAGTACGGCCTGTCCACCCAGACCTGGCCGTCCTGGACCGCCGACCGGCTGAAGAACGCGGCCGTGGAGACGTTCCTGCTCGCCCTGACCACCACGGTGCTGGTGGCGCTGGCGCGCCGGTTCCGGCGCTGGTGGATCCCGGCGGCCACGGGCGCGTTCGCGCTCACGGTGGCGGCCTCGTTCGTCTACCCCGTGGTGGTCGAGCCGCTGTTCAATGACTTCACCCCCATGCGCGAGGGCCCGCTGCGCACGAGCCTGCTGGAGATGGCCGCCCGGGACGGCGTGCCGGTGGAGGACGTGCTGGTCGCCGACGCCTCGCGCCGGACGACGGCGCTCAACGCCTACGTCTCCGGCTTCGGCGCCACCCGCCGCGTCGTCGTCTACGACACGCTGCTGCGGGCCCCGGAGCCGGAGGTGGAGCTGGTGGTCGCGCACGAGCTGGGCCACGCCGGGCACGACGACGTCCTGCACGGCACGCTCCTCGCCGGCCTGGGCGCGGCGCTGGGCGCCGTCCTGCTGTTCCTGATCTTCGACCTGGTACGCCGCCGCGCCGCCGTCCCCTCGATCGCCGATCCCCGCGCGGCCGGCGCGCTCCTGGGCCTGATGAGTGTCGGCACCCTCCTCGCCGGCCCCGTCCAGAACGTCGTCAGCCGGCACGTCGAGGCGCGGGCCGACCTGCACGCGCTGGAGCTGACGAGAGACCCGGCGACGTTCGTGGCGATGCAGAAACGCCTCGCCATTTCCAACATTTCCGACTTGTCACCCGATGCGGTGGAATATGTCCTCTATGCCTCCCATCCCTCCGGTCCCGAACGCATCGCCCTGGCCCGCGCGTGGGCGAGACTGAACGGCGTCCCCGCGCCGTGACCCCCTCCGGCACAGGCCCCGACACCAGGGTGGTCGTCGTCACGAACGACTTCCCGCCGCGGCCGGGCGGGATCCAGTCGTTCGTGCACGGGCTCGCGCTCCGCACACCGGGCGTCGCGGTCTACGCCCCCGCCTGGCCGGGCTGCGAGGAGTTCGACCGGCGCCAGCCGTACCCGGTCGTCCGGCACCCGACGCGGCTCATGCTGCCGACCCCCGACGTGGCGCGCAGGGCCGCCAGGCTGGTGGCCGAGCACGGGGCCGAGACCGTCGTCTTCGGCGCGGCGGCGCCCCTCGGCCTGCTCGCGCCGCACCTGCGCCGGGCCGGCGCGCGGCGGGTGGTGATGCTCACCCACGGCCACGAGGCGTCGTGGGCGAGCGCGCCGGGCTTCCGCGCCGTGCTGCGCAGGATCGGCGCGCACGCGGACGTGGTGACCTACCTCGGCGACTACACCCGCCGCCGGCTGGAGGCCGCGATCCCGCCCGGCAAGCTCGTCCGGCTGGCCCCCGGCGTGGACGTGGAGCAGTTCCGTCCCGGCCTGCCGCGGGCCGTGCCCGAGCTCGCGGGCCGTCCCGTGGTGGCCTGCGTGTCGCGGCTGGTGCCGCGCAAGGGCCAGGACCGGCTCATCGCGGCCTGGCCCCGCGTGCTGCGGGCGGTGCCGGACGCCGTCCTGCTGCTGGTGGGCGGCGGGCCGTACCGCGGGAAGCTGGAGCGGCTGGCGGGCGGGCACCCCTCCATCCGCTTCACCGGCACCGTCCCCGCCGCCGACCTGCCGGGCCACTACGCGGCGGCCGACGTGTTCGCGATGCCGTGCCGTACCCGCTGGAACGGCGTGGACGTGGAGGGGCTCGGCATCGTGTTCCTGGAGGCGTCCGCCACGGGGCTGCCCGTGGTGGCCGGGGCGTCGGGCGGCGCGCCGGACGCCGTACGCCCCGGCGAGACCGGCCTGGTCGTGGACGGCGAGAACCCCGCCGAGATCGCCCAAGCCCTCGTCGAACTGCTCACCGATCCCGACAAGGCGCGCAAGATGGGCGTCAACGGCCGCCAGTGGATCATGCGGGAGTGGACGTGGGAGCAGGTGGCGGCCCGCTTCCACGCCCTCCTGTGACGCGGCCGGAGATCACCCCTTGGTCGCGCCCAGGGTCAGCCCGGCCACGAAGTGCTTGTGCAGGAGCTGGAAGACGATCAGCGTCGGCAGCGCCACCAGCACCGAGCCGGCGGCCAGCAGGTTGTAATCGGTGAAGAACTGGCCGCGCAGGTTGTTCAGCGCCGAGGTGACGGGCAGCTTGTCGCCCGACGACATGAGCACCAGCGCCCACAGGAAGTCGTTGTACATCCACGTGAACTGCAGCGTGGCCAGCGCCGCCAGCACCGGCCGGCACAGCGGCATCGTCAGCCGCCAGTACCGTTTCCACACGCTCGCCCCGTCCACCAGCGCCGCCTCGTTGATCTCCTCGGGGATCGTGCGCATGAAGTTCGCCATGACGAACACGCAGAAGCCGAACTGGAACGCCACGTGGACGAGGATCAGCCCGAGATAGGAGTCGTAGAGCGACTGCGAGTCCGACAGCCACGCCGGCAGCGGGACCATCGTGTAGAGCGTGTAGAGCGGCGTGATGAGCACCTGCGGCGGCAGCAGGTTGCCCGCCGTGAACACGATCAGCAGCGTCCGGCGGCCCGGGATGCGCAGCCGCGCGATCGCGAACGCCGTGAACGACGCCATCAGCAGCGTGACCACCAGGGCCGGGATCACGATGATCAGCGTGTTGAGGTAGTAGCGGGGCAGCTCGGCCTGGCTCCACGCCTCGCCGTAGTAGCCGAGCGTCAGCTCCTCCGGCAGCGAGAAGTAGCCCAGGCGGGCCGTCTCGTCGTACGGGCGCAGCGACGCGTACACCGCCAGCGCCAGCGGCAGCAGCCAGCCCAGCGCCACCAGCGCCAGGAAGACGTGCAGGAGCACGCGCAGCGGCCGCATCCGCGCGGCCGGGACGGCCGTCACCGCTCCTCCTCCCCCCGGAACAGCTGCGACAGGTACGTCACGATGAACCCCAGCGAGATGACCAGCAGGATCACCGCGATCGCCGAGCCGAACCCGATCCGGCTGGCCTCGCCCACGATGTTCTCGGTGACCAGCACCGACAGCAGCTCCAAACCGTTCCTGCCCTTGTTGATGGCGTAGACGATGTCGAAGGCCCGCAGCGCCTCGATCACCGTGATCACCAGCACGATCACGTTGACCGGCCGCAACGTCGGGAACACCACGCGGAAGAACGCCTGGCGCTCGTTCGCCCCGTCGATGGCCGCCGCCTCCTTCAGCGCCGGATCGACCGCCTTCAGCCCCGCCAGGTAGATGATCATGACGTAGCCGACGTGCCGCCAGCCCGCCGCGACCATGACGACCCAGATGTTGACCGCGCGGTCGCCGAGCCAGTCCACGTGCAGCCCGCTGACCGCGTTCAGCACGCCGTAGTCGGAGGAGAAGACGAGCTGGGCGATGAAGCCCACGACGGCCAGCGACAGCACGACCGGCATGTAGAGCGCGCTCTGGTAGACGCGCGACATCCGCAGCCGCCGGTCCAGCAGCACCGCGCAGAACAGCCCGAACGGCGTGGCGACCAGCCCGAGGAAGCCCAGCCACAGCACGTTGTTGCGGACCGCCGACCAGAACGGCGGGTACGTCCCGGCCAGGTCCTCGTAGTTCCGGGCGCCGATCCACTCGATCGGGCCGATGCCGTTCCAGTCGGTGGCCGACAGGCCGACGCTGGCCAGCGTGGGCCCCCAGACGAGGCCCACGTTGACGACGATGGCCACCCCCAGCCCGGCGACCAGGACGGTCACGTCGCGGGCGGAGTAGCGACGGGTCTTCGCGGCCATCAGCGGAAGATGGCGGCCTTCTGCTTCTCGATGCTCGCCAGCAGCGGATCGATCTCGGCCGGTTTGCCGACGAACGTCTGGAGCGAGGGGATCATGACCGTGGAGGCGAAGTCGGGCCGCGTGTCGCGGTCGAGGAACTGGGCGATGTGCTTGGCCTGCGACACCAGTTCGGCGCCGCGCTTCTGCAGCGCGCTGTAGCCGGAGGTGTCGGCCTTGGAGTTGGAGGCGAGCGTGCCCGGGTCGAGGCCCGTGGCGATGTTCTGGGACGAGGCCTGGGCGAGCTGCCTGATCAGCGCCTTGGCGCCGTCCACGTTCCTGGCCTTGGCCGAGACCATGTAGCCGTCGATGGGGGCGTCGATGGAGTCGGTGCCGTAGGCGGGGTTGATCTCGGGGAAGGTGAAGAAGTCGAGGTCGTCGCGGTCGGCCTCGGGGAACTGCTGGGCGACGAACATGCCGAGCAGGTACATCCCGGTCTTCTTCTGGGCCAGCGACTGCGCGGCCTCCTGCCAGGTGCGGCCCAGCGCCGCCGGCTGGTGGTACTCCATCAGCCCCCGCCAGGTGTCGAACACCTGCCGGACCTTCGGGTCGGTCCACGACTGCTTGCCCTGCATGAGCTGGATGTGGAAGTCGTAGCCGTTCGTCCGCATGTTGAGGATGTCGAACGTGCCCATGGCCGGCCAGCCGTCCTTGTCGGCGAACGCGATCGGGATCAGCCCGTCGGCCTTCATCCTCTTCGCCAGCGCGGTGAGCTCGTCCAGCGTCTTGGGCGGCTGGTAGCCCTTCTCCTCCCAGACGCTCCTGCGGTAGAAGACGGCCCACGGGTAGTAGGTGGACGGCACGAAGTACTGCTTGCCGTCCACGCCGGTCGACTGGTCCTTGAACGCCTGCGTGAAGTCGCCGCCGATGTCGCGCCACACGTCGGAGATGTCGAGGGCGAGGCCCTGCTCGGCGAAGAACTGCATCCGGTAGCCGGCGAACCAGGTGAACACGTCGTCCGGCGTGCCGCGCAGGTAGCGGTTGATGTTCTCCTGGAACGTGTTGTGGTCGACGGTGTTGACCTTGACGGCGCCCTGGGTGAACGCCTTGACCTGGGCCTCCAGCGACTTCTTCGGCACCTCGTCGGAGGCGTTGGAGCCCAGGGTGACGGTGCCGAGGCCGCCGGAGGCCGAGCCGCCGGTAGCGGGGGAGGGGTCCTCGGACCCGCATCCGGCGAGGACGGCCGGCACGCCGAACGCGGCGGCGCCGAGGAACAGGGATCGGCGGGACAGCGGCATCGAACCGCTGGAGGATGACGAGATCGACGACGGAGCTGAGACATGGCGGGTCAACGGCAGCCGATGGTCCATGTGAGGTCCTCCTACCCGAACCTTCAGATTCCCCCGACTTCGCGCACTTTCATACATCGAAAAGCCAACATTTCCCACTTGTCAAAGCACGGTTTCATGACAAAGCCCCCACATCGCAGTTCCGCGCTCATGCGAAAGGGCGGGCCCGCTCAACGTGGACCCGCCCCTTCGAAGTGCCCCTGTGGATCAGGCGGCTTCCAGCCTCCGCTGAATGCCGACCAGCACGCCCAGCATCTGCTGCTGCGTCTCCCGCACCACCCCGAGCCGGTCGCCGATCGCTTCGAGCCGGGTCCCCACCGCCCCGAGTTCGGTCTCCACGGCGACGAGGCGGGCATCCATCGAGTCGAGACGGTTGTTCACCGTCTCGAACTTGCCCTCGAACTTGGCGTCCATGACCTTGATGCGCGAGTCGAGGACCTGGAGCTGGGCGTCGACCGACGAGAACCTGAGCTCGGCCTTGGCGTCGAGGCTCTTGAGCCGCCTGCCGACGCCGTTGATGCGCTCGGTGAGATCCTGTGCCAGCTCACGCTGGTCCGCCCGGATCTGGATGAGCTCGTTCTCCAGAGCCGTGGTGAACGCGGGGCCCGCTTCCTTGATGTCCATGCTGTTCTCCCTTACCGTGAGGCAAGGGACCGGGGATGGTAGAGATTCCCGGTCCCGTTTTCTTTGCCGCAAGAATACCCCGGAAGGGACGGCGAGAAAGCCGGAATCGAAAGAACATTCCCCTGGTCAGGCGGTATATGGGCGATTAAATCGGACTAAATTCGCCCCTATTGAAAAGGTCAGTTCCCCCCGCCGTACAGCTCCTCGATCTGCCCGGAGAAATCGCGCAGCACGAGGTCGCGCTTGACCTTGAGCCTCGGCGTCAGGTGCCCGCTCTCCGCCGCCCTCGTGACCCTGGAGCCGGAGGCGGTGCCCGTCGGGCGGACGGTCGCCGGGCTGCGTACGGACCTGTGGGTTCTGCTCACCTCGTTCCAGGAACGACTCCGCACAGGTAAATGGACTCCTCCAGCAACCGCGGTGTCATCGTGATCCCGGTGAGGCGCTCGGCCAGGAGGAACGCCGGTCCTTCGTGGGGGCCGGCGACCGCGTAGGCGGGGGAGTCGATCCGCTCCAGGATCTCTACGAGTTCGTCCGGCCTCTCCTCCGAGTAGCTTTCATGGGGCCTGAACATGAACTCGATCTTCCCGTCCTTCATCCAGTGGGAATAACCTTCCTGGTGCGCGAACTCGAACCGGATCTTCCCGTCGTCGATCCAGTAGAAGTAGTCCATGTCGTCGACGTCGAGGTAGAAGTGGGAGACGAGACGGGTGCCCGCCGACAGCGGCATGATGATCTCTTCGGTGACTCCAAGCCCGCTGTAGGCCTCGACGAGGAGGACCCAATCTCCGATGGCGACGGCTCCGAAGGTCTGCCGCCGGATCAGCCCGTCAAGCGTCACGCGAGAGCAGTCGTCAACCCGGACGCCGAGTCGGGTCACCACTTCCTCGGGCGTCAGGCCACGGACGTAGGTGAAGCAGTAGGCGTCCGCCAGGCCGGGGAAGCGCTCGGGGGACAACCAGGAGTAGTCGTCAGGAGTCGCGATCATCTCCTCATGCTCGCAGCACCCACCGACACAACAAGAGCCATTTCATCCTGAGCAGTGGCCTTCTTTCAAGCGAGGGTGGGGCGGTCCGAAGGGTGGTGCGGGCAGTACGGACAGCTGCAGCTCACGCAGGTCCGCCGACAGTTCGGCCTGCTGGACGACCTCGCGTGCATGCCGGCGGGCGGTCTGGAGCAGAGCGCGTAGATCGGCGTCGGCGTCGGTCATGATCCGACCAGCCGCAGCACGTGCATGATGCGATCCGCGACCACTGGCACGTCGCCGACGCAAGCGGAACCGCGCGAACGTCAGTGGGGATTCCCATTCGCGCTGCCCTCCCTCGCGACTCCCGGCCGATCGCCGCAGTGCGGGCCTGCAGCCCGAGCGGCGTCCGTGCATGCGGTTCCAACGTCTCGGCGGCCCGCTCCGCGCTGAGCAGCCGACGCTCCCATGAGCGTTCACGAGGGAACGTCCACATGCGGAGACACTGGACTTTGCCCTGCTGGGCCGGGTCACCCGGGATCGCCGCGCGCTACGACACCGGCAGCGCACTGGCGAGGCCGGCGAAAGCCCTGCACCTCCTGGGGTCTCGACAACCTCGGGCTACGGTGCAGAGCTCTTTCTTTCCGCGGGAGCCTTTCTCCGGGGCCGGATCAGTGCCCGCCGTACAGCTCCTCGATCTGCGCGGCGAAATCGCGCAGCACGAGGTTGCGCTTGACCTTGAGCGTCGGCGTCAGGTGCCCGCTCTCCTCCGTGATGTCCTGCTCCAGGATCGTGAACTTCTTGATCTGCTCGGCCTTCGACACCGACTGGTTCGCCCGGTCCACCGCGGCCTGCACCTGGGCCAGCACCTCGGGGTCCGTACGCAGCTCGGCGACCGTCCGCCCGTCGGGCGCCGCCTCCGGGTCCAGGGTCACGAGGGCGGCCACGAACGGGCGCCCGTCGCCCACGACCATCGCCTGGGAGATCAGGGGATGGGCCCGGAGCAGGTCCTCCAGCGGACCCGGCGCGACGTTCTTGCCGGCGGCCGTCACGAGGATCTCCTTCTTGCGCCCGGTGATCCGCAGGTAGCCGTCGTCGTCCAGCTCGCCCACGTCGCCGGTGCGGTAGAAGCCGTCGTCGTCGAGGGCGTCGGCGGTCGCCGCCTCGTTCTTCCAGTAGCCGGCGAAGACGTTGCGCCCCTTGGCCAGCACCTCGCCGTCCTCGCCGATGCGCAGCGTGACGCCGGGCAGCGGCTTGCCCACGGTGCCGATCTTGTTGGCGCCCGGGATGTTGACCGAGCACGGCGCGGAGGTCTCGGTGAGGCCGTAGCCCTCGAAGACCTCGATGCCGACGCCCTTGAAGAAGTGGCCGAGCCGCTCGCCCAGCGCCGACCCGCCCGACACGGCGGCGGTCAGCCGCCCGCCGGTCGCGGCGCGCAGCTTGGAGTAGACGAGCCGGTCGAAGACGGCCTTGCGCAGCCGCAGCCCGAGCGGCGCGCCCCCGGCGCTCTCGGCCCGGCTCCAGGCCACCGCCACCTCGACGGCGCGGGCGAAGATCTTGCCCTTGCCGCCCGCGATGGCCTTCTGCTCGGCCCCGTTGTAGACCTTCTCGAACACGCGCGGCACGCCCAGCAGGAACGTCGGCCGGAAGTCCTGCAGGTCGGGGGCCACGTTCTTCATGTTGGGGGTGTGCGCCATGACCGCGCCCGCCTCGACGAGCACGACCTGGATCATCCGCGCGAAGATGTGCGCCAGCGGCAGGAACAGCAGCGCGGCCGGCTCCTTGCGGGAGAACAGCGGCTCCAGCGGCCCCCGCAGCACGTTGAGCGCGGTGAACAGCAGGTTGTCGTGCGTGATCCGGCAGCCCTTGGGGCGGCCCGTGGTGCCGGAGGTGTAGACGATCGTGGCGAGGTCGGCGGCGCGGACGCGGCCGCGGCGCTCGTCCACCTCGGCGGCGGGCACGTCGCCGCCGGACGGCGGCGCGTCGATGCGCCAGACGGCCTTCAGCCCGGGCGCGGCCTCGCGCACCGTCTCCTCGTGCGCGTCCAGCTCCACGAACGCGGCCTTGGCCTCGCTGTCGGAGAGGATCCAGCTCACCTGGTCGGCCGAGGAGGTCTCGTAGATCGGCACGGTGACCGCGCCGATCGACCAGATCGCGTAGTCGACGAGCGTCCACTCGTAGCGCGTGCGGGACATCAGCGCCACCCGGTCGCCGTGCTCCACCCCGGCCGCGATCAGCCCGCGGGCCACCTCCACGACCTGGTCGCGGAACTCCGACGCGGTGACCGCCGGCCACCCGTCGTCGGTCTTGCGGCGCATGACGACCACGCCGGGGTCCTGCTCGGCCCGCCGGAAGACCGTGTCGGCCAGGCTGGCCGAATCAGGCACGTCGACCAGGATCGGGACGCTGTACTCGCGCACGGATCAACTCCTCTTCGAAGGACGCCTGGACGTTATCGCGTTAAGTTACGCGCCGGTAGCCTCGCAGGTCACGTCGTCATGGAGGCGTTATGAAGGGCATTCATCACGCTAGCAGCCACCGCTCGTAGGATTTGCCCCATGCGGGTCCATGTGGTGAGCGACGTCCACGGCAGGGCCGACGCCCTCGCCGCCGCCGGGGAGGGCGCCGACGCGCTGATCTGCCTCGGCGACCTGATCCTGTTCATCGACTACGACGACCACGCGCAGGGCATCTTCGCCGACCTGTTCGGCCAGGAGAAGGCCGCCGAGTTCATCGGGCTGCGCACCGCCAAGCGGTTCGACGAGGCCAGGGCCATGTCGGCGGCCCTGTGGGCGACGCTCGACGGCGACCCGCGCGAGCACATCGAGCGCAACGTCCGCGCCCAGTACGCGAACCTCTTCGCCGCCATGCCCACCCCCGCCTACCTCACCTACGGCAACGTGGACCTCCCGCGCCTGTGGGCCGACTACGTGCGCCCCGGCCACCAGGTGCTCGACGGCCAGACCGTGGAGATCGGCGGGCTGCGCTTCGGGTTCGTGGGCGGCGGGCTGAAGACGCCCTACCGCACCCCCAACGAGATCAGCGACGAGGAGTTCGCCGCCAAGGTCGAGGCGGTCGGCGAGGTGGACGTGCTGTGCTGCCACATCCCGCCCGCGCTGCCCGAGCTGCTCTACGACGTCGTGGCCCGGCGTTTCGAACGCGGCAGCGAGGCCACGCTGGAGGCCATCAGGCGCACCCAGCCCCGCTACGCGCTCTTCGGCCACGTCCACAACCCGCTGCACTCCCGCGCCCGGGTGGGCCGCACCGAATGCGTCAACGTGGGCCACTTCCGGGGGAAGGGCGTTCCCTTCATCCTCGAATGGTGACCTTCCCGGTACGGTGTCCTCATGGCTGATCGCACCAGTTCGAGCATCACGATCGACGCCGCCCTCGCCGACGTCATGGCGGTCATCGCCGACTTCCCCCGCTACCCCGAGTGGGCCGGGTCGATCAAGAGCGCCGAGGTCCTCGCCACGGGCGACGACGGCCGGGCGAGCAGGGTCCGCTTCGTCCTGGACGCCGGCATGATCAGCGACACCTACACCCTCGGCTACACCTGGGACGGTGACGAAGGCGTCGGCTGGGAGGTCGTCGAGCCCGGCAAGATGGTCTCGCAGCTGCGCGGGAGTTACCGCCTCGCCGCCTCGGGCAGTGGCACCGGCGTGACGTACGAGCTGGCCGTCGACCTCAGCGTGCCGATGATCGGCATGATCAAGCGCAAGGCGGAGAAGGTGATCGTGGACACCGCGCTCAAGGGCCTCAAGAAGCGCGTCGAAGGCCGCTGAGGTGAGCCCCAGGGTCCTGCTGTTCACCGGCAAGGGCGGCGTGGGCAAGACCACCGCCGCCGCGGCCACCGCGACCCTGGCCGCGAGCCGGGGCATGAAGACGCTCGTCGTCTCCACCGACACCGCGCACTCGCTGGCCGACGCGCTCGCCGTCGAGCCCGGCGAGGTGGCCCCCGGCCTGCACCTGCACCAGGTCGACACGCAGCGGACGCTGGAGCGGCACTGGGGCGAGCTGCAGGACTACGCGCGGGGCGTGCTGTCGGAGCTGGGCCTGGACGAGGTCACCTCCGAGGAGATCACGGTGCTGCCCGGCGCCGAGGAGGTCATCGCCCTGCTGGAGCTGCGCGAGCACGCCCGCTCCGGCCGCTGGGACGTCATCGTCGTCGACTGCGCGCCCACCGCCGAGACGCTGCGCCTGCTCGCCCTGCCCGAGGCGCTCGACTGGCACGTCAACCGGCTCCTGCCGGTCGGCCGCCGGCTGGTGCGGCTGGTCGCGCCGTTCGTCCGCGGCGTGGCCCGGGTCAGCGCGCCCGGCGAGGAGGTCATGAGCGCCGGCGAGCGCTTCCACCGCGGCCTCATGGAGGTGCGCGAGCTGCTCACCGGCGACCGGTCCTCCGTCCGGCTCGTGCTCACCCCCGAGTCGGTGGTGCTGGCCGAGGCCCGGCGCACCCTTACCTCGCTCAACCTGTACGGCTACCGCGTCGACGGCGTGATCGCCAACCGCGTCTTCCCGCCGGGCGGCGCCGACGAGTGGCGCGCCCAGTGGGTGGCGGCGCAGTCGCGGCTGCTGGCCGAGGCGGAGCAGTCGTTCGCGTCGCTGCCCGTCCATGTCGTCCCCTACCTGCCCGCCGAGCCCGTCGGCAGGCAGGCGCTGACGGAGGTCGGCGAGCGGCTCTACGGCGGCAGCGACCCGTTCGCGCCGCCCGCCGGCCCCCCGCCGCTGCGGATGAGCGCCGACGAGCTGACCCTCGACCTGCCCGGCGCCGACCGCGCCGAGGTCGACCTGGCCCGCAAGGGCGACGAGCTGATCGTCACGGCCGGCCAGTACCGCAGGATCCTCGCGCTGCCCGCCGCCCTCGCCCGCAGGAAGATCAGCGGGGCGGCGCTCCGCGACGGCGTGCTGCGGGTAGCGTTCAGCCCGGGGAGCGAATCCGGCTCCTGAGGAGTTGAGGAGGATGAGCGACCCCGCAGGCAGGGCCGCCGGTTCAGGGAGGGCCAGATGACCGAGAGCAACGACAGGGATCCGATCGGCACCGTCGCCGACGAGGCGCGCAAGCTGTTCGACTCGATCCAGGGACGCGCCACGCGCCAGGTCGGCAAGCAGGTGTTCAACTCGTTCACCGGCGGCGGCGGGCGGCGGGAGCGCGACGTGTGGGAGGAGGCCGTGTCCGAGCCCCACGACGAGTACGTCTGCCGAGCCTGCCCGATCTGCCGGGCGATCGCGGCCCAGCGGGAGTCCGGCTCCGCCGCCTCCACCGCCGACGTGACCGGTCACCTGATGGCCGCGGGCGGTGAGCTGTTCGCCGCCGTCCGGGGCGCGCTCGACGCGCTGAGCCGCCCGGCCCCGCAGGGCGGCGCCAGGACGGACCCCCGGAGGGAGCCGCGGCAGGACGACCGGGCCGGCCGCGACGACGTGGAACACATAGATCTGGGATAGGGAGAACGACGGGCATGCTCACGATCGGTGTCGACATCGGCGGGACCAAGGTCGCCGCGGGTGTGGTCGACGACCAAGGGAAGATCGTCGAACACACGCTGCGGCCCACCGCCGCCGACCGCCCCGACCTGGTGGCCGAGACGGTGGCCGGCGTCGTTCGCGAGCTGTCCGCGGGCCGGCCGATCGAGGCGGTGGGGGTGGGCGCGGCCGGCTTCGTGGACGAGACCCGCTCGGTCGTGCGCTTCGCCCCCAACCTCGCCTGGCGCGAGGAGCCGCTGCAGAAGAAGATCAGCGACCTGGTCGGACTGCCCGTCGTGATCGAGAACGACGCCAACGCCATGGCCTGGGGTGAGACCAGATTCGGCGCCGGGCGCGGCCAGTCCCACGTGGTCTGCGTGACGCTCGGCACCGGCATCGGCGGCGGCCTGGTCTTCGACGGCGCGCTCTACCGGGGCCGCTGGGGCATGGGCGCCGAGCTGGGCCACATGCAGGTCCAGCCGGGCGGCCGGCCGTGCGGCTGCGGCAACATCGGCTGCTGGGAGCAGTACGCCAGCGGCCAGGCCCTGGTCAAGGAGGCCAGAGAGCTGGCCGAGGCCGTGCCGGAGCGGGCCGGCATCCTGCTCGGGCTGGCCGGCGGCAAGATCGAGGGCGAGGAGATCACCGAGGCCGCCCGCCGGGGCGACGAGGTCGCGCTGCGGGCGTTCGCGTCGTTCGCCGACTGGCTCGGGCAGGGCATGGCCGACCTCGCCGCGGTGCTCGACCCCGGCTGCTTCATCGTCGGCGGCGGCGTGTCCAGGGCCGCCGACCTGTTCATCGACCGGGCCCGCGAGTCCTTCGCCGGCCGGCTCACCGGGCGCGGGCACCGGCCGCTCGCCGACATCCGGCTGGCCGAGCTGGGTGCCGCCGCCGGCGTCGTCGGCGCCGCCGACCTGGCCAGGCAGCGCTAGCGGCCCGGACGTGACGGTCCGGATCGGCACGTACAACCTGCACGGGCTGCGCGACAGCGTGCCCGCGCTCACCCGCGTGATCGCCGGCCTGCGGGCCGACGTGCTGTGCGTGCAGGAGGCGCCCAGGTTCGGCCGGTGGCGGGCCAGGCGGCGCGCGTTCGCCGCCGCGGCGGGGATGCGGCTGGCCACCCCGGGCCGGCTCGGCGGCGTCGCCGTGCTGACCGGGCCCCGGGTGCGGGTGCTGGAGGCGCGCAGCCACGCGCTGCGCGTCTTCCTCGGGCTGGAGCTGCGCGGGCTCGCGATCGCCGTGGTGGAGGCGGGCGGGGCGCGGCTCGCGGTCGGCTCGCTCCACCTCGACCTGCACGACCCGGCGCGGGTGCACCACGCGGCCGAGGCGGTGACGCTGATGGAGCGGGCCGCGGCGCCGTACGGGGCGGCGATCGTGCTCGGCGGCGACGTCAACGAGCGGCCGCACCAGCCGGCCTGGCGCTACCTGGCCGGGCGGCTGTCCGACTGCCACGCGGCAGCGGCGGCGGCCAGGCCCGCGGGCGGAGGACCGCCCGGGGGGCTGACGTTCCCGGCCGCGCGGCCGTCGGCGCGCATCGACGGGGTGTTCGCCGCGCCCGAGGCGCGGGTCGTGTCCTGCGGGAAAGTGGACGCCGCCGCGGCCGACCTCGCCGCCGCCAGCGACCACCTGCCGGTGGTGGCAGAGCTGTGCCTCCCCGGCGCCTGAGGACGGCCCGGAGGCCCCAGGAGGGTGGCACGGAGGGACATCGCGGGACATTCTGGCGCCCGACTCGGGCACCGGGCGGGCGGAGACCGGCGGCCAACCCGTAGCATTTGCTCATGACCCGTCGCTCTCGGCGGCGTGCGCTCTTTCTGATCTTGGCGACGTCCGTGGCCTTGCCGCAGGTCACGCCCGCCGCGCATGCCGATCCCCGCAGCCCCGCCGCGATAGAGGCGTGGCAGCAGTCGACCAGCGTGCGCCTGCAGGCCGACGGCTCGCTCTCCGACGTGCTCGCCGTCTCGCCCGGCGACGTGTGGGCGGTCGGCCAGCAGGAGATCTGGGACGTGTGGAAGAACCGCGGCACCATCCGCCACTGGGACGGCTCCCGGTGGAGCGAGGTGGCCATCCGCGACGCCACCGCGGCCGGCAACCTGCGCAGCCTCGCCGCGGCAGGACCGTCCGACGTGTGGGCGGTCGGCGACGGCCACGACGGGCTGCCCTACCTCGCGCACGGCGACGTGACCGGGTTCGACCGGGTCCGCCCGCAGGGGCTGCGCTCGGGCGACTGGCTCGGCGGCGTCGACGCCAAGGGCGGCAAGGTCGTGGCGGTCGGCAGCCGCGAGAAGCGCGGCCTCGTCCTCACCGGCCAGGGCGGTTCCTGGACGGTCCAGCAGCTCAAGGACAAGGGCGCGCTCTACGCGGTCGCGGGCGGCTTCGCCGTCGGCGACACCGGCACCGAGCCGCTCATCGCGCACAACGCGGGCGGCACGTGGAAGTCCATGCCGCTGCCCTCGATCCCCGGTGGCTATCTCCGCGACATCCAGACCGACAACGCCAAGCGGGCGGTCGCGGTCGGCGGCGTCTACGGCGGCCCCGGCGACATCTCGCCGCTCGTGCTCGTCTGGAACGGCAAGAGCTGGAAGCGGCAGAGCCTGCCCGTCACCGGCGCCCGGCTCTACGGCGTGACCGGCGACGGCAAGGGCCGCTACTGGATGACCGGCTACGACCCCGACCGGGCGGCCGAGCCGTTCGTGGCGCGCTGCGAGAAGGGCACGTGCTCGGTGATCCGCGGCGGCGCCGACAAGGACCGCAGCAGGGTGCGCCTGCAGGCCGTCACCTATCTCTCGGGCAAGGGCGCGGTGTGGGCGGTCGGGCACGCGGTCGACACCTCCGACCGCTACACCGACGTCGTGGAGTCGTTCGCCCCCAAGACCACCGCGGCCGCCGCGTCCGGCGCCGGGACGAGGTCCTGAGCCGGCGGCGCGACGGTCAGAGCACCGCGCCGTCGTCCCAGCCGGAGTCGTTGGGCGGGCCGTCGCCCATGCGCACCACCAGCGCCACGAACCCGCCGATGAACGCCGCCACCGCCGTGAACAGCGCCCACCCCTCCATGTGCCAGTCGGCCATGGCGGCGACCAGGAGATAGGCGGGGCCGCCGAACAGCGCCACCCACGCCACCTTCGTCGCCAGGTCCAGCTTGGGCAGCGGCGGGGGCGGCGGCGGCACGTAGTGCCCCTCCTCCTCGCCGTCCTCGCCCTCGTCCTGCTTGTCCTCGGGCTCGTCGAGGTCCTCCTCGAGCTCCTCCGAGGGTTTCACCACCCTCCGGGTGGGCTCGGCGGGGACGTTCTCGCTGTCCGGCCACGGCTGATCGGCCGAGTCGCGCTCGGCGGTGTCGTTGAAGGACGCGACGATCTGCCGCCAGACCTCGTCCTCGTCACTCTGGGGCGTCACCTAGATGGGCCTCTCCACAGTGATCGCGACTTCCCCCTGGGTGCGATCAGTCCCTCTGCAAGGGTACCGAGGCATGTGTACGGATGAAGTCGAGGCTGCCGGCAAAGATCGTGTCGGCGTCGTTGTCGAGCGTCGCAACATGGTAGCTATCGGTAAGCTCCTCGATCGTGGCGTGCGGGACCCTCCTGCGGATGATCGCCACACTCGTCGGCTTCACCACGTGGTCGTCCATGCTGTGGTAGACGAGCAGCGGCTGCGTCACCCTCGCCAGGTCGGACTGCACCAGGGCCCACAGGCCGGGCAGCGAGGCCGCCGCCTTGACCGGGGTGCGGGCGTAGGCCAGCTCGCGCGCGCCGGCCTTCTTGACGTCGTTCGCCACGCCGGGCACCGACGGCACGAACCACTTCAGCAGCGGCGCCAGCCGCAGCAGCGGGACGTCGTTGGCGATGGACGGGTTGACCACGACCACGCCGCGTACGGCCGGGCCGTGCACCTCGGCGAGCCGCAGCGCCAGGCAGCCGCCGAGCGACAGCCCCGCCACGAACACCTCGGCGCAGCGTCCCTGGAGGTCCTCGAACGCCTTCTCCACCTCGGCGTACCAGTCCTCCCAATGGGTGCGGTTCATCTCCTGCCAGCGCGTGCCGTGGCCGGGCAGGCGGGGCAGCGAGACGCTGAGCCCGCGCGCCGCGAGGAACTCCGCCCACGGCCGCAGCGACTGCGGCGTGCCGGTGAACCCGTGGCAGAACAGCACGCCGATCTGGCCTCCGTCGTGGTGGTAGGGCTCCGCGCCTGGCATGAGCGGCATAACAGCTCCTCCATGCAGTTTCATTCCAGCATTTCATCCTGGAACGGCCCGATCGTCGCACGTTCAAGGGCGTTTGTGCGAGAGCTGGTGTAGTTGCAAGGCGCTCGGGATGGGAAGATGACTCTGCCCGCGGACAAACATGCTGGAAAAGAGGTGCCGGAGTGTTCTACTGGGTGGTCAAGGCCATCTTGGGGCCGTTCCTCCACCTCGTGTTCAGGCCGTGGGCCGAGGGCGTCGACAACGTGCCCAGGGAGGGCGGGGTGATCCTGGCCGGCAACCACCTGTCCTTCGCCGACCACTTCTTCGGCCCGCTCCACCTCAAGCGCAAGGTCATCTCGCTCGGCAAGTCCGACTACTTCACCGGGCGCGGCGTCAAGGGTTTCTTCACCCGGCTGTTCTTCAGCGGCGTCGGCACCGTGCCGATCGACCGCTCGGGCGGCAAGGCCAGCGAGGCGGCGCTCCGCACCGGCCTGCGCATCCTGCGTGAAGGGCACATCCTCGGCATCTACCCCGAGGGCACCCGCTCTCCCGACGGGCGGCTCTACAAGGGCAAGACCGGCGTCGCCCGGCTGGCGCTGGAGTCGCGCGCCCCCGTCATCCCCTGGGCCATGGTCAACACCTACGAGATGATGCCGCCCGGACGGCCGCTGCCCAAGCTCGGCATCCGGCCCGGCGTCAGGTTCGGCAAGCCGCTCGACTTCTCCCGCTACTACGGCATGGAGGACGACCGGCTCGTGCTGCGCGCCGTCACCGACGAGATCATGTACGCCCTCATGGAGCTGTCCGGCCAGGAATACGTCGACAAGTACGCCGTCAGCGCCCGCATCGAGATGGAGCGGGCCGCCCGCGCGGGCGGCGCGGCGCAGCAGTGAACTGACGGTGGCGGTCCGGTGGCGTAGAGTGATGAGCGCTGTCCGGAGCCGAGGAGATCGCATGATCGACCAGACCCGTCCCGTCGTCCTGCTGGTGTCCAGGATCGCCATCGGGGTGATCTTCCTGGTGCACGGCTACCAGAAGTTCGTGACCATGGGCATCGCGGGCACCGCCGAGTTCTTCGCCGCCGCCGGCATCCCGCTGCCCGGGCTGGCCGCGCCCGCCGTGGCCGGGCTGGAGGTGGCGGGCGGCCTTGCGCTCGTGCTCGGCGCGGCGCTGCCGGTCGCGGGCTCCCTGCTCGCGCTCGACATGATCGGCGCGATCGTCTTCGTCCACGGCGCCAACGGGCTGGCCGGCGACGGCGGCTACGAGTTCGTCCTGGCGCTCGCCGCCGCGAGCCTGGCGGTCGGCTTCACCGGCGGCGGCGCCCTCGCCCTGGACAACGCCCTGGCCCGCCGCCGCCCCGCCCAGCCCGCCACCACCTGACCATCGGCCCCCGGGTCCCCGGGCGGGCTCAGCCGAGATGGGCGCGGATCTGCTCGATGTGCTCCGGCGTCGTACGGCAGCAGCCGCCGATGAGCGACGCGCCCGCCTGCCGCCACTCGGCCGCGGCCTGCCCGAACTCCATCGGATCGGCGAGCCCCAGCCAGCGCCGGTGGCCCGCGTCCCAGCTCTCGCCCGAGTTCGGGTAGACCACGACCGGCAGGCCGCCCCGCAGGGCCGCGATCAGCGCGGGCATGTGGCGGGGCGCGGTGCAGTTGGCGCCCACGGCCACCACCCGCGGGTTGCCCGCGAACAGCGCCGCGGCCTCACGGATCGGGGTGCCGTCGTTCAGTCGCTCGCCGTCGCGGCAGGAGAAGCTCACCCACGCCTTGACGCCGGGCGTGCCCTCCAGCAGCCGGGCCAGGGCGCGCGCCTCCGGGTATGAGGGGACGGTCTCGCAGGCCAGCAGGTCGGCGCCGGCGGAGGCGAGGACCTCCCAGCGGGGGCGGTGCCAGGCGTACAGGGCGTCCTCGTCGAGGTCGTAGTCGCCGGTGTACTCGGCGCCGTTGGCGAGGAAGGCGCCGTACGGGCCGACGGACGCCGCCACCAGGCCGCGCCCGGCCGCGTCGCGGGCCTGCCTGGCCAGCTCCACCGACAGCCTGATCAGCGCCTCCGCGCGGGAGGCGTCGAGGCCGCGGCGCGCGAAGCCCTCGAACGTCGCCTGGTAGCTGGCCGTCGTGGCCACGTCGGCGCCCGCCGCGAAGTAGTCGGCGTGCGCCTGGCGGATCAGCTCGGGGCGTTCGAGCAGCAGGCGGGCCGACCAGAGCTCGTCGCTGAGGTCGGCGCCGAGGCGTTCGAGGTGGGTGGACAGGCCGCCGTCGAGGACAAGTGCAGTCACCCGTACAGCGTATGTGCGTCCCGGCCCCCTCCGGCGAGGGTATCTGCGCCCCGGCCCGCTCCAGCCTGCGCGCCCGGGAGCGTGGCGTGTTCCCGGGCGCGGAGGGGTCGCCTCAGGAGCGCTTCCAGAAGGGGCCGCGGCGCGGGGTGCCCGGCGGCGGGACGCCGGGGCCGTCCGGGGCGTCCGGCGGGGTGGCCGGGAAGCCGAGCAGGGCGGTCAGGGACGCGACGGCGTGGTCGTGGAGCGCGCGGGCGTCGGCGCCCGGCCGCTCGGCCGCCTCCAGGTCGCGGGCCAGCGCCTCCAGCCGCTCCTCGCCGCCCAGGTACGCCGCCAGCGCCGCCAGCCGCGTGCCGAGGTCGGCCAGGTACGTCAGGTCGGGCACGGGCAGGGCCCTGAGCCGGTCCAGCTCGGCCACGAGCTGCGGGCGCACCGCCTCCAGCCCCTGCGTACGGCGCGGCGCGGGGCGCGACCTGCCGCGCCCGCGCAGGCCGCCCGCGGGCGGACCGGCGGGGGAGGGGGCCATCGGCGGCGGCATCGGAGGACGCCCGGGGACGCCGGGCCCGCCGCCTCCAGGAAGACCTCCGGGAAGTCCTCCCGGAGCGGGGCGGCCGGGCGCCGAGGTGTCCTGGCCGGAGGCGAGGAAGTCCGGGAGGTCCGGCCCGCCGAAGCTCTCGGCCCCCAGCCCCGGCTCCGGGGCCCGCATCCGGGGCGCGGCGGCCGGCATGGCCATCAGGGCCGCCGCGGCGAAGGTGCCGCCCGCCGGCGGGGCCGGCAGCTCCCACCCGCTCGGCGGCTCGACCGGCTGGATGACGTGGTGCTCGGGCTCGCCGCCGGCGACCTGGCGGGTGTCCACGGCCACGTACGCCGTGAAGCGGCACAACACGCCGTTCTCCAGCGAGACGCGCACGATGCGGGACTCCAGGTCGTGCTCGCCCATGGCGTAGCGGTCCTCCAGCTCGCGCAGGTGCGCGCGGGCCCAGACGGCGCGCAGGGCCGGCGTGCCGGCCGGCGTGCCCTCGACCCGCTCCTCCCACGGACCGTCCGCGCCCGTGCCGCGGACGGTCACCGCCGAGCCTTCGCGGCACCGCCCGTACACGCGCAGCGGCACGCCCGGGAAGATCGAGCCGAGGTGCGTGACGGTGCCGGGCTCGACGTCCAGGCCGCTGAGGGAGAGGTCCGTGACCAGGGGGGCGCCGATGCGACGGTGGATGTGCTCCATGGCGGCGTCGAGGCGGTCCTCCGACTCGACCAGCTCGCACCGGCCCGCGCCGAGCCCGGCCAGGCGGCCGAGGAAACCGGCGTTCACGGCCCGGTCGATGCCGACCGCGTGCACCCGCATGGCCGAGAGCGCGCCGCCCGCCTGCTCCAGGATCTGGTCCTCGTTGCCCACCTGGCCGTCGGTGACCAGCACCACGACCGGCTCCCGCCCGGCCTCGCCGCCGCCCAGCAGCGCGACGGCCTGGCGCAGCGGCTCCAGCAGCTCGGTGCCGCCGCGGGCGTCCACGCGGGCGAGGTGCTCGACGGCGCGGTAGCGGTTGCGGTCGGACGCCTCCACCAGCCCCTCGAAGGCCCGCTCCACCACCGAGTCGAACGTCAGCACCGCGAAGCGGTCCCGCGGCGTCAGCGTGTCCACGATGCGGGCGGCGGCCCGGCGCGCGGCCACCATCTTCCAGCCGCTCATGCTGCCCGACCGGTCGAGCAGCAGCACCAGGTCGCGCGGCGTGCGGGCGGCCTGCAGCGGCGGCGGCACGACGGTGAGCGCGAACGTCCGCGCCTCCTCGCCCGTCCCTCCGCAGATCTGGAGCGACGTGGACGCCTCGAACGACAGGCGCAGGACGAAGTCGCGGTCCAGCCGCTCGCCGGGCCGCAGGCGTACGGTGCCGCCCTCCTCCTCCACGACGTGGAGGCTGGAGGCCAGCTCGCGCAGCTCCAGCCCGGCGGCGTCCACGGTCACGGCCAGCGACAGGCGCACCGGGTGGGGGAAGCCGGGCAGCAGCACCGGCGGCGTGATCCTGGAGGCGTCAGGCACGGCCTCGGTGTCCGGCGCGACGCCGCCGCCCGTGGGCGGGCCGTCGATCGGGTCGCCGGGGATGTAGCGCGGGGCGACGACGAGCGGGAAGCGGAACGTGGCCGCGCCGTCCTCGTACGGCAGCGGCTGGCTCATCGTCAGCCGCACCGAGACGCGCTCGCCGGGCAGGATGTTGCCCACCCGGATGGTGAAGACGTCGGGACGGTCCTCCTCGGCGATGGCCGCCCGCCTGCCCTCGCGCAGCGCCCGGTCGTAGTCGGCCCTGGCCTGCGCGCGCTCCTTGAGCACGCCCTCGACGACGCGGTCGTCGGCCTCCATGCGGAAGCCGGTCACGGCGGCCCGGTCGGGCAGCGGGAAGACGTAGGTCGCCTCCAGCGTGACGTCGTACGGGTTGCGGAAGCCCTGCGTGACCTCGACCCCGGCGATCAGGCCCGAGATGTCCGCCGTGACGTCCACGCTCTCCAGCGGCAGGTTGCCGCGCTCGGTGAGCAAGGCGCCGAACCCGGCCTCGGGCACCGGCAGGCACCGGGCGGGCTCCAGCGAAGTGATCTTCATGTCAGCTCCCTCTCTGCGAGCACCGCGAGCAGCGGGCCCGCCGCCGCCAGCACCGCCTGGACGTCCTCTTCCGACGGGACGCGCCCGCCGTCCCACACGACCCGGACCCCGCCCCCCAAGCTGATCCCCGTCACGATCCCCGTGTCCCCGGCCGCCGCGCCCGCCTCCCTGGACGTGACCGCGCGCGTGCTCCCCGGGGTCGCGGTGTCCGCCGTTCCCGAGGTCGCGGCGCCCGCGTTCGCCGGGCCGGGCGCCGCCGGACGATCCGCCCAGAACCGCCCGCGCCCGGCCTGCGCGCCGTTGGGGGGCGCGGGCCGCGTGACGCCGGGCACGACCGGCGGAGGGACAGGGGGAGAGACAGGCGGAGGGGCCGGCGGAGGGACTGGGGGCGCGATCGGGGGAAGGGCCGGGAGGGACGCGGTCTCCTCCAGGGTGTGGTCCGTCGCTCCGGCGAGCGCCACCTGGATGTCGGCGATCGACCGCCCCGCCGCCTGCAGGCGCTTGACGGCGACGAGCTGCAGCAGGTGCCGCCGCCCGTAACGGGCGACCCGGCCGCGCCGGGTGAGCGGCGGGTCGAGCAGCCCGATCGTGGTGTACCACCGGATCAGCCGTTCCCCGGGCACGTCGCGGACCCGCCCGCTGAGCGGCGCGGCGCCGTCGCGCAGTGCGCGCGCCGCGTGCTCGGCCAGCTCGCCGATGGTCCAGGTCTCGCTCATACCTCCACAATGACACTGTCACTGTTGCAGTGTCAATGTTAGGGCGCCGCCGAGCTGGGCATGGGGACAGACGTTGCCAATCAACGGCAAGAAGGAACAAAACCGACGGACGGGGAGGAATCTCGACAATGGCCACGATCAAAGGTCCGCTCTCGGACGACGCCAGGCACACCGTCGCCGAGTGCCTGCAGGGCGCCCTGGTCGACCTGATCGACCTGTCTCTGGTCGCCAAGCAGGCGCACTGGAACCTCGTGGGCAGCCACTTCCGCTCGGTCCACCTCCAGCTCGACCAGGTCGTCGCGCTCGCCAGGACGCACATGGACACCCTCGCCGAGCGCGCCGCCGCCCTCGGGATCAACCCCGACGGCCGGGCCGCCACGGTCGCCAAGACGACCAAGCTGGCCCAGCTCGAAAGCGGCTGGCTGGAGGACGGCAAGGTGGTCGCGACCATCACGGACTGCCTCGGCGGGATCAGCAAGCGCATGTACGAGCGCATCGAGCAGACCGAGGAGTCCGACCCGGCGACCCAGGACCTGCTCATCGCCGCGGTCCAGGAGATCGACAAGCAGCACTGGATGTTCCAGGCCATGGCCTGAGCGGACGGCGCCCGACACGCCCGGAGCCCGGGGACCGAGGAAGCGGCCCCGGGCTCCGCGCGTGCCCGCCCCCTGGCGAGGTTTGCGCAGAGTTTGAACTCGCGAATCCCTGCCATTCATGTCCGTGCGGTCGACTAGCGTGGCACCTAGAGGGAGGCCCCACGATGTCCCACAAGACTCTCCTCCGCACGGGCCCGCTCACGCAGGGCGGCACCAGCCCGTACGGACCGCTCGGCCTGCCGGACGCCGAAGGTCTCGCGCTGCCCTCGGGCTTCACCGGCCGGGTGGTGGCCCGCAGCGGCCACAAGGTCGCCGGGCTGACCTGGCACGCCGCGCCCGACGGCGGCGCCTGCTTCCCCGACGGCGACGGCTGGATCTACGTCTCCAACTCCGAGCTGCCGCTGCTCGGCGGCGCGTCGGCGCTCCGCTTCCGCGCCGACGGCACGGTGGGAGACGCCTACCGCATCCTGTCGGGCACCGACCTCAACTGCGCGGGCGGCGCCACGCCGTGGCACACCTGGCTGTCGTGCGAGCTCGGCCACCGCGGCCGGGTCTTCGAGTGCGACCCGTACGGCGCGCGGGCCGCCCGGCCGCGCCTGGCCATGGGCCGCTTCCGGCACGAGGCCGCCGCCTGCGACCCCGAGCGGCGCGTGGTCTACATGACCGAGGACGAGCCTGACGGCTGCTTCTACCGCTTCAGCCCCTCCGACTGGGGCGACCTCACCGAGGGCACGCTGGAGGTGCTGTGCGGCTCCGGGCACTGGCGGGTGGTGCCGTCGCCGGCCGGGCTGCTGCAGGAGACCCGCCACCAGGTGGCCGACGCGCGCCGCTTCGACGGGGGCGACGCCTGCCACTACGCGGGCGGGGTCTGCTACTTCACCACCAAGGGCGACACCGGCCTGTGGGCCTACGACGGGCAGAGCGGCACCCTCGACCGGCTGTGCGAGGGGGTGCGGGCCATCACCGCCGCGCCCTCCGGCGACCTCTACGCGGCCCGGCGCAGCACCCAGATCGACGTCATCGCGCCCGACAGGGAGGTCACGCCGTTCCTGCGCCTGGAGGGGCAGGCGGGGGCGGAGCTGACCGGGCTGGCGTTCTCGCCGCGCGGCGACCGGCTCTACCTCTCGGCCCGGCGCGGCCGGGCGGAGGGCCGCACGTTCGAGATCGCCGGTCCCTTCCGCGGCTGCGGGCAGTCCTGACCGGCGGGTGTCACAGGTCGAGCGTCCACCACTGCTCGGTGACCTCGACGCCGTTCTCCGCGCCCTTCTCCTCCGCCGCCAGCCGGAAGCCGGCCGCCTGATAGATGCGCCGCGCGCTCACCAGGCAGTCGCGCGTCCACAGCGTGATCCGCTCGCGGCCGTCGGCCCTGGCGTGCCGCAGGCACTCCTCGACCAACCGCCGCCCGATGCCCATGCCGCGCGCGGACGGCTCCACGAGCAGCATCCGCAGCTTCGCCTGCCCGTCGTCCTCGCGCACGTAGAAGACGCAGCCCAGGCGCTCGCCGCCCGCCTCGGCGATCCAGCCGGCGTCCTTGGTGAAGTCGAGGCCCGCGACGATGCCGGCGACGGTCTGCTCGAAGGCGGTGCCCCAGCCGTACTCGCCGCTGTAGAGGTCGGCGTGCCGCTGGACGACCCAGCCGAGGTCGCCGGTGCGCGGCGGCCTGATGACGTACGGCTCCGGCCGGCGCTCCCCGGCGGTCAGCAGCGACCTGATCGTGGCCATGCCGCCGACCAGCCGCCCCTGGTCGGCCTCGGGCAGCCCGGACAGCAGCCGCTCGATCTGCGCCGCCGAGCGCCGGTCGAGGTCGGCGTACGTGGCCGAGCCCTTGTCGGTGAGCCGGACGACCTGCTTGCGCGCGTCGGCGGCCGAACGCTCGCGCCGGATCAGCCCTTCGGCGTCGAAGCGGGTGAGGATCCTGCTGAGGTAGCCGGCGTCGAGGTCGAGCAGCGAGCGCAGCTCCCCGGTCTCCATCGGCTCGGCGTGGGCCAGCTCGAACAGCACCCTGCCCTCGGTCAGCGAGTACGGCGAGTCCAGCATGCCCGCCTGCAGCACGCCGATCAGCTGCGTGTAGAAGCGGTTGAACGCTCTGACCTCAGAAACCCTTGCTTCCGTCAACGAACTCATTGCCACAGTCAACCATGATTGGATGGGACCTGTGAAGCTCCTGCACATCGGCGGCTACGGCCCCGGCATCCTCACCTTCGCCGGCGGCGGCGAGGGTGAGCTCACCCGGGTGGCGGCGCCGTCGTTCCTCGCCGCCCATCCCACGCTTCCGGTGCTCTACGCCGCCGGCGAGCTCGAACGCGGCTGGCTCACCGCCTTCGCCGTCCGCGACGACGGGCTCGCGCCCCTCGACGAGCGGCCCAGCGAGGGCTCCAGCCCCTGCCACGTGGCCGTCGACCCGTCGGGCACGCTGCTGGCCGCGGCCAACTACGGCGACGGCACGGCGGTGCTCCACCGGCTCGACGCGCGGGGCGCGTTCGAGGGCGAGCCGATCGTGCTGCGCCACGAGGGCTCCGGCCCCGTGCGGGAGCGCCAGGAGGGCCCCCACGCCCACCAGGCCGTCTTCCACGACGGCGTGCTGCACGTCTCCGACCTCGGCACCGACGAGATCCGGCGCTACCTGCCCGACGGCACGCCGCTGGAGCCCCTCACCCTGCCTCCCGGCACCGGCCCGCGCCACTTCGCCTTCGCCGGGGGCCGCCTCTACGTCGCGGGCGAGCTCGACGGCACCGTCACCATGATCGAGGAGGACGGCCGGCGCACGATCGCGCCCGCCTCCCGCGTCGCGGACGTCGCCAACGCCCCCTCGCACCTCGAGGTCGACGGCGCCCACGTCTACGTCGCCAACCGCGGCCCCGACACCATCGCCGTGCTGAGCGCCGCCGACCTGGCGCCGGTGGCCGAGGTGCCCTGCGGCGGCGCGTGGCCGCGCCACTTCGCCATCGACGGCGACCGCCTCTACGTCGCCAACCAGCACGCGGGCACGGTGACCGTCCTCGCCCTGGCCGGCGGCGTGCCCGCGCCCACCGGGGAGTCGTACGCGGTGGAGAGCCCCGCCTGCGTGCTGGTTCGGCGTTTGGTCTAGACCACTGGCCAGGGATACGGGCAGAATGCGAGTCTGAATACTGAGGTCAGGTTCGTGAACCCCAACGGGAGGAACCCGCCATGCGTATAGGAGTGCTCACAGGGGGCGGCGACTGCCCCGGGCTCAACGCGGTGATCAGGGCTGTCGTGCGTAAGGGGGTGAGCGTCTACGGCCACGAGTTCGTGGGCTTCCGCGACGGCTGGCGCGGGCCCTTGGAGGGCGACACCATGCCGCTGGACATCCAGGCCGTCCGCGGCATCCTTCCGCGTGGCGGCACCATTCTGGGCTCCTCGCGCACCAACCCCATCAAGATCGAGGGCGGTGTCGACCGGATCAAGGAGAATCTGGCGGCCGGCGGGGTGGACGCGCTGATCGCCATCGGCGGCGAGGACACCCTGGGCGTGGCCAGGCAGCTCTACGAGCGCGAGGTCAACGTCGTGGGCGTGCCCAAGACGATCGACAACGACCTGTCCGGCACCGACTACACCTTCGGCTTCGACACGGCCGTCAACATCGCGACCGAGGCCATCGACCGCCTCCACACCACCGCGGAGTCCCACCACCGGGCGCTCATCTGCGAGGTCATGGGCCGCCACGCCGGCTGGATCGCGCTGCACGCGGGCATGGCGGGCGGGGCCAACGTCATCCTCATCCCCGAGAAGCCGTTCGACATCGACCGGGTCTGCGAATACGTCGAGTCCCGCTTCCGCACCCGCTACTCGCCCATCATCGTCGTCGCCGAGGGCGCCCACCCCGTCGAGGGGCAGATGGCGCTGCAGGCGAGCGAGCTGGACGCGTTCGGGCACGTGCGGCTCGGCGGCATCGGCGAGACCCTGGCCAGGGAGATCGAGAAGCGCACCGGCAAGGAGGCCCGCACCACGGTGCTCGGCCACATCCAGCGCGGCGGCACGCCGACGGCCTACGACCGGGTGCTCGCCACCAGGTTCGGGCTGCAGGCGATCGACGCGGCCCACGAGGGCGACTACGGCACGATGGTCGCGCTGCGCGGCACCGACATCGTCAGGGTGGGCCTCGACGAGGCGACGTCGGAGCTGAAGACGGTGCCGGTCGAGCGTTACGCCGAGGCCGAGGTCTTCTTCGGCTAGACCGCCGGCTGCAAGCCGCCTGCAAGCGCCGGCCGTACCTTTGAGCCAGCGGGGTTTTCCGCTACAACCCGCTCAAGGGTACGGCTTGCGCCGCGGAGAGTCGGCGGCCCACCACGTGTCGCAGGCCGTACCCCGTAGATATCGGGGGAGCGACGTCACCTCCGGGGCGTGCCGAACAGGTTCATCTCCGGCACGCCCTCCTCCGCGCGCCCGCGCAGCCGCTCGCGGAACTCCGCCTCGCCGCGCAGCTCCTTCTCCGACGGCGACAGGATGAGCGCGAGCAGCAGCCCCACGGTGACCAGGCTGAGGCCGACGATCAGCGGCAGCAGGAAGTCGATGCCGCGCGCGCCCGGCAGCGTCACCAGCTCCGTGTGCTCCCGTACCGACAGGGCGAACATGCCCGTGTAGTGCATGCCGGAGATCGCCACGCCCATCACCAGCGCCGCCGCGCCGATCCGCAGCGCGCCGCTGACCCGCAGCGTGAACCACAGGGCCGCCGTGGCCGCCCCGATCGCGACGAGCACCGACAGCGCCACGACCGCCGGGTCGTAGGAGAGGTGGGCGGACATGTTCATGGCGGACATGCCGAGGTAGTGCATGCCGGCGACGCCGAGCCCGGTCAGCAGGCCGCCGCCCAGCAGGTACGGCAGCCGCTCGCCCCGCCGGGACACGAGGAACAGCCCGAGCCCCACGACGACGATCGCGAGCGCCGCGGAGGCGGCCGTGCGCGGCACGTCGTAGCGGATGACCGTGCCGCTCACGGAGAAGCCCAGCATGGCGATGAAGTGCATGGTCCAGATGCCGGTGCCGCCGATCGCGAGCGCGGCGCCGAGCAGCCAGTACGTCGCCTCGCGCCCGCCCATGAGCCGCGCACGGGAGGTGAGCATGAGGCCGAGCATGCTGCCGGCGGCCGAGATGAGGTAGGCGACGACAGGCGTCAGCAGCCCGAAGGAGAAATGGTCAAGAGGTGACATGACTCACCGGTCCCTTACGCAGAGACAAGGGAGTATGCACAGGGAGTCGCCGCGGGCGCAACCGCCCGTCGCAGAACTGTGCCTAGGAGACGTGCCTAGGAGACGTGCGGCACTCCCGGCTCCCGCTGCTCCCGCGGCGCCGGAGCGGGGACCGGCGGGCGCGGGCGGGCCAGGCGCTCCTGCCGGGCCGTACGCCGGCGCAGCTCCAGCTTGGCCACGAGCTCGGCGTCCTCGTGCAGCTCCTCCTCCGACGGGGACAGCAGCACCATGAGCAGCATGGTGAGCGTGATCAGGCTGATCACGGTCATGAGCGGGACGAGGAAGTCGAGGGCGTCGGCCCCCTCCACCGGGGCGGACCGCCCGTCCGCCGTCGCGTGCACGGTGACGCGCATGGCGGCCATGCCGGTGTAGTGCATCCCGGCGACCGCGAGGCCCATGACGAGGGCGGCGCCGGTGATCCAGATCGGCTTCCTGACCCGCAGCGTGAACCAGAGCGCCGCCGTCGCCGCGACCACGGCGATCGCCACCGAGAGCGCCACGGTGGCGCGGTCGTAGGAGACGTGGGCGGACATGTTCATGGCGTACATGCCGAGGTAGTGCATGGAGGCCACGCCGAGGCCGGTGAGCAGGCCGCCGCCGAGCAGCGCGGGGAGCCGGCCGCGGCCGTAGGTGACGAGGAACAGGCCGGTGCCGACGACCACGATCGCGACGGCCGCGGACGCCACGGTGAGCGGGACGTCGTACCTGATCCTGGTGCCGTCCACGGCGAAGCCCATCATCGCGACGAAGTGCATCACCCAGATGCCGGTGCCGCCGATGGAGACGGCCGCGCCGAGCAGCCAGCGGGTCCGCGCGCCCCCGCGTGAGGCGTGCGCCTGGGCGGTGAGCCGCAGTCCCAGCATCGACCCGAGGCACGACATCACGTACGCGAGCGCCGGGGTGAGCGGGCCGTGGGTGAAGTGGTTCACAGCAGAGGTCATGGAGCGAAGATCCTCGGGGTTAGGGGTCACCGAAGTCTGCCATCACGGATGTCCCTTTCGCATGGATATCTGAACTATCTGTCAAATGATCTGTCGGAAACGGCGCAGGCCCCGCGCGGACTAAACTCGGTGGGCCACGGCGTTGCCATGAAGGCCGCCGTATCCCCGTTCCCCGGAGGTTCCACCATGACGATGTCCGCCCTGGGCGAGCCGTGCGTTCTGCTCAAGCTGGGCGAGATCGTCCTCAAGGGCAAGAACCGCGAGCTGTTCGAGCGCCGCCTGATCGCCAACATCCGCCACGCGCTGGAGGGCAGCGTCGACCTCAAGACCGACGTGCGCAAGCGGCACGGCGTGATCGCGATCTTCCTGCCCGAGGGCACGACCGTCGAGCAGGCCGAGGCCGTCGCGCAGCGCGTCGCCGAGGTGCCCGGGCTGGTCTGGATCCACCGGGCCTGGCGGGTCGCCAAGGACCCCGAGGCCGTGCTCAAGGCCGGCGTGGAGCTGGTCGGCGAGACCGAGGAGGCCAAACGCGGCGCCCGCTTCGCGGTCCGCTCGCGCCGCCGCGACAAGCGCTTCCCCCTGCGCTCCAACGAGCTCGACCGCCTCGTCGGCGGCGCCATCAACGACGAGTACGGCCTCCCCGTGGACCTGCGCAACCCCGAGCTGACCCTGCACATCGAGGTCGACAGGGACGAGGTGTTCGTCTTCACCGGCGGCATCCCCGGCCAGGGCGGCCTGCCGGTCGGCAGCAGCGGCCGGGCGCTGGTGCTCATGTCGGGCGGCATCGACTCCCCGGTGGCCGCCTACCGCATGATGCGGCGCGGCCTCCACGTCGACTTCCTGCACTTCTCCGGCATCCCGTTCACCACCTCCGAGTCGATCTACAAGGCGTACGCGCTGGTGCGCAAGCTCGACCGCTTCCAGGGCCGCTCGCGGCTCTGGGTGGTGCCGTTCGGCAAGGCGCAGCAGTCGATCCGCACCTCCGGCCAGGACCGCCTGGCGGTCATCGCGCAGCGGCGGCTCATGCTCAAGACCGCCGAGGAGGTCGCCCACCGCATCAAGGCGGCCGCGCTGGTCACCGGCGACGCGCTCGGCCAGGTCTCCTCGCAGACCCTGACCAACATCACCGCCCAGGACAACGCGGTCGACCTGCCGATCCTGCGCCCGCTCATCGGCTGGGACAAGACCGAGATCATGGCCGAGGCCCGGCGCATCGGCACGCTGGAGATCTCCGAGCTGCCCGACGAGGACTGCTGCTCCCTGCTGGCCCCCAAGCGCGCCGAGACGCGCGCCAAGATCGAGGACCTCAAGCAGATCGAGCGGCGGCTGGACGCGGAGGAGCTGTGCGTCCAGCTCGCCGACTCGATCCAGGAATACACCCTCTAGCGGGGCCGACGACGGCGGCGGCGCGGGCTCAGAGCGCCAGCGCCGCCGCGGCCGACTTGCCGAGCAGCGGCGGCAGGTCGGTCATGGTCTGGGCCAGCTCGCCCAGGTCGTCCTCCACCAGCGCCTGCGGGCCGTCACAGAGCGCCTGCTCCGGCTGCGGGTGCACGTCGATGATCACGCCGTCGGCGCCCACCGCCACGGCCGCCCTGGTCAGCGGCAGCACCAGGTCGCGCCGGCCGCCCGAGTGCGACGGGTCCACGATCACCGGCAGGTGCGACAGCCGCTGCGCCACCGGCACCGCCGAGACGTCGAGCGTGTTGCGGGTCGCCTGGTCGAAGGTGCGGATGCCGCGCTCGCACAGCACGATGTCGAGGTTGCCGCGCTGGGCGACGTACTCGGCGGCCATCAGCCACTCCTCGATGGTGGCGCTCATGCCGCGCTTCAGCATCACCGGCCGGCCGGCCGCGCCGACCGCCTGCAGCAGCGCGAAGTTCTGCATGTTGCGGGTGCCGACCTGGAGCATGTCCGCGTACCTGGCCACCAGCTCCACGTCCTGGGCGTCCACCACCTCGGTCACGATCGGCAGCCCGGTCTCCTCGCGCACGTCCGCGAGGATGCGCAGGCCCGCCTCGCCCAGCCCCTGGAAGGCGTACGGCGAGGTGCGCGGCTTGAACGCCCCGCCGCGCAGCAGCCGCGCCCCGGCCGCCTGCGCCATCCTGGCCGCGTCCAGCGTCTGCTGGTGCGTCTCCACCGCGCACGGCCCCGCGATGAGCGTCACGGTGCCGGGGCCGATCGGCACGCCGCCCACGTGGACCGTCGAGCGTTCGGGATGGTTCTCCCGGCTCACCAGCTTGTACGGGGCCGAGATCCGCATGACGTCGCGCACCCCGGTCATGCCGCGCAGGCTCGCCCCGTCGAGCTGGGCCACGTCGCCGACCAGGCCGACGATCGTGCGCCGCACCCCCTTGCTGACGAACGCCTCCACGCCGGCCGCCTGCACGAGGGCGACGATCGCCTCGACATCGCCGGACGTGGCCTCGGGCCCCATGACGATCACCATCTGAACACTCTTCCCTTCCCGGAAAACACGAAAGGCCCCGGGTCCGTCAGGACCCGGGGCCTTTCGTTCGCCTGTCTGCTAGCGCAGCGTCAGATGGCGAACGGACTCGGGTCCGTCGCCATACCAAAACAGGAACGCGTTGCGCATAGTGTCCGCATCCTATCGCATGAGACCCGGCCGCGAGCCGCACGCGGGCCGGTGGCAGGATGTCCGTCAGACGCGAGACCGGTGAGGGGAGAGATCGTGGAGGAGTCGCGCCTGCCGCCAGGCCAGTACGTCCCGCGCGGCCGACCCGTCATCCACTACGGCAGGGTGCCGCAGTTCAGGCCGGAGACCTGGAACTTCAAGGTGTTCGGCGCCACCGCCTCGGGCGAGGAGCACTGTTTCGCCTGGGCCGAGTTCGAGTCCCTGCCCCGCGCGACGCGCGTGGCCGACTTCCACTGCGTGACCAAGTTCTCGCTCATGGCCAACGAGTGGCGCGGCGTCACCCCGGCGACCCTCATGGCGGCCGCCCCGCCCGACCCGGGCGTCAGCCACGTCATGATCTGGGCCGAGTACGGCTACAGCGCCAACCTGCGCATGTCCGACTTCACCGCCCCCGAGACGCTGTTCGCGATGGAGCTGGACGAGAAGCCGCTCACCGCCGAGCGCGGCCACCCGGTCCGCATCGTGGTGCCCCACCTGTACGCCTGGAAGAGCGTCAAGTGGGTGCGGGCCGTCGAATACCTCCTGGAGGACCGGCGCGGGTTCTGGGAGGAGCGCGGCTACCACAACGTCGCCGACCCCTGGCGCGAGCAGCGCTACTCCTACCAGGAAGAACCCGGCGAAGGACCTCCCTGACCTCACCCTCGGCGCGCGAGGCCGAGCCGCGTGCCGCCGAAGTGTAGCCGGATCATCACCCTCGGTTGGCGTGTCGCTTGTGGCCTTCGCGTTCATGCGGCAGCGTGGCAGCCATGCTGAGAGTGCTGGCCGTGGACGACGAGGTCCCCGCCCTGGAGGAGCTGGCCTACCTGCTGCGCCAGGACGACCGGATCGAGCACGTCTCGACCGCGGCCGACGGCATCACGGCGCTGCAGGACATGGTCCAGATGATCGGCGGTGGCGAGCGGCTCGACGGCGTGTTCCTCGACATCCGCATGCCGGGGCTCGACGGCCTCGACCTGGCCCGGCTGGTCGGCGGCTTCCCCAGCCCGCCCCGGCTGGTCTTCGTCACCGCCCACGAGGAGTGCGCGGTGCAGGCGTTCGAGCTGGAGGCGGTCGACTACCTGCTCAAGCCGGTCCGCGCCGAACGGCTGTCGGAGGCCGTACGCCGCCTGCAGGCCGTCACGGCGCCGGTGGTCAAGCCGGCCCAGGACGACGTCATCCCGGTGGAGCTGGGCGGGCGCACCAGGTTCGTGCCGCAGCAGGCCGTCCGCTACGCCGAGGCCAAGGGCGACTACGTGCGGCTGCACACCGTCGACGGCAGCTACCTCGTCCGCATGTCGCTGGCCGCGCTGGAGCGGCGCTGGTCGCAGGCCGGGTTCCTGCGCATCCACCGCAGCACGCTGGTGTCGGCGCGGCACGTCAGCGAGCTGCGGTTCGAGGGCGGGCGGGTGACGCTCACGGTCGGCGGCGAGCAGCTCCCGGTCAGCCGCCGGCACAGCCGCCAGGTGCGCGAGCAGCTCGTCCGCCAGCACCGGGGCGTGATCTCGTAAGGGCGTGAAACGGGGTGCGGGCGCGTCCCGCACCCGCGCCGCAGGCGGCGGCGGGCCTGCCCGCGCGGATGGGAATGATTTCCCTGGTCACATGCCCTGGGGCGGCGGGCGGAAGAGGTCTGACGAACATGCGAACGCATGTGCCCGGGAGCCGGGCGCGCCCCGGAACCTGCCGCTCGTCGCCCCGCGGTGACCGCTCGTCGTCAACGCACTCTCCGTACACCGCTGACTACTGACCGTTCGACGCGCTGGCCGTGAACAGGGTTTCGCTCCCAAGATCGCATCCGTAGTGTCGAGGCCATCGGAAGCCACCCCGGCGCATCGGGGAACGAGCCGGAGGGCTCACCGCAGGTCTGATGCGCCGGACTCACCGGCGGCCATCGCCGGCCGCCGCGGCGGCCGGGCCCTTGACCGGGGGGTGGGGCCCGCCACGCCGGCTCGTGAAGGGGCGCCCGCAGCGGCCGGTTCCACCGGCCCCGCGATCCGGCCACGGGGGCGGTCGGATCGCGCGAGCGGGCGCCCCTGTCACGGGCTCCCGGCGTCACGCCACCCCCGTCCCAGGCGGCCCCGTCCCAGACAGCCCCGTCCCAGGCGGCTCAGTGGGCGTCGCGCAGCTTCTTCAGCAAGGCGATGTCCTCGGCGTGCTTGGGCGCCTTTCCCGGCGTCTCGATGCAGATCGGCACGCCCGCCACCGCCGGATGCCGCATGATCGCCCCGAACGGCTCCGCGCCGATGTGCCCCGCCCCGATGTTCTCGTGCCGGTCCTTCTTCGCCCCGCACACGTCCTTGGAGTCGTTGGCGTGGATCAGCTTGAGCCGGCCGGGCGCGATGCCGTGCAGCGCGTCGAACGTCTCGGCCACCCCGCCCGGCGCGGCCAGGTCGTGGCCGGCGGCGAAGGCGTGGCAGGTGTCGAAGCAGACGCAGGCGCGCGGATGCCACTCCAGCGCCGCCAGGTAGGGCTCCAGGTCCTGGACGGTCGCGCACAGCATGGCGCCCTGCCCGGCCATCGGCTCCAGCAGCAGGTCGGGCCCGCCGTCGGGGATCTCCTCGAGCAGCGGCAGCAGGTGCTCGCGGAGCTGGCGCATCGCGTCGTCACGCGGCTGCGTCACCGCAGAGCCGGTGTGCACCACGACGCCCTTCGCGCCGGTCTCCACGCCGCGCCGCAGCGCGTGCCGGACCACGGCGACCGAGTTGGCGAGCGTCTCAGGGTTCGGCGAGCCGAAGTTGACGAGGTAGGGCACGTGGATGAAGGCCGTGACCCCCGACTCGGCCAGCTTGGCGTCCTCGTCGGGCCTGCCGTCGTTGAGCGCCCAGCCGCGCGGGTTGGTGACGAACACCTGGATCATCTCGGCGCCGATCTCGGCCATGTACTTCAGGCCGCCGGTCGCGAGGCCGCCGGTCACGGACACGTGTCCGCCGATCAGGGATGTTGGGCTCATGATGGCCCCAGTTTAGGCGCACCGCGCGCCGCCCGGAGCCGCCGCGACCTGCGCAGAGTCCGTGTCGCCGGTCAGCGTGTTGGAGCATGACACGAAAAGCGGGCCGCACCGGGGGTGGGAGTTGGGAGTTCTCACGGATGGACCGGGCACGAACGGCCTGTGTGTACTTCTCACATGCCCGCAACGCCCATCGCGCTCGCCGCGTTCAACGCCGCCCCGGCGGGACAGGCCGAGCAGGAGCTGCGCGCCTGCTGCTCCTCCGCCGCCTTCGCCGCGCGCGTGGCGGCGGGCCGCCCGTACGGCGACCTCGCCGGCCTGCTGGCCGCGGCCGAGGCGGCGGCGGGCGAGCTGGCCTGGCCGGACGTGCTGGAGGCCCTGGCCGCCCACCCCAGGATCGGGGAGCGGCCCGCCGGCACGGGCAGGGAGGCCGCCTGGTCCCGGCAGGAGCAGTCCGGCGTCGAGGACGGCCTGCGGGCCGCGCTCGCCGCGGGCAACCGGGACTACGAGGCCCGCTTCGGGCACGTCTACCTGGTGTGCGCGACCGGCCTCGACGGCGCCGAGCTGCTGGCCAGGCTGCGCGAGCGGCTGGGCAACGACGAGGAGCGCGAGCGCGCGGCCGTACGCGCCGAGCTGGCCAAGATCACCAGGTTGCGGCTGGCCAGGCTGATGGAAGGAGGGGCATGAGCTTCTCGACCCACGTGCTCGACGCGGTCGCGGGACGGCCGGCCGCCGGGGTGCGGGTGCGCCTGGAGGACGACCGGGGGCGGGTCCTGGCCGAGGGCCGCACCGACGGCGACGGCCGGATCAAGGGCTGGGACACCGCGGGCGCCGGCGTGCGCCGCGTCGTCTTCGACACCGGCGGCTACCTCGCCGAGACCTTCTACCCCGAGGTCGTCATCGCCTTCACCGTCAGCGACCCCGCCCAGCACCACCACGTGCCGCTGCTGCTCAGCCCCTACGCCTACTCCACCTACCGAGGAAGCTGATGACCGTCAAGCTCGGCCCCAACCGCTACGGCAAGGCGGGCGTCAGGCTCGTCCGGGTCGTCCGCGAGGGCACCGTCCACCACCTCAAGGATCTCAACGTCTCCACCGCGCTCTCCGGCGACATGGAGGCCGTGCACCTCACCGGCGACAACGCCGCCGTGCTGCCGACCGACAGCCAGAAGAACACCGTCCACGCCTTCGCCAGGAAGCACGGCGTCGGCGAGATCGAGGAGTTCGCGCTGCTGCTGGCCCGGCACTTCGTGGACACGGGGCAGGCCGTGCACCACGCGCGGGTGGAGATCGAGGAGTACGCCTGGCGCCGCGAGGGCCCGCACTCGTTCGTACGGGACGGCGGCGAGGTGCGCACCTGCGTCGTCCACCACGACCGCGACGGGCGCACCACGGTGGTGTCGGGGCTCAAGGACCTGGTGCTGCTCAACACCACCGGCTCGGAGTTCCACGGGTACGCCGTGGACGAGTACACCACGCTGCGGCCCACCACCGACCGCATCCTGGCCACCGCCGTCACCGCGCGCTGGCGGCACAGGGGAGAGGGTGGCGACCACGCGGCCTCGTACGAGCGGGCCCGCCGCTGCCTGCTGGAGGCGTTCGCCGGCACCCACAGCCTGTCGCTCCAGCAGACCCTGTACGCCATGGGCGAGCGCGTCCTGACCTCCTGCCCCGAGCTGTGCGAGGTGCGGCTCGCCATGCCCAACAAGCACCACTTCCTCGTGGACCTGTCGCCGTTCGGACTGGACAACGACAACGAGGTCTACCACGCCGCCGACCGGCCGTACGGGCTCATCGAGGGCGGCGTGCTGCGCGAGGACGCGCCCGACGCCGGATTCGCCTGGGAGTAGCCACGATGGACTTCTTGCGGCCCACGACGTGGGCGGAGGCGCTGGCCGCCAAGGCGGACCAGCCGGAGGCGGTGCCCCTCCAGGGCGGCACCGACGTCATGGTGGAGATCAACTTCGCCGTGCGCAGGCCGCCCGCGCTGCTCGACCTCACGCGGGTGGCCGAGCTGCGGGAGTGGTCGGTGGCCGGGGGTGAGTGCACGATCGGGGCCGGGGTGCCGTACCGGGTGGTCGTGGAGGAGCTGGGCGGCGTCGTGCCTGGGCTGGCCCAGGCGGCGCGGACGGTCGGCTCGCCGCAGATCCGCAACCGCGGCACGGTGGGCGGCAACCTCGGCGCGGCCTCGCCCGCCGGCGACAGCCATCCGCCGCTGCTGGCCGCCGGGGCGGTGATCGAGGTGGAGTCGCGGGACGGCGGCGTGCGGCTGATCCCGGCCGCGGAGTTCTACCTCGGCGTCAAGCGCAGCGCCCTGCGGCCCGACGAGCTGATCAGGGCCGTGCGCGTGCCGAGCGCGCCGGGCCCTCAATACTTCTCCAAGGTCGGCACGCGCAACGCCATGGTGATCGCGGTGTGCTCGTTCGCGGTCGCGCTCGACCCCGCGCGGCGGCGGGTGGGCACCGGGATCGGCTCGGCCGCCCCGACCCCGCGCCGGGCCGAGGAGGCCGAGGACCTGCTGGCCCGCGAGCTCGACTGGGACGCGCCCGCGCTGGACCCGTCGCTGGCGGCGCGGTTCGGGCGGCTGTGCGCGCGGGCCGCCGCGCCGATCGACGACGTGCGCGGCACCGCCGCCTACCGCCTGCACGCGGTCGAGGTCATGGCCCGCCGCACGCTGACCTGGGCCTGGAACGACCATCTCGGAAGGAGGGCGGCCTGATGCGCGTCACGTTCACCGTCAACGGCCGTGAGGAGAGCGCCGACGGCGTGTGGGAGGGCGAGAGCCTGCTCTACGTGCTGCGCGAGCGCCTCGGCCTGCCCGGCTCCAAGAACGCCTGCGAGCAGGGCGAGTGCGGCTCGTGCACCGTCTACCTGGACGGCGAGCCGGTCTGCTCCTGCCTGGTCGCCGCCGGTCAGGCCGAGGGCCGCCGGGTGCGCACCGTGGAGGGCCTGGCCGGGGAGGACGGGCTCGACCCGGTGCAGGAGGCGTTCGTCGCGTGCGGGGCCGTCCAGTGCGGCTTCTGCACTCCCGGGCTGCTCGTGCAGGCGCACGACCTGCTGGAACGCCTGCCGGACCCGTCCGACGCGGAGATCCGCGAGGCGCTGGCGGGCAACCTGTGCCGGTGCACCGGCTACGAGAAGATCCTCGACGCGGTACGCCTGGCCGCGGCGAGGAAGGGGGCCGCGGGATGAGCCTGATCATCGAGAACGTGCACCTCGCGCCGGTCGCCGGCCCCGAGATCGCCGCCGGCTACCTGAGGATCGAGGGCGACCGGATCGCCGAGCTGGGCCCCGGCCCCGCCCCGGACGCGCCCGGCGCGGAACGCCTCGACGGCACCGGCTGCCTGGCCACCCCCGGGCTGGTCAACACCCATCATCACCTGTACCAGTGGGCCTCCCAGGGGCTGGCGCAGGACGCCACCCTGTTCGAGTGGCTGGTGGCGCTCTACCGGGTGTGGGCCGCCATGGACGCCGAGGTCGTCAGGGGCGCCTCGGCGGCCGGGCTCGGCTGGCTGGCGCTGTCCGGCTGCACCACCTCCAGCGACCACCACTACCTGTTCCCCAAGGGGCGGGGCGACCTGTTCGCGGCCGGGATCGAGGCGGCGCGCGAGGTCGGGCTCCGCTTCCATCCCGCCCGCGGCTCCATGGACCGGGGCGAGTCGTCCGGCGGCCTGCCGCCCGACGAGGTGGTCGAGGACCTCGACGAGATCCTCGCCGCCACGGCCGACGCCGTGGACGCCTACCACGACCCGTCGCCCTCCTCGATGCTGCGGGTGGCGGTCGCGCCGTGTTCGCCGTTCTCCGTCAGCGGCGAGCTGATGACGCAGTCCGCCGCCCTGGCCAGGGACAAGGGCGTACGCCTGCACACGCACCTCGCCGAGACCGTGGACGAGGACGAGCACTGCCTGGCGCAGTTCGGCCTGCGGCCCGTGGACTACATGGAGAAGCTGGGCTGGCTCGGGCCGGACGTGTGGCTCGCGCACGCGGTGCACCTCAACGACGCAGACATCGCCAAGCTCGCCCTCACCGGCACCGGCGCCGCCCACTGCCCGTCCTCCAACGGGCGGCTCGGGGCCGGCATCGCCCGCGTCTCGGAGATGCTGCGGCGCGGCGTGAACGTCGGGCTCGGCGTGGACGGCGCCGCCTCCTCCGAGCTGACGCCGCTGGCCGGCGAGATGCGCCAGGCCCTGCTCTTCCAGCGCGCCCGCTACGGCCCGCAGGCGCTGACCGCCCGCCAGGCCCTGGAGCTGGCCACGCTGGGCGGGGCGTGCAACCTCGGCCGCGACGCCGAGCTGGGCACGCTGGAGCCCGGCAAGCTCGCCGACGTCGCCCTGTGGCGGGTGGACGGGCCCTACACGGCGGCCGTCGCCGACCCGGTCTGCGCGCTGGTGTTCGGGCCCGCGCTGCCGCTCGTCCGGCTGCTGGTCGGCGGGCGTACGGTCGTCGCGGACGGCGAGCTCAGGACCGCCCCCCAGGACGCGCTCGGCCGGGCCGGGGCCGAGGCGGGACGGAGGCTGCTCGAACACGCCGAACGGCGCGGTGTGCCCGTTAAGGTGTGGAAGTCCTGATGGTCCATTCCCCCGAGAGGCGGCCCCGTGACGGCGGAACTCCCCGAAGAGCGGCTGGCGAGGCTCAAGAGCGCCTTCGCCGCGATCGACACCGACGGCGACGGCTACATCAGCGAGAGCGAGCTGAAGCACCACTTCCCCGACCTGCCGGCCGAGGCGCTGGGAGCGCTGAGCCAGAGCGCGGACTCCGACCAGGACGGCCGGTACTCCCTGGAGGAGTTCATCAGGACGGTCGCCTGACCGCTCCACAGGATCACGGGGCCGACAGCTCCCGCTCCAGCGGGGTGCGGAAGCGCGGCGTGACGCGGATCCCGCCGAGCCAGGCGGCCAGCCCGGCCGCCTCGGCCTCGACCGCCGCCCGCCCCTCCGCGCCCACGTCGGCGAACAGCCGCCAGACGATCTCGCCGTCCGGCCGCTGCGCCCAGCCGCCCGCCACGCGCCCGTCCCACCACACGGTGGGGCCGATGTTGCCGTTGCGGTCGAACAGCTCGGCCCGGTGCCCGGGGGTCAGATACCAGTCGCGCGCCTGCCAGCCCATCGGCGTCGGATCGAGCGCCGGCAGCAGCGCCGCCCACGGCTCCGGCTCGGGCACCTCCTCCAGGTCGTCCGGCAGCGCCAGGCCGGGCCCCTCGTCCAGGTCCACCTCGACCGCGCCGACCGCCGACAGGGCCGCGCGCGTCTCGGTCAGCGTCCAGCCGGTCCACCACTTCAGATCGGCCTCCGTGGCCGGGCCGAACGCCGCCAGCCACCGGCGCGCCAGCTCCGCCCGCGCCTCCGGGGCCGCCAGGAGGGGCAGCTCGGGGGCGAGGCCCCACAGGTGGCGGCCACTGACCCACGTGCCGGCCGCGCGGCGGCCCCGTACCAGCAGGCCGTCCATCGCGAGGAGCGGCAGCAGCCGCGAGCCCAGGCTGACCAGCGCCTCGTACGGCTTGCCCGCCGCCACCACCACCTGCTCGCGCAGCTCGGGCACCAGCGTCCCCAGCCTGGCCGCGTCCGCCTCCCCGTGCTCGGCCAGCGCCCGCAGCACCGCGGCCTCGGCCGCCGCGACGCGCGCCTCGTCCCAGCCGCCCGCGCCGAACGTCTTCAGCAGCGTGCGCCGCTCCCGGCGGGCGACCGGCGCCATCGTGGACCAGTGCACCACCGGCACCAGCTCGGCCGGCACCGCGAACACCGTCCGCCGCATGCCGGTCATGCGCACCAGCGTGCGCTCGTCGTAGATGGCCCGCTCCACAGGCTCGGGGCCCGGCGAGGTGAGCCGCGCCCCCGCCGACAGGAACACGGTGGACGGGTCGGTGCCGTGCAGCGCCACCACGGACGCCGCCACCTCCTCCGGCGTGGCCGCCTTGACCGCGAGCCGATGCCGCAGGCCGAGCCGGGCCCGCCGCTGCCCGGCGGAGATCCGCACCTTGGAACCCTGCACAGACGCCCCCTTCGCCGCAAGGCCGTCGCAGGTGACCCGATGCGGTGATGTCAGGATGATGAGGCACGCCTTCCTGCCCGCTCGCACCGGGCAGGAAGGCGTGTCCGGCCATTGTTCATCATCATGTGGGAGTTGGTAGTGATTCAGCATGTTCTGGTGGCTCCGGACAAGTTCAAGGGGTCGCTGACGGCGGCCGAGGTGGCGGCGCGGGTGACGGCCGGGCTCGGCGTGCCCACGGTGGAGCTGCCGGTGGCCGACGGCGGCGACGGCACCGTGGACGCCGCCGTGGCCTGTGGCTTCGACCGCGTCACGATCGAGGTCACCGGCCCGGCGGGCGAGCGCGTCCCCGCCTCCTACGCCTGGCACGCCGGTGACGCCACGGCCGTGGTCGAGCTGGCCGAGGCGTCCGGGCTGCGCCGGCTGCCGGCCGGCCCCGAGCCCCTCACCGCCACCAGCCACGGCACCGGCGAGCTGATCGCCCACGCGGTACGCCACGGCGCCAGGCGCGTGGTGCTCGGGCTCGGCGGCAGCGCCTGCACCGACGGCGGCGCGGGGATGGCGCAGGCCCTCGGCGCCCGCCTCCTGGACGCCGAGGGCCGCGAGCTGCCCAGGGGCGGGGCGGCGCTGCGCTCGCTGGAGCGCATCGACCTGTCCGGCTTCCCCGACCTGTCCGGGGTCGCGTTCGTGGTCGCGAGCGACGTGGACAACCCGCTGCTCGGCCCGCACGGCGCCGCCGCCGTGTACGGCCCGCAGAAGGGCGCCACGCCGGACGACGTGAAGGTCCTGGAGTCGGGGCTGACCCGCCTGGCCGCCGTGGCGACCCGTACGCACGGGCTGATGGGCGCGGTCGAGCACGACGACATCGTCCGGGCCATGGGAGTGGCCGGCGCGCCGGGCGCGGGCGCGGCCGGCGGCGTCGGCTTCGCGGCGCTGGCGTTCCTGCACGCCGAGATCCGCCCCGGCATCGACTACCTGCTCGGGCTGCTCGGCTTCGGCGCGCACGCCGCCGGCGCCCGGCTGGTCATCACCGGCGAGGGCTCGCTCGACGAGCAGTCGCTGCGCGGCAAGGCCCCCATCGGGGTCGCGCAGGCCGCGGCGCGGGCCGGCGTGCCCGTCGTCGCCGTCTGCGGGCGGCGGACGCTCTCCGACGCCGAGCTCAAGGCGGCCGGCATCGAGGCCGCCTACGCCCTCACCGACCTGGAACCCGACCCGGCGCGCTGCATGGCCGGGGCAGGGCCCCTGCTGGAACGCCTGGCCGCCAGGATCGCCGCCGACCACCGCCTCGCGGAGGGGACGCCATGACGCCGCTCGACCTCGTGGTCCGCTCCCGCAGGACCGTCACGCCGGACGGGGAGCGGCCCGCCGCGGTGGCCGTACGGGGGGAGCGGATCGAGGCCCTGCACCCCTACGACGCGCCGCTCGCCGCCGCCGAGGACGTCGACCTGCGCGACCTCGCGTTGCTGCCCGGCCTGGTGGACACGCACGTCCACGTGAACGAGCCCGGCCGCACCCACTGGGAGGGGTTCGCCTCGGCGACCAGGGCGGCGGCCGCCGGCGGCGTCACGACGATCGCCGACATGCCGCTCAACGCGCTGCCGCCCACGGTCAGCGTGGCCGCGCTGGAGGCCAAGCTCGCCGCGGCGCGCGGGCAGTGCCACGTGGACGTCGGGTTCTGGGGCGGGGCGGTGCCGGGCAACGTCAAGGAGCTGCGCCCGCTGCGCGAGCGCGGCGTGCTCGGCTTCAAGTGCTTCATGTCGCCGTCGGGGGTGCCGGAGTTCCCGCCGCTGGCCGGCGGCGAGCTGCGGCGGGCGCTGGAGGAGGTCGCCGGGTTCGGCGGGCTCATGGTGGTGCACGCCGAGGACCCGGAGCTGCTGGCCGAGCCGTCCGGGCCGACGTACGGGGAGTTCCTGGCCTCGCGGCCGGGGGCGGCCGAGCGCGCCGCCGTCCGCCGGCTCGTGGAGCTGGCCAGGGAGACCGGCGCGCGGGTGCACGTCCTGCACGTCTCCAGCGCCGCCTGCCTGGACGTGCTGGCGGCGGCGCGCGCCGAGGGCCTGCCGGTCACCGCCGAGACCTGCCCGCACTACCTGACGCTGGAGGCCGAACGGGTGCCCGAGGGGGCGACCGCGTTCAAGTGCTGCCCGCCGATCCGCTCGGCGGCCAACCGCGACCTGCTGTGGCAGGGGCTGGCCGCGGGGACGCTGAGCTGCGTGGTCTCCGACCACTCGCCGTCCACCGCCGACCTCAAGGTGCCCGACTTCGCCGCGGCCTGGGGCGGGATCGCCTCGCTGCAGCTCGGCCTGTCCGCCGTGTGGACGGAGGCGGCCCGCCGGGGGCACCGGCTCGCCGACGTGGCCCGCTGGATGGCCGCCGCCCCGGCCGCGCTGGCCGGTCTTCCGGGCAAGGGCGCGATCGCGCCGGGCAACGACGCCGACCTCGTCGCCTTCGACCCGGCCGCCGACCGCCCCGTGGACGCCGCCCGCCTGCACCACAAGAACCCGGTCACCCCCTACCACGGGCAGGTGCTCAAGGGCGCGGTGCTGACCACCTGGCTACGCGGCCGCCCCGTGGACGGCGAACCGCACGGAAGATTCCTCCTGGGAGAGCGCTAGATGCCCTGCTTCACCACGTTGCCCGATCTCGCCCTGCGCACCCTCGGCGGGTCGGTCGTGGCCGCCAGCGACGAGTCGTTCGCCGAGAAGGAGAGCCTCGTCCGGCCCGGACGGCCCGGCTTCCGCGCCGGGACCTTCGGGCCCAAGGGGCAGGTGTACGACGGCTGGGAGACCCGCCGCCGGCGCGCGCCCGGCCACGACTGGGCGCTGGTCCGGCTCGGCGTGCCCGGGATGATCCGCGGCGTGGTGATCGACACCGCCTGGTTCAAGGGCAACTACCCGCCGTACGCCGCCGTCGCGGCCACCCGCGTCGAGGGCCACCCGTCGCCTGACGAGCTGCTGGCGGCCCCGTGGACGGAGATCGTGCCCCGGGCCGGGCTGAAGGGCGACGCCGAGCACCCCTTCGAGGTCGCGGGCGGGTTCCACGCCACGCACGTACGGCTCGACATCTTCCCCGACGGCGGCGTGGCCCGCCTGCGCGTGCACGGCGAGCCCCGCCCCGACCTGTCGGTGTACGACGGCCTCGGCCTCGACCTGGCCGCCCTCGCCAACGGCGGCGCCGTCACCGCCTGCTCCGACGACTTCTACTCCGCCCCCCACAACGTCATCGCCCCCGGCCTGGCCCGTCACCAGGCGGAGGGCTGGGAGACCGCGCGGCGGCGCGACGGCGGCAACGACTGGCTGATCATCCGGCTGGCCGGGCGCGGCACGCCCGCGCTGGCCGAGATCGACACCACCAACCTGCTCTTCAACGCCCCCGCCGCGGTCACCCTCACCGGTTACGACGGCGAGCCCGGGACGGCCGCGCCCGTCGAGCTGCTGCCGCGCACCCGCCTGCAGCCGGACACCCCGCACCGCTTCCGCCTGGCGGCGGCCACGCCGGTCACCCACGTGCGCGTGGACATCCACCCGGACGGCGGCCTCGCGAGGGTCCGCCTCCACGGACACCTGACGCCCTGACCGCGGTGGCCGTCCGGCTGCCGAGCGTCCCGGCCGCCGTCCCGCCGGCCGGGGGTCACTGCCAGAGGTGGACGGTGGACCCGGCCGGGCGCTCGCTGTTGGGCAGCGGGCGCTGGAACTGCACCACGCCGCGGTTGCCCAGCCGGTGGACCTGCACCTTGAAGCCCTGCGCCTCCAGGTCGCGGCGGGCGTCGTTGACGTTCTTGCCGATCACCTGGGGGACGAGGGCGAGCTGCTGGTCGTCGCGGGCCTGGGCGTCGCCCTGGCCGAACCACTGCCAGAAGTCGGTCTGGCAGCGCGCCACCGTGACCATCACCTGCGCGCCCCCGTCGACCTCGGACTTGGCCTTCGGCACCTGGGCGATGACCGTGCACGGCTCGGCGTCGTCGTCCACCTCCTGGACCTGCACCTGGAAGCCCTGCTGCCCGAGGTAGGCGGCGGCCTCGTCCTTCGGCATGCCGCTGACGTCGGGCATCACCAGGCCGGCGCTGACGAAGATGTCGACCCGCGCGCCCTCCTTGACCTTCTCGCCCACCTGCGGCGAGGAGCGGATCACCTTGTCGCGCTCGACCTGCGTGTTGGGCAGGCGCTTCACCGAGCCCGGGGTGAGCCCCTCCTTGGCGAGCGCGGCGCGGGCGTCGTTGCCGGTCATGCCGGTGACGTTGGGCACGACCACGCGCTTGGGGCCGAGCGAGGGCGTCAGCGTGATCGTGCTGCCCTGCTCGACCTCGGTGCCGGCGACCGGCTCCATGGCCAGCACCAGGCCCTCGGCGGTCTTCTCGGAGTACTGGCCAGGAGCCGTCTTGACCTTGAAACCGCCGTTGACCGCGCTCTGCTCGGCCAGCACCATGTTCTTGCCGACCAGGCTGGGCACCCGGACGTAGTCGGGCTGGGCGAAGAACCACCCGGTCAGCGCGATGGCGACGACCATGACGGCGGCCAGCCCCACCAGGAACCAGTTGGGCCGGAACCCGCGCCGCCGCGACGGCTCGGGCACCTCGACGCGCGGCTGGATGAGCGTGTGCGCGGGGGCGTCCTGCGGCATCGACGGGGCCGCGTGCACGGCCGTGCGGTCGTTGGGCTGGGACGGCGGCTGCGGGCGGAACCGCGCCCCTGACCCGGCCATCGGGCCCGGCATCGCCCCGGACACGGCGCCGGACATCGGGCCGGACATCGGGCCGGACAGCTGGCCCGGCATCGCGCCGGAGACCGTCTGAGCCCCTGAGCCCGCCGCGGCGCCCGGGCCCGTCATCGCGCCCGAGCCGGGGAACGGCACCGGGCCTGAACCCGGCGCCCGCCCGTACGGCTGCGCCTGCGGCGTCGGCGGGATCGTGGTGCGCGGCAGCATGCGGTGCGCGTCGACCGCCGCCACCAGCAGGGCCGTGGCGTCCTTGGGCCGGTCGTGCGGCTCGCGCGCGGTCGCCTGCGCCACCAGCGTGTCGATCAGCGGCGGCACGTCGGGCACCAGCGCCGACGGCGGCGGCACCGTGTCGTGCACGTGCCGGTAGGCGACCGACATCGGTGTCTCGCCGTCGTAGGGCTGCTGCCCGGTCACCAGCTCGAACAGCATGATGCCGGCCGCGTAGACGTCGCTGCGCACGTCGGCCGCGCCCGTGAGCACCTGCTCGGGCGCCATGTAGCCGATCGTGCCGATCATCACGCCGGTGCGCGTCTGGTTGGTCGCCTCGATGGCCTTGGCCAGGCCGAAGTCCACGACCTTGACCCGCCCGTCGTCGGTCATCAGGACGTTTTCCGGCTTGACGTCGCGGTGCACCATGCCGGCCTGGTGGGCGGCGCCGAGGGCGGCCAGCACCGGGATCAGGATCTCCAGCGCCTCGCGGGCGGGCAGCCGGCCGCGCTCGCGCAGGACGTCGCGGAGCGTGCGGCCCGGCACGTACTCCATCGACAGGTAGACGACGTCGTTGTCGGTGCCCTGGTCGAAGACGTGCACGACGTTGGGATGGGAGAGACTGGCCACCGACTTCGCCTCGCCGATGAACCTCCTGACGAACGCGGGGTCCTCGGCGAGCGAGCGGTGCATGACCTTCAGCGCGACGGTCCGGTCCAGCCGGACGTCGAGCGCCAGGTAGACGGTCGCCATACCGCCCCGGGCGATCCGGCTCTCGATGCGATAGCGTCCATCGAGGAGCCGCCCGACCAGAGGGTCCGCAGTCGTCGTATCCACCCGGCTGAGTTTACGGGCGTTTTGGCACCGGCAGGGCCCAGCCGCCCGAAACCGATGCCGAGCCGTGCCCCCTGGAACGCGCCGGAGCCCCGCGAGCTCCGGCGTGCCCCGCGCGTCCCGCGCGTCCCGCGCGTCAGGAGGTCACGGGGGAGTCAGGGGGCCATGGGGGAGGACGCCTCGGCGTAGCGGCGGCGCGGGATGCGCCCCGCCTGCCGCGCCTGCCGCCCGGCCGTCACCGCCGCCCTCATGGCCGCCGCCATCAGGTCGGGCCGCTGGGCGCGGGTGACCGCCGTGGCCAGCAGCACCGCGTCGCAGCCGAGCTCCATCGCGAGCGCGGCGTCGCTGGCCGTGCCGATCCCCGCGTCGAGGATCACCGGCACCGACGCGGCCTCCACGATCAGCTCGATGTTGTGCGGGTTGCGGATGCCGAGCCCTGACCCGATCGGCGCGCCCAGGGGCATCACCGCCGCGCAGCCCGCCTGCTCCATCCGCCGGGCCAGCGCCGGGTCGTCCCCGATGTACGGGAGCACCACGAACCCGTCGGCCACCAGCCGCTCGGCCGCGTCGAACGTCTCGATGGGGTCCGGCAGCAGCGTCCGCTCGTCGGCGATGACCTCCAGCTTGACCCAGTTCGTGCCGAGGGCCTCCCTGGCCAGGCGGGCCGTCAGCACGGCGTCGCCCGCGGTGAAGCAGCCGGCCGTGTTGGGCAGCACCTTGATGTCGCGCTCGCGCAGCACGTCGAGCACCGAGCCGCGGGCGCGCGGGTCGAGCCGGCGCATCGCCACCGTGGTCAGCTCGGTGCCGGACGCCGCCAGCGCCTGGTCGAGCACCTCCAGCGAGGGGGCGCCGCCGGTGCCCATGATGAGCCGGGAGGAGAACTTCTCCCCGGCGATGATCAGATCATCCACCCTGCACCGCCGTCAGCACCTCCACGCGGTCGCGCTCGCGCAGCGCCGTGGTCTCCCAGGCGCCGCGCGTGACCACCTCGTCGTTGACCGCCACGGCGACCCCGGTGGTCGCCGCCGTCAGGGCCCGTACGGCCTGCGCCACGGTCGTGCCGTCGGCGACCTCGTGCGCGGCCCCGTTGATCTGCACCATCATGCGATCTCTCCAAATCTCGCCGGCGAGCACAACGCCGCCGGCCCGCCCTCCTCGCCGCCCGCCTCCCCGGCCACCAGGGCCGCCGTGAGGGGCGCGAGCAGCACACCGCCCCGGTGGTGGCCGGTGGCGAGCACCAGCCCGTCACCCGCCGGCCCGACGATCGGCACGTTGTCCGGCGTGCCGGGGCGCAGGCCCGCCACCACGTCGGCCAGCTCCAGCTCGGTCACGCCCGGCACCAGCTCCCTGGCGTCGCGCAGCAGCTCGTACAGGCCGCCCGCGGTCACCCGGGTGTCGAAGCCCAGCTCCTCCTGGGTCGCGCCGACCACCAGCTCGCCGTCGCCCCGGGGGACGAGGTAGACGGACGAGCCGTGCACGGAGCCGCGTACGCACCGGGTCAGCAGCGGCTGCGGCGAGCGCAGGCGCAGGATCTGCCCCTTGACCGGCCGCACCGGCACCCCGGCCAGCCCGGCGCTCCAGGCCCCGGCCGCCAGCACCACCGTCGTGGCCGCAAGCTCCGCGCCCCCCTCCAGCCGCACCCCCACGACCCGCCCAGCAGCCCCGTCCTCGCGCAGCAGCTCGGTGACCCGGGTGCGGACGATCGGCACGGCCCGCCGTTCCAGTGCGGTCAGCAGCGCCGCCGTCACGCGGCGCGGGTCCACCCAGGCGTCCCCGGAGGCCAGCAGGCCGCCGCGCACCGACGGCGCCAGCATGGGCTCCAGGCGGCGGCACTCGCGCCCGGTCAGCCGCTCCACCGGCAGCCCCAGCTTGTCCATGAACGCGGCCAGCTCGTCCAGCGCCGCGAGGTCGTCGGCCCCGAACGCCACGTCGAGCGTGCCCTCGGCGCGCAGGTCCACCCCGCCCGCCCCCTCGGGCAGCCCCGCGTCGGCGGCCAGCTCGGCGGCGAAGGCCGGCCAGCGGCGCAGCGACGCGAGCCCGAGCCGCAGCAGCGGCTCCTCGGTGTAGGTCACCTCGCTGACCGGCGCCAGCATGCCCGCCGCCGCGTGCGAAGCCCCGCCCGCGGGATCGGGGTCGACCACGGTGACCGGCCGCCCCGCCCGCGCCAGCCGCCACGCGACCGACAGCCCGACGATCCCGCCGCCGACGATGACCTCCACCATGCGCTCCCTTCGCCGGCATGATCCGGATCAGGTGTCTTGCGGTCGAAGGCCCGACGCAGCCTTCCTCTCAGCCCGGTCACGGCCGGACTCCCGCGCGTCTTACGCCCCCACCCTACGACGTCCCCGGCGGCTCCAGGCACGACCCCCTTCGCCGCCGGGCCCCGTACCCGTCTATGGTCTTGGTCGTGGACCATGTCGTGGTGGTGGGAGCGGGCCTGGCCGGCGTACGCACGGTCGAGGCGCTGCGCGGGCGCGGATTCGGCGGCAGGATCACCCTCGTCGGGCGGGAACGCCACCGCCCCTACGATCGCCCGCCCCTGACCAAGAGCGTGCTGCTCGGCGAGTCCGACACGACGTTCGTCGACACCGACCTCGCCGCGCTGCGCGTCGCCTTCCGACCCGGGGTGTCCGCCACCGCGCTGCGGCCGGGCGCCGTCGAGACCACCGAGGGCGAGCTCCGCTTCGACGGGCTGGTCATCGCCACCGGCGCCGACCCGGTCCGGCTGCCCGGAGACGGCCCCCAGCACGTCCTGCGCACCCTCGACGACGCCCACGAGCTGCGCGCCGCGCTCGTCCCCGGCGCCCGCGTCGTGGTCGTCGGCGCGGGCTGGGTGGGAGCCGAGGTGGCCACGGCCGCCCGCCGCGCCGGCTGCGTGGTCACGGTGGTCGAGGCCGGCCCCGCGCCGCTCGCCCTCGCCGTCGGCGCGGAGATCGGCGCCCGCACCGCACGCTGGTACGACGGCATCGACCTGCGTCTCGGCGCCATGGTCCACTCCGTCGAGGAGGGCGGCGTCGAGCTGGTCGGCGGCGAGTTCCTGGACGCGCACGTGGTCGTCGCCGGCATCGGCGTGCGCCCGGCCGTCCAGTGGCTGGCCGACGCCGACCTCGACCTGCACAACGGCGTCGTCGTGGACGAGCACCTGCGCGCCTCGCTGCCCGGCACGGTCGCGGTGGGCGACTGCGCCGCCTGGTGGTCGCGCCGCTTCCAGGACCGGCTGCGGGTCGAGCACTGGGACACCGCGCTCAACGCCCCCGAGGTCGCCGCCGCGAGCCTGCTCGGCGAGGACGCCGTCTACGACCCGGTCCCCTACTTCTGGTCGGAGCAGTTCGGGCACATGGTCCAGTACGCCGGCCACCACCCCGCGGGCGAGCGGCTGCTCTACCGCGGCGGCCCCGAGGGCAAGTGGTCCGCCGTATGGCTGAGGGGCGACGACACTCTCGCCGCCGTGTTCGCCGTGGACCGGCCGCGAGACCTCGTCCAGGGCCGCCGTATCATCGGCGCGGGCTCCCGGCTGGACGCGGAACGCCTGGTAGATCCAGAAGTACCCCTACGGGATTGTGTTGTTTGAGCAAGCACGGCATGTGGTAGTTGTGGTTCCGTGACGCTTTATGTTGCACAGATCGACCGGGAGACCGACCAGCTCGTCAGCGAGTGGCTCACGCTCCCCGAAGTGGCCAAGCGCCTGGATCTCCCGATCGGGCGGGCCAAGCAGCTCCTCAAGGATCACAAGCTCCTCGGCGTCCGCCGGGAGGGCGGCGGGTCCCCACAGGTGCCCGCGGTGTTCCTCGACGGGAAGGACGTGATGAAGGGCCTGCCGGGCACCCTGACCGTGCTGCGGGACGCCGGCTACGACGACGCCGAGTCCCTGCGCTGGCTCTTCACCCCCGACGACTCCCTGCCAGGCTCGCCCGTCGAGGCGATCAGGGCCGGCCGTCACACCGAGGTCAAGCGGCGTGCCCAAGCCCTCGCTTTCTGACGCCCGCCTCTATCTCTGCACCGACGGCCGCCGCGACCGCGGCGACCTGGCGCAGTTCCTCGACACGGTGCTGGCGGGCGGCGTGGACATCATCCAGCTGCGGGAGAAGGGACTGGAGGCCCGCGAAGAACTCGCCCTCCTCGACGTCTTCCGCGACGCCTGCGACCGGCACGGCAAACTGCTGGCGGTCAACGACCGGGCGGACATCGCCTACGCCGCCCGGCCCGACGTGCTCCACCTGGGGCAGGACGACCTTCCGTTGACGGTCGCGCGAGAGATACTCGGCGACGACTTCGTCATCGGACGGTCCACCCACTCCGCCGCCGAGGCTTCCGCCGCGGCCGTGGAGGAGGGCGTCGACTACTTCTGCTGCGGGCCCGTCTGGCCCACGCCGACCAAGCCGGGCCGCCCGGCCCCCGGCCCGTCGCTGCTGCGGCACGCGGCGTCGCTGGGCGAGGCGCGGCCGTGGTTCGGCATCGGCGGCATCGACCTCGGCAACCTCGACGAGGTCCTGTCGTACGGCGTGCGCCGGGTCGTCGTCGTGCGCGCCATCACCGAGGCCGACGATCCCGGCGCGGCGGCGGCGGAGTTCGCCAAGCGCCTCGCCGCGGCCTGACCGACCATCCGACCCTCGCGCCGCCCCACCGTCCGGTGGGGCGGCGCTCCCATGCCGGGAGCGGAAAAGGCCCGGCGGCCGGTAAGGCGGCGCGGGGCGTGGCCGGTCGAGTGGCGCGGGGTGTGGCCGGTCAGGTGGTGCGGGAGGTGGCGGCGATCGCGAGGTCCTTCAGGGCCGCCCGCGCCTCCTCCGTGACCGGGGCCCGGCCGAGCGCGTCCAGCGCCTCGCCGAGGTAGTCGCCGATCAGGTCCTCGCAGGCGCTCAGCGCGCCGGTGCCCTCGATGACGCCGCGCAGCGTGGTGACGCCGTCCTCGTCGAGCCCGGGGTCGCCGAGCAGGCGGCGCACGGTCGCGGCCTCGCCGGGGGAGGCGGCGGCGAGCGTACGGGCCACGAGCATGGTGCGCTTGCCCTCGCGCAGGTCGTCGCCCGCCGGCTTGCCGGTCTGCGCCGGGTCGCCGAAGACGCCGAGGATGTCGTCGCGGAGCTGGAAGGCGATGCCGACCCGCCGCCCGTAGCCGGTGCACAGCTCGTCCATCCAGGGCGCGAGCTCGCGGGCGGCCAGCGCGAGACCGAGCCGCAGCGGCTGCTCGACGGAGTACTTGCCGCTCTTGTAGAGGGCCACCCGCAGCGCCGAGTCGAAGGTGTTCTCGCCGTGGGCCTGCTCCAGCAGGTCGAGGTACTGGCCGCACATCAGCTCGGTGCGCATGTGGTCGTGCACGGGCTGGGCCGCCTCCAGCGACTCGCGGGGCAGCCCGCTGGTGCGCCACATCTCGCCCGACCAGATCAGCAGCAGGTTGCCCAGCAGGATCGCGGCGCCCTCGCCGAACTGCGGGGCGGAGCCGTGCCAGCCCTCCTTCTCGTGCAGCGCCTCGAAGCGGCGGTGCGCCGCCGGCATGCCCCTGCGCAGGTCGCTCTTGTCCATCACGTCGTCGTGCACGAGCGCGCTGGCCTGCAGCAGCTCAAGGGAGGCGGCCGCGGTGAAGATGCCGGGGCCGTCCGCGCCGCCCGCGCCGCGCCACCCCCAGTAGCAGAACGCGGGCCGCAGCCGCTTGCCGCCGGCCAGCAGGTCCTCGGCGGCCGTGCGGAGCGGCTGGAAGTCGGGGTCACCGGAGGCGGGGAGCTGGCGTTCGACGAAGGCGCCCAGGGCACGCTCAACCCGCGTGCGCAGGACGTCCATGCTCGCGGCGTCACTGGTCATGACACCGAGACTAGTGGCCGCTTCGAGCGCTTCCGATCGGGACGTGGCCGAGCGGGGGCGATCCGCGGCCTCGGCGCGCGCCGCCGCTGCCTGTAGCCTGGTGGGCATGGCCCTTGGTCGACCCTCCGTCCTGCCGGGACGTGTCCCCACCGTCCGCGAGATGCTCGCCTCCGGCAAACGCACGTTCTCGTTCGAGTTCTTCCCGCCGAAGACCGACGAGGGCGAGCGGCAGCTGTGGAAGGCGATCAGGGAGCTGGAGTCGCTGCGGCCGACGTTCGTGTCGGTCACCTACGGCGCCGGCGGCTCCACCCGTGACCGCACGGTCGACATCGTCGAGCGCATCGCGCACGACACCACGCTGACCCCCGTGGCGCACTTCACCGCGGTCAACCACTCCGTCCGCGAGCTGCGCCACCTGGTGGGGCGCTTCGCGGACGCGGGGGTGCGCAACATCCTGGCCGTGCGCGGCGACCCGCCCGGCGACCCCACGGGGGAGTGGGTGCGGCACCCGGAGGGCGTGCTCTACGCCGAGGAGCTCGTACGCCTGGTCCGCCAGGCGGGCGAGTTCTGCGTGGGCGTGGCGGCCTTCCCGTACAAACATCCGCGCTCGCCGTCCATCGAGGCCGACACCGAGCACTTCGTGCGCAAGTGCCGGGCCGGGGCCGACTACGCGATCACCCAGATGTTCTTCCAGGCCGACGACTATCTGCGGCTGCGTGACAGGGTGGCGGCCGAGGGCTGCGACACGCCGATCATCCCGTGCATCATGCCGGTCACCCAGCTGAGCACGATCGCGCGTTCGGAGCAGTTGTCGGGGGCGCCGTTCCCCACGGACGTGGCGGCGCGTTTCGAGGCGGTCAAGGACGATCCCGCCGCGGTGCGGCGGCTCGGCATCGAGCACGGCGCCGAGCTGTGCCAGCGGCTGCTGGACGAGGGCGCGCCCGGCATCCACTTCATCACCTTCAACCGCTCCAGCGCCTCCCGTGAGGTGTTCCAGCGGCTGGAGCCGGCCTCGTCGCCCGCCTGAGGCCCGCGTCAAGGCTCGTCCATGAGCGGGTGCGGGCCGTCACCCGCCCGCAGGGGGACCGGGCGGATGACGGCAGGGTAACCAGATCGGCCGGTAAAGGGTCGGTCACTTTCCGTAAGGACTCATGCCCCAGGTCATGACGCGGCAAACCACGTGTCAGGGCAGGGGGAGGGGGCGGCCCGCGATCGCGTACTCCTCGTAGCCGCCGGGGAAGACGAACCCGGAGAGCAGGTCGACGAAGCCGAGGCTCGCGTAGAGGTGGCGGGCGGCGGTCGGCTGGTCGTGGGTGGACAGCACCACCGATCGCTCCTGACGGCCCGCGCAGAGCGCCCTGATCATCGCGCGGCCGATGCCCTTGCCCTGGTACTCAGGGTGCACGTGGATCTCGGCCAGCTCGAAGGCGTGGCCCAGCCAGGCGTGGGCGGCCTCGCGCCCGGACTGCTCGGCGAGCGCCCGCAGCACGACGTCGTGCCACCACTGCCCGGGGGCGCCGCGGAAGCCGTAGGCGAAGCCGACGATGTACGGCTTCTCACGGTCGCCCGACGAAAGGGACGAATCGCGCAATTCTGCGAAATAGCACTGAAAATAGGGATATGTCGCGTGATTGCGCATGATCGCCTTGCGGCCGGCGATCTGGTCCGCCGGCGGGCGCATCGCGGCCGTGTAGATGCCGATCACCGTCTCCAGCCGCTCGGTGAACCCGGCCGGTCCCGCCCCGCGAAACTCGATCACCGTCGCACCCTACTCGACGTCCACCGCCAGGCCCCCGGTGATGCGCACCAGCTCCTCGAACGTGGTCGGGAACACCGTCAGCGGATGTCCGCCGGCCGCCCACACCACCTCGTGCTTGCCCAGCCAGTTGTCCACCAGCGTGCGCACCGGCGCGGGATGCCCCACCGGGGCCACGCCGCCGATGGGCTGGCCGGTCGCCGCCCGGACGAACTCCGGGGTGGCCCGGCGTACCTTCGCGGCGCCCGCCGTACGGGCGATCAGAGCGGTGTCGACGCGGTGCGCGCCGCTCGTCAGCACCAGCAGCGGCTCGCCGTCGGCGTCGAAGATCAGGCTGTTGGCGATGGCGCCGACCTCGCAGCCGAGCTGCGCCGCCGCGGTGGCCGCCGTGGGCGCCTTCTCCGGCAGCACGACGACCTCGCCGACCGCGCCCAGCTCGCGCAGGGCGGACTGCACGACGACGGCGTTTGGTGGCAACTTCTGAGACATGGGGACACTCTAAACAGGTTGACGGCTTCATTACCCGTTCATGGTGACTGGTGTAGGGTCCTGTGATCCGTTGTCCACGGCATGAGAGGTGGTACGGGTGGGAGTTTCCCGACTGCCCGGAATGGCGGTCCTGCTGACGGCCGGAGCCGTCGCGCTCGCGGGATGCGGCACGGCGGCCCCCGGCCCGCCCCCGCAGGTGCCCTCCGCCTCCGTGACGGCGGCCTCGCCCGCCGGCGCGCAGGCCGGGCCCGCCGCCACCACTCCGGCCACCACTCCCGCCGCCACCGATCCGGTCGCGGCCCCGCGCAAGACGCTGAAGCTGGGCGCCAAGGGCAAGGCCGTCACCTGGGTGCAGCGCCGGCTCACCGAGCTGGGCTACCGTCCCGGCAGGGCCGACGGCCGCTACGGCGGCACCACGCTGGCCGCCGTGTGGGCGTTCCAGAAGGTCAACGGCATCACGCCGACCAGCACCATCGCCAAGCGCACCTGGGACGCCCTGGAGAGCCCCAAGGCCCCCAAGGTCCTGGTGCCCCGCGGCCGGTCCACCCGCGCCGAGGTCAACCTGAGCAAGCAGATCATGGTGCTGTACGTCGGCGGGAAGCCCGCGCTGATCACGCACATCTCCTCCGGCAGCGGCGTCCCCTACTGCGAGACCACCGTGTGGCAGGGCAAGGAGCAGCGCTTCTGCGGCTCGGCCACCACCCCCACCGGCGACTACCGGACCACCTGGCGCACCAGCGGCTGGCACAAGTCCTACCTCGGCGAGCTGTACAACCCGATCTTCTTCAACGGCGGCATCGCCTTCCACGGCGCGCTCTCGGTGCCGCTCCACCCGGCCTCGCACGGCTGCGTCCGCCTGCCGATGAACGTGGCCGAAGAACTGCCCGGCAAGCTCGGCAAGGGCGTGCCGGTGCACGTACGGGGCCGCTTCAGGGGGCTGTGAGCGGGCCCTGCGACGCGGGGCGGGCCTCCTCGGCCCGCACAGGCGCCGGCGGGGCCGCCGGGGGCCTGCGGCGGGCCGTCAGCGCCAGCCCTGCGGCCTGCGCGAGCCCCGCCGCGGGCAGCAGGAACGCCGTGGCCGGCTGCCAGCCGGGCAGCCCGGCCACGAAGTCCGCCGCCTGGTAGAGACCGCCGAGGAGCCGCGGCGGGTTGACGAACGCCACCACGCACCCCAGCGCGTACGGCACGATCAGGAAGCCCGACAGCACGAGCAGGAACGTCCGCCCCCGCCCGCCGCGCCCGAGCAGCGGCCCGATGGCCAGGTAGGCCAGCGCGGTCACGCCCACCACCAGGGCCGTCAGCGCCACCACCCGCCAGGCGTCCACGCCGAGCGAGGTCAGTCCGTCGGGGCCGATCCTGCCGCCCTCCCATCGGGGCCCGCGCGCCTGCGCCTCGGCGGCCCGGCCGACGGCCGTCCGCCCGGCCAGCGCGTACGCCGCCACCAGCACCGGCCCCGACACCAGCAGCGCCACGCCGATCCGCCGCCCTCGGCCGCCCGCCATGCGCCCCCCTTCCCCGACCGGTCTCAGCTTGCCATCCCCGGTGGGTCCGCGGGGATCCGGGAGCCGGCGGGACGGTCCTCCGCCCGGCGCGTCTCCAAGGCGCGCAACCCGTCCAGCGCCAGCTCGGCCGCGCGCCGGCCGGTCGTCTGGATGTCCTTCAGCGACCGGTCGTGCCCGAGATGCGCCATCACGGCCAGCTTGATCGCGCCGAACAGCGCGCCCACGGCGGCGGCCGCCTCGACCTCGTCCAGCTCCTCGGGACACGCCTGGCGCAGGGCCGCGGCGACCTTGAGCTGGTTGTCGTACATCAGCAGCAGCGCCCGCGCCCGCAGGGCGGGCTCCTCCATGACGAGCCGCAGCCGCAGCTCGGCCTCCTCGAACGTGAGCTCGTCGTCCTCCAGCGCCCACGCGATCCCCGCCTCGACGAGCCGCAGCAGCAGCGCCCCGGCGCTCTCGCCGGGCCGGCGGCCGGCCAGCAGCGCCAGCGCGCGCTCCGCGCGCTCCTCGCTGTCGTGGAAGACCAGGTCGTCCTTGCCGCCGAAGTAGCTGAAGAACGTGCGGGTGGAGACCTCCGCCGCGGCGGCGATCTCGGCGAGCGTGGTGTCGGCGTAGCCCTTCCGCGCGAACAGCCGGAGCGCCGCGTCGATCAGTGCCCGGCGCGTGCGCTGCTTCTTGCGTTCCCGCAGTCCCGCCATGGCCGAACTTTACTGCACGCGAAGTCCTGTTTCATTCATTGCAATTTTGCAATCATTGAGGTTTTCTGGGAGTACGTTCCGGAGAGGAGCCCAGGCATGTCCGATCTGACCCTTCCCATGGTCCGGCGGCGTCCGCTGGATCCACCCGACGAGCTCGGCGAGCTGCGGCGGCAGGCACCCGTGCACCGCCTGACCTTCGCCGACGGCCATCTGGGCTGGCTCGTGACGGGCTACGCCGCCGCCCGCGCGGTGCTGGCCGATCCGCGCTTCTCCAACCGGCCGGAGAGGATGCACCCGCCGATCCCCGGCAGGATGGAGCTGGCCAGGCGGGAGGGCTTCCGGCTGCCGCCGGGGATGTTCCTGCGCACCGACCCGCCCGAGCACACGCGCTACCGCCGGCTGCTGACCGGGCAGTTCACCGTACGCAGGATGAAGGCGCTGGAGCCGCGGATCGCCGAGATCACCGAGGAGCACCTGGACGCCATGGAGGCCGCGGGGCCGCCCGCCGACCTGGTGGAGGCGTTCGCGCTGCCCATCCCCTCGCTGGTGATCTGCGAGCTGCTCGGGGTGCCGTACGAGGACCGCGCCCGCTTCCAGGAGGACGCCAGGATCCTGTTCAACCTGGAGACCAAGGCCGAGGACGCGCTGGCCGCCGTGGGCAGCACCATGGCGTACCTGAGCGACCTCATCGGCCGCAAGCGCGACAAGCCGGACGACGACCTGCTGAGCGGGCTCGTCGAGGGCGGCGAGCTGACCGACGAGGAGCTGACCGGGGTCGGGTTCCTGCTGCTCCTCGCCGGGCACGAGACCACCGCCAACATGCTCGGGCTCGGGACGTACGCGCTGCTCACCAACCCCGCGCAGCTCGCCGCGCTCCGCGACGACCCCTCGATCGCCGAGACCGCCGTCGAGGAGCTGCTGCGCTACCTCACGATCATCCACCTGGGGCCGGTCAGGAGCGCCGTCGAGGACGTCGAGATCGAGGGCGTCCTCATCAGGGCGGGGGAGACGGTCGCGCTCAGCCTGCCCGCCGCCAACCGCGACCCCGAGCGCTTCCCCGGCGGGGACACGCTCGACGTCACCCGGCCCGCGACCGGCCATCTCACCTTCGGCCACGGCATCCACCAGTGCCTCGGACAGCAGCTCGCGCGGGCGGAGATGCGCATCGCCTACCCTGCGCTGCTGCGCCGCCTGCCTGGCCTACGCTTGGCCGTAACGCCGGAGGAGGTGCCGATGCGCTCGGACATGAGCATCTACGGAGTGCACCGCCTCCCTGTCACCTGGTAGAGGTCATCACCATGGAAATCAAGGCAGACACGACCGTGTGCATCGGGGCCGGCATGTGCGCGCTGACCGCTCCGCAGTTGTTCGACCAGAGCGAGGACGAGGGCACCGTGCTGGTCCTGCAGCGGGAGGTGCCGCCGGAGCTCGAGGACACCGTGCGGCGGGCCGTCACCCTGTGCCCGTCGGGCGCCATCTCCGCCACCTGACGCCGGCCCCTCCCGCCGCGACCACGGGCAACACCGGCGGCCGCCGCCGCGACACACCGTCGCGACGGCGGCTTTCCTGCTTTCGAGCTGCTTTCCTTCAAGGTCATCGAACCTGTGTTCGTGGAACCGGTTGACATCGGAGGGTGATCGAAATTATGTTCGACCTAGTGACGGTGAGGCTCGCGGCTCAACGTCACGAGGACCTGGTCGCGGGTGATCGCTTCCCCAAGCGCGACCCGCGGCCAGGTTCCACGGGCGAAGGCCACGTCCTCGTCGTCGGCGGAGACGATCGGGCGTGTCCTGGCCGGACGGGGAGAGGGGAAGCTCCTCGTCCGGCCGGCCCGGCGGAAATGTCGGTGGCGTCTGAGAGTGTTGACATCACCGGTGGAGATGCCGGCAGCCGCCCACGATTTCGAGGAGGCGCGCAAGATGGCACCAAGGCCGAGAGACACGCCCGGGCCCCGGCTGTCGCCCGCGGTCCGGGCACACCTGGCCGACGCACGTTCCAGCCTGGCGGAGGCGAGCGCCGCTCGCACCCCGGCTCCCCGTTACGTGGCCGCGCACCTGGCGGCCCTGAGAGCGGCCGCGGCGATGCTCGCCGCCCGCCCCCGTCCCGGCGAGAGCCGCAGGCGCAAGCTGCGCAGCGCGTGGGACCTGCTGCCCGAGGCGGAGCCCCACCTGGCCGAGTGGGCCGCCTACTTCTCGGTGACCGCCGCCAAGCGGGCCGCCGCGGAGGCGGGCATGACCAGCCGGATCAGCGCGGCCGACGCCGACGAGATCCTGGCCGAGGCCGACACGTTCGTGTCCACCGTCGAGGATCTGCTGGGGGTTCCCGTCCAGCCCCAACTACCACTGAACGTCCCGCTCGCCGGATGACCACCTGATCCCACCGCCGACGACGACGACGGCGGCGATGGTCGCGGTGGCGGCGACGTCGGCGGCGACGTTGACGGGCGACGAGGGGACGACTGAGACGTCCTGACCGCCGGCACGCCAGCGGTCCCGCGGGTGTGTCCCGCACGCCCAAGAAAGCCCACACCCACCCTGCCGCCCCACCCACCCACGCCTGTCGGCCTCCTGAGCCCCGTGCCGCGTGTCTGTGCCGGACTGCCACGCCGCATGTATGGGCTTTAGTGCCCGTGCCGCCTGCCCGTGTCGTGCCTGAGTTGCGTATCCCTATCGCGTGCCGCCGCCGCCTGTCTCCGTGGACGTGACCCGGGCTGCCCGAGTTGTGGGGCGCTTCGGCTGTCGTGGGGGCGGCGGTGCTGGGTTGTCTCGGCTCAGGCCGGTGCTCACCCCAGGGGTCGGGGTGCGGTCGGACGTGTGACGTCAGAGGGCGGGGACGCGCCGGTGCAGGGGAGGGTGGGCGGCCTGGGGGGCTGAGGCTGGGGCCGGTGGGGATGAGCGCTTCCCGGTCAGGGCGGGTCCGCCGGGTGCCCTGGCGGGAAGCGCTCAGCTACCTCACCCCTGTCAGCTGGCGCAGATGGCGAAGACGCTGATGCCGACGTCGTTGTAGCCGTCCTGGCGGCCGAGGCCGATCCAGCCGCGGCCGTCGTCGGTGGGGAAGGAGCCGACCAGGATCGCCCTGTTGCCGCGGGCCTCGGCGCCGCCGCCGAGGACTCTCTTGTTGTGCGGGCAGTAGAGGGTGCGGCGCTGGAAGTTGGGGACGTTGGCGTTGGGCAGCGTGACGAGCTGGTAGCCCGGGGGGAGCGCCGACGCGCCGGCCGCGGCGGCGGAGGCGGTCGAGGTGCTCACCATGGCGCCGGTGGTCACGCACGCGCCCGCCGCGAGGAGGGCGATCGGAAGGGTCAGGAGCTTCTTGACCTGCATACATTCTCCTTCTTGGTACCCCCTGGTGCACGGACTCCGGGCAGCACGGAACACGCCGGCGAAGGCGGTGCTTCGAGGAGTGCGGTCACGGGGGCGAGAGGGCCTGACACGAAGAGTATCCATGTCGTCACACTCCGCGTCCAGGGCGCGTTCCGGCCGGTGGGACCGGAGAGGGGGCCGGAAAAGGAGAAGGAGCCCGCCGGGTGTGGCGGGCTCCTGAAAGGGTCAAACGGTCGGGCGGCCGGCCCGTACGGGCCCGGAGGGCGTGGGACGGCCGCGTCCGGTCAGAAGGACTCGACGGCCCGGCGGGCCTCCGCGTCCAGGACGCCCCAGCTGATGAGCTCCTCGGTCAGCTCGCTCGGCGACTTGTCATAGATCACGGCGAGGGAGCGCAGGTCCTCCTGGCGGATGGACAGCACCTTGCCGTTGTAGTCGCCACGCTGGCTCTGGATCGTGGCGGCGTAGCGCGCCAGCGCGCCGGCCTTTTCCTTGGGCAGCGTCGCGAGCCGCTCCAGGTCGATCACAAGCTTGGGTGTCGGCCCCAGCGGGCTGGGCGCGGCCCCGCCCGGCAGCAGCTCCGAGACGGGCACCCCGTAGAAGTCGGCAAGCTCGGCAAGCTTCTGCACCGTGACCGCGCGGTCGCCACGCTCGTACGAGCCCACGACCACGGCTTTCCACCTGCCACGCGACTTCTCCTCGACTCCATGCAGGGACAGGCCCTGCTGGGTGCGGATGGCGCGAAGTCGTGCACCCAGCGACTTTGCGTACTCAGACGGCATCGTGTGGCCCCCCGGCTCTCGTATGTATCGCTCACAGTAGATTGTGCTCCCTTGCGGCATATGCCCCAGCCACCGGGGGGTCTGGTGCCGGGCTCGGCACCATCGGTAGCCATGGCTCTGGGTTTACCCCAGAAGGCCGCGAGGTGTGGTTACGCACAGTGACGGTAAAGGGGTGGACGCCGAAGGTCAAGCTGATTGGAAAAAAGATGCCGAATCCGGTCCGGTAGGGATCGCCGCAAACGCCCCCCATGTCCCAGAGGTAACACTACTTCGTCACAGTTTGCCCATGCGTGCGCCCAGGTCAGGGCTGTCGCGTGAGAATCATGACAGGGCGCGTCGCCGCTCGTACGATCTTCAACGAAGTGTCCCCGAGGAACACCCGGCGAAGTGGCCCGGTGTCGCTGGAAGCGCATATGATCATCTCGCCGGGGAGCCACGACGCCGCGCCGAGCGCCTGCGCGACCGTGCGGCCATCCAGCACCTCGACCTCCACGCGCAGCCGCCGGGCCTGGCCCCGGGCCGCCGCGCGCAGGTCGGCCGCCGCCTGCTCGCGCAGCCGCGCCAGCATGTCCTCCTCGGCCCTGACCCGCCGGGCGGGGCCGACGACCAGCGTCACCAGCCGCAGCGGCAGGCCGAGCGCCACTGCCGTGCGGGCGGCGTCCTTGACGGCGGCGTCGCAGCCGGGGCCGCGCCGGTAGGCGAGGGTGAGCCGGTCGAAGGTGGCCGGCGGGTCGTCGCCGTACCCGCGCGGGGCGAGCAGGACGGGCACGGACGAGGCGTGCAGGAGCTGGTCGGCCGTGCTGCCCACGGAGATGCGCCCCCTGGCACCGCCCGGGGCCGAGCCGATCACCACGACGTCGGCCGAGCGCCTGCGCGCCAGCTCCACCAGCCCGCGCCCGCTGTGCCTGCCCGGATGGACGACATAGTCGGCCTCCTCGCCCGCCACCTCGCGGGCCTCGGCGATCGCGGCGTCGGCCTGCTCGGCGAGGTACGCCCGCCAGGCGCTGTCCTCCGCCCGCGCCGGGCCTGGGGGCGACCAGGCGGGCGGGCGGATGCAGGCCACCGTCAGGCGGGAGCCGGCCCGCCGCCGCAGCAGCAGCGCCAGCTCCAGCCCGTCCCGGCCGCGCGGCCCCGGCACGTACCCCGCCAGCAGCTCGCCCAGCCTCATCACGCCGCCTCGGTGTTCAGCCGCGAACGGCGGAAGCCGTACAGGAAGTAGCAGGCCAGCCCGGCCGCCATCCACAGCCCGAACGCCGCCCAGGTCACCCCGGCCAGCCCCGCCATCACCACCACGCACATGACGGCCCCCAGCACCGGCGTGACCGGGAAGAACGGGACGCGGAAGCCGCGCGGCAGGTCGGGCCGGCGCCGCCGCAGCACCACCACGCCCACGTTGACCAGCGCGAAGGCGAACAGCGTGCCGATGCTGGTGGCCTCGGCGAGCTGCCCCAGGGGCACCAGCCCGGCCAGCACCGACACGAACAGGGCCACGATGAGCGTGTTCGCGACCGGCACCTGCCTGCGCGGGTCCACCCGCTGGAACACGCGCGGCACGAGCCCGTCGCGCGACATCGCGAACAGGATGCGGGTCTGCCCGTACAGGACGGTCAGCACGACGCTGGCGATGGCCACGACCGCGCCGAACGAGACGACCAGCCCCGGCCACGTCGCCCCCGCCGCCTCGTCCGCGATGGCCGACAGGCTCGCCTCCGTGCTCTCCGGGTCGAACTCCGTCCACGGCCTGGCGCCCACGGCGGCCACCGCCACCAGCACGTACACGGCGGTCACGACGGCCAGCGACAGGAGGATCGCCAGCGGCAGGTCGCGCCGCGGGTTGCGCGCCTCCTCGCCCGCCGTGGAGGCCGCGTCGAAGCCGATGTAGGAGAAGAACACCTGCGAGGCCGCCGCGGTCACCCCCGCCAGCCCCAGCGGCGCGAACGGCGTCAGGTTGCCCGCGCGGAAGGCCGTGAACGCCACCGCGCAGAAGAACAGCAGCACCGCCACCTTGATGAGCACGAAGACGGCGTTGGCCCGCGCGCTCTCGGACGCCCCGTGCAGCAGCAGCCAGGTGGCCAGCGCCACGATGAGGATCGCGGGGAGGTTGACCACGCCGCCGTCCTGGCCGGGGGAGGCGGTGATCGCCGCCGGCAGCTCGACGCCGGCCAGCGAGCGCAGGAACGCGTTGAGGTAGCCGCCCCACCCGACGGCCACGGCCGCCACGGACACGGCGTACTCCAGCATCAGGCACCAGCCGCACACCCAGGCCACCAGCTCGCCCATCGTCGCGTACGCGTACGAGTACGACGAGCCGGACACCGGGATCGTCCCGGCCAGCTCCGCGTACGACAGGGCCGACAGCAGCGCCGTGAACGCCGCCAGCACGAACGACAGCACCACGGCCGGGCCCGCCTTGGGCACCGCCTGCCCGAGGATGACGAAGATGCCGGTGCCGAGCGTCGCGCCCACGCTGAACAGCGTGAGCTGCCACAGCGACATCGTCCGCCGCAGCTCGCCGCCCTCGCCGTGGCCGCCCTCGGCCACGATCCGCTCGGTGGGCTTCGTGCGGAAGAGCCGCGCGACCGGCGTCATCCGCCCCACCCCATTCCCCCGCGAAAGCCCGCCGGCCGATCGGTCCGCGCCGGCGTGACCGGATCGTGCCCCCGGATCGGCCGAGTATGCGCAGGCCCGGCGGGGCCCTAGATGCCGTCGCGTTCGAGCGGGCAGCTCATGCAGCGGGGCCCGCCGCGGCCCCGTCCCAGCTCGCTGCCCCTGATGGTGATCACCTCGATGCCGTGGTCGCGCAGGTAGGCGTTCGTCGTGGTGTTGCGCTCGTAGGCGACGACCACGCCGGGCTCGACGGCCAGGCCGTTGCAGCCGTCGTCCCACTGCTCGCGCGCCGCCGCCCGCACGTCCTGCGCCGCGCTCAGCACCGTGATCTCCGGCAGGTCGAGCGCGTGGGCGATGGCCTTGTGCATGTCCTCCGGCGGGTGGTCGGTGAACCTGAGCTCCTTGGCGGTGCGGCCGGGCTCGATCGTGTACGCCGGCAGCATGCCGAGGCCCGCGTACTGGGTGAAGACGCCCTCGTCGAGCATCGTCATCACGGTGTCGAGATGCATGAACGCCCGCGCCTTCGGCAGGTCCACGGCCACGATCCGGTTCGCCGCCCCGGCCTGGAACAGCCGCCGCGCCAGCATCTCCACCGCCTGCGGCCGGGTGCGCTCGCTCATCCCGACGAGCACCGCGCCGCGGCCGAGCACCAGCACGTCGCCGCCCTCCATGGTGGCGGGCGCCGCCGCGTGACCCGGCGTCCAGCAGTGGAAGCCGCCCTGCCCCGGCCGGTCGAAGCCGGCGGCGAACATCGGGTGGTACATGTAGACGGCCTCCATGTTGACCGTCTCGCGCATGCGGGCCTTCCTGCGCATCGCGTTGATCGCCACGCCGTCGTACACCCAGCAGGAGGGGTCGCGGGTGAACAGGTGGTTCGGCAGCGGCGGCAGGATGAAGTCGTGCTCGCCCATGGCGTGGAAGGTCACCGACTGCGGCGCGCACCCCAGCTCGGCCAGCTCGCCCTTGGTGATGCCGCCGGTCAGGTAGACCTGGAGCGTCGCGGAGTCCATGCCGTCCAGGGTGTTGCGGATGTCGTCGATCGCCACCGGCCCGAGCCAGCGCTCGTCCACGACGGCGTCGAGGATGTGCTTGCGGGCCTCCGGGATGTCGACCGTCTCCCGCAGCAGGTCGTCGAGCATGTGGATGACGACGCCGCGTGAGCGCAGCACCTGCTGGAACTCCTCGTGCTCCTCCATCGCGCGCTGCACCCACAGCACGTCGTCGAACAGGAAGGCGTCCTTGTTGGCGGGGGTGAGCCGCTTGAGCGCGAGATCGGGCTTGTGCAGGAGGACCTGACGCAGCCGCCCGACCTCCGAATCGACGTGAAAGGTCATCCTTGCGGTATCCCCGCGTGGTGGCCGATCTCACGCCGCGCCATGCCCGGCGCGCCGCAGGGCGCTCACGTCGTACCTGGTAGCCCCTGGTACTGTGTGTCCCGACCAGCACCCTTTAATGACCCGTCCCGTGAGGCGGGAAAGGCGGTGAGTTTCGTCATGTCCGACCCCCGGCCCGAACCGCGGGCCGATGCGCGGGCGGTCCTTGAGGCCCCCGACGTCCACCGGGCGCTGACCCGCATCGCGCACGAGATCCTCGAACGCACCAAGGGCGGCGACGACGTCGTCCTCCTCGGCATCCCCACCCGCGGCGCCACCCTGGCCCGCCGCCTCGGCGACCGCATCGAGCAGTTCGAGGGCGTCAAGATCCCCGTCGGCTCCGTCGACGTCACCATGTACCGCGACGACCTCCGGCTCAGGCCCGCCCGCCCGCTCGGCCGCACCGAGCTGCCGCCGGACGGCGTCGACGGCAAGATCGTCGTCCTGGTCGACGACGTCCTCTACTCCGGCCGCACCGTCCGCGCCGCGCTCGACGCGCTCAACGACCTCGGGCGCCCCACCGCCGTCCAGCTCGCCACGCTGGTCGACCGCGGCCACCGCGAGCTGCCCATCCGCGCCGACTACGTCGGCAAGAACCTCCCCACGGCCAAGAGCGAGAAGGTCAGGGTCTACCTCCAGGAGACCGACGGGCGCGATGCCGTGCTGCTCATGAAGGGCCTGCCGGCGAAGGAGGAGTCCAGGTGAACCGCCACCTCATCTCCGCGGGAGACCTGACCAAGGACGACGCCCTCCTCATCCTCGACACCGCCGAGGAGCTGGCGAGGGTCTCGGAACGTTCCATCAAGAAGCTGCCCACGCTGCGCGGACGCACCGTGGTCAACCTGTTCTTCGAGGACTCCACCCGCACCCGCATCTCGTTCGAGGCGGCGGCCAAGCGGCTGTCCGCCGACGTCATCAACTTCTCGGCCAAGGGGTCGAGCGTGTCCAAGGGCGAGTCGCTCAAGGACACCGCGCTCACCCTGGAGGCCATGGGCGCCGACGCGGTCGTCATCCGCCACGGCTCCTCCGGCGCGCCGCACCGCCTGGCGACCTGGGTGCACGGCAGCGTCGTCAACGCCGGCGACGGCACCCACGAGCACCCCACGCAGGCGCTGCTCGACGCCTTCTCCATGCGCCGCCGCCTGGGCGGGCTGGAGGGCCGCAGGATCACGGTCGTGGGCGACATCCTGCACAGCCGGGTCGCCCGCTCCAACGTGCTGCTGCTGCACACGCTCGGCGCCGAGGTCACCCTGGTCGCGCCGCCCACGCTGCTGCCGGTCTCGGTCGGCGACTGGCCCTGCGAGGTGTCCTACGACCTCGACGCGGTGCTGCCCAAGTCCGACGTGGTCATGATGCTGCGGGTGCAGAAGGAGCGGATGAACGCCGCGTACTTCCCGAGCGAGCGGGAGTACTCCCGCCGCTACGGGCTCGACCGCGACCGCTTCGCCAAGATGCCGGACGAGGCCATCGTCATGCACCCCGGGCCGATGAACCGGGGCATGGAGATCGCCGCCGAGGTGGCCGACTCGGCCCGCTCCACCATCGTGGAGCAGGTCGCCAACGGCGTGACCATCCGGATGGCCGTCCTGTACCTGCTGCTCGGGGGAGAGAGCGCATGATCGTCGTCAAGAACGTCAGGATCCTCGGCGGCGAGCCCGCCGACCTCCGGATCGACCAGGGCGTGATCGCCGAGATCGGCCGCGGGCTGAGCGGCGGCGAGGAGATCGACGGCGGGGGCGCCGTCGCGCTGCCCGGCCTGGTCGACCTGCACACCCACCTGCGCGAGCCGGGCCGCGAGGACGCCGAGACCGTGCAGACCGGCACCCGCTCCGCCGCCCGCGGCGGCTACACCGCCGTGCACGCCATGGCCAACACCTCGCCCGTGGCCGACACCGCCGGCGTGGTTGAGCAGGTGTGGCGGCTCGGCCGCGAGTTCGGCCACTGCGACGTGCACCCGGTCGGGGCCGTCACCGTCGGACTGGAGGGCCGCCAGCTCGCCGAGCTCGGCGCGATGGCCGACTCGGCGGCCCGGGTGCGGGTCTTCTCCGACGACGGCCGCTGCGTGGACGACGCGGTCCTCATGCGCCGCGCCCTGGAGTACGTCAAGGCGTTCGACGGCGTCGTCGCCCAGCACGCCCAGGAGCCGCGCCTCACCCAGGGCGCCCAGATGAACGAGGGCGTCGTCTCCGGCCGGCTCGGCCTGACCGGCTGGCCCGCGGTCGCCGAGGAGGCGATCATCGCCCGCGACTGCCTGCTTGCCGCCCACGTCGGCTCCCGCCTGCACGTCTGCCACGTCTCCACGGCCGGCTCCGTCGAGATCATCCGCTGGGCCAAGTCCAAGGGCTGGGACGTCACGGCCGAGGTGACCCCCCACCACCTGCTGCTCACCGACGAGCTCGTCGAGGACTCCCCGGTGGGCGCCTACAACCCCATCTACAAGGTCAACCCGCCGCTCCGCACCCGCGCCGACGTCGAGGCGCTGCGCGCCGCGCTGGCCGACGGCACGATCGACATCGTCGCCACCGACCACGCGCCCCACCCGGTCGAGGACAAGGAGACCGAGTGGTCGGCCGCCGCCATGGGCATGGTCGGCCTGGAGACCGCGCTCAGCGTCGTCCAGGAGGCGATGGTGGAGACCGGGCTGCTCGACTGGGCGGGCGTCGCCCAGCGCATGAGCGTCGTGCCCGCGCGCATCGGGCGGCTCGCCGGGCAGGGGCAGCCGCTGGAGCGAGGCGCTCCCGCCAACATCACGCTGTACGACCCGTCCGCGCGCACCGAGGTGGACCCATCCGCCTTCGCGTCCAAGAGCAGGAACACCCCCTACGAGGGCATGACGCTGCCCGGCAGGGTGGTGGCCACGTTCCTGAGGGGCAGGCCGACCGTACTCGAAGGGAAGCTGGTTTGAACACGCCCGCCGTGCTCGTTCTGGAAGACGGCCGCGTCTTCCACGGAAGCGCCTACGGAGCCGAAGGCGAGACGTTCGGCGAGATGGTCTTCAACACCGGCATGACCGGCTACCAGGAGACCCTCACCGACCCCTCCTACCACCGGCAGATCGTCGCCATGACGGCGCCGCACATCGGCAACACCGGCGTCAACGACGAGGACCCCGAGTCCCGCCGCGTCTGGGTCGCCGGCTACGTCGTGCGCGAGCCGTCGCGCGTCGTGTCCAACTGGCGGGCCACCCGCTCCCTGGACGACTACCTCAAGGAGCAGGGCGTCGTCGGCATCGCGATCCCCGGCACCCGCGCGCTGACCCGCCACCTGCGCGAGCGCGGCGCCATGCGGGCGGGCATCTTCACCGCCCCCGCCACACCGGTCGAGGACCTGGTCGAGCGGGTCAGGCAGGCGCCGCGCATGGAGGGCGCCGCCCTCGCCGGCGAGGTCGCCACCACCGAGCCGTACGTCGTGCCCGCGATCGGCGAGCGGCGCTTCACGGTCGCCGCCGTCGACCTCGGCATCAAGGGCATGACCCCGCACCGCATGGCCGAGCGCGGCTGCGAGGTGCACGTGCTGCCCGCCGACGCCACCTTCGAGCAGATCATGGCCGTGGAGCCGGACGGCGTGTTCCTGTCCAACGGCCCCGGCGACCCCGCCACCGTGGACGTCACGACGCTGCGCCGGGTGCTGGAGGCGAAGGTGCCGTTCTTCGGCATCTGCTTCGGCAACCAGATCTTCGGCCGGGCGCTCGGGCTGTCCACCTACAAGCTGCGCTACGGCCACCGGGGCGTCAACCAGCCGGTCCAGGACGTCCGCACCGGCAAGGTGGAGATCTCCGCGCACAACCACGGGTTCGCGGTGGACGCGCCGCTCGACGGGCCGTTCGAGACGCCGTACGGTCCGGCCGAGGTCAGCCACGTCAACCTCAACGACCGCTGCGTGGAAGGGCTGCGGCTGCTCGACGGCCGCGCCTTCAGCGTCCAGTACCACCCGGAGGCCGCGGCCGGGCCGCACGACGCCGCCTACCTTTTCGACGAGTTTTGCGAGGTCATGAGCCGTGCCCAAGCGTGAGGACATCAGGTCGGTCCTGGTGATCGGCTCGGGGCCGATCGTGATCGGCCAGGCGTGCGAGTTCGACTACTCGGGCACGCAGGCGTGCCGGGTGCTGCGGGCCGAGGGCTTCCGCGTCATCCTGGTCAACAGCAACCCGGCCACGATCATGACCGACCCCGAGTTCGCCGACGCCACCTACGTCGAGCCGATCACCCCGGAGTTCGTCGAGAAGATCATCGCCAAGGAGCGGCCGGACGCGCTGCTGCCCACCCTCGGCGGCCAGACCGCGCTCAACACGGCGGTCGCGCTGCACGAGTCTGGCGTGCTCGACAAGTACGAGGTCGAGCTGATCGGCGCCGACTTCGACGCCATCCAGGCGGGCGAGAACCGCGAGCGGTTCAAGGAGATCGTCGCCAAGGTCGCCCGCGAGCACGGGCTCAACGCCGAGTCCGCCCGCTCGGTCATCTGCCACACCATGGACGAGGTGCTGGCCGGCGCGGCCGAGCTCGGCTACCCGCTGGTGGTGCGGCCCTCGTTCACGATGGGCGGCGCCGGCTCCGGCTTCGCCTACACCGAGGACGACCTGCGCCGCATCGCCGGCGCGGGCCTCGACGCCTCGCCGACCACCGAGGTGCTCCTGGAGGAGTCCATCCTCGGCTGGAAGGAGTACGAGCTGGAGGTCATGCGCGACCGGGCCGACAACGTCGTCATCGTGTGCTCCATCGAGAACATCGACCCGATGGGCGTCCACACCGGCGACAGCGTCACCGTCGCGCCCGCGCTGACCCTCACCGACCGCGAATACCAGAACATGCGCGATGTCGCCATCGCGGTCATCCGCGAGGTCGGCGTCGACACCGGCGGCTGCAACATCCAGTTCGCGGTCGACCCGCGCACCGGCCGCATGATCGTCATCGAGATGAACCCGCGCGTGTCGCGCTCGTCCGCGCTCGCCTCCAAGGCCACCGGCTTCCCGATCGCCAAGATCGCGGCCAAGCTGGCCATCGGCTACACCCTCGACGAGATCCCCAACGACATCACCAAGGAGACCCCGGCCTCCTTCGAGCCGACCCTCGACTACATCGTGGTCAAGGTGCCGCGCTTCGCCTTCGAGAAGTTCCGCGGCGCCGACCCCACGCTCACCACGCACATGAAGTCCGTGGGCGAGGCGATGGCCATCGGCCGCTCGTTCCCCGAGGCGCTCCAGAAGGCGCTGCGCTCCCTGGAGAAGAAGGAATCCTCCTTCACCTGGGCGGGCGAGCCCGGCGACAAGGACGAGCTGCTGGCCGCCTGCCGCACCCCGCACGACGGCCGCCTGCGCACCATGCAGCAGGCGATCAGGGCCGGCGCCACGCCCGAGGAGCTGTTCGCGGCCACGAGCGTCGACCCGTGGTTCATCGACCAGCTCTTCCTGCTCGACGAGGAGGCCGCCGCCGTCGCCGCCGCGCCCGAGCTGACCGCCGAGGTGCTGGGCCGGGCCAAGCGCCACGGCTTCAGCGACGCGCAGCTCGGCGAGATCCGCGGCATCGACGAGGCGCGGGTGCGCGACCTGCGGCACGCCCTCGCGCTGCGGCCGGTCTACAACACCGTCGACACCTGCGCCGCCGAGTTCGCCGCCAAGACCCCTTACCTCTACTCGACGTACGACGAGGAGACCGAGGTCCCCTACGGCGAGCGGCGCAAGGTCATCATCCTCGGCTCCGGGCCCAACCGCATCGGCCAGGGCATCGAGTTCGACTACGCCTGCGTGCACGCCTCGTTCGAGCTGTCGCGGGCCGGGTTCGAGACCGTCATGGTCAACTGCAACCCCGAGACCGTCTCCACCGACTACGACACCTCCGACCGGCTCTACTTCGAGCCGCTCACCCTGGAGGACGTCCTGGAGGTGGTCCACGCCGAGCAGCAGACCGGGCCCGTCGTGGGCGTGATCGTGCAGCTCGGCGGGCAGACGCCGCTCGGGCTCGCGCAGGCGCTCAAGGACGCCGGCGTGCCCGTCGTCGGCACCTCGCCGGAGTCCATCCACCTCGCCGAGGAGCGCGGCGCGTTCGGGCGGGTGCTGGCCGAGGCCGGGCTGCCGGCGCCGAAGCACGGCACCGCGCTCACGGTGGCCGAGGCCACGGAGATCGCCGAGGAGATCGGCTACCCGGTGCTGGTGCGGCCCTCGTACGTGCTGGGCGGGGCCGGCATGGCCATCGTCTACGACGAGCGGACGCTGAGCACCTACATGGCGGCCCAGGAGGGCGGCCACCCGGTGCTCGTCGACAAGTTCCTCGACGAGGCCATCGAGATCGACGTCGACGCCCTCTACGACGGCGAGGAGCTCTACCTCGGCGGCGTCATGGAGCACATCGAGGAGGCCGGCATCCACTCCGGCGACTCGGCGTGCGCCCTGCCGCCGATCACGCTCGGCGGCCACGACATCAAGCGCATCCGCGCGGCCACCGAGGCCATCGCGCGGGGCGTGGGCGTGCGCGGGCTGCTCAACGTCCAGTACGCGATGTCGGCCGGCGTCCTTTACGTCCTGGAGGCCAACCCGCGGGCCTCGCGCACCGTGCCGTTCGTGTCCAAGGCCACGGCCGTGCCGCTCGCCAAGGCGGCGGCCCGGGTGATGCTGGGCGCCTCGATCGCCTCGCTGCGCGCCGAGGGCATGCTGCCGGCCGAGGGCGACGGCGGCACGCTGCCGCTCGACGCCGCGATCGCGGTCAAGGAGGCGGTGCTGCCGTTCAACCGCTTCCGCGGCGTCGACATCGTGCTCGGGCCCGAGATGCGCTCCACGGGCGAGGTCATGGGCATCGACGCGTTCTTCGGCATCGCCTTCGCCAAGTCGCAGGCGGCCGCGTACGGCGAGCTCCCGACCAAGGGACGCGCGTTCGTGTCCGTGGCCAACCGCGACAAGCGTGCGATGATCTTCCCGGTGAAGGCTCTGGCGGACCTCGGCTTCGAGATCCTCGCCAGCGAGGGCACCGCCGAGGTGCTGCGCCGCAACGGCGTCCATGCCAAGATCGTGCGCAAGCACAGCGAGGGGCCGGGCCCGGGAGGTGAGCCGACGAGCGTGCAAGCCATCCTCGACGGCGAGGTCGACCTCATCGTCAACACGCCCTTCGGCAGCCCGGGCCAGTCGGGGCCGCGCCTCGACGGCTACGAGATCCGCACCGCCGCGGTGCTGCGGGGCATCCCGTGCATCACGACCGTCGCGGGGCTCGCGGCCGCGGCGGCGGGCATCCAGGCGATCGTACGCGGCGACGTGGGCGTACGGTCTCTCCAGGAGCACGCGCAGGCGCTGCGGGGCTGAGCTCCGCAGGGGAGGTGAAGGACGACTGGCCGGCACACCGGTGCAGGTGACGGGCACGGTGCTGACGACGCGCCGGGTCGACGCCTACCATGCGCTGACGGTGGTCGCGCCCGGCATCGCCGAGCGCTTCCGCCCCGGCCACTTCGTCTCCGTGGCCGTGGGCGGGGCGTACACCTCGATGGTGACGCGGCGCGCGTTCTCCGTCCACGACGTCAAGTCCGACTACGGCGGCACGGTCGAGCTGGTCTTCACCGTACGCGGCCGGGGCACGGCGTGGCTGGCCGAGCGGCGCGCCCGCGACACGCTCGACCTGGTCGGGCCGCTCGGCCGGCCCTTCCCGCTGCCCCGCGACCCGGCGCACTGCGTGCTGGTGGGCGCCGAGTACGGCTCGGCCGTGCTGTTCCCGCTGGCCGACGCGCTGCTGGCGCGGGGCTGCCGGGTCGACTTCGTGCTCGGCGGCGCGGGCGCCGAGCGGGTCTTCGGGGCGATGCGGGCCCGCCGCATCGCCGAGACGACCACGCTGACCACCGAGGACGGCTCGCTCGGGCTGCGCGGCAAGGTCACGGACGCGCTGCCGTCGGTGATCGCCGACACCCGCGCCGACGCGGTCTACGCCTGCGGGCCGATGGAGACGCTGCGCGCGGTGACGGCGGTGGGCATGGAGTTCGACATCCCGGTGCAGGTGGCCGTGGAGGAGCGGATGGCCTGCGGCATCGGGGTGTGCATGACGTGCGTGATCCCGGTCATCGGGGACGACGGGGCGACCAGGATGGTCAGGGCGTGCGCGGAGGGGCCGGTGTTCCGGGGGGAGCGGGTGCGGTTCGAGGACGTGGGAACGATCCCGTTCGACGCGCTCGGCGCCCCCGGAGGCGGTGCACGACATGTCAGTTGATATGCGTACTTTCCTGGCGCACGTGGAGCTCGCCAACCCGATCACCACGGCCGCCGGGTGCGCCTCCTCGGGGCGGGAGCTGGCCCAGTTCTTCGACCTGCACCGGCTCGGGGCGCTCACCACCCGCTCCATCACCATGGCGCCGCGCGCCGGCCGGCCCACGCCCCGCATGGCCGAGACGCCCTCGGGCATGCTCAACGCGGTCGGGCTGCAGGGGCCGGGCATCGAGGCGTTCCTGGAGCGCGAGCTGCCCTGGCTGGCCCAGCGCGGCATCAAGACCATCGTCTCCATCGGCGGCGGCACCGTCGCCGAGTACTCCGAGCTGGCCCGCAGGCTCGCCGACGCGCCCGGCGTCACCGCGCTGGAGGTCAACCTCTCCTGCCCCAACATCGAGGACCGCGGCCGGATCTTCGCCCGCGAGGGCAGCGCCGCCGCCGAGGTCATCGCCTCCGTACGCTCGATCATGCGCTACGACGTGCCGGTCGTGGCCAAGCTCGCCCCCGACGTGGCCGACATCGTGTCCGTGGCGCGGGCCTGCGTGGACGCCGGCGCGGACGCGCTGTCCATGATCAACAACCCGCTCGGCATGGCCATCGACACCGAGGCCCTGCGCCCGTCGCTCGCCGCCGTGACCGGCGGGCTGTCCGGGCCGGCCGTGCTGCCGCTCGCCGTACGCTGCGTGTGGCAGGTGCACGCCGCGCTGCCCGGGGTGCCGCTCATCGGCATCGGGGGCGTCATGAGCGGCAGGGACGCCTTCCAGCTCGTCCTGGCGGGCGCCTGCGTGGTCGGGGTGGGCACCGCCCTGTTCCATGATCCCTACGCTTGCCTGCGCATCGAGCGCGAGCTTGAGGACCTGCTGCGGGCCCGCGGGTTCCAGCGGCTCGCCGACGCCGTCGGGCTGGCCCACCGGCCGCCGGGGAGCGCGCCCCGGCACCTGCTCGTCGACACCGAGGAGAGCGCGCCGTGACGCGCCCCGCCCACGAAGATCCCGCCCGCGAAGATCCCGCCCGCGAAGACTCCGCCCACGAGACACGCCTGAACGACCGAGGAGAGCACGACTTGACCCCCGCACCGATCGCCGTCGCCCTTGACGCCCCTGACCTGGAGACCGCCGCGCGCTGGGCGTCGCTGGTGACTCCGCACGTCAGCACGGTCAAGGTGGGCCTGGAGCTCTACCTGCGCTACGGCCCCGACGTGATCGCCTCCGTGCGCGGCGCCAGCGGCGTCCGGGTGTTCCTCGACCTGAAGCTGCACGACATCCCCAACACCGTCTCAGGCGCCGCCCGCGCGGTCGCCCGCCTGCGGCCGGCCATCCTGACCGTCCACGCGGCCGGCGGCCCGGCGATGATCCGCGCCGCGGTCGAGGCCGCGCCGCACACCGCGATCGCCGCGGTCACCGTGCTGACCTCGCTGGACGAGGCCGACCTGGAGCGCATCGGGCTCCGCGGCCCGGCCGACGACGCGGTGCGCCGCCTGGCGGCGCTGTCGGTCGAGGCGGGGGCCACCGCGCTGGTGTGCTCGCCGCACGAGGTGGCGGCCGTGCGGCGCGAGGTGGGGGACGGCATCACCCTGATCACGCCCGGCGTGCGGCCGGCCGGCGCGGCCACGCAGGACCAGGCGCGGGTGGCGACGCCCGAGCAGGCGCTCGCCGACGGCGCGGACCTGCTCGTCATCGGCCGGCCCATCACCGGCTCCCCGGACCCGGGCGCGGCCGCCGCCGCGATCGCCGCCTCCCTGCGGCGCGCGTCCTGACGGACACACCTGGGACACACCTGGGCACGGGCTGGTGAAGCTCGTCCGGCAAGATCATAGCGGGGCGTCATCCCAAGATCAAAGCAGGTTTCGGGCCTGGTGGGGACGGGGTTTCGGACATTGGGCCGCCACGAGGACGTGATCACCGTTGCGTTTCGCGACAACGGCGGGATCGGACGCCCGTACCCGGATGTGAGGGCGATTTGATCAGCGCTGTGTGATTTTACCGTCACGGACAGTGATGAAGTGGATTTTGTGAGGAGAGAAACCGCTCTTGGCGTTGCTTAGGGGGCGATGACCAGCTAGTTTCCCTTCCCGTCCGAGTACATCGACAGAAATTCGAGGTGACCCGGCGTGGCTCTTCCTCCCCTGACCCCTGAGCAGCGCGCCGCAGCCCTGGAGAAGGCTGCCAAGGCCCGTAAAGAGCGTGCCGAGGTCAAGAACCGGCTCAAGCATGGCGCGGTTTCTCTGGCTGAGGTGCTCAAGGATGGGCAGACCGACGACGTCATCGGCAAGATGAAGGTGTCGGCTCTGTTGGAATCACTCCCCGGCGTGGGCAAGGTCCGCGCCAAGCAGCTCATGGAGCGGCTTGCCATCGCCGAGTCCCGTCGCGTACGGGGCCTCGGCGCGAACCAGAGGGCCTCCCTCGAGCGCGAGTTCGGTGGCAACGAGAGCTAATCTCGGTTCCACACGGAAACGCGGGTTCAACGGGGGGTAGGAAAGTGACCGACAGGTCCTGGTCCGGCGGTGCACGTGCCTACGAGGCGGTCGGGCCGGGGACGGAGGTCGGATTCCTGCCCATGAACGAACGACGCCTGACGGTCCTGTCGGGGCCGTCCGGCGTCGGCAAGTCCACGGTCGTCGCCGAGCTCCGGCGGGCACACCCCGAGGTGTGGCTGTCGGTCTCGGCGACCACCAGGCGGCCCCGGCCCGGCGAGGTCCACGGGGTCCACTACTTCTTCGTCGACGGCGAGGAGTTCGACCGGCTCGTGGAGTCGGGCGAGCTGCTGGAGTGGGCGGAGTTCGCGGGCAACCGCTACGGCACGCCGCGCGAGCCGGTGCTGAAGAAGCTCGCCGACGGCGTCCCCACCCTGCTGGAGATCGACCTGGAGGGCGCCAGGCAGGTGCGCCGCACCATGCCGGAGGCCCTGCTGGTGTTCCTGGCCCCGCCCACCTGGGAGGAGCTGGAGAAGCGGCTGCGCGGGCGCGGCACCGAGCCGGAGGACGTCATCACCCGCCGGCTGGCGGCGGGGCGCGTCGAGATGGCCGCCGAGCCCGAGTTCGACCTGACGTTGGTCAACACGAGCGTCCAGGACGTGTGCGACCGGCTGATAGCCTTGATGACTGACCCTCAGGGGGTCACGACTACCACCGAACGAGAGGTCTGACATCGTGGCAGGCACCGTGGCGGCCGCGGAGGGCATCACCAACCCGCCGATCGACGCGCTGCTCGACATCGTCGACAGCAAATACTCCCTGGTGATCATGGGTGCCAAGCGCGCCCGCCAGATCAACGCCTACTACTCCCAGCTCGGCGAGGGCCTCCTCGAATACGTCGGGCCGCTCGTCGAGACGCACGCCCAGGAGAAGCCGCTGTCCATCGCGCTGCGCGAGGTCTCCGAGGGGCTGCTGACCGCCGAGCCCATCGAGGGCGCGGCCTGACCCTCCCGATGAAGGTCGTCCTGGGCGTCAGCGGCGGCATCGCCGCTTACAAGGCGTGCGAGCTGCTGCGGCTGTTCACCGAGTCCGGCCACGAGGTGCGGGTCGTCCCGACCCGCGAGGCCCTGAAGTTCGTGGGCGCGCCCACCTGGGCCGCCCTGTCGGGCAACCCCGTGTCGGCCGAGGTGTGGGACGACGTCCACGAGGTGCCCCACGTGCGGATCGGCAAGAGCGCCGATCTCGTCGTGGTGGCGCCCGCGACCGCCGACCTGCTCGCCAAGGCGGCGCACGGGCTGGCCGGCGACCTGCTCACCAACACGTTGCTCACCGCGACGTGCCCGGTCGTCCTCGCGCCCGCGATGCACACCGAGATGTGGCAGCATCCCGCCACCCGCGCCAACGTCGCCACGCTGCGCGAGCGCGGCGTGATCGTCCTCGATCCGGCCGTCGGGCGGCTCACCGGAGCCGACACCGGTCCCGGGCGCCTGCCCGACCCCGCCGAGATCTTCCAGGTCTGCCTGCGTGTGCTGCGCGGCAGGCCGCGCGACCTGGCCGGGCGCAAGATCGTGGTGTCCGCCGGCGGCACCCGCGAGGCGATCGACCCTGTCAGGTTCCTCGGCAACCGCTCCACCGGGCTGCAGGGCTACGCCCTGGCCCGCACGGCCGCCGCGCGCGGCGCGGAGGTCACGCTGGTGGCCGCCAACGTCGCGCTGCCCGACCCGGCCGGGGCCACGGTCGTCCGGGTGGAGTCGGCGGCCCAGTTGCGCGAGGCGGTGCTGGCCGCGTCGGCGGGGGCCGACGTCGTCGTCATGGCGGCCGCGGTGGCCGACTTCCGGCCCGCGTCCCGGCACGACGTCAAGATCAAGAAGACGGACGGCGCGCCCGAGCCCATCCATCTCACCAAGAACCCCGACATCCTCGCCGAGCTGGGCGAGCTGCGCCGCGCGGCCCGCGAGGCCACCGACGGGCTCGCGCCCGTCGATCCCGCGGTCATCGTCGGCTTCGCCGCCGAGACGCACGACGTGCTCGCCAACGGCCAGGCCAAGCTCGCCCGCAAGGGCTGTGACCTGCTGGTGGTCAACCAGGTGGGGGAGGGCCGGGCCTTCGGCACCCCCGACAACGCGGCCACCGTGCTGGTCGCCGGGGGCGAGCCGGTGGAGGTGCCGCTCGGGCCCAAGGAGGACGTGGCCGACGCCGTCTGGGACCTGGTGGCTCTGCGGCTTCCGTGACCTGTGCCACAAAAGCGGCGAAAACGTACAAAGCGTGTAAGACCGATTACCCGATCACCTGTTGCGACACTCCCGCCCGCCTGCGGATACTTGGGGCGAAGGGGGACGGAATGCCGCTGGGTTCTGCTGTCAGGGATCGGTGCCGGACGTTGCTCGGCGGACAGGGGGACATCCATTACGTGTTCCCCGCGTCCGCGGCGGGGCCGGCGGACACGGGACACTTCCTCGTCGTCGTCACGGACGCGTCCATAGCGGTGCTCGCCACCCGGACGCTCAGGACCGACCGCCCGATCGGCGTCTACGCAGAGTTCCCGCGCAGGACCCGGCTCGGTCCGGTCCTGCCTGGACCGGTTCTCGAGCTGGGCTCGATGATGTTCGCCTTCGATGAGGAGTACGCCGCGGTCGTGGCGGCGGCCGACGCGGAGGTGTTCGCCCCCGAGACGCTGCCCCACGATCCGCTGCCGGACCTGTGACTCGTGCGACGCGAGTGCGGCAGGGGGCATGGTTTCGCGACCCGGCTCCCGGTAGGGCTAGACTTCGGCGAGGCCCCGGCGCGCGTCCGTCCCGATGTCCCGGGCCGTCGATACGTCAGCAGCCGCTGCATTGAGGAGCCACTGAGTTGTCACGTCGCCTGTTCACCTCCGAGTCGGTCACAGAGGGCCACCCGGACAAGATCGCCGACCAGATCAGTGACGCGATTCTCGACGCCATGCTCAAGGACGACCCCAAGAGCCGGGTCGCCGTCGAGACGCTGATCACCACCGGCCAGGTTCACGTCGCAGGCGAGGTCACGACCGAGACCTACGTCGACATCCCCGGCGTCATCCGCGAGAAGATCCTCGAGATCGGCTACGACGCCTCCCACAAGGGCTTCGACGGCGCCTCGTGCGGTGTGTCGGTGTCCATCGGCGCGCAGTCGCCGGACATCGCGCAGGGCGTGGACGACGCCTACGAGCACCGCGTCGACGGCGACGGCGACGAGCTCGACCGCCAGGGCGCGGGCGACCAGGGCCTCATGTTCGGCTACGCCTGCCGTGAGACCCCCGAGCTGATGCCGCTGCCGATCACGCTGGCCCACCGCCTCTCCCTGCGGCTGTCGCAGGTCCGCAAGAACGGCACCGTCCCCTACCTGCGGCCCGACGGCAAGACCCAGGTCACCATCGAGTACGACGGCGACACGCCCGTCCGTCTCGACACCGTGGTCGTCTCCACGCAGCACGCGGCCGAGATCGACCTCAAGGAGATGCTGACGCCCGACATCAAGGAGCACGTCGTCGACCCGGTGCTCGCCGACCTCGAGATCGAGGTCGAGGGCTACCGGCTGCTGGTCAACCCGACCGGGCGCTTCGAGATCGGCGGCCCCATGGGCGACGCCGGCCTGACCGGCCGCAAGATCATCATCGACACCTACGGCGGCATGGCCCGCCACGGCGGCGGCGCGTTCTCCGGCAAGGACCCGTCCAAGGTCGACCGTTCGGCCGCCTACGCCATGCGCTGGGTCGCCAAGAACGTCGTCGCGGCCGGGCTCGCCGACCGGTGCGAGGTCCAGGTGGCGTACGCGATCGGCAAGGCGCAGCCGGTCGGCCTGTTCGTCGAGTGCTTCGGCACCGAGAAGCTGCCGGTGGAGAAGATCCAGAGCGCCGTGCTCCAGGTGTTCGACCTGCGGCCGGCGGCGATCATCCGCGACCTCGACCTGCTGCGGCCCATCTACTCCGAGACCGCCGCCTACGGGCACTTCGGGCGTGAGGGCTTCTCCTGGGAGTCCACCGACCGCGCGGAGGCCCTCCGCACGGCCGCTGATCTCTGACCGCCGGGTCCTCGGGCCCGGGTGATGCCGGGGGCGCCGTCGTGACGGCCGGCGCCGCCTGATTCTGTGCCTGTGCGCGAGCCCGGGCCGTGCCGTTCGGCGCGGTCCGGGCGTACGCCTGCCCCTCCGCGGGGTGTTCGCCGGGCCGTCCGCGGGCGTACGCCGGGCCGTCCGCGGGCGTACGCCTGCCCCTTCGCGGGCGGTCCCTTCCGCCGTGGGTGCGGGCGGGCGTGGCGAGCGGGCGGGTCTGGTAGACGTTATGCGTGACCGACTCCGACGACGCCCTCCTGCCGCTCGACGCCGTGCGGCCCGCGGCCTCGTCGAAGGACACCAAGGGCGCCGTCGTGCCCGCGCCCGAGCGGCCCGTGGCGCGGATCGTCGTGGACAGCCCGCTGCCCCACCTCGACCGGCCCTTCGACTACGCGGTGCCCGCCACCCTGCACGAGACGGCCGAGCCCGGGGTGCGGGTGCGGGTGAGGTTCGCCGGCAAGCTGGTCGACGGGTTCCTGCTGGAGCGGGTGGACGAGAGCGACCACGAGGGGCGGCTCATGCCGCTCGAACGGGTGGTGTCCCCCGAGCGGGTGCTGACGCCCGAGATCGCCGGGCTGGCCAGGGCGGTCGCCGACCGCTACGCGGGCACCCTCACCGACGTGCTCCGCCTCGCCATCCCGCCCCGCCACGCCAAGGCCGAGGCCGAGGTCGCGTCCGAGGCCGCGAAGCCGGACCGTTCCACGGTGCCGGGAGCGGCCGCCCCTGACGGGACCGACGCCCCCGGCGGCACGGATGCCCCGGATGGGACCGACGCCCCCGATGGGACGGACGCCCCCGTCGGTATGGGGGCCCTGGAGCGGACGGGGGCCCAGGATGCGGGGAGCAGCCGGGGCGGGGAGAGTGCATGGGATGCGTATCCGATGGGGCCGTCCTTTCTGGACGCGCTTCGCGCCGGCAGGGCGCCCAGGGCGGTCTGGTCGGCGCTGCCCGGCGCCCTCGGCTGGGCCCGGCCCGTGGCCGAGGCCGTACGGGCGACGCTGGACGGCGGCAGGGGAGCGGTCGTCGTGGTCCCCGACGGCAAGGACGTGGCGCTGGCCGATGCCGAGCTGGCCCGCCTGCTCGGGCCGGGCAGGCACGTGGCGCTCACCGCCGACCTCGGCCCCGCCGAACGGTACCGCCGCTGGCTGAGGGTGCTGCGCGGCCAGGTACGCGCCGTCGTCGGCACCCGCGCCGCGATGTTCGCCCCGGTCGCCGAGCTGGGGCTGGTGGCGATCTGGGACGACGGCGACGACCTGCACGCGGAGCGGCTGGCCCCGTACCCGCACGCGCGCGAGGTGCTCGGCCTGCGCGCGCACCGGACCGGGGCCGCCATGCTGATCGGCGGCTACGCCCGTACCGCCGAGGCCACCCAGCTCATCGCGGGGCGCTGGGCCCGTCCCATCGTGGCGGCCCGCACCACGGTCAGGAGCCTCGCGCCGCGCGTCCGGCCCGCGGGCGAGGACGCCGAGCTCGCCAAGGACCAGGCCGCCCGCCAGGCCCGCCTGCCCAGCCTCGCCTGGCGCGCGCTGCGGCACGGGCTGGACGGCGGGGGCCCGGTGCTGGTCCAGGTGCCCAGGCGCGGCTATCTGCCCGCCCTGGCCTGCCGGCACTGCCGTACGCCTGCCCGCTGCGTCCTCCCGCCCACCCGGACCCTTCTCGCCCCGCCGTCCGGCGTCGCGGGCGGGGGAGAGGCGGGCGGACCGTCCTACGGGCTGCCGGGCTCTCCTGGTGGCGGTCACCGAGGAGAGTCGGGCGGTCCGTCCCATGGGCTGCCGGGCTTTGCCGGTGGCGGTCACGAAGGGGGGTCCTCCGTTGCGCCGCCGGATCCGGTGCGCGGTGGGGAGGGCGGGCGCGGTCTCTCCGGTGAGCCGGTTCCTCAGACCTCCGGTGATGCGGGCCTTCAGGATGCCGGGGAGGGGGTTCAGGGCGTCGGCGTCCCTCTGCCGCTGGAACTCGCGGGGACGGCCGCCGTGTCGTGCCACGGACCGCTGGCGCTGCGCGGCGGGCACGCGGCCCCCTACTGCCGCTGGTGCGGCCGGGTGGACGCCGCGTGGCGCTGCCCGTCGTGCGGCAGCCCGCACCTGAGGGCCGTGGTGACCGGTGCCCGCCGTACCGCCGAGGAGCTGGGCAGGGCCTTCCCGTCGGTCCCGGTGCGCACGTCCGGCCGGGACGGCGTGCTGGCGACCGTGCCCGCCGCCCGCGCCCTGGTCGTCGCCACACCGGGGGCCGAGCCGGTGGCCGAGGGCGGGTACGCCGCCGCCGTCCTGCTGGACGGCTGGGCGCTGCTCGGCCGCGCCGACCTGCGGGCCGGCGAGGAGGCCGTACGCCGCTGGATGAACGCCGCCGCCCTGCTGCGCCCCGGCGCGGAGCTGGTGGTGCTGGCCGACGCCGCGCTGCCCGCCGTACAGGCTCTGGTGCGCTGGGACCCGATCACGCACGCCGAGCGCGAGCTGGCCGACCGGGCCGAGCTGGGCTTCCCGCCCGCGGTGCGGATGGCCACGCTCACCGGCCCGGCGTCCGCCGTCCGGCAGATGATCGACGAGGCCCGGCTGCCCGCCGAGGCGCAGGTGCTCGGCCCCGTGCCGGTCGACGACGAGGGCCAGGAACGGGCCATGATCCGGGTACGCAGAACCGGTGGGGCCGCCCTGGCGGCAGCGCTCAAGGGGGCCAGCGGGGTACGCGCGGCGCGTAAGACGCCGGATGTCGTGAGGGTGAGTGTCGACCCGCTCGACCTGATTTAGACCGTTTCCCCGATTCGCTCATCGGAGGACCAGCCGTTAGCGTGCCCCTGTGTCGATCGAATGGGTGAACCAAGCCATCGACGACCTGCGTGCCTGGGGGCGCGCGCGGGAAGTCGAGGTGGACGCGGACGAGGTCCGCCTGCTCTGCGACTACGCCAGCGACTACCTCAACGTCGACGAACTCGGTGACTTCACCGCCGAGACCTTCGACGAGCTGCTCCTGTCCATCTATCCGCGCAAGGTCATCGCACCTCCGGAGAGCGCCCCGGAGACCATCGCCGCCGCCCGCACCCTGGTCGCCTACCTCATCGAGACGGGCGCCGTCCCCGAGGACCGGGCGGCCCGCATGCGGGAGCGCATCGCCGACATCGAACCCCGCCTGTCCGACGCGCTCGCCGACACCTCCAACTTCGGCATGGCCAAGAGCCTGTTCAGCTCCATCGGCCCCGAGTCGCTGGAGCAGTCGATCGCCATCCCTTCCGGCGAGGTGCCCGACCTCGGCGAGGCGCCCTGCGACTGTCCCGGCTGCACCCCGCTGCCCGCCGCCCGCCTCGCGCCGCCCGAGGAGCTGACCGCCGCCCTGGGCGGCGTCCCGATGCTGCGCGAGCGGCCACTGCCGGGGGCCGGCGAGCCGCTGCGCGAGTGGGCCGACGTGGTCACCGGCATCCTCGAACGCGACCCGCGCGGCTCGGTCACCGGCTCCGCCGAGCTGGACGAGGGTCTCTACGACCTGTTCGACATGCTCTACCGCCTCCAGGTGCGGGTGCCGGTCGGCGTCATCGGCGACTACCTCGACGACCTGTCCGGCGACGGCGAGGACGACCTCGGCGCCGTGCTCGACCGGCTGTCCTGGTGCGGCCTGCTCCGGGTGGAGGACGGCGAGGCCGAGCTCACCCCGCTGGCCGTCTGGGGCCTGCGCGAGCACTACCTCGCGCTCGGCCTCGACGCCCCGCTCGCCCCCGACCTGGCCGAGGCCGACGCCTTCGGCCTCATCCAGGGGCTGCTCGAAGGCGTGCCCGCCGAGCTCGCCGAGGGCGACATCGACCGCTGGCTGAGCGGCCGCACCCCCGGCGAGGCGGCCGGCGAGCTGCTGGCCGCCGCCTCGGGCGCGCCCGCCGTGGCCCGCGGCATCGCCGTGACCATCGTCGACCGGCTCGGCGCGGAGGCCGAGCCGCAGCTGCGCGACCACCTCGACGACGCCGAGCTGCGCCCCCACGTCATCCACTGGCTGGCCGCCCGCGGCCTGCCCGCGCCGCAGCTCACCCAGGACGAGCTGCTGTGGGTCAGCGTGGACATGCTCGCCCTCGCCATGCCGGCCGCCGAGGAGGACCCGGAGATCTTCGCCGAGAACATGGCGGCGTCCGGTCCGCCCGCGCATATGATCGAGGAGATGTGGCGGGTCGACCACCCCGACGTGGTCGAGGTCCTGGAGCTGCTGGGACGCTCGATCCCCGACGGCACGGTCGCCAAGGCCGCCCGCAAGGCGGCCTTCAAGGCCCGCTCCCGGGCGATCCGTTGAGTACGCTCATGTGACTGCCGTGCAGTAAGTTTCGTGAGTGGCCAACAACGTCTTCGACCTCGCCGAGCTGCGCAAGCTGATCGATGAGCAGGCTGCCGTGCCCCCACGGCAGGCCGAGGCGGCTCCCGCCGAGGAGCACGAAGCGCTGACCTTCCCGCCGGTCCTGCTGGCGTCCGACGCCGAGCTGGCGCGGGCGGTGCCCGCGGTGCCGCTCGTGGCCGACGCCATCAGGCTCACCGCCTGGACGGGCGAGCGCGCGGTCGGCCCCGACGGGCACCTCGGCGAGACCGACGCGGCGGCCGCCGCCGCCCGGCTCGGCCTGAGCGCCGCCCGGCTGCGCCTGGTCTGGATCGTCGCCGTCAACACCGGCCTGCTGCGCATCACGGCCGGACGGGTGGCGCGGGGCCCGTTGTCGATGCAGCTCACGGTCGAGGCCACGCTCGAGTTCTGGGACGGCGTGGTGATGGACGTCCTCGACCGCGCCGACGACGGTCTGACCGGCTCGGCCGTGGTGGACGGCCACCTGGCCGAGATGCTGGCCACCATCTACTCCGTGCGTTCGGGGGTCGCCACCGCCAACCTCGCCCGCGGCATCCTCCAGTCCCACGAGGTGGCCTGCGCCCCCGGGGCGGCCGAGATGCGCCGGCTGGCCGCCGCGCTGCCGGCCGAGCTGCTGGAGGCGCTGTCGCTGCTGACGTACTGCGGGCTGGTTGAGCAGACCTCCGCGGGGCGCACGGCGCTCACCCCGCTCGGGGTGTGGGCCGTCCGCCGCGACCTGCTGCGCGAGGGACACGACGCGCCGACCGCCGAGGAGGTGGAGGTCTTCGCCGACCTGTCGGCGGCCGAGCTGGTCGAGGCGCTGGTCAAGGGCACGGCCACGCAGAGCGCGGTCGCCGGGTGGCTGGAGCGCCGCCCGCCCGAGTCGGCCGCGCGCGACCTCCTCGCGATCGCCGCGTCCGGCACCGCCGGGCAGCGCGGCGCGGTGGGCGCGATCCTGGAGGAGCTGGGTCCCGAGGCCGAGACGCCCGTGCGCGAGGCGCTCGGCCAGCCGCTCCTGCGCCGTTACGCCGCCTCCTGGCTGCACATCCGCGACCTGCCGGCCCCGGCGCTCGGCCCCGAGGACCACACATGGCTCGCGGTCGACTCCCTCGCGGCGCTGCTGCACCTGTCCGGGCCCGCCGCGGCGCGGCTCGACCCGCCGGAGGACCTCGTCAAGCTCGTCGCCGAGATGCCCGCCGTCGGGCACCCCGACACCGTCGCCGTGCTCGACCTGCTGGCCGGCCGGCACGACGACCAGCAGGTGGCCAAGGCCGCCCGTAAAGCCGCGATGAAGGCCCGGTCGCTCCAGCACACTAAACTGGGCTGATCCCTCGCGACGAAACGGAGTGACCCCTTTGGCGATCCAGTCGATCCGGCTGTTCGGAGACCCGGTGCTGCGCACCCCGGCGGCCCCGGTCGTCGACTTCGACAGGGAGCTCCGCAAGCTGGTCAAGGACCTCACCGACACGATGATGGACGCGCCGGGCGCGGGCCTCGCGGCCCCCCAGATCGGCGTCGGCCTGCGGGTGTTCACCTACTACGTCGACGACCAGCTCGGCCACCTGATCAACCCCGACCTCGACCTGTCGTCCGAGCTGGACGAGGAGGGCGAGGAGGGCTGCCTGTCCTTCCCCGGGCTGTCGTTCCCGACGCCGCGCGCCGTGCGGGCCGTGGCCAAGGGCTACGACATGCACGGCGAGCCGGTCACGCTGGAGGGCACCGACCTCATGGCACGATGCTTCCAGCACGAGACCGACCATCTCGACGGCATCCTGTTCATCGACCGCATGGACCCCAAGCAGCGCAAGCTCGCCATGAAGGCGGTTCGTGAGGCCGAGTGGAGCGGGCTCGCCGCGCCCGTCGTCAAGTTCTCGCCGCACGCGACCGGCGGAAAGGCACTCTGACAAGCATGCGCCTGGTCTTCGCGGGCACGCCCGAGACGGCTCTGCCGTCGCTGCGCACCCTGATCGACTCGCCCCGGCACGAGGTGGTGGCCGTCGTCACCCGGCCCGACGCCCAGTCCGGCCGCGGGCGCAAGGTCCACCCCTCGCCGGTGGCCGAGCTCGCCGAGGAGACGGGCATCGAGGTGCTGCGCCCGCAGAAGGCCGGCGACCCGGCGTTCCTCGACCGGCTGCGGGAGATCGCGCCCGACTGCTGCCCCGTGGTGGCCTACGGCGCGCTGCTGCCGCAGTCCGCGCTCGATGTGCCCCGCCACGGCTGGATCAACCTGCACTTCTCGATCCTGCCCGCCTGGCGCGGCGCCGCGCCCGTCCAGCACGCGGTCCTGCACGGCGACGAGATCACCGGCGCGACCACGTTCCGGATCGTCAAGGAGCTCGACGCCGGGCCCGTCTACGGCGTCGTCACCGAGGAGGTCCGCCGCGACGACACCAGCGGGGCGCTGCTGGAGCGGCTGTCGGTGTCCGGGGCCGGGCTGCTGGCCGCCACGCTCGACGGGGTCGAGGACGGCACACTGGAGGCGCGGCCGCAGCCCGCCGACGGCGTCACCGTCGCGCCCAAGCTGAGCGTCGCCGACGCGCGGGTCACGTGGGACAAGCCGGCCATGCACGTCGACCGCCTGATCCGGGCCTGCACGCCCGGGCCCGGCGCGTGGAGCGAGTTCCGCGGCACGCGGATCAAGCTCGGGCCGGTGCGGCCGGTCCCCGGTGAGCGGCTGGCTCCCGGCGCGATCGCCGCGAGCAAGTCCCGTGTGCTCGTCGGCACCGCCACCGACGCGGTCGAGCTGGGCGAGGTGCAGCCCCAGGGCAAGCGGGTCATGGGGGCCGTGGAGTGGGCTCGGGGAGTCCGCCCCGAGGGCGAAGAGATCTTCGAGTGACCGGCCGGCACGACGACGCAGGCCGCGACCGGCCCGCCGGCGACGGCCAGGCCCGTGGCGGGAAGACTCGCGACGGGCAGGGGCGGGGTGGGCAGGGGCGTCCGGGGGGAGGGCGGCGGGTGCCTCGGGACGAGGCCAGGATCGCCGCCTTCGACGTCATCAGGGCCGTGGACGAACGCGACGCCTACGCGAACCTGCTCCTTCCCCGCATCCTGCGCGACCGCGGCATCAGGGGCCGTGACGCCGCCCTCGCCACCGAGCTGGCCTACGGGACGCTGCGCGGGCTCGGCACGTACGACGCGATCATCGAGACGTGCACCGACCGCGCTCCCGACCCCGACGTGCGCGACGCCCTGCGGCTCGGCGCCCACCAGCTCCTGCGTATGCGGGTCCCGCCGCACGCCGCCGTCGGCACCACGGTCGACCTCGTACGCCTGCGCGTCGGCCCCGGCCCCGCCAAGTTCGCCAACGCCGTGCTGCGCAGGATCGCGTCCAGGACGATCGAGGAATGGGTGCCCATCGTCGCGCCCGACGCCGCCACCGACCCGGTCGGCCACCTCGCCGTCGCCCATGCCCATCCGCGCTGGATCGTCTCCGCCTTCCGCGACGCGCTCGGCGGCGACGCCGAGCTGCCCGGCCTGCTCGACGCCGACAACGCCCGCCCCCTGGTGACCCTGGTCGCCCGGCCGGGGCGCAGCTCGGTCAAGGAGCTGGAGGAGGCGGGGGCCACGCCGGGCCGTTACTCGCCGTACGCGGCCTACCTGCGCGAGGGCGATCCCGGGCAGATCGAGGCCGTGGCGGACACCCGCGCGGCCGTCCAGGACGAGGCGAGCCAGCTCGTCGCGCTCGCCCTCACCCGCGTCCCGCTCGACGACGCCGACGCGGCGGCTGGCGGGGAGCGGTGGCTCGACATGTGCGCGGGGCCGGGAGGCAAGGCCGGGCTGCTCGACGCCATCGCCACCTACGGAGCCGGGGGGCCGGCCGGGTTCCCCGGCGGGGCGCGGCTGCTGGCGGCCGACGTCCAGTTCCACCGGGCGCGGCTGGTGTGGCAGACCACCCGGCGCGCGGACGTGATCACCGCCGACGGCACCGAGCCCGCCTGGCGTCCCGGGGTGTTCGACCGGGTCATGCTGGACGCGCCCTGCACCGGGCTCGGCGCGCTGCGGCGGCGGCCGGAGGCCCGGTGGCGTCGCGACCCGTCGGCCATCGCCGAGCTGGGCCGGCTGCAGCGCCGGCTGCTCGGCGCCGCCCTCGACGCGGTCCGGCCGGGCGGGGTCGTCGCGTACGTCACCTGCTCGCCGCACCTGGCCGAGACCCGGGTCGTGGTGGGCGACGTGCTCGCCCGCCGCGGCGACGCCGAGCAGCTCGACGCCCGCGCCTACCTTCCGGAGGCCGACGGCCTCGGCGACGGCCCGCACGCGCAGTTCTGGCCGCACCGCCACGGCACCGACGCCATGTTCCTGGCCATCCTCCGCAAGCGCCGTCCCTGAGGCGGCGCGGGCGGGCCGCCCGTCGTTCACTAGACTGTCCCGAATCATGGCCGTACAGATCTCGCCCAGCATCCTCGCCGCCGACTTCGCCAGGCTCGCCGATGAGGCCGCCGCCGTGCCCAACGCCGACTGGCTGCACGTCGACGTCATGGACTACCACTTCGTCCCCAACCTGACCCTCGGGCTGCCCGTCGTCGAGGCGCTGCGCAAGGCGACCGCGACGCCGCTCGACTGCCATCTCATGATCGCCGACCCCGACCGCTGGGCGCCCCAATACGCCGAGGCGGGCGCGGGCAGCGTCACCATCCACGCCGAGGCCGCCAAGGCGCCGGTCCGCACGCTGCGCGAGATCCGCGTGCTGGGGGCGCGGGCCGGGCTCGCGCTCAACCCGGCCACGGCGGTCGAGCCCTATGAGGACCTGCTGCCTGAGCTCGACATGCTGCTGCTGATGACCGTCGAGCCGGGCTTCGGCGGGCAGAAGTTCCTCGACATGGTGCTGCCGAAGGTCCGCCGGGCGCGGGAGCTGGTGCGGCGGCACGGCGGCCGGATCTGGCTGCAGGTCGACGGCGGTGTCGACGCCGACACGATCGGGCGCTGCGCGGAGGCGGGGGCGGACGTGTTCGTGGCGGGCAGCGCCGTCTACGGCGCCTCCGACCCGGGTGCGGCGATCGACGGGCTGCGCGCCGCCGCCATCCGCGCCCAGGGCTGAGCCGCCGGGCCGTCCGTCACCCCGGCGCTCACGGCTGAGCGCCGGGATGCCCGTTCCCATGCCGGGCCGGGGTTGACACCTGATGGGGCCACAATCGACACATAGATGTCACCCAACCTGGGTAAATACCCACTTATGAGTGACCATGGCATCTTCGGCCCCGGCTCGGTCACCTGGCGGGTGATGGGCGAGCCCATCCTGCTCGTCGGCGGCTTCCGCGCCCTGCTCATGCAGGGCCTGCACCCGAGGGCGATGCGCGGCGTGCTGCAGAACTCCGCGCTCATGGACCCGGCCGAGTCCTGGGCGCGCTTCCAGCGCACCACGGAGTTCGTCCGGGTCCGCACGTACGGCACCACGGAGGAGGTCGAACGGGCGGGCCGCCGGGTGCGCAAGATCCACGCCAAGCTGACCGCCCACGACCCCGACACCGGCGAGACCTACCGCCTCGACGAGCCGGACGCCCTGCGCTGGGTGCACGTCGGCGAGGTCGACTCCTACCTGACGGTCGCCCGGCGGGCCGGCGTACGGCTGAGCGACGCCGAGGCCGACACGTTCGTGGCCGAGTGGCGGCGGGCCGCCGAGGTCGTCGGGCTCAGGACGGAGGACGTGCCCGGCTCGGTCGCCGAGCTGGACGCCTACATCCGGGCCGAGCGGCCGGGGCTGCGTTTCGTCCCGGAGGCCGTCCATCCGCTGCGTCAGTCGCTGAACGCGCCGCTGCCGCGCCTGCTGACCCCGCTCAAGCCCGCCCTGCCCGCGCTCACGCTGCTGGCCTTCGCCACGCTGCCGCGCTGGGCCCGGCGCCTGTACGGCCTGCCCGCCACACCCGTCGGCGACCTGTGGGCGACCGCGACCCTTCGTGCCCTGCAGACCGGGATCGGGCTGGTGCCCGCGCAGGTCAGGTACACTCCGGCGGCCCGGCGGGCGCACCGCATGACGGCCGCGTGACCTCCGCTTGAATCCCTGAACAGGGGGCGGTCGCGCTGGGCGTTTCGGACATGGCACACTGATGGGAGAACAGAGCTAGCGTGCTCCGGGGTCGGTGAAACTCCGAACCGGCGGTGACAGTCCGCGACCCGGCCGATGCCATCGGCCGGTTGACCCGGTGAAATTCCGGGACCGACGGTTAAAGTCCGGATGGGAGGCAGCGCGCGAGGTGTCCGGCATACCGCCGGACGCCTGCTGTGGTGCATGTCGTGCACCATCGAGTCCCCCGGGGCCCGCCGTGGCTAGGAGCTACTGGCGAGTAGGAGACCCGGGTGGAGTTCCCCGAGCAGGACGCCGCGCACATGGCGCGCGCCGTCGCGCTGGCCGCGCGCGGTCACGGCACCACCAGCCCCAACCCCGTCGTGGGCTGCGTCGTGCTGGACGCGGCGGGCGCGGTCGCCGGGGAGGGCTTCCACCTCTACGCGGGCGGGCCGCACGCCGAGGTCGGCGCGCTGGCCCAGGCGGGGGAGCGGGCCAGGGGCGGCACGGCGTACGTCACGCTGGAGCCGTGCGACCACACCGGGCGGACCGGGCCGTGCAGCCGGGCGCTGCTCGACGCCGGCATCGCGCGGGTCGTGGTCGCGGTCGCCGACCCCAACCCCAAGGCGGCGGGCGGCGCGGCGCGGCTGCGGGCCGCCGGCGTCGAGGTGACCATGGGCGTGCTGGCCGCCGAGGCCGGGCGGGTCAACGAGGAGTGGCTCACGTACGCGCGGCTCGGCCGGTCCCACGTGACCTGGAAGTTCGCCGCCACGCTCGACGGCCGCTCGGCCGCCGAGGACGGCACCAGCCAGTGGATCACCTCGCCGGAGGCGCGGGCCGACGTGCACCGGCTGCGGGCCGCCGCGGACGCGATCGTCGCGGGCGTCGGCACCGTGCTCGCCGACGACCCCCGGCTCACGGCCCGTCCTGACGGCCCGTCCGCCGCGCGCCGGCCGCCGCTGCGGGTCGTGGTCGACACCGAGGCCCGTACGCCCCCGGACGCCCGCGTGCTCGACGACCAGGCTCCCACCCTCCTCGCCGTGGCCGACGACGCCGACACCGGCAGGCTCAAGGCCGACGTCCTGCGCCTGCCCCGCCATGGGAGCGGCCTCGACCTGCGCGCCCTGCTGGCCGAGCTGGCCGCCCGCGACGTGGTCGGCGTCTTCCTGGAGGGCGGGCCGACGCTCGCCGGATCGTTCCTGCGCGAAGGGCTCGCCGACCGGGTGGTCGCGTACGTGGCCCCGGCGCTGCTGGGCTCCGGCCGCGCGGCGCTCGGCCCCGCCGGAGTGGGGACGATCGACGCCATCCACCGCCTGACTTTCGACGAAATTTCCCCCATAGGGCCAGATGTTCGCTTGATCGCCCGGCCCGCCGCGCAACCCAGCAGGGAGCAGTGATCGATGTTCACCGGAATCATTGAGGAAAAGGGCGAGGTCGTCGCCGTCGAACACGCCGGTGGCGGCGCCCGGCTCTCCGTACGCGGCCCGCTGGTCACCTCAGACGCCCGCCACGGCGACTCCATCGCCGTCAACGGCGTCTGCCTGACGGTGGTGGAGGCCGCGGACGGCGTCTTCACCGCGGACGTGATGCGGGAGTCCCTCGACCGCACCTCCCTCGGCGCGCTCTCCGCGGGGTCCGCGGTCAACCTGGAGCGGGCCGTACGCGCCGACCAGCGCCTCGGCGGCCACATCGTGCAGGGCCACGTGGACGGCACCGCCGTGCTGCTGTCCCGCGACCCCGGCGAGAGCTGGGACGACCTGCGCTTCTCCCTCCCCGGGACGCTGAGCCGCTACGTCGCGGAGAAGGGCTCGATCGCGATCGACGGAATCAGCCTGACGGTCACCACGGTTGACGACGAAAGCTTCGGCGTGAGCCTCATCCCGACCACGTTGCGCCTCACCACCATGGGCGAACGCCGCGTGGGCGATCTGGTGAACCTCGAGGTCGACGTGATCGCGAAGTATGTGGAAAGGCTGGTGGTCAGGCAGTGAACTGGGCGGACGCCGGATTCACGATATTCGGCACACACGTGCTCTGGACGGACCTGGTCGGCAACATCGCCGCGCTGTCCACGGTGCTGCTGGCCATGCGCAAGTCGATGTGGACCTGGCCGGTGCAGTTCACCGGCTCGGTGCTGCTGTTCATCGCCTCGATCAACGCGCACATCACCGGCAACGCGCTCAAGCAGGCCATGTTCGGGATCCTGGCGCTGTACGGCTGGTGGGCGTGGCGGCGCGGCACCCAGGGCGGCAAGCAGCTCGCGATCCGGCCCGCCGGCGGGTGGGAGCGGCTGCTGCTGATCGCCGCCCTGGTGGCGGGGACCCTGCTGGTCGGGCTGCTGTTCTGGGTGACGAAGCTGTCGTGGGGCGCGCAGGTGCCGCTGCCGAAGGGCGCGTTCCTGGTGGCCGCCGACGCCTACATCTTCGTCGGCAGCGCGATCGCCACCTGGGCGCAGGGGCGCGCGCTGGTCGACTTCTGGATGGTGTGGGTGGCCGTCGACCTGGTCGGGGTGCCGCTCGCCTTCAGCTCAGGGCTGGTCGTCTCCGGATGGGTGTACGGGGTGTTCTTCGTGCTGGTCGTCGTCGGGTTCGTCAAGTGGCTGCGCGAGTACCGCGCCGAGACGGCGGCGGCGCCGCGGGTGGCGGTGGCCCAGTGAACGAGGAGAGGATCGAGCTCGACCCGATCGAGCGCGCCATCGAGGACATCCGCAACGGCAAGCCGGTCGTGGTCGTGGACGACGAGAACCGGGAGAACGAGGGCGACCTCATCTTCGCCGCCGCCAAGGCGACGCCCGAGCTGTGCACGTTCACCATCCGGCACACCAGCGGCGTGATCTGCGTGGCCATGGAGGGCAAGGAGCTCGACCGGCTCGGGCTGCCGCTCATGGTGTTCCACAACAAGGAGCGCATGCGGACGGCGTACACGATCACCGTGGACGCCCGCGACGGCGTCACCACCGGCATCTCCGCGGCCGACCGGGCGCGGACCATCCGCACGCTCGCCGACTCCGCGACCGAGCCCAACGAGCTGGTCCGCCCCGGGCACGTCTTCCCGCTGCGCTACCACGAGGGCGGCGTGCTGGCCAGGCGCGGCCACACCGAGGCCGCGGTGGACCTGGCCCGGCTGGCCGGCCTGTCCGGGGCCGGCGCGCTGGCCGAGATCGTCAACGACGACGGCAGCATGGCCCGCCTGCCCGAGCTGCGGCTCTTCGCCGACCGGCACGGCCTCGCGCTGGTCTCCATCGAACAGCTCGTGGACCACCGGCGGCGGGTCGAGAGCATGGTCACCCGGGTCGCCGAGACGCGCCTGCCCAACGTGTACGGCCTGTGGCGTGGCTACGGCTACGCCAGCGCGCTCGACGGCGGCGAGCACATGGCGCTCGTCTACGGCGAGCTGGGCGACGGCGAGAACGTCCTCGTACGCGCCCACTCCGAGTGCCTGACCGGCGACGTGTTCGGCTCGCTGCGCTGCGACTGCGGCGTGCAGCTCGACAACGCGATGTCGGCCATCGCCCAGGAGGGCCGCGGCGTGGTCGTCTACCTGCGCGGGCACGAGGGCAGGGGGATCGGGCTGCTGGCCAAGCTCAAGGCGTACAGCCTCCAGGACAACGGCTCCGACACCGTGGACGCCAACCTGGAGCTCGGGCTGCCGGTGGACGCGCGGGAGTTCTCCAACGCGGGGCAGATCCTCGCCGACCTCGGCGTGAAGTCGGTGCGGCTGCTCACCAACAACCCGGCCAAGCTCAAGGGCATGGACGGCTACGGCATCAAGGTCCTCGGCCGCGAGCCCATGCCCGTGGCCGTCAACCCCTACAACGAGCGGTACCTGAAGGCCAAGCGCGACCGCCTCGGCCACGACATCTCGGAGGCTTCTTGACATCCTCCCCCTCGTGAACGAGGGGGATTCCGACCGTCGCCGGTCGGCCTTCCTGCTTCACCGCCGGTCGCCCGCCCGAGAGGAGGACTCCCGTTTGAGGTCTTGCACCAGCTCCACAGGCGTTTCAGCTCTCCGCCAGCCCGGCGGCGAGCAGGTTCCGGGCCGCGTTCACGTCCCGGTCATGGGCCACGCCACACGCACAGGTCCACTCGCGGGCGGTCAACGGCAGCTGTTTTCGCAGGGTCCCGCAGGCCGAGCACAGCTTGGAGGAGGGGAACCAGCGGTCTGCCACGACAAGGGTGCGGCCGTACCAGGCCGTCTTGTACTCCAGCATGGACCGCAGCTCCCGCCAGCCGGCGTCGGAGACGGCGCGGGCCAGCCTGCGGTTCCTGACCAGGTTGCGGACGGACAGGTCCTCCACGGCGATCACTTGATTCTCGGAAACCAGCCGTGTGGTGACCTTGTGCAGATAGTCGCGCCTGCGGTCGGCGATCCGGGCATGCACCCGCGCCACCTTCAGCCGGGCCTTGGCCCGGTTCTTCGACCCCTTCTCCTTACGGGCCAGCGCCCGCTGCGCCTTGGCCAGCCTGCGACGCTCACGACGCTCATGACGCGGATTGACGATCTGCTCACCGCACGACAGCGTCGCCAGCATGGTGAGGCCCGCGTCCACCCCGACGGCCTGCTCGACCGGCGGCAACGGCGCGATCTTCTCCTCCACCAGCAGGGACACGAACCACCGCCCCGCCGCGTCCCTCGACACCGTGACCGTGGACGGCTCAGCCCCCTCCGGGAGTGGGCGCGACCACACGATGTCCAGCGGAGCTGCCATCTTGGCCAGGGTGAGCCGGCCGTCGCGCCAGCGGAACGCCGAGCGGGTGTATTCGGCCGACGCCCGCGACCGCTTTCTGCTCTTGAACGTCGGGTACTTGGCCCGGCGGGCGAAGAAGTTCGCGAACGCCGCCTGCAGATGCCTGAGCGTCTGCTGCAACGGCACCGACGACACCTCACACAGGAACGCCAGCTCGGGGGTCTTCTTCCACGCCGTCAGCGCGGCCGACGACTCCGCGTAGGAGACGCCGCGGCCCTCCAGCCTGTAGGCGCGGGTCCGCTCTTCCAATGCCTTGTTGTAGACCAGGCGCACGCAACCGAACGTCCGGACAAGCTCCTCTGCCTGCTCGGGGGTCGGGTGGAAGCGGTACTTGTAGGTCCGCTTCACCAGCTGCGCCATCCCTCGATCCTAGGTGCGAGATCACTTCCGCACCGGCCGATCTCGCAAGACGACGGCGGTGCGCCTGGCGGCGTATCGCCTGCTCCTGCCCTGCCCGGCAGGAGTCCGATTCCTCCCCCGCCTGAAGGCGGGGGTCTCTTCGGAGGTATCTGATGAGCGGGGAAGGACGTCCCCAGGTCGCGGTGCCGGACGCCGCGGGGCTGACGGTGGGGGTGGTGGCCGCCACCTGGCACGCCAAGATCACCGACCAGCTCGTGGCGCGGGCCGTGCGCGCCTGCGACGACAGCGGCGCGCGGGCCACCGTGGTGCGGGTGCCGGGATCCCTGGAGATCCCGGTGGTCGCCCAGGCGCTGGCCCGCCGCTGCGACGCCGTGGTGGCGCTCGGCGCGGTCATCCGCGGCGAGACCGCCCACTTCGACTACGTCTGCGACTCGGTGACCGCCGGCCTGACCCGGGTCTCGCTGGACGAGCGCACGCCGGTCGGCAACGGCGTGCTCACCTGCGAGACCCTGGACCAGGCGCTCGACCGGTCGGGGCTGCCGGGCAGCAAGGAGGACAAGGGGTACGAGTCGGCCGTCGCCGCCATGGAGACCGCCCTCCTCCTGCGCGGCCTCGCCTGAGCCGCGCTCCCGCGGGGGGAGAGGCCGGTCCCGACATCGCGCCGAACCGGCCACTCCTCCTGCGGGACCTGCCCTGAGCTGCGGTAGGTTCTCCTCGTGTCCGAGTCCGCCGTCCCGCCGCCGCCTCTGCCCGTCACCTGGCGCCCGCGCGTCCCGCGCATGGTCGCCTACGGCTTCGCCGCGCTGGTCGTGGCGGGCGCGGTGATCATGGCGATCTTCATCGCCGAGCCGTTCAAGCTGCCCGACCGCATCGCGATCGTCGCGTTCGGCGGGGCGGTGGCGTACGTGCTGCACCTGCTGGGCCGGGTGCGGGTGCACGCCGACGAGCACGGCGTCACCCTCGTCAACGCGGTCCGCACCCACCGTTACTCCTGGCCGGAGGTCCTGGAGGTGTCCATGACGCCGGGCGAGCCGTGGCCGCGCGTCGACTTCTCCGACGGCAGCACGATCGGCGCCATGGGCATCCAGGGCTCGGAGAAGGCCCGCGCCGCGCAGGCCGTCGCCGAGCTGACGGCGCTGATCCACGAGCGCGGTGAGGCTCCGGAGCGGTCCTGACGGCGTGTCACGCCGGTCCCGACACCTTATGGCCGGGGCGGGTGTCGTCGTAGCCTGAAGGCGTGCTGCGCCGGACAATCAGGACAATGGACATCCAGTCGCCGGGAAAGCTCATCGAGCTGCTCGACCGGCACGCTTATCTGGCCGACGAAGGGCTCGCCACGGCCGCCTTCCTCGCGCTGCGCATGGGACGGCCGCTGTTCCTCGAAGGTGAGGCGGGCGTCGGCAAGACCGAGCTGGCCAAGACCCTGGCCGCGCTGCTGCGGGCGCCGCTCATCCGGCTCCAGTGCTACGAGGGCCTGGACGCCGCCCAGGCGCTCTACGACTGGGACTTCGCCCGCCAGCTCCTGCATCTCAAGGCCGCGGAGGCGGCCGGGGTCACCGACGTCGGCCGGCTGGAGGGCGAGATCTACGACCGGCGCTTCCTCATCGCCCGCCCGCTGCTGAAGGCGATCGAGACGCAGCCCAGCGTGCTGCTGGTGGACGAGATCGACCGGGCCGACGACGAGTTCGAGGCGTTCCTGCTGGAGGTCCTGTCGGACTTCACGATCTCGATCCCCGAGCTGGGCACGATCAGGGCGGAGACGCCGCCGGTGGTCGTGGTGACCTCCAACCGGACCAGGGAGGTGCACGACGCGCTCAAGCGGCGCTGCCTCTACCACTGGCTGGAGCACCCGGGCTACGACCGCGAGGTGGCCATCCTGCTGCGCCGCCTGCCGCGCTGCACCGAGGCCCTCGCGCTCCAGGTCGCGCGGGCGGCCGAGCGCATGCGCCAGGCCGGCCTGGTCAAGCCGCCCGGCGTGGCCGAGACGCTCGACTGGACGGAGGCGCTGCTGACGCTGGGCGCGAAGGAGCTGAACCCGGAGCTCGCCGCCGCCACGCTGGGGGCGGCGCTGAAGTACCGGGAGGACGTGGTGAGCGTCCTCGGCGGCGGGCTGCTCTCCCATGACTGACCAGGACGCGCCCGAGGACGCCGGCGGGCTGGTCGCCACCATGACGGGCTTCGCCAGGACGCTGCGGGCCGCCGGGGTGGCCGCCGACCACGACCGCACCCAGAGCCTGCTGGCCGCGCTCGCCCACCTCGACGTGACCGACCGCGCCGCCGTCTACTGGGCCGGACGGCTCACGCTCTGCGCGACGCCGGACGACCTGCCCCGCTACGACCGCTGCTTCGCCGCCTACTTCTCCGGGCGGCGCGCCACGCTCGCCCGTACGGCCGTCACGAGCGTCACCCGGCACCTGGCGGCGCGCGAGGACCCGGGCGGCGAGGAGGACGGCTCCGAGGACGCGACGGCCGCGCCCGCGACCGCGAGCCGCGCCGAGGTCCTGCGCCACCGGGACGTCGCCAGGCTCACCGAGGCCGAGCGGGCCGAGGTGCACCGCCTGCTGGCGCTGCTGCGCGACCGGCGGGCCCGGCGGCGCTCGCGCCGCTTCGAGAGCGCGCACCGCGGCGCGCTCGACCGGCGCAGGACGATCAGGGAGGCGCTGCGCAAGGGCGAGGTGGCCCGGCTGCGCCGTCGTGAGCACGCCTCCCGGCCCCGTACGGTGGTGCTGTTCGTGGACGTCAGCGGCTCCATGGCCCCCTACGCCGAGACCCTGCTGCGCTTCGCCCACGCCCTGGTCATGAGCGAGCCCCGGGCCACCCGGGTCTACTCCGTCGGCACCCGCCTCACCCCGGTCACCGCCGAGCTGCGCCACCGCGACCCCGGCACCGCCCTGAACGAGGCGTCGAAGGTCATCCCCGACTGGAGCGGCGGCACCCGGCTGGGGGAGGAGCTGCGGGAGTACCTCACCCGGTTCAGCGCGCGGGGCGCGATCGTGGTGATCGCCTCCGACGGCTGGGAACGCGGTGACCCCGGCCTGCTCGCCGCCCAGATGGCCAGGCTCTCGCGGCAGGCGTACCGCATCATATGGGTCAACCCGCACAAGGGGTATGAGGACTACCAGCCGCTCACGGGCGGCATGCGGGCCGCACTGCCGTACATCGACGACCTGGTGGCCGGGCACAGCCTGGCCGCCTACGAGCAACTCAGCGAAAGGCTCGCCCATGCGTGACGTGCTGCCGGAGATCATGCGCTGGTACCGGTCGGGGCTCAAGTTCGGGCTGGCGACCGTGGTCAGCACGTTCAGCAGCGCGCCGCGCCCGCCGGGCGCGGCGATGGCGGTGCGCGGCGACGAGGTCGTGGGCAGCGTGTCCGGCGGCTGCGTCGAGGGCGCGGTGTTCGAGCTGGCCGGCGAGATCGACACGCCGGTGCTCCAGCGCTACGGGGTCACCGACGACGACGCCTTCGCCGTCGGCCTCACCTGCGGCGGCATCATCGACATCCTCGTCGAGCCCATCTCGATCGAGACCTTCCCCCAGCTCGGCGAGGTGGCCGCGTCCATCGAGGCGCACGAGCCGGTCGCCGTCGCCACGGTCGTCTCCGGCCCCGGCCACATGGGGGCGCGCCGGATCGTCTGGCCGGACCGGGCCTCGGGCACCCTCGGGGTACGCCGCCTCGACGAGGCCGTGGACGACGATGCCCGCGGCATGCTCGCCCAGGGCGTGACCGGCATCCGCCGCTACGGCGGCGAGGGGGAACGGCGGCTGGACGACCTCGCGGTGTTCGTGCACGCCTTCGCGCCGCCGCCGCGGATGCTGGTGTTCGGGGCGATCGACTTCGCGGCGGCGGTGGCGCGGGTCGGCAAGTTCCTCGGCTACCACGTCACGGTCTGCGACGCCCGGCCGGTCTTCGCCACGGCCAAGCGCTTCCCCGACGCCGACGAGGTCGTGGTCAAGTGGCCGCACGACTACCTCGCCGCGGTCGAGGTGGACGAGCGCACGGTGATCTGCGTGCTCACCCACGACCCGAAGTTCGACGTCCCCCTGCTGGAGGTGGCGCTGCGCACCGACGCCGGGTACGTCGGCGCCATGGGCTCGCGCCGTACCCACGAGGACCGCCTGGCCCGGCTGCGCGAGGCCGGGCTCACCGAGGAGGAGCTGTCGCGGCTGCGCTCGCCCATCGGCCTGGACCTCGGCGCGCGCACCCCCGAGGAGACCGCCGTGTCGATCGCCGCCGAGCTGATCCAGCTCCGCTGGGGCGGCACCGGCCGCCCCCTGTCCACCACGCGGGGCCGCATCCACCACGAGTCGCCGTGATCGCGGGGCTGCTGCTCGCGGCCGGGCGCGGCGAACGGCTCGGCACCCCGAAGGCGCTCGTCGAGTACGGCGGCGAGCGCCTGCTCGACCGGGGCGTGCGCCTGCTGGCGGAGGGCGGCTGCCATCCGGTCGTGGTGGTGCTGGGCGCGGCCGACGCGCCGGTGAGCGGGGCGGTCGCCGTGCGCAACCCCGGCTGGGCCTCCGGCATGGGCTCGTCCCTGCGGGCCGGCCTGGCCGCGCTGCCCGAGGAGGCGGAGGCCGTGGTGATCGCGCTGGTGGACCAGCCGCTGATCCGGCCGGGCGCGGTGCGCGCGCTGATCGACGCCCGCGCCGGGCTGGCCGTCGCCACGTACGGGGGCCGGCGCAGGAACCCGGTGCTCATCGCCCGCGAGCACTTCGCCGAGGTGGCCGAGCGCGCGGTGGGGGACGTCGGCGCCCGCGCGTTCGTCAAGGCCCATCCGGAACTGGTCACCGAGGTGCCGTGCGACGGCCACGGCGACCCCGCCGACATCGACACGCCGCAGGACCTCGCCCTGCTGGACCCCGGCACGCCGGACCTCGGCGGGGAGCGTCGTTAGAAGCGGAACGAGGCGATCGCCGCGCGGTGGTCGCTGCCCGTCGCCGGGGCGACGCCGGCCTCGGTGGCCTCCATCCCCTTGAACAGGATGTGGTCGGGCCGGGTGACCGGGAACTCGGCCGGCCAGGTGAAGCCGAACCCGTCGCCCGCCACGCTCTGCGCGTCGGTGAGCGGCGGGGTGAGGCCGCGCAGGTTGCGGTCGGTGGTGGCGGTGTTGAGGTCGCCGAGCAGCAGGATGCGCCGGCTCGGGTCGGCGTCGACCAGAGCGCGGGCGCGGGCCAGCGAGGCGTCGCGGGAGGCGGTGTGGCCGGGGCGGGCCGAGGCGAGGTGCATGACGTAGACCGTGACCTTGCCCTTGGGGGTGGTGGCGACGGCGCGCAGGGCGCGCGGCCAGCCCATGCCGACGTCCAGCGGTTCGGTGCGGGTGAGCGGGTAGCGGCTCCACAGGCCGACCGTGCTGACCGGGTAGTGGTACTTGAACATCTTGTTGAGCTGCTTGGCGGCCGGGCCTCCGGGCGTCAGCTCCTGGGCGGCCAGCAGGTCGAGATCTTTGGCGACGGCGCGTACGGCCTCGCCGGAGGCGTCGTTGCGCACCCCGACGTTGACCGTGCCCACGGACAGGTCGCTGGCCCCGCCGGGCGGCGTGCGCAGCAGCGTCGAGCCGAACATCGCCGCCCACACCACCCCCGGCACCAGCGCGGCCGCGGCGGCCACGGTGGACCGCGCGAGCGCGGCGGCGAGCAGCAGCACCGGCACGGCCAGCCCGATCCAGGGCAGCAGGCTCTCCAGGACGGGGGTGAACCCGCCGAGCGAGGGGATCAGCCGATGACCCGCCAGAGCCGCGGCCACGACCGCCGACAGCACCATGACAACGCGACTCAGCACCCGTCCCAGGCTAGCCGCTCCCCGTCCGAGAGCCGACGCGATAGCCTGTTCGCGTCGAAACGGAACATCATTCGGTTCTAGGGGAGCCCGGCATGCGCATCGGTATGGCAATCAACTACTCGGGCGGCTTCAAGGAGACCGTCGCCGAGCTGGCGGACTACGAGAAGGCCGGACTGGACATCGTGTTCGTGGCCGAGGCCTACAGCTTCGACGCGGTCAGCCAGATGGGCTACATCGCGGCGAAGACCGAGCGGCTGCAGATCGCCTCCGGCATCCTGCCGATCTACTCGCGCACGCCGACGCTCCTGGCCATGACCGCCGCCGGGCTCGACTTCGTCTCCGACGGGCGCTTCACGCTCGGCATCGGCGCGTCGGGGCCGCAGGTGATCGAGGGCTTCCACGGGGTCCCGTACACCGCGCCGCTCGCGCGTACGCGGGAGGTCATCGAGATCTGCCGCCAGGTGTGGCGGCGCGAGCGCGTGGAGCACCAGGGCCGCTACTACCAGGTGCCGCTCCCGCCCGGTCAGGGCACCGGCCTGGGCAAGCCCCTGAAGATCATCAACCACCCGGTGCGCCCCCGCATCCCCATCGTGGTCGCCGCGATCGGCCCCAAGAACGTCGAGCTGGCCGCCGAGCTGGCCGAGGGCTGGGAGCCGATCTTCTACGTGCCGGAGAAGGCCGGCGACGTGTGGGGCGAGGCCCTGGCCGCCGGCAAGGCCGGGCGCGACCCCGAGCTGGGCGAGCTGGACGTGATCGCGCAGGCGTCCCTCGCGATCGGCGACGACGTGTCCGGGCTGCTGGAGTTCGGGCGGCCGATGGCGGCCCTCTACATCGGCGGCATGGGCGCCAAGGGCAAGAACTTCTACAACGACCTGGCCCGGCGCTACGGCTACGAGAAGGAGGCCGAGGTGATCCAGGACCTCTACCTCCAGGGCAAGAAGGACGAGGCCGCCGCCCAGGTGCCGGCCGAGCTGCTGGAGAAGATGTCGCTGGTCGGCAGCGAGGGGTTCGTGCGCGACCGGGTGCAGGCGTTCAAGGAGTCGGGGGTCACGACGCTCAACGTGGCGCCGCTGGGCCGTACGCACGAGGAGCGGGTCCGGCTCATCGAGCAGATCAAGGAGATCGCCGGCTGACCGATCGGGTGAAGTGAATCACCCTTCCTGGAAGGAATGCTCCGGGTCCCACCGGCGTTGTGCCGGCTGCACACGTCGCTGTGTCGCTGACCGTACGACGCCGCGACCACTGACAGCCTCACAAGTCCGGAGCTTTCCTCCTATCAGCGTGCAGTGACCCGCATGGTCCGCACATCAGAGATCTCCGTTCGTCACATGCTAGACGGGCGGTGCTTCTATGATGATCGCGTGTTGGTCAGGCACGCACTTCTCCCGGTGCGGCGTATGACCTCGGGTACCACGTGGTGTGGTGCCCGAAGTATCGCCGCCCGTCCTTGTCGGCGGGTGAAGGACCGGCTTGAGGAGTTGATCCGTGCCAAAGCCGGCGAGCACGGCCGGAGATCGTGTCGCTTGAGGTGATGCCGGACCACGTACATCTGTTCGTCAAGCCCTGCCCGAAGAACTCGCCGTCGTATGTGGCCGGCCAGTTCGAGGGCTTCACCTCCCACCACCTGCGCGCCGAGTTCGGGCACCTGCGCTCTCGACTGCCCACACTGTCGTCGCGGTCCTACTTCGCGGCCACGGCCGGTGCGGTTCCGGCCGAGACGGTGCAGCGCTGTATCGAGACGCGGTACGAGCGGCCCGAAGGCGGTGGCCGTGCGTAGGTCGTACAGGTTCCTGCTCCGTCCCACGAGCAGGCAGGCCGCCGCGCTCGCCGCGTGCCTGGAGGACCACCGCACGCTGTACAACGCCGCGCTGGAGCACCGCCGCACGGCCTACGCCAAGGCGGGCGTGAGCGTACGGTACGGCGACCAGTCGGCCGAGTTGAAGCACATCCGCGGCGACGACCCCGGCGGGCAGGGCCGGTGGTCGTTCTCCTCCCAGCAGGCCACGCTGCGCCGTCTGGACAAGGCGTTTCGCGCGTTCTTCGACCGGGTCAAGGCCGGGCGTACGCCGGGCTACCCTCGGTTCAAGGGGCGGGGCCGGTTCGACACGGTCGAGTGGCCGAAGGACGGCGACGGCTGCCGGTGGGACTCCCAGCCCGGGCACCCGGCCGCGACGTTCGTGCGCCTTCAGGGCATCGGGCATGTCCGGGTGAACCAGTACCGGCCAGTCAGAGGCCGGGTGAAGACGATCAGTGTGAAGCGGGAGGGCGCGCGCTGGTACGTGGTGCTGTCGTATGACGACGTGCCCGCCGAGCCGCTGCCCCCTGCGGGCGCGGTGGCCGGGATCGACATGGGCGTCGCCTCGCTGGTCACCACCAGCGACGGCGGCCGGGTGGCCAACCCGCGCCACCTCGCCGCGACCGCCGATCGCCTCGCGGCGGCGCAGCGCGACCTCGCCCGCAAGAAGCGGGGCTCCAAACGCCGCCGCAAACAGGTGGCCCGTGTCGCCGCGCTGCACGCCAAGGTCCGGCGGCAACGCCTCGACCACGCGCACAAGGCCGCGCTGGCGCTGGTCGGCGACTACGACCTGATCGTGCACGAGGACCTGCGGATCGCGAACATGACCCGCTCGGCGTCCGGCACGATCGAGGCCCCCGGCTGCAACGTCGCCGCCAAGGCAGGTCTCAACCGTTCGATCCTGGATGCGGGCTGGGGGGTGTTCCTGACGATCCTCGCGTACAAGGCTGAAAGCGCCGGTCGCAAGCTGATCGTGGTGAACCCGGCCGGCACCTCCCGCACGTGCGCCCGCTGCGGGCACTGTGCGAAGGAGAACCGCGTTTCCCAAGCTTCGTTCGTCTGTACGGCGTGTGGACATGCCGCGCACGCCGACGTGAACGCGGCGGTCAACATTCTCAGGGCAGGGCTTGCCCTTCGCGACGCTGCGGAAGCGGCTTAGCGAGAAGCCGCTCCCTTCAGGAGCGGAGGAGTCACGAAGAGATTCTCCTTCTCGCTCCAGCTCCTCACCGGCCTCGCCGCCGGCGTCGCGCTGGGCTTCGCCGCCAGGATCTGGGACGTGACCTGGCTGGCCGAGACCCTGAGCAGGGTCGGCCAGATCTTCGTCCAGCTGCTCAAGCTCGCCGTGCCGCCGCTCGTCCTCACCGCCGTGCTGGTCAGCGTCGCCAACCTGCGCAACGTCAACGGCGCGGCCAGGCTCGCCGCCAAGACGCTGATGTGGTTCCTGATCACCGCCGCGGTGTCGGTGGCCCTCGCCATCGGGCTCGGCCTGCTCATCGACCCGGGCCGCGGCGTCACCCTCGACACCGGCGCGGCCAGGGCCCCCGAGCACGCCGGCACCTGGCTCGACTTCGTCACCGGCATCCTGCCCACCAACGTCGTCACCGCCTTCACCGAGGTCAACGTCCTGCAGATCGTCTTCCTGGGCGCCGTGCTCGGCGCGGCCGCCCTGGCCGCGGGGGAGAAGGCAGAACCGGCCCTCGCGCTCGCCCGGTCGGTGCTGGAGCTGGTCCAGAAGGCGCTGTGGTGGGTCATCAGGCTCGCGCCGATCGGCACGGCGGGCCTCATCGGCAAGGCCGTGTCCACGTACGGGTGGGACCTGCTCGCGCCGCTCGCCAAGTTCAGCGCCGCCGCAGCCGCTCGACGACGGCCCGGCCGGGACACGGCGGGCGCCGGAGCCGGTCGCGGCCTGACCCGGGGCACTGGGCGGCGGGCGCGGCCGCCTCTACGCTCCGTTCGTGGCGGACATCAGCTACCTCGAAGCGTGGCGCATGTGGTTCGGCGACGTCCAGGTGAACCAGCACACGATCCACGGCTGGTCGATCCTGGCACTGGGGCGCGCGGGCAAGGTCGTCTCGTTCTTGGCCGGCCTGACGATCATCCTCGACATAGCCGGTCATGACCGCCTCACGTCCGCCGCCGCCTGGCTGCGCCGTGAACGCGACCGCGCCGACCTGCCGCTCTTCGTCCTGCTCCTTTCCGGCTGGTGGTTCGCCCTGGCGGCGCTCGCGCCGGACTGGCGGGCGCCGAACTGGGTCGTCGAGGTGCTGGTCATGATGGCCGTCGGGCTGACAGGGACCGTCGCCGGCGCGTACGCCACCGTGTTCGTCTGGCTCGGCGCGCGCCGGCTTACCGGCTGGGGGCTGGCGAAGCTGGCCGGGTGGCTGGAGCATCCGCAGGCGGTGCACTTCCGCGTCCTGTCGCTGGCCGCGCTGGTGATCGGCTTCCACTTCGACATGCTCTCCTCGTGACCGGCCATCGTGCGACTTCGGAGGCACGTGGGGCTTTGGGGCCCTATGGTGGTCGGAAATCATGATGTACGAGTGTTTGGCGGGGATATGTCCGACGCGACGACGCCGGCGTTGATAGCCGACCGGTACCGGCTGGAGGAGCGCATCGGCTCCGGGCCGGTGGGCGAGGTGTGGCGGGGCTACGACACCCGCGCCGACTGGGTCGTGGCCGTGAAGCTGCTGCGGGGCGCAGGAACCCCTGAACTGCTCCGGCAGCACGCCCAGGCCGTGGCCAAGGTCATCCACCCGAACGTCGCCATGGTGCTGGACGTCGGCGAGCACGACGGGGCGCCGTACCTGGTGATGGAGCACCTCACGGGCCCCAGCCTCGGCGAGGAGCGCGAGGCCGCGGGCGGCACCCTCGGCGTGGTGGAGACGTGCGACCTGGTCGCGCAGGCCGCGGCCGGCCTGGACGCCGCGCACAGGGCCGGGGTGGTGCACGGCGAGATCGACCCGGACAGCTTCCGCAGGGCCGGCAGCGGGGTGCTCAAGGTGGTCGGCTTCGGGCTCGGCGGCACGGCAGCGCCCGGCGGCGACCCCCGCTACCTGGCGCCGGAACGGGCCGCCGGGGACGAGGCCCGCCCCGCCGGCGACGTGTACGCCCTGGGCTGCCTCTGCTACGAGCTCCTGTGCGGACGCCACCCCTTCGCCGACGCCCCCGGCGGCAGCGGCCCGGCCGGAGAGGACGGCCCGCCCGCCCCGGGCAACGACGCCCCCGCCGCGGGGGACGCCTCGGCAGCGCCTGCCGCAGGGGAGCGTGGCGGGGGGCCGGTGCCGCCCAGCGCGATCAGGGCCGGGGTGCCCGCCGAGCTGGACCGCCTGGTGCTGGCCATGATCGCGGACGATCCCGCGCGCCGCCCGGCCGGAGGTGAGACCATCCGCCGCGCGCTGGTGGCCATCGCCCACCCCCGCGCCAACCCCGACGCCCCGGCGGCCCCGGCCGGCGTGCCCGTGACCGGCGCCATGCTGCGCGACGGCATCCCCGGCGGCCCTGGCGGTCCCAGCGGCCCTGGTGGTCCCAGCGGCCCTGGTGGTCCCAGCGGCCCTGGTGGTCCCAGCGGTCCTGGCGGTCCCGGCGTCTCCTCGGTGGCCCGTGCCGGTGACACCGCCGTCTACCAGGCCGGTGACCTCACGCCGGAGGAGGGGCCGCGGCAGCCGGCGCGTGGCGGCCGGAGGCTCGTCGTCCAGCTCGGCGCGGCCGTGGCCGCCATCGTCGCGGTGACCCTCGGCATGGTGCTCTGGGCGAACGCCGGCGGCGACCCCGACGAGAGCGGCCCCGTCGCGGTGGCCACCCCCAGCGACGAGCTGACCACGGCCGCCGTGCCGGGACAGACGCCCACCACGACGTCCGACTGGCCCACCGGCGAGCCCCCCAGCCCGTCGGCCCAGGCGTCCCCGGGCAACGTGACCACCTTCGGGCCGGACTCCGAGCCGCCCGGCGCGCTGCGCGAGACGCCCCCTGTCCGCGGCACCCTCCGCCCGGACCAGGAGCCGCCCGGCGGCTGGGGCCGGTGGCTGGCCGCGTTCGACGAGGCGGTGCGGCACCAGGTGGGCACGAACGGCATCAACCCGGACGTCGCCGCCAAGGCCCAGGACAAGCTGCGCAAGGCGGCCGGCAAGTACGCCGCCGGCCACCGCGAGGCCGCGGCCAAGGAGGTCGCCCGGGTCTACCGCGACCTCCAGCACGCCCAGCGGAAGGGTGACATGGAGCCGACCGGCCCGCTCGCGGAGTTCATGCGCGAATGGGTCGTCCCGGACCGCTGACCCGGCACGCCGCCGGCTCGGCGGGCCCGCGCCGCGCCAGGTGCGGCAGGGGTCGTAGATTGGCGGGATGACCTTTGATCACGCGGCGCGCCTGGCGCGGCTCGCCGCGCTGCTGCCCGGCCGCGAGGTGCCGGCGCTCCTCGTCACCTCCGCGGTCAACGTCCGCTACCTGACGGGCCTGGCCAGCTCGAACGCGGCCGTCCTGGTCCGGGCCGACGGCTCGGCGCTGCTCGCCACCGACAACCGTTACATCGGCAAGGCCCGCACCCTCGGCGTCCCGGTGGTCGAGGCGTCCGACGTCGCGGCCCGGCTGGCCGAGCCGGGCGCGGGCATCGAGGCGGCGAACATGTCCGTCGCCACCTACCGCAGGCTGGGCCTGGAGCTGGTGCCGCTCGGCCCGGTGGTGGAGGAGCTGCGCGCGGTCAAGGACGACGCCGAGCTGGAGCTGCTGCGCACCGCCTGCGCCATCACCGACCAGGTGTTCGCCGACGTGTCGGCGCGCGTCGTCCCCGGCATGACGGAGCGCGAGCTGGCCCGGCTGCTGGAGAACCGCATGACCGAGCTGGGCGCCGACAAGCCGGCGTTCGACTCGATCGTGGCCGCGGGCGAGAACGGCGCGATCCCGCACCACGCGCCCACCGACAGGGAACTGCGCGCCGGCGACCTGGTGACGATGGACTTCGGCGCCCGCTACCAGGGCTACCACGCCGACATGACCCGTACGGTCAGCCTCGGCCCGCCCGCCGCCTGGCAGCGCGAGCTCTACGACCTGGTCGCCGCCGCGCAGCGGGCGGGCAGGCACGCCCTCGCGCCCGGCGCGGCGGCCGGTGACGTGGACCGCGCGGCGCGCTCGATCGTGGCGGAGGCGGGCCACGGCGAGCATTTCCGGCACGGGCTCGGGCACGGCGTCGGCCTGGAGATCCACGAGGAGCCGTTCCTGGGCCCCTCGCGTACCGGTAGACTAGAGGATCGAGTTCCGATCACCGTCGAGCCCGGGGTCTACCTCCCCGGCCGAGGCGGCGTCCGGATCGAGGACACCCTCGTGACCCGTGCGGGCGGGCCGGAGCTTTTCACCAAGACGACCAAGGAGCTGCTCGTCCTTTAGAGCGGCCGCACGCGGGAGAAGAACGAGTGGCGACGACCAACGACCTCAAGAACGGCATCGTGCTGAAGCTCGAGGGCGGTGAGCTCTGGAGCGTTGTCGAGTTCCAGCACGTCAAGCCGGGCAAGGGCGGCGCGTTCGTGCGCACCAAGCTCAAGAACGTCCTCTCCGGCAAGGTCGTCGACAAGACCTTCAACGCCGGCGTGAAGGTCGACGTGGCCAACGTCGACAAGCGCGAGATGCAGTACTCCTACCGCGACGGCGACGACTTCGTCTTCATGGACACCGAGACCTACGACATGGTCAACGTGCCCGCCTCCACGGTCGGCACCGCCGCCAACTACATGCTGGAGAACACCACGGCGACGGTCGCCTTCAACGAGGGCGCCGCCCTCTACGTCGACCTGCCCGCCGCGGCCGAGCTCACGATCGCCAACACCGAGCCGGGCCTGCAGGGCGACCGCTCCACCGGCGGCACCAAGCCCGCCACGCTGGAGACCGGCGCGGAGATCAAGGTCCCGCTGTTCATCACGACGGGCGAGAAGGTGAAGGTCGACACCCGCACCGGCGAGTACCTCGGCCGGGCCTGAGGTGTCGGCACGCGGCAAGGCGCGCAGGCGTGCGCTCGACATCCTCTTCGAGGCGGAGTTGCGCGGCGAGGACCCGCTGAGGATCCTCGCCGAGCGTGTGGAGCGGCAGGAGCCCCCGGTCAACGAATACACCTCGACCATCGTCGAGGGCGTGGCGCGGCACCGCCCGCGCATCGACGAGCTGATCACCACCTACGCCGAGGGCTGGACCCTCGACCGCATGCCCGCGGTCGACCGCAACCTGCTGCGCGGCGGCACCTACGAGCTGCTGTGGATGCCCGACGTCCCCGAGGGCGTGGTGATCAGCGAGTGGGTGCACCTGGCGGGTGAGCTGTCCACCGACGAGTCCCCTCAGTTCGTCAACGGGCTGCTGGCCAGATTCAAGCAACTCAAGCCAAGCCTCACCCTTTAGAGACCCGTCGAAACCGGTCGTTTCGGGGTAGCCTCCAAACACAGCGACCGCTCGGCCGTGGGGGCGCGGGCGGCATGATCGCGTACGGAGAAGTGGCGCGTCACCAGCCGCGACGCGCCCCTTCTGCGTATCCCCGCCTGTTCTCCCCGTTTCCCGCCTGTTCCCCCGGCCCTCCTCGCACTGCGTTCGCCGCTGCCCCCGCTGTCGCCCGCGGGGGCAGCGGACGATGCCGGCACCGCGTAGGCTGGGGCGCGTCCGCGAAGGAGCCCGCCGCGAAGCAGCAGCTCGCGGGGCGAGAGGGAGGCGAGCCCAACGTTGCGTGCTGAAAGCGTCACGAGGACCCCGGGGGTGCGCACCGCCGTCGTCTGGGACGCGCTGCGGTCGGTCCTGGCCGAGCGGACCGCGGCCACCGGCCGCGAGGCGCTCGACATCGTCGACGCCGGCGGGGGCACCGGCGGCTTCGCCGTGCCGCTGGCCGAGCTGGGCCACTCCGTCACCGTGGTCGACCCGAGCCCCGACTCGCTGGCCGCGCTGGAGCGCCGGGCCAAGGAGAAGGGCGTGGGCGTGCGTTCGCTGCAGGGCGACGCCGACGCCCTGGGCGAGCTGATCCAGCGTGACAGCGCCGATCTGGTGCTCTGCCACAGCGTCCTGGAGTACGTCGAGGACCCCCTGAGTGCGCTGACCGCCGTCGCGGGCGTGCTGCGCAGGGGCGGCGCCGTCAGCGTGCTGGCCGCCAACCCGGTCGCCAGCGCCATCCACCGCGCTCTCGCCGGGCAGTTCGACGAGGCGCGGGCGGTGCTCGGCGACCCGCGGGGGAGCTGGGGCGAGCGCGACCCCACGCCCCGCCGCTTCACCGCCGGGGCGCTGGCCGAGCTGCTGGGCGCCACCGGTTTCGCGGTCGGCCCGGTCCACGGCGTGCGCGTCTTCTCCGACCTGGTGCCGAGCCGGCTGGTGGACGGCGAGCCCGGCGCGGCCGAGTCGCTGGCGGCGCTGGAGCAGGCCGCCGCCGCGCATCCCGTGCTGCGTGACATCGCGACCCAGCTGCACGTGCTGGGTCACCGCGCCTGAGCGCCCTCAGGGGCGTCCCTGGTATCGAATTCGTGTTCGGATAGAATCGACGGCGTGTCCCGTAAGCAGATCACCGGCATCGGCCCCGCTCCGCGCACCGGGGCCGATGACAGCGGCTGCCCGATACTCCACGTCGACATGGACGCCTTCTTCGCCAGCGTCGAGCTGCTCGAACGCCCCGAGCTGCGCGGCCGCCCGGTCATCGTGGGCTCGCCCGCCGGGCGCGGCGTCGTGCTCAGCGCCACCTACGAGGCCCGCGCCTACGGCGTGCACTCCGCGATGCCGATGAGCCGGGCCCGCCGGCTCTGCCCGCAGGCCGTGATCATCCCGCCCGGCCACGGGAAATACTCCGAGGTCTCCAAGGGCGTCATGGAGATCTTCCACGCGATCACCCCGCTGGTCGAGCCGATCGCCTCCGACGAGGCGTTCCTCGACGTCGGCGGCGCCCGGCGGCGGCTCGGCCCGCCCGCCGCCATCGCCGCGATGATCAAGGAGCAGGTTCTCGACCGCTACGGCATCACGTGCTCGGTGGGCGTGGCCTCCAGCAAGTTCGTGGCCAAGCTGGCCTCCAAGCAGTGCAAGCCCGACGGCCTGCTGGTGGTCCCGGCCGGCGAGGTGGTGGCCTTCCTCCACCCGCTGCCCGTGTCGGCCCTCTGGGGCGTCGGCGAGCGCACCGAGCAGTCCCTGGTCCGCCTCGGCATCCGCACCGTCGGAGACCTCGCCAGGGTGCCGCCGGGCACGCTCCAGCGCGAGCTGGGGCAGGCGGTGGGCGGCCACCTGGCGGCGCTGGCCTGGGGGCGCGACGAGCGCCAGGTGAGCGCGCACGTGCCCGACAAGAGCATCGGCAACGAGGAGACCTTCGCCACGGACGTCGACGACCCCGGCGTCATCAGGCGCGAGCTGCTGCGGCTGTCGGAGCGGGTGGCCGCCAGGATGCGTAAGGGCGGACACGTGGGAAGAACTGTAAGTGTGAAGCTTCGCCGAGCCGATTTCACGACGATCACGCGCTCGCGCACGTTGCGTGAGCCGACCGACGTGGCCCAGGTGATCTACGCGACCGCCTGCGAGTTGTTCCAGGCCGCGGGCCTGGAGCGGGTGCGGCTGCGCCTGGTGGGGGTCCGGATGGAGAACCTGCGCCCGGCGGAGGAGGCCACCAGGCAGCTCAGTCTCGGCGAGCGGGAGACCGGGTGGCGCGAGGCCGAGCAGGCGATGGACAAGGCGATCCGGAGATTCGGTCCCGATGCGGTGGTCCCAGCATCGCTCGTACGTGGCAAGCTTGATGAAATAGAGACATGACGCCGATGTCCCTACTTTGTGGTAAGCCGGGATCGCGATTTTGGGGAGAGGGGGGCGAGATGGGCCACAATGGAGCCATGACGTCACCTCCGGTTTGGTCTGCGTTGGACGTTTGCTTTCGCCTACGTCTACAGCCTCGTATTCTGGGGATAACCGACCGCGAGGTTCGGACACCCCGTGTCGTCCGTTGCCGTCTTCCCCGTCCTGGGGCTGTCCTTGGGAGGCGCCGTGCCGCTCTCTGAGCACGAGCAGCGCTTGCTCGACCAGATCGAGCAGGCCCTCTACGCCGAGGACCCGAAGTGGGCCAACACCGTAAGGATCAGTGACCCGCGCCGTCACTACAAGCGTCGCCTCGTCAAGGCCACCATCGGCTTTGCCCTCGGCGTCGTCGTCATGATGGTCGGCGTCGTCGTGAGCGGCAATGCTCTGATCCCCCTCGGCGTCGGCGGTTTCGTGGTCATGCTCGCCGCGTGTCTGTGGGGCCTGTCGAGCTGGAAACGTATGAACGGGTTCGGCGACACCCCGCCGGCCGCCCCCGGGCAGGCCGCGCCGGGCAAGCCGGTCCGCCGGGCCAACCGGGGCACCTTCATGGAGCGCATGGAGGAGCGCTGGCGCCGTCGGCACGACGAGCGCTGAGCCCGCCGCCCCGGTGACGGGCGTCCCTCGGGGCGCCCCCTGACGCGAGTGAGCGTGCGGCCCCTCCCCGACGGGGGAGGGGCCGCACGCTCACTCATGTTCCCGTAGCCCTTGCCGGGCGGCCGGTCAGGAGCCCTTCTCGGCGGCCGTGCGGCGCAGCCTGATGTTCTCCAGCAGGTCGAACCCGTCCAGCAGCCGCTCGCCGAAGCCGCGCAGCCGCCGCAGCGTCGACGGCGGCAGCAGCACCGCCCGGATCCGCCGCCGCCGCGACACCGTCGCCGCGACGGCCTGGCGCACCGTCCGCAACTCCTTGCGCAGCGGCCCCGCGGGTCCCGGGTCACGGGCGAACAGCGCCCGCTCGACGGCCGAGGCGATGGCCGACAGGGCCGCCGCCGCGTCCGCGCCGAACTCGTACTGCTGGACCAGCCGCCGCGCCAGCGCCCGGGGGGTCTCGCTGGTGTGGCGGGCCAGGCCGTAGTCGTACAGGACGTCGTCCAGCTCGGCCCAGGCCGCCGCGACCGGCGGGACGCGCCCGTCGCCGGCCGCCCTGGCCGTCACTCCCGTCACCTCGTCCGGCGGCGACGTCGCCTGCCGGTTCAGCGCCCGTACCCGGCGGTTCCTGGTGACCAGCCGCGCCGCCGCGGGGATCAGCAGGACCAGCAGCAGCCCGGCGAGCCCGAGGCCGACCTTGCCGATCACCGGCGTGGACTCCTCCGTCGCCGGCAGGCCGCCCGCCAGGAGCTGGCTCTCCCGGTCCACCGCGCGCGGGTTCTGCTGCGAGCCGGGGGCGATCGCGTCGCCGTCCGCCGGGCTCGTCGCGCCGGGCGTCGGCGTCGAGGAGTCGCCGGTGGACTCCGGCGCCGGCACCGAGTACTCCGGCGCCCGCGCGCTGCCCTGCCCCAGCGACCCCGCGGGCGTCGGCTCGAACGGCAGCCAGCCCACCCCGTCGAAGTACAGCTCCGGCCACGAGTGGGAGTCGTTGGTCCCCACCTGCCACCGGCCGCCGACGACGCTCCCGCCGGTGTAGCCGATCGCCACCCGCGACGGGATGCCCATCAGCCGGGCCAGCACCGCCATGGACGCGGCGAACTGCTCGCAGTAGCCCGTCCTGCTGTGCAGCAGGAAGTCGGCGAGCGCGGAGTTGCTGTGCCCCTGCGTACGCAGGTTGTAGGTGAAACCGCCGTCCTCGGTGAACCACTTCTGCAGCTTCACCGCCGCCTCGTACGGCGAGGAGGCGTCCCCGGCGATCCGCCGCGGCAGCGCCCGGATCTCGGCCGGCAGGTTGCCGGGCAGCGCGAGGAAACGCCGGTCCACCGCGTCCCGGTCGAACGGCAGCGACTCCAGCAGCGTGCGCGTCGGCGCCGGCTCCGACGTCAGCACCCGGTAGCCCAGCCCCGCCGCCTCGTCGCGGGTGGAGAAGACCATCAGCGTGTCCACGTCGGCCCGCCAGTCGCCGTCCACCTGGATCTCGCGCGGCGGGTACGGCAGCGGCAGGAACTTCAGCTCCGCGATCTCGTCGCTGATCTCGATGTCGGTCGTCACGTTCGTGACGTCGGTCCTCCCGGTCAGGCCGGGCGGCGCGGGCAGCGGGCCGTTGTCCGTCCTGTTGGCGGGGGCGCCCTTCGGCTGCGTCATGCCGAACTGCTGGCCGTCGAACGTGTCGAGCGTGTAGATCCGCAGGTAGCGGGGCTGGTTGTCGTTGCTGGCGTAGGTGAGGACGACGCGCCGCTCGGGCAGTTCGAGCTGGCCCTTCAGGTTGGCGATCGGGTTGGGGATGCTGATGGAGTTGCCGCGCCCGCCCGTCCCCGTGCCGCCCACACCGAACTGGAAGAACGACACCGGCTCCATCGCCGGCAGCAGCGCGGGCACCAGCACGGCGAGCGCGATCGCGGCGAACCCGATCCGCTTGCCCGACAGCCGCAGCCCGCTCGTGTCGGCCGCCGCCGCCGGCCGTGCCGCGACGGCGTTCCGTTCCTGGCCTCCCGCCTGCGGCGTGGCCGCCATGCGGGTCCTGCGTACCAGCACCGCCCGGCCCCAGTGGCCGATCCGCTCCCGCCCGTCGGCGACCAGCAGGCCGACGAAGCCGAACGCGGCGATGATGAACGCCGGCCAGCTGATCGGGTCCGGCAGGATCGTCGCCGGGACCGTCGCGAGCGCCAGCAGCGGCAGCCCCGCCAGGGCGGCCCGGCGCAGCCGCGCCGCGAACAGGTCCACGAGGATCGCGATGAGCGCGATCCCGCCGGTGGTCAGCAGCACGATGCCCTCGGTGTTCGGCACCGGGGCGGCGAAGCGCTGGATGTCGGCCCAGCCGGTCCCGAGCAGCCGGCCGAGCTCCACCACCGACTCCTTCGTCGGCACCGCCAGCCCCCACGCCTCCTCGGCGGAGAAGGACATCGTCAGGTAGACCCACGTGGCGGCCAGGGCCAGGGCCGGCGCCGCCCACGCCGGCAGCGACAGGCGGCTGCTCACCAGACCGGCGACCACCACGGCCAGCACGGCGCCGAGCGACGACCAGAACCACGTCCCGCCCTCGAACAGGGGGTAGAGCAGGATGGCCGCGGTGAACGTGGCCGCCCCCGAGGCGATGGTCAGTCTCATGTCCTCCCCCTCACGCCGGGCCTCCCGCCGGGTTGAGCACGTACCGGCCGCGGTTGGCGGCGTGCTGCCAGACCGACGCGATCGACGCGCCCGCGGGCAGGTCGACGATGCGCCAGCCGTACCCGGCGAGCACCGCCCGCACGGCCTGATGGTCGTCGGCCGAGCCGGGCCCGCCGCCGTCCCAGGTGTCGACGCCGAGCAGCACGGCGACGCCGGTGATGCTGCTGTGCCGCAGCCGGGCCAGCTCCCTCGCCTCCTCCGGCTCCAGCGCGCCGAGCACGGCCACGATCAGCCCGTCGCCGCCGCCCTGGCGCAGCGCCGAGACGCCCATCTCCAGGGAGCGGGCCGGGCTCTGCCGGATCACGGCGAGGGTGTCGAGCAGCGAGTAGCTGAGCCCGCTGTCGGTCAGGTGCTCGGCCCCCTGGTCGGTGACCAGCCGCAGGCCCAGCCCCTCGTGGGCGAGGTGCACGCCGATGGAGGCCGCGGCCGAGACCGCCACCTCGAACGACGAGCGCGGCCCCTCGCCGCGGTGCGCGTGCCGGCGGGTGTCGAGCAGGAGCGCGCCGCGGCTCTGCCACTGCTGCTCCTCCCGCCGCACCATCAGCTCGCCGCGCCGGGCGGTCGAGCGCCAGTGCACCCGGCGCAGGTCGTCGCCCTGCCGGTACTCGCGCGGCGCCACGTCGTCGTCGCCGGCCGCCGCCACGCTCCGCGTGCGGCTCTCGCCGCCGCCCGACCACTCGCCCGACAGCCGTACGTGCGGCAGCGCCGCCACGTGCGGGGTCACCACGAGCGTGTCGCTGATGGTGAACGAACGGGTCAGCTCCACCAGCCCGAACGGGTCCGCGATGCGGATGGACAGAGGCCCGATCGTGTAGCGGCCCCGCAGGTCGGAGCGCACCCGGTAGTCGATCTCCCGCACGCCGCGCGGCTCGACCCGGTCCAGCACGAACCGGGGCCGCACGCCCAGCGCGTACGGGACCGTGTCCTCGATGAGCAGCAGCCCGGTGGGCAGCCGGGTGACGTTCTCCAGCCGCAGGGTCACGGTGGCCTCGCCGCCCACCTCGGCCCGCGGCGGGTCCAGCCGCCGGGCGCAGCTCAGCCGGTAGCGGGTCCGCGCCACCACCATGGCGGCCAGCAGCGGCAGCGCCGTGATGAGCACCCCGATCCTGAACAGGTCGTTCTCGCCGAGGAAGAACGCCATCAGCAGGGCCGCGATCCCCGAGGCGAGGAACGAGCGGCCCCTGCTGGTCAGCGCCCGGAGCCCGGCCCTCATGACGTGCCGCCCGCGCCGTGCGGCCCGGAGGCGTGCGCGCGCCGCCGGCCCATCAGCGGCCCCGCGTCTCCGGCACCGGTACGCGCCTGATCAGGTCGGCCACCACCTGTTCGGGCAGCCGGCGCTGGCCCTGGGCCTCGACGCTCGGCAGCAGCCGGTGCGCCAGTACGGGGATCGCGAGGTCCTGAAGGTCGTCGGGGATGACGTAGTCGCGGCCGGCCAGGGCGGCGTGCGCCCGCGCCGCGCGCACGAGCTGCAGCGTGGACCGGGGCGAGGCGCCCAGCCGCAGGTCGGGGGAGTGGCGGGTGGCGACGACCAGGTCGATGGCGTACTTCTTGACCGGCTGGGAGACGTACACGCCGCGCACGGCCTCGATGAGCGCCCGCACCTCCGACGTGGTCGCCACCGGCTCCAGCTTGTCCAGCGGCGAGGCGCCGCCGTGCACGTCGAGCATCTCCAGCTCGGCCGTGGGCTCGGGGTAGCCCATGGCGACGCGGGCGGTGAAGCGGTCGCGCTGCGCCTCGGGGAGGGGATAGGTGCCCTCCATCTCGATGGGGTTCTGGGTGGCGATCACCATGAACGGCGCGTCGAGCCGGTACGTCACGCCGTCCACCGTCACCTGGTGCTCCTCCATGCATTCGAGGAGCGCCGACTGCGTCTTGGGGGAGGCGCGGTTGATCTCGTCGCCCACCACGATGTTGGCGAAGACCGGGCCCGGCTTGAACTCGAACTCCCGGGTCTGCTGGTTGTAGGCGCTCACCCCGGTGATGTCGCTGGGGAGCAGGTCGGGCGTGAACTGCACGCGGCGTACAGGGCAGTCGATGGAACGCGCCAGCGCCTTGGCCAGCATGGTCTTGCCGACGCCGGGGACGTCCTCGATGAGCAGGTGGCCCTCGGCGAGCAGGACGGTGAGGGTGAGGCGGACGGCGTCGCCCTTGCCCTCGATCACCGACTCGATCGCCTCGCGGATCCGGTGGGCCACGCTGACCAGCTCGTCGAGCTGGGGAGGGACGTCATGGGTTACTGCCACCAGGCCTCCATGAGAAGTGCGACGGCCGTCCCGGCGTTGCCGTTGCGGGAGCCATGCCATTCCTTTTCCATTGTGTGTACGACCCTACGACGCTGTGGGTTGTCGAGCGACATTTGTGGATATTCAAGGGAACCTGGGCGATGTTCCCGATTTGGTGGCGCCGGGGTCCGCGTCCTGTGACACACTGACCCGCGCGCCGCCCCACTTTCCTCCACGCGGCCCTTCCCGCGCCGTTCCCGAGCCGCCCTGGCCCGCGTTCCCCGGCTCCGCCGAAGTCTCGACACGCCCATGAGAGTTGACCGCGCCCGCACCCCCCACCGCTCCGCCCCACCCCTCTGACCTGCGGTAACGCAAGGGAAACCGATGATGAAGACGGTTCGAATCAGTTGACGGTGGGGAGAAGTGGAGTATGGTGGTGCGCAGTGGAGGGCCCGGTGCACCAGCGCTGAGCGCTTCACTAGGCACGGGAGGTGGCGCCGATGTTCCTCGGCACCCATCACCCGCGCCTCGACGACAAGGGACGGCTGTTCCTGCCGGCTAAGTACCGTGAGGAGCTGGCGGAGGGTCTTGTGATCACCAAAGGCCAGGAGCGATGCCTCTACGTCTTTCCCGTGGAGGAGTTCCAGCGCATTACCGAGGCTCTCCGGACCGCCCCGGTCACCGCCAAGGCGGTGCGTGACTACAGCCGCGTCTTCTTCGCCAGCGCGTCCGACGAGACGCCGGACAAACAAGGACGCATCACGATCCCGCAGAGCCTGCGCCACTACGCGGGCCTGGAGCGTGACTGCGTCGTCATCGGAGCCAACACCCGGCTGGAGATCTGGGACTCCCAGGCTTGGGAGACCTATCTCAGCGAACAGGAGCAGGCGTTCGCCGATCTGTCGGAGGAGGTGCTGCCAGGGATCTTGTGATGTAGCCACGGTCGATCCGTCGGAGCTGTCGTTCGGCGAGGTCTCCACCCGCAACCACTGCCGGTCAACTGATGCACCTTCCCCGGTGTCAGTGGACGGGCGTCCACGAAGAGGGTGCGGATGGGGACCTGGCCGGGCGGCGCCGGGTGGGGACCCAGAGAATCGGATCGATCGACACGCGTCATCCGCGAGTAAGGACGCGAAAGGGGGGTTGGAGATGCAGGACGACGTCGGCACGGGCGGTCACGTTCCGGTGATGCTCGGCCGCGTACTGGAACTGCTGGGCCCCGCGCTCACCGGCCCCGAGCCCGTCGTGGTCGACGCCAACCTCGGCCTGGGCGGCCATTCCGAGGCTTTGCTCGCGGCCCACCCGTCGCTTCACCTGATCGGCATCGACCGCGACCCTTTCGCGATCGAGCACTCCACCCGCAGGCTCAGCCCGTACGCGGAGCGGATCACCCTGGTCCACGCCTCCTCCGGCGACCTGCGGGAGGTGCTCGCGCGGACCGGGCGCCCCGTCGTCAACGGGGTGCTGTTCGACCTCGGCGTGTCCTCGCCGCAGCTCGACGAGGCCGGGCGGGGGTTCGCCTACTCCTACGACGCGCCGCTCGACATGCGCATGGACACCGAGCAGGAGCTGACGGCCGAGACGGTGGTCAACACCTACTCGGCCGCGGAGCTGACCCGCGTCCTGCGCGTCTACGGCGAGGAGAGATTCGCCCCGCGTGTCGCGAGCCTGATCATCAAAGAACGGGCCAAAGAGGCAATAACCTCGACTAAGCGGCTTGCGGACATCGTGCGTGACGCGATCCCCGCCGCTACCCGGCGCACCGGGGGAAACCCCGCCAAGAGGACTTTTCAGGCGCTGCGCATCGAGGTGAACGCGGAGCTGTCCGCCCTGGAGGCGGCGCTGCCCGCGGCGCTCGACGCGCTCGCCCTGGGTGGTCGAGTCGTCGTGCTCTCGTACCACTCACTCGAGGACCGGCTCACCAAGCAGGCCCTCACGGCGCGAACCAGGGACACCAGCCCCCCCGGGCTGCCCGTCCCCCTGGAGGCTCACCAGCCCAGGTTCCGCCTGCTGACGAGGGGAGCGGAGCTCCCGAGCGAAGAAGAAGTCGCCCGCAACCCGCGGGCGACCTCGGCCCGGCTACGGGCGGCAGAGAGGATCCGTGTTGACGACTGAGCAGGAGACCGGCCCGGTCACGGCCGTGCGCCGCGCGGCGCCCGCGGCAGCGTCCAAGGTGGGGTCCAAGACGGGAGCCAAGACGGTTCCCCGGACCGGCGTGCGCCGCTCGCCGGCCCCGCACCGGTCCAAGCCGCATCCGCCCGAGCCGCAGCAGCCGAAGGCGGGCACCCGCACCGAGGCGCGCCCCGGCACCCGTCCCGACGCACGGCCCGGCAGCCGCACCGACGCGCGTCCGGGCACCCGTACCGAGGCGCGGCCCCAGGCGGCGGGCAGGTCCGCGCGCGGCCAGGCCAGGCCCGCGGGGGCGCGGCGGCCCGCGCGACGCCAGCGCACGCCGTTCGTGCTGCTCGTCGTCGGGCTGATGTCCGGCGGCCTGGTCAGCCTGCTGCTGCTCAACACCATGCTCGCGCAGGACGCCATCACCGACGCCAAGCTGCGCGAGCAGATCGCGGTCGCGCGGCAGGAGAACGAGAAGATCGAGCAGGACTACCAGCGCAAGACCCAGCCCGGCGTCATCGCCGAGCTCGCCGAGCAGCAGGGGCAGCACCCCGACTGGGACGGCGTCAACGGCTGGAACGGCGACCAGGCACACCAGGCGGACACGGAACGGTGAGGGAATCAGGCGGCAGGGGGCAGGGACCCGGCCGCGGCGCTGGCGGCGCCGGCTCTCAAGGAGGGCCCGGCGCCGCTCGTCGTACGCCGGGCGGACCGGGACGGGCGGGGCGTCAGGGCGGCTCCGCCCGTTCGGAGGGGACGGGCCGCCCGGCGTCGCCGGACAACCCGCCCCGGCAGCCGCGCAAACGGCCCGACCCGCTGGACCTGCCGTTCGGGCCCGACGACGACCCCCGCGCCCGCCCGCCCCGCGACGACGACGACCTCCCGCCCTCCGACGACGCCCCGCCCACCCCCGGCGACCGCCGCTCCCCGCGGGGCCGCCCCCGCCCGGACACCGGCCGCACCGGTGGCACGCGCGGCCGTGGCGACGACGAGCCGGGCGCTCGCCGGCGGCCGCCCCGTGAGGACGACCGCCCCCGAGGCCGCGCCGCCGCCCAGAGCCGCGACCCCGGCCCACGCACCCGCACCCCCGGCAGCCGCGACGACGCCGGCCGCGACGACCACGGGCGGTCGCGGCGCGTCCCCGCCGACCGGGACCACGACCGCATGCGGGGACGGGTCCAGGACCGCGACGACCGGCGGACGTTCCGGGAGGGGCGCGCGGGCGAGGCGCGGACCCGGGGACGCCAGGACGACGCTCAGGACCGTGGCGGCCGCGACGACGACGCGCGGGCGCGCGGGCGTCAGGACGACGACGGCGCGCCGCGCCGTCCCCGGCCGGGCGAACGTGACCGCGTCCCGCCCCGCCGTCCCGCCGACGGCCCGAGGGGCCCGCGCGGCGGGGACGTGCCGCCGCCGAGGGGCCCGGGCCGCCGCCCGCCGGCCCCGCCGCGCCCGCCGAAGCCGCCGTTGGTGCTGCGGCTCGGCAGCCCGCGCCGGCGCATCAACATCGGCCTGATCGGCATGACGTTCGTGCTGTCCATCTTCGCCGGCCGCCTGATCCAGATGCAGGGCCTCGACTCCAAGGTGTACGAGGCCGCCGCCGTCGACCAGCGCCGGCACGTCGAGACGATCCCCGCCAAGCGCGGCTCGATCACCGACGTCAACGGCCACGACCTGGCGGTGACGGTCGAGGCCCGCGAGCTGTCCATCGACCCGTCCAAGATCACGGATGTCGGGGTGCGCGCGAAGGTCGCCAAGGTCCTCGCCCAGCAGCTCGGCAAGAGCGAGCAGGACATGGCCGCCAAGCTGGCCCGGGTCGACACCCGCTACCAGCGCCTGGCGTCCGACGTCGACCCGGTCGTGGCGAGCCGCCTGCTGCGGGCGTCCATCCCGGCGCTCAGCGCGAAGAAGACCTACCGCCGCGTCTACCCGGCGGGCGACCTCGCGGGCAGCCTCATCGGCTTCGTCGGCGACGAGGGCAAGGGCCTGATCGGGATCGAGCGCACCAGCAACAAGCTGCTCGCCGGCCGCGACGGCCGGCAGCGCGTGGAGACCGGGCGCGACGGCCAGCGCATCCCGATGACCAGCAGCCAGCGCACCGCCCCGGTCAACGGCCAGGACGTCAGGCTGACCATCGACCGCGACGTCCAGTGGGCCGCCCAGAAGTCGATCGCCGACCAGGTCGAGGAGTCGGGCGCCGACAGCGGCACGGTCATCGTCATGGACGTGCGCACCGCGCAGATCGTCGCCATGGCCAACGCCCCCGAGCTCGACCTCGGCAACTGGCGTTCGGCCCCGGCCTCCAGCCAGATCAACAAGGCCGCCGCCGACGTCTTCGAGCCGGGCAGCACCAACAAGGTCATCACGGCCGCCGCCGCGCTGGAGGCCAGGATGGTCACCCCGGACACGGTGTTCAGGGTGCCCGACCGGATCAAGTGCTACGACCGGGTGCTGCGTGACGCGCACGCGCACGCGGCCGAGTCGATGACGTTCCGGCAGGCGATGGCCGAGTCCAGCAACGTGGCCACGGTCATGGCCGCGCGCAAGGTCGGCAGCGCCCGCCTGTACGCGATGCTGAAGGCGTTCGGCTTCGGCAGCACGCCGGGCGGCGGGGTGCCGGGCGCCGAGGCGGGCCTGCTGCCCGACTACCGCAAGTGGTCCGGCAGCCAGAGCTGCACCGTCGCCTACGGCCAGGGCGTGTCGGTGACCGCGCTGCAGATGGCCAGCGTCTACCAGACCATCGCCAACGGCGGCGTCAAGATCGAGCCGCAGATCGTGGCGGGCACCACCGACGCCTCGGGCCGTCACGTGCCGGCCGCGCCCGGCAAGCAGACCAGGGTGGTGAGCGAGACCACCGCCAAGGAGATCACGACCATGCTGGAGAGCGCCGTGGGCGAGGAGGGCACCGGCCATCTGGCCGCCATCCCCGGCTACCGGGTGGCGGGCAAGACGGGCACCGCCAACCGCTACGACGCCGCCCTCGGCCGCTACGACGGCTACACTGCGTCCTTCGTCGGGTTCGCGCCGGCCGACGCCCCGCGCCTGGTGGTGCTGTCGGTGCTGCAGAACCCGAAGAACGGGCACTTCGGCGGGCAGCTCGCGGCCCCCGTGTTCAAGGATGTGATGACGTTCGCCATCAAGAGCAAGAAGATTCCTCCCACAGGCTCCACCGTGGCTCCGGTGCGTACGCGCACCGGGGAGTGACCAGGGAAGGTACGCTCTCGCCGTGCGTCCCCCGTCGTCTATGCGTCCCACGACCAATCCGCCCCGCCCGCTGACCGGGCTCGCGACCATGCTCGACGCCGGCTCCGGCACGTCGAGGTCGCCCCACGCCGCCCTGACCGGCGTCACCATCGACTCCCGCGACGTCCGGCGGGGTGATCTCTACGTCGCGTTGCCCGGCAGCCAGGTGCATGGCGCCACGTTCGCCGCGCAGGCGATGGCCGGCGGCGCGGTGGCGATCCTGACCGACCCGGCGGGGCGGGAGGCCGCCGCGGCCACCGGGCTGCCGGTGCTGATCGTGCCGGACCCGCGCGCGCTGCTCGGGCAGATCTCCTCCTGGGTCTACGGCCAGCCGGCCCACGACATCCAGGTCCTCGGCGTGACCGGCACGAGCGGCAAGTCCACCACCACGTTCATGCTGGAGGCGGGCCTGCGGGCGGCCGGGCACACGACGGGCCTGGTGGGCGGCGTCGAGATCCGCGCGGGCGAGCTGCGCTTCCAGCCGACGCTGACCACGCCGGAGGCCACGGCGCTGCACGGGCTGTTCGCCCTCATGCGCGAGCGGTCCGTGACCGCGGCCGCGATGGAGGTCTCCAGCCACGCGCTCGCCCTCGGCCGGGTCGACGGCGTCTACTACGACGTGGCGCTGTTCACCAACCTCTCCCAGGACCACCTCGACTTCCACAAGGACTTCGAGGACTACTTCGCCGCGAAGACACGGTTGTTCCAGCCGGAGCTGAGCCGCGCGGGGGTCACCAACCTCGACGACCGCTACGGCCGTGAGCTGCTGCACCGGGCCAAGGTGCCGATGACGACGTTCTCGGCGGAGGGCGATCCCGAGGCCGACTGGCGGGCGCTGGACGTCCGGCTCGGCGCCGACGGCAGCGCCTTCCGGGTGACCGGTCCCGGCGGCGTGGAGGCCGACGCGCGCATCGCCCTGCCGGGGCCGTTCAACGTCGCCAACGCGCTCGGCGCCGTCGTCACCCTGGTCGAGGCCGGGGTGCCGCTGCAGACGGCGGTGCACGGCGTCGGCACGCTGGCGGGCGTGCCGGGGCGCATGCAGCGGGTCACGACCGCCGAGGACGACTTCCAGGCGATCGTCGACTACTCGCACAAGCCGGGCGCGGTGGAGTCGGTGCTGCGCTCGCTGCGTACGGTCACCGCGGGCCGGCTGGTCATCGTCCTCGGCTGCGGCGGCGACCGCGACAAGGGCAAAAGGCCCATGATGGGCGAGATCTCCGCCGAGCTGGCTGATGTGGCCATTTTCACCAGCGACAATCCCCGTACGGAGGATCCGCTCGCCATCCTCTCGACGATGATGGAAGGAGCGCTCCGCGTTCCGCAGCACGGCCGCGCTCATGTGATCATTGAGCCCGACCGCGCCGCCGCCATCGGCCTGGCGATCGCCAGGGCAGGGCGCGGCGACGTGATCGTCGTGGCGGGCAAGGGTCACGAGCAGGGCCAGTACGTCTCAGGCGAAGTGATCCCCTTCGACGACCGCGAGACCGTCGCCGAGGCGATCCACGTACGCAAGGAAAGCACGGAAAGCAGGAAGCACTGATGATCCCGTTGCCGCTGGCCAGGATCGCCGAGATCACCTCCGGCACCCTGTCGGGCAAGGCCGATCCCCGCGCCGTGGTGCGCGGGCCCGTCGTGATCGACTCGCGGGCCGTCGAACCGGGATCGTTGTTCGTCGCGTTCGCGGGCGCGCGCGTGGACGGCCACGACTTCGCCGCCCAGGCCGTCCGGTCCGGGGCCGTCGCCGTGCTGGCCACCCGGCCCGTCGACGCGCCCGCGGTGATCGTCCAGGACGCCGCGACGGCCCTCGCCGTGCTGGCCTCCGCGCAGGTGGCGGCGCTGCCCCGCACCACCGTGATCGGCGTGACCGGCTCGGCCGGCAAGACCACCACCAAGGACCTCCTGGCCAGGCTCACGGCCAGGATGGGGCCGACCGTCGCCCCCGTCGGCAGCTTCAACAACGAGCTCGGTCACCCGCTGACCGTGCTGCGCGCCGACCAGGACACCCGGTTCATGGTGCTGGAGCTGGCCGCGCGCAACATCGGCCACATCAAGGAGCTGACCCGCATCGCGCCGCCGCGCATCGGCGTCGTGCTCAACGTCGGCACCGCCCACCTCGGCGTGTTCGGCGGCAAGGAGGCCATCGCCAAGGCCAAGGGCGAGCTGGTCGAGGCGCTGTCCGGCGAGGGCGTGGCGGTGCTCAACGCCGACGATCCTCTCGTCCGCGAGATGGCCGCGCGCACCGAGGCCAGGGTCACCTTCTACGGCCGGGGCGAGGACGCCGCGATCCGCGCCGAGGACGTCACCATGGACGAGCGCGGGCGGGCCTCCTTCACCCTGCGCGTCCCGTCCGGCGCCGCGCCCGTCACGCTCCAGCTCTACGGCGGCCACGCCGTCGACAACGCCCTCGCCGCCGCGGCGGCGGCGTACGAGCTGGGGCTGCCCGTCGCCACCATCGCCGAGGAGCTGTCGCGGGCCACGCCGAGCAGCCGGTGGCGGATGGAGGTCAGCGAGCGGGCCGACGGCGTCACCGTCGTCAACGACTCCTACAACGCCAACCCCGACTCGATGCGGGCCGCGTTCGAGACGTTCGCCGTGCTCGGCCAGGGGCGGCGGCGCTTCGCCGTCATCGCGGCCCTGCGCGAGCTGGGCGACCAGGCCCCCGCGCTCAACCGCGAGCTGGGCGTCCTGGCCGGCGGCGCGGGCCTGACGGGCCTCGTCGTGGCCGGGCCCGACGCCGAGCCCGTCCTGGAGGGCGCCCACGAGGCCGCGAGGGCCGCGCAGGCGCCGCCGGGCGGCCCGCCGGGGGAGACCGGGCCGCGCATCGTGCACGTCCCCGACGCCGCCGCGGCCGCCGCTGAGCTCGGAGGGTGGCTGCGGCCCGGCGACGCGGTGCTGATCAAGGGCCCGCGCGCCATGGGCCTGGAGCGGACGGCCGAGCTGGTCCTCGGAGGTGCCCCCCAGTGACCAACATCATCATCGCCGGCGCGGTGGGCCTCATCCTCTCGATGCTGGGCACCCCGCTGGCGATCAGGCTGTTCTCGCGGCGCGGCATCGGCCAGCAGGTCCGCGAGGAGGGCGTGCAGGCCCACCTCGGCAAGCGGGGCACCCCCACCATGGGCGGCACGGTGTTCGTCCTGGCCGCCCTGTTCGCCTACGGGGCCTCCCACCTGGCCACCCTCACCCCGCCGACCGTCTCGGGCGCGCTGGTGCTGTTCCTGATGACCGGGCTCGGCGCGGTCGGGTTCCTCGACGACTTCATCAAGATCTACAAGCAGCGCAGCCTCGGCCTGCGCAGCGGCGCCAAGGCGCTCGGCCAGCTCGTCGTCGGCGCGGTCTTCGCCGTCCTCGTCGTCCGCCAGCCCAACGTCTACGGCATCACCCCCGCCGAGACCCGGGTGTCGTTCCTGCGCGACATCGGCCCCTCGATCGGCATCGTCGGGTTCACCATCTGGGTGCTCATCATGATCGTCGGGTTCTCCAACGCGGTGAACCTCACCGACGGACTCGACGGCCTCGCGAGCGGCGCCTCCGGTGTGGTGCTGGCGGCGTACGTGCTGATCGGCAACTGGCAGCTCCGCAACAACTGCATCGACCAGCTCGGCCCCAACTGCTACTGGGTGCGCGACCCTCTCGACCTCGCCGTGGTCGCCGCGGCCGTGCTCGGCGCGCTCATCGGCTTCCTGTGGTGGAACGCCCCTCCCGCCCGCATCTTCATGGGCGACACCGGCTCGCTCGCCCTCGGCGGCGTGCTGGCCGGCCTGGCCATCGCCACCCGCACCCAGCTCCTCCTCATCATCCTCGCCGGCCTGTGCGTGATCATCACCCTGTCCGTGATCATCCAGGTCGGGTTCTTCAAGATGACCGGCAAACGGGTCTTCCGCATGGCCCCGCTCCAGCACCACTTCGAGCTCAAGGGCTGGGCGGAGACCACGATCGTGGTCCGCTTCTGGCTCATCGCCATGCTCTGCGCCGCGCTCGGGCTCGGGCTGTTCTACGTCGAATGGATGCCCAAGCCATGACCGTCACCTGCGTCGCCGGGCTCGGCGTCTCCGGCACCGCCGCGGCGCGGGCCCTCGCCGGGCGCGGCGAGCGCGTCGTCGTCGTGGAGGCGGTCGAGGGGGAGCGCCAGCTCGCCGCCGCGGCCGAGCTGGCCGGGCTCGGCGTCGAGACCCGCTTCGGCGAGATGGTCCTGCCCGAGGGCGCCACCCGGCTCGTCACCACCGGCTGGGCGCCGCACCACCCGCTCGTCGCCGCCGCCCTGGATGCGGGCGTCGAGGTCGTGGGGGAGGTCGAGCTCGCCTGGCGGCTGCGCCCGGCGAACGCCGCCCCCTGGCTCGCCCTCACCGGCACCAACGGCAAGACCACCGCCGTGCGCATGCTCACCTCGATCCTCATGGCCGCCGGGCACAAGGCCCTGGCCGTCGGCAACGTGGGCCTGCCCGTGGTGCGGGCGGTCGCGGAGCCGTACGACGTGCTGGCCGTCGAGCTGTCCAGCTTCCAGCTCCACTGGTCGGCCACGCTGGCGCCGCGCGCCGCCGCGATACTCAACATCGCCCCCGACCACCTCGACTGGCACGGCTCCATGGAGGCGTACGCCGCCGCCAAGGGCCGCGTCTACGAGCGCGCGGGCACCGTCGTCTACAACGCCGACGACCCCGAGGCGACCCGGCTGGCCGAGCCCTACCCGAGGGCCGTCGGCTTCACGCTGCGGGCGCCGCGGAGCGGGCAGCTCGGCGTCGTGGAGGACCTGCTGGTCGACCGGGCGTTCGTGGCCGACCCCGTGGAGGCGGCCGAGGAACTCGCCACGTTCGGCGACATCCGCCCCCTCGCACCCCACAACGTGGCCAACGCCCTGGCCGCGGCGGCCCTGGCGCGGGCGTACGGCGTGCCCGGCGAGGCGGTCGCGCGGGGCCTGCGGGACTTCGTGCCCGACCCGCACCGGCTGGCGCTGGTCGACCGGGTCGGCGGCGTCGACTACGTGGACGACTCCAAGGCCACCAACCCGCACGCCGCCGCCGCGGCGCTGGCCTCGTACCCGTCGGTCGTGTGGGTGGCGGGCGGCCAGCTCAAGGGCGCCGACGTGGACGACCTCGTCCGCCGGGCAGCCCCCCGGCTGCGCGGCGCCGTGCTGCTCGGCGCCGACCGCGCCGAGATCGCCGAAGCCCTCGCGCGACACGCCCCGAATGTCCCCGTGGTGGACATCGCGGATCGGGACACTGGTGCGATGGAGAAAGTCGTCATCGCAGCCGCCCGCCTGGCCTCGCCGGGCGACACCGTGCTGCTCTCCCCGTCGGCGGCCTCACTCGACATGTACCCCGGCTACCCGGCGCGGGGCGAGTCGTTCGCGCGGGCCGTGCGCGGGCTGAAGGAGCGGGCCGAGGGAGCGGTGTGAGCGCGACCGCCGAGAAGCGCGCGCACCCCGCCCCGGCGGAGGGCCCGCAGGGCTGGGCGCGCGAGCAGCTCGCCGCGCTGCGCGAGCTGCTCGGCAAGCCGCTCACCACCTACTACCTGATCATCATGTGCAGCGCGCTGCTGCTCGCGCTGGGCCTGATGATGGTGCTGTCGGCCTCCAGCATCGAGGCGCTGCAGAAGACCGGCAGCCCCTTCTCGTGGTTCATCAAGCAGTCGCTGTCGGCCCTGATCGCCGTGCCGGTCATGTACGCCTGCTCGCGCCTGCCGGTCAAGTTCTTCCGCTGGGCCGGCTACCCGCTGATGGCGCTGTCGATCATCTCGCTGGTGATGGTGCTGTTCATCGGCTCGACGGAGCTGGGCGCGCAGCGCTGGATCTACGTCGGCTCGCTGACCATCCAGCCGTCGGAGCCGGCCAAGCTCGCGCTCGCGCTGTGGGGCGCCGACCTGCTGGCGCGGCGGGCGCGGCAGGGCCGCATCGAGTGGCGGCAGCTGCTGATCCCGCTGATGCCGGGCACCGCGATCCTGGTCGTGCTGGTCCTGCTGGGCCGCGACCTCGGCACCACGCTGGTGCTCTTCATGATCTTCCTGTCCCTGCTGTGGGTGGTGGGCGCGCCGGTCAAGCTGTTCGGCGGCATCATGTCGCTGGCCGTGCTGGCCGCGGTCATCATGATCAAGGTGGAGCCCTACCGGATGCGGCGCATCGGCGCCTTCCTCGACCCCTGGGCCGACGCGCAGGGCGACGGCTACCAGGCCGTGCAGGGGCAGATCGCGATGGGCTCGGGCGGCTGGTTCGGGGTCGGGCTCGGCCAGAGCCGGCAGAAGTGGAGCTGGCTGCCGCACGGCGAGAGCGACTTCATCTTCGCCATCGTCGGCGAGGAGCTCGGGCTCATGGGCACGCTCATGGTCGTCGCGCTGTTCGGGCTGCTCGGCTACGCCGGGCTGCGCGTCGCCGTACGGGTCAGCGACCCCTTCATCCGGCTGGCCGCGGCCGCCATGGTCGCCTGGATCGTCGGGCAGGCCACCGTCAACATGGGCGCCGTCCTCGGCGTCCTGCCCATCACCGGCATCCCCCTTCCCCTGGTCTCGTACGGCGGCTCGTCGCTGCTGCCCACGCTCGCCGCGCTCGGCATGCTGCTGTCGTTCGCCAAGCACGAGCCGGGCGCGCGCGAGGCTCTGGCCGCTCGTGGCCCCGGACCCGGCGCGCGGGCCCTAAGCTGGCTTGGCCTTGGGGGTATGACCAGAGGCCGAGCGACACGTTAGGGAGTGACCTTGATGAGGGTGGTCCTCGCCGGTGGGGGGACGGCCGGGCACATCGAGCCCGCGCTAGCCCTTGCGGACGCGCTGCGCCATCTCGATCCCGGCGTCGGCGTCACCTGCGTCGGCACCGAGCGCGGCCTGGAGACGCGGCTCGTGCCCGCCAGGGGCTACGAGCTGGAGCTGGTGCCCGCGGTCCCGCTGCCGCGCGCGATCACCCCGAGCCTGCTGACCGTCCCCGGCCGGCTGGCCGGGGCGATCAACGCGGTCGCGAACGTCCTCGAACGGGTCCGGGCCGACGTGCTGGTCGGTTTCGGCGGCTACGTCGCCACGCCCGCCTACCTCGCCGCCAAGCGGCGCGGCCTGCCGATCGTCGTCCACGAGGCCAACCCGCGTCCGGGGCTGGCCAACCGGCTCGGGGCGCGGCTCACCGAGCACGTCTTCACCGGCCATCCCGAGGCCGCGCTGCCCAAGGCCGAGTACATCGGCACGCCGCTGCGCCGCGAGATCGTCACGCTCGACCGGCTGTCCATGGGCGACAAGGCGCGCTCGTGGTTCGGGCTGGAGAGCGACCGGCCCACGCTGCTGGTCTTCGGCGGCTCGCAGGGGGCCCGCTCGATCAACGAGGCCGCGCTCGCCGCCGCGCCCGCGCTGCGCCGGGCCGGGGTGCAGGTGCTGCACGTGATCGGGCCGAAGAACCTCGTCGAGCGGGAGCCGCCGCCCGGCGACCCCCAATACGTCCTGCTGCCCTACGTCGACCGCATGGACCTCGCCTACGCCGCCGCCGACGTGGCCCTGTGCCGCAGCGGCGCGCTCACCTGCGCCGAGCTGACCGCGGTGGGGCTGCCGGCCGCGTACGTGCCGCTGCCGCACGGCAACGGCGAGCAGGCGCTCAACGCCGAGCGCATCGTGCGCGGCGGGGGCGGGCTCATGGCCGACGACTCCGAGCTGTCACCGGAGTGGATCATCCAGAACGTGCTGCCGATGCTGCACGACCCCGAGCGCGTCGCCGCGATGTCGGAGGCCGCCTCCCGGCTGGGCCGCAAGGACGCAGATATCATGCTTGCCAGGAAAGTGTTGGAGATAGCCCGATGAGTCTCGTGAAGCTGGTCGATCCCGTCCGTGTCGAAGATCTGGGGCGGGTGCACTTCATCGGCATCGGCGGCGCGGGCATGTCCGGCATCGCGCGCATCCTGCTCAAGCGCGGCGTGCGCGTGTCCGGCAGCGACGCCCGCAGCTCGGAGCTGGTCACCGAGCTGCGCGAGCTCGGCGCGGCCGTGCACATCGGCCACGCCGCCTCGCACATCAAGGACGTCGACACGGTCGTCGTCTCGACCGCCATCCGCGACTCCAACCCCGAGCTGGGCGAGGCGCTGAAGCAGGGCCTGCGGATCATCCCGCGGGCGGCCGCCCTCGCCTCCGTGATGGCCGGGCGCACCGCCGTGGCCATCGCCGGCACCCACGGCAAGACCACCACGACCTCGATGCTGACGGTGGCGCTGCAGAAGTGCGGGGCCGATCCGTCCTACTGCGTGGGCGGCCAGCTCGTCACCACCGGGCTCGGCGCCGACGAGGGCGCGGGCACGGTGTTCGTGGCCGAGGCCGACGAGAGCGACGGCTCGTTCCTCATGCTGGCCCCCGACATCGCCGTGGTCACCAACGTGGAGGCCGACCACCTCGACAACTACGGCGACCCGCGGGCCGTGCACGACAGCTTCGCCCGCTTCGCCGACCGGGTCGGCTCGCTGCTGGTGATCTGCGCCGACGACCCGGGCTCTGCCGAGCTGGCCGGGCGGGCGCGCTCGCGCGGCCTGCGGGTGCGCACCTACGGCGCCGCCGAGGGCGCCGACTACCGCGTCCGCGGGGTCCGGCCCGACGGGTTCGGCACGGTCTTCGAGATCGAGGGCCGCGGCGACGTACGCCTGGCCGTTCCCGGGGCGCACAACGCGCTCAACGCCACCGCGGTGATCGCCGTGGCCGACGAGCTGGGGCTGTCCTTCGAGGAGATCAGAGGGGGCCTGGGGGCCTTCACGGGGGCCAAGCGGCGCTTCGAGGCCAAGGGGGAGGCGGGCGGCGTCGCCGTCTTCGACAGCTACGCCCACCATCCGACCGAGCTGGCCGCCGATCTGCGGGCCGCCCGCGACGTCGTCGCCTCCTACTCGGGCGACGGGCGGGTCATCGCGATCTTCCAGCCGCACCTCTACTCGCGCACCCGCTTCTTCGCCGACGAGTTCGGCGCGGCCCTGGGGCTCGCCGACGAGGCGATCGTGCTCGACGTCTACGGGGCCCGTGAGGACCCCGAGCCGGGCGTGTCCGGGGCGATGGTGGCCTCGCGGGTGCCGCTGCCGGCGGAGCGGGTCTCGTACGCGCCGGACCGGGCCGCGGTGCCCGCGCTGGTGGCCGAGCGGGCGCGGCCCGGCGACATCGTCCTGACGATGGGCGCCGGCGACGTCACCGAGCTCGGCCCGCAGATCGTCGCCCGCCTCTCCTGACCGTCCCCGGGCGTGGCGCGGACGGCCAGGCGTCGCGCGGGCGTAGGTTCGATGCCGATATGTCTGGGAGGGCGATGAAGGCGCGGACGGCGTTCCTGGTCCTGCTCACCGCGGGGGTGGTGGGCACGGCCGCGTGGCTGGTGTTCTTCTCGCCCGTGCTGGGCGTGCGTTCGGTGGAGATCGTGGGAAATATCACAGTTCCCAAGGAGCACATCGAGCAGAAGGCGGCGGTGGCCGACCTGCACCCGCTGGCCACCGTCGACCTGGCGGGCGTCCAGGCGCGGGTCCTCGGCATCAGGCAGCTCGCCAGCGCCAAGGTGGACCGGGTGTGGCCGGGCACGCTGCGGATCGAGGTCGTCGAGCGCGAGCCCGTGGCGGCCGTCCCCGCCGGCGACAAGGTCGCGATCGTGGACGGCCGCGGCGTGGTGATCGAGATCAGGCAGGAGGCGCCGCCCCTGCTGCCGGTGCTCCGGGTGGACAACCCCTCGGCCGCCGACCCGGCGACGGTCGCCGCCCTCCAGGTCATCCAGGCCGTGCCCGACGCGATCGCGCCCAAGGTGCGGCAGGTGCGGGCCGGCACGGCCGAGGGCGTCACGCTGGAGCTGTCCGACGGCCGTACGGTCGTGTGGGGCGGCCCCGACCGCCCCAAGGAGAAGGGCCGCATCCTGGCCTCGCTCCTCAAGCGCGAGAAGGCGAACGTCTACGACGTGAGCTCGCCCGACGTGGTCACCCTGAAGTGATCAAGAGTGTCAGGGTCTGGCAACCGGGCGGCAACGGCATAGCCCAGCCTGTGCGAGGCAGGGGTCGCGGCGTGAGAGCCTAAAGTCGGGATCGGCCACAGGAGTGCCCGGACCAGGCACGACTTCGGAGCGAACCGGACAGCCCGCGACACGCCGGACGTGCTTGCGGCGCGGTTAGTTGACCCGCCCGGAGCGTAACTCCTACTGTCCGTATCAATCCTCAGGTTGACATAAATCTAAATCTCAACCTGAGGTTGAGAGTTACCCGAACTGACAAAAAGCGGAGACAATCCGCACCGAAATGGCAAGTCAACGAGCGGAAAGGCCCCTCGTCGTGGCAGCACCGCAGAACTACCTCGCGGTCATCAAGGTCGTCGGCATCGGCGGCGGCGGAGTCAACGCCGTCAACCGGATGATCGAGGAGGGACTCAAGGGCGTCGAGTTCATCGCCATCAACACCGACGCCCAGGCGCTGCTGATGAGTGACGCCGACGTGAAACTCGACGTGGGCCGCGAGCTCACGCGCGGACTGGGCGCGGGAGCCAACCCCGACGTCGGGCGCAAGGCGGCCGAGGACCACCGTGAGGAGATCGAGGAGGTCCTCAAGGGGGCCGACATGGTCTTCGTCACGGCGGGCGAGGGCGGCGGCACCGGCACCGGCGGCGCCCCCGTGGTGGCCAACATCGCCAGGTCGCTCGGCGCGCTCACCATAGGCGTCGTCACCCGGCCGTTCAGCTTCGAGGGCCGCCGCAGGGCCATGCAGGCCGAGGCGGGCATCGAGACGCTGCGCGACGAGGTCGACACACTGATCGTCATCCCCAACGACCGGCTCCTGTCGATCTCCGACCGGCAGGTCAGCGTGCTGGACGCCTTCAAGGCGGCCGACCAGGTGCTGCTGTCCGGTGTCCAGGGCATCACCGACCTCATCACCACCCCCGGTCTGATCAACCTCGACTTCGCCGACGTCAAGTCGGTCATGTCCGGCGCCGGCTCGGCCCTCATGGGCATCGGCCACGCCCGCGGCGACGACCGCTCCGTGGCGGCGGCCGAGATGGCGGTCTCCAGCCCGCTGCTGGAGGCCAGCATCGACGGCGCCCACGGCGTGCTGCTGTCCATCGCGGGCGGCTCCGACCTCGGCCTGTTCGAGATCAACGAGGCCGCCCAGCTCGTGTCGATGGCCGCGGCGCCCGACGCCAACATCATCTTCGGCACGGTCATCGACGACGCCCTCGGCGACGAGGTGCGCGTCACGGTGATCGCGGCCGGTTTCGACGACGTGCCGGGCCCGGCGGTCAAGGAGGTGCCGCGGCCGGCGGGCCGCGCCGCCGCCGCCACGCCGCCGCCCGCGCCCCCGGTGTCCTCGCCGGTGCGGCCGAGCGTGTCGTCGCCCAGCGTCAAGTCCGAGCCGCCGGCGCTGCGCCCCGAGCCGCGGGCCGAGGTTCGTCCCGAGCCCCGTCCCGAGCCGCGCGCGGACTTCCGCGCGGAGCCCCGCCCCGAGCCGCGCCCCGACCTGCGTCCCGAGCCCCGCCCCGAGGCGCGTCCCGAGCCGCGGCAGGAGTTCAGGCCGGAGCCGCGTCCCGAGCCGGTGCGCCCGGTGGAGCCGGTGCAGGCGGTCGCGGAGCCGGCCGGCGAGCCGCCCGCCGACGAGCCGTCCGGGCCCGTCTCCATCCCGAGGCCCACGCCCGAGCCCGCCAACCCGCCCACGCCCATCACCTCCCGCATGCAGGAGCCCGCCAAACGTCCCCGGGTGATCTTCGAGGAGCAGGAAGAGGAGCTCGACGTCCCCGACTTCCTCAAGTAGCACGGGCGTCCCACGCCGCTCCCCAGGGATACGGGAGCGGCGCCGTCATGTGCGCGACAGGTCCGGGCGCGACGACCCGGGCACGAAGACACGCAGGGAGACTCAGGTGAGAAGGGACGAGATCGCGGCCGGCCTCGCAGAGGTCGACGAGCGCATCGCGGCGGCCTGCCGCGCGGTGGGCCGCGACCGCGGCGAGGTCACGCTGATCGCCGTCACCAAGACCCGCCCGGCCGAGGACGTCAGGATCCTCGCCGAGCTGGGCGTGCGCGACGTCGGCGAGAACCGCGACCAGGAGGCCGCCCCCAAGGCGGCCGAGCTGGCCGGGCTCCCGCTGACCTGGCACTTCGTGGGCCAGCTCCAGACCAACAAGGCCCGCTCCGTCGTCGCCTACGCCGACGTGATCCACTCCGTGGACCGCGTACGGCTGGTGGAGGCGATCAGCCGCGAGGCGGTCCGCCAGGGACGCAACGTCGGCTGCCTCATCCAGGTCGCCCTCGACGACGACCCGGCCAGGGGCGGCGCCCGCCCGGCCGACGTGCCGGAGCTCGCCGACGAGGTGGCGCTGGCCGAGGGCGTGTGGCTCGGCGGCGTCATGGCCGTGGCGCCGCTGGGGGAGGAGCCCGCCAAGGCGTTCGCCCGGCTGCGCGAGGTGGCCACGCTGGTGCAGGAGCAGCATCCGCGCGCCACGATGGTCTCCGCAGGGATGAGCGGCGACCTCGCCGAGGCCATCGCCCACGGGGCGACACACGTGCGCGTCGGTACGGCGTTGCTCGGTCGTCGCAAGCCCTTCGTCAGGTAATGTCCCCTCAAGTGGGTCTTCAGGCCCATGATCAGGTAGAGGTCGAGCCGGTGGAGGGTCTGAGCGGGTCACCGATACCGCCCCGGCGCCACGACACCGGGCCCCGAGCGAGGGCGACCATGAGCAGGAGGACGACGTAGCGATGGCCGGCGCGATGCGCAAGATGGCGGTCTACCTCGGTCTCGTGGAGGACGACCGCTACGAGAGGTACGAGACCTACCAGGACGACTACGCCTACGAGGACGAGGTGCAGCGGACCGGCGAGGAGCGGCCCGTGGCGGTCCAGGACCGCGACGACGAGCCCGACGCCCCGGTGCCCGCGCCCAGGCCCTCCACGGCGATCCTGGAGCGCCGCACGACCGATCTGGCCCGCATCACGACGCTCCACCCGCGCACGTACAACGAGGCGCGCACCATCGGCGAGCACTTCCGCGACGGCACCCCGGTCATCATGAACCTGACCGAAATGGTTGACAGCGACGCCAAACGGCTGGTCGATTTCGCGGCAGGTCTGGTCTTTGGCCTACACGGAAGCATTGAACGTGTTACCAACAAGGTGTTCCTGTTGTCCCCTGCCAATGTCGAGGTGACCGCCGAGGACAAGGCTCGAATCGCGGAACGCGGGTTCTTCAATCAGAGTTAGAGTCTCTGTATGTCCAACCCACCCCACCACCCGGTCTCGGCGAGACGGGGAGGGCTCATCAGAAGTGGAGGCTCGGCCGGGCCGTGGCGATCGTAGGTCAGATCTTGGTCGTAGTCCTGTCTCTCTACTTGGTGCTGCTCATCGGCAGAATGATCTTCGAGACCGTGCAGGCCTTCGCCAGACACTGGCGGCCGACCGGGCTCGTGCTGGTGCTGGCAGAGGCCACGTACACCGCGACGGATCCACCTCTGAAGTTCCTCCGCCGTTTCATTCCCCCGCTCCGGTTGGGTACGGTGGCCTTTGACCTGAGCTTCACCGTCCTCTTCATCGTGGTCCTGATCCTGATCCAGCTCGCGGGGCTGCTGAGGTGACGGGGCCGGTGTCGTGCAGGTCATGTTCCAACTCGTGTCCGCGCTGAAGTGATTCGGGTTACCGTCCCTCCGGACAGACTCCAAGCGCGCCAAGGAGACCAAAAAGATGCCGCTGACGCCCGCTGATGTGCGGAACAAGCAGTTCAGTACCACCCGGCTGCGGCCGGGCTACGACGAGGAAGAGGTCGACGCCTTCCTCGACGAGGTGGAGGCTGAGCTCGACCGCCTGATCCAAGAGAACGAGGAGCTCCGCGCCAAGCTGGCCGAGTGCCTGCGCGGGAAGGTGCCGGGCGGCATGGGCATGCCCATGGCCTCCGCCCCGGTCCAGGAGCAGCCCAAGCCCGAGATGATGGCGCCGCCGCAACCGGAGCCCATGCGGGCCCCCGAGCCGCCGCCGGTCCAGCAGCCGCCCGTCCCCGTGGCCATGAACATGCCTCCCGCCGAGGACAACATGGACACCGCGGCCCGCGTGCTCGCCCTCGCCCAGCAGACCGCCGACCAGGCGATCGCCGACGCCCGCCGCGAGGCGGACGAGACCGTCACCCGCGCCCGCCGCGAGGCCGACGAGATCCTCACCAAGGCCCGCCGCCAGGCCGAGCAGGTCATCGGCGACGCCCGCGCCCGCGCCGAGACCCTGGAGCGCGACGCGCAGGAGCGCCACCGCCAGGCCATGGGCTCGCTGGTGCAGACCCGCGACGAGCTGGAGCGCAAGGTCGAGGAGCTGCGCAGCTTCGAGCGCGAATACCGCAGCAGGCTCAAGCTCTACCTGGAGAACCAGCTCGCCGAGCTCAACGTCTCGGCCGAGGGCAGCGGAGGGTTCCCGGTCATGTCCGGCGGTCCCGGCGGCCAGGCTCCGGCCATGCACGCCGTGCCGCAGGGCGGCCAGCCGCCGCTCCCCGGCGGCCCCAACCCCTTCGGCGGAGAGGCTCCCCAGGGCGCTTTTCCCGGCGGTGACGGTCCCCACAACGACCGCCGGTAAAGTAACGGGTCACTAGGACCTGTCACTCGAAAGAGCCCTCTGTGATCCTTATCAGTGCTGGTTTGGTGCTCGCGGCGGTCGTGCTGCTGATCGCGGGCTTCGTACTGGCGAAGCCGTTCCTGATCATGTGGTCCATCGTGGTCAGCGTGCTGTCCGCGCTGTTCCTGGTGATCGGGGCGTTCCTGCGGCGACACGAGCTGTTCCCCGGTGGTGGGCGGGCCGCTGCACCGGCCACCCCCCCTCCCGCGGGGCTCATGCCGCCTCCGGGCTTGCCGTACAACCAGACCGGTCCTGTGGCTCACCAGCCCCCGCCCCAGACCCGCCCGCAGCCGCAGCCGCCGCAGCGGACGGTGACCCTTCCGGCCACCGGTCCGCGCCGCCCCCCGGCCGGCGGTGTCGCCCCGGACGCGATCGTGCTGGTGATCCCCGGCCGCAAGCGCTACCACGTGGCCGGCTGCCGGCAGCTCGCCGGACGGGAGCACGAGGAGCTCACCCACGAGGAGGCACGCGAGGAGGGCTTCACGCCCTGCACGGCGTGCCTGCCCGACAACGCGCTCGGCGGACGGCAGCTCCCCCCTGCCGCCGATCCCGAGCCCGCAGCCGCCCCCGGCTCCGCGTCCGCCGCGGAGAGCCGGGCGGAGCCGCCCACGGCCCCCCACACCCCGCCCCCCGCACCACCCAGGCCCGGCCCCCAGGCCACCACCCCCGGCCCGCAGCCCGCCTCCGGCCCGCAGCCTGCCTCCGGCCCGCAGCCGGCTTCCGGCCCGAGGCCCGCAGCAGGTGGGCGGCCCGGCGGGGCGCCGCAGTCCGGCGCTGGACCGGCTGATCGCCGGGAGCCCGCCGGAGCGGAGTCCAAGGAGCCGAAGCCCGGCGAGGAGCCGGCGCCGGTCGCCGCCCATGAGGAAGGCGCCGCCGGATGGTTCGGCAGGCCGGCCGCCGCATCCGCGGGTCAGGCCGCCGCCAAGGGCCGCTCCTCCTCCGGGACAGGGCCGGACGACGAGCAGGGGGAGACGCAGACCTCCATCTTCCGGCCGCCGCCGTACGCGAGCCGGCCCCAGCCCGCGCCGACCGGCAAGGGCGAGAAGCCTGGCGCCCCGTCCGCGGAACCCACCGCCTCCGGCACGGAGCCGGCGTCCGAGGTCACCGCCGCCGTGGGCAAGCCGGGCAAGCCCGCCGCCACGTCCGGTAAGCCCACTGCTTCCGGCAAGCCCGCTGCCACGCCGGGCGAGTCCACCGGCACCTCCTCAGGCGAGTCCGCCGCCACAGCGGGCAAGTCCACTGCCACGCCGGGTAAGCCCGGCGCCACCTCGGGCGAGTCCGTCGGTGCGCCCGGCAAGCCCGCCGCCGCCTCGGGCGAGTCCGGAAAGCCGACCGGCGCCTCGGGTGCGGGCGGTGCGACGTCCGGGGGTTCCGCAGGTGGCAAGACCGTGGCGCCGCCTGAGGACGAGGCCGAACGCACCGACCCCGCGCTGCGCCCGCCAGGCGCTCCCGCCGGAGAGCCGAGCAGCAAGGCCGGCCGGCCTCAGGGAGCGGGTCAGCCCGAGCGGACGGGACGGGCCGGGCAGCCTGGCGACGACGAGGATGACGATGCGGGGCCGTCCACGGCGCCGCAGCCGCGCATCACGGCCGCGTCGGCGCGGCCCGAGCGGTCCGAGCGGGCGCGGGAGGATTCCGGATCTTCCCGGACCACCGTGTTCCCCGTCGCGGGGAAGCAGGAGCCCGAGGGGACGTCGGGTGCGGGCAAGGTCAAGGTCATCGTCGGCACGCGCCGCTACCACGACACCGACTGCCCGTTGATCAAGGGCGCGGGGGAGAGCGGCGTCGAGACGATGACGGCCGCCGCGGCGGAGGCGGCCGGGCTGACGAGCTGCTCGGTCTGCCGGCACGATCGCGAGACGGCGTCCTGATCGCTCCCGCCCGAACGCACGCCCCGCCAGGGATCTCCCCGCAGGAGCAGGCGGATACGGCGAACGCCCCCGGTCACACAGGACCGGGGGCGTTCGGCGTAGAGAGGACCTTCGTCCGGGTCAGGCGCGGCGGAGCTGGAAGGTCAGGGACAGGTCGTCGTCCGTGTGGACCGGCAGGCCGTCGGCGGCGCCCTCTGTCACCGACGTCGCCAGCACCTCCTCCGCCACCACGCGCGGCTCCTCCCGCAGCGCGGCGGCGAGCTCCGGCGACGCGGCCGACCACCACAGCTCGATGCGGTCGGTGATCGACAGCCCGGTGGCCTTGCGGGCCTCCTGGACCAGGCGGATGACCTCGCGCAGCAGGCCGGCGCGGCGGAGCTCGTCCGTGAGCTCCAGGTCCAGGGCGATGGTCTCGCCCGCGCCCGCGCCGATGGCGCCGGTCTCCACGGCCCAGCCGGCCTTCGGCTGCTCGTTGACGATCACGTCGTCGGGGCCGAGCATGATCTCGCCGAGCTCGTCCGCCTCGACCATGACCGTGCCGCCGGCGCGGATGGCGCGGGCCACGCGGGCCGGGTCGGCGGCGGTGACGGCGGCGGCCACCAGCTTCGTACGGGGCCCGAACCGCTTGCCCAGCGTCCGGAAGTTGGGCTTGACCGAGTAGGACACGAGATCGGCGCTGAAGCCCGACATGTCCTCCAGGGTGTGGACGTTGAGCTCGTCGGCCACCAGCCCCCGCAGCTCGCCCGGCAGCGACTGCCAGCCGTGCGCGCCGACCAGCGCCCGCCGCAGCGGCTGCCGCGTCTTGACGCCGGAGGAGGCGCGGGCCGAGCGGCCCAGCTCCACCAGCCGCCGCACCAGCGCCATCCGGTCGGACAGCGCCGGGTCGATGAGGTCCTGGCGCGCCTCCGGCCAGGACGTCAGGTGCACGGAGGAGGGGGCGTCGGCCGGGCGGAGGACGTCCCAGAGGTAGTCGGTGACGAACGGCGTGACGGGCGCCATCAGCCGCAGCACCGTCTCCAGGCACTCGTACAGGGTCGCGAAGGCGTCCTCGGAGCCCTGCCAGAAGCGGCGGCGCGAGCGGCGGACGTACCAGTTGGACAGGTCGTCGAGGAAGTCGGCGAGGCGGCGGCCGGCCCGCTGGGTGTCGTACTCGTCGAACGCGGCCGTGACCTCGGCGACCGTGCGGTGCAGCTCGGCGAGGGCCCACCGGTCGAGCAGCGGGCGCTCGGCGGCCGGGCTCGCCTCGGCCAGCCGGGCCGGGGTCCAGGACTCGGCGTTGGCGTAGAGGGTGAAGAACGACGAGGTGTTCCACAACGTCAGCAGGACCTTGCGGACGATCTCCTCCAGGGCGTTGTGCCCCACGCGCCGGGCCGACCACGGCGAGCCGGAGCAGGCCATGAACCAGCGCAGCGCGTCGGCGCCGTGCTCGTCCATGAGCGGGATCGGCTCCAGGATGTTGCCGAGGTGCTTGCTCATCTTGCGGCCGTCCTCGGCGAGGATCAGGCCGAGGCAGAGCACGTTCTCGTAGGAGGACTGGCCGAAGACCAGCGTGCCGACGGCCATGAGGGAGTAGAACCAGCCGCGGGTCTGGTCGGTGGCCTCGCAGATGAACTGCGCCGGGTAGACGCCCTCGGGCTTGCCACGCTCGCCCCACTGCGCGAACGGCATCGAGCCGGAGTCGTACCAGGCGTCGATGACGTCGGGCACCCGCCGGGCCTCCCCGCCGCAGGACGGGCAGGGGAAGGTGATGTCGTCCACGAAGGGGCGGTGCGGGTCGAGCGCGGAGACGTCCTGCCCGGCCAGCGCGCCCAGCTCCTCCAGCGACCCGACGCACGTGACGTGGCCGTCGTCCTCGCCGCACACCCACAGCGGCAGCGGCGTGCCCCAGTAGCGCGAGCGCGACAGCGACCAGTCGACGTTGTTGCGCAGCCACTCGCCGAAGCGGCCCCACTTGATCGTCTCGGGGTACCAGTTGGTGCCGGCGTTCTCGGCCAGCATCTGGTCCTTGACGGCGGTGGTGCGGATGTACCAGGACGGGAGCGCGTAGTAGAGCAGCGCCGTGTGGCAGCGCCAGCAGTGCGGGTAGCTGTGGTCGAAGTGGCCGCCGCGGTAGAGCAGGCCGCGGGCGCGCAGGTCGTTGGTCAGCTCCTCGTCGGCGTCCTTGAAGAACGTGCCGCCGACCATGGGGACGTCGTCGAGGAAGCGGCCGTCGGGGCCGATCGGGTTGACGACGGGCATCTCGTAGCGCTTGATGACCGCCATGTCGTCGGCGCCGAAGGCGGGGGCCTGGTGGACCAGGCCGGTGCCGTCCTCGACGGTGACGTAGTCGCCGAGCACGACGTAGTGGGCGCCGGGGATGTCGACCAGCTCGAACGGCCGCGCGTAGGGGGTGCGCTCCAGCTCGCGCCCGGTGTAGCGGGCGAGCTCGGTGGCGCCCTCGCCGAGGACCGACAGCAGCGGCTCGGCCACGACCAGGACCTCGCCGTCGGCGGTGCGCGCGGCGACGTAGGTGACGTCGGGGTGCACGGCGACGGCGGTGTTGGAGACCAGCGTCCACGGCGTCGTGGTCCAGATCAGCAGCGAGGCGTTCAGCTCGGCCAGCGGGCCGGACAGCACCGGCATGCGGACGTAGACCGACGGGCTGGAGACGGTCTCGTACGCGCCGGGCTGGCCCATCTCGTGGTCGGACAGGCCGGTGCCGCAGCGCGGGCAGTAGGGCGTGATCCGGAAGTCGCGGAACAGCAGCCCCTTGTCGAAGACGACCTTCAGCGACCACCACACGGACTCGATGTAGGACGGGTCCATCGTCCGGTACGCCTGCGACAGGTCGATCCAGTAGCCCATCCGCTCGGTGAGCTGCTCGAAGGCGTCCACGTGCCGCAGCACCGACTCGCGGCACTTGGCGTTGAACTCGGCGATGCCGTACGTCTCGATGTCCCGCTTGCCGGAGAGGCCCAGCTCGCGCTCGACGCCCACCTCGACGGGCAGGCCGTGGCAGTCCCAGCCGGCCTTGCGCGGGACGCTGAAGCCGCGCATCGACTTGTAGCGGGGGAAGAGGTCCTTGAAGACGCGCGCCTCGACGTGGTGCACCCCGGGCAGGCCGTTGGCGGTGGGCGGGCCCTCGTAGAAGACCCACGACGGGTTGCCCGCGTTCTGCTCCACGGAGCGCTCGAAGATCTTCCCGTCCCGCCAGCGGTCGAGGACCTCGCGCTCGAGCGCGGGCAGGTCGACCTGCGCGGGAAGAGGGCGGAAGGTTGGGGAAGACATCTCGGGCGTGACCTCCACGCTTGATCGGCCGGTTGGGCGAGCGTGAAGGGACGAAGCCGTGCGGCTCCGCGGTACCACCCTTCTTGACCCCGCCCGCGGGCGGAGCCCTCTTCGTTGTGTGTGCTGCCGGGTCTAGTGAGCTCGGGACGAGCCGTTCTTCCGGCGGCTCCGGGGTGATATCCCTCACATTCGGGGCCCCATCAACGCCTTGCAGTCTCAAATCGTAACGCAGAGTCGGCGTCAAGGCTTCCACGTTTCGCGGCGGCGTCCGCGGACACCGGCCCGCCAAGTCGGTACGGAACCCGTAAACACCGACAAAGTTGTGGGAATGGACGCTGTCGTGGAGGAGTTAGATGCGCGAGGCGGGATAGTACGGGAGAGGTAAACCGTCCGGCGGGTCGTTTGTCGTTCCGTTATCAGGATCCTAAGCTGCCCGCACCCTATGGCCTTGATCAGCAATGGAGGCAACCCATGGCGGCAGTCACGCAGACCGCTACACCGTCGATGTGGTCGGACGAGGAGCTGGCCGAGGTACGCGACAGTCTCCAGCAGGAGATCGACGAGCTGGAGGCGGACATCCTCCGGCACGAGAGCGAGATAGCCTCGGGTGAGATCACCCAGGGAGCCGGGGACGACCAGGCGGACGCCGGAGCCAAGACGTACGAGCGGGAACGCGAGATCGCCCTTACCCTGAATGCGCGCGACCTGGTCGCGCAGAACGAACGTGCGATCGCCAGGATCGACGCAGGGACCTATGGAGTGTGCGAATCGTGCCACAAGCCGATCGGCAAGGAGCGCCTGCAGGCGTTCCCGAGGGCGACGCTGTGCGTGGCCTGCAAGCAGAAGGAGGAGCGCCGCTAGGCCGACCTCGCCGTCGCCGCCTGGTCGCGCTCCTCGTCGTGCTGTCGGCCGTGATCTACACGGCCGACCTCATCACCAAGACGGTGGTGCTGCGGACGCTTGAGGGCCAGGCACCGCTGGTCGTCATCCAGGACGTCCTGCAGTTCCGGGTGATCTTCAACTCCGGTGCCGCGTTCAGCATCGGCACCGGGATGACCTTCATCTTCACGCTGATCGCCGCCGGCGTGGTGGTGGCGATCATCCGTACCGCGCGCAAGCTGGGCAGCCGGGCGTGGGCCGTCACGCTCGGCCTGCTGCTCGGCGGCGCCCTCGGCAACCTCACCGACCGGCTGCTGCGCTACCCGTCGGGGTTCGGGCGGCCGACGCAGCTCCAGGGGCACGTGGTCGACTTCATCGAGGTGCTGCCCGGCCACTTCCCCGTCATCGACTACTTCCCGGTCTTCAACATCGCCGACTCCGCCATCGTCTGCGGCGGCATCCTGGCGGTGCTGCTGGCCTGGCGGAACGTCCAGATCGACGGGACCAGGGAGGACGCCGGCCAGGCGAAGGCGGACGCCGGCCGGGCGAAGACGGCGGACGGCGGCAAGGAGGCGGGCGCGAGTGAGTGAGCAGCGCAGCCTGCCGGTGCCCGACGGCCTGGAGGGCGAGCGGCTCGACGCCGCGCTCTCGCGGCTGTTCGGCTTCTCCCGCACCCGGGCCGCCGACCTGATCGCCGGCGGCGACGTGCTGGTCGACGGCCGGCAGCCGGCCAAGTCGGACCGCGTGCACGGAGGCGCGTGGCTGGAGGTCACCCTGCCGCCGCCGGTCACCACGCCCATGCCCGTGGCCGAGCCGGTGCCCGGCATGACCATCGTGTACGAGGACGACGACATCATCGTGGTCAACAAGCCCATCGGCGTCGCCGCCCACCCCACCGTCGGCTGGACCGGCCCCACGGTCATCGGCGGGCTGCTCGGGGCCGGGCACACCATCGCCACCAGCGGCGCCGCCGAGCGCCAGGGCATCGTGCACCGCCTCGACGCCAACACCACCGGGGCCATGGTCGTCGCCAAGAGCGAGCACGCCTACTCCCACCTCAAGCGCGCCTTCAAGGAGCGCACGGTCGACAAGCGCTACCACGCGCTGGTCCAGGGGCATCCCGACCCGTTCCGCGGCACGGTGGACGCGCCCATCGACCGCCACCCGTCGGGCGACGGCCGCTTCGCCGTGGTGGCCGGCGGCAAGCCGTCCGTCACCCACTACGACACGATCGAGGCGTTCCGGGCCGCGTCGCTGCTGGACATCAAGCTGGAGACCGGGCGTACCCACCAGATCCGGGTGCACATGTCCGCCCTGCGGCATCCGTGCGTCGGGGACCTGCTCTACGGCGCCGACCCGACGCTCGCCGCCCGGCTCGGGGTGACCCGGCAGTGGCTGCACGCGGTGGCGCTCGGGTTCGAGCATCCGTCCACGGGGGAGTGGATGTCGTTCAGCACCGACTATCCGGCCGATCTGCAGAAGGCGCTCGACATGGTGCGCGAGGAGTCCTGAGGGGCGGTCCCGCCGGCCCTCGGCCGCTCTCGCCCCCGGGTCACTGTGAGCCCTCGATCACGCCGCCCGTGTCCTCGTCGTCGGACGGCTTGTCGTCCTTCGCGCCGTCGTCCTCGGCGTCGTCGTTCTTGGCTCCGGTGTCCCGCTTCTTCTCCTCGCCGTCGGCCGGGGCCGGAGACCTGGCCGGGGTCTTCTTCTGGCTCGGGCGGCCGCCGGTGGGGGAGGGCGTGCCCTCCGGTGAACGCCGGGGCACGGGGGCCTCGCCGGTCCGCTGGGACGGCGGCTCCGTCTCCTCCGGGCGGGCCTCCTCGGAAGAGGGCCGTGACGAGGACTCGGTGACGACCGCCGGCTGCGTGGGCGACGAGGGGCGCGACGAGTCGGACGCGCGGCTCGACCACCAGGCCGCCCCGCCGGTGATCGCGGCCACCAGGACCGCACCCCCGGCGAGCGCCGCCAGCGCCACCCCGCGCCGCCGCCTCCCCGCGCCCCCCGCCGCTCCGCTGCCCGCACCGGCCGGTCCGATGCCTGCACCCGCCGCTCGGGGGTCAGCGCCCGTGGGGCCTGCGCCCGTCGGTCCTGCGTTGGTCCATCCTGCGCCTGCTGGTCCTGCTTCCGTTGCTCTCGCGGCGGTTGCCGGCGGGCCGGCGCTCGGCGCTCGCGTTCCCCCGGCTGCGGCGGCGCCTGCTGTGGTGCCTGGTCCGGCGGTGTCTGGTGCGGGGGCGTGACCGCTGGACGGGTGCGGTCCCGCTGGGACCGTACCGGCTGCCGCGCCCGTCGCCTCGCCGGGGCCCGCGGGGATCGTGCCGCCCGGGACGGCGGTGGGCATGATCTTGGTGGCTGAGACCGGGCCGGCCGCGTCCGGGGAGCCGCCCATGAGGATCGTGGTGAGGCGCCGTTCGGCCTCGTCCAGGGTCATGCGTTCGGCCGGGTTCTTGCGCAGCAGCCCGCTCAGCACCGGGGCGAGCACCCCCGCGCGGGCCGCCGGCTCCGGCTCGGCGTGCATGACCGCGCCCAGCGTGGTGAGGGGGTTGGTGCGCTGGAAGGGGGAGTGGCCCTCGACGGCCTGGTAGAGCGTGACGCCTAACGACCACAGGTCCGACGCGGCCGAGGCGCGCCCGCCCGCCGCCCGCTCGGGCGCGATGAAGGCGGGCGTCCCGATGAGGACCCCCGTCCGGGTGACGGTGCTGTCGTCCTCGGTCGTGGCGATGCCGAAGTCGGTCAGCACGGTACGGCCGTCCTCGGCGAGCAGCACGTTGTCCGGTTTCACGTCCCGGTGCAGCACCCCGGCGGCGTGCGCGGCGCGCAACGCCTGGAGCAGGTGCACGCCGATCCTCGCGGTGTCGTACGGCTCCAGCGGCCCGTCCTCGCGGATCGCCTCGCCGAGCGTGCGGGAGCGTACGAGCTGCATGACGATCCAGGGGTGCCCGTCCTCCTCCAGGACGTCGTACACGGTGGCCACGCCCGGATGCGCCACCCGGCCGGCCGCCCTGGCCTCGCGGAACGTGCGCCGGGCGAACACCTCGCGTTCCGGCCCCGTCAGGTCGGGCGGGGGCACGACCTCCTTGACCGCCACGTCCCGGCCCAGCACCTCGTCATGTGCCTGCCAGACCTTGCCCATGCCGCCCTTGCCGATCGCCTTGAGCAGCCGATATCTCCCGCCGACCGTCACCGCCGCTGAATCGGACATGCACCGCGACTACCCCAGAAGCAGCCGGGCAAGCGCGGTCACCGCCGCCGCGCCGAACAGCACGACGAGGAACGGCGCCCGCAGCAGCAGCGCGACCACCGCCGCGGCGAGCCCCGCCGTCCGGGCCGGGTCGAAGTGCGCCTCGCCCGCCTCCGTGAACGTCTGCACCGCGATCAGCGCGGCCAGCAGCGCCACCGGCACCAGCTCGGCGAACCTGCGTACCACGGGATGGTCCAGCACCCGCTGCGGCGCGGCCAGCCCCGCGAGCTTCAGCGCGTAGCAGCCGGCGCACAGGGCGGCGATCGCCCACCACAACGTCATCGCCGCCTCACCTCCGCAGCAGGACCGGCAGGACGGCCGCGGCCGCGAGCAGCACCGGGACGCCGGGCGGCAGGAACGGCGTGGCGCACAGCGCCATCGCGGCCCCGCCGGCCGCCAGCGCGCGCAGCTCGCGGCTCGCGCTCAGCCGGGGCCAGAGGATGGCGAGGAACGCGGCCGGCCCCACCACGTCCAGCCCGAACGCGCCGGGGTCGCCGAGGAACGCGGTGCCGTACGCGCCCGCGAGCGTCGTCAGGTTCCAGGCGATGTAGAGGCTGGCGAAGGTGACCAGGAAACCCGTGCGCGCCGACTCCCGGTCGGGCTGGGCGAGCGCGACGGCGGTGGTCTCGTCGATCACGCCGTGCGCGGCCAGCAGCCGCCGCGGGCCGCGTACCTGGAGCAGGTCGGCGAGGCGCAGGCCGTACAAGGTGTTGCGGCCGCCGAGCAGCAGCGCGCCGGCGACGGCGGCTATCGGGTCGCCGCCCGCGCCGACGGCGCCGGTCAGCGCGAACTGCGAGGCCCCCGTGAACGTCAGCAGGCTCAGCACGCACGCCTGCGGCACGCTCAGTCCCGCGGTGACGGCCGCGGCCCCGAAGGCGAGCCCGGACAGCCCCACGGCCAGCCCGACCCCCAGACCGTCCCGGACGGGGGCGGGACGATGTGTCGTTCCATCCATGGCCAGGAGGTTATGTGCTGGGGTTTTTCTCCGTCTTGTACGTTCCTGCGGCACGTTGGTACGCGGCCGGCGGAACCCCCACGATGCGGCGGAAATGCCGGGTGAGATGCGCCTGGTCGGTGAACCCCACCTCGGCGGCCACCTGCGCCGGCCGTACGCCGTCCAGCAGCAGGCGGCGCGCGGTGCGTACGCGCAACGAGGTCAGGTAGGCGTGCGGCGGCAGCCCCGTCGCCTCCTTGAACGCCCGCAGCAGCCCGAACGGCCGCGCCCCCACCGCCGCGGCCAGCTCCTCCAGCGCGGGCGGGTCCACCAGGCTCTCGTGCAGCAGCTCCAGGGCCTCCCGCACGGCCCGGCCGCCCGCCGGCGACAACGGCCGCACCGGGCGGGGCGCGGCGTAGCGGGTCAGCAGCCGGGCGAACATCGTCCGGCTCAGCGTCGAGGCGGCCAGCGCGTCGCCCCGCTCGGCCGCCTGGTGGGCCCGCGCCAGCAGCGCCGCCACCGCGTCGTCGCGTACGACCTGGCGCGGGAAGTGCGGCGTCGCGAAGGGGGCGCGAAGCTCGGTCGCGATCGAGGTCAGCGCCTCGATCGACGGGTACAGCATCCGGTACGACCAGCCCTCCGGCGTGCCCGCCTGGCCGGTGTGCACCGACTCGGGGTTGACCAGCACCAGCTCGCCCGCGCCCGCCCGGTGCGTGGTGCCCCGGTAGTCGAACTCCTCCACGCCCGTGACGATCACGCCGATCGCGTAGCCGTCGTGGACGTGACGGGAGAAACGGTGGGTGACGTAGCGGGCCTTGAGCAGGTCCGTCTCCGGCACCGCGGGGTGCCGCCAGAAATGGGCTAGCTCTTTCACGCCTGGTCTCTGCTCACGGGTACGGGCCTTCACCGGGGACGGAAGGTCCTCACGAAGGCGTCGAAGTAGTGACGGTCGCGGGCCCAGCGGGAGTCGAGGGTCTCCCAGTAGAGCGCGAACGGGCGGCCGTCGGCGGTGTGGAAGCCGCGGTTGACGACGTGGATGAGGCTCCCGGAGCGGGTCCGGGTGAACTCCCAGTCGGCGGCCTCACGTCCAAGGTACCTGACGCCGGTGATGCCGATGCGCGTGTAGTCGCTGAACTCGCCCTTGGCGCGGATCTCCCGCTCAAGGCCCAGCCAGTGGCTCTTCGGGTCCCGCCAGGGGATGTCGGGGACGGTCCACTCGACGATCATCGCGCCGGGGGTGCCGGGGCCCGTGAGGCGGATGCTGTCCCTCGTGGGGTTCTTCGTGGCCCGCCAGCCCTTGGGGAGGCCGATGGTGAATCCGCCGGCCGCGCTGGTGAGCGTACGCCAGCCCGCGGGGAGGGGGCGGGTGGTGGGGGCCGATGAGGGGGTGGCGGACGGCGTCGGCTCGGCCGGTCCGGTCGCCGCCGGATCGGTCGTTGTCGGTTCGGTCGCCGTCGGTCCAGACGTCGCCGGGTCCGCCGCTGGGTCCGTCGCCGGGGAGGACGTCTGAGGGGACGCCGAGCGGTCGTACAGCAGCCAGCCGCCCGCGCCGACCCCGCCGAGCACCGCCAGCGCGGCCACGACGGCCGCGACGCCGGCCAGCGGCGCCCAGCCGCGCCGGCGCCGCTGCTCCGGCACCGTGACATGAGCCGGACCCGGCGCCCGCGTCGAGTACGGCCCGCCCGAGGAGCCGGAGAACTGATCAGGGGACTGACCGAAGGGCTGCCCGGAGGGGCCGGGGAACTGGCCGGAGGGGCCGGGGAACTGGCTGGGGGAGGGTGGTGTGGGGCCGGGGGAGGGGGCGGCGGGAAGCGGGTGGGTGGTGGCGAGCTCGTGCAGCAGGCGCGCCGCCTCTCCGGCGGGCAGGCGTCCGGCCGGGTCCCGGTGCAGCAGCCCCATGACGACCGGCGTCAACGCCCCCGCCCGCCGCGGCGGCTCAGGCTGGTCGCGCAGCACCGCCGCCACGGTCGCCGCCCACGAGTCGCGCTTGAACGGCGGCTCGCCCTCGACCGCCGCGTACAGCGTCGCGCCCAGGGACCACAGATCGGACTCCGGCCGCGCGGGCTCGCCGTTCAGCCGCTCAGGCGGCATGTACGCGGGCGTGCCCACCAGCCCGCCGGTCGCGGTCAGCCCGGCCTCGGCCTCCAGCGAGGCGATGCCGAAGTCGGTCAGCACCACCCGCCCGTCGTCGGCCAGCAGCACGTTCTCCGGTTTGACGTCGCGGTGCAGCACCCCGGTCGCGTGCGCGGCCCGCAGCGCGTCCAGCACCCGGCCGCCGATCACCGCCACCTGGCCGACCGGCAGCGGCCCCTGCTCGCGCACCACCTGCGCGAGCGAGCGCGAGCGTACGAGCTGCATCACGATCCACGGCCGGCCGTCCTCCTCGACCACGTCGTGGACGACCACCACCGACGGGTGGTCCAGGCGGCCCGCCGCCCTGGCCTCCCTGATGGTGCGCCGGTTGAGCTCGGCCCGCCGCTCGTCGCCGACGCCGGCGTACCGGACCTCCTTGACCGCCACCGTGCGGTCCAGCAGTTCGTCGTAGGCCCGCCACACCACGCCCATGCCGCCCTCCCCGAGCGGTTCGAGCAGACGGTAGCGGTTGGCGACGAGCACGGCGGGAAGCCTACTTGGCCGGTTTGAACGACGCGCAGAACCCTTCGAAGAAGCGGTAGTCGGCCTTCCAGTGGCTGCTCAGCGTGTGCCAGTAGATGGCGTACGCCCGCCCGTTGTCGGTGACGAAGCCCCGGTTGCGCACCCGCGTCTTGCCGGTGTTGGTGTTCCAGGTGAAGTCCCAGTCGGCGGCGGACTTCTGGTAGTCGACGCGCTTGATGTCGAGCTTCTTGTAGCCGCCGAAGTTGTGCTTCAGCACCGGCTCCTGCTTCTTCCAGTCCTTGTACGGGTCCTTGCCCGGCTTGGCGGCCTCCTCGACCATGACGTACGCGTTGGACGCCGCCCCCGGGCCCTTGAACTTGACCTGGAGCCCGCTCCGGTCCCACACGTCCCAGCCGGGAGGCAGGCCGATGGTGAAGCCCATCTTCTTGTCCTTGTACCACTTCCAGCCCTTGGGCAGCGCGGCCTCGGCGCTCTTGCCCTCGCTCGGGCTCGGCGACTCGCTCGGCGTGGCCGTGGGGCTCGGTGTGGCGCTCGGTGTGGCGGAGGCGTCGGGCGACCCGCCGTCCGACGGCGTGCCGTCGCTCGCGGCGGGCGAGGACGGCGGGGACGCCGCGGTGCTCACGCCCGCCGTGGAGGCGCCGGCGTCGCGTGGGTCGTCGCCGGGGCCGGAACGCAGGCCGAGGTAGCCGGCCACGCCCGCGACGAGCAGGACCGCGAGGGCCGCCGCGATGACCGGGCCGGGCCGCCGCTGGGGCGACGGCGCGACCGTGTTCGCAGTGGATTCCGCGGGCGGCTTCGGTCCGCCGGTGACCGGGGTGAGCCGGGCGCCCGTCTCGGGCGGCGTCGCGGCCGCGGGCAGGAGGTTGGGATCGGTGGGGGTGTCGTCCTCGGCGGGCGGCTTCGGCTGGTACGGCTGCCTGCGCGCCCGGGCCGGCTTCGCCGGCGGCGTGGTCGCCGCGGCCGGGAACTGCGCGGTCGCCGCCGGGCTCGCCTGCGCGATCGCCCGGCGCAGCATGCGCTCGGCCTCGTCGTACGTCAGCCGCTGCACCGGCTCCTTGGCCAGCAGCCCGGCGATCACGTCGGCGAGCGGCCCCGCGTTCGGGGCGGGGTCGGGCTCGTCGGTCAGCACGGCGTGCATGGTCGCCAGCGCCATGCCGCGCTCGTGCGGCGAGCGGCCCTCCACCGCCGTGTAGAGGGTGGCGCCCAGCGACCACAGGTCGGACTCGCGCCGCGCGGGCAGCCCCTTCAGCCGTTCGGGGGCGATGAACGCCGGCGTGCCCGCCAGGCCCGTCACCGTGAGCTGCGTCTCGGTCTCCAGCGTGGCGATGCCGAAGTCGGTGAGCACCACGCGGCCGTCGTCGGCCAGCAGCACGTTCTCCGGTTTGACGTCGCGGTGCAGCACGCCCGCCTCGTGCGCCCGGTGCAGCGCGTCGAGCACGGCGATGCCGATCTCGGCCACCCGCTTGGGGGGCAGCGGCCCCTCCTGCTTGATGACCGCCCCCAGCGAGCGCGACTGCACGAGCTGCATGACGATCCAGGGACGGTCGTCCTCCTCGATCACGTCGTGCACGACGATCACGTTGGGATGCTCGAATCTGGCCGCCGCCCTCGCCTCACGCATCGTGCGCCGGTTCAGGAGCTGCACTTCCTCGCCCAGGGCGGCCGCGTAGCGGACCTCCTTGACCGCGACGGTGCGGTCGAGCAGCTCGTCGTGGGCTCGCCAGACGATGCCCATCCCGCCCCGGCCGATGATCTCCTGCAGCTGGTAGCGGCCGGCGATGCGACGTCCTGCCTGCTTACGATCCGACATCAACGGCCTCAAACCCTCCCTCTCGGCCAAGAAATACTCCCATAGCGGGGGATCATCGGCGACTCGCGCGAAGGACAGTCCGTCATGCGAGAAGGGCCGTCCAGCAGGTGAGAGCAGGGTGTAGGCTGCTCACATGACTTGTCGCCAGGTGTTTAGCGAGCCGGTTCCGGGAGGGCCGGTCGGCAGCTAGCGACCACCTGGAGCCGGCACGAGGCAGAGACGCACCCGTCTCTGCCTTTTGTTTTCCCGCCGGCTCCTGCCCGCATGGCGCGTGGGCCGGCCCGTGCAGAGAGGGTTCGGTCATGTCGTCGACGTTGGAACGGCACGCGGTGGCGGTCGGGGAGCTGCTGGTGGGCGAGGGGCCCGCCGTGGTGATCGGTGACCGGGTGAGCCTGCGGGCGCACCCGGCGGAGGCGGACGCGCACGAGGTGCTCCGGGGAGCCCGCGGGCGTCCTGAAGGCGTTCGGGGAGACGCCCGGGTGGGCGTGGAGGTCGGTGAACGGGCCGCGGCGGTGCTCGCCGAGCCGCGCACCGCCGCCGACCTGCCGGCCGTCGCCTCGCTCGCGGACGCGGTCGTGGTGGGGGCGGCGTGGACGCGCGACATCCCGCTCGTCCGGGCGGCGGCGGGCCTCGGGCTGCCGGTCGTCGTCGAACGGCGGGCGGGCGCGCCGCTGGAGGAGTGGCTCGGGCTCGCGGACTACTGCGCCCTGGAGGGCGACGGGCGGGTCATCCTGTGCGAGCGCGGGCCGCTCGACCTCGGGCTGCTGCGCGCGGCCCGTACGGCGTCGGGACGGCCGGTGCTGGCCGACGTCTCCGCCGACCCCGGCCTGTCCGCGGCCGCGGTCGCCGCCGGCGCCGACGGTCTCGTCGTGCACGCCCCCGCCCGCCTCCGCGCCGCCCCGGCCCTCCCGTACGGGACGCCGCCCGCTCCGCGCGGGCACGCCGTCCCGGCTCCTTCGTACGGTGACGTCCTCCAAGAGGCCGGGCGGGGCGCGCCGGACGCGGAGGTGGAGGCGTTGACGGCGTGGCGGGTGGCCGAGGAGGCCGTGACGGTCGTGGGGGCGCTGCTGCGGCCCGAGTCGCCCGCGACGATCCCCGAGTGCCGGGCCGCCATCGACCGCGTGGACGCCGCCCTGGCCACCCTCCTCGAACGGCGTGCCGCCCTCGCGGGCACCGTCCAGCGCCTCAAGCCCGTCGGCGGCTTCGCCGGGCGCGACCTCGCCAGGGAACGCGCCCTGGTGGCCCGCATGGCGCTGCGCGCCCCGTCACTCGGCGAGGCCCGGCTGGCCCCCGTCATGAACGCCGTCATCGAGGCCGGCCTCCACCTGGCCGAAGAACACGCCCCCCGCCACTGACCCCCTCCACCCGCCGCCCGGCGCGGTCAGGGGGTGGTGGTGAGGCGGTAGTTGCCGAGAGGGCGGCCCGGGCCCGCGGCGATCTGCTCGCTGATCAGCTCGGCGAAGCGCCGGTAGCCCTCGCCCGTCGGGTGATAGCTGCGCGCGTTGACGTTGAACGGGTCCATGTCCAGAGCCAGCCCGTTGAGGTACGGCTGCTGCCGCCCCACCTCGTGCCCCGTGAAAGCCTCGTAGGCGTCCACGTACTCGGCGCTGCCCGGCGCGCCGAACGCGGCGATGGCGCGGTCGAAGTCGCGCACCACGGACCCGACCGCGTCGTTGAGCCGCCGGGTCACGCCGTTGATCCACCGCTGGTCGGCGGCGCTCAGGTTGTCGACGGAGGCCACCGGGTCCTGCGGGAACGGCCGCGGGTAGCCGAGGACGACGATCCGCGCCTCGGGCGCCCGGCCGCGCAGCTCGCGCAGGACCTTGAGCATGTCGGCGCGCAGCTGCTCGATGCGGCGGCCGACGGCGGCGTCCTGGTCGACGCAGGCCGACGACCAGGGCAGCTTGGCGATGCAGGCGGTCAGGACCTTGGAGAAGCCCGCGTCGTTGCCGCCGATGCTCAGCGTGATCAGGCTCGCCGTGGGGCCCACCCGGCTGATCTGGGGGCGCTGGCCCCACTGGCCGGTGAGGAGCTGGCCGGTGGTGGCGCCGCTGCAGGCGTAGAACGCGGTGCCGCCGGCGAAGCTGTAGGTTTCGGCGATCACGGGGACGTAGGAGCCGCCGGCCCGGTGGCAGCGGTCGGCGCCGTCGTTGACCGGCTCGGTGTCCTGGTCGTAGACGCCTTCTCCGGAGGAGTAGGAGTCGCCGAGGCCGACGTACGTGCCGCTCTGCGCCGCCTGGAGGGGCGTGAGGCGGATCCGCTCGGGCAGCCGTCCGGCCGGCGCGGCGGTGTCCGGGCAGCCGAGGCCGAGGACGGCGCAGGCCAGTCCCGGCACCACGCCGAGCGGCAGGCAGGCGACCGCGAGGGCGACGCCCAGCACGACCGCGGCGACGACCCGCGCGGGCGCGCCCCGCCACCGCCCCGGCGCCGGCGGGGGCGAGGACGGCAAGGGTGCGGGCTCGGGCGTGTCCAGTGCGGCCTCCCCCCGGACGGCGGACTTCGTGCCGCATCGAGACTAACCCGTTTCCGGCCGTCCCTCGGGGGCCGCGAGGGCAGGCGCGGCCGCCGTGCGCCGCCTGCGCACCAGCAGCCACCCCGCGGCGATGGCCGCGACCAGCGCCGGGATGAGGAAGAACGCCACCCGCTGATCGCGGTCGGCGAACGGCATCAGCAGCACCACCAGCGCCAGGAACGCCAGCGTCAGCCAGTTGGTGACGGGGGAGCCCGGCATGGGGAACGCCGAGCGGTGCCCGGCCCGCCGCAGCCGCAGCTGGCAGTAGACGAGCACCCCCCACGTGGTGACCACGCCGAGCGAGGCGCCCGCCGTGGCGATGTTGAACGCCCGCTCCGGCAGGAAGTAGAACAGCACGACCCCGCCGAGGAACGTGAGCGCCGTGAACACGATGCCCCCGACGGGCACCTGCCGCCTGCTCAGCGTGACGGCGAACCCCGGCGCCTCGCCCTTCCTCGCCATCGACCGCAGGATGCGCCCGGTCGCGTACAGGCCGGAGTTGCACGACGACAGGGCCGCCGTGATGACGACGAGGTTCATGGCGTCGGCCGCCCACGGCACGCCGAGCCCGGAGAAGACGGTCACGAACGGCGACACCCCCGCCCGGTACGCCGTCCACGGCAGCACCATCGCCAGCAGCAGCACCGAGCCCACGTAGAAGATCGCGATGCGCCACACCACGCCGTTGACGGCCTTCGGCATCACCTCGCGGGGCCGCGCCGTCTCGCCCGCCGCGATGCCGACCAGCTCGATCGAGGCGTACGCGAACACCACCGACTGCAGGCTCATCAGCACCATCGGCAGCCCCGTCGGGGTGAACCCGCCGTGCGCGACCAGGTTGGAGGGCCCGGCCCCGCCGACCGAGAAGACCACCAGCACCAGCCCCACGACGAGGAAGACGGTGATCGCCAGCACCTTCAGCAGCGCGAACCAGAACTCCAGCTCGCCGAACAGCCGCACCGACAGCAGGTTGACCAGCAGGACGAAGCCGAGCGCGACCAGCGCCGTCAGCGCCTGGGGGAAGGCGGGCGCCCAGTAGTGGATGTACGCGGCGATCGCGGTCAGCTCGGCGATGCCGGTGAACGCCCAGTTGACCCAGTACATCCAGCCGCTGGCGAAGGCCGCCCACGGGCCGATGAACTCGCCGGCGTACTCGACGAACGACCCTGACGTGGGCCGGTAGAGCACGAGCTCGCCGAGCGCCCGCATGACGAAGAAGGCGGCGAGGCCGGCCGCGGCGTACGACACCACGAGCGCGGGCCCGGTGGCCTGCAGCCGGCCGCCCGCGCCGAGGAACAGCCCCACCCCGATCGCCCCGCCGATCGCGATCATCTGGACCTGCCGGTTGCCCAGCGCGTGCGAGTAACCCTCGTCGGTCTGCGTGCGCACTCCGCGTCCTTCCCGCTACGTTCCGTGGTCACGACGATATCGGCGACGCTGATCGCGCGACCCCCGGCACGCCGTCCGGGACCCCGTCCCGGGATCCTCGCGGGGCGGCTCCAGGATGTCGGTGCGGGCCACTAGAGTCGGACCACCGCCATCGTCCGGCGGGCACCGTCAGGCAGACCCGGGAGGCGCCGCTCCATGTCGTCCAGCGACTCGTTCGTCCATCTGCACGTGCACACCGAATACTCGATGCTGGACGGCGCCGCCCGGCTGAAGCAGATGTTCAAACAGGTCGGCGACCTCGGCATGCCGGCGATCGCCATCACCGACCACGGCAACATGCACGGCGCCTACGACTTCTACAAGCAGGCGACCGGCGCCGGCATCAAGCCGATCATCGGCATCGAGGCGTACGTCGCGCCGGAGCTGCGCCACAACAAGCGCCCGGTGCTGTGGGGCGAGCCGCACCAGAAGAGGGACGACGTCTCGGCGGGCGGCTACTACACCCACATGACGATCTGGGCCCGTGACAAGACGGGCCTGCACAACCTGATGAAGCTCAGCTCGCGCGCCTACACCGAGGGGTTCGTGCGCAAGTGGGCCCGCATGGACGCCGAGATCCTCGCCGAGCACGCCGGGGGCCTCATGGCCACGACCGGCTGCCCCTCGGGCGAGGTGCAGACCCGGCTGCGCCTCGGCCAGTACGACGAGGCGCTCAAGGCCGCCGCGAAATACCAGGACATCTTCGGCAAGGACAACTTCTTCCTGGAGATCATGGACCACGGCCTCGACATCGAGCGCCGCGTCCGCGACGGGCTGACCCGCATCAGCAAGGAGCTGGGCATCCCGCCCCTGGTCACCAACGACTCCCACTACACCTACGAGTCCGACGCCGCCTCGCACGACGCCCTCCTGTGCATCCAGACGGGCAAGCAGCTCTCCGACCCCGACCGCTTCCGCTTCGACGGCTCCGGCTACTACATCAAGACCGCCGACGAGATGCGCGCCGTCGACTCCTCCGACCTGTGGGCCGAGGGCTGCCGCAACACCCTGCTCGTGGCGGAGAAGGTCGATCCCGAGGGGTTCTTCACCTACAAGAACCTCATGCCGACCTTCCCCGTCCCCGAGGGGATGACCGAGGAGGCGTTCTTCCGGCAGGAGGTCTGGAAGGGCCTGGAGCGCCGCTTCCCCGAGGGCGTCGACGACGAGCACCGCGAGTGGGCCGAGAACGAGCTGCGGGTCATCATCCAGATGGGCTTCCCCAGCTACTTCCTCGTGGTCGCCGACTTCATCATGTGGGCCAAGAACAACGGCATCCGCGTCGGTCCCGGGCGTGGTTCGGCGGCCGGGTCGCTGGTGGCGTACGCGCTGGGCATCACCGACCTCGACCCGATCCCGCACGGCCTGATCTTCGAGCGCTTCCTCAACCCCGAGCGCGTGTCCATGCCCGACGTCGACATCGACTTCGACGAGCGCCGGCGCGGCGACGTCATCCGCTACGTGACCGAGAAGTGGGGCGCCGACAAGGTCGCCATGATCGCCACGTTCGGCACCATCAAGGCCAAGGCCGCCATCAAGGACGCCGGCCGCGTCCTCGGCTACCCCTACGCGCTGGGCGACAAGGTCTCCAAGGCGTTCCCGCCCGCCGTCATGGGCAAGGACATCCCGCTGTCGGGCATCTTCGACAAGGACCACCCCCGTTACGCCGAGGCCGGCGAGCTGCGCAAGCTCTACGAGGAGGACGTCGACGTCAAGTCGACGATCGACCTCGGGCGCGGACTGGAGGGCCTGATCCGGCAGACCGGCGTGCACGCCGCCGGCGTGATCATGTCCGCCGAGGTGCTGACCGACCACATCCCGATCATGCGCCGCGACTCCGACGGCGCGATCATCACGCAGTTCGACTATCCGACCTGCGAGACGCTCGGCCTGCTGAAGATGGACTTCCTGGGCCTGCGCAACCTCACGATCATCGACGACTGCCTCAAGCTGATCGAGGCCACCAGCGGCGAGCAGATCGACCTGCTCAAGCTGCCGCTGGACGACCGCAAGTCCTACGAGCTGCTGTCCAGAGGCGACACGCTCGGCATCTTCCAGCTCGACGGCGGCGGCATGCGCACCCTGCTGCGCCTGATGAAGCCCGACAACTTCGAGGACATCTCCGCCGCCCTCGCGCTCTACCGGCCCGGCCCCATGGGCGCCAACTCCCACACCAACTACGCGCTGCGCAAGAACGGCGCGCAGGAGATCACCCCGATCCATCCCGAGCTGGAGGAGCCGCTCGCGGAGATCCTGTCCACGACCTACGGCCTGATCGTCTATCAGGAGCAGGTCATGGCCATCGCCCAGAAGGTCGCCAACTACTCGCTGGGCGGCGCCGACCTGCTGCGGCGCGCGATGGGCAAGAAGAAGAAGTCCGAGCTGGACAAACAGTTCGTGACCTTCGAGGCGGGCATGAAGGACAACGGCTTCTCCGACGCCGCGGTCAAGGCCCTGTGGGACATCCTGCTGCCCTTCTCCGACTACGCCTTCAACAAGGCCCACACTGCCGGTTACGGCCTGGTCTCCTACTGGACCGCCTATCTCAAGGCCAACCACCCGGCCGCCTACATGGCCGCGCTGCTGTCGTCGGTCAAGGACGACAAGGACAAGTCGGCGCTCTACCTCAACGAGTGCCGCCGCATGGGCATCAAGGTGTTCCCGCCGGACGTCAACGACTCCGACTTCGACTTCACGCCGCGCGGCACCGACATCCGCTTCGGCCTGTCGGCCGTCCGCAACGTCGGCGCCAACGTCGTCGACGGCATCATCGCCGCGCGCAAGGAGAAGGGCCGCTTCGCCGACTTCAAGGACTTCCTGCGCAAGGTGCCCGCGCTGGTGTGCAACAAGCGCGTCATCGAGTCGCTGGTCAAGGCGGGCGCGTTCGACTCGCTCGGGCACGTCCGCAAGGGCCTGGTCATGGTGCACGAGCAGGCCGTCGACGCGATCATCGACATCAAGAAGAACGAGGCCATCGGCCAGGACTCCCTGTTCGGCGCGATCGACGGCGGCGAGGACCAGACGTTCGACGTGCAGATCCCGCCGGGCGAGTGGGACAAGACCACGCTGCTGCAGTTCGAGCGGGAGATGCTCGGCCTCTACGTCTCCGACCATCCGCTGTTCGGCGTCGAGCACATCCTGGCGGCCGGGGCCGACTGCTCGATCGCGGCCCTCCAGGACGACAGCCGGCCCGACGGGCAGATCGTGACGGTGGGCGGCATCCTGAGCGGGGTGCAGCGCAAGGTCACCAAGAAGGGCGACACCTGGGTGCTGACCCAGCTGGAGGACCTCGAAGGCGCGATCGAGGTGATGATCTTCCCGTCGGCCTACCAGCTCTGCTCGACGATCCTGGCCGAGGACGCGATCGTGTTCGTCAAGGGACGCATCGACAAGCGCGAGGACATCGGCAAGATCATCGCGATGGAGGTGACTGCGCCCGACCTCACCCAGGAGGCCGGCGGGCCGCTGCTGGTCAGCCTGCCGCTGACCCGCTGCACGCCGCCCGTGGTGGGCCGGCTGAAGGAGATCCTCACCACGCACCCGGGCACGTCGGAGGTGCACCTGCAGGTCCACAACGGGCCGCGGACGACGGTGATGCGGGTCGACGACCGGCTGCGCGTCACACCGTCGCCGGCCCTGATGGGCGACCTCAAACAGCTCCTCGGCCCGGCCTGCCTCGGCGCCTGACCCCCCGGTCCCGGCCCGGCGTCTGATCCCGGCCAGGGCGCCCGGCCCTCGGGCCCGGCGCTCGGCCCGGTCCCGGGCGGGGGCCGGAAATCGACGAGGTCGCGGGGCGGCGATGGGCAACCCTCGCCATCGCCCGCCCGCGCCCCGTGGGGCAGGATCGTCAGGGTGAGTGAACTGCACTACCTCAGCGCGACCGAGCTGGCCGGCCTGATCAGGGCCAGGCAGGTGAGCGCCGTCGAGGCGGTCCGGGCCTGCCTCGACCGCATCGACCAGGTCAACCCGCACGTCAACGCCGTCGTCACGCTGGCCGCCGAGCAGGCGCTCGACGCGGCGAAGGCGGCCGACGCGCGCGAGCCCGGCGGCCCGCTGCACGGCGTGCCCGTCGCGCACAAGGACCTCGTCGACACCGCCGGCATCCGCACCACCTACGGCTCGCCGGTCTACGCCGACCACGTCCCCGACCGGGACGAGTTGATCGTCGAGCGGCTGCGCGCGGCCGGCGCGATCAGCATCGGCAAGACCAACACGCCGGAGTTCGGCACCGGCTCCCACACGGTCAACGAGGTGTTCGGCGCCACCAGGAACCCCTACGACCTGTCGAGGTCGGCCGGTGGCAGCAGCGGCGGGGCGGCCGTGGCGCTGGCCACCGGCATGGTGCCGCTGGCCGACGGCTCCGACATGGGCGGCTCGCTGCGCAACCCGGCCTCGTTCTGCAACGTGGTGGGCCTGCGGCCCACCCCCGGCCGGGTCCCGGTGGTCTCCGACGTCAACGCCTGGTACACGCTGTCGGTCCTCGGGCCGATGGCCCGCACGGTCGAGGACGTCACGCTGATGCTGGGCGCGGTCGCCGGGTTCGACCGGCGCTCGCCGTACGCGATCAAGGAGTTCTTCACGCCGGAGCCGGAGGAGGGCGTGCGGGGGATGCGGGTGGCGTGGAGCCCCGACCTCGGCGGGCTGCCCGTCGATCCGCGCACGGCGGCGGTCACCGCCACCGCGCCGGCCGTGTTCGAGCGGCTCGGGGCGCGGGTGGAGCAGGTCGAGCTCGACCTGTCGGACGCCGAGGACGCCTTCCGCACCTACCGGGCCTGGAACTACGCGCTGTCCTTCGGCGACCTCGACCGTCTCGGCCCCAACACGGCCTGGAACGTCGAGCAGGGCCGCAAGGTCACGGGCGAGGACCTGGCGCGGGCCGAGCGGGCGCGCAGCCGCCTCTACCAGCGCATGGCGGCCTTCTTCGACGTCTACGACGTGCTGATCGCGCCGGTCAGCCAGGTGCCGCCGTTCCCGGTCGAGCACCCGTACGTCAGCGAGATCAACGGGCAGGAGCTGCCGGACTACCTGGCGTGGATGCGCTCGGCGTACTGGATCAGCGTGCTGCACGCGCCGGCCGCGTCGGTGCCGGCCGGGTTCACGCCCGAGGGGCTGCCGGTGGGGGTGCAGATCGTGGGCGCGCCGTTCGCCGACGCGCGGGTGCTGCGCGTGGCCCGCGCCTTCGAGCAGGCGACCGGTCACGGCCTGCGCCGCCCGCCCCTCTGACGTCCGGGCGAGGGCGTCAGCGCCGCGCCAGCGCCAGCACGCTCAGGCCGAACATCAGGACGCCCAGGGGAACGTGGACCCGGCCGCGTCTGCCTGGACGTGCTCGGCTCGGCGCGGGCCCGGCGCGAACGCTACGTCGGCGCGTGGCTGCCCGAGCCGCTGCCGGAGCGCGCCGGGCCGGGATCCGGCGCCGACCCCGCCGACCTGCTGGTCATGGACGAGTCCGTGACCACGGCCTTCCTCGTCGTCCTGGAGTCGATGACGCCCGCCGAGCTGGTGGCGTTCGTCCTGCACGACGTCTACCGCTACCCGTTCGCGGAGATCGCCGGCGTCCTCGGCCGCACCCCCGCCGCCTGCAAGCAGCTCGCCTCCTCCGCCCGGCGGCGGGCGCGGGCCGCGGGGACGCCGGGGACGGCGGCCGAGCTGGCCGCCACCGTCCGGCGGGTGAAGGAGGCCTGGCAGGCGCAGGACATCGCGTCCCTCGTCGACCTGCTCGACCCGGCCGCCGTGCTGACCGCCGACGGCGGCGGCCTGGTCAGCGCGGCCCTTCAGCCGGTCGAGGGAGGCGCCGAGATCGCCCGCTACCAGAATCGTCGGTAGTGCTCCGGCCTTCAGGCCGGGGGTGAAGCCGACCGTCTCGCGTAGCGGGGCAAGGACAGCCGATTCGCCGCCAGGCGGACCGGCGTCCACCCTGCTCGGACCGGCCGGTTCTGCTGCTCGATGTACTGGCGCAGGACACTGATGGCAGCTGCGCCTGCCGACCCTGCGAAGGAGGAGCCCGGCCACAGCTTGTTCGCCCGGTAGTAGTGGTGGGCCGGTTCGGGGAACTCGGTGCGCATCCACCGCGAGGACACCCCTTTCAACGAGTTGACGAGCTTGGACAGGGCGATCTTGGGTGGGAAGTTCACCAGCGGGTGGAGGTGATTGTTCTCGCCGTTGAACTTACGCAGTTCGGTCTCGAAGTCGGCGCGCACATCCCTCATGATCTCTTCCAGCCGTGTCAGGTGCTCGCCGTTGAAGACCTGGTGGCGGAACATTGGTCACGAAAACCAATGAGCGTGCAGGACGAAAACGCAGTGCCTGCCGGTCCTGATATCGCGGTACTCGGCCATAAGCCAATAGTAGGATGATCGTGTGCAGCTCCGTTACGGCTTCCGCCTCGACCCGACACCGGGCCGGCACATCGAGCTGGCCAAGGCGTTCGGTTGCGCGCGTGTCGTGTTCAACGCCGCGCTGCGGCTGCGTAACGACGCGCATGAGGCCGGCCTGCCGTTCGTCACCGACGCCGACCTGTCCCGGCAGGTCATCACCGAGGCGAAGAAGCGCCCCGGCCGGGTGTGGCTGGGCGAGGTGTCGGCGGTGGTGCTCCAGCAGGCGCTGGCCGACTGCACGAGGGCGTTCCGCAACTTCTTCGCCTCGTTGTCGGGCGAACGCAAAGGCCCGAAGCTGGGCGCTCCCCGGTTGCGGTCCCGCAAGGACAGCCGGCAGGCGATCCGGTTCACCCGCAACGCCCGATTCTCGATCACGCCGGGCGGAAAGCTACGCCTGCCGAAGATCGGAGAGGTGGCGGTGCGCTGGTCGCGGGAGTTGCCCTCCGAGCCGTCCAGCGTGAGCGTGATCAAGGATGCGGCGGGCCGGTTCTTCGCGTCCTTCGTCGTGGAGGTCAGCGCCTCACCCCTGCCGGAAAGCGGGATCGAGAGCGGGATCGACCTGGGTCTTGGACACTTCGCTGTCCTGTCGGACGGGCGGAAGATCGATTCGCCTCGGTTCCTGCGCCGGGCGGAGAAGAAACTCAAGCGGGCGCACAAGGCCCTGTCCCGTAAGGAGAAAGGTTCCAAGAACCGGGCCAAGGCCCGGCTTGTGGTCGCCCGGCGGCACGCCAGGGTCGCCGACGCGCGCCGCGAGTTCCACCACCGGCTCTCCACACAGCTCATCCGCGAGAACCAAGCGGTGTATGTGGAGGACCTGGCGGTCAAGGGATTGGCGCGCACCCGGCTGGCCAAGAGCGTGCATGATGCGGGCTGGTCGTCGTTCGTGGCCATGCTGGAGTACAAGGCGCGCCTGTACGGCAGGACCTTCGTCAAGGTCGGTCGCTGGTTCCCGAGTAGCAAGCTGTGCTCGGTATGCGGAGCCGTACGGCAGGACATGCCCCTGTCGGTGCGGGAGTGGACCTGCTCCTGCGGTGCGGCCCACGACCGGGACATCAACGCCGCGCTCAATATCCTCGCCGCCGGACGGGCGGAGAGGCAAAACGCCTGTGGAGGGCCGGTAAGGCCGGGCGCGAGCCCGGCACGGCCCGTCGAAGCAGGAAGCCAAGGAAGTGCCGCCGCGTGAACGACAGTGGCACAGGCCAGAATCGTCGGGCTTCAGCCCGGCGAGCGCGTCAAATGGTCGCCATCGCCGCCCTGGCCCCGGAGCTCGAACTCCTGGAGCGGCCGGTCAACGGGGTGCCCGGCCTGGTGGCCAGGCGGGGCGGCGCCGTCGAGACCGTGGCCTCGTTCGAGATCGCCGGCGGTCGCGTCACGCGGATCTGGGCGGTGCGCAACCCGGAGAAGCTGCGGGCGTGGGCGCGGGACGGCTGACCCGGTCCATCATGGGTGGTCCGGTCAGTGGCCGCCCACGAGGGCGCTAGCCGCGGACGGAGCCGTCCCCGCCGCCGAGCGGCCCGCCGGAGGGCCCGGCGAGAGGCCCGCTGAGCGGCCCGCCGAGAGGGCCTTCACCGTACGGCTGCCGCAGCGACGACTCGCGGTAGCCGTGCATGCCCTCCAGCAGCCCGAACAGCCCGACCGCGAGCAGCGGCCAGGCCACCGCGACACCGTTCGCGGTCAGCGCCAGCGCCCCGGGGACGATCTTCACCCCGGGCACGGCCGCCGCCTCCACCGTGGCGGCCCCGACCGTGAACGTCGAGCCGATCCAGTACGTGAGCGCCGCCCCCGCGCTCCCGCCCACGCAGAGCCCGGCCAGCACGCCCAGCATCCACCGCCGCCCGGCGAGCCAGCCGGCCGCGCCGCAGAGCAGCCCGAGCCCGCCGGTGATCACCGCGTACCAGCCGTCGGCGGCGATGAGCGCCTGCGTGGAGAGGTCGGCCAGCACGAGCCCGCGCTCGGTGACCTGGTAGGGGGCGCGCGGCGACACGGCGGACCAGAGCAGCCCGGCGCCGATCCCGAGTGTGGCGAGGACGAGGACAGTTACCGCGAAGGCGCGTACTTCCCTCGTCACTCCACGCTCCCTGATATCTCCGTCCGAATCACTCGATGGTATCCCCCGGCTAGGCTCGCTTCGTGATTGCAGAAGAGGTCTGGCTGATTGAGCCCTCCGGCCCGCTCCGGGGGGACGTCGAGGTGCGCGGCTCCAAGAACGGCGTCTCCAAGCACATGGTCGCCGCCATGCTGGGCACCGGCGAGAGCAGCATCCACAACGCGCCCGAGGTGGGCGAGGTCGGCATCACCGCCGCCATGCTGGAGGCGCTCGGCATCCACGTGCGGATCGACGGCCCCGAGATCAGGATCGAGCCGGGGGAGCACATCGAGCCGCGGGTGCCCGACGCCTTCACCGGGCTCAACCGCATCCCGATCCTCATGCTCGGCCCGCTGCTGCACCTGGCGGGGGAGGCGTTCGTGCCGCTGGTCGGCGGCGACCCCATCGGGCGGCGGCCGGTGAACTTCCACGTGGAGGCCCTGCGCTCGATGGGCGCCGAGGTGGAGGTGGGCGACACCGGCATCTACGCCAAGGCGGGACGGCTGCGCGGCACCAGGATCGAGCTGCCGTACCCGAGTGTGGGCGCGACCGAGACGGTGCTGATGTCGGCGGTGCTGGCCGAGGGCAAGACGGTGCTGAAGAACGCCGCCATGGAGCCCGAGGTGGTGGAGCTGGCGCTGTTCCTGCAGCGGATGGGGGCGCGGATCGAGCTGTCGCCCGACCGGAGGATCGTCATCGAGGGCGTCGAACGGCTGCGCGGCGCCTCCACCTGGCTGAACGGCGACCGCATCGAGGCGTTCTCGTACCTGGCGGCCGGTCTGGTGACCGGGGGAGAGGTGCGGGTGCACGGCTGCCCGCAGGACCGTCTGGTGACCGCCATCACCACGCTCGCCAGGATGGGCGCCGACTTCGAGATCAACGACCAGTACCTGTGCGCGACCGCGCCGCCGGAGGGGCTGCGCGCAGCGGCCGTCCAGACCGACACCCATCCGGGGTTCATGACCGACTGGCAGACGCCGCTCATGGTGCTGTTCACGCAGAGCCAGGGCATGTCGGTGCTGCACGAGACGGTCTTCGAGAACCGCCTGGTGTACGTGCCCGCGCTGCAGAAGATGGGCTGCGAGATCGAGGTCTTCGACCAGTGCCTCGGCGGCCCGGCCTGCCGCTACCACGACACCAACGCCCGCCACTCGGCGGTAGTGCGCGGCGTGTCCAAGCTCAAGGGCGCCGACGTGACGCTGCCCGACATCCGGGCCGGGTTCTCGGCGGTGCTGGCGGCGGCGGTGGCCGACGGGCCGTCCACGCTGCGCGGGGTGCACCACATCGAGCGCGGCTACCACCGGCCGTTCCAGCAGTTCGCCTCGCTGGGTCTGAACATTCGCAGGCAACGGTAAAGAGGCAGGAACCGGACGTTTGCCGCTGATCATCCGGTTGCACATCGTCTGAGTGACCGTACTCAGGACCGCCGGAACGCTCGCCCTGACCGGCGCGCTGGCCGGCGTGCTGGCGGCGGCGCTGGCCGCGCCCGTGGTGAGCGGGGGCGGCCTGGCGGCGAAGAACGTCGCCGACACCTTCGTCGACCTGCCGGCCGCTCCCCGCGAGGAGCCGCTGGCCCAGGTCACCCGGCTGCTGGACCGCGACGGCCGGCCGTTCGCCCAGTTCTACGAGGCCAACAGGACGGCGGTGCCGCTGGCGTCGGTCTCGCCGATCATGCGCAAGGCCATCGTGGCGATCGAGGACGCCCGCTTCTACGAGCACGGCGGCCTCGACGTCCGCGGCACCCTGCGGGCGCTGCTGACCAACACCCAGGCGGGCGGCATCCGCCAGGGCGGCTCGTCGCTGACGCAGCAGCTCGTCAAGAACATCCTGGTGGAGAGCGCGCGCACCGACGAGGAACGCGACCGGGCCCGCGCACCCAACCTGGCCCGCAAGATCACGGAGCTGCGGCTCGCGATGGCGCTGGAGCGCAAGTACCGCAAGGACGAGATCCTGGAGCGCTACCTCAACATCGCCTACTTCGGCGCGGGGGCGTACGGCGTGGAGGCGGCGGCCCGCCGCTTCTTCTCGATCCCGGCCGCCGAGCTGACGCTGACCCAGGCGGCCACGCTGGCGGGGGCGGTGCGGATGCCGTACTCGACCGATCCCTCGCTCGGCGCGGCCCACCGCGCCCGGCTGCGGGCCCGGCGCGACCTCGTGCTGGACCGCATGGCCGGGCTGAAGATCATCACCCAGCAGCAGGCGGCGGCGGCCAAGGGCACGCCGCTCGGCATCAGGCTGCGGCCCGAGCCCGGCGGCTGCGAGCAGAGCACCTACCCCTTCTACTGCCTGTACGTCCAGCGCGAGCTGCTGTCGAACCCCGTCTTCGGCAACACCCCGTCGATCCGCAGGGCCAGGATGGCGCGGGGCGGCCTGACGATCAGGACCAGCCTCGACCCGACCGCGCAGCGCGCCGCCGAGCGTGCCATCCGCCGCCACGTCCATCCCCAGGACACCGAGGTGGCCGCCGAGGCCATGGTCGAGCCGGGCACGGGACGGATCAGGGCCATGGCCGCCAGCAAGCGGTTCGGCCGCAACCCCGGCAACCGCAAGAACGGCCCGAGGACCACCTTCAACCTGGTCGCCGACGTCGCCCACGGCGGCGGCCAGGGCTTCCAGGCGGGCTCGACGTTCAAGGTGTTCACCCTGGCCACGGCGCTGCGGCAGGGGTGGAGGTTCGGCGACGGCTTCCAGACGCCCGGGGCGCTGGTGCCGGCCGCCGGCTACCGCAACTGCGAGGGCCGGCCGGTCAACGACCCCGGCACCCGCGTGCTCAACGCCAGCGGCGAGGGCGAGGGCGGCCCGCACAGCATCGAGACCGGCACCTGGAAGTCGGTGAACATCTTCTACATGATGCTGGAGCGCAAGGTCGGGCTGTGCAACGTGGTCAAGACCGCCAAGGCGCTCGGCATCGCGAGGGCCGACGGGACGCCGCTGCGCGAGGTGCCGACGTTCACGCTGGGCATCAACGAGATGGACCCGGTGACGGTGGCGGCGGCGTTCGCGGCGTTCGCCGCCCGCGGGACCTACTGCCGGCCGCTCGCCATCGTCGAGATCATCGGCAGGGACGGGCGGCGCACCCACGTGCCGCCCTCCTGCGAGCAGGCCATCGAGCGGCCGGTCGCGGACGCGGTCAACCACGTGCTCGAAGGCGTCTTCGACAAGGGCACCATGAAGGGGCAGGGCATCGGCCGCCCGGCCGCCGGCAAGACCGGCACGAACAACGGCTACACCTCGGCCTGGTTCGCCGGATACACGCCGCAGCTCGCGGCCGCGGTCAGCGTCGGCGACATCCGGGGCTCCTACCGCTACCCGCTGCGGGACGTGCGGATCGGCGACGACTACTACGGCTCGGTGCAGGGCGCGTCGCTGCCGGGGCCCATCTGGGTGGAGTCGATGGGGCCGGCGCTGCGGGCGGTCGAGCCCCGGCGCTTCCACCCGCCGGACATGAGCCGTTTCGGCGGCGGCAACACGCCCGGGCTCAAGGAGGCGCTGGCCGAGGAGGAGAAGCGGAAGAAGCGGCGCGGCGACCGGGCCTTCCGCCGGCACCGCAGGCTCTTCCAGTGGCTGCTCGGCCAGACGCCGGGCGTGCCGTCGCTGGAGTGGCCGCCGCACGGGCCGCGCGAGCGCTGGGGGCGGCCAGGGCGCGGGCACCGGCCTCCCTGGGCGCGGCGCCACCGGCACTGATCAGCCGGTCTTGCCTATCGGGGCGGTGACGGCGCGGGTGAGCGTGATGAGGTTGTCGGGCGCGGTCTCGATCTGGAGGCCGCGCCGGCCCGCGGAGAAGAAGATCGTCGGGAAGTCGAGCGCGGAGGAGTCGACCACCGTCGGGAGCGGCTTGCGCTGGCCGAGCGGGCTGATGCCGCCCACGACGTAGCCGGTGACCCGCTCGACCCTGGCCGCGTCGGCCATCGCGGCCCGCTTGCCGCCCAGCGCGCCGGCGAGCGCCTTGAGGTCGAGCTTGCCCGCCACCGGCACCACGGCCACCGCGAGGCCGCTCTCGACCTCGGCGACGAGGGTCTTGAAGATCCGCTCGTACGGGATGCCGAGCGCGTCGGCGGCCTCCTCGCCGTACGCCTGGGCGGAGGGGTCGTGGTCGTACGGGTGGAGCGTGAAGTCGGCCCTGGCCTTGGTCAGGGCCATCGTGGCCGGCGTGCCGCCCTTGCCTTTCGCTTTGCTCACAGAGAGCGATTGTAGCGAATCTACATTGTAAAGGCGCGGCCGGGGGTGTACCCCAGGGCGCGCCGGAACGCGTCGATGAACGCGCTCGCCGACGCCCACCCGCAGCGGTGCGCGACGGCGGTCACCGGCAGCCCGTCGGCCAGGAGCAGGAGCGCGCGGTGCAGGCGGAGCTGGGTGCGCCACTGGGGGAAGCTCATGCCGAGCTCGTTCCTGAACAGCCGGGCGAGGGTGCGCTCGCTCGTGCCCGCCCCGGCGGCCAGCGCGGCCAGCGTCCTGCGGTCGGCGGGGTCCCGCTCCAGCGCGGCGCAGACGGTGGCGAGGCGGGGGTCGGTGGGCGCGGGCAGATGGAACGGCTGCTCGGGCGCCCGCCGCAGCCGGTCCAGCAGCACCCCCAGCAACCGCTCCCGCTCCCCGTCACCGAGGTCGCCGGGGTCGCCGGTGTAGGCGATGATCAGCTCGCGGAGCAGGGGGCCGACGGCGAGGACGGCGGGGCGGCCGAGGGCGAGCGGGTCGCCGGTGAGGCCGATGAGGCGCAGGTCGGTGTCGCCGTGCGCGCGGTGCTCGTGGACGGTCCCTGCGGGCACCCAGATCGCGCGGTTGGCGGGCGCCACCCAGACGCCGGCGTCGGTGGTGACGGACAGGACGCCGCGGCAGGCGTACACGATCTGGTGGGTGTCGTGGCGGTGGGCGTCGATGCCGCCGCCGGGCGCGAGCGGGCGCCGTCCGGTGGGCGCCTCGGCGAGGTGGCGGATCTCCGGCATGGCTTGGCACTTTATCGGAAGCGGGCCACCGGCCGGGCGGGCGACGATCGGGGGTGTGAACAGGGTCCCCATGCTGGCCGCCGGGCACGCGGCCGTCGATCTCTACCAGGGCGCGGTGCCCGCCCTGGTGCCCTTCCTCGTGCTTGAACGCGGGTACGGCTACGTCGCGGTGTCGGGGGTGGTGCTGGCGGCGACGTTGCTGTCGTCGGTCGTGCAGCCGCTGTTCGGACTGCTGACGGACCGGTGGCGGATGCCGTGGCTGATCCCGGTGAGCATGGTGGTGGCCGGGGCGGGGGTGGCCGCGGGCGGCGTGGCCGGTTCGTACGTCCTGACCTGCCTGGCGGTGGCGCTGTCCGGGCTGGGGGTGGCGGCCTACCATCCGGAGTCGGCGCGGCTGGCGCGGATCGCGAGCGCGGGCAGCCATGTGCGGATGAGCTGGTTCTCGCTGGGCGGGACGCTGGGCTTCGCGGCGGCTCCGGTGCTGGTGACGCCGTTGCTGGCGGCGTGGGGGCTGGGCGCGTCGCCGCTGCTGGCGGTGCCGGCCGTGGCGGGGGCGCTGGTGACGTTGCCCGCGGTGCGGGCGCTGACGGGCGGCGGCGGCGGGACGCGGCGGGAAGGGGCGCGGGCCGTGCGCGGGCGGGACGACTGGCGCTCGTTCACGCGGCTGACGCTGGTGATCGTGTTCCGGTCGGTGGTGTACGTGGGCCTGAGCACGTTCGTCGCCCTGTACGTGGGGGGCGGGGCGGCGGGGGCGGTGGCGCTGTTCGTGCTGTTCGCGGGCGGCGCGGCGGGGACGGTGCTGGGCGGGCGGCTGGCGGCCCGCTGGGGGCGGGTGCGGACGATGCGGCTGGCGTACGCGGCGGCGGTCCCGGCGGTCGCGGGCGTGGTGCTCGCGCCGGGACCGGCCGTGTACGTCTTCGTGGCCGCCTCCTCGATCGCCCTGTATGTCCCGTTCTCCCTGCATGTCACGCTGGGCCAGGATCTGCTGCCGAACCGGGTGGGCACGGCGGGCGGCGTGACGCTGGGGCTCGCGGTGAGCGTGGGCGGGCTGACCAGCCCGCTGGTCGGCGCGGTCGCGGAGGCGTCCTCGCTGCGGGTGGCGCTGGCCTGCCTGGTGGTGTTCCCGGTCCTGGCGTGGCTGCTGGCGCGCACGCTGGAGGAGCCGGTGGGCGCGTGAGGCGCCTCAGTCCCCGACCGGGAGGCGGGCCACCGCGGTGTTGTCGCGCGGCGACGGGTCGAGGCGGGTGGCGGCGACGTGCGCGGTGACCGGCACCTGGCGCGGCGCGTCGGCGGCGAGGCGTACGCGGACGGTGAGCTGGACCGGGTCGCCGGGCCGTACGGCGCCGATCGCGCAGGTGGCCTGCTGGGCGGTGCGGGCGCAGGCGGCGCCGGTGACGGCGGCGAGTGTGGCGCCCTCGGGGACGCGCAGCGTGACGGGCACCTCGGTGGCGCCCATGAGGCCGCCCATGGTGACGGTGGCGGTGACGGTGGCGGTCTGGCCGCGCCGCACGGGGACGGCGGGGCCGGTGGCGGTGATGGACAGGGCGTCGTAGACGCCGCGCGGGTCGGCCTTCTTGACGATGGCGCCGTAGCTCTCGACGTTGAGCGCGTTGGCGACGGAGTAGCCGTCGGACTCGCCGTCCTCGGTGCCGGCCGACAGCACGCCGACGAGGTCGCGGGTGCCCCGGAGCACCCAGGGGCCGCCGCTGTGGCCCTTGGACAGGTGGCAGTTGTACGTCTCCAGCTTGCCGGCCGGGCCGGTGGCGGGGTCGTCGGCGGGCTCGATGGCGGGCTCGGTGGCGGGCTCGGTGGCGGGCTCGGTGGCGGGCTGGGTGGCCGGGCCGGCGGCGGCGTTGACGGCGGCGAGGGCGCGGGCCGGGCGGGTGCGGGCCAGGCACCAGAGCTGGTCCCTGCCGTCGTAGGGCTTCCTGCCGAGGACGCCGGGGTAGCCGGCGGTGATGACGGTGTGCCGGCCGCCCTGGCTGCGGACGGGGGTGAAGGCGCCGACGGCCTCCTGGAGGGTGCGCTCGCGCCGGCCGACCTCGATGAGGGCGACGTCGTAGACGGAGTTCCAGTCGCCGCCGGCCAGGCCGGTGTAGCCGTCGGGTTTCCAGGCGCGGCGGCCGCCCCAGCGTCCGTACGGCTCGCGCTGCCGTTCGCCGGCGGCGCGCCCGTCGTAGGCGGGGACGAAGGCGAAGTTGGTGTGCCACTTCCCGCGCTCGGCCCCTTCGGGGACGCTGTAGACGCAGTGGGCGGCGGTCACGACGAGCAGCCCGGACGCCGAGCGGACGACGCTCGCGCTGCAGGAGTCGCCGCGCCCGCCGGAGTTGACGAAGAACAGCCGGCCGGTGACGCGGCTGCGCCCGGCCCCGGTGTACGGCCGGCGGACGCGGGCGTAGCCGTTGGCGTCGCCGCCGGGCGTGAGGCGTTTGTCGTCGGGCACGCTGAGCAGGCGGCGGGCGGAGGCGGGGGCCAGGGGCGGCCGGGTGGCGGGCAGGTCGGCGGCCTTGGCCCTGGCCTGCTTGGTGGGCGTCCAGTAGCGGACGGCCCGGCCGGGGCGCATGAGGGGGGACGACTCCGCGCCGCCGCGGACCTGCGTGCCGGCCACGGCGGTGTGCGGCGCGCGGTCGGCCGCGGCGGGCAGCGGGACGGCGAGGCCGCCCAGCGCGGCGGGCGTCGTGGACAGCGTCGTGACCAGTGTCATGACCAGTGTTCTCCGCACGGTGTCCCCCCTGGGCGTTGATACGGATGAAATCCTCTCGGTCACTTTAAGTCACGACAATGTGGCGAACCGTAGTCAAGGGAGTCGTGTCGTGATCGGCCGGGCGAGCGGAGAGGGGCTGTCCGGGCGGGGGTCAGCCGGCGGCGGCGTCGCCGCGGCGCGGAAGCAGCTCGGAGGTGAGGGCGTCGGCGGGGGAGCGGTCGGGGCGCAGGCCGCGCCAGGACGGGTGGCGCAGCAGCCCGTCGCCGGTGACCTCGGCGTACTGGACCTCGCCGACCAGGAGGGGCTCGGCCCAGCGGGCGTCGCGGGCGTGCTCGCGCGGCACGGGTTCGGCGAACGGCGAGTCCGGCCGCTCCAGGGGGGCGAGCCGCTGGTGCAGGTCGGCGAGCATGGCCTGGGTGAAGCCGGTGCCGACGTGGCCGACGTAGAGCAGCCGGCCGCGTTCGTCGTGCGCGCCGAGCAGCAGCGAGCCGATCGTGCCGGAGCGGCGGCCGCCGCCGGGCCGCCAGCCGCCGATGACGACCTCGACGGCGCTGACGTTCTTGATCTTGGTCCATTCCGCGCTGCGCCGGCCCGGCCGGTACGGCGAGCTCAGCCGCTTGCACACCACCCCTTCGAGTCCGAGCCGCCGGGAGGAGTCGAGGGCGCGCTCGGCGTGGTCGGGGAACCAGACGGGCACCTGCCAGCGGAACCCGGGCGTGAGCGCGCCTTCGAGCAGCTCCCGCCGCTCGGTGTAGGGCAGTGCGATGGTGGGCGTCTCGTCCAGGTGCAGGATGTCGAAGGCCATGAACGTCACCGGCACGGCCCTCGCCAGCTCGGCGACGGCGGCCGGGTTGCGCTGGTGCATGCGCGGCTGGAGCGCGCCGAAGCTGGGGCGGCCGGCCTCGTCGAAGGCGACGATCTCGCCGTCGAGCACGGCGGGGCGGCCTTTCGTGGCGCCGGCCATGAGCTGGAGCTCGGGGTAGGCGGGGGTGATGTCCCTGCCGTTGCGTGACACCAGGCGGACGGTGCCGTCCTCGACGTACGCGAGGGCGCGCACGCCGTCCCATTTCATCTCGACGGCCCAGTCCTCGCCCTGGACGGAGGTCAGGGCGCCGAGCTGGGCGAGCATCGGCGCGTAGGCCGGCAGCCGCACCATGGTGCGTGCATTACCCCGTCCGCTTGATCGTCAAGGCTGGCCGGGGGTGTCCGGATGGTCAAGTGGGCCGTCCTCGACGAGCTGGGCCAGGTCGACGCCGTGGCGGTGCAGCTCGGTGACGTTGTGGCAGTAGCCGCGCAGGTACGTCCGGCCGCCGACGTTGTGGGTGACGCGGAGGAGCGGGCGGTCGTCAAGGATGATCGCCTCCACCAGGATGCCGTCCGGCCCGCGCCACTGTCCCATGGGGCCAGGGTATGTGACCGGACATAATGGACATGTAATAGAAAAGCGACCGCCATGTTTCCTGACTCGCCCGGAACGGGCGGCTCCAGCGGCAAAAATAACTTAGCGCTACCTTTGGTAGCCCAAAGTGGCAGGGTCCGGGGCGTTAAAAGCTCTTCACCCCGGGCAAGGCACCACCCGAACGTCATCCCGGAGTCGTGGTCGCGCCCCCGTGGCGGCCACGACGGAACGCCCCGGCAGGCCCGGTCCGGGGCGGCGGCGGCCGCGTGGCGGCAGAGGCGAATGCCGCCCCGCGACCGCCGTACCGCCTCCTCCCCGTCCTCATGTCCCGCAGTGTGGACAGAACGAGATTCGGGGCCCGGACTCCGTAGACTGTGAGGGTGATTTCCCGTATTGACATGCGCGGTTCCCTCCCGGCGAACCTGCGCGACGTGCTGCCCCGCGCCGAGCTCGACGTCGAGGCCGCCCTGGAGAAGGTGCGGCCCATCTGCGACGACGTGCGCCATCGCGGCGTCGCGGCCGTACGGGAGCTGACCGCCAGGTTCGACGGCGTGGAGATCGCCACCACCCGCGTCCCGGCCGAGGAGATCGAGCGCGCCCTGGCCGAGCTCGACCCGCGGGTGCGGGCGGCGCTGGAGGAGTCGATCCGGCGGACCAGGCTGGTCCACCGCGACCAGCGGCGCGCCGACGTCACCACCCAGGTGGTGCCCGGCGGCACGGTCACCGAGCGGTGGGTCCCGGTCGACCGGGTGGGCCTCTACGTCCCCGGCGGCCGCGCGGTCTACCCCTCCAGCGTGGTCATGAACGTCGTCCCCGCCCAGGAGGCGGGCGTCACCTCGCTGGCCGTCACCAGCCCGGCCCAGAAGGAGTTCGGCGGGCTGCCGCACCCCACGATCCTCGCCGCCTGCGCCCTGCTCGGCGTCGAGGAGGTCTACAACGTGGGCGGCGCCCAGGCCGTGGCCATGTTCGCCTACGGCACCGAGGAGTGCGCGCCGGCCACCCTGGTCACCGGCCCGGGCAACATCTACGTCGCCGCCGCCAAGCGCCTGCTCAAGGGCCGCATCGGCATCGACTCCGAGGCCGGCCCGACCGAGATCGCGATCCTCGCCGACGAGACCGCCGACCCGGTGCACGTCGCCGCCGACCTGATCAGCCAGGCCGAGCACGACACGATCGCCGCCGCCGTGCTCGTCACCACCAGCCCAGAGCTGGCCGACGCCGTGGAGAAGGAGCTGCCGGGCCAGGTCTCGGCCACCCGCCACTCGGCGCGCATCGCCGAGGCGCTGGGCGGCAGGCAGTCCGGCATCGTGCTGGTGAGCGACCTCGACGACGGCCTGAAGGTCGTCGACGCCTACGCCGCCGAGCACCTGGAGATCCACACCGCCGACGCCGCCGCCGTGGCGGCGCGGGTGCGCAACGCGGGCGCGATCTTCGTGGGCACGTACGCGCCGGTCTCGCTCGGCGACTACCTCGCCGGCTCCAACCACGTGCTGCCCACGGGCGGCTGCGCCTGCCACTCCAGCGGCCTGTCGGTGCAGTCGTTCCTGCGCGGCATCCACGTCGTCGACTACACCCGCGACGCGCTGGCGCGCTCCGCCGCGCACGTCACGGTCCTGGCCGACGCCGAGGACCTGCCCGCGCACGGCGCCGCTGTCCGTGCCCGCTTCGACTGGCGTGTGCCTACCACGGAGACGACCGAGTGAACCCCGACCTGAAGCCCGGCGACGTGACGCTCGCCGACCTGCCCATCCGCGACGACCTGAGGGGCAAGTCGCCCTACGGCGCTCCCCAGATCGACGTCCCGGTCCGGCTCAACACCAACGAGAACCCCTATCCGCCCCCGCCCGAGCTGGTCGCCGACCTCGCCGAGGAGGTGCGCAGGCAGGCGGGCGAGCTCAACCGCTACCCCGACCGCGACGCTCTCGCCCTGCGCGCCGACCTCGCCGGCTATCTCGGCCACGGGCTGCGCGCCGAGCAGGTGTGGGCGGCCAACGGCTCCAACGAGGTGCTCCAGCAGATTCTGCAGGCGTTCGGCGGCCACGGCCGCACGGCGATCGGGTTCGAGCCCTCCTACTCGATGCACCCGATCATCACCGGCGGCACCAGCACCGAGTGGATCAGGGCCGTCCGCGAGGACGACTTCTCCATCGACCCCGGCAAGGCGGTGGCGGCGATCGAGGAGCACCGCCCCGACGTCGTCTTCCTGACCTCGCCCAACAACCCGACCGGCACCGCGCAGCCGCTGCCCGTCATCGAGGCCGTGCTGCGGGCGGCGCCGGGCATGGTCGTGGTGGACGAGGCCTACGCCGAGTTCGCCCGCGAGGGCACGCCGTCGGCGCTGACGCTGCTGCCGGAGCACCCGCGGCTGATCGTCACCCGGACGATGTCCAAGGCGTTCGCCATGGCGGGCACCCGTGTCGGCTATCTGGCCGCGCATCCGGCGGTGGTCGAGGCGTTGCTGCTGGTGCGGCTGCCGTACCATCTGTCGACGCTCACCCAGACGGCGGCGCGGGTGGCGCTGCGCCACCGCGCGGAGCTGCTCGGCACGGTCGACGCGCTGCGCAGGGAGCGGGACGACACGGTGGCCTGGCTGCGCGCCAAGGGGCTGCGGGTCGCCGACTCCGACGCGAACTTCGTGTTGTTCGGCCGCTTCCCCGACCGGCGCGCGGTCTGGGAGGGGCTGCTGGAGCGGGGCGTGCTCATCCGTGAGGTGGGCCCGCCCGAATGGCTGCGGGTGTCGATCGGCACCGGCGAGGAGATGGCGGCCTTCCGCGCCGCCCTGGAAGGAGTCCTGTGAGCCGCGTAGGCCGCGTCGAGCGCGTCACGAAGGAGACCTCGGTCCTGGTGGAGGTCGGCCTCGACGGCACCGGCCGGGTGGAGGTCGCGACGGGGGTCGGCTTCTTCGACCACATGCTGGCCCAGCTCGGCAAGCACGGGCTGTTCGACCTGACGGTGAAGACCGAGGGCGACCTGCACATCGACTCCCACCACACGATCGAGGACACCGCGCTCGCGCTGGGCGCCGCGTTCCGCGAGGCGCTGGGCGACAAGTCGGGCATCAGGCGGTTCGGCAGCGCGTCGTGCCCCCTGGACGAGTCCCTCGCGCAGGTCACCGTCGACCTGTCCGGCCGCCCCTACCTCGTGCACACCGAGCCCGAGGGCATGGCGCCGATGATCGGCCACGACTACGACACCACGATGACCCGCCACATCCTGGAGTCCCTGGTCGCCCAGGCCGCGATCTGCCTGCACGTGCACGTCCCCTACGGGCGCAACGCCCACCACATCGTCGAGGCCCAGTTCAAGGCGCTGGCGCGGGCGCTGCGGGAGGCGTCCGAGCCCGACCCGCGCGCGACGGGGGTGCCCAGCACCAAGGGCGTGCTGTGACGGGCAACGCCATCGCCGTCGTGCTGGTCTTCGTCGGGCTGTTCCTCGTCGGCGGCGTGTTCTCCCTGTACAAGCAAGGGCTCAAGATCGGAGCCGTCGTCTGCGCCGTGGGCGCGGTGATGGCCGTGACGGCGGGAGTGCTGTGGTGGTGAAGAAGAACGTCGTCGTCCTCGACTACGGCTCGGGCAACCTGCGCTCGGCCGAGCGCGCCCTCGCCAGGGCCGGCGCGGAGGTGACCGTGACCGCCGACTTCGACGCGGCGGTCGAGGCCGACGGGCTGGTGGTGCCCGGCGTGGGTGCGTTCGCCGCGTGCATGACCGGGCTGCGGGCCGTGCGCGGCGAGCAGATCGTCGGGCGGCGGCTGGCCGGCGGCCGGCCGGTGCTGGGCATCTGCGTCGGCATGCAGATCCTGTTCGCCCGCGGGGTCGAGCACGGCGTGGAGACAGAGGGCTGCGGCGAGTGGCCGGGCACGGTCGAGCGGCTGGACGCGCCCGTGCTGCCCCACATGGGCTGGAACACCGTCAAGGCACCCGCGGGGAGCGTGCTGTTCGCCGGGCTCGACGCCGCGACCCGCTTCTACTTCGTGCACTCCTACGGGGTGCGCGAGTGGGAGCTGCGCGCCGGCGAGGGGTTCGCCGAGCCGGTCGTCACCTGGGCCGAGCACGGGGTGCCGTTCGTCGCCGCCGTGGAGAACGGCCCGCTCATGGCCACCCAGTTCCACCCGGAGAAGTCCGGCGACGCCGGCGCCACCCTGCTGGGCAACTGGCTCAAGACCCTCGACTGAACCGATCATGACCAGGCTGGGAGAGCGGTGAGCAAGGAGCGGGCGCGCCGGCGGGCCGAACGCGAGGCCGAGCGGGCCCGTGCCATGCGCGTCAACGAGGAACGCCAGGCCCGCGGTGCCCGCCGCCGGGCCTTCCTCGCCCGGCTCGTGCCGCGCCCGGTGCGCGTGCGCCGCCAGGGCGGTGTGATCGCCCGCCGCCACCGCGCGCAGAACGTCGTGGTGGGGGCGGCGTTCCTGCTGGTCCAGGCGCTGGCCTGGTTGTTGTGGGGCTCGCCGGCGGTCAGTTTCGCCGTGCTCGTCCTGTCCCTGCTGCTCGTACCCGTTGTCGTGACTCTCGCCTTCGACCGGAGGACCTGAAGAAATGTCGCTCGTACTGCTGCCCGCCGTGGACGTCGTGGCCGGCCAGGCCGTCCGCCTGAGCCAGGGCGAGGCCGGCACCGAGACCGGCTACGGCGAGCCGCTGGCCGCCGCGCTGGCCTGGCAGGAGGCCGGCGCCGAGTGGATCCACCTGGTGGACCTCGACGCGGCGTTCGGCCGGGGGGACAACCGCGAGCTGATCGCCGAGGTGATCGGCCGGCTGGACGTCAACGTGGAGCTGTCCGGCGGCATCCGCGACGACGCCTCCCTGGCCGCGGCCCTGGGCACCGGCTGCCGCCGGGTCAACATCGGCACGGCCGCGCTGGAGAACCCCGAGTGGTGCCGCAAGATCATCGCCGAGCACGGCGACCGCATCGCGGTGGGCCTGGACGTGCGCGGCACGACGCTGGCCGCCCGTGGCTGGACCCAGGACGCCGGCGACCTGTGGGAGGTGCTCGACCGGCTGGAGGCCGACGGCTGCCCCCGCTACGTCGTCACCGACGTCACCAAGGACGGCATGCTCCAGGGCCCCAACCTTGACCTTTACCGGCGAATCTGCGCACGAACCGACAAACCGGTCATCGCCAGCGGCGGTGTCTCCAGCCTCGATGACCTGCTCGCACTGGCTTCTCTCGTTCCCGACGGAGTGGAGGGCGCGATTGTGGGCAAGGCCCTCTACGCTCACGCGTTCACACTGGAAAAGGCGCTGGCCGCGGTACGCGTGTAGCTTCGCCGGGAGGGGACGGAATGAGCGTCAGCAACGACGGCATGGAGAACACCGGTCCGAGGATCTTCTCCGGAGGCATCTGGGAGGAGAGATACGGCTACGCCCGCGCCGTGGTCGTCGGGGAGCGGGTGATCGTGTCCGGGTGCACGGCCACGGTCGAGGGAGAGGTCCGTCACGTCGGCGACGCCTACGCGCAGGCGCTGACCGCGATCGACATCGCGCTGGAGGCCGTCCTGATGGGCGGGCTCACCCGCGAGGACGTCGTCATGGTCCGCTACTACGTGGTCGAGCAGCGCCACTTCGACATCGTCGGCCGGGCCATCGGCGAGGCGTTCGGCAAGGTGCGGCCCGCCTGCACAGGAGTACGGGTGGCCGGACTGGTCGACCCGAGAATGCTGGTCGAGATCGAAATCGAGGCACTGCGAGCATGACCGTAGCGGTACGAGTGATTCCCTGTCTCGACGTCGACGCCGGGCGGGTGGTCAAGGGCGTCAACTTCGAGAACCTGCGCGACGCGGGCGACCCCGTCGAGCTGGCCCGGCGCTATGACGAGGAGGGCGCCGACGAGCTGACCTTCCTCGACATCACCGCCTCCTCCGGCGAGCGGGAGACCATGCTCGACGTGGTGCGCAGGACCGCCGAGCAGGTGTTCATCCCGCTGACCGTCGGCGGCGGCGTGCGCTCGGTCGACGACATCAACCGGCTGCTGCGGGCCGGCGCCGACAAGGTGTCGCTCAACACCGCCGCCATCTCCCGGCCGGAGCTGCTGACCGAGGCGTCGCGGCGGTTCGGCGCCCAGTGCGTCGTGCTGTCGGTGGACGCCCGGCGCGCGCCCGGAACCCCGAGCGGGTTCGAGGTGACCACGCACGGCGGGCGGCGCGGCACCGGCATCGACGCCGTGGAGTGGGCGGCGCGCGGCGAGGAGCTGGGCGTGGGCGAGATCCTGCTCAACTCGATGGACGGCGACGGCACGCTCGACGGCTACGACCTGGAGATGCTGCGGGCGGTGCGCGCCGCCGTCCGGGTGCCGGTGATCGCCAGCGGCGGGGCCGGCCGGCTGGAGGACTTCCCGCCGGCGGTGGCGGCGGGCGCGGACGCCGTACTCGCGGCGTCGGTCTTTCACTTCGGCACGCTGAAGATCTCCGAGGTGAAGGACACCCTGCGGATGGCGGGCCACTCGGTCCGCTGACCGGCAGGGGAAGGGGCCACCGCGTGCGCGTCAGAAGGCGCGTACGTGGTGGTACAGCTCGTAGGCGGTGTCGTGGGCGGCGAACGCGGCCGCCTCCGACCGTTTGACCGCCAGGTACGCGCTGCGCCGCAGCGGCCCGAGCGCCTCCATCAGCACCTCGTCGGCCTCCAGCGCGTCGAGCGCCTCGCCGAGCGAGGACGGCAGGCGCGGACAGCGGCCCGGCAGCGTGTCGGGGTCGACGCCGACCGGGTCGCCGGGGTCGAGCCGGCGCCGGATGCCGTCGAGGCCGGCGTGGATGACCGCGCCCAGCGACAGGTAGGGGTTCGCCGAGGAGTCCGACGGCTTCAGCTCCAGGTTGGGTTCGCCGCTCTCGCCGAGCGCCGAGCACACGCGGACGGCGGCCTCGCGGTTGTCCGGCCCGTACACCGCGTACGCGCCGGCCCACGTGCGCGGCGCCAGCCGGCGGAAGCTGTTGACGCTGCCGCAGGTGAGCGCGGTGAGGGCGGGCAGGTGGGCGATGAGCCCGCCGATGAAGGCGGTGCGCACCTCGGTGTCCTGGCCGAAGAGGTTGACCTTGTCGTCCCACAGGGACAGGTGCAGGTGGGCGCCGTTGCCCGCCTGGTCGGCCAGCGGCTTGGGCGCCAGCGTGGCCCACATCTGCATCCGCATGGCGACGCCGCGCGCGGTCTCGCGGAAGATCACGTGGTTGTCGGCGGCCCGCAGCGCGGGCGCGTGCCTGACCGACAGCTCCTGCTGGCCGGGCCCGAGCTCCGGGTGGTAGTGCTCGACGCGCAGGCCCTGCGTCTCCAGCGCCCGGACGAGTTTGACGGCGTAGTCGTGGGCGATGTCGAACCCGGTGTTGGCATAGCACAGCGAGTCGTCGAGGGGGACCAGCCGGTCCGGGCCGCCCGCGGGGTCGGGCAGCCGGCGTCCGAGCGTGAACTCCGGCTCGAACGCCGCGACCAGCGTGTAACCCTCGGTGGCGAGCTCCGCGATCGCGTCCTTGAGGAACGTCCGCGCGCACGCCTCCCAGGGCGAGCCGTCGGGCCGGCGGAGGTCCGACAGCATGGCGGCCGCGCCGGGGGCGTGGGGCAGCGGGACGTAGGTGGCCGGGTCGGGGACGATGCGGACCTCGCCCACCGGGCCCAGGTGCTCGACGTCCTGGAGCTGGTCGAGCATGTTCATCGCCATCATGGCCACCGTGTGCCCGATGCCCGTGCCGAGGCGTTCGGCCAGCCGCGACCGGGACGCGGCCTTGCCGCGGATCACGCCAGCGTGGTCGGCGTACAGGAAGCGGATCAGCTCGATGCCCTCGAGCTCGGCCCGTTCGAGAATGCGCCGTGCCTGGGGGTCGAGCCGGCTGGTCCTGGTGCCGCTGGGGCGATCTGTCATCCTGCCTGCGTAACACGATCGGGCACCGCGGGGAAGCACCCGGCGCAGACAGAACGGCGGGTTACGTCAGAACCTGCGAGAAGAACACGGCCAATTGATCGGCTCCTTGGAAGATTCCGTTGATCACACCGTTCACCGCGTCGGCGGCTTGGGCCGGCCGGGTGAACAGGTAGAAGACCACGAACGCGATAGCCACGTAGGTGATCACCTTCTTGACCTGCATGGGGGGCCTCCTGCAGTCCATTCCCAGCCGTATATACCCGGATCTGGGCGATCACTGGCATCCACGGCGAAGATGTTCATGATCATAACCGGGGGGCTTCTTTCCTCTGCCATGGTACGGGCTCGAATGCTCATGCGAACCCTTACGGCGCCGGGACTTCTGCGCGACCGGCGGCTAAATCCCCAGGGGCGCGGAGCGCAGCCGGGCGACCGCCTCGGGGTCGCCCGCGAGCTCGACCCGGGCGTGCTCCTGGCGGCCGAAGCAGAACATCAGCAGCTCGGAGCCGGTGCCGGTGACCTCGACCCGGGGGCCCTTGCGCGGGCCGCCGAGGGCCACGCCGCCGCCCAGGCGGTGCAGCACGACGCCGACCGGCGAGCGGCGCAGCATGATCCGGGCGCCGGCCGAGACCCGCTGCCACAGGAGGCGGTCGAGGCCGGCGGGCAGGTCGCGGGGCTCCCAGCCAGGCTGGGCGCGGCGCACGTCCTCGTGGTGGACGAACATCTCGATCGTGTTGACGGCCTCGTCGAGGAAGCCGGCCAGGCCGTAGACGCCGCCGGGCCGCCGGACGATGCCGACCAGCTCGGGATAGGGATGTCTGGCCTTCATGGCGGCCATGACGGAGGCGGTGTGGCCGGACAGCGCCTTGACCGCGATGCCGGGCATCGCGTCCGGGCGGCGCTCGCGGACCACCAGGTGGGCGGCCAGGTCGTAGGTGGTCCAGCCCGTGCACAGGGTCGGCGCGTCGGGGCCGACCCGGTCGAGCAGGTCACACAGCGCGTTGCGCTCGTCGCGGGCATGCGTCACCTGACCCACCCTACCCGCGGGAATAACAGCAGGATCAGGGGTGATGTAGTGACTTGCGTGTCATTACCGCTGAACAGAGGGAGGCCAACCGGTGGCGAGCAAGGTCACCTCGGCCGTCATGCGCCAGGGACTGCGGGTCCTTGGGGTGGCCGTCCGTACCGAGAAGGCCGTCTTCGCGCTGGCCGTGCTGGCCAGCGCGGTCTACGGGGGCATGACCGTCGCCTCCGCGTGGGCGCTCGGCTGGGCCACCGAGAACGTGGTGCTGCCCGCCTTCGCCGAGGGCCGCGTCGGCGCGGGAGCGTTGTGGGCCGGCGCGGGCTTCATCCTGGGCACCGCGCTGCTCAAGGCGCTGGGCGTGGCCGGGCGGCGCATCCTGGCCGGAGTCATGCAGTACCGCATGCAGGCCAGGTCCCGCAGGGACGTCACCAAGCAGTACCTGCGGCTGCCGCTGTCCTGGCACCACCGGCACCCCACCGGCCAACTGCTGTCGAACGCCAGCGCCGACGCCGAGGCCGCCTGGGCCCCGCTCGCGCCGCTGCCCATGGCCGTCGGCGTGATCGTCATGCTGGTCACCGCGGCCGTGGCGATGGTGTTCACCGATCTCGTGCTGGCCCTGGTGGGTTTCCTGATCTTCCCGGCCATCGCCGTGCTCAACCTGGTCTACCAGCGCCGGCTCAGCCCGCTGGCCACCCGCGCCCAGCAGTTGCGCGCCGAGGTCAGCGAGATCGCCCACGAGAGCTTCGACGGCGCGCTCGTCGTCAAGACCCTCGGCAGGGAGGACCTGGAGACCAAGCGCTTCCAGCGCCGCGCCCACGAGCTGCGCGACGCCAACATCGCCGTCGGGCGGGTGCGCGGCCTGTTCGACCCGATGCTGGAGGCCCTGCCCACGCTGGGCGTGCTCGCGGTCCTGGCCGTCGGCGCGATGCGGCTGTCCGGCGGCGCCATCGGCTCGGGCGACCTGGTGCAGGTCGCCTACCTGTTCACGCTGCTGGCCTTCCCGATCAGGGCGCTCGGCTGGGTGCTGGCCGAGCTGCCGCGCAGCGTCGTCGGCTGGCAGCGGGTGCAGGCCGTGCTGGACGCCACCGGCTCCATGGACTACGGCACGCGGGAGGCCGCCGCGCCGGAGGCCGGGCCCGCCGCCCTGGAGGTGCGCGGCGTCTCCTACAGCTACGGCGACGCCGAGGTGCTGCACGACGTCGCCTTCGAGGTGCCCGCCGGGCGTACCGTCGCGCTGGTCGGGCCCACCGGCTCCGGCAAGTCCACCCTGGTGCAGCTGCTCGTCCGACTCGTCGACCCCGGCCGGGGCGCGGTCCTGCTCGACGGCGCCGACCTGCGCGAGCTGGCCTACGGCGAGGTCGCCTCGTCGGTGGCCCTGGTGCCCCAGCAGACGTTCCTGTTCGACGACACCGTACGCGGCAACGTCGCGCTCAACCTGGACACCCCCGACGAGGACGTGTGGGCCGCGCTCCGGCTGGCCCAGGCCGACGGCTTCGTGGCCCGGCTGCCCGAGGGGCTCGACACGAGGGTCGGCGAGCGGGGCGCGTCCCTGTCCGGCGGCCAGCGCCAGCGCGTCGCGCTGGCCCGCGCGATCGTGCGCCGCCCCCGCCTGCTCGTCCTCGACGACGCGACCAGCAGCGTGGACCCCCAGGTCGAAGCCAAGATCCTGTACGGCCTGCGGGACGCCGCCGAGGCCAGCACCGTCGTGGTCGTCGCCTACCGCATGGCCACGATCGCGCTCGCCGACGAGGTCGTCTTCCTCGACCACGGCCGCGTCGTGGACCGCGGCCCGCACGAGGAGCTCGTCGAGCGCTGCGCGGGCTACCGCAACCTGGTGACGGCCTACGAGCGCGAGGAGGCCGAACGCGCCGCGATCGACGTCGCGGGCGTCACCGGCGAGGAGATCGAGGAAGAGATCGAGAAGGCGATCGCGGGCGAGGAAGAAGAGGTCAGCGCATGACGCTCCAGGGCATCCACGGCAACGCCGAACGGTCGGCGCTGGCCACCGTCCGGCAGGGGCTGTCGCTCACGCCCGAGTTCCGCAAGGGGCTCGGGATCACGCTGGCCCTCGCCGTCGTCGCCACGGTCGGCAAGATCATCGTGCCGATCGCCGTCCAGCAGACGATCGACCAGGGGCTCAAGTCGGGCCGGCCGGACGTCGCGTACATCACCTGGGCCGTGGTGGTGTGCGCCGCCGCCGTGTTGCTGACGGCGCTGGCCGCGTACGTCATGAACGTCCGCCTCTACAAGGCCACCGAGTCGTCGCTGGCCACCCTGCGCGTCCGCGGCTTCCGTCACGTGCACGACCTCTCGGTGCTCACCCAGAACACCGAGCGCCGCGGCGCCCTGGTCTCGCGCGTCACCAACGACATCGACCAGATCAGCTCCTTCATGCAGTGGGGCGGGCTGATGATCATCGTGTCGCTGGGGCAGCTCTTCGTGGCGACCGTGCTCATGCTCGTCTACTCCTGGCAGCTCACGCTGCTGGTGTGGATCTGCTTCATCCCGCTGATGATCGCCCTGCCGCGCTTCCAGCGGCTGCTGTCGCGGGCGTACACGGTGGTGCGCGAGCGCACCGGCGACATGCTGGCCGCGGTCAGCGAGTCCGTCGTCGGCGCCGCCGTCATCCGCGCCTACGCCGCCGAGCGCCGCACCGCCGAGCGCGTCGACAAGGCCGTCAACGCCAACCGCGCCGCCCAGACCAGGGCGCAGACCATCGTCGGCTTCGTCTTCCCGCTGACCGAGATCGTGGCCGCCGTCGCGATCGCCGGGATCGTCCTGCTCGGCGTGCGGCTCGGCCTGTCGGGCGACATCACGCAGGGCCGGCTCGTGGCCTTCCTCTTCCTCGTCACGCTCTTCGTCTCGCCCCTCCAGACCGCCACCGAGGTCCTCAACGAGGCCCAGAACGCGGTCGCGGGCTGGCGCCGCATCCTCGGCGTCATCGACACCCCGCCGGACGTGGCCGACCCCGGCCCCAAGGGCGTCGAGCTGCCCCGCGGCCCGATCAGCGTCGCCTTCGAGGACGTGTACTTCGGCTACCCGGGCGGCGCGCCCGTGCTGCGCGAGGTCTCGGTGCGGATCCCGCCCCGCTCGCGGGTCGCGGTCGTGGGGGAGACCGGGTCGGGCAAGACCACGTTCGCCAAGCTCCTGACCCGGCTGATGGACCCCGTCGCGGGCCGCGTCACCGTGGACGGGCACGACCTGCGCGACGTGCGCTTCTCCTCGCTGCGCGAGCGCATCGTCATGGTCCCGCAGGACGGCTTCCTGTTCGACGGCACGCTGGAGCAGAACATCCGCTACGGCAAGCCGGCGGCGACCCGCGAGGAGATCGGGCTGGCGCTGACCGAGCTGGGCCTCGCCGACTGGCTCGAGGGCCTGCCCGCGGGCCTCGACACGCCCGTCGGCCAGCGCGGCGAGTCGCTGTCGGCGGGCGAGCGCCAGCTCGTCGCCCTGGCCCGCGCCTACCTCGCCGACCCCGACCTGCTGCTGCTCGACGAGGCCACCTCGGCCGTGGACCCGGCCACCGAGGTGCGCCTGGCCCGCGCCCTGGAGGGCGTCACGCGTGGCCGCACCGCCGTCTCGATCGCCCACCGCCTGTCGACCGCCGAGAACGCCGACGAGGTGCTGGTCTTCGACGCCGGCCGGCTCGTGCAGCGCGGCCCGCACGCCGAGCTCGTGGCGCGGCCCGGCGTGTACGCCGACCTGCACGCCTCCTGGGTCTCGGCCGCCCGCTCCTGATCAGCCGGGCCCCGCGGCGAACATCACGGTCGTGCCCCGGGGCCCGGACACGATCGTGACCTGGTCGCAGAGCGTCCGCGTCAGCCACAGCCCCCGCCCGCCGCTCTCCAGGCCGGCGGGCGGGGGCCGGGCGGCGGTCCAGCCCGGCGGCAGGCCGGGCCCTTCGTCCGAGACCTCGCACCACAGCCGGCCGGCGTGCGACCAGAGGCGCAGCGTGCCGCGCCCGCCGCCGTGCACCACGGCGTTCGTGGTGACCTCGTTGACCGCCAGCACGAAGTCCTCCAGCCGGGCCCCGGCCAGCCCCTCGCGGGCGGCGTGCTCGGCGACCGTCCTGCGCAGAGGCGTGATGCCCCCGCGCGCGAAGACCACGCGGAGCACCTGCCTACACATCACCCACCCGGGACGTCCCTCCTAGCACGCGCCGGGCAACGAAAATACCCGGCGGCTCGCCATCACGTAGCGCATTCTCTGCAAAACCCGCTGTGACGCGGCCCTGCGCGGTGTACCTTTCCGGCGGGGGACCGCCCAGGGGAGGGGTCATGAACGACGTGAGCGCCGGCGTGCTGGCGATGACGCGGCGCCGCCACGGCGAGCACGTGGTGGTGAGCCTGGCCGGCGAGGTCGACGTGGACAACGCGAGGCGGGTGCGCGCGTGCCTGGGCGAGGCGGTGGTCGAGACGGCGGACGGGCCTCGCCCCCGCCTCGTGGTCGACCTGAGCGGGCTGACGTTCATCGACTCGACGGGGCTCGGCGTCCTCGTGCGCCAGCTCGCCGCGCTGCGCGAGCGCGACGGCTCGATGGCGCTCGTCGCGCCCGACGGCCAGGTGCTGCGGCGGCTGCGCAGGACCAACCTGGCGCCGCTGTTCCCCATCTACGACACGCTCTCCCAGGCTCTCGCCTGAGCGACGGCGATGGCGGGGGCGGGCCCGCGGGCTGGTTGAATGGAACGCATGTCCCTGGATCCGGAGATCGCCGCCCGGCTGAAGCGCAACCCCGAGGGCCTCGTCCCCGCCATCGCCCAGCAGTACGACACCGGCGAAGTGCTGATGCTGGCCTGGATGAACGACGAGGCGCTGCACCGCACGCTGACCACCGGCCGGGCCACCTACTGGTCGCGCAGCCGCCAGGAGTTCTGGGTCAAGGGCGACACCTCCGGCCACGTCCAGCACGTCAAGTCCGTGGCGCTCGACTGCGACGGCGACACCCTGCTCGTCCGGGTCGACCAGGTGGGAGCGGCCTGCCACACCGGCGACCGCACCTGCTTCGACGCCGGCGTGCTCGGCTAGGCGGGGCCGATGGAGCACGACGTCCGGCCGCGGGCGGCCTCGCGCGGGCGGGAGCTGTGGGCCTGGCTGGCGGTCACCGTCCTCGGCTGCCTGCTGGTGCTGCTGGCGGCCGGCCGCACCTGGGTGAGCGTCGCCCAGGCGGGCGCGGAGACGCCGACCGGCGGCGACCTCGGCCCGGTGCTGACGCCCGTCGCGCTGGCCGGGCTGGCCGGCGTGGTGGCCGTGCTGGCGACCAAGGGCGCCGGGCGCCGCGTCGTCGGCGGCCTGCTCGCCCTGTGCGGCGCCGGAGCGGGCGCCGGCACCTGGACGGCGCTCGACGGCTCCGCCGTGACCGACTGGCTGGCCGCCCGCAACACCCTGCGCGGCGCGACCGGCCTCACCTGGCACTTCGTGACGCTGTGGCCGGTCGTGGCGGGCGCCGGCGCGCTGCTGCTGGCCGCGGGAGGCGTGCTGGCGGTCGTCCGCGGTGGCCGGTGGGCCGGCATGTCGGCCCGCTACGAGCGGCGCGGCCCGGTCCCGGCCGACGGCGACAAGGCCCTGTGGGACGCCCTCGACCGGGGCGACGACCCGACCGATCCCCGCTGACGCGGGGGATGACGAAATCAGCACTGTTTCGAACCTCTGTCCGCCCGCCCGCCGTTTCCTCAATAAGCTGCCGGGTGCAACGGGCCACGACACGAGGAGTCAGGGGATGAGCTACGGGGACCAGGGCGGCGGCTACGGGTCGCAGCCGCCCGGCGGGGGCTACGGCCAGCCGCAGCACGGCCAGCCGGGCTACGGCCAGCCGGAGTACGGCCAGCCGGGCTACGGCCAGCAGGGCCAGGGCGGCTACGGCCAGCAGCCGCAGAGCGGCGGCGGCTACGGCCAGCAGCCGCAGAGCGGCGGCGGCTACGGGGAGCAGCCGCAGAGCGGCGCGGGATACGGCCAGCAGCAGTACGCCTACGGGCAGATGCCCCCGAGCGGCGCCTACGGCTACAACCCCTACGGAGCGCCCCCGCCCCCGCCGCGCCCCACCAACGGCATGGCGGTCGCCTCCCTCGTCCTCGGCATCGTCGGCATGATCAGTTGCGGGCTGACCAGCATCATCGGGGTGATCCTCGGCCACATCGCGCTCGCCCGCATCAAGCGTTCGGGCGAGGAGGGCCAGGGCATGGCGGTGGCGGGTCTGGTGACGTCGTACGTCATGGTCGTGATCAACGTTCTGCTGCTGATCTGGTTCGGCGGGATGATCCTGTCCATCATCGGGCTGGGCGCCGCCGCGTCGAGTTCCTACGACTACTAGCGACCGGTACGTGGCCGGACGATGACCTCGTGCTTGCGGTCGGATCACGAATTGTCCGCAAAGTGGGCGTAAGTCCACGTTGGACATGCTTTCTCGCTAGGCTGCCGCGCACTCGCACGACTTGAGAGGTAAAACGCATGACGTACGGAAACCAGGGCGACGGCGGCTACGGGTCGCAGCCGCCCGGCGGCGGCTACGGTCAGCAGCCCCCGAGCGGTGGCGGTTACGGCCAGCAGCCGCCGAGTGGCGGCGGTTACGGTCAGCAGCCGCCCAGCGGCGGTGGCTACGGCTACGGTCAGCAGCCCCCGAGCGGTGGCGGCTACGGCGAGCAGCCGCCGGGCGGCGGCGGTTACGGTCAGCAGCCGCCCAGCGGCGGTGGCTACGGCTACGGTCAGCAGCCCCCCGGCGGCGGTTACGGCGGCCAGCAGCCGCCGGACAACCACCTCGTCCCCGCCATCCTCACCACGCTGTTCTGCTGCCTGCCCCTCGGCATCGTGTCGATCGTCAAGTCGTCGCAGGTCAACCAGAAGTGGCAGATCGGCGACTACCAGGGCGCGGTGCAGGCGAGCGAGGAGGCCAAGACCTGGTGGAAGCGCTCGATCATCTTCGGCGCCATCGGCTGGGGCATCGTCGTCCTCTTCTACGTCGTGGTGTTCGTCCTGCTCGCGGCGAGCGTGCCGTCCTCGTCGTACTGACGCCGGATGTCAAGGCGGATACTGGGAGCATGAGCATCGCGACGACCGGGCGGCGCGGCACGGACAGGATCAAGGGCCTGCTCGCGCCGCTCGGGGTCGCGGCCGGGACGGGGGCGGTGTTCGCGCTCGTCGGCGCGGTCGACCCCAACGAGCCCGGCCACTACCCGACCTGCCCCTTCCTGGCGCTGACCGGCCTCTACTGCCCCGGCTGCGGCACGCTGCGGTCCATCCACGCGCTGGCGCACCTCGACCCCGTGGCGGCGCTCGGGCTCAACCCGCTCATGATGGCGGTGGTCCCGTTCCTGCTGTTCTGGTGGGGCAGGTGGGTGGTGCGGGCCTGGCAGGGCCGCCCGCGCAGGACGACGCTCGCCCATCCGGCGTGGCTGTGGGCCTTCCTCGCGATCGTCGTGGTCTACTGGGTGGTCCGGAACCTGCCTTTCGGCGCGTTCCTCGCCCCTTAGGCACGTCGAGACGCGAGCCCTGTGGGTGAGGTACCCCGCAGGGGCCGATACCATCGCAGGACAGGCGGAGAGCGGACGCCAAGCGAACTCTCGGCCACCCCCACAGTCGATCCGGAGGGACCCCAAGCGCGTGAGTGAGCGGACGGAAGGGCCGAGTGTCCTCGACGACATCCTCGACGGGGTGCGCGCCGACCTCGCGGCACGACAGCAGGCCGTGTCCATGGACGAGCTCAAGCGGCGGGCCGAGCGGGCCCGGCCGCCCAGGGACGCGATGGCCGCCCTCGGAGGCGACAAGGTCTCGGTGATCGCCGAGGTCAAGCGCTCCAGCCCGTCCAAGGGCGCGCTGGCCGCCATCGCCGACCCCGCCGCCCTGGCGGCCGACTACGAAGCGGGCGGCGCCCACGTCATCAGCGTGCTGACCGAGCAGCGCAAGTTCGGCGGCAGCCTCGACGACCTGGCCGCGGTGCGCGCCCGGGTCGACATCCCCATCCTGCGCAAGGACTTCATCCTCACCTCCTACCAGCTCTGGGAGGCGCGGGCGCACGGCGCCGACCTGGCGCTGCTCATGGTCGTCTGCCTGGAGCAGGAGGCCCTGGTCTCGCTCATCGAGCGGGCCGAGTCGATCGGGCTCACCCCGCTGGTCGAGGTGCACACCGAGGAGGAGCTCGACCGCGCGGTCGCCGCCGGGGCCCGCGTCATCGGGATCAACGCGCGCAACCTCAAGACACTCGAGGTCGATCGCGAGGTCTTCACGAAACTGGCGCCCAAGATCCCGGATAATGTGATCAAGATCGCCGAGTCGGGCGTGCGCGGCCCGCACGACCTGCTCGCCTACGCCCGTAACGGCGCCGACGCCGTCCTGGTGGGGGAGAGCCTGGTCACGGGCAAGGATCCGCGCAAGGCCGTGGAGGCGCTGGTCACCGCCGGCGCGCACCCGTCGACGCGCCCCGACCACTCAGCAGAGGGATAGCAGTGGCAAACGAAGGCACCATCCTGACCGCCGCGGACCTGGCGGGCAACGGCGCGCAGGGCAACGACCCCGACGTGCACGGCAAGTTCGGCATCTTCGGCGGCCGGTTCGTGCCCGAGGCGCTGATCCCGGCGCTCGACGAGGTCGCCTCGGTCTACGAGAAGGCCAAGAACGACCAGGAGTTCATCCGCGAGTTCGACCACCTGCTGCGCACCTACGCCGGGCGGCCGACCACGCTGACCGACGTGCGGCGCTTCAGCGAGCACGCGGGCGGCGCCAGGATCGTGCTCAAGCGCGAGGACCTCACCCACACCGGCGCCCACAAGATCAACAACGTGCTGGGCCAGGCGCTGCTCACCAAGCGGCTGGGCAAGAAGCGGGTCATCGCCGAGACCGGCGCCGGGCAGCACGGCGTGGCCACCGCCACCGCCGCGGCCCTGCTCGGCCTGGAGTGCGTCATCTACATGGGCGCCGTCGACTGCGAGCGCCAGGCGCTCAACGTCGCCAGGATGAAGCTGCTGGGCGCCCAGGTGGTGCCGGTCACCAACGGCTCCCAGACGCTCAAGGACGCCATCAACGAGGCCTTCCGCGACTGGGTCACCAACGTCGACTCCACCCACTACCTGTTCGGCACCATCGCGGGGCCGCACCCGTTCCCCGAGATGGTCCGCGACTTCGCGCGCATCATCGGCGTCGAGGCCCGCCGCCAGATCCAGGAGCTCACCGGCCGGCTGCCCGACGCGGTCTGCGCGGCCGTCGGCGGCGGCAGCAACGCCATCGGCATCTTCCACGCCTTCCTCGGCGACCAGGACGTGCGGCTGCACGGCTACGAGGCCGCAGGGCGCGGCCTCGACAGCGGCGAGCACGCGCTCACGCTCACCGCCGGATCGGTCGGCGTGCTGCACGGCTCGCGCACCTACGTGCTGCAGGACGACGAGGGCCAGACGATCGAGTCCCACTCGATCTCGGCCGGGCTCGACTACCCGGGCGTCGGCCCGGAGCACGCCTGGCTCAAGGACACCGGCAGGGCCACCTACCACGGCGTGACCGACGACCAGGCGATGCAGGCGTTCTCCCTGCTGGCCAGGACCGAGGGCATCATCCCCGCCATCGAGTCCTCCCATGCCCTCGCGGGCGCGCTGGAGCTGGGCCGCGAGCTCGGCCCCGAGGCGACCATCCTGGTCAACCTCTCCGGCCGCGGCGACAAGGACATGGGCACGGCGATGAAATACTTCAACCTCTGACGAGTCGCCGGCCCGGCAGCGGGCCTGCCGCGGGGCATCATGGTGGGACTCGACCTTCGAAACGGACAGACATGACGACTCTACAGACGGTGTTCGCCAAGGCGAAGGCGGACAACAGAGCCGCGCTCGTCGGCTACCTGCCCGCGGGCTTCCCGTCCAAGGACGGCGCCATCGCCGCCGCCGCGGCCCTGGTCGAGGCCGGCTGCGACGTCATCGAGATCGGGCTGCCCTACTCCGACCCGCTCATGGACGGGCCGACCATCCAGGACGCGGTGCACCGGTCGCTGAGCAACGGCACCCGCATCGCCGACGTCCTGCGCACCGTCGAGGGCGTGGCCGCGACCGGCGCGGCCACGCTCGTCATGACCTACTGGAACCCGATCGACCGCTACGGCGCCGATCGCTTCGCCCGCGACCTCGCGGCCGCCGGCGGGGTGGGCACGATCACGCCCGACCTGACGCCCGAGGAGTCCGAGCCGTGGCGGGCCGCCTCGGCCGCCGCCGGCATCGACACGGTGTTCCTGGTGGCGCCCAGCTCGACCGAGGAGCGCATCAAGGCGGTCGTCGACTGCTGCACCGGCTTCGTCTACGCCGCCTCGCTGATGGGCGTCACGGGCGCCCGCGAGACCGTCAACGTCGCCGCCGAGGGCCTGGTCGAGCGGACGCGGGCGCACACCTCGCTGCCGGTGTGCGTCGGGCTCGGCGTCGGCACCGGGGCGCAGGCGGCCGAGGTCGCCTCCTACGCCGACGGGGTGATCGTGGGCTCGGCGTTCATCCGCCGGCTGCTCGACGCGCCCGACGAGGCCGCGGGGCGCGAGTCCTGCGCCGCCCTGGCCCGCGACATGGCGCGCGGCGTGCGCCGCTGACGGTGCTGAGCGTGTGGAGCGCGGTCCCTCGTACGGGGGGCCGCGCTTCTGCGCTGTCCCGGCTCATCCGCCCGTGGCGGCGGGCTCCCGCAGGGGGGCGTACAGCGGGGACCAGCGGTTGTACAGCCCCGACGGCACCAGATACACGTTGATGACGACCTGCATGAGCACCACCCACACGGCGTACTGCGCGGTCCCCAGCGCGGGCACCACGTCCATGGGCAGGGCGTAGGCCATCACCACCCGCACCGCGGCGTCCGCCAGCAGGCCCGCCCCGTACATCACGGTCACCACCCGCCAGATCCGGCGGAAGGCGGGCAGCCGCTCCCACAGCACGTCCCACGGCTCGCGTCCCGGCCCGACCCGCCCCTCCAGCAGGAAGCGGGTGAAGGTGAACGCGAGCGGCCGCTCACCGCGCGCGCTCGCCAGGAACCACAGGGCCGCCACGCCCATGAACCAGCCGTCCTTGGCCAGCAGGAAGCGCGGGTCGTGGACGAGCGCCGAGACCGCGGCGCCGGCCAGGATCATCGCGGTCATGAAGAGCGCCAGCCGGTCGGGCCTGCGCCCCCGCGCCAGGCTCACGGCCACGCTGAGGCCGGGGACGAGCGAGCTGACGAGCAGGGCGGCCTGCTCGTCGAGGCCGGCGGCGTACCGCAGGGCGTAGTAGACCCCCATCGGCAGCACGAGGTCGACACCCAGGGCGGCCACCGTTCTTACTCGCATGAGTAATTCTTATCTTCGCCTGGTAAAAGCGGCAAACCTCGCAGGTCGGAGCGGGAAACACGCCGCTTAGCTGACGCTTATCCCGGGCGTGGTCCGATGGAGTCCCGGTACTGTGCGCAGTCTTGGCACGGTCCCGGCCATGGAGAAGAAGGAGATGACCTGTGGACGCGTCACTATCGTCACGTTCGGTCAGATTGCCGATACCCTGGGTGACGACCGTCGCCCGGCTGGTGCTGGGCGGGGTGCTGATCGCGGCGGGCGCGCTCAAGATCGGCAACCCGTCCGACTCGGTCCTGGCGGTCAAGGCTTACCAGCTGCTGCCCGAGGCGGTCGCCGTCGGGGCGGGCCACGCCCTGCCGATCGTGGAGATCGTCGTCGGCGCGCTGCTGGTCGTCGGTCTGCTGACCAGGGTGGCCGCCGTGATCGCGGCGCTGCTCATGCTCGCCTTCGTGTTCGGCATCGGCTGGGCGTGGGCGAACGGCCTGCGGATCGACTGCGGCTGCTTCGGCGGCGGCGGCCAGCTCGGGGCGGGACAGGAGCCGGCCTACCTGGTCGACATCCTGCGCGACTTCGGGCTGGCGCTGCTCGGCGCCTGGACGGTCCGCTTCCCGCCGGGCCGCTTCGCGCTCGACGGGGCCCTCGGGCTCGGGGGCGACAGTGCTGACGACGACTTGGAGAACCTGTGATGGGCAAGGGCGAGCGGACGACCGCGACACGCAGCGCACGCGAGAAGATCAAGGAGCAGCAGGCCGCCGCGCGCGCCCGCGACCGGCGCAAGCGGGCGATCACCTACACCGCGGCCGGCGTGACCGCCGTGGCCGCCGTCGGCGCCGGCATCTGGTACGGCGCCGGCAAGTACCAGTCGGAGGAGGCCACCGCCGGGCTCGCGCCGATCACCGTGCAGCCCGACGGCACCGTGGTCATGGCCCAGAGCGGCGTCGAGAAGCCCGTGCTCGACGTCTACGAGGACTTCCAGTGCCCGGCCTGCAAGGAGGCCGAGCGGGTCAGCGGCCAGACGATCAGGAACCTCGCCGCCGAGGGCAAGGCCAAGGTCGTCTACCACGCCATCACGATCTTCTCCCAGGAGCCCACCCGCTCCAACTCCCTGCGCGCGGGCAACGCCGCCCGGTGCGTCGCCGACGGCAAGCAGTGGATGGCCTTCCACGACCTGCTCTTCGAGAACCAGCCGCCCGAGAACAAGGAGGGCTTCACCAACGGCCAGCTCATCGAATGGGGCAAGGAGGCCGGGGTGAGCGCGCCCGGCTTCGAGCAGTGCGTCAACTCGGGCAAGAACGTGCAGGCACAGCAGTCGTACAGTCAGAAGATCATGGACGAGCAGAAGCTGACCCACACGCCGACGCTGAAACTTAACGGCAAAGAAGTGGACAATGCAGTCGTCTTCAGCCCGTCCGAGCTTCGTGACGCGGTCACGAAGGCCGCCAAGTAGGCTCGCGTCCGCTACCCTCACCTGACATGCCCCTTGCCTCGATTCCCAGCCCTTCCCAGGGGGTCTGGTATCTCGGAATCATCCCGATCCGGGCCTATGCGCTGTGCATCGTGCTCGGCGTCATCGTCGCCGTCTGGCTGAGCGAGCGCCGCTGGCGCGCCCGCGGCGGCCAGAAGGGGACCATCATCGACATCGCGGTCCCCGCGGTCATCTTCGGCCTGATCGGCGGCCGCCTCTACCACGTCATCACCGACTGGCAGACCTACTTCGGCAGCCGCGCGATCAAGCCCGCCTACAAGGCGCTGTTCATCTGGGAGGGCGGCCTCGGCATCTGGGGGGCGATCGCGCTCGGCGGCGTCGGCGTCTGGCTGGCCGCGCGCCGGCGCGGCCTGTCGATGACGGCCCTGGCCGACACGATCGCCCCCGGCATCGCGTTCGCCCAGGGCATCGGCCGCTGGGGCAACTGGTTCAACCAGGAGCTGTACGGCTCGCCGACCACGCTGCCGTGGGGCCTCGAGATCGACATCGACCACGGCGGCGAGCCCGGCGTCCTCTACCACCCGACGTTCCTGTACGAGTCGATCTGGGACATCCTGCTCGGCTTCGCCCTCATCCTCGTGGGCCGCCGCCTCAACCTGCGCTTCGGGCGGCTGTTCGCCCTCTACGTGGCCGGCTACACCTTCGCCCGCTTCTGGATCGAAGGGCTGCGCATCGACCCGGTCGGCGGGGTCGACCACGCGGTGACGTTCCTCGGGCTGCGCATCAACCAGTGGACGTCGATCGTGCTGTTCGTCGGGGCGCTCGTCTACTTCTGGGCGACGCGCAACAAGGAGGGCGTGGAGGTCGTCGTCCCGCCGTCAGCCGAGGCCGACCCGGCGCACGCCGGCGACCAGAGCGACCCCGGCTCCACCGACGACACCCTCGCCTCCGAAGCGTCCGCCTCCGACTCCGAGGGCGGGCGGGGGGCGCCCGGCAAGGACGGGGCCGACGGCGACCGCGCCGCATCCGGCGCCGACGACCCTGCCGCACTCGACGGGGACCGTGCCGCACTGGATGCCGACCGTGCCGCACCGGACGCCGACCCGGCCCACTCCGCCACTGGCCTCGCCGACGCCGAGGAGACCGCCGGCGGCCGGGACACCGACGCCGTCACCTCCGACGCCCTCGCCGGCGACACCGACGCCGTCACCGCCGGCTCGCGCGAGGACGCCGAGAAGGAGGAGAAGGAGCCCGGCGGCCACGCCGAGAAGGAAACGAACTCCCGATGACCGAAGGCGCGGAGATCCACCACCGGCATCGCGACGTCACGGGCGGCTGGCTGCGGCCCTCGGTGTTCGGCGCGATGGACGGCCTGGTGTCCAACTTCGCGCTCATCGCGGGTGTCGCCGGCGGCACCACCGACACCCGGGTCATCGCCCTCAGCGGCTTCGCCGGCCTGGCCGCCGGCGCGCTGTCGATGGCCGGCGGCGAGTACGTCTCGGTGGCCAGCCAGCGCGAGCTGGCCCAGGCCGAGATCGCCGTCGAACGCCGCGAGCTGCGCCACCACCCCGAGGACGAGCAGGCTGAGCTCGCCCAGACCTTCGTCGACAAGGGCGTGAACCCCGACCTGGCCGCCGAGGTGGCCCGGCAGATCTCCCGCAACCCCGAGCGCGCCCTTGAGGTGCACACGGTCAACGAACTCGGGGTCGCGCCGGGGAATCTGCCGTCTCCGCTGGTCGCGGCGGGGTCGTCGTTCCTTTCCTTCGGGGTGGGGGCCGTGCTGCCGCTGTTGCCGTACGTGCTGGGAGCCGACGATCTGGTGATCTCGGCGGTGCTCTCGTGTGCGGCGCTGTTCGCGGCGGGCGCTATCGTGTCGGCCGTGACGGCGCGAAGCTGGTGGTATTCGGGACTGAGGCAGCTCGTGGTGGGCGCGGTGGCCGCCGCGGTCACCTTCGGGGTGGGCAACCTGGTCGGGGCGGCGGGCCTGTGATGGCCCGCAGGCGAGCGGGCTCCCGCGCGAAGAACGACCGGCCCGCCCAGGACCCGGCCTACCCCGACCCGGCCTACCCTGGCCCCTCCTGGCCGGGCCCGGCGCCCTCTGCCGGTGGCTACCCGAGCCCGGCGTACCCCGCGTACGGGGAAGGCCCCGCGAGCGGCGCCCACTCCGCCGCCCCGGGATACGGCCCCGGCAGCGGCTCCCAGCCTGTCGGCGGCGCACCCGCCTCGGCCTCGTACGACGAGGGCCGACGAGAGGACTCAGTCGGCCGGAGCGGACGATCCCGACGCGCCCGCCCGCCCGCCGCCGCCACACCCCACCAGCCCGCCGGAACGGACGCCACCGTCCGCCCCACCCACGGCGCGGCCGGAACGGGCGGCCACCGGCGCTCGCCCGCCTCCGGCGGCACGGACAACTGGCCGCCATCCCCGCCGACCGGCGAGCACACCTGGCCCCCGGCCTCCCGGGACGGCGGAAACGCCTGGCCCCCGGCCTCCCCGTCTGCCGGCGGAAGCGCCTGGACCTCGGCTTCCCGATCCGACGGTGGGAGTGCCCGGACCTCGGCCCCGTCCGACGGCGGGGGTGCCTGGGCATCGGACCCTGCGTCAGGGGGGAGGGCGGGCGCCGCGGCGGATGGTCGGGGCTCTTGGGCGTCCGCCCCTGTGGACGGCATGGGCACCTGGGCGGGGGCTCCCGCGGACGGTGGTGGCCGCCGCGCCCCCGAGGGCTTCGGCGGCGGTGGGCACCGGGGATTGGCCGGAGCCGACGACGGAGGCTGGGCGGTGGTGACAGGCCCGGGGGCGGCGGATCTCGGCGCTTCCGGCAGCGCGCCCGGCGGCCACGGCCCAGGGCGCCGGGGCACGGACCCCGCGGCGGACGTTCCCCCAGGGGACGCCCGCGCTGCGGACGCCGGTGCCGCCGACACCGGCCGTGGCAGGCGCCGTAAGGGCCTGTTCGGCAAGGGCAAGCCCGAAGAGGACGCCTTCGGCGGGGGAGACGACGGGGAACGCCGCGACTTCTTCGCGAAGGACCGCGTCGCGTCGGAGGGCTACGACCCGGACAGCATGGCAGCGGAGGGCTTCGGCCTGGACGATGACATGCCGCACGGCTCCGGATCTGGTCAGGGGCTGGCGGGTGGTTTCGGAACTGGCCAGGGTTCCGGGCGCGGCTCCGGGCTCGGTCATGGCCCCGCGCACGGGCCTGACGCGGGCGAGGGATCGGCGTGGGGCACTGACGCGGGCCGCGGTTCGGGACGTCACGACGGCGCGGGTCAAGGGGCGGTGCGAGGCGGTGAATCCGGTCGGCGCGCGGCGCGCGGCCGGGGAGCGGCCCAAGGGTCCGCGCGGGACACGGCGATCGGTGACTTCGCCGCTGACGCTGGCCGGGGCGCGGGCGCGGAGGCCGCAGGGCGCGGGGACGGCGTGGTGGCGGGGCAGGACGGCGAGGGCTGGGAGACGGCGGGCGGTGGGTCGCGCAAGCGGCGGCGTACCCCGCCGTCCGACTGGCAGTTCCCCGTGCTCACCCACATGGGCCTGAGCCCCAAGAAGCAGAAGATGATCGTGATCGTCGCGTCGGTCGTCGGCGCGGTGGCCGCCCTGGCGGGGGTGGCGGTCTTCGCCACCTCGCTCGGCCGGTACGCGCCCGACCGCGGGGCCAGCGCGGCCCTGCTGGGTCCGGACACCACGCTGCCTCAGGTGTTCCGGGGCTGGAACTCGCCCAAACTGTTCGACCCGCTGGCCGACCGCGCCAAGGACGCCAAGGCGCTGACGGAGAAGGAGGTGTTCGCGCAGAGCGAGCTCTCCGTCGACAAGAAGCTGCGGCTGAAGCTCGTGGCGAAGCGGCTCGAATCCGACTGCTCGGCGGCGTTCTGGGGCGAGGGCCTCACCGAACGCATCTCCGACGCCGGCTGCACCCAGGCCGCCCGCGGCCTGTACCTCAGCTCCGACGGGCGCTACGTCGGCCAGTACACCCTGCTCAACCTCAAGGACGGCCAGGCCGCCACCGAGCTGGTGAACGCGCTGGACACCCTCTACCGGGGCGGCTGGGCGCGTCCGCTGCCCTCGTCCAAGGGCTCCTTCCCGGCGGGTGGCTACTCGGAGGCCGGCGCCTACGCTCTCGGCCACTACGTCGGCCTGGTGTGGCTCGGCCGTGTCGACGGCGCGGAGCCGGGCGTCAAGGACGACTACGTCTCGCTCACGCTGGCTCTGCGCGGGGCGGAGAAGGCCGTCTACCGGCGGGTCGTCGCGATCACGGGGCCGAGGTCGTGACACGGATGCGGCACGTCGTCGTCGTGAACGGGGGAGCGAGAGGCTGATGTCAGGTCGTGTGGTGATCGCCGTCGTGGCCGTCAACGTGCTGGTCATCGCCGCCGTCGCCTGGTGGTGGCTGCGTGGTGACGATCCTCGTCCTGCCGCGTTCCACGGCGAGCCCACGTCCGCCTTCTACGCCGCCATCGACGACCGCAGCAAGGACGCCGCCCCGCTCACCGCGCAGGAGGTCTTCACCGCCGGCACCGAGACGGTCGGCGCCATGCGGCGCACGGCCACGGCGGAGTTCGCCGACTGCGACGAGGTCCTGTGGGGCGTCTCCGCCGCCGGCTGCACGCAGGCGCTGCAGGCCACCTACAAGGGCGGTACGACCGCCGGGCAGTTCGTCATCTTCAACATGAGCGACGGGGCGGCGGCCGACGCGCTGGTGGCGGCGCTGGGCAAGGACGGGTTCGTCCGGCAGGGCGTGCTGTTCGACGCGGCGGCCAGCCGGGCGCAGGCCCGTGCCATGGGGCACTACGTGACGGTGAGCTGGGCCGGCGGGGCGTCGTACGAGCAGGAGCTGGTGGCGGCGCTGGTCGCGCTGGACGGGCTCGGGCGCGTGGTGCAGAGCCGGCTGATCGCCGCCGTCTGAGGCGGCTGCCGCACGCCCTGACGCGGGCCCTTCGCGCCGGGCGGCGTCAGGGCGTCGTCGTCGTCAGAGCGCGGTCGTCGTGGTGAGAGCCGCGACGGTGGCGGCGATCGCGGCGGGCAGGGACTCCAGGCGGTGGAGCGGGGCGTCCAGGGGGGTGACGTCGTCCGACCAGGGGGCGGCCTCGCGGATCAGGGCGCGGGCCTCGTTCTTGGTGAGGGCCGAGCCCTGCGCGCGGGCGAGCGCGACGAGCCCTTCGCGCCAGGTGTTGGCCAGCTTGGCGTGGCCGTTGTCCAGGACGCGGCGCAGCACCGCTGAGGGGGCGTCGCCGTCCGGTTGCGGCAGGCGTACGGCGTCGAGGCCGCCGGAGCCGGGTTCCACCTCGTAGACGGTGGCCAGCACGGCGGGGAGGGGCGGCAGGCCGGCGCCGGTGACGCGCACGCGCGGGGCGCGGGTGGCCAGCAGCAGCCGGGGGAGGGCGGCCTCCAGGCCGGGCGGTACGGCGATCGCGACCCGCTCGGCCGCCGCCGCGTACGGCTTGGCGAGCCAGGTGGACAGCTTGACCCTGGGCTGCGGCAGGCCCTTCGGCCAGTCGCCGACGAGGAGGTCGGGCTGGAAGTCGGCCGCGACGGCGGCCGGAGCCCGCTCGCCCGGCGCGGACTCGACGGACTGCGGGCCCTGCGTGTAGATGGCGGTGGTCAGGCGGCTCAGCCGGGAGGCCACGGCCGGGCGGGTCTTGGTGGTGGGGCGCAGGAGGTAGAGATCGGCGGCCGAGCCGATGGCCTCCGCACCGAAATAGCGGTTGAAGTCGGGATAGATCGCCTCGTAGGCGAGGTTGAGCTCCGCCAGCGCCTGCTGCACCTTGTACGCCAGCATCGGCGTGCGCTCGCTCGCCCCGTACGCCAGCAGCACCCGGCCGTCGTCCTTCAGCCCCTCCACGGCGCGGGCGGCGAACAGCCCGATGCCCTCCGGAGTGTACGGCGGATCGGTGAACGCCAGGTCGTGCCCGTGCGCGGAGGCGGGCAGGCCGAGCCGCAGGTCGGCCCAGCGGGTGCGGACGCCGAGGTCCTGGTCGTCGATGTAGGCCAGGATGCGCTCGTCCACGTCCACGACCGTGACGTCGGTGCCGGGATGGACGAGCTTGACCGCCAGGGAGGTGAGGTCGTGGTCGCCGACGCACAGCAGGCGGGCGCCGGGCAGCCAGAAGCGGGCCCCGAGCAGGAGCGCGCGCCGCAGCGCCGTCTCGGGCGTGGCCGAGACGTGGTCCAGCGTGTGGCGGGCGCGCGGGGCGTCCGCGACGAGGCGGGTCAGCCGGTCGAGGACGTCGGCGTAGTGGGGGACGAGGTGGCCCACCGGGTCCTCGGGAGGCGGCGCGACGGCGAGGAGGTCCTGGTAGGCGGGGGTGTGGGTGAGGGGGACGCGGAAGGCATCGGCGTCCGGGCGTCGTTCGAGAGGCAGCTCGCGGAGCAGGGTCTCGACCGTGCGGCGGGACGTGGCGGTGGCCCTGACCAGGTCGGCGAGCGTCCACCACTGGCCGTCGCAGAGCAGCGCGAGCGCGTGCCGGAGCCGCCGGCTGTCGGCGCCCGCCGCGTAGAGCAGCCGCTCCACCCCACTCCGCTCGTCCCCTTCGCGGCCGGGAGAATCCTTGTCCTCGCGACCAGCCCCGCCGTCGTGTGCGGCCGCCCCGTCCTCTCGCATGGACCAACCCTATCGAGGGCCCGGCTCCGTCCGGTCTGGTGAAGGAACAGGACCAGAGGGGCTGGCGGGGTCACAGGGGCGAGGCCCGGGGAGGGGGCTGAGGAGGCGGATATCGCTTCCTGTTCCGCAAAAACCGCCCATGATCGGGAATTTTGCGCCACTTGCCCGAACTTTGGGAGGTTGCGGTCGGATGTGAGGAATGCCCGAATGTTCGCAATGCGGACGCGCCGGGCACCATTCCGACAGCGTGCGGTAATCTCTACCCACGATATGCAGCAGGGCCAACGTCGTCCCCGCCTGTGAGTGAAGTTCCAGACAGACGATGACGACGGGAGGGACTACATGCCTGCTGCCCACCTCGGGTTCCCCGAGCCCCAGGGCCTCTACCACCCCGCCAACGAGCACGACGCCTGCGGTGTCGCCATGGTCGCCGACGTCGCGGGACGCCGGGGGCACGGGATCGTGGTCAAGGCGCTGACGGCACTGTGCAACCTTGACCATCGGGGGGCCAAGGGTAGCGAGCCCGACACCGGCGACGGCGCCGGCATCCTCACGCAGATCCCCGATGCGTTCTTCCGGGCCGTGGTGCCGTTCACCCTGCCCGCCGCCGGCGCGTACGCCGCCGGCATGGCCTTCCTCCCGGCCGACGAGGAGGCGCGCGGCGTCGCCGTACGGCTGATCGAGGAGATCGCCGCCGAGGAGGGCCTGACCGTCCTCGGCTGGCGCGAGACGCCGGTCGACCGCGCGCTGCCCGGCCCGAGCGCCCGCGCGGTGATGCCGCACTTCGCCCAGCTGTTCGTCGCGAGCCCCGAGGGCCGCGAGGGGCTGGAGCTGGACCGGCTGGCGTTCTGCCTGCGCAAGCGGGCCGAGCACGAGGCGGACGTCTACTTCCCCTCGCTGTCGGCGCGCACGCTCGTCTACAAGGGCATGCTCACCCCCGACCAGGTCGAGCCGTTCTTCCCCGACCTGGCCGACGAGCGCTACGAGAGCGCGATCGCCCTGGTGCACTCGCGTTTCTCCACCAACACGTTCCCGAGCTGGCCGCTGGCCCACCCCTACCGCTACGTCGCCCACAACGGCGAGATCAACACGGTCAAGGGCAACCGCAACTGGATGCGCGCCCGCGAGGCGATGCTGGCCTCCCCGCACATCCCGGGCGACATCTCCCGCCTGTTCCCGATCTGCGACCCCGACGGCAGCGACACCGCCAGCTTCGACGAGGCGCTGGAGCTGCTGCACCTCGGCGGGCGCAGCCTGCCGCACGCGGTCCTCATGATGATCCCGGAGGCGTGGGAGAACCACACCGAGATGGACCCGGCCCGCCGGGCCTTCTACGAGTTCCACTCCTCGATGATGGAGGCCTGGGACGGCCCCGCCTCGATCACCTTCACCGACGGCACCCTCGCGGGCGCCGTCCTCGACCGCAACGGCCTGCGCCCCGGCCGCTTCTGGGTGACGGCGGACGGCCTGGTCGTGCTGGCCTCCGAGGCCGGCGTCCTCGACATCAGGCCCGAGGACGTCGTGCGCAAGGGCCGCCTGCAGCCCGGCCGGATGTTCCTCATCGACACCGCCCGCGGCAAGATCATCGAGGACGACGAGATCAAGGCCGAGCTGGCCGCCGAGCTCCCCTACGCCGACTGGCTGCACGCCGGCCTGGTCCGCTTCGAGGAGCTGCCGTCCCGCGAGCGCGAGACCCTCACCCACGAGGCGCTGGTCAAGCGGCAGCAGACCTTCGGCTACACCGAGGAGGAGCTGCGCATCATCCTGGCGCCGATGGCGAAGGCGTGCCAGGAGCCGATCGGCTCCATGGGCACCGACACGCCGGTGGCGGTCCTGAGCGAGAAGCCGCGGCTGCTGTTCGACTACTTCACGCAGCTGTTCGCCCAGGTCACCAACCCGCCGCTGGACGCCATCCGCGAGGAGCTGGTCACCTCCCTGGCCAGCACCATCGGCCCCGAGGGCAACCTGCTGGACCCGGGCCCGGCCTCGTGCCGGCAGCTCGTGCTGCCGTACCCGGTGATCGACAACGACGAGCTCGCCAAGATCATCCACATCAACGACGAGCACGACCTGCCCGGCTTCCAGCCGCGCGTCATCAGCGGCCTGTACGAGGTCGCCGGCGGCGGGCAGGCCCTGCTGCGCCGCCTCGAGGAGATCAGGGCCGAGGCGTCCCGCGCGATCGCCGAGGGCGCGCGCATCCTCGTGCTGACCGACCGCGGCTCGTCCGACGCCCTCGCCCCGATCCCGTCGCTGCTGCTGACCGGCGCGGTGCACCACCACCTGATCCAGGAGAAGACCCGCACCAAGATCGGCCTGGTCGTGGAGACCGGCGAGGCCCGCGAGTGCCACCACATGGCGCTGCTCATCGGCTACGGCGCGGGCGCGATCAACCCCTACCTGGCGATCGAGACGATCGAGGACCTCGTCGACACGGGCGTCCTGCCGCTCGACAAGCACAAGGCCGTACGCAACCTCATCAAGGCCTACGGCAAGGGCGTCATCAAGGTCATGTCCAAGATGGGCGTGTCCACGGTGGCCTCCTACACCGGCGCGCAGATCTTCGAGGCGCTCGGCCTGAGCCAGGAGGTCATCGACTCCTGCTTCACCGGCACCACCTCGCGCCTCGGCGGCGTCGGCTTCGACGTGCTGGCCGAGGAGGTCGCGCAGCGGCACCGCCACGCCTACCCGCGGGTCGAGAACGCCCACCGCAGGCTCCAGGTCGGCGGCGAGTACCAATGGCGGCGCGAGGGCGAGCCCCACCTGTTCAACCCCGAGACCGTCTTCAAGCTGCAGCACGCCACCAGGACGCGCCGCTACGAGATCTTCAAGGAGTACACGAACCTCGTGGACTCCCAGGCGGAGCGGCTGATGACGCTGCGCGGCCTGTTCAAGCTGCGCAAGGGGCAGCCGATCCCGATCGAGGAGGTCGAGCCGGTCTCGGAGATCGTCAAGCGCTTCTCCACCGGCGCGATGTCGTACGGCTCCATCTCCATGGAGGCGCACGAGACCCTCGCCATCGCCATGAACCGGCTGGGCGGCAAGTCCAACACCGGCGAGGGCGGCGAGGACCCCGAGCGGCTCTACGACCCGGCCCGCCGCTCGGCGATCAAGCAGGTGGCCTCCGGCCGCTTCGGCGTCACCAGCGAATACCTGGTCAACGCCGACGACCTGCAGATCAAGATGGCCCAGGGCGCCAAGCCCGGCGAGGGCGGCCAGCTCCCCGGCCACAAGGTCTATCCGTGGATCGCCAAGACCCGGCACTCCACGCCCGGCGTCGGCCTCATCTCGCCGCCGCCGCACCACGACATCTACTCGATCGAGGACCTCGCCCAGCTCATCCACGACCTGAAGAACTCCAACCCGGAGGCGCGGGTCCACGTGAAGCTGGTGGCCGAGGTCGGCGTCGGCACGGTGGCGGCGGGCGTGTCCAAGGCGCACGCCGACGTGGTGCTCATCTCCGGCCACGACGGCGGCACCGGCGCGTCCCCGCTGACGTCGCTCAAGCACGCCGGCGCGCCGTGGGAGCTGGGGCTCGCCGAGACCCAGCAGACGCTGCTGCTCAACGACCTGCGCGACCGCATCGTGGTCCAGGTCGACGGCCAGCTCAAGACCGGCCGCGACGTCGTCATCGCCGCGCTGCTCGGCGCCGAGGAGTACGGCTTCGCCACCGCGCCCCTCGTGGTCAGCGGCTGCGTCATGATGCGGGTCTGCCACCTCGACACCTGCCCCGTGGGCGTCGCGACGCAGAACCCCGAGCTGCGCAAGCGCTTCTCCGGCAAGCCGGAGTTCGTGGTCAACTTCTTCGAGTTCATCGCCGAGGAGATCCGCGAATACCTGGCCGAGCTGGGCTTCCGCTCGCTGGACGAGGCGATCGGGCACGTCGAACTGCTCGACACCACGGCCGCCGAGGAGCACTGGAAGGCGAGCGGCCTGGACCTGTCGCCGATCCTGCACCGGCCGGAGCTGCCCGCGGGCACCCCGCTGCGCCGGGTCACCGCCCAGGACCACGGGCTGGCGCACGCGCTGGACAACACCCTGATCCAGCTCGCCGAGGGCGCGCTGGACAACGGCACCCCGGTCACGCTGGAACTGCCGATCCGCAACGTCAACCGCACGGTCGGCACGATGCTCGGCTACCAGGTCACCAAGCGCTACGGCGGCCAGGGCCTGCCCGACAACACGATCGACATCGGCTTCACCGGCTCGGCGGGCAACTCCTTCGGAGCCTTCATCCCGCGCGGGATCACGCTGCGGCTGACCGGCGACGCCAACGACTACCTCGGCAAGGGCCTGTCCGGCGGCCGGATCACCCTCCGGCCGCACGAGGAGGCGCCGCTCGACGGCGACATCATCGCGGGCAACGTCGCGCTCTACGGGGCCACGTCCGGCGAGGTGTTCATCCGGGGTGTCGTCGGCGAGCGGTTCTGCGTGCGCAACTCCGGCGCCACGGCCGTCGTCGAGGGCGTGGGCGACCACGGCTGCGAGTACATGACCGGCGGCCGGGCCGTCGTGCTCGGCCCGACCGGGCGCAACTTCGCGGCCGGCATGTCGGGCGGCATCGCCTACCTGCTGGACCTCAGGCAGGAACGGGTCAACCGCGAGATGGTCGCGGTCGAGGAGCTGTCCGCGGCCGACGCCGAGTTCCTCAAGGAGATCGTCGAGAAGCACTTCGCGGAGACCGGCTCGCCGGTGGCCAAGGAGCTGCTGGCCGACTGGGACGCGGCGCTCGGCAGGTTCGGCAAGATCATGCCGACCGACTACAAGCGGGTGCTGGCCGCCGCCGAGGCCGCCCGCATCGAAGGCAGGAACGTCGACGAGGCCGTCATGGCGGCCGCGGTTCAGGGTTAAGGGAGGCGTACCGAATGGCTGACCCGAAGGGTTTCCTCACGCACGACCGGGAGCTGCCGGCGCGCCGCCCCGTGGACGTCCGCATCAGCGACTGGCGCGAGGTCTACGAGGACTTCTCCGCCGAGAAGCTGACGAAGCAGGCGGCCCGCTGCATGGACTGCGGCATCCCGTTCTGCCACAACGGCTGCCCGCTCGGCAACCTCATCCCCGAGTGGAACGACCTCGTCTACCGCACCGACTGGCGGGAGGCGGTCGAGCGGCTGCACGCCACCAACAACTTCCCCGAGTTCACCGGCAGGCTCTGCCCGGCTCCGTGCGAGGCGGCGTGCGTGCTCGGCATCAACGCCGACCCGGTGGCGATCAAGCGGGTCGAGGTCGAGATCATCGACCGGGCGTTCGCCGAGGGCTGGGTCACCCCGCAGCCCCCGGCGGCGCGGACCGGCAAGCGGGTCGCGGTCGTCGGCTCGGGGCCCGCGGGCCTCGCCGCCGCCCAGCAGCTCACCCGGGCGGGGCACGACGTGGTGGTGTTCGAGCGCGCCGACCGCGTCGGCGGGCTGCTGCGCTACGGCATCCCCGAGTTCAAGATGGAGAAGCGCCACATCGAGCGCCGCCTGGCGCAGATGCGGGCCGAGGGCACCGAGTTCCGCACCGGCGTCGAGGTCGGCGTGGACATCACCGCGGCCGAGCTGCGCGAGCGCTTCGACGCCGTGGTGCTGTCCGGCGGCGCCACCCAGTGGCGTGACCTGCCGGTCCCCGGACGCGAGCTCAAGGGCGTCTACCAGGCGATGGAATACCTCCCGCTGTCCAACAAGGTCCAGGAGGGCGACTACGCCGTCCCGCCCGTCTCGGCCGAGGGCAAGCACGTGGTGGTGATCGGCGGCGGCGACACCGGCGCCGACTGCATCGGCACCGCGATCCGGCAGGGCGCGGCGTCGGTCACCCAGCTGGAGATCATGCCGGTCCCGCCCCGGGAGCGGCCGGCCGGCCAGCCGTGGCCCACCTACCCGATGCTGTTCAAGATGGAGAGCGCCCACGAGGAGCTCGCCGACCTTGGCGGGGAGCGCGTGTACGCGGTCTCCACCACGGAGTTCGTCGGCGACGCCGACGGCAACGTGCGGGCGCTGCGCCTGGTCGAGGTGGAGGGGCCGCAGGCCGGCTTCAAGCCGATCCCCGGCACCGAGCGGGAGATCCCGGCCGAGCTGGTCACGCTGTCCATGGGCTTCCTCGGGCCGGAGAAGGGCGCGCTGCTGACCGACCTCGCCGAGGTCGCCGGCGGTGACGACTTCTTCGACCGGCGGGGCAACGTCGCCCGCGACAAGACGTACATGTCCAAGGTGGACGGCGTCTTCGTGGCCGGCGACATGGGCCGCGGGCAGTCGCTCATCGTGTGGGCGATCGCCGAGGGCCGCGCCGCGGCCTCCGGCGTCGACCGCTACCTGACGGGGGAGACGGCGCTGCCGTACCCGATCCTGCCGACCGCGCGCCCGCTGGTCTGACCGCCGGGTTCCGCCGCCTGTGGAGCGGGCTCCTTCCGGGGGTCCGCTCCACCGCATGTAACCCCAATTTGGCTAGTTAGTTGCATTGGCGGTTGACTGTCGGGAAGATGCGAATTCTTCCTGAAGACGGGCGGATGGGGGGAACGATGCGGCGAGTCGCCTCCGGGGTGACGGCGCTGGCCCTCCTCGGGCTCGCCGCCTGCGCCCCCGCCACGCCGGCCCCGCAGCGCCCCCAGAGCTCCGCGAGCCCCGCCGCCCAGGCCAGTGGCCCGCAGGCCGACTACCTGGTCTTCTACGCCGACGGCCGGCAGGGCCAGGCCCTGGACGCCGTCACGCGCGCCGGCGGCGCCAAGGTGAGCGAGGACACCCGGCTCGGCTACATCCTGGCCAAGGGCGGCCGTGACGGCTTCGCCGAGGCCGTGGGCGGCGACGCCGCCGTCGTCGGCGTCTCCCAGGACCGCAGCATCGGCCACGCCACCGCCGCGCCCGGCCGCTCGTTCCCCGACGCGGGCGTGCTCAGGAGCGGGCGCGCGGCGGGTGAGCCGCTCGCCGGCCGCCAGTGGGACATGCGCATGATCGGCGCCGACCGCGCCAACGCCAAGAACCCCGGCAGCAAGGAGGTGCTGGTCGCCGTCATCGACACCGGCATCGACGGCAAGCACCCCGACATCGCCCCCAACTTCGACCGCGAGCTCAGCCGCAACTTCGTCACCGACAAGCCCAAGGACGAGAACGGCGAGACCCTCGACGGCCCCTGCGAGGCGGCCGGCTGCAAGGACCCCGTGGACCAGGACGACGACGGCCACGGCACCCACGTGGCCAGCACCATCGCCTCCCCGGTCAACGGCATCGGCATCGCCGGGGTCGCGCCGGGCGTGCGGCTGGTGAACGTACGGGCCGGCCAGGACTCCGGCTTCTTCTTCCTCAAGCCGAGCCTCGACGCGCTCGCCTACGCCGGCGACATCGGCGTGGACGTGGCCAACCTCAGCTACTACGTCGACCCCTGGCTGTACAACTGCGCCCGCAACCCGGCCGACTCCCGCAAGGAGCAGCTGGAGCAGCAGGCCATCGTCACCGGCATGCAGCGCGCCATCGACTACGCCCGCAAGAAGGGCGTCACGATCGTCTCGGCGCTCGGCAACGGCTCCACCGACCTCGGACGTCCCACCGTGGACGACGCGAGCCCCGGCTACCCGGAGGGCAGCGCGAAGGCCCGCAAGGTCGACAACACCTGCCTCAACGTGCCCGCCGAGTCCGACGGCGTCATCTCCGTCTCCGCGCTCGGCCCGTCCGGGCGCAAGGCCGTCTACAGCGACTACGGCGTCGAGCAGACCGACGTGTCCGCGCCGGGCGGCGACACCCTGGACGGCAAGGGCGCCAAGGCCACCCGCTCCATCCTGGCCGCCGCCCCCGAGCGCGCGATGCGCGCCGCCGGCCGCATCGCCGCCGACGGCACCCCCAAGGGCGCCGACGTCGTACGCGACTGCACCCGCGGCGCCTGCTCCTACTACCAGTATCTCGACGGCACCTCGATGGCCGCCCCGCACGCGACCGGCGTCGCCGCCCTGCTCGTCAGCCGCTTCGGCAAGCCCGCCCCGGGCGGCGGCCTGACGCTCGACCCGGCCACCGTCGAGAAGCTGCTCTACGCGAGCGCCGACCCCAAGCCCTGCCCGACGCCCCGCCAGTACGTCTACCAGACCTACGGCCAGACCAAGACGCACGTCTGCGAGGGCGACGAGGCCGACAACGGCTTCTACGGCCACGGCCTGGTGGACGCCTGGAAGGCCGTCACCTTCGAGCCGTGATCCGCCGCGCGGGGGAGCGCGGGCTGCCGCCTCCGGGCGGCGCCGGCCACTACATTGAAGGCGTCGTTCACGTGCTGGTCCCCTTCGCGGGCTGCTACGTTCTCCGTCGTCGGGGACTGCCAAGTGGTCTGTACCAATTAAGGTAGGACTCGTGACTCGTCGCGCGAAAATCGTCTGCACCCTAGGTCCGGCCACTTCCTCCGAGGAGCGGCTCCGTGAGCTCATCGCCGCGGGGATGGACGTGGCCCGGTTCAACCTCAGCCACGGCAACCACGATCTGCACCGGGAGGTCTACGACCGGGTGAGGCGGGTGGCGGCCGATCTCGGCCGCGGCGTAGGCGTGCTCGCCGACCTGCAGGGGCCCAAGATCCGCGTCGGCACGTTCGAGGAGGGCCCGGTCCGGCTGGGCTTCGGCGACGTCTTCGCGATCACCACCGAGGACGTCCCCGGCGACCGCGAGCAGGTCTCCACGACCTACAAGGGGCTGCCGAAGGACGTGCGGCCGGGCGACACGATCCTCGTCGACGACGGCCGGCTCGTGCTGGAGGCGACCAGGGTCGACGGCGACCGCGTGGTCACCCGCGTCGTCATCGGCGGCATGATCTCCGACAACAAGGGCCTCAACCTGCCCGGCATCAACGTCAGCGCCCCCGCGCTCACCGACAAGGACGAATCCGACCTGCGCTGGGCGCTGCGCACCGGTTTCGACATGATCGCGCTGTCGTTCGTGCGCCGCCCGTCCGACGCCGACGTGGTGCGCAACATCATGGAGCAGGAGGCCGTGCGCCTGCCGCTGCTCGCCAAGATCGAGAAGCCGCAGGCCGTCGACCGGCTGCCCGAGATCGTCGAGGCGTTCGACGGCATCATGGTCGCGCGCGGCGACCTCGGCGTGGAGCTGCCGCTGGAGCAGGTGCCGATCGTGCAGCGGCGCATCATCGAGCTGTGCCGCGAGAAGGCCCGCCCGGTCATCGTCGCCACGCAGATGCTCGACTCCATGATGAACGCGCCCCGTCCCACCCGGGCCGAGGCCTCCGACGTCGCCTACGCCGTCATGGACGGCGCCGACGCGGTCATGCTGTCCGGCGAGACCTCGGTCGGCAACTACCCGATCGAGTCCGTCTCCACGATGGACCGCATCGCCTGCGCCGCCGAGAAGTCGTCCCTGCAGGCCACCCACACGCTGGAGCGCATGCCCGAGACCACGGGCGGCGCGATCGCGCGGGCCGCGGCCGAGGTCGGCGCGATCGTGGGCGCCAAGGCGCTGGTGGCGTTCACCATGTCCGGCGAGACGGCGCGGCGGCTGGCCCGCTACCGCTCGCCGATCCCGCTGCTCGCCTTCACCTCGGCGCCGCACGTGCGCGGCCAGCTCTCGCTGACCTGGGGGGTGGAGACCTTCCAGGTGCCGTTCGTGCACCACACCGACGACATGGTGCGGCAGGTCGAGGCGTCGCTGCTGTCGCTGGGGCGGCTGGAGAAGGGCGACAAGGTGGTCATCGTGGCCGGGTCGCCTCCCGGCACCCCCGGCTCCACCAACGCCCTGCGCGTCCACACCATCGGCTCGGCCGTCTCGCACGCCAACTGACCGCCACGGCGCCACCCCCGGCCCCGCCCCGTGGCGGGAGCCGGGCCACCGGAGAGGCGCTCAGTTGGCGTGCAGGGCGGCGTTGAGCTCGATGCCGGTGCCGGTGCGCGGCACCGCCTCGACGGCTCCCGTCCGCGAGTTGCGGCGCAGCAGGATGCCGTCGGCGCCCGACAGCTCGGCCGCCTTGACGACCTTCCCGTCCGGGAGGGCGACCTTGGTGCCCGCCGTGACGTAGAGCCCGGCCTCCACCACGCAGTCGTCGCCGAGCGAGATGCCGATGCCGGCGTTCGCGCCCAGCAGGCAGCGCTCACCGACGGAGATGACGTGCTTGCCGCCGCCCGACAGCGTGCCCATGATCGAGGCGCCGCCGCCGACGTCGGAGCCGTCGCCGACGACGACACCGGCCGAGATCCGGCCCTCGACCATCGACGAGCCGAGGGTGCCGGCGTTGTAGTTGACGAAGCCCTCGTGCATGACCGTGGTGCCGCTCGCCAGATGGGCGCCGAGGCGGACGCGGTCGGCGTCGGCGACGCGCACCCCTGACGGCAGCACGTAGTCGACCATGCGCGGGAACTTGTCCACCCCGTACACCGTGACCGGGCCGCGGGCGCGCAGCCGCAGCCTGGTCCGCTCGAAGTCCGGCACCGGGCACGGGCCGTGGTTGGTCCACACGACGTTGGCCAGCAGGCCGAAGACGCCGTCGAGGTTGGCCCCGTGCGGCCGGATCAGGCGGGCGGACAGCAGGTGCAGGCGCAGGTAGACGTCGTGGGCGTCGACCGGGGCCTCGGAGAGCTTGGCGATGCCGGTGCGCACCGCCACCACCTCCACGCCGCGCGCCGGGTCGGGCCCCGTCAGCGAGGCCAGTTCGCCGGCCTCGTCGTCGGACAGCCGCTCGGTGCCCGGGAGAGGCGCCTCGCCCAGCGCGGGGGAGGGGAACCAGGTGTCGAGGACGGTGCCGTCGGCGGCGATGGTCGCGAGGCCGACGCCGTGGGCGCCGGTCGAGGTGGGATCGATAGCAGTCACGGGGCCAAAAATACCGGTTGAGGAGGTCGCGGGGCGGAACCGGCTCAGGCGAGCGCCCCCAGGTCGGCCGAGAGCCAGCGCTCAGGCCGCATCCGGAACGTCACCAGGGCGTGCAGGTCGGAGCCGTGCACGTAGCCCGTCACGGCGTCGGGCGGCAGGTAGCGGGCCGAGATGCGGGTCAGGTCCTCCAGCGTGGACGGGGCGGACAGCACGAGCGGGCCCTCGACGGACACGTAGCGGTAGGTGGGGCTGCCGCGCTGCACCAGGAGGGAGAAGCGGCCCGCCTTGGCGATGAGCTTGGCCTTGACCGACTCGCCGTCGGTCAGGAAGCGGACGTCTCCGCCGGGGACGTAGTCGTACCAGACGGGCACCGTCAGCGGCGCCCGGCCCTCGCCCGCCTCGACGGCCAGGCTCGCGATGTGCGCCTCCGCCAGGAACTCCTCCCGCGCCGCCACGCTCAACGACATTGCGCCCACCCCCGTGCTGATCGATCGTGCAACGGCTATTCCCGCCGCGCGCCGCCGCGAATCAGCGCCGGACGCGGTGCGAGGGTGGTGCGGAGAGGGCCCGGGTGAGGGGCTGGGACCGGTGAGGGTGCCGGAAGCGGGATTCGAACCCGCACGCCCTTTCGAGCAGACGCTTTTGAGGCGTCCATGTCTGCCATTCCATCATTCCGGCCGAAATATCCGGACTTGCCCGGATCGACGGTACATCCTACCGCCACAAGTTGATCAGCAGCAGGGGTGCCAGCGTGGATCTAATCTACCGGACGTCGGTACTCTTCTGCTCGTGAGTACGCAGCGGCGAGTAGTGATCGCGGAAGACGAGGCCCTGATCCGCCTCGACCTCAAGGAGATGCTCCAGGAGGACGGCTACGTCGTCGTGGGCGAGGCCGGCGACGGCGAGCAGGCGATCCGGTTGGCCGCCGAGCTGAAACCCGACCTGGTGATCCTCGACGTCAAGATGCCGGTGCTCGACGGCATCTCCGCGGCCGAGCGCATCGTCTCCGAGCGCATCGCGCCGTGCCTGATCCTGACCGCCTTCTCCCAGCGCGACCTGGTCGAACGGGCTCGCGACGCGGGCGCGATGGCCTACCTCGTCAAGCCCTTCACCAAGGCGGACCTGGTGCCGGCCATCGAGATGGCGGTCAGCCGGCACGAGGAGATGGTGGCGCTGAGTGCCGAGGTCTCCAGCCTGTCCGAGCGCCTGGAGACCAGGAAGCTGGTGGAGCGGGCCAAGGGCCAGCTCATGGCGCAGCACGGCTGGACCGAGCCGCAGGCGTTCCGGTGGATCCAGAAGGCGTCCATGGACCGGCGGCTGAGCATGCGCGAGGTCGCCCAGATCGTCATCGACGACGCCGAGAAGCGCTGATCCAGGAGGAGGGCCGGGCGGACGGCTCCGCCCCTGTGTCCGTTACGCGCGTGTTTCGGACATCACAACTTTGCATAAAAGTCGTGTGAAAACGGCGCGAACCTCTCAATCCAGGCATGCTGAGCTTGGAAAACGTCAACGGGGGAGCATCCCCGCCGACGCATATAGGGGAGTACCTTTCACATGATCCGCATCGCTCCAGCGGGCCGCGTCCTGGCCGTCGCCGCCGCGGCGAGCCTGGCCCTGACGGCCTGTGGCGGCGGCGACACCGCCGCGCCGCAGCAGACCGCGTCCTCGGCCGCCCCGGCGTCCTCGGCGCCGGCCGCCGCCCAGGGCGACGGCACGCTGACGCTCGGCACCGTGCTGCCGCAGACCGGTTCCCTCGCCTTCCTCGGCCCGCCCGAGTTCGCCGCGGTGGACCTGGCCGCCAAGGAGATCAACGAGGCCGGTGGCGTGCTCGGCAAGCCGGTGAAGGTGATCCACACCGACTCCGGCGACACCACCACGAACATCGCCTCGCAGTCGGTGGACAAGCTGCTGGGCCAGAAGGCCGACGCCATCATCGGCGCGGCCTCCTCCTCGGTGTCGGAGTCGATCATCGACAAGATCACCGGCGCCGGCGTGGTGCAGTTCTCGCCCGCCAACACCTCCGACAAGTTCAGCACGATCAACGACAACGGCCTGTACTTCCGCACCGCGCCCCCGGACAAGCTCCAGGGCCGCGTGCTCGGCGACCTCGTCGTGGCCGACGGCAACGACACCGTGGGCATCCTCGCCATGCAGGACTCCTACGGCTCGGGCCTCGCCGACCAGATCGCGAAGACCGCCGAGGAGGGCGGCGCGACGGTCGTCGAGCGGGTGGACTACGACCCGAAGGCCGCCGACTTCTCTGCCGACGTCACCAAGATCAAGGCCAAGAACCCCAAGGCCGTCGTGCTGATCGGCTTCGAGGAGACCTCCAAGGTCATCCAGGAGCTCGTCAAGCAGGGCCTGTCGGCGGACAAGGTGAAGTGGTACATGGTGGACGGCAACATGTCGAACACCAACTACCTGAAGATGCCCAAGGGCACCCTCAAGGGCGTCAAGGGCACCATCCCCGGCGCCGAGGCCCCGGACGCCTTCCGGGAGCGGCTCCTCACGGTCGACAAGGAGCTGGAGGACTACACCTACGCCGCGGAGTCGTACGACGCCGCCGTCCTCATCGCCCTGGCCGCCGAGGCGGCCAAGGACGACAGCGGCGCCTCCGTCGCCGCCAAGCTGGCCGAGGTCAGCAAGGGCGGCGAGAAGTGCAAGAGCTTCAAGGAGTGCGCCGACCTGCTGAAGGCCGGCAAGGACATCGACTACGACGGACTGAGCGGCCCGGTCGAGTTCGACGACAACGGCGACCCCGCCGTGGCCACCATCGGCGTCTACCAGTACGGCGACGACAACAAGTACCCGGGCAAGGCCGAGGAGTACCGCACCGGCAACATCGCCGGCTGACGGCTAGGAGCCGCCGCCCAGGCCGCACGTCTCCCGGGCCCAGCTCGTGAGGCGCTCCTGCAGCGGCTCGGGCGGCACCACGATGATCACGCGGGCCTCGTCACCGTCGAGCGAGGCCCGCACGGGGAACAGGAACGCCTTCTTGGCCTCGGCGAAGGCGTGCGGGTCGCACCGGCCGGGCGAGAGGGCCACCCGCACCTCCAGCCGCGACGCGCCCGGCTCCAGCGTCCCCAGGGGCCGGTGCTCCGGCGTGACGATGTAGTGGGTCGTGCCGCCCATGTCGGTCAGCGTCACCTTGCCCGCGCCGCGCCGCGTAACCACGATGCTGCCGCGCATGGTCCCGTCCGACTCGGTCCACTCCGGGCCGAAGGCGAGGTCGGCCACCTGTTTGATCAGGAACTCCGCGCACTCGTCGCGCAGCAGCCTGGCCAGCAGCGGGTCGGGGTGCGGCACCGGGAAGACGACCTTGCGCAGCGGGCCGCCGCCGGTGCTGAGCCGCGCCACGACGGTCGCCGGCCGCACCTCGGGGAGTCCCTGGGCCGGGCAGTTGGCGGCGCCGTACGGGGCGGGCAGGTCGGTCCGTTCGGTACGGCCGAGCGTGGTGCCGGCCCTGGCCGGCGCGAGGGTCCTGAACGATTCGGTGACGAGCTGCACGTCGGCGAAATGGACGGGCGTGTCCGTGGTGTTGCGGACCGCGATCTGTAACCGGTGCACCGGCTCGTCGGACCGCCACTGCGCCAGCGACACCGACACCCCGGGGGGCGGGCTGGTGTCGGGTTGCGCGGGGGAACCGCAGCCGGCGAGGAGGGCCGTCAGGACGAGGGGCAGCGTAATGCGCTTCACCTGCCGCACCATAAGCACGACTGACCAGCTCCGTAAGTTGAGGACTGATTACGACTCCGCATCCAAGTGCCGACAGTTGTCCAGCGCATCTAGTTCCGGCACGCAGCGGTTTTGTACGTTTCCTGCATTCGATCGGGAACGCTCGGCCTGCTGACGAATCCCGGCCTGGAAATGAAGGAGACACTTCATGATCCGCATTGCTCCCGTGGGGCGGGCGCTGGCTGTCCTGGCTGCCACCAGCCTGACCCTGACAGCCTGCGGCGGTGGCGGCGGCGACACCGCCTCGGAGACCTCGCCGTCTTCGGCCGCTCCCGCCTCGTCGACGGCCGCCGCCGCGACGAAGGGCGACGGCACGCTGACGATCGGGACCCTGCTGCCTCAGACCGGAAACCTCGCCTTCCTCGGCCCGCCCGAGTTCGCGGGCGTCGATCTCGCCATCAAGGAGATCAACGAGGCCGGTGGCGTGCTCGGCAAGCCGGTCGCCAAGATCGACACCGACTCGGGCGACACGACGACCAACATCGCCTCGCAGTCGGTGGACAAGCTCCTGGCGCAGAAGGCCGACGCCATCATCGGCGCCGCCTCCTCCTCGGTGTCGGAGTCGGTCGTCGACAAGATCACGGGTGCCGGCGTGGTGCACTTCTCGCCCGCCAACACCTCCGACAAGTTCACCACGCTCGCCGACCAGGGCCTGTACTTCCGCACCGCGCCCCCGGACAAGCTCCAGGGCCGCGTGCTCGGTGACCTGATCGTGGCCGACGGCAGCGACACGGTCGCCATCTTCGCCATGCAGGACTCCTACGGCACGGGCCTGGCCGACCAGGTCCAGAAGACCGTCACCGACGGCGGCGCCGAAGTGGTCGAGCGCGTGGACTACGACCCGAAGGCCGCCGACTTCTCGGCCGAGGTCACCAAGATCAAGGCCAAGAGCCCCAAGGCCATCGTCCTGATCGGCTTCGAGGAGACCTCCAAGGTCATCCAGGAGCTCGTCAAGCAGGGCCTGCCGTCCAGCAAGCACAAGTGGTACATGGTTGACGGCAACACCTCGAACACCAACTACCTGAAGATGCCCAAGGGCACCCTCACGGGCGTCAAGGGCACCATCCCCGGCGCGGCCGCTCCCGAGGAGTTCCAGAAGAAGCTGCTCGAGGTCGACAAGGAGCTCGAGGACTTCAGCTACGCCCCCGAGTCCTACGACGCGGCGAACCTGATCGCGCTGGCCGCCGAGGCCGCCAAGAGCGACGCGGGCGCGGACATCGCCGCCAAGCTCGGCGAGGTCAGCAAGGGCGGCGAGAAGTGCAAGAACTTCAAGGAGTGCGTCGACCTGCTGAAGGCCGGCAAGGACATCGACTACGACGGCGTCAGCGGCCCGGTCGAGTTCAACGACGCCGGTGACCCGGCCGTCGCCACGATCGGCATCTACGAGTACGGCGACGACAACAAGTACGGCAGCAAGGCGATCGAGTACCGCACCGGCAACATCGCCGGCTGATCACCAGCGCTGAGACGAAGGGCCCGGCCGCCACGGCCGGGCCCTTCCGCGTCCCTGGAGCCGCTCCTCACGGCCTCACCGGCAGCCGGCGACGATCCGGTCGGCCGCCGCCCGGTAGTCCCTCAGCAGGGCCACCTGGCGCTCCCTGGGCACGTCGTTCCTGGCGAGCCCCGTGGTGGCCGACTCCAGGGCGGCCACGTCGCCCTTGACCGAGGCGGGCAGCCGGGGGCCGAACTGCAGGGTGATGCCGCGGGCCTCGGCCAGGCGGCCGATCACGGCGTCCTCGAACCTCTGCCTGTCCTCCTGGCCCTTCGGCTCCAGCAGCAGGTTCGCGTACCCGATGGCGGAGACCACGCGGGCGCAGGGGCTGTCGGCGGGGTCGCCGCCGGTGCTGTATTTCGGTGCGGAGGAGGCGTCGTCCTGGCAGCCCATCAGCAGGACGGGAAGCATGAGCGCGACTGTCGCTAAGCGTTTCACAGCGCACATTAAAGAACGGCTGGGGGGCTCCGTGGGAGCCCCCCAGCCGTTCGGGCCGGATTACGCCTTGGCGAGCGTGCCGAGGTACAGCTGGATCACCTTCGGGTCGTTCGCGAGCTCCCTGCCGGTGCCGGTGTAGGCGTTGCGGCCCTGGTCCAGGACGTAGCCGCGGTGGCAGATCTGCAGGCAGCGCCGGGCGTTCTGCTCGACCATGATGACGGTGACGCCGGCCTTGTTGATCTGCTGGGCCTGGATGAAGACCAGGTCCTGCAGCTTGGGCGACAGGCCGGCCGACGGCTCGTCCAGCAGCAGCACCGACGGCTCGGTCATCAGCGCCCGCGCCATCGCCACCATCTGCCGCTCACCGCCGGACAGCGAGCCCGCGCGCTGCTTGCGCCGCTCCTTCAGCGCGGGGAACAGCTCGGCCACGAACTCGAAGCGCTCCTTGAACTTCCCCGGCACCTGGAAGGCGCCCATCTCCAGGTTCTCCTCGATGGTGAGGCTGGGGAAGACGTTGTTGGTCTGCGGGACGTAGCCGACGCCGCGCGAGACCAGCGCGTGCGCCTTCATGTTCGTGATGTCCTCGCCCTTCAGCAGCACCGTGCCGCTGCGGATGTTGACCAGCCCGAACATGGCCTTGAGCAGCGTCGACTTGCCGGCGCCGTTGGGGCCGATGATGCCGATGAGCTCGCCCTCCGCCACGTAGAGGTCGGAGCCGTTGAGGATGTTGACACCCGGCAGGTAGCCGGCGATCAGCTCGTCGCAGCGCAGGAGGGCGGTCTCGGCCCCCTCCAGGTGCGCGGAGCGGTCGGTGATCGCCGCCTTGGACTCGGCCGGTTCCGGGACGGCGTTCACTTCTGCGTCTCCTCTTCGATCTCGGCCTCCAGCTCCGCCTCGGCCTCATGGAGCTGGGCCTGAAGCTCGCTGTCGGACAGCGGGGCGTCGTGGTGCGCGCCGAGGTAGGCGTCGATCACGCGCTCGTCCGACATGATCGTCGAGGGCGGCCCCTCGGCGATCACCGCGCCCTGGGCCATGACGATCACCCAGTCGCTGATGTCGCGGACCATGTCCATGTCGTGCTCGACGAACAGCACCGTCATGCCCTGCTCGCGCAGGTCCTTGACGTGGCCGAGCAGCGACTGCGTCAGCGCCGGGTTCACGCCCGCCATGGGCTCGTCCAGCATGACCAGCTCGGGGCCCACCATGAGCGCCCTCGCCATCTCCAGCAGCTTGCGCTGGCCGCCGGAGAGCGAGCCGGCGAAGTCCTCGCGCTTGGCGTCGAGCTTGAAGCGGACCAGCAGCTCCTCGGCCCGCTGGGTGATCTCCTCCTCCTGGGAGCGCCAGAACCCGGGCACGAGGGCCCGCCAGAAGCTCTCGCCCTTCTGCTGCTGGGCGCCGAGGCGCATGTTCTCCATGACCGTCAGGCGGGAGAGCGCCTTGGTGAGCTGGAAGGTGCGCACCATGCCGGCGCGGGCCACCTTGTGCGCGGGCACGCCGCTCATCGGGCGGCCGTTGAACGTCCAGGTGCCGGAGTCGGCGGTGTCGAACCCGGTGAGCTGGTTGAAGAAGGTGGTCTTGCCCGCGCCGTTGGGGCCGATCAGCGCCGTGATGGAGCCGCGCTGGACCTCCACGTGCTCGACGTCGACCGCGGTGAGGCCGCCGAAGCGGCGCACGACCTTGTCCACGACGAGGATGGGGTCCGGCTTGGGCACGCCCGGCTCGCGGGCCATGTCCTTGAACGCCTCCAGGGCGGCGGCCTTGCGGGCGCCGGTCACGGCCTCGTCCTTCGACTCGTCCCTCGACTCGTCAGTCGTCTCATCCATCGTGTCATCGCGCATCGATGGCGATCTCCCTCTTGTCACCGAAGATGCCCTGCGGCCGGACGACCAGCAACAGGATGAAGCCCAGGCCGACCAGGGCGTAGCGGATCGGGCCCACCTGGATGCTGGTCATGAACGGGATGTAGCCGTTGGCCACCAGCTCGGCGAGCAGGTTGCCGATGAAGACGAACAGCACCCAGAAGATCATCGCGCCGACGACCGGGCCGAAGACGCGGGCGGCGCCGCCGAGGATGACGATCGTGTAGGCGAAGAACGTCATCTCGGTGCCGAAGACGTCGGGCTGCACGGCGCCGTTGTAGAGGCCGTAGAAGAAGCCGCCGAAGCAGCCGATGACGCCGCCGAGCACCAGCGACTGCATCTTGTACGCGAAGACGTTCTTGCCGAGCGCGCGCACGGCGTCCTCGTCCTCGCGGATGGCCTTGAGCACGCGGCCCCACGGGCTCTTCATGAGCAGGTAGACCAGCCCGCAGGCGAGCATCAGGACGATCCAGCCAACCGTCAGCAGCCACAGCGTGCGCTCGTCGAAGACGATCGGGCCGATGCCGTAGCGGCCCTCCGGGTAGGGGTTCATGGCGTAGAAGTCGCCGTTGAAGCCGCGCCGGCCGTCCGAGCCGCCGAAGACCTCCTTGAACTGCACCGACCTGAAGACCAGCCGGATGATCTCGGCCGCGGCGATGGTGACGATCGCCAGGTAGTCGGCGCGCAGCTGCAGCGTCGGGATGCCCATGAGGAGCGCCAGGAGCACCGCGGCCGCGAGGCCGACGATGATGCCGACCCAGAACGGCAGGTTGAGCACGGTGACGGTGACGGCCAGGCCGTAGCCGGCCACGGCCATGAACGCCGCCTGACCGAAGTTGAGCAGGCCCGTGTAACCGAAGTGGATGTTGACGCCGATCGCGGCCAGGCCGTAGACCACGGTCTCCCAGCCGATGGCGGCGTGGACGGTGGTGGTGAAAATCGTGAGCCAGTCCATCTGTTACCCCGTCACCCGATCCGCTCGCGTCGGCCGAGGATGCCCTGCGGCCGGAAGAGAAGCACGACGATGAGCACCACCAGCGCGCCGACGGACTTCAGCTCCGGCGGCACCCACAGCGTGGACACCTGGATGAACACACCGACCACGAGCGAGCCGACCAGCGCGCCGAAGGCGGTGCCGAGCCCGCCGAGCGTGACGCCGGCGAAGATGAGCAGCAGGATGTCCTGGCCCATGGTGAACTTCAGCGACTGCGACAGGCCGAGCATGACGCCGGCCAGCGCGGCGATGGCGCCGCCACCGGCCCAGATGATGCGGATGACGCGGTCGACGTTGATGCCGGAGGAGGCGGCGAGCGCCGGGTTGTCGGACACGGCGCGGGCGGCCTTGCCGGTGCGGGTCTTCATCAGGGCGAGGCCCACGACGACGAGCACCGCGAGCTCGATGCCCATGGCCCACAGGTTCTTCGGAGCGGCGCTGATCGGGCCGATCTGGAGGCCGGCCTGGGTGTTGTAGTCCGTGTAGCTCTCGGTCTGCGCCCCGAAGAAGAACTGGATGAGGTTGCGCAGCAGGATCGCGACGCCGATCGAGATGATCATCATGGCGATGGTGCCGGTGCCGCGTTTGCGGAGCTGCCCCCAGAAGAAGCGGTCCTGTCCGTAGCCCAGGGCCCCCGCCAGCACCACGGCGAGGACCGCCGCGGGGATGAGCTGGATGCTGAACCCGACGTTGAACATGTACGCGAGGACCGCGCCCAACGTGACGAGCTCACCGTGGGCGAAGTTGGTCAGGCCGGTCGTCCCGTAGATGAGGGAGAGGCCGAGCGCGCCCAGGGCGATGATGAGGCCGAGGTTGAGGCCCTCGAACGAGAGCTGCGCGGCCTGGGCCCAGAAGGAGCTCTCCCCGGCGGTGCCCTGCTCGGGTCCGGCGGCGGCGCCCTTGGCCTCCAGGGCGAACAGCACGGTGGAGCAGTTGCCCTCGTAGACGGTCGGCGTGCGGACGTTGTTGCCGCCGCGGACCTGGGAGTCCTGAGGAAGCGAGCCGGGGTCCAGGGTGACCTTGTACTTGCCCGGTTTGTCGACTTGAACGTCCCAGATGCCTTGAGCGTTCGAGGTGACGTCCTGGACGGGTTGTCCGTCCTCGGTGGTCACCGAGATTTTGGCGCCGTTCACTGGCTGGCCTTGGAGTTTGAGTGTCCCCTTCAGCCCCTGGCAGTCGGCGGGACCCGCGTGGGCGGGTCCTGCCAGCAGGAAGACGAGTCCACCCAGGAAGGCCGTGAACGCGATCACGGCTCTGCGCAATGGTGCTCCCTCAAGTAGGTCAAGGCGGGGTGGGGTGCCCCTCCATCTCGACACGCGCATCGCAGGCACAACTGGGATGCAATGGCGGGAGCCTATTGCCGTGACGCCCGTTTCAGTATCGTTCGTCACCAATTAGTGACAACACGGTGTCACTCATGTGAGGAATCAAGTTGGCAGGTCAGGGGCTAAATAGAGGAAGACACCTGGCGGCCGGACGAAACGAATGGATAACGAAATCGCGGTAGGTATGGACGAGCCCGCGGAGCGGCCTTTGGGGCCGTGCAGGGCATCGCAGGCCGTGCACGTTATCTACCGGGCCTCCCCGCGGGCTCGCGTTCGGACCACCGTAGCGACCCGTGGGGGCGAAGCGCAAAGAATCGGGCGAAGTGGCCGCTGGGCAAAAATCCGGCAAAAGCCTCAGCGGTCGCGCAGCATGCAGGTGAGGCGGGAAGTGCACACCCGCCGGCCCTCCTCGTCGCTGATCTCGATGTCGTACGTCGCCAGCGTCCGCCCCGCGTGCAGCCGCGTCGCCACCCCCGTGACATGCCCCGAGCGGGCGGAACGGTGGTGCGTGGCGTTGATCTCGACGCCCACGGCGACGCGCTCCGGGCCGGCGTGGATCGCCGCCGCCACGGAGCCGAGGGTCTCGGCCAGCACCGCGGAGGCGCCGCCGTGCAGCAGCCCGTACGGCTGCGTGTTGCCCTCCACCGGCATCCGGCCCACCACCCGGTCCGGGCCCGCCTCCAGGAACTCGATGCCCATGCGGCTCGCCAGCGTGCCGTCGTGCATGCCGTTCAGCACCGGGAGATCAAGCGGGTTTGTCTGCGTCAAGGTGACGTCTCCACTCTTCCGAGCTCAGGTTTTCTGTCGCAGGGGCAGACTAGGCTGCGTACGTGCCGAAGAGTGAAGTGACCCCCAGCCGTCCGTGCCTGCTGCTGCTTGACGGGCATTCCCTGGCTTATCGCGCCTTCTACGCGCTCAAGGACGCCAACCTCATGACCTCCGACGGTCAGCACACCGAGGCGGTCTACGGGTTCACCTCGATGCTGACCAACGTCCTGCGCGACGAGCGGCCGACGCACGTCGCCGTGGCCTTCGACCGGTCCGAGCCCACGTTCCGGCACGAGGAATACGCCGACTACAAGGCCAACAGGAGCGAGACGCCGGAGGACTTCCGCGGCCAGATGCAGCTCATCTTCGAGCTGCTCGACACCCTGCGCATCCCGCGCCTGTCCAAGGCGGGCTTCGAGGCCGACGACATCATCGCCACGCTCGCCACCCGCGCGGCCGGGCAGGGGATGAACGTCCTCATCGTCACCGGCGACCGCGACGCGCTGCAACTCGTCAACGAGCACGTCACCGTCCTGATGACCCGGCGCGGCATCAGCGACATGACCCGGTTCACGCCCGAGGCCGTCGAGGAGAAATACGGCCTCACCCCGGTCCAGTATCCCGACTTCGCGGCGCTGCGCGGCGACCCCAGCGACAACCTCCTCAGCATCCCCGGCGTGGGCGAGAAGACCGCCGCCAAGTGGGTGCGCGAGTTCGGCACGCTGACCGCGCTCGTCGACCGGGTCGACGAGGTCAAGGGCAAGGTCGGCGACAAGCTGCGCGACCACGTCGCCCAGGTGCTGATGAACCGCAGGCTCACCGAGCTGCTGCGCGACGTGCCGGTCGAGGCCGAGCTCGGCGAGCTCAGGCAGGGCGCGTGGGAGCGCGAGGAGGTCAACAAGCTGTTCGACACCCTGCAGATCCGCGGCGAGCTGCGCGAGCGGGTGTTCAAGGTGCTCGGCACCGGCGAGCAGGAGCCCGACCAGGGCTTCGAGGTCGAGACCGTGATCCTCGGCCCCGACCGGGTGGCCGGCTGGCTGGCCGCCATGCCGGAGGGCCGGGCCGGGCTCGCCGTCAAGGGCGTCTACGGCAGCGGCACCGGCCGCATCGACGCCCTCGCCGTCGCCTCGCCCGACGGCACCGCCGCCCACATCGACCTGGTCAAGCTCACCGAGGCCGACGAGGCGGCCCTGCGGGCCTGGCTGGCCGACGAGGGGCGGCCCAAGGCCGTCCACGACGCCAAGGGGCCGATGCTGGCCCTGTGGGCGCAGGGCATGGACCTGCGCGGCCTGAGCTGCGACACCGCGCTGGCCGCCTACCTCGCGATGCCCGGCCAGCGCACCTTCGCGCTCGAGGACCTCGCCCGCCGCTACCTCAACCGCGACCTGCGGGCCGAGGAGGAGTCCAGCGGGCAGGCCGCGCTGTTCGGCGACGACGAGGACGCCCCCGCCAAGGACCTCGCGCTGCGCGCCCACGTCGTGCGCGAGCTCGCCGAGGCGCTGGAGCGCTTCCTGACCGGGCGCGGCGGCACCCAGCTCCTCGACGACGTCGAGCTGCCGCTGCTCACCGTGCTGGCCGAGATGGAGCGCGCGGGCATCGCGGTCGACAGCACCTACTTCACGGGGCTGGAGGCCGAGTTCGGCGCGGCCGTCAAGCACGCCGTGGAGGAGGCGCACCGCTCCGTGGGCGAGCAGTTCAACCTCGGCTCGCCCAAGCAGCTCCAGGAGATCCTCTTCACCCGCCTCAACCTGCCCAAGACGAAGAAGATCAAGACCGGCTACAGCACCGACGCCGACCAGCTCGCCTGGCTCGCCACGCAGACCGAGCACGAGCTGCCGACGATCATGCTGCGCCACCGCGACCAGCAGAAGCTGCGCACCACGGTCGAGGGGCTGATCAAGGAGATCGCCGACGACGGGCGCATCCACACGACGTTCAACCAGATCATCGCCGCGACCGGCCGGCTCTCCTCCGAGAAGCCCAACCTCCAGAACATCCCGATCCGCACCGCCGAGGGCCGCCGCATCCGGCAGGGCTTCACCGTCGGCGAGGGCTACGAGACGCTGCTCACGGCCGACTACAGCCAGATCGAGCTGCGCATCATGGCCCACCTGTCGGGCGACGAGTCGCTGATCGCCGCGTTCGAGTCCGGCCACGACTTCCACAAGGCCACCGCGGCCCGGGTGTTCGACCTGCCGCCCGAGCAGATCGACGGCGAGCTGCGGGCGCGCATCAAGGCCATGAACTACGGCCTGGCCTACGGACTGTCCGACTTCGGGCTGTCCGGGCAGCTCAACATCCCGGTCGCCGAGGCGCGGGCGCTGAAGGAGGAATACTTCCAGGAGTTCGGCGGCGTGCGCGACTTCCTGCACGCCATCGTGGCGCAGGCCCGCGCCGACGGCTACACCGAGACGATCATGGGCCGCCGCCGCTACCTGCCCGACCTCACCAGCGACAACCGGCAGCGGCGCGAGATGGCCGAGCGGATGGCGCTCAACGCCCCGATCCAGGGCTCGGCGGCCGACATCATCAAGGTCGCCATGCTCCACGTGCACCAGGCCATCCGCGAGGAGGGGCTGGCCTCGCGGATGCTGCTGCAGGTGCACGACGAGCTGGTGTTCGAGGTGGCGCCGGGCGAGCTGGAGGCGCTCAGGCAGCTCGTGTGCGACCAGATGAACGCCGCCTACCACCTGCGGGTGCCGCTGGAGGTCTCGGTGGGCGTCGGCCGCACCTGGGAGGACGCCGGCCACTGACCCCGCCGAGGGCCTTCGCGGCACGTCGCCTGCAGGGGCCCCTGGCGGCACCTCGCCTGCCGGGGACCCGGAGGATGGCGTGTTGCCTGCCGGGGGCCCGGAGGGGGCATGTCGCCCGGGGTCCCCGGTTTCCGTACAGATCTGGACTAGGGTGGAGTGTCGGCTTCCCCGAGCGGCACGGGAGTTCTGTGCGGTTACCAGCGTCCTCCACGAAGATCATCGGCATCGCGAACGTCGTCGTGGTCACCGTGGCGGTCATCGGACTCAGTGTCATGCCGGCGCAGGACCTCCCCCACGCCGGTCCGGCCTCCGCCGGCAAGGTCGAGCAGAGCCCGCCGTCCGCGGTCCCCGCCGACGTTCCTTCCACCCCTCCCGGGCAGCCGCCCGGAGTGGTGTCCACGCCCGAGTTCGCCCGGCAGGTGCGCGCCAACGAGGCGGGGATGGTGCCGGTCCTCATGTACCACCGCATCCTGCGCAAGCGGCTCGCCTCCATCGACCGCACCCCCGGCCAGCTCAGGAAGGAGCTGGAACGGCTGGCCCGCGCCGGCTACGTGCCGATCACCGCCGCGGAGTTCGCCGCCGGCGACATCCACGTGCCCGCCGGGCACTACCCGGTCGTGCTGACCTTCGACGACGGGCACCCGAGCCACTTCGCGCAGGACGCGAGCGGCAACCCGGCCCCCGGCACCGCGGTGGCGATCATCCAGGAGGTGGCCGCCCGCTACCCGTCATTCCGGCCGACCGCCACGTTCTGGGTCAACCACGAGCCGTTCGGGCTGCGCGACGAGGCCGGGCAGGCGGCCGCCGTGCGCTGGCTGACCGAGCACGGCTACGAGGTCGCCAACCACACCTGGAGCCATCCCAACCTCCGGGCCCTGCGCAAGCGCAAGGTCCGCGAGCAGATCGGCAGGATCGAGCGGCTGCTGAAGAAGCTCGGCGCGCCGCCGTCCCGCACGATGGCGCTGCCGTACGGGTCGATGCCGCACGGCAAGAAGGTCGCCAGGACCGGATCATGGGACGGGAACCGTTATGATTTCGCCGGCGTCTTCCTCGCCGGGGCCGAGCCCTCGGTTTCGCCCTACGCGAAAAAATTCGACCGGGGCGCGATCCAGCGGATCCAGAGCAACGGCAAGAAGGGCGAGTGCCGCAAATGGTGCTCGCAGTACTGGCTGGATTGGCTGGACAAGCATCCCGGCAAGCGGTACGTCTCCGACGGGGACCCGGAGCGGATCTCCGTCCCACGGGCGCAGAGGGGTAATATCATCCCCAAGCGAGGGCTCCAGGTCATCGCGTACTGACCTGCCTCGGATTGACCCCGTGGGCTTGGTCTCATATGCTGATCGCTGCGCTGTGGGCTCGCGCGCGCCTCAGACGGAGCGGGCTCGCGCTCGGTCACGTCGATGTCGTAATTCCTCGGCTTGATGCGGAAGAGGGCCTGCCGCGCGTCCGCCACATCGACATCCTGTCCGCGTTCGGAGCAATTCCACACATGACGTCCAGCACTGAGGCCACCTCGAGCACCCCGCAGGTAGCGGTCAACGACATCGGGTCCGAGGAAGCCTTCCTCGCCGCGATCGACGAGACCATCAAGTACTTCAACGACGGCGACATCGTCGAGGGCACCGTCGTCAAGGTCGATCGAGACGAGGTCCTTCTCGATATCGGCTACAAGACCGAGGGAGTCATCCCCTCGCGCGAGCTTTCGATCAAGCACGATGTCGACCCTGCTGACGTCGTGGAGGTCGGCGAACACGTCGAGGCCCTGGTTCTCCAGAAGGAGGACAAGGAGGGCCGCCTGATCCTGTCCAAGAAGCGCGCTCAGTACGAGCGCGCCTGGGGCACGATCGAGAAGATCAAGGACGAGGACGGCATCGTCACCGGCACCGTCATCGAGGTCGTCAAGGGTGGTCTCATCCTCGACATCGGCCTCCGTGGCTTCCTCCCGGCGTCCCTGGTCGAGATGCGACGGGTCCGCGACCTGCAGCCCTACGTCGGCCGTGAGCTCGAGGCGAAGATCATCGAGCTCGACAAGAACCGCAACAACGTGGTCCTGTCGCGCCGCGCCTGGCTCGAGCAGACGCAGTCGGAGGTCCGCCAGACCTTCCTCAACACCCTGCAGAAGGGTCAGGTCCGCAAGGGCGTCGTCTCCTCGATCGTCAACTTCGGCGCGTTCGTGGACCTCGGCGGCGTCGACGGCCTGGTCCACGTGTCCGAGCTGTCCTGGAAGCACATCGACCACCCCTCCGAGGTCGTCGAGGTCGGCCAGGAGGTCACGGTCGAGGTCCTCGACGTCGACATGGAGCGCGAGCGCGTCTCCCTGTCGCTCAAGGCCACCCAGGAAGACCCGTGGCAGCAGTTCGCCCGCACCCACCAGATCGGCCAGGTCGTGCCGGGCCGCGTCACCAAGCTGGTGCCGTTCGGCGCGTTCGTCCGGGTCGAGGAGGGCATCGAGGGTCTGGTCCACATCTCCGAGCTGGCCGAGCGCCACGTGGAGATCCCGGAGCAGGTCGTCCAGGTCGGCGACGAGATCTTTGTCAAGATCATCGACATCGACCTCGACCGTCGCCGCATCAGCCTCTCGCTGAAGCAGGCCAACGAGGGCGTGGGCGCCGAGGTCGAGTTCGACCCGACGCTCTACGGCATGGCCGCGACCTACGACGACCAGGGCAACTACATCTACCCCGAGGGCTTCGACCCGGAGACCGGCGAGTGGCTCGAAGGCTTCGACAAGCAGCGTGAGGAGTGGGAGCGGCAGTACGCCGAGGCCCAGCAGCGCTTCGAGGCCCACCGCAAGCAGATCGAGGAGGCCCGCAAGGCCGAGGCCGAGGCCGGCGAGGGCGCTCCGACGTCCTACGGCGGCGAGACCCCGGCTCAGCAGAGCTCCTCGTCCGCTCCGGCCAGCGGCGCGCTCGCCTCGGACGAGGCGCTCGCGGCCCTGCGCGAGAAGCTCGCGGGCGGCCAGAGCTGAGGCTCTGTCCCCAGGAGTAGGCGGTAAACGAAAGCCCCGCACGGGTTCGTGCGGGGCTTTCGCGTGTCCGGGCGGCGATCTGTGCGATGTGCTGCGCTCCTGGGAGTCATTGCGGAACGTGGCTTGCCGCATGGCTCCCTACCGTTCGTCCCATGACTGAGACGATCACTCCGTTCCGCATCGACATTCCCCAAGCCGACCTTGACGACCTGCGCGAGCGGCTGCGGCGCACCCGCTGGGCCCGTCAGCTCCCCGGCGGCTGGGACCGCGGGGTGCCCGTGGCCCACCTGCGTGAGCTGGCCGAACACTGGGCCGAGAGCTTCGACTGGCGGGCCCAGGAGGCCAGGCTCAACGCCTTCCCGCAGTTCACGACCGACATCGACGGCCAGCGGGTGCACTTCCTGCACGTACGCTCGCCGGAGCCGCACGCGCTGCCGCTGATCGTCACGCACAGCTGGCCGAGCTCGGTCGCCGAACTGCTCGACGTGCTCGGCCCGCTCACCGACCCGCGCGCCCACGGGCTCGACCCCGCGCTCGCCTTCCACGTCGTCGCGCCGTCCCTGCCCGGCTTCGCCTTCTCGGCGTTCCCCGAGCCCGCGGACGAGCGGCCCTGGAGCGTCGACCGGGTCGCCCGCACCTGGGCCGAGCTCATGCGCCGCCTCGGCCACGACCGCTACGGAGCCCACGGCAACGACGCCGGCGCGCTGGTCACGGCCCGGCTCGCCGCCCTCGACCCCGAGCACGTCACCGGGGCGGTCATCACCTCCGGCCTCGGCATCCCCACCGGCGACCCCGCCGAGCTCGAAGGGGCGAGCCAGGAGGAGCTGAGCTGGCTCAAGACGCTGGGGGAGCGGATGGCCGGCGGCAGCGGGTACGGCCCCTACCTGGCGAGCCGGCCCCAGACGCTCGCCCACGGGTTCGCCGACTCGCCGGTGGCGCAGCTGGCGTACCTGGTGGAGCGGTTCAAGGAGTTCGACGGCTGGCCCGAGCGGAACGGCCCGGTCGCCGAGCCGATCGGCCGCGACCTGCTGCTCACCACCGCCAGCCTGTACTGGTTCACCGGCACCGGCGGGTCGTCGTCTTGGACGTACTACGAGGGCGCCGCCGGCATGCCCGTCGACCAGCGGGACGTGCCCACCGGAGCCACGCACGGCGGCCCCGCCCTGCTGCGCCGCATCGCCGAGCGCGGCAACGACGTCGTGTACTGGGGTGACGGGGAGAGCCCGAGCCACATGGTGGCCATGGCCGCCCCCGAATCGGTCGTGACCGGCGTACGGGAGTTCTTCCAGGTCCTGCTCCGGCGCTCGGCGCCCGGCCGGTAGGGTGGCGGCGTGATGATCGAGCGGGCGGTGCCGGCGGACGCCGGGGAGATCCTCACCGTGCAGCGGGCGGCCTACGTGAGCGAGGCCCAGCTCTACGGCGACCCCTACATCCCGCCGCTGGTCGAGTCGCTGGAGCAGCTTCGCAAGGCCATCGAGGGCGCCGTCGTGCTCAAGGCGCTCGACGGTGACCGCCGCATCGTCGGCGCCGTACGCGGCCAGCTCTCCGGCACCACCTGCCTGGTCGGCCGGCTGGTCGTCGTCCCCGACCGGCAGGGGCAGGGCCTCGGCACGGCGCTGCTGCGGGCGCTGCACGAGCAGGTGCCGCAGGCCACCGCGTTCGACCTGTTCACCGGGCACCTGTCGGCGGGCAACCTCAAGCTCTACCGTCGGCTGGGCTACCGGGAGACGCACCGTGAGCGGATGGACGACCACCTGACGATGGTCCACCTGCGCAGGGAGCCGGAGCCCGGGCCCGTAGCCTGAGCCGGCCGTCCGGTCGTGCGCGGTCCGCGCATCGTGGATAGGCTGCACCGGTGCTGAAGATTGGGCTCACCGGCGGCATCGGATCCGGCAAGAGTGAGGTGTCCAGGCGGCTCGCGGCTCATGGCGCGGTCGTGATCGACGCCGACAAGATCGCGCGCGAGGTCGTCGAGCCCGGCACGGCCGGGCTGGCACGGGTGGTCACGGCCTTCGGCGAGGAGGTGCTCCGCCCCGACGGGGCCCTCGACCGCGAGAAGCTGGGCTCGATCGTCTTCGCCGACTCCCAGAAGCTGGCCGTGCTCAACGGCATCGTGCATCCGCTCGTGGGGGAGCGGGTGGCGCGGTTGCAGGCGGACGCGCCCGGCGACGCCGTCGTGGTCTACGACGTGCCGCTGCTGGCCGAGAACAAACTCGCCCCCATGTACGACGTCGTGATCGTCGTGGACGCGGCCGACGAGGTGCGCATCCAGCGGCTCGCCGAGCACCGCGGCATGGCGGAGGCCGACGCCAAGGCCCGCATCGCCGCCCAGGCGAGCCGGGAGGACCGGCTGGCGGTCGCCGACGTCGTCATCGTGAACGAAGGATCGCTGGAGGAGCTGGACGCGCGGGTGACCGAGGTCTGGGCCGACCTGCTCCAGCGGGCCGCCCGCGGCTGACCGGACAGGGGTCCGGGCGCGGGGCCTGGCGGGGTCGTCGCGCCGGCTGGGCTCTTGGTGGTCAGGAGGTCCCGTCGGCGGCTGCCTGGCCGTTGAGGCTGCCGGGGACCTGCGGGGCCGGGGTGAGTGTGGCGGCGGTGTCCGGGGCCGTCGTGGTGGACGTGGGGGCGGGGGTTCCGGAGTCGTCCCCGGTGCCCATGACCACGGCGCTGCGACGTGGGCGTACCGGCTGGGGGCGGATCGCGCGCGGGCGGGCGGTGCGGGTGCGCTGGCTGCGGGCCGCCTGTGGCCGTACGGCGCCCGGCGTGGTCGGGTAGGTCGTCGCGGTCGCGACCGGTTGCGGCGACAGCCGCGACGGAGGCGGCGTGACGGGCGCGGGCGGCGTGGTGACGGGCGCGGCGTCCACGACCGGCGGCGCGGTGGCCGACGCGGGCGCGGTGGCGGCGGGGCTGCGGCGCAGCGCCGCGGCGGGTGGCGTCGGCGGCACCGATCCCGGGTGGGGCACGGGGTCCAGCGTGGTGCGGAACGCCGGGACGCCGATCAGCGCCCCGGCCAGGGTCAGCAGCACCACGCCCACGGCCACGGCGGCCGTCTTGGCGGCCTGCGAGCGCCCCTCACCCTTCCGGTTGGTGTCGGTGCCAGGCCGCTGCGGCCACGGCAACGGTCCGGCGGCCCGTTTCGGCATGACCTCCCGCCCATCGGGAAGCTCACCCGCCGCCTCGGCAAGCCCCGCGTCACCCGGCCCGTCCTGGCCCGGCCCGGCCTGGCCCGGCCCGTCCTGGTGCGGCGGGTTCTGGGTCGGGCCGTGCTCGTTGGGTGTGCGGTTGCTGCGGGCCTGCGGAGTTCCGGCGGTGTGGGCGGGGTCGGCCGCCTGCGCGGGGAGGTCGCGGCCGCCGGTCACGAGCCCAGCCCTTGGCAGGTAACCATGCTCCATCCCCTTCACGATGCTCCGCGCCACCGAAACGATCTAGCCCAGGATCCTCCCACAGTCCGGTGGCGGAGCGCGGCAATCGCGGCAAAAGGGGCGTTCAGTCGAGGAGGTGGCGGGTCAGGTCGTGGAGGCGGCGGGCGGCGGCCGGGTCGAGCGTCGGGATCGACGGGTCCACCGGCGTACGCCGGTCGTAGGCGAGCAGCCGCCCGGCGGGCGGATCGGCCATCAGCTCGATGATGGGCGCGACGGCCTTGTCCACGGGCTGCGCGGCGACCTTGGCGAGGAGCCGGACGAGCGCCCGCGCGGGCTGGGGAAGGCTGCCGCTGCCGCTGTCGGTGAAGCCCGGATGGTGCAGCAGGAAGCGGGTACGCCCGCCGGGGTGCGCGTCCGGGTAGGCGACGCCCAGCAGGTCCGTGGCCCGCCCGCCCTGGAGCAGGGCCTTGATGCCGCTGTAGCCGCGGCTGAGCGACAGGTCGTCCCAGTGGATCGTGCCCTTGGTGACGCCGACGCCGCACACGTTCACGATCATCGGCCGGCCGCCCTTCTCCAGCAGGTCCGTGAGGCCGTGGCTGAGCAGGAGGCGGCTGACGTAGTAGAGCGCGAAGGTGGCCTCGAAGCCGTCGGGGGTGAGCGTGCGGGTCCCGAAGTGCCGGATGGCGGTGAGGATGAGCCCGTCGAGGGCGTCGTGCCGGGCCTTGACCTCCTCGATCACCCGCCGGTTCTCCGCGACGGAGGTCAGGTCGGCCCGTACGAACGTGGCCCGCTCCCCGGCCCCCAGCCGGGCCGCCTCGTCGAGCAGGGCCCGCCCCCTGCCCGGGTCGCTGCCGACCACCGTCACCCGGTCGCCGGCCCGCAGGTGGTGCAGCGCCAGGCCGCGCCCCATCCCGGTCGTGCCGCCCGCCACCACGTACGTTCCCATGCTCTGCTCCCATCGCCAAGTCATCGTTCGATGACTTGAAGGACCGTAACACGCGCGGCCGATACGATGTCAACAGTCGATGACTCAGAAGGAGGGGCGATGCCGAAGAGGGACCGGGAGGCCACCAGGGCCCGGCTGCTGGAAGCCGCCCGGCTGCGCTTCGCCCGCGACGGCTACGACGCCACCAGCGTCCGCGACGTCGCCGCCGACGCCGGCGTGGACGCCACCCTGATCTTCCGCTACTTCGGCTCCAAGAAGGCCCTGTTCGACGCGGTCACCGCCGACCTCCCGGCCGGCCTCCCCGGGGACGGCCCGCCGGAGGAACTGGTCGCCCGCATGGTCGGCGCGGTCGTCTTCCAGGACTGGACCCGCTACGGCGGCGAGCACCCCCTGGTCGCCATGCTGCGCTCCTCTGCCCACGAGGACGCCCGCCTGCGGATGCGCGAGGAGGTCTGCGGCACCTACGTCCGGGCGCTGGCCGACCTGGCCGAGGGCGGGGACGCCGAGCTGCGCGCCGAGCTGCTCAGCGCCTGGCTGGTCGGCATCGGCATCCTGCGCTCGGTCGTCGGCACCCCGGCGCTGTCCGGGGCGGCGCTCACCGACCTCGCCCCGCACATCGAGAGCGTGGCGACCGCGCTGCTCGGCCGCCCCATGCGGGGCACGTCAGAAGGGTGAGTCCAGCGGCACCTGCCGCACCCCTGGCAGGTACGGATCCAGCTCGCCCAGCTCGAACCGCGACATCCCGACCACGTGCCAGAACTGCCCGCCCGGCTCGCCGTGCAGTTTGTACCGGCCGTCGGGGGCCAGCGCCGCCCACCCCTCGGGCAGCCCGAGCAGCGTCGCCCGCCGCTCGCCGCCCGCCCACAGGATCACCACGCCGTCGTCGCCCGCGCTGGCCAGCAGGTCGTCGCCGGCCGGGCTGAAGGCGACCGACCAGACCCGCCGGGAGTGCCCGGCCAGCGCGTGGAGCTGCCGCCCGGTCGCGGCGTCCCAGATCCGGACGAGCTTGTCGTCGCCGCCGGTCGCGAGGCGCACGCCTGCGGCGTCGAAGGCGACGCTCCACCACCGCCCGCCGTCGCCGCCGCCGAGCGTGTGGGCGAGCCGCGGCTGCCAGGGCTGGCCGGGCAGCAGCTCCCACACCAGGGCGCGCCCGTCGTTCCCGGCGCTGGCCAGCAGCCGCCCGTCGGGGGAGAAGGCCACGGAGTAGACCCGGTCGGTGTGCCCTTCCAGGGTGGCGATCCGGCCGCCCGAGGCCACGTGCCAGATCCGGACCAGCTTGTCGTCGCAGCCGGTGGCCACGTACGAGCCGTCGGGGCTGAACGCGATCGAGCGCACCCGCCCCCGGTGGTCGAGCAGGTTGGCCGTCAGCCGCCCGGTCGGCCGGTACCAGATGCGCACGCTGTCGTCGTCGTTGGCCGTGGCCAGCAGGTCGCCGTCGGGACTGAACGCCTCGGCCCACACGTGGTCGGTCTCGGCGTGCAGCTCGCGCTCGTAGTCGCCGGTGACGGCGTTCCACAGGTGCACGCCGCCGTCGTTGCTGGAGGTGGCCAGCACCGGCCCGGCGGGGGAGAACAGCGCGGAGATCAGCCGGTCGGAGGTGCCGCTGAACTCGCGCAGCCGCCGCCCGGTGCGCGGCTCCCACAGGCGGACGACGCCGTCGTTGCCGCTGGTGGCCAGCATCGTGCCGTCGGCGCTGAAGCGCACCGACGAGATGCGCCGCCCGTGGCCGCGCAGCACCCGCTGGCACTGGCCGGTGTGGGGGTCCCACAGCCGCACGGTGCCGTCGTTGCTGCTGGTCGCGAGCTGATGCCCGTCGGGCCGGTACGCGAACGGCCACACCGAGCTGCGGTGCCCGGTCAGCTCCACCCGCGGCCCGCCGCCCACCGGCTGGAGGCGTACGAGCCCGGCGGAGTCGCCGGAGGCGAGCACGGCGCCGTCGGGGCTGAAGGCGACCTGGTAGACCGCCGACGCGTGCGTCGTGTGCACGCCGAGCGCCCGCCCCGACGGCTCCCAGAGCCGTACGCCGCCCGCGGTGTCGCCGCTGGCCAGCAGCGAGCCGTCCGCCGAGAAGGCCATGGAGTAGACGCTGCCCGCGTGCCCGGTGAGGGTGTGCAGCAGCTCCCAGGAGGCGGCGTCCCAGAGCCGGACCGTGCCCGCCTCGTCGCCGGTGGCCAGCAGCGCGCCGCCGGGGCTGAGCACCGAGCGGTAGACGCTGCCGCGGTGGCCGTCGAGGGTGTGCAGCACCTGCCCGCTCTCCAGATCCCAGACCCGCACGGCCCCCGCCGCGTCGCCGGTCACCAGCGCCGAGCGGCCGAAGGCCATCGTGTAGACCGGCGCCTGGTGCCCGGCCAGCTCGTGCGCCGTGCGTCCGGTCGCGCTCTCCCACACGCGCACGACGCCGTCGCCGCCCCCGGCCGCGACCAGGTCGCCGCCGGGGCTGAGGCGCACCGGCCAGACGCCGTCGGCGTGGCCGTCGAGCGTGCGGAGCCGTTCGCCGGTGAGCGCGTCCCACAGGATGACCTGGCCGTCGCTCGCCCCCGTGGCCAGCAGGTCGCCGGCGAAGGAGACGGCGTAGACGCGGCCCCGGTGGCCCTGGAGCGTGCGTACCGGCGCGCCGCCCGCGCACAGCAGCACGCCGCCGTCCTCGTCGCCGATCGCGACCGTGGCGCCGTCGGGGCTGTAGGCGATCGGCTCGGGCAGGCGGCTGGTCTGGAAGTGGTAGCCGTACGGGACGCCGATGCCGGCGGGGGCGAACTCCACCTCGATCGGCTGCCCCGGCACCACGGCCGCGCCGGGCAGGCGCGGCAGCGTGCCGGTGACGTTGATCAGCGCGGCCCGGTGCCAGCGGGCGCCCGTCACGGTCACGTCGCTGAGGTCGGTCTGCGCGAGCCGCGCCCCCGACAGGTCGGCGTCGGTGAGGTCGGCCCCGGCGAGTGTCGCGCCGTCGAGCCGCGCGCCCGCCAGCCGGGCCCCGCGCAGGACGGCCCGCGACAGGTTGGTGCCCGCCAGCGTGGCCTCCGACAGGTCGGCGCCGGTGAGGTCGACCTCGCGCAGGTCGCGCGCCGACAGGTCCTCGCCCTTGAGGTTGGCGCCGCGCAGGTCGGCGCGGGCCGGGGTGCGCAGCCGGGCGGCGATCTTGACGGCGTTGGCGCGGGAGACGTCGTCGGCGGGCGGATCGGCCACCCAGGCGCGCAGCGCCCGCACGTCCGCGAGGTCGCACAGGAACTCCACGGTGAGCGCCGACAGCGGGCGGCGGGAGAGCAGGGCGAGGTTGTCCATGGCGAGGTGCCGGGCGATCAGCCACTCCATGACGGAGGCGTGGATGAAGCCGAACATGCCCTCCTCGGTGCGGACGAGCAGGCTGCCCGAGCCCATCGCGTGCGCCGCGTGCGCGGCCGAGAGCTGGCCGCCCGCCAGGTCGGTGAGGGTCTCGCCGATCTCGGTCAGCTCGTCCACGCCGAGCAGCGACTCGCCCGTCTCCCACAGCCGCAGCGCGAGCGCCGTCACCACCTGCCACAGCTCGCCGATGGTCAGTGCCAGCGCCGAGCCGGGCACCCGGGCCCGCCGCTCCTCGAAGGCCAGCCACGAGCCGAGGATCTCCTCGTACAGCAGGGCCGGGCTGATCGTGTGGCGGGCCCGCGCGACGGTGCGCAGCCGGTCGGCGTCGAGGTCGGCGATGAAGGAGAGCATGCGCGGGTTCTGCGCGAGCGCCAGCAGGTCCGTCAGCTCGCCCATGAGCGACATGCGGGCGTGCGCCTCGTCGCCGCCCTCGAACCGGTTGGCGAGGTAGGAGCGGATCTGGTCGTGGGTGAAGTCCTCGACGCTGAGCACCCGCCGCTGCGGCAGCACGCCGACCATCTCGCCGAGCGAGGTGAGCACCTGGCTGTGCGACTTGAAGTGCTGGGTGCGGCTGGCCACCACGACCTTCGCCTTGTCCTCGGCCGCCGCCAGCAGCGTCGCCAGGTGGTCGGCCGCCCGGTCGTAGGTCAGCCGCGTCACCAGCTCGTCGAACCCGTCGAACAGCAGCACGATGCGTCCCTGGCGCAGCAGGTAGCGGAACGCCTTGAGATCGATGTACTCCTCGCCGTGGGAGGCCAGGTGGGCCGCCACCAGGGCGTCCACCGAGTGCGCCTTGTCCAGGGCGCGCAGCTCGATGAGGATCGGCGTCAGGTGCGGCAGCTCGGCCGGGATGCGCCGGGCCAGCTCGCGCAGCGCGAACGTCTTGCCGTGCCCGAAGTCGCCGAGCAGCAGCAGGAAGCGGCCGTGGTCGGTGGCCAGCAGCCGCATCATCTCGTCCGTCAGGCCCTGCCTGACCTGGCCGCCGGGGCGGTCGAGCTCGCGGAAGCGCTGCGGGACGTACAGCTCGGGCGGGTAGCGGCGGTCGCCGACCAGCCGGGCGGTCTGCTCGCTGACGTAGCCGGTGAGGTCGAGCAGGCCCTGGAACTCGGTGAAGCTGCGCAGCCGCACCCCCTGCCGCATCAGGTCGTCGCGGATCCAGCGGGGCGCCGGCGGGCCCTGGTGGACCAGCTCGGCGGCCAGCCCGGCGGCGTGCGCCTGCCGGGCGAACGCGTCGGCGGCCTCCTCGGTCACCTCGCCGACGTGCGCTCCGATCATCGTCTGCCGGACGAACCCGTCGTCGGGGTGGGTGACCACGAGATGGGCGGGGAAGCGGCGGATCCTGGCCCGCTCGTGCCGCGCCTCGCACACCTCGGCGATCCGGTCGAGCAGCAGCTCGACGGGGCTCGGCGCGCGCTCGTCCGGCTTGGGCCGCGGCGGCGGCACGTCGAGGGTGCGGCCGGTGAACGTCGCCTGCGCGCCCCGCCACCTGCCGGGCACCCGCTCGGGCACCCCCTCGTCCGGCAGCCAGGTGCGCATGCCGTCAGGGGTGATCTCGACGACCTGGTGCCGCCCGGCGCGCGGCGCGGCCACCCGGCCCTCGCCGCCGTGCCCGGGGCCGCCGTGGAAGAGCAGGTGGAGGCGGTGACCCAGCAGCCGCTCGTACGTCGGCGCGTCCCGCAGCTCCCCCGGAGGATGGCCCATCGCGCCGAGGCGCAGCCAGCCGCCCTCCTCGTACGGCCGCAGCCGCTCGGCGAACCAGGCCGCCTGCGCCTCGCCCAGCAGCGCGTACGCGTCCCGTTCGAGGTGGCTCATCGCCATCGTCGAGTTGAGCGCCGCCACCACCACCTTGAGGTCGGGCACCTCGAACAGCGTCCACGGCTGCCCGCCGTCGAACACCCGGTCGTCCAGCCCCTGGTAGACCTCGCCGAACAGCCCGGCGAAGTGCCGCCACTTCGGCCAGTAAGGAGGCTGCGGGCTCACGTCGTCGGCCTCGCACGTCATGAAGTAGGCGCTGGCCGCCGCCTTGGTCACGTCGCGCGGCCCCGGCAGCAGCACCAGCCGGTGCGGCTCCAGCCCGAGCAGCAGCCGCAGGTCGGTGACGAACCGGGTGGCCTGCCCGAACTGCCGCAGGCTGCCCGACTCGGTCAGGTCGCCGCTGACGACCATGAGGTCGGGACGGGGGGTGCCGCGGTCGTACATCGCGGTGAGGTCCGCCCAGATGCGCGCCTGCATGTCCTCGGGCGTGAACGGGTCGCCGGGGTCGGGCAGCGCCCGGCCGAACCGGGGGCCGCCGATGTGCAGCACGCTGACCGACTTGCGCCCGCCGACGGGGCCGGCCGCGGGCGGGAAGGCGGGCGCGGTCACCGGGGCGCGGCGCGTGCGCGCCCGCTCGGCCGGGGGCGGCAGCGTCGGCGCGGGCGCCGGCGCGCGGCCGCCCCTGCCGGCGTCGGGGAAGGCGGGCGCGTACTCCGGCTTGGCCCGGCCCGCCAGCGCCTCGCCGACCCGGCCCAGCAGCAGCGCCCTGGCCTGCCCCGGGTCGGTGACGCCGAGCAGGTCGACCCAGGTGATCGTGGACAGCAGCCCTTCGAGGTGGACGTCCTCCAGGCGGATGGTGACGAGCTTGTTGGAGGGGTTGTCGGGGTCGGCCCGCAGCGCCGCCTGCCACTCCATCCGGCCGTAGCGGGAGGTCAGGTAGTTGCGCGAGAGCACGGCGACGACGAGCTGGGCCTCGCTCACCCCCCGGTCCATGAAGTCGATGAAGTTGGTGCCGGGGACGAAGTCCCACGCCTGGATCATCGTCCGGTAGCCGGCCGCCTCGAGTTCCCAGGCGATCCACGTCGCCCACGCGGTGTCGGCCGGGGAGTAGCTGACGAAGATGTCGGTCGGCCTGCCGTCACGTGCCATGCCGTCAGTATCCCCCGCGGGGAGCGGGGGCCATGAGGCTATGCGATCATCTTCTGCGTGTGGCGTCTCAGCCTGCTCGACGGGATCAGGATCGGGCTCCTGGTGCTCGGCCTGGTGTTCGTGGCGACCGGGCTGCTGCCGTGGGAGGCCGCCGCCGAGAGCCTGGACGAGATCTGGCCGCTGCTGATCTTCCTGGTGGCCGTCATCGTGCTGGCCGAGCTGACCAAGGAGGCCCAGGTCTTCGACGCCATCGCGGCGCGGATGGCGGTGCTGGGCCGCGGCAACTACGCCGCCCTGTTCCTCCTCTGCACGGCCTTCGCGTCCTTCGTCACGATCTTCCTGAACCTGGACACGACCGCCGTCCTGCTCACCCCCGTGATGCTGGCCCTGGCCCCGAAGGCCCGCATCGCTCCCCTGCCGCTGGCCATGACGACGATCTGGCTGGCCAACACCGCGAGCCTGCTGCTGCCGGTCTCCAACCTCACCAACCTCCTGGCCATGGACAAGCTCGGCCTCGACGCCCAGGAGTTCGCCGCCCGCATGTGGGCGCCGCAGATCGCCGCCGTCCTGGTGACGATGGCGTTCCTGTGGGTGTTCTACTGGCGGAGGGGGGAGCGGGGCGACCTGCGCTACAGCCCGCCCGCGCCGGAGCCGGTCGGCGACCGGGCGCTGTTCGCCGCGGCGTCGGCCGGCTGCCTGCTGTTCATCGTGCTGCTGCTGCTCAAGGCGCACGTGGCCGTGGCCGCCGGCGCCGCCGCGGCGCTCGTCCTGGCGGCGTTCCTGCTGCGCGCCCGCCAGCGCGTGTCCTGGCGGCTGTTCCCGTGGCAGCTCGTGGTGTTCGTGACCGGGCTGTTCCTGGTGGTGCCGACGCTGAGCAGGCACGGCCTCGCCGACCTGATGACCTGGATGATCGGCGCCGAGGGCGACCCCTACCGCACCGCCGCCGTGGGCGCGGGCCTGTCCAACGCGATCAACAACCTGCCCGCGTACAAGGCCGTCGAGGAGGTCATCCCGGCCGCCGACCAGGAGCGGCTGCTGTCGCTGCTGGCAGGCACCAACGTCGGCCCCGTGGTGACGCCGTGGGCGTCGCTGGCGACGCTGCTGTGGTTCGAGTCGTGCCGCCGGCATGACGTGCGGGTGCCGATGGGCCGCTTCCTGCTCACCGGCGCGGGGCTGGCCGTGGCGGGGCTGGCCGCCACCGTCTGGGCGCTCGGACTCGGGCTCTGAGCGCCGGTCACGCCGCGGCGAGCCGGTAGGCGCCGGCGACCGCGCCGAGCGCCCAGCGCATGCGCCGCGCGTACGCCTCGGGGTGGTCGCCGGCCTCCTGCGCCACCTGACCCGCGCACCGCGCGGGGTCGCCGCCGCACGCGCACAGCCGCTCGTCCACGGCCTGGCGGATGGCGTACGGCGAGAGCGCGTCGGAGGGCTGCAGCGCGGTCGTGAAGAGCACCTGCGCGAGTTCGGCCGTGGTCATCATGTCGGGCTCCTTCCCGATGTGCCGTCATCTCATGAGACGCCCGGCGGGAGCGGAACTCATCGGCCTGCGACACACTTGGTCCGCGTACTTCTGCACAGAGCGAGAATCAGCGCAGGAGCGCGAGCAGCCCGGGGATGGCGCGCGGGTGGGCGGCCACGAAGCTGCGCCGCTCGGCGGGCGCGTCCATGCACGCCTCGAACGGCCCGCCGTCCAGGGTCCTGATGTCGAGCCCGGCCTCGACGGCCAGCAGCGCGCCCGCCGGTAGGTCGACCGCCTCGGCCCGGTAGCCGACGATGCCGTCGATGTCGCCGCGCGCCAGCATCGCCCACGACAGCAGCGGCGCCCACAGTTGCAGGACCCGGCGGGCGGCCCGCTCCATCGCCTGCTTGAGCGCGCTGCCCCGGGCGTCGTCCCTGGCGACGCCGTAGCCCTGGGTCCAGGCCAGCAGCGGGCCGTGCGGGCTCGGCGCGTACGGCGGGGCGAGCCGCGCCCCCGTGGAAGCCGTCGCCCCCCGCCCCCGCAGGGCCGACCACGTCTGCCCGGACACCGGATCGTGCACCACGCCCAGCACGGGCAGCCCGTCGCGGCAGAGCGCCACGCCCACCACGAACGCGGGCAGCCCGATCGCCACGTTGTTGGTGCCGTCGAGCGGGTCGACCAGCCACGTCCACTCGCCGCCCGCCGCCCCCACCAGCCCGGACTCCTCGGCGATCACGGAGTGGGACGGGAACGCCGTCAGGATGCGCTCCAGCAGCAGCTTCTCGGAGGCGAGGTCGAGGTCGGTCACCACGTCGCCGGCCACGCCCTTGGCCCGGACCCCGATCGTGCCCCGCGTGCCTTCCCTGAGCAGCGTCCCCGCGGCCTCGGCGGCCTCGACGGCGACCGTGCGAGCGTGGTCCAGGTCCATCGGCTACCCCTCAGGTCAGACGCGCGGTGACGAGGCGGACGGCGAGGGCGGTCTCGCCGGGGTCCAGGCGCTGCCTGGGCACGCGGTGCGGGCCGGCGTCGAGCGGCCCGAGCGACAGGTCGTGGCCGCCCGGCCGGCCCCGGCCGAGCGCGATGGTGGCGGCCTCGCCGCCCTCGGGCACCACGCTGGAGTGGAAGCGGCCGGCCGGCAGCGTGTAGGTGTCGCCGGGGCCGAAGACCTCCACGAGGCCGGTGGCGTGCCGCACGGTGCGGCCGGTGGGCGAGATGCGGTCGCCGCCGTCGTCGCTGACCACCTCGAACACCCGGTGCGTGGCCTCCGCGCCGGCGTCCGCGACGTTGACGTGCACGTTGCGTATCTGCCCGTAGAGCACGTGGCTGAAAAGGTCCCAGCTGTGGCAGTGGATCTGCGAGGTGGTGCTCTCGGCGTGGGCGAGCGAGCCGGACCACAGGTGGACGCAGACGCCCTCGTCGCCGTCGCGCTCCAGGGGGAGGCAGACGAAGCCCAGCGGATGGCGTACGGCGCTCAGGGGGCGCCCCAGGGCCTCCAGGGCCCATTCCCGCGCCTGCCCCGCCGTCACCCTGTGGCGCGCGTCGCGGTAGCTCATGGCCCGTAGGGGTCCACGGCGCGCAGCGCCTTGCGCGCGATGTCCACCACGTCGCGGCCGTCGTACGACTTGGGCAGGGGCATGCCGATGTGCTCGAACAGCTCCTGCACCTCCTCGATCGTCGGCTCGTCGCTCAGCGGCACCTTCTTGTACATCTCCAGCGGCACCCGCCGCGCCTGCTCGAAGCTGAGCCGCAGCTCGGTGTCGCAGTTCTCGTAGTAGAAGGTGCCCGCGAGCGCCGTCATCGCCATGTTGGGGTCCTCGACCGTCATGATCAGGCGCGTGCTCGACAGGTCCCAGCGGAACGTCGTCATGGTCGCCGACAGGCCGACGCCGATGTCGAGCAGGCCGTAGCGCTGGCGGTGCCAGAAGGCGGCCAGGATCGTCGCGTACGACTCCTTCCTGACCCGGTCGGTCGTCCACGTCTCGCCGGTGGCGTCCGGCGCCTCCGACAGCGAGCGGCGGTAGTGGGCGTAGGTCTCGCACACCTCGGCGTCGGCCGGGTCGAGCACCTCGACCCGTACGGTGAGGTGGCGCTTGTCCCTGCGCGCCGCCGCCACGCACAGCGGCAGCGTGACCGCCCGCAGGTAGGTGCCGGTGCCGCCCTTGAAGCTCCAGCGGGCGGTGTCCTTGCGCGCCTCGGCGTGCGACTGCGCGATCTCCTGACGGCTGCCCAGCACCCGGACGAGCTGCAGCGCGTCGAGGGCGCGGCGGGTGCTGTGGGCGAGGCTCTCGATCTGCTCCATGCGCGCCAGCCGCACCGGCAGCTCGGCCAGCGCCCCCGAGGTGATCGTCCGCTCGACGGGGGCCTGGCGCAGCCGGTCGCGCAGCAGCGCGGTGGCCACCAGCGCGAGGATGACCAGCGTCGCGGCGTTGACGAGCTGGCGCTGGATGTCCTGGCCCTCCTTGCCGAACATCTCGTCCGGCATGATGCCGAGCACGCCCACGACGACGGCCAGGATCAGGGCGATGGCGCCGTCGGCGTTGCGCGCCGCCCACGGAGCGGCCCGTTTCATCGCCCACACGAACCGTGCCATCCTCGCCCCGCCGTCCGACGATCAGTCAGTCCCCGAGGTCATGGTAACGACCGCGCCAGGAGACCACCAGAGAACGATCACGTGGCGAAAGATGCCGGTGACTTCGCCCCGGGCGGCAGCCTCCGCCCGGGGCGGGGGCCCCGTCAGAACCAGCCGCGGTGGCGGGCCATCTGCTCCAGGCCGCGCTGCAGCGCCTGCTCCGCCGCGTGCGGCGAGCCGTCGTAGTGCACGGTGAAGCGGTTGTAGGCGTCGTGGCTGGAGGTCAGGAAACCGCCGCGCTTGTCGGCCTCCAGGATGACGTCCATCTGCCGCGGCCCGGCGATGAACGTCAGCTCCAGCTCGTTGAAGTGCCGCCGCCACTGCCCGCCCGCGTGGTACTCGATCTCCTGGAAGAACGGCATCGTGGAGCCGTACAGCGTGCCGCGCTCCAGGTCGGCCTTCTTGAAGTGGAAGCCCATCCGGTCGAGCGCGGCGATGACGTACTCCTGGGCCGGCAGCGGGCTGACGAACAGCGGGTCGAGGTCGCCCTTGTCGAGCGCGCCGGCGAGGGCCAGCTCCGTCTGCACGCCCAGCTTCATCCCGTGCAGCGGGTGGCCGCCGATCGCGCTGATCGGCGTCTCCCACGGGATCGTGACCTGGAACGGCTGCTGGTGCCGCGCCCCGGCGGCGAGCTGGAACGTGCCCGCCACCTGCTGGCGCAGGAAGCTGTAGCTCGTCTTGTACTCGTTGTCGCCGGACTCCACCTCGACGACGGCGGTCAGGTCGATGTAGATGCCCTCGACCTTGTAGTCGTTGTTGCCGCCGCGGAAGTTCACCACGCCGTGCAGGTTCTCGCCGGGCCGTACGCCCGTGTTCGTCAGAACCGTGTCGACCTCGACGCCCGCGCCGAACGCGGCCATCAGCTTGCGGAACACCATGGGGTTCTTCTCCTGGTTACTGAGCGGAAGGGGTGTGGCCGTTCTGGCCCGACAGCCGGGGGAGCAGCTGGGCCAGGAGGAGGGTGGACAGCGCGGAGTCGCCCTGGCCCTGCTGGGTCCGTACGACCAGCGGCTGGGGGGCGTTCTCCGCGAGGCGGGCCCCGACGTCGAGGCGCCTTCTGGCCAGCTCGTACTGCAGCACGGCGCGGTTGTCGCGGTAGGACTCGGCCAGCCGGCGCAGCGCCTTGGCCTCGTTCTCGGCGGCGGTCAGCTCGGCCCTGCCGCGCGCCTCGATCTCCCAGGTCACCCGCTGCGCCTCGGTCTCCTGCTCCTCCAGCATGCGCGCGACGTCCTTGCGCGCGGTGTTGTAGGCGGCCTTGACCTCGACGACGCGGGCGTCGCGGGTCTTCTTGGAGCGCTCGATCTCCATGAGCAGCGTGTCGATGCGGCGCTTGCGGGTCAGCTCCCACTCGCGCTCGTACGCCGACAGCTCCTTGGCGACCTTCTCCCGGGTGGCCAGGTGCTGCTGGTACTGGTCGGGGAGCTGGACGTCGGGGATGTTCGCGCCGGTGATGCGCACGCCGTAGCGGCCGAGCTGCCGGTTGAGCGCGTCCTGCATGTCGCCGACGTCGGAGCCGCGCAGGTCGTAGGCCCGCTCGGTGTTGACCCTGCGGCTGCGCTGGCGGATCGCGTCCTGCACGGCGCTGGACAGCACCAGGTCGAAGTTGCCCGCGCCGATCGTGCGGTGGAAGGCCACCGGGTCGACGATCCGGAACTTCAGGAAGAACTCGATCGACTTCAGCGGCACGTTCTCGGCCGTGGGGCAGGCCACGATGGGCGCCGAGTACGGGATCTCGGTGGAGGTGTCGACGACCGCGTCCACCCGGTCCCACGGCAGCCACAGGTAGTGCCGGCCCGGCGGCAGCGTGCCGGTGATGGCGCCCCAGCGGCTGCGCACGCCGGTGGTGCCCTCCTCGATCTCGATGATCGCCTTGCGCCACATCGTGACCATCGCGAGCAGGAGGAACAGCAGCGCCAGCAGCGCCGCGGAGACCGTGAAGTCGGTCAGCGCCGCCATGCCGGCGAAGTAGAGCGCCAGGAAGACCAGCGTCATCCAGGCGAAGCCGCGCCGGTCCTTGGGGATGACGACGGGCACGAGCTGGCCCTGCTCGCCGCCCCTCAGGAGCTGGCGGATGTCGCCCCAGGAGGCCACCGACTCCTTGATCTTGGAGAACTCGCGGCTCATCGGATCTCCCCCTTGCCGGGCAGCAGGCGTTCGACGGTGCGCTCCAGGTCCTGGTCGGGCTGGGGCGGGTCCTGGGCGCCGGTGACGTCGGCGGCGGCCTTCCTGAGCAGCGCCGCGATCTCGGTTTCGCGGTCGCGGACGCGGGCGCCGATCTCGTCGAGGCGGGACCGGATGGCGGCCATGTCCTCGGCGGAGAAGAGCTGCGCCCCCTTGCCGCCCACGAGCTGCTGGGCGAGGGCGAGGAAGTCGATGTCGCTCTGCTCGCCGACCTGCACCACCTGGGGCAGCCGGGTGGCGACGGACTCCAGCTTGGCGAGCAGGTCCTGCTGGAAGCGGTAGTCGAGGATCTCGGGGGCCTCGGCGGCCGACAGCGCCCTGATGTCCAGCGCCTGCGCCTCCAGGAGCGCGGCGTTGGCGTTGGCCGTGGACTCGGCCTCGACCAGGCGCTGCCTGGCCTGCGCCGTGGCCTGGTGGGTCGCGCGCTCCAGCGCGGTGTCCATGCGGGCCTGGTAGCCGGCGATCTCCGCCTGGATGGCGCTCAGCGTCTCCTGGAGCCCGGCGAGCTCCTTGACCAGGTCGCCCTCGTTCTGCTCCTTGCGGAGCTGGAGCTCGTACTCGTAGGTGTACGCCTCCTTGGCGACCCTGACCATCTCGGGGGCGGCCAGGTCCATGCGGTACTCCTGGCTGGACGGCTCGGCGTGCGTGATGTTCACGTCCGTGAGCCGGACGGCCGGCAGGAACTGCTGGTTGAGGTTCTCCAGCATGCCGAGCGTGCTCTCGCCCACGAGGTCGTAGATGTCCTCGGCCCGCTGGGCGTAGATGAGGGAGCGGGTGACCTCGCTGATGGCGTTCTGCAGCTTGGACTGGAAGCCGCTGACCGAGCCGAGCACGAAGATGAACTCCGCCGGGTTCTCGATCCTGAACTGCAGGAACAGGTCCACGCTCGCCTTGACGCCCTGCTGCGTCGGAGCCTCGCGGATGGGGGCGTTGAACGGGTATTCGCGGGTGGTGTTGACGATGTAGCTGACCCGCTTCCACGGGTTGAACAGCGTCACCCGGCCCGGTTCCGCGATGTGCACCAGCTTGCCGAACTTCGTGATGAGCGCCTTGCAGCCCTCGGGCACCATCACGACGCTGCGCCGCCACCACAGGAACGCGGCCGCGAGGATCAGCGTCACCCAGTAGTGCGGCCCGAACAGGAGGTCGGTGTTCGGGATGACGTTGCCGAGCGCGCCGATGAGGCCGAGCACCACCAGGATGCCCAGGGGCACCAGCACCTTGGCGGTGCCGCTCTTGGGGATCACCACCGGCGAGATGACGTGCATGCCGTTCTCGGCGAAGCTGCGGTTGACGATCTCGCCGGCCTCGTTCAGCGAGGCGGTGCGCGCCTCGATGAGCGTGCCGACGGAGACGCCGCCGTCCCTCGCGGCGGCGAAGTCGTGCGGGTTCAGCGCGAACCCGGGAGCCTGGCCCTGGCCCCCGCGCTGGCCTCCGGGCTGGCCCACCTGGCCGGCGAACTGGCCGGCGACCTGGCCGACCGCCCCGCGTACGTCACCCCCTTGGGCCATCGCCTGGGCTATGCCCTGACCTGCCTGGATCAGTGCCTCTCTGGGTCGTGACATCGAACCTCTCTTTTCCGCTACCGGCGCGAATCCGACCGTATCGGGTGCCACTTACTATTCGCTTGCAAAGCGACATCACAGGTCTATTGCGTCCTGTAGTAGATGTGCTATCGACGTTGGAGGCGCGCCGCAGCGGATCGGCTGGGAAGATACGCGGTGATGAGCGAGACCGTCTACAACCGCATCGCCCTGCTCCGGGCCGAGCGGAACGTGACCAGAAGACAACTGGCCGACGCCCTGGGCGTGCACTACCAGACCGTCGGCTACCTGGAGCGCGGCGAGTACAGCCCGAGCCTTTACCTGGCACTGAGGATCGCCGGCTACTTCGAGGTGCCCGTCGAGGTCGTCTTCTCCACCACGCCCTTCCCGCGTATCGGGGAGCGCTCGGCCTGACGTCGGATTCTGTCGGTCGCGACGCCTACAGTGGCACCATGCGTCCGGTCACAGATTTGCAGCGGAAGGTGGCGCCGTTCGAGGTCGTCACCGAGATGACTCCCTCGGGCGACCAGCCCACGGCCATCGCCGAGCTGGAGCGCCGCGTCAAGGCCGGCGAGAAGGACAACGTCCTGCTCGGCGCCACCGGCACCGGCAAGACCGCCACGATCGCCTGGCTGATCGAGCGGCTGCAACGGCCCGCCCTGGTGATGCAGCCCAACAAGACGCTCGCCGCGCAGTTCGCCAACGAGCTGCGGGAGATGCTGCCCAACAACGCGGTCGAATACTTCGTCTCCTACTACGACTACTACCAGCCCGAGGCCTACGTCCCGCAGAGCGACACCTACATCGAGAAGGACTCCTCGATCAACGACGAGGTCGAGCGGCTGCGCCACTCGGCCACCAACTCGCTGCTCACCCGGCGCGACACCATCGTGGTCGCCTCGGTGTCGTGCATCTACGGCCTCGGCACCCCGCAGGAATACGTCGACCGCATGGCCCGCCTGCGCGTCGGCATGGACGTCGACCGCGACCAGCTCCTGCGCCGCCTGGTCGACATGCAGTACACCCGCAACGACCTCGCCTTCACCCGCGGCACCTTCCGGGTGCGCGGCGACACCATCGAGATCATCCCGAAGTACGAAGAGCTCGCCGTCCGCATCGAGATGTTCGGTGACGAGATCGAGAAGCTGTCCACGATGCACCCGCTGACCGGCGAGGTCATCACCGAGGACGAGGAGCTCTACATCTTCCCCGCCTCCCACTACGTCGCGGGCGAGGAGCGCATGGCCGCCGCGGTCGCGGGCATCGAGGCGGAGCTGGCCGAGCGGCTGTCGGAGCTGGAGCGGCAGGGCAAGCTGCTGGAGGCGCAGCGGCTGCGGATGCGGACGACGTACGACATCGAGATGATGCGCCAGATCGGCACCTGCTCCGGCATCGAGAACTACTCGCGCCACATGGACGGCCGGGCCCCCGGCAGCGCGCCCAACACGCTGCTCGACTACTTCCCCGAGGACTTCCTGCTGGTCCTCGACGAGTCGCACCAGACCGTGCCGCAGATCGGGGCGATGTACGAAGGCGACGCCTCGCGCAAGCGCACGCTGGTCGACCACGGCTTCCGGCTGCCGTCGGCGCTCGACAACCGGCCGCTCAAGTGGGAGGAGTTCCTGGAGCGCATCGGGCAGACGGTCTACCTGTCGGCCACGCCGGGCCCCTACGAGCTGGGGCGGGCCAAGGGCGAGGTCGTCGAGCAGGTCATCCGCCCGACCGGCCTGGTCGACCCCGAGATCGTCGTCAAGCCCACCAAGGGGCAGATCGACGACCTGGTCCACGAGATCCGCGAGCGGGCCGAGCGCGACGAGCGCGTGCTCGTCACCACGCTGACCAAGAAGATGGCCGAAGACCTCACCGACTACCTCCTTGAGCTCGGCATCCGGGTCCGCTACCTGCACAGCGAGGTCGACACGCTGCGCCGCATCGAGCTGCTGCGCGAGCTGCGCACCGGCGAATACGACGTGCTCGTCGGCATCAACCTGCTGCGCGAGGGCCTCGACCTGCCCGAGGTGTCGCTGGTCGCCATCCTCGACGCCGACAAGGAGGGCTTCCTGCGCTCGGAGACGTCGCTGATCCAGACCATCGGCCGCGCCGCCCGTAACGTGTCGGGCCAGGTCCACATGTACGCCGACAAGGTCACCCCGTCCATGGAGCGGGCGATCGACGAGACCAACCGGCGCCGGGCCAAGCAGATCGCCTACAACGAGGCCAACGGCATCGACCCGCAGCCGCTGCGCAAGAAGATCGCCGACATCCTCGACTCGCTGCAGCGCGAGGACGCCGACACCGACAAGCTCCTCGGCGGAGGCGGCCGGCAGCAGTCGCGCGGCAAGGCCCCGGTGCCCGGCTTCGGCGGGCGGGGCGCGGGACAGCACGCCAAGGCCATCGCCGGCGAGATGCCGCGGGCGCAGATGGAGTCGCTCGTCGAGTCGCTGACCGAGCAGATGCACCAGGCGGCGGCCGACCTTCAGTTCGAGGTGGCGGCGCGGCTGCGCGACGAGATCAAGGAGCTCAAGCGCGAGCTCCGCGACATGCGCGAGGCCGGCGTCAAGTAGCCCCCGCCCGGCCGCCCGCGGGCATGGACCCGGCGCCGATGGGCAGCGGACCTGCATGAACAAGACGCTCATGGGGGTCCTGGCCGGCGCCACACTGCTGACGGGAGGGTGCGGCGGGCAGGCCGCGCACGAAGCACAGGGGGTCGAGCGGCTGGCCGCCCAGCCGCCCAGCCCGACGGAAGGCGTGCCGAGCGCCCCGCCCACCGGCCCGGCGGCGTCCACTCCCGCGACCGGCTCTCCCACCCCCGGTGCGGCCGGGGCGGAGGACCTGAAGCGGGCCGCCCAGGTGGCGCTCGCCGCCGCGCCCGGCGCCGCGCTCGTCTCGATCGAGAGCGAGGAGAACGGCAGCCGCTGGGAGGTCAAGGTCGCCGACAGCGACGGCACCGAGCGTCAGCTCGACGTCGCGGGCGGCAAGGTCGTCTCCGGCCCGAGCGTGGAGGACGACGACCCCGAGGACAAGGCCAAGCTCAAGAAGCTGCTGAGTGAGGTCAAGGTCGACCACACCCAGGCCCTCGACAAGATCACCGCGACTGTCCCCGAGGGCCGCGTGACGGAGCTCGACCTGGACTCCAAGCAGGGCAAGCCCGTCTGGGAAGCCGACGTCGTCCTGCCGGACGGCACCAAGCACGAGGTCGCGATCGACGCCGTCACCGGCGAGGCGACCGGCCCCGTCACCGGCGGCGCCACGCCCACCTCGACCGGCACGGCCACGGAGACCGGCATGCCCACGGGCACCGAGACGCCCGCCGCGACCGAGTCGCCCACCGGCTGACCCGCACCCGCCCCCTCACCCCGCGACAGGCCCCCCGGGAGAAAGGCCTGCGCGGGGTCAGGGGGGAAGGCCTGCGCGGGGTCAGGGGGGAAGGGCCTGCGCGGGGTCAGGGGAGGAGGGCCGTGAGGGTCCGGGCGAAGGCGTCCGGGTCGTCGAGCATGACGGTGTGGCCCGGCTCCGGGACCGACAGCACCCGGACCCCGGCCGCCCGCAGACCGCCCACGTCGTCCGGGGCGTCTCCCTCCCGATGGAGGTACGCACGCGGCATCCGCAGCGACAGGAGCAGCGCGCGCATCGTGGGATCGGTCCCCCGGGCGAGGCTGACGGCCGTGCGGTGCAGGCCGCGCAGGTCGGCCAGGCGCATCGTGGACCACCGGTGCGGCCCCACGCGGTCGCGCACCTCCTTCCACCCGCCTTCGACGAACTCCTCCTCGCCGTAGCCCGCGATGCCGCCGCCCGCGATGCCGCCGCCCGCCGGCACCGGGGCAGGAGGGCGGGGGTCGAGGTCGGCGTCCACGAGGACCAGGTGGGCGACGAGCTCGGGATGCCGGGCGGCCAGGACGATGGCCACGGCCCCGCCCATGCTGTGGGCGATGAGGGCCGCGCCGGCGACCCCCGCCTTCTCCAGCGCGGCGGCCAGCGCCTCGGCGTGGGCCTCCAGCGTGTACGCGAACTCCCGCGGCCGGTCGCTGATCCCGAAGCCGAGCAGGTCGATCAGGAGGGACCGGCGGCGCGGCAGCAGCGGATGCGCGGCGACCTCCGCGTAGTAGGGGGCCGAGGTGGCGCCGAGCCCGTGGACGTAGACCCGGACCGGATCCGGCCCCGGCAGCTCGACCCAGCGCATGCGAGCACCACTGGGATGGACGATGGCATCGTGCATGACGATCTCCTCATACCTCCGGCTCAATATATATCGGCCCCGAGGTATGATCATCGTCATGCTGGAGCTGGCGATACTCGGGTTCCTCAGAGACCACCCCCTGCACGGCTACGAGCTGCGTAAACGGGTGGCCGCCCTGATGGGCCGCGGGCGCCCGGTGGCCGACGGCACGCTCTACCCGGCGATCAAGCGCCTGGCCGCCGCCGGATGGGTGACGAGGAAGGACGAGCCGGGCGCCGCCGCCGCGCCCCGCCGCGTCCTCCACCTGACCGAGGAGGGCCGCGAGGAACTGGATCGGCGCCTGCGCGAGCCCGCCGACCTCGACATCAGCGACGGCAATCGCTGGTCCACGCTGCTGGCGTTCCTGCGCCACCTGGACGAGCCGGGCGCGCAGGCGGCCGTGCTGCGGAGGCGGCGGGCGTTCCTGGAGGAGCGGGCCGGCCTCCTCGGCGACGGCGACCGGCCGGCGGAGGACGTCGCGGACCCGTTCCGGCGCGGCCTGCTCGTCGTCGCGCAGGCCGCCGGCCAGGCCGAGCTGGCCTGGCTCACCCAGACGGTCGCGGAGCTGGAGAGGACCCCGCACCCGGCGGCCGGATAACCGGATGCGTCGGGCCCGGGCGCCCGCGTACGGTTCGGGGCATGCGGCGATGCGAGGGGTGCGGTCACTGGGAGCCCGCCGGGGCGCATGCCTGCGAGCGGTGCGCGGCCCTGGTGGACGAGATCGTCGAGGAGGGCTGGCGGGCCTTCCTGGAGCGCGAGTTCGGCACGGCGGACCCGCCCGGCGAACGCCTGATCGCCGAGATGGTCGTGGACGAGCCCGACCGGCACCCCTGGCGCGTCGTGGACGCCGCCTACGACCGGCTGACCTGCCCCGAGTGCGGCGGCCGGCTCAGCCGGGGCCCGGCCGGCTGCGCCCCCTGCGACCTGGCCGACGGCTTCCGCTACGCCGCCGTCGAGATGGACCGCCCCGGAGTGCCGCCGGGCAACGAGCACGCGCTGCGGGTGAACGTGGCGGTGACCCGCCGCCCCGACGGTGTCTCGGCCGCGGAGGCGCTGCTGCGCCGCCTGTCCCTGCCGGTCCTGCTGGACGGCCTGCTGCCCACGACGGCCCAGGCCCAGGCCACCAAGGCGGCGGCCAACGCCGGCGCGACGGAGGCCGAGCTGGCCGCCCTGGTCTACGGGGGATGGGGCCGCGGCTAGGGCCGGGCGGGCCTGTTGCCGAGGGCCTGTTTGAAATCGGGGCATTCGACGATCGGCTCGTGATCGCAGACGGCGGCGTGCCGGAGACTGTCGCGCAGCCGGGTGAGCCGGCCGATCTGCTCGTCGAGGCTGCCGGCCCTGGCGGCCATGTGGTCGCGCAGGTCCGGGTCGCCAGGCCGGGCCACCAGGAACCGGCCGATCTCCGCGACCGAGACTCCCGCCTCACGCGCGCACGTGATCAGCTCCAGACGTTGCAGCACGTCCGGGTGGTAGGCGCGGCGGAGCCCATTGCGCCCGGCGGAGGCGATCAGTCCCCTCTTCTCGTAGAACCGCAGCGCCGAAGGCGCCAGCCCGGACCGCCACGCCACCTCGGCGATGTCCAGCCAGTCCTCGTTCATCGATGCCCCTTGACTTGAACCGCGCTTCAAGTCGCAGTCTAGACGCCATGAAGATCCATCACCTGAACTGCGGGTCCGTACGGACGATCGAAGCCACCTACGACGGTCCGCGGCCCGCACCCGCGGTGAACCACTGTCTGCTGATCGAGACCGACGCCGACGGCCTGGTGCTGGTCGAGACCGGACTCGGCCTCGGCGATGTCCGTGACCCCGGCGGCACGCTCGGTGCCGAATGGGTCGAGATGGCGCAGCCCGTCCTGGACGAGGAGGAGACGGCCGTCCGTCAGATCGCCCGGCTCGGCCACGCGCCGTCCGACGTCCGCCACGTCATCGTGACCCATCTGGACGTGGACCACTGCGGCGGCCTGCCCGACTTCCCCGGCGCACGGGTCCATGTGCTCGCCGCCGAACTCGAGGCGGCGCTGGCCGAGGCGCCCAGCTTCCGCTACCGCCCCGCTCACTGGGCTCACGGCCCCGACTGGGTCACCTACCGTCCCGTGCCTGGGGAGGAGTGGTTCGGCTTCACCTCGGTGCAGCCCGAAGGGCTGCCGCCGGAGATCAAGCTGATCCCGCTCGGCGGGCACACCGCCGGCCACACCGGGGTCGCCGTGCGGGATGGCGACCGGTGGCTCCTCCACTGCGGCGACGCCTACTACTACCACCGTGAGCTGGAGACGCCGAAGGAGCCGCACCCGCTGCTGGACATCGTCCAGACCGGTTCGGAGGTCCATCGCGACCTGCGGCTCGGCACCCAGGCCCGGCTGCGCGAGCTCGTCCGCGACCACGGGGGCGAGGTCACGTTGTTCTCCGCGCACGACCCGTGGGAACTGGCCCGGCATCGCTGAGGGCGCGACGGCTAGTCCGGTGGCCAGCTCAGCCGCAGGTCGAGGTCGACGTCGAAGCCGATGTCGAGCTGCAGTCTCTTGCGGTGGATGCCGGTGGGGACATAAGCCTTGACGGCCGGCTCCAGCTCGAAGGTGAAGACGACGGGCACGCCGTCCTCCTGCTCGACCCGCCAGAAGTGCCGGATGCCGGCGTTGGAGTATTTGATCGGCTTGGTGGTGCGGTCGCGGTCCATCGACTCCTCCGAGGCGACCTCCACCACCAGGTGCACGTCCTCGGGCCGGAAGGAGGTGGTGCGCGGGGTGATCGCCGACTTCTCCACGAGGAGGATGTCCGGCTCCAGCCGCTGGCGCATGCCCAGCGTGACCGTCATCTCGCGGACCACCGCGAGGTGCTCCGGCGGCTTGAGACCGTTCTCGAACAGCCGGATGGCGTAGAGGTGGAACGCCGTCTGAGGCGACATCATGATGAGTGACCCGTCGATCAGCTCGACGTGCCGCGGCGCGCCGGGGGGAAGGTGATCGAGCATGTCGGCGGTCCAGCCGCCGGGCGGGCCGGGATAGAACCACTCAGGAAGGGCCGTGGTCATGGAAGTGCCTCCTCAGTGCTCCTCACCCTGCGCATCAATGATGCCACGAGAAGTGACCGTCAGGGGCGGTCGCGGCGTTCGTCGAGGGAGCGGCGGTAGAGCTCGTCGATCTCCTCGAGGGGGTCCGGCGGGCGGCGGCGGGCCTCGATCTCCAGGTCCGTACGCGACGACAGGTCGGCGATCCCGGCGGAGGTGTGGTGGACCTGGTCGCCGAGGAGGTCGGCGCGGATGCGGGCGCACATGGCCGTCAGCGTGGCCTGGTGCTCGCGCAGCCGGCCGAGCGTGGCGTGGTCGACGTAGGGTGAGACGCGGCGCTGCTGGGCGTACATGCCGAGCTGGCCGTCGTGCACCTCGGCCTGGGCCTCCAGGTCGGCGAGGAGGCGGGGCAGGTCGCCGAGGCCCCAGCCCTGGCGCTGGGCGTGCTCGAAAGCCTGGCGGGTGAGGGCGACCTCGCGGCGCAGGTCGAGGCGGAGGCGTTCGACCTCGGCGGCGTCGCCCGTGCCCATCGCGTTGACGTGCGTGCTCAGCCGGCCGGCGGCCTGCTTGGCCCGGCCGGCGGCCTTGCGGCCCAGCTTGACCAGCAGGTAGATGCCGACGCCTCCGAGCAGAAGGAGGAACGCCAGAATCACCAGGACGACGACGAGGAATTCGCCGATCTCCGTCACCCCCTTGTCGGTGTCGCTGTCTTGAGGATAGTCGGCCCCGGAGGTCCTGGCGCGCCGCGCGCCCGTGCCCTGGCCGCTGCCAAACAAGCAGCGCGGGAGAGCCTTGGCCCGAGTGGTGCTCTGACGGTCGGTCTGTGCGGGTGGCTCAGCCTGGCCGCTGCTGGTTCTCGATGTACTCCTCGGTGATCGACAGAGGTGCCCCGCCGCAGGACGCGGCGAAATACGAGAGGGACCAGGAACGGCCGCCCCACAGATACCGGCGGATGTGGACCGGAAACTCCTTGCGCAGCAGCCGCGCCGAGACGCCCTTGAGAGAGTCGACCAGAGTCGAGAGCGCCGCTGCAGGCTGTAGACCACGCTACGACCCCGCCGGATATTGGGGTGTGTTTTCCAATGCGGTGACGTGGACCTGCTGATAGTTTGTTCGATTGTGAAACTGGTGGTGCAGGTGAAGCTCCTGCCGACGGCGGCGAATCTGGTCGCGGCACTGGCGTTCCAGCACCACTGTTTCCGCAACTTCGACCTGCGCAAGCACACCTACGACCGGATCAAGGCCGAGTTCGGGCCGGCCGCCCAGGCCGCCCAGCATGTGATCAAGAAGGTGTGCGACGCCTATCGCACCCTGCACGCCAACCTGGCCGCCGGGCACCTGGGCAAGCCCGGATCGCCGCGCCGGGCCGCCATCGAAGCCCGGCCGATCTCCTTCCGGTCGCCGGCGGCCCAGCCGTATGACGACCGGTGCCTGTCCTGGCAGCATGACGCGCGGACGGTGTCGATCTGGACGACCGCCGGGCGGCTGAAAGGTGTGACCTTCACCGGCTCGGCGCGGCAACTGGCGCTGCTGGCCGTCCATCGACGCGGTGAGTCGGATCTGATCTGCCGGGACGGGATGTGGTTCCTGCATGCCACGGTCGAGGTGGCCGACCGGCCGCTGTCGGAACCGGACGGCTTTGTCGGGGTGGATCTGGGTATCGCCAACATCGCCACCACTTCCGATGGGGTCCGTCATCGCGGCAAGGGCCTGAACGCGGTCCGCCACCGTCATCGCCGGCTTCGCCGCCGTCTGCAGGCCAAGCGGACCAAGTCCGCCAAGCGGCTGCTGAAGCGGCGGCGTCGTCGCGAGGCGCGGTTCGCCGCGAATGTCAACCACATCATCGCCAAGAGCATCGTGACCGAGGCAGAACGCACCGGGCGCGGGATCGCTCTGGAGGATCTCCAGGGCATCCGCGAACGGGTACGGCTTCGCAAGCCCCAGCGGGTCGCGCTGCATTCCTGGAGTTTCCACCAGCTCGGAGCTTTCATCGCCTACAAGGCGGTCCGGGCAGGAGTGGCGGTGATCGTCGTGGATGCGGCCTACACCTCACAGCAGTGCTCGCACTGCGGGCATGTGGACAAGCGCAACCGGCCTGACCAGGCCGCCTTCACATGTACGTCGTGCGGTTTCGCTGAGCACGCCGACGTCAACGTAGCCCGCAACATCGCCTCACGCGGTGAGACGGGCTGGGCAGTGAGTCACGCTGCCTGACGCGGACCGGACCGTCGAAGCCATCGACGGCGAGGAGCTGCAAGCTCGGTCGTTCACGGCCGAGAAGCTGACTGCACAGGGTCGGGGCTGGATCGCGGCGGAAGGGCGGCGGGCGTGCTGGACGGCAAGGTTGTGATCATCACAGGGGGAGCGCGCGGCATGGGCGCGGCCACCGCGCGGCGCTGCGCCGCGGGCGGGGCGCACGTCGTCCTCACCGACGTGCTGGAGGAGGAGGGGACCGCCACCGCCAAGGAGGTCGGCGGCCGGTTCCTGCCGCACGACGTGACCGACGAGGAGCGGTGGGCGGCGGTCGTCGCGCGCACGGCCGAGGAGTTCGGGCGGCTGGACGGCCTGGTCAACAACGCCGGCATCGCGACCGCCGCGACCATCGAGCAGCAGTCCCTGGCCGAGTTCGAGCGGGTGCTGCGGGTCAACCTGGTCGGGGTCTTCCTCGGGCTCAAGGCCGTGGCCGGGGCCATGCGGGCGTCGGGCGGCGGCGCGATCGTGAACCTGTCGTCCGTCGCGGGCCTGTTCGCGCTGCCGGGGACCGGCGGGTACGGCGCCTCCAAGTGGGGCGTGCGCGGGCTCACGAAGATGGCGGCGCTGGAGTTCGCGCGGGACCGGATCCGCGTCAACTCGGTGCACCCCGGGATGATCGTCACCCCGATGACGCGGGAGTTCGGCGCCGTCTCCGGCGAGGGGACCTTTCCCCTGGCCCCGGCCGGACGGTGGGGCGAGCCCGAGGAGGTCGCGGAGGCGATCGCGTTCCTGCTGTCGGACGCGGCGTCGTACGTGACGGGCGCGGAGCTGGCCGTGGACGGCGGCTGGACGGCGGGCGAGGCCGCCCTCCTCGGCCCGCCCCCCGGCGCGAGCCCGGCCCCGTCCGCGAGCCCGGCCCCCGATGCGGGCGCGGCGGGCTGAGGCGTGCCGTACGCCGACGTGGCCGGCGACGTCCGGCTCTTCTACACCGACGACGGCACGGGCGACGGCGGACGGCCCCCGCTGCTGCTCGTGCACGGCTGGGGCACCGACTCCCACCAGTGGTCCTGGCACCTCGACGCCCTGACCGCCGCCGGCCACCGCGTGATCGCTCCCGACCTGCGCGGGCACGGCTACTCGTCCGTCCCGGAGACGGGCAACACGCCCCGCGCGATGGCCGCCGACCTCAAGGCGCTCCTCGACGTCCTCGGCGTCAGGGAGGCGGTCGCGATCGGCCACTCGATGGGCGCCCAGGTGGTCTCCTTCCTCGCCGTCGAGCACCCGGACCGGGTCCGGGCGCTCGTCGCCGTCGATCCCGGCTACGGCATGTCCGACGCGATCGTCCGCGGCTTCCCCCGCATGATCGCGGCCCTGCGCGGGCCGCGCCCGCACGAGGCCGCCGAGGCCATCGACGAGTGGTGCACGAACGCCGCCACCCCCGCCGTCGTGCGCCGCTGGCACAAGCGCCGCCTGCACGGCATGGCCCCGCACGTGCTGGCCGAGGCGATGGAGGCCATGTTCACCGCGCCGGACGCCATCGGGCCGCGCCTCGCTAGCGAGGAGTACCTGGCGCGCCGGACCTGCCCGGTGCTGTCGATCTGGTCCGACCCCGGGCGGGCGTCCTGGGAGGCGGGGCTGCTGAAGGACCCGGCGTCCAGGGTCGTGTGCTGGGAGGGCTCCAGCCACCGGCTGCACGAGGAGCGGCCCGCGGAGTTCGTCCACCTCGTGACCGGGTGGCTGCGGCGCGTGGCGGCGTGAGGGGGCCCGGCGGATCGCCGGGACCCCTCACCGCGTGGGCGCGGCAGGGTCGGGGGCCACGTGACGCCCACACGTCGCGTTCGCTACCGGGAAGGACTGTAGGGGGCGCGCGGGAACCGGGGGATCAGCCCGCAGGGTGACCGCGGGTCATCCTGGAGGCTGACTCCTGGCGGCCCTCCTGCGGGCACGGAGACGGCGTACGCGCCGCAGGAGCCACCAGCTCAGCACGGCGAGCAGCACCAGCGCGACGATCACCAGCACCGGGAGGAAGATCGCGATCAGGCTCATGCCGAGCGAGCCCGCGTCCTCGACGGTGCTCACGACCGGGGCGCCGGCCCCCGCCGTGCCCACGTTGACGAGGGGGCGGGCGGCGGCCTTCATGGCGTGCACGGCCAGCGCGACGCCGATGCCGAGCAGCCAGCCGACCCAGGGGTGCTCGGTCATCCAGGAGGACTTCTCCAGCTCGGCGGCGGCGTTCGTGGCCGAGAAGACGACGCCGCCCGAGGCCGGGCGCACCACGGTCTGGATGGCGTCGTTGACGCTGTCGACGGCGGGCACCTTGTCGAGGACCACCTCGGCGGCCAGCAGCACCGCGATGATCGCGAGCACGCCCCAGTTGGACAGCCAGGCGTAGCCGTCGGGGAGCCTCACGGTGTCGGTGAGGTTCGACAGCACGCCGACGACCAGGAGCGGGATGTAGGCGTTGAGGCCGGCGGCCGTGGACAGGCCCAGGCCGGTCAGTGCGGCGAGCATTGCTCCAGTCTGCCCGGCTTCAGTCGGAACGCGCGGCCTCGTTCATGAGATCCGTGAGCCCGCCGCCGGTGAACTCCGCCACGGCCCGCTCGTACTTCTCCATCCCCCAGGACCAGAAGTCGAAGTCGATGGCGTCGTTCGCGCCGTCCTGGATGGCGGCCCAGAGCGTCCAGCCGTACTTGGACATGAGGCCGAGCAGCCGGGCGCGGGCGATCTTGTGGCGCAGCCGGCGGCCGTAGTACGCGGTGACCAGCTCCTCCAGGTGGCCGGGCGGCAGGGCGGACTCGCTCCAGATGTTGCCGAGCTCGAAGCAGGGGTCGTTGTTGCCGGCGTACTCGTAGTCGATGAGCCACAGGCGCTCGCCGTCGTCGAGGATGTTGCCCGGCAGCAGGTCGTTGTTGCAGGGGACGGTGCCCTCGGCGCGCACCGCCAGACATTTCCGGATTTTTGCCGCGTCGGGCATGAAATCCAGATATCTCGCTGGCAAGCGGAAACCCCGCTCCCGCACGATCTCCAGATACCGCCGCTGCACCTCGAACATGTCGAAGTCGCGCGGGAACCGCGGCCCCGCGTGCAGCCGCCGGCACGCCTCCGCCACCCGCGGCAGGTTCGCGGGGTCCCGCAGGTCCGCCTCGGTGAAGGCGCGCGTAGGAAGGTACTCCACCACCAGCACCCCCAGCTCCGGCAGGTACGCGTGCACCGGCGCCCCCACCCCCGCGGCCGCCGCCGCGAGCGAGCTGGCGTGCTCGGCGTCCCGGTCGATGGCCAGCAGCGCGCCGTCGCTGGCCTGCACCCGCACCACGTACGCGCCGGCGGGCGTGACGACCTTGTAGTTGCGGTTGGTGAGCCCGCCGGGCAGCTCCTCGACCGAGCGCGGCCCGCCGCCCGGCAGGGGGACGCGGTCCAGCAGGTCGAGCAGCTCGGGAGGTACGGGCGCCTCGGACACGGCCATGGTCGATGCTAGGCCGCCCGCCGCCAAACGGTCTAGACCTTTTGATCCCCGGCGGTTAGCCTCCCGATCATGAGCGACTCGGCCCGCATCGTGATCATCGGCGGGGGCGTCGGCGGCACGTCCGTGGCCTACCATCTGACCCGGCTCGGCGAGCGCGACGTCGTCGTGCTGGAGCGGGACGAGCTGACCAGCGGCTCCACCTTCCACTCCGCGGGCCTGGTCGGCCAGCTCCGCGCCGACCCCACGCTGACCCGCATGAACCAGTACTCCGTCGAGCTCTACCGCACCCTCGACGCCGGCTGGACCGAGTGCGGCGGCATCAAGCTGGCCTCCACGCCCGAGCGCATGGAGGAGATCCGCCGGCAGATCGGCTGGGCGCGCGCGTCGGGGCTGCCGCTGGAGGAGATCTCGGTGGCCGAGGCCGTCGAACTGTTCCCGCTCATGGACCCGGAGGGCGTGGTCGGGGCGGCGTACCTGCCGACCGACGGCCAGATCGACCCCTCCCAGCTCTGCTACGCCCTCGCCGCGGGAGCCCGTGAGGGCGGCGCGCGGATCAGGACCGGCGTCCGCGTCCTCGGCGTCAGGACGGCCGGCGGCCGGGTCACCGGCGTCGTCACCGACCACGGGGACCTCGACTGCGAGATCGTGGTCAACTGCGGCGGCATGTTCGCCGCCGAGATCGGCCGCATGGCCGGGGTGCGCGTCCCGATCGTCCCGATGTCGCACCAGTACGTCGTCACCGACGCCTGCCACGACCACCCACGCCTGCCCACCCTGCGCGACCCCGACCTGCTCGTCTACTACCGGCAGGAGGTCCGGGGCCTGGTCATGGGCGGCTACGAGCGCACCTGCGCGCCCTGGACCGCCGCCCCCGACTCCTACGACGCCGTGCCCGCCGACTTCAACGGCCGCCTCCTGCCCGAGGACTGGCCGCGCTTCGAGGAGATCTCCGCCAACTCCCGCCTCCGCGTCCCCGCGATGGGCGACGTCGGCATCCGCAAGCTCGTCAACGGGCCCGAGGCGTTCACCCCCGACAACGAGTTCTGCCTCGGCGAGAGCGAGGTCGCCGGGTTCTTCGTGGCCGCCGGGTTCTGCGCGCACGGCATCGCGGGCGCGGGCGGCATCGGCAAGGTGACGGCCGAGTGGATCGCCGGCGGCGAGCCGCCGATGGACCTCTGGCACATGGACGTGCGCCGCTTCGGCCGCCACTACCGCTCCCCGTCGTACACGCTGAAGCGGGCCGTGGAGAACTACGAGACCTACTACGACATCCCCTACCCCGGCCGGCAGCGCAGCGCGGGCCGGCCCCTCCGCACCTCGCCCGCCTACCCCTGGCACGCCGCGCACGGCGCCGTCTTCGGCGAGAAGGCGGGCTGGGAGCGCGTCGACTTCTACCGGGCGAACGACACCGGCGACGAGGGGGAGCGGCCGGGCGGGTGGGCCGGGCGCGGCTGGTCGCCCGCGATCGGCGCCGAGCACCGCGCCACGCGCACGGCCGCCGGGCTGTTCGACGAGAGCTCGTTCGCCAAGATCGAGGTCACCGGCCCCGGCGCGGCCGAACTCCTGGAACGGGTCTGCGCCAACCGGGTCGCCCGCGAGGTCGGCGCCGTCGTCTACACCCAGGCGCTCAACCGGCGCGGCGGCATCGAGTGCGACTTCACCGTCACCCGCCGGGGGGAGGAGGAGTTCCTCGTCGTCACCGGCACCGCGTTCGGCGGGCACGACCTCGGCCGGCTGCGCCGGCAGGCCGCGCTCACCGGAGCGAAGGCCAGGATCGCCGACGTGACCGGCCAGTACGCCTGCTTCGCCCTGTGGGGCCCGCGCGCCGGCGACGTCGTCGCCGGGCTCACCCCCGGCCCGATGGACCTGCCGTTCATGACCGCCCGCGAGACCACCGTCGGCGACGTGCCGGTGCTGGCGCTGGCCGTGACGTTCGTCGGCGAGCCGGGCTGGGAGCTCTACTGCTCCAGCGAGTACGGCCGCGCGCTCTGGGAGACCCTGTGGCGCGCCGGGCGGCCGCACGGCCTGGTCGCGGGCGGCTACCGGGCCATCGACAGCCTCCGCCTGGAGAAGGGCTACCGGGTCTGGGGCGCCGACATCGGCCCGGAGACCACGCCGTACGAGGCGGGCCTCGGCTTCTGCGTCAGGCAGGACAAGGACTTCATCGGCCGCGACGCGCTCGACCCGGCCCCGGGACGCCGGCTGCGCTGCCTCGTCCTCGCCGACCCGCGCGCCGTGGCGCTCGGCAACGAGCCGGTCCGCCTGGCCGGCCGGGTGGTGTCGCGGGTGACCTCCGGCGGCTACGGCTACACCGCCCGCGCCTCCGTCGCCTACGCCTACCTGCCGGCGGAGGCCGGCGAGGGCACCGAGGTGGAGGTCGAGATCGAGGGCGCCCGCGTGCCCGGCGCCGTCGTCAGGACGCCGCTCACGTGATGCCGCTGCGCACCGAGATCCGCACCCGGTCGGGCCGGAACAGGTCGCGGGCGTACTCCACCGGCACGCCGCCGGCCGCGTACGCCGTCCGCTCGATGAGCATGAGCGGCGCGCCCGGCTCGATGCCCAGCTCGGCGGCCTCCCCGGCGCCCGCGATCACCGGGTCCAGGTGCTCGACCGCCGTACGCGGCTCCAGGTCGTAGCGGGCGCCGAGCAGCGCGTAGAGCGAGCCCGTCAGGTCCTCGCCGAGGAAGCCGGGCAGCGGCGGGAAGAACGAGCGCTCCAGCGCCATCGGCGAGCGGCCCGCCGAGCGCACCCGCGCCACCTCGTGCACGGGGGAGCCCGCCGCGACCCCCAGCGCCCGCGCCGCCGCCCCCGGAGCGGGCACCGTCGTGGCGGTCAGGACGCGCGCCCGGGCCCGCAGGCGGGCCCGGCGCAGCTGCTCGGTGAACCCGGCGAGCCCGGTCAGGTCGCACTCGACGCGCGGCTCGGCCACGAACGCCCCGCCCGCCCGTCCCGGCACCCGGACCAGCAGCCCGTCGCGCTCCAGCGTGGCGAGGGCCTGGCGCAGCGTCATCCGGCTCACGCCGAGCCGCCCGGCCAGCTCACGCTCGCCGGGCAGCCGGTCGCCGGGCGCCAGCTCGCCCCCGTCGATCGACTCCAGCAGCCACCGCTCGATCTGCACGTGCGCGGGGACTCCGGTGCCGCGTTCCAGCTCAGGAGTGCCGACCACAGGCGCAGGCTACCCCGGCGGGGCGCTCACTCGGAAAGGCGGGCCAGGCGCTCGACCGCCTCCGCGAACTCGCTGACCATCTCGTAGACCACCTGCCGGGCGGGCTTGATCTGGTCGAGCTGGCCCACGACCTGCCCGACGAAGTAGTTGGCCAGCTCCAGCGCGCCCGGCTCGCCCCGCTCGGCCGCGGCGGTGATGCGGGCCATCGCCCCTTCGGCGACGAGCATCTGCAGCGGCATGCCGAGCGGTCCCGGGCTCTCCTGGGCGGCGTCCCACTCCTGCGTCCAGGCGGACTTGAGCTGGCGGGCCGGCTTGCCCGTGCGCGAACGCGAGCGGACCGTGTCGAGGGACGAGGCGGCCAGCATCTTGCGCTTGACCGCCGGAGCCGTCTCGGCCTCCTCCGTGGTCAGCCAGACCGAGCCGCACCACACGCCCTGCGCGCCGAGTGCCATGGCCGCCGCCATCTGCCGCCCGGTGGCGATGCCGCCCGCGGCCAGCACCGGCACCGGCGCGACCGCGTCCACGACCTGCGGCACCAGCACCATCGTGGAGATCTCGCCGGTGTGGCCGCCCGCCTCGGTGCCCTGGGCCACGATGAGGTCCGCGCCCGCGGCCACCTGCCTGCGCGCGTGCTCCACGGTGCCGACCAGCGCCGCGACCGGCACGCCCGCCTCCCTCGCCTTGGCCACCATCTCCGGCGGGGGCGGGCCCAGGGCGCTCGCGATGAGCCCGATCGGGTGCTTGAGCGCCACGTCCACCAGGCTCGACGCTCCCGACGCCGTCACCCGGCGGCCGAAGGAGTCGCCCGTCACCGCCATCGGCTGCGCCGACCCGCCCACCCGGTACTTGGACATCAGGTGGGCGACGAAGTCGCGGTGCCGCTCGGGCACGAAGTCCATGAGGTGGCCGTCCCCCAGAGCGGCGGCGTCCACCTTGCCGGGCACGAGCACGTCCACCCCGTACGGCTTGCCGCCCACCTGCTCGTCGATCCAGGACAGCTCGGTGTCGAGCTGGTCGGGCGAGTACGCGATCGCGCCCAGCACCCCGATCCCGCCCGCGTTCGTGACCGCGGCCACGACGTCCCTGCAGTGGCTGAAGGCGAACAACGGGAACTCGACGCCGAGGCGTTCACACACAGCGGTCCTCATGACCAGACGCTAACCGACCGAAGGAAGTTCGGTCCATCCCCTGGCCGGGGTCGCGTCCCGGGTCAGGACGCCGTGCCTAACCGGACGGGGTCGTGCCAGCCCAGCTCCGGCGTGTACCCGCGCACCCGCCGCGCCGGGACCCCCGCCACCACGCTGTGGTCCGGGAACGTGCCGCGCACCACCGCGCCGCCCGCGACCACGCACTGCCGGCCGAGCGTCGTCCCCGGCAGGATGATCGCCCCGGCGCCCAGCCAGGAGCCGGAGCCGATCGAGACGGGGCTGTTGCGCGGCCACTGGCGGCCGATCGGCACGTCGGGGTCGTCGTAGACGTGATTCTGGTCGGTGACGTAGACGTACGGGCCGGTGAAGACGTCGTCGCCGATGTCGATCGACTGGTGGGCCACGATGTGCGTGCCCCGGCCGATCGAGCAGCCGCGGCCGATCCTCAGGATGGAGGAGGGGCCGAGGTCCAGGCCGGGGTTCATGCCGCAGGACATCGACACGCGCTCGCCGACGAGCGTGTGGTCGCCGATCTCGATGTACGCCTCGCCGAAGATCGCCCCAGGAGGGAACGCGATGCTGACCCCGTCGCCCATCCGCCGGAACCGGTAGCCTCCCGGGGTGGCCGGGGAAATCGCGCCGGCGCGGCGGATCGCCGTGTAGGCGCGATGGATCGCCGCGTTCACGGCCCGCCGAACTAGTGACATAGCCACCAAAGTTACCGCTAGGTCATACCGTTCGGGCATGTGAGGGGCGTTGTTTGATATCCTGAGAGCCCGTGGACACTTCGACCACACATCGAGCCACGGGAGCCCCTTTGCGCAGCGCATCGCAAACCAAGCATCTGTTCGTCACCGGCGGTGTCGCCTCCAGTCTCGGCAAGGGGCTCACGGCCTCCAGCCTCGGTCGCCTGCTCAAGGCACGCGGTCTCCGGGTCACCATGCAGAAGCTCGACCCCTACCTCAACGTCGACCCCGGGACGATGAACCCGTTCCAGCACGGCGAGGTGTTCGTCACCGACGACGGCGCGGAGACCGACCTCGACGTCGGCCACTACGAGCGTTTCCTCGACACCGACCTGCACGGCTCGGCCAACGTGACCACCGGGCAGGTCTACTCCAACGTCATCGCCAAGGAGCGGCGGGGCGAATACCTCGGCGACACCGTCCAGGTCATCCCGCACATCACCAACGAGATCAAGGACCGCATCAGGGGCATGGCCGGTCCCGAGGTCGACGTGGTCATCACCGAGGTCGGCGGCACCGTCGGCGACATCGAGTCGCTGCCGTTCCTGGAGGCCGTCCGGCAGATCCGGCACGAGGTGGGCCGCGACAACGTCTTCTGCCTGCACGTCTCGCTGCTGCCCTACATCGGGCCGTCCGGCGAGCTCAAGACCAAGCCCACCCAGCACAGCGTGGCCGCGCTGCGCAGCATCGGCATCCAGCCCGACGCCATCGTGCTGCGCTCCGACCGGCCCGTGCAGACGGCGATCAAGCGCAAGATCAGCCTGATGTGCGACGTCGACGAGGACGCCGTGGTCTCCGCCGTCGACGCCGCCTCCATCTACGACATCCCCAAGGTGCTCCACTCCGAGGGCCTCGACGCCTACGTCGTGCGCCGGCTCGGCCTGCCCTTCCGCGACGTCGACTGGAAGGAGTGGGAGGAGCTGCTGCGCCGCGTGCACCGCCCGGCCAAGGAGGTCACGATCGCGCTGGTCGGCAAGTACATCGACCTGCCCGACGCCTACCTGTCGGTCACCGAGGCGCTGCGCGCGGGCGGCTTCGCCAACGACGCTCGGGTCAACATCCGCTGGGTCAAGAGCGACGACTGCGAGACCCCCGAGGGCGCCGAGCGCGAGCTCGACGGCGTCGACGGCGTGCTCATCCCCGGCGGGTTCGGCGTACGCGGCATCGAGGGCAAGATCGGCGCCATCCGGCACGCCAGGGAGAACAAGGTGCCGCTGCTCGGCATCTGCCTCGGCATGCAGGGCATGGTCATCGAGGCCGCCCGCAACATGGCCGGCATCGCCGACGCCAACTCCACCGAGTTCGACCCCGACACCAAGCACCCGGTCATCTCCACCATGGCCGACCAGGAGGACGTCGTCGCCGGCGAGCGCGACATGGGCGGCACCATGCGCCTCGGCAGCTACACCGCCAAGCTCGCCGAGGGCTCGCTCGCCCGCCGGCTCTACGGCGGCAAGGCCAAGGCCGACGAGCGCCACCGCCACAGGTACGAGGTCAACAACGCCTACCGCGAGCAGCTTGAGCAGGTGGGCATGGTCTTCAGCGGCCTGTCGCCCGACGGCCGCCTGGTCGAGTACACCGAGCTGCCGGTGGAGACGCACCCGTTCTTCGTCGGCACGCAGGCGCACCCCGAGTTCCGCTCCCGCCCGACCCGCGCCAACCCGATGTTCAAGGGCCTCATCGGCGCGGCGCTCGACTACGCCGAGGGCCGGGTGGGCGCTAAGGTCGCTCAGTGAGCTCAACCGTGATCAGCGACACGCCCGAGTCGTGGGACGTCGTCGAGACCAAGGAACGCTTCTCCGGCCGCGTCATCCGGGTGGTCACCGACACCGTCAGGATGCCGCGCGACGAGGTCGCCGACCGTGACTACGTGGTGCATCCCGGCTCCGTCGCCGTGCTCGCCCTCGACGACCTCGACCGCGTCCTCATGATCAGGCAGTATCGCCACCCGGCCCGGCGGCTCCTGTGGGAGCTGCCGGCCGGGCTCCGCGACGTGGCGGGCGAATCGCTGGTCGACGGGGCCGCCCGCGAGCTGGCCGAGGAGGCCGGCTACCGGGCCGCCACCTGGCACACCCTCGTCGACCTGCGCACCTCGCCCGGCATGAGCGACGAGCGCATCCGGGTCTTCCTCGCCCGCGACCTCACCAGGATCCCCGACGAGGAGAACGGCTTCGTGCACCGGCACGAGGAGGTCGACATGCCGGTCGAATGGGTCCCGCTGCCCGACGCGGTCGAGAAGGCGCTCATGGGTATGATCCACAATTCCCCGGCCGTGGCCGGTATCCTCGCCGCATATGCGGCTTCGGTCGAGGGTTTCGCCACGTTGCGCCCGGCCGACGCCCCGGAGGCGTGACGTTTCGGGAAGGACCGGCTCGTGGAGGCAGTGCTCTCCAGCTACCTCGCCCATCTGGCGGTGGAGCGGGGCCTGGCCGCCAACACGCTCGCGTCCTACCGCCGTGACCTGCGCCGCTACATGGAGCACCTGCGGGCGCGCGGCCGTGGCGAGCTCGGCGAGGTGGGGGAGGCCGACGTCCAGGCCTTCCTCGCCGCGCTGCGCGAGGGCGACGGGGAGCATCCCGCGCTCGTCGCCAGCTCGGCCGCGCGCGCGGTCTCGGCCGTACGCGGCCTGCACCGTTTCGCCCTGCGCGAAGGCGTCACCGCCCACGACCCCGCCCACCAGGTGCGCCCGCCGCGCCAGCTCCGCCGGCTGCCCAAGGCCATCACGGTGGACGAGGTCGAGCGGCTCATCGCCGCCTCCGGCCCCGACGGCGCCCCCCTGACCCTGCGCAACCGCGCCCTGCTGGAGGTCCTGTACGGCACCGGCGCGCGCATCTCCGAGGCCGTCGGCCTGGCCGTCGACGACCTGGAGGACGACCAGGTGCGCCTGCGCGGCAAGGGCGGCCGCACCCGCGTCGTCCCCCTGGGCCGCTACGCCCGCGCCGCGCTCGACGCCTACCTCGTCCGCGCCCGGCCCGGCCTGCTCGCGCACGGGCGCGGCACGCCCGCCGTCTTCCTCAACGCCCGCGGCGGACGACTGACCAGGCAGGGCGCCTGGGAAGTGCTCCAGGCCGCCGCCGAACGGGCCGGACTCGACGGGATAAGCCCGCACGTTCTACGCCATTCATTCGCAACCCACCTCCTTGACGGCGGCGCCGACGTTAGGGTGGTCCAGGAACTGCTCGGCCACGCCTCGGTCACGACCACGCAGGTCTACACCCTGGTCACGGTCGACAAGCTCCGCGAGGTCTACGCGGCCGCGCACCCGCGCGCCCGGCAGTGATCTATAGTTTTTGCGACGTGCGGCACCGACGGCGTGCCGCCTTGCCGCGTTAAGTGGTGACGCCATAGTGTCCGTCCGGACGGTCCGGTTCGGGACCGTCAGGGAGGTTCGAGCTGGTGACTGTGACGACCAAGGGTTCGACCCCGGGGACCCCCGACAACCCCTGGGGCGACACGAAGACCAACGCGCCTTCCAACGGCGTCAACCTAGGGCCCACCCAGCGGCCCCGGCCGGTGTTCCCCGAGCCGGTGCCCCCCGCCGTGCACGGCCCGGCGCGCGTGGTCGCGATGGTCAACCAGAAGGGCGGGGTCGGCAAGACCACGACCACCATCAACCTGGGCGCCGCGCTCGTCGAATGCGGCCTCAAGGTGCTGCTGGTCGACTTCGACCCCCAGGGCGCGCTCTCCGTCGGCCTCGGCATCAACCCGCTCCAGCTCGACCTGACCGTCTACAACCTCCTCATGGAGCGCGGCGTCACCGCCGAGGAGGTGCTGCTGCAGACCGGCGTCGAGGGCCTCGACCTGCTGCCCAGCAACATCGACCTGTCCGCCGCCGAGGTCCAGCTCGTCACCGAGGTGGCCCGCGAGCAGGTGCTCGGCCGCGTCATCAAGCCGCTGCTGCCGCACTACGACGTCTGCCTCATCGACTGCCAGCCGTCGCTCGGCCTGCTCACCATCAACGCGCTCACCTGCGCCCACGGCGTCATGGTGCCGCTCGAGTGCGAGTTCTTCGCGCTGCGCGGCGTCGCGCTGCTCATGGACACCATCTCCAAGGTCCAGGAGCGCCTCAACGAGGACCTCGAGATCGAGGGCCTGCTCGCCACCATGTACGACGCCCGCACCCTGCACGGCCGCGAGGTGCTGGCCCGCGTGGTCGAGGCGTTCGGCGACAAGGTGTTCCACACGGTCATCAACCGCACCGTGCGCTTCCCCGACGCCACCGTCGCCGGCGAGCCGATCACCACGTTCGACCCCTCCTCGCTGGGCGCCAACGCCTATCGCGAGCTGGCCCGCGAAGTGCTCTCGCGCTGGCCGGCACCTGCCACAATGGCCAGGTGACCACCGCCGCCGAGCAGAGCGACCCCCAGGGCTTCCAGGTCCACCTGGACGTCTTCGAAGGGCCCTTCGATCTGCTCCTCGGCCTCATCGCCAAGCACAAGCTCGACATCACCGAGGTCTCCCTCTCCAAGGTCACCGACGAGTTCATCGCCTACATCCGCTCCCGGGGCCCCGAGTGGGACCTCGACCAGACCAGCCACTTCCTGCTGGTCGCGGCCACGCTGCTCGACCTGAAGGCGGCCAGGCTGCTGCCCTCCGGCGAGGTGGAGGACGAGGAGGACCTGGCGCTGCTGGAGGCCAGGGACCTGCTGTTCGCGCGGTTGCTGCAGTACAAGGCGTACAAAGAGGTGGCGAAGGTCTTCTCCGGGCTCATGGCGGAGGAGGCGCTGCGCTTCCCGCGTACCGTGCAGATGGAGCCCCAGTTCGCGAACCTGCTGCCCGAGCTGGTGCTCGGCATCGGGCCCGAGCAACTCGCCAGGATCGCGGCCCGGGCCTTCACCCCCAAAGCGCCGCCCACCGTCAGCATCGGGCACATCTACCAGCCGCTGGCCAGCGTCAAGGAGCAGGCCGCGATCCTCGTCATGCACCTGCGGCGGCTGCGCCGGGCCACCTTCCGCGCGCTCGTCGCCGACTGCACGGGGACCTTCGAGGTCATCGCGCGGTTCCTGGCCGTGCTGGAGCTGTTCCGGGAGGCGGCGGTGACGTTCGAGCAGGTCGAGCCGCTGGGCGACCTGCACGTCACCTGGACCGGGGCCGACGAAGGGGACGTGGCGGTGGGGGACGACTACGAGGAATCAGCGGAGAAGCCACGCAATGACTGACAGCCCCAACCCGCCCGACTCCCGCCAGCCCCTGCCCGCCTGGATGACCCTCCCAGGCTCCCTGGCCCACCCCCCGGACCCCACCCCCACCGACCCCCCTCCGCCCGAAGAGGCGCGTCAGCCTGGGGAGGCCCGTCAGCCTGGCGAGGCCCGTCAGCCTGGGGAGGCGCCTGGGCCCGCCAAGGTCCCTCAGTCCGACGACGCCCCTCAACCCAGGGAGGCGGCCAGGCCCGCCGAGGTGTCTGGGCCTACGGCGGCAGAAGCGTCCGAGCCCGCCGAGCCCTCTCAGGCGGCAGAAGCGTTCGAGCCCGCCGTCTTCTCCTCCGGGACGGCACCGGCGGGGCAGGGGACACTGGGCGGCGCCGCGACACCTCCGCCGGCGCCGACGGCTGCCGAGCAGCCGGAGCCGCCGTTCTCCGATTCGGGGGCCGACGCAGGCAGCCAGTTCGCCGGCGGCGGTGACCAGGGGGAGGTGCGGGAGCGGGCGGAAGGGCCGACGCTGCAGGCGGCTCTGGAGGCTATCCTGCTGGTGGTCGATGAGCCCGTCGCCGAGGTGACCCTCGCGCAGGTGCTGGAGCGCCCCACCCACGAGGTGGCCGCCGCGCTGCGCGGGCTCGCGGCGGAATACACCGCCTCCGGGCGGGGTTTCGATCTGAGAGAGGTCGCAGGCGGCTGGCGGTTCTACACGCGCGCCGACTGCGCCGCGCTGGTCGAGCGGTTCGTCCGCGACGGCCAGCAGTCGCGGCTGACCCAGGCCGCGTTGGAGACTCTCGCGGTCGTGGCCTACCGGCAACCGGTGAGCCGCGCCCGTGTCGCCGCCGTACGCGGCGTCAACAGCGACGGCGTCATGCGGACGCTCGTCGCCAGGGGGCTGGTCGAGGAGGCCGGCACCGACCCGGAGAGCCAGGCAGTGCTCTACCGGACAAGCTCATACTTCCTTGAACGTCTGGGACTACGGGACCTGAGCGAGCTCCCCGAGCTCGCGCCCTTCCTCCCCGACGACGTGGAGAACCTCGAGGAGACAACAAAGTGATCAACAGGCGAAGCACCCCGTCCGGTGATGGACGCGGTCGTGGACGCACCGGCGGCTCGGACCGAAGTGCCGGCCGTGGCGGGCGTCCCGCCTTCCGCACGGAGCGCGACGACCGCGGGTACGGCGGCCGGACGTCCGGCGACCGCGACCGGTCCTACGGCGACCGTGACCGCGGCCGGTCGGCCGGCGACCGCTCGTACGGCGGTGACCGTGACAACCGTGGCTACGGCCGCGACTCCGGCGGCGACGGCCGGCCTTCGCGCGACTCCCTCCGCGCCGACCGCGGGGGCTCCCGCGCCCGGTACGGCGGACGTGACGGCGCGAGCGAGGGCCGCTACCCCCGAGATGACCGAAACCGCCGCGATGACCGTTACGCCGGCGACCGCGGCGGCGACCGTGACCGCGGCTCCTGGCCGCGCGGCGACCGCGACGACCGGCCCGCCCGTGCCGACCGGGACGGCGGGTACTCCCGGGACGACCGCTCCGACCGCTCCGACCGGCCTGACAGGTACGGTCGCAGCGCCCGCGCCGAGCGCCCGCGCGGCGAAGGCTTCGGCGGCCCCCGGGGCGACCGTGACCGCGACCGATCCGGCGACCGCTCGTACGGTGGTGACCGGTCAGGTGAGCGGGGCGGCAACCGGGGCTGGGACCGCGACCGCGACGGTAACCGCGGCGGCTACCGAGCCGACCGCCCCGAGCGCCGCACCGACCGGTCCACCGACCGCCCCGAGCGGCGGACGGATCGTTTCGGTGACCGTCCTGAGCGGCGTACGGATCGGTTCGGTGACCGTCCTGAGCGGCGTACCGACCGGTTCGGTGACCGTTCTGAGGGGCGTGGCGAGCGGTTCGGTGAGCGTTCCGAGGGGCGTGGCTACCGGTCGGATGACCGGGGCGGCTACCGGTCCGAGCGGGGCGGGGGCCGTTCCGAGCAGGGCGCGCCCCGCGAGGCGGGGTCGACCCGTTCCCGCTACGGCAGGCGTGACGGCGACGCGCCCCGCGGCGTCGTACGGGCGAACGCCCGTGGCGGCAGGCGCGACGACGTCCAGACGATCGGCAGGGCCGGCAGGACCGGCGGGCCGGGAGGCGGCGCGTCCGGTGACCGCAAGGGTCCCGGCAGCCCCCAGCAGGCCCGGATCAAGGCGGGCCGCCAGCCCATCCGCGACCGCGACCTGTTCCCCGAGGGCTACACCGACGAGCGTGACACCACCGAGGTCCCGGACGGCGTCCGGCTGCAGAAGGTGCTCGCGCAGGCGGGCGTGGCCAGCCGCAGGGCGTGCGAGGAGATGATCGGCGAGGGCCGCGTCACGGTGAACGGCCAGGTCGTACGGCGCTTCGGCGCCAAGGTCGACCCGGCCAAGCAGGTCATCCATGTGGACGGCAAGCGCATCCCGACGGCCCCCGACCTGGTCTACTACGCGCTGAACAAGCCCATCGGCGTCGTGTCCACCATGGAGGACCCGCAGGGCCGCCCGTGCCTGGCCGACTTCGTCCAGGAGCTGGCGCCGAGGCTGTTCCACGTGGGCCGGCTCGACACCGAGACCGAGGGCCTGCTGCTGCTCACCAACGACGGCGAGCTGGCCAACCGGCTCACCCACCCGAGTTACGGCGTGCAGAAGAAGTACTGGGCGAAGGTGCCCGGCCCGATCCCGAGGGACCTCGGGCGGCGGCTCAAGCAGGGCATCGAGCTGGAGGACGGCCTCGCCAGGGCCGACAGCTTCGCCATCGTGCAGGAGCACGCCCAGCAGGCGCTGGTCGAGGTCGTCCTGCACGAGGGGCGCAAGCACGTCGTCAGGCGGATGCTGGAGGAGGCGGGGCACCGGGTCATCGACCTGGCCAGGATCGAGTTCGGCCCGGTGAAGCTGGGCCGCACCAAGCCCGGCACGATCCGCGCGCTGACCCTGAAAGAGGTCGGCGAGCTGTACGCGGCCGTGAAGCTGTAATCTGTCCGAACGCAGGAGCCCGTGCGTGCTTTGTCCCGTACGGGCTCTCCCGCTTGTCAGAAGGGGACGAACCACATGGTGCGGGCGGTCCGTGGGGCGATCCAGGTGGACGCCGACGATCGTGACTCGATCATCGAGGGCACGACCGAGCTGGTGAGCACGCTCATGGAGCGCAACCGGCTGACCACGGACGACGTGATCAGCGTGCTGTTCACGGCCACGCCCGACCTGACGGCGGAGTTTCCCGCGCTGGCGGCGCGCAAGCTGGGCTTCCACGAGGTGCCGCTGATCTGCTGCTCCGAGATAGGCGTGCCGGGCGCGCTGCCCCGCGTCGTCCGCCTCATGGCCCACATCGAGACCGACCGGCCCCGTTCGGAGATCCACCACGTCTATCTGCGGGGCGCCGTCGCCCTCCGCCAGGACATCGCCCAGTAAGCCCCGGCCAGGGGCGGCCCGACACACCAGGACATCCAGATGGAACTACGCACCGTGCTCGTCGTCGGCACCGGTCTCATCGGCACCAGCACCGCGCTGGCGCTGCGCAGGCACGGCGTGCGGGTCCTGCTCGCCGATCGCGACCCCGGCGCCGTACGGCTGGCGCGCGAGCTCGGCGCGGGCGAGGAGTGGGCGCCGGAGACCCCGCCCGAGGAGGGCGTGGACCTGGCGGTGATCGCGGTGCCTCCGGCGTTCGTGGCGAACGAGCTGCTGGAGCTGCAGCGGCACGGCGCCGCCCGCTTCTACACCGACGTGGCGAGCGTCAAGGCCGAGCCCATCGACCGGGCCAGGCGGCTCGGCTGCGACCTGTCGTCCTATGTCGCCTCGCACCCGCTCGCCGGGCGGGAGCGGAGCGGCCCGGGCGCGGCCCGCGAGGACCTGTTCCTGGGCCGCCCGTGGGCGTTGTGCCCCACCGAGGAAGCCGCTCCCGGGGCGAAGGCCGCCGTGCTGCGGCTGGCGGAGCTGTGCGGGGCGAACCCGGTCGAGGTCGGCGCGGTCGAGCATGACCGGGCGGTGGCCGTCGTGTCCCACGCGCCGCACGTCACGGCCTCCGCCGTGGCCGCGCGGCTGGCCGACACCACGGACGTCGCGCTCGGCCTGGCCGGTCAGGGCGTCCGTGACGTCACCAGGATCGCCGGCAGCGACCCCGGCCTGTGGCTCGGCATCCTGTCCGGCAACGCGGCCCCGGTCGCCGAGGTGCTGGAGGCCGTCGCCCGGGACCTCACCGAGGCCGCCGGCGCGCTGCGCGCCCTGGCGGACGGCGACGGCACCGCCATGCAGGACATCACGCAGCTCCTCAAGCGGGGTGTCGCCGGGCACGACCGCATTCCGGGCAAGCACGGCGGGCCCGCCTCGGCGTACGCGGTGGTGCAGGTGGTCATCGGCGACCGTCCCGGTCAGCTCGCCCGCCTGTTCCAGGTGTGCGACGAGGTCGGGGTCAACGTCGAGGACGTCCGGCTGGAGCACGCGCCCGGGTTGCCGCTGGGCGTCGCCGAGCTGTCGGTGCAGCCCGACGCCGCGGCCTCGCTCGTCGAGGCGCTGCGCGACCGGGGCTGGCAGCTCCCCTGATCTGCCCGGGCTCCGGCGGGGTGCGCGACGGGTGCCGGCGGCCCGCCGCGCACGCTGGTCACCGCTCGGTCACTTCTTGGTGACCGCCTGGCTGACGGCGTTGGGGCCGTCGTACTCGCGGTCCGGCATGTTCTCCAGGGCCTTGACGATGTCGTCGTCCGCTCCGTGGTCGCGGGCGGCCTGGACCAGGTCGTTCTTGCTGGCGGGGTAGTCCACGCCGCTCAGGTGCTTCTGGAGCTGGATCGGGTTCGGTGCTGTACTCATATCGGCCTGCTGCCCGTCGTGCAGGGGAGGTAACAGCGGGCGCCGCGACGTCAGCCGCCGGTGCGTTCCAGGAGGCGGCGGTCGCGTTCGACGGCCGGGGGGAGGGCGCGGCGGGCGGCCAGCGCCCGCGGCAGGCGGGGTACGGCCGTGCGCAGCCCCTCCCAGCCCGCGGGTCCACGGCGCAGCGCGGCGAGGAGCCGGCGGGCCACCACCCTCCAGGGGCGGCGCAGGACCGCCGTGAGGACGGAGTTCCGCGCGGCCAGCACCTGGCGTCCCCGGGGGTCCTTGGGCGGTGACGGGTGGTGGTGGGCCACGACGTCGCCCACGTACGCGAGGCCCCATCCGCGCGCCGCCAGGTCGACCGCCAGCCGTTCCTCCTCCCCGAAGAAGAAGATCACGTCGTCGAACCCGCCCGCCTCCAGGAACGCCTCCCGCCGCACCACGACGCCGCACGCCAGGAAGCCCAGCACGCTCGGCCCCGGCAGGTCCGGCTCGGCGCCGAGCGGCGAGTGCGCCATCTGCTCGGACACGGGGTCCAGCCGCTCCTCGGGTCCCACGAGCACGCGCGCCCCCAGGACGGCCAGCCGCGGGTGCGCGTCCAGCACGTCGGCCGCCCGTTCGAGCGCGCCCGGCGCCCACCAGGAGTCGTCGTCGGCGAAGGCCACGTACGGCGTCTCCGCCAGGCGCACGCCGATGTTGCGGGCGGGCGCCCCCAGGTTCTCGCCCGCCTCGACCACCTGGACGTCGGGGAAGTGCTTGCGGACGAAGCCCGCCGTCCCGTCGGACGAGCCGTTGTCGACGAGGATCACGGGGCGCGGATGGCGGGGGAGCGAGCGGGCCAGCGCTCGCAGGCGGTCCTTGCTGGCGACCACGACCGTGACGCGGGCTTCACTCACATCAGTGCACTTACCGCCCAAAACACCCTTAGTCCCGAAATAGCGGTTGAAGAACCGGCGGCGGAGGCGTAGAAAGGTCGGTAACAACGTTACCGAGCAGAAACGGCGTTACCGAGCATGGCGACCGCGTACCAGCAGGCACAGCGAGAAGGGCAGGGCGTCGTCAGGACGGCGATCCTCGACACCGCCACGCGCCTGCTCGTCACCGAAGGGCCGGGCGCGCTCACCGTCCGGCGCATCGCGGGCGAGGCCGGCTGCTCCACCAAGGTCATCTACACGCTGTTCGGCGGCAAGGACGGGCTGGTCGAGGCGCTGTGGTTGGAGGGGTTCGCCCGGTTCGAGCGCCGGCTGCGCGCCGGCGCCCACCGCCACCCCCTGGCGAACGTCCTCGCCGACCCGCCGGCCGACCCCCTGGCCGACCTGCGGGCCGGGCTCGACTCCTACCGTGAGTACGCGCTCGCCGAGCCCGACTACTACCGCGTCATGTTCCAGGGCGCGGTCCCCGGGTTCAGCCCGGGGCCGGAGGCCGTGGCGGCCGCGCGGCGCGCGTTCGACCTGCTCGTCCACGCCGTACGGGCGTGCCTGGAGCAGGGCCTGCTGCGCGGCGGCACCGCCCGCGAGATCGCCGACCTGCTCTGGATGGCCGTCCACGGCGCCGTCAGCCTGGAGATCACCGGCTTCTTCGCCCCGCCCGAGTCCGCCGGGCGCTACCGCGCCCTGTACTCCGCCGTGCTCGCCCCCTTCCTGCTGCCGCCCGGCCTGCCCGACGACGAACTCGGTGAGCCCGGCGGCGAACCCCGCGAACTGCCGTACGAGGAGTCCGCAGAGAGGACCGCGTCATGACCACCACCCCGTTCAGGGACGGCTTCGCACCCGTGACCGAGGAGGTCACCGCCTTCGACCTGGAGGTGACCGGCCGCATCCCGGCCGTGCTCAACGGCCGTTTCCTGCGCAACGGCCCCAACCCGCTCAGCCTCGACGACCCGCACGCCTCCCACCTGTTCCTCGGCGAGGGCATGGTGCACGGGGTGCGGCTGCGCGACGGCCGCGCCGAGTGGTACCGCAACCGGTGGGTGCGCAGCGCGTCGGTCGCCCGCCGGCTCGGCGAGCCGGTCCGTCCTGGGCCCGTGCACGCGGGCATGGACTTCGCGCCCAACACGCACGTCATCGGGCTGGCCGGGCGCACGTTCGCGACCGTGGAGGCGGGCGCGCTGCCGTACGAGCTGAGCTACGAGCTGGAGACGATCGGCAGCTGCGACTTCGGCGGCGGGCTGCCGGGCGGGTTCGCCGCCCACACCCACGCCGACCCGGTCACCGGCGAGCTGCACGCGGTCGCGTACTTCTTCGGCTGGGACCACCACCAGCACCTCGTCCTCGGCCCCGACGGCACGGTGCGGCAGGTGCGCGACATCCCGATCGCCGACGCGCCGATGCTGCACGACTTCGCCCTCACCGAGCGCTACGTCGTCCTCTACGACCTGCCGGTCACGTTCAGCATGGAGCACGCCGAGAAGGGCGCTCCGCTGCCGTACGCCTGGAACGAGGCCCACGGCGCCCGGATCGGCCTGCTGCCCCGCGCCGGCGGCGAGACGCGCTGGTTCGACGTGGAGCCGTGCTGGGTCTTCCACACGGTCAACGCCTACGACGACGGCGACGAGGTGGTGGTGGACGTGATCCGCTACCCCAAGAGGTTCGTGGACGCCCGGCTCGACGCCGGCGGCGCTCCCACCCTCGACCGCTGGCGCATCGACCCGGCCTCCGGCAAGGTCGCCCAGACCCGGCTGGACGACCGCGCCCAGGAGTTCCCGCGCATCGACGAGCGGCGCACCGGCCTGCCCCACCGCTACGGCTACACCGCCGCCGCCCGGGAGCTGAACGACATCGTCAGTCCGCACGACACGGAGCTGGAGGACCTGCCGGACGCGGCGTTCGACAACACCCTGATCAAGCACGACCTGGTCCGCGGCACGCAGGAGGCGCGGCAGTTCGGGCGGGGCGCGTACGTCGGCGAGCCCGTCTTCGTCCCCGAGGGCGAGGCCGAGGACGACGGCTACGTGATGACGCTGGTCAACGCCCCGGACAGGGGAGCGGCCGACCTGGTGATCGTCTCGGCCCGCGACTTCACCGGCGAGCCGGTCGCCACCGTGCACCTTCCTGCCCGTGTCCCGCTCGGCTTCCACGGGAGCTGGATCGCCGACTGAGCTGGACGCGGTAGCCTCTTCAGGTCGAGACACACGTGAAGAGGGAGAGGCCGTGACCGGTCTGGTCGTCGCCATGGACGGACCTTCGGGGTCGGGCAAGTCGAGCGTGTCGCGCGGGGTCGCCCGCGCGCTGGGCCTGCGCTACCTCGACACCGGGGCCATGTACCGCGCGATGACCTGGTGGATGGTCCGGCAGGGCGTCGACCTCGCCGATCCGGCGGCCATCGCGGCCCGCTGCGGCGAGCCGGTCATCGTCTCCGGCACCGACCCCGACGCGCCCGCCATCCACGTCGACGGCGTCGACGTGGGCGGGCCGATCAGGGAGGCCGAGGTGACCGGCGCGGTCTCCGCCGTGGCCGCCGTCCCCGAGGTGCGGGTGCGGCTGGTCGCCCTCCAGCGGGAGGTCATCGGCGCCGGCGGCATCGTCGTCGAGGGCCGCGACATCGGCTCCGTCGTCTGCCCCGACGCCCCCGTCAAGATCTACCTGACGGCGAGCGCGGAGGCCCGTGCCCGCAGGCGTTCGGCCGAGCTGGCCGGCACCACGGTGGAGGCCCAGCAGGAGGCGATGGCCAGGCGTGACACCCTGGACTCGACGAGGAAGACCGACCCACTCTCGATGGCGGATGGCGCCGTCGAGCTCGACACCACCGCGCTCAGCCTCGACGAGGTGATCGCGGAGGTGTTGAGGCTGGTCAAGGAGCGCGCCTGATGACGACATCAGGCGCGGTACTCACACAAAGGACGAAATATCGTGTCAACGGGGGACTGGGTCGAGGCAGAGCTCGACGACCTTGAGATCACCGAGCACGGCGACAGCACGCCGCTGCCCGTCGTCGCCATCGTAGGACGCCCGAACGTCGGCAAGTCCACGCTGGTCAACCGCATCATCGGCCGCCGCGAGGCGGTCGTCGAGGACGTGCCGGGCGTCACCCGCGACCGCGTCACCTACGAGGCCAACTGGCGGGGCCGCCGCTTCACCGTCGTCGACACCGGCGGCTGGGACCCCGACGCCACCGGCATGGGCCTGCGCATCGCCGAGCAGGCGCAGGTCGCCGTCGAGCTGGCCGACGTGATCGTGTTCGTGGTGGACGCCACCGTGGGCGCGACCGACGCCGACGAGATCGTGGGCGCCGTGCTGCGCCAGTCGGGCAAGCCGGTCGTGCTGGCCGCCAACAAGGTCGACAACCAGCAGCTCGAGTTCGAGGCCGCCGCGCTGTGGGCGCTCGGCCTCGGCGAGCCCTATCCCGTCTCGGCCCTGCACGGCCGCTCCAGCGGCGACCTGCTCGACGTCGTGCTCGACGCGCTGCCCGACACGCCGCGCGTCACCTTCGAGACCGAGCGCGGCCCGGCCAGGATCGCGCTGCTCGGCAAGCCCAACGTCGGCAAGTCCTCCCTGCTCAACAAGCTCGCCGGCGAGGAGCGGGTGCTGGTCGACCCGATGGCGGGCACCACCCGCGACCCGGTGGACGAGCTGGTCGAGCTGGGCGGGCGCACCTGGCGCTTCATCGACACCGCCGGCATCCGCAGGCGCGACCGCGAGCTGCAGGGCGCCGACTTCTACGCCGCCATGCGCACCCGCGCGGCCCTGGAGCGCTCCGAGGTGGCGATCGTGCTGATCGACGCCAGCCAGCCGCTCACCGAGCAGGACCTGCGCATCATCGGCCTGGTCATCGAGTCCGGGCGGGCCATGGTGGTGGCCTTCAACAAGTGGGACCTCGTCGACGAGGACCGCCGCTACTACCTGGAGAAGGAGATCGACCGGCAGCTCGTCCGCACCCCGTGGGCGCTGCGGGTCAACATCTCCGCCAAGACCGGCCGGCACGTCGACCGGCTGGTCCCGGCGCTGGAGAAGGCGCTCGACTCGTGGTCCACGCGGATGCCGACGTCGCGGCTCAACGCGTTCCTGACCGAGCTGGTGCAGCAGACGCCGCCGCCGGTGCGGGGCGGCAAGCAGCCGAAGATCCTCTTCGCCACGCAGGCGTCGACCGAGCCGCCGAAGTTCGTGCTGTTCACCTCCGGCTGGCTGGAGGACACCTACCGGCGCTTCATCGAGCGGCGCATCCGTGAGGAGTTCGGCTTCGCGGGCTCGCCGATCGAGGTCACCATGAAGATCAGGGAAAAGCGTTCCAAGAAGGACAAGTGACGCGAGCGGGCGCTTCCGTGGGAACGGGAGCGCCCGCGCGAGCCGCCGGAAGCTGGGAAGGCGGCCCCGGGCCCCGCGGCGAAGACACTCCTGAGTGCGGGGAGGAAATGCCCCGTCGGCCTGACCCCCGTCATCGGGTCCTGTCGAGGCCGTCCCGCTCCGGCGGGGCGGCGAAAGTGCGGTGGCACCGGGAGTTGACCCTTGCCGATCGGGTGTGGAGGTGTGGGTGCGGACTCGTCCACGACCGGGACGTCAACGCCGCCCGCAACCTGCTCGAGGCGATGAACCTCGAACAGGAAGCGGCCTAGTTCCACGTCGCCGGGCAGTTCCCCGGAGACGCTAAACGCCTGTGGAGGCGACGTTAGACCAGGCTCCGGCCTGGTAGATGCCAGCGAATCAGGCAAGAGGATCACTGAGATTCTCCGAACGGTATCTGCAGGCGTTCAGGCACGGGATGCCGCCGCACGGCGGGTTCGCGCTGGGCCTGGAACGCTGGACGGCCCGGCTGACGGGCGCGGCCAACATCCGCGAGACCACCGCCTTCCCCCGCGACCTCCACCGCCTGTCGCCATGACCGGGCCGCGCCCCGGCCCGGCCGTCGTGAACCCCTGAGTCAGCGGGTCTCCGTCGCCGGGTCCGGGGCCGGCGCGGGGACCGGCTCCGGGAGGCGGGGCGGGCGGCGGGGCATGAGGAAGGCGGCCGCCGCGCCCGCCAGGCAGACGAACGCCGTCACGAGGAACATCTCGGTGTACTCCACGTGCAGCGCCGCCTGCACCTGCGAGGTGTACTCGGCGAGCTGCCGCTGGTAGGTGGCGGCGTCCACGCCGAACGGGAGCGGCGTGTCCAGGTCGGCCGTGAGCGACTGGAACCGGTGGAACCCCCACGCCGACACCGCCGCGATGCCGACCAGCATGCCCATCATCCTCGCCACCACGACCGCCGCCGACGCCACCCCGTGCTGGTCGGCCCGGCCGGCCCGCAGCACCGCCGACGACACCGGGGCGATCACCACGCCGAGGCCCAGCCCGGCCACCACCAGGTCGGCGTCCACGACCAGGCCCGCCTCGGCCAGCCGCAGCGGCCAGCGGCTCATCAGCCCGTAGCCGGCGGCGGCGACCGCCATGCCCGCCACCGCGACCACGCGCTCGCCCAGCCGGCGGGCGAGGACCCCGCCGAGCAGCGCCCCGACGGTCAGCGCGATCAGGAAGCGGGCCAGCACGAACGCCGCGCCCAGCTCGTCGCGGTCGAGCAGTGTCTGCGCGGTGAACGGCACGAACACCATCGTCACCAGCAGCGCCGCCCCCGCGAGGAAGCTCACGCCCAGCGTCGCCAGCAGCGGGCCCTTGGGGACGCCGGACAGGTCGAGGATGCGTACGGGTGAGCGGATCTCCCACCAGACGAAAACCGCGCCCGCCACCGCGCCCGCCGCGATCAACGGCGCTCCCCAGGGCGGCAGGAACGCCTCGGCCGGGTCGGGGTTGTACAGGCCGATGACGAGCAGGGCCAGGGCGAGGGCCAGCAGCGCGCCGCCGGCCGCGTCCACCCGGCGGGCCGCGCGCTCCACCGGCCGGGCAGGACGGCCGGGGACGGTGAAGTGGACCGCCACCGCCGCGAGCGCCGCCAGCGGTACGTTGACCCAGAAGATGGCGTGCCAGCCGCCCAGCTCGACGCCCGCCACCGCGACCGCCGGGATCTGCGCCAGCAGCCCGCCGTAGAGAGGGCCGAGCGCCGAGCCCAGCTCCTGCGCCGCCCCGACCGCGCCGAGCGCGACCGGCCGCTCCCGCTCCTCCCACAGGTCGCCGATGAGCGCCATCGTGATCGGCAGCAGCGCCCCGCCGGCGATCCCCTGCACGGTCCGCCCGGCCACCACCATCGTCCCTCCGGACGCCAGCGCCGTCAGCACCGACCCGAGCGCGAACGCCGCCAGGCAGGCGTGGATCAGCGGCCGCCGCCCGTAACGGTCGGAGAGCTGCCCGAGCAGCGGCATCGCCGCGATGTAGCCGAGCAGGAACCCGGTGACGATCGGCGTGGCCCGCTCCAGATGGTTGAGCGGCACGCCGACGTCCCTGGCGATCTCGATGAGGACGGTCACCACCACGTAGGCGTCGAGCGCGGCCAGCAGCACCACCGCGCCACCCGCGCCGAGCGCGACCCGGCGGGCGACGGCCGTCATCCGGCGGGGGGCGTGATCGTGACCGGCGCGTCGTAGTCGCTGAACGACACCGTCACGGTGCCGCCAGGCAACGGCAGGCTCGCCTTGCTGAGCCTGCTGGTGGCCTGGTCGATCCAGACCTTGCCGTTCACGTCCTGCGTGACGCCGGGCACGATGTCCTTGACCACCTGGGCAGGGAACGTCGTCGCCACCCGGTAGGAGCCGCTCTCGACGCCCTCGACCTGCGGGTTCACCGCCGAGGACAGCATTTTCGCGATGCCCTTCGTCGGCTCCAGGATCACCGAGGGGTCGTAGAACTGCGCGAGCTGCTGCCGGGTCATCTTCTGGAAGCCGCCCGTCGGGCCCTTGAAGTGCACCGTGTCGCCGACGAGGGCGAAGGTGACCTCCTGGAGGTTGCCCAGGATGGAGATCGTGAGCGTGCCGTCGGCGTCGCCCCCGGCGGTGAGCCTGCCGTCGGCCTTCTGCAGCGGCACCTCCGGCTTGCCTTCGGTGGCGATGGAGAAGGCGGCCGACTTGACCGTCGTCATGGCCTGGGCGGCCTTCTTCATCAGGTCGGGGCCGGCGGGCAGCTCGGGCTCGCCCCCGCCGCCCGACGAGCAGGCCGACGTGAGCGCGAGAACCGCCACGATCAGAAGTCTTCTGAGCATGAGCGGATCGTAGCGACCGGCGGCGGGGGCCGCGCGCCGTCGCGGATATCGGTTGGATGTCGGCCCGCGCCCTCGCGCGGCGGCCGTCAGCGCAGCTTCTTCAGCTGCTCCACGAGCGGCGCGTACGCCGCCTCGATCGCTTCGAGCTGCTCGTCGGTGAGCCGGTCCACGAAGTGCTCGCGCACGCTCGCCACGTGGAACGGCGCCACCCGCTGGATGGTCTCCCAGCCCTCGTCCGTCAGCACGGCGAACGTGCCCCGCCGGTCGTCCCGGCAGTCCTCCCGCTTGACCAGGCCCTTGGCCTCCATGCGGGAGATCTGGTGCGACAGGCGGCTGCGGGACTGGATGGTGGCGTCGGCCAGGTCGCTCATGCGCATCCGGCGGCCCTGGCTCTCCGACAGGTTGACCAGGATCTCGTAGTCGTTGAGCGACAGGGAGTGCTCCTGCAGCTCGCGGTCGAGCCGGTGCATGAGCAGCTTGTGCAGCGCCAGATGCGTGCGCCAGGCACGCTGTTCGGCGGATGACAGCCAGCGAGGGGCGCTCATGATCTCCAATGTAGCGTACGTACAGTTGACGGCATGGAGGAGAGGCCGGCGGAGACGGGCGGGGAGAGCCTCGGCACGGTGCTCGTGGCCGGCGCGGCCAACCTGGCCATCGCGCTGGCCAAGCTGGTCGCCGGCCTGATCAGCGGCTCGGCGGCCATGCTCTCCGAGGCCGCGCACTCGGCCGCCGACACCGTCACCGAGCTCCTGCTGCTGGTCGCGGTGCGCCGGTCGGGCAAGCCCGCGGACCGGCGGCATCCGTTCGGGTACGGCAAGTCCGGATTCGTCTGGGCCATGATGGCGGCGGTGGCGACGCTCGTCGGCGGCGCGGGCTTCTCCGTCACGCACGGCGTCCACGAGATCAGCCACGGCGAGCGGCTCGGCAACCTCGTCCCGTCCTACCTCGTGCTGGCCGTCTCCTTCGTCATCGAGGCCCTGTCGTTCGCCAAGGCGTACCGGCAGCTGCGCGCCGAGGCGGCCCGCTACCGGGTCCACCCGGTGCGGCTGGTGCGGATCACCTCCGACACGGCGCTCAAGGCCGTGGTGTTCGAGGACGCGGCGGCGCTGACCGGGCTGCTCATCGCGGGCGGCGGCCTGCTCGGCTCGCAGCTCACCGGGTCGGCCCTGTGGGACGGACTGGCCTCCGTCGCGATCGGCCTGCTCCTGCTGCTGGCCGCGCTCACCCTGATCCGGGCCAACCTGTCGCTGCTCATCGGGCAGGCCGCGCCGCCCGGCCTGGAGACCGGCATCCGCGCGGTGCTCCTGGCCCAGCCGGAGGTCGAGGACGTCGTCGAGCTGCTCACCATGATGATCGGCCCCGGCGCGGTGCTGGTCGCCGCCAAGATCGACTTCAGGGACGAGGCCAGCGCGGCCGGCGTCGAGATCGCCTGCGACGAGGTGGACCGGCGGCTGCGCCGGGAGTTCCCCGTCGTCAGGCTGGTCTTCCTCGACCCCACCCCGACCCGCCGCGCCTCCGCCTAGGCCAGGCGCGGGATCGGCACGCGGCGGGCCGGGAAGTCCGTGACGACCGCCACCCTGATGTCCGGGCCGGCGGTCCACTCCAGCAGGTGGCGGCCGTCGAGGTCGTCGCCGCCGCAGCCGAGCCGGTCCAGCGACAGCTCGCCCCGCTTGATCAGCGCCTCCTTACGGGTCCAGCGCCGCATCAGCTCGTCGTTCCCGGTGACCGAGGCCCGCTCGCGCGCGGTGAGCACGCGCTCGGCCAGCGCCTCGTCCAGCGGGCCCGGCGGCACGTGCTCGGCGTCCACGCCGACCTTGCCGGGGCCGGCCGCGGCGCAGACGTACCCGCGGGTGTGGCTGAGGCTCACACCCAGCTCGGGGGCCTGCTCCAGGTACGGCCTGCCGTGGCCGGGGCCGTGCACGTCGCAGACCTGCAGCAGCGTGAGCGCGGCCGGGTCCGCGTCGAGCGCGGCCGCCGCGCAGAGCCGGACGAGCAGGTGGGCGGCGACGAACGTGTCACGGTCCGCCTCGAACCGGAACCGCGCGGCACGCTCGCGCTCCACCTCGGTGAGCCAGTGTTCGGGCGCGCGCACCTCACCGGGGTGGCCGCCCATCGCCAGAGGGCCGATCGTCAGTCCTTCTTCTTCGGGTCGGTCTTGCCGTCGTCGAGGGCGTACTGGTCGTCCGAGGCGGCGCCGAGCACGGTGACGTCGCGGACCTTCCAGACGCCCTTCTCCTTCACAAGAGCGATCTTAAGGTGCGAATCCCTCACCGAGCGGATCGCTTCCGAGGTGTTCACCTGCTGATCGACGACGACGATCGCGTGCGCCGTGGCCTCGTCCACGTCGGCCAGGTACACCTCGCGGACCGTGGCCTGGGCGACGGCCTTCAGCTTGACGATGACCTGCGCCATCGCGCCGCCGAACGCGGTGTCGTAGGTGGTGAGGAAGTCGCCCGTCGCCTGGGCGCTCAGGGTGGAGCGGGTGGACTGGAGGTCGCGGTAGTCGTAGCTCAGCAACGACGTGCTGAACGCGCTCGCCGCGCCGGACACCTCCAGGCGCAGCGCCCGCTCGGCCTCCAGCGCGGTGCGGGCCTCGCCGGCGCGGGCCGCGGCGAACCACTGGAGGACGGTGGTGGCGGCGAGCGCCACCACCAGCATCGCGGCCACCGCCCCCACCAGCTTGGCGCGGAGCACCCGGCGCCGCTTCCCCCCGTCGTCGGCGGGCGTCCCCTCGGATTCGGCGGAGGGGGGAGTCTCGTCGAGGGAGGGGGGCGAGGTCTCGGTGGGGGAGGGGGCGAGGTCCTGTTCGGGGGTCAATCGGACTCCTCACGGCGGCGGGCCGCCCGGCCCGCCGCGGTCCAGCCCACGATGCCACCACTCGCCACGACGGCGAGGAAGATCGCGACAATCAGCGGGACGATGTTCGTCGGGGTACGGGACGACGGGGCGGCCACCCCGCTGGGGGAGGGCGTCCCGGGGTCGAGCTCGCCCTGGTCGGAGGGCTCGGACGACGGCTCGGACGACGGCTCGGACGAGGGTTCGGGCGGCGACGTGGCGCCGGGGTCTTCGGACGGGAGGGGGGAGGCCGGGGCGCCGGTGTGCCGGACGTCGGCGGCGACCGCCCGCTTCGGGCAGGCGCGCACCCGGGGCACCGACGGCGGCCCGAGCGGTCCCGCGTACTCCTCGGCGGGGGGCGGCCCGCCCGGCACGCTGAAGATGAACGTCGCCTTCCCGTACACGGTGTCGCCCTGCCGTTCGCTGATGTCGGCGGCCAGGGTGAGCGCCGTCGGCACCATGGCGAGCAGGTGGTGCGTGTTGCGTTCGGTCGCGGCGGAGAACGCGGGCCGGTGCGGCAGCCCGAGCCCCGTCAGCAGGCACGAGAACCCCGGCCGCGACTGCTTGATGGCGGCGTCGAGCTGCGCGAACACCCCCGGCCCCTGGTCGAGGAAGGCGTTGAGGTCGGTCCGCGAGGCGCGCAGCGCGGCCGTCACCGCGCTGAGGTCGCCGATCCCGGAGGCGAGGGCGTCCTTCCGCCCCGCCAGGGTGTGCGTGAGCCGGGTGAGCTGAACCGACAGGTCGTCGAGCACGTCGGCGTTGTCGGCCAGCGTCCCGGTGAGGGAATGGGCGTCCTCGACGAGGTTGCGGATCGTCGGCGCCCGCCCGTCGAGCGCGACGGCCAGCTCGTGGGTGATGGTCCTGGCGTCGCGCGGCGGTACGGCGTTCAGCAGCTTGCCGACGCCCTCGAACAGGCGCTTGTAGTCGAGCGGCACCGCCGTCCTGGTCAGCGGGATCGTGTCCCCGGCAGCGAGGACCGGCCCCTGGACGCCGCTCGCCGGCGGCGACAGCTCCACGTACGGCTCCCCGACCGCCGACTTGCGCCGCACCTCGGCCGTCACGCCCTTCGGCAGCCGCACGTCCCGGTCGAGGTCGAGCCCGACGACGATCCGGCCGGGCGCGAGCCGCACGTCGCCGATCCTGCCGACCCGCACCCCCAGGTACGCCACGTCGAACCCGCGTACCAGCCCGGGGGAGGAGACGAACTCGGCCGACACCCGGTAGGGCCGCTCGATGACGTCCAGCCGGATGACGGTGCTGAACGCCCAGACCGTCATGACGATCCCGAGCAGCACGAAGAAGCCGAGGTTCAGGTAGATGCGGTTCCTCATCGCGGCGGCTCCAGCAGCAGGCGGAAGTCCCCGCGCCGGTCGGCCGCGGGCGGGTCGCCGGAGGGGGCGGGGGCGGGCAGCAGCAGGCCCTTCAGCCAGAGGTAGGTGAGCATCTGCCCGTTGACCACGATCGGCGGCGCGTCGATGAACGTCTGGATCTCGTCCACCAGCCTCTTGAGGTCCTCCTTGCCGCGCTGCATCGACGACGAGATGGCCTCCAGCTCGCGCAGCAGCGTACGCAGCCGGGCGGCGTGGCGCGGGTAGACGGTGAGGTTGGCCTCCTTGGCCAGCTTCGTCAGGGCGATCACGGTCGTCTTGATGTGCCGGCGGCCGTGCGCGAGCCGGGAGGTGGCCGCGGCGAGCGTGCCGGGCAGCCGGTCCAGCTCGTCGCTGCCCTCGGCCAGGTCGTCGCCCAGCCGGGCCAGCGCGTCGATCGTGGTGGCGAGGTCGGCGCGGGCGGCGGCGTAGGCGTCGGTGACCTCGGCGGTCTGCCTGATCAGCCGGTTGACCTGGTCGCCCTGCCCGGCGAACGCGGTCGAGGCGGCGTCGAGGATGGCGTTGACGTCCTGCGCCCCGAGCGCCTCGATGAGCGGCCCGGCCCTGGCGGTGACCTGCTCGATGTCCGGTTCGACGGCGGTGTCGGCGATGGTGGCGCCGTCGGCGAGGTACGGCCCCGTGGTCAGGTCCTTGCCGGGCGGCGGGGTGAGCAGCACGTAGTTCTCGCCCAGCACGGACGTCTTCGCGACGGTGGCCGTGCTGCCCCGCGGCACCCGGTGCGCGGTCCGGACCGCCATGGTGACCCTGGCCCGGTAGCCCTGGAGCCGGATGTCGGTGACGGTGCCCACCCGTACGTCGGAGATCTGCACGCTGTGCCCGGTGACCAGGCTCTGCACGTCGTCGAAGACGGCGTACAGCGTCAGGTCGCCGCTCGTGGCGCCCAGCGTCGACAGCGAGCAGGACGCGGTCATGAGCAGCGCGAGCAGCGCGGCCGGCAGGCGGGCCCTCATCGGCGGCTCCTCTGCGAGGGGCAGTTGCTGAGCCCGCCGGGCAGGCACGGCACCGGCCCCAGCTTCAGCGCGTCGAACAGCGGTTGCAGCCACGCCCTGGTGAGCGCGTTGAGCACGACCCGGATCTTCAGCACGTGATGCTTCCTGTCCCAGGACTCGACGAGCACGTCGGCGAAGTCGGCCGCGCCCTTGACGGCCCGCGCGACGGACTCGCTGTTGGCCCGCATCGTCAGCACCAGCTCGGCCAGCGTTCCCGCGGCCCGGGGCAGCCGGGTGGAGTACTGCTCGATGAGCACGTCGCCGCGCCGGACGAAGTCGGCCATGCCGCCGATGAAGCCGCGCAGCCGCCGCCGCTCCTCGGCCAGGATGGCGCTCGCCTCGGAGAAGGAGTCGATGGCGCCGGTCACCTGGCTCTCGCGCTCGTTGAGCGTGGTGGCGATCCTGTTGAGGCCCTTGGCCAGGTCGATGAGCTGCTGGTCCTGCTTGGCGAGGGTGCCGGTCAGCTCGGCGGTGTCGGCGATCGCGTTGTTGATCGTCTTGCCGCGTCCCCGGAGGCTGCCGGCCAGGTCGCCCGCCGTCTCGCCCAGCTTGCCGGGGTCGAGCGCGTCGGTCAGCTTGGTGAAGGCGTCGAGCGCGTCGTCGATCTCCACGGGCAGCTCGGTGCGCTCCAGCGGGATGGTGGTGCCGGCCGCGATCCGCCGGTCGCCGGGTTTCCACGGCGGGTAGAGGACGACGTTCCGCTCGCCCAGGGTGTTCTGCGGCGCGACCACGGCGCGGACGTCCGCGGGCAGCGGCACGTCCCGGTCCACCAGCAGGCTCACGCGCACCCGGCCGCCGTCGACGCGGATGCTCTCGACGTAGCCGGCGTCGAGGCCCATGACCTTGACCCGCGCCTCCTCGTACAGGGCGGGCGCGGCGCTGAAGATCGCCGTCAGCCGGTACGGCCGCGCCCCCACCACCGAGCACCCGGACGCCAGCAGCGCCCACATCGTCAGGACCGCCGTCAGCCGCCTCACCGGTCGTCCTTCCTGTCCTTCGCCACCGCGGCCAGCACCTCCGGGTTGATGGGACCGAGGCCCGTGGCGATGGCCTCCAGCCACGGGCCCTGGCCGCCCATCGTGGCGAGGCCCGTGAAGGTCGGGCCCGCCCACGCCAGGAGCGAGTTGAACTCCTTGTTGCTGCCGCTGAGCCGGGTCGTGATGGCCGCGTTGTCGTCGAGCACCTGGACGAGGGCGCGTTCGTGCTCGCTGATCAGCCGTGTGGTGCTCTGCACGAGGTCGCTGCCGTCGCCGAGCAGGGTGCGCAGCTCGTCGCGCCGCCTGCGCAGCTCGCCCAGCATGACCTCGATGGCGTCGATGAGCCGGACGAGCTGTTTGTCCTTCTTCTCCAGGACGTCCATGATCGTGTTGCCGTTGTCGAGGAGCCGCTGGAGCTGCGGCTCGCTCCTGCTGATCGTGTCCGACAGGTCGCCGATGTTGCGCAGCAGCCGGGTCAGCCGGCCCTTCTTGGACAGGTCCACCTTGTTCAGCTCGGTCAGCAGGTCGTCCACGGCGTCGGTGTCGAGCCGCTTGACCAGCCGGGTGGCGTCGTTGATGGCGTCGTTGACCAGCGTCGGCACGCCCGTCCTGGTCAGGGGGATGGTCCGCTGCGCCTCGGGGAGCTGGTCCAGGTACGGGGCCGCCACGGCGCCGGACAGCTTGACGTACCGGCCGCCGAGCAGGTTCGACAGGGCGATGTCGGCCCGGGTGGCGCGGCCGAGCCGTACGCCGTCGTCCACCCGCCAGGTGACGATCACCTGGCCGCGGGCGTAGTCGGCGCGGACCTCGGTCACCTTGCCGACCCGGACGCCCGCCACCCGCACGTCGTTGCCGGCGCGCAGCCCGCCGGAGTCGGCGAACACGCCCGAGACGGTGTAGCCGCCCTCCAGCAGCCCGAGGTTGCCGACCAGGAACGTGACGACGAGGATCGCGCCGAGCGTCACCATCGACACCAGGCCGACGGCGTGCTTGTTGCGGTCCCGAAAGGATTTCAGCGGCATCAGCGGCCCACCATCAGCTTGCGCAGGTCGTCGGCGCTCTGCACGCGGGTGTTGCGGAGCGGCGGCGGCGTCTGCATCCCGTACGGGCACGGCGCGGGTCCGAGCGCCACGCAGGGGACGGCGGTGACGAAGTAGCGGCCGCGGTCCACCGTCGAGTACGCCCGCGCGAGCACCGGCTGCAGGGTGCCCACCGTCCTGTCGATCTCGCCCACGTGCCGCCGGATGCCGCCGGTCAGCCCCTGGAGGTTGTCCACGAACGCGCCCAGCTCCCCGGCGTTCCTGCCGAGCACCTGGTCGGCGGTGTGCACGGTCGCCGACAGCTCCACCAGCGAGTCGTCCACGAGCTTGCGGTTGGCGGCGAACGCCTCGCTGAGCGTGACGAGGTTGTCGACGAGCCGCTCGATCTGGTCGTCGCGCCGGGCGACCACGTCGCTGACGGTCGCGTAGTCCTTGAGCAGCTGTTCGATGGTCCGGCGGCGCTCGCTGACCGTGGTGGTGATGGCGTCGACGTTGTCCAGCAGCCGGGGGAGGTTGCGCTCGTTGCCCTTGAGGGAGGCCGCGGCGGCGGTCAGGAGCTGGTTGATCTGGTCGGCGTCCAGGCTGCGGGTCAGCGGGCCGAGGTCGCTGACGAGCTGCCCGACGTCCACGACGGACGAGGTGCGCGCGATCCGGCCGCCGGGCGGCAGCCGGCCGGGGGCGGTGCCGGGCAGCAGGTAGACCACGCGCTGGCCGATCGCGTTGCGCCAGCGGATCGCCGCCTCGGTGTCGGCCGGCACCCGGACGGCGTCCTGCACCTCCATGGTGACCTCGGCGCGGCCGTCCACGACCCTGATGTCCTCGACCCGGCCCACCGGCGCGCCGGCGATCTTCACCTGGTCGCCCTCGGCCAGCCCGGACACGTCGTCGAAGGCGGCGACGACGCGGTAGCCGCCCCCGCCGCCGACCCGGGCGATCTGCACGGCGATCACCACGATCAGCGTCACGGTCAGCCCGATGAACAGCGCGAAGCGCAGGAACGTCCAGCGGCGGCGGGACCGCTCGGCGGAGACGCCCATGTCAGCGCCTCCCGCCGGCCGGGCCGCAGGAGCCGGCGATCAGCTCGCAGATGTCGGTCTCCACGAACGCCTCCACCTGGAGCTGGTTCCTGCCGGCCGGCCCGGGGGCCTCGACGAGTTCGTTGAGCAGGTCGAGCAGCCGGTTGAGGCCGCGTACGCCGTCCCCGGCGAGGCCGAGCTGGGCGTAGATGAGCGCGGCCACCCGTTCTGCGGAGTGCACCCCGGCCCGCAGGTCCTGGCGGTGCGCGCGCAGGCCGTGCGCGCCCTGGCCGGAGATCGAGGTGACCTCCTGCAGCAGGGCGCGGACCTTGTCGGCGCGTCTCAGCAGGTCGGGGGTGATGACGTTGACGTCGGAGGAGATGGAGACGAGCTCGTCGCCCTTGTCCGACAGGGCCGTGCCGAGCGCGGCGGTGTCGCACAGGAACCGCCGGGCCTCGGCGCGCCGGCGGTGGGCGACGCCGACGACGGTGCCGGCGTCGCCGATCAGCTCGCGCAGGTTGTCTCCCTCGCCGTCGAGGCCCCTGGCCAGGGTGTGGACGATCACGGTGACGTCGCGCGGGTCGATCGCGTCGAGGCCGCGGTAGGCGGCGCCGAGCGTGTCGGACAGGTCGAGCGGGCCCGTGGTGTTCGTGATGACCGCGCCGGAGGCGAGGAAGGGGCCGGTGGTCTCGTCCGGGCCGGGCACGAGCGCCACGTACTTGGGGCCGAACACCGAGCTGGGCTCGACGGAGGCGGACGCGGAGGCGGGCACCCGCACCCCCGGCTGGACGTGCAGGGTGACGACGGCGCGGCCCCTGGCGTCCAGCGAGACGCCGGTCACGTCGCCCACCGTGATGCCGCGGATCTTGACCGGCGAGTTGGTGTCCAGGCCCTGCCCGGCACGGGAGAACACCGCGTCGATCCGCGTCCCTGCCGCCTCGGTCGCCGTGCGCACCACGACGACGCCCGCCGCCGCCAGCACGGCGAGCATGGCGAAGGCGATGCCCACCCGGGCGGCGAGGGGAAGTTCGAATCGGGCCACCGGCTCACCCCGTCAGCGGTATGTTGCCGCCGCCGCCCCAGAACAGGTACGACAGCAGCAGGTTGAGCAGCACGATCGTGACGATCGACTGGCGGATGGCGCGGCCCGCCGCCACCCCCACCCCCACCGGCCCGCCCGTGGCGTGGTAGCCGTGGTAGCAGTGGATCACGATGACCGCGAAGGCGAACACGCCGACCTTGGCGACGCTGAACAGGATGTCGCTGACCGGCAGGTACAGGTAGAAGTAGTAGTCGTAGACGCCGGGCGCGAGCCCGAACAGCGCCGTGCACATGAGCCGGGTGGCGAAGAAGCTGGCGAACAGCGCGATGAGATAGATCGGCATGAGCGCCAGCAGCGCCGCCACCACGCGGGTGCAGATGAGGTAGGTGAAGGCGTTGATGCCCATCACCTCCAGTGCGTCGATCTCCTCCGAGATCCGCATCGCGCCCAGCTCGGCCGTGAACGACGAGCCGACCTGCGCCGCGAGCGCCGTCGCCGCGATGATCGGGGTGATCTCGCGGACGTTGGCGAAGCTGCCCACCAGCCCCATGAACGACTCCGCGCCGATGGCCTGCAGCCCCTGGTAGCCCTGCAGGCCGACGGTCGCGCCCACGACGAACGCCATGGTGAACACCACGAACACCATGCCGCCGCCGATGACGGTCGCCCCGACCCCCACCACGACGTCGCTGACCTGCCGGAGGACCACCTTGAAGTACCGCAGCCGCAGCACGACGTCGCGGACGCAGTAGAAGAGCACCTTCCCCACGAACAGCGGCCAGTCGGCCAGCCCGGCGAACCGCTCGGCGGCCTCCCGCCCCCGGTGGGCGAGCCGCAGACCCGCGGTCCGCGTCACCATCACAGGGACCTCGGGGGGTAGGCGAGGAAGTACACCGCCGAGATCACGTAGTTGAACGTGAACACCAGCATGAACGTGACCACGGTCGCCTGGTTGACCGCCCGCCCCACGCCGACCGGGCTGGTCGCGCAGGTCATGCCCTTGTAGCAGGCCACAGCCGCGGCGATGAAACCGAAGATCCACGCCTTGAACAGCGTGACGTACAGGTCGGAGGAGACCACCAGGGACAGCGCGCCGTCGAAGTACGCGCCGGGCGTGACGCCCTGCACCACGACGTTGAAGAAGTAGCCGCCGCTGGCGCCCGCCAGGATGACCAGCGGGCACAGGCACACCGCGATCGTGCCGGCCGCCCACATGCGCGGTGTGACCAGGCGGTGGATCGGGTTGACGGACATGACCTCCATGGCCGACAGCTCGTCGCGGATGTGCCGGGCGCCGATGTCGGAGGTCATGGCGCTGCCGCCGGCCCCCGCGATCAGCAGCGCGCTGGCCAGCGGCGCCACCTCGCGGATGAGGCCGACGAACACCGCGCTGCCGGTGGCCGAGCCGGCGCCGAGCTGCCAGGCCAGCTCGCCTACCTGGAGGGCCACGGTCGCGCCGAGCGGCAGGGAGACCAGCAGCACCGGGACGCTGGTGACGCGGGCCAGGAACCAGCACTGGTCGACGAACTCCCACCACCAGCTCTTGACGTCCCAGCTACGCCGCAGGCCCTCCAGGACGATGACGAACAGATCACCGACCTGCCCGAGCACCGACCGGGCCTTTCGCCCCACAAATCCAGACGCAGATCCGGGCACGGCCATGCGCTGACCACCTCCGCCGCCTACGGATCAGCCACCCTACTGACGGGTTGTCCAGCAGTCGACGCTTTGTTCAGAATTTGCGGGAAAGCGATGAGGCGCCGGCCGTGCCTTGTCAGCACCGGCGGAAAGGTGGCCGCTTCGTTACGCCAGGCCGCTCATCCACGACTCGATCTCGTCGGCGCGGCGGGGGAGCGCGGCCGACATGAGCACGGCCCCGCCGGCGGTGACCGTGAGATCGTCCTCGATGCGGATGCCCATGCCGCGCAGCTCCTCGGGCAGCGTCAGGTCGTCCGGCTGGAAGTACAGGCCGGGCTCCACGGTCAGCACCTGGCCCTCCTCCAGGACGCCGTCCAGGTAGACCTCGCCGCGCGCACGGGCGCAGTCGTGCACGTCCAGGCCGAGCATGTGGCCGCTGCTGCAGAGCGTGTAACGGCGGTATAGCCCGGTCTCCATGAGCTCGTCGGTCGAGCCCTTGAGCAGCCCCCAGTCGCGCAGGCCGTCGCAGATCACCCGCATGGCCGCCAGGTGGAAGTCACGGAAGCGGGCGCCGGGGCGCAGCGTGGCGATGGCCGCGTTCTGGGCCTCGTACACCAGCTCGTACGCCTGCCGCTGCGCCGGCGTGAAGCGCCCCGACAGGGGGAAGGTGCGGGTCACGTCGGCGGTGTAGAGGGTGTCGGTCTCGACGCCCGCGTCCAGCAGCAGCAGGTCGTTCCTGTCGAGCCGGCCGTCGTTGCGGATCCAGTGCAGCACGCAGGCGTGCGCGCCGGAGGCGACGATGCTCTCGTAGCCGGTCGCGTTGCCCTCCAGACGGGCCCGCAGCCCGAACACGCCCTCCAGGTAGCGCTCGCCGCGCGGGTGGGCCAGCGCCTGGGGCAGGGCGCGTACGACGTCCTCGAAGCCGCGGGCGGTGGCGTCCACGGCGTGCTGCAGCTCGCCGAGCTCCCACTCGTCCTTGATCAGCCGCAGCTCCGACAGGAACGTCTCCAGCTCGGCGTCCGCGCCGTCCGCGCCGCGCGGCGCGCGGGCGTCCACCGACGGGTCCACGCCGCGCAGCACCCGGGCCGGCCGGTCGAGGTCGAGGTCGCGGATGTGGGCGCACTCCACCTGGTAGAGCTCGGCGGCCTCGGCCAGGTCGGGGCGGCGGCCGGCCCAGAACTCGCCGTAGCGGCGGTCGCGGTAGAACTCCTGGCCCTCGCCGCGCGGCGAACGCGGCCGCAGGTAGAGCACGCTCTCACCGGACGGCTCGACCACCAGCACGTCGTCCGGCTCGCCGGCGCCGGTCAAGTACGCGTACGCGCTGTGCGGACGGAACCGGAAGTCGGCGTCGTTGCTGCGGACCTTGAGCGTGCCCGCCGGGATCACCAGCCGCTCCCCGGGGAAACGGGACGCGAGGGCGGCGCGGCGCTTGGCGGCCCAGGGCGCGACCGGCAGCGCCGTCACGTCGGTGCGCCGGGTGTCCGCCCAGCCCGTCCGCATGAAGGCGGCCAGTTCGCCGGTGACGGGCAGGTCATGGCTTCCGATGTTCAGCGGCTCGGTCATCTCACTGTGTCCCTGGTCAAGTGATGAATCGGTACATGTAGTGGAGCGGGTCCGGCAAGCAGCCTACGGGACGGGTTGACGGGGTCCCCACCGGCTTGTTTGCCTGGTGGCAGGAGAAGGAGAACCGAGGCAGAGGGTGATGCCAGATGCTCATCGGGACGATCCTGCGCGCCAAGGGCAGCCAGGTGACGACCATGCCGCCGTCGGCGTCCGTCCGGGCGCTGCTCGCGCAGCTCGCCGCGCACAACATCGGAGCCGTGGTGGTCTCCACCGACGGCCTCACCATCGAGGGCATCGCCTCCGAGCGCGACGTGGTCCGCCACCTGAACGAGCGCGGCGCGGGCGTGCTGGAGGAGCCGGTCTCCGCCATCATGACCACCGACGTGCACACCGTCGGGCCCGGTGAGAACGTCGAGGCGCTGCGGCAGATCATGACCGAGCAGCGCTTCCGCCACATGCCGGTCGTCGAGAACGGCCGCCTGGCCGGCATCGTCAGCATCGGCGACGTGGTCAAGAGCGCCATCGAGGAACTGGAGACGGAGAAGGCGTCGCTCGTCGACTACCTGCACCGTTGACAGGGGTGGGACGCTGGGGTCCGTGACGTACGGGCCGCCTCCCCCCGGATACCCCCCCGAATACCCGCGCGCGACCAGCAGCCCGCCGATCATCGTGCTGGTGTCCGGGCTCGCCGCGCTGCTCGGCTTCCTGCTGGGCGTCTTCGTGGGCTTCGGCGCGGCCGGCACGGGCGACGGCGCGGACGCCGGGCCCGAGCCCGCGGCCACCGTGACCGTCGAGGACACCGAACCACCCGCTCCGGATCCGTCCGCGACCCCGCCGCCCGCCACTGATCCGCCCGCCACTGATCCGTCCGCCACTGATCCGGGCGCCACTCAGCCGGGCGCCACCGGCCCTCCCGCCACTGATCCGGGGGCCACCGGGCCGGCCGCGACCGAGCCCGGCGTCGTGCCGAGCGGTGGCGCGTCCGCCGGGACCGGCGTGAACCCCGCCTCCCTCCGCACCCTCGTCGTCGGCAGGGACATCCAGCCCGGCACCTACCGCACCTCCGGCCCGACGTCCGGCTTCTCCATGTGTTTCTGGGCCCGGATGCGCAGCGCCACCGCCGGGCTCGACGACGTCATCACCTCGGGCATGCCGACCGGCCCGGCCACCGTCACCGTCCAGCCGACCGACAAGGCGTTCTCCACCGGCGGCTGCGTGGAGTGGACCCGCGCATGAGGCCAGTACGAGCTTCAGCGGGCTGACGAGCCGCGTCACCGGCGCGGCCGGGCCCGCGGCGGTGTTTGCGGCCGTGGGGGCGGGCGTAGGAGGATGCGCTCAGCCACATCGAGGAGGATGACATGTCGGTCTTGAGAAGCTTCGTGGACAGCGTGCGCAGCGGCGCCATCGAGGTGATCGACCTCACCGCGCCGCTCTCGGCCGAGACGCCGATCCTCCAGCTCCCCGAGCCGTTCGGCAACACCATCCCGTTCCGCCTGGAGGAGATCAGCCGCTACGACGACCGCGGCCCCGCCTGGTACTGGAACGACATCCACACCGGCGAGCACACCGGCACCCACTTCGACGCGCCCGTCCACTGGGCCACCGGCCGCGACGGCGAGGACGTCTCCCAGGTGCCCGCCGCCCGGCTGATCGCCCCCGCCGTCGTGCTCGACCTGGCCGCCGAGGCGTCCAAGGACCCCGACTTCCTCCTGCAGATCGACCACGTCAAGGAGTGGGAACGCGCCAACGGCCCGCTGCCCGAGGGCGGCTGGCTGCTCTACCGCACCGGCTGGGACGCCCGCGCCGCCGACCAGGCCGCCTTCCTCAACGCCGACGCCACCGGCTCCCACACGCCCGGCATCTCCGCCGAGTGCGCCGCCTGGCTGGCCGCCGAGACCCCGATCCTCGGCCTCGGCGTCGAGACCGTCGGCACCGACGCCGGCGCCGCCCACTCCTTCGACCCGCCCTTCCCCTGCCACTCCTTCCTCCTCGGCGCGGGCAAGTACGGCCTGACCCAGCTCCGCAACCTCGACCGTCTGCCGGTGACCGGCGCCGTCGTCGTCGCCCCGCCGCTGCCCATCCTCGGCGGCTCCGGCAGCCCCGTCCGCGTCCTCGCCCTGGTCGAACGGTGATCGTCGCCGAGGCGGTGGGCCGCGCCCTCGCCGCCCGCGGCGTGGACGTCGTCTTCGGCGTGGTCGGCAGCGGCAACTTCCACGTCACCAACGCCCTGGTCGCGGCGGGGGCGCGGTTCGTCGCGGCCCGCCACGAGGGCGGCGCGGCGACCATGGCCGACGCCTACGCGCGGATGAGCGGACGGGCCGGCGTCCTGTCCGTGCACCAGGGGCCCGGCCTCACCAACGCCGTGACCGGCATCGCCGAGGCGGCCAAGAGCCGCACGCCGCTCGTCGTCCTCGCCGGTGAGGCGACCGACCGCCGCTCCAACTTCCACATCGACCAGGATGCGCTGGTGGCGGCGGTGGGCGCGGTCGCGATGCGGGTCACGTCGGGGGAGGAGGCGTGGGAGCGGACGGAGGAGGCGTACCGGGTCGCGGTCGAGGAACGCCGCACGGTCCTGCTGAACCTGCCCCTCGACGTCCAGTCGCTGCCCTGCCCCGTCGGCCCCACCGGCGCCGACGCCCGGCCGGCTGCCGGTGCCGAACCGGCGGCGGGGTCCGCCGGAGCCCGCCCGGCCGGGCGGCCCGCCGCCGGCGGGGCCGACGGGGATCTCCCGCTCGCCGCCGAGGTGGACGCGCTCGCCCGCCTGCTGGCCGGGGCGTCGCGTCCGGTGTTCGTCGCCGGGCGGGGCGCCCGGCACGCGCGGCGGGAGCTGGAGGCGCTCGCCGGCCGGGCCGGCGCCCTCCTCGCCACCTCCGCCGTCGCCCGCGGCCTGTTCCGGGGCAGCCCGTGGGACCTGGACGTGTCCGGCGGCTTCGCCACCCCGCTGGCCGCCGAGCTGATCTCGGGAGCCGACCTCGTCGTCGGCTGGGGCTGCGCGCTCAACATGTGGACCACCAGGCACGGCTCGCTCGTCCCCGCCGCGGGCCAGGTCGTCCAGGTGGACCTCGACCCCGCCGCGATCGGCGTCCACCTGCCCGTCGACCTGGGCGTCACGGGCGACGTGGCCGCCGTCGCCACGGCGCTGACCGGCCTCGTCCCGGCCTCGTCCGGCTACCGCTCGGCCGCCGTCGAGGGCCGGATCCGGGCCGAGGGCCGCTGGCGGGCCGTCCCGTACGAGGACGCGGGCCACGACGGCCGCATCGACCCGCGGACGCTCACCATCGGCCTGGACGACCTCCTCCCGGCCGAGCGCGTCGTCGCCGTCGACAGCGGCAACTTCATGGGGTACCCGTCGATGTTCCTCGACGTCCCCGACGAGAACGGATTCTGCTTCACCCAGGCGTTCCAGTCGATCGGCCTCGGCCTCGCCACCGCGATCGGCGCGGCCGTCGCCCGGCCCGACCGGCTGCCGGTCGCCGCGCTCGGCGACGGTGGCGCGCTCATGGGCGCCGCCGAGCTGGAGACCGTCGTCCGGCTGGGCCTGCCGATGGTGGTCGTGGTCTACGACGACGAGGCGTACGGCGCCGAGGTGCACCACTTCGGGCCGCACGGGCACCCGCTGGACACCGTCACCTTCCCGCCCGCCGACCTGGCCGCGATCGCGCGCGGGCACGGCTTCGCCGCCGTGACCGTCACCCGGGAGGCCGACCTGGGCGGCGTGGCGGAATGGCTCAAGGGGCCGCGCGACCGGCCGCTGCTCGTCCACGCCAAGGTGACCCGCGACCGGGGCTCGTGGTGGCTGGAGGAGGCGTTCAAGGGCCACTGACCCCGGGGCTCACAGCTTGCGGACGGTGCGCGCCTCGTCGGCGGCGGCCAGGACGCCGGACAGCGGCATGCCCGTGCCCGCCGTCACCGCCGCCGCCACCGCGCCCTCCACGAACGGCACGTCCGCGACCACGATCCGGCCCGGCTCCTCCAGCATCCTGGCGGTGAGCACCGAACTGCCGAGGTCGGGGACGAGCAGCACGCCGTCGCCCTGGTCCACCTCGCGTACGGCGGCCTCGACCAGGTCCAGGCTGGTGCCGAGCCCGCCGTCCTCGGTTCCGCCGGCCGCCGCCACGGGCACCTCCTCGCCCGCGATGCCGCGAACCAGCGCCACCACCTCCCGCGCCAGCCCCGCGCTGTGCGCGACCACCACCACACCCACCATCACGCCGCTCCCGCCGCCGGGCCGGGGCCGCCTGCGGCCACCGTGGCCAGGGCCGTCATGAACAGTGCCGACGACGCCGCGCCCGGGTCCTCGTGCCCGATGCTGCGTTCGCCGAGGTAGCTGGCCCGGCCCTTGCGGGCCTGCAGCGGGATCGTGCCCGCCGCGCCCTCGGCGGCGGCCCGCGCTGCCAGCTCGAACGCCTCCGGGGCCCCCACGCCGTCCCGCAGCGCCAGCGCCAGCGCCCGCGAGGCGGGGACCAGCGCGTCCACCATCGTCTTGTCGCCGAGCGCCGCCTTGCCGAGCCGCTCCAGCGCCACCACGCCCTCCTCGAACGCCGCCGCGAACCTCGCCAGCGTCACCGGTTCCTCGATGCTCCGCCCCATCTGCCGGAACACCGAGCCGTACAGCGGTCCGGACGCGCCGCCCACCTTCCTGATCAGCGTCACCCCCGCCACGGTCAGCGCCTGCCCCGGCGACTCCGGCGGCGAGCCGGCGAGCGCCTGGACGACCTCGGTGAGGCCGCGGTCCAGGTTGGTGCCGTGGTCGGCGTCGCCGATGGCGGCGTCCAGCTCGGTCAGCCGGTCGCGGTCGCGCCGCACCAGCCCGGCCGCCTCCTCGAACCACGCCACGAAGAAACCCGCGTCCATGGGCCTGCCACCTGCCCCGCTCGCCTGGCCCGCGCCGCTCGCCTGGCCCGCGCCGCTCGCCTGGCCCGCGCCGCTCGCCCCGCCCCTGGTGCTGTCGGCGCCCGCTCCCGTGGCGGTCATCAGCGCCCCCAGCGCAGCGCCGGCGTCTCGACCGGGGCGTCCCAGAGGCGGGTCAGCGCGTCGTCGACCCGGCAGACCGTCACGGAAAACCCCTGCATATCCAGACTTGTCACGTAATTGCCGACCAGTGAACGGGTCACCCGCGCCCCCTTCCCCCTGACGAACGACTCCACCTCGGCGAACACCACGTACAGCTCCATCAGCGGCGTCCCGCCCATGCCGTTCACCATGACCAGCAGATCGCCGCCCAGCGGCAGATCCCCGTGGATCGCCTCCATCGCCACCCCGGCCAGCTCACGCGCCGACGCCATGGGCGCGCGGGCCCGCCCCGGCTCGCCGTGGATGCCGATGCCCAGCTCCACCTGGTCGTCCGGCAGGTCGAAGGTCGGCTTGCCGGCGTGCGGCGTCGTACAGGAGGTGAGCGCGATGCCGAACGAGCGGCTGCGCTCGTCCACCTCGCCCGCGATCGCCGCCACCTCGGACAGCGGCGCGCCCTCCTCCGCCAGCGCCCCGGCGATCTTCTCCACGAACAGCGTGGCGCCGGTGCCCCTGCGCCCAGCCGTGTAGAGGGAGTCCTGGACGGCCACGTCGTCGTCCACCAGGACGCTCGCCACCTCGACGTCCTCGACCAGCTCGGCGGCCATCTCGAAGTTGAGCACGTCGCCGGTGTAGTTCTTGACGATGTGCAGCACGCCCGCGCCGCCGTCCACGGCCTTCGTGGCGTCGATGATCTGGTCGGGCACCGGTGAGGTGAAGACCTCGCCGGGGCAGGCCGCGTCGAGCATGCCGTACCCGACGAACCCGGCGTGCAGCGGCTCGTGCCCCGAGCCGCCGCCCGAGACCAGGCCGACCTTGCCGCGGCGCGGCCCCTCGGCGCGGTAGACCACCTGGTCGCGCACCCGCAGCGACGGATGGGCCGCGGCCATGCCGTCGAGGGCGTCCGCGACGACGGAGTCCGCCGAGTTGATGAGCTTCTTCATCAGGTCTCCAGCCTGTCGGCGCGTGAGGCGAGCCGTCCGCCCCGTTCCCATCAAGGCGCGGGCGTCGTAGCGTGGACGGCGTGGAGGTCAGCTACAACCCCTACGACCCGTCGATCAACGACGATCCGTACCCCGTCTACGCCCGTTTACGCCGCGAGGCCCCGCTCCACCACAACCCGGAGCTCGGCTTCTGGGCCCTGTCCCGGCACGCCGACGTCGCCGCCGCGCTCGTGGACAGCGCGCGCTACTCCAGCGACCACGGCCCCATGATCGACGCCGCGGCCTGGACGCCGCGGGCGAGGGCGTACCTGTCGTTCGTGGCCATGGACCCGCCCGACCACACCCGGATGCGGGCCGTCGTGTCCCGGGCGTTCACGCCCCGCCGGGTCGCCGCGCTCGAACCCCTGATCCGCGAGATCGCCCGCGCCCACATCGAGGAAGGGCTGGCGAAGGGCACGTTCGACTTCGCCGCCGACCTCGCCGCCAAGCTGCCGCTCGACGTGATCTCCGAGCTGATGGGCGTGCCGTCGTCGCGGCGGCACAAGGTACGGCGCACCGAGAGCGTCCTGGTCAGGAACGATCTCGCCACCACCCTGACCGAGCCCGGGCTGCGCGGCCTGCTGACCCTCGGTGACTACTACGCCTCCGTCGTCGCCCAGCGCCGCGCCGAGCCGCGCGACGACCTCGTCTCCGCGCTCGTCTCCGACGGCGACCTCACCGACGAGGAGATCGTCGCGTTCCTGTTCCTGCTGATCGGGGCGGGCTCGGAGACCACGACCCACCTGCTCTGCGCCGCCTGGTACTGGGCGTGGCGCAACCCGGGCCAGCGCGAGATCGCCTTCGACGGCGGCGTTCCGCAGTGGGTGGAGGAGTCGCTGCGTCACGACACGCCCGCGCACGTCACCGCCCGCCGCCTCACCGAGCCCACCGAGCTGCACGGCGTCCTCGTGCCGCGCGACGCCAGGATGTGGCTGCTCATCGGCTCCGCCAACCGGGACGAGGAGGTCTTCCCCGACCCCGACGTCTACGACCTCGGCCGCGACACCTCCCGCGCCATCAGCTTCGGCGCCGGCCGCCACTACTGCCTCGGCGCCGCCCTGGCCCGCCTGGAGGGCCGGATCACGCTGGAGGAGCTCACCAAGGCCGTCGCGCGCGACTACCACATCCACGAGGAGGGCATCAGGCGGACCGCGCACGGCAACGTCCGGGGCATGGTCAGCCTCCCGACCACCGTCCGACCTGCCTGATCCGGCTGCTACCTTCTGGACATGGCTGAGATCGTGTACCCGCCGGTGATCGCCGCCGCGCGGACCTTCTTTCGCGCGCTCGACGTCCGCTTCCACCTGGAGGGGACCGAGAACGTGCCGCGAAGCGGCGGAGCGGTGCTGGTGAGCAACCACATCAGCTACCTGGACTTCATCTTCGCCGGATGGGCCGCGCACCCGTCCCGGCGGCTGGTGCGTTTCATGGCCAAACAGGACGTCTTCGAGCACCCGGTCTCCGGGCCGCTCATGCGTGGCATGCACCACATCCCGGTCGACCGGGGGGCGGGCGCGGGCTCGTACGCGACGGCGCTGCGCATGCTCAAGGCCGGCGAGGTGGTCGGCGTCTTCGCCGAGGCCACGATCAGCCGCTCGTTCACGGTCAAGGAGATCAAGAACGGCGCCATCCGGATGGCCCAGGCCACGAACGTGCCGGTCATCCCGGTGGCCCTCTGGGGCAGCCAGCGCTTCTGGACCAAGGGCCGCCCCCGCAAGCTGCTCCAGCGCCACATCCCGCTGACCATCCTGGTGGGGGAGCCGATGCACCCCAAGCGCGGCGAGGACGTCGGCAAGCACACCACCGACCTGCACGAGCGCATCTCGGCGCTGGTGGACCGGGCGCAGCGCACCTACCCGGAGATCACGCCGGGCGTGTGGTGGCAGCCCGCCCACCTGGGCGGCACCGCCCCGACCCCGGAAGAGGCCGCCGCCATGGACGCCGCCGAAGCCGCCGCCCGCGCGAAGAAGGACTGACCCGCAGACACGCCGCCACAGGGACCCACAGCGACCGCCGAGAGGGCCGGATGCTCGCCGGCGCAGGGTCCACCCCGGTGACCGAAGCGGCGTCAGCGCTCGCCCTGCGGCACCCCTGGCTGCCAGGCGGGGCGCGCGCCGCCGGTTCCGTGGCCGGCGGCGGGCGTGTCAGGCGGCGGGCGTGTCAGGCGGTGCTGACGGTCAGATGGCCGCCTGGTACGTGCTGGCGCGCATCCCCGCCAGGAGTCCCGCCGTCTGCTCGGGCGTGAACCGGCGTACGGGGTCGTGGTGCAGCAGCCCTTCGAGCAGGGGGCGCATCACGCCGGCCCGGCGCGGCGGCGGGTAGGGCCCGCTGCGCGCCATGCCGAGGACCGTGGCCGCGTCCTGCCCCGGGTAGGGGGGCTGCCCCTCGACGGCGCTGTAGAGCGTGGCGCCGAAGGACCACATGTCGGCCTCCTTGCTGGCCGGCCCGCCGTGCAGGCGCTCGGGCGCCATGAAGGCGGGCGTGCCGCGCAGCCGCCGCGACGTCGTCATGCGGATGTCGCCCTCGGCCGTGGCGATGCCGAAGTCGGTCAGCACCACCCGGTCCCCGGTCAGCATGACGTTCGCGGGTTTCACGTCGCGGTGCAGCACCCCGGCCTTGTGCGCGGTGCGCAGCGCGGCGAGCAGATGCTGCCCGATGGCCGCGACCGACTGCGCCGGGAGCGTGCCGACCTGCGACAGCAACTGGTGCAGTGAGAGCCCGTCGAGGTACTCCATCACGATCCAGAGCTTGCCGCCCTCCTCCATGAGGTCGTGGACCGTGACGATGTTGGGATGCGTCAGCCCAGCAGCCATCCTGGCCTCACGCAGCACCCGGCGGCGTACCATCTCGATCTCACCGGCCAAGGTCAGCTCCTTGAGCGCCACCGTCCGGTGGAGGAGCTGATCGAACGCACGCCAGACGACTCCCATACCCCCACGACCGGCCTCCTCGTGCAGGAGGTACCGTCCGCCGATCTTCCGCATACCATCCCCTCAGACTCGGGGATAATCATGTCACTTCAACACAGCCCATAGGGTGCCTAAAGTGATCTGGTTATGTCAGGAAGTGCGGCGCTGCTGGTCAAAGGCCTAGAAATTCGATCCGGCAAGGCTCGCCGCACCAGTCCGGCAGCGAGCAGACACACGCCGATCGCCCCCAGCAGCACGGCAGGAAGCCCCGCGAACTCGGCCACGACACCCCCGAGGGCCGCCCCCAGCGGCATGCCGCCCATGCCGATGAGCCGGTATGCCGAATTGACCCGGCCGAGCAGCTCCGGCGGGATCAGCCGCTGCCGCGCGGAGATCACCAGCACGTTGCCGCCCGCCCCGCAGACGCCCCAGAGCACGGCGGCCGGGTAGAGCGCCCACGGGGACGGCACGGCGACCGGCGCCAGGAGCAGCACGCTGGTGGCGAGCCAGCAGCCCGTCAGCGCGCGGAGCTCCCCGAGGATCCTGGCGACGCGCTCGGCCAGCAGCGAGCCGAGCACCGCGCCGCCGGCGAAGGCCGTCATCATCAGGCCGTAGCCCTCCGGCGGCAGGCCGATCGCCGAGCCGTCGCCCACCGCCCACAGGACGAAGACGGCGAAGTAGGCGGAGTTGGCGAGGTTGAGCAGGCCCGCGGTGATCGCCAGGCTGCGCAGCACCCGGTGGGCCAGCAGGAAGCGCAGCGCCTCGCCGACCTCCCGCCGCAGCGAGCCCCACAGCGGCGTCCGCGGCGACCCCGGCGCCGGGCTGTTCCCGCCCGCGTGGTACGTGCCCCGCATGCCCAGCAGGAGCGCCGCCGCGGCGGCGTACAGCAGGGCCGGGGCGCCGAAGACGGTGGCGGGTAAGAGGCCGACCAGGAGCCCGGCCAGGGGCGCGCCGGCGAACTCGTTGCCGATCATCTGGGCGCTGGACACCCGGCCGTTGGCCCGCGTGAGCTGGGAGGCGGGCACGGTCATCGGCAGGACGGACTGCGCCGAGGTGTCGGCGAAGACCTCGGCCACCCCGGCCGCCAGCACGGCCGCGAGCAGCACCCACAGGTCGAGCGCCCCGAGCGCCGCCAGCAGCGCCGCGCCCGCCAGCGCCGCCGCCCTGGCGGCCCCCGCCACGGCCATGACGCGGCAACGGTCGGCGCGGTCGGCGACGGCCCCGGCGGGCAGCGCGAGCAGCAGCCAGGGCAGGGTGGCGGCCGCGCCGACCAGGGAGACCAGGGTGGGGGAGCGGGTCATCGACACCGCCAGCAGGGGCGCGCCGATCTTGAGCACGCCGTCGGCCAGGTTGGACAGCGCGGTGGAGGACCACAGGAAGGCGAAGGGCCGCCCGAGGCCGTGGCCGGTCATGGCTCACTCCAGTAGGGTGGGAGGCATACAAGGAAAAGTGTGCATGGATTTCTTTGCAAAGATAGGCTTGCACGTGACGAAAAGCAAGAGCTTCTCCGCCCGTACGCTTGACGCGAACGCGCTGAAGTCGTTCGCGCACCCGCTGCGACTGCGCATCTACGAGCTGCTCGACGAGCGCGGCCCGGCCACCGCGACCGGCCTCGCCGGCCTGCTCGGGGAGAACACCGGAGCGACGAGCTACCACCTCAGGGAGCTGGCCAGGCACGGCATGATCGAGGTCGCGACCGGGATGGGGCGGGGGAAGGAGAAATACTGGCGGGTCGTGCCCGGCGGCTTCACCTATGGCGAGCCACCGTCCGACGCCGAGGCCGCCAGCGCCCTGGAGGTCCTGCTGGACGACCTCGTACGCCAGCGCGGCACGGAGCTGGCGAGATGGCGGGAAGGGGCGTCACGGGCGCCGGCGGAGTGGGTGGAGGCGAGCGGGTTCGGGCGGCGGTCACTGCGGCTCACCGCCGAGGAGACCGCCGAGCTGCGCGACCAGGTGCTGGAGGTGCTGGAGCGCTACCGCACGGTGTCGGACCACAGGGAGCCGGAGCCGGCCGAGGGGCGCGACCAGCCGACCGGGCACGTGGTGATCCACTTCGACGTGCTGCCGCTGGGCGCCCTTCCCGAGGATGACCCGGCCTGACGAGAGGGCCTCCCGAGAAGGCGCCCCGGCTCACGGACGCGCGTCAGACGATGAGGTGGAGGGCGCGGTCGGCGAGGCCCGCCGGGGCCGTACGCGGCGAGCCCGCGTCGAACGGCGGCTGCGGATCGTACTCCAGGGCGAGCTGCACCGTCTGCGCCGTCTCCTCGTCCCGGGCCCGCGCCAGCAGCGTCAGCGCCATGTCGATGCCCGCCGACACCCCCGCCGCCGTCACCACCTTGCCCTGGACGACGGCGCGCTCGCTCACCGGCTCCGCCCCGTACTCCCGCAGCATCTCCAGCACCGCCCAGTGGCTGGTGGCCCGCAGGCCGCCGAGCAGGCCGGCCGCGCCGAGCAGCAGGGAGCCGCTGCACACGGACGTCGTCCAGCTCGTATGCTCGTGCGCGCGCCGGATCCAGCCGAGCAGGGCCTCGTCGGCGAGCACGTCGAAGGTGCCGATGCCGCCGGGCACCACGATCACGTCGGGGTCGGGCACGTCGGCGTAGCAGGCGGTGGCGGTGAGGCTGAGCGTGCCTCGGTCGTCGGTCACCGGGCCGGGCTCGGCGGCGACGAACGTGACCCTCCAGCCGGGCGCGAAGGCGAGCACCGTGTAAGGCCCGACCGCGTCCAGCGCCGTGAACCGGGGATAGAGGGGGATGGCGACGTGCATCGTCAACGCTCCTTGGGTGGTGAGAACCGGCGGCGGTGGTCGCCGGGCGAGACCCGCCAGTGGCGGCGGAAGACGCGGTAGAGCGTCTCGGCCGTCCCGAGCCCGGAGCGCCTGGCCACCGTGTCCAGCGGATGGTCGGTGGTCTCCAGGAGCCGCCGGGCGGCGTCGGCGCGGCTGCGCTCGACGTACCGGCCGGGGGAGAGCCCGGTCTGGCGGGTGAAGACGTGGGAGAAGTGCCGCTCGCTCATGCCCGCCCGCGCGGCGAGCGCGGGCACGCTGAGGTCGGAGCAGGGGTGGGCGTCGATGTACGCCTGCAGCTCCCGCAGCGGCTCGCTGCGCGGCGTCAGCGCCGCCATCGGCAGGCTGAACTGGCTCTGCCCGCCGGGCCGGTGCAGGTAGACGACGAGCCCCCTGGCGACCCGTCCGGCCGGCTCGTGCCCGAGGTCCCTGGCCACGAGCGCCAGCGCGAGGTCGACCCCGGACAGCACCCCGGCCGAGGTCCACACGTGGCCGTCCTCGATGTAGAGGGGGTCGGCGTCCACCTCGACGTCCGGGTAGCGCTCGCGCAGCTCGCCCGCGCTCAGCCAGTGGGTGGTGGCCCGGCGGCGCTCCAGGAGGCCGGCCTCGGCCAGCAGGAACGCCCCGTTGCACACCGACGCGACGCGCCGGGCCGCCCCGGCCCGCGCCGCGATGCCGCCGACGAGCGCGGCGTCCGCCAGGTGCCGGGGCACCGACAGCCCGCCGGCCACCATCAGCGTGTCGATCGGCCCCTCGACCTCGTCGAGGGCGCCCGCCATGACCGTGACGCCGTTCCCCGCGGTCACGAGGCCGGCGCGCGGCGCGACCACCTCGACCCGGTAGGAGCCGGGCGTGACCAGCTCGGCCGTGCCGAACACGTCGGCGGGCCCGGCCAGGTCGAGGAGCTGGAAGCCGGGGAAGACGACGACCACGATCCTCCGCTGCATGCCTTTCATGCTGGTCGCGGCGGCGGCGTGGCGTCAACGACACGACCGTTGCACATTACGCCACCGGCCCCCGGCATTGGGTGTCCGGCCAAACCGAGTTACACTTATTTCAGATATCCCTTGAGGCGGAGGTGGCCATGAGCCGCACGGGTGTTCTGGCCGGCGCGACACGTGTCGAGGCGGACAGCGGTGATCGTGAGCTGCTTGCTCACCTGGAGGCGACCGCGGCTGCCGCAAAGGCGTCGCTGGTGCTGCGGGAACCCGACGGCACCGACACCGAGTTGCCCCAGTCGCTGGTGAACCTCCTGGTGGCGGCAGCGCACGACCTAGCGAAGGGCAACGCCGTCCTGGCCCTGCCGGTGGAGACTCGGCTGACTCCGAACGAGGCCGCCGAGCTGTTGGGGCTGTCACGTCCCTTCGTCGCACGTCTGCTCGACGAGGGTGAGATCCCCTCTCAACATCTGCCGGACAGCCGTCATCGCCTGGTGCGCCTCGTGGATGTCCTGGAGTTCCAGGCTCGCCGCGAACGGCGAGCGGAAGGCCGTCGCAGGATCATGGACGTCGTCGAAGAAGCGGATCTGCCCTACTGACCTCCCGGGAGCACGCGATGGTGCGGGTCTTCGTAGATACCAACGTGCTGTTCCCGTTCTCGCTGATGGACCTGATGCTCGCTCTGACCGAGGACGCGGTGCACACCGTGATCTGGAGTGATCACCTGCTGGAGGAGTGGGAGCGCGTCATCGTGCGTGAGCAGCACCGCTCCGCGGCGGCGGCGGCCCGCATCAGCTCGGCAATTCGGGAGTTCTTCGCCGACACCCGCGTGCCCGAGGACGACTACAAGCACCTGTTGGATCGGCTGGCCGGCCCTGACCCCGATGATCGTCATCACATGGCGGCCGCTATCGCCGGCCGCGCCCAGACCTTGGTCACCTGGAATCTCACTGATTTTCCTGCCGCGACCTTGAGCGCTTACGAGGTGACCGTCACCGATCCTGACACCTATCTGTGCTCGCTGTTGGCGCAGAGCCCTCACGAGGTGGTCGCGGCTCTGGTCAGGATGGCGGAGGGCAAGCGGCGCCCGCCGATGACCGGTGCGGACATCACCCATGCCCTCGAACGTGCGGGGGTGCCGGTGTTCGCCCGGAGGGCGCGCACCCGCCTGCCAACCCCACCGGAAGAGCTTTGAGAGATTCGCGACGCTGCGCGGCACGCCGAGAGCCTTCGAGGACTCTCGGCGTGCCGCGGTCAGGGACTCAGCCCATGTGCGGGTAACGGTGGTCCGTCGGCGGGACGAACAGCTCCTTGATCGTGCGGGCGTTCACCCAGCGGATCAGGTTGAAGATCGACCCGGCCTTGTCGTTGGTGCCCGAGGCCCGCGCGCCGCCGAACGGCTGCTGACCCACGACCGCGCCCGTCGGCTTGTCGTTGACGTAGAAGTTGCCCGCCGCGAAGCGCAGCCGCTCCGAGGCCGAGGCGATGGCGTACCGGTCCTGCGCGATGATCGAGCCGGTCAGCGCGTACGGCGCCACGCCCTCCATCTGGTCGAGCACCCGGTCGAAGTCGCCGTCGTCGTAGACGTGCACGCCGAGGATGGGCCCGAAGTACTCCTTGACGAAGATCTCGTCCGTCGGGTCGGCGCACTCCAGGACCGTCGGCCGGACGAACCAGCCCGTGCTGTCGTCGTAGGAGCCGGTGAGCAGGTCGATGTCCGCGGACTCGCGCGCCCGGTCGATCGCCGCCTTGTGCTTGGCGAAGGCCCGCCCGTCGATGACGGCCCCCATGAACGTCGACAGGTCGCCGGTCACGTCCCCGACGGTCAGCGACTCGGCCGTGGCGACGAAGTCGTCGCGCACGCGGTTCCAGACGGAGCGCGGCACGTACGCCCGCGACGCCGCCGAGCACTTCTGCCCCTGGTACTCGAACGCGCCCCTGATCAGCGCCGTGGACAGCACGGCCGGGTCCGCGGACGGGTGGGCGAGCACGAAGTCCTTGCCGCCGGTCTCGCCGACCAGGCGCGGGTAGGCGTGGTAGGAGGCGATGTTCTGGCCCACGGTGGCCCACAGGTGCTGGAACGTCGCGGTGGAGCCGGTGAAGTGGATGCCCGCGAGCGCCGGGTGGGTGAGCGCGGCCTCGGAGACGCCCTGGCCGTTGCCGGTGACCATGTTGATGACGCCCGGCGGCAGCCCGGCCTCCTCCAGCAGCCGCATCGTGAAGTGCGCGGCGAACTGCTGCGTCGGCGACGGCTTCCAGACCACCACGTTGCCCATCAGCGCGGCCGAGGCGGGCAGGTTGCCGGCGATGGCCGTGAAGTTGAACGGCGTGATCGCCAGCACGAACCCCTCGAGCGGCCGGTACTCCATCCGGTTCCACACGCCCGGCGACGAGATCGGCTGGTCGGCGTAGAGCTGCCGGGCGTAGGACACGTTGAAGCGCAGGAAGTCGATCAGCTCGCAGGCCGCGTCGATCTCCGCCTGCTGCACCGACTTCGACTGGCCGAGCATCGTGGCGGCGTTCAGCGTGGCCCGCCACGGCCCGGCGAGCAGGTCGGCGGCCTTGAGGAAGATCGCCGCCCGCTCGTCGAACGACAGCGCCCGCCAGGCGTGCGCCGCCCGCAGTGCGTTGTCGATCGCGTCCCGCACGTCCTGGGCCGTAGCGTCGTTGGTACGGCCCAGGACGGAGGCATGGTTGTGCGGCTGCACCACGTCGATGGGCGCGCCGCCGCCGAGCCGCTGCTCGCCGCCGATGGTCATGGTCAGGTCGATCGAGGCGCCGGAGAGCTCCTTGATGCGGTCCTCCAGCGCGGCCCGCTCGGCGCTGCCCGGCGCGTAGCCGTGGATCGGCTCGTTCGCGGGCACGGGGACATTGCTGATGGCATCCACTTACTTACCCCCAAGGGCGCGAAGGAAGAAGGCGACGTTGGCCGGGCGCTCCGCCAGGCGGCGCATGAAGTAGCCGTACCAGTCGTCGCCGTACGGGACGTAGACGCGGACCGTGTGACCGGCGCCCGCCAGGGACTCCTGCCGGTCGGTCCGGATTCCGTAGAGCATCTGGAACTCGTGGTCGCCGATCGATCGCCCGTACCGGTCGGCGAGCAGCTCCGTGATCGCGATCAGGCGATCGTCGTGCGTCGCCACCATGGGGTAACCCTTCCCCGCCATGAGGATCCGCAGGCATCGGACGTACGCCTTGTCGACCTCGGGCTTGCCCTGGTGGGCGACGGAGGCGGGCTCGCGGTAGGCGCCCTTGACCAGCCGGACGCGGGAGCCCTCGGCGGACAGGTCGCGGCAGTCCGCCTCGCTGCGGAACAGGTACGCCTGGATGGCCACGCCCGTCGCCGGGTGGTCCTCGCGCAGCTTGCGCAGGATGGCGAGGGTGGAGTCGACGGTCGTGTGGTCCTCCATGTCGAGGGTCACGGTCGAGCCGTTGAGCGCGGCGGCCGCGCAGATCTCGCGGGCGTGCTCCAGCGCCATGGCGTCGTCGAGCCGCTGTCCGACGGCCGACAGCTTGACCGACACCTCGCCGCGCGCGCCCAGCCCCAGCGGGCGCAGCGCCTCCAGCAGCGTGATGTACGCGCCGGCGGTGGCCTTGGCGGCGCCGGCGTCGAGCGTCTCCTCGCCGAGATGGTCGATGGTCACGGCCAGGTTCGCGTCCCGGAGGCGTTCGACGGCGACGCGGGCCTCCTCGACGCTCTCGCCCGCGACGAACCGCTCGACCACCTTTTTGGTGAGCGGGAAGCCTGACACGGAGCGGCGGACGAGGCCACTCCTGGAAGCGGCGAGCAGCAGTTGACCGAGCATGGGCCCAAGTGTAGAAATCCCAGCTCAGAGGGGTCCATTGACGGGCGTAACGCCTCTTGTGGCAGGCTGTCATACAAATGTATGACCCGGCAGACCTACAAGAGACCGTGGACGAGATCGCCGCCCGGCTGGGCGCCTCCGCCACGCTGGAGGACCGCTCGTTCCGCCTGCTCGCCTACGGCGCGCAGCACGGCGACATCGACACGGTCCGCCAGGAGTCGATCCTGCGCAGGCGGGCCAGCGGCGAGGTGCGCGACTACTTCGAACGCTACGGCATCGCCCGCGCCGAGGGCCCGGTGCGGATCCCGGCCGACGCCGCGCTCGGGGTCCTCGCCCGGGTGTGCTGGCCGCTGCGGCACGGCGAGGTCACCTACGGCTACCTGTGGCTGCTCGACTCCGGCGCGCTCACCGACGAGCGGCTGGCCGCGGCCGCGCCGCTCGTGGCGAGGGCCGCCGGCGCGCTCGCCCAGGAGGCGAGGAGCCGCGACGACCTCGGGCGGGGGCTGCTCGCGCTGTTCTCCGCCGACCCGGAGGAGCGCGCGGGAGCCGCCGTCGAAGCGGCCGGCCCGGTCACGGCCATCGCGGTACGCGAGTCGCAGGAGCGGGTGGCCGCCCTCTGGACGCTGCCGCGCGGCGTGCTGGCCCGCCGCGGCTCGCCGGTCGCCCTGCTCGCCCCCGCGCACCTGGCGGGGGAGGTGGCGCAGACGGTGCGGAGCGCGTACGGCACCGCCGCGGGCGTCGGCGCGCCCCGCGCGGACCCGGCCGACGCCTGGCTGAGCTGGCGCGAGGCCCGCCAGGCGCTGCGGATCGCCGAGCACTTCCCCCGGTACGCCCCCGTCGCCCGCTGGGAGGACCTGGGCGTGCACCGCCTGCTGGCCCGGCTCGGCCTGCCTGACCTGCGCGAGCTGGCGGCCGGGACCGCGGCGCTGGACGACGAGCTGGCCCAGACCGTGGAGGTCTACCTCGACCTCGGCGGCCACGCCCAGAAGGCCGCCGCCGAGCTGGGCATCCACCGCCAGACCCTCTACTACCGGCTGGGCAAGGCCGAGCGCCTGATCGGCCAGGACCTGTCGGACGGCGACGACCGCCTGGCCGTCCACCTGGGGCTGAAGGCCGCGCGGCTGTGCCGCCAGGAGGGCCGGTAGCGGGAGAACGAACGGCTCCGGCAGGAGAAAGCCCTGCCGGAGCCGGAGATTCGCGCGACCGTCAGGCGCAGGCGGCCTCGTACACCCGGACGAGCTCCTGGCTGACCCGCTCCCAGGAGTAGCGCGAGCGCGCCCGGTCGGCGCCCGCGTAGCCGAGGGCGGTGCGCAGCGTCGGGTCCTGCAGCAGCTCGCGGGCCAGCCGCGCGGTGCTAGCGGGCCGGTCCGGCGGCACCAGCAGGCCGGTCACGCCGTCGATGACGGAGTCGAGGTGCGCGCCGACGGCCGAGGCGATGACCGGCACGCCGCAGGCCATGGCCTCCAGCGCGACGGTCCCGCTCGCGGCCTCGCGCGGCACCGACACCACGGCGTCCGCGCTGCGCATGAGCTTGGGCACGGCCGGGCGCTTGACCTGGCCCAGCAGCGTGACGCGGTCGGCGACGCCGAGCTGCTCGGCCAGCACGCGCAGGCGGCGGGCGTCGCGGTCGGCGTCCAGGTCCTCGGGCTCGGGGCCGCCGGCGATGACCAGCTCGACGTCCTGGAGGCCCTGCAGCGCCCGCACGATGGTGTGCGCGCCGCGGTCGGGGGTGAGCGGGCCGACGTGCAGCAGCCGCTTGTGGGAGCCGCGCGTGGCGACCGGCCCGCGCCGCTGGAAACGCTCGGTGTCGACGCCGGGGGGGACGATCGCGATGTTGTTGCGCGGCACGCCGAGCCGGATCAGCGCCGACTCCTCGTCGCCCGAGCCGGCGATGACGGCGCGGGCGCGGCGGCCGAGCGCCCGCTCGACGTCCTTGTGCGCGGTGTCCACGGTGTGGAACGTCTGCGTCACCGGCACCGACAGCCCCTGCGCGCCGGCCACGGCGGCGAGGCCCCAGGTCCAGGAGTGCGCGTGGATCACGTCGGGGCGGTCGTGGTTCCACCGCTTGGAGAGGTGGTCGCCGAGGTCGTTGAGGTAGGGCAGCACGTCGTCGGCGGACAGGTCCTCGGCCGGGCCCACGTCGAGCTGCTCCAGCGTGACACCCGGGGCCACCCTCGTCTTGGGCTTGCCTTCGGCGTTGTCACGGCGGGAGTAGATGGTGACGTGGTGCTCGCGGCCCAGCTCACGGGCGACGGCGAGAAGACGGTGGCGCTGGTTGCCTCCGGCGGAAGCGACGATCGCGATATTCATGGCACACCTCAGCAACGTGAAAGCGTCAGAAGGTGTGCCTGCGTCTTAGGCACGGAAGGTCTGTGCCCTAGAGGATACCCAGGTTTGCCGCGATCGCAAACCCCCACAACTCAGACACCCCGCAGGGCGAACACCACGATCTCGTCCCAAACCTGGCCACCGGAGAACAGGTTGCGGTCCTCCTCGACCGCCTTCACCACCGCGCTGGGCTCCTGGCCCGCGCATCTGGCGAGCACATCGGCCAGGCGCTCCTCGCCGTACGGCTCGCCCCGGTCGTTCCTGGAGGAGATCAGGCCCTCCGAATAGAGCACCAGCGTCTCCCCGGGAGCCACCGTCAGCGTCTCCACGCTCGTCTCCGCCTCGGGCGCGATGCCCAGCGGCACGCCGCCGCCGGCCGCGTAGCGCACGCCCCCGTCGGGCTGCAGCAGCACCGCCGGATGGTGGCCGGCCGACGACATCCGCAGCGTACGCCCCTTGACGAACCCGGCGACCGCCATCACGAACATGCCCGTGCCCTGCGCCACCAGCGCCTCGTTGACCTTGCGCATCACCAGGTCGGGATCGGACTCCCAGGCGCTCAGCACACGCAGGCCGCCGCGCACCATGGCGCTGACCGAGGCCGCCTCCTCGCCCTTGCCCGCCGCGCCGCCCAGCGCGAAACCCCAGCCCTTCGAGACCGGGAACACGTCGTAGAACTCCGCGCCCACCGACGAGCCGGGATGGTAGACGGCCGCCGCCTCGTAGCCGGGCACGTCGGGCAGGTTGCGCGGCGCCACGCTCGCCGACAGGGCGTCCGCCGCCCGCGAACGGCTCTGGTAGCTGCTCTGGGCGCGTACCGCGAGGCCGAGCTGGAGCCCGACCTCCTGCAGCACCGCGAGGTCCGCCAGCGTGAACGGCGGCCGGTCGTGCCCGCGCACCAGCGTCAGCGCGCCGTCGCCGTTGCCGACCGGCACGCACACCAGCGAGCCCGCGCCCATCGCCGTCAGCAGCGGCCCGTCGGCGGAGAAGCCCAGCAGCGTCTCGTCGTCCACCATCTCCTGGACCACGCCGGTGCGCCGCTCCAGCACCTGCAGCACCACCTGGCTGCCCATCGGGTCGCTCGCCTCGACCTGGCGTACCAGCTCCGCCACCGGCAGGTTCTTCGGCCCCATCACCGCCGTGCGGCGCGCAAGGCCGTCGCGTACGAGATCGGCGATCACCCAGTCGGCCCACTCGGCCGCCAGCAGGCGGGTGGCCCGCGCCACCGCGACCGGCCGCAGCAGCGCCTGCTCGTCCAGGAGCAGCTTGCCCATCTTGACCAGCAGGTCCTGCCGCTTGGCCGCGGCGATGAGCAGCGCGCCGTCGGACTGCTCCGGCCGCCGCGTGCCCGGCTCGGGAAGCTGCACCTCCGTCGGCAGCGCCACGGCCGCCACCATCTGCTGCGGCTCGCCCGGCATCGTCAGCCTGGTCAGCGCCACCTGCACGGTGTGGGTGCGCCCCTGGTGCGCCAGCCTGGTCTCGAACGCCGATGGCTGCCCGGTCTGCAGCACCGACGTCAGGTGCGAGCGGAACGCCGCCCGCCGCGAGACGTCCACCAGCAGCGGGAACGAGCGGCCGACCAGGTAGCCGTCGGGGCTGCCCAGCATCCGCGAGGTCTCGGGGTTGATGCGCCTGACCACGCCGCCGCCGTCGAGCACGATCACCGGAACGGGGAACGCCCTGAACACCTGCCGCAGCAGCTTCAGCTCGCGCTGCGCGCCGTCCTTCCTGCCCGCCGTGCGCTTGGGGGCCTTGCGCAGCTGCTCGCGCGCCTCGGCCAGCAGCTCGACGGCGGTGTCGAGCTCGGCGAGGGTCGCGTCGAGCGTGGGCGCGAGGTCGTCGGGGTAGGCGGTCCTCGCCTCACGCAGCGACGTGACGCGCCCGGCCAGCGCGTCCAGCGCATGTTCGAGGTCCGGCATGGTCATCCTCTGACGCTACGCTACTCGGGATATTGGTTGCCATATGGGGTAGAGCCTTATCGCTATGGAATCGACCGCCCTGATCACCCCCGGTCTCGCCCGTGACCTCGCAGCTCTCGGCCGCCTCGGCGAGGACACCTCGATGGAGAGCGTACTGAGGGGTCTCACCACGGCGCTGGCGGCCGGCGTCCCCGGCTGCGCGGGCGCCTCCGCCGAGCACTGGCGCGACCAGCGGGTACTCGTCTCCGGCTCGCACAGCGAGCTGATCATGCTCGTCGAGGGCGAACGCGAGGTCGGCGAGGGCCCGTCCGTGGAGGCCAGGAAGAGCGGCGCCCGCGCGTCGGTGTCCGACGTGCTCACCGACGGCCGCTGGCCCCGCTACGACGCCCTCGCCACCCGCTGGGGCGTGCGCTCGGCGCTGGCCGTGCCCATCGACGTGGCCCAGGCCCAGCTCGTCGTCGGTCTTTACTCCGTACGGCCCGGCGCCTTCTCGCCGCAGGGCGCCCACTCGCTCACCGACATGCTGACCGAGCAGCTCGGCGTCGCCATGGCCAACATGTGGGACTTCGAGGAGGTGCGCACCGATGCCGCCCAGCTCCAGGAGGCGCTCGCCGGCCGCGCGCTCATCGACCAGGCCAAGGGCATCATCATGCAGACCAGCGGATGCAGCGCCGAGGACGCCTTCGAGGAGCTGCGCAGGATCTCGCAGCACCACCAGGTCAAGGTGGCGGACCTCGCCAGGCTCCTCGTGGAGGAGCACCAGCGCAAGTCACGCCGCTGACCCCCGCCGGCCTCCGCGGGCCCCGCCCGCCGGGTCAGCCGATGGCGGCCAGGGCGTCGTCGAGCGTGTCGTAGAGGGGCAGGCGCTGCGCCAGGCCCGTGATCCACATCACCTTCGACTTGGAGTACTCCACGCCGACCAGCGCGAACCTCGACCCGGAGGCCAGGCTCGTCTGCCAGTGGTGGACGATCAGGCCGAGCGCGCGGGAGTCCATGAACGTCACCCCGGCGAGATCCAGGATGACGTCGGCGCCCGCCATCGACAGGTAATCGGCGAACTGCTCGCGCGTGGTCGCGTCGAGCACGCCGTCGACGCGGATCACGGTGATCCCGTCGACGGCGGACGACGTCAGGCTCAGGGCCGCCGTGGTCCCGTCGCCATTCTCCGGCATTGTCACGCAGCAACCCTACTGTCACCACGCGAGGGAGGAATACTTATGGCGCGAGGGGGGACACTGGAGCCGAAGTCCAGCAGAGGGCTTCCGTCTCGAGAGTAGAGCGAGGCGTGCCTCTGCATGGGCTTTTTCACATTGCTCCCGCGGAGGCCGCCCTGCATCCATATGAGGAGCAGCGATGGCTGTGCAGGAATACGTCCTCGAGGAGATGACCGCCGAAGAACTCCTGGCCGAGATGTCCCGCGAGGACACCCCCGACAGCCTCAGGGAGCGGCTGCGCGAGCGCATCGTCGAGATGCACCGGCCGCTCGCCATGGAGATCGCCCGGCGCTACCGCTACCGTGGCGAGCCGTTGGAGGATCTCCTCCAAGCCGCGTATGTTGGCCTGATGAAGGCCGTCAACGGCTTCGACGCGAGCCTCGGACACGCGTTCAGGGGCTACGCGGTCGTCACGATGACAGGGGAGGTCAAGCGTCATTTCCGCGACCGCACCTGGGCCATCCGGGTGCCGCGCCTGTACCAGGAGCGCCGCTCCGAGCTCAACAGGCTCGTCGCCGACCTCAGCCAGGACCTCGGCCGCTCGCCGACCGTCGCTGAGCTCGCCGCGAAGATGAACATCACCGAGGAGGACGTCCTGCTCACGCTCGACGCCTCCGCCGCCTACAGCACCCTCTCGCTCGACGCGCCGCTCGGCACCGACGACGACGCCGCCTCGCTCGGCGACGTCATCCCGGAGGACGACGACACGCTGAGCACGATGGTCGACAGGGAAGCGGTCAAACCGCTCATCGACGCGCTTCCCTCGCGCGAGAAACACATTCTGCTGCTACGGTTCTTCGGCAACATGACGCAGGCGGAGATAGCCGCTGAGTTCGGGATCTCCCAGATGCACGTCTCGCGCATCCTCAGGAAAGTACTGGACCAGCTACGCACCGAGCTGGTGGGTTGAGAAGAAGGTCGCCGGGTGAACGAGGACGTCGAGCCTCAGACGGGCTACACGAGCCCGCCACCCGGCGCGCCCGTGAAACGGCTCCGGTTCCGGCTGCCGGACCTGCCTGAGGTCCGGCAGTTCGCCGAGGACGGAGCCCGCGACGCCGGCATGCCCGAGGAGTCGATCGGCGACTTCGTCATCGCCGTCAACGAGGTGGCCACCAACGCCGTCACGCACGGCGCCGACCAGGCCGTCCTGCGCACCTGGGTGGTGAGCGGCGACGTGGTGGTCGAGGTGCACGACGAGGGCACCTGGAAGCCGGGGCCGATGCCCGGCGCCGTGGGCGGCATGGGGCTGTGGGTCGCCCGGCTGCTGTCGTCCGACCTGACGCTGCGCGTCGGCGACGGCGGCAGCACCGTGATCATGCGCTTCCCCGGCAAGTGACCCCCGCGGGGGCATGCGAACGGCCCCCCGCCTGGATCACGCGGAGGGCCGTTCGTCTCGGGAGTGGCCGGTAGGTTCAGCGCCGGGCGCGGCCTCGCCAGTTGCTGTATCCGCTGCGGATGCCGGCCGTGCCGACGCCCGCCTGGTGCAGGGCCAGCAGGCACAGGCCCAGCAGCGCGAAGGTCATGCCCGAGAACCCGCCGGGGATCCTCGCGCCGACCAGGTCGAGCAGGAAACCCAGCCCGAAGATGATCGCTGCGACTATCGCGAGCATGTCATCTCACCTCATCCGTGATCGTGGGAGCCGCCTGGCCGGGGGAGCCGTACGCGGACGTGTGCGCGCCGATCGCCCCCGCCGTCGTCTCCGGTCTCGCGTCCGACGTCGAGGAGACCGCCAGGAGGCGCTCCAGGACGCTCCTGTACTCGCGCAGCGCCTGCCGGAGCTGCTCGGTGTCCGGGGTCCCGGCGTCCTTCCAGCGCTCGCGCAGCGCGGACGTACGGCTGTTGAGCCCGGCGGTCAGCGACTCCACGACCTCGCTCAGCAGGCCGTCGGCGCGCTGCACGGCGTCGCCCGGGTCGTCCACGAACGCCGCCTGGAGGTCGCGCCAGCGGGACTGCACCTCGGCCGGGTCCTGGTCGAACAGGGCGGTGTCGGCGGGGGCGGCGTGCGCCGGCGTCTCCGCCGGGACGGCCCCGGTGGTGTGGGCGGTCTCGGTGCTGCCGGTGTGCGGGGGCGGCGACGGGACGGTGGTCTGCTCGCTGCGGGCGAACTCGTCGTCGCCGTCGTCGCCGTCGATCACGTCGCCGGTGCGGTGGTCCCCGTCCAGGGAGTCGCGCGTCTCCACCGGGTGGACCCGCTCGTCCTCGTGGACGTCGCGCCGCTCGGGGTCGTCGAAGCCGCCGGTGTGATCGGGGTCGAGGTGGTCGGTGCCCGTGTGGTCGGTGCCCGTGTGATCGGTGCTCGTGTGATCGTGGCCGGTGCGGTCGGGGCGGTCGTCCAGCACGTCCCGTCTGGGGCCGGTCGCGGTCCCGGCCACCCGGACGTCCCCGGTCCCGGCCTCGTCCTCGTACCCGCGCTCGTAGGCGTCACGGGCCCGTACGTCGTCGTCCCGCTGGTCGGGGCGCTGTGACGGAACCTTCAGCTCATCGCTGCCGCTGCTCATATCTCCCTCACCGTCCTCGGGTGGTTTCCTGGAGCAGCTCCTCGAACAGCGCGCGGTAGTGCACCATGGCCTGGCGGAGCTCCTCGGTGGAGGCTTCCTTCCTGGCCGCGCGCCCGCTGATCTCGTGAGCCGTCCGGTAGTGGTCCAGGGTGGACGCGTGCCGTACCGACAGGTCGGACAGGCGCTGCTCGAAGTCCTCCGTCGGGTAGCCCCGCTCGGCCATGACGGACGTGACGAGCTGGTCGGCCTCCGTCACCGCGAACATCGGGGCGTCCACGAAGCGCTCCTGCACCTCGGTCCACCGGTTCGCGTACGAGTCGCGGGTCTCCGGGGCGAGGGGGCGGATGTCGAGCTCCTTGAGCCGCTCCTCGCGGGCCCGCAGCTCCTCCTCGGCCTCGCGCCGGTTGTCGCGCTCGGACACCACGCGTTCGTACTCGGGGCCGAAACGCTCGCGGAGATGACTGCTGCGCTTCTGCCGCTGACCGACGAAATATGCCACAGCGGCGAGTGCCACCACCGCGACCACGACGACGGCCACCCACGCAAAGGTGGTCATGATCTTCGCCTCCGGTCTCTCAAGTTGAGACCAGCGACTTCCCTCGAAAAGGTAGGTAAAACTCGCGCAACCCCACTAAAAGGCCCGGATCGGTATTGCCGAGCCCTGATCCTTCCGCCCGGAAGCCGGCCTTCCGGCGCCGGCGCTACCGCCTCTTACCCAGCGCCCGGCGCGCCTCCTCCAGCACGACCGCCACGTGCGACCCGCCCCCTGCCGCCGGAACCTCGCTGAACCCCTCGGAGGGGTCGTACCGGACATCCAGACCGGCGTCCACCAGTCGCTGCGCCCACCGCAGCGCCGTGTTCAGCCGCTCGGCCGCCGGCGGCCTCCCCTGCGCCGCCGCCGACAGGTTGCGCAGATTGGTCGCCGGGCCCGACTGAGCATGGGCCCGCGCCAGCTTCCACGGCAGGGCGCGGCTGTGGTCCATCATCGGCTTGGCCAGCCCCGCCGCCCGCTTGGCCTGCAACACCCCCGACTCGCTGACCCCGAAGTGCCCCGCCAGTTCCTGCACGCTCATGCCCTGGACGACCAGCCGGGCCAGCTCCTCCCGATCGATGGTCGGCTTCCGCCCCACCTGCCCACCTCCGCTCCCACAGTGGACGCAACCCGGTCTCAGAAACCCTTTCTATAGGATCCGACAGCCACCACAAGATGTGCGGTGCGGAGCCGCAGGCCGAAGTGGATCTCTGTGGTCGCAGCTACCTGATCAAGCTGATCGCCGAGCCGACGCGGAATCGGCGGTGTTTCGCCAGTGAGATGCGGAGCTTGCCCGCTACCTCGGAGATGGGGATGAGGAAGATCGACAGCTCTCCGTCGAGGAGGAAGAACGCGTCCACCTCATCGATCCCGTAGGGGACCAGGGCCCCCTTGGAGGTGCCCGGCAGACGACGGCCGATGGTCACCTCCCGCTTGGTCATGCAGGTCTTGACCTGCACTCGCTGGACGACGTCTCCCATGTCGACGAGCAGGTCATAAGGCTGGGCTTCCAGCGGGAGGGAAGGGGCGTGGCCTCTCAAGGTGAACCAGGCGGCTGCGATGGTGGTCCCCGCAGCGCGGAGGTGCCGTAGGAGTCCCTCCTGTGGAGAAGGCGCGTCGTCAGGGAGGTGATCAGTGGGGATGCCGAGTTTCGCGGCGTGACGTCGAATGGTGATCCGCATCTGTCTCGGGACCGTCACGCTCAAGGCTTCGGCCACGTCCTGCCAGGTGATCGCGGGCTCGATGGCGCGGCGGAGTTGAGCTTCGCTCCAGCGGCGGGTTCCGGTGAAGTGGCTGACGTCGAGGTCGAGCGCTGCCGACCGGCTCTTGAGAACAGCGAGCTGGCGGCCGCCCTTGCCCTGCAGGTTGAGCGCGCGTGCCGAGGGCTCTGGCCACTGCGGCCCAGCTGGTGGACGAAGCGATCGCCTCGCGGAGCTCGTCGTCGGTCCAGCGGATGGCGTCGTGACGGGTGTGCTTGGATGCGAGAGTTGGCATGGTCACAGAATAGTAAAACCCGATCACTGTACGTACAGTGATCGGGCGACACGTTCAAATGTCGGGACGACAGGATTTGAACCTGCGACCCCCTGACCCCCAGTCAGGTGCGCTACCAAGCTGCGCTACGTCCCGTCAAGTCCTTTGCGGAATCTTTGATGAGGGTTCCGCTCGGCCTTGCGTGAAGAAACATTATCACGGTCGGAGGACTCCTCCGTGCCAACTTTCACCAAGGCTGGAAGGGCCCGCCAGCGGGAACTATGGCCTCTGCGCCGCGGCCGGGAGCTCGCCGTCTCCGGCGTCCGTTCAAGACCAACGATCAAGCTGTGTCGATCGCGGGCGGCACCGATGAGTTCCGGCTCGGGCGACGGTCAGGGCCAGGGACAGTCGTTCGGACCAGGCGGAGGAGCGGCACATGGTGATCATCGCGGGGCATGTCGTCGTCGACCCCGAACAGCGCGAGCGCTATCTCGCGGAGTGTGTGGGCGTCATCGAGCTGGCCCGCCGCGCACCCGGCTGCCTGGACTTCGCCGTCAGCGCGGACCTGGTGGACGCCGGCCGCGTCAACATCTTCGAGCGCTGGGAGTCGCTGTCGGCCGTCGAGGCGTTCAGGAGTGGCGGCCCCAGTGGTACGCAACGTGCCGTGATGCTGGCCGCCTCGGTGGCCGAGTACGAGGTCGCGGACGTGCGCTCGCTGACCTGAGCGGAGCGCCCCCGGCGAGCGGCGAACCCGCCGGCCGGGTCGGCAGTCTCACCGATCATGAGAAAACCGACGGTGACCCGTTCGCCGGCTCTGCTGTGTGCCATGGCCGCCCCCGTGCTCTACGCGGTGGTGAACCTGATCGCGCTCCAGATGGCCGCCGACTCGGCCGGGTCGTATCCCCGTGCCGACGATCCCTTCGGCGACCTCCTGCTGGGTCCGCTGGACAGGGAACTCGGCTCGGCGCGGGTGTGGACGTTCTGCTTCGCCGTCATCCTCGCCGCAGAGGCGGCTTGTCTCGCTGCTCTGCACGGCCGGTTGAACCGGCGTCCCGGCGTCGCCGCCGTCCTGCCGCGCGCGGTCGCGGGCGTCGGTTACCTGCTGAGTCTCGCGCTGGTCGTCGAGATCAATCCCACGAGCCCGTTCCTGGAGCTCAACGACGACAGCGCTCTCGACCGCCTGGTCCCTTCGTGGCACTTTCCCGCGCTGGTCGCCGTCGGTGTGGTGACCCTGGTCGCGGTGGCGGCCTGGCTGGTCGGCGCGCGCCGGGACGACTCGGCCTCCTGAGGCGGTGGTTTCTGGTTGATCGTGTCTTCTTGTCTGTTTCGGGAATGTGGAGGTCGTGAGGAAGCCTGCCGGTGAGGGCGAGGGTGAGTGATGATGCGTGGACCTGTCGTGGCCGGTACGGACGGCTCTCCGTCATCGGCGATGGCCGTGGAGTGGGCCGCCACGGACGCCCGCAGGCGGGGTTTGCCGCTGAGGATCGTGCACGTCTGCGAACAGTGGACGCTCGGCGTGGACACCTCGAAGTACTGCGAGGGCGCGCTGGAGGCCGCCGCGGACCGGGCCCGCGCGCTGAGCGCGGACGTCCAGGTCAGTACGGCCATGCTGGGCGGCAACGTGATCGACGCGCTGCTGGCCGAGTCGGTGTCCGCCGAGAGCCTGGTGCTCGGCAGCAGGGGAGTGGGCGGGTTCGCCGGCATGATGCTCGGGTCGGTGGGGCTGGCCGTGGCCGGGCACGCCGCCGGGCCCGTCGTGATCGTCCGCGGCAGCGCCGGCACCGAGCACGGTGTGGTCGTGGCCGGCGACGACGGCTCGGCGGGGGCCGGGGAGGCCGTGGCGTACGCCATCGACCAGGCCCGCGCCCAGGAGGCCCGGCTGCGGGTGATCTTCGCCTGGCGGGTGCCGGTGGTGGGGTCCTCGTGGCCGGTCCAGGGCCCTCAGCTCGCCGCCTTCTTCGAGGAGGACGCGCGGGCGGCCCGCGCGCGGGCGGACCGCTGGCGGGAGGCGAACCCCGACGTCGTGATCATCGACGAGCAACTGCGCGACCATCCCGTGGCCGCGCTCACCAAGGCCGCGGCCACGGCGGACCTCGTCGTCGTCGGCTCGCGCGGGCTGGGCGGGTTCTCCTCGGCGGTGCTCGGCTCGATCAGCCACGGCGTGCTGCACCACGCGAGGTGCCCGGTGGCCGTGGTACGGCCACACCAAGGCGCCGCCCAGGAGGGGCCATGACCGGCCCGATCATCGTGGGCGTGGATGGCTCCGCCCCGAGCGTCGCGGCCGTCGGGTGGGCCGCCGACGACGCGGCCAGGGTCGGCGCCGAGCTGCGGATCGTGCACGTCCTGGACCGGCCGCCGTACGAGATCTTCACGGGGCAGCAGGATCCGCTGCGGCGCGCGGCGGCCAGGATGCTGGCGGACGCCGAGTCGGCCGTGCGGGCCAGGCAGCCGGCGGTGAAGGTGAGCGCCCGCACGGTGGAGGGCGCGCCCGCGGCCGTGCTGCGGGAGCTGGAGGCGAGCGAGGTCGTCGTCGGCAACCGGGGCGTGGGCGAGTTCGCCGGCGCCCTGCTCGGCTCGGTCACCATGGAGGTGGCCGCGCGGGCGCGCTGCCCCGTGGTCGTGGTGCGGGCCGAGCCCTGTGCGGAGACCGGCGTGATCGGGGTCGGCGTGGACGACTCCGACACCTGCGAGCCGGCCCTCGGCTACGCCTTCGCGCGGGCCCGCTCGTACGGCGCCACGCTGCGCCCGGTCCACGCCTGGCAGGTGCCCGTGCACGCCTTCGCCCCCGAGATCTCCTACGACCTGGACGAGGTCCGCGAGGCCCGCCAACGGGCCGTCAGCGCGCGGCTCGCGCCGTGGCGGGCGAGGTTCCCGGACGTCGAGGTCGTCGAGGACGTCCAGAACGCGCACCCCATCGACGCGCTCACCGGCGTGGCGTGCGACCTGGTCGTCGTCGGCTCCCACGGGCGCGGCGCGCTCGGCTCGCTGTTCCTCGGGTCGGTCAGCAGAGGGGTGCTCCACCACGCGCGCTGCCCGGTCGCGGTGGTCCGCCCCCAGGAGTGAGGAGAAGGGCCGGACGTCGGCGGTGAAGGGGCCTTTGTCCTCTACGGCGCCGCCCGTCCGTGCGGTGTGCTGATCTTGTGGGTTTCGGGACCAGGGAAAGGAGAGTGCCATGACCCTGCTCGAACGGAGGAGCGCGAGGTTCCCGTTCCCGGAGGTGGCGGAGTGGCTGGAGAACCCGATGTTCTCGTTCCGGCCCTTCGGCCAGATCGTCCGGATCGAGGACTACGTCGCCGACGGCCGCTACGTGCTGCGTGCCGAACTGCCCGGCGTCGACCCCGACAAGGACGTCGAGGTGACCGTGGATGACAACGTGCTGTACATCCGGGCCGAGAAGACGCACAAGATCTCCGAGCCGCGCCGCTCCGAGTTCGCCTACGGCTCGCTCACCCGGGCGGTGACGCTGCCCGCCACGGCGAGGACGGACGATGTCAAGGCCACGTACAAGGCCGGCATCCTCGAGGTCAGCGTGGGGCTGGCCGAGGGGGAGAAGGCCGAGGGCAGGCGGATCGCCGTCGAGCACTGAGGCCGGGAACGGGAGGCGGGCGGGAGCCGGCGGTTCCCGCCCGCCTCTCTCTCCGCCAGGAAGACCTCGGCCGAACGCCCGTGACCTGTGAGAATGGTACGACGCTACAAGGGGGAGCAGGAGAGATGGGCGCATCGGAGGTCGGCCGCCGATCGGGGTTGTCCTCGGAGGAGGCGAGCGCGCGGCTGCGCAGGGACGGGCCCAACCTGCTGCCTTCCCGCCCTCCGGTGGCGCTGTGGCGGCGGGTGGCCGGGCAGCTCCGCGACCCGCTGATCATCGTGCTGCTGGTGGCCGCGGCGCTGACCGCGTTCACCGGCGACTGGCCGGACATGGCCGTGATCATGCTGGTGATCGTGGTCAACACCACCGTGGGGGTGGCGCAGGAGGTCCGCGCGGACCGGGCCATCACCGCGCTGACCGAGCTCACCGCGCCCGTGGCCCGGGTCGTACGCGACGGGGCACAGCGGCAGATCCCGGCGGCCGACGTCGTGACCGGCGACCTGCTGGTACTGGCGGAAGGCGACATCGTGCCGGCCGACGCCCGTGTGGAGGAGGCCGCGGCGCTGCTGGTGGACGAGTCGGCGCTCACCGGCGAGTCGGTCCCCGTGGACAAGCTCCCCGGCGAGGAGGTGTCGGCGGGCACGGTCGTGGCGCGCGGCCGGGGCCGGGCCGAGGTCACGGCCACCGGCTCGGCCAGCGCGGCCGGGCGCATCGCCGCGCTGATGTCGAAGGGCTCCGGCCTGACGCCCCTGCAGCGGCGCCTGATGGGGGTGGGGCGGCTGCTGGCCGGTGTCACCGTGTTCCTGTGCGTGGTGGTCGGCGCGCTCGGCCTGATGCGGGGCCAGCCGGTCGAGCTGATGGTGGTGACCGCGATCAGCCTGGTGGTGGCGGCCGTGCCCGAGTCGCTGCCGGCCGTGGTCACGCTGAGCCTGGCGCTGGGCGCGCGGCGGATGGCCGCGCGGCAGGCTCTCGTACGCCGCCTGCACGCCGTCGAGACGCTCGGCTCGGTGACGGTCCTCGCCACCGACAAGACCGGCACCCTCACCGAGGGCCGCATGGTCGTCCGGCACCTGTGGACCCCCACGGCCGAGGCCACGCTCACCGGCACCGGCTACGGCCCCGCCGGCCAGGTCGAGGGCGATCCGCCCGCCGCGTTCGCGGACCTGCTCACCGCCGCCGCCCTGTGCAACGACGCCCGCCTCCTGGAGGACGAGGACGGCCACTGGCAGGCGCTCGGCGACCCCACCGAGGCCGCGCTGCTCGCCGCCGCCGCCAAGATCGGCCTCGACCGCGCCGGCCTCCACGATCGCTATCCGCGCCTGGCCGAACGCCCCTTCGACAGCGTGCGCAAGCGGATGAGCACCGTGCACGGGCGGCCCGGCGGCGGGGCCCTGGTGGTCTGCAAGGGCGCTCCCGAGGCCGTGCTGCGCCCGCCGGTGCTCGCCGGTGATCCCGCGTCGCACCTCCGGGCCGCGGAGGAGGCCGAGCGGCTGGCCGGCGCGGGCTACCGGGTGCTGGCCGTCGCCCGCGCCGACCTCGCGGCGGTGCCGGACGAGGCGCCCGAGCACGGGCTGGAGCTGCTCGGGCTGGTCGGCATCGTCGATCCGCCGCGCCAGGCCGCCGCCGGCGCGGTCGCCGACTGCCGCCGGGCGGGGATCCGGCCGGTGCTCATCACCGGCGACCATCCGGGCACGGCCCGCGCCATCGCCACCGAGCTCGGCATCATCGACCCCGGCGCCCCTGTCGCCGACTGCCGTGACCTGCCCGTCCAGGGCGGCGCGGCCGTCTACGCCCGCGCCACGCCCGAGCAGAAGCTCGATCTCATCGAGGGCATGCGCGCGGGCGGCGACGTGGTGGCGATGACCGGCGACGGCGTCAACGACGGCCCCGCGCTGCGCCGCGCCGACATCGGGGTGGCCATGGGAAGGCGCGGCACCGAGGTGGCCCGCCAGGCCGCCGACCTGGTGCTGGCCGACGACGACCTGGACACGGTGGTGGCCGCCGTCGAGGAGGGCAGGCGCGTCTACGCCAACATCCGCCGCTTCCTCGTCTACGGCCTGTCCGGCGGCGCGGCCGAGATCGCCGTCATGCTGCTGGGGCCGCTCTTCGGGCTGGCGCTGCCGCTGCTGCCGGCCCAGATCCTGTGGATCAACCTGCTCACGCACGGCCTGCCCGGCGTCGCGCTCGGTGGCGAGCCCTCGGACCCCGCCGCGATGAACCGCCCGCCCCGCCCGCCCGAGCAGAGCATCCTGCGCGCGGGCCTCTGGCAGCGCGTCATCCGCATCGCCGTCGTGCTGACCGCCGTCACGCTCGGCGTCGCCGTCTGGGCGCTGCACACCGGCCGCCCCTGGCAGAGCATGGCCTTCTTCGCCCTCGGCGCCGCCCAGCTCGGCGTGGCGCTCGGCTCGCGGGCCCGCCCCGGCTCGACGGCCAACCTCATGCTGCCGCTCGCCGTGGCGGGGGCGCTCGTGCTCCAGCTCGCGGGCCTGTACGTGCCGCTGCTGCGCGACCTGCTCGGCACCGAGCCCCTGAGCGCCGGCGACCTGCTCGTCGCGGCCGCCCTGTCGGTCCTCGGCTACGCCGCGGCCCGCCTGGACCGGTTCCTGCACCGTGAGCCCGTCCCACCGGCACGCCAATAAACATCGCATAAACAAATTCGCTTATCGCATGCTTAATGGCGGCTCGCTATTAATTCAGCATGACGACAGTGAAATGTCTGGGCGCCGCCCTTTTGCTGACGTGCCTGGCCGCGTGCGGAGGCGGATCGGCCGCCCCGAGCCCGGCGCGTACGCAGCAGGACGCGGTGAAGTACGCCCAGTGCCTGCGCGAGCACGGCGTCGAGACGGACGACCCCGGCGCCGAGGGAGGCGTACGCCTGAAAATCCCTCCGGGCGGCGAGCCGGCGTTGAAAAAGGCTCAGGAGGCGTGCAAGCCGTACGCCCCCGTGGCGACCGGAAAGGGCGCCGGCGAAATCCCGGCGGCCGATCAGGCGAAATTCATCGCGTACGCGGCCTGCATGCGCGAGCACGGCGTCGACATGCCGGATCCGCAGTTCGACGGCGGGCAGGCCCGGATGGGCCTGCCCCGTCAGGAGGGGATGTCTCCCGACTCGCCGGTGATGAAGAACGCCGAGAAGGCATGCCGCCCGCTGCTGCCGCAGGGCGGCGAGCAGTGAGACGACGCGCCGCCCTGCCGGCCGCCGTGGTGGCCGGCGGCGCCGTCGTGGCGGCCGTCGTGGCCGCCGCGACCGCCCGCGACGGCGAGCCGCCCGAGGCCGCCGCGCCCGCCACGACGGCCGCCATCACCCGGTCGGACCTCGTGGACGAGCTCACCGTGCCCGGCACCCTGGGCTACGCCGCCCGCCGCGCCCTGCCCAACCAGGCCCGCGGCGTGATCAGCGACACCCGGCCCGAAGGCGGCGTCGTCCGCAGGGGCGAATGGCTCTACGAGGTCGCGGGCAGGCCCGTGCTCCTCCTGTACGGCGAGACGCCCGTCTACCGGCGGCTGTCACGGGGGTCGCGGGGCAAGGACGTCAAGCAGCTCGAACGCAACCTCAAGGCCCTCGGCCAGGACCCCGGCGGCATCGACGGCGTCTTCACCGCCGAGACGGAGAAGGCGGTCGAGTCCTGGCAGGGCGCGAGCGGCCTGCCCAGGACCGGCCGGGTGGACGGCGCGCAGGTGATCGTGGCGCCCGGTCCTGTCCGCGTCGCCGAGGTCACCGGCGCCAAGGGCGAGCCGGCCGGCGCGACGGCCGTCACCGTGACCGACACGACGCTGATCGTGCACATCGACCTGCCGGTCACCAGCCGGCGCCTGGTGACGCCGCGGGCGGAGGTCGGGCTGGAGGGCCCGTCGGGCGAGCGCGCCACCGGCCGCGTCACGTCGATCGGCGACGTCGCCCGCCGGCCGCGGGAGCAGGGCGGCGGGCCGACCCTCGACGTCGAGGTGACCCTGGACGGCGAGCTCGACGGCTACGACCAGGCGCCGGTCGCGGTGGCGATGCGCGGCGAGACGCGGACCGGCGTGCTGTCGGTCCCGGTCGAGGCGCTGCTCGCGGTGCGCGAGGGAGGGTACGCCGTGCGCGTCGCCGAGGACACGGGCCGGCGCGTCGTCAAGGTGACGACGGGCCTGTTCGCCGCCGGGCGGGTGGAGATCGCCGGCGCCGGGCTCCGGGCCGGGATGAAGGTCGAGGTGCCCGGTGATTGAGCTGATCGGCGCGGAGAAGACGTACCCCGGCGGGGTCCGCGCGCTGCGCGGCGTGGATCTGCGGGTGGCGGCGGGCGAGCTGGTCGCCGTCGTCGGCCCGTCCGGCTCGGGCAAGTCGACCATGCTGCACCTCATCGGCACCCTGGACCGCCCGTCGGCGGGGACCGTACGCATCGCCGGGCACGACGTCGCCGCCCTCGACGACGCCGGCCTGTCCGAGCTGCGCGCCCGCCACATCGGCTTCGTCTTCCAGTCCTTCCACCTGTCGGAGCACCTGAGCGCGCTCGGCAACGTGGCCGGCGGCCTGCTCTACGCGGGCGTACGGCGGGGCGAGCGCACGCGCAGGGCGGCCGAGGCACTGCGGCGCGTGGGGCTCGGCCATCGCCTGGACCACCGGCCAGGCCAGTTGTCAGGCGGCGAGAAGCAGCGGGTCGCCGTGGCCAGGGCGATCGTGGGAGAGCCCGCGCTGCTCCTGGCCGACGAGCCCACGGGCAACCTGGACAGCGCCTCGGGGGCCGAGGTCCTGGCGATCCTGCGCCGGCTGCACGACGACGGCACCACGGTCGCCGTCATCACCCATGACAGCGAGGTCGCCGCCGCCGCCCCCCGGCGGATCCGGCTGCGGGACGGGCGGATCGCATGAGGCTCGCGGCGTCCGACGTCATCCTGGTGGGCGTGGAAGGGCTTCGCTCGCGCCCCGCCCGCGCCCTGCTGTCGGCCCTGGGGGTCGCGATCGGCATCGCCACCATGGTGGCCGTCGTCGGCATCTCCGCCAGCAGCAGGGCGGACCTGCTCGATCAGCTCGACCGGCTCGGCACCGGCCTGCTGCGGGTCACGCCCGGCGACACCGTGTTCGGCGCGGCCGCCCGGTTGCCGAGGACCGCCACCAGGATGGTCAGGGCCGTCGAGGGGGTGGAGTCGGTGGCGTCCACCGGGCTGACCGGCGTGCCCGCCTACCGCACCGACCGCGTCCCCCGCGCCAGAACGGCCGGGCTCCTGGTCCAGGCCGCCACGGCCGACCTGCTCGGCACGCTCAAGACCCCGCTGCGGCGGGGGCGGTGGCTGAACGCGGCGACCGAGCGGCAGCGGGCCGTCGTCCTCGGGGCGCTGGCCGCCGAGCGGCTCGGCGCGGGGCCCGGGGACCAGGTGTGGATCGGCGGGCAGTGGTGGACCGTCGTCGGCGTCCTGGACGGCTCCGCCCTGGCGGCCGAGATCGACCGGTCGGTGCTGCTCGGCTTCCCCGCGGCGGAGCGGTACCTGGCGTTCGACGGCCACCCGACCACCGTCTACACGCGGGCCGCCGACGAGCACGTCGTCGGCGTCCGGGACGTGCTGGCCAGGACGGTGAGTCCGGAGCATCCGGAGGAGGTCAAGGTCAGCCGCCCCTCGGACGCGCTGGCCGCGCGGACCGCGGCCACGGACGCCTTCACCGGCGTCCTGCTCGGCGTCGGGGCGGTCGCGCTGCTGGTCGGCGGCGTCGGCGTGGCCAACACCATGGTCATCTCGGTCCTCGAACGGCGGCGGGAGATCGGCCTCCGGCGGGCTCTGGGAGCCACCCGCGGCCAGGTGCGCACGCAGTTCCTGACCGAGTCGCTGCTGCTGTCCGTCCTGGGCGGCGCGGCCGGCGCCGTCTGCGGCGCGGCGGTCACGCTCGGCTTCGCGGCCTGGCGGGACCTGCAGGCCGTGATCCCCCTGTGGGCGTTGGGCGGCGGCCTCGCGGCGACGCTCCTCGTGGGGGCCGTGGCGGGGATCTTCCCGGCGATGCGGGCGGCCGGTCTTCCGCCCGCCCTGGCCCTCGCGACCGCTTAGCCACCCCTTACGTGATGAGGGAGATCATGTCCGGCATGCGGGTGCTCATTGCCGAGGACGAGCGCGTCCTCGCCGAGGTCGTGGCGAGCGGGCTGCGGAAGGAGGCGATGGCGGTGGACGTCGTCCATGACGGCTCCGCCGCCGTCGAGCGGGCCATGACCCACGACTACGACGTGATCGTCCTGGACCGGGACCTGCCGGCCGTGCACGGCGACGACGTGTGCCGGGCGCTCGCCGCCGGACGGGTCCCGGCCCGGATCATCATGCTGACGGCGGCGAGCGACCTGCGCTCCAAGGTCGAGGGGCTGGGCCTGGGCGCCGACGACTACCTGACGAAACCGTTCGACTTCCCGGAGCTCGTGGCCCGTCTGCGCGCGCTCGCCCGCCGCGTCCCGCAGGCCGTGCCGCCCGTCCTGGCGCGGGCCGGGGTCACCCTGGACCCGGGCCGCCGCCAGGTGTTCCGCGACACCCGGTACGTCGCGCTCAGCCCGAAGGAGTTCGCCGTGCTGGAGGTCCTCCTGCGGGCCGAGGGCACCGTCGTGAGCGCCGAGGTCCTCCTGGAGAAGGCATGGGACGAGAACGTCAACTACTTCACGAACTCGGTGCGGATGACCGTGATGACCCTGCGGAAGAAGCTCGGCCATCCGCCCGTGATCGAGACCGTGCCCGGCGCGGGCTACCGGCTCTGACCGCGGGGCGGGTGCCGATCCGCCGGCGGCTGACCCTCACCTACGGAAGCGTGTTCTTCCTCGCGGCCGGCATCCTGGTGGCGATCAACTACGTCGTGGTCGACCAGATCGTCAACCAGCAGGTCCTCGCCGAGGGGGTGATGATCCAGCAGGCAGGGGAGACCGGCCTCAGGACCGGCCCGCCCCCGGGCGGCGCGTTCTTCGCCTCGTCGGTGAACGACCAGATCGGCCGCTACCGGGAGCTGGTCATGAGCTGGCTGCTGCGCTGGTCCCTGCTGGCGACCGCCCTGGTGGGGCTGGCCGGGCTGGCGACCGGCTGGCTCATCGCCCGCAGGGCGCTGCGGCCGCTGCAGACCGTCACCGAGACGGCCAGGAAGCTGTCGGAGGAGACGCTGCACCGCCGCATCTCGCTGGGCGGCCCGCCCGACGAGATCAGGGAGCTCGCCGACACCTTCGACTCGATGCTGGAACGGCTGGACCGCGCCTTCGACGGCCAGCGCCGGTTCGTCGCCAACGTCTCCCACGAGCTCAGGACGCCCCTGGCGATCGACCGGGCGCTGCTGCAGGTGTCCCTCTCCGACGACGCGCTCCCGAGGCCGCTGCGCCCCGTCCGGGACGAGCTGCTCGCCGCGAACGGCCGGCAGGAGCGCCTGATCGAGGGGCTGCTCCTGCTGGCCCAGAGCGAGCGGGAGGTGACCGTCAGGGAGCCGGTGGACCTGCGCGACCTCGCCGACCGGCCCGACCTGCCGCCGGCTCCCACGGCCGGCGACCCCGTCCTGCTGGAGCGCATGGTCGCCAACCTGCTGGACAACGCGGCCAAGTACAACGACGAGCGCGGCCTCGTCGAGGTCCGCACCGCCGCCTCCGCCGGCCAGGTCGCCATCACCGTCGAGAACACGGGGCCCGTGGTGCCGGCCGCGCAGGTCGCCCTGCTGTTCGAGCCTTTCACCCGGCTCGAACGCGACCGCGTCGGGTCGGCCGGGGGCGCCGGACTGGGGCTGTCGATCGTCCGGGCGATCGTCCGGGCGCACGGCGGCACGGTCACGGCCGTGCCGCGTGCGGACGGCGGCCTGGCGGTGACCGTCCGGCTCTCTCGCGCGGCGCCCGGCGGTGTTAGCGTCGGAGGCGGGTGCGGGGAGCGGTCGTGGTGATGCCGGCTTCGAGGAGCGCGCGATGAGACTGGTCCGGCTGTCCGACGTGGACGCTTCGATGATCGACCTCGTCGGAGGCAAGGCCGCGGGCCTCGGAGAGATGATCAAGGCGGGTGAGCGGGTCCCCGACGGCTTCTGCGTGACGGTCGAGGCCTACCGGTCGGGGGACCTCCCTGAGCGGGAGCTCGCCGACGCCTACGAGCGGCTGGGCGGCGGACGGGTGGCGGTCCGCTCCAGCGCCACCGCCGAGGACCTGCCGGAGGCCAGCTTCGCCGGCCAGCAGGACACCTACCTCGGCGTCGAGGGCGCCGGCGAGCTCGCCGACGCCGTACGCCGCTGCTGGGACTCCCTGTTCACCGAGCGGGCCGTCGCCTACCGGGCCGCCGCCGGCGTCGACGACGCGGCCATGGCCGTGGTGGTGCAGCGCATGATCGACCCGGTCGTGGCGGGCGTGCTCTTCACCGCCAACCCGATCACGGGCTGCCGTACGGAGATGGTCCTCGACGCCGCCCCCGGGCTGGGCACCGCCATCGTCGAGGGCAGCGTCGTGCCGGACCACTACGTCCTGCGCGAGGGGGAGCCGGCGGCGCCCAACCCCGGGGGCTGCCTGGACGCCGGCCGGCTCGAAACGCTGCGCGCGGCCGGGCTGCGGCTCCAGGAGCACTTCGGCTCGCCGCAGGACGTCGAATGGGCGATCGACGCCGGCGACACGCTGTGGCTGCTGCAGTCGCGCCCGGTCACCACGCTCTTCCCGCTGCCGCCCGGCACCAGTGACACGCGGCTCTACCTGGAGTTCGGCCACATGCAGGGCATGCTGCGCCCCTGTACGCCGATGGGCGTCTCGCTGCTCAAGGCGGGCGCGGCCCTCTGGTTCGAGGCCGTGGGGGCCAAGGTGGACCGGCGTGACCCGCTGCCCCGGCTCGTGCCCATCGGCGGCCGGATCTTCTATGACATGACCGACTTCCTGCGCAGCAAGGCCATGCGCCGGCGGCTCGGACCCGCCCTGGAGGTCTACGGGCCGCGGGTGCAGGCGGCCGTGCTGCGCATGATGGACGACCCGCGGTTCGCGCCCCGGCCCGGCCTGCCGTTCCGCCTCGGCAGCGTGCTCAGGGGCACGGCGCGGCTGCTGCCGAGGACGCTCGCCGGAGTGGTGTCGAGCCTCGCCGATCCGGTCCGCGGCCGCGCCCGCGCCTTCCGCGGCGTCGCGGAGATCAGGCGGCTGATCACCCCGCCCGGCCCGTCGGCGACCGCCGCCGAGCGGCTGCGGTGGGTGATCGAGGACTCGCACCGGCCGATCATGAGCGTGGACATGCACGGGATCCTCGGGCCCTGGCGGCCGGCATGCTCGCCGGGGCGCTCCCCGCCGGGCTGCTCGGCGGCGTCGCCACGCGCGAGGAGCTCGACACCGTGCTCGGCGGCATGCCGCACAACGTGACCACGGAGATGGACCTCGCCCTCTGGGCCCTCGCCGTGCGCGCGCGTGAGCACCGGGACCTGTTCCTGGGCACGCCGCCGGAGGCGCTGGCGGCCGCGTACGCCGCGGGCGAGCTGCCGGACATCGGCCTGGCGGGCTTCCTGGCGAAGTACGGCATGCGCGCGGCGGCCGAGATCGACGTCGGCGTGCCCCGCTGGGAGGAGGACCCGGCGCCGCTGTTCGCCACGATCGCCAACTACCTGCGCGTGGACGACCCCGGTCAGGCGCCGGACGCGCGGTTCGAGGCGGCGGCGGCCAGGGCCGAGCGGATGATCGGGACGCTGGCGCGGCGGGCGCGGGCCCGGCGGCCGGTGCGGGGGCGGCTGGCGGTGTTCCTCCTGCGCCGCTCGCGCGAGCTCACCGGGCTGCGGGAGATCGGCAAGTTCGCCTGGCTGCCGGCGCTCCAGGCGGCCCGGCGCCAACTCCTCCTGGTCGGCGCCGACCTGGTCCGTCAGAGCCGGCTGGAGCAGGCCGGCGACATCATGTTCCTGACCCTCCAGGAGGCCGGCGCGGCCGTGCGCGACGGGATCGACGTCCGGCCGGTGGCCGCGGCCCGGCGCGCCGAGCACGAGCGGGAGGCGAGGCGCCGCACCGTCCCCGGAGCGCTGCTGTCGGACGGGACCGACGTGGAGGCCCTGGCTCCCGCGCCGCCGGCCAGGGACGGCGTGCTGACCGGCATGTCCGGAGCCGCGGGCCGGGCGACCGGCAGGGCGCGGGTGATCCGCGACCCGATGGGCGCGCACCTCGAACCTGGCGAGATCCTGGTCGCGCCGACCACGGATCCGGGCTGGACGCCGCTGTTCATGACCGCGGCCGGGCTGGTGACCGAGACGGGTTCGCCGGTGGCGCACGGCCCGACCGTCGCCCGCGAGTACGGCATCCCCGCGGTCATCTGCGTCCGTGACGCCACCGCCGAGATCAGGACAGGGCAGATGATCACGGTGGACGGGACGGCGGGGACGGTGCGGGTGGAGCCGGAGTGAAGCCCGCCCCCTGATCAGGGGCATGCCGGAGGGAAGGGGATGGTGGCGCCGGTGCCGCGCGGCAGGGTGATCCCGTCCACGCGCGTCCGCTCGTGGTCGGCCTCGATGAGGAGCCGGCGCCCCCGGAACTCGATCGGCAACGCCAGCGACCCGAGCCGTTCCGGCAGGCACGGGTCGAGCCGCAGGCCGTCCGGGCGCGGCTCCAGTCCGAGGTAGCAGCGTTGCAGCATGTCGAGGGTGCCCGCCATGGCGCCCAGGTGGATGCCCTCGGCGGTGGTGCCGCCCTGCACGTCCTGGAGGTCGCTGAGCGCCGCCTCGGCGAAGAACTGCCAGGAGCGGGCCCGGTCGGCGCGGGCCAGGACCCAGGCGTGGACGACGGCGCTCAGCGTGGAGCCGTGGCTGGTCCGGTCCAGGTAGTAGGAGATCGTGCGGGGGATCAGCCCGGCGTCGGCGGGGTAGCCGAGCCGGCGCAGGATGTCCAGCAGCTCGTCGGAGGTCAGCAGGTAGCACAGCATCAGCGTGTCGGCCTGCTTGGACGCCTTGTAGCGGTTGACGTCGTCGCCGTCCGCCTCCAGCGCCCGGTCCAGCCGCCGCACGCCCCGGTAGCGGTCCCAGTCGAGCTCGGCCAGGTCGGCGTAGCCGGTGAACTGGCTGATGACGCCGTCGTGGAAGTCGACCCGCAGGCGCTGGGTGATGTCCTTCCAGCGGGCGCTCTCCCCGGGGCGGTCCAGGCCGAGCTCCAGGGCGCGGGCCAGCAGCCACGCCGTCATGACGTTGGTGTAGGCGTTGTTGTCCAGGCCGGGGGAGGCGGCGCCGGGACGGGCGGTGTGGTACTCGTCCGGTCCCATGACGCCGCGGATCTCGTACCTGCCGGAGGCCGGGTCGAGCACGGCGAGCGAGGCGAAGAAGCGGGCGATGCCGGTCAGCAGCTCGGCGCACCACGACGGCATCGAGCCGGTCGCCAGGTGGTGCTGCCACACGTTGTAGGCGATGGCGAGGCCGACGTGGCGCTGCAGGTGGGAGACGTCCGGCAGCCAGCGGCCCGAGGCGGGGTTGAGATGGAAGGTCTGGGTCTCCTCGCTGCCGTCGCTGCCGCTCTGCCAGGGGAACATCGCGCCGTCGTACCCGGCCGCGCGGGCCGCCGCCCGCGCCTCCGGCAGGCGCCGCCAGCGGTAGCGCAGCAGGCTGAGCGAGATGTCGGGGAAGCGCAGGTTCAGCCACGGCAGCACGAACAGCTCGTCCCAGAACACGTGACCGCGGTACGCCTCGCCGTGCAGGCCGCGCGCCGGCACGCCGGCGTCCAGGTCGGGGGTGTGCGGGCTGAGCGTCTGCAGCAGGTGGAAGACGTGCAGGTGCACGAGCTGCGCCAGCTCCTGCCCGCCCACCTCCAGCCGGGCCCGCTCCCACAGCCGCTCCCACGCCGCCTCGTGCGCGGCCAGCAGCTCCCCGAAGGGCGGGGCCTGCCCGGCCCGGCGCAGGGCGGCCGACAGCGGGTCGTGGACGGCGGGGTCGCGGGAGGTCACCAGCGCGACGACCTTCGCGATCGTCACCGGCGTGTCCTGCTCGGCGGCCAGCACGTGCTCGGTGCCGATCCGGCCGGGCTCCGGCTCGGCCAGGCCGGCGACAGGGGCGTCGACGCGGGCGGCGAGCGCGGCGGTGATCCGGGAGGAACGGGTCGTCGCCGTCAGCCAGGTCAGCTCGCCCTCCGTCCCCGTCGCGAGGTCGGTCAGGTGGTCGCCGCGCAGGTCGCGGTAACGGGCGACGCCGCGGTTGGTCACCCTGCCGTCCAGGGCGGCGCGGACGCGGAGCGGCCCCGACCAGTTCTCGGCCGTGAAGGTGGTCTCCAGCGCGGCCACGGCGGGGTCGGCCATGGACACCAGGCGGCGCTGCCGTACGCGGGTGAGGCGGCCGGCGTCGTCGCGCCAGCGCAGCTCCCGCAGCAGCACCCCGCGCCGCAGGTCGAGCTCCTGGCGGTAGTCCAGCAGCTCGGCCCCGTCCGGGTGGAACCAGTCCGACCCCGGCGTGGCGAAGGTCAGCGGCAGCCAGTCGGGCAGGTTGACCAGGTCCTCGTTGACGACCTCACGGCCCGCCACCTGCGAGGCGAGCCGGTCGTAGCAGCCGGCCCGGTAGGTGCCGGGCGTGCGGCTGAGGCCGTCGGGCGTGGCGCCGCGGGTGGCGAAACGGCCGTTGCCGAGGGTGCACAACGCCTCGCGCAGCGGCTCGGCGGAGGGGTCGTAGCCCTCGTAGGCGAGCGTCCAGGGGTTCATCAGCGCCTCACGGGGACTCGTCCGGTGACGTCCAGCTCGGCCAGGTCGGGAACGACGACGTCCGCCCCGGCGCGGCTCAGCTCCGCCGCCTGCGACCCGCTCCTGTCCACCCCCACGACCAGCCCGAACCCGCCCCTGCGGCCGGCCGCGACGCCGGGCAGCGCGTCCTCCACGACGGCCGCCTCGGCGGCGGGCACCTCCAGCCGCCGGGCCGCTTCGAGGAACAGCGCGGGGTCGGGCTTGCCGGCCAGGCCGAGCCTCGCCGCCTCGTTCCCGTCGACCAGGACGTCGAACAGGTGGGCGAGGCCCGCCGAGCCGACGACGAGGCGGCAGTGCCTGCTGGCCGAGACCACCGCGGTCCGGCAGCCGCGCCGCCGCAGCTCGTGCAGCAGGACGACGGTCGAGGGAAAGGCCGCCACGCCGTCATGCGCGACCTGCTGGACGAACAGCGCGTCCTTGGCCTCGCCCAGGCCGTGCACGGTCGGCGCGCCCGGCTCGTCGCCCGGGCCGCCCTCGGGCAGCGTGATGCCGCGCGAGGCCAGGAACGTCCGCACCCCGTCGAGCCGCGGGCGGCCGTCCACATGGCGCAGGTAGTCGTCACGGATGTCGAACGGGGCGGAGCGGCCGCGCAGGAAGCCGTCGAACACGTGCTTCCACGCGGCCGCGTGCACCCGTGCCGTGTCGGTGACGACACCGTCGGTGTCGAAGATCACGGCCCGCACCCTGGTCAGATCGAGAGTGGCCATGGCGTTGACGCTACCCAGGCGCCCCCGGCCCAGACAGGGGACGAAGGTCCTGGCGCTGCGGGGCGTACGGCACTGCAGCCGTAGCCACGCGGACGGTGTGCTTGGTATGAAAGGAAATCGATCTAACTAGGAAGGGGGGCCGTCATGGCCGCCACGAGCAACAGGCCCGACATGGAAACCGGCACGGCGGGAACGCGCCGCCCCGTCGACTACGTCTGGGCGGTCACCCGGATCTCGATCGGATGGGTCTTCCTTTGGGCGTTCCTGGACAAGACTTTCGGCTGGGGCTTCGCGACCCCCGCCGAGCGCGCCTGGACGGCGGGCGGAAGCCCCACGACCGGCTTCCTCAAGGGCACCGGTGAGAACGCCCTCGGCGGCTTCTTCTCAAGCCTCGCCGGTCAGGGCTGGGTGGACTGGCTGTTCATGGCCGGCCTGCTCGGCGTGGGCCTCGCCCTGATCCTGGGCATCGGCACCCGGATCGCGGCCGGAGCGGGCACCGCGATGCTGCTCATGATGTGGGCCGCCGAACTGCCGCTGACCACCAACCCGTTCATGGACGACCACATCATCTACTCGCTCGTCCTCATCGGCCTCGCCCTCGCCGGCGCGGGCCGCACCCTGGGCCTCGGCAACCTGCCGATCGTCCGGCGCACCCCCTGGCTCCAGTAGCCTCCGCCCACCACCCGCCGACCACCCGCCCACCTCCGGACGCCGGAGGTGGGCGTCGTGCCGTAGGGGCCAGGCAGAGCCGGACGGCCCCGGCACGCGGGCCGAAAGTCCCTGCCGGGACCCCGGCCGCCGGGACGAGGCTGAGGGTAGGGCCACCCTGACGTGGGCAGGCGTACGGACAGGAGGCAGCGGCATGAAGCACATCGTTCTCGGCTACGACGGATCGGCCTTCTCGATGCAGGCGCTCGACTGGGCGCTGGACGAGGCCGAGCTGCGCGGGCTGTCCCTGACCGTCGCCCACGCCTGGCAGTGGCCGTACGGGGAGGCGGCCGAGGAGGCGAGGTCCCATCTGCGCAAGGCGGCCGAGCACGTGCTGTGGCACGGCGCCGACTGCGCCCGCCACACCAGCTCCGGCCTGACCGTGGAGACGGACCTGTACGAGGGTCCCGCGGCCGAGCGCCTGGTCGAGCTCTCCCACGAGGCCGCGCTCGTCGTGGTCGGCTCGCGCGGGCTCAGCGCGCTCCCGCGAGCGGTCGTGGGCTCGGTGGCCGGGTACGTCGCCGCGCACGCCCACTGCCCGGTGATCGTGGTGCGGGGGCCGGGGCCGCTGCCCGCGGCGTCCCAGCCGGGCCCGGTCGTCGTCGCCGACCGCGACCCGGACGCCACCGTCCTGGACTTCGCGTTCGAGGAGGCCGCCCTGCGCCGGGTGCCTCTCGCGGTCTCGGCCGACGTGACGGAACAGGCGGCCCGCCATCCGGGTGTGCCGGTCGAGCCGGCCGCCGACTTCGGGACCGCCACCCTCGTGGTCGTCGGCCGCCGGCGGGCCACGCCCGCCGGCACCGCCGCCACGCTCCTCCAGCACGCGCCCTGCCCCGTGGCGGTCGTGGGGGGCTGAGCGTCACCTGATCTCCAGCTCCGCCGCCGGTCGGCGGGGAGTGCCGGGGACGTACGGCCCGTAGCCGAACCTGATGACGGCCTGCGGGTGCCCTCGCCGGTGGTGGGGGTCCCTGCGGCCGCGCATGTCGCGCAGGTCGAGCGACTGGTTGAGCAGGGAGGCCGACACGCCGTGCCGGGCGGCGACGAGCAGGACCCGCTGCAGGGCCTGACCGGCGCGCAGCCAGTCCGCGGGCCGGTCGCCCATGGTGGCGAGGACGGCGAGCTGGGGCCGCTCCTCGAACCGCGCCGTGTACTCCTGCCGCCCGAAGTCCCTGACCGGGGACGGGTCCCGCAGGGAGCGCGGCCCGTGCGCGGCGGCCGGCACGCCGTCGTACAGCGCGCCCGGCATCGTCCACGCGGCCAGCTCCGCACGGTAGTCGTGGTCGCCGGCCAGCTCGTCCTCGGCGACGGCGACGTAGGCGAGCGTGTCGCTCGTGGCGTGCCGGTCGAGGGGCAGGAGGGCCGCGCCCTCCCGCGAGGCCGCGAGCCGGAGTTCGGCCATGACCGGGCGGGGCAGGGCCCGGTCGTAGAAGGGCAGGCGGCTGGTGCGGCGGACCGGGATCAGGTCGTACAGCTCGCGGTGCTCCGCCGAGGCCGGCAGCTCCATGCCCATCCGCACCGCCGCGAGCAGGTCGGGCTCCTCCTCCGGCGTCGGCAGCAGCCACACGATCGGCCGGTGCCCGGCCGTGCGCATCGCCAGCCGCAGGTTGAACAGCGCCGCGCCGCAGCTCACGTGCAGGCTGCGGCCGCGCGGGTCGCTGACGCGCAACCGCCGGTCCTGGTCGGCGAGCACCTCGACGAACTCCCCGTGGACCACGCGGAAACGCCACGGCTGGGTGTTGAGCACCGACGGCGCCTGACCGGCGGCCTCCAGCAGTCGCCGGGTGCCGGGTTCGGTGACGAGTGAGACGGACATGGCGCACCTCCTATGACGACGCTCCCGCATCCGGCCGCCGCGGGTGAGTGCCGTGCGGCCCCTGCTCAGGTGCCGAAGGTCCCTGCGGGCGCGGCTCAGACGGAGACCACGCCGTGCGCGCGGAACTGCGCGTGCACGCGGTCGAGCAGCGCCTGGTCGGGCGGCGCGACGCCGGCGAGCGGGAAGCGCAGGCCGAGGCGGTCGTACTTGCCGGTGGCCATGCGGTGGAAGGGCAGCACGTCGACCCGTTCGACGTTGCCCAGGCCGGCCACGAAGCCGGCCAGCGCGTCCACGTTCGCGGGCGCGTCGGTGAGGCCGGGGACCAGGACGAACCGCACCCAGGTGGGCCGTCCCAGGCCGGCGAGGCGGCGGGCGAAGCGCAGCGTCGGCTCCACCGGCCCGCCCGTCACCCGCCGGTAGGTGGCCGGGTCGAAGGACTTGATGTCGAGCAGCACGAGGTCGGTGTCGGCGAGCATCGCGTCGGTGGCGCGGACGCCGAGCAGGCCGGAGGTGTCGAGCGCGGTGTGCAGGCCGTCCTCGTGGCAGCGGCGCAGCAGCTCGGCGGTGAAGCGGGGCTGCAGCAGCGGCTCGCCGCCGCTGATGGTCACCCCGCCGCCCGCGACCGAGATGAAGCGCCGGTACCTGCCGATCTCGGCCATGATCTCGTCGGCGGGGACCCGGCGGCCGTCGCGCATCCGCCAGGTCTCCGGGTTCTGGCAGTAGCGGCAGCGCAGCGGGCAGCCCGCGGTGAAGACGACGAACCGGCTGCCGGGGCCGTCCACGCCGACCGACAGGTCCCAGGAGCTGATCGCGCCGTCCACCGCGGGCCTCCCGTTCACAGCGAGCCGTGGAAGGTGCGGTTGACGACGTCGCGCTGCTGGTCCGGGGTGAGCCGGACGAAGTTGACGGCGTAGCCGGAGACGCGGACGGTGAGCTGCGGGTAGCGGTCGGGGTGCTCCATGGCGTCCAGCAGGACGGCGCGGTTGAGGACGTTGACGTTCATGTGGAAGCCGCCCGCGTCGAAGTAGCCGTCCAGCACGCCCGCCAGGTTGGCGACGCGCTCCTCCGGCGTGCGGCCGAGACCGTCGGGGGTGGCGGTGTTGGTCAGGGAGATGCCGTCGAGGGCCTGGTCGTAGGGGAGCTTGGCGACCGACAGGGCGGAGGCGACGAGGCCGTGCCGGTCGCGGCCGTTCATGGGGTTCGCGCCGGGCGCGAACGGCTCGCCGGACCTGCGGCCGTCGGGCGTGTTGCCGGTGTGCTTGCCGTAGACCACGTTGGAGGTGATCGTCAGGACGGACTGGGTGTGCTCGGCGTCCCGGTACGCGCGGTGCTCGCGGATCTTCGCCATGAACGAGCGCACCAGGCCGACGGCGATCGCGTCGGCGCGGTCGTCGTTGTTGCCGTAGGCCGGGTAGTCGCCCTCGACCCGGTAGTCCACGGCCAGGCCGGTGGCGTCGCGGATCACCTCGACGCGGGCGTGCCTGATGGCCGACAGGCTGTCGGCGGCGACGGACAGCCCCGCGATGCCGCACGCCAGCGTCCGCCTGACCGGGTGGTCGTGCAGGGCCATCTCCAGGCGCTCGTAGGCGTACTTGTCGTGCATGTAGTGGATGATGTTGAGCGCGTTGACGTAGGTGCGGGCGAGCCAGTCCATCATCCGGTCCAGCGCCTCGGTGACCTCCCCGTAGTCGAGGACGTCGCCGGTGAGCGGCGGGTGGGCGGGGCCGACCTGGGCGCCGGTGAGCTCGTCGCGGCCGCCGTTGATCGCGTACAGCAGGGTCTTGGCCAGGTTGACGCGGGCGCCGAAGAACTGCATCTGCTTCCCGACCGGCGCGGCCGACACGCAGCAGGCGACGGCGGTGTCGTCGCCGGTGCGCGGGCGCATGAGCTCGTCGCTCTCGTACTGGAGGGCGCTGGTCTCGATCGACAGGGCGGCGCAGAAGCGCTTGAACGGCTCCGGCAGCCGCGGCGACCACAGGACCGTCAGGTTGGGCTCCGGGGCCGGGCCGAGGTTGCGCAGCGTCTGCAGGTAGCGGTAGCTGGTCCGGGTGACCAGGGGGCGGCCGTCGTCGCCGAGCCCGCCGATCGACTCGGTCACCCAGGTGGGGTCGCCGGAGAAGAGCTGGTCGTACTCCGGGGTGCGCAGGAAGCGGACGATGCGTAGCTTGATGACGAAGTCGTCGACGAGCTCCTGCGCGCGTTCCTCGGTGATCCGGCCCTCGGCCAGGTCGCGCTCCAGGTAGACGTCCAGGAACGTGGAGGTGCGGCCCAGCGACATGGCGGCGCCGTTCTGCTCCTTGACGGCGGCGAGGTAGGCGAAGTAGAGCCACTGGACGGCCTCGTGCGCGGTGCCGGCCGGGCCGGAGATGTCGTGGCCGTAGGAGGCGGCCATCCGCTTCAGCTCGTCCAGGGCGCGCAGCTGCTCGGACAGCTCCTCCCGGTCGCGGATCACGGCGTCGGTGGCGTCCGCGTCGTCCAGGGAGCGCAGCTCGGCCTGCTTGGCCTCGATCAGCCGGTCCACGCCGTAGAGGGCGACGCGGCGGTAGTCGCCGATGATGCGGCCTCGGCCGTAGGCGTCCGGCAGGCCGGTGATGACGCCGGAGCGGCGGGCGGCCCGGATCTCGGGGGTGTAGGCGTCGAACACGCCGTCGTTGTGGGTCTTGCGGTATTTGGTGAAGATCTCCTTCACCGCCGGGTCGAGCTTGTAGCCGTAGGCGGCCAGGCCCGTCTCCACCATGCGCAGCCCGCCCGCCGGCATGATCGCGCGCTTCAGCGGGGCGTCGGTCTGCAGGCCCACGATCAGCTCGCGGTCCCGGTCGAGGTAGCCGGGCGGGTGGGAGGTGATCGACGACGGGGTGGTGGTGTCGGCGTCGAGGATCCCGCGCCGCCGCTCCTCGGGGAACAGGGACGAGACCTTCTCCCACACGGCGCGGGTGCGTTCGGTCGGCCCCGCGAGGAAGCCGTCGTCGCCCTCGTACGGGGTGTAGTTCGCCTGGATGAAGGCGCGTACGTCCACGCCCGAGCGCCAGTCCGCACCGCGGAACCCGCGCCACGCCGCCGTCGCGATCATCGTTTCTCCTTCTTCCCGGTTCGGGGTCCTCTCTCCTACCGTGCCGCGCCGGCGGGCCGGGCACAGCGGGCCAAGGGCACCGGTGGACGGGACGAACGTCCCGGAACAGGTCGAAAGACCCTGCCGCCGCCTCCGGACGGACCGCCACAATGGGGGCGTACGACCGAGTGAAGGGAGCCCGCGATGCGCTGGGACGAGATGTCGGACAAGCAGCGGGGAACGGTCCTCGCGCTGGCGTCCGTGGAGTTCGCGCTCACCGCGGCCGCCGCGGTCGACCTGTGGCTCCGGCCCGCGGCGGACGTGCGGGGCCGCAAGGGACTGTGGTGGCCGGCGATCTTCGTCCAGCCGGTGGGGCCCGTCGCGTACCTGCTGTGGGGGCGGCGGAGATGACCGGAACAATGGTGCCGTGATTCCACCGTCCTCCCGCAATGTGAGAGGACGGTGGAATCGTGCGGCATTTGGAGGTTTTGATCCCTCCGACCGCAGGAAACGGGCAAATTGACCCCACGGCCCCCCTCCAGTGTTCCGCAGGGCTCGCTCGCCGCGTTTTCCCCCTCTACCGTGGCCGATGGAAGCGGGAAAGCGGAAGGATCAATTCTTCCTAGGAATTCTTTTCCCCGGAAGTTCGGCCGTTCGGATGCCATCATCGGGTGATATGGATGCGCACGCTCCGTCCTTCGAACTCGCCTCACCGAAAGGACCGCTGGCCGATTTCCTGATCGCCCGGCGAGCCGCGGTCACCGCGGCCGAACACGGCCTGCCGGAACCGGCCTACCCGCGCCGGGTCCCCGGGCTGCGGCGGGAAGAAGTGGCCCAGCTGGCCGGCATCAGCACCGACTACTACACCCGGATGGAGCAGGGCCGGGTCCGCACGGCCTCCCGCCCGGTGCTCACCGCCCTCGGCCGGGCCCTGCGGCTCGACGACGACCAGCAGCGGCATCTGTTCCAGCTCGCCGACCCGTACGCGGGGGAGCAGTCGGACGAGGGCGAGCAGCGGGTCAGCACACAGACCGTGCGGCTGCTGACCAACCTGGTCGACACGCCCGCTCTGGTGCTCGGCCGCTACCACGACATCCTGGCCTGGAACCCACTCGCCGCCGCCCTGCTCGGCGACCTCGCCGCCATGCCGCCCGCGCACCGCAACTACGTCCGGATGATCTTCCTGGACCCGCAGGTCCGGGCGATGCAGGACGACTGGCCCGCCCGGGCCCGCGAAGCGGTCTCCAGCCTGCGCATGGCCGCCGGCACCTACCCCGGCCGGCCGCGGCTGCGGGAGCTCGTGGGCGAGCTGCTGCGCGGCGACGACGACTTCCGCGCCTGGTGGCGCCAGCACCTGGTCACCATGCACCCGTTCGGGCGCAACCGCCTGCACCACCCCGTCGCCGGATCCTTCGACCTCGACTGGCAGGCCCTGACCACCGTCGACGACCAGGAACAGGTCATCATCCTCGTCACCGCGCCGCCCGGAAGCCCCGGCCACTTCGCCCTCCGCAGGCTGTCCTCCTGGGCGCGGCGGCAGGCGCTGCGGCCCAGTCACCCGCCCCCCGGCTCCGGCGGGCCGGAGCCGGGGAACGCGGAGCTCAGCCGCAGTGCACGTTGTTGAGATCGAGGATCACCCAGGCCGGCACGACCGCCTGGACGTCGATGCACTGACCGGGCGCGGAGACGTACACGGGGCCGGCGTAGTACGTGAACGTGCCGGAGTTGGAGTCCTCGCCGCTGCCGTCGCCCCGGGAGATCGTGACGCTCTTCCAGCTCGGGGTGTTGGCGTACGCGCCGTAGCCGTAGGTCAGGGCGCAGTTCTTGCCCGTGCTGGAGCTGTAGTGGACCTCAAGGGTGCCCGTACGGGTCCCGTCTCCTCTCTTGACGGGGTAGACGCCGACGCGGGTGTAGCTGCTGCCGCAGGGCCCGGCCGCGGCGGCGGGAGCGGCGCCGGCCACCAGCGTGGTGGAGGCGGCCAGGGCCGCACCGGTGAGAAGGGTCGCCAGTTGACGGATGCGCACGAAAATCCTCTCGGTCGCCGACATTCCGATCATGGGTATCACCGGCGTCCCGCCCTTCACCCGTCGTACGCGCGCTATGTGATTCTTGACACAAAGATCCGTTTTGTCGGTCAGGGCGGGTGGTCAGGGCTTAGGGCGGTTGTTCTTCCCGTCCAGCCACAGCAGGGCCGACTCGTCCCGATGCGTCCCGGTGCTGCCGACGTGCTTCGTGCCGATCTCGGGGCCTTTCTTGATCACGTGCACGAGGGCCATCGCGTGCCCACGGCCGAGACCGTAGTCCTGCTTGAGCCACTCGATGATCGCGCCCGCCTTGACCGACGGGCCGTCGAACCCGCGTTCCTTCGCGAGTTCCACGAACTGCCGGGGCGTCAGCCCGGTCCTGTCCTCGATGGTGTCCAGGTACGCCTGAAACGACATGTGCTTCTCCTTGTCGGGGTGCGGGGTGCGGGGTGCGGGGTGCGGGGTGCGGGGTGCGGGGAGCGGGGAGCGGGCCCGTCAGACCTGAGCGGTCCGCTCCAGCTTGGTCATGGTCACCGTGATCCAGGCCCACGCCGCCACCACGCCGGCGAACATGGCGAGCGGCCCGCCCGCCGCGCCGCTCATCGCCCAGCAGAAGCCGGCCGCCAGCGTCGCGCCGCCGAGGCGGCCGGCCACGGCCCACGACAAGCCGGCGAAGCGCCGGCTCAGGACGAAACAGAACGCGATCATCGCGAGGAACGACGCGCCGGCCGCCGCCAGATGCGCCGCGCCGGCCGCGCTCATCGTCCCGGGCACGTCCGGCGTGCCAGGAGGGAAGGCGAAGCCGGGATCGGCGGGGAAGAAGCCGGCCACGACCAGGCCGGCGCCCTGGACGCCGAGCAGGCGGGGCCCCCACACGCCGCCCAGGCCCGCGGCGCGCAGGCCCGCCGCGCCGCACAGGGTCAGCACACCGGTCACGACGAAACTGGAGATCTGGATCCAGCCCAGCTCGCCCAGCGAGAGCATGCTGACCGGATGCCGGGTCAGGTCGAAGCCCGTCCGGGTGGCCGCCTGGACCACGGCGAGCAGGATCCAGATCGGCGCCGCCATCAGCCCGGCGGTGAGCAGCGGCGGCCGTCGCCGCGTCCTTGCCTCAAGGGTTGTCATGCCGACCATGATCGGAACGGCGCAGGCGCGGCGCCAGAGCAAACTGAGTTCCCGGCGAGCCGTCACCGGCGATACCGTTACCGGCAACGTCATTTCCTGCTTGAAGCGGCAAGGGGGAGACCCTGAACGACAGCCGTGAGCTCCTCGGCCAGTTCCTGCGCGAGCGCCGCGCCCGGATCTCGCGCGACCAGGTGGGGCTGCCCGCGCGCCGGTCCCGCCGCGGCAGCTCGCTCACCCAGGAGGACCTCGCCTACATCACGGGCTACTCGATCCGCACGATCAGCGCGCTGGAGCAGGGCGCCGAACACCGCCCCACCCCCGAGCTGCTGGAGTCCATCGCCACGGCGCTCCAGCTCAGCCAGGACGAGCGCAGCATCCTGTGGTACCTCGCGAGCGGCACCCCGCCCGAGCCCGACCGCGCCGCCGAGCCCGACCCGGCCCTGCGCCGGCTGGTCGACGCCCTCGAACCGCACCCCGCCTACGTGACCGACGGACTGTGGAACGTCCGGAGCCAGAACTCCGCGTTCGCCCGGTGGATCTGCGACTTCACCGCCGTGCCCGAAGGCGAGCGCACCATCCTGCACTGGTTCTTCCTCCAGGAGCACTCCAAGCACGTCATGGTCGAGTGGGAGCGCGAGGCGACGGCGCTGATGTCGCTCGTCCGCGGCCGGGCCATGCGCGAACGCCAGGGCCACGAGCTCATGGCCGTGGTCGACGACCTGCGCGAGCGCAGCCCGGACGCCGAACGCATCTGGGCGGGCGGCACCGACCTGCTGGTCCAGGGCCCGTCCAGGCCGATGCTCTTCCGCGAGCCCGGCCACACCGACCCCGGCCGGCCGGACGGCGAGGACCGTCACGTCCGGCTGACCATCACCACGCTCGCCCCGGTGCGCATGGGGGACCACCACCGCCTGCTGGCCTTCCTCCTCCCCGAGACCTACACCGCCCCCGCCGCGCCGAGCGGCCCCTGCCCCGCCTGCCCGCCCGGCTGACCTCGCGGATGCTCGCCCCCGGCCCGGGGGGTGTCTGTTCGGGCCGGTCGAGGTCGTCATCACTGTGCCGGGCCGGTACGCGGCCCGGATGATCAGAGGTGAGGAGCTCACGATGGGCACGATCAGCGTGTTCGTGAACGTCGGGCTGGACGGCGTCATGCAGGGGCCGGGCCGGGCGGACGAGGACACGAGAGGCGGGTTCCGGCACGGCGGCTGGGGCGTCGGGTACGCCGACCAGGTGATCGGGACGTACGTCGCGGAGCGGAGCGGGGCGGCGGCGATGCTGTTCGGGCGGAGGACGTACGACGACGTGCTCGGCTACTGGACCTCGGTGGGCGAGCCCAACCCGTTCACCGAGACGCTGGTGAACACGCCCAAGTACGTCGCCTCCCGCCGGGCGGGCGCCGGACTCGCCCACCCCAACTCCACGCTGCTGGCGGGGGAGGCGGCAGAGACCGTCGCCCGGCTGAAGGAGCGGGTCGACGGGGTGATCACGGTGCTCGGCAGCGGCGAGCTGGTGCGTTCGCTGCACGCCGCGGGCCTGGTCGAGGAGTATGTCCTGCTGATCCACCCGATCGTGCTCGGCTCGGGCACGCGGCTGTTCGGCGAGGGCGAACGTACCGACCTGACGCTCGAGGAGACGATCACCGCCACGACCGGCGTGGTGATCGCGCGCTACCGGACCAAGTGACGAGAGAGGATCGGAACATGCGTTACATGTTGTTGTTCCATCACGGCGAGGCGGACGAGGAGTCCGTCGGGGCCGAGGCGATGGCCGACGGGATGCGGGCCATGGCCAGTTACGCGGCGACGCTGGAGCAGGCCGGGATCCTGGTGAGCGGCCAGGTGCTGCGGCCGTCGGCCGGCTCGACGACGCTCAGGCTGGTCGACGGGGAGCCGCGGATCCAGGACGGGCCGTTCGCCGACACCAAGGAGCAGCTCGGCGGCGTGATCGTCATCGACGTGCCGGATCTGGACGCGGCCCTGGAGTGGGCGCGGCAGGCGCCCCCGCTGTCCTGGGGGGCCGTCGAGATCCGGCCCGGCGGGATGCACATCGAGAACGGGGCCTGGGTCCCGTCGTGGCGGACCCCGTCGTGAACCCGGCGTCGTGAGCGGGGCGGGAGAACGGGCCGCGCGGGTGGCCGAGCGGGCCGCGCGGGAGTCGTACGGCCGGCTGGTCGCCCTGCTGGCCGCGCCGACCGGCGACCTCGAACTCGCCGAGGACACCCTGGCGCAGGCGTTCGAGCGGGCTCTCACCACGTGGCCGCGCGACGGCGTACCGGACAACCCCGAGGGCTGGCTGCTGACGGTCGCCCGCAACCGGCAGCGGGACCTGTGGAAGTCCGCCGCCCACCGCCGCAACCGGTCGCTGGAGGAGGCCGTCGACGCCGGCCTCGGCGCGGTCGAGCTCGCCCGGGCCCTGGACGAGCTCGACCAGGACCGGATCCCGGACCGGCGGCTGGCCCTGCTGTTCGTCTGCGCGCACCCGGCCATCGCCGCTGACGTCCGTACCCCGCTGATGTTGCAGGTGGTGCTCGGGTTCGACGCGGCGGGGATCGCGCGGGCCTTCGCCGTGCCCGCGGGGGCGATGTCGCAGCGGCTGGTCCGGGCCAAGCGGCGGATCAGGGACGCCCGGGTCCCCTTCGTCGTCCCCGGGCGGCAGGCGATGCCGGAGCGGCTGCCGTGGGTGCTTGAGGCGGTGTACGGCTGCTACGCGCTCTCCTTCCAGGAACGGGGTGAGGGGGCCTCGCTCGCGGGTGAGGCCCGGCATCTCGCCGTCACGACCGCGCGGCTGCTCGGCGACGAGCCCGAGGCGTGGGCGCTGGCGGCGCTGCTCACCCTGACCTCGGCCCGCGCCGCGGCCCCCGGCGGCCCCTACCTGCCGCTGCAGGACCAGGACCCGGGCACGTGGGACCGCGGCCTCATCGCCGAGGGCGAGGCGTACCTCCGCCGCGCCGAGCGGCCCGGCAGGGCGCCGGGGAGGTTCCAGCTCGAAGCGGCGATCCAGGCGGTGCACTGCGCCCGGGCCCGCGGCGGCGGCACCGACTGGGACGCCCTGTGCACCCTCTACACCGCGCTGGTCGCGATCGCGCCGAGCCTGGGCGGCCGGGTCGCGCACGCCGCCGTCATCGGGCGCGCCCGCTCGCCCCGGGCGGGGCTGGCGCTGCTGGAGGACCTGCCGGTCGAACGGGAACGCTTCCAGCCCTACCACGCGGCACGCGGCGACCTGCTCGCCCGGCTCGGACGGGGCGAGGACGCGGCCGACGCCTACTCGCGGGCCGCGGCCCTCAGCCCGGACCCGGCCGTCAGGACCTTCCTCGGCCGCCGCGCCGAAGAGGCCCGGGGACCCCGAGCCGGCGACCCCCTCCCGGAGCCGCGGCCGGAGGGGTGATCGGAGAGGGCCGGAGCTCGGTCATGACCCGGCTCATGTCGGAGACGGCGCGGAGCGTGCCGCGCACCGTGCCGGTCACCTTGGAGCGCCCGGCCCGCGGCAGGTAGTCGACCTCCACCTCGGCGATCCGCCAGCCGGCCGCGGCGGCGCGCAGCACCATCTCCAGCGGGTAGCCGAAGCGGCGGTCGGTCAGCCCGAGCTCCAGGAGGGCCGCGCGCCTGGCCGCGCGCATCGGGCCGAGATCACGGAGCGGCGCACCCGTACGGCGGCGCAGCACGCCGGCCAGCACGGCGTTGCCCAGCCGCGCGTGCCACGGCCAGGCCCCCGCCGCCCGCGGCACCCTCCGCCCCAGGACCAGATCGCTCCGCCCGCCGAGCACGTCGGCGGTCACCCGGGGAAGCAGGCCGGGGTCGAGCGAGGCGTCGCAGTCCATGAAGCAGACCAGTTCGGCGGTGGCGGCGAGCAGCCCGGCGTGGCAGGCCGCGCCGAAGCCGCGTACGGGCTCGTGGACCACCCGCGCGCCGAGGCTCCCCGCGACCGCCGCCGAGCGGTCCGTGGAGCCGTTGTCCACCACGATCGGGCGGTAGCCGTCCGGGAGCCGCTCGATCACCCAGGGGAGCGCGGCCTCCTCGTTCAGGCAGGGCAGGATCACGTCGACCGTCATGACCAGGCGAACTCCTTCATCCCCGCGTCGAACCCGATCTCCGCACGGAACCCGAGCTCGGCCCGCGCCCGCTCGGGCGAGGCCACGATGTGGCGGACGTCGCCCAGCCGGTGGTCGCCGGTGACGCGCGGGACGGGGCCGCCCCGTGCGGCGGCCAGCGCCTCGGCCATCTCGCCCACGGTGTGCGGGACGCCGGAGGCGATGTTCCAGGCGCGCAGCTCGCCGGGCCCGACGGGCGCGGACATGGCGGCGAGGTTGGCCCGGGCGACGTCGCGTACGTGCACGAAGTCGCGGAGCTGGCGGCCGTCCTCGAACACCTTCGGCGCCCGGCCCGCCTCCAGCGCCGAACGGAAGATCGCGGCCACCCCCGCGTACGGGGTGTCGCGCGGCATCCGGGGGCCGTAGACGTTGTGGTACCGCAGCGCCGCCGCGCGGCCGCCCGTCTCCCTGGCCCAGTTGGCGGCCAGGTGTTCCTGGGCGAGCTTGGTGGTGGCGTAGGCGTTGCGCGGGTCGGGCGGGGCGTCCTCGTCGATCGGCGCCCAGGCGAGCGCCGCGCCGCAGCGCGGGCAGGCCGGCTCGAACGAGCCCCGCTCCAGGTCCGGCAGGGTCCGCGGGCCCGGCCTGACGTGGCCGTGCGCGGCGCACTCGTAGCGGCCTTCGCCGTAGACGACCATCGAGGACGCCAGCACCAGGCGGCCGATCCCGTGCCTGGCCATCGCGGCCAGCAGGACGGCGGTGCCGTACACGTTGACGGAGGCGTAGCCGGGCAGGTCGGAGACGTCCACGCCGAGCCCCACCCTGGCGGCCTGGTGCACGACGACCTCGACGCCCGGCAGCCGCGCGTCCAGCGCGTCCTGGTCGCGGACGTCCGCGCCGGTCCGCAGGTCGAGGCCGACGACGTCGTGGCCCGCCGCCGTCAACGCCTCCGCGACGTGCCCGCCGATGAAACCGGCCGAGCCGGTGACCATGACTCTCACGCCGCCGACGCTAGCCCGGCGGCGGGCGGCGGTGGAGCGGCGTTCGCGGTTCGTAAGGGTTCTTACGAAGCGCGGACGGCGGACGCCGCGGCGGTCCCTTACGGGGCCCGAGGTGCCAGGCTGCGGGCTGTGAGCCGAAACCTGATCTTCACCGGGGCGGTGCTCGCCGCCCTGGGGGCCGTCGTGCTCAGGATGGTGCTCGGGCCGCCCGGCCTGGGCTGGTACCTGCTGGCCTGGGCGCTGTTCGCGGCGGCCGTGCTGCTGGCCCGGCCGGTACGGGGGCGGCGGCTGGACGTGCTGGTCGTCGCCGGCGGGGTCGCGCTGGCCACGATCGGGGTGGCGGCGCCGCCGAGCAGCAGCACCGACTCCTTCCGGTACGCCTGGGACGGCCGGGTGCAGGCGGCGGGCGTCTCGCCCTACGACCATCCGCCGGCCGACCCGGCGCTCGCCGGGCTGCGCGACGACTGGCTCTTCCCGGCCGGCTGCGCGGACCCGCTGCTGTGGCCGCTGCCTGGCGGCGGCTGCACCCGGATCAACCGGCCGGTCGTGACCACGATCTACCCGCCGCTCGCGCAGGGGTACTTCCTGCTGGTCGAGGTGCTGTCGCCGGACGGCTCGCGGCACAAGGGCCTGCAGCTGGGCGGCTGGGCGCTGGCGGTGCTCGCGCTGCTGGCGCTGTGGCGGCTCGCGGGGGCGCGGCGGGCGGCGTACTGGGCGTGGTGCCCGGCGGTGCCGGTCGAGGCGGTGAACAACGCGCACGTGGACATGCTCGGGGTGCTGCTGGTGGTGCTGGCCTTCGGCGGCGCGGTCCGCGCGCGCGGCGGGCCCGTGCGGGCGGGGGCGCTGCTGGGGGCGGCGGTGGCGGCCAAGCTGCTCCCGGTGACGGCCCTGCCGGGAGCCCTGTCCGGGGTGCTGGCGCGGAACGGCGGGCCGGCGCGGAGCGGCGTGGGGGCCGGGAGCGGCGGGCCGGCGTGGCGGCGGGTTCTCGGGGTCGGGGCGCCCGCCCTGCTCGTGGTGGCGCTGGCGTACCTGCCGTACGCGCTGGTCTCGGGCAGCGGGGTGGCCGGCTACCTGCCGGGCTACCTGCGGGAGGAGCGCTACGACGGCGGCGGCAACCGGTACGCGGTCCTGCGGCTGCTGATGCCGGACCCGTGGGCCCCGTACGCCGCGATCGCGCTGCTCGCCCTGATCGTCCTGGCCGTCCTGCGCCACGGCGACCCCGAACGGCCCTGGCAGGGCGCGCTGCTGGTCAGCGGCTCGTTCCTGCTCCTGCTCACCCCCGGATACTCCTGGTACGCGCTGCTGGTCGTGGCGCTGGCCGCCATGAGCGGCTGGTGGGAGTGGCTGGGCGTGGCCGTGGCGGGCGCGGTCGCCTACACCGACGGCCCGGCCGACCCCGACAACCTCGGAACCCCCTTCTACGCCGCGGCCGCGCTGGCCGCGCTGGCGGGCTGGGCCGCGCGGCGCTCCCGCCCGTCCCCGCCGTCCTCCCCGTCCCCGCCGCCGTCGCCGTCATCGCCCCGGTGGCGTCGGCGGAGCACGTTTCGTCCGCAGCCCGTAAAGGATCGCCTCCGTTGAGCCGTCGTCATCCCGATCACCTGCCGCAGATCGTGGTCATCGCCAAGGAACCGGTGCCGGGCAGGGTCAAGACCCGGCTGACCCCGCCGTTCAGCCCGGAGCAGGCCGCCGTCCTGGCCGAGGCCGCGCTGCGTGACAGCCTGCGGGCCGTCGCCGCCGCGCCGGCCGGCCAGCGGGTGCTGGCGCTGGACGGGCTGCCGGGGGACTGGCTGCCCCCGGGACTGGTGGTGGTCCCGCAGCGCGGCGCGGGCCTGGACGAGCGCCTGGCCGCCGCCTTCTCCGACGCCCACCGGCTCCGGCCCGGCCCCGTCGTCCTCATCGGCATGGACACCCCGCAGGTCACCCCCGCCCTGCTGGAGGAGGCCGGCGCGGCGCTGACGGAGCACGACGCGGTGTACGGCCCGGCGGCCGACGGCGGCTTCTGGCTGCTCGGCCTGCGCCGTCCGGACCCCGCGCTGCTGCTGGGGGTGCCCATGTCAGCCCCGGAGACCGGCAAGCTCCAGCTGGACCGGCTCGAACGCGCCGGGCTGGGCGTGCGCCTGCTGCCCGAGCTGACGGACGTCGACACCGCCGCCGACGCCGCCACGGTCGCGGCCCAGGCGCCGGGGTCGTGCTTCGCCGCCGCGCTGCGGGAGCTGGGCCGGTGATCGGGGAGCTCTACGCCGACGCCCTCGCCGGGGAGAGCGCCGAACTCGAGTACGTGGACGGCACCCGCGTCCCGCTGGAGACCGCCCGCTGGTTCGAGCCCATCGACGGCGACGAGGAGCTGCTGAGCCGCTGCGCCGGGCCCACGCTCGACATCGGCTCGGGCCCCGGGCGGCTGACGGCGGCGCTGACCCGGCGCGGCGTGCGTACGCTCGGCATCGACATCACCCCGCGCGCCGTCGCCCTGACCCGCCGCGCCGGAGGGTTCGCCCTGCTCAGGGACGTCTACGACGACGTCCCCGGCAGCGGCCGCTGGGCGACGGCCCTGCTCGCCGACGGCAACATCGGCATCGGCGGCCATCCCGGTGCGCTGCTGCGGCGGGTCGGCCAGCTCCTCCGGCCCGGCGGCACGGTCCTCGCCGAGGTCGCGCCGCCCGGCACGAGGAGCCGGGTCGACCGGGTACGCCTGCGCCGCGGTCCGGTCACCGGCGAGTGGTTCGCCTGGGCGACCGTCTCGGCGAGCGACCTCGGCAGGGTCGCGCTGGCCGCCGGGTTCACCGAAGCCCGCTGCTGGCCGGCGCACGGCCGCTGGCTGGCCCGGATCCGCTGAGCCCGGCCTACCGGGAGCACGGGCACGGGAGCGCGACAGCCCGGCCTATAGCAGGGCCGAGGCGAGGACGCGCCACTCGTGCCGCGGCAGGGCGTTCGCGTCCGCCGTGAGGACCTGCACGCAGACGTGGTCGGCGCCGGCGGCGCGGTGCTCGTCCAGCCGCCGCCCGATCGCCTCCTCGTCGCCCTAGGCGATCAGCCCGTCGAACAGCCGGTCGCTCACCGTCTCCACGTCCTCGCCGGTGTAGCCGAGACGCAGCAGGTTGTTGGCGTAGTTCGGCAGCGACAGGTAGCGGCGCAGCCAGTCCTGGCCGATCGCGCGCGCCTCCTCCTTGCCCGCGCACAGGATCACGGTCTGCTCGGGAAGCAGGAGAGGCCCGTCCCCGAGCGCCTCCCGCGCCCGCCGGCGACGTCCGCGGGATCGTGCATCCAGAGGTTCAGGATCCCGGTGGCCACGACGGTCCGGCGGGTGGCCGTCAGAAGGTTGCCGACGGCCTCGAAGACCGGCCCTCCGGTGTCCGGCACCCACAGCGCGCGATAGCCCAGTTCCTCCAGCTCGGCGGCCGCCTCCGCGGCCTCGCCCGGGTCGCCGTACCGCAGGTGATGGCTCCACACGCCCACACCGGAAAGATCCATGACGTCTTCTCCCTTCGTCTGGCACTGACGTGCCCCGATCGAGCGCCGATCATCCTCCCGGTGCCCGACGGCGACAAACGCGCTTATTTCGTGATTCCTTGCCTATGAGCGCAGTGCAGATTGAGGCATATTTTCGGCAAAAGCGATCCGCCGCCGTTTTGACACGGGTTCGGCCGATCACCTTTCCAGAGGCAGGGAAAGGGAGGTCGGCCATGCCGCCAGGTCTGAACACCGGAGATTCCGCGTGGGTTCTCGTCAGCGCCGCCATGGTGCTGCTCATGACCCCCGGGCTCGCCTTCTTCTACGGCGGCATGGTCCGCGCGCAGAACGTGCTGAGCGTGATCTTCATGAGCTTCGTCTCGATCGCGCTGGTGACCGTCCTGTGGTTCGGCTACGGATACGGCCTGGTCTTCGGCCCGGACGTGGGCGGCGCCGGTCTGATCGGGTTCGGGGACCTGCGCTTCGCCGACATCTCTCCCACCATGCTGCACGGCCGCGTGCCGACGTACGCCTTCGCGCTGTTCCAGCTCACCTTCGCGATCATCACGGTGGCGCTGATCAGCGGCTCGGTGGCCGGGCGGACCAGGCTCGGGCCGTGGATCGTCTTCTCCGTGGTGTGGGTGACGCTGGTGTACTTCCCCATCGCGCACTGGGTGTTCGACCCGGCCGGGTGGATCAACCGCTGGGGAGTGCTCGACTTCGCGGGCGGCCTGGTCGTCGAGCTGAACTCCGGCATGGCGGGCCTGGCCCTGGCCATCGCGCTGGGGCCCAGCGTCAGGTTCCGCAGGAAGGAGCCGCCCCAGCCCAGCAACATCCCGCTGGTCATGCTCGGCCTGGGCCTGCTGTGGTTCGGCTGGTTCGGCTTCAACGCCGGCTCGGCCATGGCCGACGGCAGGGTGGCGGTGACCGCGTTCCTCAGCACCATGATCGCCGGAGCGGCCGGCATGCTGACCTGGCTGGTCATCGAGTGGTTCCGGTTCAGGCACTTCACCCGGATGGGCTCGGCGACGGGCGCGCTGGCCGGGCTCGTGGCCATCACCCCCTCCTGCGCGTACGTCAACGCCGAGGGCGCGCTGGTCGTCGGGATCGTGGCGGCCGTCGTCGTGTCCTTCGCCGTCACCTGGAAGCTCGTCCTCGGCTACGACGACACCCTCGACGTCGTCGGCGTGCACGGCGCCGGCGGCGTGGTCGGCGTGGTCCTCATCGGCCTGTTCGCGACCGGCGCCGTGGCGAGCCCGACCAAGGGGCTGTTCTACGGGGGCTCCATCGAGCTGCTGCTCAAGCAGATCGCCGCGATCTTCGCGGTCGCGATCTACTCCTTCGTGGTGACGTACCTGATCGGCAAGGTCGTGGACAAGCTGCTGCGGATGCGCGAGACCGAGGCCGAGCAGCTCGCCGGCGCCGACGTCCAGCTCGGGACCGAGGGATGACGGCCGCCGCCGCGCCTCCCGCGCGGGCCCTGGTCTTCGTCGCGGTCGGCGGCGGCGTCGGCGCGGTCGTCCGGCATCTGCTCACCCAGACCCTGCCGGGCGCCGATCATCCGCTGCCGTGGCCGACGCTCGTGGTCAACACCCTGGGCTGCCTGCTCATGGGTCTGCTGACCAGCGAGCTGACCAGGTTCCCGCTGCACCGCCAGCCGGTCAAGATGCTGCTCGGCACCGGGTTCCTGGGCGGCTTCACCACCTTCTCCCACTACGTGGACGGCGTCCGCGAGCTGACGGTGGGCGGATCGCCGGGGTGGGCCGCCGTCTATCTCGTGCTCAGCGTCGTCCTGGGGCTGCTGGCCGTCTGGATCGGCATCACCGTGGGGAAGGGCAAACGATGATCCTCGTCCTGGCGGTCTTCATCGGCGGCCTCATCGGCGCGCCCGCCCGCTACCTCGTGGACGGCTTCGTCAAGAAGCGCGCGGGCACCGACCTGCCGTGGGGCACCCTGGCCGTCAACGTCATCGGCTCGGCCGTCCTCGGCCTGCTGATGGGCATCGCCTCGCGCGACGCCCTGCCGGCCGTGGTGCTGTCCCTGGTGGGCACCGGGTTCTGCGGCGCCCTGACCACGTTCAGCACCTTCAGCACCGACACGTACAAGCTGCTCGCCGCGGGCTCCACGGGCAAGGCGCTGGTCAACATCGCCATGAACCTCGTCCTGGGCCTGGCCGCCGTCGGCCTGTGCTATTTCCTGGGCCGGTCGCTCTGAAAAGGTCGTGATTAAAGAATTTCTCGACCTTAATACGACTTTCTCCGGACAAAGCCCCGGGAACGACGTCCATGGTCCAAGCCGAGCGAATGACAGAAGGAGTGTACGGGCATGCGCGAAAAGGCCTCGGGCATGCCTCTCGGCACCCTCCGCGGTGTCAGCCAGGTCGACTTCCAGTCCGACTGGCGCACGGCGATCTGCTTCGTCATCGCGCTGTTCGCCGGCGGCTGGCAGTTCGGGGTCTTCGGGCTGCTCGGCACGGTCGTGGCCACGCTCACCGCCTGGGTTCTCGGCGCCTCGAAGGACCGGCTGACCGCCGGTCTCGAGGGCTTCAACGGGACGCTCATCGGCGTCGCGCTGGTGCTCTACTTCGACGCCCGCTGGATCACCGTGCTGCTCGTGATCGCCGGAGCGATCATGGGCAGCGTGCTGACGTCGGCGCTCAACTCGCTGCTGACGCCGCTCAACCTGCCGACGTTCACGGCGCCGTTCTGTGCGGTGACCACGGTCATGCTGGTCGGCGCTCCCTCGTACGAGCGGATCTGGCACGGCCGCGCCTACGCGGCGCCGCCGTCGGCCGCGCACCCGGGGGCGTCGGTGACGTTCTCCGATCTGTGGCAGGGGCTGTTCAACGGCATCGGCCAGGTGTTCTTCCAGGGCACGTGGTACGTCGGCCTGATCTTCCTGATCGGCCTGGCGTTCGCCGGGTGGATGGTGGCCGCCGCCGCGCTGGTCTCCAGCGCGGTCGGCATCGTGGTGGCGATCCTGCTCGGCGCGCACGCGGCCGACATCGGGGCGGGCCTGTACGGCTACAACGCGGTGCTCACCGGGATCGCCCTGTGCGGCACCTTCGTCAGGCCGACCACGCTCGGCCTGGCCTACGCCGTGGCGGGCGCGGTGTCGGCGACCGTCCTGACGGCGTCCGTCGCGAACCTCTTCGCGCCCGTCGGCGGGCACACGCTGACCTGGCCGTTCGTCGTGGTCACCTGGATCTTCCTGGCGGCGGTGCCGGTGTTGTCCGGCGTCCGGCGCGTACCCACATAAGGAGAGCTCATGAATCTCGCTCCGCGTGAGATCGACAAGTTGCTGATCTACGTGGTCGCCGAGGTGGCGTCCAAGCGGCGTGACCGCGGACTCAAGCTGAACTACAGCGAGGCGGTGGCGTTGATCAGCGTCGCCGTGCTGGAGGCCGCCAGGGAAGGCAAGACCGTCGCCGAGTGCATGGAGCTCGGCAAGAACGTGCTCGGCCCCGGCGACGTCATGCCGGGCGTGCGCGAAATGCTCAAGCTGATGCAGGTCGAGGCGTCGTTCAAGGACGGCTCCAAGCTCGTCTCCTGCCACGACCCCATCGGCGGCTGACACCGCCGCCAGACCAGAAAGGACCGGTTCGTCATGACGGACACGGACAGGGTCGTCTACGCCGACGACCCGATCGAGATCAACGTCGGGCGGCGCAGGGTCAGCCTGACGGTGCGCAACACCGGGGACCGGGCCGTCCAGGTCGGCTCGCACTACCACTTCTTCGAGGCCAACCGGGCGCTCAGGTTCGACCGGGAGAAGGCGTACGGCATGCACCTGGACATCCCGGCAGGCACCGCGGTCCGCATCGAGCCGGGCGACACCCACCACGTGAACCTCGTCGAGTACGGCGGCGGCATGCGGGTCGTCGGCTTCGCCGGCCTGGTCGACGGCGGCCTCAGGACCAGGAACGCCCGGATCCGCGCGATGCGGCGGCTGGACGAGCTCGGCTACGCCAACGAGCCGGAGCCCTCGGCCACCATCCAGCCGGCCGGCGGCGGCAAGCCGGAGAAGCCGGCCGGCCGCGGGAAGGCGGAGAAGCCGGCCGCGCCCAAGAAGTCCCCCAGCAAGAAGAAGGGCTGACGCGCGATGACCACCATGAGCCGCAAGCAGTACGGGAGCATGTTCGGCCCCACGGTGGGCGACCGCGTCCGCCTGGCCGACACCAACCTGGTGATCGAGATCGAGAAGGACCACACCGCCGGCCACTACGGCGACGAGGCCGTCTACGGCGGCGGCAAGACCGTCCGTGACGGCATGTCGGCCGACCCCCTCTCGCAGAACGCCACGATCGCGCTCGACCTCGTGATCACCAACGCCGTCGTGCTCGACCCGATCCTCGGCGTCGTCAAGGGCGACATCGGCATCAAGGACGGCAAGATCGTCGGCATCGGCAAGGCCGGCAACCCGCACACCCAGAACGGCGTGGACCGCCGCCTGGTCATCGGCGTCGGCACGGAGGTGCTGGCGGGCGAGCACATGATCGCCACGCCGGGCGCCATCGACCCGCACGTCCACCTCATCGCGCCGCAGCAGGCCAAGAACGCGCTCTCCAACGGCATCACCACGCTCATCGGCGGAGGCACCGGCCCCACCGACGGCACCCGCGGCACGACCTGCACCCCCGGCCCGTGGAACATCGGCCGGATCCTCCAGGCCGTCGAGGCGCTGCCGGTCAACATCGGCGTCATGGCCAAGGGCAACTCCAGCCTGCCCGGGTCGCTGGCCGAGCAGATCGAGGCCGGGGCGTGCGTGCTCAAGGTGCACGAGGACTGGGGCTCGACCCCGTCGGTGGTGGACTGCGCGCTGCGGGTGGCCGACGACTACGACGTCCAGGTGGCGCTGCACTCCGACAGCCTCAACGAGGCCGGCTACCTCGAGGACACGATCAGCGCCATCAACGGCCGGGCCATCCACACCTTCCACACCGAGGGCGCGGGCGGCGGGCACGCGCCCGACCTGATCCGCATCGCCGGCGAGCCGAACGCGCTGCCGTCCTCGACGAACCCGACGCTGCCGTACACGATCAACTCGGTGGACGAGCTGCTCGACATGGTGATGGTCTGCCACCACCTCAGCCACGACATCCCCGAGGACGTGTCGTTCGCCGACAGCCGGGTGCGCGCGGAGACCATCGCCGCCGAGACGGTGCTGCAGGACATGGGCGTGATCAGCATGTTCTCCTCCGACTCCCAGGCGATGGGCCGGGTCGGCGAGACCTTCACCCGGGCCTTCCAGACCGCGCACCACTGCAAGGACCAGCGGGGCAAGCTGCCGGAGGACTCCGAGCGCAACGACAACTACCGGGTGCTGCGCTACCTCGCCAAGCTGACCATCAACCCGGCGAGGACCGTGGGCATCGCCGAGACGGTCGGCTCGCTGGAGGACGGCAAGCTGGCCGACATCGTGCTCTGGCCGTTCACCTCGTTCGGCGCGAAGCCCGCGGTCGTGGTCAAGGGCGGGCTGATCAACTGGGCGCAGATGGGCGACCCGAACGCCTCGCTGCCCACGCCGCAGCCCGTCTACTACCGGCCGATGTTCGGCGCGATGGGGATGGCGCAGCGCAAGAGCAACGTGACCTTCCTGCCGGACGCCGCCATCGCCGCCGGGGTGCCGGAACGGCTCGGCCTGCAGCGGCTGATCGCCAGGGTGCGCCACACCCGTACGGTCGACAAACGGCACATGGTGCGCAACTCGGCGCTGCCCAGGATCACCGTGGACCCGGAGACGTTCAAGGTCACCGTGGACGGCGAGCACGCCACCATCGAGCCGGCCAGGGAACTGCCGCTGAACCATCTGTTCTTCCTGGCATGAGCCTGCTCGCCCAGCTCCAGTTGTCCGACTCCGCCTTCCCCGGCGGGTTGTACACGCTCTCGCACGGCCTGGAGGCCTACGTCCAGGCGGGGCCCGTGGACGTCGCCGCGCTGCTGGAGGACGTGCTGCTGCACGCGGCCGGCCCGGGGGACGCCACCGCGCTGGTGCTCGTCCACCGGGCCGTACGGGAGGACGACTGGGACACGGTGGTGGCGGTCGACCAGCGGCTGCACGCCATCAAGCTGAACCGCGAGCTGCGGGCGGCGGCGACCAGGACCGGCAACCAGGTCCTGCGGACGGCCGCCACGGTCTTCGCCACCCCGGAGCTGTTCCGGCTGATGGAGCTGGTCGGGACGGGAGCCACGCCGGGCAACCACGCGGTCGTCCTCGGCACGGCCTACGCCGGGCTGGGCGTGCCCGAGGACGGCGCGGTGACGGGCGACCTGTACGCCTTCGCGGCGAGCTGGGTCAGCTCGGCCGTCCGGCTGCGCCGCCTCGACTTCCGGCAGGCCCAGGCCACCCTGTACGGGGCCGCGCCCGCGATCGAGCGGGCCGCGGCCGCCGCGCTGGCCGCCCGCGACCCGCTCGACCTGTACGCCGCCACCCCGATCGCCGACACGATGAGCTGCGCCCACGAGCGGGCGCCGGCTCGGCTCTTCACCACCTGAAAGGCGGGCACACCCATGCATCAACACCCGCATCCGCCCGTGGACACCGGCCTGACCACGGCGCTGGACCACGTCTTCAAGGTCGGCGTCGGCGGCCCGGTCGGCTCGGGCAAGACGGCGCTGATCGAGGCGCTCGTGCCGATCCTGCTGGAGCGCGGGCACGGCGTCGGCGTCATCACCAACGACATCTACACCCAGGAGGACGCCGACCACGTCAGGCGCACCCTGGACGGCGTGCTGGACCCGGCGCGGATCATGGGCGTGGAGACCGGCTCCTGCCCGCACACGGCGGTCCGCGACGACCCGTCCATGAACCTGGCCGCCGGCGCGGAGCTCGTGGAACGCTTCGTGGACATCGACACGCTGCTGTACGAGAGCGGCGGCGACAACCTCACGCTCACCTTCAGCCCGCTGCTGGCCGACGTCTACGTGTTCGTGCTGGACACCGGCGAGGGCGACAAGATGCCGCGCAAGCGCGGGCCGGGCATCACCGACTCCGACCTGCTGGTCATCAACAAGATCGACATCGCGCCGTACGTGCGGGCCGACCTGGAGGTGATGGCCCGGGACGCCGACCGGGTCCGCGAGGGCAGGCCGGTGATCCTCACCGACGCCCTGCGGGGCACGGGCCTGCCGGAGGTCGCGGACTTCATCACCAGCCGCAGGCGCGCATGCTCGCCGAGCGCCTAGACCGGCTCGCGGCCGGCCACTACACGATCCCCTCCGTCCCGGAGGAGGTGGCCAGGCACGCGCAGGCCCTGGACACCCTGCAGGTCGGCACCTCAGGCAAGGTGGGCGTGCTCGACCTGACCTTCGAGCGGCGGGGCGGGCGCACCGAGCTGACGGGCCACTACCAGAAGACGCCGCTGCAGATCATGCGGCCGCTCTACTACGACCCGGCCCGCCCCGACCTGCCGTACGTGATCGTCATGTCCGCCGGCGCCGGCGTGCTGCAGGGCGACCGCTACCGGCTGGACGTGACCTGCGGCGCGGACGCCGCCGTGCACGTGACCACCCAGACCGCCACCAAGGTCTACCGGATGGAACAGGACTACGGCACGCAGCTCGTCCACCTCACGGTCGGCCCCGGCGGCTACCTGGAGTACCTGCCGGATCCGCTGATCCCGTTCGCCGGCTCCCGCTACTACCAGCGCACGCACCTGACGTGCGATCCCGGCGGCTCGGCGATCCTCGCCGAGACGATGCTGGCCGGCCGGCTGGCCCGGGGTGAGCGGCACGCCTACACCGCCTGCTGCACCGACCTGGCCGTGCACCGCCCCGGCGGCACGCTGGTGTGCGCCGACCCGCTCAGGCTCGTCCCCGGGCGCGCCCCCGTCACCGGCCCGGCCATGTTCGGCGATCACGGGGTGCTGTCCACCCTGTACGTCGTCACCCCGGCCGTCGAGGCGGGCGCCCTGGCCGACGCCCTGCACGAGGTGGTGGCGGGCAGCGGGCTGGCGGGCGGGGCGAGCACCCTGCCGGACGGGGCGGGCGCCTGGGTCCGGCTGCTGGGGCCGGAGTCCCCGCCCGTCCAGGCGACGCTGGACCGGCTGTGGGATCTCGCCCGGCGCCTGATCGTGGGACATCCCGCGCCCGACCGGCGCAAACCCTGAACGACCGCGGCTCCAGGGGAGCCGGACACGAGTGAGATCTCCGCGCGGGTGGGCCGCCGGACAGCCGATGGGGGACGACGGGGGGCACGCGGTGGCCGATCACGAACCGGATGCCGGCGAGCCCCCGGCAGCACACCCGCGCACGAGCCTGGCGGAGGACCGCGCCGTCGCCACCACGGGCGCCCTCCTGTCGACGAAGCGGGCGCCCAAGGTCCAGCTCCAGCACGGCGAGGGCGCCAAGAGCCACCTGACCAGCCTCCAGGGGCTGGTGGCGCTCTCCCTCGACGCGCTGAGCTCCGTCGCCTACGGCCCGGAGGCGATCGCCCTCGTCCTCGTCGCCGCGGGCAGCGCCGCGGTCGGCCACACGCTGCCGATCACGCTGGCCATCGCCGCGCTGCTCATCCTGCTGGTCACCTCCTACTGCCAGGTGATCGCCGCCTTCCCCGACGGCGGCGGCTCCTACGCGGTGGCCAAGCGGAGCTTCGGCCCGATGGTGAGCCTGCTGGCCGCCGCCGCGCTCGTCGTGGACTACGTGCTCACCGTCGCGGTGAGCCTCGCGGCGGGCGCCGCGAGCCTCGCCTCCGCCTTCCCCGTCCTCCGTCCCCACCTCCTGGCGACCTGCCTGGTGGCGCTGGCCGTGCTCACCGCGGTGAACCTGTACGGCATCGCCGACAGCGCCCGCGTGCTGGCCGTGCCGACCCTGCTGTTCATCGCGAGCATCCTCGGCATGGTCGTCGTCGGCCTGGCCCGCTCCCACCCTGTGGCGGTCGTCGGCACGGCCGAGCCCCTGCCCGCGCACGAGGCGCTCAGCGTGCTGCTGATCCTCAAGGCGTTCTCCTCGGGCTGCTCGGCGCTGACCGGCGTGGAGGCCATCGCGAACGGGGTGCCGATGTTCCGCCGGCCGCGGGTGCGCCGGGCCCAGCGGACCGAGCTGACGCTCGGCGTGCTGCTCGGGGCGATGCTGATCGGGACGGCGCTGCTCATCCGGCGCGACGAGGTCGTGCCGCGCTCGGGCGTCACCATTCTCGCCCAGCTCACCGCGGGCGCCTACGGCACGGGCTGGCTCTACCTCGCGGTCAACATCATCGTCACCCTCGCGCTCGGACTGGCCGCCAACACCAGCTTCGGCGGCCTGCCGGTGCTGATGGCGCTGCTGGCCAAGGACCACCGGCTCCCGCACCTGTTCACCCTGCGCTCCGAACGGCCCGTCCACCGTTACGGCGTCGTCGCGGTGGCCGTGCTCGCCGCGCTGCTCCTGATCACGCTGGACGCGCAGACGCACCGGCTGATCCCGCTGTTCGCGATCGGGGTGTTCACCGGCTTCACGATCAGCCAGCTCGGGCTCGTCCGCTACTGGAGGGGGGAACGCCCGCCGGGGTGGGCGCGCAGGGCGCTGCTGAACGGCACCGGCGCCGTCGCGACGACGGTGGCCACGCTGGTGCTGCTCGTCACGAAGTTCACCGAAGGGGCCTGGGCGGTGCTCGTGGCCGTGCCGCTGCTGATCCTGCTCTTCAGGAGCGTGGAGCGCTACTACGGCAGGGTCGCGGCCGCGCTCGGGCTCGGCCGGCCGCCGGCCGCGCCGCACCGCCCCGCGCCGGAGGACCGGCTGGTGATCGTCCCCCTCAGCCCGAGGTCCGCGATCAGCGTCCTGTCGGAACGGGCGCTCAGCGCGGCACTGGCCGTCGGCGGGGAGGTCGTCGCCGTCGTCGTCTCCAACACCTCCGACGAACTCGGCGACCTGCGCGCGAGGTGGGAGCGGTGGAACCCGCACGTCCAGCTGAAGATCCTCGACAGCCCCCGCCACGCGGTGGTCCGCCCCGTCGTCGAGTACGTGCGCCGCCACGAGGCGGACGGCCGGTGGATCGCCGTGGTGATCCCGCGGATCGAGCCGCCCCATCCCCGCTACCGGCTCCTGCACACCCAGCGCGATCTGCTCCTGGCCGCGTCCCTGCGTGACCACACGAGCGCGATGGTGTGCTTCGTGCCGTTCCGCTTCCAGGGCTGAGCGTCACCCGCGGGGCCGGCGCGGGCGGGGCTCGCGGCCGGGCGGCTGGTGAACCTCCCGCTCCGGCGCGGGCCGGGGCGGATTGGGCCGGGTGACCTCCTCCTGGCCCAGGTCGAACTCCTCGCCGTGGTGGGTCAGCGTGATCGGCGGCCCTTCCAGGAGCCGGTAGGCCGTCGTCTCCTCCGTGGCGCTGACGCTCATCAGGCTGCCGCGGTAACGCAGCCGGAAGGCGAGCCGGGTGATGCCGGAGGGCAGGGAGGGCGCGAAGCACATCCGCCCCCCGCCCGCGCGCATCCCGCCGAACCCGGCCACGAGCGCGATCCACGCCCCGGCCAGCGACGCCATGTGCACGCCGTCCACGGTGTTCTTCTCCAGGTCGGCGAGGTCCATCAGCGCCGCCTCCCCGAGATAGCGGTAGGCCAGCTCCAGATACCCCACCTCGGCGGCGATGACCGCCTGGGTGCAGGCGGACAGGGACGAGTCCCGCACCGTCAGAGCCTCGTAATAGGCGAAGTTCCCGGCCTTCTGCTCCGGCGTGAAGGCGTCCCCGCGCAGATGCATCGCGAGCACCACGTCCGCCTGCTTGACCACCTGCCGCCGGTAGAGGTCGAAGTAGGGGAAGTGCAGCAGCAGCGGATACCGGTCGGGACCCGTCGCCGCGAAGTCCCAGAGCGCGTGCTGCGTGAACCCCTCGCTCTGCGGATGCACCCCCAGCCGCTCGTCCCAGGGGACGGTCATCGCCTCCGCCGCATCCCGCCACCGGCGGATCTCCTCCTCCGTGACCTGAAGCCGCGCCGCCACGGCCGGATGGCGGGCCGCGGCCTCGGCCGCCTCACGCAGGTTCCGCTGGGCCAGCAGGTTCGTGTACACGTTGTTGTCGGTGACGGCGGTGTACTCGTCCGGTCCGGTCACGCCGTCGATGCGGTACCGCCCCGACGCGTCGTGGTGCCCCAGGGCGCACCACAGCCGGGCCGTCTCGACGAGCACGTGCAGGCCGGTGTCACGGTCGAACGCCGCGTCCTGGCAGGCGTCGACGTACTGGGCGACGGCGTGCGCGATGTCGGCGTTGACGTGGAAGGCCGCGGCTCCCGCCGGCCAGTAGCCGGAGCACTCCTCGCCGTGGATGGTCCGCCAGGGGAAGGCGGCCCCGCGCAGCCCCAGCTGCCTGGCGCGCGCCCGGGCCAGGGGAAGGATGGACCGCCGCCACGACAGCGCGTCCGCGACGGCTCTCGGATAGGTGTGGGTGAGCACGGGCAGCACGAAGATCTCGGTGTCCCAGAAGGCGTGACCGTCGTAGCCGGACCCGGTCAGGCCCTTGGCCGGTATGGGGCGCTCCTCCAGGCGCGCGGCGGACTGCAGCAGGTGGAACAGCCCGAAACGCACGGCCTGCTGCACCTCGGCGTCGCCCTCCACCTCCACGTCCGCGCCGTCCCAGAACGCGTCCAGGAAGCGCCGCTGGTCCGCGCGCAGGCCGTCCCAGCCGACCAGGCGGGCGGCCGCCAGCGCCGCGGCCACCTGGTCGTGCAGGGCGGGCCGCGACCGCTTGGCCGACCACCCGTAGGAGAAGAACTTGACCAGCCGCAGCTTCTGCCCAGGCGACAGCATCGTGGCCACGGTGACCCGGCTCACGTCGTCGCTGCCCTGCGCCTCGGTCACGGTGCCGTCCGGCCCGTCGATCTCGTGCCACATGCCCGCGGCGACCCGCAGCCCGCTGGCCCGGGTGCGGTGCACCATGATCGCCAGGTTGTCCCCGTCGACGACGCTGTCCTCCGCGACCAAGGGGGACCGCAGCGTCGCGGCGGCGCGCGGGTCACCGCCCGCCGACGTCTGGGTCTCGTTGGCGACCAGCTCCGACTGGACGACGAGGTGGGTCGGCCGGTCGACGGCCTCGACCTCGTACCGGATCGCGGCGACCGCGCGATGGGTGTACGACACCAGCCGCGTGGACCTGATCCGCACCGAGGTGCCGGTCGGCGACGTCCAGCGCGCCGTGCGCGTGAGGGTGCCCGCGCGCAGGTCCAGCACCCGCTCGTGCTGGTGCAACGTCCCGTAGCGCAGGTCGAAGGGCTCGTCGCCGACCAGCAGCCGGATCAGCTTGCCGTTGGTGACGTTCACCACCGTCTGCCCCGACTCCGGGTATCCGTAGCCCGCCTCCGCGTACGGCAGCGGCCTCAGCTCGTAGAACCCGTTGAGGAAGGTGCCCGGCGCCCCGTGCGGCTCGCCCTCGTCCAGGTTGCCGCGCAGGCCGATGTGCCCGTTGGACAGCGCGAACACCGACTCGGTCTGCGCCAGTACGTCCAGGTCCAGCCGGCGCTCCGTGAGCGTCCACGGCGCGACCTCGAACGCGGGGTGCCGGATCATCGTGCCTCCCGGGGCCGCGTCCCCTGCTCCAGGAGGTCGGCCAGGTCGGTGACCACGACGTCCGCGCCGTGCCGGCGCAGCGCCTCCGCCTGCCCCGCCCGGTCGACGCCGACGACGAAGCCGAACCCTCCCGCCCGGCCGGCCGCGACCCCCGCCAGGGCGTCCTCGAACACCGCCGCCTCCGACGGCTTCAGCGCCAGCGCCTCGGCCGCCGCGAGATACATGTCCGGGGCCGGCTTGCCCGCCAGCCCCCGCTCCCGGGCCACGACGCCGTCGATCCTGGCCTCGAACTCCGAGGCGAGCCCCGCGGCCGTCAGGACGTGCGCGGTGTTGGCGCTCGACGACACCACGGCCCTGCGCAGTCCCGCGTCCCGGACCGCGGCGAGGTAGCGGACGGAGCCGGGGAACACCTGCACGCCGTCCCTGTCGATGATCGCCTGGACGAGCTGGTTCTTCCTGTTGCTGAGCCCGTTGACGGTCATCGCGCCGGGCGGGTCGTCCGGTGTCCCCTCCGGGAGGCTGACGCCCCGCGCCCGCAGGAAGCTCCGCGCCCCGTCCACGCGCTTCTTGCCGTCGACGTAGCGGTCGTAGTCGGCCTTCGCGTCGAAGGGCACGAACGGCGTCCCCGACCGGTCGGCCCGCTTCCGCAGGAACTCGTCGAACATCGTCTTCCACGCGGCGGCGTGCACGGTGGCGGTGCGCGTCAGCACGCCGTCCATGTCGAACAGGCACCCGCGAATTCCCTCAGGCATCCCCAGCATTCGTCCCCCTAGGGAGGGAATACCCGCCTGACCTGCTGATACCCGTCAGCTGTCGGACCGGGCGGCGGGCAGGACGCCGTCCCGGTGGAGGCGGTGGCGGGCGGCGGCGATCGCCTCGGGGGTGGTGGCGAACACCTGCCCGGCCTCGTCGAGGCGCGAGATGACGCCGAGGGCGCGCAGCGGGCGGTGGTGGCCGTCGCGGATGCCGGAGACGTACACGGTGATGCCGCGGCGCTCCAGGCGGGAGATGGCGTCGCCGAGCACCAGCGCGCCGCTCGCGTCCACGGTGGTGACCCTGGACATCCGCAGGACGACCACCGAGACGTCGGCGACCTCGGACAGCTCCAGCAGGAAACGGTGCGCGGCGGCGAAGAACAGCGGCCCGTCCAGCCGGTAGGCGACGATGTGCTCGGCCAGCAGTGCGTGCTCCTCGGCGTCGTGGTCGCCGGGCAGGTCCGGGTGCAGCGGCATCGCGTCCAGCCGGACGTCGCGGGCGATGGCGCGCAGCGCCAGCGCGCCGGCCACGATCAGGCCGAGGATGACGGCGGCGACCAGGTCGAGGGCGAGGGTGGCGATCGCGGTCAGCGCGAGCACGAGCGCGTCGGACCTGGTGGAGCGGAGCATCGCGGCGACCGAGCCGACCTCGACCATCCGCACCGCCGTGGCCAGCAGCACCCCCGCCAGCGCCGCCAGCGGGATGCGCGCCACGAGGTCGGCGGCGGTGAACACGATCACCCCGAGAATCGCGGCGTGGGCGAGCGCGGCCAGCCGGGAGGAGGCGCCCGAGCGCACGTTGACGGCGGTGCGGGCGATCGCGCCCGTGGCCGGCACGCCGCCGAACAGCGGTGCCACCAGGTTGGCCAGCCCCTGGCCGAACAGCTCCCTGTCGGGGTCGTGCCGGTGGTTGACGCTCATGCCGTCGGCGACGGCGGCCGACAGCAGCGACTCCAGCGCGGCGAGCGCGGCCACCGCGACGGCGGGGGCGAGCAGCGAGCCCAGCGCGCTCACGTCGAGGAAGGACAGCGACGGGGCGGGCAGCCCGGAGGGCAGGGCGTCGATGCGCGTCACCGGCAGGGCGGCCAGCTCGGCGACGACGGTGGCGGCGACCACGGCCAGCAGCGAGAACGGCACGCCGGGCCGCAGGCGCGCCCCGCCCAGCATCACCGCCGCGACCGCGACGGCCATCGTGAGCGCCATCCAGTCGGGGTGGGCGGCGAAGGCGAGCACCGCCTGCCAGGCCACGGCCAGCACCTTGTCCCCTTCCGGGGTGGGCACGCCGAGCGCGGCCGGCACCTGCTGCAGGCCGATCACGCATGCGATGCCCAGGGTGAAGCCCTCCACCACCGGTGCGGGGACGAGCGCCATGTAGCGGCCCGCCCGCGCCAGGGCCAGCCCCATCAGCAGCAGCCCGGCCAGCACCCCCACCGTGAGCACGCCCGACGCGCCGTGCGCGTGCATGATCGGCACCAGCACGACCGTCATGGCCCCGGTCGGCCCGGACACCTGCAGCGCGGACCCGCCGAAGAGGGCGGCGAGGACACCGGCCACCACCGCGGTGGCCAGCCCGGCCTCGGCCCCGAGGCCGGAGGAGATGCCGAACCCCAGCGCCAGAGGCAGCGCCACGATCGCCACCGTCAGCCCGGCGAGCAGGTCGCGCCGCGGATGGCGGCCCATCGCGGCCAGGTCGGCGCGGGCGGGCAGGACGGAGCGCAGGCGGCCGAGGCCCGCCGTGAGCAGGGGATTCACCGGTGGTCGGCCTCTTCTTCGAGGAGCTCGTTGAGCAGCGCGTGCCGGCCGGAAAGCTTGGCGCTCAGCAGGGCGCGGGCCGCCCGCAGCAGCTCGGCGACGTCGCCGCCGGACAGCGCGTACACGACGGTCGAGCCGTCGCGGCGGGCGGTGACCAGCTCGGAGCGGCGCAGCACGGCCAGGTGCTGGGACAGCCCGGTCGCCTCGACCTCGATCGCGGCCAGCAGGTCGCGGACCGGCTTCGGCCCGTCCTGGAGCAGCTCCAGGACGCGGATGCGCACCGGATGGCCCAGCAGCCGGAACAGCTCGGCCTTGGCTTCGTACAGGGGCACCGACATCTTCCGCGTATCCTCTCCTCGCCGGCCGTTGTCATTCTGCACGCAATTGCGAAATTTCGCAATTCGGTAGGTTCGAAGGTGGGGGCGACTCGTCCTGGGCCGGGGACCTAAGTCCCGACAGGCCCGGTACTTGCGGCCCTACGGGGCCGCCTCCTCCGGCGGGAACCTGGACACAGACACCCGCTGAGGTTCCAGATAGATATCCCATCCTTCGACGGTCCCGGCCCACGGGAACGGTGGCGCCGACCGGCAGTCACGGCCGCCGAGCCCGGCTCGGCCGGGGCCGATATCCTCACCTCAGCGGGTGTCCTCGCCTGCCGGTCGAGCGCGGGGGAGAGGCACGGAGGAGGAGCGTGGCATGATTCTCGTGGGTGTGGACGGTTCCAAGGCCGGGCTGGAGGCCGCCGGATGGGCGGCGCGGGAGGCGGCCCTGCGTGACGTGCCGCTGACCGTCGCGCACGCCATCCCCCGGTGGGCGTGCGAGACCGAGAGCGGGCGCCTCTCCGAGGTGGCCGCCTGGATGCGGGAGGGCGGCAGGAGCGTCCTGCGGGCGGCCGAGGAGCAGGCCCGCAGGGAGCACGCCGCCATCGACCTGCGGACCACGTTCGTGCCCGGCGATCCGCGCGCCGCGCTGATCGAGGCGGCGGAGGACGCCGAGCTGCTGGTCGTGGGCAGTCACGGCCTTGGCGGCGTCCGCGGGATGCTCGTCGGATCGGTCGCCTACGGCGTCGCCGGGCGCGCCCCGTGCGACGTCGTCGTGGTGCGCGAGCCGGCCTCGCCGCCGAAGGGCGAGATCGTGGCGGGCGTGGACGGCTCGCCCGCGTCGTCCGGGGTGCTGGAGTTCGCCTTCGCCGAGGCGCGCACGCGCGGCCTGCGGCTGCGCGTCGTGCACGCCCAGGAATACCCGTGGTACGGGCTCGACCCCGCCGCCCGCGATCAGGACGACCTCCAGGTCGTGAAGCAGAAGCTCGCGGCCCAGCACCCCGACGTCTCCTTCGTCGAGGACGTCGTGCACGGCCATCCCGCCGAGGTGCTCCGCCAGGCGTCCTCCGGCGCCGACCTGCTGGTCGTGGGCTCCCGCGGGCACGGCGCGCTCGCCGGGATGGTCCTCGGCTCGGTCAGCCACGCGCTGCTGCACCACGCGCTCTGCCCGCTCGCCGTGGTCCGCACGCGCCCGCTGTGAGCCTGGACCCGGGAACCCGGGACCAAGGCCCCTGAGCGTGCCCGGCCTCGGCTCCGCTGGACCCGGGACCGAACCGGCGAGGGAGGAACGTGCGATGACCGGACAGATCGTCGTCGGCGTGGACGGATCCGCGGCCGCGGGAGCCGCCGTGGACTGGGCCGCCGCCGAGGCCAGGACCAGAAACCTGCGCCTGCGCGTCGTGCACGCCTGCGAGCGGGGGCGCCCGGAGCACGAGATGGGGTGCTGCGCGAGCACGCTCGCCTTCGCCGGCGACCGGGCCCGCGCCCTGGCCGGCGGACAGCCGGTGACCACGGAACTGCTGGCCGGCAACGTGGTCGACCGGCTCCTCGCGGAGGCGGCGACCGCCGACAGCCTGGTCCTGGGCAGCCGGGGCCTGGGGGAGCTCGCGGCCCTGCTGATCGGCTCGGTGAGCCTCGCCGTGGCCGGGCACGCCTCCGGGCCGGTCGTGGTCGTCCGCGGGCCCGGCGACGTCCGGCACGGCCGGGTGGTCGCCGGCTACGACGGCTCCGCGCACGCGGAGGCGGCCATGGAGTACGCCGTCGCGCACGCCAGGGCCCACCGCTCGCGGTTGCACGTCGTGCACGTCTGGCGCACCCCGGCGGTCTCCCCGTACGCGGTCGCCGGCGACGGCGTCATCATGGACCTCTACCAGGAGGACACCCGCGCGGTCGCGGACGGCGTGGACCGGTGGCGGGAGCGGAACCCCGACGTCGAGATCACCCACGAGGCGTGGATCGGGCACCCGGCGAGCGTGCTGGCCGAGGCGGCGGCGTCGGCCGACCTGGTCGTCGTGGGCTCGCGCGGGCTGGGCGGCCTCGCCTCCGCGATCATGGGCTCGGTCGGCCACGGCGTGCTGCACCACGTCACCTGCCCCGTCGCGGTGGTCCGCCCCCGCGCCGGGACTCCTTGACCGCGGCTCACCCCTCGCCCGCATGACGGAGGCGGGCGGCGTCGCGGCTGGGCGGGACGCCGTACCGGCGGCGGTACTCCCGGCTGAACTGGGAGGGGCTGTCGTAGCCGACGCGGTGGGCGACGGCGGTGATGTCGTGCGGGCGACCGGCGAGCAGGAGCCTGGCCTGCTGGAGACGGATGCGCTTCTGGAACTGGATGGGGCTCAGCGCGGTGACCGCCTGGAAGTGGCGGTAGAACGCCGACGGGCTCATGCCGGCCAGCCGGGCCAGCTCCTCGACGCGGAACGGCTCGGCGTAGTGGTCCTGGACCCAGCGGACGGCGCGGGCGACGTGGCCGAGGCTGCTGTCGGCCAGGCCGAGGCGGCGTACCGCCTCGCCCTGCTCCCCGGTGAGCAGCCGCCACAGGATCTCGCGTTTGACCAGCGGCGCCAGCACCGCCCGGTCGCGCGGCCTGTCGAGCAGGCGGAGCAGGCGGACCAGGGCGTCGAGGAGGTCGGCCGTCATGCCGGCGACGGCGATGCCCGGCAGCGCTCCCGCGCGGGCGGGCGGCAGGTCGCCGGGGGCGGCGCGCAGGAGGAGGTCGGCGACGGCGGACGGCTCCAGGACGAGCGCCAGCCCCAGCGCGGGCCGTTCCGGGCTGATCCCGACGAAGTGCCCGGTGACCGGCAGGTCCACGGAGGCCACCAGGTAGCTGCCGGGGTGGTACTCGTGGACGCGGTCGCCCACCGCGAGCCGTTTGGCGCCCTGGGCGAGGACGGCCAGCACCGTGCCGGACATCGCGGGCGACGGCGGGCCAGGCCGCTCGGCCCTCGCGATGTGCAGGCCGTCGATGACCGTGCCCTCGTCCGGCCGGACGTGCCGGGCCAGCGACGCACGCAGCTCGTCGAATCCCATGCCCGTGATTCCATCACGAACTGTGGAGGATCAGGCAAGAAGCGAGGAGCTTCGTTCTACCGTTCGCCGAGGTCAAGCGATGGAATGAGAGCACCTGATCGGCGGCGGCCCGCCGCCTGACAGGAGGAAGATGCATCACCCTCCGACGACCGAGGAGCTCTTGTGACGATCCGATACGGGTTCAACGCCACCCTGACCGCCAGGCCCGGCATGGGGGAGCGGCTGGCCGGCCTGCTGCTGACCGCCCTGGACGAGGACGGCCCCGCCGCGAGCGAGCACTGCCTGGTCTACCTCGTCTGCCGGTCGGCCTCCGACCCCGACGTCGTCCACGTCACCGAGGGCTGGACCGGCGAGGCGGAGCACCGCCAGGTCTTCGCCGGTCCCGCCGCCCAGGCCCTCGTCTCCCGGATCGAGGAGCTGCTCGCCGCGCAGGCCCCGTACACCGACTACGTGCCCGTCGGCGGCAAGGCCGCCTTCTGACCACCTCCTCTGCCTCTTCCTCGGAAGGAACCCCACCATGTCGTCCCTCTCCCGCCCCGCCCTCGACCCCGAGCTCGGCGCCCTGCTCACCGGCATGCCGCTCGTCCAGGAGATCACCCCGGGGATCCTCGCGCAGCTGCGCGCGATCCCCGCGCCGCCGGTCGAGCCCCTGCTGCGCGGCCGCGCCGTCGACCGGCGCGACGTCACCGTCCCAGGCGCCGGCGGCGCGCCGATCCCGCTCACGGTCCTCACCCCGGCCGGCGCCGCGCCAGGAGCGCCGTGCGTCTACTGGATGCACGGCGGCGGAATGATCATGGGGGACCGGTTCTCGCAGCTCGACATCCCCCTCGAATGGCTCGACCGGCTCGGCGCGGTCGTCGTCACCGTCGGCTACCGGCTCGCTCCCGAGGCCGGCGGCGCCATCCCCGTAGAGGACTGCTACGAGGGCCTGCGGTGGGTCGCCGGCCACGCCGCCGGCCTCGGCATCGACCCCGGCCGCGTCGTCGTCGCCGGAGCCAGCGCCGGCGGCGGGCTCGCCGCGGGCGTCACCCTCATGGCCCGCGACCGCGGCGCTCCCGCGATCGCCGCCCAGGTCCTCATCTGTCCCATGCTCGACCACCGCAACGCCACCACCTCCAGCCGCCAGTACGCCGGCGAGCCCGGCGTGTGGACCCGCGAGACCAACGCGTTCGCCTGGGACGCCGTTCTCGGCGGCCTCGACGGCGACGAGGTCCCCGCCCGCGTCTCGCCCGCCACGGCGGACGACCTGTCCGGGCTGCCTCCCGCGTACGTCGACGCGGGCTCCGCCGAGGTCTTCCGCGACGAGGACGTGGAGTACGCCACCCGCATCTGGGCCGCGGGCGGCCAGGCGGAGCTCCACGTGTGGGCGGGCGGCTTCCACGGCTTCGACGCGCTCTTCCCCGAGGCCGCGCTGTCCGCGGCCGCCCGGCGGGCCCGTACGGACTGGCTGGCCCGCACCCTCGGGCTGTAGGGCTACGGCCGGCAGGCGGCGGTGGCGAGGTCCCAGAGGCGGCCGGCGGCGTCCGGGTCCACGGACGCCGACGTGGAGGCCCCGCCTTCAAACGCCGCCTCGGCGTCTCACCCCGCGACTACCGCCGCCGCACCGGACCCGCCTGACCGTCACGGGGCCTGGCCGAGCGTGAGCCGCCGGTTGACCGCGCGGACCAGGTCCTCCGGCAGTTTGAGCACCTCCCGGTCGTAGGTGAGCAGGCCGTTCAGCTCGTCCTCGACGTCGGAGAGCTGGGTGTAGACGGTGGCGCTCAGGCCGCGCCGGATCGCCGGGACGATCTGCTCGGCGTGCAGCCGGGCGAACGCGGCCCCGAGCCGTTCGGGGGTGTCGTAGCGCCGGTAGCCGAAGTTGCGGTCGTTGAAGGTGTGGCCGTCGACCCGCAGGCCGTACCCGCCGTACTCCGACAGCACCAGCACCCGCCGGTCACGCCGGCGGCGCGGCGCGCGGAAACGACGGAAGTAGACGTGCAGGCTCCGCAGGTCGCCCGCGCCCTGGTCGTGCCATCCGCTGGCGTGGTCGACGGTCCTGGTCGGGTCGAGCGCGGCCAGCTCCCCGGCGACGCGGGCCGCGTCGAACTGCCCCCAGCCCTCGTTGAACGGCACCCAGACGGCGAGGCTCACCACGTTGCGCAGGTGCTCGACCGTCTCGCGCAGCTCGGCCAGGAACCGCTCCCTGTGCGGCCGGCCGAACCAGCGGTCGGTCAGGTGGAACGGGACGAACGCCGGAGCGGTGACGAGCAGCGGGTGGTAGCGGCCCCCGCCGTTGACCATGTCCTGCCAGACGAGCATGCCGAGCCGGTCGCAGTGGTAGTACCAGCGCAGCGGCTCGATCTTGATGTGCTTGCGCAGCATGGTGAAGCCGAGCCGCTTCATGGTGACGATGTCGTGGATCATGGCCTCGTCGGACGGCGGCGTGTACATGCCGTCGGACCAGTAGCCCTGGTCCAGCACCCCGGCGTGGAAGTAGGGGCGGCCGTTGAGCAGCAGCCGGGGCACCCCGCCGGCGTCCGTCCCCACCCCGAACGAGCGCATGCCCACGTAGCTCCGCACCCGGTCGGCGCCCAGCTCCACGGTGACGTCGTACAGGAAGGGGTCCTCCGGGCTCCACGGCCGGACGTCCGGGATCGGGACGCGCACCGGCCGCCCGGCGGGGGCGGTGGCGCGGGCGACGACGGACCCGGCGGCCAGGATCTCGACGCTCGCCTCGCCCTCGGCGGCGTGCACGGTCACCTCGACGCAGGACTCGGCCAGGTGCGGGGTGAGGGTGAGCCGCTCCACGTGCACGTCGGGCACCCGCTCGGCCCACACGGTCTGCCAGATGCCGGACTGCGGGGTGTACCAGATGCCGCCCCGTTCCAGTTTCTGCTTGCCGCGCGCGTGCGGGACGGTGTCGGTGTCGTCGCGCACCGCGACGGTCAGCACGTTCTCGCCGTCGCGCAGGGCGGCGGTGACGTCGCAGCTGAACGGCAGGTAGCCGCCGGTGTGCGCGCCCACCTCGACGCCGTTGAGCAGCACCCGGCAGGTCTGGTCCACGGCGCCGAAGTGCAGCAGCACCCGGCCGCCCGTGCCGAACCCGCCGGGAAGGACGAGGGCGCGCCGGTACCAGAGCGTCTGGCCGGGCATGAGCTGGCGGCCGACGCCCGACAACTCGGCCTCCGGCGAGAACGGCACGACGATCCGCCCGTCGTAGGCCGCGGGCTCCGCGTCGCCGCCGGTGATCGCGTAGTCCCACCGGCCGTTGAGGTTGAGGTAGCTGTCGCGGACGAGCTGCGGCCGCGGATACTCCGGCAGGACCTCGTCGGGGTCGAGGTCCCTGCCCCAGCGGGTGAGCATGCTCATGCGGCCTCTCTCTTGCGCAGTGCCAGGACGGGAAGGGTGATCAGCAGCAGCACCGCGGCGGCCGCCAGGAAGATCGCGGGCGTGGGCACTTGCCTGAGCACGCCCAGATCCTCGTAGTAGGCGTCCGCGCCGCGGATGACCAGCGCCCCCACGTACGGGCCGATCAGCATCGGGATCAGGATCGCGAACACCATCCGCAGCCCCTGCACGTGCCCGGCGTGCTCCGGCGGCGTGTGGTCGCGGACCAGCGCGCCGATCGTCGCGGCGACCAGCATGAACCCGGACATCATCACCAGGCCGGCCGCGATGACCGGGACCAGGCCGCGCGCCGGCCACATCGCCAGCAGCCCGGCGGCGTAGACGCCGAGGGCGGGCAGCAGGAAGCGCCTCTTGCCGACGCGGTCGATCAGCCGGCCGCAGCCGACGGTGACCACGGCCGCACCGGTCAGCACGACGCCGAGGACGAGCGCGTACGCCTCGATCTGCAGGTAACGCTGCACGTAGATGATCAGGTAGGGCAGGAAGATCTGCGTGGAGACGCCCCAGATCGCCAGCGCCGTCAGCAGCAGGTAGAGGACGGGGTTGGCGCGCATCGCGCTGGGGCGCAGACCGTGGAAGAGCGCGTCCAGCGCGCCGCCGCGCGCCCGGGGCAGGGCCGGCCGGTCCCGTACGAGGAACCACGCCACCACCCCGACCACGGTGATGACCGCCCCGACCAGCAGGAAGAACTCCCGCCACCGCCCGGCGCGGGTGAGCGGGTCGAGCGCGCCGAAGACGGCCAGCATCGACACCAGCGGCATGATCGCGAGCACGGACTCCACCCGGCCGCGGACGGCCGGCCACGTCACGTCGGTCACCCACGCCTGGAAGGCGGCGTCGTTCGCGCCGGAGCCCAGGAACGACATGACGCAGTCCAGCACGATGACCGTGATCATGGCGATCAGCACGGCGTTCGCGGCCGGCGCCAGGCTTCCCACGGTGTCCACGGTGACCAGCCCGAACGCCGCCGTGGCGAGACCCCACAGGACGTAGCCGGCGGCGATGAAGGCCCGCCGCCGGCCCGTGCGGTCGGACAGGGCGCCCACCAGCAACGTCGCCACCGTGGCGGTGAACGCGCTGGCGGCGACCATCGTGGCGATGGCGGTGGGGTCGTCGGTGATCGTGTCGTAGAGGAAGACGTTGAGGTACATGTTCTCGACGGTCCAGGCGAGCTGGCCGACGAAGCCGAGCACGATCATGGCCGTCCAGCGGCGGGGGCCCAGCCGGGCGGTGACTGGTGTGATCACGGGCGACAGCGTATAGCCGGCCGCCAGCGGACATGGGAGGGGAACCCGCCGCGGGGCCGGTCACGCTCCACGGTCGCGACCTCGCCGGACGCGGCGGCAGCCGGCCTCGGACCACGTCGCGGTGAGGTCCCTGCAGACGATGACGACGGAGCCGGTGTGGCAGGCGATCTCGTGCGCGCAGCCGTCCGGGTGCGGCAGTACCTCGTCCAGGACGACCTCGCCGAGCCGGGTCGCGAGCGGCATGTCGGACTCGCCGCGCAGGGCGTAGCCGGTCACGCCCGTGTAGTGGAGGGTCAGGTCCTCCTCGTGCTTCCAGCAGTTGTGCCGGAACCCGAGCCGCATCCAGCCGTCGCCGCCGCCGTCGCCGTCGTCCTCGCCGAACAGGATCCGGTCCAGCTTCAGGTCGTGGACGCACCGGGGGCTGGTGAAGTCGTAGTGGCCGGGCTCGCCGGCGTAGGCCGCGGCCCCTTCGGGCAGCGCCGCGCGGAGTTCGGGCAGCCGGTCGAGGTAAGGCTGCGGGTCGAGCACATCGCTGATGCCGCCGATCGTGGCGGAGAGGTTGACGTACCGCACGGGCCTGCCGATCTCGGGAGTATGGTCCGGCCTGGATTGTGGGTCGCCGGTGGCCCGCCTGGCAATCCGCCGGGTGGCCGCCCCCTAGGGAGGGCGGCCACCCGGCCGGTCGTTCCCCTCCCCGCCGGTCACCCGGACCGGGATGGTGCTGAGGTTGGTCACGACGTCGTCCCCGTCGCCCAGGGAGATCTGGATGTACTGGACGAGGCCGTCGCAGAGCACGCCGGTGCCGTACGCCGCGCAGTTGCGGCCCGGCTCGATCACGTCGCCCGAGTCCCTGATGACGACGTCGCCGCCGGGATCGGCGGCGTCCAGCGGCGTGATCGTGATGGTGTTGGCCTTGCCAGGGTCGGCGGACACGCTGATGTGACCCGACGGGTTCTCGACGTGGGTGTCCGCCTGCGCGGGAAGCGCCAGGGCCAGGTGCGCGCCTGCCGCGAGCACGGCCAGGGTCATGAGGGAGCTGCTGTTACGCATGTCACTGCGTACCTTTCCGGTAGTGGGAGGACCGGAACCATTACGCCGCGACGCGTGATCGGTTGACACGGACAAAGACGCCTTCGTCCAGTCATCTGCGGCACAGACCGCGTTCAGGAACGCGGCGCGTACATGATGACCAGGACGCCGGCCAGGCAGACCAGCGCTCCGGCCACGTCCCAGCGGTCGGGACGGAACCGGTCCACGACCATGCCCCAGGCCAGTGACCCGGCGACCCGCCGCGCCGTGGACCTGCTCGTCGGGGCCGACGGCGTGCACTCCCGGGTCCGCGAGCTGGTCTTCGGCCCCGAGGAACGCCACCTCCGCCCCCTCGGCCACCACGTCGCCGCCTGCATCCTCACCGACGCGGAGCTGAGCGCGCGGGTCGGGCCGCGCTACCGGATGCTGACCGTCCCCGGGCTGATGGCCGGCGCGTACGCGCTGCCTGAGGACCGGCTCGCGCTGCTCTTCCTGCGCCGCGAGCCCGACCCGGCCCTGCCCGCCGACCCCGTGGCGGCGCTGCGCCGCCACTACGGCGAGCTGGGCTGGATCCTGCCCGAGACGCTGCCCCGGCTGCCCGCCGACCTCTACTACGACCAGGTCACCCAGGTGGAGACCGGGTCCTGGAGCCGCGGCAGGGCCGTGCTGCTGGGCGACTCCTGCCAGGCGGTCTCGCTGTTCGCGGGACACGGCGCGTCCATGGCGGTGGCCGCCGCCTGGGTCCTGGCCGACGAGCTGGCCGCCGGCGATCTGCCCGCCGCGCTGGCCCGGTACGAGGAGCGCATGCGGCCGACGATCGCGGAGGTGCAGGCGTTCGGCCGCCGCTTCGTCGAGTGGATGGCGCCCTCCAGCCGCCGCCGGATCGCCGCCCGCGACTGGCTGCTGCGCCTGGCCGCCCTGCCGGGCGTCAACCGCCTGTTCCTCAACTCCCTCTCGCCCGGCGACCCCGGCCTGATCACCAGCAGGACCGGCCACCTCGCCTCCCGTGGGCAGCGCCACCCGGCCTGACTCCGGCCCCGTAGATCTTTGACCCGGATTTCACCGGGTATGGCGTGATTTGTGTTACGGGCGACCGAGGGAGCGAGCATGGCGGGCACGGACGGGCCGGTGAGCGACGCGCTGCTCAGGATGGGGCGGCACCTACGCAAAGGAACGGTTTCCCCCGACCGGCGGACCCTGTACCAGATCGGCGGACGGCAGGCCGACGCCTTCTACCGCGACCGGTGGAGCCACGACAAGGTCGTCCGCTCCACGCACGGCGTGAACTGCACGGGCTCGTGCTCGTGGAAGGTCTACGTCAAGGACGGGATCATCACCTGGGAGGCGCAGCAGACCGACTACCCGACCGTCGGCGGCGACCGGCCCGAGTACGAGCCGCGGGGCTGCCCGCGCGGCGCCGCGTTCTCCTGGTACACCTACTCGCCGACGCGGGTGCGTTACCCGTACGCGCGGGGCGTGCTGGTGGAGATGTACCGCGAGGCGAGGACCCGGCTCGGCGACCCGGTCGCGGCCTGGGCGGAGATCACCGCCGACCCGGACCGGCGGGCGCGCTACCAGTCGGCGCGGGGCAAGGGCGGGCTGGTCAGGATCGGCTGGGACGAGGCCTGCGAGATCATCGCCGCCGCCCACGTGCACACGATCAGGACCTACGGCCCCGACCGGGTCGCCGGGTTCTCGCCGATCCCGGCGATGTCCATGGCCTCGCACGCGGCCGGGGCCCGGTTCGTCTCGCTGATCGGCGGCGCCATGCTGTCGTTCTACGACTGGTACGCCGACCTCCCGGTGGCCTCCCCCCAGGTGTTCGGCGACCAGACGGACGTGCCCGAGTCGGCGGACTGGTGGGACGCCGCGTACCTGATGCTCTGGGGCTCCAACGTGCCGGTCACCCGCACCCCCGACGCCCACTACATGACCGAGGCCCGCTACCGGGGCCAGAAGGTCGTCGTGGTGAGCCCCGACTACAGCGACGCGGCCAGGTTCGGCGACGAGTGGCTGGCCCCGCATCCCGGCACGGACGGGGCGCTGGCCATGGCGATGGGCCACGTCATCCTCAAGGAGTTCTTCACCGCGCGCGAGACGCCGTACTTCACCGGCTACGTCAAGCGCTTCACCGACCTGCCGTTCCTGGTCGGGTTGCGGGAGCGGGACGGCGCCTATGTGCCCGACAAGTTCCTGACCGCCGCCGACCTGGGCGACGACGAGGACGGGAACGGGGCGTTCAGGACAGTGGTCGTCGACGCCCGCACCGGTGAGCCGGTCGTGCCCAACGGCTCGCTCGGCTTCCGCTACGCCGAGCAGGGCCAGGGCCGCTGGAACCTGGACCTGGGCGACGCCGACCCCGCGCTGACGCTGCTCGACGGGGAAGGCGGGGAGGGCGCGGAGACGGTGGAGGTGGCGCTGCCCCGCTTCGACGTCGCGGACGGGGTCCTGCGCCGGGGGGTGCCGGTCAGGGAGATCGGCGGGCGGCTGGTGACGACGGTGTTCGACCTGATGCTGGCCCAGTACGGGGTTGCCCGCGACGGGCTGCCGGGAGACTGGCCGTCCGGTTACGACGACGCGGCGGCACCGTACACGCCGGCCTGGCAGGAGGCGATCACCGGGGTGCCGGCCGCGCGGGCGGCCCGGATCGCCCGCGAGTTCGCCGCGAACGCCGAGCAGTCCGGCGGCCGATCGATGATCATCATGGGGGCGGGGGCGAACCACTGGTTCCACTCCGACACGATCTACCGCTCGTTCCTGACGCTGACCACGCTGACCGGCTGCCAGGGCGTCAACGGCGGCGGCTGGGCCCACTACGTCGGCCAGGAGAAGTGCCGGCCGATCACCGGGTGGGCGCAGCTCGCGTCCGGACTGGACTGGTCGAGGCCGCCGCGGCAGATGATCGGCACCGCGTTCTGGTACCTGCACACCGGCCAGTGGCGTTACGACACCTACACCGCCGACGCCGTCTCCTCGCCGCTCGCCGAGGGGGCCTTCGCCGGGAAGGCCACCGCCGACCTGCTGGCCGCGTCCGCGCGCATGGGGTGGATGCCGTCGTTCCCGACGTTCGACCGCAACCCGCTGGACCTGGCCGACGAGGTGGCCGCGTCCGGGCAGGACCCGGGCGCCTACGTCGCGGGCCGGGCCGCCACCGGCGAGCTCGGCTTCGCCTGCGAGGACCCCGACGCGCCCGCCAACTGGCCGCGCGTGCTGACCGTGTGGCGGGCCAACCTGCTGGGCTCCTCGGCCAAGGGCAACGAGTACTTCCTGCGGCACCTGCTCGGCGCCGACGCCGCGCTGCGGGCCGAGGAGGCCGCCCCGGAACAGCGGCCCCGGGACGTGACCTGGCGTGAGCGGGCGCCGCGCGGCAAGCTCGACCTGCTGCTGTCGCTGGACTTCCGCATGACGTCCACCACGCTGTTCAGCGACATCGTGCTGCCGGCCGCCACCTGGTACGAGAAGCACGACCTCTCCTCGACCGACATGCACCCGTTCGTGCACGCCTTCACCCCCGCCATCGACCCGCCCTGGCAGACCCGCACCGACGTCGCCGCCTTCCAGGCCATCGCCGAGGCGTTCAGCGACCTGGCGAGGACCCACCTCGGCACCCGCAGGGACCTGGTCGCCACCCCGCTGCTGCACGACACCCCCGACGAGTGCGCCAGCCCGCACGGCCGGGTGGACGACTGGCGGCGCACCGGCGCCGTGCCCGTCCCCGGCAGGAACTTCCCGCGCGTCACCGTCGTGGAGCGCGACTACGGCGCGGTCGCGGAGCGGATGGCGGCGCTCGGCCCGCTGCTCGACACCCTCGGCGCCACCACCAAGGGCCTCACCTACGAGGTCGGCGAGGAGGTGGAGCGGCTGCGCCGCACGAACGGGACCGTACGCCACGGCGTCGCCGCCGGCCGGCCGTCGCTGGCCCGCGACGTGGACCTGTGCGAGGCGATCCTGGCGCTGTCCGGCACCACCAACGGCCGGCTGGCCGCGCAGGGGTTCGCCACCCTGGCCCGCCGCACCGGCACGGACTTCACGGGCCTCGCCGACGAGCACAAGCGGATCACCTTCGCCGACACGCAGGCCCGGCCGGTGCCGGTCACCACCTCGCCCGAATGGTCGGGCAGCGAGAGCGGCGGCCGCCGCTACTCCGCCTTCACCGTCAACGTCGAGCACCGCAAGCCCTGGCACACCCTCACCGGCCGGCAGCACTTCTACCTGGACCACGACTGGATCCACGAGGCGGGGGAGGCGCTGCCGGTCTACCGGCCGCCGCTGAACATGACCGCGCTGTTCGGCGAGCCCGCCCTGGGGGACGGCGGCGAGCGGGGCCTCGTCGTCCGCTACCTGACCCCGCACTCCAAGTGGTCCATCCACTCGGAGTACCAGGACAACCTGCTGATGCTGACGCTGTCACGGGGCGGCCCGACGATCTGGATGAGCCCGGCCGACGCCGCCAGGACGGGCATCGCGGACAACGACTGGGTGGAGGCGGTCAACCGCAACGGCGTCGTCGTGGCCCGCGCGGTCGTCTCGCACCGCATGCCCGACGGGACGGTCTACATGTACCACGCCCAGGAACGGGTGGTGGACGTGCCCAAGAGCGAGACCTCGGGCCTGCGCGGCGGCATCCACAACTCGCTCACCCGCCTGCTCGTCAAGCCCACCCACCTGATCGGCGGGTACGCCCAGCTCTCGTTCGCCTTCAACTACCTGGGCCCGACCGGCAACCAGCGCGACGAGGTCACCGTGATCCGCCGCCGCAGCCAGGAGGTCGATTACTGATGCGCGTCATGGCACAGCTCGCCATGGTGATGAACCTGGACAAGTGCATCGGCTGCCACACCTGCTCCGTCACCTGCAAGCAGGCGTGGACCAACCGGGCCGGCACCGAGTACGTGTGGTTCAACAACGTCGAGACCCGCCCCGGCCAGGGCTACCCCCGCACCTACCAGGACCAGGACAGATGGAAGGGCGGCTGGGAGCTCAACCGGCGCGGGCGGCTGCGCCTGCGGGCCGGCGGGCGGCTGAAGAAGCTGCTGTCCATCTTCGCCAACCCGCTCATGCCGTCCATCGGCGACTACTACGAGCCCTGGACCTACGACTACGACCGGCTGTTCTCCGCGCCCATGCAGGCCGACACCCCCGTGGCCCGCCCGCGCTCGCTCATCACCGGCCGGCCCACCAAGATCAGCTGGAGCGCGAACTGGGACGACAGCCTCGCCGGCGGGCCCGAGCTGGCCTCGGCGGACCCGGTGCTGGCCAAGGTGTCGGAGGAGATCAGGCTGGAGTTCGAGCGGGCGTTCATGTTCTACCTGCCCCGCATCTGCGAGCACTGCCTCAACCCCTCCTGCGTGGCCTCCTGCCCGTCCGGCGCGCTGTACAAGCGGACCGAGGACGGGATCGTCCTGGTCGACCAGGACCGCTGCCGCGGCTGGCGCATGTGCGTGACCGGCTGCCCGTACAAGAAGGTGTACTTCAACCACCGCACCGGCAAGGCCGAGAAGTGCACCTTCTGCTTCCCCCGCGTCGAGGTCGGCATCCCGACCGTCTGCTCCGAGACCTGCGTGGGCCGGCTGCGCTACATCGGGCTCGTCCTGTACGACGCCGACCGCGTGGCCGAGGCCGCCGCCACCCCCGACGAGAAGGACCTGTACGAGGCGCAGAAGCGCGTCCTGCTCGACCCGCGCGACCCCGAGGTGGCCGCCGCCGCCCGGCGCGAGGGCATCCCCGACGACTGGCTGGAGGCCGCCCGCCGGTCCCCGGTGTACCGGCTGATCTTCGACTACGAGGTGGCGCTGCCGCTGCATCCGGAGTACCGGACGATGCCGATGGTCTGGTACATCCCGCCGCTGTCGCCCGTCGTGGACGCCCTCGCCGGCACCGGCCACGACGGCGAGGACGCCGGCAACCTGTTCGGCGCCATCGACACGCTGCGCATCCCCGTCGGCTACCTGGCCGAGCTGTTCACCGCCGGGGACGAGGAGCCGGTGCGGGCGGTGCTGCGCCGCCTGGCCGCGATGCGCTCCCACATGCGCCGGATCAACCTCGGCCAGGCACAGGACACGTCCATCGCCGCCGCCGTCGGCATGACCGGCGAGCAGGTCGAGGACATGCACCGGCTGCTCGCCCTGGCCCCCTACGGCGAGCGGTACGTCATCCCCAAGGCGCACGCCGAGCAGGGCGCCCAGCTGGAGGAGCTGGCCACCGGCTGCAGCCTCGACTACGAGGGCGGCCCCGGCATGAACGGCCCGTTCGGCGAGGCCTCCGGCCGGCCCGCCCCGGTCGCCGTCGAGAACTTCCACGCCCTGCGCGAACGCCAGGAGGGCGACGACCTCGACGACGCCGGCGAGCTGCGCGGCCGGGTCAACCTGCTCAACTGGGACGGCAAGGGCGTCCCCGACGGGCTCTTCCCCAAGAGGAGGCGGAAGTGAGCGAACACGACCTGCGCACCACCCACATGGTGGCCTCCGTGCTGCTCGGCTACCCCGACGAGCGCCTCCACGGCGGGCTGGACGTGCTGCGCGCCGCGGTGGACGGGCTGCCGCAGGGGGAGCCGCGCCGGCGGCTGTCGGCCTTCCTCACCCACGCGGCCGCCACCGGCCCCGCCGAACTGGCCGCCCACTACGTGGCCACCTTCGACCTGCAGCGGCGCTGCTGCCCGTACCTCACCTACTACGCCTACGGCGACACCCGCAAGCGCGGCGCGGCGCTGCTGCGCTTCAAGCACGCGCTGCGCGCCGCCGGGTTCGAGCTCGCCGACGGCGAGCTGCCCGACCACCTGGCCGTGGTGTGCGAGCTGTCGGCGCGCGGCGCGCCCGGCCCCGCCCTGCGGCTGATGAGCGAGCACCGCGCCGGCCTGGAGGTGCTGCGCGCGGCGCTGGAGGAGGAGCGCTCGCCGTACGCGGACGTCGTCGCCGCCGTCCTGGACACCCTGCCGCCGCCGACCGGACGGCAGCGGGAGGCCGCGGCGCGGCTGCTGGCCGAGGGGCCTCCGGCCGAGGCCGTCGGGCTGGAGCCGTACGCGATGGACGGGGTGAGCCGATGAGCGTCCTGCTGTGGGCGGTGCTCCCGTACGTGGCGCTCACCGTGTTCGTGCTCGGCCACCTCTGGCGCTACCGCTACGACAAGTTCGGCTGGACCACGCGCTCGTCCCAGATGTACGAGTCGCGGCTGCTGCGGATCGGCAGCCCGCTGTTCCACTTCGGCATCCTGGGGGTGGCGCTCGGCCACGTCGGCGGGCTGGTGATCCCCAAGAGCTGGACCGCGGCCCTCGGGGTCAGCCAGGAGCTCTACCACCTGCTGGCCGTCGTGCTGGGCACGGTGGCGGGCCTCGCCACCGTGGCCGGCCTGGCCATCCTCGTCTACCGGCGCCGCACGGTCGGCCCGGTCTTCACCGCCACCACCCGCAACGACAAGCTCATGTACGCCGTCCTCGCCCTCACCATCGCCCTCGGGCTGGCCGCGACCGTGCTGGCCAACCTCGCCGGCGGCGGCTACGACTACCGCACGACCGTCTCGCCGTGGTTCCGGTCGATCTTCGCCTTCCAGCCGCGGACGGAGCTGATGGCGGGCGCGCCGCCGCTGTTCCAGGCGCACGCGCTGAGCGCCCTGGCGCTGTTCGCGATCTGGCCGTTCACGCGGCTGGTGCACCTGCTCACGGCGCCCGTCGGCTACCTCACCCGGCCGTACATCGTCTACCGCAGCAGGGACGAGCACAGGCCCGCCGCGCGCCGCGGCTGGGAGCCCTCCCGCTGACGGCTCGGCGGCCCGCCGCGACGTCCGTGACGATCTACCCGCGTCGTACGTCGCGCCCATGCGGGAAAGACCATTTGACGCGCCCATGGCACTGTCGTGCGTGCGGTCGCACGGACACTGGAAGAGACGCGGAGGCGACGCGACCCGCACCCGATCCGCTCGGAGGTGTTCATGTCGACCTACTGGGATGTCAAACATCGGCTGAACCGGGCCGTCAACGCGCACGACCTGTCCGGTGTGCTCGCCTGCTACAGCCCGGACGCCGTCTTCGTCTCGCCGGCGGGCGTCGCGGAGGGACACGACGAGATCGGCTGGATCTACCAGCAGCTCTTCAAGGCGTTCCCGGACTTCCACATGGCGGCGTGGTTCGAGGTGAGCGACTGCGACAACCCGGCCGTCACCGAATGGACCTACACCGGCACCCACACCGGGCTGCTCCTGGTGCCGGGCGGTCACGAGATAGCCGGCACGGGCCGCCGGATCGCCGTCAGGGCGAGCTGCGCCACCCACATCTCCGACGACAGGATCGACTCCCACCGCGAGTATTTCGACCAGCTGGAGCTCTACAGCCAGCTCGGTTTCGGACTGGTGGAGCTGGAGTGACGTCGATCCAGGCGTCCAGGAGCCCGGGATCGTCGGGAACCGGCTCGCCGAGCATCGGAAGGAAGGAACGGGCCCTGCGCCGGTGGTGCTCGGCGAAGGAGCACTGACCGGCCAGGTATTCCCGCATGTGGCGCGCCTCCAGGCTCCACCACAACGCCACCAGCTCGTCCGGCGGCGCCGTCGCGCCCGGCGCGGCCCGGACGATCCTGGCGATGGTCTCCAGGACCGCGCTGCGATGGTCGACCAGGGTCCCGTCCAGGTCGAAGAAGATCACGTCCGCCACGCGTCGATCATCCCACGGTGCGGAAATCCTCGGTGCCGAGCACGCGCAGCAGCTCAAGCCGCTCACGGGCCTCGTCGTCCGCCGGGGTGAACACCAGCAGCTGCTGCCTCTGGTCAGGGGTGACCAGGGTGGTGCAGTCCATCACCAGCCGGCCCACCCGCTGGTGCACCAGGCTCTTGCGGTCGGTACGCCGGACCGCCACCTCGTGCTCGGCCCAGAGCCGGCGGAAACCGGCGCTCGCGGCCAGCAGGCGCTCGACCAGCCGGGTGACCACGGGATCGCCGGCGCGGCGGCCCGCGACCGCACGGAGGTCCGCCACGAGCTGGCGGGCGTGATGCTCCTGCTCCTCCGGCGGATGGACGGCGCGGACCTCGGCCTCGGTGAACCAGCGGTAGACGAGGTAACGCCGGTCGCCGGTGAGCCCCGTGTGGTCGCCCATCAGCAGGACGGCCATCCGGTTCTGCGCGAGGAACTCGCCGAGGTCGGACAGCACCACGGCCGGGGTGTCGCCCAGCAGGTCGAGCATGCGGATCAGCCCGGCGCGGGCCAGGCCGGCGAGGTGGTCGGCGGGCGGGGGCCGGTGGCCGGCCAGGTGGAACAGGTGGTCGCGTTCGTCGTCGGACAGCCGCAGCGCGCGGGCCAGCGCGCCCAGTAACTGGACCGACGGCCGGCTGCTGCGGCCCTGCTCCAGGCGGACGACGTAGTCCACCGACATGCCGGCCAGCATCGCCACCTCCTCGCGGCGCAGGCCGGCGGCGCGGCGCCGGGGGCCGTCCGCGAGGCCCACCTCCGCCGGGCGGATCGCCTCCCGGCGGCGGCGCAGGAAGTCGGCGAGCTCCTCACGGTGCATGACTCCATCCTGCCGCGCCGCCGGAGGGCGAGCCAGGGAGCGGCTCTCCCACGATCGGCGCTCCGCTTACGCCCGTCCCCGGCCGGGCCCAGGGTGGGAGGGGACGGAAGCCCTGCGGCGAGAAGGAGAAGAACATGATGCGGACGCGGACACTGGGGACCACAGGACCGGTCGTCTCCGCGCTGGGCCTGGGCGCGATGGGCATGTCGGGCGCGTACGGCCAGGCCGACCGCGCGGAGAGCATCGCCACGGTGCACGCCGCGCTGGACGCCGGCGTCACCCTGATCGACACCGGCGACTTCTACGGCGCGGGCCACAACGAGCTGCTGCTCGCCGAGGCGCTGCGCGGCCGGGCCCGCGACAGCTACGTGCTGAGCCTGAAGTTCGGCATGCTGCTGCGGCCCGGTGGCGGGTTCGGCGGGAACGACGCCCGCCCCGAGGCGGTGCGGAACTTCCTGGCGCACTCGCTGACCCGGCTCGGCACCGACCACGTCGACATCTACCGCCCGGCCCGGCTGGACCCGGCGGTGCCGATCGAGGAGACGGTCGGCGCGATCAAGGAGCTGGTGGACGCCGGGTACGTCCGGCACATCGGCCTCTCGGAGGTCGACGCGGCCACGATCCGCCGGGCGCACGCCGTGCACCCGATCGCCGACCTGCAGATCGAGTACTCGGTGATCTCCCGCGCGGTCGAGGCGGACGTCCTGCCCACCTTGCGGGAGCTCGGGATCGGCCTGACCGCGTACGGGGTGCTCGGGCGCGGCCTCATCTCCGGGCACTGGACCGCCGCCCGCGCCGCCGGCCCCGGCGACGCCCGCGGGTTCAGCCCCCGGTTCGCGAGCGGGAACGTGGAGCACAACCTCTCCCTCGTGGCCGAGCTGCGCCGGGTCGCCGAGGCGAAGGGCTGCACCGTGGCCCAGCTCGTCATCGCCTGGGTGGCCGCGCGGGGCGAGGACATCGTGCCGCTGGTCGGCGCGCGTACCCGCGAGCGGCTGGCCGAGGCGCTGCCCGCCGCCGAGCTCGACCTCACCGCCGGCGACCTCGCCGCGATCGAGAAGGCGGTGCCGCCCGGCGCGGCGCGCGGCGACCGGTACCCGGCGGCGTTCATGGCGAACCTCGGCGTGGGCAACTGAGCGCCGGCGGGCGGCTCAGGGCGTGATCGGCGGGCGGCGCTTGTGCTCCGTGAGCCGGTAGCGGTCGATCAGCACGGTGAGCGCCGCGTCGTCGACCGGCTCGCCCTCCAGGAAGTCGTCGATCGTGTCGTAGGAGACGCCGAGCACGTCCTCGTCGGCCACGCCGGGGTTCAGCGTCTCCAGGTCGGCGGTCGGGACCTTGCGCATCAGGGCGGCCGGCGCGCCCAGCGCCTCGCCGACGGCCCGCACCCGGCGCTTGGTGAGGCCGGCGAGCGGGACCACGTCGGCGGCGCCGTCGCCGTACTTGGTGTAGAAGCCGGAGATCGCTTCCGCGGCCTGGTCGGTGCCGACCACCAGGCCGTCGTGCGCGTTGGCCACCGTGTACTGGACGATCATCCGCTGGCGGGCCTTGACGTTGCCGAGCACGAAGTCCTGGTGCCGTTCGTCGCGGAAGGTCAGGCCGGCGGCCAGCACCGACTCCAGGGAGACGTCGCTCGCGGGCTTCACGTCCACCGTCATGACCCGGTCGGGCCGGATGAACTCCAGCGCGAGCCGGGCGTCCCGCTCGTCGGCCTGCACGCCGTACGGCAGCCGCATCGCGATGAACGTCGCCTCCCGCCCGGCCTCGCGGACCCGTTCGGCCGCGAGCCGGCACAGCCGGCCCGCCACCGTGGAGTCGACGCCGCCGCTGATGCCGAGCACCAGCGCGCGCCGGTCCGAGCCGGTGAGCTGCGCGGCGAGGAAGGCGACCCGGCGCTCGATCTCCGTCGCGGCCTCGAAGGACGCGCCGACCTGGAGCTCCTTGGCGATCTCCTGCTGATGGGACGTGGGGGCGGGGGCGGTCAAGTCTGCTCCTCTGTCGGTCGGCGGGCGGTTCGCGGCGCGTCCTCGGAGGCGGACGCGGACACCGTACTGTTCCCGGACGGGCCGGAGATGAACGGGATCGCGGCGCTCACCAGAGGCTGACGGCCTTCGGCGCGAGGCCGAGCGCGGCCAGCGTGGCGCTCCCGCGCCCGGCGTGCTCCCCGCCGGCGAGCAGCAGGGTCCGCGCGGACTGGTAGGGGCAGCCGGCCGCGTCGAAGGCGTCCGCCGTGGCGAGCAGCGCCTCCCGGTCGCCGTCGAGCACGGCCCCGGCCCGCGCCACGAGGGCCTCGGCGACCGGGTTGCCGGCCACGGCGGCGCGCGCCTCGGCCACGCAGCGGCGGGCGCCGGAGTGGCCGGCCAGGACGACGGCCTCGGTGCGCAGGGCGACGTACCAGTGGTGCCAGATCCAGCTCACCCACTTCCAGACCTCGCCCGCCTCGGGGGCCATCCGCTCCGCGGCCTCCCGCGCCTGGCCGCGGTGGAGCAGCAGCATGCCGTCGAAGACGGCCGCGTAGCCGTGGGCGCGCTCCGCCGAGACGTCGAGCCGGTCCAGGATCTCCCGCCAGGCGCGTTCGGCGTCGTGGTCGTCGCGCAGGCCGTGGACCATCGCCACGGCGGCCACCGCCGGCCCGAGGTGGGCCCGGGCCGGGCTGCCCGCGCGCCGCCACGCGTCGAGCAGCCGTACGCTGCCGGCCAGCACCTCCTCGACGTCGCCCGCCAGCGCGTCCACCATGAGCGGCGCCCGGTGACCGACCTCCGCCAGCGACGGGTGGCCGTCGAGCTGCCGGGCCCAGCGGCGGGCGTCCGGCACGTCGCCCGCGCCGAGCCCGGCCTCGGTGACCATGCCGAGCGCGTCGATCAGCTCGTGGGTGACGGCCGGCGAGGGTGGCAGGGCCGACAGGAGCGTGACCCGCCGCCGGGACCTGGCGGCGGCGGCGAAGGCGTCGCCGGCCCAGATGTGCGCGCAGGTGAGCGCGTCGAGCGCGGCCGACTCGGCGAGCGGGTCGCCGGTCCTGGCGGCCAGCTCGACCGCCCGCTCGGCGCACGCGATCGTCTCCGGCACCGCGACGTTGTCGGCGGGCCCCTGCACGGCCCCGAAGGCGTCGGTGACCACGGCGGCCTCGGCCAACGCCAACGCGGCCCGCGCGCCCGGCTCGCCACCGACCGGCGCGCCCGGCTCGCCACCGACCGGCGTGGCCTGGTCGTCCGCGGCGTGCGTGGCCTGGTCGCCGCCCGCCGTCTGCCGGGCCTCGGCCATCAGGGCGAGCGCCTCCTCGCGGGACGGCACCCGGACGAACGTGGCCCAGTACCGGAACGCCATCGTCGCGGCGGTCGCCAGGTCGGCGGCGGCCCCGGCCGCGTCGCCCGCGCGGCGGGCCGCCGCCGCGGCGGCGAGGCGCAGGCGGTACATGTCGTCGCCCGCCGCCCGGCAGCCCGCCACGGAGGCGGCCTGCCGGAGCATCGTCGCGCTCTCGGCGGGCCCGGCCGCGAGCGCCGCCGCCTGCTCGAAGCGGCGCTGGGACTCGCCCGTCAGGTTGCGGGTGAAGGCCAGCTCCGCCAGCCGCCGGGCGAGCCCGAAGGCGTCCTCGCGCAGCTCCGGCCGGCCGGCCGCCCACGTGAGGGCCGCGCGCAGGTCGTCGGCGACCTGGTCGAACCGGGCCCGCCAGCCCGGCCTGGCCTCCTCCAGCCAGGCCGCCCGCGCCAGGCACCAGCGCAGGTGCCGGGAGTGGACCTCGTCGCGCTCGCCGGCCTCGGCGAGCCGCTCGGCCGCGTACTGGCGGATGGTCTCCAGCGCGCGGTACTCGGTGCCGTCCGGCGTCGCCGCCACCACCAGCAGGCTCTGCTCGGCGAGCCGGGCCAGCCCGTCGGCCACCAGGCACTCCTCGTACCCGGCCACCTCCGCCGCCGCGGCGGCGGTGAACGGCGCCGCGAACACCGACACCCGGCGCAGCAGCGCCCGGTGGGCCGGTTCCAGCAGGGCATGGCTCCAGTCCAGCGCCGCCCGCACCGACCGGTGCCGCTCGTCGGCGCGGGAGCCGCCGGTGAGCATCCGCAGCGGGTGGGACAGGGCGGCGGTGATGCCGTCCAGGCCGAGCGTGGGGCAGCGGGCCGCGGCCAGCTCGATCGCCAGCGCCATCCCGTCGAGCCGCGCGCAGACGGCGGCGATCTGGCCGCGCAGCGCGGGGTCCGGCGGCCGGCCGACCGCCGCCGCCCGCTCCATGAACAGCGCGACCGCGTCCGAGTCGCCGTCGGCGGCCAGCGACAGCGGCGGGACCGGGTACACCCGCTCGAACGGCACCATCAGCCGCGCCCGGCTGGTCGCGAGCACGGTCAGGCGCGGGCAGGTGGCCAGCAGCCGTTCGAGGAACGGCGCCACCCCGTCCATCACGTGCTCGCAGTTGTCCAGGACGACCAGCGCGTCCCGGTCGGCGAGCGCGGCGGCCACGGAGTCGGCCAGATCGCGGCCGGGCTGCTCGCCGAGGCCGAGTGCGCCGGCCACGGCGGCGGCGATCATGCCGGGGTCGGTGACCGGCACCAGGTCGGCGAACCACACGCCGTCGGGGTAGGCTCCGGCCGCCTCCGCGGCCACCGCCAGCGCGAGCCGGGTCTTGCCCACCCCGCCGGGGCCGACCGCGGTGACCTGCCGGTGCTCCTTCAGCAGCGCGGCCAGCTCGGCCCGCTCACGGGCCCGGCCGACGAACGAGGTGAGCGGGGCGGGCAGGACGGCCGCCGGCCGGTCCGAGGCCGCGCCGCCCGGGCCCGGCGCGCGGCGGGCGAGCGCCCGGCGGTCCGGCACCTCCAGCTTGCGCAGCAGCGAGGACACGTGGCTCTCCACGGTGCGCACCGAGATGCACAGCCGGGCCGCGATCTCGGCGTTGCTGAGATGGTCGCCGACGAGCTCCAGCACCTCGGCTTCCCGGCGGGAGATCTCGGCTTCTGCCGCTTCTGTCACCACTGTCCTAGTTTCCCGCACCCGGTACGTACCGAGAATCCGTGGTCACCACGGATGTGGCGCGGCGGGTCCGGCGGCCAGGCTGTGACCACGAAGAAAGCGGGTCGAACGCGACCCACGACCACGAGGAGCGACCATGACCGGCACTTCCGGCATCAGGACCGTGCTGCACCCGGTGTCCGACCTGGCCAGGGCCAAGGCGGTGTACGTGGCCCTGCTCGGCGTCGAGCCGCAGGCCGACTCGCCCTACTACGTCGGCTTCGAGGCCGAGGGCCAGCACATCGGGCTGGTGCCGGGCGGCGGGCCGCAGGCCATGACGACGCCGGTGGCGTACTGGCACGTCGCGGACCTCGACGCCAAGCTGGCCGAGCTCACCGCCGCCGGGGCCGTGGTGCGGGAGGCCGCGCACGAGGTCGGCGCCGGCCGCCGGGTGGCGACCGTCACCGACCCCGACGGCAACGTCCTCGGCCTCCTCCAGGACCAGTGAACCCCTCATCCCAAGGAGCACCGTCATGACCGCCTTCGCCACCGTCACCCTCGAGGTTCCCGACCCGGCCGCCGCGAGCGCCTTCTACGACGCCTTCGGCCTGAGCCCGTACGTGCGCCTCAGGGCCGCCCAGTCGCCGGCGGACGGCTTCCGCGGGTTCGCGCTGTCCCTCGTGGTGTCCCAGCCGGGCAATGTGGACGCCTTCGTCGCCGCCGCCCTGGAGGCCGGGGCGACGGCGCTCAAGCCGGCCACGAAGAGCTTCTGGGGCTACGGCGCCGTCGTCCGAGCCCCGGACGGCACCATCTGCAAGATCGCGACCTCGGCCAAGAAGGACACCGCCCCCGCCGCCCGCCGCGTCGGCCAGGTCGCGCTGCTGCTGGGCGTGGCGGACGTCAAGGCGAGCAAGCGCTTCTACGCCGGGCGCGGCCTGGCCGTCGCCAAGAGCTTCGGCGGCAAGTACGTCGAGTTCGCCACCCCGTCGTCGGCCGTCACGCTGGCGCTCTACCCGCGCCGCGCGCTCGCCAAGGACGCCGGCGTCCCCCAGGAGGGCAGCGGCTCGCACCGGCTCGTGATCGGCGGCGACGCCGGGCCCTTCACGGACCCGGACGGCTTCGTCTGGGAGCCGGCGTCGGCCTGACGGCCGGCGGCTTTCACCCGTTCCGCGGGCCGTACCGGCTCGTATGATCAAGCTGATTCGGGGATGAGGTCATCAGCTTTTTTCGGGGGAAGTGAAAGTCATTGGGGCGGCCAGAGCGTGCGCTCGATCCGGAGAACAATCCCTTGCACCGGTTCGCCGCCGAGCTTCGGCGATTAAGGGACGAGGCCGGTAAGCCGAGTTATCGGGAGCTGGCCAAACGCGCGCGTTTCTCGGTAACGGCGCTTTCCGAGGCGGCGGGCGGGCGGGTGGCGCCGACCCTGCCCGTCACCCTGGGGTACGCGGCCGCCTGCGGCGGCGACCGGGCGGAGTGGGAGGCACGCTGGCACCTGCTGATGCGGGAACTGGAGGGCGACGTCCCGCCCTCGGCCGAGGAGGCCGCGCCCTACCGGGGGCTGGTGGCGTTCCAGCCGGAGGACGCGAGGTGGTACTTCGGGCGTGAGCGGCTGGTGCGTGAGCTGTGCGGCAGACTGCCGGGGACGCCCTTCCTCGCCGTCATGGGCACGTCGGGAAGCGGGAAGTCCTCCCTGCTCCGCGCCGGTCTCCTGCCCGCCCTGCGCCAGGGGATCATCGCCGGCGGCGGGGAGTGGCCCGCCGTCGTCATGGTCCCGGGCGAGCACCCGCTGCGGGCGCTCGCCGCCGACCTCGGGAAGGACGGACCGCCGCACGCCGCCTGGTTGACTGCCGGGGCGCGGCTGGTGGTCGTCGTGGACCAGTTCGAGGAGGTGTTCACCCTCTGCCGCGACGAGGGCGAGCGGGCGGCGTTCGTCGCGGCGCTGCTCGCGCTGGCGCGGGAGCCGGGCACGCACGTCGTCGCCGGCATGCGGGCCGACTTCTACGCGCGATGCGCCGAGCTGCCCGGCCTGGCGTCGGTGCTGCAGGACAACCAGCTCATCGTCGGCCCGATGGAGGAGGAGGACCTGCGGCGGGTCGTGACGGGGCCCGCCGAGCGGGCGGGCCTGGCGGTCGAGGCCGAACTGGTCGAGCTGGTCGTGAACGAGGCGCAGGGGCAGCCGGGCGCGCTCTCCCTCGTCTCCCACGCGCTGCTGGAGACGTGGAGGCGGCGCACCGGCCCGGCGCTGACCGTGGCCGCCTACCTCGCCGCGGGCGGGGTGCGCGGGGCGATCGCGCAGACCGCCGAGCACGTGTACGGCGAGCTGGACGCGCGGGGACGCGAGATCGCCCGGCAGATGTTCCTGCGGCTGACCGTCCCCGGGGACGGCACGGAGGACACCCGGCGGCGCGCGCCCCGCGACGAGCTTCTCGACGGGGCCGGGAAGCTTCCCGGCCGGCGGCGCGGACCGGACGGCGACGCCGTCGCGGCCGTGCTGGACCGGGCCATCGCGGCGCGGCTGGTGATCGCCGACGAGAGCCGCGTGACCATCGCGCACGAGGCGCTCATCCGCGGCTGGCCGCGGCTGCGTTCCTGGCTGGAGGAGGACCGCGAGGCGCTGCGGGCGCACCGGCGGCTGACCGAGGCCGTCGCGGAGTGGGAGGAGCACGGCCGCGACGACGCCTTCCTCTTCCGGGGCAGTCGGCTGGCGGTGTGGGAGGGGGACAGGACCCGCCGGCTGAACTCGCTGGAGCGGGAGTTCCTGGCGGCGAGCGGGCGGCGCGAGGAGGCCGCGCGCAGGGCGGGCCGGCGGCGCGTACGGCTGGCGCTGACCGGGCTCACGGCGGCCGTGGTGGCGATGACCCTGCTCGCCGGCCTCGCCCTCGGCCAGGCCGGCGAGGCCACGGAGCAGAGGGACATCGCGCTCTCCCGGCAGATCGCGGCCGAGGCGCGCAACCAGCTGCACCTCGACCCGAAGCAGGCGCTGCGGCTCGCCGGGCAGGCGTACGCGCTGTGGCCGACCGCCGAGGCCGAGGGGGTGCTCCGGCAGGGAATCGCCGACGACCACCTGCTCGGCACGCTTCCCGGTCTGGGGCGCGCGCTGGGCGTGGCCTTCAGCCCCGACGACGCCCGCCTGGCCGCCACCAGCGCGGACGGCCTGGTCCGGGTGTGGTCCTGGTCCGGCGGGGGCGTGTCGCCCGAGGCCCCTGTCGTGTTGCGCGGGCACCAGGGCGAGGTGTGGAGCCCGGCGTTCAGCCCTGACGGCCGCAAACTGGCGACCGCCGGCATGGACGGCACGGTCAGGGTGTGGGACCTGGAACACCCCGGGTCGGCGGTGACGCTGACCGGGCACACGGGCGGGGTGTGGACCGTGGCCTTCAGCCCCGACGGCCGTGCCGTGGCCGGCGCGGGCGACGACGGCACCGTACGGATCTGGCGCCTCACGGGCGGCGGCGGGCCACGGGTCCTGCGCGGGCCCGAGAGCGCGGCCGTCGGGGTCGCGTTCAGCCCCGACGGGCGCCGCCTGGCCGCCGGCGGCGAGGACGGCGCCGTACGGATCTGGGACCTGGCGGGCCCGGACGAACCGCTCGTGCTGCGCGGCCACGGGAGCGTCGTGAAGAGCGTGGCCTTCAGCCCCGACGGACGCCTCCTGGCGAGCGCCGGCACGGACGGCGCCGCGCGCGTGTGGCGGCTCGACCAGCGGGAGAACGCGCCGCTCATGTTCCGGCACGAGGGCACGGCCGAGGGCCTGGCGTTCAGCCGCGACGGGCACTGGCTGGCGACCACCAGCGACGACTCCACGGTCCGCGTCTGGTCCCCGGACGGTGAGGGAGACCCTCTCGTGCTGCGCGGCCATCAGCGGGTGGTGTGGGGGGCGTCGTTCAGCGCCGACGGGCGCCGGCTCGCCACGGCGGGCGAGGACGGCACCGTACGGGTCTGGGACCCGAGGGGGACGGGCGACCCGGTGGTGCTGCGCGGTCACGACGGTGCGGTGCTGGGCCTGGGTTTCTCCCCCGACGGGCGCGTGGTCACCGGCGGCGTGGACGGGACCCTGCGGATCTGGGAGCCGGCGACCGGCGCGTACCGGGCGCTGCGCGGCCACACCGACGAGGTGATGGGGCTCGCGGTGAGCCTCGACGGGCGGCGGGTCGCGGGCGCGAGCAGGGACGGCACGCTCCGGATCTGGGAAGTCGATCGCGCGGACGATCCGCTGGTCCTGCGCGGGCACGACGGGGTCGTGTGGAGCGCCTCGTTCAGCCCCGACGGGCGGCGGGTGGCCACCGCGGGCGCGGACGGCACGCTCCGGATCTGGGACACGGCGGACCCGGGACGGCCGCCCCTGCTGTTCAGGGCCGACACGCGGCAGATCAGGTTCGCCGTGTTCAGCCCCGACGGGCGGCAGGTGGCCACCGCCGGGCAGGACGGCACCGTCAGGATCTGGGACGCCACCGGCGCCGCGGCCCCGCTGGTCCTGCGCGGCCACGAAGGTCTCGTGTGGGCCGTCGCCTTCAGCCCCGACGGCCGCCGGGTGGCCGGCGCCGGCACCGACGGCACCGTGCGGATCTGGCCCACCACCGGCCGGGGCGAGCCCCTGGTGCTGCGCGGCAGCCCGAACATGGTGTGGTACGTCGCCTTCAGCCCGGACGGGCGCTGGGTCGCCGGCGCGGGCAAGGACGGCACCGTGCGGATCTGGCGGAGCGACACGGCCGATCCGCCCATCGTCATCGGCGGGTTCGCCGCGACCGTCGAAGCCGTCGAGTTCAGCCGCGACGGCCGGCTGCTGGCCACGGCCCACGGCGACGGCACCGTGCGCCTGCGGCGCTGCGACGTCTGCGAACCGGTCCCGGCGCTGCTCCGCCAGGTGGACGACCAGCTCGCCGACCTCGCGGACTGACGGCTCGCGCACCGCCTCACCTGCGACGCCGGGTTGTCCAGGACGCCGCGATGTTTGTCCATCGCGGCGGGCGTTGCTGGACAACTTCCGGCCCGTCTAGAACGGTCACGTCGCCATGCCCACGTTCTCGACGCGTGGACCTGAACGCGCGGCGACTCCCTCACACCGTCCGCTCCTCGCCGTTGCCACGGCGTGGCGGACACGAAGAGAAAGGAGGAGCACGGTGATCAGAAAACTGTCCGCGGCGGTGCTCCTGACCGCCGGCGCGCTGGCGGTCGCCGCCGCGCCCGCCACGGCGGCGACCGGCCGCCTCGTCCTGCAGGGAGAGACCGGCCGCGTGGTGATCAACCCCGGTCCGGGCTGCTACAGCTCCGTGACGCCGTACTCCGGCGTCACGAACGACACCGACACGGCCGTCACCGCGTACTCGGGGAGCGGTTGTACCGGGCTCTCCCTGGTCGTCCAGCCGGGCCGGAGCACGACGGGCGTGTTCCGCAGCGTCCGTGTCCCTTCTTGATTGACTGTCGAAAGGAATTCCGATGCGCTTCTCACACAAACTGATCGCGGGAGCGGCGGCCATGGGGGCGGCCTTGTCGATCGGCGTCGCCGTGACCTCCACGGCGGCCTCGGCCTCGCAGACGGCGGCCGTCTGCAGCCCTGATTCGAGGCTCCAGTACGACTACTACAACTCCGGCTCCGGCGGCACGGTGGTGTCGAAGTGGTACAACTGCACGGGCAGCCACTCCCAGAGCACCTACGGGTACCGGATCAAGCCGGGCGGATATTCCGGCTACGTGTACTACTCGAATGGCGGAAGTGACTATTTCTGCGACTACCGGGACATCTATCTCGGGGCCAAGAAGGTGAGCAGAATCTACATGGCCCCCGCCAAGATCGAGGAGTGCTCGTAGGCGTTGTCCCTGCCCGCGTCGCCGCGCCTGGACGGGCGGCGGCGGCGTGAAACGGTCCGGGGCCGCGGCGATCGGCCCGGCCCCGGACCGCCGGGCGTCCCCGAGGAGGGGTGCGGCGGTTGAGGTTCGGCATTCTCGGGCCGGTGGAGGCGGTGGCGGACGGCGGGCCCGTGTCGGTCGCGCAGCCCAGGCATCGGGCCCTGCTGGCGTACCTGTTGTTGCAGGCGAACCGGGTGGTGACCCCGGCGCAACTGGCGGAGGCGATCTGGGGCGGCGCCGAACCCGCCACCGCGAGGTCCCAGATCCACGTGGCGGTGTCCCGGCTGCGGCGGGCACTGCGCGACCACGGGCTGGACGACGTCATCGTCACCCGGCCCGGCGGATACCGCCTGGCCCTGGCGGACGATCAGCTGGACGCCGACCTGTTCGACCGCCAGGTCGAGGCCGGGCGCGCCGCCGCGGGGCAGGGCCGGCACGAGGAGGCGGCCCGTCACCTGCGCGCGGCGCTCGGGCTGTGGCGCGGCCAGGCGCTGACGGACGTCACGGCGGCGTTCGCCGAGCCCGTGCGGCGGCGGCTGCTCGAACAGCGTCTGATCGCGCAGGAGCTGCTGTGCGACGCGGAACTCGCGCTCGGGTGTCACGACAGGCTCATCCCGGGACTGCGGAGGCTCCTGGAGGAGCATCCGACGCGGGAACGCGTGGCCTGCCGGCTGATGCTCGCCCAGTATCGGGCGGGGCTGCACCTCGACGCGCTGGAGACGGCCAGGCGGACGCGGGCCCTGCTCGCGGAGGAGCAGGGGCTCGATCCCGGCCCGGAGCTCTCGACGCTGGAGACCGCCATACTCAACGGCGACCTGGCGCTCGACGCCGGATCCAGGGCCGGGGGAGTCCCGGTGTCCTCCGCCGCGACCACGCCGGCCCAGCTTCCGTTCGACGTGCAGGGGTTCGCCGGTCGTCGCCGTGAGCTCGACCGGCTCGCCGTGCTGGCCGACGCCTCCGATCGGCCGGCCATGGTGCTGGTCGCCGGCACGGCCGGGGTCGGCAAGACCGCGCTGGCGGTGCACTGGGCGCACCGCCACCGTGACCGGTTCCCCGACGGGCAGTTCTTCGTCGACCTGCACGGATTCGACGCGGCCAGGGCGCCGGCGGAGCCGCTCGACGTCCTGCGCCGGCTCCTCCGGTCCCTGGACGGCGCCGACGCCGCCGTGCCGCAGGAGGTGGAGGAGGCCGCCGCCCTGTTCCGGTCGCGGCTCGCCCGGCGGCGCGCCCTTCTCGTGCTCGACGACGCCCGTAGCGCCGAGCAGGTGCGGCCCCTGCTGCCCGGCTCCGGCCCCTGCGCCGTCCTCGTCACCAGCCGGAACCAGCTTCGCGGGCTCGTGGCGCACGAAGGCGCCCGGCCGCTCCACCTCGGCCCGCTCACCGAGGCCGAGGCCGGCGAACTGCTCCGCGCCGCGCTCGGCGAGCGGATGGACGAGGCCGGCGCCGCCAGGCTCGCCCGGCGGTGCGCGTACCTGCCGCTGGCGCTGCGGATCGCGGCGGCCCGGCTGTCCTGCGACCGCCATCTGACGGCCGCCGGCTACGCGGCGGAACTGGCGGACGGCGACGCGCTCGCCGTCCTCGACGGGCAGAGCGACGGGCAGGGCGGCCTGGACGGCGCGCTCAGCTCCGCGTTCGGCCTCTCGTACCGGGCCCTCGGGCCCGCCGCGCGGCGGCTGTTCCGGCTGCTGAGCCTGGTGTCAGGCCAGGACTTCACGCCGGCCACGGCCGCCGCCCTGCTCGGCGTGACGCCGGGCGAGGCGCGAGGCCCCCTTGACGAGCTGTGCGCGGCTCATCTGATCGCCGAGCACCGCCCCGGCCGCTACGGCATGCACGAGTTGTTGCGCGGCTACGCCGCGGGCCGCCTCGCCGACGAGGAACCCGGGACCGGCCGCGCGGCGTACCCGTTTCCGCGACCGCGCCGGTAGGAGGGCCCCCGATCTGCCTCCGACCTGTCTCCCGGCCCGCGGCACAGGACGGTGGCCGTCCGCCATGGCGGACGGCCACCGCGCCGGCGACAGGGTCCTCGCTAGACGTTGCGGAACGTGTAGCTGCCGGACGCCGGCTCCTCGCTGGTCGTGCACTTGGCCACGGACCTCTTCGTGCCGACCCTGGTCCAGTCTCCGTACCTGGTGGTGTAGGAGTCTCGGCCGATCCGGTAGCACCGGACCTGCGCCCGGAACTCGTCATAGTTCGAGCTGTAGCAGAACACCTCGTAGGTGAAGGTGGTGTAAATGGCGTCGCAATTGTTGGCGGCGTGCGCGGCCGTGGCCGGCAGAACCGTCATGCCCGCCGCCAGCGCTCCGCCGGCCGCCACCATCTGCAGCATTCTTCTGACGCTCTTCATTCGCTCTCCACAGGAATGACACCCGCCCTGTCCACATAAATGCCTGTTTTCGGCATTTGTGGCATTTCCGGGATAAGCATAGCCATCTGCCCTTATTTGGCACCTTGCGATCGCCTATTCACTCGCTTGCCGCGGCCGGACTCACGAACTGATCAGCGGGGCACAGGATGCTCGGTCTTCGCCGCCAGGTGACGACGGCCGTCAGCGGCGTCCGGCGGGGCGAGCCGCTCGTGGAACCCGCCGTCGGGGGAGCGCACGATGATGCCGGTCTCCACGCCGTGCTCGGCCGCCTCGCGCTCCGCCTGACGGAGGGCGAGGCAGATCCACCGGGTGACGGCGAAGGCGACGACGGGCCCGATGAGCACGGCGTACCTGAAGAAGACGGTCACGGCGTTCACGGTGAGGTGGAACTGGTGGGCGAACTGGTCGTTGGCGGCGGCCGCCCACAGCAGGCCGTAGAACGTGACGCCGGCGACCGCGAGGCCCGTCTTCACCGGCGTCTCCCGCGGCCGGTCGAGCGCGTCCCGGCTGAGCGGCCTGCCGCGGCGCGCGGCCAGCAGGCGCTCGGCCGCGGGGTAGGCGGCGAGGGCGGTGAAGAACAGCCCGGGGACCACCAGCGTCGGCACGAGGACCGCGAGGCTGAGCGTGTTGCCCCCGACGGTCAGCTCCCAGCCGGGCATGATCCGCAGGGCGCCGTCGAGGAACCCCATGTACCAGTCGGGGACCGAGCCCGCCGAGATCTGCGACGGCTTCGCGGGGCCGTACAGCCAGACGGGGGCGATCTGGAAGCCGAACCCGAGGATGATCAGCATGCCGGCCGTCGCGGCCGCCATCAGCGGACGGGCGCCGCGCCGCGCCGGCAGCGAGGCGACGAACCGGGAGTGGCCGTGCCGGCGCACCAGCAGCTCGCGGACGACCAGCAGCGCGGCCACGACGACGGGGATCACCAGGTGCAGGCCGTACATGACCGGAATGATCTGGTCGCCGGGGAACTCCGGCCCGAACAGCAGCGAACGGATCCACGAGCCCACCACGGGGATCGACTGCACCACCGACAGGATCAGCCAGAGGCTGCCGCCCGACAGGTTGTCGTCCGGCAGGGCGTTGCCCGTCTCGCCCGCGGCCATCGCCAGCCCCAGCAGCGCCACCCAGATCAGCCACTGCCGGGTACGCGGCCGGCGGAACGCGCCGGTGAGGAACATGCGCAGCAGGTGCAGCGCGACGGCGGCCACGAACACGAGCGTCGCCCAGTGGTGCGTCTGCCGGACGAGCAGGCCGCCGCGCACCTCCAGACTGAGGTGCATGGCCGAGTCGAAGGCCCGGCTGACGGGGAGGCCGCGCAGCGGTCCGTACGATCCTTCGTAGGTCACCCGGGCCATGCCGGGGTCGTAGAACACCATGAGCACCGCCCCGGTCACCAGCAGGACGGCGAACGACCAGACGGCGATCTCCGCGAACATGAACGACCAGTGCGAGAATCGGAACGAGCGGCGCCCGGCCACCGAGGAACGCATCTGAGGCCCCCTTAACCTTGCCTGCACACATGACGGCGAGGGGCCCGGTTCCGTGACAGGGCGGAGGGCTCCGGCGGCGGTGATGCTCGTCACCTTCCGCCGCCGGCGCCCTCGCCGAGGCTCAGCCCAGCAGCGTCTGGCCGATCCAGCCGTCCGGGCCGCAGCCCGGCGGGACGGCGAAGACGGCCGAGCCGATCGGCGTGGTCCACTCGTTGAGCAGGTCGGCCTCGGCCAGCCGCCGCTGGACCGGGATGAACTGGCGGGCGATGTCGGCCTGGTAGGCGGCGAACAGCAGCCCGCAGTCGGCGGTCCCGTCGGCGCCCACGCCCTCGTCGTAGTTGTAGACCCGGCGCAGCATGCGCAGGCCCGGGTCGGGGACGCGGGCGCGGCGGATGTGGGCGTACTCGGAGATGACCGGGAAGCCGACGGGGGTGAGCTTGCCGAAGTCCGGCTCGTCGTGCTCGCGCCCGCCCGTCAGGGGCGCTCCGTCGGCCAGGCGGCGGCCCACGGTGAACTCCTTGGCCGTGGTGTCGGCGGCGTCCCAGGTCTCCATCTCGGCCCGGATGCGCCGCAGGACCAGGGTGGTGCCGCCGCTCATGCGGCCTTCCTCGATCCACACCGCCCGGTCGAAGTCCGGCGTGCCGGGGACCGGGTTGACGGTGCCGTCCAGTTGCCCCATCACGTTGCGCTGGGTCGTGCCGCCGGGCTGGCTGTGCGCGGCGCGCCGGAACCCGCGCTGGGTCCACCGGACCCTGGCGAACGCGCGGGCGTCCTTGACGATCATGCGCAGGGCGTGGGTGACGGTGAGCGGGTCGTCGGCGCAGATCTGCGCCAGCAGGTCCCCGCCGCTCCACTCCCGCCGCAACCTGTCGATCGTGAACGCGGGCAGCGCCGCCACGGACTCCGGCCGGTGCTCGGCCACGCCGGCGGCGTCGAAGAGCCCGGGACCGAAACCGAACGTCACGCTCAGCCGGGCGGGCAGCTCCGCCAGCTCCGGCTCGGTGTCGGCCAGCGCGGGCCGCCCCTGGGTGAGGCGGCGGGCGTCGTCGGTCAGCAGCCGCATCATCCGCGCCAGCGCCTCCCTGCCGACGCCCTTGCGCAGGTCGAAGGCCACGAAGACGGCGTGGGCCTGCGGCGGCGTGGCCACCCCGGCCTGGTGCGGCCCATGGAAGGGCACGACCTCCGGCGCTCCACCGTTCGCCGCCGTGGCGCCGCGGCTCGCCTCGGCGCCGCTGGTCACGACGGCGCCGCCGGTCACCGTGGCGGCGGCGGCCAGCGCGCCGCCGCTCAGCAGGCCGCGCCGGGTCAGCCGGTGGCCGCCCCCTCCGGCGGCCGGCCGCTCACCCATGCTCGCCGCCCGTGCCCTTGTCGGAGCCCTTGTCGGGGCCCTTGTCGGGGCCCTCGTGGGTGCCCATGTCCATGCCAGGCCGGTAGTCCTCCTTGGCCCCGGCGAAGTCCTTGCCGAGGGCGGTGAAGGTGAGCGTGCCGCCGTCCTTCAGCGTGAGGGTGAAGCGGACCTCGTCGCCCGGCCGTACCTCCTGGGCGAGGCCCATGAGCATGATGTGGTCGCCGCCCGGCTTGAGCTCGTGGCTGCCGTGCGCGGGGACCACGAAACCGCCGTCCTTGGGCCGCATGACGGCCTTGCCCGCCGACTCCACCACCTCGTGCAGCTCGACCTTCGGCGACAGCGGCGTGGTTGCCGACACCACGACCACGTCGGAGCCGGAGGTGTTGACCAGGGTGCCGAAGGCGGCGCTCATGCCGTTCTTCGCGGTCTTGACCCAGGGGTCGGTGACGGAGAGCGCGGGACCGGCCTGCGCGGCCGGGGGAGTGGTGGCGGCGGCCTGGACGGCCGGCGGGGCCTGCTGCGGCGAGCCGCCGCAGGCGGTGAGCACGACGACGGCGAGGCCGGCGACGGTGATACGCGAGAACATGACGAAGCCCTTCATCCGGCTCAGGCCGGAGCGACGACAACTGCTGGGAGCCCGGCGGCGGCGGCAGAGGACGCGCACGCCGAGGACACCCCTGGACCAGGGGCGTGACAGGAGAACAGGCCGGCCGGACGCGCTCCGCGGAGCGGGTCAGGCGGCGGACGCGGGAACGGCGCGGCCGAAGGGCGGGCCGCGCCGGCCCATCTCATGCCCGAGCAGGACCGACCGCAGGACCACCGGCTCCCGGACCGGCGCGGCGATCAGCGGGCGGGCGGCCGGGACGACGACGGCGACGACCGCGACGAACATCCGTACGGCCAGCCGGCGCAGCACCGCCCAGAGGGCCGCCTCGCCGCGGGCCAGCCAGGTCGCGGTCAGCAGGACCGCCCAGGCGTGCATGACCAGCATGCCGGCGTCCGGCGCCAGCCCGGCCGCGGCGGCGTGGCCGGCGTGGGCGGCTCGCCCGGCGACCGCCGCCTCCACGGCGTGCGCCGAGGAGAACAGCAGGTGCAGCGCGACCTGCGCGCCCGCCAGCGTGGCGACGATGACCGGCAGCGTCCGCTCCCGCCCCGCCAGCACGTACGCGGGCCCGAACGCGACGCCCCAGGCCGGCAGCAGCCAGCCCGCCGCCACCGGACCGCCCGCCAGCAGGTGGGCCACCAGGCCGAGCAGCAGCGAGACCGCCGCGAAGACGGCGGCCCGCAGCACGCGCAGCGCGAAGCCTGCGGGCCCGGCGGCGGTCCTGCCGGCGGAACCGGCGGCGGCTGGTGCGGGGATCGACATGACGCCGCCATCATCCCACGCGACCACCCCGGTGCCCCCGGCAGGTGAGCGGGACGGGGTCAGGGCCCGCCGCAGGCGCGGCGCAGGCCGTAGAACCACGACAGGTACTGGTCGTGCACGTCGCGGCCGGCGATGCGCAGCATGGAGTCGTCGGCGTTCTCCAGCGTCGTGAAGTTCGCGCTGCCGGTGTAGACGCGCGGCGTGAGGTCGTCGTCGTAGTGCCCGTCGATCATCATGATCTTGTTGTGTGTGACCACGGAACGGCCGGCCACCGTGAAGCGGCACGGCGTGACCTGGAGGTACTTGCCGTTCGACGCCCGCTCGGCCAGCCGGTCGCGGATGTAGGAGCTGACGCCGGTGCCGTCGTAGTAGACGACGTCGATCCAGCAGTTCTCGCCGCGCAGCCGCAGCAGCTCGTCCACGATCGCCTTGCGGTTGCCGTTGAAGGCGGTCAGCGCCAGGCGGATGTCGGTCTGGCGGTTGACGCCCCCGGCGTCCTTGTAGCCGCACTTGACCAGCTTCAGCACGTTGGCGATCGGGTCGCCGCTGGAGGAGCTGCGGGGGAAGAAGTGGGCCTTGTACGCCGAGCCGGTCGGGGTCGTCCAGAAGTAGTCCGGGTCGACGGGCCGCATGCGCCTGGCGCGCAGGTCCTCGAAGTAGGTGACGTAGCCGTCGTAGGTGACGGCGTCGCTGACCGTGAAGGCGTCGTTGTAGGAGTTGTACAGGTACCAGTCCGACAGGTTCGACGAGGTCTGGAAGACGACCTTCGGGTACGTGACGCTCCCGGCCACCACGCTGGAGAAGGTGGCGAACTTGGCGTGCAGGTAGTTCCTGGCGATGCAGCCCCGGTCGGCGCTCTCGTCCGGGTACTCGCAGCGCACGGCCCACGAGCGGGCCGTCTCGGTGGTGCCGAGGGCGGCGCTGAGCTGGGCGAACACGGCGTCGTTGCGGCCGTCGTCCTGGCTGTCGAGTATGACCCGCACGCCGACGCCTCTCGTGTGCGCGGCGGCCAGCTCCGCGGCGACCTCGCTCGACCGGTCGCCGGGGACGAACTGGTGCATGGCGAAGCGGATCTCGCCGCCCGCGGGCACCGACTTGATGAGCCTGATGAGCTGGTCCATGACGGCCGACTGGCGGGCGCTCGGGCTGTGGGCGACGCCCGAGTCCGCGGTCGGGTCGTTGAACACCGGGGCGTTGACGACGGGTGGCCCGCTGACCGCGGCCCCGGCGGGGGCGGCCGGCGTGAGGGCCAGGCATAACGCGAGGAGGATGGCGACTGAGGATTTCGTGGCTGTCACAGGGACTCCTTCGTCGGGGGATGTGACGCTGCCCGGTCATACGTCCGCCTTGTTGAGATCATGGTGAACGCCTGTCGAGGGTGTCTGTCAAGGAGTCGCCGGCCTGCCCGTCTAAGGTGGACGCAGTGCCGCAGGGGCGACCAGGAGGGCTGCCGCGCATGAGGATCGTCGTCGTCGGCGGGTCCGGTCTCATCGGATCCCGCCTGGTCGGGCTGCTGACCACGGCCGGCCACGAGGCGGTGCCGCGCTCGCGCTCCACCGGCGTGGACCTGGTCACCGGGCGGGGCCTGCCGGAGGCGCTGGCGGGCGCGGACGTCGTCGTCGACCTGACCAAGCCGCCGGCCTTCGACGACTCCTCGCCCGGCTTCTTCCGCGCCACCATGGGCCACCTGCTGGCCGCCGCCTCCTCCGCCGGGGTCGGCCACGCGGTCATCCTGTCCATCGTGGGCGCCGACCAGGTGCCCGGCCTCGCCTACTACCGCGCGAAGGTGCTGCAGGAGGACCTGCTCAAGGCCGGGCCGGTGCCCTACTCGATCGTGCGGTCCACGCAGTTCTTCGAGTTCGTCGCCACCGTGCTGTCCTGGACGTCCGACGAGAGCACCGTCCGCCTGCCCGCCACCCTCCTGCAGCCGGTGGCCGGGGACGACGTCGCCCGGGTGGTGGCCGGCGTCGTCGTGGGCACGCCCCTGCGGGGCACCCTCGACGTCGCGGGCCCCGAGGTGTTCCCGCTCGACGAGCTGGGCCGGATCACCCTCGCCGCCCGGACCCGGCCGCCCGTCACAGCCAGTCGAAGGACTTGGTGACGGCCTTCTTCCAGCCGGCGTACCCGCGCTCGCGCTCCTCCGGGCTCCACGTGGGCTCCCACCGGCGGTCCTCGGCCCAGTGGGAGCGCAGCTCGTCCTGGTCGCGCCAGTAGCCCACCGCCAGCCCGGCCGCGTACGCCGCCCCGAGAGCGGTCGTCTCGGCCACCCTCGGCCGGCTCACCGGCACCCCCAGGATGTCGGACTGGAGCTGCATGCAGAGGTCGTTCGCGGTCACCCCGCCGTCCACCTTGAGCACGTCCAGCACCACCCCGGAGTCGCGCTGCATGGCCTCCACCACGTCGCGGCTCTGGTAGCAGATGGCCTCCAGCGTGGCCCGCGCGAGATGGGCGGCGGTGTTGTAGCGCGACAGCCCGACGATCGCGCCCCGCGCGTCGGCCCGCCAGTAGGGCGCGAACAGCCCCGAGAAGGCCGGGACGAAGTACACGCCGCCGTTGTCGGACACCTGCCGCGCCAGCGTCTCGCTCTGCGCCGCCGAGGTGATGATCCGCAGCTGGTCGCGCAGCCACTGCACGGCCGAGCCGGTGACCGCGATGGAGCCCTCCAGCGCGAAGACGGCCGGCTGGTCGCCGAACTTGTAGGCGACGGTGGTGAGCAGGCCGCTGTCCGAGCGCACCCGGTCGGTGCCGGTGTTGAGCAGCAGGAAGTTGCCGGTGCCGTAGGTGTTCTTGGCCTCGCCGGGCGAGAAGCAGACCTGGCCGACGGTGGCGGCCTGCTGGTCGCCGAGGATCGCGGTGATCGGCACCTCGCCGCCGAGCGGGCCGTAGCGGTAGGTGGTGCCGTAGGCGGCGGGGTCGGACGACGGGCGGATCTCCGGCAGCATCGCGCGCGGCACCCCGAAGAACGACAGCAGCTCGTCGTCCCAGTCGAGCGTGCCGAGGTCCATCAGCATGGTGCGGCTGGCGTTGGTCACGTCGGTGATGTGCACGCCGCCCTTGCGCCCGCCCGTGAGGTTCCACAGCGTCCAGGTGTCGGTGGTGCCGAAGGCGGCCTCGCCGCGCTCGGCCGCCTCGCGCACGCCCGCGACGTTCTCCAGGATCCACTGGATCTTGCCGCCCGAGAAGTACGCCTCCGGCCGCAGTCCCGTACGGTCGCGGATGACCTGGCCCCTGCCGTCCCGCTCCAGGGCGGCGGCGATCGCGTCGGTGCGGGTGTCCTGCCAGACGATCGCGTTGTAGTAGGGCCGCCCGGTGCGCCGGTTCCACACGACGGTGGTCTCGCGCTGGTTGGTGAGGCCCAGCGCCGCGAGGTCGCTGTCCTGCAGCCCGGAGCGCTGGAGGGTGGTCTGGATGACGGCGGCGGTCCTGGTCCAGATCTCGATCGGGTTGTGCTCCACCCAGCCCGCCCTCGGCATGATCTGCTCGTGCTCGAACTGGAACTTGGCGACCTCGGCGCCCTCCCGATCGAAGATCATGAAGCGGGTGCTCGTCGTGCCCTGGTCCACGGCACCCACGAAGTCAGGCATGTCGTACTACTCCCTCAGTCGGACGGCTTGACGGTGTCGCGGTCCTCGTCGCGGGGGAGGTGGCGGGCGATGAGCGCCTGGTAGAGGCCCGCTCCGAGCACCCCGCCGATCAGCGGGCCGACGATGGGCACCCAGAAGTAGAGGTCGCCGTACTGGTCGCGCCAGGCGCCGCGGTAGCCGGTGAGGAAGCTCGCCAGGCGCGGCCCGAAGTCGCGGGCCGGGTTGATCGCGTAGCCGGCGTCGGCGCCGAGCGCCATGCCGATGCCGACGATGAGCAGGCCGATGACGAACGGCCCCATGTTCGCGCCGGGCGCCATGTTGCGGGTGTCGGACAGCGCGAAGATGACGAAGAGCAGCATGGCGGTGCCGATGATCTGGTCGCGCAGCGCGCCCCACTGGCCGACCGGCAGCGTGCCGTTGCCCGGCAGCGTCGAGAACACCAGCTGCGTCTTGAGCGTGTGCCCGGGATCGACGGCGGTGAGCACCTCCGTGTAGTTCCAGCGGATCAGCAGCGCGCCGACGAAGGCGCCCGCGGTCTGCGCCAGCGCGTACGGCATCACCTTGTGCCACTCGAACCCGCGGAAGACGGCGAACCCCAGCGTCACCGCCGGGTTGAGGTGCGCGCCCGTGGTGCGGCCGGCGACGTAGACGCCGAGCGCGACGCCGATGCCCCAGGACCAGGCGATGCTGTCGTGATTGCCGAGCCCGGCCGCGACGACCTGCGCGACGACGCCCACGCCGAACACGATGAGCACCATCGTCCCGGCGAACTCGGCGATCAGCTCGCCCGCCAATCCTCTGCTGCGCAGCGCCACCCCGCCCCCTTTCCCGGGCTCCCTTTCCGCCTGAGGTGAGCCTTCCCCGTCCCAGGGAAGGCATACAGTGCGAATGTGATCAGTTACGGAAAGTAAGGATATGGCGATGGGAATCACCGGGGCGCTCGACGCGCGTGACCGCCAGGAGTGCCTTGACCGGCTCCGGGCGCAGACCTTCGACGTCCTGGTGGTCGGCGGCGGGGTGACGGGGGCGGGCGCGGCCCTGGACGCGGCCTCGCGCGGGCTGCGGGTCGCCCTCGTGGAGAGCCGCGACCTCGCGGCCGGCACGTCGAGCCGGTCCAGCAAGCTGATCCACGGCGGGCTGCGCTACCTGGAGCAGTTCGATTTCAAGCTCGTGCGCGAGGCGCTGAAGGAGCGAGACCTGCTGGTCTCGCGACTGGCCCCGCACCTGGTGCGGCCGGTCACGTTCCTCTACCCGGTGCGCAACCGGATGATCGAGCAGCCGTACGTGGCGGCCGGCCTGACGCTGTACGACGCCCTGGAGGGCGTGCGCCGCCCGATGCCCCGGCACCGCAACCTGTCGCCGAAGGCGGCCCGCCGCCTGGTGCCCGGCCTGCGCGCCGACGCGCTGAGCGGCGGCGTCATCTACTACGACGCGCAGGTGGACGACGCCCGCTTCACCCTCGCCCTGGCCCGCACCGCCGCCGCGCACGGCGCCGCCGTCGCCACCCGCGCCTCGGTGGTGGCGCTGAACCGGGACGAGTTCGGGGAGCGCGTCGTCGGCGCCCGCGTCCGCGACGAGGAGACGGGCGCGGAGTTCGACGTCCCGGCCGACGCCGTCGTGGTGTGCGCGGGCGTGTGGACCGGCCCCGTGACGAGCCTGCCGGGCGGCGCCGAGCCCGCCTTCCGGGTCAGGATGTCGAAGGGCGTGCACGTCCTGGTGCCCGGCGAGGCCATCGACTCGCACACCGGCCTGATCATCCGTACGGAGAAGAGCGTGCTGTTCATCATCCCGTGGACCGGCCGCCGCTGGATCGTCGGCACCACCGACACCGACTGGGACGGCGAGCGCGCCGAGCCCGCCGCCACCGGCGAGGACGTCGACTACATCCTTCAGCACGCCAACGAGGTGCTGGCCAGGCCCCTGACCAGGGACGACGTGGTCGGACTCTACGTCGGGCTGCGCCCGCTCGTGTCCGCCGACAGGAACGCCTCCACGGCGAAGCTGTCGCGCGAGCACGCGGTGGACGTGCCGGTGCCCGGCCTCGCGGCGATCGCCGGGGGCAAGTACACGACGTACCGGATCATGGCGAGGGACGTGATCGACGCCGCGCTCGACGGCTACGACGTGCCCGCCTCGGTCACCGACCGGCTGCCGCTGGTCGGCGCGGACGGGCTGCCCGCGCTGGAGCCGGCCGCCGGGCGGCTGGCCGAGGACCACGACCTCGAACCCGAGACCGTGCGCCACCTCGTCCGCCGCTACGGCACGCTCGCCCTGGAGGTGCTCGCCCTCGTCGCGCGCGACCGCTCGCTCGCCGAGCCGCTGATCGAGCCGGGTCCCTGGCTGCGGGCCGAGGTCGTCTACGCCGTCACGCACGAGGGCGCGCTGCACGCGGAGGACGTTCTCGCCCGGCGCACCCGGATGCTCATCGAGTCGAGCGAGCTGGCCGAGCGGGCGGCCCCGAGGATCGCCCGGCTGATGGCCGGGCTGCTCGGCTGGGACGAGCGGCGGGTGGAGGAGGAGACGGCCGCGTGCCTGCGGCTGGTGGAGGCGGAGCGGACCGCCCTGGCCGAGGCCAGGACGGCCGCGGCGGTCACGTTGTGACGGACGGCAGGGGACGGCGGCCGGTGATGGTCAGCAGGACGTCCTTGGCCGGCAGCTCGACCGGCTCGCCTGCGCCTATCCGCACGTCGGCGTCGGTGGCGCGCAACTGCACGCCGGTGAGGTCGACGCCGAAGTAGGCCAGGCTGCGGGGGTTCGTACCGGCGAGCACGAGGGCGATCCGCTCGACGGGCGGCGCGGGCAGGCCCAGCGGCTCGGTGATGTCGAGGCCGTGGATGATGTCGTGGGACAGCGCCCCGGCGGTCCCGCCGCCGGGAGGCCGCCACGGGTGGGTGATGTTGGCGCGCAGGCACGCCAGCAGGTCGGGGTCGGACAGGCGGGCGGTGTCGCCGCGGGCGGCGCGGTCGGCGTAGCGGTCGAAGGAGAAGCGGGCCGCGACCAGCCCCGCCACGAAACGGGGCATGCTGGTGCGGAACGCGGCGGTGATGTGCGCGACGACCTCGCGCACCCGCCAGCCCGCGCAGAGCGACGAAGCTGCCCAGCCCTCCTCGGGGAGCCCGGCGAGCAGCTCCGCCAGGCGTTCGCGCTCGGCGTGGACGTGCCGCGTCAGCTCGGCGTCGGTCGATGACATCGATATGGCCTTCCGGTCGTGTCGGACGTGTCGCCACTTCTACGACCGGCGGCCACCGGACTCATCGGTCCGTCAGCGACACGGGCAGGCCGAACGCGGCGAAACGGTCGCCGTACCCGAGGTAGGTGACGATGTCGCCGATCCGCCCGCCGCGCAGCTCCAGCGCCAGCAGCGCGAACGGCCTGAGCGTCCCGCCGCCGTCCGGCCGGTACTGGCCGAGCGTCCAGCATCCGCCGGCGGGCCCGCCCAGGACGAGCCGGTCCCCGGCGCAGGCGTCGGCCGCGGCCGACAGCACCGCCGCGATGCTCGCCGGCCCGTCCAGCCACCACGCGAACGGCGGCATCCCCGACCGGGCGTCGTCGGCCAGCACGTCCACCAGCCCGCGCACGTCGTGCGCCTCGAAGGCCCGCACGTAGCGGAGCAGCAGGTCGCGCTGGGCCGCGTCGGCCGGCTCCGGCGGGTCGGCAGGGCGCGGCCGGCGCCGCTCCAGCGTCGCCCGCGCGCGCTGCAACGCGCTGTTGACCGCCGCCACCGACGTCTCCACGACCTCCGCCGTCTCCGCCGCGCTGAACTGGAGGACGTCCCGCAGCACCAGCACGGCCCGCTGGCGCGGCGGCAGCCACTGCAGCGCGGCGACGAAGGCCAGGCGCAGCGTCTCGTGCCGCAGCGCGAGGTGCGCGGGATCGTCCGCCCCCGCAGGCCCGAGCCCGGCCGGCGGCTCCACCCACCGGTCAGGAGGCAGGGGAACGCCGAGGTCGCCGCCGGTCGAGGCCGGCCCCATGTCCCACGGCAGCGCCCGCCGCCGCGCGCCGCGCAGCATGTCGAGGCAGACGTTCGTGGCGATCCTGTGCACCCACGTGGACAGGGCGGCCCGCTCGGGGTCGTAGCCGCCGATCGCGCGGAACGCCCGCAGCATGGTCTCCTGCACTGCGTCGTCGACCTCGCCCGACGCGCCCAGCAGGCGGTAGCAGTAGCCGGTCAGCGGGCCGCGCAGCGACTCCAGCCGCGCTGCCAGGGAACCGGTCTCGTCCCGTACGCTCACCCTCCCATCATCCCAAGGGCTCAGGGCGGGCGGGCCGGTCAGCGGGCGGGGTCGCGGGCCAGCCAGTCGCGGTAGTGGACCTGGCCGAGGCGCGCCCCGTCGCCCGGCACCAGCGTCCGCTCGCCCGGCACGCTGCCGAAGTAGCGGGCCCGCTCGTCGGCGACCACCTCGCGCGGGTCGCCCCAGGCGGCCAGCGCCTCACGGAAGAACTCGTCCATCCGGTACTGGTCCGGCCCGCCCACCTCGGCCCGGCCGTTCAGCGGCGGGCCCAGGGCGGCGCGGGCGACCGCGTCGGCCACGTCGTCGGCCGCGATCGGCTGGAAACGCACCGGCGCGATGTGCACCTCGCCGTCCACCGTCGCCTCGTCGGCGATGGACCGAGCGAACTCGAAGAACTGCGTGGCGTGCACCAGCGAGAACGGGATCCCCGACTCCTTGATCAGCCGCTCCTGGACGATCTTCGCCGCGAAGTAGCCGTTCTCCGGCATCCGCTCGGTCCCCACCACCGACAGCGCGACGTGGTGGCCCACGCCCGCCTCCGCCTCGGCCGCGAGCAGGTTGCGGGTGGAGGTCTCGAAGAACTCCATGACCGCCGCCGGTTCGAACGACGGCGAGTTGGAGACGTCCACCACCGTCCGCGCGCCGGCCAGCGCCCGGTCCAGCCCCTCGCCCGTCAGGGCGTTGACGCCGGTCCTCGGCGACGCCGCCACCGCCTCGTGCCCCTCCTGGGCGAGCCTCGCCACCACCTTCGAGCCGATCAGGCCGGTGCCGCCGATGACCACGATCTTCATGCGCTGCTCCTGTCCGTACGCCGGGCTCTGCTGCCGACGCGCGGACTCATACCCGCTGAGCTGCGGGAACCGTCATCCGGGCGAGGTCAGTCCGTGTCGTGGTAGACCATGGGGCCGGCCGCGTTGAACGCCGCCTTGGAGGCGTCCTTGAGCCAGGGGCGCACGCTGGTGGAGTTCGAGCGGTTGGTGTAGATGGCCATGGTGTGCAGCAGGTAGCGGTGGGTGTGGCCGACCCAGCCCCACGTCTGGGCGTTGTTCCAGTAGGTGGTGTGGCACAGGCCGGAGCCGGGGCCCTTCCTGGGGCACACGATGCCCCAGTCGTCGGCGTAGGCGTTCGACAGCCTCCCGTACGCGGTGGCGGCCCGGTTGTCGCTCTTCAGCGGCACCACCCACACGGACACCATGATCCGCCGGTTCGCCGGGGCGCCCGGGTTGACGTACGCGCCCTTGACCATTTTGCTGCACTTCGCCTTGCGCAGCGCGGAGCGGACGTTGCTGTCGTGGTAGGCGTCCGGGCACTTGGCCACCCCGCCCGCCCGGAGGGTGTAGCGCACGCCCTTGGCGGTGGTGAAGGACTTCGGCAGCAGCGCGGACGCCGTGATCGGGGTCGGGTCGGAGCTCTGGAGGTCGAGGTCGGAGAGGCGGAACGGCTCCTCGGTGGGCGTGGGCGTGGGCTCCTCGGTGGGCTCCTGGGTGAACACCTCCGTGGGCGGAGGGCTGGGGGAGAAGGTGAACTGCCCGGCGGGCACGGACGGGTCGCCGGAGGACGTCACGTCCGGGCCCGCCGCGTTCCCCGGGCCCTCGACGGTCACGAGCAGGGCCCGTCCCGCCAGCACGGCGACCAGGACGAGCGCCAGCCCGACCACCGCCGCGCCCGCGCCGAGGGCGATCATCCTGGGCATGGTGACGGCGAACCCGGGACGCCCCTGCGCCGGCAGCGGCACGGGACCCCCAGGACCGGGCGGGCCGGGCGGCGGCGGGGGCGGCGGGGGCGGCGAGGGAAGGGTGGGCACGGCCGAGGCCGACCCGGCCGCCTCCCGTAACGCCGCGGCCCACTGCTCGGGGCCCGGCCGCAGCTCGGGGTCCTCCTGCAGCCCCGCCGCCGCGAGGTCGGCCAGCGCCGGGCTGACCGCGGCCAGCCGGCCGGGATCGGTGGAGGTCTGGTCGCGGGCGAAGATCCGCACCACCAGCAGCGCGAGCTTGTAGGCGTCGCCGCGCGGCGTGCCCTTCTCCTCGCCGCCTGGGAGCCGCCAGTCGGGCGTCTCCACCTGCGGCATCGCCTCGGCGCCGGCCAGCCGCATGGCGTCGCAGTCGATGAGGAAGCACTCCGGCGGCGCGTCGGCGGAGAACAGCAGGTTCTTGGGCGACAGGTCGCCGACGACGATGTCCATCGCGTGCAGGCGGGCCAGCGTGCCGGCCAGGTCGGCCATGAGCAGCAGGCGGTCGCGGTCGCTGATCCTCAGGCCGACGCCGGCGACGTAGGCGTCGTCGTTGAGCAGGAACTCCAGCGTCGCCGGCCGCCGCTCGGCGCCCGACAGGGTCCGCAGGTCGAAGAAGTACCTCTGGGGAACCGCCCGCATGAGGAACCCGCTGACCGCGCCGTCCGTCTCCACGAGCTCGGCGGGCCAGGCCGTCTTGTCGCACAACCAGGCGGCGTCCCACCCCGGCAGCCGCCCCACGAGGTCGGTCATCGCGGTGAGCGCGGCCACGTCGAGGCTCCGCAGGACGCCCGCGTCGTATTCCTTGTAGACGACGTCCCACTGGCCGTTGACGCGGCGGTTGAGCACCTCGTGCACGGTGCCCTGGCCGCCCTGGCCGAGGCGGCGGCCGAGGGTGAGGGTGGCGCGGTCGGTCCGGCTCATCGGGGGGCCTCGCTCCGCGGCCAGAGTGCCAGCAGCGTCCGGTCGTCGTCGAACGTCTCCCGGGAGAAGTCCAGCAGGTGGGCCAGCCACAGCGGGGACGGCGGCGCGGTCAGGTGCTCGGCGAACAGCGCCCCCACCTGGCCGTCGCCGTCGCCGAGCGGGTCGCCGAACCCGTCGGTGCCGACCAGCAGCACCTCGCCGGGCGCGAGCCGGCCCGACCAGCGCTCCAGCGGCTCGGGCACCCCGGGCAGGGCGGCGACCGACGTGGGGACCAGGTCCCCGTCCGCCTTCTCCGCGAACAGCGGCCGGTAGCGGGCGCGGGCCGGATCGAGCGTCCAGGCGGCCGAGTCGCCGATCCTGAACAGGGAGACCTCCGCGCCGTGCCCGCCCGGCCTGGCGAGGCCGGCCACGAGGGTGGTGGCGACCAGCTCCTCGACCTGCGCGGGGTCCGGTTCGCGGCGCAGGAGGGCGGCCGCCTGCCGGTGCAGCGTCCCGGCGGCGTGCCTGGCGGCGGCGGGGAAGTCGGTGCGGCCCTCGTCGAGCTGCGCGTGCAGCGCCCAGACCGCCGCCCGGCAGGCCTCGGCCGCGCCGATCGTCGCGGCGCTCGCGCTGGACAGCCCGTCGGCCACGGCGAACACCACGGCGCCGGTCTCCTCGTGCAGCACGGCGCAGACGGCGTCCTGCCGGGGCTGGCGGTAGTAGCGGTGCCGCTCGCCCCGCACCGAGGCCGACCTGAGCGTCAGGCCGGGGGTGGACCAGCCGTCGCACTCGGCGTCGGAGCAGACGCCGCCCGACACGCGCGGAGGCGTCGGCTCGAACCGCGGGCCGGGGACGTCGATGACGACACGTTGCCAGGCCCGCGTCCCCTCGGCCTGCCGCTGCGGTCGGTGCACGTCCCCGGAACCTTCCTGACTCCTGCCGCCGTCAGACCTCGTCGATCGCCAGCCGGAACTGCTCCGGCCGGGTCACCACGAGCTGCGGCTCGCCGCCGGCCAGGGCCCGGCCGGAGGCGACCAGGCTCGCCGTCAGCGCGTGGAAGAACTCCGCGATCGCCGTGCCGATGTCGGCGCTGGGCACCGCGACGAAGGCGAACTCCCTGCGGGTGGCCACCTGCAGCATCGTGTCGGCCCGCGCCGAGCCGATGCCGCAGGCGATGATGTTGGGCGCGAACGGCGTCGCCTCGCGGTCCACGAGCCTGCGGTGCGGCTCGTGCCAGTGCCGGCCGTCGGTGGGCTGGCCGTCGCTCAGGAAGAACGCGACCGGGCGGTGCACCTTGTAGCCGTCGTTCTTGAGCGCCTGGATGTCGTGCGGGATGCGCCGCCCGAGGTCGGCGAAGGCCGCGCCGTAGTTGGTCGCCCCGCGTACGGCGAGCATCGGCAGCCGCTCGACCGTCCGCATGTCGCTGAGGCCCTGCCGCAGTTGCACGTCGTCGGAGAAGCCGAGGATGGCCAGCCGCACCTTGGCCGCGATCATCGGCTCCGCGCGCAGCCCGTTGCACAGGGACGCGAGCCCCGCCGACAGGGCCTGGTGGTGTGGCCCCATGGAGGCGGACTCGTCGGCCACCACGTACGCGGGCAGTAACACGCCCCTCGTCTCGGCCACCTGGCCTTCACCGCCCTTCCCCCAATGGTGTCAACCGCCGACATTAGCGCCTATCTCATGAAGATCAAACTTCCGGAGGGCGACACTCGCGTCCAGGAGGGCGTACCGGCATACCGTGAACCGATGGAGAAGTACACGGAGGAGCGGGTGACGGCGGCGACTCCGGACCCGCTGCTGGCCCACCGGGGCCGGGACTTCATCGGCTTCCGCGACCACCCCTTCGCCGACCCCGGCGCGCACGGCTTCCGCTGGGTGGACCTCAAGCACTTCGAGGTGCTCGCGCCGGAGACCGGCGACCTCGGCCTGGTGACCGCCGTCATCCGGCACGAGCAGTTCCGCGACGACTACGCCGGAGGCGGCGTCACCCCCGGCGGGATCCGCCACGGCCCCTACTGGCTGCGCCATGTCACCGCGCGGGCGTACGAACCCGTCGACGCGCCCGCCGTGATCGCGACGATGTCCGGCTGGGCGAGGCAGCACGGCGGCCTCCCGCCAGGGCTACGGGACGTGCTGGAGGCCGAGGTCTTCGACCGGATCCGCCGGGCCACCGCCCGGTACCGGCTCAAGGACCTCGGCGAGCGCGCCCACCACGATTGGGGCCGCGTCCACCAGGACTTCCATGAGGTCATCACCATCGACCGCACCGCCGGCGCCGTGACGCTGATCGTCGCCGCCGACGACTGACCGGCGCGCGCTCGCCCGGCGGGCGGGGTCAGCGGGGCGGGCCGGCCGCGATGGTGGCGCGGGCGTCGGCGACGCCGCCCCGCCACCAGCCCATCGCCTCCACCCACCACGTCATGCCCGCCTCCGCGTACGCCTCGACGAGCCCGTCCGCGGCCCGGCCCTCCAGCGCGATGTCGAACCCGTCCAGCGAGCCCCGCTGCTCGCCCAGGAAGTCCACCACGCGGGCGAACTCCGCGGCGGGCACCGGCCGCTCCCGCCCGTACTCGTGGAAGGTCGGCATCGCCCCGTCCCATCGGGCCGCCCGCCGGAACCCGGCGCGGACCGGCCACCGCCCAGGGCACCAGACGGGGATCCGCGGCCGCTGCGCCGGCGCGGGCGGCAGCTCCGCCCAGAGCCGGGTCAGGTCCGCCAGGCCCTCGTCCAGCCGGGCGGCGCGCCTCTTCAGGTCGGGGTCCTCGCCGAACTCGGCGTACTCGGCGTCCATCGAGCCGAGGCCGGCGCCGAAGACCAGCCGTCCGCCGGACAGCAGGTCCAGCGTCGCGCTCTCCTTGGCCACCGTCTGCACCCGCCGCCGGGGCAGGGCCGCCATCAGCGCGCCGATCCTGACCCTGCGGGTACGCGCGGCGATCGCCGACAGCACCACCGTCGGGTTCACGACCGGCCAGTCCCGGTCGTGGTAGAGCAGGTGGTCCCACAGGAACACCCCGTCCCAGCCGTGCTCCTCGGCCGCCACGCCCAGCTCCGTCAGCACCTGAGGGTCGCCGAACTCGCCGACGTTCGGCAGCCCGACCGCGTATCTCACCATGAGCGCCAGGCTATGCGCGTACTGGCGGAGGAAGTGGTGGTGCGGGCCATGGTGATGCCCCTATCGTTGTGCCTGCAGAAGAGAAGTTTCTTCCTCAAAGATCTATCTTCTTCGCGGAAGATGATGGGAAGCGGAGGACCGGGTGTCAATGACGGGTGGACAGGCGGAGGCGAGCCGGCGCTACCGGCGCTATCTCAGCGCGGTCATGCTGCACGGCCAGGCCGGCGCCAAGGTGTGCGACCTCGGCGCCACCGACCTGTACGCGCTGAACGTCCTCGAACTGGCGGGCGCCATGACCCCGGGCGAGCTCGGCGCCCGCACCGGGCTGACCACCGGGCCGACCACGCGGCTCATCGACCGGCTGGAGCAGGCCGGCTACGTCCGCCGCGTCCCCGCCCCCGACGACCGCCGCAAGGTGATCGTCGAGCCGGTCGGCCGGCCCGCCGGGCTCGACGAGGTGCTGGCCCCCGCCCGGGGGAAGGTCGGCGAGATCCTGGCCGGCTACTCGCCGGAGCAGCTGGAGGTCCTCTACGACTACTTCGACCGGGCCGCGGCCGCCTACCAGGAGGCCGCGGAGCTGCTGCGCTCCGGCTCGTGACGGCGGGCGGCCCGGACGGGAGTCAGGGGGTGACGCGGAACGTCGCGTCCTCCCGGTCCGTCGCGCTGCTGATCGGGTCGATGCGCAGCAGGTAGTTCGCGTGCCGCAGGTAGCGGTCGGGGTAGTTGGCGGAGCGGAACGACGACCAGGCCGGGTCGGCGAGCCCCGCGACCCGGTGGAAGGTGGCGTCGGAGTGGAAGGCGGCGGTGCCGTCGCTCGCCTCCAGCCGGATCTCGTAGTTGTAGTGCCGCAGGTAGCGGCCGGGATAGTTGACCGACTCGAACGACACCCCGGCCGGGTCGGACAGGCCGGGCACCATCCGCCAGAGCTGGTCCTGGTACGGGTCGAAGGGATAGGCGTCCAGCCGCCCCGCGTAGTCGTAGTGCCGGACGTAGCGGTCGGGGAAGTTCGACGACTTCAGCCGCGTCCAGCCCGGCAGGCCCCAGCGGGAGACGAGGGCGTTGTACTCGGCGGCGCTGATCCCGGCGATGGAGCCGTGCTTGGCGTTCAGCGGCGGGGTGTAGGCGCGCTGGCTCAGCGCCGTCCAGGAGTTGCCGCCGACGTTCGAGGTGGACCAGGCGTAGTAGTCGTTGTTGACCGGGCTGAAGGAGTCGCCCCACAGCCGCCAGCCCCCGCCGTCGTTGTTCCTGACGAGCATCGGCGCCTCGATGGCGTTGCCCTGGCGCAGGCCGCTCGTGTAGGTGGTGTAGCTGTTGGCGGCGCCGGTGCTGGAGCGGGCGCCGTACAGCAGGCCGTTGGACAGGTTCTTGTAGTAAAGGTAGAAGGTCGAGCCGTCCACGACGATGTCGCCGTCCAGCACGGGGAAGCCGGGGCTGAAGTACACCTGGTTGGCGGTGACGGTGCGGAAGTCGGTCGTGTAGTTGACCATGAAGACGTCGGTGCTGCCGTTGTTGGCCGAGTAGACGATGCCGTACTGGCCGCGGGAGGCGTCCCAGAACGCGGTCGGGGCCCAGGTGTGGGTGTTCAGGTTGTGCATCCTGATCCGGCGGTAGCCGGTGAAGGAGGTCAGGTCGGTGGAGTCCCACACGTGCAGGTAATGGTTGTTCTGCCCGAAGTCGGTGCCGTTGAGGTCGGTGGCGAGGACGACGAACGTGCCGTCCTGCTTGCGCAGGACGAACGGGTCGCGCAGGCCGAGCGTGCCGGCGGTCGGGGTGACGACGGGGTTGTTCTGGTTGAGCGGCGTCCAGTTGAGGCCGTCCTGGCTGACGGCGAGGTGCAGGCCGTAGCTGGCGCCGTTCATGTTCGGGGACTCGGTGAAGTAGGCGAAGACGTAGGCGGTGTTCGCGGCCGAGGCGGGGGAGACGTTGATGGCGAGCGCCGCCCATAAGGCGGCGAGCAGGACGAGTGCTCTTCTGCGGTACATCGCGGTACGGCCCTTCCTGGTCAGGGGCGGGGGGCGGGCGTGTGTTAGCGCTAACACTGCGGGGCTGGGCTCGCGATAACAGCCGAGCGAAGGGGGTTGTGCATGAGTGTCAACGCGACCATCACCAGGAGTCAAGGGCCTATGTGCCGGAGCCCGCCGCCAGCCGCCCCGTCACGGTGACGAAGGAGTGGGCGGGCAGGCGTACCCGCAGCCCGGCGCGCGTGGCGCGCACCTCGTACGGCCGGGGCGCGACCGTCTCGGGCGCGTCCGGGGTGTTGTGGTCCTGGAGCCGGCCGGCGGTCAGGATCCGGGCGCTCACCTCCGCGAGCGCGCCGCCGCGCAGGTCCAGCTCCACCTCGGCCGGCTCGTCCGCGTCCAGGTTGGACAGGGAGAACAGCGCCCGGCCGTCCTTGCGGCTGGCCGACATCGAGACGGTGGCGAGCCGCGCGTCGCCGACCGCGCGCTCCGGCGTGCCGGCGGGCAGGTCCACGCGCAGCGAGACGGCGTCCTGGTGGCCCTTGTTCATCTCGAACACGTGGTACGTCGGCGTCAGGACGAGCGCCCCGCTGCCGGGATCGGTGAGGATCATGGCCTGGAGCACGTTCACGGTCTGGGCGATGTTGGCCATGACCAGGCGGCGGGCGTGCCGGTGGAAGACGTCGAAGTGGAGACTCGCCACGAGCGCGTCGCGCAGCGTGTTCTGCTGGTAGAGGAAGCCCGGGTTCGTGCCCGGCTCCACGTTCCACCAGGTGCCCCACTCGTCGAGCACCAGGCCGACGTTCCCGCCCGGGTCGTAGCAGTCCATGACGTTGGAGTGGCCGGTGATCAGCTCGTCCACGCGGGCGGCCTGCACCATCGTGCGGTAGTGGTCGTCGGTGCCGAAGACGGTGGCCGCGCCCTTGTCCTGCCAGGTGCCGGGGATCGTGTAGTGGTGGAACGACAGCGCCTGCATGAACGGCGCGGGCCGGTAGGCGCAGCCCAGGTCGCCGAGCTGCTTCATCAGGGTCTCGGTCCAGGCGTAGTCGGCGCCGTTGGCGCCCGCGGCGACGCGGTAGAGCGTGTTGCCGCCGTGGTCGCGGCAGTAGGTGCCGTAGCGGCGGGCCTCGGCGGCGTACTGCTCGGCGCGCATGTGGCCGCCGCAGCCCCACGCCTCGTTGCCGAGCCCCCAGAAGCGCACCCGCCAGGGCTGCTCGCGGCCGTTGGCCCTGCGCAGCCGGACCATGGGGGAGTCGCCGTCGCGGGTGAGGTACTCCACCCAGTCGCTCATCTCCCTGACCGTGCCGGAGCCGACATTGCCGCTGATGTACGGCTCCGCCCCGAGCAGCTCGCACAGCGCCATGAACTCGTGCGTGCCGAAATGGTTGTTCTCCTCGACGTTCCCCCAGTGGGTGTTGACCATCGAGGGGCGCCGCTCCTTCGGGCCGATGCCGTCCATCCAGTGGTACTCGTCGGCGAAGCAGCCGCCCGGCCAGCGCAGGTTGGGGATGTCGAGGGCGCGCAGCGCGGCCACGACGTCGAGGCGGATGCCGCCCGCGTGGGGCAGGTCGCTGTCCTCGCCCACGTAGAAGCCCCCATAGATGCAACGGCCCAGGTGCTCGGCGAAGTGGCCGTACAGGTGCCGGCTGATCACGGGGCCGGGGACGTCGAGGTTGACGATGGCGGGCACGACGGGGTCGGTCATGGCGTACCTTGCTGTCGAAAGGGGTGGAAAGCGCTTTCTTGGGACGATCTTAGCGCGTGTCCCCATGCGTGGCGGGCGCGAGCGGTGCACCCTGGGAAGGTGCCGCACAACGCCTCCCTCCGCAGCCCCTGGTTCGCGCCCCCCGCCGCCCGCGCCTGGAGGTGCGCCCCCGCGCCCGCCGAGGTGCGCCGCTTCCACACCGGGCTGCCCGGCTACGCGCCCACCCCGCTGACCGAGCTCCCGCCGACGGCGGCGGAGCTGGGGCTCGGCCGGGTCTTCGTCAAGGACGAGTCGCGGCGGCTCGGGCTGCCCGCGTTCAAGGCCCTCGGGGCGTCCTGGGCCGTGCACCGGGTGCTCGCCGAACGCGACGAGGAGGGCCCCGTCACCCTGGTGACCGCCACCGACGGCAACCACGGCAGGGCCGTGGCCCGCACGGCTCGCCTGCTCGGGCAGCGCGCCCGCGTGCTCGTCCCGCGCGGGGTCCACCCGCGGGCCGTCGCGGCCATCGCCGACGAGGGCGCCGAGGTGACCGAGGTCCCCGGCTCCTACGACGACGCCGTACGCCTCGCCGCCGAGGCCGCGTCCGCGCCGGGCACGGTCCTCGTCCAGGACACCGCCTGGCCCGGCTACGAGCGGATCCCCGGCTGGATCGTCGAGGGCTACTCCACCCTCAGCGCCGAGATCGACGAGCAGCTCGCCGCCGCCGGGATCGACGGGCCCGACCTGGTGTGCGTGCCGGCGGGCGTGGGGTCGCTGGCGCAGTCCGTCGTCACCCACTACCGCAGCCGCCGCGCGGGCCGCCCTCCGGCGCTGGTGACCGTCGAACCTGAGGCCGCGGCGTGCGTGCTCGCGAGCCTCGCCCGGGGCGAGCCCGTCAGCCTCTCCACCGGCGAGACCACCATGGCCGGGCTGAACTGCGGCACCCCCTCCAGCCTCGCCTGGCCCTTCCTGCGGGACGGGCTGGACGCCGCGGTGGCGGTCTCCGACGCCGCCGGCGCCCGGGCCGCCGCCGATCTCGCCGCGCTCGGCGTACGCTCCGGGCCCTGCGGGGCCGCCGCGCTCGCGGGGCTGCGCGCGCTGCTCACCGGGGAGAACGCCGCCGGGCACCGGGCGGCGCTGGGCCTCGGCCCCGCCTCGGTGGCCGTGCTGCTCAGCACCGAGGGCCCGGACGCCAACCCGCACGCCGAGCCCTGACCAGCCCCAGGCGAGTGGACGCCATGCTCCCCGAGCCCTGACCCACCCCAGGCGAGTGGACGCCATGCCCCCGAGCCCTGACCCGCCCCCAGGCGAGAGGACGCCATGCTCCCCGAGACTTCCCCTGAGACGCCCTTGCCCGCGGACGACGACCCCGCCGGCCTGCTGGCGCGGCTGATCGCGATCGACTCCGTCAACCCGGACCTGGTGGCCGGCGGCGCGGGCGAGAGCGCGATCGCCGCCTTCTGCGCCGCCTGGCTGGCCGGGCGCGGCTTCGAGGTGCACACCCTGGAGCGGCGCCCCGGCCGGCCCTCGCTCGTCGCGGTCGCGCGCGGCTCCGGCGGCGGCCGCTCGCTCATGCTCAACGGCCACCTCGACACCGTCGGCCTGACCGGCTACGACGGCGACCCCCTCGACCCGAGGGTCAGGGACGGCCGCATGCACGGCCGCGGCGCCTTCGACATGAAAGGCGGCCTCGCCGCCATGATGACCGCCGCCGCCCGCGCCACCGCCCGCGGGCCGCTGCGCGGCGACGTGCTGCTCGCCTGCGTCGCCGACGAGGAGCACGGCAGCTCCGGCACCGAGGAGGTGCTGGAGTCCTTCACCGCCGACGCGGCGATCGTCACCGAGCCGAGCCACCTGGAGGTCACCCTCGCCCACAAGGGCTTCGCCTGGTTCGAGGTGCGCGTCGAGGGCCGCGCGGCGCACGGCTCCCGCCCCGACCTCGGCGTCGACGCCATCGCCAAGGCCGGGCACTTCCTGGTAGCGCTGGAGGAGCTGGGGGCGCGGCTCGCGCGGGGCCCGGCTCATCCGCTGCTCGGCACCGGCACCGTGCACGCCTCCGTCATCTCCGGGGGGCGGGAGCCCGCGACCTATCCCGAGCACTGCTCGATCACCCTCGAACGCCGTACCGTCCCCGGCGAGGACGCCGCCACGGCCGAGGCGGAGCTGGCCGCGCTGCTCGGCCGGCTCGCCGTCACGGTCCCGGACTTCCGCTACCGCCTGACGCCCGGCCTGCACCGGGAGCCGTTCGCGGCCGACCCGGAGTCGGCGATCGTCCGCACCCTGACGAGGAACGCGGAGGCGGTGCTCGGGCATCCGCCCGCCGTGCGCGGCGAGCCGTTCTGGACCGACGCCGCGCTGCTGGACCGCGCCGGCATCCCCTGCCTGCTCTTCGGCGTGGACGGCGAGGGCGCCCACGCGGCCCGCGAGTGGGCGGACCTCGCCTCGGTGGACCGCCTGACCGCCGTGCTCGCCGGCACGATCACGGACTTCTGCTCCTGAGCGCCGCTCAGCCGCGCTCCTTGGCGACCGCCTCCCGTACGGCGGGGGCGATCTCCCCGGCCCAGCGGCCGAGTGCGACCTGGCCGGCGGCGCCCTGCTCGGCCGAGAAGAGGATGAAGCCGGACGCGCCGTGTTCGAGCACGGCCCCGGTCAGCTCCTCGGCCCACTGGGCGGGCGAGCCGCCGAGCCAGCGGCCGTCGCGGTCGCGGGTGGCGGCGAGCGGCCGGTCGGTGACGCGGCCGGGCAGGTTGTAGACCGTGCGGATCTCGCCGGGGTCGAGGCCGGCGGCCGCCGCGGCCTCGTCGATGATCGGCCGCGAGGTGCGGTAGCGCTCACTCAGCCAGTCGGCGGCGTGGCCGGGGATCCACCCGTCGGCCACCCGGCCCGTCGCGGCCAGCGACTTCGGGCCGTTGGAGCCGGTCCACACCGGAGGGGCGGCCACCGGGGCCGGCTCGATCCCGTGCACCTGGTAGTGGCGGCCCTCGAAGGTGACCGGAGGGCCGCCGCCCGACAGCAGCCTGACGAGGACGATCGCCTCCTCGAACGCTTCCACGGCCGCGCTGGGCGACAGCCGGGGCACGCCCATGGCGGCGATCCGGTCCCACAGCCCGCCCGCGCCCATGCCGAGCAGGACCCGGCCGTCCGCCAGCGCCGCCAGCGACGTGACGGTCCTGGCCAGCACGGGGGCGGGCCTGGTCGGCAGGTTGGTGACGTTGACCAGGCCGGACAGGCGCCGGGTGCGGCCGAGGACGAAGCCGAGCGCGGCGTAGGCGTCCAGGCGCTCGCCGAGGTAGGGGTGGTCCGACAGGGAGAACAGGTCGAGCCCGTCGCGGTCGGCCTGCTCGGCCAGGCGTGACAGCTCGCGCGCCGCGCCGACGCCGCCGGGTGCGCCGAAACCGAAGACGACGCCGGATGCGGACATGAGGGTGCCTTCCGGAGAGAATGTAGTTCGTTGTACGAACCGTATTAGTTCGTAGCGCGAACTTCAACTCCCTGGGCCGGTTCCTGGAACACCACGGGGACCTTGTTGGCCGTCACGACGGAGCCGAGCAGCGCGGCGAGCGTGTCGCGTCCGGCGCCGGACAGCTCGTCCGTCAGCCGCTCCACCCGCCGGCAGGTCTCGGCGTAGAACCGCTCGGCGAGCGCCGCGCCCTTCCTGGTCAGCGCGATCCGCACCGCCCGGGAGTCGCGCGGGTCCGGCCCGCGCCTGACCAGGCCGTTGCGCTCGGTGCGGTCCACCAGGCCGGTGAGGCTCGACTTGGCCAGCCCCAGCGTCGCGCCCAGCTCGCCCATCCCGTACGGGCCCGGCATCAGCACGCACAACAACTGCCCCTGCTGCGCGGTGAGGCCGAACTCCCTGGCGGACTCCGTGTAGACGGCGTTCACCAGGAACGCGCCGCGCACCAGCGCGGCCACCACGCCGATCCGCCCGTCGTCGTCTCCTGTCACGCGCTCAGCGTAACAGCCGTCCAGAAGCGAAAATTCGTGTCACGAACTACTGCCGGCCGGCCGGGCGGGCACGCGCGCGGCATCGAGCGCCCCTCACCGGGTAGGGCACCCCTGCACGTGGCCATCGGGGGAGGTCGCCATGGGTGCGGATGACGGCCGCGACGACAGCGGCCTGGCCTTGGACATGCTCGATCCCGCGCCGGTCGGCGTCGTGGTGACGCGGGGCCCCGAGCACCGGCTGGTCTACACGAACGCCCTGTTCCAGTCGCTGTTCAGGGACCCCGGCGGCAAGGTGCCGGTGGAGGAGTCGTTCGCCAGGTTCGTCCAGCGCTACTACCGCCCGCGCTTCGACCACGTCCACGCCACCGGCGAGCCGATCATGATCATGGCCGAGCCCGAGCTGCCCTCCAGCGAGCGCCCCGTGCCGGAACGGTTCTTCACCGCCAGCCTGTCGCGGATCTCCTTCGGCCCCGGCGACCACGGCGTGCTGGCCATGGTGATCGACGTGACCGACCAGGTCGGCGCGGCCCGCCGGATCGCCGCCATCGCCGAGGAACGCCGCCGCCTCCTGCACCGGCTGGCCAGCCTCATGGAGATCAGCGCGCCGATCATCTGGGTGACCAGCCGCGACGGCCACGTACGCGAGCCGAGCCCCAACTGGGAGCGGGTGACCGGCCAGACGTGGGAGGAGTACCGCGGCCAGGGCTGGCTGCGGATGGTCCACCCCGACGACCGCCGGGACACGATCAAGTCCTGGGCGCGGGCCGTCGACGACGTCAGCGGGACGTGGGAGCACGTCTACCGGCTGCGCACCAGGTACGGCGGCTACCGGCACTTCCGGCTCCGCGCCGTGCCCATCTGCGAGGACGACCGGGTGGTCGAGTGGGTGGGGTCCAGCACCGACATCGAGGACCAGTGGCGCGAGCAGCGGGCGCAGCGCCTGCTCGACCGCGCCGCCGGCGCCACGGCGCGGTTGCGCAGCCTGGAGGAGATGCTGGACGCGCTGGCCGGGGTGATCGTGCCGGAGATCGCCGACGGCTGCAGCGTCTACCTCGTCACCGACCTCGCCGACGGGCGCCAGGGCGACGCGCCGCTCATCGTCCGGCGGGTGGCCACCACCGCCCGGCCCGGCCTGCGGACCCCGGCGTCGTACGTCGAGGAGCGGCTGCCCGGCCGGCACGCGTTCGTCAAGGCCGTCCGGCGGCGGCGGCCCCTGCGCAGGACGTTCCCTGCCGGTTCGCCGCCGCCGGGCGTCGTCCCCGACGTGACCCGGCCGTGGCTGCGGGACAGCGGCGGCAACGGCGCGCTGATCCTGCCCGTCGTGGTGGACGGGACCGTGCCCGCCGTGGTCGTCGCCGTGACCTGCGGCGACCGTCCGCCCATCGGCGAGGACGACGCGAAGCTGCTGGACCTGATGTTCGACCACACCCACGACGCGCTGAGCCGGGCCATCCGGTTCCAGCGGACCCAGCAGGTCGCGCTGGCCCTGCAGTACAGCCTGCTCGCCGAGCCGCCGCGCCTGCCGGGCCTGCGCATCGTGGCGCGCTACCGGGCGAGCCCGAGCGCGGCGGAGGTCGGCGGCGACTGGTACGACTCCTTCGTCCTGCCCGACGGCGTGCCGATGCTGGTGATCGGCGACGTGGCCGGCCACGACCTGAACGCCGCCGTCGCCATGAGCCAGCTCCGCAACATGCTGCGCGCCCTCGCCATGGACCGCCGGGAGCCGCCGGGGGACATCCTGTCCCGGCTCGACACGGCGATGGAGTCGCTGGCCGGGGAGGTCACCGCGACCTGCGTGGTCGCCCGCGTGGAGCCCGCGGGCCGCGGCCACCGCCTGGACTACGCGGTGGCCGGCCACCCGCCGCCGCTGCTGGTCGAGCCCGGAGGCCGGGGCCGCTTCCTGGAGGAGGGCGTGAGCCCGTTGCTCGGTGCTCTCCCCGGCGAGCGGCGCGCGTCGCGCGAGGAGCCGCTGCCGCCGGGCGGCACGCTCCTGCTCTACACCGACGGTCTCGTGGAGCGGGCGGGCGAGCACCTGGACCGCGGCCTGGAACGGCTCAGGCTGGCCGCCGAACGGTTCGCGGACCGGCCCGTGGACAGCTTCTGCGACGCCCTGCTGAGCGAGCTCCCGACCACCGGCCTGGACGACATCGCCGTCATGGCGCTGCGGCTGCCGCGCCGGCGCTGAACACGGCTTCGCGCATTCGCGGGGCGTGCTCGCAGCCGTGCTCCTGGCCCTTCCGCTGCATGAACACCGCGGCGGGCAGGCCCGGCATGCTGGTCGCGAACGTCTTCAACGGCCCGGCCGACGAGGCCGAGCCCGCCTGCACGAGCGCCCTGGCGGCCGCGCACGCCGCCGGCATCAAGGTCATCGGCTATGTGGACACCGGCTACTTCGGCGGCTGACGCCGGAACGCCCGGCTCGTCACGCGGAGCTCGTGGCCTGGTCGAGGAGTTCGAGCAGGTGGTGGTAGGAGTCGCCGGTGGCGCGGGTCAGGCCGAGCTCACACGTGCGGTTGACCGAGGCGTGGGCCGCGTGCCTCCCCGCCCGCACCGCGGCGGCCTCGGCGCGGGTCGCCGACGCGGTCAGCTCCGGATGCAGCAGGCCCCGGTCACCGGCGAAGGCGCAGCACTGCCAGCCCTGGGGGACGACGACCTCCTCGGCGACGGCCTCGGCGATCCGGGCGATCGCCCCGTCCAGGCCGAGCTGCGTGGAGGAGCAGGTGGGATGCAGCGCCAGCGAGGGCAGGCGGCGGACGACGGTCAGGCGGGGCAGCAGGTGCTCGGCGGCGAAGGCCACCGCGTCCACGACCCGCACGCCCGCCGCGTCCAGGCCGAGCCGGTGGAAACCCTCGGTGCAGGAGGCGGCGTCGGTGATCACCGGGATCCGCCCGCCGTCCGTGGCCTCCGTCAGCGCCTCGCGGACGCGCTCGCCCATCGTCCGGTGGCCGTCGGCGTAGCCCTTCGACGACCAGGGCGTGCCGCAGCACAGGCCCGCGACCCCGTCGGGGACGCGCAGCGTGACCCCGGCCCGCGCGGCCAGGCGCCGCACCGCGGCCATCACGCCCGGCCCGCCGTCGGCCGGGGCGAACATCGTGTTCAGGCAGGACGGCAGGTAGACGGCGTCGGGCGCGGCGGCGGGGACCGGCAGGCGGGGCCGGCCGCCCCGGGGCAGGTCCCTGCTCCACTGAGGTGCCGCCTCGGCGCCCGCGACGGCGCGGGCCGCCCGGCTCGCGCCCTCGGCCAGCGCGGGCGGGACCGCCGCCGCCGTGTCCAGGGCCAGGTTCATCGCGCGGGTGACGCCGTCCCAGTGCCGGGCCGCGCCGTTCCAGCCGGCGCGGGCGGCGCGGCCGTGGCGTTCGGCGCGCAGCCGCTTGGTCAGGTCGCCGGTGTTGATGCCGACGGGGCAGGCGGTCGCGCACATGCCGTCCACGGCGCAGGTGTCCACCGCGTCGTAGCCGTAGTCGGCCTCCAGCGCGCGGGCCAGCGCGCCGTCACCCGCCTCGCGGGCCGCGGCCAGCTCGCGGCGCAGCACGATGCGCTGGCGGGGCGTGGTGGTCAGGTCGCGGCTGGGGCAGACCGGCTCGCAGTAGCCGCACTCGACACACCGGTCGACCTCGGGCTCGACGGTGACCACGTTCTTGAGGTCGCGCAGGTGCGCGTCGGCGGCGTCGGTGAGGACGACGCCCGGGTTGAGCGTGCCGGCCGGGTCGCACAGGCGCTTGACCTCGCGCATCACCTCGTACAGCTCGTCGCCGTACTGGCGGCGGACGAACGGCGCCATGACCCGGCCGGTGCCGTGCTCGGCCTTCAGCGTGCCGCCGCGCTCCAGCACGGCCGTCACCAGGTCCTCGGTGAAGTCGGCGTAGCGCTCCAGGTCGGTGGCGAAGCGCTCGTTCAGCATGAAGTGCAGGTTGCCGTCCTTGGCGTGGCCGAAGACGACGCTGCGCTCGTAGCGGTGCTTGGCGAACAGCGCGGTCAGCTCCTCGCACAGGTCCGCCAGGGCGGGCACCGGCACGGCGACGTCCTCCAGCAGGGCGGTCGTGCCGGAGGGGCGGGCGCCGGCGACGGCGGCGTACAGGCCCTTGCGGATGTGCCAGAGCGCGGCCCGGCCCCGGGCGTCGCGGCTCAGCCGGGCCGGCGCGGCCAGCTCCAGCGCGCCGAACACCTCCTCGGCGGCCCGCTCCCGCCCGGCCAGCGCGCCGGCGTCGGACTCCTGCCACTCGACCAGCAGCGCCGCGTGCCCGGCGACCGTCATCGAGCGCAGCACGTCGTCGGCCTTCGGGTCGGCCTGGGCGACCCGCAGCGACTCGGCGTCCAGCAGCTCCACCGCGGCCGGCTCCGCGGCCACCAGCTCCGGCATGGCGGCCATCGCCCGCCCCAGGGAGGGGAAGACGAGCAGCCCGGTGGCGGCCAGCGGATGCGCGGGGACGGTGCGCAGCACCGCCTCGGCGACGAAGCCGAGCGTGCCCTCGCTGCCGATGACCAGGTGGGCGAGGATCTGCGCGGGGGTGTCGTGGTCGAGGAAGCTGTTGAGCCCGTAGCCCATGGTGTTCTTCAGCGAGAACTGCGCCTGGACCCGCCGCACCGAGCCGGGGTTGCCGCGCACCCGGTCGCGCAGCCGCAGCAGGCCCTCGGCCAGCTCGGGTTCGAGCGCCCGCAGCCGCTCGTCGGCGTCCGGCGCGCCGGTGTCGACGACGGTGCCGCTCGCCAGCACGAGCGTCATCGACTCCAGCGTCCGGTACGTGTTCGCGTGCGTGCCGCAGGTCATGCCGCTGGAGTTGTTGGCGACCACCCCGCCGATCGTGCACGCCGACTCGCTCGCCGGATCGGGGCCGAGCTTGCGGCCGTAGGGCGCGAGGCGGGCGTTGACCTGGCGCAGCACCGCGCCCGGCTGCACCCGCACCCGGGCCCCGCCGTCCAGCACCTCGATGTCCCTGAAGTGCCGGCGCGTGTCCACCAGCAGGTGCTCGCTGACGCCCTGCCCGCTGAGGCTGGTGCCGCCGGAGCGGAACGTCAGCGGCAGCCCGGTCCGCAGCAGCGCCGCCACCTGCCCGGCGCTCTCCGGCACCAGCACCGCCTCCGGGGTCAGCAGGTAGTGCGAGGCGTCGTGGGCCATGCCGAGCCGGTCGCTCGCCCTTGTCCTGGCGATGCCCGGCACCGCCGCCTCCACGCGGGACAGGACGGCGGGGTCGGGCGCGGTCAGACGGGGCGGTCGGGCGTGGATCACGGTCATGCTCTCTTCACTGGGGACGTGCCGATGGTGCGGGGGCCGGGCGCTACCGTGGCCCGACGACGTTCTGGCGCTGGCTGCCGAGTCCTTCGATGCCGAGCTCCATCACGTCGCCGGGCTGGAGCCAGATCTGCGGGTCGTGGCCCATGCCGACGCCCGGCGGGGTGCCGGTGTTGATCAGGTCGCCCGGCTCCAGCACCATGAACTGGCTCAGGTGGTGCACGATGACGTACGGGTCGAAGATCATGGTCTTGGTGGTGCCGGTCTGCCGGCGCGTCCCGTTGACGTCGAGCCACATGCCGAGGTTCCTGACGTCGGCGAGCTCGTCGGGGGTGACCAGCCACGGCCCGGCAGGGTTGAAGGTCTCGGCGGACTTGCCCTTGCTCCACTGCCCGCCGCGCTCCATCTGGAACGCCCGCTCGCTGACGTCGTTGACCACGCAGTAGCCGGCGATCGCGTCCTTCGCCTCCTCCGGAGAATTCAGGTAGGAGGTGCGCCGGCCGACGACGATGCCCAGCTCCACCTCCCAGTCGGTCTTGGTGGAGCCGCGCGGGATGCGCACGTCGTCGTACGGGCCGACCAGCGTGTTCGGCGACTTGGTGAACAGGATCGGCTCGGCGGGCACCGCCTGGCCGGTCTCGGCGGCGTGGTCGCTGTAGTTGAGCCCGATGCACAGGATCTGGTGCGGGCGGGCGATCGGCGCGCCGATCCGCTCACCGGCGAACGCGCGCCGCTCCCCGGCCGCGACCGGCCCGGCGAGCAGGGCGGGGCCGCCCGCGGCGAAGAACCGCTCGTCGAAGTCGGGGGTGACGTCGGAGACGTCGACGTAGTGCCGCTCGTCCACGCGGACGACGGGCCTCTCGGCGCCGGGAGCGCCGATGCGCATCAGGTACACGGGTGCCTCTCTCTGAACACGATGGCGCGGATGGCGGGCAGGTCGTCGACCAGCGCGCGCAGCGGGGTGCGGTAGGCCAGGCCGCTGACGCTGATCGCGCCGCTGGGGACGGTGGGCGAGGTCAGGTAGGCGGGGACCGCGACACAGTTGACGCCCGGCTCGTTCTCCTGGTCGTCGGCCGCGTAGCCCTGCTCGCGGACGCGGGCCAGCTCGGCGTGCAGCTCGCCCGCCGTGCCGATCGAGCGCTCGGTGCGGCGTTCCAGCGTCCTGCCGCCCACCCAGGCGCGGACCGCGTCCTCGTCGGGCAGGGCGTGGGCGAGCAGCACCTTGCCGGCCGCGGTGCAGTGCGCAGGGTTGCGGCCGCCCACGACGGACGCCAGCCGGACCGCCCCCGCCGGGGGGTCCAGCTTGGCCCGGTAGACGATCGAGACGCCGTCGAGCACCGCGTAGTGCACGGTCTCGCCGTGCCGGTCGCAGAGCGCCTTGAGCGTCGGCGCGACGCGGACGTGGTCGGGCCGCGCCTCGTGGTGCGCGAAGGCCATCCGCAGGAACTCGTCGCCCAGCACGTAGCGGCCGTGGCCGTGCTGCGCGGCGAACCCGGCCCTGCGCAGCGCGGCCAGCGCGCGGTGCACGGTCGGCTTCGGGCTCGTCACGGCTCTCGCCATCTCCTCCAGCCCGATGCCGTCGGGGTGGCGGGCCAGCTCGGCGAGCACCGCGAGCACGCGGTCGGCCCCGACGAGCCGGGTCTCGGCGGCCGGATCGTCAGGGGTGGCTGCGGACACGTTCCGAAGAGTAGACCATCGTTCCGTCAAACGAAAGTTGACCCCTTTTGGGAGGTGTTGACAGCGTCCGTCCCGACGACACAATGGACATATGAACAACTCTTCAGACGTGAGCGTGTCGGCCGTGGACGGCTGCGCGGTCAAGGTCGTCGACGCCGACCGCATCGCCGCGGTCCACGAGCGGATGCCGCCCGCCGACGACCTCGCCGACACGGCCGACGTCTTCGGCCTGCTGTCGGACACGAACCGGCTGAAGCTGCTCGTCGCCCTCCTGGAGGGCGAGCTGTGCGTGTGCGACCTCGCCGCCGTCACCGGGCAGAGCGAGTCCGCCGTCTCCCACGCCCTGCGGCTGCTGCGCGCCCACCGCATCGTCGCCGCCCGCCGCTCCGGCCGGATGGCCTACTACCGGCTGGCCGACCCGCACGTACGGCTGCTGCTCGACCTGGCGCTCGCCCACACCGAGCACACCGACGCCATCCACCCCGAACGCTCGGGAGACCGGTGATGGGCGCGGGACACGGCCACGGGCACGCGGCCGGGCGGCACCGCTGGCGGCTGGCGCTCGCGTTCGCCCTGATCAGCTGCTTCTTCGTGGTCGAGCTGGTCTACGGGCTGCTCTCCGGCTCGCTGGCCCTCATGTCGGACGCCGGGCACATGGCCGCCGACGTGGTCACGCTCGGCGCGGCCCTGGTCGCCACCCGCATCGCCACCCGCCCCGACACCACCGGCCGGCGCAGCTACGGCTCCTACCGGGCCGAGGTGTTCGCCTCGCTGCTGGCCGTCGTGCTCATGCTGGGCGTCGCGGTCTACGTGGTCGCCGAGGCGATCGGCCGCATCGGCGGCCCCGCCGAGGTCTCCTCCGGGCCGATGCTCGTCGTCGGCGGGATCGGCCTGGCGGTCAACCTGGTCGCGCTGGCCCTGCTGCGCTCCGGCGCGCGCGAGAGCCTCAACGTCAAGGGCGCCTACCTGGAGGTGGTCGCCGACACCGCCGGCTCCGTCGGCGTCATCGTCGCCGGCTGGCTCATCGCCGCGACCGGCCAGGTGTTCTGGGACACGCTGGTCGCCCTGGCCATCGGCGTCTTCGTCGCGGTGCGCGCCTTCTCGCTCGGCCGCGAGGTCTTCGCCGTGCTCGGGCAGCACGTGCCCGAAGGGCTCGACGCCGCCGCCGTCGCCGCCGACCTCGCCGCCATCGAGGGCGTGCGCGACGTCCACGACCTGCACCTGTGGACGCTCACCTCCGGCATGAACGTCGCCACCGCCCACCTCGTCACGGCCGACCAGAACGACCACCACGCGGTGCTCGACCAGGCCCGCGACCTGCTCCGCCGGCGTCACGGCGTCGCCCACGCCACGTTGCAGGTGGAGCCGCACGACCACACCGGCTGCGACGAGATCGGCTGGTGACTCACCGGGCCGCGTGCGCGCGGGGGCGGAACTCCGCGCGCAGGCCCGCCGGGGCGAGACGCCCGCAGAAGGCGGGCTCGGCGGAGGCGGCGGCCGGCGCGTGCACGTCGAAACGCTGCGCGATGCGGGAGGCGGCGAGGGTGAGCTGGCGCAGCGCCACCACAGACCCGAGGCAGTAGCGGGGCCCGGCGCCGAACGGCAGGTACGTGCCGGCGGCCGGGCGGGCGTCGCGCCACCGGGACGGGTCGAACTCCTCCGCCCGCGGCCACCAGCGCGGATCGCGGTGGATCAGGTACGGCGTGGACAGCACCTCGTCACCCGGCCGCAACCGCCACGGGCCGAGGGCGACGGGGACACAGGCGATCCGGCTCATCGTCCACGCCGGGGGAGTCAGCCGCAACGTCTCCTTGACGACCGCCTCGGCCACCGGAAGAAGCGCCCGCACCACCCCGCCCCCACGCAGCGCCCCGGCCCCGCTCCGTGGCCCCGCCCCACGCGGCGCCCCGGCTTCGGCGGCGAGGGCGGTGGCGAGGGCCGGGTGGAGCGCCAGGTCGCGTACCAGGGACGTGAGCGCCGCGGCCGGGACGCCGTGCCCGCCGATCAGCACGCTCCACAGCGTGGAGACCACCTCGCCGTCGCCCATCGCGGGCCGCGCCGCGAGCAGGACGTCCAGCAGGTCGGGCGGGGACCCCGCGGCCGTGCCGCGCCGGGCGGCGACCAGCCCGGCCAGCACGCCGGCGACCCGGCGGTGGACGCGGACGAACCGGCGCCTGCGCGCCGACGGCAGCCAGGGCGGAAGCTGGTAGCCGGCGTTCTCGAACGGCAGCAGCGCCGCGTACACCTCGGCGAGCAGCCCCGGCACGCCCGCCGCGTCCGGTCCCAGGCACAGCTCGGCCACGGCCCGCCCGGTGAAGCCGAGCATGAGCGGCAGCACGTCGGCGGACCGTCCCGCCGTCCCGTCGAGCACGTCGTCCAGGATCGCCACGGTCCGGGCGTCGAGGCACGCGGCGGCGTCGCCGGTCAGCGCGGGCCGGAGGACGCGGCGCGCCCGCATCCACGGCCGGATCTCCTCGCCCGCCTCACGCGGCACCGCCCCTCCCGCGAACGGCGCCGGCTCCGTGACGTAGTCGCGGTTGGTGGCCTTCAGCACCTGGTGGGCGAGCCGTGGGTCGACGGTGAAGACGATCCGGTCGTCGAAGGAGAGCACGTCGCCGTGCTCCCGATGGCCGCGGCGCAGGAACGAGACGCGGTCCCGTTCGTAGTCGGCGACGTTGCCCAGGAGCCAGTGGCCGCGCGGCCCTGGCGGGCGTGCCGCGTCCAAGGGCGGGATCTCTTACTTGCCGTAACGGTAGGGCCAGTAGATGTACTTGCCGCTGACGCGGGTCTTGCCGAAGAGACGGGCGGTCACATGACGCAGAGCTCGCACGTTGTCCTCACCATCCTCGATGGTCCGGCCGGATGACGTGACTATCGCTCACGTCCCGCGGCCGGTCAAGGGCGCCCCGGGCCGCGGTCAGTCGCCCAGCGCGAGCCGGACGCCGAAGGCGGCGATCACCGTGCCGGCGCTTCGGTCCAGCAGCCGCCTGGCGCGGGCCGTACGGAGCCGGTTCCCCAGGCCCCGCGCGAAGGCCACCAGCGCCGTGGACCAGACCAGCCCGAGCGCGACGTGCACCGAGGCGAGCAGCACCCCCATCGCCAGGTGGTTCGCGCCCGCCGGGATGAACTGCGGCAGCACGGCGACGTAGAACGCGCCGACCTTCGGGTTGAGCAGGTTCGTCGTCAGCCCCCGCCGGAAACCGCGGGCCACCGTGTCCTCCACCGTGTCCTCCACGGTGTCCTCCACGGTGTCCTCCGTGTGGTCGGCCGCGTCCCGCCGGAACGTGCCGATCAGCATCCGGGCGCCCATCCACACCAGGTACGCCGCCCCCGCCCAGCGCAGCGCCTCGTACGCGAGGTGCGAGGCGGTGAGCAGGGCCGTCACGCCGAGCGAGGTGAGCGCGCCCCACGCCAGCGTGCCCGCCTGGATGCCCAGGACCACGCCCCACGCGCCCCGGCGCCGCCCGAGGGCCGCGGTCCGCAGGATCAGCGCGGTGTCGAGGCCCGGGGTGAGGGTGAGCACCCCGACGACGAGCGCGAAGGACCACAGGGAGCTGCCGATCGTCACGAACGCGACCCTACAAGGGCGAAGCTCCCCGGGGGAGAGGCGCCGTGGCGGTCCGGCAGCCGAGGACACCGTGAGACCTTCGACCGGCCCGGACGGCGCGGACCTCGTCCGCATGGTGGCCTCGTCCGCCGGCTGGTCGTTCGGCACCGGGGGTGACATTGCTGGATGACTCGGGGTGCAGTTGAATGACCGAATGCACGATGGGCCGGTGGTGTCCCCGATACTCGTGGGGCGGGAGCGAGAGCTCGCCCGGCTCGCCGAGCTGATCGCCGCCACACCCGGCACGGCCCTCGCGCCTCCCGGGCCCGCCGTGGCCGTGGTCGAGGGGGAGGCCGGCATCGGGAAGTCGCGGCTCGTCGCCGAGCTGCTGAACGGCCCCGCCGTGGCAGGCCGGCGGGTCCTCCGCGGGGGCTGCCTGCAGATCAGGGAGCCGTTCCCGCTGGGGCCGATGGTGGAGGCGCTGCGCGGCCGCGCCGCCGACCTCGGCGAGGCCGCCCTGTCGCCGGTCGCCGGAGCCCTGCGCGAGCTGCTGCCCGAGCTCGCCGAGGTGCTGCCGGCCGCGCCGCACCCGCTGGACGACCGGGCGGCCGAGCGGCACCGGGTCTTCCGCGGGCTCGCCGAAGTTCTGACGGCGCTCGGCCCCGCCGTCCTGGTCGTGGAGGACCTGCACTGGGCCGACGACCAGACGGTCGAGTTCCTGACCTACCTGATGTCCGTGCTGCCGGGAACGCCGGCCGGCGCGCTCCGGGTGGTCCTGACGTACCGGGGGGAGGAGGCGCCGGCCGCGGTGCGCGCCATCACCGCCCGCCTCCCCGACGTGATCCGCCGCGAGCACCTGGTGCTGCCGCCGCTCGACGCCGCCCAGACCCGGGTGATGGCCTCGGCCATCCTCGGCGCCGAGGAGGTGACGGCCGAGTTCGCCGAGCACCTGTGCGCGCGGGCGTCCGGGCTGCCGCTCGCCGTCCAGGAGCTGATGGCGCTGCTGCGCGTCCGCGGCACGCTGATCAGGTGGAAGGGCGGCTGGGCGCGGCGCGCCCTCGACGAGCTGGACGTGCCGAGCGGGGTACGCGCCTCGGTGCAGGAACGCGTCGCCCGGCTGTCCTCGGGCGCCAAGGAGGTGGCCGAGCGGGCCGCCGTGCTGCAGACGCCGGTGCCCATCGACCTGCTGGCCCCCGGCGAGGCCGGGGCGATCGACGAGGTGCTCGGCTCCGGGCTGCTCACGGACGCCGGCGGCCTGATCGGGTTCCGGCACGTGCTGGCGGCGCAGGCGGTCCACGACGCGATCCCGGCCGGTCGCCGCCGGGCGCTGCACGCCGAGGCGGCGGACGCCGTACGCGGGCTGCGTCCCGTGCCGCTGGGACGGCTGGCGCACCACCTGCGGCACGCCGGCCGCACCGGGCAGTGGGCCGACGCCGCCGTCGAGGCCGCCGAGCAGGCGGCCCGGCTGGGCGACGACGCCGAGGCCGCGCGCCTGCTGACGGACGTGCTGAGCGAGACCGACCCGCCGGCGCCCCGCCGGGCGGAGCTGACGGTCAGGCTCGGCTGGGCCGCGCTGGAGCTGCTGCGGCCCCCGCCCGTCGCCGCCCTCATCACCGCCGCCCTGGAGCAGCGGGACGTGCCCCGCCCCATCCGCGGCACGCTCCGCCTGCTGCTCGCGCTGCACCTGGAACGCACCCGGACCGACGAGGCCAGCATCGGGGAAGCCTTCGCCGCCGCCGCCGAGGACCTGACCGCCCGGCCGGGAGAGCCGGGCCGCCCCGGCCTCGCCGCCTGGGCCATGGTCGGCGTGGGGCGCCCGCCGAGCCCCGTGCCGCTCGACGAGGCCATGGCCTGGCTGGAACGCGCGCTCGCCACGCTGCCCGCCGTGGACGACCCCGCCATGCGGATGCTGGTCCTCGGCAAGATCGCGATGATCTTCGTGGTGATCGGCGATCCGCGCTGGGCCGGGCTGGCCGAGGACCTGCTGCGCGAGACCGGCGGGCGCAGGCTGCTGCGCCGCGAGGTGAACGCCTACCGCTCCATCGGCGGGGCCGCCCTCTTCTCCGGCCACCACCGCGCCGGCCGCCGCCTGGTGACGACCGCGATCGAGGACGGCGCGGAGCCCGACCTGCGCGGACGCCTCGAACTGCGGTGCGTGGTGATCATCGCCGTGGCCGACTACCTCGAAGGGTCGTGGGACGGCCTCGCGGCGCGGCTGGAGGAGCTGCGCGAGCACTTCGGCGACGAGCCGCACGAGCGGATCATCGTGGACGGGCTGGGCGCCTGCCTGGCCGCGCTCCAGGGGCGGCCGGAGGCGGCGCCGCCGTTGCTGCTCGACGCGGTCGCCATGGCCCAGACGCGGGGGCAGTTCGACGATCTCGTCCTGCCCCTGGCCGTGCTGCTGCGCCTGGCCGCGCTGCGGGGCGAGCCTGAGGCGGCGCTCGCGGCGGCGGCCGAGGCGGCCGTCCACTGGGAGGCGGCCCGCCTGTGGCCCGTGGCCGTCCGCACGCTGCCCGCGCTCACCCAGGCGCTGCTCGCGGCGGGCCGGGCCGGGGACGCGGCGGACACGGTCGCCCGGTACGCCGCCCACCTCGCCGGGCTCGACGCCCCGCTGGCCGGGCCTTCCCTCGGGTACGCCCGCGGCCTGCTCGCCGCCGCCGGGGAGCGGTGGGCGGAGGCCGCCGCCGGGTTCGCCGCGGCGGCGGACGCCTTCGAGGCGGTCCCGGCCCGTTACGAGGCCGCGCAGGCGCACGAGCAGGCCGCCGCCTGCCTGTTCGCCCTGGACGATCCCACCGCCGCCACCCGGCTCGGCCGGGCCGTCACCCTGTACGGGGAACTCGGCGCGCGCTGGGACCTGGACCGCGCGGCCGGGCTGGGCCGCCGGTGGGGGGTCCGGCCCGCGCCGGTCCCGGCGGCGCGCGGCGGGGACGACCACGTGCTGTCGGCCCGTCAGGAGCAGGTGGCCCGGCTGGCGGCGGAGGGGCTGACGAACCAGGAGATCGCGCGGGAGCTGTTCCTGTCGCCGAAGACGGTGGACAAGCACGTGAGCGCGGCGATGCGCAAGGTCGGGGCGCGGTCGCGGACGGAGCTCGCCCGGCTCCTCCCCGCCGACTGACGCCCACGGAAGGACTCCGTCCCCAGGGCCGGCCCGGTTCACGTTGTTTCGCGAATGGGGATTTTTCCCCATGGGGCACCCCATTCCCCATTCCGTGCCGCCGCCGCGACACTTTCCCCGTGTCCGAAACCCCCGCAGCGCCGGAGCCGGCCCGGCAGTACCCCGGCGGCGAGCCCGGCCCCGACGACCCACCCGAGGACCCACCCCCCGCGGACCCACTTCGCGCGGGCCGGACCCCCGCCGACCGGAACCCCGTGGACCGGACCCCTGCCGACCTGACCCCCGCGGACCCGATACCCGCCGGTCCGACCTCCGCGGGCCCGGTCCCGCCGGTGGGGTTGCCCGAAGGGTTCGAGCCCGTCTGAACCGCCGCCCGGTGGACCGCGTCCGCCGCGCCGATCGCCCCCCCAACGCGAAGCCCCCCTCAGAAAGGCCCTTCATGGCGCTGCCCCGCCCCCCGTTAGCGCGCCGCGCAGGCGCGCTGCTGACCGCCGTCACCGTGCTGACGGTCCTGTCGCCCGCGACCCCCGCACCCGCCGCCACGACGGCCACACCGGCCCCGGCCCCCGCCCCCACCGCCGCCGAGGGCGCGGGGAACGAGGCGCAGACCGCCCCCCTGACCGGCGTGCGCGCCCGCCGCCTGGTCGTCACGCTGATCACCGGAGACAAGGTCCAGCTCACCCAGACCGTCCCGGGCAAGTACCGCGTGGAGCCCGACCCCGGCACCCGCCGGGGCGGCGGCCGGATCAACCTGTTCACCCAGTTCACCCCGGACGGCGTCTACGTGCTCCCGGACGACGCCGTCCCCGCCATCGCGGCCGGCCTGCTGGACAGGCGCCTGTTCGACGTCAAGTACCTGGCCGAGAACGGCTACGCCGACGACGCGACCGGGCGGCTCCCGGTCATTGTGCAGTACCCGGGCGGACAGCCTGAGGCCGAGGTCAAGCGCTCGGCCGCGGCCATCCCCGCCGGCAAGCCCACCCGTACGCTGGAGAGCATCCACGCCGCCGCCCTCGACGTCGCCAAGGGCGAGGCCGGCACGTTCTGGGAGTCCGTACGCGCCCAGCAGGGCACGGCGAAGAGCCTGCGCGGCGGCATCGCCAAGATCTGGCTGGACGCCAAGGTCAAGGCCGACCTCGACGTGAGCGTCCCGCAGATCGGCGCGCCCCAGGCATGGGAACGCGGCCACGACGGCACCGGCGTGACCGTCGCCGTCCTGGACACCGGCGCGGACCTCGCCCACCCCGACCTGGCCGGCAAGATCGCCGACAGCAGGTCGTTCGTCCCCGACCAGGCCGTCCAGGACGGCCAGGGGCACGGCACGCACGTCGCCTCGACCATCGCCGGCACCGGCGCGGCCTCAGGCGGCAGGAACAAGGGCGTCGCGCCCGGCGCGAAGCTGGTCGTCGGCAAGGTGCTCGACGACAGCGGCTCCGGCCTGGAGTCGTGGATCATCGAGGGCATGGAGTGGGCCGCGCGCAGCGGCGCCAAGGCCGTCAGCATGAGCCTCGGCGGCCCGCCCACCGACGGCACCGACCCGCTCAGCCAGGCCGTGAACGACCTGACCGCCGAGACCGGCGCCCTGTTCGTGATCGCCGCGGGCAACCTCGGCGGCAAGGAGACCGTGAGCACCCCCGGCGCGGCCGACGCGGCGCTGACCGTGGCCGCCGTGGACAAGAGCGACCAGCTCGCCGGCTTCTCCAGCCGCGGGCCTCGGGTCGGCGACGGCGCGCTCAAGCCGGACATCGCCGCGCCGGGCGTGGACATCGTGGCGGCCCGCGCGTCGGGCACCTCCATGGGCAGCCCCGTGGACGACCACTACACCGCCGCCTCCGGCACCTCCATGGCCACGCCGCACGTGGCCGGCGCCGTGGCGATCATGGCGCAGCAGCACCCCGACTGGACGGCCCAGCAGCTCAAGTCCGCCCTGATGTCCACGGCCAAGGACGACGGCTTCACCGTCCACGAGCAGGGCGCGGGCCGCGTGGACCTGGAGCGGGCCACCCGCCAGCAGGTCTTCGCCACCGGCGGCGGCGTCGACTTCGGCCTGCTGGAGGAGGAGTCCGGCGAGCCGCGGACCGGCAAGGTCACCTACGCCAACCTGGGCAAGGAGCCCGTCACGCTCACGCTGAAGGCGGCGATGAGCGGCGGCGCGAAGGTGAGCCTCGCCGAGTCGACGCTGACCGTCCCGGCGGGCGGCACCGCAGGCACGGCCGTCACCCTGGACCCGTCCGGGCTGGCCCTCGGCACCTACAGCGGCGCCGTGACCGCCGAGGCCGGCGGCGACGTACGGCTCACCACGCCGCTCGGCGCGGTGCGCGACGTCCCCAAGGTGGACCTCACCATCCGCACCCTCGACCGGGACGGCAAGCCGCGCACCCCGACCGCCATGAGCGTCGTGGACGTGGACGGCACGAAGGGCGAGCTCGGCCCGTACAGCATCCACGACACCGGCGTGGTCGTCACCCGGGTGCCCGCCGGCACCGTCAGCGTGGTCCAGGTGCTCGACTGGGTGGACGGCGACGACCGGACGAACCGTGCCTGGCTGTTCGAGCCGGAGCTGACCGTCACCGGCGACACCGAGATCACCCTCGACGCCCGCAAGGCCACCGAGATCTCGTTCGACGCGCCGAAGACCGCGCAGCCGCTCAACAACGGCTACGACCTGTTCTTCCAGCGGACCCTGCCGAACGGCGACGTCCACGGCGGCGCCCTGCCGGTCAACCGCCCGATCGGCTCGTGGGAGAAGGCCTGGGCGCTGCCGACCAAGCGGGTCACCAAGGGCGGCTTCCGCCTCACCGGCCAGTGGGAGCTCGGCGTTCCCGAGGTCAGCATGACGATGCGCACGCCGAAGCCGGTGGCGCTGCACCCGGTCTCCCGGGTGCACATCCTCGACCGGGGGGAGCTGCACCCCGGCTGGGTGCCGTTCCCGAGCAGGAGCCTGCGGGTCGTGGACGCGGGCAAGGGCCGTCCCGAGGACCTCGCGGGCAAGGACGTGCGCGACGCGCTCGTCCTGATCGACGCCGAGCTGGCCGAGGGCGTGTTCGGGCCCGAGTGCGGCCTGCAGGTCGAGCGGACCTCCGCCGTCAGGGACGCGGGCGCGGCCGGCGTCCTGGTCTTCAACGAGGAGCGCGGCAGGTGCCCGATCCCGCTGGGCATCTCCCAGAAGCCGAACACCGGGCCGGGGAAGCCGGTCGGCATCCCCGTCGCCTACGTCTCGAACGCCGAGGGCACGAAGGTCCGTGAGGCGGTCCGGCGCGGCCAGGTCACGATCGACGTGGTGGGCACGCCGAACACGCCGTACTCGTACGTGTTCAAGCCGTACGCGGACGGCCGCGTCCCCGGCTCGATGCGCTACAAGGTCACCGAGCGCCAGATGCACCGGGTGGACCTCGACGTGCACGCGGGGCCGTACACGAACTACATGAACTGGCGCAGCGCGTGGCGGCCCGACGACGTCTCCTACACCTCGACCGCCTCGAACATGCTGCACTGGTCCTACCCGGCGCCCGACCGCAGGCCGCAGTGGATCTGGCCGCTCGACCCCAAGGTCGTGAACCAGGCGGGCCTGTCCGCGCTCATCACCCCTGACCCCGTCCAGGACGTCGAGGAGAGCCGCTTCCGCACCCAGGTCTTCGACCGGCCGGGCAGCACGACGCAGCAGTGGTTCGCCACGCCGAGCGTGCCGGGCGCCGCGACGTCGGGCGAGAACCTGTACCGGCTCGGCGACCGGGACGCCCCGCCGATGACGGCCCTCATCGGGATGCCGTGCGCGATCTGCGTGCACGACGGCAACCTGTGGGTGACGCCGTCCATGGTCAACGGGGTCGGGGAGCAGCGCGACGACGGCGTCGTCTTCGGCGACATCCAGCCCCGCTACGACCTGCACCTCTACCGCGACGGGAAGGAGATCCCGAACACGCCCGTCGACCCGTTCATGAAGCTGCCGCGCTACCCGCTGCCCGAGGGCGAGGGCACCTACCGGCTGACGGCGAAGAACGACCTCCAGGACATCGAGTGGACGTTCACCGCCCCGTCCGGCAAGGACCAGGCGCAGCCGGGGCTCACCTGCTACGCCTGGTGGATCGACGGGGCGGTGGAGCAGTGCCGCACCGTTCCCGCGGTGTACGTCAGCTACGACCTCGGCGGCACCCTGTCGGAGCGGAACACGGTCGCGGCGGGCCGGCGGCACACGTTCGAGCTGGAGGCGTACCACGGGCCGTCGGGCGGCAGGACGCCGGCCATCGCGGGCGTGCGCCTGTGGACCAGCACCGACGACGGCGCCACCTGGCGGCCCGCCGACCTCAGGAAGGGACGGGACGGCCGCTACACCGCCTCGGCCACCTACCCGGCGTTCCGGGCGACGAAGGGCGCGGTCAGCCTGAAGGTGGAGGCGTGGGACGCGGCCGGCAACCGCGTCAAGCAGACCGCGCTGCGCGCCTTCGACCTCCGCTGAGCACCACCGAGTGAACACCCGGGCTCACGCCGGCGCGACCTCGCCGGCGTGAGCCCGGCCGTTCCGGCCGGTGCCTTCTGGGGGCAGGAGGCTCAGGAGAGCACGTCCCTGTTGGCGAACGGGGCCAGGGCGAAGCGGGTGAGGACCTTGCGGGTGGTCAGCCACCGTACGTGCGCGCCGTTGCGGGCCCGCGCGACCGCCTGCTCGGCCAGCCACGGGGTCACCGTCTCCACCCGGTCGGCGAGCAGCAGCAACGCCCGGCTCGGCGCCGGTCCGGCGTCGCGCATGAGCAGGTCGGTGACCACCATGCCGGGGCTCAGCAGCCCGGCCGACACCCCAGGGGGGACCTCCTTGGCCAGCGCCTTGGTGAGGTAGGTCAGCGCCCGCTTGCTCGCGCCGTAGACGGACAACCCCGGCACGACCCGGCCGTCGCTGCCGAGGCCCTCCATGTTCCACACGTGACCGTGCCCCTGGGCGGCCATGCCCTGGACGGCGACCGCGCAGCCGTTGACGACGCCGTTGAGGTTGACGTCGAGCACGTGCCGGGCCTCGCCGGCGGGCAGCTCCCAGAGCGGGAGCCTGGAGTGGGTGACGCCCGCGTTGTTGATCCACATGTCGACCCGGCCGTGCCGGTCCACGGCGGTGTCCCAGACCCGTCGCACCTGGTCGCGGTCGGTGACGTCGGCGACCACGTCGCCGCCGGTGGTGCCGCAGGTGACGACCTGGTGGCCGCGGGCGGCGAACTCGTCGGCGAGCCCGCGGCCGATGCCGCGGGTGGCGCCGGTCACGACGATGACCATGGGGCCACGCTACCCGGATCGCAAAATTATGTAATACCTACCGTCTTATACGTGTATAGGGTGGAGATCATGACCAAGGAGCCAGACGATACCGAACTCGGCAGGCTGCTGGCGGACTACCAGCGTGACGTCGCGGCGCTGGAAGGGCTGCGCGACCGGCTCGCCGAGGTGAGGGGACGGGGTGAGGCGGCGGACGGCCGGGTCGTCGTCGAGGTGACGCAGGACGGCGCGCTCGCCGGGCTCGTCATCGACCCGCGCGCCATGCGGCTCGGCTCCGACCGGCTCGCCGAGGCGATCCTGCGGGCGTCGGCGCGGGCGGCGCGCGCGGCGGGGGAGCGGGCCGCCGGCCTGGTGACGCCGTTCCTCGCCGGCACGCCCCTGGAGCAGGCGCTGCGGGAGGACGACGGCAGACCCGCCGGCCGCGAACGGAGGCGGTCACGATGATCAGCCCAGGCCGCGCCGGCATCTACGGCGCCGGAACCCTCGGCATCGCCGCCTTCGTCTTCCAGATGCTGGCGGTCGACTATCCCGAGGGCGACCCGGACAAGGCCCGCCAGGCCGCGGCCGTCTGGGCGCGGCTGGCCGAGCGCGTCGAGCGCAGCCCCGCCCGCACGTACGGCGCCGCGGCGTCGGTGTGGCGCCACAACGAGGGCGGCGGCGTGCCCGAGTTCCGCGAGGCCGTCACCGCCGGCCTCTACCCGCCCGACCCCGAGGACGGCTACGCCGCCAGGCTCGCCCGCCGCTGCAGGGACAACAGCGAGGCCTGCGCCGGGTACGCCGACGCGATCGAGGCGGCCAGGCACACGTACTGGACGCTGGCCCTGGCCAACTTCGCCAGCTTCGTCTTCATCAGCACCTTCCCCTGGCAGGCGGGCGCGGCGTACCAGATCACCCAGTTCCTCATGCGCCGCGCCCAGGCGGGCATGCTGGCCCGGCTGCTCGAACACTCCGTCGCGCGGATCGTGGCGGCCAAGCTGACGGAATACTCGATCGGCAGCGCCTTCTTCGCCGTCGGCGACGTGGCCGTGGTCGCGGGCGTGAAGGCGGCGCGCGGCGAGGACCCCGGCTCGCTGGAGGACAACGCCAGGCAGGCGCTGAAGGAGTTCGCCGCCTCGGTCGCCTTCTACGGGGTGTTCGACGCCGCCGCGCCGCTGGCCAGGAAGGTGAGCGGCAACGCCGACGTGCAGTATTTCCTCAGCCGCCTGGCCGGCGGGTCCATCGGCTACGGCCCCTCCTACGACGCCATGAACGGGCAGTCGGGGGAGGAGCTGGTGCCGACCTGGAAGGAGACCCTGGGGCGCGTGCTGCTGTACTTCACCATGGCCCACAAACCGGCGGGAGGCTGAGCGCGGCATGGAGATCCACAAGCGCCGGCTCCGCTCCGCCGCCGACGCCTACGACCTGGAACGGGAGACCTTGGGGGAGTTCGTCCGCCACGCGGCCGGCGAGCTGAACGCCATCGGCGCCTTCTGGGGCGAGGACAAGCTCGGCGCCACCTTCGCCAAGGGCCAGGGCGGCGCCGGCGGCTACGAGGCGGTCACCGGCCAGGTCATGGCGGGCGTCGAGGAGTGGCTCGACGCCCACCACGAGATCGCCGAGCGGCTGCGGCTCATGGCGGACGTCGTCCAGGTGGCCGACTGGGAGACCATCGCGGAGATCCTGGCCGAGCTGCCCCCTGCCGACCCCGGACGGCCCATCTGGGGGACGGGCTAGGAAGCGGGCCGCGGCCCCCGGTAGGGCAGGGGCTGGCTGTAGACGACGCTGGTGGTCGTGCTGCCGAGCTCGGCGAGCTCGCCCACCAGCCGCTCCAGGTGCCGCATGGAGGACGCCGCGACCTTCAGCGTGTAGCAGTCGTCGCCGGTGGTGCGCAGGCACTCCAGGATCTCCGTCCGCTCGGCGAGCAGCCGGTGCAGGGGCTCGTGCCGGTTGCCCGGATACTTCAGCCGCACCACGGCCAGCACCGCGAACCCGGCCTTCTCCAGGTCCACCTCGGCGCGGTAGCCGGTGATGACGCCCAGCGACTCCAGCCGGCGCACCCGCTCGGTGGTCGCCGAGGAGCTGAGCCGCACCCGCCGCCCCAGCTCGGTGAACGGCATCCGCCCGTCCCGCTGCAGCTCGGCCAGGATCGCCCAGTCGGTCGCATCGATGTTCTCGGTCATTCGACCAATCTACCGGCAAAATCCCGGCCGATCGCCGTTCACGCCGGAAAGAATCCCTTACTCCGGCCTCGGTCGCCTGGATAGCCTGAACCGGTGCGACTAGGCGTCAACGTTCCCAACTTCGGCCCCGGCACCGACCCGGGCGTCCTGCGCGCGTGGGCGCAGACCGTCGAGGGCCTCGGCTTCGACCTGCTGATGGTCTCCGACCACGTCGTGGTGACGCAGGACGTCGCCGCGCAGTATCCCGCGCCGTTCTACGAGCCGTTCACCACCCTCTCCTGGCTGGCCGGCGTCACCGGCCGGATCCGGCTCGGCACGACCGTGCTCATCGCGCCCTACCGGCACCCGCTGCTGACCGCCCGCATGGCGGCCAACCTCAACCGGCTGAGCGGCGGCCGGCTGGTCCTCGGCGTGGCCTCAGGATGGGCGCGGCAGGAGTTCGCCGCGCTCGGGGTGCCGTTCGAGCGGCGCGGCGAGCTGACCGACGAGGTGCTGAAGACCCTGCGCGCCGCCCGCGAGGACACCGAGGACTACCGGGCGGGGCCGCTGCCGCTGTGGATCGGCGGCAACAGCGACGCCGGCATCCGCCGGGCCGTCCGGCTCGGCGACGCCTGGCACCCGCTGCGCGCCACCCTGCCCTGGCTGCGCGAGGCGGTGGAGCGGATGCGGACGATCGCCGGCCACCGGCCCGTGCCCGCCTTCGCCCCGCGCATCCACCTGCGGATCACCGCCACGCCCGTCACCTCGCCGGACCGGCGCGCCGGCGAGGGCACGATCGACCAGGTGACCGCCGACCTCGCCGAGCTCGACCGGCTCGGCGCCGACACGGTCGTCCTCGACCCGTTCGACGGCGACCCTGACGAGACCCTGCGCCCGGCGGCGAAGTGGCGCATGCTCGCCGACGTCGCCGCCCACACCGACCTCCACACCGACCTTCCCACCGACCTCAACACCGCGAAGGAGAGATCATGACACCGGACGAGGAAACGTTGCTGCGCCGGGCGATCGAGCTGGCCGCCGAGGCCCGCGCGGCGGGCGACCCGCCGTTCGGCTCGCTGCTGGCCGACGCCGGGGGGCGCGTGCTGGCCGAGGAGCGCAACACCACCGTCACCGGCCGCGACATCAGCGCGCACCCGGAGCTGAAGCTGGCCGTCTGGGCGGCCCGCGAGCTCGACCCGGCGACCGCCGCCGCCACCACGATGTTCACGAGCTGCCAGCCGTGCGGCATGTGCGCGGGGGCGATCCAGCGCAGCGGACTCGGGCGCGTCGTGTACGCCCTCTCGGAGGGGCAGCTCGGCGAGCTCAAGCCGGGCGGCGCCGCCTGGCCGCAGGTGCCGCAGGAGGGCCCGGCGCTCCTCGACGAGGCCCGCGTCCCCGTCGAGGGCTACTACCGCTGAACGCCCGTGCCGACGAGCCGGGTCAGCTCCGCGAGCTCGGCCTCGGTGAGGTTCTGCAGCGGCGGCCGGACCGGGCCGGCGGGGCGGCCGACGGCGGCCAGGCCGGCCTTGACGATCGAGACCGCGTACCCCTTCGTCCGGTCCCGGATGTCCAGGTACGGCACGATGAACTCGCGGATGCGCCGATAGACCGCCGCGTGGTCCCGCGCGCGGACGTCGGCGTAGAAGCCGAGCGCGAACCGCGGCAGGAAGTTGAAGATCGCCGAGGAGTACGTGGTGACGCCGAGCTGCAGCAGCGGCAGCGCGAACGTCTCGGCCGTGGGCAGGCCGCCGATGTAGGTCAGGCGCTCGCCCACGGCGGCGTAGACGCGGGTGAGGTTCTCGATGTCGCCGACGCCGTCCTTGAGGCCGACGAACGTCGGGTTGCGCGCCGCCAGCCGTTCGACGCTGCGGTCAGTGAGCACCGCGTTGGCCCGGCTGTAGACGATCACGCCGAGCCCGGTGGCGGCGCAGACCGCCGACACGTGCTCGACCAGCCCGTCCTGGCCGGCCTCCGTGAGGTAGGGCGGCAGCAGCAGCAGCCCGTCGGCGCCCGCGGCCTCGGCGGCGCGCGCCTGGGCGACGGCGGTGGCGGTGCCGCCGGTGGCCGGCGCGATGACCGGCACCCGGCCGCCGACCTCGCCGACCGCCGCGCGCACGACCCGGTCGATCTCCTCGCCGGTCAGCGAGAAGCCCTCGCCGGTGCCGCCCGCCGCGAACAGCCCGGCCACCGGGTGCTCGCTCAGCCAGGACAGGTGGTCGCGGTAGCCCGCCTCGTCGAAGCACAGGTCGGGGGTGAAGTGCGTGACGGGGAACGACAACAGGCCGCTCCCGAGACGGGCGGCGAGCTCCTGCGGCGAGTAACGGGGCATGCTCATGCTTCCTTGGGCGCGGGGGACGTGACGCCTTCAGGCTAAGGACGAGGGATGATTCCCGTCCAAGTGCATTTCCGCATCCAGCGATACCCGTACGGCATCGCCGCGCCGGGGTCCTCCCCGCGCACGCTAGACGCGCAGCATCGCGCGGGCGTGCGGCAGGTCGGGCAGGCCGTCCGCCAGGGCGTCCAGCGCGGCCGGCAGGGCGGGGGCGGGCATGCCGCGCGCCCCGAGCAGCTCCGCCATCCAGCCGGCGAAGGAGGCGAACAGCCCCGGGTCGCCGACGTAGACGGCGGCCTTGAGGAAGCCGACGATCGAGGCGGCGTCCTCGGCCGTGTCGCCGTGCGGCCCCGTTTCCCCGGCGTGCCGGTCCAGCTCGTCCATGACGGCCCTGACCAGGTCCGGCGTGCGGAGATCGAGCACGGCGTACTCGAGGTCGGCCTGGTGGCCGCGGCCGGGTCCGTCGCGACGGGGCAGGCCGTGGTCGAGCAGGTCGGCGGCGGCGCGGGCGTCCGGCGCCCAGGCGTCGGCGCCGAACCGGCGCGCGTAGCGGCCGTCCGGGCCGAACGCGGGGCCGCCGGCGAGCACCGGCGTGGACGCCGCCCGGCACGCCGTGATCGCCGCGTGCGCGGCCGGCAGGTGGGTCGCGATCGAGGCGGACAGGGCGACCGCGCTGGGCCCGGTCCTGTGCAGGTGCACGACGAGGGCCGAGGTGGGCACGTTCGCGCCCAGGTAGTCGACCCGCCAGCCGCGCAGCCGTAGCACCTCGGCCAGCAGCCGGAGGGGGAACGTGTGCCACTCGCCCTCCACGCACGCCAGGCAGATCCGCCCCTTCGCCTGCTCGGGACCGCGCAGCCCGGCCGCCGCGTGGTGGGCCGACACGACGAGCACGCTCTCGTTGACCGCGGTCGCCGTGTGCTCCTGAGCGACCGATAGCCGGTTGTGCGCCCACTCCAGGCCGATCCGCGCCTGCACGGCGGCGACGACGTCCAGGATCAGGCTCTCGGCGGGCAGGCCGCTGTCGAGCGCGGACACGGCGACCTCGATCGCGGCGTACTCGTCGCCGGCCGTCGCCGCCTGCCACAGCGCCTCCGCGCACCGCCTGACGTCGTCGTTCACGGGACCGCTCCGTTCCTGGACTGTTCGCGCGGCACGCCGATGGCGACGATCGCGAGGTCGTCGCGCTCGCCGCCGCCCGCCCACTGCGAGGCGAGCATCTGCACCCGCTCCGCCAGGGAGTCGGCCGGCATGCCGGCGCAGCGCCGCAGCTCCGCCTCCAGCCGTTCCTCGCCGAACAGCTCGCCGCCGAACGGCCCGCCCCGCGCCTCGATGACGCCGTCGCTGTAGAGCAGGCAGGTGTCGCCGGGCTCCAGCAGCACCTCCTCGGTGACGCTGGTGACGTGCTCCAGCAGCCCGATCAACGTCCCCCTGGTACGGGCCACCTGCACCCGCCCGTCGAAACGGACGATCATCGGCGGCGGATGGCCGGCGCTGGTCAGCCGGAGCACGACCCGGCCGCCGCGTCGTTCGACCCCGGCCAGCACGAGCGTGACGAAGCGGGAGCCGTCGGCGGCGAGCAGCACGTCGTTGAGCCGGTTCAGCACCCGCTGGTGGTCGTCGGAGAGCGGCAGCAGGGCGCGCAGCGTGTTGCGGATCTTGCCGGTGAGCACCGCCGCCTCCAGCCCCTTGCCGGACACGTCGCCGAGCACCACCAGGGACCGGCGGCCGGCGCCGGCGACCGCGTGCACGTCGTAGAAGTCCCCGCCGACCTGCGCGCTGTCGCCGGCCGCGCGGTAGCGGGCGGCCACCTCCACGCCGTCCACGTGCGTCATCACGGGCGGCAGCAGGTCGGCCATCAGCGTCTCGGTGATGGCGGCCTGCTCGGCGTACAGGCGGGCGATCGAGATCGCGGTGCCCGCGCGGGCGGTGAACAGCGGCGCGAACAGCGCCTCGGACGGGGTGAAACCGTGATGTTCCGAGCGGCGCAGGAGGATCAGCGCGCCCGCGGGCAACCCGTACCCGGGGAGCGCGAGCACCACGATCGAGCCGATCCCGGCGGGCGCGCCGCGCGTCACCCATGCGGGAGCCGTGGCGGGGTCCAGCCAGCGGGGCGGCACCGGCGGGAAGCCCCGCAGCGCCTCGGACAATCCGGGCATGGTGCCCGCCTCGCGGGTCAGGTCCAGGTGCGCGGTGCCGTCGCCCGCCTCGCAGCAGGTGACCACGTGCCGGTGCCCGGCGCGCGGCAGGACGACCCTGGCGGCCACGGCGAGGTGCCGTACCGCCAGCCGGGCGACCGCTTCCAGGCAGCGGTCCAGGTTGAGCGTGGCCAGCAGCTCGCTGGACACCTCCACCGCGGCGGCCAGCGCGTCGCGCTCGGCCCGCACGGCCTCGCCTGCCCTGTGCCGTTCTGTGACGTCCACCAGCCACCACTCGACGCGGCCCGCGCCGTCGTCGCGGACGGGATGCGCCTCGAAGACCCGCTCGCCCACCGGCCCCGTGACAGGCCCGGCGGCGTGCTCGCCGTGCGCCCGCGCCAGCCACGCCGGAACGTCCCGCGCGCCGCCGAGCAGCGCGCGGGCGGCCGCGTTCGCCCGCTCGACGGCGCCCGAGGCGCCGACGACCAGCATCGGGTACGGCGAGTCCTCCCGTTCCATGCCGAACCTGCCCCGTCCGCGATCACCTGCTGAGTTTTCACCCTAGTGACGGGACATGCATGGACTTACCGCTGTCGGACCCTCTTTGTGCCATTTTTGTGCCAGCCCGGCGGACCGGGCCGGGCGGTCAGAGCCCGTACGACTTGCCGATGATGTCGCGCTGGATCTCGCTCGTGCCCCCGTACACCGTGGACACCACCGTGGAGCGCAGCAGGCGTTCCATGCCGTACTCCGTGGCGTAGCCGTAGCCGCCCATCATCTGCATGCCGTCCAGCGCCAGCGCCTTGGCCAGCTCCGTCGCCTTCAGCTTGGCCATCGACGCCTCGCGCGGGAGCTGCCGCTCCGGGTCGGCCTCGATCCGCCGCGCCACGTCGTGCACCAGCAGCCGCGTGCACTCCAGCTCGGTGGCGTGGTCGGCGAGCCGGTGCCGCAGCGCCTGGAAGCTGCCGACCGGGCGGCCGAACTGCTGCCGCTCGCGCACGTACGCCACCGTGTCGTCGAACACCCGGCGCGCGGCGCCGAGCATCAGCCCGGCGAGGATCATGCGCTCCAGGTTGAGCCCGGACATGAGCTGCCGCCACGCCGACCCGACCTCGCCCACCACCGCGTCCTCGGGCAGCCGGCAGTCGGTGAAGTAGAGGTCGTTGACCTCGCGGCCGCCCATCGTCTCGATGCCGCGCACGGTCAGGCCCTCGACGCCCGCCGGGACGGAGAACATGGTGAGCCCGTCGTGCTTGCCGCCCTCCGTGGACGTGCGGGCGACGAGCAGGATGTGCTCCGCGATGTGCGCGTTGGAGCACCACGTCTTCTGGCCGTTGACCACCCAGCCGCCGTCGCGCCGCTCGGCCCGGCAGGTCAGCGCCGCGACGTCCGACCCCGCGCCGGGCTCCGACATCGACACCGCCAGGACCTCGCCGCGCAGGAAGCCGCCGAGCACCCGGTGTTTCTGCTCCTCGCTGCCGAACCGCTCGTAGGAGGCGGCGGTGATCGCGGACGTGGCGAACCCGCCGATCGGCACCTGCCAGTAGGCGGTGGTCTCCAGGAACAGCAGCAGGTCCACCATGCTCTGGCCGGCGCCGCCGTACTCCTGCGGGACTGCGACGCCCAGCCAGCCGAGCTCGCCCATCTTCCGGTAGAGGCCGTCGTGGTGCGGCTCGGCGCCGCCGTCGGTCAGCTTGAGCCACTGCTCGCGGGTGCCGGCCTCGCGGCGGCAGAAGTCCTCGATGGCGGCCACGAAGTCGCGCCGCTCGTCGGTCAGGGTCACGCCCCAGATCCTCCCCTGTAGAGCTCTTCGATCACCTCGGCGTAGCGCTGCTCGATGACCCGCCGCCGCAGCTTCAGCGACGGGGTGAGCTCCCCGCTCGCCGGGCTCCAGGCGTGGTCGAGCACGCGGTACGCCTTCACCTGCTCGGGCCGCGACAGCGCCGCGTTCGCCCGCTCGACGCCCTCGGCCAGCTCCGCCAGCACCTGCGGGTCGGCGGCGAGCTCCTTCAGCTCGGTCGCGGCGATGCCCCGCGCCTTGGCCCAGACGGGCGCGGCCTCCTCGTCCAGCATGATCAGCGCCGTCAGGTACGGCCGCCGGTCGCCGACCACGACGGCGTACCCGATCAGCGGGTGCGCGCGCAGCAGCGACTCGACCGCGCTCGGCGCGATGTTCTTGCCGTGCGAGGTGATGATCATCTCCTTCTTGCGGTCGATGATCTTCAGCAGCCCATTGTCGTCGTAGGCGCCGATGTCGCCGGTCGCGAGCCAGCCGTCGGCGTCCACCGCGGGCTTGACCTGCCCGTCGGGCTGGAGGTAGCCGAGGAACACCAGCGGCCCGCGGACCAGGATCTCGCCGTCGTCGGCGAGCTTGATCTCCATGCCCGGCATCGGGCGGCCGACCGTGCCGGCCCGGTAGTCGTCGCGGAAGGTGCTGGTGGCCGAGCCGGTGGTCTCGCTGAGCCCCCACACCTCCATGATCGTCATGCCGAGGCTGCCGAAGAACTCCAGCACCTCGGCGGGGATGGGCGCCGCGCCGCTGCCCAGCCGGACCGCCTCGGCGAGCCCGATGCGCTCGCGCAGCGGCCGCAGCACCTCCCGGTCCGCGCGCTCCAGCTCCCCGGCCAGGTCGGCGGGCGGCTCGCCGCCGGCGCCGCGGATCCGGTACGCCTCGGCCGCCAGCTCGCGCGCCTCGCGGAGCGCGTCGCTGTCCAGGGCGGCGAGCATCTGCTGCAGCCCGGCGGCGAACTTCTCCCACACGCGCGGCACGCCGAAGAACGCCTGCGGACGCACCGCGATCAGCGTGGGCAGCAGCTTCGTGGAGTCGGCGCAGATCGTCACGTGGCCCGCGGTGTAGATGGGCAGGTAGATGCCGAGCACCCGCTCGGCGATGTGCGCGAGCGGCAGGTACGCGACCGTCCGCGGGTTCGCGGGCGTGGGCTGGACCAGCTCCTGGAGCGCGCACTGGTAGAGCACGTTGAGGTGCGAGAGCACCACGCCCTTCGGGTCGCCGGTCGTCCCCGAGGTGTAGATCATCGTCACCGGGTCGTCCTGGGCGGCGTTCGCGGACGGCACCGCGTCGCCCGGGGCGGCCAGCAGGTCGGCGAAGCGCGTGTGGCCGGAGTCGCCGGCGTCCTCGACGACCACGACGCCCTTGAGCCCGGGCATCGCGGCCAGCGCGGGCGCCCACCGCTCCAGCTCGGCCGGGCCCTCCAGCACCACCACGGTGGCCGCGCTGTGCAGCGCGACCTGGCGGATCTGCTCCGGGCTCAACGTCGCGTACGTGGTGCACGGGATCGCGCCCAGCTCGACCGCGGCGAGGTCGGCGATCCAGTGCTCAGGACGGCTCGACATGCCGATGAGCAGCCGCTCGCCGTTCCGCAGGCCCAGCGCGCTCAGCCCGCTCGCCACGGACAGTACCCGCTCGCGCAGTTCCCGCCACGTCAGCGTGCTTCCGTCGGTCCCGGTCAGGGCGGGCAGGTCGCCGTGCTCCTCGGCGTTGCGCCGTAGCAGCCCAGGAACCGTGTGCGTACCCAGCGCGGCCCGCACGTCCGCCTCTGTGATCATCCTTTTTCTCCCTCCGCCGACCCCGAGCGCCTCCATCGAAGCCCGAACATCGTTCTGGTGTCAATACATCCGAATCACGACTTACTTGCGGTCACGTCGATGCAGGTCGGACGGATGCATTCTGAGGGGAGGAGGCGATTTCCGGATCACCACGCGATCGCTACACTCGGGTCATGCCGACAAGTCAGCGCGCCCGCCCCAAGGACCGCAAGGAGGCGATCGCCCTCGTCGCCGCCGAGCTGTTCTGCGCCCGCGGCTACCACAACGTCGGCATCGAGGACATCGCCCAGGAGGTCGGCATCACCGGCCCGGCCATCTACCGGCACTTCCCGAACAAGCAGGCCGTGCTCGCCGCCGCCGTCGAGGAGCTGGTCACCCGCTTCGCCGAGTGCGTCGCCGCCGGCGCCGGCGCCGCGACGCCCGGCGAACGCCTGCACGCCGCGCTGCGGGCGCTGGTCCGCTACACCCTCGACCGGCGCGGCGTGGCCCGGCTCTACCAGTGGGAGGCCCGCCATCTCGACCCCGGACTCCAGGCGGAGCCGGCCGCGTCGTTCGACCGCTCCGTGCGCGCCCTGCGCGAGCTGCTGCTGGGGGTGCGGCCCGAGCTGGGCCGGCGCGACGCCGCGCTGCTCACCTCGGCCGCGCTGAGCGTGGTCGCGAGCCCCGCCACGCACCGGGCGAGCCTGCCCAGGGCCAAGGCCGAGCAGACCGTCCTCAGCTGCGTCGCCGCGGTCCTCGCCGCCGACCTGCCCGCCCCGGACCGCCCGCCCGGCGCCCGGTCCGAAGGCTTCGGGCGGTCAGAGGGCTCCGGGGGGTCAGAGGGCTCCGGGAGGTTCGCGCTGCTGCCCCGCCGCGAGCGGCTGCTCGCCGAGGCCATCAGGCTCTTCGACGAGCGCGGCTACCACCAGGTCAGCATCGCCGACATCGGCCAGGCCGCCGGCATCAACGCCTCCAGCGTCTACACGCACTTCACCGGCAAGGCCGAGCTGCTCGCCGCCGCCTACTACCGCGCCACCAGCCGCCTGGAGCACCTGACGGCGGCCGCGCTGTCCGGCGCGGGCACGCCCGCCGAGGCCCTGTCCCGGCTGATCGACACCTACGTCGCCTACACCTTCGACCAGGCCGACCTCACCGCGGTCTACCTCACGGAGGGCGAGAACCTTCCCCCGGCCGACCTGCGGCGGCTGCGCGCCGCCCAGCGGCGGCACGTCGACACCTGGACCGGACTGCTCGCCGAGCTGCGCCCGGGGGAGGAGCCGGCCCGCGTCCGCTTCCGCGCGCACGCGGCGCTCAACATCGTGGCCGACCTCGCCCGCTCGGCCGGCCCGTCGGCGTCCGAGTCGCGCACCGCCGCGCTGCTCCGGCAGGTGCTCGTCACGAACCGCGACGCCTGCCTCGACCCCGGGGCTGCCCCTCCCGACCCCGGGTCCGCCTCTCCCGACCCCGGGTCGGCCTCTCCCAACGCCGCGGCCGCCCCTTCCGATCTCAGGGGCGGCACGAAGGCGGGCGACGGGCCGTGAGGAGGGGGGCGGGACTCGCCCTGGCGTTGGGGGCGGCGGGCTGCTTCGCGTTCTCGGGGCCGCTGGCCAAATATCTCATCGCCGCCGGGCTGACGCCGTTCGAGGCCGTGTGGACCCGGCTGGCCGGCGCGGGGCTGCTGATGGTGGCCGTCCTCGCCGTGGCCAGGCCGCACGCGCTGCGGATCCGCCGCGTCCGCCTGCCGTTCGTCGCGCTGTACGCGGTCACGGCGGTGGCGGGGGTGCAGTCGCTGTACTTCGCCGCGATCACCCGGCTGCCGGTCGGGATCGCGCTGCTGCTGGTCTACCTGGCGCCGGTGCTCGTGGTGGCGTGGGCGCGGCTGGTCAGGAAAACGCGACCAGCGCCCGCCGCGTACGCGGGGGCGCTGGTCGCGCTGGCCGGTCTCGGGATCGTCGCCGAGGTCTGGCGTGAGACGCGGATGGACGGGATCGGCCTGCTGCTCGGGCTGCTGGCCGCCGCCTGCTCCGCCGGCTACTTCCTGATGAACGAGGGCTCCGGCGGCGAGGTGGACCCCTTGGGCCTGGTCGCGTGGGGGATGACCGGGGCGGCGGTGGTGCTGCTGCCGCTCGCCCGGCCCTGGGGCATCCCCTGGGAGGTCTTCACCCGTTCCGCCACGCCCGGCCCCGGCGGCCTGCCGCTGCCGGTGGCCGCGGCGTACGCGGGGCTGGTGGTGGTCGCGACGGCGGTGGCGTACGTGCTGGGCGTGCACGCCGTGCGCCGCCTGTCGGCCGCCGTCGGCGCCACGGTCGCCTCGCTGGAGGTCATCGCCGGCGCGCTGGCCGCCTGGGCGCTGGCGGGGGAGACGCTCGGTCCGGCGCAGGTGGCGGGCGGCCTGGTCGTGCTCTCCGGCGCGTTGCTCGCGCGGACGGCCGCCGCCGCCCGGACGCCTCAGGAGGCGTAGACCGGGTAGCCGTAGCCGACGACCTGCGAGGTCGGGCGGGTCCGCTGCTCGACCTTGCCGTTGCCGGTGTTGCCCTCGATGGTGGTCAGGCTGCCGTCGCCGTTGTCCTTGACGACGAAGCCGACGTGGTCGATGGCGTCGAGGTCCTTGCTGCCGCTCCACGAGAAGAAGACGACGGCGCCGGGCTTCGGCGCGGTGCCGAAGCGCTGGTTGGCCTCGAACCACTTGGCGTGGGTGACGGCGTAGGCGTCCCAGCCGATCTGCGAGCGGGCGCCGGTGTGCTCGCCGACCCAGGACACGAACATCGAGCACCAGGGGGCGTTCTTGTAGGAGGTGGTGCTGCCGCCGTCGCGGGCGGCGGTCTCCAGGGCGCGCTGCGAGGTGGTGTACCACTGCTGGAACTTGGTGCCGCCGCCGTCGGCGTTCTCGGTGGTGCCGATCTGCGCCCTGGCCGTGGCCAGGACCTGCTCGGCGGTCACCTGGACGGCCTGCGTGTGCTGGGCGGCCCGGGCGGGCGGGCGGACGTCGGTGTCGGCGTGGGCGGCGGTGCCGCCGGCGGCGACTCCGCCGGCGATGGCGCCGGCGGCGACTGCGGCGCCGAGCGCGGCGCGGAGGGCGGTGCGGGCATGCGTGAGACGGTGCTCGAACATGAAGGAATACGCTCCTGGCGGTGTGTCGTGCAACGGGCGGCGGCAGCGCCCGGATGTGGCGGCTGCCGGGGGGCGATCGCACGGCTCCTCGTCGAGAGCCATCAGAAGGAAAAGGTTTGCGATGCCCGGTACGCGGAGTTATGTCATCTCGCGTCCGATATGTACAACTAACCCCCTACCTGGGTAATTCCCCGGCAACGACATCGCCCTCAGTCTTTACCTGCGATGACGTTTGTCATGGCGGCGCGGCTGACGCACCGCACTACCTCCGAGGCCCCCGCCACCGCACGCTGGACCCATGCGGAACGCGCTGGAACTGAACGACGCACGCAAACGCTACGGCCCCGTCACCGCCCTGGACGGAGTCGACCTCACCGTGGCGGAAGGGGAGACGGTCGCGCTGCTCGGCCCCAACGGAGCCGGCAAGAGCACCCTGCTCGCCGTCGCGCTCGGCCTGCTGCCGGCCACCTCGGGCCGGGCCACGCTGCTCGGCCTCCCGCCCGCCGACGCCCTGCGCGCCGGCCGGGTCGGCGTGCTGCCGCAGGAGGCGGGGCTGCTCGACGACGTACGGGTGCGCGAGCTGGTCGCCGCCGTCGCCGCCATGTACGACCGCCCGCCGCCCCTCGCCGCCACCCTGCGCGCCGCGGGGATCACGGACCTCGCCGAGCGCCGGGTCGGCCGGCTGTCCGGCGGGCAGCGCCAGCGGGTCAGGTTCGCCCTCGCCCTGGCCGGCGGCCCCGAGTTGCTGGTGCTCGACGAGCCCACCGCCGGCCTGGACGTCGACGGCCGCCGCGCCCTCTGGCACGAGGTCAACAGCCGCGCCGGCACCACCGTCTTCGCCACCCACTACCTGGCCGAGGCCGACGCCTACGCCGACCGCGTCGTGCTGCTGGCCCGCGGCCGGGTCGTCGCCGACGGCCCGGTGGACGCGATCAAGGCCCTGGTCGGAGGGGGAGAGATCCGCTTCGACAGCGCGGCCGTCCGCGGGGAGGCCGACCTGGCCCGGCTGCGCGCGCTGCCGGGCGTGCGCGGCGTCCACGCCGGGAACGGCACCGTGGCGCTGCGCACCGCCGACTCCGACGCGACGCTGCGGGCGCTGTTCGCCGCCTTCGACGACGTCCGGGGCGTGCGCGTCGAGGGCGTCGACCTGGAGAGCGCCTTCGTCAGCCTGACGGCCGGCCCGGACCTCGTGGAAGGAGCGCGCTGATGAGCGCGTACGTACGGCTGGAGCTGGCGCGAGCCCTCCGCAACCCGGTCGGGATGACCATGCTGACCGTCTTCCCGCTCCTGCTCTTCCTGCTGTGGGCCAAGGTGCTGACCGTGGCGCCGCCCGCCCAGGCGATGGTGTCCATGGCCACCTACGGGGCGATGGGCGGCGCGATGTTCGTCGGCGGCGCGATCGCGATGGAGCGGGCCGGCGGCTGGCTGCGGCAGCTCGCCGTCACCCCGCTGCCCGCCCACGGGTACGTGACCGCCAAGCTGCTCGGCGCCGCCGCCGGGGTGCTGCCCAGCATCCTCGTCGTGCTGGCGGCGGGCGCGCTGCTCGGCGGCGTACGGCTGCCCGCGGGCACGTGGGCGGCCCTGGTGCCGCTCGTCTGGGCGGGTGTGCTGCCGTTCGCCGCGCTCGGCGTGGCCTTCGGCTACACCTTCAGCGGCCAGCTCGCGAGCCTCGCCATGATGATCGTCTACTTCGGGCTGTCCGTGCTCGGCGGGCTGTGGGTGCCGGTCACGAGCATGCCGTCCGGCATGCGGGCCCTGGCCGAGTACAGCCCCACCTACCAGGTCGGCTCCCTCGGCTGGCGGGCGCTGGAGGGCAGGCCGCCGACGGGGCTCTCGCTCGCCGTGCTCGCCGGCTGGACGCTGGTCTTCGTCGCGCTGGCCCTCTGGCGTTACCGTCGGGCCCTGTGAGCGTGGACGACGTGAGCGTGGACGACGTGAGCGTGGACGACTTCGACTTCAGCCGGGGACGCGCGGCGGCCAGGGCCGGCTCGGCCGCCTGGCTGGCCCTGCTGGCCTGGCCGCTGGGGGCGTTCCTGTGGGCGTCCCCGGGGGCCGGGCGGGTGCTGTGGGCGGTCGCGGTGACCGCGGTCCTCGTCGTGTGCTGGATCCGTACGACGTGGGCGGTGTTCGGGCCGGGCCGGCCCGCGCCGTGGTGGCCCGCGGGGGTGGCCGCCGCGGCGCTGGCCGGCATGCCGGTGCTGGGGCCGCCGTGGGCGTACGTGAGCTTCGTCTTCGTGGTCAGCGCGCTGGCCCCCGTCGTTCGCGGGGCGGCGTTCGCGGCGGCGCTCGCGGCGACGGCGGCCGTCACGACCGGCGCGCTGGCGGCGTACGGGCTGCCGCTCGGGCAGATCTGGTGGGTGCCCCTGGTGATCCTCGCCGAGGCGGGCGCGGTCTCCGCGCTGCTCGGCATGGGCGAGCTGCTGGCGAGGCTCGCCGCCGCCCGCGCCGAGGTGGCGCAGCTCGCCGTGGACAACGAGCGGCTGCGCTTCGCCCGCGACCTGCACGACACCCTCGGCCACACGCTCACCTCGATCACGATCTCCAGCCAGCTCGCCGCCCGGCTCGCCCGCGACGACCCCGAGGGGGCCGCGAGCCGCATGGCCGACGTGGAGCGCGCCGCCCGCCGGGCCCTCGACGAGGTGCGCCACTCCGTCGCCGGCTACCGCGCCCCCGCCCTGTCGGACGAGCTGCGGCGGGCGACCGGCGGCCTCGCGCTGGCCGGGATCCGCCTGGAGGTCTCGCCCGCCGCCGGCCCCATCCCGGCCGCCGCCGAGACGCTGCTCGCCTGGACCGTACGCGAGGCCGCCACGAACGTCGTCCGCCACAGCCGCGCCCGCCGCTGCCGGATCGCCCTCGCCGTGGACGACGGCGCCGCCACCGTCGAGGTACGCGACGACGGGACCGGCCCGGCCCCCGGCACCGCCCCGGGGAACGGCCTGACCGGGCTGGCCGAACGCCTCGCCGCGGCGGGCGGGCGCCTGGAGACCGGCCCGCCGCCGGACGGCGCCGGCTACCTGCTGCGCGCCCGCGTCCCCGTGGAGCCGTCATGATCCGCGTCCTCGTCGCCGACGACCAGGAACTCGTCCGGGGCGGCCTCGCCGCGCTGCTGTCGCTGGAGGACGACATCGAGGTGGTGGCCGAGGTCGGGCGCGGCGACCAGGTCGAGGCCGCGGTGGCCGAGCACCGGCCCGACGTGATCCTGCTCGACATCGAGATGCCCGGCATGTCCGGCCTGACGGTCGCCGAACGCCTGCGCGGGCAGCGCGTGGTCATCGTCACGACGTTCGGCAGGCCCGGCTACCTGGGCCGGGCGCTCGCGGCCGGCGTCGCCGGATTCGTCGTCAAGGACGCGCCGGTGGCCGAGCTGACCGCGGCCGTGCGGCGCGTCATGGCCGGGGAGACCGTGATCGACCCGAAGCTGGCGCTCTCCGCCCTGACGGTCGGGCCGAGCCCGCTCACCCAGCGCGAGGCCGAGGTGCTGCGGGCCGCGTCCGGCGGCGCGACCGTCGCCGAGCTGGCCCGCCACCTGTTCCTGACCGAGGGCACCGTGCGCAACTACCTGTCCTCCGCGATCGGCAAGACCGGGGCCCGCAACCGGGCGGAGGCCGTACGGGTCGCCGAGTCCCGCGGCTGGCTCTGACCGGCGCAGCGCCAGTGGTCCCGGTGGGTCGAGCCGCTGCCGTCGTCCCGCGAGGAGCCGGGCCGGTCACAAGGGGCGCCGGGCCCGGCTCACGGGGCGTCGGGCCAGCCGAGCGGGTAGCGCGGGCCGGGCAGGCGCTCGCCGCCGGCCTCGGTGAAGGCGTTCATGGCGGAGACGAGCGCGCGGGACTGCTCGGGGGTCATGCGGGAGACGATGCCGGCGATCTCCTCGCGGCGGCGCGCCATCACGTCCTCGACGAGCTGCCGGCCGTCCGAGGTGAGCCGCATGAGGCTTTCGCGGCGGTTGTGCGGGTTGACCTCGCGGGTGACGAGACCGGCCGCGGAGAGACGGTCGGCCATCCGCATGGCGGTGGAGCTGTTGACGTCGAGCAGCTCGGCCATGGTGACGAGCTTGGTCTCGCCGTGCAGGGACAGCACCACCAGCATGCGGAACTGGGGGAGCGTGACCCGGTCCTGGACCGCGGCCATGGAACGGGCGGCGATGGCCACCAGCAGCCGCGAGCCGGTGAGCACGGCCGAGATGACGGCGTCGAGATCGCCGGCGCCGGCCCGGCCACCCGCGAAGGGCTGTTTCATGGACACAGTTGTACACGTTGGTGCGTTCAGGAGGGCGGGGTGGGGAAGCTCTCGGGGGTCGTCAGGCCGGTGCTCTCCAGGAGGCGCTGGTGGTTGAGCACGGCGGCGTTGGCCTGCTCGGAGAAGCGGCGGATCAGGGTGTTCTGGGTGGTGCCGCGCACCGTGCCGATGACCCCGAAGATCTGGCCGTGCGCCAGGCGCAGCCACTTGACGTACGTGGCGTCGTAGGCCTGCCCGGACCGGCCCGAGATGTCGGTCATCCACGCCTGCTGCTGGTCCGTGGGCTTGACCGGCAGAGTGATCCGCAGCTTGCCCGCCACGTCGCGGACCTGGCCGTCGAGGGTGTGGTGCTGGGCGGCGATCTCCCTGCTGATCTGCCGGACGCGGGCGGCCTCGCCGCGCTGGATCGCGTCCTGCGCCATGGGCATCTCCCACAGACTGGCCAGGCGTACCTTGCGGACGAGGTCGCGGTCGAGCTCCGACAGCGGGCCCCACTTGGTCTGGACCGTGCCGGTGTCGCTCTCCCGCTCGGAAGGGGTGGCGTCGGGCTCCGCGGACGCGGCGGCGTCGAGGGCGGCGGTGTCGGGGAGCGGCGTGGGGGTGTAGCCGGCGCAGGCGGTGAGCAGGCAGAGGGCGGCGAGGCCCCCGGCGGTGGTGGTGCTGGGGTGGGCCATGGTCGTCATCCCGTTCCGGATCGGGGTGGCGCGGCGTCCGGGCGGAGGGCGCCGCTCGTCATGAGATACGCGCGACGGGCCCCGGCCTGTTCATGGCAGTGTGCAACGGTTGCGGGCCGCGGCCGCCTCAGGCGGCGGGCAGCCGGGCGTCGTTGGCGACGATCGGGTTGCGTACGCTGCCGAGCCGTTCGACCTCGACCTCCACCTCGTCGCCCGGCCGCAGCAGCCACGGCGGCGTACGCGCGTAGCCGACCCCGGCGGGCGTGCCGGTGGCCAGCAGGTCGCCCGGCCGCAGCGTGAACGTACGGGAGATGAGGGCGAGCGTGTCGCCGACGGTGTAGACCATCTCGTCGGTGCGGCCGTCCTGGACGACCTCGCCGTTGACCCGCGTCCGCACCCGCAGCCCGTCACGCAGGTCGCCGACCTCGGCGGCGGGCACCAGAGGGCCGAGGGGACCGGAGTTGTCGCCGTTCTTGCCGAGGGTCCACTGGCTGGTCAGCTTCTGCGCCCGGCGCGAGGTGATGTCGTTGAAGGCCGAGTAGCCGGCCACGGCGGCCAGCGCCTCGTCCGGGTCGGCGTCGGCCAGCGGCGCCCCCACGTACGCCACGACCTCGCCCTCCCAGTCCAGGCCGTCCTCGCCCGACGGCACCGGCACCGGGGCGCCGCCCACGGTCAGTGAGCGCGTCCAGCGGGCGAACAGCGTCGGGTGCGGCGGGACGCCCTCGCCCGCGTACGAGCCCTCGGCCACGTGCCTGAGGTAGTTGAGCCCGACGCAGATCACCCGCGCGCCCGGCAGCACCGGCGGCACGAAGGCGACCGCCGAGGCCGGGACCGTCTCGCCGGCCGGCTCCCTGGACAGCCATCCGGCCGCGCCCGCCCAGAACTCCTCCAGTCCGGCCAGCACGGTGACCGTCGTGCCGTCGGGCGACAGCGACGCCACCTCGACCGGGCCGCCGTCCCTGCGGATGCCTGCGATCCTCATCGGCCCTCTCCTCGCTGCCCGCCGTGAAACCTTCTAAAGGTTCGGAGGTTTGTGCTTGGATGGCGACTATGCCGCAGACCTCCTCCTCCGGACAACCCCTGGCCGGCGTCGGGCAGGGCGCGCGGACCCGCGCCGAGCGGCTGGCCGCCGCGCTCGACGAGCGCGTCCGCGGGCTCGCCCCCGGCGAGCCGGTCGGGACGCTGGAGTCGCTGCGCGCCGAGACCGGCCTCGCCTACGCGACGGTCAGCGAGGCCGTCCGGCTGCTGCGCGACCGGGGCGTGCTGGAGATCCGGCCGGGGCGCGGGGGCGGGCTGTTCGCGGCCGAGCGCGGGCCGGTGGTGCGGCTGCGGCACACGCTGCTGAGCGTCGCCGACGAGCCGGGCGCGGTCGCCGACGCCATCGAGCTGCGCGAGCACCTCGAAGAGCTCATCGACCTCGCCGCCGCCCGGCACCGCACCGCCCAGGACGTCGCCGACCTGCGCCGCCTGCTGCGCCGGCTGCGCGCCGCGCCCGGCTGGGACGGCTTCATGCGCGCCAACTGGGCGCTGCACGAGCGGATCGCCGCCATCAGCCCGAACGCGATGGCGCGGGCCGTCTACGTCGGCACCCTCGGCCACCTGGGCACCACCTCCGCCCGCCTCGCCGACGACCGGCCCTCTGACGACCACGACCGGCCCGCCGACGACCGCCCCGCCGACGACCCGCGGGCGGCGTACCGGGCCGCCCGCTACCAGGTTCACGCCGACCTGGTCGAGGCCATCGCCGACGGCGACGAGGCCGCGGTCCGCGCCGCCGTCGCCGCACACCGCACCCCCGCCCCCTGAGCCCCACCCCGTCCCCTCACCCCCTGAACGCCGGAGGAGCCCGTCATGCCCGGTGAGTACCGACGGCACCTGTTCCCGCACGACCACCCGCGCCTGGCCGAGATCCGCGGCCTCGACCCGTACGCCTACGGCGAGCTCGCCAGGAGACCGGGCACGTTCACCGGCGGCCTGGTCGCGAACTGGACGCCGCTCTACAGGAACGAGTTCCGCGGCGTCACCGAGAACGGCGTCCTCCGCGAGGGCCTGCACCCGCTGACGCCCGCCGAGCCCGGCGAGGAGGCGCCCGTCGCGGCCATGGTCGCCGCCGCGCGCGACCTGCTCGCCGCCCTCGACGACGAGGGCCGCGCCCGCATCGGTCATCCGGTGGACGCCGTGGAGTGGCAGACCTGGGCCAACCCGGAGTTCCTGCAGTTCGACACCGGCCTGCGCCTGGACCTCCAGCCGGAGCCCGTCCGCGAGAAGGCCCTGGCGCTGGTGCGGGCCTCGCTCTCGCCCGAGGGCTACCACCTGGCGCGCGCCATGATGCTCATCAACGGCTTCCTCGGCGAGGTCGTCGGCCTGGAGACCATCCTCAACGAGTTCAGCTACAACCTCGCGCTCTACGGCACCCCCGACCTCCGGGCCCCGTGGGGCTGGCAGCTCTACGGCCACCACTGCGCGCTCAACTGCCTGGTCGTCGAGGGCCGCATGGCGCTGTCGCCGGTGTTCCTCGGTGCGGAGCCCGACGAGATCGACGCGGGCCCGCACGCCGGGCTGCGCGACGTGTTCGCCGACCGTGTGGAGCTGGGGCTGCGGCTGATGGCCGCGCTGCCCGCCGAGCAGCGCCGGCAGGCCGTCGTCTACGAGCGGATGGTCGATCCGGCCATGCCGGAGGGCCGGGTGGATCCGGGCGACGAACGCCACCTGGCCGGGGCGTTCCAGGACAACCGGGTGATCCCGGTCGAGGGTCTCCGGGTCGCCGACATGCCCGCCGAGGCCCAGGAGCACGCGCTGGCGATCGCGGGCACGTTCGCCGGGCTCCTGCCGGAGGGGCCGCGCGCCGCCCGGCTCAGGGAGGTCGCCGCCCATCTGAGGGAGACCTGGTTCTGCTGGATCGGCGGGCACCGGCCCGGCGACGTCTTCTACTACCGGCTCCAGTCGCCGGTGATCGTCGCCGAGCTCGACCACCACTGCGGCGTCTTCCTCGACTACGACACCCCCAAGCCGTTCCACGTCCACACCGTGCTGCGCACCCCGCACGGCAACGACTACGGCCGCGCCTGGGTACGGCAGTGGCAGGCCAGGCGGGATCAGTAGCCGGACGGGCGGACCAGGCCCGTCTCGTACGCGAACACCGCCGCCTGCGTCCGGTCACGCAGCCCGAGCTTGACCAGGATCCGGCTCACGTGCGTCTTGACCGTCTGCTCGGCGACCACCAGGCCGGCGGCGATCTCCGCGTTCGACAGGCCCTGCGCGACCAGCGCCAGCACCTCCGTCTCCCGCTCGGTCAGGTCGCCGAGGCGCTCCTTGAGCGGGGCGCGCGGCCCGGCGCTCAGCCGCGTGAACTCGGCGATGAGGCGCCTGGTGACGGCCGGCGCGAGCAGCGCGTCCCCGGCGGCGACGACCCGCACCGCCTGGGCCAGTTCGGCCGCCGAGGCGTCCTTCAGCAGGAAGCCGGACGCGCCGGCGCGCAGCGCCTCGTACACGTAGTCGTCCAGGTCGAACGTGGTCAGCATCAGGACCTTCACCGTCGTGCCAGGACGGGCGGCGATGCGGCGGGTGGCCTCGATGCCGCCGAGCTCGGGCATCCGCACGTCCATGAGCACGACGTCGGGGTTCAGCGCGGCGGCCATGGAGACGGCGTCGAGGCCGTTCGCGGCCTGGCCGACGACCTCGATGCCCGGCTCGGCGTCGAGCAGCACGGTGAAGCCCTGGCGCACCATCGCCTGGTCGTCGGCTATGAGCACGCGGATGCTCGTCATGAGAGGGTCTCGTCACCTTTCTCCGGGGCCGCCGGCGTACCGGCGGGCAGGTACGCGCTGACCTCGTAGCCGCCGTCCGGCGTCGGCCCGGCGGCCAGGTCGCCGCCGAGCATGGCGGCGCGCTCGCGCATCCCCGGCAGCCCGTGCCCGCCGTCCGAAGGCGGCGCCGGCTTCGCGGGGGCGGCGTTGACGACCCGGATCGTGAGGGCGTCCGGCCGGTAACCCAGCCGGAGCGTCACGGCCGCGCCCGGCGCGTGCCGCATCGCGTTGCTGAGCGCCTCCTGCACGATCCGGAACGCCGACAGCTCCACGCCGGGCGCGAGCGGACGCCGCTCGCCCGCGATCTCGACGGTGAGCGTGACGCCCGCGCCGCGCACGTTCGCCAGCAGCTCGCCGAGCCGGTCGAGCGTCGGCTGCGGCGCCTGCCCCGGCGCGTGGCCCGCGGTGTCCTCCGTGCGCAGCACGCCGAGGATCCTGCGCAGCTCGGTCAGCGCCTCGACGGCGTTCCCGCGGATGCCGGCCAGGTTCTCCCGCAGCTCGTCCGGCGGGTCGTGGACGAGGTGCGGCGCCACCTGCGCCTGGATGGAGATCACCGACATGTGGTGCGCCACCACGTCGTGCAGCTCGCGGGCGATCCTGCTGCGCTCCTGGAGCAGCGTGCGGTGGGCGCGCTCCTCCGCCGTCAGCTCCTCCTGGGCCTCCAGCCGGGTCCTGGTCGTCCTCAGCATCCGGACCATCGTGCCCGAGGCGACGGCGAGCGCGTACACGGGGACGGCGACCACCGGCGTGCCGCCCGTCTGCTCGGGCAGGAACACCACGCACGCCGCCGCGGCGAGCACGCTGACCGCCAGCGTCTCCGCGGCCGCGCGGGGCCGTACCCGCAGGGCCAGCAGGAACAGCACCCCGGCGTGCAGGAAGATCCCCGACCCCGTCCAGGGGAACGCCACCGGGTCGGCGTACAGGATCCTCGGCATGAGCGGCGCGCCGGGCGCCTCCCGCTCGACCATCCAGGGGAAGGTGAGGGTCTGCGGCAGGTACGTCATCCCGGCACGGGCTCCGGCCAGCACGACGGCGAGCGACGCCCAGAACGCCGGCAGCGGGCGGAACATCGCGGCCACCAGCGCCGCCGCCTGCGCCGTCGCGAGCAGCGGGACCGTCGGGTCGATGCCCGCGCCGTCCGGGAACAGGCCGAGGACCAGCGCGTACAGGACGACGAGGACGTGCGGCAGCCGGGCCAGCGGGCGCGGCCCGCGCATCCGGGGGAGCGGGTCGGCGGCCGTGGACCACAGGTCGGCGCGTAAGGCGGCGAGGAGACCACGCCGCCCGGCTTCCTGCTTCCGCCTCACGTCGCCTCCACCCCGGCCGTCCCCGCGTCCGGCCGCTCCAGCGTAGCGACGCGGCCGGGCCCGTGGCGGCACCTGCCGGGGACGGTCATCCATCGCCGCCACCCGCCCCCGCCACGATCCGCGCGACGCCCGCCAGCGCCGGGGAGCCGGCCGCCAGGTAGTCGCCGTGCCCGCCGGCGCCCGCGTCGAGCACCCGGGCGCCGAACCCGGGCGACACCGGGTCGGCGGCCAGCCCCACCGTGGCGAACGGCAGCTCGACGGACACGTGCGGCAGCAGGGCGACCCAGTCACCGGCTGCCCGGCCCGCCCACACCTCGGCGTACGGGCCCAGCGCGGCGGCGGTGGCGACGCCCGCGCCGGGGCCGCCGAGCAGCACGACGCCGGTCACGTCCAGCCCGCCGGCGGCTCGGCCGCACACGACGGAGCCGTAGGAGTGGCACACGAGCCAGATCCGCGCCGCCGGCCTGGCCGCGCGCAGCTCGCGTACGAAGGCGCGCAGGGCGGGGACCGCCGCGTCGGCGCGGGCCGGGGTCAGCGCCTGGAGGCTCACGCTGCTCGGGGTCGCGTATCCGAGCCAGGCGACCACGGCGGAGCCGCCGCCGAGCGTGTCCCGCAGCCGCGTCGCGCCGCCGCGCAGCGGGCCGTACCGGTCGAGGTCGACGCCCGCGCCGGGGACCAGCACCGCGATCGCGCGGGCGGCGGGCAGGTCGCCGAAGACCTCCGCCGCCCGGCCGCCGTCCCGCCCGTCGAAGGCCAGGAAGCGGCGGGCTGGGACGGCCATCTCGCGGAGCGCGGCGGCCCGCCGGTGATGCCCGTGGCGGTCCGCGGTCCGTACGGCGGCCAGGATCTCCGCGCGGGCGGCCGCGTACCGCGTGGCGAGCCCGTCGCCGAGCGGGACGGCCAGCGGCGGGACGGGCGCGGGCACGGGCGCGGGCACCGCCCCCGGCCGCGCCGCCCCGGTCGCCGGCCACACGACCGCCCCCATGATCAGCGCTGCCAGCCCGGCCCGGAGCGCCCCCGGGCGCGGCGGACGGGGCTTCGGAGGGGTGGGGAAGAAGAGCATGGCGGTCCCTCGGTGGTCGGTGATCGTCCACGCCGACCGTACGGATCACCGGGGGCCGTCCGACTCCCGCTGCGGAGCGAACTTCGCGCGTAGCTCCCGCGTACTACGAGTCGCCGGGCCGGTCGAGGCCCGCGGCCAGCTCGGCCATCACCTCGTCCAGGCTCTCCCGCAGTGCCGCCCGGGACGCGGCGGCGTCGTCCAGCCACTCGTCCAGGACGAGACGCATCGCCGTCAGCGCCGTGGCCGCGCACAGCGCCGGGTAGCGGGCGCCGGCCACGGCGGGCACCCGCTCGGCGATGGCCGCCGCGAGGGCCCGCTCCTGGGCGGCGAACACCGCGAGCCGCTGCGGCTCCAGCGAGGGGGCCCGCACGATCAGCCGCAGCGCCTGGATCTGCTCCGGCCCGGCGAGGTCGCCGGCCCGCAGCACGCGCAGCGCCGCCTCCCGCAGGGCCGTCAGCACCGACTCGGAGGGCGGCCGGGCGCGGAACTCGGCGATCAGCGCCTCCGCCCCGGCGGCCAGCGTGGCGACCATCGCCTCCTCCCTGCTGGAGAAGTAGTTGAAGAAGGTCCGCACCGCGATGTCGGCCTCGGCGGCGATCCGCTCGACGGTGACGCGCTCCACCCCGTGGCGCGCGGCCAGCCGCAGCGCCGCCTCCCGGAGCGCGGCGCGGGTGGCCAGCTTCTTGCGCTCGCGCCGCCCGGTCACCGCGGGCGCGCCGGCTTCGCTCATCTCACGGGCCCCAGGTCACCGGCAGGGAGTGCACGCCGAAGATCAGCATCTCGTTGCGCAGCGGCACCTGGCCGGCCGGTACGGCGAGGCGCAGGTCCGGCAGCCGGGCCAGCAGCTCGCCCAGGCCGACCTTGAGCTCCACGCGGGCGAGCTGCTGGCCGAGGCACTGGTGCACGCCATGCCCGAAGGCCAGGTGCGAGACCCGGCGGCGGCGGACGTCGAGCCGGTCAGGGTCGTCCCAGTGGCGCGGGTCGCGGTTGGCCTCGGGCGTGGCGATGATCACCGTGGCGCCCGCGGGGACGTCGGCCCCGGCGATCGTGACGTCCTCGGTCGCCACCCGGCTGACGCCCATCTGGATGATCGACAGGAACCGCAGCAGCTCCTCGACGGCGTTGTCCAGCAGGCCGGGGTCGTCGCGCAGCGCGGCGAGCTGCTCGGGGTTCTCCAGCAGCGCGAACGTGCCGAGGGCCAGCATGTTGGCGGTCGTCTCGTGGCCGGCGCCGAGCAGCACCAGCGCCATGTCGACGAGCTGGGCGTCGGTCAGCGGCGGGTCGGCGTCGTGGATGAGCCCGGACAGCATGTCGTCGCCCGGCTCGGCCTTCTTGGCGTCGACCAGCGTCTGGATGAAGCCGTACAGCTCCAGCCCGGCGCGGGCCCGCTCGTCGTCGGGGGTGTCGGAGTTGAGGGCGACGGCGGTGTTGCTCTGGAACTGGGCGCGGTCGGCGTAGTCGACGCCGAGCATCTCGCAGATCACCAGGGAGGGGATCGGCAGCGCGTACGCGGGCACGAGGTCGGCCTCGGTGCCCGCGGCCCGCATCGCCTCCAGGTGCTCGACGGCGATCTCGCGGACGCGCGACTCCAGCGCCCGCATCCGCCGTACGGTGAACTGGCCGGTCAGCAGCCGCCGCAGCCGGGTGTGCTCCGGCGGGTCCATGAAGACGAACATCCCGTCGGTCCGGCTCTCGACCTGCGGCGCGGCGGGCCCGGGGCTCGTGGCGTCGGGGTGGCGGACCCGGTCGGCGCTGAAGCGGGGGTCGCCGAGCACGGCCCTCGCCTCCTCCAGGCCGGTGACCAGCCAGGCCGGCGCGCCGTTGCCCAGCGTCAGCGGCCGGATCGCCCCCTTGCCGCGCAGCTCGCGCAGCCCGGCCGGCGGGTCGAACGGGCACGCGCCCCGCTCCACCATGTCGGCGGGCAGCAGGCGCCGCATCGCGGTGGGGGACTCGGGCCGGTCGCTGGTGGACGCCATGGGCGCATCCTTTCCTGGGCGGGCAGGGTCTCGCCGGCCACCCTAGCGACAAACGTGCACGACATGCATCCATGCATGTCGTGCACGTTCGCGCCGCCGCCTACCTGGAGGACGTCCCGCCGGTCAGGCCAGCGTGAGACGTACCGGTCCGCCCGCCGGGTCGGCCCCCGCCACCAGCGAGTACGGGACGCGGAAGACCCGTCCGGGCGCGGCCGGCCACGGCAGGCGGGCACGGCCGAGCACCCGCCCGTCCTGGGTGGCGGTGACGCGGGGGAGCGTGCGGAAGGCGTCCGACCACAGCAGCAGCTTGCCGCGCGAGGGCGGCGGGCCGCCGGGCCTGACGAGCTGCGGCGCGACCCACCGCAGCGGCGCCTCGGCGACCAGCGGCACCCCGCCGCCCGGCGCGGGCTCGCCGGCCAGATGGCCGAGGACGGCCGCGGCGACGTGCCGGCCGTCGAGCGCCGCGACGTCGGCGGTGTCGACCGGGTGCAGCAGGTTCCCGGCCGCGAACACGCCGGGCACGCTCGTGGCCAGCGAGGTGTCCACGCGCGGCCCCCGCGTGCCCTCGTCCAGGTCGAGGCCGGCGGCGCGGGCCAGCTCGTGGTCCGGGATCCAGTCGCCGGTGGTGATCACCGTGTCGCAGGGGACGCGGTGACGCTGCCCGGTGTCCAGGTTCTCGATCTCGACCGAGGTCACCCGGCCCTTGCCGTGGATGGCGACCACGCGGGTGCGGGCGCGCACCAGCACGCCGAAGGCCAGCCGCCCCGGCACGCGGAACGCGGTGTACGCCTCCGGCTTGTCGTACTCGCTGGTCATGAGCACCGTGCGGCAGCCCGCCTCGTGCAGGGTCAGCACCGCCGACCAGCTCACCAGCTCCGCGCCGACGATCACGGCCCGCCGCCCGACCTCGCGGTGGTGCAGGTGCACGAGGTTCTGCAGCTGGCCGGTGGTGTAGACGCCGTCGGGGCGGTCGCCCGCGATGAGCCGGGCCGGGCGGGGCCGCTCCCTGGCGCCGGTCGCGAGGACCACCGCGTCCGCCTCGACCAGCCGCCGGCCGCGCGGCGAGGTCACCTCAAGGGTGCGCGGCCCGGCCCAGCCGGTCACCATGGCCTCGGTCTCCAGCCGGGCCCCGGCCTCGCGGGCCGAGCCGGTGAGCCGGCGCGCGTACTCGGGGCCGGACATGAACCGGCGCAGGTCGCGCAGGCCGTAGCCGGGATGGTCGCTGTGCCGGGGGATGCCGCCGGTCTCGACCTCCCGCTCCAGCACCAGGACGTCGCCGGCCACGGACGGGGCGAGGGCGGCCGCCGCGGTCAGCCCGGCCGGGCCGCCGCCGATCACGGCCACCCGCACGCGCTCGGTCATTCGTTCTCCCCCTCGAAGATCTCGCGTACCCGGGCGCCGCAGTAGAACCCCTGGCAGCGCCCGTTCATGACCCTCGTACGGCGGCGCAGCCCCTCCAGGTCGGCGGGCGGGACCGGCGAGGCGAGGGCGTCGCGCAGCTCACCCCGGGTGACCCGCTCGCAGAAGCACACCACCCGGCCGTACTCGGGGTCGGCCGCGATCGCGGCGGCGTCCTGGTACGGGCGGGTGAACGCCTCGCCGAGGTTGGGCATGCGCGGCGGCGCGGGCAGCCCGGCCCGCTGGGCGAGGTCCAGGTGCTCGCCGAGCAGCCCCGCGACGTGCTCGGCGATCGCCATCCCGGCCGTCAGGCCGGTGGAGCGGATGCCGCCGACGAGGAGGTAGCGCTGCCCGGCGTCGAGGTCGATGAGGTAGTCGTCGCGGCCGGCCGAGGCCCGCAGGCCCGCGTACGTGGCGGTGACCTCCTCCTCGGTCAGCGCCGGCATGAGCGCGGCCGCCTTCTCCCACAGGAACGCGAGCCCCGCCTCCGAGGTGCCGGTGGCGGTGCGGTCCGACAGGTCCTCGGCGGTCGGGCCGACCATGACGTTGCCGTAGATCGTCGGGCTGACCAGCACGCCCTTGCCCGCCGACGACGGCACCGGCAGCACGATGCAGGGCGCGAGCGGCCGGGCGAGCTTGTCGAAGACCAGCAGCTCGCCGCGGCGCGGCGTCACGGTGAAGCGGTCGTGGCCGAAGAGCGCGTCGAGCCGGTCGGCGCCGAGTCCGGCGGCGTTGACCACCCACCGGGCGGTGACCTCGCCCGCGGTGGTGGTGAGCCGGGTGGCGTCCGCGCCCTGGTGGACCGCGGTGACCCGGTGGCCGCGCAGCAGGCGTACGCCGCGGTTGACGGCGTCGGTGGCGAGGGCCAGGTTCGTGGTCCAGGTGCAGATGACGGACTCGCCCGGCACGGTCAGGCCGCCGAGCGCGCCAGGACCGAGCGCGGGGACCCGGCGGCGGACCTCGGCCGCGTCCACGATCTCGCAGGCGGTGTAGCCGTTGCGCGCGGCCTTGTCGCGCAGCCCCGGCAGGGCGTCGAGCTGTTCCTGGCTCCAGGCGACCAGCAGCGCGCCGGTGCGCTCGACCGGGATGCCGGTGGCGGCGGCGTACTCGCCGAGCAGGTGGTAGCCGCGGGCGACCAGGCGCGACTCCAGGGTGCCCGGCTTGGCGTCGAAGCCGGTGTGCAGGATGGCCGTGTTGGCCTTGCTGGTGCCGTCGCCCACGTCGCCGCGGGCCTCCAGCAGCGCGACCGACAGGTCGGCGCCGCCGAGCAGGCGGGCGATGGCCGAGCCGACGATGCCGCCGCCGATCACGGCGACGTCGTACGAGGTCATGAGTGCTCCTCGGAGTTCACGGACAGGGTGGCGCGGGCGGCGGCCTGCCATCGCTCCAGGTACGCGGCGGCCCGCTCGGCCGGCCAGGCGGGCTCGTAGACCGCCGACGGCCGCCAGCCGCCCGTGGCGGTGGCCGGGTCCAGTGCGGGGTCGAGAGCCATGAGGGCGCAGGCGGCGGCGCCGAGCGGGGTCGCGTGCGGCGACGGGTAGACCTCGACGGGGATCTGCGCGAGGTCGGCCTGCGCCTGCATGAGGACGCGGGAGCGGGTGAGGCCGCCGTCGGCGCGCAGCCGGGTCAGCGGCGCGCCGAGATCCGCCCCGGCCAGCTCGGCCAGCGCGGCGACCTGCGCGGCGACGCCCTCCAGCAGGGCACGTACGAGATGGCCGCGGCCGGTGCTGAGCGTCATGCCGGTGAAGGAGGCGGTGGCGCCGGCGTCCCACCACGGCGCGGCGAGCCCGGCGAGCGCGGGCACGCACAGCACCCCGTCGCCGGACGGCGCCGCGACGGCGTCGAGCTCGGCCGCGCCGCTGATGAGCCCGAGGTCGGCGAGCCAGCGCACGGCCGAGGCCGCCGTGTAGACCTGGCCGTCCACGCAGTAGCGGGTCTCGCCGCGCAGCCGCCAGGCGATGGAGGTGGCGAGCCCGGACGCCGAGCGCGCGGGCGAGCCGCCGAGCTGGGCGAGCAGGAACGCGCCCGTGCCGTACGTGCACTTGGCGGTGCCCGCCTCCAGGCACGACTCGGCCAGCAGCGCCGCCTGCTGGTCCACGATCAGCCCGGTCACCGGCAGCTCGGGCCCGAACGCGCTGGTCGTGCCCACCACGGCGTCGCTGGCGACGATCTCCGGCAGCCGCTCGCCGCCGAGGCCGAACAGCTCTACCAGCTCGTCGTTCCAGCGGGCGTCGTCCAGGCCGAGCAGCAGCGAGCGGGAGGCGGTGGAGGCGTCGGTGACGAACGCCCCGCACAGCCGGTGCACCAGCCAGGTGTCCGTGGTCGTCACGACGCCCTCGGTCGTGAGCTCGTCCCGGATCCAGCGCATCTTCGGCGCCGAGAAGTACGGGTCGAGCACGAGGCCGGTCAGCTCGGCGACCCGCCCGGCGTGCGCGGCCCGCTCCGCGCACAACCGCTCGGCCCTGCGGTCCTGCCAGACCACGGCGGGGGTGAGCGGCTCGCCGGTGCGGGGGTCCCAGGCGAGCACGGTCTCACCCTGGTTGGCCAGGGCGACCGCGTCCAGCGGCACCCCGGCCTCGGCCGCGGCCCGCCGCCCGGCGGTCAGGACGGACGCGAGCAGGGCCTGGGGGTCCTGCTCGACGCCGCCGCCGTCCAGGTAGCGGGGCCGCAGGCCCTCCTCGGCGATCGCCAGGACCGTCCCGGCCGCGTCCACGACGATGGCCTTGGTCCCGGAGGTGCCCTGGTCGATGGCGAGGATGTGCATCGTCAGCTCTGCTCCTTCTGCGCGAACGCGGCGTCGATCGAGTGCATGTCGGGCATGTCGAGCGCCCGGCGGCCCCGGGTCGCCAGCAGCGTCACCAGGTAGGCGGCGCCGATCACGACCATCACCAGAACGTAGAGCCAGGCGTCGCGGAAGGAGGCGTCGCGGAAGAGCGACAGCTCGAACACCAGCCAGACCACGGAGACCGCCAGCACGGGCTTCTCCCACCCGCTGAGATCGAACTTGCCGCCCTCGGGCAGCGCCCGCCGCTTGGTGAGGTAGAGCGCGACGGTCGCGGCGTAGATGACGGCCGGCAGCAGCGTGGCCGCGCCGAACAGGGTGAACAGCGCGTCCTCGGAGAAGGCCGAGAACAGGCCCAGGATCACCTCGGCGAGCACCACGTAGAACAGCGTCGCGCGCAGCGGGGTGCCGAAGCGCGGCGAGACCTTCTTCCACTGCCGCCAGCCGGGGAAACGCTCGTCCCTGGACATCGCCCAGGTCAGGCGGGTGCCGGTCATCATGATGACCAGGCCGCAGGCGAAGATCGCCAGCACGACGAGCAGCAGCAGGAGCGTGGCCACGACCGGGCCCAGGGTGTTCTTGATGACGTCGGCGATCGGGGTGCCCGAGGCCGCCAGCGCCACCGGGTCGCCGGCCGCGAGCGTCACCGCGACCAGGAACAGGAAGCCCAGCACGCCCGAGGCGAGCACGGCCTGCCACATGGCACGCGGCACCACCCGCTCGGGGTCGTTGGTCTCCTCGGCGAGGTTGGCCGCCGACTCGAAGCCGACGATGGTGAACGCGCCCAGCAGGAAGCCCAGCATCCACGGGCCCGCCGAGGTCGCCTCCCCGAAGCTCCAGTAGCCCTCGGCCGCGACGGCGCCCCGGCTCCACAGGTTGCTGAAGTCCATGTTGTTGCGGATCGCGGCCACCACGAGCAGCAGCACGGTCAGCAGCACCATGCCGACGAGCTCGGCCGAGACGGCGGCGTTGTTGACCTTCTCCGTCCACTTGGTCGAGCTGCCGATGAGCGCGGCCTGCCCGAGCAGGATCACGGCGGTGACCGCCCAGGTGACGAAGCCGTTCGCCTCGTAGTCCAGCAGGACGGGCAGCACCGTCGAGGCCACCGTGTAGTCCACGGCCACGACCACGACCGCGAGGAACATGAACGAGATCCAGCCGATGATCCAGCCGAGCACGGGGTTGGCCAGGCGGGAGGTCCACTGGTAGGCGTAGCCGGTCACCGGGATGCGGGAGGCCAGCGAGCCGATGACGAGGGCCACCGCGAGCTGGCCGACCACCGCGATCGGCCAGGTCCAGATGCCGAGCGGGCCCGAGGAGTTCAGGACCGACCCGTAGGTGGTGAAGATGCCGGTCGCGATCGAGACGAACGCGAAGGCCACCGCGAACGACGCGAACTTGCCCGTCCGCCGTTCGAAGGACTGTTCATAACCGAAGCGAGCCAGCTCGTCGCTGTCGGTGTTGTGTTGACTCATCGCAACCTCCTCCTTGGTATATACCATGTGGTGTAGACCGCAAGGTACCGTCCAAGCGGGCTAAGGTGTCAACCATGGGGACGAGAGTTCACAAGACCGCAACATCTCCGCGCTACGTCTCGATCGCCGCGGAGCTCCGCGACCGGATCACCGGTGACAAGCTCGGCCCGCACACCCTCATGCCGTCGGAACGCGAGCTCAGCGACACCTACGGCGTCAGCAGGATGACCGCCAGGCAGGCCCTCGCGCTCCTGGAGAAGGAGGGGTACGTCTACCGCAGGCCGCCGCGCGGCACGTTCGTCGCCGAGCCCCGCGTGCCCTTCCACATCGGCAGCTTCTCCGACGAGATCATCCTGGCCGGGCGGCGGCCGTCCGCCCAGCTCATCTGGGCCGAGGAACGCCCGCCCACCCCCTCGGCGCGGGCGGCGCTCGACCTCGCGGGCGAGGAGACCGTGCACGCCCTGCACCGGCTCCGCTTCGCCGACGACGAGCCCATCGCCCTGGAGACCACCTACTTCCCGAGCGCCCTCACGCCCGGCCTGCTGGAGCAGCCGCTCACCGGCTCGCTCTGGCACGTCCTGCGCAACGAGTACGGGGTCGTCCCCACGCAGGCGTCGGCCGTCATCGAGTCGATCGTCATCGACGACGCCTCATGCGCCCGGCTCCAGGTGCGCAGCGCCTCGAACGGCGTCCTGCTGACCCGCCGCACCTACACCGCCGAGGGCCGCTGCATCGAGTTCGCCCGCGACGTCTACCGCGCCGACCGGGCGTCGTTCAAGGTCGAGGCGCGCATCCCCGTGCCCGTCGACTGAGTCTCAGGCGTCGTCCGCCCGCGGGGGAGCGGGGAGCGGCTTGCCGAACGGGACGGCGCGCAGCACGCGCAGGCGCTCGGCGGCGCCCGGGTGACCCCGCCCGGCGGCGAGCCGGTAGTAGAACCGCGCGATGCGGAGCTTGGCCGGGCCCCCCTGCTCGCACGCCTCCCCGTAGGCGAAGGACAGGCCGGCCGCGAGCTCGACCGGCCGCGGATGGGCGGCGAGGGCGCGGGCGTCCGGATGGCCGCGCCGGGCCGCGGCGTGGATCCAGTACCGCGCCTCGGCGAGGTCGCCGGTCAGCAGGTCGATGATCGCCAGCCGGCACGCTGCGTCGGGGTCGCCGTCGCCCGCCAGGCGGACCAGGCGCGCGACGGTCCTGGTGGTGCGCCGCTCCGCCTCGTCGGGGGGCGTCGTGTAGGGGTCGTACGAGCCGGTGACCCGCGGGCGGGCCGGCGGCTCGTTGCGGGCGGCGCGCCAGCGGGCCGCCCACTCCTCCAGGGTGCCGAGAGGGCCGGCCGGCAGGCCGGTCTGCTCGGCGTGGCGCCGGCAGACCGCGACGAAGGAGGCGACGAGCCCCCAGTCCGGCAGGCGCTCCCGCTTGCCGTTGAGTATGTCGTTGAGCGTGCTCGCGGGCAGCTCCTTGGGTGTGCCCTGCACGCGGGACAACCGATGCATCTGGGTATAGCTCGGCTGCCCGGCCGCTTCCCGCAACTCTATGAGCGCGGCGATGAAGGCGGAATGCGGTCCCGCCCGGTAGGTGTCCGTCATCGTCCCTGGTGAACTCGGAGGTGGATGAATGCGGCCATAGTTCCAGAAATTTCCTCGCAACCCGCGATGATTGACGAATCCCGTCTCGTTCGGCGACCGGGGTCACGCCGGTCAATCGCCGCCCCAAAGGTCTCAGGAGCGGGTCGGGACTTCTCTTTGTTATTCCGTCCGGACGAGTCCGGATAAATCCGGATGAATGCCGAGAATTACGGATATTGGCGGCATTGCCGCCGCTCTTTCCGGGCTCGTACGGCCCCGTCCGGGCACGTTTGGACCGGTGGCCGGCCGCTTCCCCGCACCGGCAGGGTGGGCCGCGATCCACCCACCGGGAGGCCGCCGCCCATGCCCCTGCCCATGCGCCCGTCGAGCATCGCCTACCGTGCCGACGCTCCCTGCCTCGCGGACGAGCGCCTGCTGGTCACGCTGCTGACGACCTGGGTCCTGGCGACGGGCCGCACCCCTCCCGCCGGCCGCCCCGGGGACCTCACCCCCGAGGAGCTCATCGACTTCTGGGCCGACGACCGCCCCTGACCGCTTCAGAGAAGAGGACCCATGTTCACCACGCGCCAGCTGCTCACGCTCACCGTGACCGTCGTGATCGCCGCGATCACCTGCGCGCTCGTCCTGGCCACCGGCGCGGAGTGGCCGGGCGCCCTGCTCGGCGCGGGCGGCGCGGGCGGCGCGACGCTGGCGGCCCTGCCGAAGCTGCTGAGCAGGCGCGACCCCTAACCCGGCCCGTCGCCGGGTGTCAGGACGTGGTCGAGCGCGCTCAGCGCCAGCGTCTTGTAGCCGACCGAGTCGAACAGGACGGTGATCCGGTCGGACTCGCGGCCCATCACCGTCCCCTGGCCCCAGGTCCTGTGCGTCACCTTCGCCCCCACGGGGAACGGCCCCTCGTCCGCCGGGGGCGGCGGCTCCGGAGCCTCGCCGTCCCGGCAGGTGTCGCACGAGCCGCACGCCCCCGCCGCGTACGGCTCCCCGAAGTACGCCAGCAGGAAGCGGCGGCGGCACCCCCGGGTCTCCGCGTAGCCGCGCATCATGTCGATCCGCGACCGGTCCAGGTGGTGCCGGGCCTCGTCCAGGGCCGCCGCCCGCTCGGCGGCCCGCTCGGCCGGCAGCCCGGGGTCGGCGTACCGGAGGTCGCCGGCGTCGGTCACGGCGAGCGCCTCCGCCCGCTCCAGCAGGTTGACCAGCCGGGTGAGCTGGGACGCGCTCAGCTCCAGCAGCCCGGCCACCTCCCGCGCGGGCACCGCCCCGCCGCGCTCGCGGACCAGCGCCGCCACCCGGAGCAGCGTCCCCGCGTCGGCCCGGCCGCCGGTGAAGAAGCGGCGCAGGCCGAGGTCCTCCGGCCGGTAGAACAGCACCGCCGAGGCGGGCGCGCCGTCCCGTCCCGCGCGGCCGATCTCCTGGTAGTAGGCGTCCGGCGACTCGGGCGGCGCGGCGTGCAGCACGTACCGGACGTCCGGCCGGTCGATGCCCATCCCGAACGCCGACGTCGCCACCACCACGTCCAGGTCCCCGGCGGCGAACAGCTCCTGGACGCGGGTCCGCTCGGCGGCCCGCATCCCGCCGTGGTACGCCTCCGCCCGCCGCCCCCGCTCGGCCAGCGCGGCGGCGTACCGCTCGGTGTCCTTGCGGGTGGCGGCGTAGACCAGGCCGAGGCCGTCCTGCCCGGCGGCGTGCTCGACCAGCGCCCGGCTCTTGTCCTCCTCGCGGACGAACCGGCGGACCTCCAGCGCGATGTTCGGCCGGTCGAACCCCCGGACGATCTCCACGGGGTCGGACAGGCCGAGCGCTCGGACGATCTCCTCGCGGACGTTCGGCGCGGCGGTGGCCGTCATCGCCACCACCGGCGGATGCCCGAGCCGCTCGACGACCCTGCCGAGCCGCTGGTAGTCGGGCCGGAAGTCGTGCCCCCACGCGGCGACGCAGTGCGCCTCGTCGATCGCGATCAGCGAGGGCCGGGCCGACGCCAGCCGCTCGACCACGTCCGCCTTGGCGAGCTGCTCCGGCGACAGGAAAACGAACTCGGCCGCGCCCGCCGTCACCTGCTCCAGCCCGCTGTCCACGGAGGTGGTCGAGTTGACCGCCACCGCGCCGCCCGCGTCGGCCTTCAGCAGGCCCGCCACCTGGTCGCGCTGGAGCGCGATGAGCGGCGAGACGACGACCGTCGGGCCGTCGAGGAGCTGCGCGGGGAGCTGGTAGACGGCCGACTTGCCGGCCCCCGTCGGCATGACGAGCAGCACGTCCCTCCCCGCGAGCAGGTGCTCCATCGCCTCCTGCTGGCCCGGCCGCAGCCGCTCCCACCCGAACCGCCGCCGCGCCGCGGCCCGCAGCCGCCGGCCGCGCCGCCCGAACCGATGCCTCAACGCCACCGTCAGGCCCACCTGCCACCCGCCTTCGCCGTCGTACCGCCGCCATGGTGGGCGGGCCAGTACCCAGCCTGGCCCCGCCCATGCGCTCGCGACGGCCATCAGCAGGCCGGCGCGGGTCCGGCGTGGACCCGCGCGCGCGGATCAGCACTGAGGCGCCACGGCGTCGATCTTGCCGCCGAAGTCGTTGTCGTAGACGGTGCGGTAGTCGCCGTTACGGACGACGCGCGTCTCCTTCCTGGTGGGGACCTGGATCCAGTTGATGAAGCAGCCGTTCGCCTGCGCGCGAAAGGAGCCGACGTTGTCGTGCAGGGCGGGCGGCACGTCCACGTATCCGTTGCCCGGGTTCCAGCACCAGTGCGCCCCCGAGAAGTTGCGGCCGGTGTACAGGCAGATGTCACCCGCGCGTGCCGCCGCTGCAGGGACGGCCAGGACGGCCATCGTGGCGAGCGCGGCGGCGGAGGCGGCGGCGATGCGGGTGACGTGGGTCTTCCTCATGATGTCTCTCCTCGTGTCCGGTGCCGGACGGCGGTCGCCGCCTCGGCTCGGTCACATCCTGTAGCAGAATGCTCACTCTTCGAATCCACCCGTGTGGGAGAAGAGAGGGCACTCCAGGTGGCAGAGAAGTGGCCGGAGAGGTCATGGCGCGGGCCGCCGCTCTCGGGCTACAGGACGGCGGTTGGGTGCGGCGCGGACCGGCGTCGCCGGACGACCTGGCCGACGCCCTCCTGTCGTGCCTCGGCGACCCGGGAGCCGCCGGGGGACTGGGGTGCGGCGCACGTACGGGCCGGTGCGTGAGGCCGCTTTGCCACCTGTCTGCGCTTCCCCGTACGGTACGGCGCGAGGCGGTCGGAATGATCGCCGTACCTGATGGAAAGAGGACGACGTGCCGCACTACAGCAAGCTCTGCCGCATCGTGATCGACGTCGAGGAGCGCCACCACGCCGACGAGCTCGCCTTCTGGCAGGGCGCGACCGGCGCTGCGATGGAGAACTTCCCCTCCTTCCCGGAGTTCCACGGCGCCATGCTGGGCGACGGCGACTTCGGGCTGCTGGTCCAGCGCCTGGGCGAGGGGCCGGCCGGGGTGCACCTGGACATCCACACCGACGACGTCGAGGCCGAGACGGCCCGGCTGGAGCGTCTGGGCGCCAAGCGCGTACAGAACGTGGAAGGCCGCTGGTGGATCATGGAGGACCCGGCGGGCCTGCGGTTCTGCGTCATCCCCGACCCGCCCGGCACCCTCCACGACGGCAACGCCCGGCGCTGGGAGGACTGAGGGCCCGGCAGCCCGCTCCCGCCTGTCGAAACCGGCTCCGATTGCAGGATTCTTGCAATCGGTTGTTGCAGGAATCTTCGCGCAGCCAGCCAGAACTCCCGGCGCCGTTTGCAGTTTTACCTGGATGTATTGACGTTTCCGGCAGGTAACGTCACTGTGACTGCAACCGGTTGGTATTCCCCCCTTGCGAGCTCTGCAGCGCCATGCCTCGAACCGACCGAACGGAGCCGGACGTGCGCAACAACCATTTCCCGGGACGCAGAGCGGCCGTCACGCTGGCCGCCGGCGTCCTCGCCGCGGGCGGCCTGGTGGCCGTGCTCGGCGCCCCCGCCTCGGCCGCCCCCGCCGAAGGCGCCTACACCCTCGTCAACGCGGGCAGCGGCCTGTGCGCCACCGTCCCCGGCGCCGCCACCGGAGACGGCGTCCAACTGAGCCAGACCTCCTGCACCGGCGCCGCCGGGCAGGTCTTCACCCTCACGGCCGGCGGGTCCGCCTACCGCATCACCGCCCGGCACAGCGGCAAGTGCGTCGGCGTCCGCGACGCCTCCACCAGCGCGGGCAAGCCCGTCCAGCAGGAGAGCTGCACCGGCGCCACCTCCCAGACCTGGCAGCTCACCGCCTCCGGCGCCAACTACCGCATCGTCAACGCCAACGGCGGCAAGTGCCTCAACGTCAAGGACAACGCCACCTCCTCCGGAGCCCTGCTCCAGCAGAACTCCTGCGACTCGGTCTCCACCAAGCAGTGGACGCTCAGCCCCGCGGGCGCCGGCCCGACCCCCACGTCCACGCCGACCAGCACCCCCACCACCACGCCGACCACCACGCCCCCGCCGGCGAGCGGCACCCTGTACGTGTCACCCAGCGGCCGCGACAGCGCCACCGGCACGCAGTCCGACCCGACGACACTCACCTCGGCGATCACCAGGATCGCCGCCGGCGGCACCATCTACCTGCGGGGCGGCACCTACTCCTACGCCCAGACCGTCACCATCGCCCCCGGCAACAACGGCACCTCCAGCGCCCGCAAGAAACTGTCGGCCTACCCGGGCGAGACCCCGGTGCTGAACTTCTCGGCCCAGAGCGAGGACCCGGCCAACCGCGGGCTCGCGGTGAACGGGGCGTACTGGCACGTCTACGGCATCGTCGTCGAGCGGGCCGGCGACAACGGCATCTTCGTCGGCGGCAGCGACAACATCATCGAGCGCACCACGACGCGCTACAACCGCGACACCGGCCTGCAGCTCTCGCGGATCGCCTCCGACACCCCGAACAGCCAGTGGCCGGCCAACAACCTCATGCTCAGCGTCCTGTCGCACGACAACGCCGACTCCGACGGCGAGGACGCCGACGGTTTCGCCGCCAAGCTGACGGTCGGCTCCGGCAACGTCTTCCGCTACGCGGTGTCCCGCAACAACATCGACGACGGCTGGGACCTCTACACCAAGACCGACACCGGCCCCATCGGCGTGGTGACCATCGAGGACTCCCTGGCCTACGGCAACGGCACCCTGAGCAACGGCGGCCAGGCCGGCAACGGCGACCGCAACGGCTACAAGCTCGGCGGCGAGGACATATCCGTCAACCACGTCATCCGCCGCAACATCGCCTACCGCAACGGCAAGCACGGCTTCACCTACAACCGCAACCTCGGCACCATGACGATCTCCGACAACGTGAGCATCGACAACTCCGAGCGCAACTTCTCCTTCGACGGCGGCACCTCGGTCTTCCGCGGCAACACCTCCTGCCGCAGCGGCAGCGGGAGCAACGACAAGATCGTCGGTAACTCCGACAGCTCCAACCAGTTCTGGAGCGGCTCGAACGGCTCGCGCTGCTCGTCCTACAGTGGCGCGCTGAGCTGGTCCTTCGCCTCGGACGGCCGTCTCGTCGTGAGCTTCGGCGGCGTCCCGGTCACGTTCTAGTGGCCCGTCACCGATCGTTGGACGGGTAATTGATCTCGGGCGGTGAACCCGTCAGGCTGGCTGCTTTCACAACATGGAGGTGGTCGTGGCTCGCCGACCGGAGGTGTTCGTCCGGCCGCTGACGATGGAGGAAGGCCGCAAGCTGCAGCGGATCACGCGTAATGCGAAGGATCCGGTCAAGCTGCGGCGGGCGATCGGGGCGATGATGTCCGGCCAAGGCCAAAGCGTTCCGGACATCACCTCGTTGATGCAGGTCAGCGACGACTACGTGCGCGATGTCATCCACGCTTTCAACGAGCGGGGGTTCGACGCGCTGGACCCAAAATGGAGCGGGGGCCGTCCACCGGCGATCAGTGAGCAGGTGCGTGAGCACATCTGCCTGATCGCCACGACGGCCCCCACCGAGTGGGGCATCGAAGGGATGTCGACCTGGAGCCTGCGCACCCTGGCCGAGCACCTCATCGCGCGGGGTGTCGTGGCGGCGATCAGCCGTGACATCTGCGGCGGATCCTGCGCAAGGGCGGGGTGAGCTGGCAGACCACCACGACGTGGAAGGCCTCCACCGACCCGCACTTCAGCGCCAAGATGCAGCGCGTGCTGGAGTTATACGATCACCCACCGGCCGACGGGCGGGTGATCTGCGTCGATGAGTTCGGCCCGTTGAACCTAATGCCACGCAAAGGTAAGCGCTGGTGGCCGGCCCGCTCGCCGGCGCGGTTGCGCGCCACCTACCACCGCTACCACGGCGTGATGCAGATGATCGCCGCACTCGACCTGGCCACCGGCAAGCTCTACTACCGCATCCGCACCCGCAAGCGCTGGCGGGAGTACTTGTCCTTCCTCAAGACGCTCCGCGCCCGATGGCCTGGCGAGAAGCTGTATGTGATCGCCGACAACTACTCCCCGCACAAGCATCCTCAGGTCCGCTCCCGGGCCGCGGCCAACGATGTCGAGCTGGTGTTCTTGCCGACCTATGGCTCGTGGCTGAACTGGATCGAGTCCGAGTTCGCCGCCTTGCGTTACTACGCGCTCAACGGCACCGATCACCGCAGCCACGACGAGCAGAACGCGGCGATCGGCACGTACGTGCGCTGGCGCAACGCCCGAGCCCAGCCCAAGACGAACTCCGCAGCCAGCTCACCCATCAGGAGCTGGACCAGTTACCCGTCCAAGGTTGCGTGAGGGGCCTGGAAATACTGAATGCGCTGCTTCAGCAACCAACGCTCGACATCCTCATCCGTGGCATCGACATACGGCTCTTCGGCCAGACGCTCTAGGAGTTCGTCGCGCTCCGGATGATCACTTGCCGCCACCATCGACCGCACCGCGACCACACCACCAGCGAGAACAGCCCACAGATCCAGACCCATCTCCGTGTCGAAGTTAGCGATCTTCGCGCTCCACTGCAGCCAGGCATCATCCACGCAGCGATGCTCTGCCAGCAACAACATGCCGAGTCTCAGCCCGTCGGACACACCCCAGAACTGTTCAGCTTCCCGAATATCCTGCTGCAGCAGGAACCTCAGCAAAGCCCGATCAGCGGCCCGCGGATCGAACAGAATCGCAGCCAACACCGCCGCACGACGTTCGGCGTTGGCGTCCCAGGTGTCGTCATCCTCGGCGGGGGCGAAGCCCAGACCGGACCAAGACTCCGGGTCAGCCCGCAGGACATCCAGCAACTGCCGACTCTCCGCATCAGGCTCATTCATCGCGCGTCATCCTAGGCCCTGGAAGCCAATGGGCAGGATGCCAGCCCACTCTGAGATCTAAGAGTCTGTCCAGCTTACGCTTATGGCTGCGCCTCCCCAGGAGGGCTTAAGCCCTGGGAGCCGGCCGACGGGTCCACCGCCCGAGATCGATTACCCGACTAACGTTCGGTGACGAGCCACTAGCGCGGCCCTTCTCCCCGCCACCCGTCCGGAAGCTCCGGGCGGGTGGCGCTCGCGTTCACGGGCCCGGCGTGCCCGCCGTCACGGCCCTCAGCTCGGCGAACGCCTCCCGCATCGCCTGCCGCAGGTCCGCCTCGCCGGGCTCGTCCGTCCAGCGTTCAAAGGCGATCTTGAAGACCGCGATGCCCGCCTCGGCGGCGAGGCTTGCGGCCGGCTCGCCGACCCCGCGCTCGCGCAGCGCGCCGGCGAGTGCCCTGGCGAGCGTGGCCAGCTTGATCAGCTCGCGCTCCCGCAGCTCGGCGTGGGCGAGGATGATCGCCTGACGCCTGCGGGAGCGCTCGTGGCGCTCCTGGAACAGCGGCCCGGCGGCGTCGAGCGCCGCCGCGACCGCCTCCAGCGGCCCGGCCGAGTCGGGCGCGGCGGCGACGGCCGCCGTCAGGCGCTCCTCCAGCAGCTTCCCGCCGCCGAACAGCACCTCGCGCTTGTCGGCGAAGTGCCGGAAGAACGTGCGCTCGGTGAGCCCGGCGCGCCTGGCGATCTCCGCCACCGTCGTCTGCTCGTAGCCGCGCTCGCCGTACAGCTCCAGCGCGGCCTCCTCAAGCCGGCCGCGCGCGTTCGGCTCCCATCGCCCCATGGCCCGATCATAGTTGATGACAGTTACTGACATCGCGGGCTATCCTGCTGATGACAGCAACTGACATCAGTCGGGGGCGGCGTCAGCCTGCCCGCCGGCTCTCCCGGAGGTCTTCTCATGCGTGTCTTCGTCACCGGCGCGTCCGGCTGGATCGGATCCGCCCTCGTCCCCGAGCTCATCGGCGCGGGACACCAGGTCATCGGGCTCGCCCGGTCCGACGCCGCGGCGGACGCGCTCGCCGTGGCCGGCGCGGAGGTCCGCCGGGGCGCCCTCGACGACCTCGACGTCCTGCGGGACGCCTCCGCCGCCGCCGACGGCGTGATTCACCTCGCCTTCAAGCACGACCTCGCCTTCAGCGGCGGCTTCGAGGCCGCCGCCACCGCCGACCGGCGCGCGGTCGAGGTCATGGGGGAGGCGCTGGCGGGCTCCGGCCGGCCGTTCGTCCTCGCCTCCGGCCTGCTGGGGCTGCTGCCCGGCCGGGTGTCCACCGAGCGGGACGACCCGCCCGCGGACAGCGTGCCCGCCGGCCCCGCCGTCCGCTGGGAGACCGCGCGGCTGACCGTCGCGCTCGCGGAGCGGGGCGTACGGTCGATCGTCCTGCGGCTGCCCCCGACCGTGCACGGCGAGGGGGACCACGGCTTCATGGCGTCACTGGTCGGCGTCGCCCGCGACAAGGGCGTGGCGGGCTATGTGGGCGACGGGTCCAACCGGTGGCCGGCCGCGCACCGCCTCGACGTCGCGACGCTCTTCCTGATGGCGCTGGAGCGGGCCCCCGCGGGGTCGGTGCTGCACGCCGCCGCCGAGGAAGGGGTGCCGTTCCGCGCGATCGCCGAGGTGTTCGGCCGCCACCTGGGGCTGCCGGTGGCCTCGATCCCCGAGGGGGAGGCGGGCGCGCACTTCGGCTGGCTGGCCGCCTTCGCCGGCACGGACGCCCCGGCCTCCAGCAAGCTGACCCGCGAGCTGCTCGGCTGGCGGCCCGTACGGCGGGGGCTGCTCGCCGATCTCGACGAGGGACACTACTTCCGGTCAGCTTCTCGGCCGTGAACGACCGAGCTTGCAGCTCCTCGCCGTCGATGGCTTCGACGGTCCGGTCCGCGTCAGGCAGCGTGACTCACTGCCCAGCCCGTCTCACCGCGTGAGGCGATGTTGCGGGCTGCGTTGACGTCGGCGTGCTCAGCGAAACCGCACGACGTACATCTGAAGGTGGCCTGGTCAGGCCGGTTGCGCTTGTCCACATGCCCACAGCGCGAGCACTGCTGTGAGGTGTAGGCCGCATCCACGAGAATCACGGCCACTCCTGCCAGGACCGCCTTGTAGGCGATGAAGGCTCCGAGCTGGTGGAAACTCCAGGAATGCAGCGTGACCCGCTGGGGCTTGCGAAGCCGTACCCGTTCGCGGATGCCCTGGAGATCCTCCAGAGCGATCCCGCGCCCGGTGCGTTCTGCCTCGGTCACGATGCTCTTGGCGATGACGTGGGCGACATTCGCGGCGAACCGCGCCTCGCTACGACGCCGCCGTTTCAGCAGCCGCTTGGCGGACTTGGTCCGCTTGGCCTGCAGGCGGCGGCGAAGCCGGCGATGACGGTGGCGGACCGCGTTCAGGCCCTTGCCGCGATGACGGACCCCATCGGAGGTGGTGGCGATGTTGGCGATGCCCAGATCCACCCCGACGAAGCCGTCCGGTTCCGATGGCGGCCGGTCGGCCACCTCGACCGTGGCATGCAGGAACCACATCCCGTCCCGGCAGATCAGATCCGACTCACCGCGTCGATGGACGGCCAGCAGCGCCAGTTGCCGCGCCGAGCCGGTGAAGGTCACCCCTTTCAGCCGCCCGGCGGTCGTCCAGATCGACACCGTCCGCGCGTCATGCTGCCAGGACAGGCACCGGTCGTCATACGGCTGGGCCGCCGGCGACCGGAAGGAGATCGGCCGGGCTTCGATGGCGGCCCGGCGCGGCGATCCGGGCTTGCCCAGGTGCCCGGCGGCCAGGTTGGCGTGCAGGGTGCGATAGGCGTCGCACACCTTCTTGATCACATGCTGGGCGGCCTGGGCGGCCGGCCCGAACTCGGCCTTGATCCGGTCGTAGGTGTGCTTGCGCAGGTCGAAGTTGCGGAAACAGTGGTGCTGGAACGCCAGTGCCGCGACCAGATTCGCCGCTCGGTTGGCGGCGTCCAGCGTGGCTTCCAGCGCCGCCGCCTGCTGCGGCGTCGGCAGGAGCTTCACCTGCACCACCAGTTTCACAATCGAACAAACTATCAGCAGGTCCATCTCGCCGCGCTGGAAACCCGGTTTCCGGCGGGGTCGTAGCGTGGTCAGCGCGACTGCTGCGCAAGGAGTTTCCGGCCCACAATCGCCGGTATCTGTGGGGCGGCCCCGCCGCAGGACGCGGCGAGATACGGGCAGGCTGAGCCGTCCACAGAGACCGACCGTCAGAGCACCGCTCGGGCCTGGAGGGCCTCCCGGGCCGGCGTCTCCTGGCGGGCGTGAACCTCCGTCGTTCCACGGCAGATCATGCTAAATCGCGGGTGGTGGCCTTGGCAGCCGCCGCGCCTGCCTTTAATGTTCGGTGCAATGCCACACATTACTTACATCATGCCGGGCGTCCTCGTACGCGAGCACGTGACCGCCGTGCCGCTCGACTGGTCCGACCCGTCGCGGGGCGAGATCGACATCTTCTTCCGCGAGCTGGCCGACCCCGCGCGGGCGCGCGAGGACCTGCCGTGCCTGGTCTACCTGCAAGGCGGCCCCGGCGGGAAGGGGCCGCGCCCGCTCACCGCGGACGGCTGGCTCGGCCAGGCGCTGCGCACCCACCGCGTGATCCTCATGGACCAGCGCGGCACCGGCCGCAGCACCCGGGTCGACGGCCGCAGGATGAGCGCCTTCGCCACCGCCGAGGAGGGGGCGCGCCACCTCGCCTGCTTCCGTGCCGACGCCATCGTGGCCGACCACGAGCACGTACGCAGGACGTTCTTCGGCGGGCGGCGCTGGAGCACGCTCGGTCAGTCGTACGGCGGGTTCCTCACGCTGACGTACCTGTCGAACGCGCCAGAAGGGCTGAGCGCCTGCTACGTCACCGGCGGCCTGCCCGGCCTGGACCCCTCCGCGGCCGAGGTCTACCGGCGCACCTACCCCCGCGTCCAGGCCAAGAACGAGGAGTTCTACCGCCGCTACCCCCAGCACGCCGGGACGGCCGCCCGCGTCGCCGACCGGCTCGCCGCCGGCGACGTGCGGCTGCCCGACGGCGACCCGCTGACCGTGCGGCGGCTGCAGTCGCTCGGCGTCGACCTCGGCATGAAACCCGGCCACGAACGCCTGCACTACCTGCTCGACGAGGCGTTCAGCGGGGACGAGCTGTCGGCGACGTTCCTGCACCAGGTGCTGGCCCGCACCTCCTACAGCGACAACCCGCTGTACGCCGCGCTCCAGGAGAGCATCTACGGCCACGGCCCCGGCCCCACGGGATGGGCCGCCGAGGCCGAGCGGGCCCGGCACCCGCGCTTCGCGGAGGACGCCAGGCCGCTGCTGTTCACCGGCGAGATGATCTACCCCTGGATGTTCGAGGAGATCGCCGGGCTGCGGCCCTTCCGCGGCGCGGTCGAGCTGCTGGCCGCCCGCCCCGAGTGGCCGCCGCTCTACGACCACGACCGGCTGGCCGCCAACGAGGTCCCGCTCGCCGCCGCCGTCTACTACGACGACATGTACGTCGACGCCCACCTCCAGCTCGACACCGCCGCCAGGATCGGCAACACCCGCTGCTGGGTCACCAACGAGTACGAGCACGACGGCGTCGGCGACCCCCGCGTCCTCGGCCGGCTCAGGGAACTGGTCCGCGACATGGGAGGAGAGCTCCCCGATGCGTGACCGCGGCGGCGCGACCGCTCAGGAGCGGGCATGAGGGCCGATCTTGTCGTGATCGGCGCGGGCGTGGTCGGCGCCGCCGCCGCCTACTTCGCGTCGCTGGCCGGGCTGCGGGTGGTCGTCGCCGAACGCGGCGCCATCGCCGGCGGCACCTCCAGCGCCGGCGAGGGCAACCTGCTCGTCTCCGACAAGGAAGCCGGGCCCGAGCTCGACCTCGCCCTCTACGCGCAGCGCGTCTGGCGCGAGGACCTGGCCGAGCACGCCGGGCTGTGGGAGTTCGAGTCCAAGGGCGGCCTCGTCGTCGCCGGGTCGCAGGCGAGCGTCGCGACGCTGCGCGAGCTCGCCGTCCACCAGCGCCGCCACGGCGTCGAGGTCCGCGACGTCCCCGGGGACGAGCTGCGCGCGTACGAGCCGCACCTGTCGCCCGGGCTGCGCGGCGGCGCGTTCTACCCGCAGGACGCGCAGGTCCAGCCGATGCTCGTGGTCGCCCACCTGCTGCGCCTGGCCCGGGGGCTCGGGGCGCGGGTGCGCACCGGGGCCGAGGTGACCGGGTTCCTGCGCGACGGCGGCCGGGTGACGGGCGTGCGCACCACCGCCGGCGACGTCCACGCGGGCGCGGTGCTCAACGCCGCGGGCACCTGGGCGGGCGGCGTGGCCGCGCTGGCCGGGGCGCACCTGCCGGTGCTGCCGCGGCGCGGGTTCGTGCTGGTCACACAGCCCATGCCGGCCCGGACGATCCGGCACAAGGTGTACGCCGCCGAGTACGTCGGCGACGTCGCCAGCTCCGACGCCGCGCTCCAGACCTCGCCCGTGGTCGAGGGCACCGGAAGCGGCACGATCCTCATCGGGGCCTCGCGCGAGCGGGTCGGGTTCGACCGCACGGTGTCCACGGCGGCGATCGGTGCGCTCGCGGCCAAGGCGATCGCGCTGTTCCCCATGCTGCGGGACGTCCGCGTCATGCGCACGTACCTGGGGTTCCGCCCCTACTGCCCCGACCACCTGCCGGTCATCGGGCCCGACCCGAGGGCGCCCGGCCTCTGGCACGCCTGCGGCCACGAAGGGGCGGGCATCGGGCTGTCGGCGGGCACCGGCAAGCTGATCGCGCAGGCCCTCACCGGCGAGCGGCCCGACCTTGACCTCAAGCCGTTCGCGCCCGAACGGTTCCCGGAGCCCGAGGAGGTGCTCTCATGACGTACCGCATGACCTTCCGCGGCGCCGCCGTCCCCGCCGAGCCGGGCCAGAGCGTCGGCGCGGCGCTCGTCGCGGCCGGGATCCGCGACTGGCGCACCACCCGCAGGGGCGGCCGGCCGCGCGGCCTGTTCTGCGGCATCGGCGTCTGCTTCGACTGCCTCATCACGGTGAACGGCATCCCCGACCTCCGCGCCTGCCTCACCCCGGCCGCCGACGGCCTCCACCTCACCCCCACCCCCGAGACCCCCACCCGTGAGGACCCCACCCCCGAGGACCCCGCCCCCGAGGACCCCGCCCCCGAGGGCGCTGCTGCCGAGGGACCCGCCCCCAAGGACGTGGCCCCTAAGGACGTGGCCCCCAAGGACCTCGCCCCCAAGGACGTGGCCCCCAAGGACGCCGCCTCCGCGGACCCTGCCCCCAAGGGCACCACACTCGGTGGTGGCGAGATGGGGCGTGGGCATGCGTGAGTATGAGGTGGCCGTGGTCGGGGCCGGGCCGGCGGGGCTGGCCGCGGCGGTGGAGGCGGCCGAGGCCGGGCTGCGGGTCGCGCTCGTGGACGCCGCCGCCCAGCCCGGCGGCCAGTACTGGCGGCACTACGACGAGCGCCACGCCCGCCCCGCCGACCGTACGGGCCACCACGACCTGCGGACGTTCACCCGCCTCCGTGGCCGCCTGCGCGCCCTGTCCGCCGCCGGCCTGATCGACCACCTCCCCGGCCTCCAGGTCTGGCTGATCACCCGCGCCGCCGGCGGCGCCTTCGTCCTCCGCACCACCCCGGTGGCCGGCGCGCCGGGCGAGACCGGAGTCACGGTCACCGCCCCCGCGCTGATCCTGTGCCCCGGCGGCTACGACCGCCAGCTCCCCGTCCCCGGCTGGGACCTGCCCGGCGTGATGACCGCGGGCGGCGCGCAGGCCCTGCTCAAGGGCCACCGTACGACGGCCGGCCGGCGCGCCGTCGTCGCCGGCACCGGCCCGTTCCTGCTGCCGGTCGCGACGGGCCTGGCCCGCGCGGGCACCGAGGTGGCGGCCGTCGTCGAGGCCAACGCCACCCTGGGCTGGCTGCGCGACCCGGCGGGCGCGGCCTCGGCCCCGGGCAAGGGCGTGGAGGCGCTCCAGTACGCGGCGCTGATGGCCCGGCACCGCATCCCGTACCGGACCAGGACGGCGATCACCGAGATCCTCGGCGAGGACCGGGTGGAGGCGGTCCGCGTCGCCCGCGTGGACCGCGAGGGCCGCCCGTACGGACCGGCCGACGAGATCCGCGCCGACCTCGTCGCCCTCGGCTGGGGGTTCACCCCGTCGATCGAGCTGCCGCTCATGCTCGGCGCCGACGCCCGCAAGGACGTGGACGGCTCGCTCGTGGTGTCCGTGGACGCCCTGCAGCGCAGCAGCGTCCCCGGCCTGTACGTGGCCGGCGAGGCGACCGGCGTCGGCGGCGCGGCACTGGCCGGGCAGGAGGGCCGCCTGAGCGCGCTCGCCCTGGCCCGCTCGCTGGGCCGTCCGGCCGATCCGGCGTTGATGGTCCGGTTGCGGGCCGCGATCGTACGGGGCCGCCGCTTCGCCGCCGCCATGCACCGCACCTACCGGGTGCCGCCGGCGTGGACCGGCTGGCTGCGGGACTCGACGCTGGTCTGCCGCTGCGAGGAGGTCTCGTACGGCGAGCTGCGCGCGGCGCACGCCGAGCTGGGCGCCGCGGACCCCCGTACGCTGAAGATGCTGGCCCGGCCCGGCATGGGCTGGTGTCAGGGCCGGGTGTGCGGCTTCGCCACGGCGGGCGTCGCGGCGTGCCTCAGCGGACGCGAGAGCACCGCGGACGACCTGCGACCGATGTCCACCCGCCCGATCGCCGCCCCGGTGACGCTGGGCGAGCTCGCCGCGCTGGCCGACGACGGGGCGGGGGAGAGCGGCCCCTGACGCCGGGCCGGCCCCGTTCCCGGCCGGCCCTGACGGCGGGCCGGCCGGCACCGCCTCCGTCGCCCCGGCCGGAGGCGGTGCCGGCCGGGGCGACGGAGCACGGGCGTCAGCCGCAGTGCTCGAAGGGGCTGGTGTAGGAGCTGGAACGGGGGACGCCTGAGGCGTCTCTCGCCTTTCGGTGCCGGAGTGACAGCCGGTAAGGCAGAGGATCAAGAAGATATCCGTGAGAGATGTCCTCGCTCAACGCCCGCGCGCTCGCCCGGCGCCGTTCTCACCGGCCGGGCCCGGGCTCCTCCACGTACCGCAGCGTGACGGTCAGCTCGATCGCCGTGCCCGAGGCGGCCCTGGTCAGGGCGCCCAGCTCGGCCGCCTCCAGGCCCAGCGCCTCGGCGAGCAGCCGTAGGGACGTGGCGCGCGGCCGGCTCAGTGCGTCCGCCTCCACCCGGCGCACCGTGCGCACGTTCAGCCCCGCCCGCTCCGCCAGCTCCTCCTGGGTCAGCAGGGACCGTTCCCGCCAGGCCCGCAGCAGCGCGCCCAGCACCGGTTCCGCTCCCGTGGGAACCGGCGCCCCGCCGTTCCGCTCGCGCGGCGGCAGGTCCTCGTCCTCCCTGGCCGGTGCGGCCACGGTGATGTCCGCCAGCACCCGCATAGGCTCTCCTCCTTCCGGACGCCGGCACGGTGCCGGCCGGACCCCACTCTTCGGCGCGCCCGGCCGCGCGGCAACGGCACCGGCCGTCCGTGTCCTGATCCCTGCGAACGCTGGCCGAAATCCGCGCGGCCGGCCCGTCGTGGCGCCGGCCGCGCGGATCGTCGTCGCCCTCCGCGCCGCCCGCCGGCGGCTCCTACGCGGGTTTCAGCAGGTCGCAAGCGTCTTCCGCAGCGCCTCCCCGAACGCCGCGGGGTCCGTGCCGAAGCCGCCGTGGTCGCCGGGGAACGGGGCGATCTCCGCGCCCAGCCGCTCGGCCACCAGCCGGGTGGCGCGCGCGTACGGCTCGTCCTCCGCCGTGGCCGCGCCGAGCGCCGGCACGACCCGCACCCCGGCCGCCCGGACCGCGGCGAGGTCGGGGACGTGGCGGGAGAAGTACGGCGCCTCGTAGCCGATGAAGAACGTGGCGTTGCTCGCCAGGCGGCCCATCATGGCGATGATCTCCGGATCCGGCTCGCCCTCGGGGGCCTCACCACCGGCCGGGCCGCCCTCCTGGCCGGCGTCGGAGCCGCCCTCCGGCGCGCCGTCCAGGCCGGCGGCGAAGAGCCGGTGCGCGGCGTCCGGGCCGTCCTGCCGGAAGGTCTTCTCGACGTCCAGGAACAGGGCCCGCCACCGGTCGCGCTCGGGCAGCAGCTCGAACAGGGGCGGCTCGTGCGCGACCAGCGCCCGCACCAGCTCGGGACGGCGGGCCGCGAGCTCCAGGCCGATCGCCGCGCCCGAGCTGTTGCCGAAGACCAGGGCCGGCTGCTCCGGCGTCACGCCGGCCGCCACCAGCAGCCGGGCCGCGTCGTCGGCGTGCACCTCGACGCTCTGCGCCTCCGGCGGGCCGTCCAGGGGGCTGCGCGAGTTGCCGCGCCGGTCATAGGTGATCACGGTGTACCGGTCGGCAAGGGTCGCGGCGAGGGCCGAGAAACCGGCGGCGTCGTACACGCCGCCGCAGATCAGCAGCAGGATCGGGCCCGAGCCCCTGACCTCGTGGTACAAGGTCGCGCCGGGCGTCGTGAGCGTGCCGGTCCTGATCGCTTCCATGGTGTCTCCTCAGGAGTGGACGGTGTCCTCTTCATGCGGCAGTCGGCGCCGACGCCGGGTTCTCGACATCCGCGGCGGCTTCTTCCTGACGGAAAATCGTTGGCTCCCGCCGTGAGCGCTGCGGCAGCATGACAGGGCGGCGTCGGCATTCGGGAGGGCGGATGGCTGTGCTCGGATCACTCGCGGGCTCCGGAGAGCGATCGTCCGCACGAAGATCGGCGGTCCTGCTCGCGCTGCGCTACTACTGGAACGAACTGCGCCGGCAGTGGCCGGTCGCGCTCCCCGCGCTGACCCTGCCCGCCGTCGGCAACATCTGCCTGTTCTACCTGGCGCCGCTCGCGGTGGCCGGCCTGGTGGGGCACCTGGCGGGCGGCGGGGACGGGTCCGTCGAGTCGCTGCTGCCGTACGTCGCCGGCTTCGCGGGGATGCTGCTGGCGGGCGAGGTGCTGTGGCGGGTGGGCCTGCACTTCCTCAACCGCACCGACGCCCGCGGCATCGAACGGCTCGGCGTCGTCGGCATGGACGAGCTGCTGGCCAAGGACGCCGCGTTCTTCCACAACAACTTCGCCGGTTCGCTGACCAAGCGGGTGCTGGGATTCTCCTCCAGGTTCGAGGAGTTCGCCGACACGCTCACCTTCTCGATCATGGCCAAGGTGGTGCCGCTGGGCTTCGCCTCGGTGGTGCTGTGGCAGTACCACCCGCTGCTGGTCCTGGTGCTGGTGGGCCTCATCCTCGTCACCGGCTTCCTCGTCGCCCCGCTCATCCGCCGCCGGCAGGCGCTGGTCGACCGGCGCGAGGCCGCCAAGGTGCTGGTGTCGGGGCACGTCGCCGACGTGCTGGCGAACATGGACACCGTGCGCGCCTTCGCCGCCGAGGACCGTGAGGCCGCCGAGCACCGGGCCAGGGTCGCCGAGCAGGGCCGGGCGTCCCTGCGCTCGTGGGACTACGGCAACCTGCGGGTCGACACCGTCGTCGCGCCCCTGTCGGTGCTGACCAGCGCCGTCGGCCTCCTGCTCGCCGTGGCGCTGCGCGGCGGGCTGGGCGTGGAGGCGATCGTGGTGACGTTCACGTACTACACCAACACGATCAGCATCATGTTCGAGTTCAACCAGATCTACCGGCGGATCGAGAGCGTGCTCACGGAGGCCGCGCAGTTCACGGAGCTGCTGCTGGACCCGCCGACCGTGGTGGACCCGCCCGAGCCGCAGCCGCTGCGCCCGGCCGACGCGGGCGTGCGCTTCGAGCGGGTGCGCTTCGGCTACGCGGGCGGCGACCCCCTCTTCGCCGACCTGGACCTCGACATCCCCAGCGGCACCAAGATCGGCCTGGTCGGTCAGTCGGGCGGCGGCAAGACCACGCTCACCCGGCTGCTGCTGCGTCTCATGGACGTCGACGGCGGCCGGATCCTCGTCGGCGGCCAGGACATCTCCCGGCTGCGCCAGGCCGACCTGCGGAGCCTGATCGCCTACGTCCCGCAGGAACCCGCGATGTTCCACCGCACGGTCCGCGACAACATCGCCTTCGCCCGGCCGGGCGCCACCGAGGCCGAGATCCTGCGGGCGGCGCGGGCGGCGCACGTCACGGAGTTCGTCGAGGCCCTGCCCGAGGGCTTCGACACGCTGGTCGGCGAGCGGGGCGTGAAGCTGTCCGGCGGGCAGCGCCAGCGCGTCGCGCTCGCCCGCGCCATCCTGCGCGACGCCCCGATCCTGCTGCTGGACGAGGCCACCAGCGCCCTCGACTCCGAGAGCGAGATCCTCGTCCAGGAGGCGCTGTGGCGGCTCATGCAGGATCGTACGGCGATCGTGGTCGCCCACCGGCTGAGCACGGTGGTCAGGATGGACCGGCTCGTCGTGCTCAACCGGGGGACCATCGTGGAGCAGGGCTCCCACAGCGAGCTGCTGCGGGCGCAGGGCCCCTACGCCCGCCTCTGGAGCCACCAGTCCGGCGGTTTCCTGCCCGAGGACGACGCCTCCGACGGCATCCAGGAGGCGCGGGCGGGCCGGGAACTCACGGCCTGAGCGCCGTGGCCCCGTGAGGTCAGGTGAAGGGCGGGCCGGCGGCCTCCGCCGGTCGCATGGGGTCAGGCCAAGGCAGGCTTGCCGCCCGCGCCGGCCGCCGTGCGGGTCAGGCCGGGGCGGGTTTGCGGGCCACGCCGCACACCGCGCTCACCACCGCGCTCACCACCGCGCTCACCACCGCGCTCACCACCGGGCCGGCCGCCACGGGCGGCTCGCCCGTGCCCGCGTCCGGACGCCATTCGGGCGTCGGCACCACGCCGGGCTCCACCGGCTCCAGCAGCCGGGCGACGACGTCCTCCGGGGCGTCGTCGTCGGTGAGCTGCCCGGCGACGCTCAGCATCATGAGCGCCACCGGCTGCGAGAGGTCGAGCGTCCGGGCCGCCTGCTCCAGGATGAGGCCGGTGTCGCGGACGTCCGCGTGCACGTACGCCGTGGTGCCCTCCGGTGCGCCGGCCAGCAGGGCGCGGGCGTGCGCCAGCACGACGGGATCGTGGTCGACGTACACGACCCGTGACCCGGGCGCGAGGGCCTGCGCGACCTCATGGGTGTTGTCCGCCGTGGGCAGCCCGCTGCCGACATCCAGGAACTGCCGGATCCCGGCCTCCAGCACGAGATGGCGCACGGCCCGGATGAGGAACGCGCGCTGCGTGCGGGACCGTGGTGTCGACCTCGGTCCAGGCGTCGTGCTCGCTCATCGGCCGCTCCCATCCCGTCATGATCCGGAACGGGTTCCAGGGCATCACGGGAGGGAGGGGCGGTCAAGCCTCGTCGGCCTGCGGCGGAGGCGGGACGCGTTCGGCCCGCAGGCTGGTGATCGTGACGGTGAACAGGACCGTGACGATGACGCCGAGCGAGGCCGCCGTGGGGATCTCCGGCACCCACGCCCAGATCCCGTGCGCCCAGTGCAGCACCAGCTTGACCCCGATGAAGGCCAGGATGACGGCCAGGCCGTAGTTGAGGTGGCGCAGCCGGGCCAGCGCGCCGCGCAGCACGAAGTACAGGGCCCGCAGGCCGAGCAGGGCGAAGGCGTTCGTGGCGAAGACCAGGAACGGGTCCTCGGTGACGCCGTAGACGGCGGGCACGGAGTCGACGGCGAAGACGATGTCGGTGGCGAAGACCGCCACGGTCGCCAGCGCCAGCGGCGTGATCGCGGTCCTGCCGTTCTCCCGCACCAGGAGCCGGAAGCCGTGGTAGCGGGGGGAGACGGGGACGAGGCGGCGCAGCAGCCGCACACTGCGCATGGAGTCGATGTCGACCGCGTGCGCCTCGCCCTTGCGGGCCTCCCTGAGCACCTTGACGGCGGTCACGATGAGGACCGCGCCGAACAGCAGGAACGCCCACGTGCCGCTCTTCAGCGCCGCCGCGCCCAGGGCGATGAAGACCGCCCGGAGCACCAGCGCCCCGATGATGCCGTACAGCAGCACCCGTTGCGCCAGCTCGGTGGGCACCGCGAAGGCGGCCAGCAGCAACATGAACACGAACAGGTTGTCCACCGACAGCGACTTCTCCACCACCCAGCCGGTGAAGAACTCGACCGCCACGCCCCCGTCGAACGCGGCCCACAGGTAGAAGCCGAACAGCACCGGCAGCACCAGGTAGAACACCGACCAGCCGACCGCCTCGCGCATCCGCACCTCGTGCGGGCGCCTGGTCAGGACGATGTCGACGACCAGCAGCAGGAGCAGCGCGGCGACGGTGACCGCCCACAGCGTGAACGACGCGATGGTGCTTCCGCTCGCAGCCGAAAGTGTCCCCGGGGACATGGAACCTCCTCGAACGTGACTCAACCGTTCGAGGTCTCCTTCGCCCGGGGGTGACGGGCGGCCGTCCGGGGACGCTCAGGTACGTCCGTACTGACCGGATCGGCGCTTGCGAAGTACTCCCCTCGCCACGCTGAGCGTAGACCAGATTCGGACGTACCTGAACCTTCCCGGCCTAAGTGGTTCGCGCTGTAAATCCTTCTGGGGTTATGCGGCGGGGTTCAGTACGGCAGGCTGATGGTCGCAGCCGGTGGGCTGCTGGGAGTTGCGCTCTTTCTGTTCGTGTCGCTCGATCCGGGCCAGCAGGTCCTCGAGGTCGGCCGGGGTGAACTTCCATCTGAAGGGCCGGGCGGTCTCGTTGTAACGACGCTCGAAGGCGATCAGCCGGTGTTCGACCTGGTCAAGGCTGGTGAAGTCGTTGGGTGTGACGACTTTGCGCTGCACGATGGAGAAGTAGATCTCGATCTGGTTGAGCCACGAGGCATGCACGGGCGTGTGCACCATGACCGCGTTGGGGAAGCGTGCGGTGAGCCGGTCGGCGGCGGCTTTGCCACGATGGCTGGAACCGTTGTCGACGATCCAGAACACGCGCTTGGCCGAGGCGTAGGGCTCTTGGGTCATGACCTGGGTGACCAGGTCCATGAACGGGACGATCCCGGTCTTGGCCGAGCAGCGGCCGAACACGCGAGCGGCGTGGACGTCGTAGGCGGCCAGGTAGGCCAGCGCACCACCGCGCTCGTAGTCGTGGTTGACGCGCATCATCCGTGCTATGCCCGGGGGCAGGGTGGGGTGGCAGCGGCAGCGGGCTTGAATGGAGGTCTTCTCATCGGCGCTGATGACGTACTCATCGTCGCCGAGCGCAAGGTCGTCCCAACGGCGCGCGTATAAGTCGAGCACGCGAGCAGCCTTGTCGGCGAAGTGAGGGTCGCGGATGAAGATCCACGATTGATGCCGCCACGGTCTGAGCGTGTCCTCGGCCAGAATCCGGCGCACCGTGGAGGCCGAGATCGCCGCTGCCAGGCTGCGGGTGACGGCCTCGCGCGCCAGTTCGGGGCAGCTCCAGCGCGACAGCGGCGCGCCGGTCTCGGCCGGGAGTTGGCAGGCCAGTGCCTTGATCTCGGCGCGCTGGAGCGGGCTGAAGGCAGGTGGCCGGCCGGAGCGGGGCCGATCGGTCAGGCTCTTGATGCCATCCTGGCTGCGGTAGCGTCCCCGCCATAACCGCACGGTGTCCACCGTCACCCCGCGACGCTGGGCGATCTTGTTGTTGGAGTAGCCATGCGCGGCATCCAGGATGATCTGGACTCGGACCACGAGCTGGTAGGCAGCGGTGTGGGAGTAGGCGATCTTCTTAAGCCGCTGCCGTTCGGCGGCGGTCAGCGTGATCAAGCGAGCGCGACAGCGGGGCACCGAGATCTTTCTCCAGTCGATCTTCACGAATGACCCGCCGACTTTGCCCGGCATGTGCCAGTGTGTGCACGCCTGACACGCCTGCACGGCAAGATGGCGGTCATGCCCGCGATCCCCGCCTCGACCAAGACCTCGCTGGACCAGCGGCTCACGCTGCACGCCAACGAGCACTGGCCGCAACTGGTCACGGTCCACGTGCGCTACCACGGCCAGTTCGCCTACGTTGAAGGACAGCTCACCGACGGCGGCACGCTGCCCCTGATGCGGCTGCGTTACGGGGGCTCGGCCACCTACTGGGGGCTGGCCATCCACACCCCCAGCAACGACCGCTACGAGGCCGCACCCTGGTTCAGCGGCACCCCTCAGGACGCCCTGGACCTGGTCTGCGATCTCTACGTCACCAGCATCGACTCCTGACGCTGAAGCACGATCAGTCTCGGCCCGTCAACCCCCGAGAGACTTCCAGGCGGCACCACTAAGTAACGGCCGGAAGAGCGGTCGCGCGGCCGTCACATGGTGGGCCGGGTCCCGTCCACCCGCGTGGCCGGACCCCGCCCCCTGAAGTGGCGGCTCGCCGCCATCCCGGCCGCGGCCAGGCCCATGAGGGCGATCCAGATGCCGACGACGACGTTGTTCAGCACGGCTCTGCCCGGGACTGCGCCGCCGTACATGACCCAGGGCGCGATGATCGTCCAGAGGCCGATGACCGGCGCCACCCAGATCAGCCCGTGCGTGCGCCCGTAGGCCGTGGCGAAGCCCACGGCGAGGGCCGCCACCGCCAGGCCGGTGACCAGGTTGCTGACGGTCAGCCGGTCGAGCTGGGCGAAGCGCGCCACCCAGGGCGAGATCGCCAGATAGAGCCCGGCGAGCAGGGCGAGGCCGTCGAGCGCCTGGAACCCGGCCCGGCAGGCCGCCTCCTCGTAGTGCTGCCGCGTTTCCGCCATGTCGGGACGCACCCGCGTCCCCGATGTTCGCACCATCGTGCACCGCCTTCCTGAAATGCGCGGACCTCGGTGCCTAACGCCCCCATACCCCTGGTGAGGGGCCTATTCAAAGGAGCGTTCAAAGGAGCGGGCCGTCCTCCAGCCGCCGTACGGCCTCGGCCAGCGTCGGCTGGATGTCGAGGAACCGGTCGAGGCCGCGGTCGCGGAAGATGCGGCGGGGGAGCGGGCCGACGCCGAAGACGACGAGGCCGCCTCCGGCCGTCCGCACGTGCCGCTCGGTGGCCAGCAGGACGGTCAGCCCGTACGAGTCGGCCGAGGTCAGGCCGCTCAGGTCGATCGCCAGCAGCGGCGGTTCGCGCACGGTCAGCGCCCGGGCCAGCGCGACCTGCAGGGCGGGACAGGTGTCGAGGTCGAGCGGCCCGCGTACGGTCACCACGACGACCCGGTCGCCGGTCACGCGGTCGCCGATCTCCAGCCGGCCGCCGGCGGACGGGCTCATCGGCCCACGCCCGCGACCAGGTTGATGGTGAGGGCCAGGATGACGGCGCCGAACAGGTACGACAGCAGCGCCTGGCGCAGCACCGCCGCGCGGAACGCGGGGGTGTTGAGCTCGGTGTCGGAGACCTGGAACGTCATCCCCACGGTGAAGGCGAGGTAGGCGAAGTCGGTGAAGCGGGGCTGGGCGTCCGGGTCGTGGTCGTGGAAGTCCACCCCGCCCCAGGGGTCGGGGGTGTAGAACATCCGCGTGTACCGCAGCGTGAAGATCGTGTGCACCACCGCCCACGAGACCACGACGCTGGCCACGCCGACCCCCACGTGCAGTACCAGCTCCGCCGGGGTGTCGGCCTGGACGACCAGGTAGGCCACGGCCACCAGGCTGGCCACCGCGGCGACCAGCACCGCGAGGTCCGCCCCCGCCCGTGACGGGTCCTCGCGCGCGACGTCGGCGGCGGTGGCGGGGCCGTCGAGCCGGCCGATCCGCCACCAGGTGGCCGTGAGGAAGGAGAGCGCCGCGGCGTCCCAGCCGATGAGCGGCACGAAGGACGCCGGCACGAGGGCCGCCGCTCCGGCCATGACGACGATCCCGATCACGGCGGCGATCTCCGAGGTCCGCCGCGCGGCGGCCCCCATCAGCCCGGTCACCCGCTTCCGCCGCACCACCTGGGATCCCTCCGCTCGCTCGTCGCGTCGTGACCAGGCTAGCGCCGCACGCAGTCCCGGATGATCTCCCACGAGGGCCGGGTCATGAAGACTTGCCCGTCCGTAAGGGGGTGATCACCCTATTAACGGGCACAGCCTGCATGTCCGACATAACTTTGCGTAGTGGGTGAAGGATGGAGATGTACCGCTCCTTCGGCATTGTCGCCGCATATCTCACCGGCACGGTACTTCTCGCCGGCGCGGCGTGGGCCTCGCCGGCGAGCCCGCCGAACCGGGTGAACCTGACGAAACCGGTGCGCCTGGCGAGCCCGAACCTGGCGAGCCAGGCGAACCTCATGCGGCCGCCGAGGCGGCCGCACTTCGCGCGGGCCGAGAACATCGCGCACCGCGCGGGCTCCGGCCAGGCGCCGGAGAACACCATCGTCGCCTGCGCCCGCGCCGGCGCCGCGGGCGCCGACCTGTGCGAGTTCGACGTCCAGCAGACCAAGGACCAGCAGCTCGTCCTCATCCACGACGAGACGCTGGCCCGCACCACGAACGTCGAGCAGGTGTTCCCCAACCGCCGCCCGTGGCGCGTCTCCGACTTCACCCTCGCCGAGATCCGTCGCCTGGACGCCGGGTCGTGGTTCTCGCCGCGCTACCGCGGCACGCGCGTGCCCACGCTCGGCCAGGCCCTGGAGCTGCTGGACAAGGGCGGGGCCGGGCTGCTGCTGGAGGTCAAGCACTCGCCCCGCAGCCCCGGCATCGACCGCCGGGTGGCCGCCGAGCTGCTGGAGAACAAGGACCTGTGGCAGGGCCGGCGCCTCGCGCTCCAGGCCTTCGACTGGCAGGCGATGCGGACGCTGCACCGCATGGTGCCCGACGTCCCCATCCTCCTGCTGGGCGTGAACGGCAAGCGGCTGTCCGAGGTGGGCGACTACGCCAGCGCCCTCGTCCTGCCGCAGGCCAGGCTCACCGAACGGCAGGTGCGCGAGGTCAAGGCGCACGGCCTGCGCGTCTACACGGGCCCGACGGACCGGCCCCGGGCGCTGCGCCGCCTGCTCTCCTACGGCGTGGACGGCATCATGACAGGCGTGCCCGCCCGCCTGCGGAACGTGCTGCGCGAGTGAGGCGCGGCTCAGCCCTTGCCCGCGGCGTTGACGATGCGGGTGGTCGAGCGGCCGGGGATGGCCTCCATCTCCCAGCAGTCGGCGCCCAGGATCGCCGCCGCCGCGGCGCGCGCCCCGGCGTGCGGGTCACCCGCGGTGTGGGCCAGGGCGCGCGGGCTCATGGGGGCGAGCAGGTCGATGTAGTCCTCCGGGCCGTGCGCCTCGGGCGGCCCGGTCACGATGAAGACGCCCGCGACGAACCGGAGCGCGGCCAGCACCTCGGCGCGCTCGGCGGCGGGGTTGAGCGGGCGGGTCGGCCCCTTCCACGCGCGTACGCGGGGGTCGTCCTCGACGCCGACGACGAGCGGCAGCCCGCGCGACGCCACGGCGCCGAGATAGCGCACGTGGCCCACGTGCAGGATGTCGAAGACCCCGGTGACCACCGCCGCCCCCGTCCGGTCGTACGGCTGCACCCAGACGGCCTCCAGGCTGCTCACGCGACCTCCTTCGCTGCCCTGCCGGCCTCGGCGGCTCTGCCCCTGGGCCTAGACGACTCGTCGATCGCAGCGTACTCGGTCGCTTCCGCGGACCGTGCAGGTGACCATGGGAAAGTGCATTCCTACCTTTTGGCGAGGCTCCGGGAGGCGGGCGCGGCGCGTCTCATAACGCCGCCCGGGTTCGGGCTCGATCATGGGGGAGGTCGCTGATGCCGGACTTTCACCGCGTCAACGGGGGTGTCGACGGGGGTGCCGACGGCGCTGACGCGCCCGCCCCCGGCGACCTCGTGGTCCAGTTGCCGGGTGCTCCCTCCCAGGTGGCGAGGGCGCGGGGGATCGTCACCGACGCGCTGGGCCGCGACCATCCGCTCCACGACGACGTGGTGCTGCTCACGAGCGAACTGGCCACGAACGCGGTCCTGCACACCCGGTCGGGGGCCGGCGGCTCGTTCACGGTGAGCGTGACGAGCTCGCCGTCGGTGGTGCGGGTGCGCGTGGAGGACGCCGGGTCGGACGGGCCGCCGTGCGTGTGCCGTACGGGGGCGCAGTCGACCAGCGGGCGCGGCCTGCCGCTCATCGAGGCGCTCAGCCACCGCTGGGGGTTCACCCGCGAGAACGGCTCGACGACGGTCTGGTTCGAGCTGCTGCAGGCGGGCGTCGCGGCGGTCGCGGTCTAGCGCGGCCACCGGCTCGTCCGGCACCGGGCGCGGCTCACACGTCGAGGCGGCACAGTCCTTCGGCGAGCGCCTTCGTGGTGAGCCTGGTGCGGCTGTCGCAGCCCAGCTTGGCGAAGATGTGCTCCAGGTGCGTGGTCACCGTGCGCACACTGAGCACCAGCGCGGCGGCGATCTGCGGGTTGGAGTCGCCCGCCGCCACCCGGGTCAGCACGTCCACCTCGCGGCCGGTCAGCTCGTACGGCAACGCGCACGGCCGCTCCCCGGCCACCGCCCCCTGGAGCGCCCCCTGGAACCCGACGCCGGCCCGCAGCAGCCGCAGCTCGTGCCAGCGCCCGCCGCCGTCGAGCCACAGGCCGTGGCGGCTCAGCTCCCGCGAGTCGATGAACGCGCGCGCGTAGGCCGCCACGGCCGGATCGTCCCAGAGCGCCGGCGACGGCTCGCGCCCCGGCACCTCGCGCCGGACGCCGAGCCGGTCGAACGCCACCGCCCGGAAGCCGGGCGGCAGGCCGACCGGGTCGATCACGCAGCGGCTCAGGTCGGTGAGGTGCGCGAGCAGCGGGCTGACGGCCGCCACCACGGCCCCCGTCCGCCCGGGGAACGTCTCGCGGGTGGCCAGGTGCAGCAGCCCCGTGTAGCGGCCCTCCGGCAGGAACAGCGGCGCGGTCAGGCCCGCCCGCCAGCCGTAGGGGGCGAGGTGGCGGCGGAAGTAACGCTCGGTGCAGGGCTCGGGCATCGGCACGGGGGAGCGGGTGGCGCGGGCGCGGCGGTAGGCCTCCAGCCCGGCGTACTCCTCGGCGGCGTCGCGGTCGATCTGCCGGTGGCCGTCGGAGACGACGCTGTGATGGCGCCCCGTGGCGGGGTCGAAGGCGACGAACTCGTAGGCGTCGAGCGGAACCACCCTGCGCAGCGCGGCCATCGCCCCGTGCGCGTCGCCGCCGCCCGCCACCTGGTAGCCGACCTCCGCGAACGCCCGGAGATGGCGGACGTCCAGGGTGATCTCGGCCACCGCCCCTTTATATCATTCGCCAATCCTGGAGATCCTGTTGAAGATTATTTTCAGCGGACTCGGGATGTTACGGTGGATCCGTGCAGCGCGCTCACGTCCTCGCCACGACGACGCCGGACCTCGTCCCGGCGCGCTGACTCCATGCTCCCGGGCGAACGCCCGGGACCGCTGGTCGTTCGCCCTTTCCCGCGAAAGGATGATCATGAACGACCACCGCAGACTCGGCCGAGAGCTCGGCATCTTCGACACCGACCCGCTCATCGGCTCCGGCCTGCCCTACTGGCTGCCCGCCGGGGCCGCCCTGCGCAAGGCCGTCGAGGACTACGTCCACGAACTCGAACGCCGCAACGGCTACCGGCACGTCAACTCGCCCGTCCTCGGCAAACGCGAGCTCTACGAGCGATCCGGCCACTGGGCCCACTACGCCGAGGACATGTTCCCGCCGATGAACGTCGGCGGCGAGGAGTTCGTGCTGCGCCCCAGCCTGTGCCCGCACCACGCCATCGTCTACCGCTCACACCAGCGCAGCCACCGCGACCTGCCGCTGCGCCTGGCCGAACTGGGCGGCATGTACCGCTCCGAGCCGTCCGGCGTGCTCGGCGGCCTCAGCCGGGTGCGCGCCATCCAGCTCAACGACGGCCACGTCTTCTGCCCGCCCGAGCACGCCGCCGCCGAGGTGTCGGCCGCGCTCGACCTCATCGGGCAGGCCCACGCCAGGCTCGGCGTCGGCGCCGTCCGCTACCGGCTGTCGCTGCGCGGCGAGGGCGGCAAGTACGTCGACGACCCCGCCATGTGGGCCCGCTCCGAGGCCCTGCTGCGCGAGGTCCTGGCCGGACGCGGCCAGGACTACGACGAGGAGCCCGGCGAGGGCGCCTTCTACGGCCCGAAGATCGACATCCAGATCACCGACCCGGCCGGCCGCGAGAGCACCCTGTCCACCGTCCAGGTCGACCTCTACCAGCCCGCCCGCTTCGACCTCACCTACGTGAGCCCCGAAGGCCCGCGACGGCCCGTCATGGTGCACCGCAGCGTCGTCGGCGGCCTCGAACGCCTGGCCGCGCACCTGATCGAGGTGCACGCGGGGGCGTTCCCCGCCTGGCTCGCCCCGGTGCAGGCCGTGGTGCTGCCGCTGTCGGACGCCGAGCTGCCCGCCGCCGCCGAGCTGCTGCGCCGCTGCCTGGCCGCCGGGCTGCGGGCCGAGCTGGCGCCCGCCGACCGGGGCAGCCTCGGGGCCAGGATCAGGGCGCACCGGCTGGTGCCGTACCAGCTCGTGGTGGGGCCGCGCGAGGCGGCGGCCGGCGGCGCGTCCGTACGGCTGCGCGACGGCGGCCAGGCGGGGGACGTGCCGGTCGAACGGCTCGCCGCCGAGGCCCGGCCGTTCGTCGGATGATCTGCCCGGCCGCCGCAACAGTCGGATGACAGGCCCTTCCCCGATCACCGACAAGGTGCGCAAGGTCCCTGCAACGCCGCGTGTCGGGGAGGACGCCTTGACCGAAGTGAGCGAGCGCGAGGCCGGGCTGGCCGCCGCCCGGCCCTTCTTCCTGGACACCGCGTACGCGAAGGTCAGCCCTTGAGCGCCGCGCTGTCGCCCGCGAGGGCGGCGAAGCGCCGCGCGTCGCGCACCGCGGCGCCGCCCGGGTCGTTGTTGAAGTAGACGTACGCCTCCGTCAAGCCCGCCTCGCGCAGCCGGCCCGCCCACGCCGGCAGGGCGCCGCGCCCGCCGTACTCCCAGCCGTCCGCCGCCTGGTGCAGGCGCAGGTAGCCCCAGCCGGCGGTGCGCCAGAGCGGGCTCACCGGACGGCCCAGCCGGTCCGCCCAGCACAGCGCCGCGCCGCGCGCCTCCAGGACGCCCCTGACCTCGTCGGTCCACCAGGACTCGTGCCGGGGCTCGACCGCCACCCGCACCCCGGCGGGGAAGGCGGCCAGGCACTGGTCGAGGCGGCCGGGCTCGGCCCGCAGGGTGGGCGGGAGCTGCAGCAGGACCGGGCCCAGTTTCTCCTTCAGCCCCGACGCCGCCCCCATCAGCCGCCGCACCGGCTCCTCGGGATCACGCAGCCGCTTGATGTGGGTGAGGAACCGGCTCGCCTTCACCGCCATCACGAACCCGTCGGGCGTGCGTTCCCGCCACGCCGCGAACGTCTCCGGCCGCGGCAGCCGGTAGAAGGCGTTGTTGCTCTCGACCGTGGGGAACTCGGCCGCGTACGTCTCCAGCCAGAGCCGCTGCGGCACCCCCTCCGGATACAGCACCTCCCGCCAGTCCTTGTACTGCCAGCCCGAGGTGCCCACCCACCATGTCATGACTTTACGCCTACCCTGACCCCCGCCTTGCAGTACTGTCACTACTCGTCAGGCGAGGAGGACCAACACACGATGGGCGCCAATCACGCTCACGGCCCCGCCGCCCCCGTGTCGCGGCGTACGCTCATGGCCGGGCTGGCGGTTGTGGTGCCGCTGGCGATCGTCACGCTGGCGGCGCTGATCTGGCTGTGGCCGGACGGCGGCCGGGCCGCGGCCCCGGGCCCGGAGACCGGCAGCCAGCGGCTCGGCGGCACCGTCACCGCCGTCACGCTCGCGCCGTGCCCGGCCGCGAGCGAAGGCGCCCCCCGGCCCGATCCGGCCACCTGCGGCAAGGCGACCGTCAAGGTCGATGACGGGCCCGACACCGGCAGGGAGATCCAGCTCCGCCTGCCCAGCGGGCCGGGGGCGCAGCGCTTCGCCGCGGGCGACGCGGTGATCCTGCTGCGCGGCCCCGACGGCGGCTACCAGCTCTCCGACCACGACCGGGGCACGCCGCTGCTGCTGTTCGGGCTGGCGTTCGCGCTGGCGGTGATCGCCTTCGGCCGGTGGCGCGGGGTGACCGCGCTGGCGGGGCTGGCGGTGACGTTCGTGGTGCTGCTGACGTTCGTCATCCCCGGCATCATCGACGGCAAGCCGCCCATCCTCGTCGCCGTCGTCGGCTCCGCCGCGATCATGCTGACCGTGCTCTACCTCACGCACGGCTTCTCGCCGTCCACCACGACGGCCGTGCTCGGCACGCTCGCCGCGCTCGCGCTCACCGCGGGGCTGTCGTCGGCGGCGCTGGCCCTCGCCCAGCTCAACGGCGCCACCGACGACGTCGCCGTGACCGTCGGCATGAGCCTGCCCATCGACACGCGGGGCCTGCTGCTGGCCGGGATCATCATCGGCGCGCTCGGCGTCCTCGACGACGTCACCGTCACCCAGGCGGTCACGGTGACCGAGCTGGCGCACGCCAACCCGTCCTACGGCTTCGCGCGCCTCTACCGGGCCGCGGCCCGGGTCGGGCGGGCGCACATCGCCTCGGTCATCAACACGATCATCCTGGCGTACGCGGGGGCGTCGCTGCCGCTGCTGCTGCTGTTCAGCATCGGCTCCCAGCCCCTGGGCGAGGTGCTGACGACGCCGGTGGTCGCCCAGGAGATCGTCCGCAGCATCGCGGGCACGCTCGGCCTCATCTCCGCCGTGCCCGTCACGACGGCGCTGGCCGCCTTCGCCGCCTCCCGCCGCGCCCGCTCCGCGCCCGAGGCGGCCGGGCCGGTCGAGGACGAGCCCGGCGACTTCTTCAGCCGCCAGGACGACCCCGACGACGACGACTTCTTCAGCCGGGTGGGCGGCGACGAGCACGCCGCCGCGCCGGCAGGGACCGAGCGCCGTGACTCCCCGGTGCCCGAGGGCGGCTTCTTCACCCCGGCCCCGCAGCGTCCTGACGGGCCGTCCGCGCTGCGTCCCGACCCGCATCCTGCCTACCCGTCGTCGGCCGGGAACGACTCCCACGCGCAGCCGCCCGCCGGGCGCCGTGCGTCCCGCCACCGCCGCCGCGCCTGACCGGCCTCAGGGCCGGGTCAGTACGCCTCGGCGCTGCCGTCCACCCGCAGCTTGCGCCGGGCCCGCTCGTAGAAGGTGGTGCCGAGCCGCACCACCTTGGCCGCCCCCGGCCACGCGCTGACCGTGACGGAGTCGCCGGGGGACAGGTGCCCGACGACCGCGCCGTCCACCTCGACGGCCAGCCGCCCGCTGGTGGGCAGCACCTTCAGCGTCACCTCCTCGTCCGCGGGCAGCACCAGCGCCCGGTTGAACGAGGAGTGGGCCGCCGCGGGCACCACCAGCACCGCCTCCACCCGGGGCGAGACGATCGGCCCGCCCGCCGAGAAGCTGTAGGCGGTGGACCCCGTGGTGGTCGCCACGATCACGGCGTCGGCGGAGAACCGGACGAAGTCGCTGCCCGCCGGCGTGACGGCCACGGCCGCGAGCCCGTCGCCGGGGGTGCGGACGAGCGCGATGTCGTTGAAGGCGGTCACGTGCGCGCCCGCGACCCGGCTCCTGATCGCCATCCTGGGCTCCACCGTGTGGCGGTGCTCGTCGATGGCCGACAGGGTGCCGGCCAGCTCGTCGACGTCGATCTCGGCGAGGAACCCGAGCCGCCCGAGGTTGACCCCGAGGATGGGCGTCGGCCGCCCGGCCAGCAGCCGCATGGTGCGCAGCATCGTCCCGTCGCCGCCGAGCCCCACCAGCAGGTCGGCCCGCTCGACCAGCGTGTCGGCGTCCACCGCGACGGCGCTGCAGTCGATCCGCCCGACCTCCTCGGGCAGGCCGAGCACGGTGGCGCCCTTGGCCCCCGCCCAGCGCAGGATGGTGTCGATCGCCTTCTTCGAGTCGCGCTCCGGATGCAACACCAGCCCGACCGTCCCGACCATGCCCATAGGCCCACAGTATGCGGTGCCTCTCCTCCGCTACGGTCGAGGCATGCGGCTTCATGTGGGATGCGCGATGTGGACGCACGCGAAGTGGCCGGGGCGGTTCCTGCCGCCGCACCTGGCGGCGGGGGAGCGGCTGGGCGCGTACGCGACCTGGTGCAACGCGGTGGAGGGCAACACGACCTTCTACGCCACCCCGTCGCGCGACACCGTGGAGTCGTGGGCGCGGCAGACGCCGCCGGACTTCCGGTTCGTGGTGAAGCTTCCCAAGCCGGTGACGCACGAGCGGCGGCTGGCGGACGTCGACGAGCCGATGCGGGCGTTCCTGGAGGCGATGGCGCCGATCGAGTCGCGTACGCATGCGCTCTGGGTGCAGTTGCCTGGTTCGTTCGGCCCTGGTGAGGTGGGCGCGCTGGCGGCGTTCCTGCGCCGGGTGCCCCGTTCCTACCGCTGCGCCGTCGAGGTGCGGCATCCGGCGTTCTTCGCCGACGACCATGCCGGGCGGCTGCTGGAGCGGGTGCTGGACGCGGCCGGGGCCGAGTGGGTGCCGTTCGACACGACCGCGCTGTTCGCCGCGCCGCCGGCCAGCGACGCCGAGCGCGACGCGTGGACCAAGAAGCCGCGCCTGCCGCGCAGGAGCCGCGCCCTGACCGGGCATCCGATCGTCCGCTACCTCGGCAGGGACGCCACCGAGCGGACGGTGGAGGGCTGGCGGCCGTGGCTGGACACCGTCGTGGCGTGGCTGCGCGAGGGCCGGTCGCCGACCCTGTTCGTCCACACCCCCGACAACGCCGACGCCCTGGAGCTGGCCCGGCGCTTCCACGACGAGGTACGCGCCCGGCTGCCCGAGCTGGAGCCGCTGCCCGAGCCGATGCCGCTGCCCGCGGAGGACGAGCCCCTGACCCTCTTCTGAGCTGCACTTCCGGGCCGCACTTCTGGGCCGGCGTCCGGCGGGGACACGCGACGCGCCCGTGTGATCGGGCCGCGGCCCGTGATCGCGTAACCTTTCCTGCCATGATGGCCGACTCGCTGGCGAAACGGGTGACGGACCTGCTGGCGCCCCAGGTGCTGGTGATCCTCATGCCGCCGCTCGTCGGCCTCATCGCGCAGGGCTGGAGCGGGGCCGCGTGGGGCCTGGTGGCCTCGGCGTTGTGCGGGGGCGTGCCGGCGGCGGTGATCGCGGCCGGGGTGCGGTCGGGACGGCTCGACTCGCACCACATCGTGGACCGGGCGCGGCGGGCCGGGCCGCTCATGGCGGCGGTGGCGGCCGTGCTGGTGGCGCTGCTGCTGCTCGTGCTGATGGGCGCGCCGCTGCTGCTGCTGGCCACGGTGACGGCGATGCTGGTGGCGCTGGCGGTGACCGTGCCGATCACGCTGCGGTGGAAGATCTCCTTCCACGCGGCCGTGTCGGCGGGGACGGTCGTCGTGCTGGCGTACGTGCTGCCGCCCGCGCCGACGCTGCTCGCCGGAGCGGCGGTGGTGGCGCTGATCTGCTGGGCGCGGGTGCGGCTGACGCACCACACGTGGCCGCAGGTCGCGGCCGGCGCGGCGGTGGGCGCGCTGACGACCTGGGCCACCCTGACCGCCTTCGGGCTCTGAGCCCGGAATAGGCGGGTTCCGTGCGGGGTTGCCGCGTTCATGGATACCGCAGCTCGTGGCCGGGTGCGGGTCGAGCGCACGGCCAAGCGTGTCAGGGCCTACCTGGGCGGGCGGGCGGTGGCCGACACCACCGCCGCCCTTCTCGTGTGGGAGGTCCCGTACTATCCGACCTACTACTTCCCGCTCGCGGACGTCGAGGAGTCGGCGCTGAAGGCGACCGGGGCCACCACGCGCTCGCCGTCGCGCGGCGAGGGCGTCGTGCACACCGTGACGAGCGGCGCCGCCGAGGCGCCCGGCGCGGCGCTGACCTATCCTGACTCGCCGCTGGAGGAGATCCGGGGGCACGTCAGGTTCGAGTGGGACGCGATGGACGCCTGGTTCGAGGAGGACGAGGAGGTCTACGTCCATCCGCGCGACCCGTACACGCGGGTGGACATCCTGCCCACCTCCCGGCACGTCCGGGTGGAGGTGGACGGGGTGACCGTGGCCGACTCGCGGGGCGCCCGCGTGCTGTTCGAGACGGGGCTGCCCGCCCGCTACTACCTGCCGAAGACGGACGTCCGGCTCGACCTGCTGGAGCCCACCGGCACGGTGACCCGCTGCCCCTACAAGGGGACGGCGGAGTACTGGTCCGTGAACGGGCGGGAGGACCTGGCCTGGTCGTACCGGACGCCGCTGCCGGAGAGCGAGCGGATCGCCGGGCTGATCGCGTTCTACAACGAGAAGCTCGACATCTACGTGGACGGCGAGCTCCAGGAGCGGCCGCGGACGAAGTTCTCCTAGGCCGCCGGGGGCTGCCAGTGCGGGTCGCGGCCGAGGTGACGCAGCAGCGCGGCCACGTCGTCGTCGCCCTGCTCGGGGGCCAGGGCGGCGGCGTACGCGCCCCAGGCGCGCAGCGGCTCGACGATCTCGCGGGCCACCCGCGTGAGCGGCCTGGCCAGCCCGGGCGTGAGCGGCGAGGGCGCGCCGGCCGCCCTCGCGATGTCCCAGGCGTGGACGCCGGCGTCGAGCGCGCACGCGGCCATGCCGGACCAGGCCGTCATCCGGTGCGGCGGCACCGGGGTGGGCACCTCGGCGACGTCGTGGCCGACGGCCGCCCAGGCGGCGGCCGAGCGGTTCAGCGCCGCCTCCAGGAACGCCCGCGGGTCCTCCTCCGGCTTGCCCGAGGGGGAGAACGGGTCGAAGTCCGGGCCGGGCTCGCCGGTGAGCGCGGAGGCGAACCCGATCTGGTCGCCGGCCGCGTGCTGCAGGACGGCGGTGACGTTCCAGCCCGCGCAGGGCGTGGCGAGGTCCCAGCCGCCGGCCGGGACGCCGGCGACCGCCGCGCGGAGTGCCGCGTGCGCCTCGTCCAGAACGTCCCAGCCGCTGGTGATGCCGCTCATGAGTGAGTCCCCTTTCGTGGTGACTCCACTCTATCAGAACGGAATGCTTTGTTCCACTCGGTCGCCGGTCAGGAGCCGCGTCAGGACGCGGACGCCGAACTCCAGGCCCTCCACCGGCACCCGCTCGTCCTTGCCGTGGAACATGCCGAAGTAGTCCAGGTCGGGCCGCAGCATCAGCGGGGCGAAGCCGTAGCCCTTGATGCCGATCCTGGCGAACGACTTGGCGTCCGTCCCGCCCGCCATCACGTACGGCACCGGCCGGGCGAGCGGATCCTCGGCCATCAGCGCCCCCGCCAGCTCGTCGAAGAACGCCGACGGGTACGGCGCGTCCGGCGCGTCCTCCAGGTTGACGAACTCGCGGGTGACCTTCGCCCCGAGCAGCTCGTCGATCGTGTCCAGGAACTCCTCGCGCAGCCCCGGCAGGTAACGCCCGTCCACGTGCGCCTCCGCCGTCGAGGGGACGACGTTCACCTTGTAGCCGGCGTCCAGCATGGTGGGGTTGGCCGAGTTGCGGATCTGGCTCCTGAACAGGCCACCGAGCGGGCCGAGCCGGGCCGCCTCCTCGTCCAGCCGGTCCAGGTCCACGGGCCGGCCGGTGATCTCGCCGAGCTCCTCCAGCAGCGCGGCCACCGACGGCGTCAGCCGTACCGGCCAGCGGTAGGAGGCGATCCTGGACAGGGCGTGCACGAGCGTGGCCACCGGGTTGTCCACCGGCGGGCGCGAGCCGTGCCCGGCCACGCCGTGCGCGGTCAGCCTCATCCAGGCGGTGCCGCGCTCGCCCACCGCGATCGGGTACACCCGGCGCCCGCCGGAGTCCACGCTGAACCCGCCGGACTCGCTGATCGCCTCGCTCACCCCGTCGAACAGCTCGCGGTGCTCGGTGACCGCGTGCCGCGAGCCGTGGTCGCCGGTCGCCTCCTCGTCGGCCAGGAACGCGAGCACCAGGTCCCGCCTCGGCCGTTCGCCGCGCGCCGCCATGCCGAGCACGGCCGCCAGCGTCATCGCGCACGAGCCCTTCATGTCGACCGCGCCGCGCCCGTACACGCAGCCGTCCACGATCTCGCCCGAGAACGGATGCATCCGCCACTCGGCCGGGTCGGCCGGCACCACGTCCAGGTGGCCGTGGACGAGCAGCGCGTCCGGCGAGTCGCCGGCGATCCTCGCGACGACCGTGGTCCGCTTCGGCGCCGCCTCGAACACGACCGGCTCCAGGCCGGCGTCGGCCAGCAGGGTGGCGGTGTACTCGGCCGCCGGGCGTTCCCCGGAACCCGGATTGGTGGTGTCGAACCTGATCAGATCCGAGCAGATCTCGGCGACGCTCTTCACACTCGTCCCTTCAGGGTCAGCGGCGGCACCTCGGGCGTCTCCATGCCGAAGATCAGCCCGTAGAAGGCCAGCTCGGCCTCCAGTGCCGCGACGATGGTCTCCTCCCTGCGCCAGCCGTGCTGCTCGCCGGGGAAGGTCAGCAGGGCCCACTCCTTGCCGTGCCGGTCCAGCTCTGCGGTGAAGCGCTCGGCCTGGCTCACGTCCACGATGGCGTCCTCCAGGCCGTGCAGCATCAGGCACGGGCCCGAGGCGCGGCCGGCGTTGAGCAGCGGCGAGCGCTCGGTGTAGCGCTGCCGGGTCTCCGGCAGCGGGCCCACCAGGCCGTCCAGGTAGCGGGACTCGAAGTCGTGGGTCTCGGCCGCCCAGCTCTCCGGATCGGTGATCGCGTAGTGGGCGACGCCGCCCGCGAACACGTCGCTGTGCACCAGCGCGGCGACCGTCGTCCAGCCGCCCGCGCTACCGCCGCGGATCGCCAGCCTGGCGGCGTCCGCGCGGCCCAGCTCGACCAGGCCGCGGGCCACCCTGGCGCAGTCCTGCACGTCCACCACGCCCCACTGGTGGCGCAGCCGCTCCCGGTAGGCGCGGCCGTAGCCGGTCGAGCCGCCGTAGTTGACGACGGCGACGCCGATGCCTCGGCTGGTGAAGTAGGCGATCTCCAGGTCGAGCACGATCGGCATGTGGCCGGTGGGCCCGCCGTGCACGAAGATCACGTACGGGGCCGGCCCCGCGGGCGCCCCTGACGGCGGGTAGAGGTGCGCGTGCACGCCCTCGACCGTCACCGCCTCCGGGGTGGGCAGCAGCGCCCGGTCCGGCAGCGGCTTGGGCGCCGAGACGACCTCGCGCCCGCCGCCGTCCAGGCCGAGCAGCACGACCTCCATCGGCGTGTACGGCGTCGCCGCCACCCCGGCGACCCGCCCGTCCGCCACCGACACGGTCGAGACCCAGTGCGTCGCCTCCCCGCCGATCTCGCGCAGCTCGCCGCTCCCCGGGTCGAGCACGCCGAGCCTGCGCCGGTCGGCCGTGCCGTACAGAACCGCCGGCCGCCCGTCCGCCGCCACGGCGAAGAACGACATGCCCGGCTTCCAGGTGGCCGCGCCGAACTCCGACTCCATCGGCGTGAGGTTGACCGAGGGGGAGCCGCCGAGCGGCACGAGGTGGAGGTTCCACCAGCCGGTGGGGTCCGTCACCGCGTACAGGCTCGCCCCGTCGCGCCACTCCGCCTGGGCCACCGACTCGCGCGGGCCGCCGGCCACCACGCGGTGCGGGCCCGCCGTGCCGTCCGCGCCGAGCGGGGCGACGCACAGCTCGGTGCCGTCCCACGGCATGGCCGGGTGGTCCCAGCCGATCCAGCAGACGTGCCGGCCGTCCGGCGACAGGCGGGGGTTCATGAGGAAGTGCTGGGCCTTCGCGACCACCCGGACCTCGCCGCCCGCCAGCGGCACCGCCACCAGGTCGCGGACGTCGTCCACCTCGCGCACCGCCCACACCTCGTCGCGGCCCGGCGGCAGGTACAGGTCGGCGTACCTTGCGGGGCCCTCCGGGGTGAGCGGGACCGGGGCGGCCTCGCCGTCGCGGCGGTAGAGGCGTTGGTCGGCCCAGTTCGTGAAGACCAGGCCGCCGCCGGGCAGCGGGCGCCAGGAACGGCCGCCGTACTCGACCACCCGGTTGCGGGCGTTCCAGCCGGGCGGCAGCGCGTCCGTGCGCGTCCCGTCCGGCAGCCGGCGCACCACGCATCTGCGGCCGTCCTCGTGGGGACGCGGCTCGTCCCACCACACCTCGACGCCGGCGGGCGTGGCCACCGCCTCCACCCACTGGGGGCCGCCGTCGGTACGGGCCACGTCGATCGGTCGAATGCTCATCAACTCACCAATTGCCATCACTACTGTAGGGAAGGGAATGATCGGGCGGATGCAGCACGTACGCGATGCCGCCGCTGCCCGATCCCCGCAGCCACACGTTCTCGAACGCGGCCCGCGGATACACCCGCCGCACCTCGCCGTCGGGCACGGCCGGGTCGTTCACGACCACGTCGCCGGCCGCCGTGAAGCCGACGACGACGTGGATGTGGCCGTTCGTGGAGTAGCCGGAGCCGGGCAGCTCGTGCGCCTTGAACGACTGCGACGTGATCACCGGGATCCCGGCCCTGACGAACAGCTCCAGCTCCGCCGCCGAGCGCAGCCGCGTCACGAACCCGGCCAGCCCGTAACGGCCCGCGTAGGCCACGTTGAACGGCCAGTTGCCGGTGCCCTGGTAGCTCTCGTCGTAGGCGCCCATGGCCGCGTGGTCCACCGACGGGGCCGGGTCGCCGGCCCCCACCCACGCCAGCTCATCGGGGCCGGGGCCGCGGCCCCAGTAGCCGAGCACCATGGCCACCGACGCCGGGCCGCACCAGTTCGCGCCGCCGCCGTCGAAGCGCGGATGGTGCCCGGCGTGCGCGTGCTGCCAGTGCCGCGGCACGGCCAGCTCCACCGGCTCGGCGGCGAGCGGCGCGCTCGGCGTGGGCGGGCGGAGCGGCACGGCCGAGGCCATCACGCCCAGCCCGGTCACCCGCGCCGGGCCGTGCCGGACGATCCGCACCTGGTAGGCGGTCACCGGCCGCCGCGCCACGAACGTGTCCACCGCCACGTCGCCGTCCTCGTCCCCCTGGCCGGGCACCGACGTGCGGGGAGCGCCCTGTTCGGACCAGCGCCCCATCACGTACCACTTGGTACGGGCCCCTGACGGGACCCTGGCCCGAAGCGCGACCTCGATCCACGCGCCCGGCGGGGTGCGCGCGGTCCACGAGGGCACGAGCTGGGTGGCGGGGAAGCCGATCTCGCGTTCCTCGCCGATCCACACGTCGCCCGCCGTCGTGGCGCCCGGGTCGCCCGCCGCTGGGGGCACGGCGAAGCGGGCGAAGGAGACGCGGGCGAGATCGACGGTGAGCACCAGGCACATTGTGGTTTCGTCCCTGGATGCCGCACATCGGATGGTTTACGTACCGGCCTGGGCGGGGGCTCTCCACGGCGGCGGAAATGTGTCGGTGTTGATCTCTATGGTGCGGGCCATGACTCAAGCCGTACAGGCCTACTCCTACGCGGGCCCCTCCACGCTGGCCGACGGCAGGCTCGGCCTCTCGACCTCCGGCGGCACCGCGCTGTCCGGGCCGCAGGCGCACCCCCGCTTCTTCAGCGGCCTGCTCACCCACGCCGCCCCGGCCGCCGCCGGGCTGCTGGCCGTCGCCGACGTCGCGCTCACCCGCTACCACCAGCCCCGGCCCGGCTGGACCCGCGACCCGGTGGTGACCTGCGACGGCGACCGGCTCAGGTTCGAGTCGTTCTCCGCCTGCGGCGGCGTCTACGCCCGCCTCGACGTGCTGGAGCTCGACGGCGACGTCCTCGACCGCGGCACATCCAACGTCGACGTCAACGGCCCGCTGCGCGAATCCCTCGCCAGGGTCGGCGGGCGCGACCCGCTCCACCTCGGCGTCGGGCCCGACGAGCTGACCGTCACCACCCTCGACGGCGCCGTGGTGGAGAAGAAGGTGCCGCTGCCGGAGCGGTGGCTGCGCGGCTTCGCCGAGGTGCAGGTGATCGCCGCCGGGTTCGACCTGCGCGCCGAGCTGGCGGGGCCGCAGGCGGTCCGCTTCCTGCGGTCCCTGCCGCGCGGCGCCCGCTCCACCGTCTGGGCCGTCCCGTCCGGGCGCGACCTGCGCCTCTCCTCGGGGCCCGCGCGCGGCGGCGTCTGCCTGTCCGGCACCGGGCGCGTCGCCACCCTCCTGCCGCTGCTGCGCTTCGCCAAGAGGCTGCGCGTGTACGGGCCCGCCGACGGCTCCTCCACCGCCGGCGCCTGGGAGCTGGAGCTGCCCGGCATGCGCTACACCCTCGCCGTCTCGCCCGAGCCGTGGCGCGGCTTCTCCGGCGAGGGCGCCGTCCTGTCCGACCTCGCCACCGACGAGGCCGCCGGCGACGCCGACCTGGTCGGCATGCTGCTCAACTTCGAGCCGACGGTCGAGCTCGGCCTGCTCGCCGACCGCTCCGGCCTGCCCGCCGAGCGCGTCCGCGCCGCCCTCACCCAGCTCGGCGTATCCGGGCGCGTCGGCTACGACCTGCACGAGGCCGCCCACTTCCACCGCGAGCTGCCGTACGACCGCGACCAGGTCGCCCAGCTCAACCCCCGCCTGACCGCCGCCCGCCGGCTGGTCGCTGCCGGCGCGGTGCGGCTCATGGGCGACACGGCCGAGGTCACCACGGACGGCGGCGTGCGGCGGGTGCGCATCGAGTCCGGCGCGTGCACCTGCCCCTGGTGGTGGGACCACCAGGGGTCGCGCGGCCCCTGCAAGCACGTCCTCGCCGCGCGCATCGCCGCCCGCCCCACCACCCCCGCCGAACCCGTCCCGTCCGAGGCCACCCCATGACCCCCACCCACTCCCCACCCTCCCCTCCTGGGGGCCTTGCTCGGGTCGGTGGGGAAGGGGTGTGGGAGGCGGTCGGCAGCGGGGATGCGGAGCTGGTCGCCGAGCGTGTCCTGGCTCTGGACGCGGAGGGACGGAAGGCGGTGGCCGCGGCTCTCCCGGGCCGTCTCGCCGTGGCACGGCGCCGCGCGGTGACCGTCGCCCCAGGCGACGAGACCTGGATCGACCCCATGCGCGTCGCCGGCGCGGGCGCCATCTCCGGTGCCGCCGCCACCGTGGCCTGGCTCAACCGCCGCGACTTCCAGGACCGCCGGCACGAGGCCCCCGACGCCACCCCCGTCCTGGTGCGGGTCCTGTCGGCCCGCCCGCCCGCCTGGCAGGCCGACTTCGCCACCCGCGCCGCGCTCAGGCTCCCCGGCCGCCGCGGCGGCCACCGCCGCTCCGGCGACCTGGGCGCCCTGGTCCTCGCCATGCTGCGCCACACCGGCGTCACCCCGCCGGCGCACGACCCGCTCGTGGTCGAGTGGGCCGCGCGCCCGCCCACCGCCTCCCAGCTCGGCCGCGACCCGCTCCTCGGCCACCTCCTGCCCCGGCTGTTCGAGGCGGACGGCGTCGGCAGGGCGCTGCGCGACGAACGCGGCGACCGTTCCGCCTCCGGCGCCTGGCTCGCCGCGCTCACGACCCTGGCCGGCGACGGCGGGATCGGCCGCGACCTGCTGCTCGACGGCTGCGTACACCGTTTCCTGCGCGGCGGCCCCGTCGTCGGCCTGCGCTTCTTCGCCCGCCTGCACGAACGGCTGGAGCCCACCTACGACGAGGTGCACGCGCGCGCCCACGCCTACCTGCGCCTGCTCACCGCCGCGCCCGGCTCGGTCGCCGACCTGGCGCTGCGGCACCTGCGGCGGCTCGCCGGCCTCGGCCACCAGGACGTGGGGGAGGCGGTGCGGGCGCTGCTGTCCCGCCCGGAACGCAGGCTGGTGACGGCCGGGCTCGCCTGGCTCGACGAGTACGCGAGCGACCGCGACGCCGGGCTGGACACGTTCGCGCCCGCGCTGGCGAACGCCTTCCGCTGCCCGTCGGCCGACGTCCAGGGGCGGGCGGTGCGGCTGGCGGTCACGCACGCCAGGCATTTCGGCCCCGAGGGGGTCGCGGCCGTACGGGCCGGAGCCAGGGTGCTGCCCCAGGACCTCGCGGAGACCCTGGCGGCGGCGTTCGGCGGTGCGGCGCACGCGGGGGCGCGGCGGGAGCACGACGGCTTCGCCCCCGTCCCGCTGCCCGCCCCCCGGCCCCTGCCGCCGCTGCCGCCCGCGCCCCGTACCGCCGCCGACCTCGCGGACATCCCTCATCGCGACTCGTGGCCGGCCATGGAGCTGTGGCTGGCGGGCGTCGTCCGGCTGCACGGCGAGGACCCCGGCGGCCTCGCGACGGCCCTGGCCGTACGCGCCGCCAGGAGGACGGCAACCGGCGGCCCCCGCGACGGGATCGAGGCGTGCTCGGAGACGATCCTCGCCTGCCTCGCGGACGCGCCCGCCGACCGACCTGGGGGCGGGGCCGCGGGAGCCCCTGCGGACGGCCTTCCGCGGGGGCTCTCCGGTGAACCCCTGGACGACGGGGCTGTGGGCGCACCCGGCGCCGGGGCCCGCTTGCCCGCGCCGTACCTGTTGCTGCTGCGTCGCTGGGCCGAGGTCCGTGACGGGCTGCGTGCGGGGACGTTGCCGCCGTTCCTGCTCGCCGAGCCCACCGAGCCGACGGGCCACATCGACCCCGCCGAGCTGGTGACCCGGTTGGAGGACTACGAGCGCGCGGACGTCCAGGTCATGCCCGCCGACCTGCAGCAGGCCCTGCTCCGGTTGCCGCGCGCCGTACCGCCCGAGGTGGTGGCCCGGGCACGGGCGCTCGCCTCGACGGCGGGACGCGCGGCGGCCCGATGGATGGACGGCGCCCGCCCGGCGCCGCTGACCGCCGTCGCATGGCCGGGCGAACAGCCGGGCGAACAGCCGGGCGAACGGCAGGGGGAACGGCTGGACGGGCTCGTGGCGCGCATCCGCGCCGACGCCACCGGGCTGCCGCTGATCGACCTGCTGTTCGCCGATCCCGAGCCCCGCCCGGACGAGGAGCACGCCGGCGGCTGCCTGCCGTGGTGGCCGTACGTCATGCCGTCGGACCGGGAGGTGGCCGCGCAGCACTACCTGCCCTGGCTGCGCCTGGCCGGGACGCCGGGGCGCGAGGACGTCGGGCCGGGGGAGGCGCTGGCGCTCGCGGCGAGCGGCGGGCCGCCGGGGGAGGGGGTCGCCCTCGTGCTCGCCCACGTCGTCGCGGACCGGCCCCGGGGCGGCGCTCCGGAGCGGCGGGCCGCGCCGGTGGTGGAGCTGGCCGCGCGCGGCGAACTGGACGGGGCCGGGCTCGGGCGGCAGCTCGGCCGGCTGCTGCGCGGGGGATGGCGCAAGCCGGGCCCGGTGCTGGAGACGCTGGAGGCCGCGGCGGCGCTGGGGGCGCACCGGCAGGTGTGGGAGGTCGTGACGGGGTTGCTGGAAACGTTCCTGCCGGGGCCCGAGGAGCGGCCGGCCGCGCGGCACGCGCAGGTGCTCGGCTTCGCCCTGCGCGCGGCACGGTGGGCAGAGGCGCGCGGGCCGGTGCCGTGCGTGGCGGAGGCCGCCGCGCGCCGGGCGTCGAACAACTTCGTACGCGAGGCGCGGCGGCTCCACACCTACCTGACGCGACGCGGCCCGCACCGGGCCTGACGCCCGGGTGGCGGGGTCAGAGGTAGAGGCCGGTGGACTCGTCGCCCTGGGCGGGGGTGAACTCGCGGCCGGCGCGCAGCGCGTACAGCTCCGCCAGGGTCGCCCCCGACGGGCCCACGCCGTCGGACCTGCCGAGCCAGGCGACGGCCTCGTCCCTGCTCAGCGGCCCCACCTCGAGCTGGGTCAGGCACCGGCCCGGACGGACGACGGCCGGGTGGAGCCGGGCGAGGTCCTCGTTGGTGGTGATGGCCACCAGCACGTCCCGGCCCTGGCCGAGCAGGCCGTCGGTCAGGTTGAGCAGCCGCGACAGGCCCTGCCCCGCCTGCGCCTTCGCGCCCGAGCTGATCAGCTCGTCGCAGTCCTCCAGGACGAGCAGCCGCCAGCGCTGCGCGTCCTCGTCGGTGTCGTAGCCGACCGCCACCTCCATCAGGTAGCCGGGCTCGTTGAACAGGCGCTCGGGGTCGAGCACGCAGTCGACCTGGCACCACTCGCGCCACTGCTTGGCGAGCGTGCGCAGCAGCGTGGTCTTGCCGGTGCCGGGCTGGCCGTGCAGCAGGATGAGCCGGCCGTTGACGTCGGCCGGGGTGATCGACATCAGCCGGTCGAGGGCGGGACGCACCTTGCCGGAGTAGTTCTGGCTGATCTCCGGCCAGGGCTGGGCGGTGATCGGCTTCTCCGAGCGCGTGCCGCCGTGCGTGCCCCGCCACCAGAAGCCCATGTCGACGTGGTCGGCCTCGGGCACGGCCTCCTCGGCGCCCTCGATGCTCTCGCGCAGCACCGACTTGGCCAGCTCCTCGTCGACCGCCGTGACGCTGACCGTGGCCGTGCGGTTGCGGTGGCGCACCACGCGCAGCGTCCAGCCGTCGCCGCAGATGAGCCGCGACTCCGTGCCGTCCTCGACCCGCGCCGTGCGCAGCACCCGGCCGCCCTTGGGGGCGAGCGGCGCGTCGGTGCGCACGCGCTCCAGGTTCGCCAGCCGGGACCACGGCTGGGCGCCCGTCGCGAACGGCGACAGCGCCAGGGCGTCGATCACGTCGATGGCGGAGTCGGCGTCGTCGATCCAGATGTTCATCGGAAGCTCCGAAGAGTCCGGGCTGGGGAACGGCACCTCCTTAATCACAGACATAGCGTCCATGATCTAGTCAGCCGGGCCCGATGTCGAAGGTTTTTGCCTGCCGATCTGGTTAGTTCTTGCTGAGCGAACCGGTCTGCGTCACGAGACCCAGGCCGGGCTCGTCGCGCCAGGTGTAGCCGAGCGTGCCGTCGGGGCGCAGGTCGAGCCAGATGGTGCCGGCGATGCAGCCGCCCTCGTTCGCGCCGAGGGAGAAGGTGAGCCGGGTGTCCTCGACCTGGGTGAGGGTGATCGTGCCCCTGCACTTGCCGCCGTTGTTGTCCTCGCGCCATTCGGCGGTGGACTCGCCGCTCTTCAGGCGTACCTCGTTGTCGGCGCCGTCGCCGTCCATGGGGTTGGTGCTGGTGGTGTGGCCGGACCAGTGGCCCGCGAAGGCGGCCGGGATCCTGGGGTTGCCGGCGGGGCGGGAGGCGACGCTGGCAGGAGGGCTGGCAGGGAGGCTGGTCGGGGGGCTGGTGGGGGCGGTGCTGCCGTTGCCGGACGCGGGGGAGGTGGTGGCGGGCGGGGCGGCCGACGGGGAGCGGCCCGTGTCGGTGAGGCGGCCGGGAGGCTGGTTCAGCAGGACGGCGGCGGTGACGGCGGACGCCGCCAGGACCGCGGCCGCGGCCACCGCGCCCATGATCAGCCCCCGGGGACGGGAACGGCCCGGCACGGTCCCGGCCGGCCGCCGGGGAGCCGTCCCCACCGGCGCGGGGCCGCCGGGAGGGGGGCCGGGGGTGACGAGGGCGACCATCAGGTGCTGCGCCGTGGGCCGACGCCCCGGCTCCTTCGACAGGCAGGCGGCGAGCAGCCCCCGCAGCCGCTCAGGTAACGGCGACAGATCGGGCTCGCTGTGCAGCACCCGGTGCAGCACCGCCGGCACGGTGTCGGCCCCGAACGGGCTCACCCCCGTTCCCGCGTACACCATCGAGGCCGCCCACGCGAACACGTCGGAGGCGGCCGACGCGGGCGTCCCGTTGATCTGCTCGGGCGCCAGGTAGGCGGGCGTCCCGATGATCCCGGACGTGAGCGTCGCCGCGCCCTCCGCCCGCGCGATGCCGAAGTCGACCACGCGCGGCCCGTCCGGCCCCAGCAGGACGTTGCCGGGCTTGAAGTCGCGGTGCACGATCCCGGCCGCGTGGATGGCGGCCAGGGCGGTGGCGGTGCCGACGACCAGCCGTTCGAGCTCGCCGCCGCGCAGCGGCCCGCGCTCGCGCACCCGCTCGGCCAGGGAGGGGCCGTCCACGTACTCGCTCACCACGTACGGCCGCGGCCCGTCCACGGAGGCGTCGAGGACCCGCGCCGTGCAGAAGGAGGCGATGCCCTCCAGCGCGTCGAGCTCGCGGGCGAGCCGGGCCCGCGTCTCCCGGTCGCCCGCGCTGAGCAGCTTGACCGCGACGGGGTCGCCGCCCCCGGCCGGATGGGCGAGGTAGACGACGCCCTGCCCGCCCTCGCCGAGCCGCCCGGCCAGGCGGTATCCGCCCAGCGATTCCGGGTCGTCCGGGGTGAGGGGGTGCGCCATGGCGGATACGTTACCGGTCCTCCTGCGTCAGGAAAGATCGCCAGGTACCTTGTTGCCTCGCGTCAAATGGCTCCTTACACGGAGGTAACGGGGAATGTCCAAGGTCACGGTCCGTGCGCGCCTGCGGTACTGGTTCGACAACACGATGTCGAAAGGCACCGCCTCGCTGATCGGGTGGCTGGCCGTCGTGTCGGTGGCGCTCATCGTGTCGGTGGCGGCGTTCACGCTGTGGCTGGCGCCGGGCGAGCCGGACGGCGCGGGCCACGCGGGCGAGGTCTTATGGATCACGCTCATGCACGCGCTGACCCCGAGCAAGGTGGCGAGCGACAAGGGGTCGGCCGCGTACCTGGCGGTGATGTTCGCCGGCTCGCTCGGCGGCCTGTTCATCGTCAGCATGCTCGTCGGCCTGCTGTCCAACGGGCTGAAGCAGCAGGTGGACCGCCTGCGCAGGGGGCGCTCGCGGATCGTGGAGTCCGGCCACACGGTGGTGCTCGGCTGGTCGGACCAGGTGTTCACCATCGTGGGCGAGCTGGTCAAGGCGCACGCCAGCCAGAAGCGGTCGGCCGTCGCGATCCTCGCCGACCGCGACAAGCTGGACATGGAGGAGGACCTCCGCGAGCACCTCGGCGACCTCGGCCGTACCCGGCTGATCTGCCGCACCGGCAAGCCCACGGAGCCGCACGACCTCGCGCTCATGAACCTCGCCGCCGCGCGGAGCGTCGTCGTGCTCTCGCCGCAGGGCGAGGACCCGGACGCGCACGTCATCAAGATCCTGCTCGCGCTGGCCAAGCGCGAGGGCGCGCACCCGCCGGTGGTCGCCGCGCTCGCCTCCGGCCGCAACCTCGCCGCCGCCCGCCTGGCCGGCGGCCCGGACGTGCACCTGGTCGACTCCGACGACACCGCCGCCCGGCTCATCGTGCAGTCCTCGCGCCAGTCCGGCCTGTCCGTCGTCTGCATGGACCTGCTGAACTTCGACGGCGGCGAGATCTACCTGCGCACCCCGAGGAAGCTCGTCGGCGTCACCTACGGGGAGGCGCTGCACGCCTACCAGACCGCCGTCGTGATCGGCCTGCGCCGTCCGTCCGGCGTCGTGCTCAACCCGCCGGGCGACACCGTGATCGGCGCGGACGACGAGATCATCGTCATCGCCGCCGACGACTCCCACGTACGCCTCGCCGCCGGCAAGCCGTCCGTGGACGAGTCCGCCATCGCCGCTCCCGCCGCCGGGCGGCCGGGGCCCGCGCCCGAGCGCACGCTGCTGCTCAACTGGAACGGCCGCGCCGAGCGGATCGTCCGCCTCCTCGACGCCTACGCGGCGCCAGGCTCGGTCCTGGAGATCGCCGCCGACCACCCGAGGGCCGGCGCCGGGCTTTCCGGGCTGGGCAACCTCACCGTCAACGTCAAGGACTGCGACACCACCGACCGCTTCGCCCTGGAGGCGCTCGGCGTCGGCGTGTTCCAGCACGTGATCGTCCTGTCCGACGACCGGTTCGACCCGCACCACGCCGACACGCGCACGCTCATGACCCTGCTGCAGCTCCGCGACATGCAGAGCGCGCTCGGCGAGCACTACTCGATCGTCAGCGAGATGCACGACGAGAACAACCGGACCCTCGCCGAGGTCACCGAGGCCGACGACATCGTCATCAGCGACACGGTCATCGGCCTGCTGCTGGCGCAGCTCGCCGAGAACCGCCACCTCGCCGAGGTGTTCGGCGCCCTCTTCGACTCGCACGGCTCGGAGATCTACCTCCGCCCCGCCTCCTCGTACGTCCGTACCGGGACGCAGGTGACGTTCTCCACGGTGATCGAGGCCGCCCGGCGGCGCGGCGAGAGCGCCGTCGGCTACCGTGCCCGCGCCGGCCGCGACGAGCCGCCGCACTACGGCATCGTCCTCAACCCCGGCACGTCGGACCCGGTGGTCCTCGCCGAGGGCGACGCCGTCATCGTCCTGGCCGACCACTAGAGCCGGACGCCGGTCCCGCCGGGACCCGTTACCGTTTCTGGCGTGAGGACCATCGACTGGGTGGACGGCGCGATCGAGCTGATCGACCAGACGCTGCTGCCCGACACGTGCGTGACGCTGCGCCTCCACACCGTGGACGAGCTCGTCGACGCGATCCGCCGGCTCGCCGTGCGCGGCGCGCCGGCCCTCGGCGTGGCCGGCGCGCTCGGCGTCGTGCTCGCCGACGGCGACCCGGAGCTGATCGCCCGGCTGCGCGCCGCCCGTCCCACCGCCGTCAACCTCGCCTGGGGCGTCGACCGTGCCGCCGCCAGGCTCGGCGAGGGCAGGGACGCCGTGCTCGCCGCCGCGCTGCGCCTGCGCGACGACGACATCGCCGCCTGCCGGGCGATGGGGGAGCGCGGCGCCGACCTGCTGGAGGGCGACCGGCTGCGGATCATGACCGTGTGCAACACCGGCGCGCTCGCCGCCGTCGAGCGCGGCACCGCGCTCGGCGTCGTCCGTACGCTGCACGAGCGCGGCCGGCTGGCCGAGGTCCTCGCGCTGGAGACCCGGCCGCTGCTGCAGGGCGCCAGGCTCACCACCTGGGAGCTGGCCAGGATGGGCGCGCCGCACCGCCTCGTCGCCGACTCGGCGGGCCCCTACCTGCTGGCCAGGGGCGAGGTGGACGCGGTCCTCATCGGCGCCGACCGCATCGCCGCCAACGGCGACACCGCCAACAAGATCGGCTCGTACGCCCTCGCGCTCGGCGCCGAGCGCGCCGGCGTCCCGTTCGTCGTCGTCGCCCCCGAGTCCACCATCGACCCCGGCACCCCGACCGGCGGGCACATCGAGATCGAGGACCGCGGCGCCGACGAGATCGTCACGGTCAGGGGCGTGCGGGTCGCCCCGGAGGGGACCGACGCGCTCAACCCGGCCTTCGACGTCACCCCGCGCGACCTCATCACCGCCATCGTGACGGAGAGCCGGGTGATTCGCCCGTAGGCAAATCGGCCATCTTCGGGACCTGTCCGCGTATCCCTTGTTACGCTCAGTATTCCCCGCACAAGTCTTCGGAGCTCGTCTTGGCCATCGACCTGGTGTCACGGCACGACTGGAACGCCCGCGCCCCCCGCGGAGACTACTCACAGCTCGACTCCGCCAAAGGGGTGAAGGTCCACTACACCGGCGGCAGGGTCGATCCCGGCATCGTCGGCGACCACGCCGCCTGCGCGGCGCTGGTGCGCTCCATCCAGGCGTACCACATGGACGGCAACGGCTGGGTCGACATCGGCTACTCCTTTGTGGCCTGCCCCCATCGCAAGGTGTTCGAGGGGCGCGGGCTGCACCACCTGCCCGCCGCCAACGGCCCCGGGCTCAACGCCGGCCACTACGCGGTGCTCGGACTGGTCGGCAACAGCGGGCTCGTGCAGCCCACCGGCCCGATCCTGCACGCCATCCTCGACGCCGTCGAGCACGTACGCGCCCGCGGCGGCGCCGGCAAGGAGATCAAGGGGCACCGCGACGGCTATTCCACCGACTGCCCCGGCGACCCCCTCTACTCCTGGGTGCGCCGGGGCGCGCCCCGGCCGTCGGGCGGGGAGGAGCCGCCGCCGCCGGGTCCGGCCGCGCCGCCGTTCCCCGGACGCCTGCTGTCGTACCCGCCGGTCGTGCGCGGCGACGACGTGCGCGCCTGGCAGGGCCGCATGCGCGAGCGCGGTTTCGACCTCGACGCCGACGGCGCGTACGGCCCCGCCTCCCGCGCCGCCTGCGTCGCCTTCCAACGGGGGCAGGGCATCGCCGACGACGGCGTGGTGGGCCCGCTCACCTGGCGGCTCACCTGGGAGGCTCCGCGGAGCTGATCAGGATGTCGGGGGCCCCTGGGGTGCTGGCTCCGACCGGTTCCGCCTACTATCCGAACCATGGAACTCGCAGCGGGGTTCACGCCCACGACCCGGGACGACTGGCGGGAGCTGGCGGCGGCCGTCCTGCTCAGGTCCGGGATCGAGGCGGGCTCGCCCGAGGAGGCGCTGTCCACCACCACCTACGACGGCCTGACGATCGCACCCCTCTACGACCTGGACGACCTGCCCGGCGATCCCGGGCTGCCGGGCGCGCCGCCGTACGTGCGGGGCGCCCGGACGGTCCCCGGCTGGGACGTCCGGCAGCGGCACGCCGTGCCCGACCCCGAGGCGGTGCTGGCCGACCTGGAGAACGGCGTCACCTCGTTGTGGCTGGTCGTCGGCGACGGCGCGATCCCGCCGGAGGCGCTGGCCGACGTGCTGAAGGACGTGCTGCTCGACCTGGCCCCCGTGGTCCTGGACGCGGGCGGGCGCACCCGCGAGGCCGCCGAGGCGCTGCTCGCGCTGGCGGCCGGGCGCGGCGTCGCCGTCTCCGGCAACCTGGGGGGCTCCGGCGCGGCCGGGGCGGAGCTGGCGGTGCGGTGCGCCGCCGAGTTCCCGGGGCTGCGGGCCGTCACCGTCGACGCCACCGGTTGGCACGACGCGGGCGGCGGCGACGCCGACGAGCTGGGCTGCTCGATCGCGCGCGGCGTGGCCGAGCTGCGCGAGCTCACCCGGGCCGGCCTGCCGGTCGAGCAGGCGCTGGACCAGATCGAGTTCCGCTACGCCGCCACCGACGACCAGTTCGCCACCATCGCCAAGCTGCGCGCCGCCCGGCGGCTGTGGGCCAGGGTCGCCGAGGTGTGCGGCGCTCCGGGGCACGGCGGCCAGCGGCAGCACGCGGTCACCAGCTCGGCCATGATGACCGTCCGCGACCCGTACACGAACCTGCTGCGCACCACCGTCGCCTGCTTCGCCGCCGGGGTCGGCGGGGCCGACGCCGTCACCGTGCAGCCGTTCGACGCCGCGCTCGGACTGCCGGACGACTTCTCCCGCCGGCTCGCCCGCAACACCCAGGCCCTGCTGCTGGAGGAGGCGCACCTGGCCCGCGTGCTCGACCCCGCGGGCGGCTCCTGGTACGTCGAGCGCCGCACCGCCGACCTGGCCGAGAAGGCGTGGGCGTGGTTCCAGGAGATCGAGGCCGCCGGAGGCGCCGACGCGGCAGGAGAGCTGATCGCGGCCCGCGTGGCCGCCACCCGCGAGCGCCGCGCCGCCGACATCGCCCGCCGCCGCTTCCCGATCACCGGCGTCAGCGAGTACCCCGACCTGGCCGAACGCCCCGTCCCGCGCGACGGGAACGGCATCGCCACGCCGCGCTACGCCGAGGAGTTCGAGGCGCTGCGCGACCTCGCCGAGTCGCGGCCGGAGCGGCCCAAGGTGTTCCTCGCCACGATCGGGCCCGTCGCCGCCCACACCGCGCGGGCCGCGTTCGCCGCCAACCTGTTCCGGGCGGGCGGCTTCGCGACCGAGACCGCCGGGCCGGGCGCCGACCCCGGCCAGATCGCCACCGCCTTCGCCGTCAGCGGCGCCCGCGTCGCCTGCCTGTGCTCCAGCGACCCGCTGTACGCCGAGCACGCCGCCCCTGTGGCCGCCGCGCTCAGACGGGCCGGGGCCAGGCGGGTGTGGCTGGCGGGCCGGGGCAGGTACGACGGCGTGGACGGCACCGTGCACGCCGGCTGCGACGCCCTCCACGTGCTGCGCGCCACCTACGACGACGTGCTCGACGACGACCTGGGGGTGACCCGATGATCCCGGACTTCTCCGGCGTACCGCTCAACGGCCTGGCCAAGGAGCCGGGACGGCGCCCCGAGCCGGGCGGCGAGGTCTGGGAGACCCCGGAGGGCATCGCGGTCAAGCCCCTCTACACCGGGGGCGACCTCGACGGGCTCGACTTCCTGCGCACCTATCCGGGCATCGCCCCGTACGTGCGGGGGCCGTACCCCACGATGTACGTCAACCAGCCGTGGACGGTCCGGCAGTACGCGGGGTTCTCCACCGCCGAGGACTCCAACGCCTTCTACCGGCGTAATCTGGCGGCCGGGCAGAAGGGGTTGTCGGTCGCGTTCGACCTGGCCACGCACCGGGGGTATGACTCCGATCATCCGCGGGTGGCGGGCGATGTCGGCATGGCGGGGGTGGCGATCGACTCCATCTACGACATGCGCCAGCTCTTCGACGGCATCCCGTTGGATCGCATGTCGGTGTCGATGACGATGAACGGCGCGGTCCTGCCGATCCTGGCGTTGTACATCGTGGCGGCGGAGGAGCAGGGGGTGAAGCCGGAGCAGCTCATGGGGACGATCCAGAACGACATCCTCAAGGAGTTCATGGTCCGGAACACCTACATCTATCCGCCGGCTCCGTCGATGCGCATCATTTCCGACATTTTCGCCTACACCAGTCAAAGGATGCCGAAGTTCAATTCGATCAGCATCTCGGGTTATCACCTGCAGGAGGCCGGGGCGACGTGTGACCTGGAGCTGGCCTACACGCTGGCCGACGGGATGGAGTACCTGCGGGCGGGGGTCGGGGCGGGGCTGGAGGTGGACGCGTTCGCGCCGCGGTTGTCGTTCTTCTGGTGCATCGGGATGAACTTCTTCATGGAGGTGGCCAAGCTGCGGGCGGCCCGTCTGCTGTGGAGCCGCATCGTGCGGGACATGGGGGCGGGGAACCCGAAGTCGCTGGCGTTGCGTACGCACAGTCAGACTTCCGGCTGGTCGTTGACGGCGCAGGATGTGTACAACAACGTGGTGCGTACCTGTGTGGAGGCGATGGCCGCCACCCAGGGGCACGCAGTCGTTGCACACCAACGCCCTGGACGAGGCTCTGGCGCTGCCGAGCGACTTCTCCGCCCGCATCGCCCGCAACACGCAGTTGCTGCTGCAGCACGAGTCGGGCACCACGCGGGTGATCGACCCGTGGGGCGGTTCCTATTACGTGGAGACGTTGACCGCGCGGCTGGCCGAGCGGGCGTGGCGGCACATCGAGGAGGTCGAGGCGGCCGGTGGCATGGCGAAGGCGATCGAGGCGGGGCTGCCCAAGCTGCGCATCGAGGAGGCCGCGGCGCGCGCCCAGGCCCGTATCGACTCCGGCACGCAGCCGGTGATCGGCGTCAACAAGTACAGGACCGGCGGCGACGAGACGATCGACGTGCTCAAGGTCGACAACAGCGCGGTCCGCGGCCGGCAACTGGAGAAGCTGGCCCGGCTGCGGGCCGAGCGGGACGACGAAGCGGTGCGGCGGGCCCTCGACGCGCTCACCGCCGCCGCCAGGGACCCGCGGCCGGGGCTGGAGCACAACCTGCTCGAACTGTCGGTGGACGCGGCCCGCGCCAAGGCCACCGTGGGGGAGATGTCCGAGGCTCTGGAGCGGGTGTTCGGGCGGCACGCCGAGCCGGTCCGTACCATCTCAGGGGTGTATCGCGACGAGTCGGGCCCCGCCGAGAACATCGAGCGCGCGCGCCGCGCCTGCGCCGACTTCGAGCGGGCCGAGGGCCGCCGCCCGCGCATCCTGGTCGCCAAGATGGGCCAGGACGGGCACGACCGCGGCCAGAAGGTGATCGCCACCGCCTTCGCCGACCTCGGCTTCGACGTGGACGTCGGCCCGCTGTTCCAGACGCCGGAGGAGGTCGCCAGGCAGGCCGTGGAGGCCGACGTGCACGTGGTCGGCGTGTCCTCGCTGGCCGCCGGGCACCTGACGCTGGTGCCCGCGCTGCGCGAGGCGCTGGCCGGGCTCGGCGCAGACGACATCATGATCGTGGTCGGCGGCGTCATCCCGCCCGGCGACCACGACGAGCTGCGCGCCGCGGGCGCGTCCGCGATCTTCCCGCCGGGCACGGTGATCGCCGATGCCGCGCTCGGCCTGCTGGACCAGCTCAACCGCCGGCGCACAGCGTGAGCGTGACCGACCGCTGGACGACGACCGGGGACGTGATGCGCAGCGTGACGCGGCGCGTGGTGTTCCCGGCCGGCGGGTCCGCCGTCAGGGCACGCGGTGAGGTCAGGTAGCGCTGTCCGTTCCCGGGGATGAGCGTGGAGGCGGTCGCGCCCGCGGGTGCGCCGTCGACCAGCCATGCGTAGCGGATGGTCAGCGGGCCGCCGGTGCGGGCCGCCAGGGCCCGTACGGTCACCTCACCGGGGGCCCAGCAGCCGTCGTTCCTCGTGCCGTGGGGGCGCAGGCGGGTCACCTGGAGGTCGGCGGCGCTCTGGCCGGTGGTGGTGCGGCTGCTCCCCGACGGGGAGGCGGAGGCCGCGGGCCCGGGGCGCGAGGGCTCGGCGGGGGTGAGCCAGACGATCGCGGCGGCCAGGACCGGAACGAGGACGCCCGAGAAGGTGGCGACGATCGCCATCCTGACGCGGCTCACCCGGCTCGTGGGAGCGGCGCGGGTCGCCGGCGACCAGGCGGTCGCTCCCACGAGCCGCCGGCGGGTCGCCGGCGGCCAGGACGTCCACGAACGCCGGCGGCTGCCCGCCCTCGGCCCGCTGGAACGCCGCCCAGTCGGCGGGGGGAGCGGCCGCACGCACCCGTGCGGGCTCCACGGGAGCCGCGAAGGGACGCACCAGGAGCGTGCCGGTGTCACTGGCCCGCGGCGCCCGGAACCGGCCGCGCGGAGCGGGCGGCTGGACGTGCGGGTCCGGGGGCTGGGCGCGCGGCGCGGGGAGCGGGAGGCTCGGGGGGCGGAGGTCGTGGGCGGTGGCCGGGGTGGCGTAGTCGTCGTCCGGGGCGGGGGCGGCGCCGATCAGGCGCAGGAGCACCTCGCGCATGGCCGGGCGGGCCGCGGGATCCTTGGCCAGGCAGGCGGTCACCACCTCCCGCAAGGGGGCGGGCAGCCCGTCCAGCCGCGGCTCGCCGCGCAGCACCCGCTCGGCGACCTCGGCCGGGGGGCCGTCGCCGAAGGGCGGGACGCCGGTGGCCGCGAACCCGATCACCGCGCCCCAGGCGAACACGTCGGCCGGTGCGCCGCACGGTCCCCCGGCGAGCTGTTCGGGCGCCAGGTACGCGGGCGTCCCGCCCGCCGTCCCGTACGCCCCCGCGATCCCGTAGTCGGCGACCCGCGCCCCGCCGGGCCCCAGCAGCACGTTGGCCGGTTTGAGCGCCAGGTGCGCGACGCCCGCCTGGTGCAGGGCGTCCAGCCCGGTCGCGACGGCGACCGCGAGCCGGGGCAGCTCCGCCGCCGGGGCGGGCGCGGCCTGCTCCAGGGTGGGCCCGCTCACGTACTCGCGCACCACGTGCGGCCGCTCGCCGGCCGCCGCGTCGAGCACCCGCGCCAGGCAGGACGGCTCCATCCGCCGCGCCACGGTCAGGTCCCTGACCAGCCGCGCCCGGTCGGCCGGCCCTTCGGGCAGCAGCTTGACCGCGACGGGCCTCCCGTCGGGCGCCCTGCCGAGGTAGCCGGCGCCACGGCCGCCCGCGCCGAGCCGCCCGACGAGCCGGTAGGGTCCGGCGGCAGCCGGGTCGCCCGCGCGCAGGGGTTCGACATGGGGCATGAGAGGAGTGACTCCTGTGACGGCTGAGACGGGAACTCCAGCACCATACTGGCAAAGTCAACATTTGTCAGAAGTCATGATGACCAAGAGGAAGAAAGGGGTGCGGGGCGTGCACTCGCTGGAGGATTACGCCGACGGCGTCCGCGCGGGCTCGCGAACGTGGATCGCCCGCGCGATCACGCTGGTCGAGTCCACCAGGCCCGACCACATGGCCCTGGCCCAGCGGCTGCTCGTCGAGCTCACCCCGCTCACCGGCCACGCCCGCAGGATCGGCGTGTCGGGCGTGCCCGGCGTGGGCAAGTCCACGTTCATCGACGCGTTCGGCACGATGCTGACCGGCGAGGGGCACAAGGTCGCCGTCCTGGCCGTGGACCCCTCCTCCACCCGCACGGGCGGCAGCATTCTCGGCGACAAGACCCGCATGTCCCGTCTGTCCGTCGATCCCGCGGCCTTCATCCGGCCCTCGCCCACGTCGGGCACGCTGGGCGGCGTGGCCAAGGCCACCCGCGAGGCGATGGTCGTGGTGGAGGCGGCCGGGTTCGACGTGGTGCTCGTCGAGACCGTCGGCGTCGGCCAGTCGGAGACCGCCGTGGCCGACATGGTGGACACGTTCCTGCTGCTCACCCTGGCCCGTACCGGCGACCAGCTCCAGGGCATCAAGAAGGGCGTACTGGAGCTGGCCGACGTGATCGCCGTCAACAAGGCCGACGGCGAGTACCAGCTCCCGGCCAGGAAGGCGGCCCGCGAGCTGGCCGGCGCGCTGCGCATGCTGCGTTCCGACAGCACCCCGCCGCCCGTGCTGACCTGCAGCGGCCTGACCGGCGAGGGCCTGGAGAAGCTGTGGCGGCACGTCGTGGCGCACCAGGAGTCGATCGACCTGGCCGCCAAGCGCCGGGCCCAGCAGGTCGGCTGGACGTGGACGCTGGTCCGCGAGCGGCTGCTGGCCGAGTTGCGCGACGACCCCGGGGTGGCCGCCATCAAGGACGAGGTGGAGCGGAAGATCCTCGACGGCGCGCTGACCCCGGCGCTCGCCGCCGACCGGCTGCTCTCGGTCTTCGAGCGGCGGCGGGCAGGTGCTCAGCCGTCGTAGAAGCCGTCCAGGGTCTTGCCGTGACGCTCCTCGACGATCTTGCGGCGGATCTTGAGGCTGGCCGTCAGCTCGCCGGTCTCCACGGTGAAGTCCTCGGCGAGGATCGCGAACTTCTTGACCGTCGAGTAGCTGGCCTGGTCGGCGTTGACCTGGTCGACCGCCTTCTGGATCTCCTCGCGCATGCGCGGATGCTCGCGCAGCGCCTCGGCGTCGGCCGGCAGCGACTCGGCGGCCGCCCACGGGGCGACCACGTCCATGTCGAGCGTGACCAGGGCGGTGACGTAGTTGCGCCGGTCGCCGTGGACGAACACGTGCGACACGTACGGGCAGGCCGCCTTGATCGAGCCCTCCAGGTGGGTGGGCGCGACGTACTTGCCGCCCGAGGTCTTGATCAGCTCCTTCTTGCGGTCGGTGATGCGCAGCCGGCCGGCCTCGTCCAGCTCGCCGATGTCCCCCGTGCGCAGCCAGCCGTCCTCCAGCGCCGCCGCCGTCTCCTCGGGAAGCCCGTGGTAGCCGCGCATCACGCCGCGCCCGCCGATGAGGATCTCGCCGTCGTCGGCGATGCGCACCTCGGTGCCGGGCAGGGGCGGGCCCACCGTGCCGAAACGCGGCGAGTCGGGCCGGTTGAGGAAGCTGCCCGCCGACGACTCGGTCAGCCCGTAGCCTTCGAGGATCGTCAGGCCGGCCGCGTCGAAGAACTCGGCGATGTCGGTGTTGAGCGGGGCGGCGCCCGAGATGAAGTAGCGGACCCGGCCGCCGAAGCGCTCCCTCAGCTTGGCGAAGACGAGCCGGTCGGCCAGCGCGTACTCGGCGCGGGTGGTGAGCGGCAGGCTCGCGCCGCGCTGGCGGGCCCGGCTGACCCGGATGCCGGTCTTCTTCGCCCACTCGAAGATGCGCAGCTTCGCGCCGCCCTCGCGCCGCATGGACGCGACCACGGTGTTGTGGATCTTCTCGAAGATGCGCGGCGCGGCGGCCATGATGGTCGGCCGCACCACGCCCAGGTTGTCGGCGATCTTGTCGAGCCGGCCGTCGATCGCGGTCGGCACGCCGATGCCGATCATCACGACCTCCAGCAGCTTGCCGAACGAGTGCGACAGCGGCAGCCAGAGGAAGTGCAGGTCGGCGGGGGAGATGAGGCCGAGCTGCCGGACCGCGTCGGCGGCGTACAGCCAGTTGTCGTGGGTGAGCTCCACGCCCTTGGGCCGGCCGGTGGTGCCGGAGGTGTAGATGAGGGTGGCCAGGTGGTCCTCGGCGATGGCGTCCACCATGGCGTCGTAGTCGCCCTCGCCGGTGACGGCGTCGAACGGCATCACCCAGTCGTCGTCGCCGGGGGAGCCGTCGATGACGATCACTTTCGTGACGCCGGGCAGCTCCTGCCGGACCGAGCGCAGCTTGGCCACCTGGTCGTCGTTCTCGGCCACGACGATCGTGCTGCCGGAGTCGGTGATGACGAACGCCGCCTCGGCGGCCGTGTTGGACGGGTAGATCGTCGTCGTGGCGGCGCCGGTCGCCAGCACCGCGAGGTCGGTGAGGATCCACTCCAGCCGGGTCGAGCACAGGATGGACACCCGCTTGCCCGGGCCGGCTCCCAGCGCCGCCAGGCCGAGGGCCAGCCCGCGTACGCGCTCGCCCACCTCGCGCCACGACAACGACTGCCAGCCGTCGTCGGTGGGCACGCGGTACGCCTCGGCGTCGGGAGTGGCCGCGATCCGATCACGTAGCAGGGCGGGGATGCTCGACATGCCTGGCCTCCAGAGGTGCTTTTGTGCCGACTCTAGGACGGGAGACCTCGATCAGTCGACGGTCCGGCCGCGCGGCTGGATCGCGGCGACCGTTCCCGGGGTGCGGACCTCCCACGCGCCGCAGGCGCAGCGGAGGTAGGAGACCAGGCCGTCGGAGGTGCGGTGGGAGGAGACGACGGTCAGGGCGAGGGGGTCGTGCCGGTGTCCGGGGTGCATGCTTCCAACCTGAGGTAAGGACCTTGTTCAGTTCAACACTTACAGCCTGCTTCGCCGGCGGCGACCCGCACATGGGCGATCATGGATGTCCGCCTTCCTGGCCTCCCCGCCCCTTCCCCCGCACCCGAGAGGAAACCCCCGATGCGCGTGCTGCTCACCGGATTCGAGCCGTTCGGCGGCTCCGCCGTCAACCCGTCGTGGCAGGCGGTGCGACTGGCCGCGGCCACGCCGCCGGAAGGGGTGTCGCTGAGCACGGCGCTGCTGCCGGTCGTCTTCCACGACGCCGTCACCCGGCTGCGCGCGGCCGTCGAGGAGTCCCGGGCGGACGTCGTCATCTGCGTCGGGCAGGCGGGCGGGCGGGCGGGCATGACGGTCGAGCGCGTCGCCGTCAACCTCGACGACGCCCGCATCCCGGACAACAAGGGCGCCCAGCCCGTCGACGAGCCCATCGTCGCGGACGGCCCGGCGGCGTACTTCTCCACCCTCCCGGTGAAGGCGTGCGTGGCCGCCGTCCGGGACGCCGGCCTGCCGGCGTCCGTCTCGCACACGGCGGGCACGTTCGTCTGCAACCACGTCTTCTACGGGCTGATGCACTTCCTGGAGTCGGGCAGGCCAGGGGCGCGTGGCGGCTTCGTGCACGTGCCCTACCTGCCCGAGCAGGTCCCGGACGGCGGCGAACCGTCGATGCCCGCCCGGGCCGTCGCCGACGCGCTGACCGCGATCGTGTCCGCCGCGGTCGCCACCACCGAGGACCTGAAGGAGACCGGCGGCTCCCTCCACTGACCGATGTTGCCCCTGCTCCGGGTGATCCCCTACGCTGGAACGGTCTCATCGCCGACCTACGGGGGCAGCTGACGTGAGGATCTGAGGTCGCGGGCACCGCGCCGTTCCGCCCTGTCACGGGCCTGACGCGCGCTCACCTGGACCTCTCGGCGATCTTCTCGCCCCTCCGTCGCGGGTTCGGCCCCGGCTTCCACGTGTCGCGCATCTCTGCGGTGTTTCCCCGCCTGTCACGAATCTGTCGCAACGTTTCGACTTCTGTGCTGGGAGCCGCCTCATGCCTATGTCCATCGTCGTCGACCGGGTCAGCTTCGCCTGGCCGGACGGCACCCGGGTGCTCGACGGGCTCGACGCCGCCTTCCCCGCGGGCCGTACCGGCCTGATCGGGGTCAACGGGTCGGGCAAGTCCACCCTGCTGAAGATCATCGCCCGCGAGCTGGCCCCACGGTCCGGCTCGGTCACCGTCTCGGGAGAGGTGGGATACCTGCCGCAGAACGTGCCGCTCGCCGCCGCCCGTACCGTCTCCGACCTGCTGGAGATCAGCGGGAAGCGGGCCGCGTTGCACGCCGTCGAGAGCGGCGACGTCGCCGAGGAACATTTCACCACCATCGGCGACGACTGGGACGTCGAGGAGCGGGCGCGGGCCGAGCTCGACCGGCTCGGCCTGGCCCACCTCGGGCTGGACCGCACGGTCGGCACGCTGTCCGGCGGCGAGACCGTCATGGTCGCGCTCGCCGCCCAGCTGCTCAAGCGGCCCGACGTGCTGCTGCTCGACGAGCCCACCAACAACCTCGACCTGGAGGCCCGCGAGCGGCTGCACGCCGCCGTGTCCGCCTGGCCGGGGGTGCTCGTCGTGGTCAGCCACGACCGGGCGCTGCTGGAGCTGGTCGACCAGATCGCCGAGCTGCGCGACGGCGGCGTGCGCTTCTACGGCGGCAACCTCGCCGACTACGAGGAGCAGGCCGCCGCCGAACAGGAGGTCGCGCTGCGTACCGTACGGGCCGCCGAGGGGGAGGTGCGGCGGCAGCGGCGCGAGCTCGCCGAGGCGCGGATCAGGATCGACAGGGACATCCGGGCCGGCAAGAAGGCCGCCGCGAACAACCGGGCGCCGAAGATCGTCGCCAACGGGCTCAAGCGCAAGGCGCAGGTCACCGCGGGCAAGCAGCGGGCCCTGCACCTGGAGAAGCTGGAGGAGGCGCGCGAGCGGCTCGGCGAGGCCGAGCAGGCGGTGCGGGACGAGGCGGAGATCAGGATCGAGCTGCCGGGCACCGAGGTGCCGGCCGGCCGCACGGTCCTGACGCTCCCGCTCACCCCGCCCCCGCCCGCGCACCGGGCGGCGACGGAAGGGGAGGCGGGGGAAGGCGGTGCCGTGCCGCTGGAGACGCTGGTGGTCCGGGGGCCCGAGCGGATCGCGCTGCTCGGCCGCAACGGCTCGGGCAAGACGACCCTGCTCAAGCGCATCGCCGCGGGCGAAGGCGCGCACGTGCCGGTCCGCTACCTGCCGCAGCGGCTCGACCTGCTCGACGACACGCTGAGCATCATCGACAACGTCCGGGCCGTCGCGCCCTCGGCGTCGGTCAACGAGGTACGCGCCAGGCTCGCCCGCTTCCTGTTCCGCGGCGAGCGGGCCGCCCAGGCCGTCGGCACGCTGTCGGGCGGCGAGCGTTTCCGCGCCACGCTGGCCGCGCTGCTGTCGGCCGAGCCGCCGCCGCAGCTCCTCCTGCTGGACGAGCCGACCAACAACCTCGATCTGGCCAGCGTCCGCCGGCTCGCCGAGGCCCTGGCGGCCTACCGGGGCGCGCTGATCGTGGCGAGCCACGACCTGCCGTTCCTGGAGCTGATCGGCATCACCCGCCGGCTGGTCCAGGACCGGGAGAGGGGGCTGACGGAGGGCTGACCGGAGAGGGCTCCGATTGACGGGCGGGGAGCAACCCGGCGATAGTGTGGCAGGTGGCTTCACCCCGTTTGATGTCGTGTGTTCTCGCTCTCGCGACCCTCACACTTGGCGCCTGCTCCTCCCCCGCGCCGACCCCCGAAGGCGGCTCGTCCTCGGTCTCCGGCGTCGCCGGCGGCACCGGCGGCGACCCCGGCACGGCCTCCGCCTCGCCGGGCGCGAGCGCGCTCACCCCCGAGGCGTACAAGGCCGAGCTCGACGGCAGGCACAAGCCGATGGCCGCCGCGATCAGCGCGCTCGCGGGCGCGCGCGGGGTCAAGGCGCTCGACCAGCGGGTCACCAAGGCGGAGGAGGCGCTGGCCGGCGCGGCCGAGTCACTGGCCGCGCTGGCCCCGCCGGCGGAGGTCCGCACGCAGCACGACGCGTACGTCACCAGCCTCCAGGACTTCGTCACCGCGCTCGGCACCACGAGCGGCAAGGTCGGCGCGCGCGCCCTGTGCACCTCATCGGCCGTGCTCGCCGACCTCAACGCCAAGCTCAAGGCGCTGGACGAGGCGGGGGAGGCGCTGCAGAAGGCGGGCGGCTACCCGGCCGACGTGGTGGACGTGAAGGCGGTACGCAAGCAGACCAGGCGGCTCGGCAACGGCTCGTTCGTCCGCAAGGGATCGTTCGGCGGGCGCAGCTCGCTGGAGATCGACAACGGCGCCCCGCGGGACGCGGTGGTGACGGTGATGCGCGGCAGGAGCAAGGCGTTCAGCGTGTACGTGCGGCGCAAGGCCACGTTCAAGGTGAAGGGCGTGCGCGACGGCTCGTACAAGATCTACTTCACGCACGGCGTGGACTGGGACGGCCGGAGCAAGGCGTTCACCCGGGAGTGCAGCTTCGAGCGGTTCCAGAAGTCGGTGACGTTCAGGACGACGGTCACGGCCACGCAGATCCGCTGGCACGACTGGCGCGTCACGCTGCACGCCATCACGGGCGGCAACGCCCGCACCGCCCCGGTCGACCCCGGATCCTTCCCCGGCTGAGCGGCCGGAGGCCGCGCCCCGGCGGGGGCGCGGCCCGTGCGCGATCAGGTGGAGAACAGCATGCCCACCCAGCTGCGCTGGCGGTGGTGGCCGTGGTGGTAGCCGCCGTGCGGCGCGCCCCAGGCCGGCCCGGGGGCGGGCGGAGGCGGGGGAGCCGCGTGGTACTGCGTCTCCATCCTGGTCAGGGTCTCCAGCTCGCCGTAGTCGAGGAAGATCCCTCGGCAGTTGTCGCACTGCTCGATGTGGACGCCGTTGCGCTCATAGGTCCGCATGTTCCCGCGGCACTTGGGGCACTGCATCGAAGTCGCTCTCCTTGGCTGTCAGGTCTCAGGACGAAACCTACCGCGCGCAACCCGCCTACGCTCTGACGATTCTGTTGCACGACTCGACCAACGAATGTTCGACGTCGTCGAGTTCCCGGCCCTCGCGCCCGGCGTTGACCACGGCCACGGCGGCGAGCTGCACGGTCAGCGCCCGCGCCGGGACGTCCAGCCGCGCCCACGGGTCGTCGCCGCGGCCCAGCGCGGGCCCGCCCGCCGCCAGGTAGGCGCCTGAGAACCGCTGCCACACGTCCGGGTCGAGCAGGCCGGCGGCGTACCAGGCGGCCGGCCGGGCGAGGTCCCAGGCCGGGTCGCCGACGCCCAGGTCGTCCACGTCGATGAGCAGCCAGCGGTCGCGGCGGACGAGCTGCCCGAGGTGCCAGTCGCCGTGCGTGAGCAGCCCGGGGGAGGGCGCGGGCGCGGGCAGCTCCTTGAACGCCCGCCGGACCAGCGCCTCCACCGGCCCGTCGCCGCTCATCCTGGCGACGGCGCGGGCGGCCCGCGCGGGCCCTCCCGCGTCGGGCAGCGCGGGCATCAGTGTGAGCGGCACGGCGTGCAGCGCGGCCAGCAGCCTGGCCCCCTCCTCCCAGGGCGCGTGGTCGAGGTCGTCCTGGCGTACGGGCCGCCCGGCGGGCCACACGGTGACCGCGCGCCCGGCGACCGTCAGCACCTCGGGGTCGAGCGGAGCCAGCATGACGGCGCTCACGGCGGGGGAGGCGGCGGCCCGCAGCCGGACGCGCAGCTCCTCCGCGTCGTCCCGGGCCGAATGGGCCTTGACCACCACCTCGCCCCTGCGCAGCACCACCACGTCCGTGCGCGTCGGATGTAACACGGGCGCACCCGTGCCGCCGTAGGCGGCGGCGACCTCGGCCAGCTCCTCCTTGAGACCCACAGGGTAAAGACTATTGGCGGCATACCGGTCGGCCAGACTGGAGGCATGAGAATAGGTTTCGCCGTACCGCAGTCGGGCCCCTGGGCCACACCGGACAACCTGCGCCGGGTCGCCGTCCGGGCCGAGGAGCTCGGCTACCACGACCTCTGGACGTTCCAGCGCCTGCTCTACCCCGTGGGACACGAGATGGGGCCGACGTACCGGAGCGTGCACGACCCCGTGGTGACGCTGGCGCACCTGTCGGGGATGACCGCGCGGATCGGGCTCGGCGTCGCCGTGCTCAACGCGTACGTGCAGCCCGTGGTGCTGGCCAGGCAGCTCGCCACGCTGCAGACGCTGTCGGGCGGGCGGCTCACGGCGGGGATCGGCCTCGGGTGGCTGCCGGAGGAGTTCGCGGCGGCCGGCGTGGCGTTCGAGGGGCGCGGGCGGCGGGGCGAGGAGTTCGTCGAGGTGCTGCGCAAGGTGTGGAACGACGACCCGGTCGAGCACGAGGGCGTCTTCTACCGGGTGCCGCCGTCGCACCTCGACCCCAAGCCGGCGCCGGGGCCGCCGCCGATCCTGCTCGGCGGCACCGCCGAGGTGGCGCTGCGCAGGGCCGCCCGGCTGGCGGACGGATGGGTGAGCTCCAGCAGGGAGGACCTGACGGCCATCGCGGGGCGGATCGAGCTGATCAAGGCGGAACTGGCCGCGTCGGGCCGGGACGTGGCCGGGTTCCGGTTCGTCTGCCGTGGTGTCACGCGGGTCAGGGACGAGCCCGGCGGGCGGCCCCTGACCGGCCCCTACGACAAGATCCGCGCGGACGTGGCCGCGCTGGCCGAGGCCGGCGTGACCGACGTCTTCCACGACCTCAACTTCGACCAGGACTTCGTCGGCCTCGACGCCGGGGAGGCCGTGCGCCGCGCCGAGGAGGCCCTGGAGGCGCTGGCTCCCTAGCCTCCGCCGTACGGCACGGTGATGATCTCCAGGTTGTGGCCGTCGGGATCGGACCAGTAGAGTCCGCGCCCGCCGTCGTTGGTGTTGATCTCGCCGGGCCGCCGGTGGTACGGATCGGCCCAGTACGTCAGCCCCCGCTCCTTGATGCGCTCCCAGATCTGGTCGAACTCCTCCTCGCTCACCAGGAACGCGTAATGCTGGGCGGTCACCGGCCCGTCGGCCTGGGCCACGTCCAGGGAGACGCCGTTGCCCAGCGAGACGACCCGGAAGGGGCCGTAGACGGGCGCGGGCTCCAGGCCGAGGACCTCGGTGAGGAAGGTGGCGGTCGCGTCCCGGTCGCGGGCCGCGACGATGGTGTGGTTCAGCTGCACTGCCATGTCTTCCACGCTATGCGCAGAAGCGGCCCTTGCGTCAGCAGGGCGGCCGTTCAGGTGGCCAGGCGCAGGGCCTCGGCGGCGACGGCGTGGCGCAGCTCGCGGATGCCGCCGCGGCCCCGTACGGGGTGGACGGCGTTGGTGAGCAGCACCACGGTGAGGCGGCGGGCGGGGTCGACGACGAGGGAGGTGCCGGTGAAGCCGGAGTGGCCGTACGCGCCGGTGAGCGGCCCGACGATGGCCGGGTCGCCGAGGCGCACGCCGAGCCCCTGACGGAAGGGCGCGCCCGTCGCGCCCTGGTCGCGGGTCAGCTCGGCCACGCTCTCCGGCGACAGCACGGGGCCGCCGCCGCGGCGCAGCGTCTCGCCGAAGGCCAGCACGTCGGCGGCGGTGCCGAACAGCCCGGCGTGGCCCGTGACGCCGCCGAGGGCCCAGGAGGTCTCGTCGTGCACCTCGCCGCGTACGCAGCCGGGGCCGGGGCGCCCGGCTTTGCACTCGGTGGCGGCGACGCGGGCGGGGTCGCGGGGCCGGTAACCGGTGTCGGCCAGGCCGAGCACGCCGGTGACGCGCTCGCGGACGAGCACGTCGAGCGGCGCGCCCCCGGCCAGCTCGGCGAGCCCGCCCGCCATGATCATGCCGATGTCGCTGTAGAGGTAGGGCCCGCCGACCGGGTGGGCGGGCGGTGTGCGCCAGATCGCCGCCATGCGCTCGGCGGCGGTGGCGTCCGGCAGCTCCAGGTCGATCCGGCGGGTGGGCGGCAGGCCCGCGGTGTGCGTGAGCAGCCGGCGCACGGTGATCCTGGCGTCGAGGCCGGGGACCAGCGCGGCGGCCGGCTCGTCCAGCGCCAGCCGCCCCTCCTCGGCCAGGGAGAGCAGCACGACCGTGGTGAAGAGCTTGCTGACCGAGGCCAGGTCGAAGATCGAGTCGTGGCGCGCGGGCGGGCGTTCCTTCGCCGGCGTGCCGTCCGCGCCGGCGTAGCGGACCAGCTCGCCCGTGGCGGCCGTGGCGGCGACGTCGCCGTCCACGGCGATCATCGCCACCGCCGCCGGGCAGACCGTCGGCACCGCCCCCGCGAGGATCGCCGCCAGCCCGTCCGTCATCTCCGCCCCCTCCACCCCGTGATCAGCCGCTCAGCGCGTCGCTGAGCCGCTCGCCGTGCGAGGCGAGCAGGGTGCGGGCCGCGTCGGCGTCGATGCCGTGCTGGATCATGAGCACCGCGACCTTCGTGCGCCCGCCCGCCGCGTCGAGGGCCGCGCCCGCCGTCTCCCGGTCGGTGCCGGTGATGTCGCGGACCATGCGCAGCGCCCGGTCCGCCAGCTTGGCGTTCATCGCCGACATCTCGACCATCTTGTTGCCGTACGTCCGGCCGAGCTTCACCATGCTGATCGTCGAGATCATGTTGAGCACGAGCTTCTGCGCCGTGCCCGCCTTCAGCCGCGTCGAGCCGGTCACCACCTCAGGACCCACGACCACCTCGATGCCGTGCTGGGCGGCGGCCGACAGCGGCGCGCCCTCGTTGCACGACAGCCCCACCGTGAGCGCGCCGCGACCGGCCGCCTCCGCCAGGGCGCCCAGCACGAAAGGGGCCCGCCCGCTCGCGGACACGCCGACCACCGAGTCCAGCGGGCCCACGCCGAGGTTCTTCATGGCGGCGGCGCCCGCCTCGGCGTCGTCCTCCGCCCCCTCGACGGACCGGGTCAGCGCGTCGAGTCCGCCGGCGATGACGCCCTGGACCAGCGACGGGTCGGTGCCGAACGTGGGCGGGCACTCGCTGGCGTCCAGCACGGCCAGGCGGCCCGACGTGCCCGCGCCGACGTAGAGGAGCCGGCCGCCCTCCGACATGCGGGCGGAGATCGCGTCGATGGCTCCCGAGATCGCCGGGATGGCCACCGCGACGGCCGCGGGCACGGCGGCGTCGGCCTGGTTCATCAGTCGGGCGATCTGCTCCGTCGGCAGCCGGTCGATCTGGCTGTAGCGGGGGTCGCTCTGCTCGGTGGACAGCTCGGGTAGCGGATCAATCATGACGCTAATTTCCACCCTTATCTTCCCTCTTGTAAATATCTTTCAGCACAATGGCTCCATGACTCTTGTGCGTACCGGAGCCGAACGGCTGGCCGACGATCCCGCGCTCGCGGGAGGTACCCGCCTCGGCCTCGTCACCAACCCCACCGGCGTGCTGTCCGACCTGACCCCCACGGCGGAGGCGCTGCTGGCCGCCGGGGCGCCGGTGACCGCCCTGTTCGGCCCCGAGCACGGCCTGCACGGCACCGCCCAGGCCGACGGCGCCGAGGCCGACGGCGTGGACGAGCGGACCGGGCTGCCGGTGCACAACACGTACAAGCTGGCAGGTGAGGAGCTGGACGCGGCGGTCGCCGCCGCCGGCGTGGACACGCTCGTCTTCGACATCGCCGACGTGGGCAGCCGCTTCTACACCTACGTCTGGACGATGTACGACCTGCTCGCCTCGGCGTCCCGGCTGGGCCTGCGGTTCGTGGTGCTGGACCGGCCCAACCCCCTCGGCGGCACGGTCGCCGAAGGCCCGCTGCTCGACCCCGCGTACGCCAGCTTCGTCGGCCGCCACCCGATCCCGGTGCGGCACGCGCTGACGGCGGGCGAGCTGGCCGGGCGGTTCGGCTTCGACGTGGACCTGACCGTCGTGGAGATGACCGGCTGGCGGCGCGACACGCCGTGGGAGGCGACCGGGCTGCCCTGGGTGATGCCCTCGGTCAACATGCCGACCCCCGACACCGCCCTCGTCTACCCGGGCACCTGCCTGTTCGAGGGCACGAACTTCTCCGAGGGCCGCGGCACCACCCGGCCCTTCGAGCTGGTCGGCGCCCCCTACGCGGACGGCCGGTTCGCCCCCGCGCTCGACGCGCTCGGCCTGCCCGGCGTGCGCTTCCGCGACGTCCGCTTCACCCCCACCTTCCACAAGCACGCGGGCACTCCCGTGCGCGGCGTCCAGCTTCACGTGCACGACCGCGAGGCGTTCCGCCCGGTGCTGACCGGCGTGTCGATGCTGCACGTGGCCCGCACCCTCTACCCGGACGACCTGCGCCTGCTGCCGGGACTGGACCACCTGTGGGGATCCGGCGAGCTGGCCCGGCGACTGGAGGCCGGCGAGGACCCGCGCGAGTTGTGCCCGCCGCCGGGAACCCCCTCGGGACCGCTGCTCTACGGATGACATCACGCCAGGGCGCGCCGGTAGAGCCAGAAGACCCGCTCCGCCCGCGCGCCCACGGCCCGCGAGTAGAACCGCAACGGCCCGACCCACCCGATCTGGGCCTCGGCCTGCCCGGCCGCCCGCTGCTCGGCCAGGCACCTGCGGAGCAGCACCCGGCCGAGGCCGAGCCCCCGCGCGGCCTCCGCCGTGCCCATCGGCCCGAACCAGGACGGCCGCGCCCCCCACGCGGCGAACGCCAGGACCTCCCCGTCGCGCTCGGCGAAGTGCAGCCCGGTGGCGTTGGCCGCCTCCCAGGCCCACCGCTCGTTCCAGTGCCGGCCGACGAACGCCGCCACCCGCTCCCGCTCGTCACCGCCGGCCGCGCGCACGGCCACCCCGGCCTTCTCCAGCCGGACCAGGTCGTCCTCGACCGACAGGTCGCCGGCGCCCAGGTCGGCCGTCATGTTCCAGGCCACGTGGTAGCGCTCGTAGCCGAGGCTCTCGGCCAGGCAGGCGGCGGCGGTGTAGCGCACGTCGACGCCGGGCCAGGCGTAGCAGGGCGGGTTGCCGGCCCAGCGAGCCTCCCGCGCCCCCCGCTCGCGCAGCCACTCCTCGGCCGCCCGCACCAGCGCCCGGCCGCGCCCCTCGCCGCGCGCCGACGGGTGCACGGCGAGCAGGTCGAGATGCCCGGCCTCCGGGTCCCTCTCCGACAGCGACGCCATCACCACGCCGCCGTCCACGGCGAGCGCGGTCCACGTGCGGCCCGGCGGCGGCGCGGCGAGCCGCCGGACCAGCGCGGCCCCCTCCCCGGGGTCGCAGGTCAGCGCCTCCCCGGCGATCCCGGCCGCCTCCGCCAGCTCCGCCGCGCCCGCGACCGGCCGCGCCTCGAAGGTCATCACACCTCACTCATCGGGCGCGCGATGACGCTGCGCCGCTCGGGGTAGAAGCAGGCGTGCTCCTGCGGGATCCCCTCGGTGATCCGCAGCAGCGGCCGCTCACCGGCGCACCGCTCACCCTGGAACGGGCACCGGCGGGCGAACAGGCAGCCCTCGTCGGACTGGCTCTCGTCCAGTGACGACAGCGGCGTCACCGGCTCCTCGCCCGGCCGCTCCAGGCCGTGCAGCACCGGGATGGCCGACAGCAGCGACTGCGTGTACGGATGCACCGGATCGGCGATCACCGTGTCCACGGGGCCGCGCTCGACGACCTGCCCGCGGTAGATCACGTACAGCTCGCCGTCGTCGCCGATGTAGCGGGCGGTGGCCACGTCGTGCGTGATGAACAGCACGCTGACGCCGAGCCGCTCGCGCAGGTCCTTCAGCAGCGCCAGGATGCCGAGCCGGAGCGAGACGTCGATCATCGACACCGCCTCGTCGGCCACCAGCATCTCCGGGTCCACCGTGAGGGCCCGCGCGATGACCACCCGCTGCCGCATGCCGCCCGAGAGCTGGTGCGGGTAGCGGGCCAGCACCGTGCCCGGGTCCAGGCCGACCAGCGACAGCACCTCGGCCGCCCGCTCCTCGATCCACGCCGCCGACCGGCCCGTCTGCTTGGCGCGCAGGCTCAGCGGCGCGTACAGCGTCTGGTGGATGGTCCGGGTCGGGTTGAGCGCCGAGTACGGGTCCTGGTGGATCATCTGGATCTTGCGGAAGTGCGGCTGGCGCTGCTTGGGCCGCAGCGGCGTCATCGGCACGTCGCCGATGACGATCTCGCCCTCGTCGTAGCTCTCCAGCCCCGCGATGATGCGCCCCAGCGTGGTCTTGCCGCAGCCGGACTCCCCGATGAACGAGGCCGCCCCGCCCTTCGGGATCGCGAAGTCCACGCCGCGCAGCGCCCGCACCTCGCGGGCGCCGAGCACCTTGCCGCGCTGCTTGAACGTCTTGACGACGCCGGTCCCCGTGATCACGCGTGCTCCTTCGTCGCGAGGTCCCCAGAGGGGGGTGCGGTCGTGGGCGCGCCGGCCACGGCGTGGCAGGCCACCAGGCGCGGGCCGTCGGCGACGGTCTCCGGGTCCACGGTGTCGCACACGTCCATCCGCAGCGGGCAGCGCTCCCTGAACACGCAGCCCTCCTTCGGCACGGTCGCCAGCGTCGGCGGCCGGCCGGGCAGCGCCCGCGCCTCGCCGATGTCGCCGGTCAGCCGGGGGATGGCCTGGATCAGCCCCCGCGTGTACGGATGCCGCGGCGCCCCCAGCACCTCCCGCGTCGGCCCCTGCTCGACCAGCCGGCCGCCGTACATGACGGCCAGCCGGTCGGCCACCTCCGCCACCACGCCGATGTCGTGCGTGATGACCAGCGTGGTCAGCCCGCGCTCCGCGTGCACCTCGCGCACGATCCGCAGGATGTTGGCCTGCGTGATCATGTCGAGGGCGGTCGTCGGCTCGTCCAGCACCACCAGGTGGGCGTTGAGCACCAGCGCGAGCATGATGCCGACGCGCTGGCGCATGCCGCCCGACAGCTCGTGCTGGTGCGAGTCGAGCACCCGGGCGCCGTCCAGGCCCATGCGGCCCAGCAGCTCCTTGGCCTCGCGCACGAGGCCGCGGAGGTCGTCCACGCCGTGCGAGCGGCCCAGGTCGAGCAGTTGCTTGCCGACCGTCTTGAGCGGGTTGAGGGAGTTCTGGGCGGCCTGGAAGACGTAACCGATGTGCTTGCCGCGGGCCTTGCGCAGCTCCTCGCCGCGCAGCCCGACGACGTCGCCGAGCCCGTCGATCTCGACACTGCCGCCCGCGATCCTGCCGGGCGGCTGCACCGCGTTCAGCAGCGACAGCGCCAGCGTGGACTTGCCGGAGCCGGACTCGCCGACGATGCCGGTGATCGAGCCGGGCTCCAGCGTCAGCGTCACGCCCCTGACCGCGGGCAGCTCTCCGGCGGGGGTCTTGTAGACGACGGTCAGTCCGTCGATGCGCACTCCCGGCGCTTGGTTGCTCACGCTCACTACTCCTCGCGCAGCCGGGGGTTGAAGATCTCGTCCATCGCGTCCACGACGAGCACGATGGCCAGCGTCAGCAGCAGGATCGCCAGCAGCGGCCCCAGCAGGTAGCCGAGCGCGTTCGGGGTGATGAGCGCGCCCGCCTGGAACACGGCCAGGTTGAGCATCACGCCCCAGTTGTCCGACTCGTACGGCAGCACGCCCAGGAAGAACAGGCCCACCTGCGAGTAGACCGCGCCGGTCACCGAGATGAGCATGTTCATCGCGATGTACGGCGCCATGCTCGGCAGCAGCTCCTTGCCGATGATGTGCGTCGTGGACAGCCCGAGCCCGCGCGCCGCCTCGATGAAGCCGCGCTCGCGCAGCGACAGCGTCTGCGAGCGCACCGCCCGCGCCACGCCGCCCCAGCCGAGCAGGCCGAGCACCAGGCCCATCTGCCACGGGCTGCCGAAGCGCCACACGGTGGCCAGCACCAGCAGCAGCGGCAGGCCGGGGATGGTGAGCTTCATGTCGGTCAGCCGCATGAGCACGGTGTCCCAGCGGCCCCGCTTGAAGCCCGAGAACAGGCCGATCGAGGTGCCGACGACGACCGTGATGACCGCGGTGATCGCGGCGGTCAGCAGCACGTACCGGGAGCCGGTGACGACCAGCGCGAGCACGTCGCGGCCCTGCGGGTCGGTGCCGAGCCAGTGCTCCCAGCTCGGCGGCCTGGTGATCGCCGTCGGGTCGTTGGGCAGCGGGTCGGGCAGCAGCATCGGCCCGAGGACCGCCATGACGACGAACCCGGCCAGGATGACCACGCCGACCAGGCGGCTCGGCTTGCGCCGCATCACCCGCCACACGCCCTGCCAGAAGTTGCGGCGCAGGGTCGAGGCGGCCGATCCGGTCTCGGGGATGAGCGTCGCGCTCACGAAACCTCCTCCCCGCTGCGCACCCGCGGGTCGATGACCGTGTAGAACAGGTCGGCGACGATGTTGGCGAGGATGGTGCCGACGGTGATGAGCAGGAACGCGCCGCCCATCAGAGCGTAGTCCCGGTCGTTGACGGCGCCGATGAGCAGCCAGCCGAGCCCGGGATAGTTGAAGATCTTCTCGATGAAGACCGCGCCGCCGAGCAGCAGGCCCAGCGACAGGGCCAGCATGGTGAACAGCGGCAGGATCGCGTTGCGCGCGATGTAGCGGAACACGATCGAGCGCTTCATCCCGCGCAGCTCGGCGGCCAGGATGAAGTCGTCGCCGAGCACGGTGACCACCGACGACTTCATCGCCAGGATCCAGCCGCCGTACGCGGACAGGGCGTAGGTGAGCACCGGCAGCAGGGCGTGCTCGACGAGCGAGCCGAGGTAGCCGGCGTTCCAGCCGGGCTCGTACAGGATGTCCACCGAGCCGTCCGCGGGCAGGACCCCGAGGAGCGTCGAGAAGATCATCACGACCAGCAGCGCCAGCACGTACTGCGGGACGCCGTGCAGCAGCGAGCCCGAGATGGACAGGGCGTCGCCGAGCTTGCCGCTGCGCTTGACGGCGGCGTACACGCCGAGGATGATCCCGACGAGGAAGCTCAGCAGGGTGCCGGCCAGCACCGGTAGAACGGTCCACTTGGCCGCGTCGGTCAGCACGTCGAGCACCGGGGTGCCCGGCCTGGTGACCGAGACGCCGAGGTCGAGCCGGAACAGCCCGGCCATGAAGTCGGTGTACTGCTGCCACAGGCTGCCGTCCGGCTGGAAGCCGTAGAGCACCTTGACGGCCTGCCGGGCGGCCTCAGGGGCCATGCCGCCCTCGATCAGCTTCTCGTAGCGGGCGGCCATCGGGTCGCCCGGGATGTTGTTGACGATGAAGAAGCTGATCGTCGCGACTACGAGGATCATGACGAACCCGCGGGCCAGGTGGCCCGCGAGTCGCCGTGCGATGAGCGTCATAGGCTACTGCTTCGCCTTGATCAGACCTTGCTGGATCCACACGCCCGAGGGCAGGACACCGGTGCCCATCCGCAGGATGGAGTCGTCGTGCGGCCAGCCGGTGAAGCGGCTGTTGTTGACGAACTGGGTGTTGACGTAGTCCCAGAGCTGGATGACCGGGAGGTCCTGGTTGGCGGCCTTGGCGAGCTGGGCCATGATCGGCTTGGCCGCCTCCTCGTCGGAGGAGTTCAGCTTGGCGGTCAGCTCACCGGGGTTGATCTTCTCGCCGCCGACCTCGATCTCCTCGGGGCCGCCCATCCAGTTGCCGTTCTTGCCGGGCGCCGAGTGCTGCACCTTGCCGGCCACGTTGGCCCAGCCGTTGGAGGCGCCGTAGAGGCGCTGGAAGATGTCGTACGGCGCGGGGCCGAGCGCCATCAGCCAGAAGCCGACGTCGTACTTGCCGGCGTTCAGCTCCTCCAGGTAGAGCGGGTAGTCGGCGGTCGTCACGACCTCGGCGTCCACGCCGGCCTTGACGAGCTGGCTCTTGATGTTCTCCTGCGCCGACAGCCAGTCGGAGAAGCCGGCGGGCGCGTGCATGGAGACCTTCCACGCCGAGCCGTCGGCCAGCGCCCACTTGCCGTCCTTCTTGACCAGGCCGGCCTTCTTGAACTCCTCCTCGGCCTTGGCCACGTCCACCTTGTACGGCTCCAGCGACGGCAGCGTGTCCGGGATCCAGGCCTGGGCGGCCTTCTGGTGGATCCCGCTCGTGGTGGCGGCGGCGGTGCCGCCCTCGGGCGAGGCGACCTGCGTGACCTGCTCGCGGTCGATGAGGTAGGCCAGGCCGCGGCGCACGTGCACGTTGTCGTACGGCTTCTTGGACTGGTTGAAGGCCATGCCCACCGCGACCGGCGAGTAGCCCTTGATGACCTCGTTGCCGTTGGCCTGCTTGATCCGGTTCATCACGTCGGTCGGCGCGGCGGTGAAGCCGGCGTGGTCGAGCTTGCCGGCGATGAGGTAGTTCCAGATCTGCTCGTTGCCGGTGTAGTTGAGGAACTTCACCTGCGCCGGAGCCACGTTCGCGGCGTTGAAGAAGTACTTGTTCTTGACCAGCAGCGCCTCGGACGGGTTCACCCGCTCCAGCACGAACGGGCCGGCGGAGACGTCCTTCGGCGGGGCGAAGGCGATGACCTTCTCGCCCAGGCCGGTGACCTCCTCGCGGGCCTTCTCGGCGTCGGCGCCCTCACCGCGGGCGGCCTTCAGCTTGTCCCAGAAGTCGGCCGGCAGCACGCTGTTCCACACGTGGGCGGGAAGTACGGTGGTGTCGAGGACGCCACGCGCGAACTTCGGGCTCGGGTTGGCCATGTCCTGCGTGACCTTGACGGTCTGCGGGTCCACGACGGTGACCTCGGCGGCCGCGCCCGCGGCGCCGGGCGTGATGGAGAAGGCCGTGCTGCCCTGCGTGTAGGCGATGCCGATGGACAGCTTCACGTCGTCGGCGGTGACGGGCTTGCCGTCGGACCACTTGGCGTTCGGCTGCAGCTTCAGCGTGATCGCGGAGTTGTCGGGGGCGATCTCCCAGCTGGCCGCGATGCCGGGGAGTGCCTGGTTGGGATCGGTGAGGTGGTTCTTGACCCAGCCGAGCTTCATGGAGCTGTAGCCCGGGAAGGAGTTGCCTTTGGGGTTGTACGGGTTGGCCGGGGCGGATGCCTCCAGGCCCGGCCGGTTGACGTCGATGGTGGTGAACAGGCCACCGCCACCGCCCGCCGCGTCGCCGGACTTGTTGGTCGAACCACCGCTGCACGCCGCTGTCGCGGCGGCAAGGCCCAGCAACGTCACTACCGCTGCCAGTCGCTTCATTTGCCGCTCCGGGGGATGTCTCAAGGGATTGACCGGACCCTACGGTCGCCTCCGGAAGGCGTCAATAATCTCCAGAGACTGTGAGGTTAATGTAACTTTCCTTCATGAGTGTACGCAGTGACGCTAAGCGCCATCAAGTAAAGCTTCAACCGACGACCAGCACCGCCGCGCCGTTGACCTGGTCGTTCGCCAGATCCGCCAGCGCCCGCCCGGCCGCCTCAAGGGGGTAGGGCACCGTCGAGACACGCGGCGGGTGCGCCAGCGCCAGCTCCAGATACGCCCGCCCGTCGGCCCGCGTGTTGGCCGTCACGCTGCGCACCGTCCGCTCCTGGAACAGGTGCCGCTCGTAGTTCAGCGGCGGGATGTCGGTCAGGTGGATCCCGGCGATCGCCAGGGTGCCGCCCCGGTCCAGCGCCTCCAGCGCCGGCGGCACCAGCTCGCCCACCGGCGCGAACAGGATGGCCGCGTCCAGCGGCTCCGGCGGCCGGTCGCCCGCCGAGGCCGCGCCCAGCTCCAGCGCCAGCCGGCGCGAGGCCGCCGACCTGGTCACCGCGTGCACGGTCGCGCCCCGCGCGATCGCCGCCTGCGCCGTCAGGTGCGCCGAGGCGCCGAAGCCGTAGATGCCGAGCCGGCCGCCCGGCGGCAGGTCGCAGCGGGCCAGCGCCCGGTAGCCGATGATCCCCGCGCACAGCAGCGGCGCCAGCCGCTCGGCGGGCACGTCGTCCGGCAGGTCGTAGACGTAGTCCTCGGGCGCCACCACGTACTCGGCGAAGCCGCCGTCGGCGTCCCAGCCCGTGTAGGTGGAGGAGGGACACAGGTTCTCCATGCCGCGCAGGCAGTAGCGGCACGTGCCGCAGGTGGAGCGGAGCCAGGCCACGCCCACCCGGCGCCCGCCGCCCCCCTCCACCCTGCCCACCACCTGGTGGCCCGGCGTGGTGCGCGGGCGGCGGGGCGGCAGGTCGCCCTCGGCCAGGTGCAGGTCGGTCCGGCACACGCCGCAGGCCTCCACCCGCACCAGCACCTCGCCGGGGCCCGGCTCGGGAACCTCACGCTCGACCAGCTCCAAGGGCCCGGACGCCATCGGCCCCGGCTCGCGCACCACCCACGCTCGCATCCCGCGTCACCTCCTCCTGCGGTGTTACCTCCTCAGGCGGCGTTCACTCGCGCTTTCACGCCGGGACTCAGGCGGCGTCGAGCCGCGCCGCCGCGAGGGTGGCGTAGAGCGCGGCCCCGTCGGGGAGCACCGCGTCGTCGAACCGCGCCTCGGGGGAGTGGTTGTAGGGGGCGGTGGCCGGGTCCATCCCCGGCGGGCACGCCCCCAGGAACACGAACGCCCCCGGCACCCGCTCCAGCACGTACGAGAAGTCCTCCGACCCCATCACCGGCTGCGGGGAGACGAAGTAGCGACCGGGACCGAACAGCTCGTCGGCCGTCCTGCCCACGAACCCGGCCTCGTCCCCGTCGTTGACCGTCACCGGGTAGCCCATCCCGAACGACGTCTCGGCCGTCATCCCGTGCGCCGCCGCGATGCCCTCGACCAGCTCCACCAGCCGCCGCTTGATGAGCGCCCGGTTCTCCTTGCTGAACGTGCGCACCGTCGCCTCGAAGCGGGCCTCGTCGGGGATGACGTTGTCGGCCGAGCCGCCGTGGAAGCTGCCCACCGTCACCACCACCGGGTCGAACACGTCGAACGTCCGCGTCACCATCGTCTGCAGCGCCGTCACCATCTCGCAGCCCGCCTGGATCGGGTCCAGCGCCCGGTGCGGGCTCGACCCGTGACCGCCGCGGCCCTTGACCGTCACGCAGAACACGTCCGCGGCCGCCATGATCGGCCCCGGCCGGGAGGCGAACAGCCCGTTCGGCAGCATCGACGACACCACGTGCATCCCGTACGCGGCCACCGGCCGCTCGCCCGCCGCGTCGAGCACGCCCTCCTCGATCATGTACTTGGCGCCCTCGTGGCCCTCCTCGCCCGGCTGGAACATGAAGATCACGTCGCCGGCCAGCTCCTCGCGCCGCGCGCTCAGCAGGTGCGCCGCGCCCGCCAGCATCGCCGTGTGCAGGTCGTGGCCGCAGGCGTGCATCTGGCCGGGCAGCCGGGAGACGAACGGCAGGTCGTTCCTCTCCGTCACCGGCAGCGCGTCCATGTCGCCCCGCAGCAGCACCGCGGGGCCCGGCCTGCCGCCGCGCAGCACGGCCGTCACCGAGCTGAGCGCCGTGCCGGTCCTGATCTCCAGCGGCAGCCCGTCCAGCGCCGCCAGCACCTTCTCCTGGGTGCGGGGGAGGTGGAGGCCGAGCTCCGGCGTGGTGTGCAGGGAGTGCCTGAGCTGTACGAGTTCGTCCCGCATGTCCCGTGCGGATTCCATGAACGACATGACGACATTGTTCACGTACCGGCACGGAAGTCGACAAGATGCGTCGGTACGATGGCCGGGTGACTCAGCGTAAGCGGATCGACTCCTGGCTCTCCGACATGGACGGCGTCCTCGTCCACGAGGGACGGCCGGTCCCCGGGGCCGCCGAATTCATCAAGCGGCTCAGCGAATCCGGCAAGAAGTTCCGGGTGCTCACCAACAACTCGATCTACACGCAGCGCGACCTGTCCGTACGCCTGGCCGGCGCCGGGCTGACCGTGCCCGCCGAGTCCATCTGGACCTCCGCCCTCGCCACCGCCCAGTTCCTCGACGACCAGCGGCCGGGCGGGTCGGCGTACGTCATCGGCGAGGCCGGGCTCACCACCGCCCTGCACGAGGTCGGCTACGTCCTCACCGACCTCGACCCCGACTACGTCGTGCTCGGCGAGACCCGCACCTACAGCTTCACCCAGATCACCCGCGCCATCCGGCTCGTCGAGAACGGCGCCCGCTTCATCGCCACCAACCCCGACCCCGTCGGGCCGTCCACCGAGGGCTCGCTCCCGGCCTGCGGCGCCGTCGCCGCCCTCATCACCAAGGCCACCGGCGTCGCCCCCTACTTCGTCGGCAAGCCCAACCCCCGCATGATGCGCAGCGCGCTCAACGACATCGAGGCCCACAGCGAGACCACCGCGATGATCGGCGACCGCATGGACACCGACATCGTCTCCGGCATGGAGGCCGGCCTCTACACGATCCTCGTCCTCACCGGCGTCATGCAGCGCGACCAGATCGACCGCTACCCCTACCGGCCCTCCCTCATCGTCGACTCGGTCGCCGACCTCATCGACCTCATCTGAACCTGACCGTTCCCGACAGGTACGCCTGGCAGGCTTGGGCGCCATGACCCGCGTACACCTGGAGATCGGTCGGAAGAAGGTGTTCGCCTGCTCGCTCGACTGGCCCGGCTGGGACCGCGCCGGCAAGAGCGAGGAGGCGGCCCTGAGCAGCCTGATGGACTACGAGACCCGCTACCGCGTCGTCGCCGAACGGGCCGGCGTCCCCTTCGCGCCGGGGGAGCCGGAGGTGGTGGCCCGGGTGACCGGCGACACCTCCACCGACTTCGGCGTCCCCGCGATCGTCCTCCCCGACCTGGACCTGGAGCCGCTGCCCGCCGCCGACGCCGGACGCCGCGTCGCGCTGATGCGCGCCGCCTGGGACCTGTTCGACGAGGTCGCCGGGGACGCCCCCGAGGAGCTGCGCAAGGGGCCGCGCGGCGGCGGGCGCGACCGCGACCGGATCGTGAGCCACGTGGAGGAGTCCGAACGCGCCTTCGCCCGCAAGATCGGGATCCGGCACAAGCCGTACAAGTCGGTCGCCGACCGCGACGCCCTCCGCCAGGAACTCGCGGCCACTCTCTCCCACCCCTGGCAGCCACCCCTCACCACCGCCTGGCCACCCCGCTACGCCCTGCGGCGCGTCGCCTGGCACGTCCTCGACCACCTCTGGGAGATCGAGGACCGAAGATGAGAATCTTCTCACCAAGCGTCGCGACCCGCCCACTCTGTGCAATCATCGCCTGGCATAAAGAGGGACCTGGCTAAACTGGAGGGGCTCGTGTACATGGAATTCGAGATCGACGGCCTGAAGCGCCGGGTGGGCGACATCGAGAAGTTCCTGAAAACGGGAGGCATCGTGACCGACCACACCAAGGAACTCGACCGACACCTCAAGCTCTTCGAACGCGTCGACACCCGCACCGAGAAGATGCAGAAGGACATCACGCATCTCCGTACGGACGTCACGACGATGCAGGGTGACATCACGCATCTCCGTACGGACGTCACGACGATGCAGGGTGACATCACGCATCTCCGTACGGACGTCACGACGATGCAGGGTGACATCACGCATCTCCGTACGGACGTCACGACGATGCAGGGCGACATCACGCACCTTCAGGCTGACGTCGCCCACCTCCAGGTCGATGTCACGACCATGCAGGGCGACATCACTGAGATCAAGGGTGAGGTGTCCGAGCTGCGGACCACCGTCACGCGGCTTGATACGAGGGTCACCGATCTGGACTCGAAGGTCACCGATCTGGACTCGAAGGTCACCGATCTGGACTCGAAGGTCACCGATCTGGACTCGAAGGTCACCGATCTGGACTCGAAGGTCACCGATCTGGACTCGAAGGTCACGAAGCTGGACTCGAAGGTCACTGACCTGGACTCCAAGGTCACGGATCTGGACTCGAAGGTCACGGATCTGGACTCCAAGGTCACGGATCTGGACTCGAAGGTCACGAAGCTGGACTCCAAGGTGGATCTGATCCTTGAGAAGCTGAGCGCCTGAGGGTGGGGGAGCCCTGGCCGGAGGAGGCCGGGGCTCCAGCATGTTCGGCAGTACGCCCCTGATGTGGGCAAAGCCGGTCTCGGGAAGCGGTCGCACTGGCTACGATCGTCGCAGAAAGCGATCAGCCGGACACGGAGACGCAGGGAGAAAGCGGGCTTGTGTGGATGTGCGGACGGAGATTCTCGACTTGAAGCTCCGCGTTGAGGATCTGGAGGCGGACCGCGACATGTCAGGTGGCCCGGCGGCGGCCCGGCAGGCGGAGCTGCTGCGCGAGATCAACGAACGGACCCGGCACCTCCAGAAGGAGATGGCCGCCCTGCGTGGCCGCATCGGCGAGGTCTGCCTGGAGATGGGTCAGGACCTCGCGGCTCTGCAGACCGAGGTCGAGGGCGTCCGCCGCGCGGTCGGCCCGCCGTCCGTCCGGATGTCCAGGGGCGGCGGGGGCGGTGAGGCTGAGCTGCGGATCGAGATGGCCGAGGGCTTCGCCGGGGTGCGGGCCGAGATGGCCCAGGAGTTCGAGTCCGTACGGTCGGAGATGGTCGACCTCAACATCAAGCTCGATCGGTTGCTGGCCCGCGAGAACGACTGACCTAATCGGACTGCAATGTGCATGACGGACAAAAAGTCGCACCGTGTCCTAGACGCCCACACTCTTTGACCGCCAGGTCCTTCAGGTAGCCTAACCTACGGTACCGTAACCTGAAGGAGAGATCATATATGGCGATGACTCAGACGGAGCTGCTGCACGAGCTCGAGCCCGTGGTCGCCGGTGAGCTGGACCGCCACGAGAAGATGGCCAAGGAGTGGTTCCCGCACGAGTACATCCCGTGGAGCGAAGGCCGCGACTTCGACGGCGTCTACGGGGGCGAGGCGTGGCAGGAGAGCGACTCCAAGATCCCCGAGGCGGCCCGCGTCTCCCTCATCGTCAACCTCCTGACCGAGGACAACCTGCCCAGCTACCACCACGAGATCGCCACCACGTTCGGCCGCGACGGCGCGTGGGGCACCTGGGTGCACCGCTGGACGGCCGAGGAGGACCGGCACGGCACCGCCATCCGCGACTACCTCACCGTGACCCGCGCGGTCGACCCCGTCGCGCTGGAGCGGGCCCGCATGCACCACATGGAGCAGGGCTTCACCACCGAATACGGCACCATGCTCCAGCAGCTCGCCTACGTCTCCTTCCAGGAGCTCGCGACCCGCATCGCGCACCGCAACACCGGCAGGGCCTCCGGCGACGAGGGCTGTGAGCGCCTGCTCGCCCGCATCGCCGCCGACGAGAACCTCCACATGCTCTTCTACCGCAACCTGCTCAAGGCGGCCTTCGAGCTCGACCCGGGCCAGACCATGCGCGCGGTGACCGACGTCGTCACGACGTTCCAGATGCCCGGCCAGGGCATGGAGGGCTTCACCCGCAAGGCCCTGATCATCGCCAACGAGGGCATCTACGACCTGCGCCTCCACCTCGACGACGTGCTCATGCCGGTGCTGCGGCAGTGGGCGGTGTTCGACAAGACCGGGCTCGGCCCCGAGGGCGAGGCGGCCCGCGACGAGCTGGCCGCGTTCCTGACCAGGGCCGAGGCGACGGCCGCCAGGTTCGTCGAGCGCCGTGAGGAGCGCCGCGCCCGCGCCGCCGCCCGCCTCGGCTGACGGCCCGGCCGCGGCGGTCCCGAGCCCGGCCACGGCGGTCCCGGGACGGTCCACCCGTGGTGAGGTGCGTGAACCGGACGTGCCATGATCCTGCGTCATGGACGTCCTGGCCCAGTTGCTCATCGCCCTGTTCGCGTTACTGACGATCGTCCTGCTCGCCATGGCGGCGCAGCGGCTGCTGGGCGTCAGGTTCGGCACGGTCCGCACGCTGGTGGCCGCGCTGGCCGCGTTCCTGCTGGCGCAGCCGGTGCTCGGGCCGCTGCTGACGGCGCTGGACATCCCGGCCGACGGGCAGCTGCCGGACGCGGGCGCGCTGGGCGTCCTGCTGCTCGCCACGATGGCCATGGTGCTCATCCCCATGGTGCTGCTGGTGCTGGCCGAGGCGCTGGTCCCGCCCGGCTCGCTGCCGGGGCCCGTGGAGCTGCTGCGCTCGCTGCGGGGACGGGTCTCGCGGGCCCGCCGCTACTCGCAGATCACCCGCATCGCGATCAAGCACGGCCTCGGCCCCTACCTGCGCGGCCGGGGCGAGCGGCTGGAGGACCGCACCGGCAAGGTGCGCCTGGCCAGGTCGCTGCGGGAGGCGCTGGACGAGGGCGGCGTGACGTTCGTCAAGCTCGGCCAGGTGCTGTCCACGCGGCGTGACCTGCTGCCCGCCGAGTTCGTCGAGGAGCTGGGGCGGCTGCAGGACCAGGTGGTCCCCGCGCCGTGGGCGCAGGTGGAGCCGGTGCTGGTGGCGGAGCTGGGCGCGCCGGTGGAGGAGGTCTTCGCCGCCTTCGACCGTACGCCGCTGGCCGCCGCCTCGATCGGGCAGGTCCACGCCGCCCGGCTGCCCGGCGGCGAGGACGTCGTCGTCAAGGTACGCAGGCCCGGCATCGGCGCCGTGGTGGCCCAGGACCTCGACATCGTCAGGAGGCTCGCGGCCACCCTGGAGTCCCGTACCCGATGGGGGCGGTCGCTGGGGCTGCGCGACCTCGCGGAGGGGTTCGCGGCGGCCATCCGCGAGGAGCTGGACTTCCGCGTGGAGGCCGCGAACATGGCCGCCGTCAGCGCGCCGCCGCAGCCCGGCGGCGCGGAGGGCGGCCCGCGCGTCCGGTACCCGGCGCCGATGGCCGCGCTCTGCACCGAGCAGGTGCTGGTCATGCGGCGGCTGTCCGGGCGGCCGGTCACCGAGGCCGCGCCCGAGGACGGCCCGCGCCTGGCCCGCGACCTGCTCGACTGCCTGCTCCGTCAGATCCTCGTGGACGGGGTCTTCCACGCCGACCCGCACCCTGGCAACCTCATGCTGCTCGACGACGGCGCCCTGGGCCTGCTCGACTTCGGCTCGGTCGGCCGTCTGGACGCCGCGGTCCGCTCCGCCCTGCAACGCTTCCTGCTCGCCATGGACCGGCAGGACCCGCTCGGCGTCACCGACGCCCTGCTGGAGGTGGTGCCCCGCCCCGAGGACATCGACGAGGCCGCGCTGGAACGCGCGCTCGGCCAGTTCATGGCCCGCCACCTGGGGCCCGGCATGGACAGCGTCCAGATGTTCACCGACCTGTTCAGGATCGTCGCGGCGTACGGGCTGTCGGTGCCGCCGGAGGTGGCGGCCGTCTTCCGGGCGCTGGCCACGCTGGAGGGCACGCTGGTGCGGCTGTCGCCCGGCTTCGACCTCATCGGCGAGGCCCGCGCGTTCGCCGGCCGCCACATCGCCGAGCGGGCCGAGCCGGCCGCGGTGAGGGAGACGCTCACGCAGGAGCTGGCCGCGCTGCTGCCGATGCTGCGCCGCCTCCCGCGCCGGGTCGAGCGCATCGCCAGCGCCGCCGAGCACGGCCGGCTGGCGTTCAATGTGCGGCTGCTGGCTGACGAGCGCGACCGCCGCTACGTGACCGGGCTGCTGCACCAGGTGCTGCTGACGGTGCTCGGCGCCACGGCGGGCGTCATGGGGGTCATGCTGCTCGGCACCGACGGGGGGCCGCAGATCATCCCGGGGGCGTCGCTGTTCCACCTCATCGGCTACAACCTGCTGATGATCTCGGCGATCCTCACGCTGCGGGTGCTCGCGCCGATCTTCCGGCGGCATCCGGGAACCGAGGAATAACTTCCGCACCAGGGGTAGAGCCGGGGCGCGGAAACCACTCTTGACCGGGGCATGGTCTTGGACATCCCACGCATCGGGCAGGTTTCCCGGTAACACCGGAACCCCTTGGGAGCAGAGGGTGAAAATCATCGGAATCGCCGCCGGCCTGCACACCGGATCGTTCGTCAACAGGTTGCTGGGGGCGGCGGGCGGTGAGCTGCCCGAGGGTGTCGACTTCGAGGTGTGGTCCGGGTTGGGGGAGATGCCGCCGTACGAGCCGGGGCCGGTGCCCGCACCCGTGCGGGAGCTCACCCGGATGATCCTGGCGGCGGACGCGGTGGTCGTGACGGCGCCCGAGCACAGCCTGCTGCCGGACGAGCTGATCGACACCCTCGACTGGCTGTCGGCGCGCGGGGTGCTGGCGGGCAGGCTGGTCGCGGTGATGAGCGCGAGCGCGCGGGCGTGCGGGGCGATGTGGGCGCAGGCGGAGCTGTTCAAGAGGCTGCAGAGCGCGGGGGCGGTGGTGACGGGCGCCGAGCTGGTGATCCTGCCCGGCTGCCGGCACTTCGACGAGGACGGCCGCCTGGCCGACCCCGTTCTGCGCCAGCAGGTACGTGACGTGATCGGTGGTCTGTGCCCGGCCGAGCTGATGGAGCGGTCCCGCCTGAACGAGGTCATGGAGCCGGCCCTCGACCTGCGCGGTGAGCCCGCCCTCGACCTGCGCGGGGTGGCGCTGGGGGCGCTGGACGCGGAGGCGCGCGAGCCGGTCCTCTCCCGCTGAGCCCCGCTCGGCCCCCGGGCTGGATCCCTCTCCCGGTGAGCGCCGGTTCAGGGGCTGCGGCGCAGCCGTTTGACGTCGGAGCGCTGCTTCTTGGCGGCGATGCGCCGCTCGACCGAGCCCCGGCTGGGCTTGGTGGGCCGCCGCCGCTTCGGCGGCGGGGCGATGGCCTCGCGCAGCCGCTGGGCCAGCCGTTGCGTGGCGGCCTCCCGGTTCCTGAGCTGCGAACGGTACTCGGAGGCGGCGATCGTGACGGTGGCCGACCCCAGCCGGTCGAGCGCCCGCTGCTTGAGCGCGGGTGGCAGCGCGGTGCTCGCCGCCACGTCGAAGGTCAGCTCCACCCGGCTGTCGGTGGTGTTGACGCCCTGGCCACCCGGCCCCGACGAACGCGAGAAGCGCCAGACGAGCTCGGCGTCGGGGATGACGACGGCGTCGTTGACGACCAGCGGGCCGGGCATGAGCGGAACTCCTGTCGGGAGGGGAGCGTACGTCCTTGAGAACGAGTGTCACCGTATCCGGATGACATATGCGGATCGCAACGGCATTTTCAATCTTCGTCCCCGCTGCGACTATGAAACCAACAGCGCGGAGGAGGGGCGGTATTTCCATGCAGCCTGTCGCCCAGGCGGGCCTCACGGTGGTGCTGGCCGTCGCGTCCGCCGTCGCGTTCCTGCTGCTGCGGTGCCAGGGCAAGGGGCGGCCGTTCGGGCCCGCGGGCCGGCGGCTGGCGGTCGCGATCACCCTGCTGACCGGGATGCTGTCGGCGGGGGTGGCGCTGATCGGCGACTTGCTGCTGGACGACTTCCTGGCCACGGCGCTGGCCGCCGCCGGGCCGAGCGGGCTGTGGCTGAGCCAGATGCGCGGCAAGGACGACGAGCGGCGGTCGCTGGCGCGCGAGGCGGCGACGTTCTGGCTGGCGTCGCTGCTGGCCAAGCTGGACCAGGCGATGGCCGAGGACCAGTGGAGGTGGTGCGAGCGGCGGGTGGACGACTCCTGGAACCTCTACGAGCTCAGCCTGGCCGCCCACCGCTACCACGAGCGGATCACGGAACGTCTCACGCCCGAGGAACGCCGCCGCGAACGCGTGCACGCGCGCCTGGACGCCATCGAGCGGCGGCTGGACGTGGCCGCGCTGATCGAGGACGGGGCGGTGCGCTCGAAGGTGGTCACCGCGCTCAACGGCTCCCGGCACACCCGGACGGCCCGCTACGAGCGCTATGTCTCCGACCTGCGCAGGCTGCACGGGGTGCTCAAGCACGACGCGGAGAGCGAGCTGCTGCGCCTGCTGGCCGCCGCCTACCGGGGTGGGTACCGGTCGCTGCCGGTGTTCGCGCCGCCGTCGCGCGTCCGCGGGTCGGAGACGGCCCGGCCGGCGCTGTGACCCGGCGCCGAAGGCGGCCCGGCGTGCGGTGGTCCGGCGTGCGGTGGTCCGGGGCGGGGTTGTCCGGCGTGCGGGGTCACCCGGCGTGCCGGGTGACCCGGGTGGTGTGGTCGGCTGGTGTCACGTGTCGGGGAAGGCGTCGGCCGCGCCCTCGGCGTCGCCCAGCGTGAACTCCAGGCGCGCCCCCAGCGCGTCGGTCACGGCCCCGAGGGTGCGGAGCGTGAGGTTCTCGTCGCCGGACAGGATCTGGCTCACCCGTCCCGCGGACACGCCCATCGCCGCCGCGAGGTCCGCTCGGGAGATCTTGTGCTCGCGCATGTACCACGTGATCTCGTCGACGACCTGCTGGGCGAAGGCGCCCACCTCGTCGCGGCTGCTGTGGCGTGGGGCCATGCCGGCCTCGCTCTCGGGACACCTATGTCGTCAGATGCCTCCACTTTAGCTCTACCTAAACCTTTAGGCAAGGCTAAACCCGCACGCCGCTTGACGGCGGCCCGCAAGGGGCGTAAGCCAGCATCTCGCGAGGAACGCGGGCAAGAGGGAGGCAAGGGTGGCGGTCATCGTCGGCGTGCACGGCATCGGCAAGTACGACTACTTCCAGGAGGCGGGCTCGGCCGCCGGAGCGGCGGAGGCCATGCGGCTCAAATGGAACCGCTACCTGCACGCGGCCCTCGGCGGCAAGGGGGCGGGACACTACTTCAGCGAGATCGCGTACTTCTCCCACCTGCTCCACGACGGCGGGGCGCGAGCGCGCTCCCTGTCCGCCATGGACGCCTCCGCCCAGCAGGTCCTGGTGGAATGGGCGCGCAACCGAGGGCTGGGCGAGCAGCTCACGGGCGCGCTCAAGTCGTTCACCGGATGGCTGCTCACCAGGCTCGACACCCGGTCGGCCGCGTTCGCCGAGCTCTTCGCGCCCGAGGTGGCGGCCTACCTCACCGACGCGGCCAAGCGCGAGCGGTGCCGCCTGGCCGTGGCCGAGGCGGTCCGCCGCAACCGTCCCAAAGTGGTCATCGCGCACTCGCTCGGGAGCGTCGTCGCGTACGAGGCCCTCTGGGCCGACCCCGGCCTGCGGATCGAGCTGCTGATCACCCTCGGCAGCCCGCTCGGCATGCGCAACGTCGTCTTCGAACGCCTGCTGCCCGCCCCCATCAACGGCCGCGGCGAGCGGCCGCCCGGCGTCGCCCGCTGGGTGAACATCGCCGACAAGGACGACATCGCCGCCATCCCGCCCGGCCTGGGCGGCTGCTTCACCGGCGTGGACGTCGAGGAACTGGTCAACCTCGACTGGATCGACTTCCACACGGCCGAGAAATACCTGGGCTGCCCCGCGCTCGACCCGCATCTGCGACCATTCCTCGCATGACCTGGATCGTGTTCGACTACGGCGGCGTGCTGTCGCTGCCCCAGCCCGAGTCCGACGCGCTGGAGATGGCCCGCGCGATGGGCGCCGAGCCCGAGGCGTTCCTGACCGGCTACTGGCGGCACCGGCTGGACTTCGACCGGGCCGGCCTGACCCCGCACGCCTACTGGGCGGCCGTGCTCGGCCGGTCCGTCACCCACAGTGAGGTCGCCCGCCTGGTCGCCATGGACCTCGCCGGCTGGGCCCACCCCGACGAGGGCACCGTCGCGCTGCTCGGCGAGCTGCTGGCCGACGGCCGCGACGTGGCGCTGCTGTCCAACGCGCCCGTCTGCCTCAGCGACGGCCTGGACGAGCTGCCGTGGATCGCCGCCATCGGACGCCGGTTCTACAGCGGCAGGATGGGCCTGGTGAAACCGGACAGGAAGATCTACGACGAGGTGGCCCGCGAGCTCGACGCCGACCCGGCGGACGTCGTCTTCATCGACGACCGCCCCGAGAACGTCGAGGGCGCCGAACGCGCGGGCATGACCGGCCTGCTCTTCACCGGCTCCGCCGATCTCCGCGCCGGCCTGCGGGGCGTCCTGGCCGCCTGAGGACGACCGTTGCTGTTCACCGGGCCTTGACTCCCCGGCCATGGGCGAGTCAGAACGGCGGGACATACCTGGTACGTGGACCGCAGAGCCTTCCTGACCGCGGCGGCGGCCGGCCTCGTCACCTCACCGGCGTGGGCCGCCCCCGCCTCGGCCACCCCGTCCAGAACCTCCAGAACCTCCAGAACCTCCAGAACCTCCAGAACCCTTCGCTCCGACCCGTTCACCCTCGGCGTGGCCTCCGGCGACCCCTCGGCCGACGGCTTCGTGCTGTGGACCCGGCTCGCCGCCGAACCGCTCGGCGGCGACGGCCGCGGCGGCATGCCCTCCCGCGACGTCGAGGTGGACTGGCAGGTCGCGGCCGACGAACGTTTCTCCAGGATCGTCCGGTCGGGCACCGCCACCGCCCGCGCCCGCGACGCCCACAGCGTGCACGTCGAGCTGTCCGGCCTGGAGCCGGGCCGCGAGTACTTCTACCGCTTCCGCTGCGCGGGCCGGCTGTCCCCGGCCGGCCGCACCCGTACCACGCCGACCGGCGGGACGACGCCGCTCACGTTCGCCGTCGCCGCGTGCGCCCACTACGAGCACGGCTACTACACCGCCTACCGCCGCCTCGCCGAGCAGGAGCCCGACCTCGTCGTGTTCCTCGGCGACTACATGTACGAGTACGGCCCCAGCGGCTACACCGCCCTGGCCGGCCGCGTCCGTACCCACACGCCCGGCAAGTGCCGCACCCTGGCCGACTACCGGCTCCGCCACGCCCAGTACAAGAGCGACCCTGACCTGCGGCGGGCGCACGCGGCCGCGCCGTGGCTGGTCGCCTTCGACGACCACGAGGTGGAGAACAACTGGGCCGGCGAGGTCTCCAGCACCGGCGCGGCCGGCTTCGCCGCCCGCCGGGCGCAGGCGTTCCGCGCCTACTACGAGAACATGCCGCTGCGCCGCGCCAGCCTCCGCGGCACCTCGCTGCGGGTGAACCGGCGCGTCTCCTGGGGCACGCTGGCCCGCTTCCACCTGCTCGACACCCGGCAGTTCCGCGACGACCAGGCATGCCTGGACGGCGTACGGGCGGGCTGCGACGAGCGGCTGTCCGGCGGGCGCACCCTGCTCGGCGGCGGCCAGTGGCGCTGGCTGGAGGACGGGCTGCACGGCTCCACGGCCCGCTGGAACCTGCTCGGCCAGCAGATCATGATGGCCCAGCGCGACTTCAGGACCGGCCCCGGCCGTGAGGTCAACCTGGACTCCTGGGACGGGTACGCCGCCGAGCGCACCCGCCTCCTCGGCACGCTGTCCCGTACCTCGAACCCCGTGGTGCTGACCGGCGACGCCCACATGCACCACCTGGCCGAGCTCAAGCCCGACTTCGACGACCCGGACTCGCCGGTCGTCGCCAGGGAACTGGTCACCTCGTCCATCGCCAGCGACGGCGACGGCTACCGCGACCGGGAATGGATCTCGGCCGCGCTGCGGGAGAACCCGCACTTCTCCTACATCGACCAGCGCCGCGGCTACCTCATGGCCCGGCTCACCGGGGACGAGCTGTCGGTCGACTTCCGTACGCTCGACCGCGTCTCCCGGCGGGGCGCCCCGGCCAGGACCTCGCACCGGCTCACCCTGCCGGCCGGTTCCCTGAACGCCCGCTGAGAGCGACCTGAGGATCGGCTCAATCCGTCGTCCTCCGGTACGGAGACCGGGGCTCGGCCCGGGGACCGGAGAGGCGGACGCTCGGGCGCGTCAGGCGGCGGGCGCCGGGCTTTTCAGGCGCCGGGCTTTTCAGGCGCCGGGCTTTTCAGGCGTCCGGCCAGGAGCCGTCGGGGAACTCGCCCGTCGTGCCGTCCGAGATCACCACCTGGTCGCGCTCCGTCAGGCCCGAGGTGACCTCGACGTACTGGTCGCCGCGCACGCCCGTCTCCACCACCTTGGCCACGTCCCGGCCGCCGGAGCGGACGGTGACCACCTGCGCGCCGTCCGGCCTGCCGCGCACCGCCGCCGCCGGCACGTAGATCGCGTCCGCCGCCGTGTCCGTGGTGACCGTCACCGAGGCGGTCTGCCCCAGCATCAGGCCGGTCGGGGGCTCGTCGAAGGCGAGGGTGACCGGGTAACGGACAAGCCGGCCGTCCCTCGTCGCGGTCGGCGCGATCGCCGTCACCGTGCCCGGGTAGCGCTCGCCGGGACGGGTCGCCAGCGTGATCCCGGCCCGCTGGCCGAGCTTCAGCCGGTTCACGTCGGACTCGGTGGCCATGGCCTGGACCTGCAGTTCGTCCAGATCGCCGAGGCTGATGAAGGTGCCGGTGCCGGACCGGTCGCCGGGCGCGCCCGCCACCGAGAGGACCGTGCCCGCCGCCGGGGCGACGATGCGGGTGGCCCGTACGGCGTCGGCGGCCTCCTCCAGGGCCGCCTCGGCCCGGTCGACGTTCGCGGCGGCCTGATCCTCGCTGGTGCGTCGGGCGTCGCCGGCGCCGGTCCTCGCCGTGCCGCCGGTGGACGGGCCGGCCGACCGGCCGGTGGACGGGAGGCAGGAGCCGGTGCTCGGGCGGGCCGAGGGCTTTCCGGTCGCGGTCTGCTTCTTCGTGGCGGACGGCTTGGCCGGGGGGGAGCCGGAGGCCGCCGGCCCGTCGGTCTCCCGCGTGCCGCCGTCCTGGGGCTGGGGCTGGGGCTGGGGCTGGGCGGTGGCGGTCGCGGTGACCGTCACCGTGGCCGTGACGGTGGCGGTGACGGTCACCGTGGGCTGAGGCTCGGGCCCGGTCGGCTCTCCTGTCGGGCTGGTGGTCGGGGTGACGGTGGGACGCGAGGTGCGGGTCGGCTCGGGCGCAGGCGAACTCGTCCCGTCATGATCGGCTCCGGGGGACCGGACGGGACCGAGCAACCCACCCCCTGCCGGGCCTTCGGCGCCCGGGGTGACGTCGGGATCAGCAGCCCTCGTCGCGGTGCCGCCGCCGGTCCGGCCGGTGGTCGGGGTGGCCGAGGGAGCTCCGGCAGGGCGGTCTGAGGCGGTGGTGCCGACCGTGGTGGAGGGCTTGCCGCCGGCGGGGGTGCAGTTCGTGCCGCCGCGCGTCGTGGAGGTGCCGGTGGACGTGCTCGTGCTCGTGGTCGTGCCCTGGGGCGGGTCGGTCGCCGTGGCGGTGGACGCTTTGTCCAGGGCCTCCTCGGACGCCGCCAGGTCGGCCTTGGCCGCCTCGTACGCCTCCCGCGCCTCCCGCCCGTCGATCCGGGCCAGGACCTGGCCCTTCTTCACCTTCGTCCCCGTCTTGACGTACACCTTGGTGACGGTGCCGGAGGCGCCGAAGGCCAGGTCGCGGCGGGAGCCGTCCACCGTGCTGCCCGCGGCGCTCACCACCGCCGTGACCTGCCCGCGCTGCGCCGCGGCGAGCCGTACCTGGACGGCGGCGGGGGAGTCGTCGCGCAACGCGAGCACGGCCACGCCCGACCCGGCGGCGAGCACGGCCAGGGCGAGCCCGCCCAGCGCGAAAGTCCGTCTCATGACGGATCATCCTGGCGAAGCAGGTTCGCGGCAGCCTGCGAGCAGCCTGCGGGTTCTCTGTGTGCCCACTGCGGCGGGCCCGCTGTCAGCGAACGTTCAGCTTGCTCGCGGCTGCGGCGCAGCCTGGTGTGCAAGGGTCACCGCTCGTGAAGGTGTCGAACAGGCGCGGATCGCGCAGGAGCCGCGGAGCGCTGATGACCAACGGAGCGCTGGCGGTGCTCCTGCTGGGCGGGGCCGCGTTCGCGTACTCCCGGCTCGGTACGGAGGAGGCGGCGAGCGAGAGCGCCGTACGGACGGTGACAGCCGGCCGCGGAACGGTCGTGGCGGCCGTGTCGGCCACGGGCGCGGTCGAGAGCGCCAGGTTCCGCGCCCTGTCCTTCGGCACGTCCGGCACCGTCGAGAAGATCTACGTCAAGGCCGGCGACAAGGTGAGCAAGGGCCAGATCCTGGCCCGCCTGGACGACGCCGCCGCCCAGGAGAACCTGTCGGCGGCCAAGGCCGCCCACGACAGCGCCCTGGCCGACGGCACGGACACGGCGCAGCTGTACGCCGCCTACGTCAAGGCCCGCAACTCCTACCGCGAGGCGCGGCGGACGGTCGCCGCCACCGTGCTGAAGGCCCCCTTCGGCGGTACGGTCACGGCCGTCAACGGCTCGGTCGGCGCGAACTCCAGCGGCCAGGGCAGCGGGGGGCAGAGCGGCGGAGGACAGGGCACCAGCGCTTCCACCTCCACCTCCACGGCCGGCTCCGGCTTCGTGGAGCTCGCCGACACCACCAAGCTGCAGCTCGTCGGCACCTTCACCGAGTCCGACGTCGGCAAGCTGAAGAAGGGTCAGAGCGCCACGGTCACGTTCGACGCGCTGCCGGGCGTGAGCGCCACCGGCAAGGTCACCCAGATCGAGCCGGTCGCCTCCACCAGCAACAACGTCGTCCAGTACCCGGTCACGGTGACGTTCACGGAGGTGCCGGACGAGGTCCGGCTGGGCCAGACCGCCACCGTCGAGGTCGTCACCGGCCGGGCGGAGAACGTCGTCGCCGTCCCGTCCACCGTGATCTCCACCAGCGGCGGCCAGGCCACCGTCACCGTGCTCAGGCAGGGCCGCCAGACCAGGACCCCGGTGGAGGTCGGCGTGCGGGGCACGACCCTGACCGAGATCAGGTCGGGCGTCTCGGAGGGCGACCAGCTCGTGCCCCCGGCCTCCTCGACCGGCGCCACGCAGGGCGGCAACGGCCGCTTCGGCGGCGGCGGGGGCTTCCCTGGCGGCGGCGGCCTGCCGGGAGGCGGGCGATGACCGCCGGGCCGCGCGTCGTGGAGACCACGCCGGTCCTCCGGGTGCGGAACCTGGTCAAGGAGTACGGCGAGGGCGACACCAGGGTCCGCGCCCTGCGCGGCGTCAGCCTGGACGTCCGGCAGGGCGACTACGTGGCCGTCATGGGCGCCTCCGGCTCCGGCAAGTCCACGCTCATGAACATCCTCGGCTGCCTGGACGTGCCGACCTCCGGGACGTACCTGATCGACGGCGCCGACGTGGGCCGCCTGGACGAGCGGCAGCTCGCGATCCTGCGCAACCGGCGGGTCGGGTTCGTCTTCCAGTCCTTCAACCTGATCCCGCGCATGAGCGCGCTGGCCAACGTCGAGCTGCCGCTCGTGTACGGCGGCGTCCCCCAGGCCGAGCGGCGCGCCCGCGCGCTGGACGCGCTGGAGCAGGTCGGCCTGCGCGACCGCGTGCACCACGAGCCGAACCAGCTCTCCGGCGGCCAGCAGCAGCGGGTCGCCGTGGCGCGGGCGCTGGTCACGGCGCCGGCGCTGCTGCTGGCCGACGAGCCGACCGGCAACCTGGACACCGCCTCCACGCACGACGTGCTCCAGATCCTGGACCGGCTCAGCGAGGCCGGCCGCACGATCGTCTGCATCACCCACGAGGACGACGTCGCCGCGCACGCCAAGCGGGTGGTCCGCCTGGTGGACGGCGAGATCGTCGAGGACCGCAGGCAGGCGCCGGTGGACGGCCCGCCCCCGAGGACGGCCGCCGGATGAACCAGTTCGAGATCCTCCGCTTCGCGCTGCGCGGCCTGCTGGCCAACAAGATGCGCAGCGCGCTGACCACGCTCGGCATCCTGATCGGCGTGGCGGCGGTCATCCTGCTGGTCGCGGTCGGCGAGGGCTCCTCCCGCGCCATCCAGCAGAACATCCAGCGCCTCGGCGCGAACACGCTCACGATCTCCCCGTCGTTCTCGGGCGGCGGCGCTGGAGGGGGCGGCGGCGGTTTCCGCGCGGGGACGGGCGGGGGCGGCAACACCGGCCCGCGCACCCAGGCCCGGCAGCTCAGCCTGGCCGACGCGAAAGCGCTGACCGACAGGACGCTCGCGCCGTCGGTCAAGAGCGTCTCGCCGGTCGTGAACGCCTCCTCGGCCACGGCCGCGTACGGGCCGGCCAGCCACGCGATCCCCCAGTTCGTCGGCACCCACCCGAGCTACTTCGAGGCGATGAACAAGCCCGTCGCCCAGGGCACCTACTTCTTCAACGACGACGTGCTGGCCGCGCGGAAGGTCGTGGTGCTCGGCCGGACCGTCGCCGAGGAGCTGTTCGGCACGGCGGACCCGATCGGCAGGCAGATCAGCGTGTCCGGGGTGCCGTTCACCGTGGTCGGGGTGCTCAAGGAGGCCGGGTCCACCGGCATGCAGGACGCCGACGACGTCGCGATCGCGCCGCTGACGGCCGTGCAGCAGAGCCTGAGCGGGTTCGGCTCGCTCAGCCAGATCGTCGTCCAGGCGACCGGCGCGGACACCACCGCGACGGCGCAGTCCGAGGTCACCGCTATTCTCGACCAACGACATGGCATCACCGGCAACAACCCCGACTACCGCGTGCTCAACCAGGCCACGTTGCAGGAGACCGTCAGTGCGGCGACCGGCACCTTCACCGTGCTGCTCGGCGCGGTCGCCGCGATCTCGCTGCTGGTGGGCGGCATCGGCATCACCAACATCATGCTGGTGACGGTCACCGAGCGCACCCGCGAGATCGGCATCCGCAAGGCGATCGGCGCGCCGCGCGGCGCGATCCTGGGGCAGTTCCTGATGGAGGCCACCCTGCTGAGCCTGGTGGGCGGGTTGTCGGGCGTGCTGGTGGCCTTCGTCGGCACGAGGTTCACCATCGCCGGCATCGAGCCGGTCCTCGTGCCGTCGTCGGTGGCGCTGGCCCTGGGCGTGTCGGTCGGCATCGGCCTGTTCTTCGGCAGTTATCCGGCAAACCGGGCGGCCAAGCTCCGGCCGATCCAGGCCCTGCGCCACGAGTAAGGAGAGTCACATGTCGAAGCTCGACTCCTCGCCGTTCCCCGACGACCTGGGGGAGGAGCTCGCCGCCGAGCCGCGACAGGGCATGTCGAAGGTCACGCTGGCGCTGGCCGCCGGCGTGGTGCTGGTGGCCGGGATCCTCATCGGCATCCAGGCCGGCAAGCTCTCCGGCGACGAGACGCCCGCCGCCGCCGGCGGGCAGCGCCAGGCGGGCGGCACCGGCCAGCAGCAGGGCGGCGGCCCTCCCGGCTACGGCCAGCAGCAGGGCGGCGGCCCTCCCGGCTACGGCCAGCAGCGCAACGGCGGCTTCGGCGGCGGCCAGCGCATGGGCGGCGGCACGTTCGGCACCGTCGAGAAGGTCGAGGACGGCAAGGTGTACGTCAAGACCATGGACGGGAAGACGGTCACCGTCACCACCACCGACCGGACCACGGTCCAGATCGCCAAGCCCGGCAAGGTCACCGACCTGGAGCGGGGCAGCGACGTCACCGTACGCGGCGAGCAGGGCGCCGACGGCTCGGTCACGGCCTCCGCCATCACCCAGGGCGGCTGGCAGTTCCCCGGAGGCGGCCCGCGATGAGCCCCGAGCCCGAGGCCAGGCTGCTGGTGGTCGACGACGAGCCCAACATCAGGGAGTTGTTCTCGGCGAGCCTGCGCATGGCCGGGTTCGAGGTCCTGACCGCCGCCGACGGCCGCGAGGCGCTGCGGGTGGCCGAGGAGAGCGCCCCCGACCTGGTGATGCTCGACATCATGCTGCCCGACCTCGACGGCATGACGGTCGCGGGCCGGCTGCGCTCACGCGGCCGGCGGGTCCCCGTCCTGTTCGTGACCGCCAAGGACACCTCCGAGGACCGCATCGCCGGGCTCGGACTCGGCGAGGACTATGTGACCAAGCCGTTCAGCCTGGAGGAGGTCATCGCGCGCATCCGGGCCGTGCTGCGCCGCACCCGGCGCGGCACCCCGCCGCCCAACCGGCTGCGCGTCGCCGAGCTGGAGCTGGACGAGGAGACCCACGAGGTGTGGCGCGACGGCCTCGCGGTGAAGCTGTCGCCGACGGAGTTCCGGCTGCTGCGGTACTTCATGCTCAACACGGGCCGGGTGCTGTCGAAGACGCAGATCCTCGACCACGTCTGGAACGGCGACTGGCGCACCGACGTCGGCCTCGTCGAGTCGTACGTCTCCTACCTGCGCCGCAAGATCGACACCGGCGAGCCCAAATACCTGCACACCCTGCGCGGGGTCGGCTACATCCTGCGCCCGCCCCGGGGCCTGTGAACGCGATGCCGCGCCGGCTCCGCAAGCACCTGGCCAGGACGCCGCTGTGGCTCCGGCTGGTGTCGGCGACCCTGCTGCTGGTCACGCTGGCGATCACGCTGACCGGCCTGTTCGCCGTGCGGCTGCTGCGCGGCTACCTCGTGGAGCGGGTGGACCAGCAACTCCGCGCTGCCGCCGCCGCCCCGCGCGACGTGCTCCCGCCGCTCGAGCCGCGGCCCGCCGGCACCCGGCCGCTGCGCTTCCTCGGCCTGTTCCACGTGGTGGTGCTGGACGCGAGCGGCGCGCCGGTCCGCACGCTCAGCGAGTCCACCGCCGCGCACACGCCGAGCCTGCCCCGCCTGACCGCCGCCGACGTCGCCGAGCTGCGGGCCCGGCCCTTCACCGTCGAGTCCGCCGACCCCGGAGGCCCCACCTGGCGGGTCGTCGCCGTGCCGGGACGCGACGACCAGAGCCGGGTGATCGCCATCAACCTGGGCGACGTGGACGACACGGTCTCCCAGCTCGGCCTCATCGTCGCGGTGGGCGGCGGCGGCACGGTGGTCGTGCTCGGCTTCGCCTGCCACTGGCTGGTACGCCGCAGCCTGCGCCCGCTCCAGGAGATCTCCCGCACCGCCAACGACATCGCGGGCGGCGACCTGTCGCGCCGCGTCCCCCTCTGGTCCGGCACCACCGAGGTCGGCAAGCTCGGCCGCTCGCTCAACACCATGCTCGCCCGCATCGAGGACGCCGTGCGCGAGCGGGAGGAGGCCGCCGAGTCGGCCCGCCGCTCCGCCACCGCGGCCCGGCGCTCGGAGGAGCTGATGCGCCGCTTCATGGCCGACGCCTCGCACGAGCTGCGTACGCCGCTCACCTCGATCCGGGGGTTCGCCGAGCTGTACCGGCTGGGGGAGGAGAGGGACCTGGACGAGGCCGTCCGGCTCCTCGGCCGCATCGAGGGGCAGGCCGCCCGCATGGGGCTGCTGGTGGAGGACATGCTGCTGCTGGCCCGGCTCGACCAGCGGCGCGCGCTCGACACCCGGCCGGTCGACCTGCTCAGCCTGGCCGCCACGGCGGTGATCGACGCGCAGACGCTGGCCCCCGACCGGCGCATCGAGCTCGTACGCCTCTTCGACGGCGACGGCGAGGTGCTGGTGACCGGTGACGAGCCGCGGCTGGCGCAGGTGCTGGGCAACCTCGTCGGCAACGCGCTCGCCCACACGCCCGGGGGCACGCCGTTCCAGGTGCGGGTGGGCGCGGACGGCGACCACGCCGTGGTCGAGGTGGCCGACGAAGGGCCGGGGTTCCCGCCCGAGGTGGCCGAGCGGGTGTTCGAGCGGTTCTACCGGGCCGATCCGGCGCGCAGCACGGGCGGGTCGGGGCTCGGGCTGTCGATCGCGGCGACGCTGGTGGAGGCGCACGGCGGCGTGATCGTGGCGGAGAGCGAGCCGGGCAAGGGGGCGTTGTTCCGGGTGATCCTGCCGCTCCACCGGCCCGCCGAAGGGCCGGCTCAGCCGAAGGCGTGACGCACCGGCCAGGGGGAGGGCCCGGCTCAGCCGAAGGCGTAGCCGTACAGGCCGGGGCCCCTGGCGATCTCGCGGACCTTGCCCAGCCGCAGGCCCGGCGCGCGCGAGCCGGGCGCGTACAGGACCAGGCCCTGGCCGGGCGCGGACACCACGAGCCCCTGCGGCGGCGCGCCCCGCTCCAGCGTACGGAAGCGCCCGCCGCCCGGCAGCGCCGCCAGCGCGGCCCCGAAGTCGTGTCCCTCGCCCTTGACGAGCAGGTTGCCCTTCCGGGTCAGCCCGCCGCCCGCGCCGCCGGCCAGCACCTGCACCGCCCGCTCACCGGGGACGCCGACGGCCAGCTCGTCGCGGCCGTCGCCGTTGAAGTCGCCGGTGGCGAGCGCCGCGCCGAACCGGTCGTAGTAGCGGGGCCGGCCCTCCAGGCTGTTCTGCGACCACGCCTCGGCGCGGGCGGTGCTCAGGCCGCCGCGCGAGCCGTAGAGGACGTCCACCGTGCCGTCGCCGTAGTCCATGGCCCGCTGGTTCGCGCTGAGTCCCTCGCCCGGCACGCCGATCGCCAGGTCGTCGTGCCCGTCGCCGTCGAAGTCGCCGGTGGCGAGCGCCGCGCCGAAGGCGTCCCACTTCTCGGCGGCGCCGGCGATGCCGGGCGTGCTCTGGGTGAGCAGCCGGGCCCGCTCGCGGCGTACGTCGACGACCGTGACCGAGCCCTGGCCGTCGTGGGTGACGCTGTCGGCGGGCGCGCCGATCGCCAGGTCGTCGCGGCCGTCGCCGTCGAAGTCGCCGGTGGCGAGCGCCGCGCCCCACTGGTCGGTGACCTGCGCGCCCTGCCGCACCCACGTCGTCCGCTGGGTGACCAGGTACGGCTCGCGGCCCTTCAGCCCGTACACGGCGACGGCGCCGCCCGAGCGGTGACCGGGCGCGCCGACGGCCAGCTCGTCCACGCCGTCCCCGTCGAGGTCCCCGGCGGCGAGCGCGGCCCCGAACCGGTCGCTGGACGGCTCGGGCAGGGCCAGCTCCTCGCCCCTGACCAGCCCGGCGGGGGAGCCGTTGAAGAGCTGCACGACCCCGTTGCCGTCGCCGCCGGGCACCCGCTCGCCGGTGAACTCCTCCGACACCCCGACCGCCAGGTCCGCGCACCCGTCGCCGTCGAAGTCGCCCACGGCCAGCGCCGAGCCGAACGAGTCGCCCGGCTCGGCCCCGTCGCCCTGGGTGAGGGTGACCTTCGTGCCGGAGCCGTACAGCACGGCCACCGAGCCGGCCCGGTCGCGGTCGTAGGGGGCGGCGACGGCGAGGTCGGGGCGGCCGTCGCCGTCGAAGTCGAGCGGGTGGCCGCCGCACGGGCGGGCGGCGGGGCCCGTGCCGGAGGCGAGCGGAAGCACCAGGAGGGCGGCGAGCAGCGCGTTCATACGACCAGTGATGTCCCCTCGGTGCGAACCCGGTCTTAACGCGATGGGAACGTGCCAGGATGGTCGCGTGCACATCGATCTCGCGGACTTGGATTTCTGGCGCAAACCACTGAAAGAGCGGCATGAGGCATTCGCCCGGCTCCGTGAGCTGGAGCATCCGGTGTTCTTCCCGGAGAAGAAGGTGCCCCTCCTGCGCTCGGGCAAGGGCTTCTACGCCCTCGTCCGGCACGCGGACGTGGTCGAGGCCAGCCGCAACGCCAAGATCTTCTCCAGCGAGCCCGCGGTCACCAACCCCGAGCCGCCCGGCTGGATCAAGCAGGTGTTCGGCGAGTCCATGGTCAACATGGACGATCCCCGCCACGCCCGGCTGCGCCGCATCGTCACCCGCTCGTTCAGCCCCAAGATGCTGGCCGGCCTGCAGAGCGACATCGAGGCCGCCTGCACCCGCATCGTGGACGACCTCGTCGCCGAGGGCCCCCGCGACTTCGTGTCGCAGGTCGCCGCCCGCCTGCCGATCCACGTCATCTGCGACATGCTGGACATCCCGCAGGAGCTGCGGGACAAGGTGCACCAGCACGTCGACATCTCCACCGCCTACACCGGCGTACGGCCCAGCCTGGCCCGCAGCGTCCAGATGGCCGGCCAGAACATGCTGGCCCTGCTCGCGCTCCAGCGCATGGTCATCAAGCTCGGCCACGAGCGCGCCGCCGACCCCAAGGGCGACCTCGTCTCGCTGCTGGTCACCGCCAACGTCGACGGCGAGAAGCTGACCGACAAGGAGCTCGGCTCGTTCTTCTCGCTGCTGCTGGTGGCGGGCAACGAGACCGCGCGCAACACCATGGCCCACGGCCTCAAGATCCTCACCGACAACCCGGCGCAGCGCGAGCTGCTGATGAGCGACTTCGACAAGCACATCGGCAACGCCATCGAGGAGATGGTCCGCTACGTCTCGCCGATCATGCAGTTCCGCCGCACCGTCACCGAGGACTACTCGCTGCGCGGGCTGGAGCTGAAGAAGGGCGACAAGGTCGTGCTCTTCTACGGCTCCGCCAACCGCGACGAGACCGTCTTCCCCAACCCGGACACCTTCGACATCACCCGCGAGACCAAGCCGCACGTCGGCTTCGGCGGGCCGGGGCCGCACTTCTGCCTCGGCGCCAACCTCGCCCGTCAGGAGATCCGCACGATGTACCGCGAGCTGCTGACCCGCCTGCCCGGCCTCCGCGCGACCGGCGAGCCCGAGCTGCTGCTGTCCAACTTCGACAACAGCGTCCGCAGCCAGCCCTTCACGTTCTGATCGCCGGTCATTCCGGGGCGAGGACGTTCGTCCGGATGGTCACGAACGTGACCAGCGCCGACACCCCCATCATCGCGGCGCTGACCAGCATCGCGGCCCGGAACCCCGCGTCGAACACCGCGGGGTTCCTGAACGCCTCGCCCACCAGCCCCACCAGGGGCGGCACGGCGGCCACCGCCAGCAGGCCCCCGGTGCGGGCCACCGCGTTGTTGACGCCGCTCGCGGTGCCCGCGTAGCGCTCGTCCACCGTGGCCAGCACGGTCGCGGTCAGCGGCGCGACCGCCGCCGACAGGCCCAGCCCGAACAACGTCACCGCCGGCAGCACCCGCAGCGGGTACGACGCCCCGAACCCGATCGTGCTCATCGCCACGAACCCGGCGCCCGCCAGCAGGATGCCGATCGTCATCGGCCAGCGGGGGCCGTAACGCTTGGCGACGTCGCCGGCCTTGGCCGACAGCAGCAGCATGAGGATCGTCGTCGGCAGCATCGCCAGGCCCGCCGCGATCGGCGAGAACCCCGACACCACCTGCAACTGCACGACCAGCAGGAAGAACGCCACGCCCATGGCGGCGTACATGACCAGCGTCACGACGTTCACCGCCGTGAACACGTGGTTCCTGAACAGCCCCACCGGCACCAGCGCCTCCGGCGACCTGCGCACCTCGACCACGACGAACGCCGCCGCCAGCAGCAGCCCCACGACCAGCGGCAGCGGCGCGGCCTCCTGGATCAGCCCGTACGTGATCCCGGCCAGCGCCAGCGCCGCCAGCGCCGCGCCCAGCACGTCGAACCGCCCGGCCGCCTGCTCGTCCCTGGTCTCCGGCACGTGCCGCACCGCCACCAGCACCACGAGCAGCGCGAACGGCAGGTTGACCAGGAACGCCCACCGCCATCCCGCGGTCTGCACCAGCCAGCCGCCGAGCAGCGGCCCGGCCGCGCTGGCCACGCCGCCGAGCCCGGACCACGCCCCGACCGCGCGCGGCCGGTCCGCGCGGGCGAACGACGCCTGGATGATCGCCAGCGCGCCCGGCGTCAGCAGCGCGCCGCCGACGCCCTGGAGCGCGCGGGCGGCGACCAGGAACTCGATGTTCGGCGACAGCCCGCACAGCGCCGACGCCACCGCGAACCAGATCGTGCCGATGACGAAGACGGTCCGCCGGCCGTACCGGTCGCCGAGCGAGCCGCCCAGCAGGATCAGCCCCGCCAGCGTCAGCGTGTAGGCGTTGACCGTCCACTGCAGCCCGGCCATGCCCGCGTTCAGCTCGCGCCCCAGGAACGGCAGCGCGACGTTGACGATCGTGCTGTCCAGCAGGGCCAGCCCGGAGCCGAGGACGGTCGCGAGCAGCACCCACCGGCCGCGCGCGGACCTCAGCTCCAGATGCCCGCCGGCGGGGGACGACGCATCGCTCACCGCTCCGCCGGCCCGCCCAACTCCGCCGGATTGCCTGGCTCCGCCGGATTGCCTGGCGCGGCTGGATTGCCTGGCGCGGCCGGATTGCTCAGCGCCCGCAGGATGAAGTCGCACACCAGCGCCGCCGCCGCCTCGACGGTGACGCTCCCGCTGATCAGCGGCACCCGCTCGGCGCCGATCACCGCCAGGATCATCCGCGCCGTCGCCGCGACGTCCACCACCCGGAAGTCACCCGCGGCGGCCCCGCTCTCCAGGATGCCGGCCAGCACCCGCTGCATGGGCGCGACATGCTCGGCGAGCTGCTGGTAGGCGTCCGGCCCGAGCGCCGCACCGAGATCGCCCGCCCCCGGGTGCGGATGCGCCAGCAGCCCCTCGAGCTGCAGCCGCACGAACGCCCGCAGCCGGTCGGCCGGCGAGGCGCCGACAGGCAGCTCCCGCTCGTAGCTGTCGATGAAGTAGCTCGTCACCCGCTCGGTGAACGCCAGCAGCAGCGCCGCCTTGTCCGGGAAGTAGTTGTAGAGCACCGTGCGGGTGATGCCGGCCTCGCTCGCCACGTCGGTCATCGAGATCGCGTCGATGCCCTGCGTCCTCGACAGGCGCGAGACGGCCTGGAGGATGCGGTCGCGCGTCTGAGCACGATGCTCACCTATGGTGGCGGCCGAGATCCTGGGCATAGGGCCATCGTAGGCCCGCGCCCTCTGCCGCAGCTCCTCTTGTCCGATGCCCGGCGACAAAACCACAGATCATCCACGGCCACCACGACCCCCGGTTCGGTGCCTTCCGCATCCGGGTCTCCGTCGCCCGTGAGGTCGTTGACGAGGGCCCCGACGCCGGGCCGCATGTCGCGTGCCCTGCAGCCCTTCGTTCTCGGCCGCGACCGGATCACTCCGTGCTGGGCGTGGTCGCGGCGGCCGCAGCCCCGCGGCGAGATGACGCCCGGAGGCGTCAGGCCGCGGTCCTGACGACGTCGAGCAGCTCGGTGAGGACGTCCGTGTTGAGCCGGTACGCCAGCCGTACCTCCTCGATCATCCGACGGCGCTCGCGCTCGTCCAGGTCGAGGGCGTCCAGGCGGGAGCGGTAGTCGTTCTTGAAGCGGGGCAGGCTGCCCAGCTCGTCGAAGAAGTAGAAGTCGACGCCGCCGCCCCTGTCGTAGCCGTAGATCTTCTGCAGCTCCATGCGGATGAACTGGCCGCCGGACAGGTCGCCGAGGTAGCGGGTGTAGTGGTGGGCGATGTAGCCGCACGGCCAGTCGGCCACCTCGCGGATGCGGTCGACCAGGGCGGTCGTGGACCTCGACGGGGTGATGCGGTCGCGCCACGACGGGCCGTAGATCGTCGCCAGGTCGCGTTCGAGCGCCGCCTCGCGGTACAGCTCGGGGAAGACGAAGGCGCCGGCGACCGGGTGGCCGGCCAGGGCGCGGGAGACGCCGTCGAGGGCCACGTACGCGAAGTAGTGCTGGGCCACCATCTCGCCGTACTCGTGCTCGGTCAGGCGTCCCGCCATGAGCTCGGTGAGGTAGCCTTCGGCCTCGGCGGACTGGTGGTCGCCCCAGGTGGCGTTCCTCAAGGTCTCGGAGAACGACGTCGTCACGGCCCACCTCAATCGCACGGTACTTTCATGACGAAGTGTCACAAACACTCCGAGTCTCCGTCAATCCTTTGATGACACTATGTCAGCAAAGCCGGGCTCTCTCCTCATGTACCCGCTAACGTGCCCACGAGTCGCCCACGGCAGCGCCTCGACGGCCGGCGTCAGCGGCATCTATTCTCGGTCTAGACAGACTGGACGGGAGGGTTCATGAGCGGCTGGCAGGTGCAGGAGGCGAAGCAGCGCTTCAGTGAGGTCGTGCGGCGAGCGGTGAGTGAAGGCCCTCAAGTGGTGACCCGGCACGGGGAGGAGGTGGCCGTGGTCATCGACATCGCCGAATATCGCCGCCTGCGAGGAGAGACTCCCGACTTCCGGAAATTTCTCCTGGAAGAACCCGACTGGGACGACGATCTCGATCTTCCCCGCAACCGTGATCTCCCCCGAGAGGTGGACTTCGACTGATGGTCGGCTACCTCCTCGACACGAACGTGGTCTCCGAGGTCCGCAAACGAAACGGCAGCCCGTACGTCCGGGACTGGATCGGCGGAGCCCATGGGCCCACGCTCTACCTCAGCGCTCTGACCGTCGGAGAGATCCGCTGTGGAGTCGAGCTCCGCAGACCCAAGGATCCAGCCCAGGCGACCCTCCTCGAACGCTGGCTGCACAATCTCCACCGGCAGTTCGGCGACCGCATCGTCCCTGTCACACCGGAGGTCGCGGAGGAATGGGGACGGATGAACGCCGTCCGCCCGCTTCCGACGACGGACGGGTTGATCGCGGCGACGGCCAGGGTGCACGGGTGGACGCTGGTGAGCAGGAACGTGAAGGATTTCGCGGGCACCGGCGTGTCCGTGGTCAACCCCTTCGAGCCGCTCGGCTGACCGTCAGCCGCGCGTGTAGCGGTGTTTGGCGCCGGGCGGGAAGTAGTCGGGGTCGCCGGTCTCGCGGAGCTGGATGTCCGGCCGCCGGCGGTGCCGCGGGACATAGGCGGCGAACTCGCTGTTGATGCGGAGCAGGTGGGTCAGGATCGACTCGCCGGCGACCTCGGCGATGCCGGCGGAGGGGGAGACCCCGGGAGCCAGCTCGACGGTGACGGTCAGGCGGCGGTCGCGGCGCTCGTCCTCGACGGCCTCCAGGACGAACCTGCCGGTGACGAACCCGCTGATCTCCGGCTGTTCCAGGCCGATCGCGACGTTCTCCGGGTACACGTTCGCGCCGTAGTAGGAGACGGTGAAGTGGCTGCGGCCGAAGACGTACACGAAGGGCCGCTCGGGGCCGGGCGCGGACGGCACGAAACCGTGGTCGCGGGCGAAGCCGAGCAGCCGGTCGTAGGGGAGTACGCCGCCCTCGTCGGCGATGTGGTAGCGGACCAGCGGGATGCCGTTGTCGCCGGAGAACAGCAGGGTCCCGGCGTCCTCCTCGAAGAAGCGCGTGCTCGGGTCGTACTGCAGGAGCGAGGGCAGCCGCGACGCGCCGAACAGCTCCCTGGCCGCCGCCGGGCGGGCCGCGAGGAAGCGGCGCAGCTCGACCGAGAGCGGCGTCTCGTTCGCCAGGACGCCCGCGTCGGCGGTGCCGTACAGCGAGGCGACGCCGCGCAGCGGATCGGCGATCCCGGCCCGCTCGCACACCAGCGCCCGCCACTCCTCGCTGAAGACCTCGCCCGCCGTGACCAGCTTGAGGTCCCACTCGTGCCAGGGCAGGTCCTCGCCGTCGATGACGTTCTTCAGGAACGGCGGATAGCCCAGCAGCACGACCTGGTCGAAGTGCGGGGCCAGCTCCGGCAGCACCCGCGCGATCTCCCTGCGGTCGGTGCCGGGGGCGACGACCGTGATGGGAAAGCCGCGCTCGGCCAGGTGACGGCAGCAGTTGACGGTGAACAGGCCACCCACCCAGGTGCCGAGCGCGAAACAGACCACGGCCAGCGTACGGCGCTCCCCGGCCGCGAAGGAGTCACGGAACACCTCCTCGAAGCGGGCGGCGACGGCCCGCTCGTCGGAGGCCGAACGCGGCCAGAACGACGGCATGCCGGTCGAGCCCGACGACACCGCGATCATGTCGCCGATGACCCCGTCGCGGCACAGGTCGGGCAGCGGATGACGGCGGACGTAGCCGTCCTTCGTGGTCATCGGCAGCCGCCGGAAGTCCTCGAGGGTCCGGACGCGGGCCGGATCGACGCCGTGCTCGGCGAGGAAGGCGCCGTAGGCGGGGACGGTCGCCGCGACCCGCTGGAAGAGCTCAACCGGTTCCATCAGCCGAATGTACGGCCCCCCGCCTCCCCGCGCACCACCTGCCGTCATCCCCGGCCGCCCTTCCCGGCCGCCCTCCCCGGGCGGTCACTCGCCGGGGCGGACCAGGCCGTTCTCGTAGGCCCAGACGATGGCCTGGGCCCGGTCGCGCAGCCCCAGCTTCATGAGCACCCGCCCGACGTGCGTCTTGACCGTCTGCTCGGCCACGAACAGCTTGCCGGCGATCTCCTGGTTGGACAGCGCCTGCGCGACGAGCGTCAGCACCTCGGTCTCGCGCTCGGTCAGCTCGGCCAGCCGCCGCCCGGCCGCCGCGGGCCGGGGCACGCCCAGCCGGGCGAACTCGTGGATCAGCCGGCGGGTGACCTGCGGGGCCAGCAGCGCGTCCCCGGCCGCCACCACCCGCACCGCCTCGGCGAGCTGCGCGGCCGAGGCGTCCTTCAGCAGGAACCCGCTGGCCCCGGCGCGCAGGGCCTCGTACACGTAGTCGTCGAGGTCGAACGTCGTCAGGATCAGCACCTTCGGCTGCCTGCCGCCCCCGGACAGCAGCTCCCTGGTCGCCTCCAGGCCGTTCATGACCGGCATGCGGACGTCCATGAGCACCACGTCGGGGGCCAGCTCGGCCGCCCTCCTGACCGCCTCCCGGCCGTCGCCCGCCTCGCCCACGACCTGGATGTCCGGCTGCGCGCTCAGGAACACCGTGAACCCGGTGCGCACCATCCCCTGGTCGTCGGCGATCAGAACCCGGATCACCCGTCACCCCTTCCCTGCCTGCCCGCCAGTGTTCCCCGCCTGCCCGCCGGCCGCCCGCTTCCGCGCGCCGAGGCCGTCTTCCCGCTCACCTGTCGTGCGTCTCGTTCGCGCCGGCCCTCGTGATCGGCAGGGCCGCCGCCACCTCGAAGCCGCCGCTGGGCGTCGGGCCCGCCTCCAGCGTGCCGCCCAGCAGCGACGCCCGCTCCCTCATGCCCACCAGCCCCTGACCGGCCCCCGGCGGCCCGCCGTCGCCCGTGCCCCGGCTGTTGGCCACGCGGAGCCGTAACTCCTCGCCCTCGCGCACGAGCTCCACGCCCACGGCGGATCCGGGAGCGTGCCGCATGGCGTTGCTCAGCGACTCCTGCACGATCCGGTACGCCGACAGCTCCACGGCCGGCCCCAGACCGTCCATCGGCCCGGACCGTTTGACCAGCACCGCGAGCCCGGCGGAGCGGGCGTTGGCCACCAGCTCCTCCACCCGGTCGAGGCCCGGTTGCGGCGCGGTCTCGGTGCGGCCGTCCTGGTCGCGCAGCACCCCCAGCACCTGCCGCAGCTCCGCGATGGCCTCCAGCGACAGGTGCCGGATCTCCGCCAGCCCCGCCTCCAGCTGCACCGGATCCCCGGCCGCCCTGATCGGCACCGCCTCGGCCTGGATCGCGATCACCGACATGTGGTGGGCGACCACGTCGTGCAGCTCGCGGGCGATGCGGGCGCGCTCCTCCAGCACCGCCTGCGCGTCCTCCGCGAGCCGGCTGCGCCGCTCCTCCTCCGCCAGCCGGGACGTCGCGGTGCGCCGCACCCGTACGTTGTAGCCGAACAGCACGACCACGGTCACCACGACCGTGACGAGGGCCATCGAGTTGGGGTGTACGATCCACGCGGTCAGCACCGTGACGACCCACACGGCGAGGGTGATCCGCCGGTCGCAGCGCACGGCGACGGAGTAGAGCACCAGCAGGTAGGACAGCACGGTGGTCGCCGGATACGGCGGCTCGCCGCCGCCGACGCGCAGGCTCGTCCACAGGGAGATCGGCAGCAGCACGAAGGCCGTGCGCCAGGCCGCGAGCGGCCACCGGTCGCGGAGCACCACCGGCAGGGCGACCGCGACGCCGCACAGGAACGAGAACGTCCCCGGGGTCGGCACCAAGATCCGGCCGCCCGCGGCGGCCTGGAACGCCCAGTCCCTCACCATGTTCTCGGTGGTGAGGAAGAAGACGACGGCCATCAGGAACTCCGCCGCGCGCACCAGGCTGATCCGTTCGACCGGGACCAGCACCCGGAGCCCGCGCGGGACGGGGAGGGACAGGCGGCGTGACCGGGGCGGAGGGTCGGCGTCGCCCTGGAACAGGGCGAGTGCGAACGGCTGCACAGCCGCCGCACCCAGCTCACGCCACCGTGGAGCCCCGGCTCGTTCCCCCGCCGGGGGCCGCCCGTCCCGACCCCTGCCGGGGTCGTGGGTCGCGCCCTCCGAGGGCTGGGACGAGGGCGGAGACGAGGGCTGGGACGAGGGCGGGGAGTCGTGGATCTCGTCGTCCGCCTGTCCGGGGCGGCGGGGGTGCCGCCGAAGGTGGATCACGTGGTCAAGGCTACGGAACTCGCCGCCCCACTCGCGTCCCCCCGAGGTCTGATCCTGCCTCAACCCCAGGTACCGCTTACATGATTACGATCGCCCTGAGCGAACATCACCAAGAAAGGGAACATCAGGCGGCTCCAATGGATTGAGTCGGTATAACTCAACCCTTTGGAGTTCGCATGAGTGAGAGCTTGACCCTCCCGGTCCTGCCGCTGGACGACGAGGTGGTCCTGCCGGGCATGGTGGTCCCGCTGGACCTGTCCGACTCCGAGGTGCGCGCGGCGATCGACGCGGCCCGTGCATCCGGTGGCAACAAGCCCCGGGTGCTCCTCGTTCCCCGCATCGACGGCCGTTACGGCGCCACCGGCGTCCGCGCCGTGGTGGAGCAGGTCGGGAGGCTCCCCGGCGGCGAGCCCGCGGCGGTCGTCCGCGGCGTGGACCGCGTCCGCGTGGGCACGGGCACGACCGGCCCCGGCGCGGCCCTGTGGGTGGAGGCGCACACGATCGACGCCGTCCCGTCGAGCGAGCGCGCGCACGAGCTGGCCAAGGAGTACAAGGCCCTGGCCACCACGATCCTGCAGAAGCGCGGCGCCTGGCAGGTGGTCGACCAGGTCAACCAGATCGACGACCCGTCGGTGCTCGCCGACAGCTCCGGCTACACCCCTTGGCTCTCCACGGCGCAGAAGGTCGAGCTGCTGGAGGCGGCCGACCCCGCCGACCGGCTGGCCAGGCTGATCGAGTGGTCCCGCGACCACCTCGCCGAGCTCGACGTCGCCGAGACGATCCGCAAGGACGTCCAGGAGGGCATGGAGAAGCAGCAGCGGGAGTTCCTGCTGCGCCAGCAGCTCGCCGCCGTACGCAAGGAGCTCAAGGAGCTCAACGGCGACGCCGAGACCGAGGAGGAGGACTACCGCTCCCGCGTCGAGGCCGCCGACCTGCCCGAGAAGGTACGCGAGGCCGCGCTCAAGGAGGTCGACAAGCTTGAGCGCACGCCCGACCAGTCGCCCGAGACCGGCTGGATCCGCACCTGGCTCGACACCGTCCTCGACATGCCGTGGAACGTCCGCACCGAGGACAACTACGACATCACCGGCGCACGCGCCGTGCTCGACGCCGACCACACCGGGCTGAAGGAGGTCAAGGACCGCATCATCGAGCACCTGGCCGTGCGCAAGCGCCGCCAGGAGCGCGGCCTCGGCGTCGTCGGCGGCCGCCGCAGCGGCGCGGTGCTCGCCCTGGCGGGCCCTCCCGGGGTCGGCAAGACCTCGCTGGGTGAGTCCGTGGCCCGCGCGATGGGCCGCAAGTTCGTCCGGGTGGCGCTCGGCGGCGTCCGCGACGAGGCGGAGATCCGCGGCCACCGGCGCACGTACGTCGGCGCGCTGCCCGGTCGCGTGGTCCGCGCCATCCGTGAGGCCGGCTCGATGAACCCGGTCGTCCTGCTCGACGAGGTCGACAAGGTCGGCGCCGACTACCGCGGCGACCCGACGGCCGCGCTGCTGGAGGTGCTCGACCCGGCGCAGAACCACACCTTCCGCGACCACTACCTGGAGGTCGAGCTCGACCTGTCCGACGTGCTCTTCCTGGCGACGGCGAACGTCCTGGAGGCCATCCCCGGCCCGCTGCTCGACCGCATGGAGGTCGTCACCCTCGACGGCTACACCGAGGACGAGAAGGTCGCCATCGCCCGCGACCACCTGCTGCCCAGGCAGCGGGAGCTGGCGGGGCTGAGCGCCGAGGAGGTCGTCGTCGAGGAGGCCGCGCTGCGCAGGCTGGCCGCCGAGTACACCCGCGAGGCGGGCGTGCGCTCGCTGGAGCGGGCGGTCGGCAGGGTGCTGCGCAAGGTGGCCGCCAAGGACGAGCTGCCGGTCACCGTCGGCGAGGCCGACCTGGTCGACTACCTCGGCCGGCCGCGGTTCGTGCCGGAGTCGTCGCTGCCGGAGACCGCGCAGCGCACCTCGGTGCCGGGCGTCGCGACGGGCCTGGCCGTCACCGGGGCCGGGGGAGACGTCCTCTACGTGGAGGCGTCGCTGGCCGACCCGGAGACCGGCGAGACCGGGCTCACCCTCACCGGCCAGCTCGGCGACGTGATGAAGGAGTCGGCGCGGATCGCGCTGTCCTACCTGCGCTCGCACGGCGCGGAGCTGGAGCTGCCGGTCACCGCGCTGAAGGACCGGTCGGTGCACGTGCACTTCCCGGCGGGCGCCGTCCCCAAGGACGGTCCCTCGGCGGGCGTGACGCTGACGACCGCGCTGGCCTCGCTCCTGTCCGGCCGTCAGGTCCGCGGCGACGTGGCCATGACCGGTGAGATCTCGCTGACCGGGCGGGTCCTGCCGATCGGCGGCGTCAAGCAGAAGCTGCTGGCCGCGCACCGGGCGGGCATCACCACCGTCCTGATCCCGGCCCGCAACGAGCCGGACCTGGACGACGTGCCTGAGGAGGTCCGTGGCGAGCTGACCATCCACGCGGTCAGCGACGTGCGCGAGGTGCTGGACATCGCGCTGACGCCGGCCCAGGTAGGGACCACCGTCGCGGCCTGACCGCCCCGCGGGGGCACGCCCGCCGTCCCTCACCGAGGGGCGGCGGGCGTTGTCGGTCTCACCCCGCGCCGTGGGACTCGTCGGTGATCAGCAACGTCTCCAGCTCCGTGAGCAGCGCGACGGCCCGCGCGGTGTCGGCGGGGTCGCGCAGCGCGGCCCCGACCACCTCGTCCACCGGGCTGGTCGCCCGCCGGAACAGCGCGTGCACGGTCGCGTCGGCCACCCGCACCTGCGTACGCCGGCCGTCGGCCGGGTCCGGCCGGGTCTCCAGGACGCCGCGCTCGCGCATGCGCGCCACGGACGCCGACACGTGGCTCTGCGCGAAGCCGGTGCGGGCCTGGATCTCGCGCACCGCGCTGTCCGGATGGCGCAGGACGTCCACGAAGACGGCCTCCTCGCCGGGGGTGAGCACCGGCCCGCCCGTCTCGCTCTCCGTGGCCTTGGCGAGCTCCACCAGCCGCCGTCCGAGTCTGCGCATCCTCGCGATGTTCATGGGCCGCATATTACATCTCTACCGATACATCTCCACCGATATGACTGGTGTGAGGTGAATCACGAGGGCATGCCGGAATAGCGCCATGCGCACCGGCCGTTTGCATGGGCGTGAACGAGGCATCCGCGACCGACCAGGGCACCCTCAGTGCAGTCCTGTGTTGTCGCCCGCGCATGGGACGCATGCCGGCCCGCTAGCCCCGACCGCCCCGCCCGTTCTCCCCGAAGGTCCTCATGATCGCCCCCGTGTTCGTGCTGCGCAGGCTGAGCCACCTGCCGTTCCCCCCGGGCACCCGCTGACGCCGGCCGGTTCCTCCGCCCGTTGTCGTCCGTCTCCGCGGCCCCGGCCGCTCTCAGTCGTGGGGTAGTTCTTCCGTGATCCAGGCTTCCGGCCTGCGCAAGCAGTACGGCGACGTCGTCGCGCTCGACGGCGTCGACCTGACCGTGCGCGAAGGCGAGATCTTCGGCGTGCTCGGCCAGAGCGGCGCGGGCAAGAGCACGCTGCTGCGCTGCGTCAACCTGCTCGAACGTCCCGACGCCGGCACCGTCACCGTCGCCGGCCAGGACCTGACCGCGCTGCGCGAGTCCGACCTCAACCGCGCCCGCCGCCGCATCGGCATGATCCACCAGCACTTCGCGCTGCTGTCCTCGCGCACGGTCGCGGGCAACGTGGCGTTCCCGCTGGAGATCATGGGCGTGCCCAGGGCCGAGCGCGAGCGCCGCGTCGGCGAGCTGCTGGAGCTGGTCGGGCTGGAGGGCCGCGGCGGGCACCGCCCGCACCAGCTCTCCGGCGGGCAGAAGCAGCGCGTCGGCATCGCCCGCGCGCTCGCCGGCAACCCGTCGGTGCTGCTGTCGGACGAGGCCACGTCCGCGCTCGACCCGGCCACCACGCAGCAGATCCTGGCCCTGCTCAAGCGGCTCAACACCGAGCTGGGCCTGACGATCCTGCTCATCACCCACGAGATGAACGTGGTCAAGACCGTCTGCGACTCCGTCGCCATCATGGCCGGCGGGCGCGTCGAGGAGTCCGGGACCATCGCTGATCTCGTCCGCACCCCCGGATCCCGCCTGACCAGGGAGATCTTCCCGCTGCCCGAGCCGGCGCCCGCCGGCTCCGTGACGCTCACGTTCGCCGGGCAGGCGGGCCGGCCGGTGGTGTCGGAGGTCGTGCGCAAGTTCGACGTCGACCTCAGCATCCTGGGCGGCTCGATCGAGGAACTGGCCGGCGACTCGGTCGGGCGGCTGCGCGTCGCGCTGGAGGGCGAGGACGCCGGGGCGGCGCTCGCGTACCTGCGCGCGTCCGGGCTGATCGTGGAGGAGGCCGCGTGACCTGGGAAGAGATGCTGCCGCTGCTGTGGCCGGCGACGGTGGAGACGGCCCAGATGGTGGGCTGGTCCACGCTGTTCACCGTGCTGTTCGGGCTGCCGATCGGCGTGGCGCTCGTCGTGCTCGACCGGGGCGGGCTGCGGCCGGCGCCCGCGCTCAGGGCGGCGCTCGGGTTCGTGGTCAACATCGGGCGGTCGCTGCCGTTCATCGTGCTGATGATCGCGATCATCCCGTTCACCCGGCTGGTCGTCGGCACCACCATCGGGACCGCCGCGTTCGTCGTGCCGCTCACCGTCGGGGCGGTGCCGTTCTTCGCCCGGCTGGTGGAGACCGCGCTGCGCGAGGTCGGCACGGACGTCGTCCAGGCCGCCCAGGCCATGGGCGCGAGCCGGGCCACGGTCGTGCGCAAGGTCCTGCTGCCCGAGGCCATGCCCGGCCTGGTCGCCGGGCTGACGGTGACCGTCGTCGCGCTCATCGGCTACTCCGCCATGGCCGGCACGCTCGGCGGCGGCGGGCTCGGCGACCTCGCCGTCCGCTACGGCTACCAGCGCTTCGAGACGCTGCTGATGATCGTCACCGTCGTGCTGCTCATCGTCATCGTGCAACTCCTGCAGAGCCTGGGCGACTGGGTCGCCCGGCGTCTATCGCACAAGTAAGGAAGAGATCATGAACATCCGTCGTGTCCTGGGTGCCGTCGCCCTGTCGTTGTCGCTCGCCGCATGCGGTACGTCGCAGTCCGCGACGGACGCCGCGCCGGAGGCCGGCGGCAAGACCGCCGAGTCCGCAGACACCGTGCTCAAGGTGGGCGCGAGCCCCGTCCCGCACGCGGAGATCCTGACCTTCGTCAAGGACAACCTGGCCCCCGCCGCCGGGCTCAAGCTGGAGATCGTGGAGTTCACCGACTACGTCCAGCCGAACGTGCAGCTCGACGAGGGGCAGCTCACCGCCAACTTCTTCCAGCACAAGCCGTACCTGGACGACTTCAACGCCTCCAAGGGCACCAAGCTGGCCTTCGCCGCCCCGGTGCACCTGGAGCCGCTGGGTCTCTACTCCAAGAAGGTCACCGAGCTGTCGGCGCTGCCGTCCGGCGCCACCGTCGCCCTGCCGAACGACGCCACCAACCTCGGCCGCGCGCTCAAGCTGCTCGCCGACAACGGCGTGGTCACCCTCAAGGAGGGCGCCGGCACCGCGGCCACCGAGCGTGACGTCGCCGCCAACCCGAAGAACCTGACCTTCAAGGCGCTGGAGGCGGCCCAGCTCCCGCGCTCGCTGGACGACGTGGACGCCGCCGTGATCAACGGCAACTACGCCCTCGAAGCCGGGCTCAAGCCCGCCTCGCAGGCGCTCGCGCTGGAGAAGACCGAGGGCAACCCGTACGTCAACGGCCTGGTCGTGCAGGCCGGCCACGAGAAGGACGCCGGCATCGTGACCCTCGGCAAGCTGCTGCAGGACCCGAAGACCAAGGAGTTCATCCAGCAGAAGTACGAGGGCTCGGTCATCCCGGCTGAGTAAGTCCTCCTGGCTTGACCGGGAAGGATGACGGGCGGGCGGCGTCCGCGTGCTGGCGCGCCCGCCCGCCTACCGAATACTGTTCTGGTCATGCATCCGGGAGCCATCGCAGCAGTCACCCCCGACAAGCCCGCTGTGGTCATGGCGGGCTCCGGACGGATCGTCACCTATCGCGAGCTGGACGAGGAGTCGAACCGGCTGGCGCACCTGTTCCGCGCCGCCGGGCTACGGCCGGGCGACCACATCGCGTTCATGCTCACCAACCATCCGCTCTTCCTGTCCGTCGCCTGGGCGGCGCACCGGTCGGGCCTGTACTACACGCCCATCAGCTCCCGGCTGCAGACCGACGAGCTGGCGTACATCGTGGACAACTGCGGCGCGCGGGTCTTCATCTCCAGCGCCGACCTGGCCGACGTGGCCGCCTCCATCACCGACGCCACGCCCAAGGTCGAGCTGCGCCTGATGATCGACGGCGTCGCCGAGGGCTTCGGCTCGTACGAGGAGGCCGTCGCCGGGCAGCCGGTGACGCCGGTCGAGGACGAGTGCACCGGCGCCGACATGCTCTACTCCTCGGGCACCACCGGCCGCCCCAAGGGCGTCAAGGTGCCCGCGCCGCACGGCCCCCTGGAGGAGCCCGGGACGCTGCTCCAGCTCATCTCGGCGCTGTTCGCGCCCTCCGCCGACAGCGTCTACCTCTCGCCCGCGCCCCTCTACCACGCCGCCCCGCTGCGCTACTGCATGACGTTCCAGCGCCTCGGCGCCACGGTCGTGGTCATGGAACGCTTCGACCCCGAGCAGTACCTCGCGCTGGTGGAGCGCCACAAGGTCACGCACTCGCAGCTCGTGCCGACCATGTTCATCAAGATGCTGAAGCTGCCCGAGGAGACCCGGGCCCGCTACGACCTGTCCTCGCTCAGGTACGCCATCCACGCCGCCGCGCCCTGCCCCGTGCCCGTCAAGGAGCAGATGATGGAGTGGTGGGGGCCGATCATCCACGAGTACTACGCGGGCACCGAGGGCAACGGCTTCCTCTACGTCGGCCCCGAGGACTGGCTCAAGCACAAGGGCACCGTCGGCCGCTCCCTGCTCGGCGTCGTGCACATCTGCGACGAGGAGGGCGAGGACGTGCCCGCGGGCACGCACGGCACCATCTTCTTCGAGAACGGCGGCCGTTTCGAGTATCACGGCGACCCGGCCAAGACCCGCTCCGCGCAGGACCCGAAGGGACGCGGCTGGACGACTCTCGGCGACATCGGCTACCTCGACGAGGACGGCTTCCTCTACCTCACCGACCGCCGCTCGTACATGATCATCTCCGGCGGCGTGAACATCTACCCGCAGGAGGCCGAGAACGTGCTGTCGGTGCACCCCAAGGTCGCCGACGTGGCCGTCTTCGGCGTCCCCGACGAGGAGATGGGCGAGCAGGTCAAGGCCGTGGTCGAGCCGGTCTCCATGGACGAGGCGGGGCCTGGGCTGGAGGCGGAGCTGATCGCGTACTGCCGCGAGCGCCTGGCCCACTACAAGTGCCCGAAGTCGATCGACTTCCGCAGTGAGCTGCCCCGCCACCCGACGGGCAAGCTCTACAAGCGCCTGCTGCGCGACGAGTACTGGCCCGCCCGCTCCTGAGCTCGCGAGGGGCGGCCCGTTCCCCGGGCCGCCCCGCCCTGCCGTCATCGCGCTGGTGGTGGTCCTGCGCGGCCACGGCGTTCTGCCGCCGCTTCTCATGGAGTTCTGATCAGCGGCTTAACCAGGTCTTACGCGGCCCTTGGCACCCTTGAGTCAGAGAATCCTCGAGGAGATGACAGATGGACGCGAACGAGCCTCGCGAGCAGGGCACCGGCTGGAGCCAGTTCGGCGCCACCCCGCCGGCCGCCGGGGGCTTTCCCCGGCGGGACACGATCATCATGGAGCAGCCGCCCCCGCCGCCTCCCGCGCCCCCGAAGAAGCCCTTCTACGGCGGCAAGGCCGTCGCCGGGCTCGCGCTGGCGGCAGCGGCCGTCGGCGGCGGGATCGTCGGCGGTGTCGTCGCCAACGCGTTCCAGCCCGACCCCGTCTCCGTCACCACCACCTCCAACACCGGCGCGCCGAGCCCGGTCTTCAGGACCGCCTCCAGCGACCTGACGGTCGCCGAGGTGGCGGCCAAGGTGCAGCCCAGCGTGGTGATGATCCAGGGTCAGAGCGGCGAGGGCTCCGGCGTGGTGCTGTCGGAGGACGGCCTCATCCTGACCAACAACCACGTCGTCGTCGGGGCCGCCCAGGGCGGCGGGCAGATGACGGTCAAGTTCAGCGACGGCAGGACGGCCAAGGCCAGTGTGGTCGGCACCGACCCCGCCACCGACCTCGCCGTCATCCGCGCCGAGGGGGCCTCCGGGCTGACCAAGGCCACGCTCGGCGACAGTGACCAGCTCAAGGTCGGCGACGACGTGCTCGCCATCGGCAGCCCGCTCGGCCTCGACGGCTCCGTCACCAGGGGCATCGTCAGCGCCCTCGACCGCACCCTGACGGTCGGCGGCGAGCAGCGTCAGCAGCTTCCGCCCGGCTGGGGCCAGGAGCAGCAGGGCCAGACCGGGGAGCCGACCACGATCGGCGGCGCCATCCAGACCGACGCCTCGATCAACCCGGGCAACTCCGGCGGCGCGCTGGTCAACGCGGCCGGCGAGCTGATCGGCATCAACACGGCCATCGCCTCGGAGGCGGCCGGCGGCGGCGTCGGCTTCGCCATCCCGGTCAACACCGCCAAGCAGGTCGCCGACCAGCTCATCAGCTCCGGCAAGGTCACCCACGCCTTCCTCGGCGTGAGTGTGACGGATGCCACAGGCGACGTTCCCGGCGCGCTGGTCAGGGAGATCACCGCCGGAAGCCCCGCGGAGAAGGCGGGTCTGCGGCAGGGCGACCTCATCACCAAAATCAACGACAAGGCGGTTGACGGTGGCGATACGGTTGTCGGACAGGTCAGAGGTTTCAAACCCGGTCAAGCGGTCAAGATCACATATATGAGGGACGGGCAGGCCCACGACGCCACCGTCACCCTCGTCGAGAAGAAATAACAGGACCCCCTCTTGGACGGGTGTGCCGTCGAGATCGCTGCGGACTCGGCGGCACACCCCCCCATTCGTGCCGGGATCAGGAGAAGCGCCGCCCCTCGTCCCGCCGGTACGCCCAGGCGGCCGCCGCCGCCGTCGCGACCGTCCAGACCCCCAGCATCACCAGCGGCACGACGCCAGGAGGGGTCCCGGCGACCGCCCACCAGATCAGCTCGGCCGCGCCCCTCGTCGGCACGTACGGCGAGACGGCCTGGACGAAGCCCGGCAGGATCTGCGGCGGCAGCAGCAGCCCGCCCACGATCGCCATCGGGAAGAACAGCACCTGCGCCACCGCCATCGCGGCCTTCGACGACAGCAGCAGCCCGACGAGCAGCCCCATCAGCATGAACGGCACGCTCCCCGCGACCAGCGCGCCCAGCCCGAGCAGCAGCCGCCCCGGCGTGATCGTCGCCTCGGTGAACAGCGCGGCCACCAGGACCACGGGGACCACCGACACCATCATCACGGCGAGCGTCGAGAGCATCCGCCCGGCGAAGCGCGGGAACGGCCCGGCGGGCAGGGTGCGCAGGTAGGGGTTCCACGGCAGCTCGCGGTCCTGCGACACCGAGATGGCGAGCCCGATCAGCGCCGCCGACATCGCGCCGAAGAACATCAGGGAGCCGGTCGCGGTGGTCGCGGCCACCGGGTCCTGGCCGGCGAACGGCACCACGAACGCCACCATCGACACGGCCGGGAACAACGAGCTGGCCAGCAGCCCGATCGGGACCCTGATCTGCTCCAGCAGAAGATAGCGGGTGTGTGCGACGACCAGGCTAGACATGGGCGCTCTCCTTCTGACCGGACGTGGCGGTGAGGGCCAGGAAGGCCTCCTCCAGGGTGGTGGGCCGGATCTCCAGCCCCGAGAACGGAGCCCCGCTGCGCACCAGCTCGACCACCAGCCGGTCGGGGTCGGTGGTGAGCAGCTCGACCCGGCCGTCCCGGTGCTCGGAACCGAGGACGCCGGGCAGCTCGGGCAGGTCCGCGGCGGTGAGCGACACCTTGCGGACGCCCACGACGTCGCGCACGGCCGCCACCGTGTCGTCGGCCAGCACCCGTCCATGGCCGACGACCACGACCCGCTCGGCCAGGGCCTCGATCTCCTCCAGGTAGTGGCTGGTCACCAGGACCGTGCCGCCCTCCTGGTGGAAGGACCTGATGCCGTCCCACAGCGTCCGCCTGGCCTCGACGTCGAGGCCGGTCGTGGGCTCGTCGAGGAAGACCAGGCGCGGGCGGCCGGCGAAGGCGAGCGCCACGGCCAGCCGCCGCCGCTGCCCGCCCGACAGGCCGCCGACCTGCCGCCGCGCCAGGTCCTCCAGGCCGAACCTGGCGAGCAGTTCGCCCCGCTCCACCCGGTCGGGGAAGTGCGCCGAGACGAAGTCGACGATCTCGCCGACCCTCAGCGACTCGGGCAGGCCGGTCTCCTGCGGGGTCACGCCGATCTCGCGCCGCCGTGCCGGGTCCAGCGGCGAGCCGCCGAACAGCTCGACCGTGCCCGAGGACGGGCGGCGCAGGCCGACGAACAGGTTGATCAGGGTGGACTTGCCCGCGCCGTTCGGGCCGAGCAGGCCGACGAGCTCACCGGCCCTGATGTCCAGCGAGACGCGGTCGAGCGCCGGCACGTCGCCGTAGCGGCGGCCGGCCTCGACGGCCCTGGCGAGGATCGTCACGGAGTTCCTCCAGCGGGGTCGAGCAGGGCGCGGATCGCCCTGGTGTAGTCCTCGAAGGCCAGCCGCCCGCGCCTGGTCAGCGCGACGTACGTGACCGGGGTGCGGCCCTTGTGGGTCTTGGTGATGCGGACGTACTCCGCCTCCTCCAGCTTCGTCAGGTGGACCGAGAGGTTGCCGGCCGTCATGCCGAGCAGGTCCTTGAGCGAGCCGAAGGTCATCTCGTCGCCGTCGCCGAGGACGTTGAGCGCGGCGACCACCCGCAGCCTCGCCTGCGCGTGGATCACCGGGTCCAGCTCGGGCGGCGCCTTGTCCGCCGTCATGAGCGGCGCCTCCACCACAGGCCCGCCACGATGAACCCGCCGCCCAGCAGCACCGCCGTCAGCAGCGCGTGCCAGCCGGGGCCGAGCAGGATCCCCAGGAGGTTGACGGCCGCGGTCCAGACGCCGACGGAGAACATCTGACGGCTGAACCACACGGCGCCGCCCACCATGTAGAGCACCGCCACGATGGTCAGCATCGAGCCGCCCCAGAGCAGCTGGCTCTCCGCCGGCGGCACCAGGGGCGCGAGCCGGATGTCGAGCACGGCCGTCAACGCGATCCCGGCGAACCATGACCAGCCGTACATCGTGCCCCGGTCCCTGGTCGTGCCGCGGACCTGCCGGTTGGCGCGGGTGATGCCGTAGCCGGCCACCGCGCCCGCCACGAGCTGGGCGGCGGTCAGCAGGACGACCGCCGCGCCCTGGCTGATCGGCGCGTAGGACCGCCCGTCGAGCCCGAGGTGCAGGAACAGGGCGGTGAAGCCGATCAGCCAGGCGACCCCCCAGGGGAGGTAGAGCAGCAGCGGGTCGATGTAGATGTGCCGGGCCGCGGCGGCCTGCTGCGCCTCGATGACGCGCAGTGTCTCCTCGGGGGTGGGCGCCCGCTCGTCGTCGTCAAGCATCCAAACTCCTCGGTCAGCCAAACTGGTTTGAATCATAAACCTGATGGCGCCGAAAACACAACGTCCGGCCGTACGGGGCCGGTCAACGCCGGGTGAGGACCTCGGACTTCCACAGGTCGCGGTAGTAGCCGGGTACGGCCACCAGCTCGTCGTGCCGGCCGCGCTGGGTGACCCGGCCCTCCTCCAGCACCACGACCTCGTCCACCGACTCCAGGCCCTTGAGGCGGTGGGTGACCAGCAACGTCGTGCGGTCCCTGGTGACGTCGAGCAGGTCGGCCATCAGCCGGTCCGCGGTCTCCTCGTCCAGGGCCTCGGCGGGCTCGTCCAGCAGCAGCACCGGAGGGTCGTACAGCAGGGCCCGCGCCAGCGCCAGGCGCTGGAGCTGGCCGCCCGAGACGGTCCTGCCGTCCTCGCCCAGCTCGGCGTCCCAGCCGGTGCGCTCCACCCAGTCGCCGAGGCGGGCGTCGTCCACGGCGCGGCGCAGCCGCTCGTCGTCGGCGTCGGGACCGGCCAGGCGGAGGTTGTCGCGCAGCGTCGTGCGGAAGATGTACGGGTCCTGGGTGAGGCCGGTCATGAGCGCGCGCACGTCGTCGCCGGCCAGGTCGCGGACGTCCGCGTCGTTGACCCTGATGCGCCCGGACTCCGGCTCCACCAGCCGCATCAGCGCCGACAGCAGGGTGCTCTTGCCCGCGCCGCTCGGCCCGACGATCGCGACCCGCCTGCCGGGCGTGAGCCGCAGCGAGACGCCGTCCAGCGCGGGCCGGGTCTCCCGCCCGCGGGGGGCGGGGGAGTGGCGGACGACCAGGTCCTCGACCTCGACGGTCAGCGGGGACTCCGGCCGCGGCGCGGGGGCGGCCGGCTCGGCGACGGCCGGGGCCGCGGCGCGGACCTCGCGCAGCCGGCGCAGCGCCGCCGTGATGCCCGCCATCCGCTCGCCCGCCGCCGCGAGCGGCAGCACCGGCTCGAACGCCACCAGCGCGGTCAGCGCGAGCACCGCCGTTCCGACCGAGCCCACCTGCGCGCCCTGGGCGAGCAGCACGACGGCGGCGACGGTCAGGCCCTGCACCAGGGTGCCCCCGGCGAGGGCGGCGGCGTGCACGCGGGCCTGGCGGCGTTCGAGGGCGGCCAGCGCCTCGTCGGCGGCCTCCGCCCGGCGCAGGGCCGCCTCGTCGGCGCCGTACGCGGCCAGGTCCGCCGACCCGTGCACCAGGTCCGCCACCCGGCCCGCCAGCTCCGCGCGGGCGGGCGCGATCCTGGCCGCCCAGCGCGGGCGGCCGCCGCCGTGCCCGCGGGCAGCGCGAGCCCGGCCAGCGCCAGCCCGGCCACCAGCACCAGCGCCGCCAGAGGCAGGACGGTCAGTCCGATGACCACGGCCGCCAGCCCGGCCACCGCCGCCGCGGCGGCCGGCAGCAGGCAGCGCACCAGCAGGTCCTGCACCGCCTCGGTGTCGTCCACCATGCGGCTCAGCAGGTCGGCGCCGCCGTGGCGGGGCCGCTGCGGCGGGATCAGCGCGTCGTAGAGGTCCTCGCGGGTGCCGGCCTGGGCGCGCAGGGCCACGTCGTGGCCGGTGAGGCGCTCGACGTAGCGGAAGACGCCCTTGCCCGTCGCGAACGCCCTGGTCGCCACGATCGCCACGCTCAGCGCGGCCAGCGGCGGCTGCTGGGCGGCCCTGGTGATCAGCCAGGCCGCCGCCGCGATCAGCCCGAGCCCGGCCAGATCCGCCGCCGCCCCGGCCAGCACGGCCCACAGCAGCCGCTTGCCCATGACCCGCCTCATGCCTCGACCCCGCTCTCGCCCTGAACGGCCGCCACCCGCTCACCCTGCCGCCCGGCACCCGGCTCGCCCGGCTCGCCGGGTCCGCCGGGCCCGCCGGGTTCTGCGGGTGCGCCGCTGTCGGCGACGACGCGGCCGGCGTGCAGGCGGACGATGCGGTCGGCCAGGTCGATCATCGCCGGCCGGTGGGCGACGACGACGGCCGTGCGGCCCTGGGCCAGCTCGGCCGTGCCCGCCACCACCGCCGCCTCGCTCCGCCCGTCCAGGCGGGCCGTGGGCTCGTCCAGGAGCAGCACGGACGCCTCCGGCCGGCAGAAGGCGCGGGCCAGCGCGACCCGCTGGCGCTGCCCGGCCGACAGGTTCGCGCCCCGCTCGCCGACCACGGTCGCGAAGCCCTGAGGGAGCGCGGCCACGAAGTCGGCGCTCGCGGCCTCGGCGGCCCGGCGCACGTCGTCGTCGGAGGCCCCAGGCGCGCCGAGGCGGATGTTGTCCGCGACCGACGTCGCGAACAGGTGCGGCCGCTGCGCCACGAACGCCAGCCGCGCCCGCCACCCCGCCGGGTCCAGCTCCCGCAGGTCGGCGCCGTCCACGAGCACCCGGCCCGCGGCCGGCTCCACGAACCCGAGCAGCAGGTGCAGCAGCGTGCTCTTGCCGCCGCCGCTCTCGCCCACCAGCGCCACCCGCTCCCCGGGCCTGATGGTGAGCGTGACGTCCTCCAGGGCGGCGGCCTCGCGCCCTGGATAGCGTACGGTGACGTTCTCCAGCCGGATCTCCGGCGGGCCCGCCGACGGCGGCGCGGCCTGGCCGGAGCCCTCGCGCCGCGTGTCCCCTGCCGTGTCCAGGACGGCGAAGGCCGCGTCGGCCGCCGCCACCCCCTCCATGGAGGCGTGGAAGCGCGTCCCCATGGCCCGCAACGGCAGGTACGCCTCCGGCGCCAGCAGCAGCACCAGCAGCCCCGTCGTGAGGTCCAGGGAGCCGCCGAGCAGCCGCAGCCCGATCGGCACCGCCACCAGCGCCAGCGACAGCGACGCGCACAGCTCCAGCACCAGCGACGACAGGAACGCCACCCGCAGCGTCCGCATCGTGGCGCTCCGGTGGGCCTCGGCCACCTGCCGGATGACGCCGGCCTGGTAGCGGGCCCGGCCGAAGGCGCGCAGCGTGGGCAGGCCGCGTACGACGTCGAGGAAGTGCCCGCCGAGCCGCGACAGCGCGAGGTACTGCCGCTCGGTGACCGCCTTGGTCGTCATGCCGACGAGCGCCCCGAAGATCGGGATGAGCGGCAGCGTGGCGAGCACGATGACCGCGCTGGCGAGGTCGGCGGCGAACAGCCGGACCAGCACGGCGACCGGCACCACCGCGGCCACCGCGATCGACGGCAGGTAGCCGGTGAGGTAGGCGTCCAGGCCGTCGAGGCCGCGCCCGGTCAGCGTGACCAGCTCGCCCGAGCGGTGCGCGGCCAGCCCTCCCGGCCCCAGCTCGCGCAGCCGGGACAGCAGCCGGCGGCGCAGCGCCGACTTCACGCCGGTCGCGGTGCGCCCGGCGAAGACGCCCTGGGTCCAGGCGAGCAGCGCCCGCACCCCGACGACGGCGGCCAGCGCGCCGAGCGCGGCGGCGGTGAAGCGGCCGGACAGCACGCCGGCCAGCAGCTCGGCCTGCACCAGCACGAGCAGCCCGGCGAGCACGGCCGCCACCAGCGTGACGGCCAGGTGGAGCCGCACCGCCCGCTCGGCCCGCATGAGCCGCAGAAGATCCTTGTGCACGTGCCCTCAGAAGAACGACGGGAGCCGGAAGGCGTCCTTTCCTGGGCGGAAAGTGCGCCATACCCATACTTGCGCGCCCAGCATGATGGGTGCGAACGGCAGGACCATGAGACTGAGCACATTCAAGGTATCGGGCGACGCGCTGTGCTCGATCAGGTACGGCATCGCCCCGGCCAGCACCCCCGCCGCCGGCAGCGCCGCCACGGCCCCCGACAGGACCAGCGCCCGCCCCGGCCGGGCCGCGCCGAAGTCGCCCGGCGCCCGCCAGGCCAGGAACGTCCACCCGTGCCAGGCGAACAGCAGCGTCACCACCACGCCCAGCATCAGCCCCAGCGGGTGCACCGGCGAGGCGGAGAACCCGGTGGCCGCCGCGTACAGCGCCATGCCCCATCCGAAGGACAGCCCGAGCGACCCGAAGGCGATCATCGCGTCCCAGAAGCCGCGCCACCCGCGCCCGTCCGCGCGCCGCCGGAACCACAGCCCGGCGTCGCGCAGCACCCAGCTCAGCAGCATGGCCACCACGACCGGGTAGAGCGCGAACAGCACCTCGCCCTCCAGCGCCGGATAGACCCCGAACAGCGTCCCCGCCACGGCCACCAGCCACACCTCGTTGGCCAGCACGTACGGCGCCATCGCCGCCACCATGCGGTCGCGCCCCTCCCGGGTGCGCCCGAGCACCGGCAGCAGCACCCCGACCCCGAGGTCGAAGCCCTCCAGCGCGAAGTAGCCGGCCAGCAGCACCGCGAAGAAGGCGAACCAGATCACGTCCATGCAGTCCTCCCTAGAAGCTCAGCGCGGGGGTGCGCGTCTCGCGGGGCACGCCCGCGCCTAGGTCGGGTTCACGCGGCCCGCGCCGGACGATCCGCGCGATGAGCACGTAGTCGACGACCGCGAGCAGCCCCAGCACGCCCGCGAAGCCGGTGAGCGAGGCGGTGACCATGCCCGCCGTGAGGCCGGGCGTCATGGCGTCGGCCACGGTCAGCTTGCCCCAGATCATCCACGGCTGCCGCCCGACCTCCCTGGCCACCCAGCCGGCGATGGACAGCACGAACGGCAGCGGCGTCATCGCCACGAGCAGCGGATGCGCCCACCGCCACCGCGGCAGGAAGCGGATCAGCGGCAGCATGACGAGCAGCACGACCAGCCCGAGGAGCTGCCCGACCTCCATCATGAGGGCCAGCCCGAGCGCCGCTCCGATGTTGTCCCACTTGCCGTCCTGCACCCCGGCGAACTGCGCGTAGCCGAAGCCCATCGTGAACGTGATGCCGATCGCGGCCGTCACCACGCCGAGGCGCATCGAGCGGGTGAAGAACTCGGCCTGCTCGGTGCGCCGCCGCAGCATGTACGCGCTCGCCCCGACCAGCACCATGCCGCCGGTGAACAGCCCGGCCGCCACGACGTGCGGGAACGAGAACACCAGCGCCTTGTTGGCGACCAGCGCGCCGAAGTCGACCAGCTCCAGCCGGCCGTCGCGGGCCACCGTCCCGGCCGGGTTCTGCAGGAACGAGTTGGCCAGCATGATGAAGAACGCGCTCGCGTACGCGGTGAGCGTCACGAGCCAGATGCACGCCAGGTGCAGCCACCGGGGCAGCCGCCCCCACCCGAAGATCCACAGCCCGAGGAACGTGGACTCCAGGAAGAAGGCCAGCAGGGTCTCCATGGCGAGCGGCGCGCCGAAGACATCCCCGGCGTAGTGGGACAGCCCGCTCCACGCCAGGCCGAACTGGAACTCCATCACCAGTCCGGTCACGATGCCGAGCGCGTAGTTGACGACGTAGATCTGCCCCCAGAAGCGGGTCATCGCCTCGTGGAGCGGCCGGCCCGTCATGGCCCAGCGGGTGTGCATGAGCGCCACCAGCGGCGCCATCCCCAGCGTGAGCACGACGAACAGGAAGTGCAGCCCGCCGGTCACGGCGAACTGGGTGCGTGCCAGGTCGAGTACGTCCATTCCGGCTCCGGTCCGATCGATAGTTGTGTCTGCCTACACATAGACAGCCTACATATAGATTGCCTACATGTAGGCTGTCTCTATGCCGATCGGTTGCCTAAGATCTGAGACATGAATCCGGACGCGCTGCGCGGGCACCTGGACGCGCTGCTGCTCGCCGTGCTGGAGCGCGAGCCGCTGCACGGCTACGCCATCATCGAGGCGTTGCAGGAGCGCAGCGGGGGTGCGCTGAGCGTGCCGACGGGCACGGTCTACCCCGCGCTGCGCCGGCTGGAGCGCATCGGCCACCTGTCCAGCGAGTGGGCCACCGTGGGCGGGCGCAAGCGGCGCACCTACCGGCTGACGGCCTCGGGCAGGAAACGGCTCGAAGGGGAGCGCTCGGCCTGGCGCGAGTTCGCCAGCGTCATCGGCGGCGTGCTGCGCCCCGAGGCCCCGGCGTCAGGCTGACGGGCTCAGGCGGGCTCAGGCGAGCGGGCTCATGCTGACGGGCTCAGGTTGACGGGCTCAGGCTGACGGGCTCAGGCTGACGGGCAGGGCGTCACGACGGGGCGGGTGAGGCGCAGGCAGCGCGACGCCCCGTAGACCTGCAGTCCCCACAGCGCGGCGGTCACCAGGTTGGCCAGCAGCGCCGGCAGCGCCGCGAGCGTGTTGGGCTGGTCCGCCCCGTACGTCAGCAGCAGGCCCAGCCCGCCCGTGACCGGCAGCGAGATCCACACCGTCACCGCGAGCGACCTGGTGAGCAGGCGGGGCCGGCGGATCCACCGCGCGCCCCGGTTCAGCGCGAACAGCACCAGCCCGCCGTACAGGCCGACGGCGAGCTGCGCGGCGTCGAGCAGCCGCGAGACCGTGGCGTACCAGCCGGGCTTGGCCAGCCAGGCGGTCTCGGTCGCGGGGTAGAGCCGCCACAGCACCGACCACATGAGCACGGTGACCGGCACGCCGACGACCAGCAGGATGCCGAGCCGCCGCCCCGCGGCGCAGGTCAGCTCCGCCTGGTAGCCCGGGGCGATCTCCTCGACCGGCCCGAACCCGGCCACGGCCGCCCGCTCCGCCGCCGCCCGGTCCAGGCCCTCGGCCTCCAGCGCGTCGGCGGCGTCGGTGAGACTGTCGCGCGCCTCGACGACCAGGTCCCGCTTGGGGCCGGGCGGGCCGGCGAGCACGCGGTTCAGCTCGGCCACGTAGTCGTCGATGCGCATGATCCCGATTGTACGGAGGGCCACCGCCGCCGGTCGATCCGGGAATTCCCTGATATCTCGCCGCACGGGCTTGTCATGTAGGAAAAATCCTACATATAGTGGCCGGCATGCTGATCTCCGCGATCCAGACCGTCACCGTGCCCGTCGCCGACCAGGAGCGGGCGCTCGAGTTCTACGCCGGCGTCCTCGGCTTCGAGGTGCGCACCGACAACCCGTTCCCCATGGGCCGCTGGCTCACCGTCGCCCCCAAGGGCGGCGAGACCACGCTCCTGCTCGCCACCTGGTTCCCCGGCATGGCCCCGATCGGCGGCCTCGTCGTGGCCGCACCCGACGTCGACGAGCTCGCCGCACGGCTGCGTGAGCACGGCGTCGAGGCCGAGGGCCCGAGCGAGCAGCCCTGGGGCCGGCAACTGCTGTTCCACGACCCCTTCGGCAACGGCTTCGTCGTCAGCCAGGCGTGAGCGCCGACCACGTCTTCGCAGCCCTCGCCAGCCCCGCCCGGCGCGAGCTGCTGCGCCTGCTGCTGGAGGAGGGCGGCCAGCCCGCCGGGCGGCTCGCCGAGCGGTTCGCCATGAGCCGGCCCAGCGTGTCCGAGCACCTGAAGGTGCTCAGGGACGCCGGGCTGGTCGCCGAGACGCGCAAGGGCAGGGAACGGCTCTACCGGCTGGAGCCGGAACCGCTCATGGAGATCCGTGACTGGCTCAGCCCGTACGAACGCTTCTGGCGCGAGAAGCTCGCCGCCCTGACCACGATGCTCGACGAGATGGAGGAGGACGGCGATGCCGGCCACCGATGAGGACCGTACCGCGATCCGGCTCGACCAGTTCATCCCGCATCCGCCCGCGAAGGTGTGGCGCGCGCTGACCGAGCCCGACCTGATCGCCCGATGGCTCATGCCCGGCGACTTCAAGCCGGTGGTCGGGCACCGCTTCACCTTCCGCACCGCGCCGAAGAAGTCCGTCGGCTTCGACGGCGTGGTCCACTGCGAGGTGCTGGAGCTGGAGCCGGAACGCCTGCTGAAGCTGAGCTGGCGCGACGGCAAGAGCGCCGACTGGACCGTCACCTGGCGACTGGAGCCCGAGGGCCGCGGCACCCGGATGTTCCTCGACCACGAGGGCTTCGACCCCGATGACGAGCTGCAGCAGATGTCACGCCGGATCATGGGCGGCGGCTGGCGCTCGGCGCACTACCGGCGCATCGCCGAGATCGTCGCCACGCTCTAGGAGGGAGTCAGGGGTGGACGGTGGAGGCGTGACCCGCCGACCCCCACAGCACGGCCACCACGGCGACCGTGACCAGGGCGGTCAACCACCCCGCCGTCCGTCCGAGGCGCAGACCGTAGCCGAACAGCAGCCACGACACCGGTAACCACCAGTGGTGACCGGCCCGGCGGCGCATCTCCATCGCGGCGAAGGCGAAGTCGGCGGCCGTGGCGCGGTCGCTCGGCCGCAGCCCGGCGTAGAGCGCGGCCAGGGTGTCGGGGGAGACGCCGGGCTCGCCGGACGCCGCCTCGCCGCCCGCGCCGCGCTCGTCGGCGAGGACGCTGCGCCGGGAGAACCAGCGCAGCACCGGCCAGCGCAGGCTCACCTGCACCCCGCGCGGCGTGAGCGCGAACGCGCAGTCCTTGACCCGCACCCCCGCGGGATGGGCGAGCCCGGCGAACCGGCAGGCCGACAGGTCCAGCCCGTGCAGCGTCAGGTCGGCCGCCTGGACCTGGCGCAGCGAGCTCACCCCCGACCGGCCCCGGCCGCTCACCACGGCCGGGCCGCGCAGCACCGCGCCCTCCAGGTCGGCGGAGGAGTCGGTCAGCTTGACCGCGGTCGCGCCGGCCACCTCCACGCCGCGCAGGTCGAGGCCGCAGCGCGTCACCGTGACGTCGAGCGTCGCGTCGGCGCGGGCGCGGGCCAGCGACAGCCGCCCGGTGGCCGACAGGTAGGCGTCCGCCGCGAAGTGCGCCGCCTCGAACCCGGCGTTGCCGCTGACCTTGCGGAAGGACAGGGTGCGGCCGAAGCGCGCGCCGCGGAAGGCGGCCCCGTCGCCGAGGCGGGCGCCGTCGAAGGTGGCGTAGCCGTCGAACCTGGCCCGCTCGCACGACAGCCCGTGCCCGAAGTCGGCCTGGCTGAACAGGGCGTCGCGCGCCATGACGGCCCGGTCGAGCGAGACGTGCCCGCGTACCGCGACGCCGTGGAAGGACAGCTCCCGTGCGAAGCGGGCGCCGGCCAGCGAGACGTTGCCCTCGAAGCGGGCGCCGAAGAACGAGGCCAGCCGGTCGAAGCGGGCGTCGTCGAGCGAGACGTCGCCGCCGAAGGTGACGCCCGACAGGCGTACGTCGCCGGTGAACCTGGCCCGCTCCAGCCGCGCGCGCCCGAACCGGCCGCCGGTCGCCTCCAGCACCCTGCCGAGCAGGTCGCCGGTGAGTGTCGTGCCGCGCAGGTCGAGCAGGCGGCCAGGGGCCACGCCCGCGAGCGTGTCGAGGAGCTGGTCCGGTGAGAGGTGGGCGAGGCAGAGGCCGGACGGCCGGGTGGCGACTCCGGTGCAGGCAGCCGAATACGCGCAGGTGACCCAGTCCATGGACTGCTCATACCCGCGTACGCCGACGTCAAGGATCGGTGTTTAAATGTTCTATCCGCATTTAAGCGGATATGTGCAGTCGAAAACCCCCTTCCCCTGGACGCGCCCGCGCCGGGTCCGCCCCTGACCGGAGCTGGAATGCGGCGGACGGGGTATGGGTTCTACCTCACGACAATGACGCCGACAAGCGAGGAGCCACTTGTGGCGACCATCGAAGTAACCGAGAAGAACTTCAACGACATCGCCGACAAGGGCATCGTGCTGCTCGACTTCTGGGCGACCTGGTGCCCGCCGTGCCGGCAGTTCGGGCCGATCTTCGAGAAGGCGTCGGAGCAGCACGCCGACATCACGTTCGGCAAGATCGACACCGACGCGGAGCAGGCGCTCGCGCAGGGCTTCGACATCACCTCGATCCCCACCCTCATGGCCATCCGTGACGGGATCGTGGTCTTCGCGCAGGCCGGCGCCATTCCCGCCCCCGCGCTGGAGGACCTCATCCGGCAGGTCAGGGCGCTCGACATGGACGCCATCAGGCAGGAGCTCAGCGAGGAGCTGAAGCAGGCCGAGCAGAACTAGCCGGCCGTAGAAAAAGCCCCGCCGGCGGCGGGGCTTTTCTCGTGCGGGGTCACGCCTTGCGGCCGACGCCCACGTAACCGAAGTCGACGCTGTTGCCCGGCGCCAGCGGGTCGTCGGGACGCCACCCCGCCGGGTACGTCAGCCCCGGCTCGGCCAGCTCGTAGCCGTCGAAGAAGCGCAGGACGCCCTCGCGGTCGCGCAGGTTGAGCGCGGCGGTGGCCTTGCGGTAGACCTCCAGCGCCTGCCCGGTGATGTCCGGCGTGGGGTCCACGGCGTGGCTGATCACCAGGTAGCTGCCGGGGGCGCTCACCTCGCGCAGCTTGGCCACCACGTCGTAGGCGACCTCGTCCGGGATGAAGTGCAGCAGCGCCAGCGCCAGGAACGCGACCGGCTGCTTGAAGTCGACCAGCCCGGCCAGCTTGTCCAGCAGCGCGTCGGCCTCGCGCACGTCGGCCTGGAGGAAGTCGACGTTGTCCTTCCTGGCCAGCAGCGCCCGCCCGTGCACGCACACGACGGAGTCGTAGTCGACGTAGACGACGCGCGCCTCGGGAGCGATCTCGTGGGTGTTGCCCTGGGTCGGCAGCCCCGCGCCCAGGTCCACGATCTGCCGCACACCCTGGTCCACGAGGTAGCGCACCGCGCGGCGCAGGAACTCGCGGTTGGCGCGGGCCCCCTCCTTGGTGTGGGGGAAGTTCTTCAGGATCTGCTCCGCCGCCGCCCGGTCGGCCGCGAAATTGTCCTTGCCGTCGAGGTAGTAGTCATACATCCGCGCGACGTTGGGGACGTTGGGGTCGACCCCTTCCGGGGCACCACTGTCCACGATTGGCTCCAAGTCTTCGCCCTCTTTCGGGGTGATCATAGCCGCGAAACCTCACATACAACGTGAATTCCGTTCGGCATCATGCGGCACTGAGACGCAGATCACTCGTGCTAGGGGAGTGCGGAGACACCCCCGGGCGGCGGGCCGGGGAACGGCCCGCCGCCCGGGGGAGTGAGCGCAGGGTCAGCCGCGGTAGAGCTCGGCCACGCGGAAGGCCAGGTCAAGAGACTGGCTGCGGTTGAGACGGGGGTCACAGGCCGTCTCGTAGCGGGTGGCGAGGTCGGTCTCGACGATGCCGTGCCCGCCGCCCACGCATTCGGTCACGTCGTCGCCGGTGAACTCGATGTGGATGCCGCCCGGGTGCGTGCCGAGCGAGCGGTGCACCTCGAAGAAGCCGGCCACCTCGTCGAGGACGTCGTCCAGGCGGCGCGTCTTGTGCCCGCTGGGCGCCTCGAAGGTGTTGCCGTGCATCGGGTCGCAGATCCACGCCACCTGCGCGCCGGCCGCGGTGACCTCCTTGACCAGCGCGGGCAGGTGCTCGCGGATCTTGGTGGCGCCCATGCGGGTGATGAACGTGAGCCGCCCCGCCTCGTTGGCCGGGTTGAGCCGCTCGACCAGGTCCAGGGCCTCCTGCGGCGTGGTCGTCGGGCCGAGCTTGACGCCGATGGGGTTGCGGATGCGGGCGAAGAAGTCGACGTGCGCGCCGTCGAGTTGACGGGTGCGCTCGCCGATCCAGACCATGTGCGCCGACACGTCGTAGGGCAGGCCGGTCCGCGAGTCGATGCGGGTGAGCGCCCGGTCGTAGTCGAGGATCAGCGCCTCGTGCGAGGAGTAGAACTCGACCGTGTGGAACTCCTCCGGGTCGGCCCCGCAGGCCCGCATGAACGCGAGCGCCTGGTCGATCTCCCTGGCGAGCTGCTCGTAGCGGCGGCCGGCCGGCGAGCCGGACACGAAGTCCTGGTTCCAGGCGTGCACCTGCCGCAGGTCGGCGTAGCCGCCCTTGGTGAAGGCGCGCGCCAGGTTGAGCGTCACGGCCGAGGAGTGGTACGCCTTGAGCAGCCGCCACGGGTCCGGCGTGCGCGACTCGGCGGTGAACTCGAACCCGTTGACCATGTCGCCCCGGTAGGCGGGCAGCTCGACGCCGTCGCGCACCTCGGTGGGCTTGGAGCGCGGCTTGGCGAACTGGCCGGCCACCCGGCCGATCTTGACGACCGGCACCTTGCCCGCGTAGGTCAGCACGATCGCCATCTGCAGCAACGTCTTGAGCTTGTTGCGGACGTTGTCGGCGGTCGCGCCGGAGAAGGTCTCGGCGCAGTCGCCGCCCTGCAGGACGAACGCCTCACCGCGGGCCACGGCGGCCAGCTGGTCCTTCAGCTGGTCGCACTCGCCCGCGAACACCAAGGGGGGCAGGCCGCCGAGCTCGGCGACGACCTTGTCGAGCTCGCTGCGATCGGGCCAGTCGGGCTGCTGGGCCGCGGGGAGGGCTCGCCAGGAATCGAGATCCAGTAGATTGCTGCTCACGAGATACGAGGGTATTCCACGGAGCCGGTGCCTACCGACCCCGTTGTCCACGTTTTGGCCATTACCCGTCGGTAGCCCCTCGGTGGACCTCTTCCGTCTCCACGTGCTCGGGCCGGATTCCCATCCCGACCAGGCGCGGAGCCATCCGGTTGAACACCGGCACCCGCGTCAGGTCGCGCGGCAGCGAGCCGGGGTCGAAGCTCCCGCTCAGGGCCCGGCGGATGAGCAGGTTCTGGGCCACGCGCTGGGCCGTCTGCGTGATCACGGTGGGCGGCATGCGCCGCCGCTGGATCCGGCGCAGCAGCGACTCGGGGACCGGCCCGCCCGACCGCAGCGGGGCGGCGAGGACGTTCGCGGCGGCCACCGCGTCCTGCACGGCCAGGTTGATGCCCACGCCGAACACCGGCGACATCGCGTGCGCGGCGTCGCCGATGCACAGGAAGCCGGGCCGGTGCCAGCGGCGCAGCCGGTTGACCGCGACGGTGAGCACGCTTACGTCGTCGTAGCCCTCGATCTCCGTGACCCGGTCGGCGAGGAACGGCAGCAGCCGTGCGACCGGCCGGCGCAGCGCCTCGATGCCCTGGCCGGTCAGCCGGTCGTGGCCGCCCTTCGGGATGAGGTAGGCGAGCTGCCAGTAGCTCACCCGGTTGATGCCCACCATCATGTGGCCGCGCGAGACGCGCAGGAACGTGCTCTCCGGGTCGCCGTCCCGCCAGGGCAGCCGGAACCACAGCACGTCCATCGGCGCGCCCAGCTCACGCGGCACCAGGCCCGCCCGTCCGCGCAGCGCCGAGCGCCGGCCGTCGGCCGCGACGGTCAGGTCCGCCCGCAGCTCGTGCTCGCCGGACTCGTCGCGGTAGCGCAGCCCGCGCACCGCTCCGCCCTCACGGATCAGGTCGTACGCCTCCGCCCGCATCAGCAGCCGGAAGCCGGGGTAGCGGCGGGCGGCCGAGGTGAGGATCGTGAGGAAGTCCCACTGGGGGACGAACGCGATGTAGTCGTACGGGCGGGGCAGCCGGCGCAGTGACGCCAGCCGGACCGCGCCGGCGTCGGTGACCAGGCCGACCTCGCGCACCTCCTGGTGGGGCAGTTTGAGTAGTTCGTCCGCCAGGCCCAGCTCGTCCAGCACCTGGAGGGTCGAGGGGTGGATGGTGTCGCCCCGGAAGTCACGCAGGAAGTCGGCGTGCTTCTCCAGGAGCGTGACCTCCACGCCCGCTCTGGCCAGCAGCAGGGCGAGCATCGCGCCCGCCGGGCCGCCGCCCGCGATCACACATGTCATAATTCATCACCTGATGAGATTGTCTCACGTCCGCGGAAAGAAGCAAGGGCCTGAGCCATCCGGCGTGCCCGAGCGGCCGAAGTACATGCGTGAGCCGCCTCTCGCTCGGAAGGGGGACCATGGACGACGACCTCCACGCCCTCTCCGGCGCCTACGTCGTGGACGCGCTGCCGTACGCGGACTGGGTGCTGTTCGAGGAGCACCTGCGCGGCTGCGCCAGGTGCGGGACGGAGGTGCGGCGGCTGCGGGAGACGGCCGCCCTGCTGGCCGAGGCCGTGGCGGTGACCCCGCCGCCCGGCCTGCGCCCCCGCCTGCTCGCCGCCGCCACCGGCCGCCGCCCCACGCCCCTGGGCGGCGGCCTCGCGTCACTGGCCGCCGCGAGGCCCTGGGCGGGGCGGGCGCAGGGGCGGGCGCAGGGGCGGGGGTGGGTGGCGCGGGTGCTGGCCGGGGGGGCCGCCGGGTGTGCGGCGGTCGCGGTCGGGCTCGGCGCGGTGGCCGTGGACGCGCGCCGCGACTCCGCCGCCCTGACGGCCGAGAACCGCCGGCTCGCCGGGGCCAACCAGCGGCTCGCGGACGCGAACCGGGAGGCCGCGGACACCAGTCGGCGGCTCGCGGACGCCAACCGGGAGGCCGCGGACGTCAACCGGCAGGTGGCCGTGCTGCTGGCCGCGCCCGACGTCCGGACCGTACGCCGGCCCGTCGCCTCCGGCGGGACCGCCACGCTGGTGGTGTCCCGGTCGGCGGCCCGCCTGCTGTTCACCTCGTCCGGGCTGCCGGCGCTGCCGGAGTCCCGGGCGTACGAGCTGTGGCTGATGGGCCCGGACGGCCCGCGCCCCGCCGGGCTGCTGGGCCGCGCCGGGGACGGCGTCACCGCGCCCGTCGTGGTGACGCCCCTGCGCGGCGACGAGCGGGTGGCCCTCACGCTCGAGCCGGCGCGCGGCTCGCCCCGCCCGACCACCGACCCGATCCTCCTCGCCGACCTCCCCGCAGCCTGAGAGCCGCCTTGGGGTGCCCCGCCCACCGACCTGGCGAAGGAGGAGCCCGGCCACAGCTCGTGGACCCGGTAGTGGTGGCGAACCAGTTCGGGTCACTCGGAGCGCCGGTTGAAGAAGGCGCAGCGGGCCTTGTCGCGCAAGGCGAAGGGGTCGAGCAATCGCGAGAAGGCCGTCGTCAGGGTCGCCCGCGCGCACGCGAGGGTGGCCGATGCGCGCCGGGACTTCGCGCACAAGCTGTCCACTCAGATCATCCGTGAGAACCAAACGGTGGTCGTGGAGGACCTGTGCGTGAAGGGCCTGGCCCGTACGAAGCTGGCCAAGTCCGTTTACGACGCGGGGTGGTCGCAGTTCGTCGGGATGCTCGCCTACAAGGCCGCCCGCCACGGCCGCCTCTTCGTGCGGATCGACCGCTGGTTCCCGTCATCGAAGATGTGCTCGGCCTGCGGGACGGTCACCGAGTCCATGCCGCTCGACGTCCGGATGTGGACCTGCCGGTGTGGCGCGGTCCACGACCGGGACGTCAATGCGGCGATCAATATTCTGGCCGCCGGACGGGCGGAGAGGCCAAACGCCTGCGGAGGGACCGTAAGACCCGCCGCCTAGCGGAGGGCAGGACCCGGTGAAACAGGAAGCCACAGAGGTGCCGCACACGCGGTACGGGCTGATTCTCCGGCCTTCAGGCCGGGGAGCGCGTCAATACTACGACCAGGTTGGCTGGCGCACTGTCAGCCGCGAACCTGGCCGGTCCACCTGCTCGGCACCGGCGTCCAGGGCGCGGTGACCGTCGTCGGCGCGAAGGAGCTGGTGATCGTCGGAGCCGGGGCGGGGCAGTGCGCGAAGCTAGCCCACGGCGTCCAGGGAGGCGCGTACGAGGCGGTCCAGCACCCCGGCGAGTGAGGAGTAGGCCGCGTCGCGGAGCCCGGCGTACTCCTCCTCGGGGTACTGCCGGGGTCCGTTCTCCACCAGCAGGATCAGCGACAGGTAGGCGCGGTAGAGGTCGAGCCGGGTCAGCGCGGCGGGCGTGAGCTCCAGCGGCGTCACCTCGCGGTAGCCCGCCAGCAGCGGATCGTCCTCCCGCAGCTCGCCGAAGATCGTCGGCGTGACGAACTCGGCGACCGGATCGCCCCAGAACGCCCGTTCGTGGTCGATGAGGGCCTGGATGCGCGGCGTGCCGCGCAGATCCAGGAAGACGTTGCCCACCCACACGTCGAAGTGCACCAGGCGGGGGGTCGTCACCTCGTCGAGCACGGGCGCGGCGGCCTCGAACACCGCCAGGATCTCCCCGGCCGGGCGCGGCAGCGGCGTCGGGTAGCGCTCGGTGTCGCCCAGCAGCGCCCGCACCATCGCGAGGAACGCCTCCCGCCAGGTCGCGCCGGTGATGCCGGCGTGCGGATAGCCGAACACCTCGCCGGTCACCCCGTTGAGCCTGGCGAGGTGGCGGCCCAGCTCGCGGCGCAGCTCGTCGCCGTGGCCCGGCGGGAGCGCGTCCTTGCAGGCGTTCCACGAGACCCCGTCGAGCGCGGCCAGCATGAGGTAGTCGCCGCCCAGCACCGGATCGTCGAACCCGGCGTGCAGCAGCCCGGCCACCGGCACGCCCGCCGCGGCGGCCAGCCCGATGGCGGCGGCCTCCATGCGCAGCAGGTCGCGCTCGTAGCTGAGCTGCTCCAGCTCGGGCGGCGGCGCCAGCTTCAGCACCACCTCGCGGCCGTCGTCGAGGGACAGCCGCCACACGGCGTTGGCGAACCCGTCGGTCAGCTCGGCGGACGCCGTGACCCCCGCGCCCAGGGCCCGCCGGGCCAGCGCGTCGAGCTCTGCCGCCGATAAGCGGCGTTTGGTCCTGCTGTCCACGAGGGCTCCTCTCAGGCCGACTCCCGCCGGACGAGGTGGGTGTCGAGGATGACGACGGGCTGCCGCAGCTCCTCGCCGTTGATGCGGGCCACCAGGAGCTGCGCCATCTGCCGGCCCATGGCCTCCGTCGGCTGGTGGACGGTGGTCAGCGGCGGATCGGCGTGCAGCGCGGCCTTGGAGTCGTCGAAGCCGATCACCGCGACGTCGCGGGGGATGGCGCGCCCCTCGGCCTTGAGCACCCGCATCGCGCCGAGCGCCATCGGGTCGGAGGCGGCGAAGACCGCGTCGAGCTCGGGGTGGCGCTCCAGCAGCTCGCTCATCGCCGCCGCGCCGCTCTGCTCGGAGAAGTCGCCGAAGGCCACCAGCTCCGGCAGGCCGGAGGGCAGCAGCGCGTCGCGGTAGCCGGCCAGACGGTCGACGCCCACGCCCATGTCCTGGGGGCCGGCGATGGCCGCGATCGCGCCGCGGCCGAGGCTCAGCAGGTGTTTGACCGCCTGCCGGGCCCCGGCCCTGTTGTCCATGTCGACGTAGCTGTAGGGGTCGAGGCCGACGGGGCGGCCGCCGAGAACGGTCGGCACGCCCATCGCCTCCAGCCGCCCCGGCAGCGGGTCGGCGCCGTGCAGCGACAGGAGCAGCACGCCGTCGACGTGCTGCCCCGTCAGGTAGTGCTCAAGCCGCGCGTGCTCCTCCGGGGTGCGCGCCATTGCCAGGATGAGCTGCAGCCCGGTCTCCGCCAGCGCCGACCCGATGCCGCGGATGGTGCCGGCGAAGTAGGGCTCGTCGAAGACCCGGAGCTGCGACTCCGACACCACCAGCGCCACCGTGTCCGTGCGGCGCGTCACCAGGGCGCGCGCCGCACGGTTGGGCACGTAGCCCAGCTCGCGGATGGCCAGCTCCACGGCCTCGCGGGCCTTGGCGCTGACGTTGGGCGAGCCGTTGATGACTCTCGACACCGTGCCCCGGCCCACACCCGCGCGGGCGGCGACGGCCTCAAGAGTCGGTCGGTTCATGGGTCCTATTCTGCCGGATGATCTCCGAGTACCAGAGCGCGCTGTCCTTCAGCAGCCGCTCCTGGGTGTCGAAGTCCACGTGCACCAGGCCGAAGCGCTTGCCGTAGCCCCACGCCCACTCGAAGTTGTCCATCAGCGACCAGGCGAAATACCCCTCCAGGGGCACGCCGGCCTCGATGGCCGCCTTGCACGCGCCGAGGTGCGCCTCCACGTACGCCTGCCGCTGCCCGTCGTGCACCCGGCCGTCCTCGATGACGTCGTCGAACGCGGCGCCGTTCTCGGAGACCACCATGGCGATCGGCGGGTAGTCGCGGGCGACGCGGGTCAGGACCTCCACGAGGCCGCCCTCGTCGATCTCCCAGCCCATCGCCGTCACGGGGCGGCCCCCGTTGGCGAACGACACGTGCTCGCTGCCGACCCACGGGGAACCGGCGTCCGTGGGGGCCGCCGCCGCCGACTGCCGGCCGCCTGGTGCTCCCGAGACCGTGAAGCGGCTGTAGTAGTTGACGAGCAGCACGTCGATGGGCGCGTTGATGATCTTCAGGTCGCCCGGCTGGATGAAGTCGGTGTCGCCGGGCACGTCGGCGAGCACGTCCTCCGGGTAGCGGCCGAGCAGCAGCGCGTCCAGGAAGAAGCGGTTCTGCAGGCCGTCGATGCGCCGGGCCGCGTCCAGGTCCTCGGGGCTGTCGGTCTCCGGGGAGATCGCGTACAGGTTGACGCAGCCGCCGACCCGGCGCGCGCCCATGGCCTGGACGGCCAGCCCGTGAGCCAGGTTGAGGTGGTGCGCGCCCCTGATCGCGTTCTCCGGCTCGCGCCTGCCGGGGGCGTGCTCCCCGGAGGCGTAGCCGAGGAACGCGGCGCACCATGGCTCGTTGACCGTGCTGAAGGTGTGGACGTGGTCCTTCATCGCCTCGTGGACGGTCGCCGCGTAGTCGGCGAAGCAGTAGGCGATGTCCCTGTTGGGCCAGCCGCCCTTGTCCTCCAGCTCCTGCGGCAGGTCCCAGTGGTAGAGGGTCAGCCACGGGTCGATGTCGTGCGCGCGCAGCTCGTCCGTCAGCCGCTTGTAGAAGTCCAGGCCCTTCTGGTTGACCTTGCCCGAGCCCGTCGGCTGGATCCGCGGCCAGGAGACCGAGAACCGGTACGCGGTCAGGCCCAGGTCCGCCATGATCGCGACGTCCTCGCGGAAGCGGTGGTAGTGGTCGTTGGCCACGTCCGCGTTGTGCCCGTTGAGGATCTTGCCGGGTGTCCTGGCGAAGGTGTCCCAGATCGAGGTGCCCCGCCCGTCCTCGGCGACGGCCCCTTCGATCTGGTACGCCGAGGTCGCCGCGCCGAAGGTGAAACCCGTGGGGAAGCGAAGCCCGGAACGCGTCTGTTCCTCTTGTGTCGTCACGCCTTGACCGCACCTTCCATGAGTCCGCCCACGATCTGACGGCCGAATGCGATGAATACAGCGACTAGCGGGATGATGGACAACGCCGTGCCCGCGAAGATCAACGTGTAGTTCGTGGAGAACCTCGCGTTGAGCGAGGTGATCGCGATCTGCACGGTCGGGTTGTCCGGGGTGAGCACGATCAGCGGCCACATGAAGTCGTTCCACATGAGCATGAACGTGTTGATGCCGAGCACCGCCATGCCTGGCCGCACGGCCGGCAGCACGACGTTCCACCAGATGCGCAGCGTCGCCGCGCCGTCCACGCGGGCCGCCTCGACCAGCTCCATCGGCACGGCCTGGCGGGTGTACTGCGTCATCAGGAACACGCCGAACCCGTTCAGCAGGTACGGCAGGATGACCGCCTTGAGGGTGCCCGTCCACTCCAGGCTCACCATGAGCCGGTAGAGCGGGACGACGCCCATCTGCTGCAGCGGCACCGCCATCGTGAGCAGCACCAGCACCAGCAGCGCGTTGCGGCCCTTGAACTGCAGGTTCGCGAACGAGAAGCCGGCCAGCGTGGAGATGATGACGACCGACACCGTGACCGTGGCGGCGACGATGAACGAGTTCGTCAGGCCCAGCAGGAACTTCGCGTCCTCGTTGTTGAGCACCGCGATGATGTTCTCGCCGAGGTTGCCGCCCGGCAGGAACGGCGGCGGCACGGACACCGCGTCGGAGTTCGTGCGCGAGGCGATGACCACCATCCAGTACAGCGGGAACGCCGACAGGAACACGGCCAGCCCCAGCATGACCCGCGTGAAGACGGTCGGAGACCAGTTGGTCATTTCGTGCCTCCGATCCTGCGCACGAACAGGAAGTTGATCGCGGCACCGATGAGGATGAGCAGGAACAGCAGCCAGGCGGCCGCGGCGGCGTAGCCGTAGTCGAACTCGCGGAAGCCCTCCTTGACGATGAACATGGCCACCGTCTGGAACTGGCCCTGCGAGCCGCCGTCCACGTTGCCGTTGTAGAAGGTGGTCGGCTCGGAGAACAGCGTCAGGCCGCCGATCGTGGAGTTCAGCACCACGAAGATCAGAGTCGGGCGCAGCATCGGCAGCGTGATCTGCCAGAACTGGCGACGGCGGGAGGCGCCGTCGATCGCGGCGGCCTCGTACAGGTCGCGCGGGATCGTCTGCATGCCGGCCAGGAAGATGATCGCGTTGTAGCCGGTCCAGCGCCAGTCGACCATGGTCGCGATGGCGATCCAGGACGGGATGCGCTCGGCCCGCCAGTTGAAGGGATCCACGCCGAACCAGCCGAGGATCCAGTTGACCAGGCCCCAGTCGCGGGCGAAGAGCTGGGTGAACACGACCGCGACCGCCACCACCGAGGTGACCAGCGGCAGCAGCACGCTCATCCGGATCGCCAGGCGGAAGCGGAAGCGCTTGTTGAGCGCGTTGGCCAGGAACAGCGCGAGCAGCATCTGCGGCACGGTGGCGAGGAGGAACATGCCGACCGTGTTGATCACGGCGCGCCAGAAGTCGTCGTCACCGAGGAGCGCGGTGTAGTTGCCCAGGCCGATCCACTCGGTGGTGCCGGCCAGGTCGTAGTCGTAGAGCGAGTAGTAGAGCGTGAAGGCCAACGGGAAGAGCCCGAAGGCGGCGAACAGGATGAAGTACGGAGACACCAGGGCATACGGCATCCCCTTGACGTCGAAGCGCGACGCCCAGCGGCGGCCGGGCGGGCGGACACGGCGGTGGTTGTTCCGTGTCGCCCGCGGGAGGGTGTCGAGGCTCATAGCAGACCTTTCGGCGGCAGAGTGCCCGGCCCGCTCGTGGCGGGCCGGGCGGAAGGATCAGCCCGCGGCCTTGACCGCGTCGTCGACCAGCTGCTGCCAGGCCTTGTCGTAGGGGACCGAACCGTCGTCCATGCCCTGGATGACGGACTCGATGGCGTTCTTCACCTGCGCGTGCTTCACGCCGAGGAAGACCGGCTGGAGGGAGGAGGCGGACTTGGCGAAGATCTCACCGATGGGGGCGTCGTTGAAGAACTCGTTCTTCGCGCCCTGGACGGCCGGGTCCTGCTGGGCCTTGGTGTTGCTCGGCATGTTGCCGAAGTCGGTGAAGATGCTGGCCTCGGTCTGCGCCTGGGTCAGGTAGTCGGCCACCATGGCCGCTTCCTTCGGGTGCTTGGACTGCTTGGGCACGGCGAGCCAGGAGCCGCCCCAGTTGCCGCCGCCGCCGGGCACCGCGGCCACGTCCCACTTGCCCTTGCCGCCGTCGCCGGCGTTGCCGCTGACCACGCCGAGCATCCAGGACGGGCAGCCGACCGTGGCGAAGGCGCCCTTCTGGGTGCCCGCCGCCCACTCGTCGGTGAAGTTGCGCAGCTTGGCGGTCAGGCCCTGCTGGCTCATCGTCGAGGCGAAGTCGAAGGCGCTCTTGACCGCCGGGTTCTTGTCGACGATCAGGTTGTTCTGCTGGTCGAAGTAGGTGACGTTGCCGTTCTTCGCGGCCTCCTGGTAGAGGTACACCTGGTAGAGCGTGTTGGTGCCGTCAGCCCACTTGGTGTCCTTGACCTTGCCCTGGAACTGCTGGCCGACCTTCATGAACTCGTCCCACGTCGGCCACAGGGCGCTCACCTTGTCGCGCTCGCTCGGCAGCCCGGCCTTCTTGAACAGGTCCGCGCGGTAGCAGATGCTCATGCCGCCGATGTCGGTGCCGAGGCCGAACAGCTTGCCGTCGGCGCTGACGCCGTTCTCCCACTTCCAGGCGGGGAAGTCGGCCTTGCGGGACTCCAGGCCGAACTCCTTCAGGTCGGCCCACCACTCGGGGTGCGCCTTGGCCAGGCCCATGCCGCCCTCGTCGATGCCGACCACGTCGCCCGCGCCCGTGCCGGACGTGAGCCACTGGATCATCTGCGGCCAGTACTGCTGCTCGAACTGGTCCGTCAGGTGCTCTTCCTTGATCTGGATGTCCTTGTGCTCGGCGTTCCACTTCGTGATGGCGTTCTTGTAGCCGAAGTTGGTGCCGCCGCCGAAGGTCTGGACCCGGATCGTGACCGGCTCGGCCGCTCCGGACGAGGCGGGAGCGCTGGACTGCGAAGCTCCGCCGCCGGAGCCGCAGGACGCGACCGTCAGCGCGGCCGCGGCCAGCACCGAGGCCGCGGCCAGACCGCCGCGACGCTTGCTGATCATCATGGTGGACCCCTTCTCGGGTGAATGTTGGGGGAGTGCACCGCGGCACGCGCTCTGCCGCGGTGGGAGTCTTTGGGAGCGCTCCCACAAAGGGTGCACTTGCCCGCTGTTCACGTCAATCCACCGAAACGTAACCGTTACCGATGGGGTGATTTGTGACCGTGAAAGAGGATTTAAGGGCAGGAAGCGCGCAAAGGGAGGATTGGGAGCGCTCCCATCACAACAGACACGTTTTGTGTCGGATGAAGGGCATGTCGCCCGCCCGGTCGTGGGCGCGGGGTCTCCAACTGGGTCGCAAAGAAGATCCAAGTGAGCTGCAGCCACGCGGTGATGGACTCGGTTAACCCGTTCCCCGAAGGAGGTGATCCATACCGTCACGCCCGGATGAGCGGGTGCGGTGACGCCGCTCGGGGTCCAGAGAGCGGGCCGTGACCGCGGCCGCATGAAACCGCTCACACGGGAACGCCCGGCCGGCCCGATCGCCGGAGCCGGGCGTTCCGCGCGGGGCCGGAAGGCTACGCGGAGTGGTCCTGGCGGGAGGCGCGGTGCAGCCGCAGACCGAGGACCGACGACGCCACCAGCACCAGACCCGCGATCATCAGCGCGAGCGAACCGCCGACCGCGCCGTCCGTCCAGTCCCACACCGCCTCGGGCACGGCCAGGGTGAACCCCGCGATGCCGGCCACGAGCAGCACCCAGGCCCGCTCCCACCGGTAGAGCACGAGGCAGGCCACCGCCACGGCGAACGTGGCCACGTACGACCAGGCCAGATCGCCGCCGGTCCCGAGGCCGTGCTGCGCGCCGATCAGGGCCACGGCCGCGCCGAGCCCCAGCCCGAGCCGCCGCTGCCCGATCACGCCGGCCCGCACCAGCGCCGTCCACGCGACGCCCGTGCCCACCAGCGTCAGGCCCACGGCCACGGGGTTCCAGCCGGACAGCTCGCCGGCGACGGCTTCCGCGGTCAGCGCCGCGAACCCCGCGACGGCCACCGCGCAGGGGCCGCCCGGCAGCGCCACGTACCCGGCGACGGCCAGGACCAGCCCGGTCACGGCGGCGGCCACGAGCTGGCTGCCGGTGAGGGCGGCGGAGAGCTCGGAGGCGGCCAGCGCCCCGGTCACGGACGCCAGGGCCAGCGCCACGCCCCCGCTGCGCCGCCGCACCGCGCCGGCCCGCTCGGCCCCGGCCGTCCACGCCCGCCACCACTCCCCGGGGCCCGCGCGGACGCGGGGAGCGGACCCGCCCGGCCCCCCGCCCGGGGACGGACGGAGGCGGGACGCACGGAGGCGGGGGGCGAGGTCGGCGAGGAGCAGGCCGGCCGCGAGGAGGGCGGCGGTGGCGGACACGAGGATCAGAACGCGGGCCGCCGTGGACAGGACCGGCCACGACGTCCCCGCCAGCGACACCGCGCCGGCCAGCAGCAGCGCGCCGCCGACGTACCCGGCCACCTCGGCCCACCGCGCCCGCGCGGGCCGCTCCGCCTCGTCGAGCGCCTCGTGCACGGCCAGCGCCTGCGCGGCCGTGAGCACGCCCTCGCGTACGAGCCGCCGCAGCACCTCGTCCCGGCTCTGAGTCACCTCCCGGCCCTCCTTCCCCCGTCCCATCGCCGGACAGGGCCCTGCCGAAACCCGCCCGCCCCGGCGAGGGGCGGGCATCGCCGCCGGGGCCGCGGGTAGGGGCTCCGCATGGATGTCCTGTCCTTCCGCACCCCCGGCCTGGGCGACCAGACCTACCTGCTGACCCACGAGGGCAGAGGCGTCCTCGTCGACCCCCAGCGCGACATCGGCCGCTTCCTGGACGCCGCCGCCGAGCGCGACGTCGACCTGCGCCTGGTCCTGGAGACCCACCTGCACAACGACTACCTGTCCGGCGCCGGCGAGGCCGCGCGCCGCACCGGCGCCGAACTGGTGATGCCCGCCGGCGCCGCCCCCGCCTACGCGCACACGCCCGCCTTCCACCTGGAGGACCTCGACGCCGGCGGCGGCCTGACCGTCCGGCCCGTCCACACGCCTGGCCACACCCCTGAGCACACCAGCTACGTCGTGCTCCTCGACGGCGAGCCGGTCGCTGTCTTCTCCGGCGGCAGCCTGCTCGTGGCCACCGCCGGCCGCACCGACCTGCTCGGCCCCGAACGCGCCCGCTCCCTGGCCCGCCTCCAGCACGCCTCGCTGCGCCGCCTGGCCGCGCTGCCGCCGGGGACCGCGCTGTACCCGACGCACGGCCAGGGGTCGTTCTGCACCGTGAGCGGCGCGGGCCGCCACACCTCCACGATCGGGACGGAGCTGGAGGACAACCCTCTGCTGGCCGTCGACGACCCGGAGAAGTTCGCCGACGCGCTGCTGGCCGCCCCGATGCCCATCCCGGCCTTCTACCGGCACATGAGCCCGGTCAACCTCCTCGGCGTGCCCCCGATGCCGCCCGTCCGCGTGCCCGAACTCGACCGGCCCGCCGGTCACGTCGTGGACGTCCGCCCCCGGGACGTGCAGGCCAGGGGCATGCTGCCCGGCTCGTACGGCATCGAGCTGGACGACGACTTCGGCGTCTGGGCCGGCTGGCTGCTGCCGTACGGGGAGGCGGTCACGCTGGTCGCCGAGCCCGGCCAGGACGTCACCGAGGCGGTCGTCCAGCTCGCCCGGGTCGGCTTCGACGACGTGCGCGGAGTCGTCCGGCCGCCGGGGGCGGCGGGCGCGCAGGCGTACGAGCTGGCCCGGCTTCCCGCCTTCGCCGCACGGCTGCGACAACCCGGGGCGCAGCTCCTCGACGTGCGGACGGCCCCCGAGCGCGAGCGCGTCAGGATCGAGGGGGCCGTCGAGCGTTTCCTGCCCGAGCTGTTCTCCGGCGGCGTCCCGGACGAGCTCGACCCGGACCGGCCCGTGCTCGTCGCCTGCGCCGGAGGCCGCCGCGCCGCCATCGCCGCCGCTGAGCTGGCCCGCCGGGACCGCCGGGCCGTGGCGCTCACGGGGGCCGGGATCGCCGAGCTGGCCGAGACCCTGGACGCCCCGTGAAACGGAGCCCGCCGTTCCCGTGACCAGGAGCTTCTACGGGGCATCTGACCTGGGAGAAGGAGTACGAGTCCGGGGGACGAGGAGGTCCGCGATGAGGGCGAGTGTGGGCGACCGGCTGGTGGTCGAGGGCACGTACGGCGGCGGGGTCCGCAAGGAAGGCGTGATCGTCCGGGTGGAGCACGACGACGGCTCGCCGCCCTACATCGTGCGCTGGCTGGAGGACGGGCACGAGACCCTGGTGTTCCCCGGCCCCGACGCCCGGGTCGTCGCCGGGGCGCGGTGACCCGGGCGGGCATCGACCGGGCGAGCCCGGCGGATCCGGCGCTGCGCGCCGTGCCGGCGGGCGGGCGGCGGCACGGAAGCGGAGGAGGCCCGGGATGACCAGGCCCGTCGTGGTCGCCGTGGACGGCTCCGCACCGGCCGCCGCCGCCGTCGAATGGGCCGCCGCCGACGCCCAGCAAAGAGGGCTCGCGCTGCGGATCGTGCACGTGTGCGAGCGGCGGCCCCCCGAACAGGGCGGCCTGGAGCCCTGCGAGGAGACGCTGGCCGTGGCGCGGGACCGGGCGCTCGCCCTGACCCGCGACGTCGAGGTCGATGCCGCCCTGCTGACCGGCAACGTCGTCGAGGCCCTGCTCGCGGAGTCGGCGTCGGCCGAGAGCATGGTGCTGGGCAGCCGGGGGCTCGGCGGGTTCGCCGGGATGCTGCTCGGCTCGGTCGGCATGGGCGTGGCCGGGCACGCCGCCGGGCCGGTCGTGATCGTGCGCCGGACGTCCCCGGTGCGGCACGGCCGGGTGGTCGTCGGCGACGACGGCTCGGAGCAGGCGGCGGCGGCCGTCGCGTACGCGATCGAGCAGGCGAGGGCCCGCCGCGTCACCCTGCACGTGGTCTGCGCCTGGCAGACGCCGGTGTACTCGCCGTACGCGGCGGCGTACGAGACGCTGACGCAGGAAGGCTACGAGTACGTGGCGCGGGCCGCCGCCGCCCGCGCGGCGGCCTGGCGGGACGGCCACCCCGACGTCCCGATCACCGACGCGCAGGTGCACGGGCACCCGGTGAACGCCCTGATCGAGGCGGGCGGCGCGGCGGACCTCGTGGTCGTGGGCTCGCGCGGGCGTGGCGGGTTCGCCTCGGCCGTGCTCGGGTCCGTCGGCCACGCGGTCCTGCACCGCCTCACCTGCCCGGTCGCGGTGGTCAGGCCGCGCCCCGGCGGCGGGTGACGGCCGGCCGACGACACCCGCGGGAACGGCGCGCCGCCGTGGCGCCGGGTCAGGTCTCCGCCAGGACGAGGTCGCCCACCGGCCGCCGCGGCGCGCGGGCCACCACCGGCCCGTACCCCAGCCGGAGGATCATCTGCGGATGCCCGTGCGGGGTGCGCGGGTCGTCGCGCCGCCGCATGTCCCGCAGGTCGAGGGGCTGGTTGAGGAACGACGCCGACACCTGGTGCCCGGCCGCGACGAGCAGCACCCGCTGCAGCGCCTGCCCCGCGCGCAGCCAGTCGAGCGGCCCGTCCCCGGCCGTGGTCAGCACCGCGAGCTGCGGGTACGGCTCGAAGCACGCTTCACCGCGGCGCCGGCCGAAGTCGCGGACCGGGTCCACCGGGCCGCCCGCCCTCGGCCCCTGCACGTACGACGGCACGCCACGCCCGCCCGTCCACGCCTCCAGCTCCGCCAGGTACTCCTCGTCGCGGGCCAGCTCGTCCTCGGCGATCGCGGCGTGGTCGAGCACGTCCATGGCCGCGCGCCGGTCCAGCGGGACCAGCCTGGCCCGTTCCAGGGCCGCCGCCGCGCGCAGCTCCGCCAGCACCGCCGCGGGGACCGGCCGGTCGTCGAAGGGCATCCGGCAGGTCCGCCGCACCGGGATGAGGTCGTACAGCTCCCGCGCCTCCGCCGAGGGCCGCCCGCGCAGCGCGACCTGCGTCACGGCCAGCAGGTCCGGCCGCCCGTCCGGGTCGGGCAGCAGCCGCACGCCCGGCGACCGCCCGGCCGCCCGCGCCGCCACACGCAGGTTCAGCAGCGCGGCCCCGCAGCTCACGTGGAGCGAACGGCCGCGCGGGTCGCTCACCCGCAGCCAGCGGTCCCAGTCCGCCAGCAGCTCGACCAGCTCGCCGTGCCGCACCCTGAACCGCCACGGCTGCGTGTTGTTCACCGAGGCCGCCTGCCCGGCCGCCACGATCAGCCGCCTGATGGCGAGGTCGGTGGGGCGCGCGGTGGGATATGACGTGATCATGACGTACCTCCTGAGCCCCACGCTGGCCCACCCGCCCCAAGGGACGTAGGGCCGGAGGTCCTGCCGAAGGTCCCGCTCCGGGCAGAAGGGGCGTCGCGGGCCGGCTCACGCCTCGCCGGCGAGCTCGACGACCACCTCGGGCGGCCGGCGCAGCGAGTTGTGCACAGGGCAGCGCGAGATCACGGCCAGGAACGCGGGCCGCCGCTCGGCGGGCAGCCCCGGCGCGGAGACACGCAGCCGTACGGCGGCGACCCGCGCGGGCCGGTCGGCGGCCGGGCCGAAGTCCGCGCTCACCCGCTCGACCCGTTCGGGCAGGTCATCGGCGGCGGACGGCGGCGCGGGGGGCTGGAGCGTCGCGTGGCGGGTGTCTATGGTGATCTCTTTTGTTCGCCAGGAACACGGATGCCACCCTCCACCTTGGCCCCGGGAGGAAGAAGGGGAGGACCCAAACCCTCGCCGCCGCCGTACGGGTCAGGGGGCGGCGGGCGGGTCGAGTGCGGCGAGGGCCGCGTCGATCGTGGGGAGCAGGTCCAGGCCGTCGCCGCCGGCCGCGCCGAGCAGCGGCAGGCCGCCCGTGACCACCAGGCGCCCGCCCGCCGCCCTGGCCTCGCGCGTGGCCGCGCGCAGGACCTCGCGCCCGGCCGTGTCGAGGCTGGTCAGCCTGGAGAGGTCCACGACGAGCGCCGGGACCGCCAGCGTGGTGAGCGTCCTGGCGAGGTACATCCGGACGATGTCCACCGGCGCGCCGGACAGCGGCCCGCCGAGCTCGATCAGCAGGACCTCACCGCGTTCGCGGACCCGCAGGGAGAAGTCACCGGCGGCGGAGGGGTCCGTGGGATCGGCGGGCGCGGTCGGGGTCATCTGTCGCTGGCTCTCCAGGGCGGGACGGAAGCATCACCGGCCGGGCGTCCCGGCACACCGCCGACGACACTACCGGGTGGCGTTCCGCCGGCGGCGGGCGGACCCGGGCAGGGGTTCGGGCCCCCGCCAGGGGCGCGGCTCACAGGAGGTACCGCAGCCACAGGTAGGGGGCGACCAGGCCGACGGTGACGACGGTGACGACGAGGCCGTACTTGGTGAACTGCCAGAAGCTGATCGGGGTGCCGTTGCGGGCGGCGATGCCGAGCACGACCACGTTGGCCGCCGCGCCGACGGCCGTGGCGTTGCCGCCCAGGTCGGCGCCGAAGGCCAGCGCCCACCACAGCGCCTGGTCGCCGCCGTTCGCCTCGACGAGCTGCTCGACGATGGGGCTCATGGTGGCGACGTACGGGATGTTGTCCACGATCGCCGACAGGACGCCGGACACCCCGAGCAGCCCCAGGGTGGTCAGCTCGGGCTGCCCGGCGGTCGCCTCCACGGCGGCCTTCGACAGCTCGCCGATGACCCCGGTCTCCACCAGGGAGCCCACCATGACGAACAGCCCGGCGAAGAACACCAGCGTGGGCCACTCCACCTCGGCGATGGCCTGCTCGGTGGTCACCTTCGTCACCGCGACCAGCACTCCGGCGCCGAGCAGCGCGACGATCGAGGGCTCGTAGTGCAGCACCGGGTGCAGCACGAACGCCGCCATGACCAGCGCCAGCACGCCCAGCGACTGCCACAGCAGGGTGCGGTCGCCGAGCGCCTCCCGCTCGTCCAGCGCCATGATCTCCATGGCACGTCCGGGGTCGTGCCGGAAGCGCCGGCCGAACAACAGCCAGCACAGGCCGACGAACACCACCATCAGCACGATCACCATCGGCGCCATGTGCACGAGGAAGTCGTTGAACGTCAGCCCGCCCCGGCTGGCGATGATGATGTTCGGCGGGTCGCCGACCAGGGTGGCCGCGCCGCCGATGTTGGAGGCCATGGCCTCGGCGATGAGGAACGGCGCGGCCGGCAGCGCCAGCCGCTCGCACACGAGGAAGGTCACCGGCGCGATGAGCAGCACCGTCGTCACGTTGTCGAGCAGCGCCGAGGCCGCCGCGGTGATGACCACCAGCAGCACCATGAGCCGGAACGGCCGCCCGCGGGCCCGTTTGGCCGCCCAGATCGCCAGGAACTCGAAGACCCCGGTCTCCTTCAGCACCCCGACGATGATCATCATGCCGAGGAGCAGGAAGATGACGTTCCAGTCGACGCCGGTGCGCTCGGAGAAGAACGCCGCCTCGGCGCCGGTCGCGTGGATCAGCAGCATGATCCCCGCCCCGCCGAGCGCGGCCGCGACCCGGTGGACCTTCTCGGTGGCGATCAGCGCGTACGCGGCCAGGAAGACCGCCACGCTCGCCCAGGAAAGCGCCGTCACGCGGGAAACCGGTCAGTAAGGTGCACGGACCCATCCTTTACTCAGAACGGATGAACGACTCGCCGACCAGACTTCCCGGCACACCTTTGCACAACGTATCAAGAACAAGGGATCACCTGGATGCATCGCATGCGCAACCTCGACGCCGCCCGCGTCGAGGACCAGCGGCTCGACCGGGCCGGCGACTCCTGACGCTCAAGCCGGGCCTGGTCAGGAGGCCACCGGAGCGCGCGCCGCCGTGGACGTCCGCTCCACCAGCGCCGGCTGGAAGATCACGTGCCGGTGCTGGTGGCCCGGCACCCGGCCCGACTCCTCCAGCAGCATGAGCGTGGCGGTGTCGCCGATCTGCTCGCGCGGCTGCCGGATCGACGACAGCGGCACGGCGGCCGCCGCCGCGAAGTCGATGTCGTCGTAGCCGAGGATCGCCACGTCGCCGGGCACCCGCAGCCCGCGCTGCGTCAGCTCCTGCAGCACACCCAGCGCGACCAGGTCGTTGCCGCAGAACACCGCCGTCGGCCGCGCCTCGGGGGACAGTTCGGCGATCTCCCTGCCCGCCGTGCGGCCGGTCGCGACGTTGAGGTCGGGCAGCCGGATGACGGTCAGCCGCCCCCGCCCGCCCAGCACGCCGGCCAGCCCGTCGTGCCGGTCCTCCACCTGCCGCACGCTGAACGGCCCGCCGGCGTAGGCGATGTGCCGGTGCCCGCGCTCCAGCAGGTGCCGCCCGGCCAGCCGGCCGCCGAGCACGTCGTCCACCGCCACCGCGCAGCCGTGGCTGAGCCGGGAGGAGTTGTCGAACACCACGACCGGGATGCCCCGCGACACCAGCCGGTCCAGCCGCTCCCGCTGCCCCCGGTCGTTGACCGGCGTGATGAGCACGCCCAGCGGCCGCTGCTCCGCCAGCTCCTCGATCAGCCGCTCCTCCCGCTCGGCGTCCTTGCTGCTGTTGAACACCATCACGGTCAGCCGGTCGCGCTGCGCGGCGCTCTCGACGCCGCTGAGCACGTCGATGAAGAACGGGTTGGCCAGGTCGAGCGCGACGACGGCGATCGTCCGGCTGCGCCCGGCCCGCAGCTGCCTGGCCGAGCCGTTGCGGACGTAGCCGAGCCGCGTGATCGCGGCCTGCACGCGCTCGCGGGTCTCGGGGGCGACCAGGTCGGGACGGTTGAGCACGTTGCTCACGGTGCCGACGGAGACCCCGGCGAGGCGGGCGACCTCTTTGATGCTCGACATCGTTCCTCAGTGTCAGTCGCCAGTGTCAGTCGCCACCGCGTCCTGCGGGGCGGGCCCAGCTTATGCGATCACCGGACGGACTGAAACGATTCATACCCTCCTCACCGTACCGTCACCTCCCGCCGCAGCCGCAGGTCCCGTGACGAGGAGCCGACCTGCACCGCGCGCCTCCCCGCGGCGAGCGCCCACCCTGCGCCGTCCCAGTGACGCAGCACCCGGCCGGGCACCGTCACCGTGACCCGCCGCCGCTCGCCGGGGGCGAGCCGGACCCGGGCGAAGGCCGCGAGCACGCGCGGCGGCATCGGCACGGGCGGGTCCGCGGGCGGCGTCACGTACACCTGCGCCACCTCCACGCCCTCCCGGCGCCCCACGTTGGCCACGGTGAACGCCACGCGCAGCCCGTCCCCGGACGGCCGCACCGACAGCCCCGCGTACGCGAACCGCGTGTACGACAGCCCGTGCCCGAACGGGAACAGCGGCTCGATCCGGCGCGCGTCGTAGTGCCGGTAGCCGACGAAGACGCCCTCGCCGTAGACCGCCGTGCCGCCGGGACGGCGCTCCGGCGCCGTGGCCGGGCCGTCCTCCGCCCGCGCAGGGAACGTCACCGGCAGTTTCCCGCCCGGGCAGGCCGCGCCGAGCAGCAGCGCGGCGGTCGCGTCCGCGCCCTCCTGCCCCGGGTACCACATCTGCAGCACCGCCGGCACGTCCGCCAGCCACGGCATGAGCACCGGGTGCCCGGTGTTCAGCACGACGGCGGTCCGCGGGTTGGCCGCCGCCACCGCGGCGATCAGCGCGTCCTGCTCCTTCGGCAGCGCCAGGCTCGTCCGGTCGGCTCCCTCCGTGCCCTCGTCGAAGGCGAACACCACGGCCGCCCGCGCGCCGCGCGCCAGATCCGCGGCCGCGTCCCGCGCCTCCTGCCGCCGCGCCGGCGTGACCCAGGCCAGCCTGACCTCCAGCGGCGTCCCCGCGACCCCGGTGGCGGAGATCCGCAGCGGCGTCGGCCGCCCGCCCTCCAGGCGGACCACCGCGCCCGCGTTGGTGAGGCCGTCCGCGGTCGCGATGAGGCTGCTGTTGCCGCCGAGCAGCGCCTCGACCGCGCCGATCCTGGTCCCGTCCACGGTGAGCGTGATCGCGCCGCCGGCCGACGGCGGCGCGCCCGCGCCCTGGACGCGCAGGTCGTAGTCGCCGGTCACGGGGGCGGTGATCGTGCCGGTCCACGTCCAGGACGACCCGGCGGGCAGGGCGGCGGCGCCGGTGTGGTCCACCCGCGTCACGGTCTCCTGGCCGCCGCCCCTGCCGGTGCGGGTCAGCGACAGGGCGCTCGCCGGGACCGGCACGCCGTCCAGGTCCACGCCGGTGGCGAAAAGCACCCGCGCGTCCCCGCCCGCCCGGCGGCGCAGGGCGGCGAACGGGCTCTCCGTCCCTGCGCGCAGCACCCGGGCGCTGCCGCCCCCGCCGGCCAGCGGCGTGGCGGCGGTGGGGCCGATGACGGCCAGGTCCGCCAGGTCGGCGCGGGCGAGCGGCAGCAGGCCGCGCTCGTTGCGCAGCAGCACCGCCCCCGCCAGCGCGACCTCCCGCGCCGCCGCCGCCCCGGCCGCCCCGTCGAGCACCGGCCGCGCCCGGCCCCCGCCCGCCAGCCCGCCCCGGTGCCCACCCGTCAGCCCGCCCCGGTGCCCATCCGTCAGCGCGCCCGGCTGCCCGTCCGTCAGCTCGCTCGTCAGCTCGTTCCGTGGTTCGCCGAGCAGGCCGAAGCGGTCGAGCTGGAGCAGGATCCTGCGTACCGACCGGTCCACGACGGACTCGGCGAGCCGCCCCGAGGCCACCGCCCCGGCCAGGCCGGCGAAGCGGGCTCCCGAGGGCATCTCCATGTCCAGCCCGGCCTCGATCGAGGGCACGCCGCTGCGTGTCCCGCCCCAGTCGGACATCACCCAGCCGGAGAAGCGCCAGTCCTCGCGCAGGACCTCGGTGAGCAGGTGCCGGTTCTCGGCGCAGTACCGGCCGTTGACGCGCGGGTACGCGGCCATGACCGCGCCCGCGCCGGCCGCCACCGCCGCCTCGAACGCCGGCAGGTAGATCTCGCGCAGCGTCCGCTCGTCCACGCGCACGTCCACGGTCTGGCGCTCGTTCTCGAAGTTGTTGGCCGCGTAGTGCTTGACGGTGGCGATCGCGCCCTCGCCCTGGATGCCGCGCACCTCGGCGGCGGCCAGCGCGGCGGCGAGCAACGGGTCCTCGCCCAGGGTCTCGAAGTTCCGGCCCGCCTGCGGGGCGCGGACGACGTTCACCATCGGCGCCAGGATCACGTCCATGCCGAGGGCCCGGCCCTCGCGGCCGAGGGTCGCGCCGTACCGGCGGGCCAGATCCGGGGCGAAGGTGGCGGCGAGCGCGACCGGCGCGGGCAACGCCGTGGCCCGCCCCTCGGCCCGCCCCTCGTGCTGCGCGGCGGCCGGCCCTTCGGCCTGCGCGGCGGCCTGCCCAGCGGTCTGCGCTTCGGCTCGCGCGGTGGTTTGCGTGGCGGTCTGCGTGGCGGTCTGCGTGTTGGTCCGGGCGTGGCGGATGCCGGCCGGGCCGTCGGTCAGGCGCAGCTCGGGGATGCCGAGGCGGGGCACGCCGGGCACGTACCCGGCCTGCCCCCTGGACGCCGGGTCGGCGGCCCCGTGCAGCAGCGCGATCTTCTCCTGGAGGGTCAGCTCACGCAGGAGAGCGTCCACCCGGGACCGCCGTACGCCCGCGCGCGCGGGCACGGGCTCGGCCCAGGCGGGCCCGGCGCACGCGACGACGGCCCCCAGCCCGGCGAGCAGCCGGGCCACCTCCCGGCGGGTGACGAACGCCCCCGCCCCATCCGGATCCGGCTCCTCAGGGATGGACGCATGAGGGACGGGCGTGGCCGGGGTTCCGGGCATGGGGCAGCTCCTTCGCGGGTGGGCTGAGCCCCGAAACCTAGAGCCGCGAAGGCGCCGGGGCCCCGCGTTCGCCGTTGAACGGAGGACTTCCCGGCCCGACTTTTACCTTGCGCCGCACTCCCGCTGCGCCGCCCCGCCGCTACGCCGTGACGCCGGCCTCCTTGGCGGCGCGGTCGATCGCGGCCAGCTCGTCGTCGGTGAAGACGAGGTTGTCCACGGCGGCCACGTTCGCCTCCAGCTGCTCGGGGCTGGACGCGCCGACCAGGACCGAGGTGACGCGCGGGTCGCGCAGCGCCCACGCGAGCGCCAGTTGCGCGACCGTCTGCCCCCGGCCGGCGGCGATCCCGGCGAGCGCCCGTACGAACGCCAGGACCTCGGGCGTCACCCGGTCGGCCGTCAGGAACCGGCCTTCGGCCGCCCGCGAGCCGGCCGGGATGCCGTCGAGGTAGCGGTCGGTGAGCAGGCCCTGCGCCAGCGGCGAGTACACCACGCAGCCCACGCCCTCGGCCTCGAGCACCCCGAGCAGCCGGTCCTCGATGCCCCGGTTGAGCAGCGAGTACGGCGGCTGGTGCACCAGCAGCGGGGTGCCGAGCCCGCGCAGCAGCCGGGCGATCTCGGCGGTGCGAGCGGGCGAGAAGTTGGACACCCCCGCGTAGAGGACGCGGCCGGTGCGGACCATGTGGTCGAGCGTGGCCGCCTGCTCCTCCAGGGGCGTGTCCTCGTCGTCGCGGTGCAGGTAGAAGATGTCGACGTGGTCGAGGCCGAGCCGGGCGAGGGAGCGGTCCAGGGTGGCGAGCAGGTGCTTGCGGGAGTTGCCCTTGCCGTAGGGGCCGTCCCACATGGGGTTGCTGCCCTTGGTGGTGACGACCACCTCGTCCCGCAGCGACGAGGGGAAGATGCGGCCGAACGCGGCCTCGGCGGCGCCGATCGGCGGGCCGTAGCGGTCGGCGATGTCGAAGTGGGTGATGCCCAGGTCGAGGGCCTTGTGCAGGATCGCTCGCTGGCTCTCGACGGGCTTGCCCTCGCCGAAGTTGTGCCACAGGCCCAGCGAGACGGCGGGGAGCAGGAGCCCGCTGCGGCCGCACCTGCGGTACGGCTGGCGTTCGTAGTCCAAGGTGACCCTTCCGCGTGATCGCGATGAATCGTTTCACCGGCCACGTTACCGTGCCGCCGTGTGGAGGCGGCGGGCGACGTCCGGCCCCTCGGGTCAGGCCCGCAGGTGCAGGGTCGCCGGGTCCACCGCGTGCCGCAGCGGCCGGCCCGCCGCCGCGGCGGCCACCTCCGCGACCGCCCCGGCCGCCAGCCGGTGCAGCTCGGTGCCCACCGACCCGGCCACGTGCGGCGTGAGCAGCACCCCCGGCAGGTCGAACAGCGCGTCGTCCGGCTCGATCACGTCCAGCACCGCGTGGATCCGGCCCTCGGCGACCGCCTTGACGAGCGCCTCCTGGTCCACCAGCGACGGCCGGGCGGTGTTGATCAACGTCGCCCCGGGCCGCATCAGGGCCAGCTCGGCGGCACCCACCAGGTGCCGGGTCTCGGGAAGCGCGGGCGCGTGCACGGTGACGACGTCGCTGCGCTCCATCAGCTCCGGCAGCCCGACCAGCTCGGCGTCCAGCTCTCCGGCGCCGGCGAGGGTCGGGTCGTACAGCAGGGCGCGCAGGTCGAAGGGGCGCAGCAGCTCCAGCACGCGCCGCCCGACCGCCGAGGCGCCGATCACGCCCACCGTACGGCCCGCGTTGCCGCCCGCCGACCAGATCGCCTCCAGGCCGGGCGGGCGGCGGCTCGCGGTGTAGGCGCGGGAGAGCTGCCACACCTGCTTGTTCGCCAGCAGGATCATCGCCAGCGTGTACTCCGCGACCGGCACGGCGTTGGCCGCGGCCTGCGAGCTGACCTGGATGCCGCGGGCGAACACCTCCGGCCCGGCCAGCCCCTTCACCGTCCCGGCGGTGTGCACCACGTACCGCAGGCGCGGCGCGTTCTCCAGGGCGCGGGCGTCCAGCGGGGGAGCGCCCCAGCCGGTGATCAGCACCTCGGCCCGGGCCAGCGCCGGCCCTTCGTACCGGGTGAGGACCAGCGCGGGATCGAGCTCCACGTGCCGCCGCAGCTCGGCCAGCAGCTCGGGGGTGAAGAAACGGCCGACCTGCGAAGGCGGGTCGAAGACGAAGACCGCGTGCATGGGCGCGTCACACTCTCCTCAGGGGGTCCGATGTCACCGGCTCAAAGGAGATCGTCTCAGGTGAGCTGGACGCCGATGAGGCAGGTGTCGTCGTCGGTGTCGGAGTCGCAGTGGATGAGCAGGTCGTCCAGGAGGCGGTCCAGGGTGGTGGCGCCGCCGGTGGCGACGGCGAGCAGGCGGTCCTGCGTGTGGCGGAGGTTGTGGTCGCGCCGCTCGATGAGGCCGTCGGTGTAGAGCAGCAGCGTGTCTCCGGCGCGCAGCCGTGCCTCTCCCTCCTCGTACGCGGCGTCGGCGAACGCCCCCAGCAGCGGCCCCTTGATCATCGGCAGTTCCCGGCCCTCCGGCCCCCGCAGCAGGATGGGCGGCAGGTGACCGGCCCTGGCCCAGGACAGGGTCCGGCCGGTCGGGTCGTACACGCAGCACACCGCCGTCGCGGTCATGGGGTCGTCGAGATGGCGGGCGACGGAGTTGAGCCACGACATGAGCTGGGCGGGCCCGGCGCCCGTGGCGGCCAGGCCGCGCAGGGCGTTGCGCAGCACCACCATGCCGGTGGCCGCCTCCACCCCGTGCCCGGCCACGTCCCCGACCGACAGCAGGATCCGCCGGGACGGCAGCGTGACCACGTCGTACCAGTCGCCCCCGACCAGGTGCTCCTTCTGCGCGGGCCGGTAGCGCACCGCGATGTGCAGCCCGTCGGAGCGCGTCGTGCCGTGCGACGGCGGCATGATCGCGTGCTGGAGCTGCAGGGCCAGCCGGTTGCGCTCGGCCGACTCCTGCTCGCTGTGGGCGAGCTGGTCCCGGGTGACGGCGAGCGCCACCTCCGTCCAGTGCTGAGAGGAGATGTCCTGGTACGCCCCCCGCACCGCCATGAGCCGCCCGTCCGGCCCGAAGACCGGCTCGGCCACCACCCGCAGGTGCCGGGCCACGCCGTCCGCCCGCCGCAGCCGGAACGCGGCTGCGGCGACGCGCCGCTGGTGCAGCACGGTACGCAGGAAGCGGCCGACGGTGACCTCGTCGTCGGGATGGGCGTGGTCGCGCAGCCGCTCCAGCGGCACCGGCGGCTCGCCCGGCGACAGGCCGTACAGCGCGTAGAGCTGGGCGTTCCAGGTGACCTCGCCGGTCAGGGCGTTCTCCTCGAACCCGCCGATGCGGCCGAGCCGCTGGGCGTGCTCCAGCAGCCCGGCGAGGCGGGCGTCCTCGTCGTGGTCGCGCCACACCAGCAGCACGCTCTCGCCGTGCCGGGTGAGGCTGACGTCGGCCACGCCCGTCACGCTGAGCGCGAGCGGCATGCGTTCGGACCGGAACGGCTCGCCGGTCGCGTACACCCGCTCGACCCGCCCGAACAGCCCGCCCGCCGCCTGCGGGAACGCCTCCAGCAGCAGCCCCCCGGCCTTGAACGGGTACGCCTCCAGCGCCGCCGCCCCCTCCAGGCGCCGGTTGACGTGCCGCACCCGGAAGTCGGTCACGGCGCCGCGCGCGTCCAGGCTGGCCCCCAGCACCAGCGCGGGATCGGGCAGCGCGTCGGCCAGGCCGATCAGCTCCGCCGGCCCGGGACCCGGCCGTCCTGCGGGCGCGGCCGGCATGGCCAGCGTGTGCGCGCACACCTCAGCCAGCGCCTCGACCTGCCGCTCGACCTGCCGCTCGGTCTGGGGGGAGCCGGTCGCCGGCGCGTGCGGCCAGCAGATCTCCAGGACGCCGAGCACCCGGCCGCCCCTGGTCATCGGCGTGGTCACCCGGCCGCCGGGCCCGGAGCGGCGGCGGCCGATCGACGGGAGGTCGCCGACGTGCCAGATCGTGCGCCGCCCGGCGAGCGACCGCCCGGCCGGGGTGTCGACGCCGGGCGGCACGTGCTGCCAGCTCCTGGCCTCCTCAGGGCCGAAGCCCGCGTACCCGGCGAGCGACAGCGACCCGTCCGTCCCGGCCGCCCACACGGCCACGGCCGTCGCGCCGAGCGGCGGCAGCGCGTGCTCCAGCAGGGAGCGGGCCACGGCCTGCGTGTCGCCGGCGTCGAGGGCGTCGAGGGCGGCGCTCTCGGCGGCGCGCAGCGGCACCGCCGCCGCCGGTTCGGCCCGCGCGGCCGCGCTGACGCGGTCGTCGGCGGCCTGGTTGATCACGTCGGCGGCCAGCTCGACCGGCGACACGCCGCTCCGTCCCGCCAGCGTGGCGAGCTGCTCGGCCGCCTGCGCGGGTCCGCACCGCAGCCGCTCGACCAGCACGCCCTTGGCCAGCTCGACCAGGGCGCGGTCGTCGGCGGCGCGGCGCGTGCCGGCCAGCTCGCGCCGCAGCCGCTCGACGGTCCCGGCAAGCCTGGCGAGGTCCCCGACAGGCTCCCCGGTGAGGTCGCCGGCGGGCTGCCCGGCGGGCTGCCCGGCGGGGGCCGGTGTGTCGTTCACGGGCTTCACCCTCCTCACGAGTCCGCCGACGGACGCGGCCCACGCCGGAGGGGCGCGACGAGCATGGCCGCTCCTCCGTGAGTCGTCCGGGACGATGGCTCAGGTGACGCTGAGACTAGCCCTCCGCGGGCGAGCCGTCCGCCGGCCGCACGTCGTCATCCTCGTGCGCCAGGGGAGGGCCGCGGGGTCAGACGGAACGTTCCGCGCGGCCGAGCGCCGCCGCCACGGCATCCTCCACCGTGCCGTGCACCGGCACGTGGGCCAGCACGCCCGTGATCTCGAACAGGCGGGCCGGTAGCGACTGCACGGCGGCCAGGCGCACCGAGCCGCCCTCGCGGCGGCAGCGGGCGTCGCACATCAGCAGGACGTGCAGGGCGGAGCTGTCCATGAACGGCACCCCGGACAGGTCGAACACGAGCCGGCCGGCCGGCAGGTCCTTGACGTAGGCGTCGAGCTGCGCGCGGTTGGTGGCGTCCAGCTCGCCGCTCACCGTGATCACGGTGACCCCCGGCAGGCGCTCGTCGTGCGCCAGCGTCAAAGAGGGCATCCAGCTCGTCACCGGTCTCGCCGGCGGTTCGCGACCATCAATGAAGGATAGTGGGCGGGAGCCGTCCGCGACATCCCGTGCGCGAATCCTGGCGTCACTCCCTCGGCGCGTGGCCGTGCCCGTGACCGGCGTACGCTCCTGAGGGCCGGCCGGGCGGCACCAGCCCGAGCGAGACGAGCGCGGCCACCCCGGCCGTCACGGCGCACACCGTCAGCCCGGAGACGAAGCCGCCGGCGCCCGCCGCGCCGGGCGCGAGGCTCGGCGCGACGACGGCGGAGGCCACCGCCACGCCGATCGAGCCGCCCAGCTCGTGGAAGGTGTTGATGACGCCGGAGGCCACGCCGTTCTCGCCGGGCGGCACGTTGGCCATGGTGGTCGTGGTGGCGGTCACGAACAGGGGCCCGATCCCGAGCGCGGCCAGCGTGAACCCGGGCAGCAGCGTGACGTACGGGCCGGCGTCCGTGGAGATCCGGGTCATCCACGCCGCTCCGGCCGCGGTCAGCGCGAACGCCGCCACCGCCACCGGCCGCCCGCCGAGCCGGGGCACGAGATGCCCGCCGGCGTGCGCGCCGATCGTGATCGCGAGCGCCACGGGCAGGAAGAGCAGGCCGGTCTCCAGGGCGCCGAGGCCCCGCGCGTGCTGGAGGTGGAGCGAGGCGATGAAGAACAGGCCGAGCATGAGGCCGGTGGCGGTCAGCATCAGGAACATCCCCGAGATCACCGGCCGCCTGGCCAGGGTCGCGGCCCGCATGAGCGGGGCCCGTACGGTCCGCTCGACCGCCGCGAACAGCGCGTAGAGCAGCACGGCGGCGGCCAGCGGCAGCAGCGTGGCGGCAGTGCCCCACCCGGCCTCGCCGGCGGTGACCAGCCCGTAGACGAGCAGGCCGGTCGCCGCCGTGACGAGCAGCGCGCCCGGCACGTCCACCCGCCCCGCCCGCCCGGGCACGCCGGGCGTCACCGCGGGTACGGCGACCAGCACCAGCAGGCCGATCGGCGCGTTCACGACGAACACCCAGGCCCAGCCGGGGCCCGCGGTGATGAGCCCGCCGAGGAGCACGCCGAGGGCGGCGCCGCTGCCGCCGACGGCCGCCCAGACGGCGAGCGCCCGCCCGCGCCGCTCGCCGGGGAAGACGGTGGTGACGACGGCCAGCGCGGCGGGGGAGAGCAGCGCCGCGCCGACGCCCTGCAGCGCCCGCCCCGCGATCAGCGCCGCGCCGCTCCCGGACAGCCCGCACAGCAGCGAGGCGGCGGTGAACAGGGCGAGCCCGGCCAGCAGCGTCCGGCGGGCGCCGAACACGTCGGCGAGCCGCCCGCCGAGGACCATGAGCCCGCCGAAGCACAGCGTGTACGCGGCCACCACCCAGGTCAGCGCCTCGCGGCCGAGCGCCAGGTCCGCGCCGATGGACGGCAGCGCGACCTGCACGACCGTGATGTCCACGATGAGCATGAGCTGGGCCAGGCAGAGCAGCGCCAGCACGCCCCACCCGCCGGGCGCGCGCACCCGGCCGCGCGAGAGGTCGGCTTCCATACGTTCCCACTCCTTAACTCGAACAGTGATGTTCAAGTTAGCACGCGGAACGATACCGGGGTACGGTTCGGGCAAGCCGGAGCCGACCCCCAGGGGCGTGCGGGCGGGTCAGGAGGAGGCGGGGGGCCCGGAGGTCAGGAGGGACAGCATCGTGGTGGTCAGCACCCGCTCGACGTCCTCCGCCGGGAGCCGTCCGGCCTCCCGTTCCTGGGCGGCGCTGTGGATGATCGAGAAGAACGCGGTCACCAGCCACGGCAGCGGCAGGTCCGTACGGAAGTCGCCGTCCCCGCGGCCCCGCTCGATCAGCCGCTCCACCCGCCGCAGCGGGCGCTCGTGATGCTCGCGGATGCGCTCGGTGGCCATGACCCGGTCGGCCGCCACGAACAGGCGCCGGTGCCGGTCGAGGATCTCCCACGCCGAGTGCAGCAGCGCCGCCATCGCCTCCGGCGCCGGTGCCTCGTCGAGCGCCGGGTCGTCGAGGACCTCGTCGGCCAGCCCGACCGCGTGCTCCAGCACCGCGTCCACCAGCGCCTCGCGGGACGGGAAGTGCCCGTACAGCGTCACCCGGCCCACCCCGGCCGCCTTCGCGATGTCGGCGACGCTCGCCGCCGGGTCGGCGCTGAGCAGCCGGGTGGCGGCCTCCAGGATGGCGGCGATGTTGCGCTCGGCGTCGGCCCGCCGGGCGGGCACGGGCTGTCGGGGCGCGGTCCTCACCATGCGCACCACCCTACGACGCCGCCCGCCCGCGGCCCGGCGACACGCTCGCGCGGGTCAGAGCTGGAGGGCGTGGTCGACCAGGCACTGCAGGGTGACCGCGCCCGTCAGCCGCCCGTCGGCGTCCACGACCGCCACGAGCGGGCTGTGCGTACGGGCCATCAGCGCGGCCAGCTCCAGCACGGTCGCCTTCTGGTCGGTGATGGGCAGCTCGCGGGGCTGCGCGGGCAGGCACTCGCGGACCGTGCGCTCGCCCAGCCGGCGCAGGAACAGGTCGGCGTGGGCCTCGTCCACCACCCGCGCCAGCGCCGGGTCGTCCTGGCAGTACGGCGGCACCGCCAGACGCAGCACCTGGGTGCCGGGCAGGATGCTGATCGGCCTGCCGTCGCCGTCGGTGAGGATGAGGCCCGGCAGGTCGCGGTCGGCCAGCAGCCTGGCCGCCTCCAGCGCCGGGGTGTCCGGGGTGACCGTCGGGAAGTCGACGGCGAGATCCTGTGCACGCATCGGTGTCCTCCGCCCGAATCCTAGCCAACCCGATCCTGGCCGGCGCGCCGGTCACGGCAGGTCGGCGAAGCGCTCGACCTCCTCGGTCCGCCCCGACACGAGGATGACGTCGCCGTAGGACAGCTCGGTCTCGGCGGTCGCGTACGTGAACGCCTCGCCCGGCGGCTTGACCGCGACGATCGTGACGCCGCGCTTGCGCCGCAGGTTGGACTCGCCGAGCGGCACGCCCACGTACTCCTTCGGCGGCTTGATCTTGGCGAGCGCGAAGTCCCCGTCGACCTGCATGAAGTCCAGCATCCGGCCGCTGACCAGGTGAGCGACCCGCTCGCCCATGTCGTGCTCGGGGAAGACGACGTGGTGGGCGCCGATCCGGTCGAGGATGCGGCCGTGCTGGGAGCTGACGGCCTTGGCCCAGATGTCGTCGATCTCCAGCTCGACCAGCAGCGACGTGGTGAGGATGCTGGCCTCGATGTCGCTGCCGACCGCCACCACCGCCCGGTAGAAGTCGGGGACGCCGAGCTGGCGCAGCGCCTCCATGTCGGTGGCGTCGGCGGTGGCGATCTGCGTGATCTGCCCGGCCAGCGCTTGCGTGATCTTGGGCCGGTGGTCGATGGCGAGGACCTCGGTGCCGCGCCTGGTCAGCCCGAGCGCCAGCGCGGTGCCGAACCGGCCCAGCCCGATGACCACGACGGGGTTGCTCTTGTTGTCAGCCAACGATGACTCGCTCCTCCGGAAGCTCGTAACGGCGGGTCCGCCGGTTGAGCGCCAGCGCGGAGCCCAGGGTGAGCGGCCCGATGCGGCCGATGAACATCAGCACGGCGAGCAGCGTGTGCCCGGCGGTGCCGAGGTCGGCGGTGATGCCGGTGGACAGCCCGGTCGTGCCGAAGGCCGAGATGACCTCGAACAATACCTGGTCGAGCCCGTAGGGGGTGAGCGCGAGCAGCACGTACGTCGAGATCGCCACCAGCGTGACCCCCAGCACCGTGATCGTGACGACCTGGCGCTGCGTGGTCTCCGGCAGCCGCCGCCGGCCGATGTTGACCCGGCTCTCGCCCCGCATCTCGGTCCAGACGATGAAGGCCAGCATGCCGAACGTGGTCACCTTGATGCCGCCCGCAGTGCCGGCGCTGCCGCCGCCGATGAACATCAGCAGGTCGGTCGCCAGCCAGCTCGACGGGTACATCTGCGCGACGTCCAGCACGTTGAACCCGGCCGAGCGCGGCATGACGGCGGTGAAGAAGGCGGCCATCAGCTTGTTGCCGTCGTCGAGCCCGCCGAGGGTGGCGGGGTTGCGCCACTCGGTGGCGAGGAAGACGAGGGTGCCGAACGTCAGCAGGATGACGCTGGTGCCGACGGTGATCCTGGTCAGCACCGTCCACTTGCTCGGCTGCCGCCAGAGGCGGGCCAGCTCGAACACCACCGGGAACCCCAGCCCGCCGACGATGGCCGCGATCGCGATCGTCATGCAGATCCACGGGTCGGCGACGAAGCGCATGAGGCTGTCGGGCCACAGCGCGAACCCGGCGCTGTTGAACGCCGTGACCCCGTGGAAGACGCCCAGGTAGAGCGCACGGCCGAAGGACTCGCCGTAGCCCAGCACGAACCGGCCGGTGAGGACGGCGGCGGCCACCGCCTCGCAGCTGAGGCTGAAGACCACCACCTTCAGCACGAGCCTGCGCACGTCGCTCATGCTGAGCGACTTGGTCTCCGTCTGGGCGGCGATCCTGGCGCGCAGCCCCAGGCGGCCCGACACGAGCAGGGTGAAGACCGTGGCCATCGTCATGATCCCGAGGCCGCCCACCTGGGCCAGCCCGGCGATGACCACCTCGCCGAACACCGACCAGTGCGCCTCGGTGTCGACCAGCACCAGCCCCGTCACGCAGACGGCCGAGGCGGCCGTGAACAGGGCGTTCAGCCATCCGGTGGACACGCCCTCGGCGGTGGCGGCGGGCAGCGACAGCAGCAGGGTCCCGATCCCGATCGCCGTGGCGAAGCCGGCGGCCACGACCTGGGCCGGGTGCTGGAACCGCGCTAACAGCGTCGATGTCGCGAGCATCATCGATCGCCGCCATCACTCCAGCGCATCGCGCAACACCCTCCGGGACACTCGGCCGCCGATCCAAAGCCGACCAGACTTCCCGGCTCACCGCGCCCCACCATACCCCGCGTGCGCGCGGGCGTGTCGCGGACCGGCGCAACCACCTGGGAGAGCCCGCTCACTTGAGGGGGTCGTGGCCCCAGTTCATCAGCGAGTACCGCCACCGCGTCTCCCTGACGTCCCCCGAAGGTCGCTGGGCGAGGTGGCGGTGCACGTACCCGATGACCTTCCTCATGTGGGCGTAGTCGTCGTCGCCCCAGCCGGACTTCCCGCGGCGCAGCAGCGCGACGATGCGGCGGCCGGACTCGTGGCCGGTCGACTCGGCCGCGCCGTCCTCCTTCTGCCCGACCGACCTCGACTCCTCCGTGGCGAGCCAGCGCTCCAGCTCCTGGGCCGTCATGTTCACGGCCCGGCCGAACTCGGCGGCGATCTCGTGACGGTCGCCGCTCACTTCTTCTTCCGCTTCTTCAGCGCCGACGCCTTGTGCACGGCCTCGCCGCCGCTCTTGTCGCTGCGGACCACGTACTGGGGCTCCTCGGGGGAGGCGGCGACGGTGCGGCCGGCGGCCTTCGTCCGTTTGGTGATCTTCTTCTTCACCTCGCCCTCGGCGGTGCCGCCGTGGCTGCGCCAGGTCACCTGGTCGCCCTTGGCGAGCGGGTCCTTCTTCTTGTCGTCCTTCTTCGGCATGCACCTGCGGCTACCCGGGCCCGGGAGGGATAACCGCAGGTCAGCGCCGCCCTTCGCTAGCTCCGCCCGCCGAGGAACGCGCGCAGCTCGGCCACGAGCAGGTCCGGGGCCTCCAGCGCCGCGAAGTGGCCGCCGCGGTCGAACTCCGACCAGCGCACGATGTTGTGCACCGGCTCGGCCAGCGGCCGGACCGAGAAGTCGGTCGGGAAGACCGCCACGCCCGTCGGCACCGTCCCGCGTGGCCGCGGCGCCCACCCGGCGGCGTCGTTGAAGCGCTCGTAGTAGGTGTGCGCGGCCGGGCCCGCCGTCTCGGTGAACCAGTAGACGCTCACGTCGGTCAGGATGCGGTCGCGGTCCACGGCGTCCTCGGGCAGCTTGGCCGCCGGGTCCGTCCAGTCCTTGAACTTCTCCACGATCCAGGCGAGCTGCCCGGCGGGGGAGTCGTGCAGCGCCGCCGCGATCGTCTGGGGGCGGGTTCCCTGCAGGTTCATGTACGCGCCCAGCTTCTCCCGCCACTCCTCCATCCCGGCCAGCCTGGCCCGCTCGGCATCGGTGAGCGCGCCCATGATCGCGGGGTCGCCGTTCGGGAACGTGAGCAGCGCGTTGACGTGCACGCCGATGACGCGCTCCGGCGCGGCCCGGCCGATCAGCGGCGCGATGAAGGCGCCGACGTCGCCGCCCTGCACGCCGTAGCGGTCGTAGCCGAGCCGGTCCATGAGCGCGGCCAGCGCGGCGGCGGTGCGGCCGTCGGTCCACCCGGTGCCCGGCAGCGGGCCGGAGAACCCGTAGCCGGGCAGCGACGGGATCACCAGGTGGAAGGCGTCGGCCGCGGCGCCCCCGTGCGCGACCGGGTCGGTGAGCGGCCCGATGACGTCCAGGAACTCCACCACCGATCCCGGCCAGCCGTGCAGGAGCAGCAGCGGCGTGGCCCCCGGCACGGCCGAGCGCACGTGCAGGAAGTGCACGTTCGCGCCGTCGATCGTGGTGGTGAACTGTGGGAAGGCGTTGAGCGCCGCCTCCTGGGCGCGCCAGTCGAAGCCGTCGGCCCAGTACGCGGCCAGCTCCCGCAGGTAGCCGGTCGGCACGCCGCGCTCCCATCCGGTGCCGGGCAGCTCGGGCGCCCAGCGGGTGCGGTGCAGGCGCTCGCGCAGGTCGTCGAGGGCGGCTTGGGGGATGTCGATGCGGTACGGCGCGATGCGCGATGTCTCCATGCCGAACACGCTAGGAGGAATAGGTGACAGGTTCCGGCACCATTGCGGGGCAGAATGGCGGCCATGCTGGAGACCTCGGCCCGACTGCTCCGCCTGCTGTCCCTCCTCCAGTCCAGGGCCGACTGGACCGGCGCCGAGCTGGCCGGCCGGCTCGGCGTGGGACTGCGCACGGTCCGGCGCGACGTCGAGCGCCTGCGCGAGCTCGGCTACCCGGTGGACGCCACCCCGGGTGTGGCCGGCGGCTACCGGCTGGGCGTGGGCGCCGCGCTGCCGCCGCTGCTGCTCGACGACGAGGAGGCGGTGGCCGTCGCGATCAGCCTGCGCACCGCCGCCACGGGCAGCGTCGCCGGACTGGAGGAGGCCGCGCTGCGGGCGCTGGCCAAGCTGCGGCAGGTGCTGCCGTCGCGGCTGCGGCACCGGGTGTCGGCGTTCGAGGCCGCGACCGTCCCGCTGGCCGGCGCCGCCGCCCCCGGGGTCGGCGCGGACCTGCTCACCGCCGTCGCCGCCGCCTGCCGCGACCACCGGCGGCTCCGGCTGCGCTACCGGGGCCGCGACGGGACGAGCGAGCGGGAGGTGGAGCCGCACCGGCTGGTCCACACGCCGCGCCGCTGGTACCTGCTGGCGTGGGACCTCGGCCGGGGCGACTGGCGGACGTTCAGGATGGACCGCGTCGAGGAACTGCCCGGCCTGCCCGGCGCCCGGTTCACGCCGCGCACGCCGCCGGAGGAGGACGTGGCGGCGTACGTCTCGCGCGGCATCACCTCGGCCCCCTACCGCCACCAGGCCCGGATCCTCTTCCACGCCCCGTTCGCCGCCGTCGCCCCCCACACCTCGGCGGGCGCGGGGCGGCTGGAGCCGGTGGACGGCGAGCGCTGCCTGTTCACGGCCGGCGCCGGCTCCCTGGACGAGCTGGCCGCGTACGTCGCCGCCAAGGGCTTCGACTTCGAGGTGCTCGACCCGCCCGAACTGGCGGCCACCCTCCGCGCCCTCGCCGCCCGCCTCCACCGCGCCGCCGACCGCTCAGCGGAACAACCATGATCTGTGGCACAGATCTGTGGCACAGTCGCCCTCATGTCCGACGAATCCGACCTGCCGATGACCCGTCGTGGCGTGGCTGTTCGGCGACGGCGAGACCGCCGGACGGATCCTCGCCGCCAGGACCCCCGCCGAGGCCAAGAACCTCGACCGCCTCGTACGCGGCTAGGTCAGGTCTCCGCCGCCGGGGTCTCCAGGGTCAGGGAGAGGCGGCGGGCGAGGCCGGTGTTGCGGCGGGAGCCGACGCGGTGGACGGCCAGCTCCAGCGCCTCGCGCTGCCCCACCAGCACCACCCACGCCCTGGCCCGGGTGACCAGGGTGTAGAGGAGTTTGCGGCGCAGCATGATGCCGCCGGACTCGGCGACGATCGGGGCCACCACGAACGGGTATTCGCTGCCCTGCGAGCGGTGCACGCTGATCGCGTAGGCGTGGGTGAGGTCGTCGAGCTCGTCGAAGCCGTAGGCGACGCTCTCGCCGTCGTCGGTGCGTACGGTGACCGTGCGTTCGGCCGGGGTCACGGCCGTCACCGTGCCGGTCTCGCCGTTGAAGACGCCCTTGTCGTAGTTGTTGCGGATCGGCATGACGCGGTCGCCGACCCGGAACACGGTGGCCCCCGACCAGTGCTCGGGCTTGTCGTCGGCGGCCGGGTTGAGCCGGTCCTGGATGAGCCGGCCGAGCGCGGTGGCGCCGGTCTCGCCCTTGCGCATCGGGCACAGCACCTGCACCTGGCCCGGCTCGACGCCCTGCTTGCGGGGGATCGCGACCATGGCGAGGTGGGCGACCCGCTGGGCGACCTTCTCGGGGTCGTCGAGCTCCTCGAACCAGAAGCCGCCGCGGCCCGGCGTGACCGGCATGCGGCCGGCGCGGATGCGGTGGGCCGCCTCGACGATGCCGCTGCCGCCCGCCTGCCGGAAGACGTGGGTGAGCTGGACGCGCGGGACGGCGGGCACCCGCAGCAGGTCGGCCAGCACGTCGCCGGGGCCGATGCTGGGGAGCTGGTCGCTGTCGCCGATGAGCAGCAGGTGGCTGCCGGACGGGACGGCCGCCACCAGCCGGGTGGCCAGGTGCAGGTCGAGCATGGACGCCTCGTCCACCACGATGAGGTCGGCCCGCGAGGGCCGCTCGTCGAACAGCGTGCCGGGCTCGGGGTCGGGCTGCTGGGCCAGCATGCGGTGGACGGTCATCGCCGGCAGCCGGGTCAGCTCCGACAGCCGCTTGGCCGCCTTGCCGGTCGGCGCGGTGAGCGTGACCGTGCCGCCCGCCTGCCGCACGGCGGTCGCGATCGCCCGGACCGTGTGGCTCTTGCCCACCCCCGGCCCGCCGGTGATCACGGAGACGGTGCTGGTCAGCGCCATGGTGACGGCCGCCCGCTGGTCGTCGTGGAGCGAGTCGTCCTCGCGGAAGGCGCGCAGCGGCAGCGTCGAGCGGGCCCGCAGCAGCCGGGCGAGCTGCGTGGCCAGCGCCTGCTCGCGGGCCTGCACGTGCTTGGCGTAGGCCACGAGCTGACCCGGCTGCGCGGGCGAGGTCTCCACCGCCAGGCGGCGCTCGGCGACCAGCGCGTCGAGCTGCGGGCGCACCAGGTCCTGGTCCTGCTCGATCAGCTCGGCCGTCTCCCGCACCAGCGCGGCGACCGGGAGGTAGCAGTGGCCGTCGCGGCTCCCGGCCGCCTCCAGCCGGTCGAGCAGCGCCGCCCTGACCCGCTGCGGGCTGCGCTCGGGCACCCCCGACTGCAGCGCGATGCGGTCGGCCACCCGGAACGCGATGCCCCGCACCCGCCCGATCAGCCGGTAGGGGTCGGTCGCCAGCACCTCGTCGGCGTCCCCGCCGAACGCCTGGTAGATCTTGGCCGCCAGCAGCGGGCTCACCCCGAGCCCCTGCAACGTCACCATCAGCGCGGCGATCGCCTTCTGCTCCCGCCACGCCTCCACGATCTGCGCCTGCCGCAGCGGCCCGATGTTGACCACCTCGGTCAGCCGCTCGGGCTCGGCGTCGATCACCTTGAGCGTGGCCTCGCCGAAGTGCTCGACGATCGCGTGCGCCAGCCGCGGCCCGATGCCCCTGACCAGGCCCGAGCCGAGGTAGATGCGGATGGCCCGCACCGACGACGGCGTGACGCGCTCGCACCCGGACACCGCGAAGCGCCGCCCGTGGCGGGCGTGCCTGCCCCACTCGCCGTGCAGGCGCAGCGTCTCGCCCGGCTGGACGCCGGCCAGCGCCCGCCCGGTCGCCACGAAGTCGGGCACGCCGTCGGCGCTCATGCGCGCGACGGTGTAAGCGTCCTCGCGGACGTAGACGAGCTGCTCGACCGACGCCTCCACAGGGACGATCCAACCATCCCGTACCGACAAACCCCCAGCGGGCTAACCGCCGAGCACCCGCAGGCACTCGCGGGCGAGCTGCAGCTCCTCGCGCGGGCGTACGGCGAGGACGGGGACGGCCGCCCTCTCGGCGCTGACCGGACCGTCGTCGTGGCGGGCGGCGAGCGCGGGCGGCTCGATCCCGAGCGGCCCGAGCCGCCGGCAGACCGCCTCGCGCACCTCGGGCTGGTCCCAGCCGATCTCGCCGGTGAACACGAGCGCGTCGACGCGCGGCAGCGACGTGGCCGCGGCGGCGATCTCCCGCGCCACCCGGTGGGCGAACACGCGCAGCGCCAGCCCGGCGTCCCGGTCGCCGTCGCGCTCGGCGGCGACCAGTTCGCGGGTGTCGCCGGAGCGTCCGGACAGGCCGAGCAGCCCGGAGCGGCGTTCCAGCCCTTCGCTCAGCTCGTCCAGGCCGAGGCGGCCCTCGGCCAGCAGCCAGGTCAGCATGCCGGGATCGACGCTGCCCGAGCGCTTGCTCATGGGCATGCCCTCCAGCGGCGTGAACCCCATCGAGGTGTCCACGCTGCGCCCGCCCGACAGCGCGCACGCCGAGCACCCGCCGCCCAGGTGCGCCATCAGCAGCTCCAGCTCGGCGAGCGGCCGGCCGAGCAGCTCCGCCGTACGGTCGGCGGCCCAGGCGTAGGACAGGCCGTGGAAGCCGTAGCGGCGCAGGCCGTGCCGCTCGCGCCACTCGCGCGGCAGCGCGTACGTCGCCGCCTCCTCCGGCAGCCCCGCGTGGAAGGCGGTGTCCGGGCAGAGCACGTGCGGCACCGCGGGAAGCTGCTCGCGGGCGGCCTCCAGCAGCGCCAGCGCGGGCGGCAGGTGGAGCGGCGCGAGGCTCGTCACGCCGCGCAGCGCCGCCGCCGTCTCGTCGTCGGCGACCGCCGGGGCGCGCACGACCTCGCCGCCGTGCACGATGCGGTGCGCCACCGCCCGTACGTCCCGGCCGAAGTGCCCGCCGAGGAAGCGGGCCAGCTCCTCCCGCGCCGTCTCCGGGCCGGCGGCCCGCCCGCACCGCGCGCTGTCCAGCACGCAGCCGCCCTGCACCAGGTCGAGCCGGAGGCTGGAGGAGCCCGCGTTCACGGTCAGCACCGCCGCCGATTCGCTCATCCGCTCGTCGAACGCCAGGCCCATGCGCCCCCGGCTACCCGCCACCGCCCGCGCAAAACGGACGCGAGCAAAACGGACGGCTTGGGACGAAGGCGCTTTACCGCACCCAGAGGTTGCCCGGCGATCAGGTCGGGTAGGCGTGCGCTCATGAACATCCGCCTTACGGTGAACGGCAGGCCGCACACGATCGACGTGGACCCCCGCATGTCGCTGCTCGACCTGCTGCGCGAGCGGCTGGGGCTGATCGGCTCGAAGAAGGGGTGCGACCACGGGCAGTGCGGCGCCTGCACCGTCCTCGTCGAGGGGAGGCGGGCCAACTCCTGCCTGGCGCTGGCGGTCGCGATGGACGGCCGCTCCGTCACCACCGTCGAGGGCCTCGCCGACGGCGAGCGGCTGCACCCGCTGCAGGCCGCCTTCATCGAGCACGACGCCTTCCAGTGCGGCTACTGCACCCCCGGCCAGCTCTGCTCGGCGGCCGGCATGCTCGGCGAGCCGGGCCCGAGCGCCGTCACCGAGAACCTGATGGACGACCCCGAGCTGACCCCGGCCGAGATCAGGGAGCGCATGAGCGGCAACCTGTGCCGCTGCGGCGCGTACGTCAACATCGTCAGCGCCATCTCCGAGGTCGCCCGATGAGGCCGTTCGACTACGCCCGCGCCTCCAGCCCCGCCGACGCCGTGCGCCGCTACCGCCCCGGCACCATGTACCTGGGCGGCGGCACCAACCTCGTCGACCTCATGCGCCTCGGCGTGGCCCGTCCCGAGCACCTGCTGGACGTCAGCCGGCTGCCGCTGGACGCCGTCGAGGAGGTCAGGGGCCGGCTGCGCGTCGGGGCGGCGGTGCGCAACACCGACCTCGCCGCCCACCCCCTGGTTCGGGCCCGCTACCCGATGCTGGCCCGCGCGGTGCTCACCGGCGCCTCCGGCCAGATCCGCAACATGGCGACCGTGGCGGGCAACCTGCTGCAGCGCACCCGCTGCGCCTACTTCCAGGACGTGAGCAGGCCGTGCAACAAACGCCGGCCCGGCTCCGGCTGCCCCGCCATCGAGGGCGACCACTCCAACCTCGCCGTGCTCGGCCACTCCGGCGCGTGCGTGGCCACCCACCCGTCCGACATGGCGGTGGCGCTGGCCGCGCTGGAGGCGGAGGTGCACGTCACCGGCCCGGGAGGCGACCGCATCGTCCCCATGCCCGGCCTGCACCGCCTGCCCGGCGACACCCCGGAACGGGACACCGTGCTGGAGCCCGGCGACCTCGTCACCGCCGTCGAGCTGCCCCCGCCGCCGCCCGGCGCGTCCCTCTACCGCAAGGTGCGCGAGCGGGCCTCGTTCGCCTTCGCCCTCGTGTCCGTCGCGGCCGTCCTCGACGTCGCCGCCGACGGGACCGTCGCCGGGTGCCGCATCGCGCTCGGCGGCCTCGCCCACGCGCCGTGGCGCGCCGAACGCGCCGAGCGGGAGCTGATCGGCCGCCCGGCGACCGGCGGGACGTTCCTGGACGCCGCCGAGGCCGAGCTGGAGCAGGCCAGGCCGCTGCCGCGCAACGCCTACAAGGTGCCGATGGCCCGCGACCTGATCGTCAACACGCTGGAGGAGCTGGCACCGTGAATCGCGTCGAGGGTCGCGTCAAGGTCACCGGGCTGGCCACGTACGCGGCCGAGTACCCGGTCGAGGGGGTCGCGTACGCCTACCCCGTCCAGTCGCTCATCGCCAAGGGCCGGGTCGCCCGGGTGGACGCCGCCGCCGCGCTCGCCATGCCCGGCGTGCTCGCCGTGCTGTCCGTCGCCGACCCGCCCGAGCTGGCCGAGGACGCCGACGCCGAGCTGGCCCTGTTCCAGCGGCCCGAGGTCGCCTACCGGGGCCAGATCGTCGCCGCCGCCGTGGCCGGCACCTACGACGAGGCGCGCGCCGCCGCGGACGCGGTCCGGGTCGAGTACGAGACCGCCGACCACGACGTCAGCCTGCGCGCCGACCATCCGGGCCTCTACCGCCCGGAGGTCGTCAACCCGGGCTTCCCCTCCGACACCGAGCAGGGCGACCTCGAGGGCGGGCTGGCGGGGGCGGCCACCGTCGTGGACGTGACCTACACGACGCCCGTCCTGCACAACAACCCGATGGAGCCGCACGCGGCGCTCGCCGTGTGGGACGCCGAGGGCATCCTGCTGGTGTACGACTCCACGCAGGGCGCCACCACGGACCGCGACATGATCGCGAAGACGCTGGGCCTGCCGCCCGGCCGGGTCAGGGTGGTCGCCAGGCACGTCGGCGGCGGCTTCGGCTCCAAAGGCACCACCCGGCCGCAGGCCGTGCTGGCCGCCCTCGCCGCGCGCGTCACCGACCGGCCGGTCAAGGTGGCGCTGACCCGGCAGCAGATGTTCGACGTGACCGGCTACCGCACGCCCACCATCCAGCGGCTGCGTCTCGGCGCGGACGGCGAGGGCCGGCTGACCGCGCTGGAGCACGTCGCCTACGAGCAGAGCTCGACGCTGAAGGAGTTCGCCGAGCAGACCGCCGTCCCGGCCCGCGTCATGTACGCCACCCCGGCCCTGCGCACCGCGCACCGCCTGGTCAGGCTGGACGTCGCCACGCCGTCCTGGATGCGCGCCCCCGGCGAGTGCCCCGGCATGTACGCCCTGGAGTCGGCCATGGACGAGCTGGCCTGCGCCGCCGGCATCGACCCGGTCGAGCTGCGGCTGCGCAACGAGCCCGAGACCGAGCCGGACAGCGGCCTGCCGTTCAGCTCCCGCAACCTGGCCGGCTGCCTGCGCGAGGGGGCCCGCCGCTTCGGCTGGGAGCGGCGCGACCCGGAGCCCGGCGTCCGGCGCGACGGGGAGTGGCTGATCGGCACGGGCGTGGCCGCGTCCACCTACCCGGCGAGGCGGAGCCCGTGCCAGGCCGTGGCGCGCGTCCGCGACGGCGGCTTCCTCGTCCAGGTGGCCGCGGCCGACATCGGCACCGGCGCGCGCACCGCGCTCACCAGGATCGCCGCCGAGACGCTGGGCGTCGCCCCCGGCCGGGTGCACGTCGAGCTGGGCGACAGCGACCTGCCGGCCGCGCCGGTGGCCGGCGGCTCGATGGGCACCGCCTCCTGGGGGTCGGCCGTCGTACGGGCCTGCGAGGAGCTGAAGAAGGACGGCAGGGAGGGCCGCGCGGACACCACCGAGGAGGTCGGGCAGGACTCCGAGCTGGCCAGGCACGCCTTCGGCGCGCAGTTCGCCGAGGTGCGGGTCAGCGCCGTCACCGGCGAGGTCCGGGTGTCGCGGCTGCTCGGCGTGTTCGCCGCGGGCCGCATCGTGGACGCGCGGCTCGCCCGCTCACAGTTCGTCGGCGGCATGACGATGGGCCTCGGCATGGCGCTCATGGAGGAGACGCTGACCGACGAGGAGTTCGGCGGCTTCCTGCGCCGCGACCTCGCGCAGTACCACATCCCGGCCTGCGCCGACGTCCCGGACGTCGAGGCGGTGTGGCTGGAGGAGGAGGACGAGCGGCTCAACCCGATGGGCAGCAAGGGCATCGGCGAGATCGGCATCGTCGGCACCGCGGCCGCCATCGGCAACGCCGTCCACCACGCGACCGGCCACCGCGTACGTGAGCTGCCGATAACTCCCGCAAAGATGGTCATGACCAGGTTTTGACCTTTTTTTGGGTGGAAGGAGAGCGCTCTTCACGCCGCGTCCGCGGCGACGGCACGGGAGGGCGCGTGAGTCGGGAATCGGAGAAGGAGCGGGCGGACCGCAACTTCGTGGAGCTCCTGCAAGGGGCCCGCGTGGCGGTCACGGGCGTGCAGGTGCTGTTCGCGTTCCTGCTGACGGTGCCGTTCTCGCAGCAGTTCGACAGGCTGGGCCAGGCCGACCGGTGGCTGTTCTTCGCGGCGCTGGTCGGCGCGGCGGTGGCCTCGATCTGCTACATCGCGCCCACCGCGCAGCACCGGGTGCTGTTCCGGCAGGGCCGCAAGGAGCTGCTGGTACGGCGCTCCAACCTCTACGGCATCCTGGGCGCCCTGGCGCTGATCGTGTCGATGACGGCGGCCACCGGACTGGTGATCGACTACCTGTTCGGGCCCCGGCTGGCCTGGCCCGTCGCCGGCGCGATCGCCGTGCTGGCCCTGTGGACGTGGTTCGGCCAGGCGGCGATCGACCGGGCGGGCGGCGACGATCAGGACTCCGGCGAGGAGCCGGGCGGCTCCTCCGACGGCAGCGACGTCCCGTCGTCCTCGTCCTCCCGTGAGGAGTCGCGGGCGTAGGCGGCCCGCGCCATCGTGTACGCGGCCACCGCCACGGTGATCACCTGCGAGAGCCCGACCAGCGCGAGCGGCCCGGCGTTCGCCCAGGTGGGCCGGTGCAGCCACATGGCGAGCAGCACCAGCAGCACCCCGCCCACCTGGGGCTTGGTGCCCGCGTGCATGCGCTCCAGCGTGTGACGGAACTTCACCAGGCCCGCCCCGGCCGACAGCGCCAGCACCGCGCCCAGCAGGAGACAGGCCCCGGCCAGCGGGTCGAGCGCGCTCACCGCGCCCTCCTGCCGGACCTGGCGGCGAAGAACCTGGCCAGCGAGACCGACCCCACGAACCCCAGCAGCGACAGCACCAGCAGGATCGGCAGGTCGGAGTAGTCGTCCCTGGCCACCGCGAACGCGCCCGCGCCGCACATGGCCAGCGACGTCATCACGTCCAGCGCCACCGCCCGGTCCAGCATCGACGGGCCGCGCGCCGCCCGGTACAGGGTCAGCGCGGCGGCCACCCCGAGCAGCGCCAGCGTCAGCGCGTACACCACCGTCATGCCGTTCCCAGCTCCTCCCGGTCCGCGCGGGTGCCGAACGCGGCCACCACCCGCGACTCCAGCGCCGTCACGTCCTCGCGCACCTTCTCGGTCGCGTCGCCGGGGATGCCGAGGACGTGCAGCATCAGGCATCGCTCGGCGAGGTAGGCCTCCACCACGAGGCTGCCGGGCACGTTCGCCAGCGCCGTCATGATGAGCACCGTCAGGGGCTCCGACGACGTGCGCAGCCGCACCCGGACGAGCTGCGCGGGCGGCGGCCCCGGCCGGAACACGTAGAACACCACCCGCACCGTCGAGATCACCAGGTCCCACCCGAAGCACAGCAGGAAGCGCGCCAGCGGGAGGGGCCGGAGCCTGATGCCGGGGTCGAGGGCGGGCAGCGGCAGCAGCCACGACACCACCGCGCCCGCCGCGATCCCGCCCAGCACGTTGCCCGGCGACACGTCGCCCCACAGCGTCACCCACACCAGCGCCAGCCAGGCCACCAGCGGCAGCGGCACCCGGCGGCCCAGCACGCGCGGGGCCGGCGGCCGCCCGTTCACCGCCGGTCTCCCAGCACCGCGGAGACGTACGGCTCGCGCTCCATCAGCTCTCCTGCCGTCCGCCAGGTCAGCTCCGACAGCGGCCCGGCCAGCACCGTGTACGCCAGCCCGAGCGTCACCAGCGCGGCCACCGGCCCCACCAGCGCCGCCGGCAGCGAGGTCGTGGTGACCGTGGGCTCCTCGCCGGTGTCCTCCTCGCTCTCCACGACCGTGCCCGCCCGCGCCTCCCTCGGCGCCCGCCAGAACGCCTTCGCCCAGGTCTTGGCGACGGCGTAGAGGGTGAGCAGGCTCGTCACCAGCCCGGCCGCCACGAGCGCCACCGGCAGCGGCCCGCCGTGCGTCAGCCCCGCCTGCACCAGCATGAGCTTGCCGAGGAAGCCCGACATCGGCGGGATGCCGGACAGGTTCATCGCGGGCACGAAGAACAGTACGGCGATCAGCGGCGCCGCCTTCATGAGCCCGCCCAGCCGGTTCACCGACGTCGTCCCGGTCCGCCGCTCGATGAGCCCCGTCACCAGGAACAGGCTGGTCTGCACGGTGATGTGGTGCACCACGTAGAAGATCGCGCCCGCCATGCCCGCGACCGTGGACAGCGCCACCCCGAACACCATGTACCCGATGTGGCTGACCAGCGTGAAGGACAACATCCGTTTGATGTCGGTCTGCGCCACCGCGCCGAGCACGCCGGTGAGCATCGTGGCCAGCGCCACCCACATGAGCAGCGTCGAGACCGGGCCTCCGGGGAACAGCAGCGCCTCCAGGCGGATGATCGCGTACACGCCGACCTTGGTGAGCAGGCCGGCGAAGACCGCCGTCGCCGGGGCCGGCGCGGTCGGGTAGGAGTCGGGCAGCCAGGCCGACATCGGGAACAGCGCCGCCTTGATCGCGAACACCAGCAGCAGCGTCAGCTCCAGCAGCAGCTTCACCTGCTCGGGCAGCGTGGCGAAGCGCGTGGCGAGCTGGGCCAGCGACAGGGTGCCGGTGGCCGCGTACGTGATCGCCAGCGCGATCAGGAACAACATCGACGAGGCCAGCGCCACCAGCGTGTACGTCGCCCCGGCCCGGATCCGCGCCTCCGTCCCGCCGAAGGTCAGCAGCACGTACGAGCCGCTGAGCAGCAGCTCGAAGCCCACGAACAGGTTGAACAGGTCGCCCGACAGGAACGCGTCGGCCACCCCCGCCACCATCACCAGGAACGCCGGATGGAAGATCGCCATCGGCGCGTCGTGCTCCTGCTCGTCGTAGGCGTTGGCGATCGAGTACACCATGACGCACAGCGTCACCGCCGACGACACCAGCAGCACCAGCGTGGAGAGCCGGTCGGCGACCAGGCAGATCCCGGCGGGCGCGGGCCAGCCGCCGAGCTCGGTCACCAGCGGCCCGCCGGTGTCGGCCGCCATCAGCAGCAGCGCCGACACCGCCAGCGACACGCTCATCGTGCCGACGCTGAGCAGCGACTGCAGCCGCCGCAGCCGCCCGCCGATGGCCAGCTTCACCCCGGCGGCCAGCAGGGGCAGCAGCACCGGCACGCACACCAGCCCCTCCAGCACGCCCCGGTCGAGAGGGATCACGAGTCCTCGCCCTCCAGCTCCGGGTCCTGGGCGAGCGCCTGCCGTTCCAGCTCGCGGCGGATGGCGGCCCGCAGCTCGCGGCGGGCCTCCCGCTGCCGCGCCTTGAGCTGCCTGCGCATCTCGCGCTCCCTGGCCCCCTGCGCGTCGCGGCGGCGCTCGTGCTCCTCCCGCAGCTCCTCGATGCGCAGCGCGTTGTCCACGGCGGGCTCGCGGAAGGCCGTCTCCTCCAGGCGGCTCTGCAGCTCCTCCTCGGTGCCGCCCCGCTCGCGCAGCCGCCGCGCCCACTCCTCCAGCTCGACGTGGACGCGGTCGATGCGCCGCTCCAGGTCCGCCTCCTCCAGCCGCTCCCGCTCGGCCTGCTCGGCCTCCAGCCGGGCCAGCTCGGCCCGCTGCTCGGCGATCAGCCGCCGGTAGGCGTCGTTGCGGCGGCGCAGCGCCTGGCTCATCGCGCCGCGCCGGGCGCGCAGCCGCACCCGCCGGTCCTCGGTGTCGTCCTGGACCTCGTCGCTGCCGGTGAGCTGCCACGAGCGGTGCACCATGGCCAGCACGAACGCGGTCACGCCCAGCGTGATGACGATCGCGGTGAGGACCATGGCCTGCGGCAGCGGGTCGGCCATGCCCGCCGCCCCGACGAACGGGGGCACGCCCGCGTTGCCGCCGGCCGTGACGATGAGCAGGTTCACCCCGTTGCCCAGCATGATCACGCCGGCCAGCACCCTGACGAGGCTCCGTTCCATCAGCAGCGTGACCCCGGCCGCGATCAGCGCGCCGGAGGCGGCGAAGGGCAGCAGCGGCGCGTTCATCCTTCCTCCCCGGCGCCCGCGCGCGCGTCCGGCTCCGCGCCCTCCCCGGCGTCGATCTGCCGGTCGAGCTCCGCGCCGAGGCCGCGCAGCACGTCCTGCACCATCCCGATGACCGACAGGTAGACGCCGATGTCGAACAGCAGGCCCGTGGACAGGTGCACGTGCCCGAGCACCGGCACCGTCACGTCGGCCGCCAGCATGTCGAGCGCCGCCCGCCCGGCCAGCAGCCCGATCAGCGCCGTCGCCGCGGAGAGGGTCAGCCCGGCCCCCATCAGCACGCCCGCGTGCACCGGCACCGCCACGGCCAGCTCGTTGCGCCCGCCCGCCAGGTAGCGCACGGTGATCGCCAGCCCGGCCACGATGCCGCCCGCGAACCCGCCGCCCACCCCGCTGTGCCCGATGAACAGCAGGAACACCGACAGCAGCAGCACCGTGTGGAAGGTCAGCCTGGCCGCGATCTCGAACGCCACCACCCGCTTGCCGGCCGGCCGCGTCGAGGTCAGCCAGTGGGTGCGCTCGGGGGGCGGCGGCTCGCCCCGCTCGATCGCGTACGACCGCCGCCGCAGGAACACGAGGCTCGTCACGCCCAGCGTGAGCACGACCACCACCGAGCTCTCGCCCAGGGTGTCCCAGGCGCGGATGTCGAGGATGACGGCGCTGACGATGTTGGCGATGCCCGCCTCCCGCGCCGCGGCCTCCAGGAGCCCGCCCACCGGCTCGGCGGTGCGGGCGCTCATCGCCTCCATGCCGGCGCCGGTCGCCACCACGGCCACGGCCACGCCGAGCGTGGCGCGCAGCGGCAGCGCCAGCCGCCCCCTGACCGGGTCGATCGGCAGCCGCCGCAGCACCAGCGCGAAGATCACCAGGCTGAGCGTCTCGGCCAGGAACTGGGTGAGCGCCAGGTCGGGCGAGCCGTGCACGAGGAACAGCAGCGCCGTGCCGTAACCGGTGAAGCCCACGATGACGGCCAGGAAGATGGACGCGCGGGCGAACAGCGCCACCACCGCCGCCGCCACCGTCAGCACCGCGACGACGAGCTGCTCCGGCCGATCCCACCACACGACCGGCGACTCCAGGCGGGGGGCGCCGCCGTAGACGACCGAGAACACGCCGACGCCGATCATGGCCAGCAGCGTGAGCAGCAGGTAGTCCGGCACCGAGCCGCGCTGGATCATGCCGGTGACCTGGATGGCGAGCCGGTCGAGCCGGCGGATCAGCGACCAGTACGCCTGCCCCGAGTCCACCAGGTGCAGCCGCGCGCCCATCCGCGCGACCGGCTCCCTGGCCAGGAACAGCGCCACCCCGCCCGCCAGCGCCGCCGCCGACAGCAGCAGCGGCAGGCCGAACCCGCTCCACACCGCCAGATGGGCGGGATGCCCGGGGGCGCGGAAGAAGACCGTGTAGCCGGTCTCCATCGCGTGGCCGTACCAGGAGGAGAACGGCACCAGGGCGAGCCCCAGCGCCGCCAGCAGCGCCGCGGGCACGAACGTCGCCGCGGCCGGCCGCTCCACCTCCCGCTCCGCCACCCCGGGCTTCACGGCGAAGGCCCCCCACAGGAAGCGCAGCGTGTACGCCGCCGTCAGCGCCGACCCCGCCACCACGCCCGCGAGCGCCCACGGGGTGCCGCGCAGCGCCTCCAGCGCCGCCTCCTTGCCGACGAACCCCGCCAGCGGCGGCACCCCCGCCATCGACGCCCCGGCCAGCACCGCCGCCGCGCACACCCACGGCATCGAACTGCCGAGACCGCTCAGCTCGCGCACGTCCCGGCTGCCCGCCGCGTGGTCGATCACGCCCACAAGCAGGAACAGCGCCGCCTTGAACAGCGCGTGCGCGAGCAGCATGCCGGTGCCCGCGAGCGCCGCCCCGCGCGTGCCGTACCCGAACAGCGCGACCAGGAAGCCGAGCTGGCTGACCGTGCCGTAGGCGAGCAGCCGCTTGAGGTCGCTCTCGCGCAGCGCCCGCCAGCCGCCCAGCGCCATCGTGAGCAGGCCCAGCACCACCGTGGGCGCCCGCCACCAGGTCAGGTCCCCGGCCGCGGGACCGAGCCGCGCCACCAGGTACACGCCCGCCTTCACCATCGCCGCCGCGTGCAGGTACGCCGAGACCGGCGTCGGCGCGGCCATGGCCGCGGGCAGCCACGAGCTGAACGGGAAGATCGCCGACTTCGCCAGGGCGCCGGCCAGGATCAGCACGATCGCGGCCGGCCCGACGTCGCCGGGGCCGAGCTCCGAGACCCGGTACGTGCCCGCCTCCAGCCCCACCAGCACGAACCCGGCCAGCATGGCGAGACCGCCGAACGTGGTGACCGTCAGCGCCTTCATCGCCGCCTGCCGGCTCGTCCGGCTCTCCGGCTCGTGCCCGATCAGCAGGTACGAGAAGACCGTGGTCAGCTCCCAGAAGACGTACAGCAGGAGCAGGTCGTCGGCCGTCACCAGGCCCAGCATCGACCCGGCGAAGGCCACCATGACGCCGCCGTAGCGGCCGAGCCCCTCGTCGCCGGCGGAGAAGTAGCGGGCGCTGTAGACCAGCACCAGCACGCCGACGCCGGTGACCAGGGCCATCATGAGCATCGCCAGCGCGTCGGCGCGGAAGGCCAGCTCCAGCCCCATCGCCGGCGCCCACCGGGTGACCTCCTCCGCCGGCGCCCGCCCGCCCAGCCCCAGCCACACCGTGTACCCGAACCCCGCCGCGGGAGCCAGCGCCAGCACCGGCAGCGCGCGGCGGCCGCCGATCCAGCGGGCCAGCCAGGGGGCGCACGCCGCCGCCACCGCGTGCAGGATCAGCAGCGACTCCATGGGCTCCTCGGGCGGGGGCGGGCATACCGGTCTCGTCCGCCCAATCTCGCCCACGCCGTGACCCCGGCCGCGCAGGCGCGGCCGGGGTTGACCAGTCCCTCACCAGCGGCAGGGGCTGGCGGCATCAGGCCTTGGCAGAAGCGTGGCAGGCTCCGCGGGCCGGGGCACGGACGGTGATCAGGTAACGGTCGACCTGGCGTTCCACGCACGACGAGCCGCCGTGGTAGGCCGTGTGGCCGTCGCCGTCGTTGGTCAGCAGCACGCCGTTGGCGAGCTGCGCGGCCAGCGACCTGGCCAGCGCGTACGGCGTCGCCGGGTCCCGGGTCGTGCCCACCACCACGATCGGCGGCGAGCCGGGTGCCGTCACCTTCTTGGTGAACGGCCGGCCCTTCACCGGCCAGTACGGGCACGGCGTCTCCGGGTGGTCGGCGCAGGAGATGGCCAGGCGGGCCATGGACTCGTTCGTGTACGTGCCGTCCTGGCGGCGGCCGTTGTAGAAGTCGGCGAGGACCAGCAGGGCCGTGCCGTCGCCCTTGAACGCCATCGCCAGCGCGCCCCGCAGGTACTTCCACGAGTCGGCCGAGTAGAGGGCCGCCATGACGCCGGTGCGCACGATCGACTCGGTGACCTGCCGCCCGTCCATCGTGTTGCGCAGCGGGGCGCGGTCGGCCCGCCGCAGCAGCGCGTCCAGACGCTTCCCGGCCGCGGACAGGGTGTGCTTCCTGAAGGGGCAGTCCGCGCGTGTGAAGCAGTCGCGCAGGAACGCGTTCATCGCCACCTGGAACCCCTGCGCCTGCGAGCGCTGGAACTCGGCCCCCGTCTGCCGCGGGTCCTCGGCGCCGTCCAGCACCATGGCGCGGATCCGCCTCGGGTACAGGTCGGCGTACCTGGCGCCCAGGTAGGTGCCGTAGGACCAGCCCAGGTACGTCAGGCGGGCGTCGCCGAGCGCCGAGCGCATCACGTCCAGGTCGCGGGCGGCCTCGTAGGTGCCGACGTGCCGCAGCAGTTCCTTGCCCGAGCCGGCGGCGCAGGACTTGGCGAGCGCCTTGCCCCACGCCTTGAGCGTGGCGCGCTCGCGCCGGTCGTCGGGGGTCTCGTCGGCGGCGTGGTAGGCGTCCATGCCGAGCGTGCCGAGGCAGCGCACCGGGGCCGACCGGCCCACGCCGCGCGGGTCGAACGACACCACGTCGAAACGCTGCCGCAGCGCGGCCGACAGGACCGTCCTGTCGGCCCGGAGCAGGTCCACGCCGGACGCGCCCGGGCCGCCGAAGTTCAGGACCACGGAGCCGATCCGCCTCCCGGTGGCGGGCAGCCGGATCATACTGATCTTGATCTGCCGGCCGCCCGGCTTCGCGTAGTCGAGCGGGACCCGCAGCGTGGCGCACTGGAAACCGCCGCCGCACGACGTCCAGGCCGGGCGCTGGCCGTAGGAGGTGGGGGCGCCGGCGGCACTGGCGAGGCCGGTCATGGCGAGCAAAGCGGCGATGGCCGCGGAAATGACAAGGATCGAGCGTCGCATGCTCAAACGCTGAACGTGAAAGCTTGCGATGCCCTTTAATCGCGCTGTATTAGATCATTTGCAAGAATAAGAGCAGTGATCGGAAAAATCCGACGTAGTGCCAGAAAAGGGGATTTCGCCGATCGGCCCGTCAGTCCGATCAGCCGACCGCGATCGCCGGTAGCCCTGTTGGCCGGTCGCCCCCGCTGACCGGTCGCCCCCATCGACAGTCGCCCCCGTTGGCCGGTCGCTCAGCCAGAGCCCTCGACACGGCGGCTCACCTCGTCGGCCAGCCGGTCGAGCGAGCGGTCGAGCAGCTCACTGACCTCCTCCGCCCGCGCCCCGCCCTCGGGCTGGTCCAGCAGCGAGATGTGCACCGTGACCTCGCTAGTCCCGCTCGCGGAGTCGGACACCTGGAGCCAGCCGGCGTAGTCGGGGTGGTCACGGCCGCCCCACTCGACCCGGAGCTGGTCCTCCTGGGCGCGGAACAGCCCTTCGTGGGTCCCCTCGCCGGGCACCAGGTCGCCCTCGGCCTCCACCCGGTCGGGGCCGGCGTCGGAGACGTGCAGGCCGCGCGGCAGCCAGCGGTCCATCACGGCGACGTCGGAGGCCACACCGAACACGATCGTGCTCTCGGCCGGCATGCCCCGAGATGCCTCGAATTCTGCCATTTCGACCCTCCGATATTCGTTCCCCGGTTGTTTCCAATCTGCCGCCGTACCCGGGTGATCCGCGCGCAAACCGCGACCTTCCGGCGGCGGTTCCCCGCTACCGTTGCGTGGTCCGGAAATCGCGCGAGGGGAGCGGGGCGATGGCTGAGCCGCCGAGAGTGCCGCCGGAGCTTTTCCGGTTCGCCACGACGGAACGGGCGGACCTGCACATCGCGGTGCTCCACGCCTTCGCCGAGGCCGCCGGCCGCCTGGAGACCGCGCTCACCCCGGCCGCGCTGCGCGCCCTCCTGCCTCCCGAGGCCGGCGGTGAGCGGGACGTCGCCGCCGCACTCCGCAGGCTCACCGCCTGGGGGCTGCTCGACGTCGTCTTCGACCACACGGGCGGCTTCGGCACCGCCGAGGCGTACCGGCGCGAGAGCCCCCAGTACGCCCTGACCCGGCGCGGCGAAGCCGCACTCGCCGCACTCCGCCACGCCACGGCAGCCCTGCCGTCCTCAGAGAGGTCGTCAGGGATGTCTTCGGAGACGTCCTCAGGGGCGTCGTCAGGGGCGTCGTCAGGGGCGTCGTCAGGGGGAACGGCAGAGATGTCCTCGGGGGCGTCCTCAGAGTCGTTCTCGGGGTCGCCGTCAGGAGCCCTGCACACCGCCGTCCTCGACGCCGTCGCCGACCGCCTGCGCGAGCTCGACGACCTGCTCCGCGACGCCGACCCCGGACACGACCGGCGCGTCTTCACCGCCCTGCGCGAGCTGGAGTGCCACTTCGACGGCCTGCGGGCCGATGCCGGCCGCTTCACCGCCGAACTGCGCCGCCTCCTCCGCCCCGGCACGCCCGCCCCCGACGGGCCGCCTGCCGGCGCCGCGGTGACGTACCTCCAGGAGACCGTGACGTACCTCCAGGAGTACGCCACCGGCCTGGACCAGCGGTGGGACGCCATCAAGCAGGCCCTGGAGTCCGTCGCCCGGCACGGCGTGAACGTCCTGCACACCCGCGCCCTCGCCGGCGCCAACCTGCCCCCGTCCCGGGCCGAGGTGTCCTCGTCCCGTGGCGGCCTGGCCCCTTCCCCCTCTCTCCCCGGGCAGGACCCGGTGGCTGCGTGGCTGGAGGAGCGGGCGGTGCGCTGGGAGGCGCTGAGGGCGTGGTTCGCGGAGGACGGCGGGGCGCGGCGGCTGCATGACGTCGCGCGGGAGGCCGTCGTCGCGCTGCTGGAGTCGCTCGACCGGATCGCCGACGCGCGGCGGCGACCGGCGGGCGCCGCCGCCGACTTCCGCGCCCTGGCGCGCTGGTTCGCCACCGCCCCCACCGAGGATGACGCCCACCGGCTGTGGGACGCCGCGTTCGGGCTGGCCCCCGCCCGGCACGCGCACCTCGGGCACGCCGACGCCGAACTCGTCCCCGCCGGGGTGCCGTGGGCGCGGGCGGAGCCGGTCGAGGTGTCGGCGCTGCTGCGGTCGCGGGGGCGTACCGAGCGGGTGGGCCGTACCGGCAAGGTCCGCGACGTGACGGCCCTGCGCGCCGAGCGCCGCGCCCGCGCCGCGAGGGAACGCGCCGCGCTGGAGACCGCCTGGTCCTCCCTGGCCACGACCATCAGCGGCGCCACTCCGGCCCACGGCGGCGGGCGTACGTCAGCAGGCCCCGGCGAGCCGGCGGCGTCCGGGACCGGTGCGATGCGGTTGTCGCGGCTGGGCGAGCTCGACCACGCCGGGCTCGCCCGCCTGCTCGACCTCATCGGACGCGCCCTGGCCGAACGCCCCGACGCCGCCGGGTTCCGCCGCGCGGCCACCGCCGACGGCCGGATCGAGATCGTGCTGCGCGACCCGGAGGACGGCGCGGTGGCGGAGCTGCGTACCCCGGAGGGCTCTTTCCTGGGCCCCGACTACCTCATCGACCTGCACGCCGCCGGCGGCCACGGGTGCGAGACGACCCCGGCCCCCCACAGCCGGGCGGTGGGGGCGTGAACGGCCGCGCCAACCAGCTCGTACGGGCCGAGAAGGAGGAGATCGCACGGGCCGTCAGGACGCTGCTCGGCCGCCCCCTGGTGTCCCGGCACGCCGACCCGGCCGCGTTCGAGCTGGTCAGGAAGCGACGCCGCCCGCTCGTCCAGTGGTTCGACTACTTCTGCGGATGGCGGCTCGTCGTCGAGCCCCGTCAGGGGTACGCCCGGCTCGCCAAGGTCCGCCCGCGCGCCGACGCCACCCGCCCGGCCCGGCGTACGCACGGCTCCGCGATCCCGTTCGACCGCCGCCGCTACACGCTGCTGTGCCTGTGCGCGGCCGAGCTGCTCGCCGCGCCCGTCACCACGGTCGGCCTGCTGGCCCGGCGGGTGGCGCGGGCCGCCGCCGCGGAACCCGGCGTGCCGCCCTTCGACCCGGTACGGGGGGAGGAGCGGGCGGCGTTCGCCGACGCGGTCGCGCTCCTGCGGCAGTACGGCGCCCTCACACCCCTTCACGAACCCCCCGGCACCGGCTCCGGCGACGGCGACGAGGAGGCCGGTCATGGCGCCGATGTGCTCTACCGCGCCGACACCACCCTGGTGACCCGCCTGCTCACCACCCCCGTCCCGCCCTCCACCCTCCAGGCCCCCGACCTCGCCGCGCTCACCGCCGAGCCCCGCTACGGCGGGGACGAGCCGACCGCGACCCAGCGCACCCTGTGGGCCCGCCACTCCCTCGTCCGCCGCCTGCTCGACGAGCCGGTCGTCCACCTCGACGATCTCACACCCGACGAGTCCGCCTACGCCGCCTCACCCGCCGGCCGCCGCATGATCCGGCGCGCCGCCGAGGAAGCCGGCTTCGTCCTGGAGGAACGCGCCGAGGGCTTCCTCCTCGTGGACCCCGACGCCATCGCCACCGACAGCCGCTTCCCCGACGACGGCAGCCCCGCCAAGGTCGCCGCCCTGCTCCTGCTCGACCCGCTGATCACCGCCGGCCCCCTGACCACCGGGCGGCTGGCGGACGAGGCCGCCGGGCTGCTGCGCCGCTTCCCCCGGTGGGCCAGGTCCTACCGGTCGGAGGACGGGGCCTTCCGCCTGGCCGCCGACGCGCTGGAGGTGCTCGCGCGCTTCGGGCTGGCCCGCCGCACGGGTGACCGGGTCGCCGCTCTCCCCGCCGCCGCCCGTTACCGCGTCACGCCCGCCGGCCCCGCTGACCTCACCGGCCCCGCTGACCTCACCGATCCTGCGGACCTCGCCGACCTCGTGGAGGACGCGTGACCGTCACCGAGCTGACCAGGGCGCGGGCCGCGCGCGGCGGGGAGGCCCGCTGGACGCCGGAGCGCGCCGGGATACTCAACGTCTGGCGCTACTACGACGAGGTGTTCGAGTTCCACCGGGGCCGGCTGCTGCTGCGCGGCCCCAACGGCAGCGGCAAGTCCAAGGTGCTGGAGCTGCTGCTGCCGTACGTGCTGGACGCGAGCCTCAAGCCGAGCCGGCTGTCCACGTTCGGCGGCGCCGAGCGCACCATGCACTGGAACCTCATGGGCGACGGCGCGGCCGGCGTCACCCGGGCGGGCTTCGTCTGGCTGGAGTTCCGGCACGCCGACGGCCGCTGGTTCACCTGCGGCGCCCGGCTCCAGGCCACCGTCCACACCACGAACGTCACCGCCTCCTACTTCACCCTCACCGGGGCCAGGATCGGCGTGCCCGGCGGGATCCGGCTGACCGGCGACGGCGGCCACCCGCTCACCCGCGCCCAGCTCGCCGAGGAGCTGGGGGAGGCGGGCACGGTGCACGAGTCCGCCGAGGCGTACCGGGCCGTGGTGCGCCGGACCCTCTACCCGCGGCTGAACGAGCAGCGCTACGACGCGCTCCTGACCGCGTTGCGCCAGCTCCGCACCCCCAAGCTGTCCGAACGCCTCGACCCCGGCCTGCTGTCCGACCTGCTGTCCAGCGCGCTGCCGCCGCTCGGCGAGGACGAGCTCCGCGACCTCGCCGACGGGTTCGAACGCCTGGAGCGGCAGCGCGAGGAACTGCGGCTGCTCGACAGGGACGTGGCGGAGACCGACCGGCTCGCCGCCCGGCAGCGCGACTACGCCCGGCGGGTCCTGCGGGCGGCGGCCGCCGCCGTCCTGGAGACCCGCGCCGAGCTGGACGCGCGGGCCGAGGAGAGCGCGGCCCGGCGCGCGGCGCTGCGGGAGGCCGAGGAGGAGCTGCGGGCGGCGACCCTGCGGCTGGGGGAGGAGGAGGCGCGGGAGCTGGCGCTGGCGGCGCGGATCGACGGGCTGAAGGAGAGCGAGGCGTACCGGGGCGGGAACGGCCTGCACCGGCTGCGCGAGGAGGCGCGGCGCGCCCACGAGGCGGCGGCGGCGCTGCGCGACCAGGCGGGCGCGGCGGCGCGGGCGGCGGCGGCCAGGGAACGCCTCTCGCTCCGCGCCGCCGCGGCCGCCCGCGCCGCGGCGGCGCTCGCCGACCGGGCCCGCGCCGAGGCCCGCGACGCCGCCCGGCGAGCCGGTCTCCTCAGCGCCCACGACCTCTTCGCCGAGGACACTCCCGAAGAGGCCGCCGCCGCGCCCGGCCCGAGCACCAGAGAGGGGGCGTGGGCGGCGCGCGAGCTGGTACGGGCCGCGGTGAGCAGCAGGGCCGCGCAGATCCGGGAGGTCAGGGTCGCGGCGCTCGCGCACGAGGAGGCGGCCGGCCGCCGTGCCTCCGCCGAGCGGGACCGCGACCAGGCCAGGGACGCCCTCGACGCCGCCCGCGAGACCAGGGAACGCGCCGGCCGCCTGTGCGACGAACGTCTCAAGGACCTGGCCGCCGCCCTCGCCGAATGGGCGGCCGGCTGCCTCCACCTGCGTCTCGACCCCGGCCGCCTGGCCGCCCTCGCCGGCGATCCAGGCGCGGCCGACGAGGCGGTGGCGGAGGCCAGGATCGGTGCCGCCGTCCGGATGGCGGCCCGTGAGCACCAGCTCACCACCGTGCGCGACAACCTGGCGAAGGAACGGGCCGAGCTGGCCGCGGAACGCCTCAGCCTCGACGAGCGGGCCGTCCTTCCGCCGCGCGTTCCCCACACCCGCGCCCCGGCCGCTCGCGAGGGACGTCCGGGTACGCCGCTGTGGCGGGCGGTCGGGTTCCGGCCGGGCGTCGATCACGGCGTCCAGGCCGCCGTGGAGGCCGCCCTGGAGGCGTCGGGCCTGCTCGACCTGTGGCTGCTGCCGGACGGCGGGTTCGCCGCGGACTGGCACGACGCGCTCGGCGCGGACGGGCACGGCGGGTTCGGTGCGGACGGGCACGACGCGTTCGCCGTGGCCGCGCTGTCGTGTCCCGCGCCCGGCCCGAGCCTCGCCGACGTGCTGCTCGCCGAGCCGGGCTCCCCGGCCCCGGTGGAGGCCGTGCTGGCGGCGGTCGCGTACGCGCCCACCGCCACGGGCGTCGATCATCCGGCCGTCATCGGCGCGGACGGCACCTGGCGGCTCGGCCCCGCGGCCGGCCGGTGGGCCAAGCCCGAGCCCTCGTACGTCGGCGCCGCCGCCCGCGAGCGGGCCCGCCGCCGCCGGATCGCCGAGCTGGACGAACGGCTGAGCGACGTGGCGGGACTCATCGCCGAGTGCGGGCACCTCCTCACCGTTCTCGCCGGCGACCGCGACGCCCTGGCCGCCGAGCTGCGGCGCCGACCCGATCGCGGACCGTACGACGCCGCCGCCCGCGCCCTGGACGCGGCCGTCGCGAAGGTCGCGCTGCTGGAGGACCGGCTGCGCGCGGGCGAGGAACGGCTGCGCGGGCGCGAGGCGGAGGTCGTCCTGGCGCTGCGCCGGGTCACCGAACAGGCCGCCGCGCACGCCCTGCCGACGGCCCTGCCCGCCCTGGACGGGCTGGAGGAGGCGCTGCGCGCCGCCGAGACCGCCGCCGCCGTACGGCACGAGCGCCGAGCCGACGCCCGCGCCGCCCGGGAACTGGCCGCCTACGCCGCCGAGACCGCCCGTGAGTACGAGGACCTGGCGGTACGCGCCGTCGAACGAGCCGAGGAAGCGGCGGCGTCGGCCATCACCCTGGCCGAACGCCTCGCCGCCGTCGAGTCAGCCGTGGGCCCGGCCGCGAGATCCACCACCAGGCCCAGGAACGACCCCCCGGCACGGCCCGCCATAGGGCCCGCCATGGGGTCAGCCGTGGGACCGGCCGCCATGGGGCCAGCCGCCGTGGGGCCGGCCACAGGCTCGGCTGCGGGGCCCGCAGCGGTGGAGCCCGCAGCCGGGCCCGCAGCCGGGCCCGTTGCCGGGCCCGGCGACGACGCCGACCGGCTCCGGGTGCTCGAAGGGCTTCACGATGCCCAGGCCGCGCACCGCGCCTCCCGCCGCCTCGTCAAGTCGCTCAACGAGGACCTGGCCCGCCTCAACGCCCGCCTCGGCCGGCTGCAGGGCGAGCTCGCCGCCTCCGAGGAGAAGCACGCCGGGGCGGAACGCGCGTACGACGCGGCCCGCGCCCGCTTCCACCGCCTCACCGCCGGCCACCTCCCGTCCGACGCCGCACTGCCCCCCGGAGCGGCCGAGGCGCCGGCGGGCCCGGTGGAGGCGGCCCGGCGCCTGGCCGACCACCTCGGCGCGGTGCCGTACGAGCCGCGTCACCTCCGCGAGGCCGAGACCCGTCTCCGGGACGCCGTCCATCACGCCAGGGAGGCGCTCGCCCACCGGGCGACCCTGGAGCTGGCGCACGACGACGACGTCCAGGTGCTCACCGCGAGCACCGGCGGCGCGCGCACCGGGGTGGCCGCGCTCGCCGAGGCGCTGCGCGCGGAGCGGGACGCGCGCACGTCGGGCGGCACGCAGGCGGAGCGGGACCTGTTCGACCGCATGCTGGGCGGCGCCACCCGCCGTCACCTGGCCGACCGCGTCAGGCAGGCGACCGCCCTGGTCGAGGACATGAACCGGCGCCTGGAACGGGTCCGCACCGCCTCCCGCCTCGCGGTCCGGCTGGCCTGGCAGGTGGACCCGGCCCAGCCCGCGGGCACCAGGCACGCCCGTGACCTGCTGCTGCGCGACCCGTCCGGCCTGGACGAGACGGCCCGCGAGGCCCTGTACGCCTTCTTCCGCGACCGGGTGGAGGAGGCGCGGGCCGACGACTCCCCGGCGAGCTGGGAGGACCAGCTCGCGGCGGTGCTCGACTACACCTCCTGGCACCGGTTCACGGTCCGGCTCGACCGCGGCGACGGCCAGGGCTGGCAGGACCTCACCAGGAAGCTGCACGGCGCGCTGTCGGGCGGGGAGAAGGCGATCGCGCTGCACCTGCCGCTGTTCGCCGCCGTGGCCGCGCACTATCAGGCCGATCCGGGATGCCCCCGGTTCATCCTGCTGGACGAGGTGTTCGTGGGCGTGGACCGGACGAACCGCGGCCAGGTCTTCGAGCTGCTGGTGGACCTGGGGCTGGACCTCGTGCTGACCTCCGATCACGAGTGGTGCGACTATCGCGAGCTCGACGGGATCGCCATCCACCAGCTCATCACCGGCGACGGCGACGACGCCGTGACGACGGCCCGCTTCGTCTGGAACGGCCACCGCACCGCCCCCACCGATCCCGGCTAGCCGTCACCTGGCGGCGCGGTCAGCCCGGGTCGTCGGAGCCGGTGGCCAGTTGGGCGGCCCAGGGTGGGTCGGCGCCGAGAACCGTGCAGGTCAGGGCCGCCACGCGGGCCGCGAACGTCGCCGCCTCCACCGCCGTCCCCAGGTCCAGGCCGTCCAGCCGCCCGCCGAGCAGGCCGCCGGCGTGCAGGCGGTGCAGGAGGCCGGCCGTGAAGGAGTCGCCCGCGCCGACCGTGTCCACGACCTCGACCTCGGGGGCGGGCACGGTGGCGCGCTCGCCGTCCAGGGAGACCAGCGCGCCCGCGGCCCCCCGCGTGACGACCACGAGACGGGCCCCCGCCTCGTGCCAGGTGTCGCAGGCGTGTTCCGGCGGCACCCCCGGCAGCAGGACATCCAGGTCGTCGTCGCTGAGCCTGAGGATGTCGGCCCACGCGCACCAGCGCGCCACCTGGTAGTCGTCCTTGGCGGCGAGGCTGGGGCGGACGTTCGGATCGACCGAGATCGTGGCGTGCGCGGACGCGGCCCGCGCGAACTCCTCGATCGCCGCCCGCCCCGGCGCCCTGACCAGGGCGAGGGAGCCGGTGTGCAGGCACGCGGCGGCGCCGAGGCGGGCCGGGGCCAGCTCGTCCCGGCTCCACTGCCAGTCGGCGGCGCCCTCGGCGTAGAAGGTGTAGCCGGCCCGTCCGTCCGCGTCGAGGGCGGCGACGGCGAGCGTGCTCGGCTCGGCGGCCTCGACGCACCCCGACAGGTCCACGCCCGAGGACGTCAGATGCCCGCGGAACAGGCCGCCGAAGACATCCCGGGAGACGCGGCCGAGGAAGCGCGCCGGGGTGCCGAGGCGGGCCAGCGCCACGGCCGTGTTGGCGGGGCCGCCGCCCGGCAGCACCCGCAGCCCCAGCCCGCCGCCGTCAGGGGAAGCCGAGGGCCGGGTGGCGAAGGCGTCCGCGACGCACTCACCCAGGACAGCGATCATCGCGCCGCCTTTCCGTGGCCGTGGCCGGGGCGCCGGCGCCGGCGCTGCGTGGTCAGTGGCGCAGGCCCGTGAACAGGTCCTCCTCGTGGGCGGGGGTCTTCACCTTGGACAGCACCCGCTCGAACGCCTCGTGCGAGAACGCCCGCTGCTGCGTCTCCTCCGGCATGCGCAGCAGGAAGATGTTCTCGCCCTGGCTCTCGTGCGCCCGCAGCGCCTTGAGCTTGCGCTCGGTGTAGGGGGCCACGTCGACGATCGTGGTGACCCGCTCGTCAGGGGTGCCGAAGTCGTCGGGGAGCTCGAAGTCGCCCACGTCGACGCCGCTGTCGCGCATCAGCTCGAACATCTGCCGCATCGCCGAACGCGGCATCGCGGTGTAGTAGAACTTGTCGGGGATGCCGGTCGACTCGACGGCCGCCGCGGTGATCCGGTGCGTCTGCACGTGGTCGGGGTGGCCGTAGCCGCCGCCGCCCGTCTCGTCGTACGTCACCACGACCTGCGGCCGGTAGCGCTCGATCAGGGCGGCCAGCCGGCCCGCCGCCTCCTCCACCGGGACGTTGGCGAACGCGTCGGGATGCCCGTTGCCCGCCCATCCGTCCATGCCGGAGTCGCGGTAGCCGAGCAGCTCCAGATGGTCGATGCCCAGGTGGGTGACCGATTCGCGTAGCTCGGCCAGGCGGCGGGCGGCCACCGCCGCGTCGTCGTGGCCGTCCTCGCCCGGTTTGACGCCGCCCTCGCCGTCGCCCTGCTCGCCGTTGGTGCAGGTGACCAGCACGGTGCGGACGCCCTCCTCGGTGTAGCGGGCCAGGATGCCGCCGGTGCTGAGGCATTCGTCGTCGGGGTGGGCGTGGACGACCATGAGCGTGAGTTCCCGATCCATGGGGCGAAACCCTACCCGGCCCCGCCGACATTCCCTTCCAACCCCCGCCCCGCCCCCCGACCACGCCCGTTCGCCTCAGACCGGTCTGAGGCGAGGAGGGGACGGGGCCGGGCATGGGGGGCACGGGGGCCGGGCGGGGGCGGGCTGGTCAGCGGGGGTTCAGCAGGTCGGTGAGGTTGGTGGCGCGGAGCATGGCCGGGGTGAGGCGGCGGGCGCGGTGTTCGGGGACGCCGCCGGCGCGGGCCGCGGCCGTGAGCGCGGTGCCGAGCCAGGCGGTGTCGAGCGCGCGGCCGTCCGGGCGGCGGATCAGCGGCTCGCCCGCCGGGCGGCTGGCGCACAGGACGCGCAGCAGCGGCCGGGCCAGCGGCGTGACCAGGAAGGCGGCGACGTCGTCCCGGCCGTGGTTGACGGTGACGACGGCCGGCTGGCCGGTGGTGCCGTCGGGCACGGTGCGCACGTCCTGCCGGGTCAGCCCGGCGAGGGCCTCGACGGCGGCGCCGGTCAGCTCCAGGAGCGCGACGGCCGCCGCCTCCGTGGTGCGGCCGTCCGCCGCGAGGCGGGCGACGCCCTGGCGGAGCAGCCGCCGCTCCTCGGGAGTCACCGCGGCGCCGTTGCCGGAGCGGGCCGGCGAGGAGCCGGCGACCTGGTTGTGCCGGACGACGCCGCAGCGCCAGGCGTAGGTGTAGAACGACAGCAGGGCGGCCCGCTTGCGGCTCACCGTCTTGCTGGTGAGCGGCCTTCCCGGGCTGCGGGGGACGCCGCCGGTGCGGGCGGCCTCGCAGTACGCCTCCAGATGGGCGCCGGTGACGGCCAGGAGCTCGACGCCCGGCTCGGCCGCCTGCAGCCAGCGCAGGAACGACGCCATCACCTGGAACGCCACCTGACGGGCGGCGGCGGACGGCTTGCCGCGCAGCCAGGCGGACACCGTACGGCGGGCGAGCGGGTCGAGGGCGTCCACCAGGTCCACGTCGGAGCCCGGCACCTCGCCCCCGTCGCGGGGACGGCGGCGCGGCCGGAGCCCGGGGATCTCCCCGATGCTTCCCTGCTCGGCGTCCCCCGGCCCGTCGCCCTCGGCGCGGGCGGGGCGGGCGGCGGAGGCCGGTAAGCGATGGCCGGGCGTCGCGGGGCCCGCGTCCGGCGACGGCGTGACCGGCGGAACGGGCGTGCCAGGGGTGCGGGCGGAGCCGCGTACGGTCTCCCGCCTGGGCAGGCCGCTCTCCCTGCGGACCGGGACGTCCTGGCCGCCGGCGGGAGCGGGGGAGGGGCCGGTGCGGGGGTCGCCTTCGCGCATGGTCAGCATGTGATCGGCACCGGGCGGGTCCGTCCGCGGAGGGCGCGGCCGGGTGGGGCGTCGGCGACGGCGGGCGTCCATGGGCACGGCACGAGGTTCACGGGGGTGGCCGTCGCGGCGGCACGGCGAGTGCGACGACCCGAGCCTGGCAGACCGATCATGATCTCGATCTTCTCACGAACGCCGCCTCAAGAAGACCTCGACAGCCCACAGGTCTCCTGGGAATCGGCGGTCACAGCCCTTGCCGCTGAGTCATGAGTCAGTCGATCCCGCCGGTCAGAGGGCGCGGGCCAGCTCGCCGGCCCGCGCGCGGGCGGACGCCGCCGCGGCCCGGTCGCCGAACGCCTCGGCCACCGCCGCCTGCTTCAGCCAGTTGTACGGGCTGCACGGCCGCACCCCGATCCGCTCGCTCACGAGCGTCCGCGCGACGTCCCGCGCCCCGGCCCGCAGCGCCGCCTCCAGCAACGTCCGCTGCACCACGTCGCGCTGGGCGTGGCTGCCGCCGAACTCGTCGACCCGGTGCCGGATCGGGTACAGCAGGTCGAGCGCCGCCCGGTGGTCGCCCCGCCCGAACGCGACGAGCGCCCGGCACACCGGCAGCCCCACCCGCAGCGTCATGCCGACATTGGTGACACCAGGACGCGGCCCGGCGGCCACGTACGCCTCCCGCGAGGCGATCAGCTTCTCCGCCTCGCCCACCCGCCCCGCGCCCACGTACGCCATGACCGCGTGCATGTCGTTGAAGGCGTAGAACGGCTCCGCCATCCGCGGGGGCCAGGCGTCGGCCAGCGCCCGCCACCGCGCGGGCTGCTCCGACCCCTCCAGGTGGAGCCGCCACAGCAGGGCGGCGGCGTCCAGCAGCTCCATGCAGGACTGCCCGTCGGCGAGCGCCGCGTCGTAGATCGCCAGCACCCGGGGCACGTCGCCCGCCTCCAGCGCGAACAGGCAGTAGTGCCACCAGGCGTGCACGTTGAGGAACGTCCCGGTGGACCAGTCGGGCACCCGCGCGTCGAGGTAGCGCAGCCCGTCGCCGAAGCGGCCGCGCATCTCGTACGTGTGCGTCACCGCGTGGATCGCCCACACGTCGCGCCGGTCGAGCTCGACCGCCCGCAGCCCGACCTCCTCCGACCGGTCGTAGTGCCCGGCCTCCTCCAGCCCGAAGGCGTACATGCCGAGCAGGTGCCCGTAGTGCGGGTCGCCGGGGCCCCAGGCGGTGAGCGCGCCGCCGACGCGGTCGCGCAGCGAGCGGGCGTCGCCGGTGAAGAAGTCGATCTGGTGGCCGGCGATGAGCGCCAGCGCGTCGCGCGGATGCTCGACGGTGATCTCGCCGAGCAGCGCCCCGCAGGTCAGGAAGTCGCCGTCGAGCAGCGCCCGCACGGCCGCGACGTGGGCCCGCTCGCGCGGCGGCAGGGACGTCTCGTCGACGCGGCGGCGGAAGGCGCCGAAGCGCGCCCGCGCCGTCCGCGCGTCCTCGGCGTCGGTGGTCAGCAGCCCGAGATAGGCGGCGAGGACGTTGCCCATGGGGAAGTCGGGCGACTCCTCCAGGGCCGCGTTCGCCTCGGCGTCGACCTCGGCCCGGAAGTGCAGCAGCTCGTCGATCGCGCGGTCGTAGTGGCGGGCCGCGGCGGCGCTCGCCCCGCTCATGGCGAGTCCGTGCTGGTCGGTCCTCACCTGATCATCGTAACCGGCGGCGCCGCCCGTCCCCGAGGTCTGGAACGCCGTTTCCCGGGAACTTCGTAAGTCTCCCGACACCCCCTGGAGGCATGATGAGCACGGCGGGACAAGAGGTGCGCGGCGCGGCGCGGAGAGCGGCCCGCCACCCCGTCATGGACGTGGCGACGCGGATCGGCCTGGCCTGCCGCGGCGTCCTGTACGCGCTGGTCGGCGCGGTGGCGGTGCAGATCGGCCTGGGCGAGCGGTCGAAGGAGGCCGACAAGGCGGGCGCCATCGAGACGGTCGCCGAGCTGCCCTTCGGCGCGGGACTGCTGTGGATCATGATGATCGGGTTCGTGGCGCTGGCGCTGTGGCAGATCTCGGAGGCGCTGTTCGGCGGCGGGGAGCCGATCGAGCGGGCCGAGGCGGTCGCCAGGGTCGCGGTGTACGCGCTGGTCGTGGCCAGCCTGATCAGCGTGCTGACGAAGGGGAAGGCGTCGTCCGACGACGAGAAGTCCCGTGACCTCACCGCGACGCTGCTCGGGCTGCCCGGCGGGCCGGTGCTCGTGGGCGCGATCGGGCTCGGGCTGGTCGTGCTCGGCGGCTACTGGGTGCGCCAGGGCCTCACCAAGGGGTTCAGGAAGGAGCTGGACCGGGCGCGCATGCCCGAGCCCGCCCGCGCCGTGATGGACCACCTCGGCCTCGGCGGGTTCGTCGCCCGGGGCGCGGTCGCCGCGCTGGCCGGGATCCTCGTCTGCAAGGCGGCGGTCACGTTCGACCCGGACGAGGCGGGCGGCATCGACGCGGCGCTGCGCGAGTTCGCCGGCACGCCCGCCGGGCCGTGGCTGCTCGTGGTGGTGGCGCTGGGGCTGCTGCTGTTCGCCGCGTACTGCTTCGGCGAGGCCCGCTGGCGCCGTACGTGAGCCGGTCAGCCCCCGGCCGGCCGGCGGCGGGCCCGCCCGGCGAGCACCGCGCGGGCCATGCCGGGGTCGTCGCAGAACGCGCCGTCGATCCCCGCGTCCAGCAGCTTGGCCAGCCAGCCCGTCACGTCGCCGGTCGCCCGCGGGTGAGCCGGGCTCGCCGGGTCGCCCGCCCGGTGGTCGGCCGGGAGCTGGGAGTTCTCGTTGCGCACGGTCCACACGTGCACGTCGAGGCCGTGGCCGTGGGCGTCGCCGACGAGCGCCGTGGCCGGCAGCGTCCGGCCGTCGGCGTCCCACGGCAGCACGTGCCGGGTGTCGACGCCGATGCCGTCGGCGTACCCGGCGACCTCGCGCAGGCCGTCCGGCGTCACCAGGTCGCCGTAGGAGCGGGGGTCGCCGGCGGCGGTCCAGTCGTAGGGCGCGCCGCCGTACGGCACGAGCTGGATCAGCGGCAGATCCGTCCTGGCGCGCAGCTCGCGCAGGTTCGCCGTCTCGAACGACTGGATGTACGCCGCGCGCACCCGGTGCCGCCCGAGCACCTCCAGCAGCGGCTCCTCCAGCGGCAGCCCGATCGAGGCGAAGTACGTCGGATGCTTGGTCTCCGGATACACACCGACGCCCGCCCGCAGCGCGAGCCGCACGACCTCCTCGAACGTCGGGATCTCCGCCAGCCCGTCGAACGCCGTGTTCCCCGGGCGCAGGCCCGGCACCCGCTCCCTGGCGCGCAGCGTCCGCAGCTCCGCCAGCGTGAAGTCCTCGGTGAACCAGCCGGTGACCGGCCGGCCGTCGATGGTCTTGGTGACGCGGCGGGCGGCGAACTCGGGCCGCTCGGCCACGTCCGTCGTGCCGGAGATCTCGTTCTCGTGCCTGGCCACCAGCACGTGGTCCTTCGTGGCGACCAGGTCGGGCTCGATGTAGTCGGCGCCGAGGGCGATGGCGGTCTCGTACGACAGGAGGGTGTGCTCGGGCCGGTGGGCGCTCGCGCCCCGGTGGCCGATCACGACGGGCTCGTGGCCGCGGCGTCCGGCCGCGGCGGGCGGTGTCTGGGTCACGAGGGCGACCGTACCGCCACGTGACGACCAGGGGCGACGCGCGGCCCGCCCGGTGGAAGACGGGCGCGCGGGGGCAGGAACGACGTCATGGACGATCTGCGCGGGCGCGTGGCCCTGCTCACGGGCGCGTCCGGCGGCATCGGGCAGGCCGTCGGGCGGCTGCTCATCGCCGCCGGGGTGCGCACGGCCTTCACCTACCGCTCGCGCGCCGAGGTGGACGCGGCGACGTGGGACCGGACGATGGCGGTCAACCTGCGGGCGCCGTTCCTGCTCGCGCAGCGGGCGCTGCCCGGCATGGCGGGGCGGGGGTTCGGGCGGGTGCTGTTCACGTCGTCGGTGGCGGGGTTCACCGGGGGGATCGTGGGGCCGCACTACGCGGCCTCCAAGGCCGGGCTGCACGGGCTGGTGCACTTCCTGGCGGCCCGGGTGGCCGAGCGGGGCGTGACGGTGAACGCCGTCGCGCCCGCGCTGATCGAGGGCACCGCGATGCTGCCCGGCGCGGCCCGGCCCGGCCTCGTGCCGGTGCGGCGGTTCGGGCGGCCGGAGGAGGTCGCGGACCTGGCGCTGGCGGTGCTGCGCAACGGCTACGTCACCAGTCAGGTGCTGAGCGTGGACGGCGGCGCCTACCCGCGCTGACCGGCGGCGGGCCCGGGCAGGGGGATCTCGTCGGCGGCGCCGTCCGGCCAGGTGATCGCGTTCCCGTTCACCGCCGGGGGGTCGCCGCCCTCGCCGAGCAGGATCGCGGCGGTGTACCAGCGGCCGGGCTCGGCCGGGCCCGGGGTCGCGCACCACGGGACCAGGGTGCGCGCGGCGAGCGGCGTGGCCGCCACCGCGACGCCCCGCTCCGTCAGCCCCGGGCCGCCCACCACCCGGGTCACGGGCCCGCCCTCCGGCGCGGGCCACCCCCCGAGCCGCAGCCGCCCGGCCGGCGGCGGGCCCAGGGCGTCCGGCTCGGAGCGCAGGCCGCCCGCCTCCACGGGCGTGCCGCCCGCCTCCACGGGGAGGCGGGCGAAGCGGAGCTCCCATGCGCCGCGCACCGCCGACACGACCTCCACCTCGGGCCCGTCGCGCAGGTCGCCGCCGGGCCTGCTGTGCCCGTGGTCGGGGCCGGGGCCCTGCTCGCCCCAGCGGGCCCGCCACCGCGACGAGCCGACCAGCGTCCCTGACGGCAGCGCCGACACCGGCCCCGCCGTGAAGCCCGTCCGGTGGGAGGCCCGCCCGTCCTCGTCCAGCACCGCCACCGACTGGTCGAGCGGATCGCCGGACAGCAGCGGGAAGGTGGCCGTCGAGTAGCCGAGGCGGGCGTAGAGCGGCGCGTCGGCGAGGCGCGCGCCCGGCCGCGCGTGGTCGGTGCCGTGGTTGACGACCCGGACGATCCCGTCCGCCCGCGTCCCGCTGACCAGCCAGCCGGGGGCGCGCACCACCCGCGTGAAGTCCCCGGTCTCGACCGGCAGCGGCTCCTCGACGGCCGTCCACACCGGATGACCCGCCGGCAGCGACAGCCCCAGCAGGCCCTTGGCCGCCCAGTACGGCGGGCCGGGCCCCGAGTAGTCCTGCGCGATCCCGCGCCACGGCCCGTGCCAGCCGAGGGTGAGCACCCCGTCGCGGTCAGGAGCGCCGCGCTCGGCGAAGTGCCGCACGATGCCCGAGGCGGCCCTGCGCAGCAGCCCGGGGGAGCCGACCCCGGCCCGCGCCCCCGCCCAGAACGGCGCCGCCGCGGCGAACCGGTAGGTCAGGCCGCGCCCCTGGACGAGCGGCGAGCCGTCGGCCCCCACCAGGTGCACGGCGTCGTCGAGGAAGCGCTCCAGCCGGGCCAGGTACGCGGGATCGGGGGCGCGGCCGGCCATCTCGCTCCACAGCAGCGGGTACAGGTGCAGCGCCCAGCCGTTGTAGTGGTCGTAGGAGCGCTCGGCGCCGTCGGCGTACCAGCCGCCGTCGCGCTCGAACGTGCGGGCCAGGGCGAGCCCCGCCTCGATGTCCTCCTCCGCGTACGGCCCGCCCACGGAGGCCAGGAACTGCTCGGTGACGAGCTGGAACCAGACCCAGTTGATCGGCGGGTAGGCGGCGCCGACCGCGGGCGCCAGCCAGTCCACCACCTGCTCCCGGACCCGGGGCGGCAGCCGGTCCCACAGCCACGGCCTGGTCAGGTGCAGCACCAGCGCGACGGAGGCGGCCTCCACCTTGGCCTGGTCGTGCTCGTCCAGCCGGGGCCACCGCTCGGGCGAGGCCGGGTCCACGCCGGCGGCCAGGCCCTCGGCGTACCACTCCATGAGGCCGAGCGGGTCGCGCCCGTCCTCGCCGGCGACGCGGAACCCGGCCGCGAGGAACGTGCGGGCGAAGCCTCCAGGGCGTCGACGTCGGGGCCGTACCCGCCGGGCGGCCCGGGGAAGGCGATGCGCGCGTGCGACGGGGAGGCGTGGGCGCGGGCGGCGAGGACCAGGCGGTCGGCGAGGGCGGCCCAGTGCTCCCTGGTCCAGCCGGTGTAGGGGGAGATCACCTGCCCAGCAAACACGGGTGCGCGGTTCTCCGACAAGAAGTGACGGCCCCTCCCGGAGCCGCTGAGCTCGCCCGGCTCTTCGCCTGAGTAGTCAGTTTCTTACTTTTCGTGGCGGATGCGTCTCGGGTACGGCAAGCTGAGGCAGGTGGGCAACCTGCCGCCGGAGCTGACCAGCCTTGTCGGGCGCCGTGCCGAGCTGACGAGCATCCGGAGGGAGTGCGCGCGCTCCCGGCTGGTCACCCTGACCGGCGTCGGCGGGGTCGGCAAGACCAGGCTCGCCCTGCGGGCCGCCGCCGAGCTGCGGCCGGACCTCGCCGACGGCGCCTGGTTCGTCGAGCTGGCCGCGCTCGACCAGGGGATCCTGCTGCCGCACACCATCGCCGAGGCGCTGCCGGTCGCCGACCGCAGCACGCGGGCCATGGCCGAGGTGCTGGCCGAGTACCTCGCCGGGCGGCGGCTGCTGCTCGTGCTCGACACCTGCGAGCACCTGGCCGACTCCTGCGCCGCCGTCGTCAGGACCCTGCTGGACGCCGCCCCCGGGCTGACCGTGCTGGCCACCAGCCGCCGCCCGCTCGGCCTGCCCGAGGAGCAGGTGCTGGTCGTCGAGCCGCTGCCGGTGCCCGAGCCCGGCGGCGGCGGCCCGCAGGACGCCGTGCTGCTGCTGGCCGAGCGCACCGCCGCCGTCGTGCCCGGGTTCGCCGTCACGGACGGCAACCGGGCCGACGTCGCCCGCCTGTGCCGCAGGCTGGAGGGCCTGCCGCTGGCCATCGAGCTGGCCGCCGCCCGGCTGCGCGAGCTGTCGGCGGCCGAGCTGCACGACCTCCTGGACGACCGCTTCACCGCCCTGGACACCGTCGAGCCGCCCGGGCCGGGAGCCGGCGGGGCGCCGCCGTGGCATGGGGCGCTGCGGACCGCGATCGGCTGGAGCCACCAGCTCTGCGCGCCCGGCGAGCGGCTGCTGTGGGCGCGCGCCTCGGTCTTCTCCGGCAGCTTCGACGACGAGGCCGCCGTCAGGGTCTGCGCCGACGAGCGGCTGCCCGCCGGGGACGTCCCCGCCCTGCTGGACGCGCTGGTCGCCAAGTCCGTGCTCACCTGGGCCCCGACCGGCGGCGGCGAGCGCTACCGCATGCTCGACACCATCCGCGAGTACGGCGCCCTCTGGCTGCGCGACCTCGGCGAGCAGGACCACGTGCGCGCCCGCCACCGCGACTTCTACCTCGCCCTCGCCCGCCGCGGCGACGCCGCCTGGTTCGGCCCCGACCAGATCTCCTGGAACGACCGCACCACCGCCGAGCACGACAACCTCCGCGCCGCGCTGGAGCACAGCCTCGCCGTCCCCGGCGACCACGTCGCGGTCGAGCTGGCCGCCGCGCTCTGGTTCTTCTGGTACCCCTGCGGCTTCCTCAAGGAGGGCCAGCAGTACCTGGAGCGCGCCCTCGCCCTCGACGGCACGCCGGGCCGGGTGCGCAACCGCGCCCTGTGGGTGTGCGCCCTGACCCGCGTCGTCCAGGGCGACGCGGCCGGCGGCGTGGACTGGGCCACCCGGTGCGACGAGGCCGCCGGGCAGCTCGGCGACGGCGAGGCCGCCGTCGCCGCCCGCGCCATGATCATGGCCGCCGCCGTCCTGCGCGGCGACCTGGCGCTGGCGACCGCGCTGGCCGATGCCCTGCTGGCGGTCCACCGGCCCGAGGAGGGCCTGACGCTGCCCGCCCTGCTGGCCTGGCTGACCCTGAGCCACGTCCACACCGCCGCCGGCCGGCCCGAGGAGGCGCTGAAGACGCTGGAGGAGATGTCCGCCGAGTGCGACCGGCACGGCGAGCGCTGGATGCGCGCCTACGCCGACCTGTTCCGCGGCATGGCGGAGCTGGAGCTCGGCCACGCCGGCCGGGCCCAGGAGCACGCGCGGGCCGCGCTCGGCGTCAAGCACCGGCTGCACGACAACCTCGGCGTCGCGCTCGCCCTCGACGTGCTCTCGCGCGCCGCCGCCGCCTCCGGGCAGGGCGAGCACGCCGCCCGCCTGCTCGGCATGGGGCAGCGGCTCTGGCGCGAGATCGGGCAGGCGCAGCTCGGCATCTCCGCGTGGGTGGCCGCCAGGGACGCCGCCGAGCGGCAGGCGCGGGCCGCCGCCGGCGAGGACGCCTACCGCGCCGCCTACCGGGCCGGCTCCCTGACGAGTCTCGACGCCGGCGTCGTCTACGCCCTCAGCCCCGCCCCCCGGCCTTGACCCCCGGCCTGCGCCGGCGTGGTCTACGCCCTCAGCCCTGCCCCCCGGCCTCCGTCCGCCGGGCCGCCGCGAACAGGCGGGCCTCGCCGCCGGGGCGGGCCACGAGCTGCAGGCCGACCGGCAGGCCGTCCACGAGCCCGGCGGGGACGGTCAGCGCGGGACGGCCGAGCACGTTCCACGGGCTGGTCATGCCCAGCAGCGCGGCGCGCACCTGGATCCGCTCGCCGCCCGCCTCGGCCTCCCGCGCGCCGATCGGCGGGGCGAGGATCGGGACGGTCGGCGTCGCCAGCACGTCGTACGGGCCGAACAGGGCCTCGGCGTGCTCCTCCAGCTCCCGCCGGGCGTCCAGGGCCCGGACGTAGCGCCAGGCGGGCAGTTCGGCGGCCTGGCGGAGACGGTCGAGCACCTCCGGGTCGAACAGGTCAGGGGCCGCCGCCAGCCGCCCGGCGTGCACGGCCGCCGTCTCGCCGCTCTGGATGGCCAGGTACGTCTCCCTGAACAGCTCCAGGACCTCCGGCGCCATCCGCGTCTCGCCTTCGACCTGCCCGGCGGCGGCCCGCGCGGCCGCGGCGACCCGCGGGTCCGCCGGGAAGAGGCTGCCCGGCTCCAGCCACCCCACCCGGACCTCGCCCACCGGGTCCTCGGGGAGGCGGGCGCCGGTCAGGGCCTGGTAGGCGAGCAGGCAGCAGGACGCGGTGGCGGCGAGGACGCCGACGTGGTCGAGGGTCCGGGAGAGCGGGAAGACGCCGTCCGCCGGGATGGCGCCGTAGGCGGGCTTGAAGCCGGCCGCCCCGCACAGGGCGGCCGGGATGCGGACCGAGCCGCCGGTGTCGGTGCCGAGCGCCAGCGGCACCAGGCCCGCCCCCACGGCCGCGCCGCTGCCCGCGCTGGAGCCGCCCGTCATGCGGGACGGGTCCCACGGGTTGCGGGCGGCTCCGCCGGCGGAGCGGTCGCCGGTCGGCCCGTACGCGAACTCGTGGGTGGTGGTCGTGCCCACGACGACCGCCCCGGCCCGCCGCAGCCGGGCCACGCAGGCCGCGTCGGCGTCCGCCACGTGGCCGGCGAAGTGCCGCGACCCCATCGTCACCCGCATCCCGGCGATCATGATGAGGTCCTTCACGCCCGCCGGGATGCCGTGCAGCGGCCCCCGGTCGATCCCGGCGGCCAGCTCCTCGTCGGCCCGCCGCGCCGCCTCCGCGGCCCCGGCGGCGTCCACGGTGACGAAGGCGTTGAGCTCCGCGCCGCCGGCGATCGCGTCGAGCGCGAGGGCGGTCAGCTCGGCCGAGGTGGTGCGCCCGGAGCGCAGGTCGCGCCCCAGGCCGTCGAGGGTGCGGCCGGTGAAGGGGCCGGGAGAGGGGATCGTCATGGTGCCATTGTCGTACGACCAGGTCAGGCGCCCAGCCGGTGGGCGAGGCGGTCCAGCGAGGTGTTGATGGCGATGAAGATCGCCGCGATGAGGATCGCGGCCGGGATGACGTTGGAGAAGTTCGCGGCGATGCCGTTCAGCCCGCGGTCCACCAGCTCGTCGTAGCCGACGATGAGCCCGAGCGCCGAGTCCTTCAGCAGCACGATGAACTGGCTGACCAGCGCGGGCAGCATCACCCGCACCCCCTGCGGCAGCAGCACCAGGCGCATGACCTGGTTCTTGCGCATGCCGACCGCGTACGCCGCCTCGCGCTGCCCCTTCGGCAGGCTCAGCACCCCGGCCCGGACGATCTCCGCGATCACCGACCCGTTGTAGAGCGTGAGCCCGAAGACCACCGCGGCGAAGGCCGAGATGTTCACCCCGATGAGCATGTACGAGCCGAAGAACGCGAAGAAGATCAGCAGCAGCAGCGGCACCGACCGGAAGAACTCCACCACGGCGGCCGCCGGCACCCGGATCCAGGCGTGCTCCGACATCCTGGCCACCGCGAAGACCAGCCCGAACAGCCCGGCCAGCAGCACGCCGGCCACGGCCGCGCCGAGCGTCCCGGCCAGGCCGGGCAGGATGAAGGTGGCCCAGACGTCGCCGCGCAGCAGCGGCAGCCACTTGTCGGCGGCCCACTGGTCCTTCTCGTCGAAGCGCACGTACACGACGTAGGCGAGGGCGAGCAGGACGAGCGTGACCGCCCCGGCCAGCGCCCGGTTGCGGCGCACGCCGCGCGGGCCGGGCGGCTCGTAGAGGTTGGCGTAGCTCATCGGGCCACCGCCGTCCGCCGCGACAGCCAGCCGAACAGCAGGCCCATCGGCAGGCACAGCAGCACGAACCCGGCGGCGAAGCCGAGGAAGATCTCGATGACCTGGTCCCCGTACGTCTCGATCATCTCCCGCATCCGCACCGACGCCTCGCTCACGCCCACCACCAGGGCGATGGTGGTGTTCTTGGTCAGCGCGATGAGGATGCTGCCGAGCGGCGCCACCACCGCGCGGAACGCCTGCGGCAGCGTGACCAGCCGGAGCGTCTGGACGAAGCCGAGCCCGAGCGAGCGGGCCGCCTCGGCCTGCCCGACGGGCACGGTGTTCAGCCCGGAGCGCAGCGCCTCGCACACGAACGCCGAGGTGTAGGCGGTCAGCCCGATGCAGGCGAGCCAGAAGTTGTTGGTCGCGATGTCGTCGGACAGCTCCACGCCCAGGTTGGCGCCGACGCCGAGGCCGGTGAACAGCAGCACCAGCGTGAGCGGGGTGTTGCGGGCCACCGACACGTACGTGCTCGCCGCCGCCCGCAGCGAGGCGAGCGGCGCGACCCGCAGGGCGGTCAGCAGCGTCCCCAGCAGCAGGGAGCCGAGCGCGCTGACCGCCGTCAGCCTGATCGTCATCCAGAACGCGGCGAGGATCGTCTCGCGTTCGGTCAGCAGGGCTTCCATGCCGGTCAGTACCGCTCCAGCTGCGGCGCCTGCGGGACGGCGAAGCCGGAGGCGCCGACGCTGGCCTGCAGCGCCTTGGTCCAGCTCCCGTCGGCGAACATCTTCTCCAGCGCGTCGTTGACGGCCTTGCGGCCGGCCGTGTCGTCCTTCTTCATGCCGATGCCGTACTTCTCGGTGCTGAACGGCTTGCCGACCACCTTGAGCTTGCCGTTGTGCTGCGCGGCGTAGCCGGCCAGGATCACGTTGTCGGTGGTGATGGCGTCGAGCTGGCCGCCGAGCACCCGGTCCACGCACGCCGAGTACGTCCGCTCCTCCTGGAGCTGCACCTCCTTGGCGTACTCCGACTTGACCTTCTGGGCGGGGGTGGAGCCGGCGACCGAGCACAGCTTCTTGCCGTTCAATGTCTCCGGCCCGGTCAGCGAGGAGTCGTCGGCCCGGACCAGCAGGTCCTGCCCGGCCACGAAGTACGGCCCGGCGAAGGACACCTTCTGCTTGCGGGCGTCGGTGATCGAGTACGTGGCCACGACCAGGTCCACCTGGCCCTGCTCGATGAACGCCTCCCGGTTGGCCGACACCGTCTCCTTGAAGGTGATGCCGTCGGGCTCGACGCCGAGCTGCTTGGCGACGTACTTGGCGACCTCGACGTCGAAGCCGGTGAACGCGCCGTCCGGAGTGCGCAGCCCCAGCCCGGGCTGGTCCGCCTTGACCCCGATGACCAGCTTCTTCTCGTTCTTGGCCTTGTCCACCACGGAGTCGTAGCTGTCCTGGCCGCCGCCGCAGGCGGTGGCGAGGACCATGACGGCGAACACCGCGTAGAGGGACCTTCCGAACATGACGTGCGCTCCTTTAGTGCGTGAGGATCTTGGCGAGGAAGGACTGGGCGCGCTCGCTGCCGGGCGCCGTGAAGAATCCGTCAGGGCTGTCCTGCTCGACGATCTCGCCGTCGGCCATGAAGACGACCCGGTCGGCGGCCCGCCGGGCGAAGCCCATCTCGTGGGTGACGACGACCATGGTCATGCCGTCGCGGGCCAGCGCCGTCATGACCTCCAGGACCTCGTTGACCATCTCGGGGTCGAGCGCCGAGGTGGGCTCGTCGAAGAGGATCACCTTCGGGTCCATGGCCAGGGCGCGGGCGATCGCCACCCGCTGCTGCTGGCCGCCGGAGAGCTGGGCGGGGTACTTGGCCGCCTGGCCGCCGATCCCCACCCGGTCGAGCAGTTCGCGGGCCTTGCGCTCGGCGGCGTCCTTCGGCCTCTTCAGCACGTGCACCTGGCCCAGGACGACGTTGTCCAGGACGGACTTGTGCGCGAAGAGGTTGAAGGACTGGAAGACCATGCCGACCTCGGCCCGCAGCCGGGCCAGGGCCTTGCCCTCGGCGGGCAGCGGCGTGCCGTCCACGCTGATCGTGCCCGAGTCGATGGTCTCCAGCCGGTTGATGGCACGGCACAGGGTGGACTTGCCCGCCCCGGACGGGCCGATGATCACCACGACCTCGCCCTTGGAGACGGTCAGGTCGACGTCCCTGAGCACGTGGTGGTCGCCGAAGCGTTTGTTGACCCGGTCCAGGACGATCAGGGCCTCCTGTGTCATGCGTCACGCTCCTTGTCTCGGTCCGCGATGGCGTAACCGTAGGAGCCGCGTGTTCCCAGGAAGGGCTTGTGATCTTTCTGCTCAGGAATCGGGCCGGATCGCGCTCAGCGGGCCGACGGCTTGGAGCTCTCCGACGTCGCCCCGGACACGCCGATCGTGTCCCGGTAGGCGCGCTCCCACTCGCCGCCGGCCAGCCAGCGGGCGATCAGGCCGTTGAGGTGGTCGCGGAAGACCAGGTCGTCCTTGCGGACGCCGATCCCGTACGGCTCGCGCCCGAACGGCTTGCCGACCAGCCGCAGCGCGTCGGGATGCTGCGCCTGGAGGCCGAGCAGGATCGTGTCGTCGGTGCTGAGCGCGTCCACGCGGCCGGACAGCAGGGCCGGCACGCACACGCTGTAGGTGTCCACGATCTCCAGGCGGGCCCCGGACACCTCGGCGCGCAGCCGGTCCGCGGAGGTGGAGCCGATCGCCGTGCAGACGGTCCTGCCGTCGAGGTCCGCCACGCCGCGGATGCGGGTGTCGCCCGCCCGGATGAGCAGGTCCTGGCCCGCGTAGTAGTACGGGTCGGTGAAGGTCACCAGGCGGGCGCGGGCCGGGGTGATCGAGTAGGTGGCGATGACCAGGTCCACGATGCCCTGGGAGATGAAGTTCTCCCGCTCGCGGGTGACGGTCTCGACGAAGCGGATGTTGCGTTCGCTGCCGGTGAGGTCGCGGGCCACCAGCCGGGCGATCTCGGCGTCGAAGCCGATGATCCGCCCGGTGGCGGGGTCCTTGTAGCCGAACATGGGCTGGTCGAACTTGATCCCCACCACCAGGACGCCCCGGTCCCTGATGCGGGCCATGGTCGAGCCCTCGGGGAACGGGCCGGCCTGGCCGCAGCCCGCCGGCACCAGGCACAGCACGAGACACAGCAGCGCGGCGAGCGCATTCCTCGAACCGGTCATCTGGCTCGGTAACGGTGCTGGGGCCGGCCGGTGGGACCGTACCTCGGCCGGGTCTCCACCAGCCCCCGGTCGACCAGGTGCTCCAGGTAGCGGCGGGCGGTGGCGCGGCTGACGCCGATGCTGGCGGCCAGCTCGTGCGCCGAGACGTCCTCCGCGACGTCGGCCAGCGCGTCCAGCACCGCCTGCTCGGTGGCCGCGGAGATGCTCTTCGGGCGGAACGGCTGGTCGGTGTGGAGGGAGCGGAAGATCCGGTCGATCTCCTGCTGCTCGGCGAAGCGCCCGCTCGCCTCCAGTTGCTCGGCGGTGGCCGCGTAGCGCAGCAGCGTCTGCTCCAGGATGCCGGTGCGGGTGGGCTTGACCAGGTAGTACAGGGCGCCACGCTGGATGGCGGCGCGCACGGTCGCCGACTCCTTGCGGCCGGAGATCACGATGACGTCGGCCGGCGGCTGCTCCGGGCGTCTCAGCCGGTGCGCCACCTCCAGCCCCGGCAGGTCCGGCAGGTGCAGGTCGAGCAGGACCAGGCGTGGCGCGAACCGGGCGGCGGCGGCGAGCGCCGCGTGGCCGCTGTGGGCGATGCCCACCACTCTGAACCCGAGCACCCGGTTGACCTGCGCCTGCAAAGCGGCCGTCACGACCGGGTCGTCGTCCACGATGAGTACGGTGATGTCCCTGGACTGAGGCACCGCACGCTCCTCGCTCCATCTGACAGAGGTTCAGTGCAGCTTAGGTGGCTTTTGCTCGATAAGATCGACTTTAGCGCATTCTGCTCACGTCGATCCTCCCACCGGCGGGTGATCCCTCCTAGTCTGGAGCCGGGTAAGGGGAGGAGACGGACGCCGGTGAGATGGCTGCTCGCGGTGACGGCCCTGTGGACACTGCTCGGGCTGCTGCCCTTGGCGCTGCTGACCTCCTCCAGCATCAGCCTGTCCGAGCAGGCGATGAGCAGCGAGGTCAGCGACCGGGTCAAGACCACCGCCTCGGTGAGCCGGGTCGTCGTCGAGCAGCAGATGGGCTCGCTCAAGCAGCTCGTCGTCGCCTTCGCCGAGCAGCCCCGCGTCCGCGAGGCGGTCAAGCACGCCGGCGCCGAGACGCTGCGCGGCTACCTCGCCGAGCTCAAGCGCACCCGCGACGACGGCGTCAGCGGCCTCATCCTCACCTCGCCCGAGGGCGAGATGCTGGGCGCCGAGCCGCCGAGCGCGCTGCCCCAGGACATCGGCAACTCCGACTGGTACCGCGCGGTACGCGACCGCAGGCAGGCGCACGTCTCGCAGGCGTACACGCCGACCATGCGGGACGTCTCCCGCGCCGTCGCCGTCGCCGCGCCCATCCCCAGCGCCGACGGCGAGCGCATGCTCGGCATCCTCACCGTCGTCTACAGCCTGGACGCCATCCAGCGCTTCGCCGAGGAGGCCGCCGAGGCCCAGAACATCCGGCTGCTCATCACCGACCGGGCCGGCGTGCTCGTCGCCGACCCCGGCAGGAAGCTGTACGCCCTCACCTCGCTGCGCGAGGACCCGCGGGTGGACGCCGCGCTCGCCGGCCGCACCTGGAACGGCAGCTTCCGCGGCATCGACGGCACCGTCCTTTCGGCCTCCGAGCCCATCCCCAGCATCGGCTGGACGGTGACCGCCGAGGTGTCGGCGTCCGAGGCGCTCGCCTCCGCCGACCAGCTGCGCGGCACCGTCGTCACCGTCGCCGGCCTGCTCGCCCTGCTCATCCTCATCGGACTCGGCATCCAGATCCACTCCACCCGCGGCCGCCGCCGCGCCCAGGCCACGCTCGCCCGCTACGCCGCCGAGCTCGCCGCCGCCAGGGACGAGGCGGTCAGCGCCTCCAGCGCCAAGTCCGAGTTCCTCGCCAAGATCAGCCACGAGATCCGCACCCCGATCAACGGCGTGCTCGGCATGAACTCCCTGCTCATGGGCACCCGCCTGGACGAGGAGCAGCGCCACTACGCCAGCACCGCCCAGGAGTCCGCGCAGAACGTGCTGCGCCTGCTCGACGACTTCCTCGACCTGTCCAGGATCGAGGCAGGACACCTCCAGGTGGAGGACGCCCCCTTCGACCTGCCGCGCCTGTGCGACGAGGTGGTCGCGCCGCTCGCGCCCCTCGCCTACGAGCAGGGCCTCTGGCTGACGCTCCGCCTCGACGAGAACGTGCCCCGCCAGGTCGCCGGCGACCCCGCGCGGCTGCGGCAGATCCTGGTGAACCTGGTCGGCAACGCGCTGAAGTTCACCGTCCAGGGCGGCGTCGACCTGCACGTCTCCCTGGAGGAGGGCGGGCCGGGCGAGCCGCGGGTGACACTGCGCTTCGCCGTCTCCGACACCGGCGTCGGCGTCCCGCCCGACGACCGCGAGCGCGTCTTCGGCGTCTTCCGCCAGGTCGACTCGCCCATCACCCGCCGCACCGGCGGCAGCGGCCTCGGCCTCGCCATCGCCAGGCAGCTCACCGAGCTGATGGGCGGCGAGATCGGGCTCGACAGCGTGGAGGGCGTCGGCAGCCGGTTCTGGGTGCGGCTGCCGATGGACGTGCTCACCTGGTCCGAGCCGGGAGCCGGGGCGCTGCAGGGGCGGCGGGCCCTCGTCGCCGACGCCCGCCCCGAGGACCGGGCGCTCGCCGGGCGCTACCTGTCCGAGGCCGGGCTCGCCGTCGAGGAGACCAGGGACGCCCGCTCGGCGCTGGTGCTGCTGCGCACGGCGGCGGCCGGCGGCAGCCCGTACGAGCTGGCGGTCGTCGCCCTCGACCTCGGCGCCGACGGGAGCGGCTCGCTCGCGCACGCCATCCTCAGCGACCCGCTGCTCCAGGGCACCAGCGTGGTCGTGGTCGTCACGCCCGGCCGGGCACGCTTCGCCTGGCCGGCCGCCGCCGGCGAGCGGGCCGTGCAGTCGATCACCCGGCCGCTCAGCCGCCGGCGCCTGCTCGCCGCCGTCGAGAACGCCCTCGGCGTCGCCGAGGGCCACCCGGGCGAGCCGCGCGAGCTCGTCCAGGACCCCGAGGGGGAGCCCGGCGGCGTGCGCGTCCTGGTCGCCGAGGACGACGAGGTCAGCCGCCAGGTGGCGATGCTCGTCCTCAGCCAGGCCGGGCACGAGGTGGACACCGTGGACGACGGCGCGCAGGCCGTCAGAGCCGTCCTGACCGGCGGGTACGACCTGGTGTTCATGGACTGCCAGCTCCCCGTGCTCGACGGCCTCGCCGCCACGGCCGAGATCCGGCGGCGCGAGGAGACCCGCACCCCCATCATCGCGATGACCGCCGCCGCCATGCCGGACGACCGCGTCCGCTGCCTGGAGGCCGGCATGGACGACCACCTGGCCAAGCCGGTGGACTGGCCCCGGGTGCTGGCCAGGATCCCCGAGTGGGCCTCCTACGGCAGCCTGCCGCCCGAGCTGGCCGGGCTGTCGCCGGAGGCGGTCGCGGAGGTGGCGCAGGCGTACCTGGCGACGGCGCGGCGCACCTTCGAGGACCTGCGCGCCGCCGCCGACGCCGGCGACCACGCGCGGCTGGAGGCACTGGCGCACCGGCTCAAGGGGAGCTGCGCGACCGTGGGCGCCACCCGGGAGGCCGAGCTGTGCCGGCGGGTCGAGGACCTGGCCCGGGCCGGGGCCGTCGAACGGGAGGCCGTCGAGGAGCTGGACGAGCTCCTCAAGGAGACGCCCCAGTGGATGCCCGGCTGAGCGGGCGTCAGTCGCAGCAACTGCAGCAGTTGCAGCAGTTGCCCACCTCGCAGCAGCTCCCGTCGCGGAAGTAGCAGCGGTCCTCGCAGGGGCGGCCGGAGCGCCTGCTCCAGCGCGGACGCCACAGCCCGCAGGTGAAGAACGTCGCGACCCCCGCCGCCGACTTCCTGATCCAGCCCGGCCGCTCGTAGGACGCGGTCTCGGCGAAGGCGCGGTCCACGGCCCGCCGCACCTCGGTGACCAGCAGCGCGTCCACCAGGTGCCGGTCCTCGAACGCGGCCTCGCGCAGCGCCAGCTCCAGCCCGTGGGCCGAGTCCTCGCACAGCCGCCGCGCCTCCCGCGCCGGGGTGGCGGTGACGGTCAGCGGGTTGAACGCGCCGCGCGCCTCGTCGTCCGCGCGGTCCTCGACCGCGTCCAGCAGGTGCGCGAGGCGGCCGAAGAACCGGCCCGCCTCGGCCAGCGCGGCCGCGTTGCCCGGCCGCCCGGCCAGCTCCGCGGTGTACGCGAACGCCGCCGCCACCGCCTCCTCCGTGGGCGCGGTGAGCGTGAGGATGCCCGTTCCCGGCCCGGCGGAGCGTTCCACGTCGAGCTGGCGGTCCACCGTGGCGGCCAGCGCGGCTGCGTCGAAGCCCACCCCGGCCGCGAGCCTGGCCCCGCCCTCCTGCCACCGGGCCGCCAGCCTCCGCCGGGCCGCGACCGTCCCGAACGCGGCCTCGCCGTCGGCCACGTGGTCGCGCAGCTTCCCCGCCGCCAGCACCAGCGAGACCGCCGCCGCCAGCCGGGCGCCGCCCGCCTGCGCGTCCACCACCTCCGCCGGGCGGAACCCGCGCAACGCGCACGGCCCCGCCGTCCGGCGCGGCCCCGTGCCCGGCGGGAGCTGGGCCTCGGTCAGCACGGACACGACCAGCGTGTCGTAGTTGGTGGCCAGCCGCGCCCCGTGCCCCTCCCCGTCACGCAACGTCAGGCACAACCCGCACAGGTGCGCCCGCCACGCCTGCATCAACGACGGGCAGCCGTGCGCGGCGCACGGGCGGAGAATTCCGAACACAAGACCTCACTCAGGGGATGAAGAATTCCGGCTGCCGCGCATCGTAGGGCCTGCCGCCGCTCCCCGGCATCCCCACCCTGGGGGTTTACCGCCATCGAAGTCGGCGGTCCGCCACCATGGTCGCGGTCCGCCCGCCCGCCTAGCGTGGTGCGGCGTGATCAGACTGACGGGACTGAGCAAACGGTACGGCGACCGCCTCGCCCTCGACGACCTGACCCTCGACGTACGGCCCGGCGCGGTGACCGGCTTCCTCGGGCCGAACGGCGCGGGCAAGTCGACCACCATGCGGCTGATCCTGGGCCTCGACCGGCCCACGGCGGGCACCGCGCTCGTCGGCGGCGTCCCGTACCGGCGGATCAAGAACCCTCTGCGCACGGTCGGCGCGCTGCTGGACGCGCGGGCGCTGCATCCGGGCCGCACCGGTCACGCCCACCTGGTGGCGCTGGCCCGCAGCAACGGCATCCCGCGCAGGCGGGTCGGCGAGGTGCTGGAGGCCGTCGGCCTGGCGGGCGCGGCCCACCGCAGGGCCGGGGCGCTGTCGCTGGGCATGAGCCAGCGGCTCGGCATCGCGGCGGCACTGCTCGGCGACCCCGCCGTGCTGCTGTTCGACGAGCCCGTCAACGGGCTCGACCCGGACGGGGTGCGGTGGGTGCGCGGGCTCATGCGCTCGCTCGCCGCCGAGGGCCGGACGGTGTTCGTCTCCAGCCACCTCATGAGCGAGATGCAGCTCACCGCCGACCACCTGGTGGTGATCGGCAGGGGCCGGCTCATCGCCGACGCGCCGCTCGCGGAGGTCATCGCGGGCAGCTCGCTGACGGCCGTGGTCGTCCGCACCCCGCACGCCAGGGAGCTGGCCGCCCGGCTGCGCGCCGCCGGCGTCGCGGTGACCAGGTCGGGCGAGAACGAGCTGGTCACGACCGGCGCGCCCGTCGAACGTGTCGGCGACCTGGCGCACGAGGCCGGCGTCAGGCTGCACGGGCTGCGGGTCAGGGAGGCGTCACTGGAGCAGGCCTACCACGAGCTGACCGAGGGCGACGTCGAGTACGGCGCGGGAAGGAGAGGCGCGTGAGCGCGACGGCGGGACGGGACGCGGGGGGCGGGCGCGTCCTGTGGCGGGCGGCCGGGGCCGAATGGGCGAAGCTGTGGTCGGTGCGGTCCACCTGGTGGTGCCTGGCGGCGGCGTTCGTCCTCATGGTGCTCGCCGCCGTGACCCTCGGCGGCGCGTCCGCCACCGAGGCCCTGCGCGCGGCCGGGCCGTCCGCCGCGCCCGTGGTGGCGAGCGAGGCGGCCGTGTCGGCGACGTCGTTCGCCCAGTTCGCGCTGGTCGCGCTCGCCATGCTGACGATCACCGCCGAGTACGCCTCGGGCTCGATCAGGGTCACCCTCCAGGCCGTCCCCGTGCGCGGGGTGATGCTGGCCGCCAAGGCGCTGGTGCTCGCGCCCGTGATGGCCGCGACGGGGGTGCTGGCGGGCGCGGCGGCGACCGGGGCCGTGTACGCGCTGCTGTCGATCGACGTGTTCGGCGGCCTGGTCGTCCTGCCGGTGGGCGAGGTCGTACGTGACCTGGCCGGCATCGGGGTGTACTTCGCGCTGATCGCGGTGCTCACCCTCGGGGCCGGGGCGGCGCTGCGCAGCGCCGCCGGGACGCTGACCGTCGTGTTCATGCTGCTGATGGGGCTGCCGCTGCTGCTGCTGATGACCGGCAGCGGGCCGGCGGTGGCGTTGTCGCTGCGGATGCCGCTGTTCGCGGGGCTGGCGTTCATGGGCAGCACGGACAACATGACCGGGGGGCCGATCCCGTATTCGGCGGGGGAGGGCCTGGCCTGGCTCGTGGCCTGGACGGCGGTGGTCCTCGCCGCCGGTCACGCGGTCCTGCGCCGCCGCGACGCCTAGACTGCGACGCTGGATCGCGCGGTGAGGGAGTGAGCAGGTGAGCTGGGGTGCGAGCACCGCCACCGGACGCCCTTCCGCCGTGCGGGCGCCCTTCGGGGTGCTGCTCGGCACGGTCACGGGCGTCGCCGGGCTGGCGCTGATCTGCGTGGGCTGGCCCGCGCTCCTCGTCCCCGCGGCCCGTCCCGCCGCCGGGCGGACGGTCGCCCGGCTGGCGGCGCTGGAACGGGCCAGGCTCGCCCGCTGGTACGGCCACGAGAGCACAGGGGAGGGCGGGCTCGGATTCGTCGCCGCGCGGGCCGCGGTGGGCGCGCTCGCCGGGTACGCCTGCTTCAACGCGCTGTTCCTCGCCGTCCTGCTGCTGCTCGGCGGGCTGTGGGACCTCGTGCGGGGCGGCTCGGAGCCGGTGCCGGTCACGCTGCCCGGCGTCCGCGTCGTGACCAGCAGCGGAGCGCTCGGCCTGACCGCCGGGCTGGCCGCGCTGACCCTGACCGCCCTGCTGTTCGTGGCCGCCGCCGCGCTCGACCGGGCCGTCGCGGCCCGCTTCCTCGGCCCCGGCCGCCAGGAACGGCTGCGCCGGCGCGTCGCCGAGCTGACCGCGTCCCGGACCGGCATCGTCAGGGCGGTGGACGACGAGCGCCGCCGCATCGAGCGGGACCTGCACGACGGCGTCCAGCAGCGCGGCGTCGCCCTCGCCATGCTCCTCGGCCGCGCCCGCCACCAGATCGCCTCGGACGGGGCCGCCTCCGGCGAGGCCGGCCGGGCCCGCGCCGCCGAGCTGATCGACCAGGCCTACACCGAGTCGCGCCGGCTCCTCGACGAGCTGCGCGGCGTGGCCTGGCGCATCTACCCGACCGCGCTGGACGAGCTGGGGCTGCGGGCCGCGCTCGACGGTGCCGCCGAGCGGGCCGGCGTGCCGGTCACCGTCCACTACGGGCTGGCCGGGCGGCCGGCCTCCGAGGTCGAGACCGCGCTGTACTTCGTGGCCCGTGAGGCGATCACCAACGCGGTCAAGCACGCGGCCGCCCATGACATCCTGGTGGTGCTGAGCGAGGACGAGCGGACGGTGAGCGTGGCCATCTCGGACGACGGCAGGGGCGGCGCCGACCCGGCGGGCGGCGGGCTGTCCGGCCTGGCCCGGCGGGTGCGGGCCCTCGACGGCGAGCTGACCGTGCACAGCCCGCCCGGCGGCCCCACCAGGATCACCGCCACCCTGCCGAAGGCGCCCGCATGCGGGTGATCCTCGCCGACGACTCCGTGCTGCTGCGCGAAGGGCTGACCCGGCTGCTCGACGAGGCCGGCCACGAGGTGGTCGCCGCCGTCGCCGACGCGCCCGCGCTGCTCGACGCCGTCGAACGGCACCGTCCCGACGTGGCCGTGATCGACGTGCGCATGCCGCCCACCCACCGCGACGAAGGGCTGCGGGCCGCCCTGGAGATCCGCGAGCGCCGCCCGGAGATCGCCGTGCTGGTCCTGTCCCAGTACGTCGAGCAGCACTACGCCGCCCGGCTCCTCGCCGGCTCCGCGGAAGGGCTGGGCTACCTGCTGAAGGACCGGGTCTCCGAGGTGGCCGAGTTCCTCGACGCGCTGGAACGGGTCCGGGCGGGCGGCACGGCCCTCGACCCGGAGGTCGTCCGCAGCCTCCTGGCCCGCGCCACCCGCGCCGACCCGCTGAGCCGGCTCAGCCCGCGCGAGGCCGAGGTGCTGCGCCACCTCGCCCAGGGCCTCACCAACGCCGCCGTCGCCGAGCGCCTGCACGTCTCGCTCAGCACCGTCGAGAAGCACGTCAACGCCGTCATGGACAAGCTCGACCTGCCCCGCGACCCCGGATACAGCCGCCGGGTGCTCGCCGTCCTGCGCTACCTCGGTGGCTGAGGAGCGCGCCGCCGGGCCGGAGGCCGCGGTTGTAACATCCTGTGCGGCCCGGCGAAACATACCTCTCCTACATTCCGCCGCAAGGCAGGCATCTTCGCATGCGCGGTGGAAGCACAGAGAGGCGATGGCATGGGCTGGCGCTTGAAGGTCTCCCACGTGACGCACGTGGAGTACGACGGCGAGGCGCACTCCTCCTACAACGAGGTCAGGATGACTCCGGCGCACAACGTGCTCTCCAGCCGGGTCACCGTGACCCCGTCCGTCCCCGTCTTCACCTTCGAGGACTACTGGGGGACGACGGTGACCTCGTTCGACGTGATGGAGCCGCACACGTCGCTGACGGTCGAGGCCGTGAGCAGGGTCGAGACGAGCGGCCCCGCCCGGCCCCGCCGCGCCGCGACCGGGCCGGACCCGTCGCACCAGGAGCTGCTGCGCGGGACCCCGATGACCGCGGTCGGCCCCGAGCTGGCGGAGCTGGCCAGGATCCAGACGCTGGGACGCGACCCGCACGAGACGGCCGGGGCGATCTGCGAGATGGTGGCCGCGCGGGTGGCGTGCCTGCCGGACCCGCCGGGCGTGCGGACCTCCGCGCAGGAGGCGTGGGACCTCGGCAAGGGCGCCTGCCAGGACATGGCGCACCTCACGGCGGGCCTGCTGCGCGCCGCCGGGCTGCCCGCCCGCTACGTCTCCGGCTACCTGCACCCGCGGCCCACCGCCGAGGTCGGCGAGCCCGTGGAGGGGCGGAGCCACGCCTGGGTGGAGTACTGGGCGGGGGAGTGGCTGCCGCTCGACCCGGCCGGCCGCACCTCCGTCGGCGAGGCGCACGTCGTGGTCGCCCGTGGCCGCGACTACTCCGACGTGCCGCCGCTCAAGGGCGTCCACCGGGGTCCCGCCGGCAGCCGCCAGGAGGTCAGGGTCACCCTCACCCGGCTCGCGACCGTCTGAGCCGCGCGCCACCTCAACAGCGCCTCAACACCCGCTCAACGCCGTTCCCGCATGCTGTCCCCAGCCCCGCCGGGAGCGGGGGAGCGGCGTCGAGGAGGCCACCATGACCGGCAGGATCGCGAACGGACCGGCGAGCGCCCGCGGGGGCACGCTCGCGGACGAACCGGCCGACCGGCCCGGCGACCGGCGCCCTGACGGGCCCACTGACGGGCCCACCGACGGGACCACCGGCGCGCCGGCCGACGGGCCCGCTGACGGGCTCGCCGAGCGGGTGCGGCGCTGCCTGGAGGAGTGGTCGCGGCGCGCGGGGATCGCCGTCGAGACGTGGGCCCTGCCGGCCGGCGAGGTCCCGTCGCGGGCCGCGCACGCCGTGCTTGCCGCGCTCCGCGAGGCGCTGACGCTCGCCGGGCGGGGGCGGGCGGCCGTCTCGCTCGTGTCGGTCGCGGTGACCGGCGGCGACGGCGGCCTGCGCATGACGGTCAGCGACAACGGCGCGGGCCTGCCCGTGGACGGGAGCGGCCCTGAGGTCACGGCGATGCGGGCCGCCTTCGCCGCGGCGGGCGGCACGCTCTCGGTGCACGCGGTGCCGGGCGAGGGCACGACCGTCACCGGCGTGCTGCCGCCGCGGAGAGCCGGCCGCCGCCGTCCGCGAGGGCCGTGGCGCGGGCCCGGCCGGTCGTGAGGACGACGGCGAGGGCGGCGAGCAGGAGCCAGGCCGTGGTCAACGCGATGAGCCAGGGCCACCCCGCCTGCCCGTACACCACGCTGCCCACGGTGCCGCCCGCGCCGCTGCCCAGGTAGTAGCAGAGGGTGTAGAGCCCGGCGGCCCGCCCCCGCGTACGGGGTGACGCCTGCGCGGTCACCCAGGCGTTGGCGATGGCGTGCGCCGCGAAGAACCCGGCCGTCAGCACGGCGAACCCCACGGCGACCACCGGCAGCGCCGGGTGCAGGGTGAGGGCCGACCCGGCGACGGTGACGAGCAGCGCGGCCACCAGCGCCGCCGTCCGCCCGAGGCGCCCCGCCAGCCGTCCGGCCGCCGCCGACGACATCGTGCCCATGGCGTACGACAGGAACACGAGGGACGCCGCGGCGGGGGCGAGCGACAGCGGCGGCGCCGCCAGCCGGAACCCGGCCGCGTTGTACAGCGCCACGAACGCCCCCATGGCGAGCGCCCCCACCGCGCACGGCACCCACACCCCGGCCCGGAGCCGCTCCCGCCGCCCGCCCGCCACCCGGTCCGGCGGGGTGGCGGGTGTCCCCGTCGCGCCTGTGCCTGTCGGGGCTGTGCCCGTCGTGCCCGTCCTCGGGAGGGTCAGGGCCGCGAACAGGGCGCACGCCAGCGCGAGCGCGGCCACCACCGCCAGGGACCCGTGCCAGCCCAGGGGCGCGGCGGCGAAACCGGCGCCGAGCCGGCCCAGCATGCCGCCCACCGAGTTCCCGGCGATCATCGCGCCGACCGCCGCCGCGAGCCGCTTCGTCCCCAGCGCGTCCGCCAGGTACGCCGCCGCCACCCCCGCGAACCCGGCGATCGCCACCCCCTGCACGGCCCGCATGCCGAGCAGCGCCGGGAAGGTCGGCGCGAGCGGCAGCAGCAGCCCGATGACCGCCGACACGAGCACCGACCAGACGATCACCCGCCGCCGCCCCGCCCGCTCGGCCAGCGCCGCGACCGGCAGCACGGCGACGGCGAGCGCCCCGGTGGCCACGCCGACGGCCAGGGACGCGCTCCCGGGGTCCAGCCGGAACCCCTCGGCGAGCTGCGGCAGCACCGGCTGAGGCGCGTAGAGCAGCGCGAACGACGACAGCCCGCCGGCCGCGACGGCCGCGCTGACCCGCCGGGTTCCGCCGGCGTCCTGCGCGTCGTCACGAACCTGCTGCCGTGCATGGAGGACCATGCCGTCAACGCTAAGCAAAGCTAATAAATGCGTCCAATACCGCGATAAGCGATAATTCATACCGTGACGTATGAATCGGCCGAGGCCGCCGACGACCGGCTGGCCGCCCGCCTGGCGCCCGCCCTCGCCCTCCTCGCCGCCGTCGGCGAGACCGGCCACGTGACCCGCGCCGCCGAGCAGCTCGGCATCCCGCAGCCCACCGCGAGCCGCCGCCTCGCCGCCCTGTCCGACCTGGTCGGCGCGCCGCTGGTGCTCCCGTCCGGCCGCGGCATCCGGCTCACCAGGGCGGGCCGCACGCTGGCCGCCGCGTCGGGCCGCGCGCTCGGCGCGGTCGCCACGGCCGCCCGCGAGGTGCGGGAGGAGATCGACCCGGCCAGCGGGCGCGTCGTCCTCGGCTTCCTGCACCTGCTCGGCCGCACGCTCGTGCCGTCGCTCATCCGGCGGTTCCGCGAGCGCAACCCCGGTGTGCGCTTCAGCCTGGCCCAGGGCTCCCGCCAGGACATGCTGCGCGCCCTCCGGGAGGGGGACATCGACCTGGTCTTCGTCGCCCCCATGCCGTCCGGCGACCCTGACCTCGCGGGGCGGCCGCTCGCCGAGCAGGAGCTGGTGCTGTCCGTGCCGCCGGGGCACCGCCTCGCCGGGCGGGCACGGGTGCGGGCCGCGGAGCTGGAGGGGGAGGAGCTGGTGACGATGGAACACGGGTACGGGCTCCGGCAGATCACCGACGACCTGTGCGCGGCGGCCGGGTTCGAGCCGCGGATCGCCTTCGAGGGCCAGGAGTCGGAGACCGTCCGCGGCCTGGTGGCGGCCGGCCTCGGCGTGGCCGTCCTCCCGCGCACCGACCCCGGCCAGGGCGGCTCCGGGGTCGTGGACGTCCCCCTGTCGCCGCCGCTGTTCCGGACGATCGGGGTGTGCTGGGTGGCCGGCGAGCGCCTGACGCCCGCCGCCCGAGCCTTCCGCGACCACGCCCGCGCCGCGACCCTGGACCTCGGCCCGGGGTTCCGCCCGCCCACCGTCCAGGGCACGGCAGACTGACCCCATGACGGACGACACCCCGGCCATCACCCAGGGCTCGCAGGACGGGGACCCGGCCGCGCCGGCACGCTCACCTGGCGGCACATCCTGGCCGAGGAGGTGCTGGAGGCGTTCGCCGAGACCGACCCCGCCCGGCTGCGGGCCGAGCTGGTCCAGGTCGCGGCCGTCGCCGTGAAGTGGGCCCAGGCCCTCGACCGCCGCCCCTGACGGGGGCGGGCGTCAGAACCCGTCGCGCAGCTCCCGCTTCAGCACCTTCCCCGAGGCGTTCTTCGGCAGGGCCGCCACGAACGCCACCCGCTTCGGCGCCTTGAACGGCGCCAGGCGCTCCCGCAGGAACGCGACCAGCTCCTCCTCGGTGAGCGAGGCCCCCTCGCGCACCACCACGGCGGCGGTCACCGCCTCGATCCACCGCTCGTCCGGCACCCCGAACACGGCCGCCTCCGCCACCGCCGGATGCTGGTAGATGGCCTCCTCGACCTCCCGGCTCGCCACGTTCTCGCCGCCGGTCTTGATCATGTCCTTCTTGCGGTCGACCACGGACAGGTAGCCGTCGGCGTCCATGACGCCGAGGTCGCCGCTGTGGAACCAGCCGCCGCGGAACGCCTCGGCGGTCTTCTCGGGGTCGTTCCAGTAGCCGAGCATGGCGTGCGGGCTGCGGTGCACGATCTCGCCCACCACGCCGGGCGGCACCGGCCGGTCCTCGTCGTCGACGATCCTCGTCTCGACGTTCAGGGCGGGCCGGCCCGCCGAGCCGAGCCGGATGAGCTGCTCGTCGGGCCCGAGGATGGTGGCGACGGGCGCCATCTCGGTCTGGCCGTAGAAGTTGAACAGCCGCACCTGCGGCAGCCGCGCCGCGATCTCCTTCAGCACCTCCACCGGCATGATGGAGGCGCCGTAGTAGCCCTTGCGCAGCGACGACAGGTCGCGCCGGTCGAAGTCGGGGTGGCGCAGCAGGCCGATCCAGACCGTCGGCGGGCAGAACAGCTTGGTCGCCCGCTCGGCCTCCACGGCGGCGAGGATCGCGCCGGGGTCGGCGCCGGGCAGCACGATGTTGGTCGCCCCGAGGTAGATGCCGGGCGTCAGGAAGCAGTGGAGCTGGGCGCAGTGGTAGAGCGGCAGGGCGTGCACCTCGACGTCGTCGTGGCGCATCTCGCCGTCCACGACGCAGGTCACGTACTGGGCGATGAGGCCGCGGCTGGACAGCGTCGCGCCCTTGGGCCGCGACTCGGTGCCGCTGGTGTACATGAGCTGGATCGGGTCGTCGTCGGCGATGTCGGCGGACGGCTCGCCGTCGTCGTCGTGCGCCTCCCACGCGGCGAAGGGCTCCCACCCCGCGTACGAGCCGATCACCCCGCGCACCCGCACCCGCTCGCCGGCCGCCGCCGCGGCCACCGGGGCCAGCGCCTCCTCCACGAGCAGCCCGATCGCGCCGGAGTGCTCCAGGATGTAGCCGACCTCGTCGGACTTCAGCATGAAGTTGATCGGCACGGAGACGGCCCCCAGCCGGGCCAGCGCGAAGTACGCGATCACGAACGCGTCGTTGTTGTGGCTGAGCACGGCGAACCTGTCGCCCTTGCCGACGCCCCGCGCGGCCAGGGCGTTGGCCACCCGGTTCACGGCGCGGTCGAGGTCGGCGTAGCTGTGCCGCCGGTCGCCGTGGACGAGGGCGGTCTTGGCGGGGTGACGGGCGGCCGAGCGCCGCAGCAGGTCACCGATGGCATGCCGGCGAGTGGTCAAGGGGCACCCCTCAAAAGAGCAGAACGATGTTCGGTGATCCTAACCCCGCGTCACGGTGAACGGCGCGAGCTCGCCCAGCCCCCGCACCGACAGCCGGTTGACCTCGCGCAGCCGGAAGGCCCCGTCGCCCTCCAGCTCCTCGGCCATCTCCGGACCGGCCAGGATCGTTCCAGGGAGCGCCAGCGCGGTCAGCCGGCTGGCCAGGTTGACCGTGGTGCCGAACACGTCGCCCATCCGCCAGGTCACCGGTCCGGTGGCGAGCCCCACCCGCAGCTCCGGCATGCCCTTCGAGCGCGGGTGCTCCACCAGTCGCAGCGCGATCTCGGCCGCCACGTGCGCCTTGTCGGCCACGAACAGCACCGAGTCGCCGAGCGTCTTGACCACCCGGCCGCCGCTGGAGGTGACGATGTCGGCCGAGCGGCCCTCGAACCTGTCGATCAGCCGGGCCAGCTCGCTGCCGGTGATCTGCCTGCTCAGCCGGGTGAAGGCCACCAGGTCGGCGAAGCCCACCGACAGCCGCACGGCGCTCATGTCCTGCTCGGCGATGCGGCCCGCGGCCGCGGCGAGCTGCCGCTGCCAGGCGTAGACCAGCAGCCGCGCCAGGTCCGGCACCACCTTGCCGGCCCGCCGCCGCCAGGCCCTCGGCCGGTCGGCGAGCGGCACCCCGGCCTGGTCCAGCTCCTCCACGCCCAGCTCGGCCTGCGACTCGGCGAGCCGCGCCGTGGCCCGGCCGAGCGAGCGGGCCAGCAGCAGCACGTGCTCCTCGTCGTAGAGGCCGGAGCTGACCATGCCGATCATGGTCTTCAGCGCCTCGACGTCGGAGTCGGTGAACTCCACGGCGTCGTCGGCCACGTTCGCGAAGCCGAGGGCGCGCCAGAACCGCCGCGCGCGATAGACCGGGACCCCCGCCATCTCGGCGACCTGGTGGCTGGTGTATCGGCGCGGCTCGCGCAGAAACGCCTCGATCAGCCCGTCCCCATCCACGCGCGCCACGGGGGAAACATAACACCCTGTGGGGCAAATCACTCCAGAAGCGCCCTTAGGGCGGCGCGTTCCTCTGCGGGAAGATGCCCCGCGTAGTAGTCGTACATCGACTGCCGGGTCAGCCGGGCGGCCAGCGGGCCGTCGCCGGCGCGCAGGGCGGCGATGACGTCCTCGTGGTGGGCGACGCTCCTGCGCATCAGCGCCTCCTGGTCCGGCGTCTGCGCGAGCTTGTCCTCGATGAGGCCGACCACGACCGCGCGGACCACGTCCGTGCAGACCTCGACGAGCTTGTTGCCGCCGGCCCGCGCCACCGCGTCGTGGAAGGCCACGTCGGCCGCGCCGAAACCGGCGCCGTCGGCCGCCTTCATGGCCTCCACGGCCGCCGCCATCTCCGCCAGGTGCTCCTCGGTGCGCCGGTGCGCGGCGAGCAGCACCGCCGCCGCGTCCATCACCATCCGGAACTGCACCAGCTCGCCCAGCGACAGCTCCGACACCCGGGCCAGCGTGGTCATCGACTTCTTCAGCGCGACGGGGGAGAACGGCAGCACCTCCGCGCCGTTGGGGTCGCCGGGCCGCGAGCGGACCAGGCCGCGCGCCTGCAGCACCCGCAGCGCCTCGCGCACCGTGGAGCGGCTGACCGAGAACTGCACCATCAGCTCCCGCTCGCTCGGCAGCCGCTCGCCCGGGGTCAGCGCCCCGCTCTCCACGGCCTCCTCGATCTGCTCCACCACCCGCTCGTACGCCCGCACGGTGCGCACCGGCTCGAACCGCGGACCACCCATGGAGACGCCCCCTTGACCCGAACCGCCGCACACTGGCAGTGTGCGTAGCCTACTGGTCAGACCAGTGCACTAGCCAGGAGGCTGCAAGACATGAGGCGCATCGGGATCTGGATCGCCGTGGGCGGTCTCCTGCTGAGCACCGCCGCGTGCGGCGGCGGCTCCGGAGGCGGCTCGGGCACCGGGGGCACGCCCAAGGCCCAGTCGCTGTCGGTCGGTTTCGTCGCCGAGCCCGCGAACCTGGACTTCACCTCCACCGAGGGCGCCGCGATCCCGCAGGCGCTGCTCGTCAACGTCTACGAGGGCCTGGTCAAGCTCGACCAGGACGGCAAGATCGTCCCCCTGCTGGCCGAGAAGTGGGACGTCTCCGCCGACCGCAGGACCTACACCTTCACCCTCCGCCCCGGAGTGACGTTCAGCAGCGGCGCCCCGTTCACCGCCGACGACGTCGTCTTCTCCCTCGACCGGGTCAGGACCGACTGGAAGCTCAAGATCAAGACCCAGCTCGACGTCGTCGACAAGGTAGAGAAGAAGGACGACGCGACCGTCGTCGTCACCCTCAAGCGCCCCAGCAACGGCTTCCTGTACGCGATGGCGACCAGGCTCGGCGCGATGTTCAGCCGCACCGGCGTCGCCGACCTGCCCAACAAGCCCGTCGGCACCGGCCCGTACGTGCTCGGCGAGTGGCGGCGCGGCGACTCGCTCCGGCTCGACGCCAACCCCTCCTACTGGGGGACGAAGCCGGCCCTGTCGTCGGTCACGCTGAAGTACTTCAAGGACGCCACGGCGATGAACAACGCGCTGCTCACCGGCGGCATCGACGTCATCTCCAGCGTCCAGGCCCCCGAGTCGCTGCAGCAGTTCGCCGACCCCGGCCGCTTCCAGGTCATCGAGGGCACCACCAACGGCGAGGTCGTGCTGTCCATGAACAACGGCCGCCCGCCGTTCAGTGACAAGAGCGTGCGCCAGGCCGTCCGGCACGCGATCGACCACAAGGCGCTGCTCGACACCGCCTGGGCCGGGCGCGGCCAGCTCATCGGCTCGATGACGCCCCCCACCGACCCCTGGTACGAGGACCGCACCGGCGACTACCCCTACGACCCGGCCAAGGCCAAGGAACTGCTCGGCGGCAAGACCTACACCGTCAAGATGCGCATCCCCAACCTGCCGTACGCGGTGGCGAGCGCCCAGGTCGTCAAGTCGCAGCTCGCGCAGGTGGGCGTCACGGCCGACATCGAGCCGCTGGAGTTCCCCGCCCGCTGGCTCGACCAGGTGTTCACCAAGGGCGACTACGACTTGTCCATCATCAACCACGTCGAGCCCCGCGACATGGGCATCTTCGCCGACAAGTCCTACTACTTCCGCTACGACAACCCCGAGTTCGGCAAGCTCCTCGCCGCCGCCGACGAGGGCACCGAGCAGGAGCAGACCGACGACCTCAAGCAGGCCGCCAAGCTGCTGTCCGACGACGCCGCCGCCGACTGGCTCTTCCTGTTCCCCAACCTGATCGTGGCCAAGAAGGGCGTCACCGGCCTGCCGCAGAACGCCATCGCCGAGTCCTTCGACTTCACCGCGCTCGCCAAGCAGTGACCCCCGCATGACCCTCTACCTGGTCAGACGCCTGGCGGTGCTGGTGGCGAGCACCGCCGTGGCGGGGGTCGTCGTCTTCGCCTTCATGGCGCTGCTGCCGGGCGACCCGGCCGAGATCGCCCTCGGCGTCAACGCCACCCCCGAGGCCGTCGCCGAGCTGCGCGCCAGGTTCGGCACCGACCGGCCCCCGGCCGCGCAGTTCCTCGACTGGTTCGGCGGCCTCGCCCAGGGAGACTTCGGCACCTCCTACGTCTCCAGCGCCCCCATCGGCCCGCAGATCTCCGACCGGCTCGGCGTCACCGCCGTGCTCGTGCTCGGCGGCATGGCCGTCGCGCTGGCCGTCGCCGTCCCGCTCGGCACCTACGCGGCCGTCCACCACCGCGACCCGCTCGGCGCCGCCATCAGCGCCCTCAGCCAGGTCGGCATCGCCGTCCCCGCGTTCCTCGCGGGCATCCTGCTGGTGTTCGTCTTCGCCGTACGGGCCCAGGCGCTGCCCTCGGGCGGCTACGTCCCGCTCGCCGAGGACCCGGTCGAGTGGCTGCGGAGCCTGCTGCTGCCGTGGCTGTCGCTCGGCCTCGTGCAGGGCGCCGTCCTGACCCGCTACGTGCGCAGCGCCGTCCTCGACGTCATGCGCGAGGACTACCTGCGCACCGCCCGCGCCAAGGGCCGGGGCCGCACCGGCGCGCTGTGGCGGCACGGCCTGCGCAACGCCTCCATCCCCGTCGTCACCGTGCTCGGGCTGCAACTGGCCACGCTGCTCATCGGCGCGGTCGTGGTCGAGCGGGTCTTCGTCATCCCCGGGCTCGGCGACCTGCTGCTCAACGGCGTCGCCGGGCGCGACCTGCTGCTCGTCCAGGGCGTGGTGATGGTGCTGGTGGCGGCCGTGCTGCTGATCAACTTCGTGGTGGACGTCGCCTACCGCCTGCTCGACCCGAGGCTGCGATGAGAGGGCTGCGATGAGAGGCCGGCTCAACGCGGGGCTCGTCGCCGGCGGCGCGCTCGTCGCCGTCGTGGTGCTGGCCGCGCTGGTGTCGTTCGTGTGGACGCCGTACGACCCCACCCTCGTCGACGCCGCCGCCAAGCTCCACGAGCCCGGCGGCGGCCACCTGCTCGGCGCCGACAAGTTCGGCCGCGACACGCTCAGCCAGCTCATGGTCGGCGCCCGCACCACCCTCTACGTCGGCATCGTCGCCGTCGGCATCGCCGCGCTGCTCGGCACGCCGCTCGGCGTGCTCGCCGGGATGACGCCGCACGGCTGGCTGTCGGAGCTGGTCATGCGGGTCAACGACCTCGTCTTCGCCTTCCCCGCGCTGCTGCTGGCCGTCATGCTCGGCGCGGTCTACGGGGCGGGGACGCTCACCGCGATGATCGCCATCGGGGTGGCCACGGTGCCCGCCTTCGCCCGGGTGGCCCGCGCCGCCACGCTCCAGGTCATGGTCACCGACTACGTCCTCGCCGCCCGCGCCGCCGGCCGCCGCGGCGGCGCCGTCGCGCTGCGGCACGTGCTGCCGAACATCTCCTCCGTGCTCATCGTCCAGGCGTCGGTGTCGTTCGCCATCGCCATCCTGGCCGAGGCGGCGCTGTCGTTCCTCGGCTTCGGCACCCGCCCGCCCACCCCCTCCTGGGGACGGATGCTCCAGGAGTCGCAGGAGCTGCTGTTCTCCACCCCGCGCCTCGCGCTGTGGCCGGGCCTGGCCATCGCGCTCGCCGTGCTCGGCTTCAACCTGCTCGGCGACGGCCTGCGCGACTTCCTCGACCCCAAGCTGAGGAGGATCCGTGCTGACGGTTGACGGGCTCGGCGTCCGGGCCGGCTCCACCGAGCTGGTGCGCGAGGTGTCGTTCGCGATCGGGCCGGGCGAGCGGGTCGGGCTGATCGGCGAGTCAGGCTCCGGCAAGTCGCTGACCGCGCTGTCGCTCATGGGCCTGCTGCCCGAGGGCGTCACCGCCACCGGGCGCGCCACGCTCGCCGGCCGCGACCTGCTCGGCGTGCCCGAGAGGCGGCTCAAGCGGCTGCGCGGCCGGGACCTGTCGATGGTCTTCCAGGAGCCCATGACCGCGCTCAACCCGCTCATGCGGATCGGCGCCCAGGTCGCCGAGGTCATGACCCTGCACGGCCGGGGCCGCCGCGAGGCCCGCGCCCGCGCCGTCGAACTGCTCGGACGGGTACGGCTGCCCGAGCCCGAGCACCTCGCCCGCGCCTACCCCCACCAGCTCTCCGGCGGCCAGCGCCAGCGCGTCATGCTCGCCATCGCCCTCGCCAACGAGCCCGAGCTGCTCATCTGCGACGAGCCCACCACGGCGCTCGACGTCACCGTGCAGAAGCGGATGCTCGACCTCATCGCCGAGGTCGCGCCCGCGCTGCTGTTCATCACCCACGACCTCGCCGTGGTCGCCGCCGTCTGCGAACGGGTCCTCGTCATGTACGGCGGCCGCGTCGTCGAGTCCGGCCCCATCCGCGAGGTGTTCACCCGGCCCCGCCACCGCTACACCGAAGGGCTGCTGGCCGCCTCCCGGCTCACCCCGCGCGGCACCCGCCTGCCCACCATCAGCGGCGGCGTCCCCGCGGCCGGGCACTTCCCGGACGGCTGCGTCTTCAGGAACCGCTGCCCGCACGCCGACGCGCAGTGCGAGACGGCCCCCGCGCTGACAGGAGAAGGCCATGCCCACGCGTGCCGGCACCCCGCCGGCTGACCGCCCGGAGCCCGAGCCCCTCATCGAGGCGCGCGGGCTGAGCCGCGTCTACCGCCGCCCCCGTACCTCCCTGCTGCGGCCGGGCGCCGCCGTCCACGCGCTGCGCGACGTCTCGCTGACGGTCGGCAGGGGCGAGCGGTACGGCATCGTCGGCGAGTCGGGCTCCGGCAAGTCCACCCTGCTGCGCCTGCTGTGCGCCCTCGACCGGCCCACCGCCGGCACCATCGCCTTCGACGGGCGGCCGGTCACCGGCCGGCCCGAGCGGAGCCTGCGCTTCCTGCGGGAGAACCTGCAGATCGTCTTCCAGGACCCGATGAGCTCGCTCGACCCCCGCATGCGGGTGCGCGACCTCGTCGCCGAGCCGCTCGTCGCCCTCGGCCTGCCCGTCGGCGGGCGGGTCGCCGAGCTGCTGGACGCGGTCGGCCTGCCCGCCGGGGCCGCCGACCGCTACCCGCACCAGTTCTCCGGCGGCCAGCGCCAGCGCATCGCCATCGCCCGCGCCCTCGCGCCCCGCCCGAAGGCGCTGGTCGCCGACGAGCCCGTCAGCGCGCTGGACGTCTCCGTACGCGGGCAGATACTCAACCTGCTGGCCGACCTCGTCGACGAGCTCGGGCTGACGCTCGTGTTCGTCTCGCACGACCTGTCCGTGGTGCGGCACGTGTGCGAGACGGTCGCCGTCATGCACCAAGGCGAGATCGTCGAGAGCGGGCCGGTGGACGAGGTGTGGGCCGCCCCGGCACACCCCTACACCCGGGCGCTGCTGGAGGCCGTACCGACGCTGGAGGAATGGACGTGATCGAGGTCGACGCCGCCGGAGTGGTGGAGTTCACGAGGGAGCTGGTGCGCGTCCCCAGCACCAACGACCCCGGACGGCGCGAACGGGCCGCCGCCGAGCTCGTGGCGGCCAGGATGCGCGCGTGGGGCTGGGAGCCCGCCTGGTACGAGGTGGAGCCCGACCGGCCCAACGTGGTCGCCGTGGTCGAGGGCGGCGGCGGCGACGGGCCGACGCTCATGTTCGAGGGCCACACCGACGTCGTCACCGAGGGCGACCTGGCGGAGTGGACCGTCGACCCGTTCGGCGGCGAGATCCGCGACGGCCGGCTGTGGGGGAGGGGCAGCGCCGACATGAAGTCCGGCCTCGCCGCCACCCTGTACGCCACCCGCGCCCTGCAGCTCGCCGGCCCGTTCCCCGGCCGGATCAAGGTGTGCGCCCTGGCCGACGAGGAAGGGCTCATGATCGGCGCCCACCACTTCGTCGCCGAAGGGCTCGCCGCCGACGTGGACGGCGCCATCGTCGCCGAGCCCGAGGCCGGCGAGATCTGCGCCGTCGCCAAGGGCGCGCTGCGGCTGCGCGTGGACCTCACCGGCAAGATGGCGCACGGCGCCATGCCGCAGCACGGCCGCAACCCGATCGCCGCCGCGGGGCCGCTGCTCGTGGGGCTCGCCGAGCTGCAGGAGGAGCTGCAGCGGCGGCATCCGGCCCACGAGCACCTCGGCGAGGTCTACGTCACGCCGACCGTGCTGCGAGCCGGTTCGACGGCGCAGGTCAACGTCATCCCCGCCACCGCCTCCGTCTTCGTGGACGTGCGGACGGTGCCCGGCGTCGAGCACAAGGACGTCGCCGACCGGGTGTCCGCCCTCGCCTCCCGCGCCGCCCGCGACGGGATCGCCGCCGAGGTGTCGGTGCTGGTGGACCGGCCGCCCGTGGACGTGCCCGTGACCGACCCGGTGGTGGCCGCGCTGGCCGCCGCCCACCGGGCGGTCACCGGGGAGGAGCCCGTGTACGGCGGGGTGCCCGGCTCGACCGACGGCACCGTGCTCACGCACTGGGGCGGCGTCCCGTCCGTCGTGTACGGGCCGGGCGGCAAGTGGATCGCCCACCAGGCCGACGAGTACGTGGAGATCGACGACATCGTCCGCTGTACCCGCGTCTTCGCCGAGGCGGCACGCCGGTTCCTCACGGGCGGCCACTGATGCGGCCAGGCGCCACGAACTCGCTGGTGGACGTGGCCGGACTGCGCGTCGGGCACGCCCACCGCGTCGGCGGCGGCTACCGCACCGGCACCACCGTCGTCCTCGCCCCGCCCGGCGGCGCGGTCGCCGGCGTGGACGTGCGCGGGGCCGCGCCCGGCACCCGGGAGACCGAGCTGCTCGACCCGCGCAACCTCGTCGAGCGGGTGCACGCCGTGGTGCTCACGGGCGGCAGCGCGTACGGGCTGAGCGCGGCCTGCGGCGTGATGGACCGGCTGGCGGAGGCCGGGATCGGATACCCGGTGGAGGGCGGCGTCGTGCCCATCGTGCCCGCCGCCGTCATCTTCGACCTGGGCCGGGGCGGCACCTTCCGCGCCACCCCCGACGCCACCTTCGGCACCGCCGCCCACGCCGCCGCCCTCCACCCGCACGGCCCGCCGGCACCTCGCCCGTACGGCGCCCCGTGGGGGACCGGGAACGGCGGCGGGGCGGAGGTGTTCGGTGGTGCGCATCCGGCGGCCAGCGGGTCCGTCGGGGCGGGAGCCGGGGCGGTGGCGGGCGGGCTGGCCGGCGGGGTCGGCACGGCGAGCGCCGTCCTGCCCGGCGGCGCCACCGTGGCCGCCCTGACCGTGGCCAACCCGTCAGGATCCGTGCTCGACCCCGTGGACGGCACCCTCGCCGGCGCCCGCTACGGCCTGCCCGGCGAGTTCGGCCACCTCCACCCCCCGGCCCGCGCCGAGGCCGCCGCCTGGCGGCCCCCGAACCGGCCCTCGTTCAACACCACGATCGGCGTCGTCGCCACCGACCGCGCCCTCACCAAGGCCCAGTGCGGCAAGCTGGCCGCCGTGGCCCACGACGGCCTGGCCCGGGCGATCCGCCCCGCCCACACCATGACGGACGGCGACACCATCTTCGCCCTGGCGACCTGCGCCGGCCCCGCCCCCGGCCACGACGAGTTCCAGGAGATCCTGGCCGCCGCCGCGGACGCCTTCGCCCGCGCCGTCGCGCACGCCGTGCTCGCCGCGACCGGCCGCGAGGACGCGCCCGCCTACCTCGACGTGTTTCCGAGCGCCATCACCAGGGGGACCCCATGACCTTTGACCCGGCCTGGCCCGGCGGGCTGCCCATCGGCGACGGCTGGACCGGCGCCGGCGCGACCGCGCCCGTCACGTTCCCGTACGACGGCAGCCTCGTCGCCGACGCCCCCCTCGGCACCCCCGAGCACGCCGCCCGCGCCCTCGACGAGGCACTGGCCGTGGCCCCCGCCATGGCGGCGCTCCCGTCCCACGCCCGCCGCGCCGCGCTCACCGGGGCGTGCGCCGCCGTCGAGGAACGCCGCGAGGAGTTCGAGCGCCTGCTCGTCCTGGAGACCGGCAAGCCGCTCGCCGACTGCAGGGTCGAGGTGGCGCGCACGCTGGTCACCCTGACGACGGCCGCCGAGGAGGTCGCCCGCCTGCACGGCGAGACCGTCCCGCTCGACCTGCTGCCCTCCGGCGAGGGACTGATCGGGTTCTGGACGCGGCGGCCGATCGGCGTCGTCGTCGGCATCACCGGCTTCAACTATCCGCTGCTGCTGGCCGCCCACAAGATCGCGCCCGCCGTGGCGGCGGGCTGCCCGGTGATCGTCAAGCCCGCCCCGGCCACCCCGCTCGCCACGCTCTGGCTGGTCCACCTGCTGCGCTCCACCGGCGCGCTGCCCGCCGCCGCCGTCCAGCTCGTGACCGGCGACGTCGAGGTGGGCCGGCGGCTGGTCGAGGACCGGCGGATCGGCGCGGTGTCGTTCACCGGCTCGGCCGCCGCCGGGCACGCCATCGCCCGCGCCGCCGCCCCCACGAAGGTCCTCCTGGAGCTCGGCTCGAACGCGGCGCTGCTCGTCGCCGCCGACGCCGACCTGGAGGCCGCCGCCGACGCCGTCGTGCGCGGCGGCTACTACGCCTCGGGGCAGGCGTGCATCTCGGTGCAGCGGGTGCTGGTCGAGGAGCCGGTCGCGGGGGAGTTCCTGTCCCTGCTGGCCGCGCGGGTCGAGGACGTCGCCGTCGGCGACCCCCGCCTGCCCGGCACGCGGGTCGCCCCGCTCATCGGCGAGGCGGCCACCGAGCGCGTCCTGGAGTGGATCGCCGCGTCGGGCGCGCGCGTCGTGGCCGGCGGGCGCCGCGACGGGCGGGCCATCGTCCCCACCGTCCTCGCGGACGTCCCCGACGGGGCCGCCGCGTGGGACGAGGAGATCTTCGGGCCGGTGGTGTGCGTACGCCCGGTGCCCGACCTGGAGGCCGCCTTCGCCGCCGTCAACCGCTCCCGGTACGGCCTGCACGCGGCGGTGTTCACCCGGTCGCTGGCGACGGCGTTCGCGGCCGTCGACCGGATCGAGGCCGGGGGTGTCGTGGTCAACGACGTGCCGGGGTTCCGGGCGGACAACATGCCGTACGGCGGCGTCAAGGACTCCGGGACCGGACGGGAGGGGCCGCGCTTCGCCATCGAGGAGCTGACCGTCACCCGGATGGCGATCATCCGCCCCTGACGCCCGGGGCGGCTCAGTTGGGCGGGTCGAAGCGGCCGTCCACGGCGGTCCAGCCGCCGTCCACGTACAGCACCGAGCCGGTGACGAAGCTGGCCGCGTCGCCGGCCAGGTAGACCACGGCGCCCGCCATCTCCTCCGCCGACGCCCACCGGCCGAGCGCGGACTTGGCGGCGTAGGCGGCGTACCAGTCGGGATGCTCCTTGATCTGGCGGGTCAGCGGCGTCTCGACGACGCCGGGGGCGACGGCGTTGACGCGCACGCCGTACGGGCCGAACTCGGCGGCGGCCGTGCGCAGCAGCTGCACCAGGCCCGCCTTCGTGGCCGCGTACGCGCTCTGCCCCGGCTCCGTCACCGACGCCCGGATGGACGCGAACCCGATGATCGAGCCGCGCCGCCGTTCCACCATGCCGGCGCCGAACGCCCGTACGACGTCGAACGACGCCCGCAGGTTGAGCCGCACCACCCGGTCGAACTCCTCGCCGGTGTAGTCGAGCAGCCGCTTGCGCACGTTCGTCGCGGCGGTGAACACCAGCACGTCGGCCGGCTCCTCGGCGGCGGCCGTCCGTACGGCGTCGGGGTCCAGCACGTCCAGCAGCCGCGCGGCGCCCCCGCAGGCGTCGGCGCTCTCCTGGGCCGCCTCCAGGTTCCGGTCCGCGCACACGACGGACGCGCCGTGCGCGGCCAGCGCCAGCGCCGCCTCCCTGCCGATGCCGCTGCCCGCCCCGATCACCACGGCACGCCGCCCGTCCAGGCGGAACAGCCCGTCATATCCCATGAGGGCACCCTAGCGACTGGTCAGACCAGTGCACCAGGTTGCGCGGCGGCCGAATGCCGCCGCCGCCGGGAACTGTCGGTGCCGTCCGGAAGGATGACGCCATGACACACTCCGGCACGCACCCCGGCACGGCGGCCTTCTGGGACGCCGCCGCCGGCACGTTCGACGAGGAGGCGGATCACGGCCTGCGCGACCCCCGTGTCCGCGCCGCCTGGGCCGCGCGCCTGGCCGCGTGGCTGCCGCCCGGGGACGGGCGGCTCGACACGCTCGACCTCGGCTGCGGCACGGGCTCGCTGTCGCTGCTGCTGGCCGAGGCGGGTCATCGGGTGACGGGGGTCGATCTCGCGCCGCGCATGGTGGAGCGGGCGCGGGCCAAGCTCGCCGGCACCGGCGCCGTCGTGACGGTGGGCGACGCCGCCGCGCCTCCGGTGGGGGAGCGGCGCTTCGACGTGGTGCTGTCCCGCCATCTCGTCTGGGCCCTGCCCCGGCCGGAGGAGGCGCTGGCCCGCTGGGCGGGGCTGCTGCGCTCCGGCGGCCGGCTCGTCCTCGTCGAGGGCCGCTGGAGCAATGTCCCCCGCCGCGAGGGCACGCCCTGGGACGGCGGGGTCACCGCGACCGAGCTGGTGGCCGCGCTGCGCCGGCTCCCCGTCCCGCTGACGGACCTCCAGGTCGACCCCCTCACCGACCCCCTCCTGTGGGGCAAGGAGATCACCGACGAACGCTACGCCGTGACAGCGACCAGAGCACCGACGTAGGCGGCCCCGCCGCCGGAAAAGGCGGAGCCCAGGAGAGGCGGTTCCGGGGGAGACGGGTCAGGCGGACACGGGGTCAAGAGGAGACGGCTCAAGAGGAGACGGCTCAAGGGGAGACGCGGTCAAGGGGAGACGCGGTCAAGGGGAGACGCGGTCAAGGGGGGACGGGGCGGGGTCAGGCGGGGACGGGGTGTGGGTGGCCGGGGCGTGGGTGGTTGGGGAGGAGTTCGTATTCGACCTCGCCCTGGTCCGAGCCCTCGATCGGGTCGGGCCAGTCCTCGTGGAAGGTGCGCACGAGCCGCATGCCGCACTTCTCCATGACCCGCCGCGACCGCAGGTTGACCGCCATCGTCTGGGCGAAGACCCGGCGCGCCCCCAGCTCCCCGAACGCCCTGTCGATGAGCGCCAGCGAGCCCTCCGTCGCGTACCCCTTCCCCCAGGCCGCCCGGTGCAGCCGGTAGCCCAGCTCCAGCTCGTCGGCCGGCCCGCCCTCGGCGGGGCGCAGGTGGAACCAGCCGAGGAAGTCGCCCGACGCCTTCTCGACGGCCGCGTGGAAGTCGCCGCGGACGAACCGCGGCAGGGTCTCCCCGACGATCCGCTCGCGCGGCACCGGCTTGCCGCCGTTGAGGTGGCGCATGACCTCGGCGTCGTTGTGCAGGGCGACCAGGTGGTCGGCGTCGGCGGTGGTGAAGGGGCGCAGGATCAGCCGCGCGGTTTCCAGAGGAGCGTCCACCGGGCACACGGTAGCCGCCTGTGTGTCCCGTTCTCGACCGGTTTTTCGCGCCGGGCGTGCTCCGCGTCGCCCGGCTTTCCTGGACGGCCGGGCTGGTGCACTGTGGGAGCAGGCACCAGCACTCGTCCGAGCCCGTCCGGAAGGAACCGCTCATGCAGGCGAACGTCGGTGACATCTTGCTCGTCCACGGCAACGTCGTCGGCCAGGCCGACCGCAAGGCCGTGATCGTGGAGGTACGCGGCGCCGACGGAGCGCCGCCCTACGTGGTCCGCTTCGGCGACGGCCACACGCAGTTCGTCTACCCGGGCCCCGACGCGGTGGTCCTGCCGGGGGAGCCGTCCGGCTGACCCGGCGGCGGCTCGGCGAGGGAACGCAGCGCCTGCGCGGCGTCGCGCCCCGACCCGGCCGCGACCTGGGTGCCGCCGGGGTCGCGGGCGATGGCGACGATCAGCCCGCCCACCGGGTCGCGGCCCAGCGTGACCGTGTGGCCGTCGGCGAGCAGCGCGTCGGCGTCCGGGCGGCGCGGCACGGCGGGCGGCTCCAGCAGCAGGCGGGCCGCGATCAGCGCCGCGACGGGGGTGCGGTGGCGGGTGAGGAGCACGGGCTCGTCGTCGTACGGTCCGGCGACCTGGCGGACGAGGTCGCCGAGCTTCGAGCGGGCCGTGGACAGCGACACGACCGGCAGCCCGGTCAGCACTCCGGCCACCCGCGACAGCGGCACCAGCGCCGCCCACTCCCAGCGTTCGCGGGTGATCAGGCTGACCCGGCCGTTCCTGGCGGCGTCGACGAGCGCGCCCCAGCGGGCGCGCGCGTCCTCGACGGCGACGGGTGTGCCGAGCCGGGCCACGAGCTCCTCGTAGGAGGGCCGCTCCATCTCGATCACCGGTCATCCATGTTGATCACCGGTGAATCGTAAGGTTCCTTACAGAAGCTCGCCAACCCCGCGGCCCGCGCTCAGGGGAGGGAGCGGCCGATGCGGAGGCGGAGCCGGTCGCCGTGGCGGGCGGCCTCGCTCACGCTCCACAGCTGCTCGTCGACGACCGTTCCCTGGGCCGTCATCGGAAAACTCCGAGGAAACCCCCGCCTTCAGGCGGGGGAGGAATCGGACCCCTGCGGAGCAGGACAGGGGCAGCTGATTCGCCACAAGGCGAACCGGTGTCTCGAACACGCACACGATGCTCAGCTGATCGCGGCAGAATGTGAGATGTGGCGCAGATCGTGAAGCGGGCCTACAAGTACCGCTTCTACCCGACCCCCGAGCAGGCCGGCGAGCTTGCCCGGACGTTCGGCTGCATCCGCCTCGTCTACAACAAGGCTCTGGAGGAGCGGACCCGCGCCTACACCCTGGAAGGGCGTCGCATCTCCTACGCGGAGTCGTCGGCGATGCTCACAGCGTGGAAGCGCAGCGGCGACTACGACTTCCTGTCCGAGGTGTCGTCGGTCCCTCTTCAGCAGGCGCTTCGCCACCTTCAGGCCGGGTTCGCGAACTTCTTCGCCAAGCGCGCCGAGTACCCGACGTTCAAGAGCAAGAAGAAGTCGCGCCTGTCGGCGGAGTACACCCGCTCGGCGTTCCGCTGGCGGGACGGAACCTTGACGCTGGCGAAGATGGGCGCGCCGCTGGACATCGTGTGGTCGCGCTCCCTTCCCGAGGGTGCCGAGCCGTCCACGGTGACGGTGTCGAAGGACTCGGCGGGCCGCTGGTTCGTGTCCCTGCTGGTGGAGGAGAAGATCAGTCCTCTCCCGCCGGTGAGGCAGAACGTGGGCGTGGACGCGGGCATCACCGCTCTGGCCACGCTCTCGACCGGGGAGAAGGTCGTCAACCCGCGTCACGAGCGCCGCGACCGGCGCAGGATGGCCAAGGCTCAGCGGGTTCTCGCCCGTAAGGAGAAGGGCAGCAACAACCGGGCCAAGGCCAGGCTGAAGGTCGCCAAGGTCCACGCCCGGATCACCGACCGCAGGAGAGATCACCTGCACAAGGTCACGACACGGCTTGTTCGCGAGAACCAAACGATCGCCGTGGAAGACCTGACCGTCCGCAACATGGTCCGCAACCACAGCCTGGCCCGCGCCATCTCGGACGCGTCCTGGCGGGAACTCCTCTCCATGCTGAAGTACAAGGCCGCCTGGTACGGGCGGACGCTGGTGGCGGTGGACCGCTGGTTCCCCTCCTCCAAGCTGTGCTCGGCGTGCGGGGCCTTGCAAGACAAGTTGCCGCTGAACATCCGCGCATGGACGTGCGCCTGCGGCGCGGTCCACGACCGGGACGTGAACGCGGCCAAGAACGTGCTCGCCGCCGGGCTGGCGGAGAGCTGAAACGCCTGTGGAGCTGGTGTAAGACCTCAACGAGAGTCCTCTCGGGCGGGCGACCGGCTGCGAAACAGGAACCCTCACGGGTGACCGTGGGAATCCCCCTCCTCCAGGAGGGGGAGGATGTCAAGTAGCCGCCCACGCGCCCCGTGCAGTGCAGGAGCTGCGCCCGCGACTCGGTGTCGCCGCCGAAGACGACGAGGAAGTCGTCGGTGCCGGCGGGGGCGTCCAGGACGAGGCCGGGGGACAGGTGGGAGTGGGGGACCGTGATGACGTACTGGCTGGCGTATTCGCTCACGAGGAGAGCCACTACCCCGGCAGGCCGGGGCGAGACGCCTCAGTCACCGGTGGCGGGATACCGCTTTCCTGGCTTATGGGGTGAAATATCACCATCGTTCCACCAGCTATGGGAGCATCCGTGCCACTGTTCGACCTGCCGCTCGACGAGCTTCGCGCCTACCGCCCCGACCGCGACGAGCCCGCCGACTTCGACGACTTCTGGGCCCGCACGCTGGCCGAGGCCAGGGAGCACGACCTGGCGGCCGCCTACACGCCCTACGACCTGCCCCTCGCCGCCGTCGAGGTGTACGAGGCGTCGTTCGCGGGCTGGGGCGGCCACCGCATCAACGGCTGGTTCCTGCTGCCGCGCGGCGCCGACGGCCCGGTGCCGTGCGTCATGCACTACATCGGCTACAGCGGCGGTCGCGGCTTCCCCAAGGACCACCTGCTGTGGCCCTCGGCCGGGTACGCGGTGTTCGTCATGGAGACCCGCGGCCACGGCGGTGCGAACGTCGGCAGCCCCGGCACCACGCCCGACCCCCACGGCGGCGCGAACCCACAGGCTCCCGGCATGATGACCCGGGGCATCCTCGACCCCGAGGACTACTACTACCGCCGCGTGTTCACCGACGCCGTCCGGGCCGTGGACGCGGTGCTGGAGCACCCGGCGGTGGACGGGAGCAGGATCGTCGTCTCCGGCGGCAGCCAGGGCGGCGGCATCGCGCAGGCGACGGCCGCGCTGCATCCGGCGGTCAAGGCGGCGCTGGTCGACGTGCCGTTCCTGACACACTTCCGGCGGGCGGTCGAGATCACCGGGCGGGATCCGTACCAGGAGCTGGTCCGCTTCATGGCGACCCGCAGGGACAGCGCCGAGCAGGTCTTCCGGACGCTGGCGTACTTCGACGGGATGAACTTCGCCGCGCGGGGCCGGGTGCCCGCGCTCTACTCGGTGGCGCTGATGGACGACGTGTGCCCGCCGTCCACGGTGTTCGCCGCCTACAACCACTGGCAGGGGCCGAAGGAGATCGTCGTGTGGCCCTGGAACAACCACGAGGGCGGCGGCGGGTACCAGAGCGAGGAGCAGGTGCGCTACCTCCACAAGCTGCTCACCACCGGCTGAGCCGGCGCGTGGGGCCGCCCCCCGCCGGGCCGCGGCTCAAGGAGCCCGGCGGGGGCCCGCCTCACATGCCCTGTTCGGTGACCAGGAAGGACACGCTCCCCTGGTCGTCCGCTCCGGCGTCGAGAGATTTGTCGTCCAGCACGGTCGCGGCCACCGGATCGAGGTAGACGCGGGCGCCGTCGGACTCGACGACCGCGTCCGCCGGTTCCGGCGCGGTGGCCAGGGACAGGGTGAGCGCGCTGGCGCCCTCACCCTCCGACGAGATGCGGATCCCGCTCTGTGCGGGCTCCGGCGCGGTCGCGGTGAGATCGCGGATCGCCTGGGCTGCGTTGGCTGTCAGGGTGAGCACTACGGCTCCTCCTCACGGTCGACGTTCAGGAGTCAGCCACCCTTCCCCCTCGATCGGGGCTCAACCCTCGCGACCCGCGTCTTTACCCGGAACCCGGTGCGGCGGCGCGGACGGCGGGCCGCGAGCCAGGCGAGTCAAGTGACACCCCCGCGTGGTTCCTCCCGATTGAAGGTGGAACGCCGCCGAAGCGGGAAAAGCGGGTCAAAGTTTCAACCAGAGGTTCAACGATACCGTTGAAGACATGACAACTGGCATCAAGGACGTCACCCGTCCGCTCGACGCGGCCTCCGTCATGGCCCTGCTGGGACGCCGCCCCCGCGTGCTCGCCGTCGGAGAGCCCACCCACCTGGAGGACACCCTCCTCGACGTGCGCAACGAGCTGTTCAGGCAGCTCGTCGAGCAGGAGGGCTACCGCGCGATCGCGCTGGAGAGCGACTGCCTGATGGGCCTGGTCGTGGACGACTACGTCACCTCGGGCGTGGGCACCCTCGACGAGGTCATGGAGCGCGGCTTCAGCCACGAGTGGGGCGCCCTGGAGGGCAACCGCGCGCTCGTCCGCTGGATGCGCGAGCACAACGCCGGCCGGCCGGCGGCCGAGCAGGTGCGCTTCACCGCCTTCGACAGCCCGACGGAGATCACCCACGCGGCGAGCCCCCGGCAGGCGCTCATGGGGCTGCACGGCTACCTCGCGTCCCACGTGGAGGCCGCCCTGCTCCCGTGCGCCGCCGATGCCCTCGACCGGCTGATCGGCGCCGACGAGCGCTGGACCGAGCAGGCCGCGATGCGGGACCCGTCGCGGTCCGTGGGCCACTCGGCCGAGGCCGCGGAGCTGCGGCTGCTCGCCGACGACCTGGTGGCGCTGCTCGACGCGCAGACGCCGCACCTGCTCGCCGCGACCACGCCGGACGACTGGGACCGGGCCCGCCTGTACGGCCGGGCCGCCGTCGGCCTGCTGCGCTACCACGCCCGCATGGCCGGCACCGGCCCGGCCAGGATGACGGGGCTGGTGGCCCAGCGGGACGCCATGATGGCCGCCAACCTCCTCGCCTTCGCCGAGCGCCGCCCCACCTTCGTCTACTCCCACAACCTGCACCTCACGCGGGCGCCGGGCACGATGCGGATGGACACGGGCCCGGTGCGGTGGTGGAGCGCCGGCGGGCTCGTCGAGGCCCGCCTCGGCGCCGACTACGCCTTCCTCGCCACCGCCGTCGGCACGATCCGCCACCGCGGCGTGGACACCCCGCCGGCGGTCACGGTCGAGGGGCTGCTGCACGCCCTGCCGGAGGACCACTTCCTGGTGGACGCGCGCGGCCTGGCCGCCGTCCTCGGCGGCGCGCCGCCCGCGGTCCGGGAGTCGCCGTACTTCGGCTACTTCCCGCTGGACCCGGCCCATCTGGACCTGATCGACGGGCTCGTGTACGTCAGGGACCTGCCGAGGGCCTGACCCCGGGCGGGGACGCGCCGGGCGGCGCAATGCGGGGACGTGACGGCGAGGACGGTTACTGTGCGTAGTGGATCAGTGTCGCCATCGTCATAGGAATGCTCATGCGTACTCGCCGCCTGACCCTTTTGCTGGCCGCCGCCGCCCTCGTGGGGTGCGGGACCGTACCGACGAACACCGCGGGGGTGGCTCCGCAGACCACCGCGCCGCCGTCCGACCTGGACAAGACCTGGCTGCGTACCATCCACCAGGGCAACATGGCCGAGGTCCAGGCCGGCCGCCTGGCGGAGGCCAAGGGCACCACCAAGCAGGTGAAGTCGATCGGCAAGATGCTGGTCGACGACCACACCGCGCTGGACGTGAAGGTCACCCAGCTCGCCGGCCGGCTCGGCGTGGACCTGCCGACCTCGCCCACCGCCGACCAGAAGGAGCTGTCGACCAAGCTGCGCGAGGACACGGGCGCCGACTTCGACCAGGACTTCGTGGCCGGGATGACGAAGGCTCACACCGCCGCGATCAGGGCCACCAAGCAGCAGATCGACAAGGGCACCTCGCAGGAGGTGGTGGCGCTGGCGAAGGAGGCCGAGCCGCAGCTCAAGGAGCACCTGGCGGCCCTGCGCAAGGCGCACGGCGGCTGATCCGCCCGCGCTCCTGGCGGGGCCGCGGGCCGGGCGCGCCGCGCCCGGCCCGCGGCGGTGCGGTACCGGACGAAAACTCCTCCCCACGAGGTGTGGTTTTGTGGGTATTTGGGGTACTTGTCCAGTTTGACGCAAAGGGTCACCGCATCAGGGGGTAGCTCGTGGCCACGCAGACGGAGATCCGCACGCTGCTGGAATGCCACGTCGTCGGCTGCGACGGCGAGCCGCTCGGCAGGGTGGGACAGGTCTATCTCAACGACCACACCGGCCGCGCGGAATGGGTGACCGTGTGCGGCGGATTCCTCGGTATGCGGCAGACCTTCGTGCCGCTCGCCGGCAGCCACCGCACAGGCGAAGAAATCACCGTCGCCTTCGACGGGGAGAAAGTCAGGGACGCGCCGCACGTCGCCGTGGACGGCCTGCTGACCGTCGCGGAGGAAATTCGGCTCAATCGCCATTACGGAATCGGCTCGGCCGTCCCGGCGCCGCGAACGGGCGGCCACGACCGGCTCGACCTGGACACCTGACAGCCATGTCCGACAGGCGGAAAACGTCACGGTGAGGCGTAGAGCTCGACCTCGTTGAGCATCGCGCACGACGCGCCGATTTCCTCGTCGCAATCGCCGGAAGGCTCGACCACGATTTTCACGTGCCGGCCGTCCGCCGATATCGGCTCATAACGCAGCGCGTAATCCGTGCGGCCGGCAATGGTGAGCACCGGCTCGCCCCACGAGCGCCCGTCACGCGAGACGTACACGCGGGCCCCGGCCGGATGCCCCGGGCGCAGGCTCAGCCCGGCCAGGGTGAACCGGTACCGCCGGTCCAGGTGCAGCACGTACGAGCCGGGACCGCCCGCGGCGACCGCGCTCGACCAGTAGCGGGTGCTGCCGTCCAGGGCGGCCGCCGGGCGGGTGCGCGGCCGGCCGCGGCCGGTCCAGCGCATGGTCGTGGACACCGTCAGGTCGCCGCGCCGGAGCATCGCGCCCAGGTCCAGGCGGCCGGGCGCGGGCGGGGCGAGGTCGTACAGGCGGCGCTTGATCGCGTACCGGCCGCCCTGCTCGAAACGGCCGTGCGCGGGGCAGGCCGTCTCGTCGAGCGAGTGGTCCGGCCGCACCCCGGCCAGCTTGCAGTTGTCCACCACCTGGATCAGCCGGTGCGGCCCGACCGCCGCGACGCCGGTGTAGCCGGACGAGCCGTGGGTGTCCCACACGCCGTCCCGGTTGTGGTAGGTCACGCGCGGCTCTCCCCACTCGTAGCCCAGGCCGTTGCGGGAGACGGCCAGCCAGTTGTCGGGGCGGCCCGCGCTCAGCACGAGCATCCCGTCCGGCATGAGCAGCAGGCGCGGCGCGACGCCCCGCACCACGCAGTCCATGCCGGCGAAGCGCAGCCCGGCCGGCCGCGTCCAGGTCCGGCCGCCGTCGGCCGAGCGGGCCTGGCTCAGCGTCGCGTACCCGCCGCCGTCGCGGCGGATCACCGCCAGCAGGGTGCCGTCCATGACCTGCGCCAGCGCGGCCTCGGTGTAGCCGTACCCGGCCTCCTCCGGGCGGGCGATCACGCCGCGCCGCTCGAAGGTCCGGCCGCCGTCGGAGCTGGCGTAGACCTCGGCCTGGTACGCCCCCGTGTCCAGGTAGCGGGCGTAGACCGTGATCAGGATCGTCCCGTCGGCGAGCTGCACCGGCGTGCCGTGCGCGGCCCCGCCGGGCAGCAGCTCGTCCGGCGTGCCCAGGGTCGCCACCGAGCGCAGCCAGTCCTCGCCGTCGTCGGCGACGTCCGAGGTCAGCACCCCCAGGCTCGCCGTGTGCGGCCCGGTCCGCTCCGGGTAGTACTCGGTCGCGAAGTAGCGCCCGTCCAGCAGCTCGACCGGCGACTCGCGCAGCGGCGTGGCCGCCGGCGGGCCGAACGTGACGCCGCCGTCGGTGGACACGGCGGCCTCGCTGGTGAGGGTGACGACCTTGTCGACGTTCGTGGTGAACGTGGTGATCACCTTCTGCTCGGGCCGGCCGTCCCGCCCGGCGACGTCGAGGACGGACACGTTCGGGAAACCCGCGAAGTCCAGCCGCTCCAGGTCGGCCGGCTCCCGCTCGGCGGGCGGCGGATGCGGATGAATCCAGTCGAGTGAGGAAGCAGTGGCGATCAGGTTAGGGACGGGCAGCTGGGACTGGTCCGGCAGCAGGCAGTAGCCGCCTCCCGCCTGCGGCGAGCCCGCCGCGGCGGGCAACGCCGAGGCGGCGACCACGGCCGCGACCACGGCTCTGGGCACCGGCACCGTTCCGCTCCTCGTCCTGTCGTCCTCGCGTGGCCGACGGTTCGGACTCTAGATCACTCACCCCCGGCAACCCGGGATTCACCTGCGGGAAGTCGCCGTCGCGCCGCGCTTTCCGCGTCTGCGCCGCCGCAAACATACTGGATGCGTAAAGTGCCAGTTGACAGAAAAGCTCGTCATGCCCACGATCAGAGCGGCACTATTAAGTGTGAATTTACAGAGCTCCGATTCGGCCCGCGGGTCAGGAGGTGGCCTCAGATGAGCGTCGAGCCAAGGGCGGAAGTGGCCCCACAGCGAATGCCGCCTCTCTGGGACGGCACGGCGACGCCGGTGGCGCCCGAGACGGCGGCCCAGCAACGCGTCGTCCACCGCATCTGCGCCCGGGTCGCCCCCGAGGGCGTGGAGATCGGCGTCGGCGAACTGCCACCCGGCGGCCTGCAGGTGTGGATCGACACCCCCGTGCCGCCCGCCCCGCAGGAGGCGTGGGTGCTGCACCACCGCCTGGCCCGCGAGGTGTCGCTGGTCGGCTGGCACTGCGACGCCGACCAGGACCGGCTGCTGGTGCTCGGCTGGAGCGCCGCCTGCCTGCACAACCGGGTACGCCTGCTGCAGAGCGGCCTGCGCCGCCTGACCGGCTTCGAGCAGACCGCCCAGCGGGCCGTCCAGCTCGAAGGCCAGGACCCCGGCGACGCGCCCGCCGCCGAGATCGTCGCCGCCACCTGCGCCTCCATCGAACGCCGGCTGCGCTGGCCGGAGCGGCTGGCCGAGCTCGACGGCTACGAGCGCAGCTCCGGCCTGTCCCACCTGCAGCTCCTGCTCGCCCAGGTCATCGGCCTGGAGGCCAAGGTCGCCGCCGCCTGCGAGGAGCACCTCGTCATGGCGCGGGTGCTCGCCCGCGCGGTGTGCGAGCACCACTCCCGCCACGGCGACCTGCGCCGCGCCCAGCGTGACGTGCTGGGCGAGAACCGCCGCTGGGTGCACGCCAGCTCCATGATCCGCGGCTCGGCCGCCCGTCCGGGCACCCCCGCCGCCGGCCGCCCCCACATGGGGCTCGCCGAACGCCGCATCGCCGCGAGCGTCATCAACCACAGCGTCATCGACAGCGTCATCGACCACGGCGCCCCGCGGGCCACCCCCGCGGCCGTCGCCGCCGCTCCCCTGGCCGGATACGCCGGCCACGAGGAGGGCGCAGGCTGACCCAGACGCCGCTCAAGGGCGAGCGGCCACCCCGGAAGAAACCCCGCCCCACATCCGGTAGGAAAGGCCCCGTCATGCGAACCCCCCCGCACCTGCCCGGACCCGCCAGGCCCGACACCCGCGACGACTCCCGCGACGCTCTCCGTCACAGCCCGCCGCGACCCCGGCGTCACCCGTACGCGCTGCGCGAGTTCCCCGTGCAGTCCCCGCAGCCCGAGATGATCCCCGCGCCCGACCTGTTCGCCGAGCAGCGCCTGCTCGAGATCAGGGACATGTCCCACCAGGCCATCGGCTCCATCGACGACCTGCTCCAGCACACCGCCTGAGAGGAACGGAAGGACGACCATGCAGGAGCTAACGCGAGTCGAGCTGATGCCGCGTGACGTCGGAGGTCACCAGCCACGCTCCATCACCGGCACCGAGTCCCCGCGCACCCTCGACCAGGTCCGCGCCCTCGTCCGCGCCGCCGGCGCCACCCGGCACCGCCTGTACCCGATCAGCACCGGCCGCAACTGGGGCATGGGCTCGGCCATGCCGGTCACCGACGACAACGTCGTCGTCGACCTCAGCGGCATGAACCGCATCCGCGGCATCGACCTCGAGACCGGCTTCGCGGTCATCGAGCCCGGCGTGACGCAGCGGCAGCTCGCCGAGGCGCTGCGCGACACCCCGTGGATGCTGAACGTCACCAACTCCTGTGCCGACACCTCCGTGGTGGGCAACGCACTCGACCGCGGCGACGGCACCTTCCGCTCCCGCGTCCACGACGTGGCCGGCCTCGAAGCCGTGCTCGCCGACGGCAGCGTCGTCACCACCGGCGGGCTCGACCCGGCCGGCCGCTACCACGGCAGGGTTGCCGGGCCCGACCTCACCGCCGCGTTCGTCCAGCACAACCTCGGCATCGTCACCGCCATGGCGATCGCCCTGGTGCCCCGCCCCGAGTCCATCGGCATGGTGTACGGCCGGCTGCCGCGCCACCAGGCCGCGGTCGCTCTGGAGGCGGTCGCCGGGTTCGTCCGCCGCGGCAACCCCGCCGACGGCATGCTCCGCGTGCGCGAGCTGGCGCTCACCCCGTCCCACGGCGACTGGACGCTGCCCGCGGGCGTCGACCTGGACCGCTTCGCCGTCATGGGGCCGCTGCTCGGCACCGCCGCCGCGGTCGAGCTGGCCGAGGAGCTGCTGCGCAAGGCGCTCGCCGAGGTCGAGGGCTCCGAGGAACTGCTCGTGGTGGACCCGACCGAGGTCAAGCCGGACGACCCGCTCTACGCCCGGGCCCTCATGTCGCAGGGCATCCCGACGTGCGCGGGCGTGCGCAAGGCGCTCGGCGTCGCCTCCTGCGAGCAGGTCGACGCCACCGGGCTCGGCTTCCTCGCCCTGATGCCGCTGATGCCCACCGACGCCCGCAGGACCGCGTACATCGTGGACGCCCTGCAGAGCGCCGTGGACGCCCACTCCACCGCCCTCATGGCCGAGTGGAACGTCGTCGGCCGGCACATGGCCAACGGCGTCATCCAGATCTTCTTCGACCGCTCCCGGCCGGACGGCGCCCACCGCGCCCACCAGCTCCGCAACGACGGCAACTGCGTCCTGCGCGGCAACGGCTGCGCCATCTACCGCTCCGACATCGACCACGCCGCGGCCGACGTCTGGTCCGAGACCAGCACCGCCAGCCTCGGCATGCTCCACCGGCTCAAGACGGCGCTCGACCCCGACGGCCTGCTCTCGCCCGGCCGCTACGGCGCCTGAACCGCGCGGACCCGCGCACTTCCCGTACCACGGAACAGCCCATCCCGCCGGCCCGCGCGGCCGGCGAGGACCACTGATAGTGAGTTGGAGGTGACCACGTGCGTTCGTCACCGGCACGGGGGACGAGCACGGCCGTCCTGAGCCGCCGCCAGGGCGTCATGCTGCGCCTGGTCGGCGCGGGCGTCATGCTGACCGTGATGGCCGACACCACGGCCACCACCCTGGCCGTCGGGGTGCTCCGCTACACGCCGGCCGGCGCCGGCATGCCCCTCGGCGACCTCGTCTGGCTGACCAGCGCGGCGTTCATCCCGATCGCGGCGCTGCTGGCCACGGCCGGCCGCTGGGCCGACCTGTTCGGCCGCCGCCGGGTGCTGGCCGTCGGTCTGGTGGTGTTCGTGCTGGGCGGCGTCGCCACGGTGGCCGCCGACTCCTGGTCGTACGTCCTCGCGGCGCGGGCCGTCCAAGGGGCGGGCGCCGCCGCGATGATCCCGGCCAGCCTCGGGCTGCTGCTCGGCGAACTGCCGGAGAGCGAGCGGCGCGGCGCGATCGCGCTGTGGAGCTCAGCCTCCGGGCTGGGCTGCCTGCTCATGCAGGCGGGCGGCGGCTGGCTGGCCGCCGCCGTGGACTGGCGGATGCTGTTCGTCCCCGACGTCGTCATCGGCGTCGTGCTCCTCGTCGCCTGCCTCGCGCTGCCCCCCGGCAAGCGGGCCGGCGCGCGCGGCCTGCCTGACGTGCTCGGCGCGTGGCTGCTCGCCGCCGGCATCGCGGTCGTCGTCCTCGCCATCTCCAAGGCCATGGCCTGGGGCACGGACGTGGCGTGGCTGGGGCTGGCCGCCCTCCTCCTGATCGGCGGGGCGCTCGCCCAGGCCCGCCACCACCGGCTGCCCGCCATCGACCTCGCGCTGTGGCGCCGGCCCAGGTTCGTCTGGGGCTGGCTGGCGACCTGGGGGTTCGGCGCGCTGTCGTACGGGCTGCTGACCGTGCAGCCGCTCTACCTGCTCCACCTCGGCTACCCCATGCTGGAGGTGGCCATGTGGCTGACGCCCACGTCCGTCGCCGTCGTCGTGACGAGCTACCTGGCCGGAAAGCTCGTCAAGCACATCGGCCCGTACGGGCTCATCTACGCCGGGTCGCTGCTGTGCGGCGGCGCGTGCGTACTCGTCCTGACCCAGGCAGGGCCGACCGTGTGGGGCCTGATCGCCAGCGTGATAGTGGGCATGGGCGTGGGCGCGCTCGCGCCCGGCACGTCGGTGGCCACCACCCTGGCCGCCCGCCCCCACCAGTACGCCTCCGCCGTCGGCGCGGCCACCATGGCCCGCATGGTCGGCGGGGCCGTCGGCGTCGCCGTCGTCTCGCTCGTCATCGACCACCCGGCGCTGATCGGCGGCTTCGGCGGCCTGGCCGGCGCGATCGCGATGTGCGTGGCCATCTCGGTGCTCATCGGCGCGCTCGCCCTCACCAAGATCACCCGGGTGCGGACCGACCCCGGCGACGTCATGGTGAAGGTGCCGCGCCGGATGCTGCTGGAGCTGCGCATGACCCTCGCCACCGTGGCGGCGGAGGCCGACGCGCTGCTGCCCGCCGAGACCCGCGCCCTGCCCATGGACCAGCCCGTCGGCACGCCCGTCGGGTCGCCCGCCACCCCGCCCGCCAACCCGCCCGTCCACGCCGTCCCGCGGCCCCGCGCGGCCGACTCAGGCCCGTTCGCGAGCAGCCGCGGGAATCCGAACTAGATCCAGAACCACCGAAAGGGCTCCTCGTCATGGCAACCACATCGTGCGACGTAGCCATCGTCGGCGCCGGGCTCGGCGGCTGTTTCCTCGCCATGCTCCTCCGCCGCCGCGGGCAGAACGTCGTCGTCATCGAACAGGGACCGTCGATCCCCAGCGCGGGCGCGGACTTCCTCAAGCCCCCCGGACTGCGGGTGCTGGCCCGGCACGGGCTGGCGGACCTCGTCGGGCGCCATGGCCTCAGGCGCGACCACATCCGCTACTACCACGACGGCGACCCGATCCAGGACTGCCGCTTCCCCGACGGCGGCTTCCTCATCCGCCCCTACAGGGAGCTGGTCGAGCTCATCTACACGTGCTGCGCGGTGGAGGGCGTGGAGTTCTGGTTCGGCGCCGAGATCGGCGACATCGCCGTCGGCGAGGGAGGAGTGGAGGAGCTGACGCTCGCCGACGGCCGCCGGCTGCGGGCCGGGGCCGTCGTGGGCGCGGACGGCACCAGATCCCTGGTGCGCCAGGCGCTCGGCATCGAGCAGGTCACGCTGCCGTACGAGCGGCTGATCATGCGCGTGGCCACGGTGCCGCTGACCGAGAGCGCCGCCCGGCTCAACCGGCTCTACTTCAGCTCCGACGGCTGGCTCGCCTACTTCTACCCGCTCGGCGCCGAGCAGACCAGGGTGTTCGTCGGCCTGCCGCCCGAGCGCGACGAGGAGATCTTCCAGGACGGCATCCCCGCCCTCGTGGACGAGCTGAAGAAGTTCGTCTCCGAGAGCTCCGACGCCTTCGACAGCCTCCAGACCGCCGCGTGGCAGCGGATCAAGGTCTCGGCCATGCGGGTCGCCGCCTACCACCGCGGCAACGCCGCCCTGCTGGGCTCGGCCGCGTTCGCCTGCCACCCCATGACGGGGATGGGGATGAGCTACACGCTGCGCGACGCGGAGATCCTGGCCGACGTCATCTGCGCGGCCGGCGGCGACCCCGTCCTGCTGGACCGGCTGATGCACGAACGCTACGAGCCGCGCGGGAACGCCCACCGCCGGCTCATCGACTACGGCGACGCCCTCGCCGCCACCTTCCACGACCGCGACGCCTATCTCGCCGCCTTCCGGGAGGACCTGCACACCCGGGGCGAGGCCGCCGAGCCCGCGCTCCAGCTCATCTGACGTCCGGAGCCGCGCCCCCGCCGTCCGCCATTCCCACAACCGATGAAGGCCGTCCCTCCGCGGGGCAGCCCGATCACCCCAGGCGGCGGGGGCGTCGTCACGCCCGCCGCCGTCCCGGGTCAGGAGGTGATGACCAGCTCGGTGCCGTCGAAGTCCTCGCGCACCTCGTGCCCGGCGCGCACCAGGACGGTACGCAGCGCGAGCCGGACCGCCGAGCGCACCGTCGCGTACTTCACCAGGCGGTCGGCGGCGGTGCCCCACGTCACGATCACCCCGCGCGCCGGATCGTGCCACACGCCGAGCCCGCCGTCCGCCGACAGCAGGGACGGCTCGACGGTGAAACCAGCCTCCGTCAGCTCCCGGCGGACCACGAGCTCCAGGTCCGGGCCCGCCTTCGAGGCGTCGTCCATGTGCAAGCGCTGCCCCCTCCGCCCGGCCGCGAACGCGCGGACAGGCGAGTGTCCCGCGCGAGAATGCGGGTTGTGGCTCCCCCGTCATCATCGGGGGAGACCGGCGGGGACGGAGAGAGGGGACGGGGATGCGGGTCGAAGAGGCCAGGCGGCTGGCGCGCCGGTGGGTGCGCGAGGAGGGGGCCGCGCTGCCGGGGTTCGGCGGCGCGTTCCTGACGGGCTCCGCGCTGTGGGCGGACCCGTCCGACGAGCTGCCCGCCACCTCCGACGTGGACGTCATGGTGATCGCCGATCCGCCCGTCAGGATCGGCAAGTTCCGCTACGAGGGCGTCCTGCTGGAGGTCTCCGCCATCCCCGCGATCGGCGGCCCCCGCGAGGTGCTCGGCGACTACCACCTGGCCGGCAGCCTGCACCTGCCCGGCGTCCTGGCCGACCCCACCGGGCGGCTGGAACGGCTGCAGCGGCTGGTCGCCCGCGGCTTCGCCGAGCGCCGGTGGATCCTCGCCCGCTGCGAGGACGCCCTGGGCCGGATCCGCGACCGGCTGGGCGCACTCGACGCCGCCGCGCCGCTGCCCGCCCAGGTCATGGCGTGGCTGTTCGGCACCGGGGTGACCGCGCACGTGCCGCTGGTGGCCGCGCTGCGCAACCCCACCGTCCGCAAGCGGTACGCCGCCGTGCGCGACCTGCTCGCCGCGCACGGCCGCCTCGACCGGCACGAGGAGCTGCTGGACCTGCTGGGCTGCGGCGAGATGAGCCCCGGGAGGGTGTCGCGGCACCTGACCGCGCTGGAGGCCGTCTTCGACGCGGCCACGGAGGCCGACGCCCCCGGCTACCCGTACGCCTCCGACCTCACGCCCGCCGCCCGGCCGGTGGCCGTCGACGGCGGACGGGAGCTCGTCGCCCGCGGCCTGCACCGCGAGGCGGTCTTCTGGCTGGCCGCCACCTACGCCCGCTGCCTGGCCAAGCGGGCCATGGCCGGGCTGGGCGGATACGAGGACGGGCTGCTGGAGCTGCTCGACGACCTGGGCGCGGGCACGCCCGGCGAGCGCCGCCGCCGCGCGGACCGTGTCCTCGCCGCGCTGCCCGCCCTGCGGCGGACCGCCGTCTCCCTGATCCGGGACCCGGCGCGCTCGTGACGGCCGGGGGGCGGCCCGTCAGGGGCGGACGACCAGGCCCAGCGCCGTGGCCACGGCCGTCGCCTGCACCGGGTCGATGATCGCGCCCTTGAGCGTGACGTCGGCAGGGTCGAGCCCGCCGAGGTCGCTGCCGCGCAGGTCGCACCTGGTGAGGTCGGCCCCGCGCAGCCACGCCCCCGACAGGTCGCAGCGCCGCAGCTCCGCGCCCTCCAGCCGGGCGCCGCCGAGGTCGGCCTCGCGCAGCCGTACGCCGTCGATGGTGCTGCCGCGCAGGTCGGCGCCCTGGAGCCGCACGTACGACCAGTCGCCGCCGCTGACCTTCAGCAGCCCGAAGGTGCAGCCGTCGAAGACGCTGCCGGTCAGCTTGCAGCCGGTGAACGTCGCGTCGAAGAACGAGCACCCGGCGAACAGGCAGGTGAGGAAGCGCGCGTCGGTGTGCTCGGAGACGTTGAAGCGCACGTTGCCGAACGTGCACTCCTCGAAGGAGGAGCCGTGGTCGATCAGCTCCGTCAGGTCCACGTCCTGGAACAGGACGCGCCGGAAATCAGCTTTCGTGATCTCCAGCGCGTCCCAGTCGTCCGCGCCGATCGTGCGTTCGATGGGGAACGTCGCTCGTCTGGTGCCCATGCCGACAAAGCTAGCGGATCAGGCGCGTTTCGCGATCGCCGTGATGAACGGCTGCACCAGCTTGGCCGCCAGCGGGCCGAACGCCGCCAGGATGAGCACGTACGCCGCCGCCAGCGCCCCCAGGTCGGGGTGCGCGCCCGCGCCGACCGCGAGGCCGGCGATGACGATGTTGAACTCACCGCGCGGGATGAGCGCGATGCCGGCCCGCGCCTGACCGGCCTTGCCGATGCCCGCCCTGCGGGCCGCGTAGATGCCCGTGAGCAGCTTGGTGACCATGCTGACCAGCGCCAGCAGCGCGGCCAGCCCCGCCACCGGCAGGATCTTCGCCGGATCGGTCTGGAGTCCGAAGAAGACGAAGAACACCGCGGCGAACAGGTCGCGCAGCGGCGCCAGCAGCGCCTGCGCGTCCTCGGCCAGCTCGCCCGACAGCGCGATCCCGACGAGGAACGCGCCCACCGCCGCCGACACCTGGAGCTGCTGGGCCAGGCCGGCCACCAGCAGCGCCAGCCCGACCACCTTCAGCAGCAGCACCTCGGAGTTCGGGCTGGAGACGAACGCCTCGATGAGCCGCCCGAACTTCAGCGCCACGATCAGCACCACGCTGACCGTGATCAACGCGATGCCCACCGCGATGGCGCCGTTCAGCAGGCTGAGACCGGCCAGCATGGTGGTGAGCACCGGCAGGTAGATCGCCATCGTCAGGTCCTCGAAGACCAGCAGCGACAGCACCGTGGGTGTCTCGCGGTTGCCGATCCAGCCGAGGTCCGACAGCACCTTCGCGGTGATGCCCGAGGAGGTGGCGTAGGTGACGCCCGCCATCGCCACCGCGGCGACCGGCCCCCAGCCGAGCAGCAGCGCGCAGATCGCGCCCGGCGCCGCGTTGAGCACCAGGTCCACGATGCCGGCGCGGGCGTTGCCGGTGAGGCTGGTCATGAGCTCGTCGGCGTTGTACTCCAGCCCGAGCGTGAGCAGCAGGAGCACCACGCCGAGCTCGGCGCCGACGGAGATGAACTCCTCGCTGGTCGCGAGGGGCAGCACGCCGCCGGTGCCGAACGCCACACCGGCGATCAGGTAGAGGGGGATGGGGGAGATGCCGACGCGCAGGGCCAGCGCGCCGAGGACGCCGAGACCGAGAAGGACCGCTCCGAACTCGAGAAAGAGGATCGCGGTTTCGTGCAACCCGCGCCCCTACCCTCGGGCCAGGATGTCGGCCACCTCGGCGGTGCTGTCCTCGCTGCCCACGACCACCACGACGTCGCCCGTGCCGAACACGAAGTCCGGCCCGGGGCTGGCGAACACCCGTCCGCCGCGGACCACGGCCACGATGGAGGCGCTGGTCCTGGTGCGCACCCGGGCTTCTCCCATGGGCCGGCCCGCGTACGGGGAGCCCTCCGGGATCGGGAGCTGGACGCTGACCAGGCCCTCCACCTGCTCGTGCAGGGCGTTGAGCCGCTGCACGATGCGCGGGGCGCCGAGCAGTTCGGCGAGGGCGTCGGCTTCCTCGTCGTTCAGCTTGACCGTCTGGCAGGCGCGGTCGGGATCGTCCTTGTCGTAGATCACCAGGTCCCGGCGCCCGGTGCGGTGGGAGACGACTCCCACGCGCTGCCCGGTCCGGGTGGTGAAGTCGTGTCTGAGCCCGATCCCCGGCAGCGCTGTTTGCTCGACCTCCACCTGTCCCACCCGTTCGAATGCGTAAATTTCCGGACAACATTACCAGTGGCACGGTACCTGGCATTTACCGCGTTTTGACACCGTCCACCTGCGACAGCCCTCCGTACACCCGCCGGTGGCAGGAGGCCGGGACGGCATGGAAGGCTTGGGGGACCCGTCCGAACAGCGTGATCGCGTCGCGCGGGGCCGAGCCGACGGAACCGAGGGAAACCGACACGCCCATGCCGACCGCCTCACCCCTGATCCGGCTGGTGCTGGTCGAGGACCACGCCATGGTCGCGGAGGCCATCGAACTCGCCCTGGCCCGCGCCCCCGGCATCGCCGTCGCCGCCCGCGCCGGGACGATCGCCGCCGCCCTGACCGAGACGGCCCGCGCGCAGCCCGACGTGGTGGTGCTCGACCGCCGGCTGCCCGACGGCGACGGCATCGCGGCCATCGGCCGCCTCGCCGCCGCCGCGCCGGGGGCCCGGGTGCTCGTGCTGACCGGCGAGGCCACCGCCTCCGTGGCCGCCCGCGTGGTGCAGTCCGGCGGCGCCGGCCTGCTGGTGAAGTCCTCCCGGCTGGGCGAGCTGGAGTCCGCGGTCCGCGAGGTCGCCGCCGGCGGGGTGGTGTTCCCGCCCGGCCTGCTGCCCGGCGTGCTCGACCGGCTCACCGGGCGGGCCGGCCACCCGGGGGCGCGGCTCACCGCCCGCGAGCGCGAGACGCTGCTGCTCCTCGCCGAGGGCGTCAGCACCGGCGAGATCAGCGAACGCCTCGGCGTGACCAGGAACACCGCCCGCAACCACGTCCAGCACGTGCTGGCGAAGCTGGGCGCCCGCTCCAAGCTGGAGGCGGTCGCCGTCGCCCGCCGCGAAGGGCTGCTGGACTGACGCTGCCGCCCAGCCCCGTCATGCCCAGGTGCCCCCGGGGGCGGTAAGGTCGGGTGGTGCGAGCGGGCGTCGTCCCGCCGCGAGGCCCGCCCCGCCGGCGCCTGACCCCTGAGCCCCGACCGGCCGTGAGAGGCTGCCTCCTCATGCCCGAGCGCGACCGCCCCGCCGAGGACATGCGGCTGCTCGTCCAGAGCATCCGCGACTGCGCCATCTTCATGCTCGACCCGCTGGGCCGCGTCGTGAGCTGGAACGCCGGCGCCCGGCGCATCAAGGGCTACGCCGCCGAGGAGATCATCGGCAGGCACTTCTCGGTCTTCTACCCCTCCGGGGACGTCGCGGCGGGCCGGCCGGCCACGGAGCTCGCGGTCGCCGCCGCCGACGGCCAGTGGGAGGAGGAGGGCTGGCGCGTCCGCAAGGACGGCACCCGCTTCTGGGCCGGCGTCGTCATCACCGCCCTGCACGACGAGCACGGCGGCCTGCGCGGCTTCGGCAAGGTCACCCGCGACCTCACCGAGCGGCGCAGCATGGCCCGCGCCCTGGACGAGCGCGGCCTGCTGCTGGCCCGGCTCATCGAGGCCCAGGAACGGGAGCGCCGCCGCATCGCCAACGACGTGCACGGCGACACCATCCAGTCCATGGTCGCCGTCGGCATGCGGCTGCGCCTGCTGGAGTCCCGCCTGCGGGACTCGGCGCTGCCCGGCGAGTACGCCGACGCGGTGCACGGCATCGACGAGACGGTCGACGCCGCCGCGGACCGGCTGCGCGAGCTCGCCTTCCGGCTGCGCCCGCCCGAGGAGGGCCTGGTCGCGAGCCTGGGCGCGTACATCGAGACGGTCATGGCGGGCACCGGCGTGCGGTGCGAGCTGGCGTACGACCTCGACGCCGAGCCGCCGGCCGAGGCCGCCGTCACCGTCTTCCGCATCTGCCAGGAGGCGCTGACCAACGTGGCCAGGCACGCCGGCGCGGCCTCCGTCACGGTGTCGCTGGTCTCGCTCGACCGGGGCGTGCACGTACGGGTGCGCGACGACGGCGTGGGCCTGGACCGGCCCGGCGGGCAGAGCGGGCACTTCGGGCTGATCGAGATGCGCGAGCGCGCCGAGACGGCCGGCGGCTGGTGGGACATCAAGGGCGAGCCGGGCGCGGGCACGACGGTCGAGTTCTGGGTCCCCGCCGTGCCCCGCCTGCCCTGAGCGCGGGAAGGATCAGCCGGCGTTCGCGGCGCACCAGGCGGCCCACGTGGTGGCGCCCTTGTTGAGCTGCTTGGCGTGGAAGGAGGTCCAGGAGTTCTCGCTGGCGCCCGGCGCGCTCGGGGCGCTCCGGTAGAGCGGGTGGTTCTGCTCGACCTCGGCGCGGATCCACGGCTCGACGTCGGCGTACGCGTTCAGCGACCAGCTCCTGGCGTGGTAGGTGAGCTGGCCGCGCACCTCGCTCTCGGCCAGGCACATGAACGGCGCCCACGGGCTCGTCCGGCTCCAGGCGATCTTCGTCTTCATCGCGCCCGAGGGCACCTTGCCCGGCTGGGCGCGGGCCGCCACCTCGCGGTCGTCGACGAAGAAGTCGAACATCTCCTGGGCCGCGTACACGCCGCCCACCAGCCCGAACCGCTCGCCGAGCGCGGTGCCGAGGTCGGTGCGCACGGGGATGTCGCTGGTCCAGACGGTCTCGTCGTGCAGCCTGCGCGTGGGCGGGCCGGCGTAGGACGGGGTGACGTCGAACGGGCCGAAGTTCACCGTGTCGTTGTTGATGGGGACGACCGGATAGGTCTTGAGGTCGACCGGGTTCTTCCACTCCCGCAGGATCTTCGTCGGATCGGCGGGGTCGGTGTAGAAGACGATCTCACGGGAGAGCTGGTAGAGCTTGGTGGTGCCGGGCACCCGGTAGAGGCGGCGGATGTTGTAGCCCTCGATGCCGAACAGCTTCTGGCCGTGCCGCAGCCCCGGCTCCAGGGCGTTGCCCTCGACGTTGGCATAGACGCTGCCGGAGATCCTGAACACCATGTCCTTGCCGTCGGGGCGGCCGAACGTCTGGAGGGACAGCAGCGCGTTCTTGTCGGTGACCGTCTTGAAGACCGGGCCCGGCAGCGTCGGGTCGGTCGTCCTGCCCTCCGCGGCCGCCGACGCGGGGGCGGTGAGGGCGAGGAACAGCGCGGCCAGGGCGACCGGCGCGGTCAGACGGCGTTTCGGCATGGGGGTGCTCCGGGAATAGGGGGTTCGGACCGCCAATTGTGATCACGAACGCGCCGGAGCTGTCCACTCGCGCCGGCGCTTCCGTGATCGGCGGGCCCGCCTCCCGAGCCGCCGGTCAGCCCTCGGCGCCGCCGGAGATCAGGGTGAGCGCCTGGTGGGCGATCTCCCACTCCTCGTCCGTCGGGACCACCAGCACCGGCACCTCCGCGCCAGGGGCGGAGACGGCGCGCTCGCCGTCCCCGGCCGCGTTGAGCGCGGGGTCCACGGCGAGGCCGAGCCGGTCGAGCCCGGCCAGCGCCTCCGCGCGGGTGGCGGCGTCGTGCTCGCCCACCCCGCCGGTGAAGACGACGGCGTCCACCCGGCCGAGCAGCGCGTAGTAGGCGCCGACGTACTTGCGGATGCGCCGGGTGTAGATCCGCAGCGCCAGGCGGGCCTCGTCGTCGTCGCGGGCGCGCACCTCCCGCATGTCGAGGGTGCCGGCCAGCGCGAGCAGGCCGGACCGGCGGCTGAGGTCCTGCTCCACCTGCTGCGGGTCGGCGCCGGACACACGGGCGAGGTAGCCGGCGAGCCCCGGGTCCACGTCGCCGGAGCGGGTGCCCATCACCAGCCCCTCCAGCGGGGTCAGGCCCATGGAGGTGTCGACGCTGCGCCCCCCGGAGATCGCGGTCGCGCTGGCCCCGTTGCCGAGGTGCAGCACGATCAGGTTGAGCTCGGTGAGGTCGCGGCCGAGCATGGCGGCGGCCCGGCGCGAGACGTAGGCGCAGGAGGTGCCGTGGAAGCCGAAGCGCCGCACGCCCAGCTCCTCGCGCCAGTCGCGCGGCACCGCGTACGTGTACGCCTCCGGCGGCAACGTCCGGTGGAAGGCCGTGTCGAACACCGCCACCTGCGGCACCGAGGGGAACGCCTTGCGCGCCAGCCGGATCCCGGCCAGGTTGACCGGGTTGTGCAGCGGCGCGAGCGGCGCCAGCTCCTCGATCACGGCCACCACCTCGTCGTCCACGAGCACCGGCCCGCCGAAGCGCGCGCCGCCGTGCACGACGCGGTGCCCGACCGCGACCGGGTCCAGCTCCGGGCCGGCCGCGGCGAAGGCCTCCATCATCGCGTCCAGGCCGTCGCCGTGGTCGGGGAAGGGCCGCTCCCGCACGTACGGCGGCCCGTCCCCGGCGTGGTGGGTGAGCCGTCCGGACCGCTCGCCGATGCGCTCGATCAGCCCTCGGGCCGGGCGATCGTGGGTCCGGACGTCCACCAGTTCGTACTTGATCGATGAGGATCCCGTGTTCAGGACGAGAATGTGGCCGGCCATGTCCAGGAGCTTATTTCGCCGGGGTCCTCGCCGTGCTCGCGGGTGTAGGCACGGGCGTACAGCCGGGCGTCGCTCATGCGCTGGCGCAGGTGGGCGGCCTTGGAGCCGAGTCCTGGGACGCGGTCGATGACGTCGATGACCAGGTGGTGGCGGTCGATGTCGTTGAGCATGGCCATGTCGAAGGGCGTGGTGGTGGTGCCTTCCTCCTTGTAGCCGCGGACGTGGAGGTTGGCGTGGCCGTGGCGGCGGTAGGTGAGCTGGTGGATCAGCGAGGGGTAGCCGTGGAAGTTGAAGATGATCGGTTTGTCCACGGTGAACAGGGTGTCGAACTCGGTGTCGGGCATGCCGTGCGGGTGTTCGGACCTGGGCTGGAGCCGCATGAGGTCGACGACGTTGATGACGCGGACCTTGAGCTGGGGCAGGTGCTCGCGCAGCAGGGCGGCGGCGGCCAGGGTCTCCAGGGTGGGGACGTCGCCGGCGCAGGCGAGCACCACGTCGGGCTCGGTTCCCTCGTCGGTGGAGGCCCAGGGCAGGATGCCGAGGCCGCGGGTGTTGTGGACGATGGCCTCGTCCATGGTGAACAGGTCGAGCACGGGTTGTTTGCCGGCCACGATGACGTTGACGTAGTCGCGCGAGCGCAGGCAGTGGTCGGCGACGGAGAGCAGGGTGTTGGCGTCCGGCGGCAGGTAGACCCGCACCACGGACGCCTTCTTGTTGACGACGACGTCGAGGAAGCCGGGGTCCTGGTGGCTGAAGCCGTTGTGGTCCTGCCGCCACACGTGCGACGACAGCAGATACGTCAGCGACGCCACCGGCCGCCGCCACGGGATCTTGTGCGCGGTCTCCAGCCACTTGGCGTGCTGGTTGAACATCGCGTCCACGATGTGGATGAACGCCTCGTAGCAGTTGAACAGTCCGTGTCTGCCGGTCAGCAGGTAGCCCTCCAGCCAGCCCTGGCACAGGTGCTCCGACAGCACCTCCATGACCCGGCCGCCGGCGCCCAGGTCCTCGTCGGTGGGCAGCAGCTCGGCGTCCCAGGCCCGGTCGGTGACCTCGAAGACGGCCTGCAGCCGGTTGGAGGCGGTCTCGTCCGGGCCCATCAGCCGGAACGTGGTCGGGTTCGCGGCGATCACGTCGCGCAGCAGCCCGCCGAGCACGCGGGTGGGCTCGCTCTGCTGGGCGGCGGGCGACTTGACCTCGACCGCGTGCCGGCGGAAGTCGGGCAGCCGCAGGGGCTGCAGCAGCTCCCCGCCGTTGGCGTGCGGGTTGGCGCTCATCCGCAGCGGACCGGCCGGGACCAGCTCGACGACCTCCGGGACCGGCCGGCCGTCGGCGTCGAACAGTTCCTCGGGCCGGTAGGAGCGCATCCACTCCTCCAGCAGCGCCAGGTGCGCCGGGTTGTCGCGCACCTTGGCGAGCGGCACCTGGTGGGCCCGCCACGTGCCCTCGACGGGCTTGCCGTCCACCTCCTTCGGCCCGGTCCAGCCCTTCGGCGTGCGCAGGATGATCATCGGCAGCCGCGGGGCGTCGCCGGCCTTGTAGGCGGCCATCTGCTCCCAGCAGACGTCCAGCGTGGCCGCCATCTGCTCGTGGTCGGGGCCGACGATGTGCGGGCGGTAGCCGTAGCCCTCCATGAGCTTCAGCAGCTCCGTCTCGGGGATCCTGGCGAGCACCGTGGGGTTGGCGATCTTGTAGCCGTTGAGGTGCAGGATCGGCAGGACGACGCCGTCGCGGCGGCGGTCCAGGAACTTGTTGGAGTGCCAGCTCGCGGCGAGGGGGCCGGTCTCGGCCTCGCCGTCGCCGATGACGCACGCCACCACCAGATCCGGGTTGTCGAACGCGGCCCCGTAGGCGTGGGCCAGCGCGTAACCCAGCTCGCCGCCCTCGTGGATCGAGCCCGGCGTCTCGGGCGCCACGTGGCTGGGGACGCCGCCGGGGAAGGAGAACTGCCGGAACAGCGCCCGCATCCCCTGCGCGTCCTGGGTGATGTCGGGGTAGCGCTCGGTGTACGTCCCCTCCAGCCAGGCGTGGGCCACCGCGGCGGGGCCGCCGTGCCCCGGCCCCGCGATGTAGATCATGTCCTGGTCCCGCTCCTTGATCACCCGGTTGAGGTGGGCGAAGCAGAAGTTCAGCCCGGGGGTGGTGCCCCAGTGGCCGAGCAGGCGGGGCTTGATGTGCTCCGGCCGCAGCGGCTCGGTCAGCAGCGGGTTGTCCAGCAGGTAGATCTGCCCGACCGACAGGTAGTTGGCCGCGCGCCAGTACGCGTCGATATGCCTCATGCCCATGCCCATTCCTCTGAGAGCGGTGCTGAACCCCCCAGAAGGGGGCGAATTCGACATTCAGTGGGCCCGTGGATCCCACCGGGGACGCAAAGACACGACTCCGCCGTGCGCGGAATCATCCTCGACGGGTACGGGGTTACGGAACGATGGACCAGGATCTGATCGATGTGGCACGCGCTTTGCGGTGCGAGGAGGAGACACGTGGACGGCGACATCACCCAGAGCCAGGAGTGGGCGGCGCTGGGCAAGCACCAGGAGGAGCTGGCCGGCAGGCATCTGCGTGAGCTGTTCGCGCAGGATCCCGGCCGGGCCGGGCGTATGACGGTGACCGCCGGCGACCTCTACCTCGACTACTCCAAGCACCGCGCCACCGAGGAGACCGTCGAGCTGCTGGTGGCCCTGGCCGAGCGGGCGGGCCTGCGCGACCGCGTCGAGGCCATGTTCGGCGGCGAGCACATCAACGTCAGCGAGGACCGCGCCGTGCTGCACGTCGCGCTGCGGATGCCGCGCGAGGCCGAGCTGGTGGTCGACGGCCAGGACGTGCCCGCCGACGTGCACGCCGTGCTCGACAGGATGAGCGCCTTCGCCGACCGGGTGCGGGGCAAGGAGTGGCGGGGCGCCACCGGCAAGCCCATCGAGACCGTCGTCAACATCGGCATCGGCGGCTCCGACCTCGGCCCCGCGATGGCCTACGAGGCGCTGCGCGACTACGCCGACGCCGGCGTCACCGCCCGCTTCGTCTCCAACATCGACCCCGCCGACATCCTCGGCAACCTGCGCGACCTCGACCCCGAGACCACGCTGTTCGTGGTCAGCTCCAAGACCTTCACCACCCTGGAGACCCTCACCAACGCCCGCGTCGCCCGGAGCTGGCTGACCGGCGCGCTCGGCGACGACGCGGTCGCCAGGCACTTCGTCGCCGTCTCCACCAACGCCGCCAAGGTCGCCGAGTTCGGCATCGACACCGCCAACATGTTCGGCTTCTGGGACTGGGTGGGCGGCCGCTACTCCTACGACGGGGCCATCGGGCTGTCGCTCATGATCGCGATCGGGCCCGGGCGCTTCCGCGAGATGCTCGCCGGGTTCCGCGCCATGGACGAGCACTTCCGCACCACGCCGTTCGAGCGGAACATGCCGGTGATCATGGGCATGCTCGGCATCTGGTACACCGACTTCTTCGACGCCGAGACCCGCGCCGTCCTGCCCTACAGCCAGCGCCTGCACCGCTTCCCCGCCTACCTCCAGCAGCTCACCATGGAGTCCAACGGCAAGTCGGTGAAGGCCGACGGCACCCCGGTCACCGCGCAGACCGGCGAGATCTTCTGGGGCGAGCCGGGCACCAACGGCCAGCACGCCTTCTACCAGCTCCTCCACCAGGGCACCCGGCTCGTGCCCGCCGACTTCATCGGCTTCGCCGAGCCGCACGAGGACCGCGAGGGCATGCACGACCAGCTCACCGCCAACCTGCTGGCGCAGACCTCGGCGCTGGCGTTCGGCAGGACGGCCGAGGAGATCGCGGCCGAGGGCACTCCGGCCGGCATCGTCGCCCACAAGGTCATGCCCGGCAACCGGCCCACCTCCACGATCCTCGCGCCGAAGCTCACCCCGTCCACGCTGGGGCAGCTCGTCGCCCTCTACGAGCACATCGTGTTCGTCGAGGGCACCGTCTGGGGCATCGACTCCTTCGACCAGTGGGGTGTCGAGCTGGGCAAGAAAATGGCCTCCGACCTCGCCCCCGCCCTCACTTCCGACGAGCCGCCCACCACCTTCCCCGACCCCTCGACCGAGCGGCTGGTCCGCCGCTACCGCGAGCTGCGCGGCCGGCGCGCGTAGTCGGCCGGCGGCTTCTGGGCGAGGATGTCCCCATGGACATCAAGGAGTTGGTCGAACGCACCAAGGACACCGCCACCGTCGGGCGCGTCTTCGGTGAGCCGATCCAGCACGGCGACATCGTCGTCATCCCCGTGGCCAGGGTCGTCCAGGGCGGCGGGGCCGGCCAGGGGCAGGGCAGGAACGACAAGGAGGAGGGCGGCGGGAGCGGCCTCGGCTTCGGCCACGGGGCCGCGCCCGCCGGGGTCTACGTCATCAAGGACGGCGAGGTGAAGTGGCATCCCGCCGTGGACGTCAACCGGATCGTCCTCGGCGGCCAGTTCGTGGCCGTCGTGCTGCTGCTGACGGTGCGCGCGATCCTCAAACCCCTCCGCCGCCGCCGGCGGCGCTGACCCCCGCGCCGAGCGGCGTGACGGCTCGGGGGTTCAGGCCAGGGTTCAGGACGACGGGGTTCAGGCCCGGGTTCAGGGCGGGCCTCGGGCCGTTCAGGGCGGCCGGGGTTCAGGCCAGGGTGACGCCCAGCAGGTGGCCGAGGCCGAAGGTCACGGTGGCCGCGCCCACGCCGAGCGCGAGCTGCCGCAGGCCGCCCTGCCACCAGGGCCGCGCCGTCATGGCGGCCACCGCCGAGCCGAACCCGAACAACCCGAGCACGCTCAGCACCACGGCCACCGCCAGCCCCGAGGCCCCGAACAGGAACGGCGCCAGCGGCACCAGCGCCCCCAGGGCGAAGGCGAGGAACGACGAGGCCGCCGCCAGGTACGGCGAGGGCAGGTCGTCGGGGTCCACGCCCAGCTCCTCGCGCACGTGCACGCGCAGGGCCTGCTCGGGGTCGGCCGACAGCCTGTCGGCCACCTGGCGGGCGAGGTCAGGGTCCAGGCCGCGCGACTCGTACAGCGCGGCCAGCTCGGCGCGCTCGCCCTCGGGGTTGCGGGCCAGCTCGCGCCGCTCGACGGCGATCTCCGCCCGCATGAGCTCGGTCTGCGACTTCACGGAGGTGTACTCCCCGGCCGCCATGGAGAACGCCCCGGCGGCCAGCCCGGCGAACCCGGCCAGCACCGCGGCCTTCCCGCCGGTGCCCGCCGCGCCCACGACGCCGGCGATCAGCGCGAAGTTGGACACGAGCCCGTCCATCGCTCCGAACACCGCCGGACGCAGCCAGCCACCGGTCACGTCGCGGTGCGTGTGGTGCTGCTCGGGGGAGCGTGGCTCGGCGAGCTCGATGGTCATGGAAATCCTCCACTTACGGATGCTCTTGTCCAAAAATCTACGGTTTTGCGACAAGATCCGCAACGAAGGAAAGGCTAGCCTGACCTGCGAAAAAACCGTTCTGCCAGGGGTCCGTCACGCCGGGTGACCGGGCGGATGCATGAAGATCCCTGCGGCGCGCGACCGCAGGGATGGTGATCGAAGGGTTCGGCGGCCGACCGGGCGCGGTGGCCGATCGGACCGGGTGGCCGGTCAGGCGCGAACCGGTGCCTCCGGAGTGACCGCGGCCCCTGCGGGCCCCGTGGGCAGGTCGGCGAGGGTGTCGCCGGTCGGCGGGGTGCCGCGCAGCATGGCCGCGCAGTCCGCGATCGTCTCCTCCAGCAGCCGCCGCAGCAGCGCGTCCGGGTCGTTGACGCACGCCTGCACGATGCCCACGACCGCGAGCTGGACCGCGTTCGGGGCGGCGTACCTGCGGAAGCCCTTCTCGGTGATCTTGGCGGCCCGGCTGAAGCGCCTGGCCTGCTCCCTCGCGTGCGGGACCTCGTCCAGGGCCCGCCGGCTCGCCTCGCTCAGCCGGCCGGGCGGCGCGCCGTCCAGCCTGGCGAGCATCTCCTCGGCCGCCAGCACCGACACGGCCAGCGCGAGCTGGCGTTCGGCCGCGGCCACCGGCAGCGCCGTCGTGGCGCAGCGCAGCGCGATCCGCGCGTCCACGCGCAGGTCGTCGCCGGTCAGCCCGATGATCGAGGGGACGAGGGGGACCAGCGCGGCCCGGTTCTCGTCGTCGACGTTGTCGTTGACCAGGCGGGCGAGTGCGGCCAGCAGCGGGTGCGTGCAGGCCGGATGGTCGCTCCAGCGTTCCCCGGCAAGGTAGGAGGCCAGTTCCATGAAGCAGGCACCGCGTTTCGGGTTGCGATGTCTGCCTCGGGACAGGATCGGCAGGTGCTCAAGGTGATTGTCCACGGGTGCTCCACTGCTCCACGCGATCGCCGTCTATCCAGTCTGCGCCGTGAGTCCCGGCATTTCCAGCGATCTGTACGGGACGTGTACCTTTCGTCCGTTCATGCGCCCGCTGCCCGGAGCCGGAACGGCGAAACGTCCTCACGGCGTGACGAAGACGGCCACCGTGCGTCCCGGCACGATGAGCGTCCCGCCCGCCCGGTCGAACACCGACCCGCGGACCACCGGGTCCGCCGAGGCCGCCAGCACCGGATGCAGCGCCGGCTCCTGCCCGGCCGGCGCCGTCACCGGCAGCGCGAGCTCGTACGGGGTCGCGTTGAGCACCGCCGTCACCGCGCTCCAGCGCGGATCGATCCCGGCGGTGTCCACGTGCATGACGATGACGCCGTCCGGCGCGGCGGGGAACGACAGCCGCCGCCGCACCTCCTCTCCCGACCCGAGCGCGAACGCCGGCGTCGAGGCGCGGACCCGCAGCAGCTCCCCGACCCGGCCGCGGGCCGCGCCGATCGCCTCGCAGCCCGGCCGCAGCGCCGGATCGGCCAGCAGCGGCCGGGCGTACGGCCAGCGGACCTCGTTGTCGGCCCGCGGCGGCAGGCCGCCGCCGAACCCGTTGCCCAGCGAGCAGTCCCACAGCAGCCGGTTGAACCAGTCGCCCGAGTCGTAGGAGTTGCGGTCGAACGACTTCGAACGCAGCCGTTCGCTGCCCGCGTGCACGAACGCCGCCCCCTGCGACAGCAGCGGCACGGCCAGCGACAGCACCTGCATGCGCACCCGGTCCGCCATGGACGTCCCCGGCGCCAGCTTGTACGCGAGCGCGTCGAACAACGTCTCGTTGTCATGCGCGTCCACGTACACGACGCTCTCGCCGGGGTCGCGGGCGTACCCGGCGGGGGCGCCGTTGTGGCGGACCTCCCCGCCGGTCCGGCCGGAGGGCAGCACGTAGTCGCGCAGGCTGCCCGTCAGGCCGATCCTGATGAGGTCGGTGTAGTGGGCGAGCCGCTCCCGCTGCTGCTCGGGGCCGCCGCCCGCGGCGCTGCCGTTGGGCGCGCCGGCCAGCCCGGAGCCGAAGCCCTGAGCGCGCGGGTCGGCGTCGAACGGCCCGCCGCCCCGCACCGCGTCCCGCGGGGCGTCGGCGAACGTGGCGACGCCGGTGCCGGCCATGCCCTCCTTCGTGGCCTGCGGGAAGCGGGCGCCGTCGGCGACCTCGCCGAAGTTCCAGCCCTCGCCGTACAGGATGATCGAACGGCCGTCCACGCCGTCGGCCTCGGGCGTCAGCGCGTCGAGCGCGCGGCGCACGGCCAGGATGTTGTCCTTCGGGTGGTGGCCCATGAGGTCGAAGCGGAACCCGTCGATCTTGTACTGCCTCGCCCAGGTGACGACGGAGTCCACCACGAGCCGGCCCATCATCCGGTGCTCGGGGGCGGTGTTGGCGCAGCAGGTGGAGGTGGCCACCGTGCCGTCGGCGAGCAGGCGGTGGTAGTAGCCGGGGACGATCGGGCCGAGCACCGACTCCGTGTGCGTGTGGTTGTAGACCACGTCCATGACCACGCGCAGCCCGGCCCGGTTGAGTGCGGCGACCATGGCGCGGAACTGCCGGATCCGGTCGTCGGGGTCGGTCGCGTACGAGCCCTCGGGCACCGTGTAGTGCAGCGGGTCGTAGCCCCAGTTGAAGGAGTCGGTGGCCGCGGTGCGGGCCACGCACTCCTGCTGCCGCTCCGAGTCGGGCGGCATGGCCGCCAGGTCGCCGGACGGCTCGACGCGGTCCTCGCGGCGTTCGGGCACCGTGGCCAGGTCGAAGACCGGCAGCAGGTGCACGTGGGTGACGCCGTCGGCGGCGAGGGCCCGCAGCTCCCGCGTCCCGTCCGAGTCGCGGGTGAAAGCCGCGTACGTGCCGCGCAGTTCCTCGGGGACGGTGGCGTCGGAGGCGGAGAAGTCGCGCACGTGCAGCTCGTAGATCACGGCCCGGTGCGGCGGCACGGGGGCGGGCTTGGCCAGGCCGTCCCAGCCGGGCGGCTTGCAGGCGGCGGCGTCGAGCCGGACGAGGCGGCTCCGCACGCCGTCCGGCGCCGTGGCCAGACTGTACGGGTCGGTGACCTCGCTGGTCACCATCCGGCCGGCGGCGGGGGAGTAGGCGGTGACGAGGAACGTGTAGTCGCGGCCCATCCACGACGGCCGGCCGTGCGCGGACCACACGCCGGTCGCGTCGTCGCGGCGCATGCGGTGGACGGTGCGCCCGCCCCTGCCGTACAGGGCCAGCTCGACCCTCCTGGCGGTGGGGGCCCACAGCGCCAGGCGCGGGCGCAGGCGGCCGGAAGGGCCGAGCGGTGCGGTGGCGGCCGCGGCGTACACGTCGTCGAGGACGCCGGGGAGCTGCACGCCCGTCGCCGCGACCAGCCTGCCCTCCTCGTCCCTGGACACCGCCGCGACCTGGCCGCGCAGGGCCTCCGGGATCAGGGCCGTGTCGCGCGGGTCCACCTTGAGCGCGGTGTACCCGGCCAGGTGCGGCCAGGCGCGGCGCTGCTCACCGGTCAGCTCGCCCGGCGAGAGCCGCAGGACCCCCGCCTCGCCGGCGTGGTCGCCGGGGCCGTCGAAGCCGAGGGTGGCGCCGGGACTGAACACCAGGGCGTGGCGGAGCGAGCCGGGCGTCTGCCAGAGGACGGTGTGACGGTCGATCCAGTGCGCGCGGCAGTGCCGCAGGTCGGCGTCCGGCTCGGGAGGCCGCGGCAGAACATGCCCCACGGCCCCCGCCACCCGCCACACCTCATACCCGACCAGCCCCGTCTCCACGGTCCGCCACTCACCCTGGTCAGCAGGGCGCCGGCCACCGTCCGGCCCGTCCCCGCCGCCTGGGGCGGCCTCACCGGGAGAGGGGTGGAGGGTGTAGCGGAGGGTCCGGGTGGGGGGTGGGAGGGGGATGTGGAAGACGGCGCCGAAGGAGTCGCGGCCGGAGGTGGGTACGGGGGTGCCGTCCGCGGGGCGCAAGGTCAGGTCCGCGTGGTCGTCGTCGGGGCCGCGGTAGTGGAGCACGACCGTGCCGTCCGCGGCGGCCCGGGTCGGGTGGAGGAGGAGCGAGCCCGCGTTCACGTACGCCTCCGGCTGCTCCGCGGGGACGATCCGCTGGTCGGGCCCGGGATCCTTGACGGGGCCGGCGTGCACGACGAAGTGCAGGGCGGCGGCCGGGTCCCGCAGTGGCACCCGCCACCACGCCCCGAAGGAGTCCACGCCGTCCGGTGGCCGGGGCTCCGCCCAGTCGGTGAGCGCGGCTTCGGCGACCGCCTCGCCCCACAGGTGCAGGCCCCACCCGGCGTACGAGCCGTCCGGCCGCCGGTAGTGGATCACGGCGTGCCCGTCGGCGGCGGCCCGCGAGCGGAACACCTCGTCCCGGCCCTCGTCCAGCCAGATCTCGGGGGCCCACGCCGGGTCGACCAGGTGCCCGCCGCCGTCGGCGGTGTCGCCGCGATGGGGGAGGACGCCGACCCGGCGGGCGCCCGCCCGCAGCGGGATCCAGGCGAATCGTCCGTAGGCGTCCTCGCCGTCCAGGGGGACCGGCGCGTCCCAGGCGACCGGCTCGGCCACGTCGCCCCACACGTGCAGTCCCCAGCCGTCGGGTTCGGCGCGCCGGTAGTGCACCACCAGGAGGTCCTTCATCCTTCTCTTGCTTACGCGATTTCCGGTCCGGCGGCCAGGCGCCTCACCCCCCCCTCTGCAAATCTTTCGGGAAATTTCAGAAATGTAGGGCCCGGTGGATGTAACAACTTGCAGAATCCTGTCGAACGCCCCTACCCGAGCGCGGCGCGTCGGCGTAGCCTCCGGCTGACTCCACCTGCGGCCGACCTTGAGGAGAAGGACATGCGACGACTCTTATCTCCAGTGACCGTCCTTGTGAGCTTGACACTGGCGGCCGCCGCCTGCGGCGGAGGCGGGGGCGAGCCGGCCGCGCCCGCCACGTCCGTCGCCGACCCCATGAAGATCACCGGCGAGGTGACCTGGTGGGACACGACCCGGCCCGACAGCGAGGGCCCCACGTTCCAGGCCCTGATCAAGGAGTTCGAGGCCGCCTACCCCGGCATCAAGGTCAAATATGTGAACGTGCCGTCGGACCAGGCGCAGAACCAGTTCCAGACCGCCGCCCAGGCGGGCAGCGGCGCCCCCGACGTGATCCGCTCCGAGGTGGCCTGGACCTCACAGTTCGCCTCGCTCGGCTACCTGCAGCCGCTGGACGGCAGCCGGGCGGTGGACCAGCCGGGCGACTTCCTGCCGGGCCCGTCGAGCAGCACCAAGTACAACGGCAAGACCTATGCCGTCCCCCAGGTGACCGACACCCTCGCGCTCCTCTACAACAAGCGGCTGCTCAAGGAGGCCGGCCACGAGGAGCCGCCGAAGACCGTCGCCGAGCTGAAGCAGACCGCGCTCGACGTCAAGGCCAAGACGGGCGCGGAAGGGCTCGCCCTCAACGTCGACTCCTACTTCCTGCTCCCCTTCATGTACGGCGAGGGCGGCGACCTGCTCGACGTCCAGAACAAGAAGATCGTCGTCGACTCCCCGGCGAACGTGAAGGCCATGGAGACCGTCGCCGACCTCATCAGCTCGGGCGCCGCCCCCAAGCCCGCGACCACGGAGAGCTACGCCAACGCGATGACCGCCCTGAAGGAGGGCAAGGCCGCGATGATCTACAACGGCCCGTGGGCGCTGTCGGAGATCTACCAGGGCAAGGAGTTCCAGGACAAGGCCAACCTCGGCATCGCCCCCGTGCCGGCCGGCTCGGTCAAGGCCGGGGCCCCCACGGGCGGCTGGAACCTGGCGATCTACGCGGGCTCGAAGAACATCCCGGCGGCCTACGAGTTCGTCCGCTTCATGACGACGGCGAAGGCCCAGGCGAAGATCGCCAAGGAGATCAGCCTGCTGCCGACCCGTACCTCGGCCTACGCCGACCCGGACGTCCAGGGCAACCAGGACGTCGCGGTGTTCAAGCCGATCATGGACACCGCGATGCCGCGGCCGTGGATCCCTGAGGGCGGCCAGCTCTTCCAGCCGCTGCTGGAGGGCTACCAGGACCTCGTCGGCGGCAAGTCGGCCCCCGCGGACATGCTCAAGAAGGTGAGCGAGCAGTACCACGGGATCATGAAGGACTGGAGCTGACCCGTGGCGGTCTCCACCAGGAACGCGGCGGCCGCGGACGCCCGCGGCCGCCGCCGTGCCGGGCCCGGCCGGCTGCGGCGCTCCTTCGGCGCCCACTGGTACGCCTGGGCGATGGTCGCGCCGGTGCTGGCCGTGATGCTGGTGCTGATCGGCTGGCCGCTGGCGCGCGGGGTGTACCTGTCGCTGACCGACGCCACCGAGGCCAACATCGGCCGCACCATCGGCGTCAACGTCATCCCCTCCACGTACGAGTTCGTCGGCCTGGACAACTACCTGCGGATCCTCACCAGCGAGCTGTTCTGGGACAAGCTCCTCTGGACGGTGATCTGGACGGTCGCCTGCGTCGCCCTGCACTACGGCGTCGGCCTCGCCCTCGCCGTCATGCTCAACAGGAAGCTGCGCTTCCGGTCCGTCTACCGGGTGCTGCTGATCCTGCCGTGGGCGGTGCCGGCGTTCGTGGCCGCCTTCGTCTGGCGCTACCTCTACAACAGCGACTACGGCGTGATCAACGGCATGCTGAAGCTGGCCGGGCTCGGCCCGGTCGGCTGGCTCGACGACCCGGTCACGGCGAAGGCCGCGGTGATCGCCGTGAACGTGTGGATCGGCGTGCCGTTCATGATGGTGGCCCTGCTCGGCGGCCTGCAGTCGATCCCGGCGGAGCTGTACGAGGCCGCCGAGGTGGACGGCGCCGGGCCCTGGCAGCGCTTCCGCGCGATCACGCTGCCCGGCCTGCGCCAGGTGTCGTCCACGGTGATCCTGCTCGGGACCATCTGGACGTTCAACATGTTCCCCATCATCTTCCTCGTCACCCGAGGCGGTCCCGGCAGCGAGACGGAGATCCTCGTCACCTACGCCTTCCGCGAGGCGTTCACCGGGATCCGCGACTACTCCGGCTCGGCCGCCTGGGGCGTGATCATCCTGCTCATGCTGGTCGTGCTCGCCGTCGGCTACAGAAGGACGCTGCGCTCGCAAGGAGATCCCTGGTGACCACGTACGGATCCGGGGGCCGGCCGCGCGGCGAGCGCGGCGCCCTCGCCTCGATCGGCCTGCACGCGGGCCTGCTGCTCGCGGTGGCGATCAGCCTGTTCCCCGTCGTGTGGCTGGTGCTGACCTCGCTCAAGCCGCGCGACGGCTGGCTGTCGAGCGAGCTGCGCCTGTTCGACGACTCCTCGCTGGACAACTACGCCCGCGTGCTGACCGCGACCGAGTTCCCGCGCTGGCTGCTCAACAGCGTGCTGACCGCCGGCCTCACCATGGTGGCCGGCGTCCTGCTGGCCGCCACCACCGGGTACGCGGTCAGCCGCTTCCGCTTCCCCGGCCACCGGGGCGTGATGTGGCTGCTGCTGGTCACCCAGATGTTCCCCGTCGCCATCCTCATCGTCCCGCTGTACAACCTGATGGCCGGGCTCGGGCTGCTCAACCAGATCCCGGGGCTGGTCATCGCGTACATGACGATCGCGGTGCCGTTCTGCGCCTGGATGATGAAGAGCTACTTCGACACCGTGCCGATCGAGATCGACCAGGCGGGGCTCGTGGACGGGCTGACGCCGTTCGGGGTGTTCCGCCGGGTGGTGCTGCCGCTGGCCAGGCCCGGCATCGCGGTGACCGCTTTCTACTGCTTCATGACCGCCTGGGGCGAGGTCGGCTACGCCACGGTGTTCATGTCGCAGGAGGACAAGCGCACGCTCGGCGTGGGCCTGCAGCAGTTCGTCGGCCAGCACTGGTCGGACTGGGGGCTGATGACCGCCTCGGCGGTGCTCATCGCCATCCCGGCCGGCGCGGTCTTCCTGCTGGTGCAGCGGCACCTCGTCACCGGCCTCACGGCCGGCGCCACGAAGGCGTAGGGCTCCCCTTGCATAACGTCATGGAATAGTCGCTGTACGTGAAAGCACCAGTACAGGATGCTGGTGCCATGGACGGCTTCCTCGACGACACCTGCGGTGGACTCACCGAGCTGCGCGTGCACGGCGTGTCCGGCACGCCGCCGCAGACCACCCTGCACCACCCCCACCCCTGGCGTGTGGCCGGCGACGCCGTCACGGGCTTCTACCGCCGGTGGTGGCCCGAGGGCCGCCCGGCCGGCGGCGACGCCGACGTGCCCGGCGCGCGCCGCCGGGAGGCCTACGCCTGGGGCGGGCTCACCTCCGGCGGCCGCGCGCTCGCGCTGTGGCTGCCGCTGCTGCCGTTCTCGCTGGTCAACCTGGCCTATTTCATGCTGCCCCGGCCGCCGCGCGGCAGGTGGCTGCGCCGCCTGGCCGAGGCCGCGCTGCGGCTGTTCGCGCTGCTGCTGACCGGCACGATGGTCGGCGCGGTCACCCGGGCGAGCGTCGACCTGTTCGGCTGGCAGTGCACCGCGCCGGGCCGCGCCTGCACCCTCGACGGCGCGCCCGCCTTCGCGCGCTGGCTGGCCGAGACGCAGGCCGCGGAGCCGTCGCGGCGGCTGGCCGTCGCCGCGCTCGCGCCGCTGCTGGTCGTCGGGCTGCTGTGGTGGCTCGGACGGCGCACCTGGCGGCGCGACGAGCAGACCGTCGTCCCGCCGGGCGGCGGGCCGCACGCCCGGGTCCCCCTGGCCCGGCCGCGCCTGTGGCACGGTGGCGCGCCGGTGTGGCGGCTGCGCGCGGTGCACGTCTCCTTCGCGGCCGCCTCGGTCGGGCTCGCGGTGAGCGGGCCGTTCGCCGCCACCCGGGCCGGGTTCGCGCTGACCGTCGCCAACGCCGCCGTCCAGGCCGCCGCCGCGCTGCTGGTCGTGCTGCCGCCGATCGCCCGCCGCCTCGACCCGCACACCGGCGCCGCCGCGCCGGCCTGGCTCACCTGGTCGTGCCAGGGGCTGCGGGCGGCGGCCGCGCTGGCGCTGGCCGCGACCGGCTGCGCGGCCCTGGCCGGGCTCGGGCCCGGCGCGGCCGGGCGGCAGCTCCCCGGCATCGGCGCGGGCGCGTTCCAGCACGCGCTCACCCTCGGGCTCGGCCTGTTCCTGCTGGCCGCCGTCGGCGCGCTCGCCGTCATGGACCGGCCGCGCGGCCACGACCCCGTCGAGCGGCGCGCGCTCGGCGGGCTGTCCGCCTGGGCCGCCCTCATGCTCGCCGCCGGCACCGCCAACGTGCTGGCGCTCGGCCTGCTGTTCTGGACCGCCGGCTACCTCGGCGAGCCCGGCGCGCCCGCCTCGCCCGGCCCGCTGCCGGTCACGCTCTTCCTCGACGACACGATCTGGTGGACGGCCGCCCTGGTGCCGCTGGTCGCGCTCGGCGCGCTCGCCGTCGCCGCCGTCCTGTGGCGGGCCCGCCGCGCCGAGAGCGCCCGGCTGGCGCCGCGCGTGGCCCACTACTACGGCGAGCGCAACGCCCAGGCGGTGGCCGCCGTCTGGGGCTTCGCCGCGCTCACCGACCGCGCCGGGCTCGTGCTGGGCGTGCTGACCGGTGTCGGCGTGGCCGGGTACGCGGCGGTGACCGCGGCCGGCCACCTCGGGTTGTTCCCGCCGGTGAACGGCCTCGCCGGCGCGCTGTCGTCGGCCGGGAGCTGGGCGCTGGTCGCCGTCGGGCTGGGGCTGGTGCTGATCGGGCGGCGCACCTACCGCGACAGCCGGCTGCGCAGGACGGTCGGCATCCTGTGGGACGTCGCGACGTTCTGGCCGCGCGCCGTCCATCCCCTCGGCCCGCCCTGCTACGCCGAGCGGGTCGTCCCCGAGCTGGTGGCGCGGGTGGGCCGGCTGGCCCGCACCGACCAGGACCAGGTGATCGTCTCCGGCCACAGCCAGGGCAGCGTCATCGCCGCCGCGCTGGTGCTGCAGCTCAAGCCCGAGCTGCGGCGGCGGGTCGCGCTGCTCACGCACGGCTCGCCGCTGCGCCGCCTGTACGCCGCCTTCTTCCCCGCCTGGTTCGGCGCGGAAGGGCTGGCGGCGGTGCGGGCCGCGGTGCCCTGGCACAACCTCTACCGGCTGAGCGACCCGATCGGCGGGCCGGTCTTCCGGCGGCTCGACCCGTTCGCCGCCGCCGGCCACGGCCCGGTGAGCGACGACCCGGTGGACCGTTACTGCTGGGACCCGCGCCGGCCCGCGCTCGGCGAGCCGCTGCCCGAGGCCCGCTGGCACTCCGACTACTGGCTCGAACCCTCCTACGACGTGGCCTTCGACCGGCTGGTCCGGGTCAAGACGCCCGCCTGACCGGGCCTCCCAAGATCTGAAATTTTCTTTTAGTTCACCCTTCGGTCTTGAAAGTTATATCCGCGAGCGATTGAGTTCGGTCGTGCAGACCCTCCGAATGCTGGCCGCCGCCGCGCTCGTGTTAGGCCCCCTGGCCCTCACCGCCGCGCCCGCGCAGGCCGAACCCGCACCACCCGCAGAGGACGCCCTCCAGGCGTCGTCCTACCCGCCGCCGTCCACGCTGCTGTCCAAGGCCGCCGCCGGGCAGCGGCGGCTGGAGACCGCCAAGCGCACCCGGCCGGTCGCGCCCGGGATCTCGCTCACCTCGTTCGACACCTACGACGAGCTCGGCTGGCTGCGCGCCGACGCCCTCACCGCCGAACTCGGCGGCAGCGGCGGCAACCGGGCCGACTACGTCTTCTCCGGCGAGGTGAGCAAGACCGAGCCGCTGTCCGGCCCCGCCGACCGGACCCACGCCGTCGCCGCCGTCAACGGCGACTTCTTCGACATCAACAACTCCGGCGCCGCCCAGGGCATCGGCGTCCAGAACGGCACGCTCGTCCAGTCGCCCGTCGCCGGGCACGAGAACGCGGTCGCGATCACCGGCGACGGCGTCGGCCGCGTGCTCAAGATGTACTTCGAGGGCAGCGCGACCCCGGCGGGCGGCTCGCCGATCAAGCTCACCCAGTTCAACCAGCTCGTGCAGCGCGACGGGGTCGGGCTGTTCACGCCGCTGTGGGGCTCCTACACGCGGGCCCGCGCCGTCGAGGGCGCCACCGCCGTCGCCGAGGCCGTCCTGGTGGACGGCGTCGTCACCGAGGTGCGCGACGCCGCCGGCACCGGGCCGATCCCCGCCGGCACCACCGTCCTGCTCGGCCGCGACGCCGGGGCCGCCGCCGTGGCCGCGCTGAAGGCCGGCGACCGCGTGGACGTCACCTACCGCCCCAATCCGGACGACGGCGGCGCCGTCCAGGCCGCCGTCGGCGGCAACTGGGTGCTGGTCAAGGACGGCGTCGTGCAGAACTCCACCGACCCGGCCGCCCACCCGCGCACCGCCGTCGGCTTCTCCGCCGACGGCCGCACGATGCACCTGCTCACCGTGGACGGCCGCCAGGCCGACAGCCGCGGCGTCACGCTCAACGAGCTGGCCGCCCTGATGGCCGACCTCGGCGCGGCGAACGCGCTCAACCTCGACGGCGGCGGCTCCTCGACCCTGCTCGCCCGCGAGCCCGGCGCCGCCGGGGTGCAGGTCGAGAACAGCCCCTCCGACGGCGGCGAGCGGCACGTGCCGAACGGCCTGGCCCTCTACGCGCCCGAGGGCAGCGGCACGCTCAAGGGCTTCTGGCTGGAGACCGCGAGCGACCCGGCCAGGGCGCCCGGCGTCGGCCCCGTCGCCGGCGGCCGCCCCGACCGCGTCTTCCCCGGCCTCACCAGGAAGCTCACCGCCGCCGGCTACGACGAGACCTACGGCCCCGCCGCCGGCACGCCGACCTGGCGGGCCGAGCCGGCCGTGCACGGCGTCGTCCGCGACGGCAGGTTCCACGCCCTCGTGCCCGGCCGGACCACCGTCACCGCCTCGCGCGGCGCCGCCAAGGGCACGATCGAGCTGACCGTGCTCCAGCCGCTGCGGCGGCTCGGCGTCACCGCCGACCGGCTCGGCATCTCCGGCGCCGACGGCACCGCCACGTTCGGCGTCGTCGGCTACGACCGCAACGGCAACTCCGCCCCCGTCGAGCCCGCCGACCTCACCCTCGACTACGACCGCGCCCTGCTCGAGGTCACCCCGGCCGAGCACGGCTTCTTCACCGTCAAGGCGAAGAAGGCCACCGGCTCCGGCCTGATCACCGCCAAGGCCGGCAAGATCGGCGCCGCCGTGCCGGTGACCGTCGGGTTCGAGGAGAAGCCGGTCGCCGACTTCGAGGACGCCGCCACGTGGACGTTCGCCGCGGCCCGCGCCACCGGCTCGCTGTCGGCCGCCCCGGGGCGGAGCGGGGGCGGGCTGAAGCTGTCCTACGACTTCACCACCTCCACCGCCACCCGCGCCGCGTACGCCGGCCCGCCGCAGCAGCTCGTGGTGGACGGGCAGCCGCAGGCGTTCGGCATGTGGATCCACTCCACCGGCAAGGGCGAGTGGCCGAGCCTCGAGTTCTACGACGCGCTCGGGCAGTCGCAGATCCTGCGCGGGCCGTACCTGACGTGGACCGGCTGGCAGTACGTCGAGTTCGCCGTGCCCGCCGGCGTCAACTACCCCCTCAAGCTGCGGCGCTTCTACGTCGCCGAGACCAGGGCCGACGCGAAGTACAGCAACGAGATCCTCATCGACGGGCTCGTCGCCAAGGTGCCTCCCGCGGTGACCGCGCCGGCCGCGCCCAAGGTCGCCGACCCCGTGGTCAAGGCTTCCGTGGCGGAGATGCCCTGGCGTTTCGCGGTCATGTCCGACGCGCAGTTCGTCGCCAGGGACCCCGACAGCGACATCGTCAGGAACGCCCGCCGCACGCTGCGCGAGATCAAGGCCGCCCGGCCGGACTTCCTCGTCATCAACGGCGACCTGGTTGACGAGGCGTCCCCGGCGGACTTCGCGCTGGCCAAGCGGGTGCTGGACGAGGAGCTGGGCGGCGAGCTGCCCTACTACTACGTCCCCGGCAACCACGAGGTCATGGGCGGCGACATCGCCAACTTCAGGACCGCGTTCGGGGCGACGTACCGGACGTTCGACCACAAGGGCACCCGGTTCATCACGCTGGACACCTCCCGGCTCAACCTGCGGGGCGGCGGCTACGACCAGGTGGCGGCGCTGCGCGCCGAGCTGGACCAGGCCGCCGAGGACGGCTCGATCGGCTCGGTCGCGGTGCTGTTCCACGTGCCGCCGCGCGACCCCACGCCCGGCAAGGGCAGCCAGCTCGGCGACCGCAAGGAGGCCGCGCTGGTCGAGGGCTGGCTCGCCGACTTCCAGCGCGAGACCGGCAAGGGCGCCGCCTACATCGGGGGGCACGTGGGCACCTTCCACGCCTCGCGCGTGGATGCGGTCCCGTACTTCATCAACGGCAACTCCGGCAAGAACCCCGCCACCTCCGCCGACGACGGCGGGTTCACCGGCTGGTCGCTGTGGGGCGTGGACCCGGTCACCGGGGCCGAGGCCGAGCACGTGCGGCGCAACTGGTTCGCCGACGCGCCCGACTGGATCGGCACGCAGGTCCGGCCGCACGTGGACGAGCTCGTCCTCACCGCGCCCGCCAGTGTCGCGGTCGGCACGCCCGCGCGGGTGAGCGCCGTGGTCGAGCAGGGGACGCGGACCGTGCCCGCCGCCTACCCGGCGTCGGCGTCGTGGTCCGGCTCGCCGAACCTGCACGTCGGGGCGCGCAACGCGGCCAAGCCGTGGCACGTCGCCGTCCTCGACCCGGCCACGGGGACGCTGACCGCGCTGCGCAAGGGGCAGGTGACGGTCGCCGTCACCGTCAACGGCGTCACCCGCCAGGCCGAGGTGTCCCTCACCGCCAGGGCCGCCGCCTGACGCGCCGCACCTTCCGGTCGAGCCCTCCGCCCCGCCGGTGGAGGGCTCGACCCGTGATCGCGCCGGAGATCGGCGACTGCCAGGAACGTCCGTGACGTTCTAGGCTCGCGGCGATGGAACTCGTGACTTTCGCCCCCGGCTCCGGGCTGCTCGCCCCCCGCGCGGCCCTCCGCTCCGACGCCCCCTCCCTCGACCTCAACGGCACCTGGCGCTTCCGCCTGTCGCCCGCGGCCGGCGTCCCCGAGGACTTCGCCGACCCCGGCTACGACGACTCCGGCTGGGCCGAGCTGCCGGTGCCGTCGCACTGGCCGCTCCACGGCCACGGCGCCCCCGCCTACACCAACGTCGTCTACCCGTTTCCCGTCGATCCGCCGTACGTGCCGGACGAGAACCCGACCGGCGACCACCGCCGCGTCTTCGACCTGCCCGAGGGCTGGAGCGGCGGGCGGCTGCGGTTCGAAGGGGCCGACTCCTTCGCCCGGGTCTGGCTCAACGGGCACGAGCTGGGCTTCTGGACGGGCAGCCGGCTGCCCGCCGAGTTCGACGCGGGCCCCTGGCTGCGTCCCGGCCGCAACGTGCTGGCCGTGCGGGTGCACCAGTGGTCGGCCGCCGGCTACCTGGAGGACCAGGACATGTGGTGGCTGCCCGGCATCTTCCGCGACGTCACGCTCACCCGCTCGGCGGCCGACGTGTTCGTGCACGCCGCGCACGACGGCCGGCTGAGCTTCGACGGCCCCGGCGGCCGGCTCGACCTGCCCGAGCTCGGCGTCGCCGGGCTGGAGCCGGGCGCCGAGGTCCGGGTCGCGGCCGAGCCGTGGACGGCCGAGACCCCGCGCCTGTACGACGCGACCGTCACCTTCCCCGAGGAGACCGTACGGCTGCGCGTCGGCTTCCGCACCGTCTCCGTCGAGGACGGCGTGCTCCTCGCCAACGGCCGCCCGCTGCTGCTCAAGGGCGTCAACCGGCACGAGTTCGACCCCGTGCGGGGCCGCGCGGTCACGGTGGAGACCATGCGCGAGGACGTGCTGCTGATGAAGCGGCACAACGTCAACGCCGTCCGCACCAGCCACTACCCGCCCCACCCCGCCTTCCTCGACCTGTGCGACGAGCTGGGCCTGTGGGTCGTCGACGAGTGCGACCTGGAGACGCACGGCTTCGAACGCGTCGGCTGGCGCGGCAACCCCACCGACGACCCCCGCTACGAGGCCGCCCTCCTCGACCGCATGCGCCGCATGGTCGAACGGGACAAGAACCACCCGAGCGTCATCATGTGGTCGCTCGGCAACGAGGCCGGCGTCGGCCGCAACCTCGCCGTCATGGCCGGCTGGGCGCGCGAGCGCGACCCGTCCCGCCCCCTCCACTACGAGGGCGACCGCTCGTGCGCCCACACCGACGTGTACTCCCGCATGTACGCCACCCACGCCGAGGTCGAGGCCATCGGCCGGCGCGAGGAGGAGCCCCTCGACGACCCTGAGCTCGACGCGCGGCGGCGCGCGATGCCGTTCCTGCAGTGCGAGTACGCCCACGCCATGGGCAACGGGCCCGGCGGCCTGGCCGAGTACCAGGAGCTGTTCGAGCGCTACCCGCGCCTCGCGGGCGGGTTCGTCTGGGAGTGGATCGACCACGGGATCGCGCATCCCGCCCACGAGTACGCCTACGGCGGCGACTTCGGCGAGCCGCTGCACGACGGCAACTTCGTCATCGACGGGCTCGTCTTCCCCGACCGGACGCCCTCGCCGGGGCTGCTCGACCTGAAGAAGGTGTTCGAGCCGGTCAGGATCACCTTCCCGGAGGCGGGCGACGTGGCGCGGATCGTCAACGGGCACGGTTTCCGCGACCTGTCCCACCTGCGGTTCACCGCCACCGTGGAGGCGCACGGGGAGACCGTCGCCGAGCACCCGCTGGAGGTGCCGCCGGACGGCGGCGAGGTGCGGCTGCCCGGCGCCGGCGCGGCGGGGGCGGGGGAGCGGTGGCTGACCGTCCGCGCCCTGCTCGCCGACGGCCACCCCTGGGCCCCCGCGGGCCACGAGGTCGCCTGGTCCCAGACCCGCCTCCCCACGACCCCGCCCCACCCACCCCTCCGCTCCGCCCCGCCGGCCCTCTCCGGCGCTTCCCTCCTCTCCGGAGCCGAGTTCGAGGGGCGGAGCGGGCGGTTGACGCGGCTGTTCGGGCTGGAGGTGGAGGGGCCGCGGCTCGACCTGTGGCGGGCGCCCACCGACAACGACCGCTACAGCGGTCTCGAAGCCCGCTGGCGCGCCCTCGGCCTGCACCGCCTCACCCATCGCACGGACGCCGTCGAGCGGGACGGCGCGTCCCTCACCGTACGCACCCGCGTCGCCCCCGCCGCCACCGACCTCGGGATGCGGGCGACGTACCGGTGGACCGCAGCCGAAGACGGCGGGCTGCTGCTGCGCGTGGACGTCGAGCCCGAGGGCGACTGGAGCGACCCGATCCCGCGTCTCGGCCTCACCATGACCCTGCCCGGCGACGCCGTGGACCGGGTCACCTGGTTCGGCCGCGGCCCCGGCGAGGCGTACCCCGACACCGGGCTCGCCGCCCGCGTCGGCCGCTGGAGCGCCACGGTCGAGGAGCTGCAGACCCCGTACGTCCGCCCGCAGGAGAACGGCCACCGCGCCGAGGTCCGCTGGGCCGGCCTCGGCCCGTTCCGCGTCTCCGGCGAGCCGGTCTTCGGGCTGACCGCCCGCCGCTGGAGCGCCGCCGAGCTGGCCGCCGCCAGGCACCGCCCCGACCTCACGCCGGGCGACCGCGTCCACCTGCACCTGGACCTCGCCCACCAGGGCATCGGCACGGCCACCTGCGGCCCTGGCCCGCTGCCGCGCTACGACCTGTACGCCCGCCCCGCGACGTTCACGCTCCGCTTCACCCCGTCCTGAGCCCGCGAAGGGAAAGGGCCGGGCCCCGCCATGACGGCGGGACCCGGCCCCGGGACCGGCCGGAGTCAGACGGCGAGGATCGTGCCCGCGCCGACCGTCAGCCCGCCCTCGCGGACGGCGAACCCGAGCCCCGGCTCCAGCGCGACCGGCCGGCCCAGCTCGACCGCGACCTCGACGGTCTCGCCCGGCGCGGCGGGCCCGTCCAGGAGCAGCTCGCCGGGCACGTCCGTGGTCCGCAGGTAGAACTGCGGCCGGTAGCCGGAGGCGATCGGCCGCCGCCGCCCGCCCTCCTCCGGCGTCAGGAGGTAGACGCGGGCGCGGAACGACGTCCGCTCGCCCTGGCTGCCGGGCTCGGCCAGCACCATGCCGCGCCGCACCTGCTCGCGGCGGACCCCGCGCAGCAGCACGGCCGCGTTGTCGCCGGCCTCGCCCCGCTCCATCGTCTTGCCGAACGTCTCGACGCCGGTCACGACCGCCGTGAACCCGGCGCCGAACCCGACGGCCTCGACCTGGTCGCCGACCCGTACCGAGCCGCGCTCGATCGCGCCGGTGACGACCGTGCCGCGGCCGGTGACCGTCAGCACGTTCTCGACCGGCATGAGGAACGGCGCGTCCACGTAGCGGACGGGCACGGGGATGTGCTCGTCCACGGCCCGCAGCAGCGCCTCCACGGACGCGGTCCAGACCGGGTCGCCCTCCAGCGCCCGCAGCCCGGACACGCGGACCATCGGCACGTCACGGTAGCCGTGCGCGGCCAGCAGGTCCTGCAGCTCCAGCTCGACCAGGTCGGTCAGCTCCGGGTCGGCGCCGTCGGCCTTGTTGACGGCCACGACCAGGTGCTCGACGCCGACCCGCCGGGCCAGCAGCACGTGCTCGCGGGTCTGCGGCATGATGCCGTCGTGCGCGGACACGACGAGGATCGCGCCGTCGAGCTGCGCCGCCCCCGTGATCATGTTCTTCACGTAGTCGGCGTGGCCCGGCATGTCCACGTGGGCGTAGTGGCGGGTGTCGGTCTCGTACTCGACGTGCGAGATGTTGATCGTGATGCCCCTGGCGGCCTCCTCCGGGGTGCGGTCGATCCGGTCGAACGGCGTGTACGTCGCCTGCCCGCGCCCGGCCAGCACCTTCGTGATGGCCGCGGTCAGCGTGGTCTTGCCGTGGTCGACGTGTCCCATCGTGCCGATGTTGAGATGCGGCTTGTTGCGGGTGTAGGCCTGCTTGGCCATGGTTCCTTCCTCGGCTGCCCGGTGTGGTGTGTGACCCGTCTCAGGGGCTCGACCTCCCCCCGCCGGGTCACCTCGGACTCACGGGAAGAGGTCAGCGCTCCAGGCCGCCGCGGGCACGCTCGAAGGCGCCCGGCAGTGCGGGCGTCGTGAGGCGAGCGTGCGGGAACATGAGGACCATGGTGCGGTGATCAGCGCGAGACCGCAACGCATTATTCCCCCGAGGAGAGGACCCCGCGTGGCCGACGTCATGGACCGCAGGAGACTCGCCGAGCTCATCGCCGCGTACGAGGTGCCCGGGTCGGCGCTCGCCTGCCTGCACCGCGGCGAGCTGACCGAGCTGGCGGCCGGCACCCTCAACGCCGCCACCGGCGTCGAGGCGACCCCCGACTCGCTCTTCCAGATCGGCTCGATCACCAAGGTGTGGACCGCGACCCTGCTCATGCAGCAGGCCGAGCGCGGCCGGCTCACCCTGGACACGCCGGTGCGCGAGGTGCTGCCGGGCTTCCGGGTCGCCGACGAGGAGGTCAGCCGGGCGGTCACCGTCCGCCACCTGCTCACCCACACCAGCGGCATCGACGGCGACCTGTTCCTCGACACCGGCCGCGGCGACGACTGCGTGGAGAAGTACGTCGCCGCCTGCGCCGGCCTCGCCCAGAACCACCCGCTCGGCGCCACCCACTCCTACTGCAACTCCGGGTTCGTGATCGCCGGCCTGATGCTGGAGCGGCTGGCGGGCAAACGCTGGGACGACCTGGTCAGGGAGGAGATCGCCGGCCCGCTCGGCCTCACCCACACCTGGACGCTGCCCGAGGACGTGCTCCGCTTCCGCGCCGCGACCGGCCACCTCGACGGCGGCGCGCCCGCCCCGGTCTGGGGCCTCATGCGGGCGATGGGCCCGGCGGGGCTCATCTGCGCCCGCCCCGCCGACGTCGTCGCCTTCGCCCGCGCCCACCTGGAGGGCGGCCTGCTCGCCGACCCGGCCGCGATGTGGGAGCCGCAGGTGGACCTCCCCAACCCCCACACGCTGGGCCCCCAGTGGGGGATCGGCTGGACCCTCGACGAGTGGGACGGCCACCGGGTGATCTCCCACGGCGGCAACACGATCGGCCAGCACGCCATGCTCTGGGCCGTCCCCGCCACCGGCACCGTCGTGTGCGTCACCGCCAACGGCGGCCACTCCGGCGCCTTCACCCGGGCCGTGGCGACGGAGCTGTTCGCGGCGCTCGACGGCCTCACCGTGCCGCCCGCGCTCGAACCGCCCGCCACGCCGGTCGAGGTCGACGCCGCCCGCCACGCCGGCGTGTACGAGCGGACCGGCGCCCGCCTGACGGTCACCGTACGCGACGGCGGCCTGCGGCTGCGCACCGAGAACACGGGCCCGCTGGCCGACCTGGCGGAGCCCGACGAGTACGACCTGGTGGCGGTGGACGAGGTCACCTTCGCCGGCCGGCCGCGCGGCGGCCCCGCCTGGACCTCCGCCGTCTTCTACGAGCTGCCGGACGGCTCCCCGTACGTGCATCTCGGCGCCCGCGCCACCCCCAGGACTGCCTGAGCGCTCAGAGGGCGATCCACTCGGTGGAGGTGGTGACCTCCTTCAGCACCTCCGGCAGCGGCTCGACGCCGAGCCCCGGCCCGGAAGGCACCTCCAGGTGCCCGTCCGCCAGCTCGAACGGCTCGGTCACGTCGGTCGCGTAGTAGCGCCGCGACCCGGAGGTGTCGCCCGGCAGCGTGAAGCCCGGCAGCGCGGCGAGCGCCACGTTCGCCGCCCGGCCGAGGCCGGTCTCCAGCATGCCGCCGCACCACACCGCGATCCCGTGCGCCCGGCACAGATCGTGCACCCGCCGCGCCTCCAGGTAGCCGCCGAGCCGGCCGGGCTTGATGTTGACGATCGAGCACGAGCCGAGCTCGATCGCGGCGGCGGCGTGCTCGGCCGACTCGATCGACTCGTCCAGGCAGATCGGCGTGCGCAGCCGGCGGGCCAGCCGGGCGTGCTGCACCAGGTCGTCGTTGGCGAGGGGCTGCTCGATGAGCAGCAGGTCGAAGGCGTCCAGCCGGGCCAGGCGGGGCGCGTCGGCCAGGGTGTAGGCGGCGTTGGCGTCGACCTGGAGCAGCACGTCGTCGCCGAAGCGCTCGCGCACCGCGCGCACCGGCTCGACGTCCCAGCCCGGCTCGATCTTCAGCTTGATCCTGACGTACCCCTCGTCGAGGTAGCCCGCGACGGCGTCGAGGAGCCGCGGGATCGTGTCCATGATGCCGACCGACACCCCGCACGGCACCCGCGTGCGGGCGGCGCCGAGGAACCCGGCGAACGACTCGCCGGCCGCCCTGAGCTGCGCGTCGAGCACGGCGGTCTCCAGGGCCGCCTTGGCCATGCGGTGCCCCTTGACCGGCTGCAGGGCGCGGCCGACGGCGTTGGCGTCCAGGGTCGCCGGCAGGGCGGGCAGCAGGAAGCGGCGGATCACGTCGGCGGCGCCGTCGACGTACTCGGGGGAGTAGAGCGGCTCGGACATGGCCACGCACTCGCCCCAGCCCTCGGCCTCGGGCGTCACGACCCGCACGAGCAGGACGTCGCGGGAGGTCTCGGTGCCGAACGAGGTACGGAACGGCGCCACGAGCGGCATCGCGATGCGCCGCAGCTCGACTCCAGTGATCTTCACGCTCTCTCCACAACGTAGTAGGTCCTGCCGCGGAACCCGGTCACGGCGCGGCCCTCGGCCATGAGCCCGCCGAGCACGTCGCGCACCGCGTGCCGCCAGGACTTGGCGGCGCCCGGGTCGGCGCCGCGCAGCCGCTCGATGTCGGCCGGCACCGCCACCAGCACCGTATCGGCGTCCACGGGCCCGGGGACGGGCCGCCCGCCCTCGTCGGCCAGCGCCACCACGGCGTCCGCCCGCTCCGGCGCCGGGGCGGGGGACCCGCCGACCGGCCACTCGGTCAGCAGCCGGTCGGACTCGTCGCCGCGGTTGATCGCGTCGGCCATGACGCCGTAGAAGTCGGGCAGGTACGCGACCGGCCGCGCCCCCAGCTTGGCCAGGTTGAAGTGCGCGTTGCGGCGCACGAGCGGGTCGTAGGTCCAGGTGACGCGCTCCAGCCCGTGCTCCCCGGCCCAGCGCCGCTGGTGCAGCTTGAGCGCGTGCCCGGCGCCGGGCGCGATCGTGCCGGTGACGTGCGAGTGCAGCGCGGCCCCCGCCGCGAGGAACCCCACCGACGCGCCCACCAGCCGGTCGCCGTCGAACGCGCCGGCGGCGTACCCGCCGGCGTGCGTCAGCGCCCGCATCAGCTCCACAGTGACCGGCGGAGCCGCGGGCCCGAACCGCCAGATGGTCTCGAACAGCGCGTCGACCCGCTCGAACTCCGCGATCTCCCGCAGCTCCCTGACCTCGAACACCCGCAGCCGCCCCTTCCCGCGCGGACCCGCCCACCTGGGCTTGCAGGGGCGACGTTACGCCATGGGCGCGATGCGGACCCGGCGCGGGGCCTCCTGGCTGAGCCGGACCGCGTCGAGCGGCACCGTCACCTGCGGCGTGCGGTAGCGGCCGCCGGCGAAGCGGTCGGCGAGCGCGGCCCGCACCGCCGCCGCCGTCACGTGGCCGTCGAGCGAGCCGCGGCCGTCGCGGCCGATCTCGACCGCGCACGGGCCCGGCTGCGCGGCCAGCGCCAGCCCCGCCACCGCCGCCCCGGCGAGGGCGCCGACGTCGTCGCCGGTCCAGCCGTAGTGCCACATCCCGGCCGCCATCACCGGCGCCGCCGGGCAGGAGCCGGGCTCGATGAGCACGACGTCCATGCCGCGGAAGAGCTGCCCGGCGATCTCCTCGGCGCCCCGGGCCACCCGGCTGCCGGCGCGCAGCCCCGGGAAGTGCGGCACCTGGCCGCCGACCGAGAAGATGAGCTTGATGCCCGGCTCCGACGGGCCCGGGCTGCTGTCGCGCCACCCGCAGGCGACGAGGTCGGCCGTGCCGGCCGACCTCCATGTGCCGATGCGCAGCATGAGGGATGACTACCCTGCGGAACCGCCGGTGACACTCGGTGACTCGCTAGCGCAGGCTCCAGGCGTCGAGCCTGCGCAGCACCCGCGACACCACGGCAGGGTCGGCGCGCGGGTCGCGGCGGGCCTCCAGCACCTCCTGGCGGGCGGCCGACAACATCTCGCCCTGCACCCGCCGGACGAGCGCCGCGCGCCGCGCCCGCGCCTCGTACGCCTCCCGCCGCTCCTCCTCGCCCGCCTCCGGGCTGAGCCGCGGCCCGAGCCCCAGCATGCGCCGGTTGAGCTGCTCCAGCACCTCCTCCGGGAGGTCCTCGGCCTCGTCGATCTCCCGCAGCCGCCGCTTGGCGGCCTTGGCCGCGGCGTGCGCCAGCCGTTTCTCCAGCTCCCGCTCGGCCGCGGTGTCGGCCTGGACGCCCAGCCGCGACACCAGCCACGGCAGCGTCAGCCCCTGCACGACGAGCGTCACCAGGATGACCGCGAACGCGATGAACACGATCGCCGTCCGCTCGGGGAACGGCGAGCCGTCGGCCAGCGTCAGCGGGATGGCCAGCGCGAGCGCCACCGACGCCACCCCGCGCATGCCCGCCCACCACATGACGACGGTCTCGCGCCAGCTCAGCGGGATCTCGCTGTCCTCGTGCCGCCGCCCTTCCGTCTTCTTCGCCACCCAGGCCGCCGGCAGCAGCCACAGCAGCCGGACCAGCACCACGGCCGCCACGACGGCGGCGCTCCAGCCCAGCAGCGGGCCGACCCGGTCCGCCTCGACGCCGAGCACGGCGTGCAGCTCCAGCCCGATCAGCCCGAACGCCACGCCCGTCACCAGCGTCTCCACGACCTGCCAGAACGTGCGGGCGGCGAACCTGCCCATCACGTCGTCGGCGTCGAGGGTCCGGTCGGCGAGGTAGAAGGCGCAGGTCAGCACGGCCAGCACGCCGGATCCGTGCAGCTCGTCGGCCACCGCGTAGCTGACGAACGGCACCAGCAGCGACAGCCCCACCTGCAGCGTGGCGTCGCCGAGCAGGTCCATCAGCTTCGCGCTCAGCCAGCCGAGCCCGAGCCCCACCAGCACGGCCACCACCGCCGACAGCGCGAACTCGGCCAGCGCCCCAGGCCAGGAGAAGGTGCCGGTCACCGCGGCCGCGATCGCCACGTGGTAGAGCACGATGGCGGTCACGTCGTTGAACAGGCCCTCGCCCTCCAGCAGCGCCACCATGCGCCGCGGCAGCCCGAGCCGCCCGGCCACCGCCGTCGCGGCCACCGGGTCGGGCGGCGCGACCAGCGCCCCGAGCGCCACGGCGGCGGCCAGCGGCAGGCCGGGCACGAGCGCGTGCGCGACCGCCGCCACCACCGCCGTCGTCACGAACACCAGCGCCACGGCCAGCAGGAAGATCGGCCGCCACTGGGCCGCGAACTGCCGCCACGACGTGCCCCGTGAGGCCGCGTACAGCAGCGGCGGCAGCAGGAGGGGCAGGACGATGCCGGGCGGCACGTTCACGTCGGGGACGAAGGGCAGGACCGCCATGAGGATGCCGAGCAGGGTCATCAGCACGGGCGCGGGCAGCCCCAGCCGGTCGCCCAGCGGGACGGTGATCAGCGCGCCCAGCAGCACCAGTATGAGCAGCACGAACTGGTCCACCGTCACCCCCCGTGTGATCGACCGCGACCCAGCGTAGCCGAGGACGATCAGGCGAACAGGGCGGGCCCGTACCTCAGCACGATGAGCAGCGCCAGCGCGAGCAGCCAGATCGTCACGGCCAGCGCGTCGAGGTCGGCGGCGATGGCCCGGCGCAGCGCCCCCTGCGCCCCGCGGGGCAGGTAGAGGTTGCCGTCACGGATGTTGACGTGCGTCAGCGTGGACCACACCAGCGTCGTCGAGACGGTCACCAGCAGGCACCACGGGCACAGCGCGCCGATGACGTACATCGACTGCGACAGCAGCCAGTACGCGAAGACCAGCCCGAGCGTGTACACCACCTGCGCGGCGAACATGAACCAGCGCGGGAAGCGCGCCCCGCCGAGCGCCGCCGTCGCGATCGTGATGACGACCGGCTCGCAGATCAGCCCGAGGAAGGCGTTGGGGAAGCCGAACAGGTGGGCCTGCCACGAGCTGCCGACCGTGCCGCAGCTCACCACGCTGTTGATGTCGCAGGACAGGTCGGCCGCCGGGTCGGCGGCCAGCCGCAGCGCGTCCACCGACAGCACGAACGACGCGGTCAGGCTGAGGCACGCCGACAGGAGCATGGTGCCGTAGAGCCAGCCGTCGGAGTGCCGCAGCGCGTGCAGCCGGGGCAGCACCCCGGTCACGGGGCTGGTCTCCGAGCTGGTCACCGGGCGCCCTTCGCGCCGGCCGCCGCGGCCGTGAGGGCCTGGGTCAGGGGGCCGGCCGTGTACAGGTCGCCCTGGAACGCCTTCCCGTCGATCCGCACCGTCGGGGTGCCGCTGACGCCGGACGAGAACGCCGCCTGCGTCGCGGAGGCGGCCCACGCCTCGAAGGTCCGCTGCCCGAAGGCGGTCACCACGTCCGTGGGAACCCCGGCCCCGCGCGCCAGCTCGGCGATCCGCTCGTCGGTGAGCCCCTCGCCGCCCTCGGCCGGCTGGTACGCGAACAGGGCCGCGCTGAAGGCGAGGACCTTCTCCGGCGCGCGGTCGGCGACCGTGGCGACCGCGTTCGCGGCGCGCGTGGAGTAGCGGGTGCCGCTGCTCGCCTGGTCGAGGAAGGCCAGGGGGTGCAGCTCCAGCCGTACGGTGCCGGCCTCGACCAGCTGCGCCACCTCGGCGCCGTTGGCCGTCTCGAAGCGCCCGCAGAAGGGGCACATGTAGTCGAGGTAGACCTCCAGCCGCACCGGCGCGTCCGCGCGGCCGAGGGCGAGCGCGCCGTCCGCCGTCGCGATCGCCGGGGCCGGGCCGGACTTCGCGGCGGGGGAGGGCTTGCCGCCCGCCGCGTTCACGAGGGCGATCACGATCGCCACCACCAGTCCCGCGATGATCAGACCGCCGCCGATCGCGACCAGGTGGATCCGCTTCCTCCTGCGCCGCCCGGCGGCGGTGCGGGCCTCGCGCAGCTCGCGCGACCTGCTCCGTGCCTCGGTGCTCATGGCTGCCAGCATCCGGCATGGGGGCGGGCCGGCACCCGGGCCGAAGGGTCCCGATCTTGGGGCCGTTGGTCCCGGATCGGGCGCTCCGCGCTACCTTCCTGGCGTCGTCACCGGTCGAGCACCTGGAGCGGCGGCGGCCCGCCGCTCAGCGCCAGCGGCCCGGACTCCGCGCAGGCCACCACGTCCGCCACCCGGGCGCCGAACAGGTCGGGCACGTAGATCGCCGGCTCCAGGCAGAGCGTCATGCCGGCGGCGAGCGGGGCGTCCTCGCCCAGCCACGGCCCCTCCTCGGGGCCGAGGCCGACCCCGCGCCCGGCGTGCGCGGCGGCGAAGCGGCCGTAGCCGCTGGCGTCGATGACCTCGGTGACGGCGCGGGCGACGGCGCGGGCGGGCGCGGGCGGCCGGGCCGCCGCCAGGCCGGCGCGGTGGGCGGCCACCACCACCGTGTACATCGCCTCGAAGTCGTCGGGCGGCTCGGCGACCGCGAACACCCGCGCGACCTCCGCGCAGTAGCCGTCCCACCGGCCGCACACCGACACGGCCAGCGCGTCCCCGGGGTTGATCACCCGGCCGCCCGGCAGGTGCCCGGGCCGGGCCGTGTGCTCCCCGGCGGCCACGCGCAGCGCCAGCACCTCCTCGCAGCCGGACTCCAGCGCCAGCAGCCGCAGCCGGCCGGCCATCGCCCGCTCGGTCGCGCCGAACCAGGCCAGCTCGCGCGCCTGCCGCAGCACCTCCTCGGCCCGCAGCGCCGCCCGCTCGACGGCGGCCACCTCGTACGGCTCCTTGCGCAGCCGCAGCGGCGCGAGCACCGCCGAGGCGGGCACCAGCTCGGCCTCGATCGTCATGCCGAACAGCTCGCGCACCCGCATCTCCGGGTCCACCCCGACCCGCCGCGCGCCCGCGGGCACCAGCGCGGCCGGGTCGCCGGTCTCGGCGGCCGTGTCCCCGGTGACGACGAGGAAGCCGGCCCCGTCCCGGCCGCCGAGGAAGCGGAAGTCCGGCGAGGGCCGCAGCACCAGGGCGTCCACCCCGGCCGCGGCCATCGCGGCGCGGGCGGCGGCCAGCCTGGCCGCCCGCCCGGCCTCCGGCGGCGTCACTTCGGCTCGTGCAGCCAGCAGGCGACCGGCCCGAACGCCGGGTCCTCCTCCCGGCACCGGTCCATGACCAGCGGGCAGCGCGGATGGAAGCGGCATCCGGCGGGCGGCGCGGCTGGATCGGGCACGTCGCCCGGCAGCTCCGCGGGCAGCACGCCCATCCCGTCGGGATGCGGGATGGCCGCCAGCAGCGCCTTCGTGTACGGGTGCCGCGGCTCGGCCCACACCTCCTCGGTCCGCCCCACCTCGACGATCCGTCCCAGGTACATGACGGCCACCCGGTCGGCGATGAGCCGCACCACGGACAGGTCGTGGCTGATGAACAGCAGCCCCGCGCCCGACTCCACGGCGAGGTCGCGCATGAGCCTGGCCACCTGCGCCTGGGCGGAGGCGTCCAGCGCCGAGATCGGCTCGTCGCCGATCAGCAGCCGCGGCCGGGCGGCCAGCGCCCGCGCGATCGCCACCCGCTGCCGCTGGCCGCCGGAGAACTCGTGCGGGTGCCGCCCGGCGAACTCGCGCGGCAGCCCCACCCGTTCCAGCAGGTCGGCGGGGGAGGTGGTGGTGTCGCGCGCGGTCCGCAGCCCGTCGGCGATCTGGTCGCCGACCCGGCGGCGCGGGTTCAGCGACGTGTACGGATCCTGGAACACCATCTGGACGCCGGTGTGCCGCCGCCGGCGCAGCCCGAGCGGCGTGACCGGCTCCCCCTCGAAGGTGATGGACCCGGCGCTGACCGGGCCGAGCCCGCACACCGCCCGCGCCAGCGTGGACTTGCCGCACCCGGACTCGCCGACCAGCCCCACGACCTCGCCGGGGCCGACCCGCAGGCTCGCGCCCGCCACGGCCCGCACCGGCGGCCGGCCGGAGGTGCGATGCTCGACGACCAGGTCGTCCACCGCCAGCAAGGGAGCTGTCGTGGTGGCCGGGGTCGTGGGCAGGGGGGTCATCGCACCTCCGCGTCGGGCAGGGACTCCAGCAGGGACCGGGTGTAGGGGTGCTCCGGCCGGCGCAGCACCCGGACGCGCGGCCCGGACTCCACGACCAGGCCGTCCTTCATCACGCTCACCTCGTCGGCGACCGCCGACATCACGCCGAGGTCGTGGGTGACCAGCAGCACCGCGAGGCCCAGCTCGTCGCACAGGCCGCGCAGCAGGCGCAGCACGCCGGCCTGCACGGTCACGTCGAGCGCGGTCGTCGGCTCGTCGGCGATGAGCACCTTCGGCGAGCAGGCCAGCGCCACGGCGATGGCGATGCGCTGCCGCATGCCGCCGGAGAACTGGTGCGGGTAACGCCGGTACGCCTCCTCGGCGCCCGGGATGCGGACCTTGCCGAGCAGCTCCACGGCCCGCGCCCGCGCCTCGGCCTTGCCGAGACCGAGGTGGTGGCGCATGTGCTCGGTGAGCTGCCGGCCGACGGTCAGCATGGGGTGCAGGCTGGTGGCCGGGTCCTGGAAGACCATGGCCACCTCGCCGCCGCGTACCTTGTTGAGCTCCTTGGGCGGCAGCGTCAGCAGGTCGCGCCCGCCGAGCCGGATCGCGCCCGTGGCGCGCGAGCCGTGCGGCAGCAGCCCCAGCACCGCGAGGCCCGTCATGGTCTTGCCGGACCCGCTCTCGCCGGCCAGGCCGTGCACCTTGCCGGGCTCCAGCCGCAGGTCCACGCCGCGCAGCACCTCACGGCCGGCGATCGTCACCTTGAGCCCGGCGATGTCGAGTGCCGTCACAGCGCACGCTCCTTGATGGCCCGGGCGGTGCGCGGGTCGAGCGCGTCGCGCAGGGTGTCGCCGAGGAAGTTGAACGCCAGCACCACCGTGAGGATCGCCAGGCCGGGGAAGGTCGCCACCCACCAGCTGTCGAACACCTCGACGCCGGAGGCCACCATCGCGCCCCACTCCGGGGACGGCGGCTTGGCGCCGAGCCCCAGGAACGACAGGCCCGACAGCAGCAGCAGCGCCGTGCCGATGTCCAGGGTGGCCAGCACCAGCACGGGGCCGGTGATGTTGGGCAGCACGTCCACCCGCAGCGAGCGCCACACCGAGAAGCCCAGCAGCCGCCCGCTCAGCACGAACTCCCGCTCCCGGATCCCCAGGACGAGGCCGCGGGTGACGCGGGCGTAGGAGGGCCAGGCGACGACCAGCACCGCCAGCACCGCGTTGGCGAGGCTCGCGCCGAGCGCCGCGGCCACCACCATGGCGAGGATGACCGTCGGGAACGCGAACACCAGGTCCGCCACCCGCATGATCGTCTCGTCGGCCCAGCGGCCGAAGTAGCCCGCGCAGGCGCCCAGCAGGCCGCCGATCGCCACCGACAGCACCACCAGCAGCAGCGTCAGCGGGATCGACACCCGCGCGCCGTAGAGGACGCGGCTGAGGATGTCGCGGCCGAGCTGGTCGGTGCCGAACCAGTGCCCGGGTCCCGGCGGGGCCAGCCGGGGCAGGTCCTGGGCGAGCGGGTCGTGCGGGGCCAGCAGCGGCGCGGCCAGCACGACGACCAGCCAGACCGCCGCCAGCACCGCGCCGCTGACGGCCAGCGGCTGCCGCCACGCCTCGGGCAGCCTCGCGAGGAGGCTCGCGCGTCTCATTGCAACCTCACTCGGGGGTCGATGACGCCGTACAGGACGTCCACGACCAGGTTGATGGCCAGGTAGACGACGCCCACGACCAGGCCGACGCCCATGACGGCGGGCAGGTCGAGGGTGGTCGCGCTCTTGTAGGCGTACTGGCCGATGCCGGGCCAGGCGAAGATCGCCTCCACCAGCACCGTGCCGGACAACAGGGAGCCGAAGGCGAGGCCCGCCACCGTGATGACCGGCACCAGGGCCGAGCGCAGCACGTACCGGAAGAGGATCACCCGGCCGGGCAGGCCCTTCGCGCGGGCGGCCCGTACGTAGTCCTGTCCCAGCACCTCCAGCACCGCCGAGCGGGTGAAGCGGGTGAGCAGGCCGATCGTGTAGAGCGCCAGCACCAGGGCGGGGGTGACCAGGTGCCCGGCGGCGGAGGCGAAGATGTCCCACCGGCCGGCGAGCAGCGCGTCCACCGTCTGCAGCCCGGTCACCGGCGGGGCCGAGCCGAGCGCCACGTCCACCCGGCCGCTGCCGGGGGTGATCTGCAGGCGGTAGAAGAACACGTAGAACGCCATCAGCGCCAGCCAGAACGTCGGCACCGAGATGCCGATGAGGCTGACCACGCGCAGCGTGTGGTCGGCGAGGCGGTCCCTGCGCAGCGCGGCGATCACGCCGAAGGCCACGCCCAGCACCAGCGACACCAGGATCGCCGCCCCGGCCAGCTCCAGCGTCGCCGGCACGAACTCGGCGAGGTCGTCGGCGACCGGCCGGTGGCTCTGCTGGCTGGTGCCGAAGTCGCCGTGCAGCAGGCCCTGCAGGTGCAGGAGGTACTGCTGCCAGAGCGGCTTGTCCAGGCCGTGCTCGGCCCGCCACTGCGCCACGATGGCCGGGTCGCCGAGCGCCCGCTGGCCCAGGTTGGCCGCCACCGGGTCGCCGGGGACCAGGTTCGTCAGCACGAACGTGACGAGCGTGATGCCCCAGGCCATGAGCACGGCGAGCAGCACCCGCCGCACGAGGAACCGGGCGAGCGGGGGCACCCGCCGCCCGGTCCGCTCGCGCGGCGCGTCCGGCTTCATCTACTTCGCGCCGAGGTCGGCGACGTCGACCGTCCACACCGGGTGGTACTCGATCCCGGTCACCGACGCGGCGCTGACGATGTTCTGGCCCGGCTGGATGAGCGGGACGAACGGGCCCGCCGCGTTGAGCTGGTTCTGCACCTCGGCGTAGGCGCTCTTGCGGGCGTCGTCGCCGATCGCCTCGGCGGCCTTCACGCCGGCGGCCTCGATCTCCTTGGCCGCGCCCTCCTTCCAGCCGGCCCGCAGGCCGACCGTCTTGCCGGGCAGGAAGGCCAGGTAGTCGCTCGGGTCCGGGTAGTCAGGGCCCCAGTACCACAGGCCCATCTCCTCCTTGCCGTTGCGGTAGTTGTCGAGCGCGGTCGTCACCGGCGCGGGCTGCAGGTCCACCGTGATGCCGACCTCCTTGAGGTTGGCCTGGATGCGCTCGGCGAGCGGCTGGAACGACAGGCCGTTCACGGTCAGCTCGCTCGGGTACTCCAGCTTCACCGTCGGGTTCGACAGGCCGCTCGCGGCCAGCGCCGCCTTGGCGCCCTCGACGTCCCGCTTGGCGGCCTGCTCCGGCGGCAGCGCGCCGAGGATCTGCGACGGGATGACGCCCGGCGCCTGCGTCGCGCCCTCGCCGGCCAGCTCCAGCAGGCCCGCGTAGTCGACGCCCTTGCGCACGGCCTCGACGAACTTGGCGTTCGGCGTCGTCTTGCTGATCGAGGAGTCCTGGTTGGCCAGCAGGAAGATCACGTTCGCCGAGGCGGTCTTCTTCACCTGCAGCGTCGCGGGCATGCCGGTGACCTGGTCGCCGGACAGGTTGAGCGCGATCTGGCTGTCGCCGCGCTGGACGTTCAGCTTCTGCGTGGCGGCCTCGACGTTGCGCAGCACGACCTTGTCGTAGGCGGGCTTGGTCCCGTAGTACTTGGGGTTCGCCTTGAGCGTGACCTGGCTGCTGACGTTGAACGACTCGATCGTGTACGGGCCCGACCCGGCGGAGCTGGAGTTCAGCCACTGCTCGGCCTTGTCCTGCGCGTCCGCGGTCGCGCCGTGCTCCTTGGCGAGCTTGCTGTTGAGGATGCCGAGCGCCGGGTTCGGCAGGATGTACGGCAGCGCGGGGTTGGCCGTCTTCGACGTCAGCGTGACCGTCGTGTCGTCGGTCTTGGCCACCTCGACGCCGTCCAGCAGGAACGACGGGGTGCCCTTCATGTCGCGCACCCGGGTCAGCGAGAACACCACGTCGTCGGCGGTGATCGGGGAGCCGTCGGCGAAGGTCGAGCCCTGCTTGAGCTTCAGGGTGAGGGTCTTGCCGTCCTCGCTCAGCTCGTACGACTCGGCGAGCGCGGGCACCGGCTTGGTCACGTCGGCGCCGTCGAAGGTGAGCAGCGTCTCGTAGACGGCCTTGCCGACGATCAGGCCGGTCGGCTCGTACGTGCGGCCGGGGTCGGCGGTCTTCAGGTCGAAGGACGTGTCGATGACGAGCGTCTTGCCGCCACCGGCACCGCCGCCGTCCGCTGGGGCCTGCGACGACGTGCCGCCGCTACCGCAGGCGGCCAGGGTCAGCGCACCGGCGAGCAGCACGGCCGCCTTCTGCGAGCGGGTCGCCATGGAGGTCCTCCAAGATCTGGACGTTCAGTGGGGAGATGCCGAGGATTGTGCGGCAGATCGTCCAGGTACTGTGCGGTCGCTGAGACGTATATAAAGGTCAGTGAGGTAATGATGAGTGATATTTCCAGAAATGGGCACAGCGGGAGCGGTCAACCTGGACGGATCGGCATCGGTCTCGAACTGGACGACATCCATCTGAAGATCCTCGAGATCCTGCGCGAGAACGGCAGGATCTCGGTCGCCGCGCTGGCCGAACGGGTCGGCATCTCCCGGGCCAACGCCTACACGCGCTTCGAGGCGCTGCGCGCCGACGGCGCGATCAAACGCTTCACCGCCGAGATCGACCACGGGCGGGCCGGCCTCGGCATCACCGCGCTGATCTTCGTGACCGTACGCCAGCAGATGTGGAAGCAGTTCAGGGCCGAACTGGCCCGGATGCCCGAGGTCGAGTACTGCGCCATCACCACCGGCCAGCACGACGCCATGATCCAGGTGCGGGTGGCGGACGTCGCGGCGGTGCACACCATGGTCACCGACCGGCTGGCCAACATCCCGGCGGTCAAGGCCACCGAGACGGTGTTCATCCTGGACGAGGTGCTGCGGCGGCCGTACGTGCTGCCCGGCGACGGCCGCCAGGCCGCCAGGCCGGCGCGCCGCCCCGCCCAGGAGGAGCGGGACGACGTGCCGCTCGGCAAGATGCGCTTCGTCGGCGCCGCCGAGGGCCGGGCGGCCCTGCAGAAGGACGACTGACCCGGCCGGACTAGCCGGCCACCTCGGCGCACACGCTGACGTGTTTGGTCTCGTCGCCGTCGAAGCTGAACTCCTCCACCAGGCGCAGCAGCCCGTCCTCACCCGTCTCCAGGCGGCTGCTGCTCCGGCCGGCCGCCGTGCCCCCAGCCTTCAGCGCGTGCACGTACGAGATGTGCACGTCCCCGCCCTCACGGGTGCCCACGAAGCGCCCCTGGATGACGGTGTCGCCCGTGTAACTGCCCCACACCAGCCCGTCGGACTCCTCGTAGCGGAACTCCGTCGGGCTGTCCGGGTCCACCCTGCTCGCGGTCGAGCTCACCATCACGAATTTACGGCCGTTGAGATTCACGACTCCATGGTCCACACATCTCCGCAATATCACCGCACGGCTGGACGAATGGTCAGCGCCTCTCGGGCACTCCGGGAAATCCGTCCAGCGGCCGGGCCGTACCCGCCCGCCCGCGCACGACATTGGCGCCCGGCACCACCCGCGCCCGGCCTCGACCCGACTGACGTTCGCACGCATTGCCACGGCTTTAACTTTCCGGGCCTCACGCCATCATTGCACGGTGTGATAGTAATGTGACACTGCGTATCCGAAGTGTTTCGGGAGATCATATGGTGGCGTACGCGCTCTCGATCCTCGCGGCGGGCGGTGTGGTGGTGCTCGCCGCGCTGCTGTTCCGGAAGGTCCGCCGGGCGGAGGACGACCGAGATCCCGGCGGACCCTCCGCCGGCCACGCCGGAGCGATGTTGTCGGCCCTGTTCCTGCTGGTGTTCGCCATCGCGATCATCGTGCCGTGGACCACCGCCGACGCCGCCCGGCAGAACACCCACACCGAGAGCCAGGCCGCGATCAACGCCTACTGGGCCGCCGACGCCCTGCCCGCCGAAGACGCCCGCCAGGTCCGCTCCGCCCTGCGCGACTACATCACCTTCGTGGTCCGCGACGAGTGGCCCCTCATGGCCCAGGGCCGCATGGACCCGGTCGGCGCCGCCCGCATGGACGCCCTGCGCGGCCGCGTCGGTGCACTGAAGGTCAGCGGCACCGCCCAGGAGGATGCCAAGTCCGATCTGCTCGAACACCTCGGCGCCGTCTCCACCGCGCGGGCCCAGCGCGCCGCCGACGCCGCCGCCACGCCCCCCGACGGCCTGCTGCTCCTGACCGTCCTCACGGGTCTCGTGGTGCTCGTCTTCCCTTTCATGGCCGGCGCCCGGCCGCGCGGGCTCACCCTGCTGCCGATGCTCGCCATGGGCGGTCTGCTCGGCTTCGGCGTCTACCTGACCTGGGACATCTCCCGCGCCTTCGACGGGCCCCTGGCGGTGGGGCCGGCGGCGTTCCAGGCGGCGCTGCAGGAGTTCGCCCGGATCGGTGGGGGCATGTGAGCGCCCAGGATGCCCAAGCACCCACCCCTCACCCCGACCCCTCACTCACGGACCTTCCGGACACCGTCGCACAATCCGGCGCCGAAGGGCCTCATGCCGTACCTCCGCATGCGGGAGGTGCGGCGGCGGGGGGCGGGTATCGCGTCGCGTCCTTGGCGTTGCTCGCCGTCGCGCTGGTCGCCGCCGCGATCGCGGGACCCGTGGTCGTCGGCGGGCCGCGCTCCGAGGCGTCGTTCGCGGCACCTCCCCAGGTCCCGGCGTACCCGATCGAGCCCCCACGGGAGCTCTTGGGAAGCGGCGCGCTGCCGGACGTACGAGCAGGGAAGACTCTGGGCGTCGGCTCGGCCGCAGGCGCGGGGGCCAGGAAGGTCCGTCTCCGGGCGGCGGCACCGGGCGACCAGGACGGCAAGGTCCCGGTCGGTGGGTCCGTGCCTGGTGGGCGGGGAGGGAAGGTGTCGAGGGACGGGTCGGTGCCGGGGGTGCGGGTGCGGCGGACGCCGGCTCCTCACGTGTCGATCGCCGGCCGGCGGTCGGGCGGGAACCCCGTCCCCCAGGTCACCGTGCCCGGGATGACGATCTACCCCAGGGCTGTGTGCGGTCGCAGCGTGCAGGTGGGGGAGTGCTCCCGGCGCCGCTTGCCCCCGTCCACGCCGCGTCCGCCGGGCGCGCCACCGGTCGTCCCGCTCCGGGCGGAGGTCGCGCCCACGCCGGCCCCGGCGCGGACCCCGGCCCCGGCCCTCAGCCCGCCGGCGCGCGTCAGGCAGGCTGCTGCCCCGCCGGCCCGCCGCAGGAACCCGCTGGGGTCCGTCCTGGTCATGGTGGTCCTGGTGACCACGATCGCCTCCACCACCGCCGTCGCCTTCGGCGCCCGGCGCTGACCCCGCCCGCTGACCCCGGTCCCGGCCGGCTCGGCCCGCCGCCCCGTGACGCCACGGCGGCGGGCCTGCTGTCGTCAGGACGTGTGGGCGAGGGAGTGGCCTGGCGTGGTGGTGGGTGGCACACTGGCTCGTCGGTTGCCGGCAGTGCGCGCGGGTGGAGGAACGGCGTGGAGGAGTTGCTCGGGGGAAGTGTCAACCGGGTCGTCAGGGTCGGTGGCACCGTACGCCGTCTGACCGGTCCCTGGACGCCGGCCGTGCACGCGCTGCTCGCTCACCTGGCCGATCGCGGGTTCGAGGGCGCCCCCCGCGCCCACGGCGTCGATCGGCAGGGGCGGGAGATCCTCGATCACGTGGCCGGTGAGGTGCCTGGCTATCCGCTGCCCGCGTGGGCGCTGGAGGACGGCGTGCTGGCGGGTGTCGCCAGGCTGCTGCGCGACTTTCACGACGCCACCGCTGACTTCGCGGTGGATCCGGGGCTGACGTGGTACTTCCCGGCGGTGAGCCCGGCGGAGGTCGTCTGTCACGGGGACGTGGCCCCGTACAACTGCGTGTTCCGGGACGGGCGGCCGGTGGCGTTCATCGACTTCGACACCGCGCATCCCGGTCCGCGGATCCGGGACGTGGCCTACGCCGCCTACCGGTTCGTCCCGCTGTCCGATCCCCGTCAGCTGGCCGGACATCCGGTGGAGGGGCAGGCGCGCAGGCTGCGGCTGTTCGCGGACACGTACGGACTGGACGCGGCCGGACGGGACGCGCTGGTCGACACGGCGCGGGCGAGGCTCGCGCACCTGGTCAGGCACATGCGGGAGCAGGCCGCGGCCGGGCATCCCGGCTTCGCGAGCCACCTCGAACGCGGCGACGACCGCTTCTACCTGACCGACGACGACCATCTCGCCCGGCACCGCGACGCCTTCCGCCGGGCGCTGCGCGCCGGACCGGGGGACGAGCCGCCCCGGGGTTAAGGGGGACCCGTAATCGTCATAAGGTGCATACCGTCGCGCGTGATCCTCTACCATCACACCTCGGACAGAGGGCCCGGCCCTGTGGCTCGGGAGAAGGAGAAGTGTGGCGGCTGAGTCCCCCGCTCCGCGGTCATGCGTCCGGCGACGATCGGTGCGGTGGCGTCCGGCCCTCGCCGCTCTCTGCGCCGGGCTGCTCGCCTGGGCGCCCGCGGCGCAGGCCGAGCCGAAGCCGACGGTCAAGCAGCTCAAGAAGGAGCTGGCCGGCCTGCAGAAGGACTCCGACCGGCTCATCGCCGACTACTACAGCAGCCGCATCGCCCACCAGAAGGCCGACAAGGCCGAGAAGGCGGCCCGCGAGAAGCTGACCGCCGCCGAGGAGGTCTTCGACCGCCACTCCACCGAGCTGCGCGCGCTGGCCGTCGCCCACTACACCGGCGCCGAGCCGAACCAGACCGCCCTGCTCGTCTCAGGCCAGGAGCCCGAGGCGCTGCTCAGCCGCCTGGCCCTGGTCCAGCATCTCGTCTCGCTCCAGGACGCCAAGCTGCGCGGCTACGCCAAGGTCCGCGACGACCGGCAGCGGGCGCAGGAGGAGGCCACGGCCCGCGCGGAGGAGCTCGGCCACACGCTCGGCGAGCTGGAGGAGCGCAAGAAGAAGGCCGAGAAGCAGATCGAGCGCATCAAGGACAAGATCGACCAGCTCTACCGGGCGCCCGGCATGCGGCCCGACGGCACGTTCGTCCCGCAGCTCCCTCAGGGGGCGGACAACATCACCCCGCGCATGGCGCTGGTCAGGCAGCTCGTGAAGGAACGCTTCGAGGTGCCGTTCGGGATCGGCTGTTACCGCGCCATCCAGGACGGCGGCGAGCATCCGCTCGGCCGGGCCTGCGACTTCATGCTGAGCCACGGCGGCGCGCTGCCGTCGGCGGCCGAGCGCGCCCGCGGGGACCAGATCGCGGCGTGGGCCGTCAAGAACGCCCGCCGCCTCGGCATCATGTACGTGATCTACCGCCAGCGCATCTGGCACGCGCGCACGGGAGTCTGGCGCGCCATGTCCGATCGCGGCGGCACGACCGCCAACCACTACGACCATCCGCACATTTCCGTCTACTGAGGTCCGCGGTCGTCCTAACAGGCGAACCCCCTTTCAGGGGGTGGCTTGTTCCGGCTCTGTTCCGGTTTCCCTGGTCCGCCGTTGCGGACGACCAGGCGGCGGCCGGCCTCGTCACGCTCGTCGGCGAAGGCGGCGATATAGGCGTCGACCTCGGCTTTGAGCGCTTCGGCGAGCATCCGGCGGGCGCCGTCGGCGGGGTCAGGGACTACGGTGAGCACGGGTGTGCCTTCCCGGCCGATCCACAGGTCTCAAACATTGCTCGGGTCAGCCAGTGACCGAGACTGTCCAGGACCGCTGGCAACTCGAACCGAACACGCCAGTGTCGCAACCCTTGACGTTCCAGCGGTAGCCGCTGTTGGTCCGCACGCGGGTCCACGCCTTGCCGCGGTTGCCGCCGATGAAGTCCTCCTGCCGCCCGTGCGGGTCCGCGGCGCTGGTCCAGCGGACGAGGAACTTGTCCCAGAAGCGGTCGGTCGGCTTCCAATCGAAGTAGGCGTACCCGTCCTTGGAGTAGGCGGCCACCACGAGCTTGGAGCCGTTCTTGGGCGACCAGGCCATCTGCCCGCGGACGAACGACTGCCTGCGCCCAGCCCAGCCGACGCCGTTCATGTAGATGTCGGTCTCCTGCGTTGTCGGACAGCCCAGCTTGCCGTTCTCGCCGCCTAGCTCGAACCACCGCGCGCCGATCAGTCCATACGGCGTTATCGCGCAACCGCTAGAGGCGTGGGCCGGTGCTGCGACAGCAATCGTTCCGGCGAGTGCAAGGCCGGCGGTGACGGAAGAGATCATGCGGCTGTTCATCGAACACGCTCCCAGTAGCAGACCCGCCCCTCTACTCGTGCGGGTGCCGTGCTTGTGTTGTACGTGCGCCCACTTAGCAACCACTTGATCGCCGCTTGCCCCCGGTGCGGGCGGCTGACGTGGATCGAGATGTGAGACAGACGCGTCAGATGTGTCTTCAGTCCGCCCGGACCTCACCCACGCCGACCCGAACTCCCCACAGGTCGGCCGGTACTACGAGCGGTGCCGCGTGAAACACACGCCCATCGGCGCCGGCCGGAAGCTCGCGCCCACCCTCGACATCGCTGGCAGCCCCTGGATCAAGGACCACACGGGCAACCCGCTCGCCGAGGGCGACCACTACATGGACGCCGACAGCATCGCTCGTAGTCTGGCCGGCGAGCTGGACGGCGCCACGATCGTCGCCAACAACCCCACTCACGACCGCAAGTTCCTCGGCACGTTCCTGCGCGCCCACGGGCAGCTCCTCACCGCCCATCACCGCATGATCGACATCCGAGCCCTGCTGATCGGCCACATCGACGGCCGGCTGTCCGCCTACGACAAAGTGGACGAAGCGTTCGAAGCTAAGGCCGTGCCGTACGTCGAGGACTGGCTGGACGGCCACATGGACAGCCCGTCTTGGGAGATCGCCGGCGTCGCCCAGGACTGGGTGACGAGACACACCGCGCTGGGTGACGCTCGCCTGGACCGCGACGTGTACGACGCCGTCAGCCACGCCCTTTCGCTCTACCTGCCGACCGGCACCATGGTGATCTACACCGGCCCGCGCACGCAGTACCAGGGCCGCGAGTGGCGGGTGCACGGTCTGTCCGTCCGCCACCACGCGGGACATCGTGAAGGTCCTGGTAGCCGCGTTGGGGCAGTACAAGGTTCCGTTTGCCGTGTCCGTCGAGCGTTGGCCCGGCGGCGTCCGTATCGGGTGGAGCCCTATCGACCTCAACGCCGCAGAGGCCGGCGCGCTTACGCACCCCGACACGGCTGCCCGACAAGTACATCTCGGCAGCGCTCTACCTCCTGTCAGCGCTGCGCGACACGTGCAGGACGGGGAAAGCTGACACGCTCCCGACGATCGCGGACCGCGCGCGTAGCGTGCCGCCCGTGTAGGTGTCCGCGTGTAGCGCACCGCGCCGACAGCGCCGGACCGCATCGCGTGGTCCGGCGCTTTCGCATGCCTCCAGGGGCCCCGGATCGGGGCCGGCCAGGCGGTGCGGCGAGGTGGGGAAGCTTCCTGTCGAGCCGGAGGTTTCGGAGGTTCGGTGGCGGCCGGGGGAGCCGCTGGTGTGCGGTCGGTGCGCTCGATCAGGTGCAGGGCGTGATCCCGCGCTGGATCCTCTTGATGGAGCCCGGTTCGATGGTTATGCCGCCGTCAGGCTGTGTTTCTAGCCCGATCCACTTGGACCAGTCGGTAATGGGCTGAGGTTCCGCCGAGAGGATGGGGCGCGTCCAGAGCTGCTGTCTGGTGGATACAGTGTCTCTTTTGGCGATGGCCAATGTTTGGCTGCCGCCGAGGGTGTCAAGCTTGCTTTTCGATGCTGGGAGCACCATTTCGCCTTCGCTGCACGGTTCGACGACGAACTCCCAGAGTTCTGTGGGCTGCTTGTTGGGACGATGTAGCACGTACACGTAGGCCCGCTGCGAGTTGGCGTTGCGCACGTTCCAGGACCAGGCGTCAGGGACGGTTCCGTAGTCCTCGTTTACGATCCGGACACGGGTAGGAAAGGCGATCTTTGTGAGGGCGTCCGCTTCGGCCTTGGCCTGTTCTTCCTTTCTCTTGTCCTCGGCCCGTTGCGCTAGCGCGTCCGCACGCTGTTGCTGGCCGAGTCCGAGAGCGTTCAGAGAGATGACGAGCGCAGGAACGGACATGAGGCCGGCGATGACGCTGGTGAGGGCGGCCCACCATTGGACAGACCAGCGGACGTCGCGGAGTCTCCGGCGCTGGCGTGGCTTGAGCCGTTGACGTTCTGCGATCACTCGTGTGGCGCGAGCTGAAGAACGCGGTGCCAGACCGCGATCTATGGAAGGTCGGAGGCGTCGTCGTGCGCTCACAACCAAATATCGTGCGGCGATGACGGGACGTTAGCCTGCGGCTTTCACGGCGAATTTGAGCCAACCTGATCATTCACATAAGAAAAGTGCCCTTGAGCTGGGAGGATCGAACTTGTCTAAGGCTCCGTCCAACCCTGATCAGAAACTGAGGTCCGCGGTCGCCCTGCCGGCAGGAGCGGCCGGCCGGGCTTCCGTACGGGGTGCCCGCACGGAAGCCCGGCGCCGGCGTGTCACGGCCAGTACGGGGCGAGGAGGTCGAACTTGTTCGGCAGGCCGAGCTGGTAGCGGACGTCGTCCAGGTCGTAGAGCGACTTGAACTCGCGCGGCAGGTACAGGTCGTACAGCTTGGCCTTGGTCGCGGAGGAGCCGGCGGCGTCGAGGATGGCGTTGGCCGTCGTGCGGCCGGCCTCGTTGCCGCCTTCCATGGTGGCCAGGTTGATGTTGTTGCGGACGTAGTCGGCGGCCAGGTAGAAGTTCGGGATCCGGGTGGTGGACTCGGGGCGGTTCGCCCACGAGCTCGGCGAGTTGATCAGCAGGGGCTCGTCGTTGGCCACCGCCGGGGTGCCCTCGCCGCTGATGGCGGGGTCGACGAACCAGCTGTGGACGAGCGAGTCCGGCAGCAGCTGGTCTCCGTTGGGGGTGACGGCGCGGACCTGGGCCAGCACCTCCTGGACGATCTGCGGCCGGGTGCACTGCTTGGCGGTCTTGCCGAACAGGATGCCCGGTGTGTTCCAGTCGGACAGGTCGAGCGACAGGCAGTCCTTCGCGGCGCCGTCGCCGTACGTGGCGGGGAAGTCGGTGGTCCAGAACTGCGCCTGGCTGATCGAGGTGAGCGCCCAGGGGGTGCCGGCGTAGACCAGGTGGCCCTCGACGATCGGCCTCGGCTCCTTCAGGTAGATCATGACGCCGTTCATCCAGTCCGTGTCCAGGTGGCTCAACCTGGCCAGCTGGGGGTCGGCGGACTTCATCGCGGTGGACAGGATGGGCGTGAGACGCTCGATGGGCATCGCGGCCACGTAGTGGTCGGCGGTCACGGTGCCGGCGGCGCCGGTGGGGTCGGTCACCCGGGCGCCGGTGATCCGGCCGCCGCTGTAGTCGAAGCCGGTGGCGGTCCAGCCGACCTTGAACTGGACGCCGAGCCCGGTCAGGTAGGTGATCCAGGGGTCGATCCACACGTCGTTGGACGGGCCGTTGAGCACCTGGTCGGGCGGACCGTACGGGCCGAGCCCGAGGGCGCTGTAGAGGAGCGCCTCGAACATCATGGCGATCGTGCGGGTGTTGGCCCGATCGGGCTGGGCGGCCACGAGGGAGGCGGTGAACATCCTCGACAGCAGTTCGCGGTACTCGACCGACATGAGGTCGGCCTTGGTGAAGTCGGAGAAGCTCATGTTCTCCCACTGGCCGAGCTTCCGGCGGGGACCGCTGGTGATGAACGTGATCATCTTCGACAGGAAGAAGTTCACCTGGGTGAGCGGGATGGTGGTGCCCGCGATGAGCGCGCTGCGTAAGTAGTCCTGGATGGCTTCCGGGGTGAGCCCGCCGCCGAGCTCGCTGGGGATGGGGACGCGCAGGAACTTCTTCCGGTAGGCGATGGCCGTGAGGCTGGCGGCGACCAGGTTGTCGCGCACGGTGCCGGAGCCGAACGGGATGCGGCTCATCGTGTCCGGCAGGTTCTGGTAGAAGCCGGGGAAGAACCGGAAGCCGTGCTCGCCGGGCAGGTCCTTGCGCCCGCCGGCGGCGGTGCCGGGCACGGGGATGCTCCTGGACTTGCCGCCGAGCACCTTGCGCTCGTACACGGTGACCTCGAAGCCGCGCTCCGCCAGCTCGTGGGCGGTGCTCAGGCCGCCCATGCCGGCTCCGAAGATCGCCACCTTGCGGCCGGTGACGCTGGCGCTGAGGAGGGCGGGGGCGGCCGCTCTGGCGCCTTCCGCGCCCCACAGCGGCCCGGTCGCCGCTCCCGCGGCGGTGGCCAGCGCGCCGGTGACGAACCTTCGTCGGTTGATCCCGCTCTGACCGTTGTCGTGGATCTCCTGCTCTGCCATGGGGCGGCCTCCGCTCACCGTTAGCTAACCGACACGGCTGTTGGTTCAGCTAGGCGAGACGATGAACCCGTGGATCACATCTGTCAAGCCGTGGATGTGCGTCCAGGCGCTTGGGACAGGCCGTTCCACAGCACGAGCATGGCGGCGTCGACGAGCCGGGCGCGCGGCATCGACGGGTTTCTCGCCCACCACTGGGCGAGGCCGTCGGTGCCGGACAGGAGCAGTTCGACCACGGCGTGCGCGGTGTCGCTGTCGGGGTCGAGGCCGAGGTTGCGCAGGTCGCGCGCGAGCATCACGGCGACCGAGCGGGTGCGGGTCTCGCAGATGCCCCAGCGCACCGCCTTGATCTCGGGGTCGTTCTCGTCGGTGTGGTCGAACAGCAGGCGGCGCGCGTCCGGCCAGTCCTCGGAGAAGCTGAAATAGGCGTCGAGCGTGGCGCGCAGCCGCCGGCCCGGCGAGCCGGTGCCGGTGATGCGGGCGCCGATGTGCTCGACCAGCCGCGCGTTCTGCTCCTGCAGGACCGTGATCAGCAGGACCCGCTTGGACGGGAAGTGGTCGTAGAGCACAGAGCGGGTGACCCCGGCCGCGGCCGCGATCTCCTCCATGGCGGTGGCGTGGTAGCCGCGGGAGGCGAAGACCTCCAGGGCCGCCTCGGTGATGCGGGCCCGGCGGGCCGAGCCACGCATGCGTCTCTTCGGCTCCTGGATCGCCATGCCTGGCAGCCTACCCGTGACCCGTTGACGCCGCGCCCTTCCGCGGCATAAAACCGACGCTAGAGTCGGTTAGCGCGCCGGGAGGCCAGATGTCAGAGCACGCGGACGTCGTCATCGCCGGAGCGCGCTGTGCGGGCTCCGCCACCGCGGCCGCTCTGGCCCGGCGCGGGGTCAAGGTGATCGCGGTGGATCCGGCGCGATTCCCGTCCACCACGGTCTCCACCCACCTGCTCTTCGCCTCGGGCGTCGCCGAGCTGGCCAAGGCGGGCGCGCTGGAACGCATCGAGAAGATCGGCGCGCCGAAGCTCTCCCGCGCCTTCGTCGGCGGCCCCGGCCACGCCGCCACCGGCAGCTACACACCCGTCGACGGCATCGACTACGGCCTGTGCGTACGCCGGACCGCGCTGGACGCGGCTCTCGTCGACACGGCCCGCGCGGCCGGCGCCGAGGTCAGGGAGGGCCACCGGGTCGTCGACCTCCTGTGGGAGGGAGGCCGGGCGGTGGGCGTCAAGGTCAGCGAGCGCGGCGGCCGCGAGTACGAGATCCGCGCCAACCTGGTCGTCGGCGCGGACGGCCGCCGCTCGACCGTCGCCCGCCTGGTCGGCGCCGAGCAGCCCCGGCTGTCCCACGCCAACGGCCGGGCCTGCTACTACGCCTACTACGAGGACCCGCGCGAGGAGTGGCGCACCACGGCGGCGATGTGGCTGACGGGACGGGAGCTGGGCAACGCCTTCCCCTGCGACGGCGGGCTGTCGCTGGTGCTGCTGATGCCGCCGGCCGAGCGGGCCGCGGACTTCCGGGGAGACCTGGAGGCGGAGTTCACCCGGACCGTCGGGCTCGTGCCGGGGCTGGCCAAGCGCCTGGAGGGCTGCACCAGGGCGACGAAGATCGTCAGCTCCGCGACGCACCCGTCCTTCTTCCGCACCTCGGCGGGCCCCGGCTGGGCGCTGGTCGGCGACGCCGGGCACTTCAAGGACCCGGTCACGGCGCAGGGCATCCGCGACGCCGTGAAGTTCGGGCGGCTGCTGGGCGAGCGGGTCGCCGGCGTGGTGGACGACGCCGCGGCCCTCGACGAGGCGACGGCCGCCTGGGAACGGTCGCGCGACCGGCAGTGCCTGATCATGTATCACTGGACGAACCTGCTCGGGCGCGGCGACGGGCTCGCGTACGTGCAGATCGAGCTGCTGCGCGGGCTGACCGAGGGCCCGCAGGGGGTGCGCCGGATCCTCGAGGTCTACTCCAGGATCCGGGACCCGCGCGAGACGCTGGCGATGGGCGGCATGGTCAAGGCCGTCGCGCGCGCCCTGCGCGACAACCCGGGCGCCCGCCTGTCGGTGCTGAAGGCGACGGGCGAGGCGCTGCGCGAGATGGCCGGCCACCACGACGAGGCCAAGCGGCTGCTCCACCCGGCCTTGTGAGGCCGGCCAGGGCCACGCGCGCCGGGCGACCGGCACCCGCGCGGTCCGGCGGCGGGCGCCGGGGAGCCTCCGCGTCCGGCGTGATCAGGCCGCCGGGACGGCCCCGGACCACCAGGCGGTCCAGCGTGCCTCCAGGGCCGCGAACTCCTCGTCCGTCTGCCCGTACGTGGTCAGCACCATCATGGCGACCCCCTCGGGGTGGACCGCGGCGGGCGGGGTGTGGGCGACCACGAGCAGACAGCGGCGCTCAGCGGCTCACCTGACGCGGCCGCGCGGCTTCAGCCGGACGCCGGGCAGGACGGGAGCGGGGAGCGGGTCGCCGTCGAACCCCTCGACGACGCCGAACCCCTCGCCCTCCGCCCACTCCTTCCTGAAGGCCGCGATCTCGTCGTGCGAGCGGCCCACGAAGTTCCACCACATGACGATCTCCTCGCCGAACGGGGCCCCGCCGACGAGCAGCACCCGCCCGCGCCCGGACAGCCGCAGCCCGTCCCGCCCCGGCGGCAGGTACGCCAGCGGACCCCGTGCGAGCCCCTCGACCTCGCCGTCGAGCAGCAGCAGCCCGTACTCGAAGCCGGGATCGAGCGGCACCTCGCCCGTGCCGTCCACCGCGATCTCCGCGCCGGTCAGCGGGGTGTGGACGGTGGCGGGGGAGACCGCCCCGCCCAGCGAGCCCAGGACGACGGTGGCGGCGAACCCGGCGCCCTCCAGCACCGGCAGCTCCGCGTGGTGCTCGAAGGCGGGCGGGCCGGCGCGGTGCTCCTCGGGCAGCGCGACCCAGAGCTGCACCCCGTGCAGGGTCGCCTCGGCCGACTCCTCCGAGTGGGAGATGCCGCGGCCGGCGGTCATGAGGTTGAGCCGGCCGGGGCGTACGGGCTGGAGGCTGCCCAGGCTGTCGCGGTGCAGCACCTCGCCGGCGAGCAGCCAGGTCACGGTCTGCAGGCCGGTGTGCGGGTGCGGCGGCACGCGCATGGCGGCCACCTCGGGCCCGTAGGCGTCGAGGAAGCACCAGGCGCCGATCATGCGCCGGTGCGCGCCGGGAAGGGTCCTGCTCACGGACATCGCGCGCGGCCCGCCCAGCGGCACCGCGCGCCCCTCCAGCAGCTCGCCGCCCGCGCCGCGCTCGGCGGCGCAGCGGATCTCCCGCGGCTCACGCTCCAGGTTGCTCACCCTCGCACTGTACGTCCGGATCAGCCCAGGGTCTCCCACCAGCCGTCCACGGCCGGGGCCGCGGCGGCGTCCACGAGCTCGCCGGGCCGCGGCACCACGATGGAGACCTCGCGCGCCTTGGCCTCCCGCCACAGCCGGTCCACCGGCTCCGCCCACGGGTGCAGCGCCAGCGTGAACGACGCCCAGTGCACCGGCAGCAGCAGCTCCCCGCCCAGGTCGAGGTGGGCGTTGACGGCCTCCTCCGGGTTCATGTGGATGTCCGGCCAGGCCGGGCTGTAGGCGCCGATGGGCATGAGCGTCAGGTCGAACGGCCCGTGCGCCGCCCCGATGCCCCGGTAGCCCTCGAAGTAGCCGGAGTCGCCCGCGTAGAACACCCGCTTGGCCGCGCCCGCCACCACCCACGACCCCCACAGGGTGTCGTTGCGGCGCAGGGACCGCCCCGAGAAGTGCCGGGCCGCCGTGGCGACGAAGCGCAGCCCCGCCACCTGGGCCTCCTCGTCCCAGTCCAGCTCGATGATCCGGTACGCCGGCACGCCCCACCGCTCCAGGTGCGCCCCGATGCCCAGGGGCACCAGGAACGGCGCCTTCTGCGTCCTGACCAGCGCGCGGACGGTGGCGAGGTCCAGGTGGTCGTAGTGGTCGTGGGAGATCGCGATCGCGTCGACCTGCGGCAGCTCGCCCAGCTCGACCGGCACCGGGTGGAGCCGCTTGGGGCCGACGAGCTGGGAGGGCGAGACGCGCCGGCTCCACACCGGGTCGAACAGCACCCGCCTGCCCTCGATCTCGACCAGCGTCGAGGCGTGACCGTACCAGACGGCGCGCAGCCCGTCGGCGGGCGCGGGCCCGGCGGGCGGCACGCGCAGCGGCAGCGGGCCGGCCGGGCGGCGCTCCTCCTTGTTCCGCGTCATCTCGCCCAGCAGGCTCACCGGCGGCGTGTTCATCACATGGGTCGGCTCGGGCATCGAGTTGTAGAAGGAGCCGTCCTTGAACTGCTTCGAGCGCTGGATGCGCGCCGCCCGCTCCGGGCCGGACTCCAGCGGCCGCACGCCCAGCTCGGCCGGCACGTCGCGCAGCACCCAACCGGCCGCGGCCAGGGCGGCGCCCCCCGCCAGGATCCGCCGTGCCTTCCGCATTCCCGCCATCGCCCACACTCCCCTGGAAGTCGGTAACCGTACACGTAACCGGGACGGGGGTCCCGGTGTTCCCCATCCGTACGATATATCGCGAGCCTTCTTCGTGCGGCGTCCGTCCCCGCCGGGTCACGGTTTCCTGGGGTGCGGCCTCTCCGTGGCGGGCGCGCGGCCGGGGAACGGCCACGGGTTGGGGCGGCAGCGGCCCAGCGACTTCGACTGCTGCGTCATCACCGGGGCCGGCCGCCCCGGGCCGGGACAGGGCCGGTGGCCGTGGCCGAGAGCGTGCCCGACCTCGTGGCTGATGAGATAGCTGCGGTACGCGGCCAGATCGCCCCCGTACTGCGGGACGCCGACCGCCCAGCGCAGGGCGTTGATGACCGAGCGGCGGCCGTTCCAGCACGACAGCTCGCCGCCGGTGCGGAGGGGCCGGCACTGGCGGGTCGTCGTGCCGGGGCTCGACAGCGCCACCCTGACCCGCACCGGGCCGCGGTCCACCCGCTGGAAACGGCCCCAGCCGCGGGGGTCGTTGAGTATGCGGTGCACCTGGCCGGCGAACTCGCGCGGCCCGAACGGCAGGCCACGCTCCACCTCCACCAGGTAGCGCACCGGCCGGCCCCTGCCGGGCCTCGGGGGCGCGCCGCCGGGGACGACGGCGTACGAGCCGGAGGCCGCGTACGGCACCTGGACCGCGGGCGGCGGCTCCGCGCGGCGCGGGCGGACGGGAGGCCGCGCGGGCGGCGACGCGGGAGGCGGCACGGACCGGATCGACCGCCGGGCCGGCGGCTCCGCTCCGCATCCCGCGGCGAGCAGCAGCCCGGCCAGCACGAACGGCGTCATCAGCGGTGCGATGCGCGGCACCTCGGCCTCCCCACGAGCGCGACGGTGGGGAGAAAACCGATCATACGCTGGGCAAACGGTCAGCCCAGGGGGAGGGGTGGCCCGGCCGTCAGCAGCGGGTGGGGGCGTAGGGCGCGAGGTCGATGGGCGGCGTCTCGCCCAGCGCGAGCGCCCCCGCGAGGCGGCCCGCGTACGGGCCCGCCGTCAGGCCGTACGCGCTGAGGCCCGTCGCCACCACCACGCGCGAGGTCAGCGGGCCGATCAGCGCCCGCCCCGGCGCGTACACCGGCCGCAGCCCCACCCGGGTCTCCGTCACCGTCGCCCCCGCCAGCCCCGGCGCGATCCGCAGCCCCGCCCGGAGCACCTCCTCCAGCCCGCCCATCGTCACCCGCGGGGCGAACCCGACGTCCTCCACCGTCGCCCCGATCACCACCCGCGACCCGGGGAAGCCCAGCAGGTACGGCCCGTCGCTGGGCAGCACGATCGGCCACCACGCGGTGTCCACGCCTTCGAGCGTCGCGTGCAGGATCTGGCCCCGCCTCGGGAACACCGGCAGCTCCGCGCCGAGCGGCCGGCACACCTCGCCGGCCCACGCCCCGCCCGCCACGATCACCGCCTCCGCCTCCACGGGAACGCCCTCATCGGCGAACACCCTGCCCGCCCCCGCACCCACGGCCCGCACCGCCTCCGCCCCCCGCACCGCCTCCGCCCCCCGCGCCGCCCCCGCCCCCCGCGCCGCCCCCGCCCCCCGCGCACCCTCCGGACCCCGCGCACCCGCATCCTGGGCTCCTGCGCCCCGCGTCCCTGCCTCCTGGGCCCCCGCATTCCGAGCGGCCGGGTCCTGGGCCGCCGCAAGGCCCTGCGCCGCCGCAAGGTCCTGGGCCGCCGCCGGGTCCCGGGGCTCGGCCTGCCGCCATGAGCCGCCCGTCTCCTCGCTCCCCGACCGGGCCGCCCCGCCGCCCGGCGTCCACAGCCGTCCCTCCCCGGACGGCGCCCCCGGGACCGGGACGTCCGCCGCCGCGTGCACGCGGACCTCGCCGTCGGGCGTGAGGGTCGCGGCCCCCGCGTGGATTCGGGCGCCCTGGGCGACGGCGGCGTTGAGCAGCGCGTCCCGGACCGACCGCCCGTCCACGCGGGCCGCGCCCGGCACCAGGAGCGCGCTCAGGGTGTCCGACAGCGGCGGGAACAGCTCGGCCGGCGCCGGCACGTCCACGACCTCGCCCATCTCCGGGGCGTCGGCGTACCGGCGGTGCAGCAGCGAACGCACCGGCTCCAGGTCCGCCGGGTCCTCGGCCACGAGCAGCGCGCCCACCTTGGCGTACCCGAAGTCCTCGCCCAGCGTCTCCACCAGCCCCGGGTAGGCGCGGGCGCCCTCGCGGTTGAGCCGGTACCAGTCGTCGTCCTCGGGATGGTCCACCCACGGGCAGACGACGCCCGCGCTCGCCTGCGTCGCCTCGCCCTGGTAGCCGCCGTCCACCACCGTCACGGACGCCCCCCGGCCCGTCAGGTAGTGGGCCGCCGCGGCTCCGACGATGCCGCCCCCGATCACCACAACACGCATACCGCCATGGTCGCAGCCCGCCTGACCTGGGACGACGGCCGGGTCGCCGGATCGGGGCCGCCCGCCGTCCCGCTCCCTCGTGGGCCGGGGCGCGTACGGGGGCTATGGTCGGCGCATGGACCCCGCCGTCACGAGGATCGCCCTGCCCGCGCCCGTGCGGGCGGCCGCCTCCGACGGCGTCACCGTGTGGTGCGCCGACGCCCACGGCGTGCGCGCCTACACGGCCGCCGGCGCCCCGTTCCCGTCCGGCGCCCCTCTCCCGTCCGGCGGCGCCGTGCCCTCGGACGGGGGCGACGTCCTGCCGCGGTTACGGTCGCTGGCCGCCGTGCCCGGCACCGTCGCGGGCACGGCCGGCGTCCCCGGAACGCTGCCGGAGACCGTCGTGGTGCCACGATCGCTCGCGACCGCGCCGATCCCGGTGCCGCAGGCGCTCTCCGGCACGCTCGCCGCCACCGCGAGGGGCCGCGTCCACTGGCTCGCGCCGGACGGCACGCCGCTCGCCACCGCCCGCTGCGCCGGCAGGGTCGTCGCCGGCGGCGGCGAGATCTGGGCGGTGTCGGGCGCGCGGGCCCGCAGGCTCACCGGGCCGGGCACGCTCGGCCCCCCGGTCGACCTGCCCGGCCTGGCCGCGTGCGCGGTGGAGGGCGAGCGCCTGTGGTGGACGTCCCGGCACGACGACGTGCTGCGCGGCGGCCCGAGGGACGTCGACCTCGGCGTCCTGGGACGGCACGGCGAGCGCGGCGGCATGACCGTCTGCGCGGGCTCGCTCTGGATCAGCGTGCCGGGCGGCCTGCTGCGGATCTCGACCTGGTCCGGCGAGCCGGGGCGGTTCGTGGCCGCGCCCGCCGGGCCGGTGCCGTTCCTGGCCTGCGCGAACGGGACCCTCGTCGGCGGCGGGCACGACCTGTTCGCGCTGGCCCCCGCCGCGGGCGCCGCCCTCCGCGTGATCCCGTCCGGGCTGGACGCGCCGATCGCGCGGCTGGTGGCGGCGGGCAAGCACGTGTGGGCGTTCCCGCAGGGGGCCGCGCACGCGCTGATCGTCACCCTCTGAGTTCCCGGCGACAGCGGGGCGGCGGGCGGGCACAATGGACCGTGCCCTTCACACTGAGCCATGTCGTGGCCGTACTCCCGGCGCGGCGGTGGCTGCCGCCGTCGGCGCTGGCCGTCGGGGCGATGGTGCCCGACGCGCCGTACTACCTGCCGTTGCCGTTCTCGTCGGCGAGCACGCACGCATGGTGGGGGCCGCCGCTGCTGGGCCTGCCGGCGGGCGTGGTGCTGCTGGCGCTGTTCCACTGGGTGCTGCGGGCGCCGCTGACCGCGCTGGCCCCGTCCGGGCTGCGCGCCCGGCTGCCGGACGCGCCCCGCGTCGGAGCGGCGGGGCCGGCGGTGGCGGGGGTGGTGGCCGCGCTGCTCGCCGGGATGGCCACACATCTCGTCTGGGACGCCTTCACGCAGGCCGGCGGGTTCGCGGTGACGCACTGGCAGGCGTTGCGGCAGAGCGTCGTCGGCGCGCACCGGGTGTTCAACGTGCTCATGTACGTCAGCTCGGCGGGCGGCCTGGCGATCCTGGCCGGCTGGCTCGTGCTGTGGTACCGGCGGGCTCCGGTCCGTCCCGGGCGGTGGCCGGGGCTGACCGGCCGGGCGCGCGGCGTCGTGGCCGCCGCGGCGACGCTGGCCACGGCCGCGGGGGCCGCGGCCGGAGCCGCCTCGGACCGCGCCGCGGTGAGCGACTACGACCTGGTACGCAGCGCGATCCTGGGCGGCGTGAACGGAGCGGCGCTGGTCCTCGCCTGCTACGTGCTCGCCTGGCACGGCTGGACGACGTTCCGGGCCCGGCGCGGCAGACCCTCGCCGGCCGGTACGTGACGGCCGGGACGTCCCGGGGACCTAGCGGCCGGCGTCCCAGCCGTGGAGCTTCATGAGGCGGGCCGCCACCCGGGCGAACCGGTCGGCGTCGAGGACCGCGCCCTCGCGGCGGAGGTCGTCCTCGTCCAGCACGAAGACCCGGTCGAGCCGCAGGTACGAGACCCGCTCGTCGCGCCCCCACGCGCCGACCGGCATCCATTCCTGGCCGTCGTCGCCCTTGCTGGAGAGCATCATGCCGAGCAGCCGGCGGCCGGTGCGGCCCACGACCAGCAGCGGCCGGTCCTTGCCGCGGGACGGGTCCTCCTCGTACGGGACCCACGCCCAGACGATCTCCCCGGGGTCGGCCAGGCCGTCCAGGTCGGGGGCGTAGGCCAGGGTCGCCCGGCCGTCGAGGACGTGGATCTCGCGTACGGCGCCGCGGGCGGGCCGGGGGTCCTCACCTTGATCACGCATTGGGTGAGCTTATGGCCCGTGACGGGCGGAAATCCAATTGATCACGGGGTTCGGGCGCCGGGGAGAGCAGGCGGCGCAGGGCCGCCGGGGTGTGGCCGGTGTGCCGCCGGACCGTGCGCGTCATGTGCGCCTGGTCGGCGAAGCCCAGCTCGGCGGCCAGCTCCGCCAGGCGGGTCTCGCCGCCCTCCAGCCGGTCGAGCGCCCGCCCGACCCGGACCCGGTTGCGGTAGTGGGTCAGCGAGACGCCGAGCTCGCGGGTGAAGGCCCGGCTCAGCGCGTAGGGCGACACCTCCAGCAGGGCGGCCAGCGACAGCAGCCCGTCGGCGGCGGGGTCATCGGCGGCGATGACCTCCCGCGCCGCCCCGACCACCCCCGCCGCTCCGGCTCGGCCTCCGGTTCCGTCCCTGCCGGTGGGCCCTGTCATGGGGTCGGTGGCGCCGTCGGTGAGCTGGGAGAGCGCGGCGGCGACGAGCGGGAGCAGTGACTCCGTCAGCGCGAAGGCCGCGTCGCCGGTGCGGGCCGCGGCCAGCACCCGGCGGTGCGCCAGGTCGAGGCGGGCGTCCACGTAGATCGTGCGGCGGACGAGCCGAGGGCCGTCGCCCGCGAGCGTGCGCCACAGGCCGGGCGACAGCGACAGCGAGGTGCACACGTCACCGCCCGACGGGTGGGCGAAGCGCTCCTCCTCGTCCGGCAGCCCGAGGTAGGCGAGGGCCGGATCGACCACCACGGAGCGCCCGCCGGCGTGGCGCAGGAACGTGCCCCGCCGCGCCAGCACCACCCGGTGCCCGTCGCCGAGCTCGGCGGCCGACCACCCCCGGTGGTCGTCGACGCAGGTGACGGCGTCGAGCCGGAAGCCGGGCCCGGCGGCGACACGGACGGACGAACGCACGCCCCGAACCCTACGCCCCGCCCCCGACAATTCCCCCGCCCCCGGCCCGCCCCCGACAATTCCCCCGCCCCTGCTCTCCCTGCCCCTGCCCTCCCTGCCTCCGGGCTCCCGCCCCCCGTTCCCGCCGCGCATGCGGCCCGCTGCCGCGCCGGGGCCGCCACTTGCGCCCGCGCACCGCGCACCCCGGTGTTACGGGAAACGCCGATCACGCGGGGAATCAAGGGCCGCGCTGGGCCAGGTGGCGATCCTGCTCTAGAATCTCATTCTGTGCCGTCGACGACAGCGTTCTTCACCAGGAAGCAGGGCGAGCTGGTGCCCGCGCCGCACGCCCGCAGCCCCTGGTCCCCCGACATGCTCCACGGCCGCCTCCTCGGCGGGCTGGCCGCCCGCGCCCTGGAGGAGCGGTACGCCGAGCCCGGGCTGCACTTCGCCCGGCTGACGGTGGACCTGTTCCGCAACAGCCCGCTGCTGCCCGTCGCCGTCGAGACCTCCCTGGTCAGGGACGGGCGCCGGATCCGCGTCGCCGACGCCGTCCTGTCTACCGACCAGGGCCCGATCGGCCGGGTCACCGCCGTGCTGCTGCGGCAGGGCGAGCAGCCCGAGGGCGACCAGAGCATCCTCACCCCGGCCTGGGACGAGCACCCGCCCACGGACGCGCCCGTCGTCGCCCCCGAGGGCTGGCAGCCGCCGTTCGACCTGTGGCGGGTCACCGAATGGGGCGAGCCTGGCCCGGGGCGGGTGTGGATGCGGGAGACGCACCCGCTGGTGGACGACGAGCCGGTGACGCCGGTCGTGCGCGCCGCGCTGGCCGCCGACTTCGCCAGCCCGCTCGCCAACGTCGGCACGAGCGGCCTCGGCTTCATCAACGCCGACTACACGCTCACCCTGGCCCGCCTGCCCGAGGGCGAGCTGATCGGCGTCGAGGCCACCGGGCACCTCAGCGCGAGCGGCGTCGCGACCGGGCAGGTCACCATGCACGACGCGGCGGGGCCGTTCGGCTTCTGCCTGGTGACGGCGGTGGCCAACCCGATCGCCCGCCTCAGCAGGTAGCGGAGCTCAGGCGGGCCGCTCGGCGCGGTCGCCCGACCAGTCGACGTGGAAGGCGCCCTCCTTGTCGACCCGCCGGTAGGTGTGGGCGCCGAAGTAGTCGCGCAGCCCCTGCACCAGCGCGGCCGGCAGCCGCTCGCGGCGCAGCCCGTCGTAGTAGGCGAGCGCCGAGGAGAAGCCGGGCGTCGGCACGCCGATCCGCACGGCCGTGGTGACCACCCGCCGCCACGACTCCTGCGCCGCCGCGAGCGCGCCCGCGAACGTCGGGTCGGCCAGCAGCGTCGGCAGGTGCGGGTCGGCGTCGTAGGCGGCGCGGATGCGGTCGAGGAACTTGGCCCTGATGATGCAGCCGCCCCGCCAGATGGTCGCCATCGCGCCCAGGTCGAGGTCCCAGCCGTACTCGCGGGAGGCGGCGGCCATCTGGTCGAAGCCCTGCGCGTACGCCACGATCTTGGAGGCGTACAGCGCCTGCCGCACGTCCTCGACCAGCTCGCGCCCGTCGACGCCGGACAGGTGGGGCCCGGCGAGCGAGGCGGCGGCGGCCCGCTGCTCCGGATGGCCGGACAGCGCCCGCGCGAACGTCGCCTCGGCGATGCCGGTCACCGGCACGCCCAGGTCGAGCGCGCTCTGCACGGTCCAGCGGCCGGTGCCCTTCTGCTCGGCCTGGTCGACCACGACGTCCACGAACGGCCGGCCGGTCTCGGCGTCGACCTGCTCCAGCACGTCGGCGGTGATCTCGATGAGGTAGGAGCCGAGGTCGCCCTGGTTCCACTCGCGGAACACCCCGGCCAGCTCCGCCGGCGTCGTGCCGAGCGCCTGCCGCAGCAGGTCGTAGGACTCGGCGATGAGCTGCATGTCGGAGTACTCGATGCCGTTGTGCACCATCTTGACGAAGTGTCCCGCGCCGTCCGGGCCGACGTGCACGCAGCACGGCACGCCGTCCACCTTGGCCGCGATGTCCTGGAGGATCGGCCCGAGGGCCTCCCACGACTCGGCGGAGCCGCCGGGCATGATGCTCGGCCCGAGCAGCGCGCCCTCCTCGCCGCCGGAGATGCCGGCGCCGACGAAGTGCAGCCCCCGCTCGCGCAGCGCGGCCTCGCGCCGCCGGGTGTCGGCGTAGTGGGCGTTGCCGCCGTCGACGATCATGTCACCGGGCTCCATGAGCGCGGCGAGCTGGTCGATGACCGCGTCGGTGCCCGCGCCCGCCTTGACCATGATGATCGCCCGCCGGGGCCGCTTGAGCGAGGCCACGAAGCCGGCCAGGTCCTCCGACGGCACGAACGTGCCCTCGCCCCCGAACTCCTTGACGAGCTGCTGCGTGCGGAAGTGCGAGCGGTTGTGCACCGCGACGGCGTAGCCGTGCCTGGCGAGGTTGCGGGCCAGGTTGCGCCCCATGGTCGCCAGGCCGGTGACGCCGATGTCTGCCAAGTCCATGTTCAAGCTCCTCTTACCGGGAATACGCATGATCCAGCCCGGGAGTTCGGCTTTTTGTTCCGGGCGTCAGTCGTCGAGCCGCACGCCCAGCTCGTCCAGCCGCTCCAGCATGTCCGCCGGGTCGGCGTAGACCCTGAACGCGCCCGTGCGTTCCAGCTCGTCCCTGCCGTACCCGCCGGACAGCAGGCCGATGCCGAGCGCGCCCGCCCGGCGGGCGGCGAGCAGGTCCCACACGCTGTCGCCCACCACCATGGCATGGGCCGGGTCCACCTCGACCAGCGCCGCTCCGGCGAGGAACAGGTCGGGGTCCGGCTTGGCCCTGCGCACCAGGTCACGGGTCACCATCGGCGTGTCCTCAGGCAGGCCGAGCAGGTCCAGCGCGAGCCGCGCGGTACGGGCGTAGCCGCTGGTCGCGATGGCCCACGGCACGCCGCGCGAGGTCAGCTCGGCCAGCAGCTCCGGCGCGCCGGGCAGCGGCCGCACCGAGCCGGCCTGCTGCTCGTACGCCTCCATGTGGGCGACCTGCAGCCGCTCGATCTGCTCCCGCGTCAGCTTGAGCCCGGTCTCGCGCAGCAGCGCGCTCACGAACAACCCGCCGCTCATCCCGATGCGCCGGTGGATCCGCCACACCGACAGGTCGATCCCCATCCCCGACAGCGCCTGCCGCCAGGCGATCACGTGCTGGTAGACGCTGTCGATCAGAGTGCCGTCGAGGTCGAACAGAAACGCCGGGGTGGGCGCGTGAGGGAACTCCGTCATGGCTCCATGACACCATGGCCGGATGCGGATCATCATCGCGGGCGGACACGGCAAGATCGCGCTGCGCCTGGCCGCGCGGCTCAGGGAGGGCGCGGTCGGCCTGGTGCGCAACCCGGCGCATGTGGCCGACGTCGAGGCGACCGGCGCGCGGGCCGTGGTGTGCGACCTGGAGCGGGCCTCGGTCGAGGAGGTCGCCGGGATCGTCCGCGGCGCCGACGCCGTCGTGTTCGCGGCCGGCGCGGGGCCAGGCAGCGGCGCGGCCCGCAAGGACACCGTCGACCGGGGCGCGTCCGTGCTCCTGGCCGACGCCGCCGAGCGGGCCGGGGTGCGGCGCTTCATCCAGATCTCCTCCATGGGCGCGGGCAGGCCGCCCGCGCCCGGCGGCGACGAGGCGTGGGACGCCTACATCACGGCCAAGACCGCCGCCGAGGACGACCTGCGCCGCCGCGACCTGGACTGGACCATCCTGCGCCCCGGCCGCCTCACCGACGAGCCGGGCACCGGCCTGGTCCGGCTGGCCCCCGAGGTGCCGCCCGGCGCGGTGCCGCGCGACGACGTGGCCGCCGTCGTCATGGCGCTGCTGGACAACCCGGGCACGGCGCGGCGCACGTACGAGCTGGTCTCCGGCGACACCCCCGTCATCGACCTCGTCGCGACGGAGTGACCGCCCGCCGCCGCAGGTTTTGCCGAACGCTGGCATTGCCTCGCGGTGTCGGCGGCTAGGAGCCCTTCAGAACGTGAGAGGGGACATCCATGACGGACATGCCGTTCAGGTCGTTTTTCGGCGGAGACCCGTTCAGAGGGTTCGAGGAGCTGACGGGCCGGGTGTTCGGCGGCATGGAGGGCTGGCCGCCGTCCCGTCCCGGCGTCCAGCGGGTGGACGTCGGGCGGCTGCTCAGCGCCTCGGCCAGGGACGCCCTGCAGCAGGCCGTCGAGAGGGCCGGGCAGCGCGGCGCCCCCGACCTGGACGTGCTCGACCTCCTCGGCGCCCTGGCCGACGTGGACGCCACCCGGGCGCTGCTGCGCACCGCCGGCGTGGACGTGGACCGGCTGCGCGAGCGGGTCGGCGAGCTCGCCGCGCGGGGCGAGGCCCCCGAGCCGCCCACCACGCTCTCGCCGGCCGCCAAGCGCGCGATCCTGGACGCGCAGCGGATCTCGCGGGCGCTGGAGTCGTCGTACATCGGGCCCGAGCACCTGCTGCTCGCGCTGGCCGCCAACCCCGACTCCACCGCCGCCCGCCTGCTGCGGGAGCAGGGCGTCTCCGCCAACGAGCTGCAGCAGGCCCTCATGTCCGCCGCGGCCCGCCCCGGCGACGGGGCCCGCCGCGGCGCCGGCGACACCCCGGCGCTCGACGAGTACGGCCGCGACCTCACCGAGGAGGCCAGGCAGGGCCGCATCGACCCGGTCGTCGGCCGCGAGGACGAGATCGAGCAGGCCATCGAGGTGCTCTCGCGGCGCACCAAGAACAACCCGTGCCTGATCGGCGAGCCCGGCGTCGGCAAGACCGCGATCGTCGAGGGCATCGCCCAGCGCATCGTGAACGGCGGCGTCCCCGACACGCTGAAGGACCGGCGGGTGATCGCCCTGGACCTCACCGGCATGGTCGCCGGGTCGAAGTACCGGGGCGAGTTCGAGGAGCGCGTGAAGAATGTCGTCGACGAGGTCCGCGCGCACGCCGACGAGGTGATCGTCTTCATCGACGAGGTGCACACGCTCGTCGGCGCCGGCTCGGCCGAGGGGGGCATGGACGCCGCCAACATCCTCAAGCCCGCCCTGGCACGCGGCGAGCTGCACGTCATCGCCGCCACCACGATCGACGAGTACCGCAAGAACATCGAGAAGGACGCCGCGCTCGAACGCCGCTTCCAGCCGATCCTGGTCGCCGAGCCGACCGTGGAGCAGACGGTCGAGATCCTGGCCGGGCTGCGCGACGCGTACGAGGCCCACCACCAGGTCCGCATCACCGACGAGGCGCTCGACGCCGCCGCCACCCTCTCGGCCCGCTACATCACCGACCGCTTCCTGCCCGACAAGGCCATCGACCTCATGGACCAGGCCGCTGCCCGGGTGCGGCTGCGCTCCCGGACGCCCGGCAGCGACGTACGCGAGCTGGAGGGACGCCTGGACGCGCTGCGCCGCGACAAGGACCAGGCCGTCTCCTCCGACGACTTCGACCGGGCCAAGGAGATCACCGCCCAGATCGACAAGCTCCGCCCCGAGCTGGAGCGCGCCCGGCGCGGCCACGACGACGTGCCGCAGGTCATGGTGGAGGACATCGCCGAGGTCGTCTCGCGCCGCACCGGCATCCCCGTCACCCAGCTCACCGAGCAGGAGCGTGACCGCCTCATGCGGCTGGAGGAGCACCTGCACGAGCGCGTCGTCGGCCAGGACGAGGCGGTCACCGCCATCGCCGAGGCGGTCCGCCGGGCCCGCGCCGGCCTGTCGGACCCGAACCGGCCCATCGGCAGCTTCCTGTTCCTCGGCCCGACCGGCGTCGGAAAGACGGAGCTTGCGCGGGCGCTGGCCGCGGCCCTGTTCGGCGGCGAGGACCACATGGTGCGCGTCGACATGAGCGAGTTCCAGGAGCGCCACACGGTCTCGCGGCTCATCGGCGCGCCGCCCGGTTACGTCGGCTACGAGGAGGCCGGGCAGCTCACCGAGGCCGTACGGCGCCGCCCGCACTGCGTGATCCTGCTCGACGAGATCGAGAAGGCCCACCCCGACGTCATGAACATCCTGCTGCAGCTGCTCGACGACGGCCGCCTCACCGACGGCCAGGGCCGCACCGTCGACTTCAGCAACACCATCGTGATCATGACCAGCAACATCGGCGCGCAGCTCATCCTGGAGGCGGCCGGCGACCCCGGCACGCTGGAGGGCCGGCTCATGGAGCTGCTGCGCCGCTCGATCCGCCCCGAGCTGCTCAACCGCATCGACGAGACGATCATCTTCAAGCGCCTCGAACCGGGTCAGCTCCGTCAGATCGTGGACCTGCTGCTGGAGCGCACCCGGCAGCGGCTGCGCGGCCAGAACGTCACGCTGGAGGTCACGGACGCCGCCAAGGACTGGCTGGTGCGGCGCGGGCACCAGCCCGAGTTCGGCGCCCGCCCGCTGCGCCGCACCGTCCAGCGCGAGCTGGACAACCGGCTGTCCACCATGCTGCTCACCGGCGAGGTCACCGAAGGTGGCAAGGTCACGGTGGACGTCGAGGGCGACGACCTCCAGCTCCGGGCGCACGCGCCCGCGCAGGCCGGGTAGGGGGGAGCCCGGTCAGCCGAGCCCGGTGAACGCGGTCAGCCGAGCCCCGTGAACGCGGTCAGCCGAGCGCGTCGCGGGCCAGCTCCCCGCACTCCTCCAGCGTCAGTCCCGCCAGCGCCTCGCGGACCAGGGGGACGCAGGACGGCGCCATGGACAGGCTCGTCACCCCCAGGCCCACCAGCAGGGGGGCGACGGCCGGGTCGCCCGCCGCCTCGCCGCACACGCCGACCGGCTTGCCCGCCTCCCGGCCCGCGGCGGCGCACGCCCCGATCAGGCCCAGCAGGGCGGGCTGGCGCGGGTCGAGCAGGTCGGCCAGGGCCGGATGCTGCCGGTCGGCGGCGAAGGTGTACTGGGCCAGGTCGTTGGTGCCGATGCTGAGGAAGTCCACCTCGCGCAGCAGTTCGGCGGCCCGCAGCGCGGCGGCCGGCACCTCCACCATCACGCCCGCCCGCGCGATGCCCGCCGCGCGGGCCCGGCGGGCGAAGCCGGCCGCCTCCGCGGGCGTCGTCACCATCGGCGCCATGACCCGCACGTCCGCGCCCGTCGCGCGGGCCGCCTCGGCGATCGCGGCGAGCTGCGCGTCGAGCACGCCGGGCAGCAGGCGGTCCACGCGCAGCCCGCGCACGCCCAGCGCCGGGTTGGGCTCCTCCGGCAGGCCGAGGAAGGGCAGCGGCTTGTCGGTGCCGGCGTCCAGGGTCCGGACGATCACCGGGCCCTCGGCCCGCTCGAACACCTCGGCGTACGCGGCCGTCTGCTCCTCCTGCGAGGGCGCCTGCTTGCGGTCGAGGAACAGGAACTCGGTACGGAACAGCCCTACGCCCTCCGCCCCCGGGCGCAGGTCTGCGGCCGAGCCGATGTTGGCCAGCAGGCTGACCGGATGGCCGTCGGCGGTCCGGCCGGGGCCGGTCGCGGCCGCCAGCCGGGCCCGTTCTGCGCGGTCGCGCTCCATGACCTCGGCCGCCTGCTCCGGGGTGAGGCCGAGGGCGATCTCGCCGCTCGCGCCGTCCACGCCGACGATCGTGCCGTCGGCGACGTCCGCGACGGCCGGGCAGGCGACCACGGCGGGCAGGCCGCGCGCGCGGGCCAGGATCGCCGTGTGGCTCGTCGGGCCGCCCCGCTCGGTGACCAGCGCCAGCACGTCCGGGCCCAGCCCGGCGGTGTCGGCGGGGGAGAGGTCGCCGGCGACCAGCACGTACGGATGACCGGGATCGGGCAGGCCCGGCATCGGCAGGCCGAGGGCGGCGGCCACCGCGCGGTGCCTGAGGTCGTCGAGGTCGGCGGCCCGCTCGGCCAGGTAGCCCCCGAGGGCGGTCAGGGCGTCCCGGTGGCCGGTGAAGGCGGCGTCCAGGGCGTGGGCCGCGTCGGCGCCGCCCCTGGCGCGGCTCTCGGCCTCCTCACGCAGCATGGGATCGTCGGCGATCATGGCGAGCGCCTCCAGGATCTCCGCCGCCTCGCCGCCCCCGCCCGCATGGGAGCGGGCGGCGGCGGCGCGCCGGTTGAGATCGGCGGCCACCGCCTCCAGCGCCTTGACGGCGGTGGCGGCCTCGGCCTCCGGATCGGCGACCGGCCGCGGCGCGGGCAGGCTCGGCGGGCCGGCCATCCGCACGAGCGGACCGGCCGCCCGCCCCTGGCTCACCCCGAGCCCGCTCAGCCGCCCCCCGGGCCCGGCCCACCCCGTCCCCGTCTCACGCATCGAGGGCCTCTTCCGCGCCGGGACCCGCGCCCGGACCCGCGCCGTGTCCTGTGTCCTGTCCCGTGCTCCGCTCCGTGTCCAGGTCGCGCGACAGCAGCGCCGCCAGCGCGTCCAGCGCCTCCTCGGCCCCGGGGCCGTCCGCCTCCAGCGTCACCGCCGTCCCCTGGACGGCCCCCAGGGACAGCACCCCCAGCATGCTGCGCGCGGGCACCGCCTTCTCGCCGAGCCGTACCGTCACCGGCACGCCCAGGCGTGCCGCCTCCTGCACGAACAGCTTGGCGGGGCGGGCGTGCAGCCCGCTGGCCGAGGCCACGGCCACCGTTCGCTGTGCCATGACGAAAGCCTCCAGGTTGTCAGGGTTCGATGGTGACCTTGATGGCCGCGCCCCGGCTGACGAGATCGATCCCGTCGAGCACGCCCGGCAGCGGCAGCCGGTGGGTGATCAGGTCGGCCACCGGCACCGCGCCCTCCGCCACCAGCCGCAGCGCGGCGGCGTTGTGGGCGGGGCTGGAGCCGTTCGCGCCGACGACGGTGAGCTCACGGTAGTGCACCAGGTTGGAGTCCAGCGCGATGACCGGGTCGTCCTTCGGCAGCCCGCCGAAGAAGCTGATCCGTCCCTGGCGGGCGGCCATCCGGACGGCCTGCTCCTGGGCCGCGCCGGACGCCGCCGCCGTGATCACGACGTCCGCGCCCCGGCCGCCGGTCAGCTTGAGCACCTGGCCGGCCGGGTCGGCGTCGATCGCGGCGTCCGGGCGCACCAGCTCCTCGGCCATCGCCAGCCGCTGCGCGTTGACGTCCACCAGGAACACCCGGGCCGCGCCGCGGGCGCGCGCCAGCCGTACGTGCAGGCAGCCGATCGGTCCCGCGCCCATCACCACGACGTCGTCGCCCGGCCCGACGCGGGCCAGCTCCTGGCCGTTCAGCACGCAGGCCAGGGGCTCGGCGACCGACGCCTCGGCGAAGCCGACGTTCTCGGGGATGGCGTTGACGCCGTCGACCGCCAGCACCTTCGCCGGGACGATCATGTACTCGGCGAAGCCGCCGTCGTAGTGGTAGCCCATCGACTCCTGGTTGGGGCAGACCGTACGGCGGCCCCGCAGGCACTCGGGGCACGACCCGCACGGGATCGCCGCGATCACCTGCACCCGGGCGCCGCTGTCCACGACCTCCCCGGCGATCTCGTGGCCCATCACCCGGGGCGGCACGATGTGGTGGTGCCCGAACTTGTAGATCTTGGCGTCGGTGCCGCAGGTCGAGCAGTTGCGGACCCGGATCTTCAGCTCGCCCGGCCCGGCGACGGGCTCGGGAGCGTCCTCGATCCTGATGTCGCCCGGGGCGTGGAACCTGGCGACCTTCATAGCGTGAGCTCCTTCATCACCTGCGCGACCTCGGTGGCCTCGCGCAGTGTCCTGGCGCGGCCGGGATCCAGCAGGATCTCGGCCAGCGCCGCCAGCAGGGGTACGTGCCCGCCCTCGCGGGCGGCTATGCCGACGCAGACGGTGACCTGTTCGCCGTCCCAGTCCACTCCGTCCGGGAAGCGGATGAAGCACAGGGCGTCGCGCAGGATGTCGTCCTTGGAGGCGTTCGTCCCGTGCGGGATGGCCACCCCCTCGCCGACGTAGGTCGAGACGGAGCGCTCGCGTTCGAGCATGGCCGCCACGTACGGCTCGGCGACCGCCCCCACCTCGACCAGCGCCCGCCCGCACCGGCGGATCGCCGCCTCGCGGTCGGGCGCGCGCTCGTGCAGCAGCACCGCGCGCGGGTCGAGCAGGTCCTCACGCATCGACGACGCCGCCGCTCTTGATGGTGTTGACCAGCCGGGTGACGGCCGGGTCGCCGAGGAAGACCTGGAACGACACCAGCACCTTCCCCGGCGCGGCGGCGCGGGCGCGGGCGGCCAGGCCGGTGTGGCAGAGCACCACGTCGGCGTCGTCGGGGATGGAGTTGACGGGCGTGTGCTCCACGGTGACGCCGCTGTCCCTGAGCTGCTTGCGGAGCTGGGAGGCGAGCATCACGCTGCTGCCCATCCCGGCGTCGCAGGCGACGATGATCTTGTGGATGTCCTTGCTGTCGATGCCGGCCATGGGTCAGGCCTCCTTGCTGGTGAGAGGTTCGGCGCCGGTCTCGGCGCCGGCGGTGCCGGGGTCGTCCTCGCCGTCCTTCTTCTCGCCCCTGCCGAAGCCCAGCAGGACGGCGGCGACGGCGAACGTCACGGCGGCGGCCACGAGGATGCCGAGGCTGGAGGCCAGCCAGCCGCCCTTGGGGGTGACCGCGAGGTAGGCGAAGATGCTGCCCGGCGACGGGGTGGCGACCAGGCCCGCCCCGGTGATCATGAAGGTGAACACGCCGGCCGCGCCGCCCAGGATGACGGCCGCGATGAGGCGCGGCTTCATGAGCACGTACGGGAAGTAGATCTCGTGGATGCCGCCGAAGAAGTGGATGATCATCGCGGCGGGCGTGCTCGGGCGCAGCGAGCGCGGGCCGAACAGCAGGTAGGCCAGCAGCAGCCCGAGCCCGGGGCCGGGGTTCGACTCCAGCATGAACAGGATCGACTTGCCGGTCTCGGCCGCCTCGGCCACGCCCAGCGGGCTGAGCACGCCGTGGTTGATGGCGTTGTTGAGGAACAGCACCTTGGCCGGCTCGATGAGCAGCGACGCGGCCGGCAGCAGGTTGCTGGTGATCAGCCACTCGACGGCCTGCCCGGCGGCGCTGGTGACGGTCTGGACGACGGGGCCGATGGCGAGGAAGCCGACCACGGCCATCGCGGCGCCCACGATGCCGGCGGAGAAGTTGTCCACCAGCATCTCGAAGCCGGCCCTGGTGCGCGCCTCGGTGAACTTGTCCACATATTTGAGGATCAAGGCGGTCAGCGGGCCGATGATCATGGCGCCCAGGAACATGGGCGCGTCGGTGCCCACCACGACGCCCATCACCGCCACCGCGCCGACGACGGCCCCGCGCTGCCCGTGCACCATCCGGCCGCCGGTGTAGGCGATGAGGACCGGCAGCAGGGTCGAGATGATCGGGCCGACCATCTTGCCGAGGGTCTCGTTGGGCAGCCAGCCGGTCGGGATGAACAACGCGGTGATCAGGCCCCAGGCGATGAACGCCCCGATGTTCGGCATGATCATCCCGGCCAGGTGGCCGCCGATGCGCTGGATGGTGGCCTTGACGCCGGTGCCGGCGACCGGGGGTGTGTAAGTGTCGGCCATGGACTTGCTCCTTCGGGGGGTTGAGCAGATGTTCGGCAGCCGGTGCCCGGCCGGGGCGGCCGGGCTACGGCAGAGGAGCGGGTGCGTTCGTGGTGGAGGGAGTTGCGGAGGGCCGGGGGGCGGGCGGATCGGTGGGCGGGACGAACGGGACGGTGAGCGGGCACGCCGGGTCGGGCGGGCCGGCCGCCGCCACCGCCGGATCGATGTCGGCGGGCCCAGGCATGCGGCTGCCGGGCAGCCCGGCCGCCGCCGCGCCCCAGGCCAGCGCGCGGGCCAGCGCCTCCGGGCCGTGCCCGCCGGCCGCCAGGAACCCGGCCAGCATGGCGTCGCCCGCGCCGACGGAGCTGCGCGGCTCGATGGCCGGCGCCCGGCCGTACCAGACGCCGCCGTCCTCGACGAGCACGGCACCGTCGGCGCCCAGGCTGGCGAGGACCGCCCGCGCGCCCGCCGCCCGCAGCGCCCGCGCGGCCTCCACCACGTCGCCGAGGCACGCGAGGCGCCGGCCGGTGGCCTGGCCGAGCTCCTCCAGGTTCGGCTTGACCAGGGCGGGCCCGGCGGCGAGCGCGTACGACAACGCCGGCCCGCTGGTGTCCACGGCGACCTCGATGCCCGCCTCGGCGAACCGGCGGCACAGCCGGGCGTAGACGTCGGCGGGCACCTCGGGCGGCAGGCTGCCGGAGGCGACCACCCAGTCCGCGCCCTGCCCGCCGGTGTGCGCGGCGGCGAGCACCGCCTCGGCGACGGTGTCGAGCTCGGCGGGGGACAGGGCGGTGCCCGGCTCGTTGATCTTGGTGACGGTGCCGTCGGGCTCGGCCAGCGTGACGTTGGAGCGGGTGCGCCCGGTCACCGGGACGGTCACCATGTCCAGGCCCTCGGCGGCGAGCAGGCGGACGAGCTGGCGGCCCTCGTCCCCGCCGAACGGCACCACCGCCCGCGCCGCCACCCCGTTGGCCAGCAGCGCGCGCGAGACGTTCACGCCCTTGCCGCCGGGGTCGAGGCGGGCCGCGGCGGCGCGGATCACCTCGCCCCGCCGCAGCGCGGCGACCTCGATCGTGCGGTCCAGGCTCGGGTTGAGCGTCAGCGTCAGGATCACGCCCGGATCACCTCCGGCCCGGCGGCGGCCACGTCGGCGGCGAGCGCGGCGTCGAGCCCGGTGTCGCTGACGACCACGTCGATCTCGGCCAGCTCGGCGAACGTGGCCAGGTAGGTGTTGGAGAACTTCGTGTGGTCGGCGAGCAGCACGCTGCGCTGCGCCGCCCGGACCATCGCCCGCTTGATCGCCGCCTCGGCCGGGTCGGGCGTGGTGAGGCCCCGCTCCGGCGAGCAGCCGTTGGTGCCCATGAAGGCGACGTCCACGTTGAGGTGCTCCAGCGGGCGCAGCGCCCAGTCGTCCACGGTGGCGAGCGTCTTGCCGCGCAGCCGCCCGCCCAGCACGATCACGTGCAGGTTGGGCCGGGCGGCGAGGGCCGTCGCCAGCGGCGGCGAGTTGACCACGACGGTCAGCTCGCGGTCGGCGGGCAGCACCTGCACCAGGCGGCCCGTGGTGGTGCCGGCGTCGATGATGACCGAGCCGTCCTCCGGCAGCTCGGCGAGCGCGGCCTTGGCGATGCGCTCCTTCTCGGCCGTCATCACCTCGTCGCGGGTGGACAGCGCCGGCTCGAAGCCGAGCCGCTCGACGGGGATCGCGCCGCCGTGCACCCGGCGCAGCACCCCCGCCCGCTCCAGCGCGGTGAGGTCGCGGCGGATCGTCTCGGTGGTCACGTCGAGCTCGGCGGCCAGCGTCACCACGTCGACGCGGCCGGCGGCGCGCGCTCTCCGCAGGATCTCCTGCTGCCGCTCCTCGGCGTACATGATGTTGATTCACCGCCGTTTCGAGTTGGTTTCCTCTGTGTTTATACCCGCTTACGTTGGAAGGTCAAGGGTGCCGGTGCGGGATCTGGTAGTTATAGGCGAATGCGCATCACCTCCCTGGCCGCCGCGGTGGCGGCCGTCCCCCTCCTCGCCGCCCTCGCCCCGCCCGCCGCGGCCACGGCCGTCACCGGGCCGCCGCGCGTGCCGGCCGGGACCACGGCGGCCTGGGTGGTCTTCGACCGGCACGCGGGCAGGTTCGTCGCGGCGCGCAACGCCCACCGCAAGTACCGCTCGGCGTCGGTGGTGAAGATCCTCATCGCCATCGACTACCTGGAGCGGCGCAGGAGCGTGCCCAAGGCCGACGCCGACCTGCTCAAGATCATGCTGCGGGCCAGCGACGACGACGCCGCCTCCACGCTCTGGGACCGGGGCGGCAAGGGGCAGATCATCGTGCGCACCGCGCGCCGGCTCGGCCTCGCCGACACCACGCCGCCGCCCGCGTCCAAGCCCGGCTTCTGGGGCTACACCTCGCTCAGCGCGTACGACGTCGTCCGCACCTACCGCTACCTGCTCGACCAGGCCGACGCCCGGGTCCGCGACATCATCCTCGGCCACCTGCGCCGGGCCGCCCCGTGCGGCACCGACGGCTTCGACCAGACCTTCGGCATCCCCGACGCCGTGCCCCGCCCCTACGCCGTCAAGCAGGGCTGGTCCGGCTTCGGCACCACGGCGCCCACCCGCTGCCGCGACGCCAGGGCCCTCAGCGCGCCCGTCTCGTGGATCGCCCGGCGCGCCGGCGGCTCCGGCGTGCCCGACTACGGCCGTCCCGTGCTGCACACGACCGGCCTCGCCGGCAAGGGCGAGCGGTACGTCATGGCGGTGCTGACCGCGCACCCGGCGGGCGGCACGTGGGGCTCCTCCGTCAAGCGCATCACCGACATCACCAGGGGCCTCTACCGCGACGCGACGTCCTGACCCGGCCTCCGCCCGCGGAAAAGCGTTCGCGGGGCCCGGGGAAGGTCCGGTAGGCATGGGGGATGGCTGAGCGAAAGACCGCCCTGGACCGCGTCCTGCGGCAGGCGGGCGGACCCGGGATCCTCGACGTCCTGGCCGGGCGGCTGTCCGGGGCGGACCTCACCACGTTGCTGCTGGAGGTCATGCGGCGCCGGGCCGGCGCGCTCACGCCCGCCGACGTGCTGCGCCGCTACGGCCACGACCGCTTCGCCGCCCCCGCCGCGGTCGCCTTCCGCGACCTGCGGCGGGCCGAGGACGCCGCGCTGTCGGCTCTCCCGCCCGCCTTCGAGCCGGTCGTGCTCTCCCCGGTCGCGCCGCTCGGCGCGTGCTCGGCCCTCGCCACCGTCGACCAGAACAAGGTCGTCTCCACGGCCAGGAACGGCGAGGTCGCCGCCGACCCCACCAACGCCCTCGCCCTGGAGGCGGCGGTGCGCCGCCGCGCCGCGGGCGGGGCCGAGCCGGTGCGGCTGGCCGCCGTGCAGCGGGTCGTCCGCGCCCAGCACGTCGAAGGGGCCGCCCGCTTCGCGCACTTCACGCTGTTCGCGCTGGTGACCGCCGGTCGCGACACCGGCGGCCTCGCCTTCGAACGGCGGCACGCCGCCGAGCACCTGGCGATCCTGCGCGAGGCGGTGCGGGCGTGCGGCGCGGGGGAGCCCGAGGCCCGGGTCACCGTCCTCGACGAACGCTTCGAGCGCGTCGCCGCGGCCCTCGGCGGCATCCCTGACCCGGGGCGGGAGAGCGGCCGGGGCTACTACGGCGGGCTGTGCTTCAAGGTGTTCGCGGGCGGGCTGGAGGTCGGCGACGGCGGCTTCACCGACTGGACGGCCCGGCTGCTCGGCAACCGCAAGGAACGCCTCCTCATCAGCGCCCTCGGCCTCGACCGCCTCACCCTGACCCCCTGACCCTCCCTCCCCGTGGCTCCGGCAGGCGGGGCGGGGTCAGGGGGAGGGGCGGGTGGCGGCGAGGAGTTCCTGCTCGGCGCGGACCTTCTTGGGCACGCACATGCGCCACGCGTCCAGCACCAACTCGCGCATCTCCGCCACGTCGAGCGCGGAGGTGCGCGCCACCACCCAGTGGAAGCGCAGGTCGGACTCGCGAGGCAGCAGGAACTTCGCCGGCTCCGCCGCCACCAGGGCCTCGCGCTCCTCCTTCGGGAACCCGAAGCCCATGAGCGTCTCGTCCCGCGAGAAGGCCACGTAGACGATCTTGCCTACCCGGAACTTCACGCGGTCCCTGATCAGATGCTCCGACGAGCGCGGCAGAGTGCTCGCGAACCGTCGTACGTCCTCGACTGTGAACACGAGGTCACGGTAACCTCCGCGACCGACAGTTCTCAGCGGTTGCCCTCGGCGGCGGAGATGTCGGCGAGCGCCGAGTTCTGGTCGCGCTCCATCGCGAGGTCGCCGAGGCTCACGATGCCGATCGCGCGGCCGTCCTCGACGACCGGCAGCCGGCGCACGGCGTGCGTCCGCATGAGCTGGACCGCCTGGTCGATCTCGGTGTCGGGGCCGACGGCCTCGACGGAGGAGCTGCACGCCTCGCGGACCGGCGTCTCCGGCCCCTTGTCGTCGGCCACCACCCGCACCGCGATGTCGCGGTCGGTGACGATGCCCTGGATGCGGCCGTTCTCGTTGACGATCACCGCGCCCGCGTCGTTCTCGCGCATCAGCGCCGCCGCTTCGGACACCGGCCGCTCGGCCTCGACCGCCGCCGGGTCCCTCGTCATCACGTCTGCCACGGTCCTCGCCATGGGGACCTCCTTCTGCGGATCGGATGTCAGGCCCCCCTACCCGGCGCGGGCCGGGCCTCACCCCGGCCGCTCAGAGGCCCTTGGCCGCCACGCGAATCTCGTCCAGGAGCAGCTCCAGGTCACGCTCGGTGGTGTCGGGGTGCAGGAAGCAGGCCCGCAGCGCGTCCCGGCCGCCCAGCCGGGTGCCGGTCAGGAACGTGTTCCCGCGCGCCTGCACCGCGAACGGGATCGCCCGGTTGAGCCCGTCCAGGTCGCCGTTCCGTGCCGGGGTGTGCCGGAAGGCGGTGATCGACGTGACCACCGGCGCCAGCAGCTCGAAGTCGGGGGCCCGTTCCACCATCGCCGCCAGCGCCCGCGCCAGGCCCGTGGTGTGCTCGACCAGGCGGACCACGCCGGAACGGCCGAGGGACGACAGCGTCGCCCATGTCTTCAGCGCACGGAACGGGCGGGTCTGCTCCGGCCCGTACTCGGCGAGCCAGCCCAGGTCGCCCGCGTTCTCGTCCACCAGGTACGACGGCACCAGGCTGAAGGCGGCCCGCGCCGCCCCGGGGTCGCGCAGCAGCGCGCACCCGCAGCCGACCGGCACGCCGAGCCACTTGTGCGGGTCCAGCGCGAGCGAGTCGGCCCGCTCCAGGCCCGCGAAGTGCGGCGCCGCGTCCTCGGCCAGCACGCCGAGCGCCCCGTAGGCGCCGTCCACGTGGAACCACATCCCGTGCTCTGCCGCCACGTCCGCGATCGCGCCGAGCGGGTCCACTGCTCCGGAGTTGACGGTGCCCGCGCTGCCCGCCACGCAGAACGGCCGCCGCCCGGCCGCCAGGTCCTCGGCCACCATCGCGCGCAGCGCGGCCACGTCCATCCGGTAGGCCGCGTCCACCGGCACGGCGCGCACGTTCCGCGCGCCGAGCCCGAGGAGCTGGGCCGCCTTGTGCAGGCAGCTGTGCCCCTCCTCGGTGACGTACAGGACGAACGGCGGCCGCCCGGCCAGGCCCTCCTCGCGGGCGTCCCACCCGTCGGCGCGGGCGGCCCGCTGCCGGGCGGCGGCCAGGCACACGATCGTGGCCATGGACGCCCCGCTGGTCAGCAGCCCGCCGCCGGGCGGATGCGGGAACCCGGTCAGCTCGGCCAGCCAGCGCACCACGGCCCGCTCCAGGTGCGGCCCGGCGTGGTCGCCGCCCGCGCAGCTCGGGTTGAGCGCGGCGGCCAGCGGCTCGACGAGCACGCCCGCCGGGTTGGGCGGGGAGTTGACCCAGCCGAAGAAGCGCGGGTGGCCGTTGCCCATCGGGTGGGGCAGCACGTGCGCGCGGACGTCGGCGAGCAGGTCGGCGAGCGGGCGGCCGTCGGCGGGCAGCTCCTGGCCGCTCAGCCAGGCGCGCTCGCCGTCCGGGACCGGCTGCCACACCGGGCCGTCCGGCACGCCCGCCAGATGCGCGGCCACGAGGGCGGCCGCCCGCTCACCGGCGGCGCGCAGGTCAGTCATCGAGCTGTTCCTTCCGTGGTGCTTCGTGGTGGTGGTTCTGGTGGTGGTTCGCGGTGGCGGGGGTGCCCAGCTCCATGGCGAGGTAGTAGACGCAGTCGGCGGCGCCGTCGTTGGCGAAGGCGTGGCGGCGGTCGCCCGGGTAGTACGCCGAGTCGCCGGCCTCCAGGGTGTGCGCCCGCCCGTCGATCGTCAGCCGCAGGCTGCCGCGCTCGACCGCGAGGTACTCCCGCGACCCGGGCGCGTGCGGCGCGAACTCCCCGGCGTCCACGCCTGGCCCGATGGTGGTGCGCATGAACTCGAACTCCACGTCGCCGAGCACCGGCGACAGCACCCGCCGCTCCCAGCCGGAGGGGTCGCGCAGCACCCGCTGCTCGGCGTGACGCAGCACCCGCATCGCGCCCTGCGCCGGCTCGTCGAGCAGCCGGGAGATGGACGTGCCGAGCGCCGTGGCCAGCCGGTCGAGCACGAGCACGGTCGGCGTCTTGGCGCCGCGCTCGACGTCGGAGACCATGCTGCGGCTGACGCCGGCCAGGTCGGCCAGGCGCTCGATCGACAGCCCGCGCGCCCGCCGCTCGGCGCGGACCCGCTGCCCCAGCTCGGCCATGGACAGACCGCTGGACAGCACACCTTCGCCCGTCATTTCTCCACTATAGCGGTGAATTGTCCGCTATCGCGGATTGTGCCTCCCGGTAGGCCGCCAGCACCTGCTTGCGGCGCTTGGCGGGCAGGCGGTCGATGTAGAGCCGCCCGTCGAGGTGGTCGCTCTCGTGCTGCAGGCAGCGCGCCAGCAGGCCGGTGCCCGTCACGGTGACCGGCTCGCCCGCCGCGTCGAGGCCGTGGACGGTGGCGCGGTCGGGACGGGGGAGCGGGGCGTACTGGCCGGGGACCGACAGGCAGCCCTCGTCGCCGGTGTCGAGCCGGCGCTCGCCGAGGCCGGGCGGCTCCAGCTCCGGGTTGACGACGACGCCCTTGTGGCGCACGCCGTCGGCGTCGGGGCAGTCGTAGACGAAGACCCGCAGCGGCACGCCGATCTGGTTGGCGGCCAGGCCCACGCCCTCCGCCGCGTACATGCTCGCGAACATGTCGTCGACCAGCGCCGCCAGCTCCTCGCCGAACCGGGTGACCGGCTCGCACGGACGGTGCAGCACGGGGTCGCCGACGTGCACGATCGGCCGGATCTGTCCCACTGTCTCCTCCTGTGACGCTTTCTCGCGTCCAGTGTAGGGCCGTCGAGGCGCTGTCTCGAATAACGAGACGTTCTTTCTTGTATCGTGAGATAAGCGCTAGGGTCGGCGGCATCCGAGGCGAACGAAGGAGTTTGGCGATGGACAGGACCGCCGTCTACACGCACGGCCACCACGAGTCGGTGCTGCGCTCGCACCGCTGGCGCACCGCGGAGAACTCGGCGGCGTACCTGCTGCCCCACCTCAAGCCGCACATGAAGGTGCTCGACGTCGGCAGCGGCCCCGGCACGATCACCGCCGACCTCGCCCGCCTGACCGGCCACGTCACCGCCTCGGAGGTCAGCGCCGACGCGCTGGAGCTGGCCAGGGCCGAGGTCGCCGCCCGCGGCCTGACCAACGTGGACTTCGCCGTCGCAGACGTGCACGACCTGCCGTTCGAGGACGGCATCTTCTGCGTGGTCCACGCCCACCAGGTGCTGCAGCACGTCGGCGACCCCGTACGGGCGCTGCGCGAGATGCGCAGGGTGACCAGACCCGGCGGGTACGTCGCCGTCCGCGACAGCGACTACGCCGCCTTCGCGTGGTGGCCCCTGCTTCCCGAGCTGGACGAGTGGCTGGCCCTCTACCGGCGCATCGCGCGGGGCAACGGCGGCGAGCCGGACGCCGGCCGGCGGCTGCTGTCGTGGGCTCACGCCGCCGGCTTCTCCGACGTCACCGCCACCGCCTCCACCTGGTGCTTCGCCACCCCCGACGACCGCGCCTGGTGGGGCGGCATGTGGGCGGACCGCATCCTGAGCTCCGCCATGGCCGGCCAGGCCCTGGCCACCGGAGCCGCCACGGAGGCGGACCTGCGGCGGATCTCGGCCGGCTGGCGCGCCTGGGCGGAGGACGGGGACGGCTGGCTGTCCGTCCCGCACGGCGAGCTCATCTGCCGTCCGTAGCCGCCGCCCGCCGGGACGGGGGCGAGCCCTGCCCGAGGAAGCGCAGGAAGTGCTCCCACTCGGTCTTGTTGGCGTAGTAGGCCCGCCTTTTGTCCCGCAGGAGCAGCGGGACGTTCGCGGCGTCCGAGTCGTCGAGGACGAGCGGGATGACGGTGCGCATGGTGTCGCCGCTGAGCTCCGCGTTGAGCACCGCGTTGTACTCGCCCCTCGTCCAGCCGGACGCGGCGAACGCGGCGCTCAGGCAGGGCACCACGTAGCGTGAGCGCCGCAGCCCGTCCTCGATCTTCTCGGCCACCCGGTCGCCGAAGGAGAACTGCTCGGCGTCGAGCCAGTACGTGATGCCGCCCGCGGCCAGCTCGCGCGCGATGTCCTTGACCGTCTCCTTGTCGGCTCCCGCGTGACACAGGAACACGTCGAAGCCGGGCCGGTCCTCCTCGTGCTCCGCCGGAGCCGCCTCCTGGCTCAGCCGGATCGTGGTGGGCTGGACGACGACGTCCTTCGCCATCAGCCCCGCGCCGTACAGCCGCAGCAGGCCCGCGTGCCCGGGAAAGGGCATCTGGACGCAGGTGGTCCGCAGCTCGCAGACGCCCTTCTCGGTGTGGATCTCGCCGCGCAGGTCACCCGAGAAGAACTCCAGCGAGAACCTGTTGAAGCCGGTGCCGAGGACGACGGGCTCCTCCGAGGAGAGCGTGTTCGTCAGGATCCCCTCCTGGTAGACCCCGAACCGGGCGTACGTGACCTCCGAGCCGGCGTCCTCGGGGGCGGTGTAGAAGGCGACGAAGTTCCAGCTCCCGTCGGCGCGGCACACCAGCCCGGCCCCCACCCCGCTGCCCCTGATGAGCCGGAGAGTGGCGCTCACCCGCCCGTTGAGCAGGAGGCCGGAGCCCACGTCGAGCGCGTAGGACGAGCCGTAGTCGCCGAGGCCGCCGCCGTAGCCGGTGATCAGCTTCTCGGTGAACGTCCACGACCGGGCGTCACTGGCCTGCCAGGTACTCACGGAGTCTCTCGCGCAGCGCGTGGATCCGGCCGGCGTCCTCGGGGTGCCGGTCGGCGAGGCGGTCGGCGAGGTCGATCGCCTCCAGGATGATCGGCGTCTCGTCGTCCCAGGGGGTGGTGTTGAGCCGCCGCATCCTCATCCGGTGCTCCTCGCGCCTCATGTGCTTGCGGACCTTCATGAGGAAGACCTGCACCTCCGGCGCGTCGGCGTAGGGGGCGATCAGCTCCATGTAGACGGCCTCGGCCTCTTTGGTGCCCAGGTGGTGGCCGATGTGGAGCGCCTCGCGCCGGCCGCGGACCGGAGCCCAGCCCCATGCCTCGTCCTCGGCCCGCAGCAGGGAGGCTTCGAGGTCGCGGAGCCTCGCGATCTCCGCGGTCAGCATCTCCCGCAGCTCGGTGACGTTGCCCGCCGCGAGGTCGGTGAGCATGGTCTCGTGCGTGGCCGCCGCCTCGAACTGCTGGACGGTGCTGCGCACCAGAGGGTGGGCGGGGCTGGCGGCCACCTGCTGCCGGTCGCCGAGCGTGAGGCGCAGGCCGGTCGCCGCGACCTCGCGCTCGCCCTCGAAGAGGGTCGCGCCGATGGCGAACCCGCCGTCGGCCGCGGCCTGCGGGTCGATCTCCAGGCGCACCGCGAAGTTGAAGAGGTCCTCGCCCTGCAGCGGGCGGAGCCGGTAGCGCTGCGCGACCTTGCGCAGCGCGTTGAGCTCGCGGCTCACCCGTACGCCCTCGGGCAGCGAGAGCGCCACCCGCGGCCGGTCGAGGAGCACGGTCAGGGCGCCTTCGAACTCCTCCTCGATGATGTCCTCGATGTCGGAGTCGCCGATGTACCAGAACCGCCCTCCTGACGCGGAGGCGATCGCCTCCAGCAGGTCCTCCTGGAAGTCGGCGCCGACGCCGATCGTCGAGGCGGTGATCCCGGTGTCGCGGGCCCGGGTGGCGGTGTCGGCGAAAACGGCGCGTTTTGTCTCGCCCTTGTTGGCCTGGCCGTCGGAAAGCAGAAAAACGCGATTATGGTGCGAATCTCCCATATGTGTCTGAAGTTCCAGTAGTCCCTGGTACCAGCCGAGCGACAGATTCGTCATCCCGCCCGACGTGATGGCGTCGAGCCGCCGTTCGACCTCGTCCCGGGGGGTCTGCGGATTGACGATGACCTGGGCCTCGTCGTCGAAGACCACGACCGTCAGCAGATCGTCGTCGCCGAGGCGGCGGAAGATGTCGGCGCAGCTCTTCTTGGCCGTCGCGAGCTTGGGCCCGTCCATGCTGCCGCTGCGGTCGATGACGAGACAGAGGTTCATGGGACCCTGCGGCCGGGTCTGCCCGGCCGCCGACCGGCAGGAGATCTCGACCACGAGATCCGTTTCGCTCGGCGCGTCGTCGCGTACGACCGCGCGCTCGGGAAAGAGGGTGATATTCACCTCGTCCACGTCGTGCCCTCCCCGCTGAAAGGACACCATCGTCCCGAGCGGATCGCTTATGCGGCAACGGGAATGCGATGATTTTCTGCGGGAATTCCGGCGCGCGTCGTTCCGGCCAATTCCTTATTGGTCAGAAAGGCGATCCTTTTCCTACAGGCCGAGGGTGCGGGCGCGCTGCCACTGCGGGTCGCGGTAGAGGACCATGTCGGTGCCCAGCATCTCGTCGGGGGCCGACAGCATGGCGATCTCGCCCGCCGCCTGCAGCTGCAGCAGCAGGTCCCGCACCCGCGGGCCCACGGGCAGCCGCCCGGCGGGCAGGCCGAGGCCGTCGCGGACCGTGTCGGCGATCTCCGACAGGCGGAACGGCCCGTCGAAGCGGGCCACGATCCCCCGCACGACGCTCATGGTGATGAGGTTCTCCGCCTCGGCGTGGGCGAGCTGCCAGGTGAGCTGCTCCTTGCGCCGCCCGCTGCCCGCGCACGACGAGCAGCCGCGCGACAGGCCGGGGGCGACCTCCTCCTCGGCCGAGCCGAGGCAGGCCGAGCACAGGTTGTTCTCGGCCGCGTGGAGCTCGGCCGTCATCCGGCCGCCGAGGATGACGCCGCACGCGCAGGCGAACGCCTCACCGAGGATGCTGTTCTGCGGGGAGATCGTATGCTTCGTCACCGAGCCGACTCTACCGTCACCGCCGGGCCGCCGATCACGGGCCGCAGGTCACCCCCGCCGGTCACGCTGACGGTCACGGCCGCAGGTCCGACAGGCCGCGCAGCCGCCGCAGCGCCTTCCTCGCGGCGGCCGCGATCCGCTCGTCCGGATGGTGGTCGATGAAGACCTGGAGCACCCGCCCGGTCCACGGATGGTCGCCGAACGCCAGGATCGCGATCGTCGCGGCCTGCTCCTCGGAGTTCATCCCCATGGCGATGGACTTGATCACCTCGTCCGGCGCGTCGCCGAACTCCAGCAGCGCCGCCGCCATGTCCACCAGCACCCACGCGATCTCCTCCGGCACCGGCTGCCGCTGCGGGTTCGCCGTCCTGGCCGCGATCACCGCGCCCAGCTTCGGCTCCTCCAGCAGCCGCAGCAGCGCGTGCCTGCCCTCGTCCCCGAGGTCGTGGGAGAGCAGCTCGACGCCGACCGCCCGGCTGAGCGGGCTCACCGTGGCGAGCGCGGCGGCCAGCGAGGTGACGGCGTCCTCCCGGTCGCGGCCCTTCAGCCAGCCGGCCAGTTCCTCGTCGCGCTCGGCCTCGGGGTAGGAGCGCAGGGCGTGCAGCAGCGTCGCCGCGTCGGCGCCGGCGAGCGAGCCCATGACGGGGATCTCCTGCCCGGTGGTGTCGGCGATGATCAGCCGGGCCGCCCACAGGCCGAGCCAGCTCAGCGTGTACGGCTCCGCCGTCCGCACCAGCCCGAGCCCCGCCAGCGTCTCCGGCGCCTCGCCCTTCACCGGCTCCCTGGACAGGAACAGCCGGATGAGCTCCACCAGCAGCCCCTCGTCGGCGGCCAGCCGCTCCCTGCAGTGGTCCGCCCAGGCGGCCAGCACCTCGGCGTCGGAACCCTCCGGGCGCAGCTCCCCGGCCAGCGGGGCGGCGCGGACGGCCGCGGCCAGCGTGGCCTCGTCGGGCAGCCGGACGGGCGGCTGGAGGGGCAGCGTCTCGTCGTCGTAGGACCTCACGGGCCCATCCTTGCGCGTTCTTTGCGATACAGTGCCCGCTGACGCCGAAAAGTCGGAAGAAAGGAGGCGCTGAGATGTTCGGCACTGCCCTGGGCGCTCCGCGCGCCCTCTTCCCCTTCTCGGAGGAAACGTGCATTTCCGTACCGCGGTCGGTGACGACCTAGACCGCCTGCTCGGCTGCGTCGTCGACGAGTCCGTCAGCTGGGCCCATCCTGACCGCCTCCTGTCGTTCCTGGAGAGCGGAAACTACCGCTACGACCACATCTGGCTGGCCCTCGACGAGGACACCGGCGACATCCTGGCCCGCGCCGTCTGGTGGGGCTTCCCCGGCGGGCGGCCGCTCGCCCTCGACTGCGTGTACGTCCACCCGTCCGTCCGCGACCGGGTCGCGCTGGCCGCCGAGCTGCTGGAGCGCGGGCACGCCGCGTTCGGCGACCGCCCGGCGTACCACGTGTTCCTGTCCGAGGGCTGGCGCGAGGACCCGAAGGCCGCCGCCGCGCTCGGCTGGCGCAAGGAAGCGGTGGGCCGCGCCGGGCTGACCGACGAGCTGGAACGCCTGCGGTTCGCGTGGACGGCCGGCGAGCCCGTGCCCGAGCCGTCGGGCCGGCTGGTCTTCCGCGGCGAGGACGACGACGAGGCGTTCGTGGCGGCCTTCCGCCGGGTGGCGGAGGGAACGCTCGACCACACCACCCGGATGGCGCTGCGCACCATGGACCCGGTGGAGCAGGCGCGCCACGACGTCGCCGACTACCGGGAGATGCCGGGTGACCGGTCGTGGTGGCGGCTGGCGTACTCGGCCGCCGACGGCTCCCTGGTGGGTGTCGCGCTGCCGTCGGCCAACAACGCCGGCCCCGTGGTCGGCTACCTCGGCGTCGTTCCCGAGCACCGCGGCCACGGCCACGTGGACGACCTGCTCGGCGAGATCACCCGCTGTCACGCCGGGCGGGGGGTGCAGCGGATCGCCGCCGACACCGACCGCGGCAACGTGCCGATGGTGAGGGCGTTCGAGCGGGCCGGCTACCGCACCTTCGCCGTCCGGCTGGTGCTGTCCGCCGGCTGACCGCCGAAACGATCAGGCCGCCGCCGGGCCGGACACTTGCGCCACGGGGCCGGCGGCTGGTCTGATCGATAAGTGAGCGGTTATGACGAGGCCTACCGGCGAAGCACCCGGCATCCCGAGGAGTTCTGGGCCGAGGCGGCCCGCGGCATCGACTGGGACGTGGCTCCGGCCACGGTCCTCGGCCAGGACGGCCGCTGGTTCCCCGACGGGCGGCTCAACACCTGCCACAACGCGCTCGACCGGCACGTGGCGGCCGGCCGCGGCGGGCAGCTGGCGCTGATCCACGACAGCCCGGTCACCGGCGGCGGGCGCGTGCTCAGCTACGCCGAGCTGCTCGACGAGGTGGCGCGCACCGCGGGCATGCTGCGCGACCTCGGCGTGGGCGCCGGCGACACCGTCGTGATCTACATGCCGATGGTGCCCGAGGCCGTGATCGCCATGCTGGCCTGCGCGCGTCTCGGGGCGGTGCACTCGGTGGTGTTCGGCGGGTTCGCCGCCCGCGAGCTGGCGGTGCGCGTCGACCACGCCCGGCCCAAGGTCGTGCTGTCCGCCTCCTGCGGCATCGAGCCCAGCCGGGTGGTGGCGTACAAACCGCTGCTGGACGCGGCGCTGGAGCAGGCCGCGCACCGGCCGGAGCGGTGCGTGATCCTGCGGCGCCCGCAGTGCCCCGCCGAGCTGACCGAGGGCCGCGACCTCGACTGGGCCGCGACCGTGCGCGACGCCGCGCCCGCCCCCTGCGTGAGCGTGGCCGCGACCGACCCGCTCTACGTCCTCTACACCTCCGGCACCACCGGCTCGCCGAAGGGCGTGCTGCGCGACAACGGCGGCCACGCCGTCGCGCTGCACTGGAGCATGGCCCACGTGTACGGCGCCGCCCCCGGCGAGGTCTTCTGGGCGGCCTCCGACGTCGGCTGGGTCGTCGGCCACTCCTACATCGTCTACGCCCCGCTGCTGGCCGGCTGCACGACCGTGCTGTACGAGGGCAAGCCCGTCGGCACCCCCGACCCCGGCGCGTACTGGCGGGTGGTGGCCACGTACGGCGTGCGGACGCTGTTCACCGCGCCGACCGCGATCCGCGCCATCAAGAAGGAGGACCCCTCCGGCGAATTCGCGAAAAAGTGGGACCTGTCCGGGCTGCGGCACCTCTTCCTCGCCGGTGAGCGCCTCGACCCCGACACCTACCACTGGGCCGCCGATCTGCTCGGCGTCCCGGTCGTCGACCACTGGTGGCAGACCGAGACCGGCTGGCCCATCGCCGCCAACTGCGTCGGCATCGAGACGCTGCCGGCCAGGCCCGGCTCCCCGACCAAGCCCGTGCCGGGCTGGGACGTGCACGTCCTGGACGCCGCCGGCAACGACTGCCCGCCCGGCGTCGAGGGCTCGGTCACGGTCAAGCTGCCGCTGCCGCCCGGCGCCCTGCCCACCCTCTACCGCGACGAGGCCCGCTTCCGCGCCTCCTACCTCGAACGCCACCCCGGCCACTACCTGACCGGCGACGGCGGCCACTTCGACGCCGACGGCTACCTCTACGTCATGGGCCGCATCGACGACGTCATCAACGTCGCCGGCCACCGGCTGTCCACCGGATCGATGGAGGAGGTCCTCGCCGGCCACCCCGACGTCGCCGAGTGCGCCGTCATCGGCGTGGCCGACGAGGTCAAGGGGCAGGTCCCGGTCGGCTTCGCGGTGCTCAAGTCCGGCTGCGACCGCGACCCGGAGGAGCTGGAGCGCGAGCTGGTCGCCCTGGTGCGCGAGCGCATCGGCCCGGTCGCCGCCTTCCGCCGCGCCGTCGTGGTCGCCCGGCTGCCGAAGACCCGCTCCGGCAAGATCCTGCGCGGCACGATGCGCGACATCGCCGACGACCGCCCGTACGCCACCCCGTCCACGATCGAGGACCCCACCACCCTGCCGGAGATCGCCGAGGCGATGAAACGGGCATGAAGGGAATGTGACCGCGGCACCCAGCGCTGACGGGACATCCCCAGTCCCCGGGAGAAGGCCATGATCGAGACCCCGAGCTACGCCGACGCCCTGAGGATCCTCGGCTGCAAGGACGGCAGGCTGGCCAAGGTGATCGGGTTCGCCGCGGCGGCCGAGCGCAGCGGGTGGCCGCTGGCCGGCGCCGGGCAGCTCGTCATGGGCGTGGCCGACATGCGCGCCTCCGTCGTCCGCTACGGCGAGGACGTCGTCGGCCGCCTGCCGGAGCTGCGCGGCGGCGTCGACCGGCACACCCGCACCCAGCGCCTGGCCGCCGCGCACGCCGTCATCGTGGTCTCCGCCTACTTCGAGGCGCTCGGCGAGGCCAAGCTGCCGTTCACGCTGGAGCAGCTCGACCGCACCGAGCAGATCTCCCGCGGCGTGCCGACCCCCGAACGTTTCGCCCGGCTGATGGCCGCCCTCATGCTGGAGCGCCTGCCCACCCCGGAGCCGCACATCCCCTACGGCGAGACCCGCCAGGCGGTGGAACGTGCCTATCTGCGCATGTCGGAGGCCGTGGCCGGCTACGCCGCGGGCATGCCCGTCTGGGACGAGCTGAGCCACGACGACCAGATCCTGCTGCCCCGGATGCTCGCCGAGGGCCCGCCCGCCCACGCCCTGCGCGTCTACGACGAGAACTACCGTTCACTGGCCCTCGACAGCCACGAGTTCGCGGTGCGCAGCCTCGTCACCGAGCGCCCCCAGCCCTCCACGGCGCTGTCCCGGGTGGCGTGGCTGCTGGCCGAGCTGGCCCCGCCCCGCGTCGGCGACCGCCCGATGGTCCACCTGGCCAGGATGGCCGCCAACCTGCTGGACCAGCCGCTCCTGCTGGCCGGCAAGCTGCCCGAGGACGTCTACCTGCCGCTGCTCGGCGAGGGCTACCTCACCCCGCGCTGCCGGGTGGCCGAGCTGACCCGCGACGCCTCGCCCGCGCTCGACGGCTGGTGGGAGGACCAGCGGCTGCTGCCCGACACCGAGGCGTTCCTCGTCGGGCACCTCACCTCGCTGCGCGCCACGCGGGCGCCGCTGCTCGTGCTCGGCGACCCCGGCTCGGGCAAGACCAAGCTGACCGAGGTGCTGGCCGCCCGCCTGGCCCGCTCGGAGTTCCTGCCGATCCGGGTGGACCTGCAGGGGGTCGCGCCGCGCGCGGACGTCACCGAGCAGATCGAGCAGGCCATCGCCGCCGTCCTCGGCGAGGAGGTCTCCTACGGAGACCTGGTCGAGGCCGCCGGCGGGGCGCAGCCCGTCATCCTCCTCGACGGGCTGGACGAGCTGCTGCTCGGCGGCTCCGGCCGCTACGACTACCTCGCGAGGGTGGAGGAGTTCCAGCGCCGCGAGGCCGGGCTCGGCCGCCCCGCCGCGGTCGTCGTGACCAGCCGCACGGTCGTGGCCGAGCGCATCCGCTTCCCCGAGGGGCTGCTGGCGCTGCGGCTCCTGCCGTTCGAGGACGACCAGGTACGCCAGTGGCTGGACATCTGGGACCAGGCCAACCGCGCCCTGCTGGCCCGCCGCGACCTCACACCGCTGCCCGCCGAGGCCGCCCTCGCCCACGGCGAGATGGCCCGCCAGCCGCTGCTGCTGCTCCTGCTCGCCCTCTACGACGCCGGCGGCAACGCGGCGCAGCAGGGCGACCCCCGGCGGCGCCCGCTCAAGCGCTCACGCCTGTACGAGGTGCTGCTGCGCGACTTCACCGAACGCGAGACCGGCGGCGCCGGCCGGGTGGTCATCGACCAGGAGCTGGTGCTGCTCGGCGCGGCGGCGCTGTCCATGCTGGCCCGCGGCCGCCAGGTCATCACCGACGAGGCCCTCGACCGCGACCTGCCCGCCCTGTGCCACGGCGGCGAGGACGACCCGGCCGAGGCCGACCCCGACCGGGCGGTCCGCACCGACTGGGCGCGCAAGGCCACCGAGCGGTTCTTCTTCGTCCGCCGGGGCGGCCACGCCTTCCTGCACTCCACCTTCGGCGACTTCCTGGTCGCCTGGCTGGCCGTCTACGCGCTGCGCGACCTCGACCGCAGGCGCAGCCACGCCGGCGACGAGCCGCTGGCGCTCGTGCAGAGCGTGGACGACGACCTGCTCCACGCCGTCATCTCCCACTCCTGCCTGGCCGAGCGCGGGCCGATCGTCGGGTTCGTCATCGACCTGCTCGACGACGTGCCGCCCGAGATCCGGGCCCGCTGCGTCGAGCAGCTGTCCGGGCTGCTGCGCCGCTCCCTGCACGAGTGCGGGCGCCGCCACTTCACCGGCTTCCGCCCGGTGCGGCACAGCCTGGCGCGGCGGCTGGCCGCGTACTCGGCGAACCTCGCGCTGCTCGTCGTGGCCGCCGCCGACGGGCCGGTCCGCGTGTCGGAGCTGCTGCCCGGCCCCGACGCGCCGGAGCGCTGGTCCTCCTTCACCCACCTGTGGAAGGGCCAGCTCGGCGAGGAGGGATGGAACGGCCTGGTCACCGCCCTGTCCGCGCGGCGGGTCGTCGAGAACGGCGAGGAGGACGTCGTGCTCGGCGCCGACGACCCCACGGGGATGGGGGACGCCGTCGTCGCCGTCGCCACCGGGCACGGCCCCCGCCACCGCCGCCTGCTCGACCTGCTGCTGCGCGCGCTGGGGGAGGGGCGGCCCCTGCCGTTCCGCGACCGGGTGGCCATCCTGGAGGAGCTGCTGCGCACGGCCGCGGTCCGCTCGCCGGCCGTGCACCAGGCGCTCGGCGCGCTGTGGGCGGAGGGCGGCGCCGACCACACGCGGCTGCGGCCCCTCCTGCGCGCCCTGCTCGCCGATCCTCGTGAGCGGCGGGCCACCTGGGAGCTGCTGGTCAAGGCCGGGATCCCGGAGACCGCGCTGTGGGAGATCCAGCAGGACGATGTTTGAATCCCGTACTTCCGGCGACATTCGAGGCTGACACGCAAGCGAAGTGTTACGTAATATCCACATACCGAGCTTGGGGGGCGCCAGGGTGCCAGGACAGAGCGTGGGTGTGGTGGTCGATCCGGCGGTTCCGGCGGAAGTCGCCGGGCTGTTACGGGCCAACGCCTCGCTGCTGTCCCGGGTGCGCGCGGGATGGGCGCCCCGCGCCTCCTCCGGCGGATCCTCCCGGCCGCGCCGCGGCCCCTCCAGCACCCTGCTGCTGGCCGCCACCCCCGTGGTGATCGCCCTCATGGCCGTCCTGCTCGAGTCGCCGTTCGCGCCGGCCGGGTTCGTGCTGCTCGGCACGTACGTCTTCGTCGTCCTGGTGAAGATCGCCTCCATGAGCGAGCCGCCCGAGGACGAGCGCCCCCACGAGCGCCAGGTCTACGAGCAGGCCCGCTGGTACGACGGCCGCTACCTCATCGGCGAGGACTTCGACCAGGAGGCGCGGCTCGTGCTGGGCCGCGCCCAGCGCGCGGTCGGCGTGGTGCTGCACTCCCACGTCAACGCCGAGGGCCTGCTCGACGACGCCGGCAACGCCGTCATGCTGCCCGCGCAGGAATGGGAGATCGCCCGCCTGCTGGCCAAGCTCTCCGCCCTGCGCCGCGAGCACCGCGAGCTGTGGGAGCGCGGCCTCGCCCCCGAGGTCGCCCCGGTGCTCCGGCCGCTCGAACACGCCCTGTCCGCCAGCGAGGCGGCGGTGGTCGCCCGCGTCGAGGCGCTGGAACGTTACGCCGCCCACGTACGCGAGGCCGAGCGCGCCTACCACGCGCACGCCCAGATCGAGGAGCTGCGGGCGCGGCTGCCGCGCTACGAGGAACTGCTGGCCGAGTCGGGCGCCGACGGGCTCGCGCTCGCGGAGCTGGAGAAGCTGGCCGGCGACGCCGACACGCTGGAGCGGACGCTCCGGCGCAGCGTGGAGTCCGCGCACGAGGCCTTCCTGCACCTGGAAAGCTGACAGCCGCCGCCCATGACCGACATCGTGCCCGGCCGCCGCGACGCGAGGGTCGTCGTCGATCCTGCCGTCTCCCGCGAGGCCGCCGACCTGCTGCGGGCCAACCACGCCCTGCTGGCCCGCGTCCACCGGGGCTGGAGGCCCCCGCCCAAGAGCGCCGGCCCGATCCTCGGCCTGGGCGCGAGCATCGTCGCCGGCGTGATCGCGGCGTCGCTAGCCCTGTACGGCCTGGCCCTGTTCGCGGCCGGGCGCTACACCTCGTTCGCGGTGAGCATGACGGGCGCCGCGCTGCTGACCGTCGGCCTGCTGCTGCGGCCCCGTACCGACGCCGCGGCCGAGCGCCGCCGCGCCCTCGAACGCGAGGTCCACGAGCACGCCCGCGGCTACGAGGGCCACTACGTCCTGGACGAGCACCTCGACGAGCCGGCCCGCGACCTGCTGGACCGCGCGGCGAGGGCCGTCGGGCAGGTCATGGCCTCCCGGGTCAACGCCGAGGGGCTGCTGGACGACGTCCGCAACGCGGTGATGCTGCCCGCGCAGGAATGGGAGATCGCCCGCCTGCTGGCCAAGCTGTCGGCGCTGCGCGCCGAGCATCAGGAGGTGATCGCCGAGGGGATGACGCCGGAGGTGGCCGCCGTCGCCGGGCCGCTCGCCGAGGTCCTCGACAGAAGCGAGGCCGCGGTGCTCGCCCGCGTCGAGGCGCTGGAACGCTACGCGGGGCACGTGGCCGACGCCGAGCGCGCCTACCGGGCACGGCGGCAGATCGAGCGCCTCAGCGCCCGCCTGCCCCGCTACGAGGAACTGCTCGTGGAGTCGGGCGCCGACGGCTCGGCCGTTCCCGAGCTCGACGGATTGGCCGAGGACGCCGGCCGCCTTGAGCAGGCGTTACGCGACAGCGTCAGCTCGGCGCACGAGGCTTTTCGCCACCTTGAGGGGTGATTTGCCTTAGGATCCGAATTTGTGGCGGATATGGTGGTCGATCCCCAGATACCACCGGACGACGCGCAGGTGCTGAGGCAGTCCCGGCGCGTGCTGGTCAAGATGCGCCAAGGCTGGGCGCCCCAGCCGCGCAAGGCCCTGTCGGACAGGCACCGGGGCATGGTGAGCGTCTTCGCCACGGTGGTCTTCTTCGGGCTGCTGCTCGGCCTCGGCGCCGCGATCAGGGGGCTCGGCCTGCTCCTGCTCGTGCTGGTCGGCATCCCCCTGGTGATCGTGCTGTTCGCCCGCCAGGACCTGTCCGAGGAGGACGAGGACGACACCGAGCGCGAGACCTACGAGCTGCTGCGCTGGCACGAGGGCCGCTACGTGCTCCCCGACGACCTCGACGAGTCCGCCCGGCGGCTGCTGGCCCGCGCGCAGCGGGCCGTCGCCGCCGTCACCGGGTCCCGTGTCAACACCGAGGGCCTGCTGGACGACGCCCGCAACGCGGTGATGCTGCCCGCCGAGGAGTGGGAGATCGCGCGCCTGCTCGCCAAGCTGTCGGCGCTGCGCGCCAAGCACCGCGAGACCGTCTCGCGCGGCCTCACGCCCGAGGTCGAGGCCGTCGCCGAGCCGCTGGCCCGGGCGCTCGACGGCAGCGAGGCCGCGGTGCTCGCCCGCGTCGAGGCGCTGGAGCGCTACGCCGCCAACGTCACCGAGGCCGAGCGCGCCTACCACGCCCACGAGCAGATCGAGGAGCTGCGCGGGCGGCTGCACCAGTACGAGGAGCTCGTCGCCGAGACCGGCGCGGACGCCTTCGCGGTGCCGGAGCTGGACCGGCTGGCGGCCGACGCCGACCGGCTGGAGCAGGCGCTCAGGCGGAGCGTCGGCTCCGCCCGCGAGGCGTTCCGCTACCTGGAGCCGGGAGCGCCGAAAGAGGTGCCGGGACCACCCGGCGAGCCCTGACCCCCGGTGGGCGGCTGTGACGCGCCGGTGGGAGGCACGGAGGCGGGAGGCACGGCGGTGGGAGGCGCAGCGGCAGGAGGCACGGCGGTGGGAGGCGCGGCGGCAGGAGGCACGGCGGCGCCCGTGTGGGCCACCTCCAGCAGCAGGTCGCACAGGGCGTCCGCGGCGTCCACGCGGCCCAGCCGGGCCGCGGCCTGCCCCATCGAGGCGCGCAGCCCGGGATCGGCCAGCAGCGGCATCAGCTCGGCCAGGAGCTGGTCGGCCGTCGGCCCCGGCTCCAGCAGCGCCCGCGCCGCCCCCGCCGAGGCCAGGTAGCCGGCGTTCTTGCGCTGCTCGTCGCCGCCGGTCGGGATGAGCGGGATCAGCACGGCGGGCTTGCCGATCGCGGTCAGCTCCGACACCGTCCCCGCGCCGCTGCGCGCGATCACCACGTCGGCCGCGGCGAACAGGTCGGCCAGCTCCGCCCCCACGTACGGCACCGGGTGGTAGCGGTCGGCCAGCTCGGCGGGCACCGGCACCGCGCGCATCTGCTCGATCCAGTTGGGCCCGCACTGGTGCACGACCTGCGCGTGCGGCAGCAGCCGCGGCAGGATCTCGGCGATGAGCGTGTTGATCTGCTTGCTGCCCTGCGCGCCGCCGGTCACGTAGACGAGCGGCACCTCGAACGTCAGCCCGAACAGGTCGTAGGCCGCGGCCCGGTTGCCGGCCAGCAGCTCCGGCCGCACCGGGTTGCCGGTCACCACGGCCTTGGCGCGGGCGGAGGCGGGCAGGTGCTCCAGCGACGACTCGTGCGACAGCGCGATCCGGGTGGCGAGGCGCGACAGGATCCGGTTGGCCAGCCCCACGACGGTCGTCTGCTCGTGCATGACGAGCGGGCGGCGGATCAGCTTGGCCGCCACGCCGATGGGCACCGCCACGTAGCCCCCGGTGGACAGCACCACGTCGGGCAGGTAGCGGGCCGCGTGCCCGATCGCCTGGAACACCCCGACCGGGACGCGGAACACGTCCGCGATGTTCGTGCCCAGCTCCCGCAGGTTGGGGCGGCGGCGCAGCTTGCCGGTCGTGATCGCCTTGAACGGGATGCCGTGCTCGGCCGTGATCCTGGCCTCCAGGCCGTTCGCGGTGCCGACCCAGAGCACGTCGTGCGGCACCTGGCGGCGCTGGAAGGCGGACAGCGTCGTCAGGGCCGGGTAGGTGTGACCGCCGGTGCCGCCGCCGGTGATCAACAGTCGCAGGGTTCGTGACATGCGATCAGAGTATGGCCGCGCAGCGGAAACCGGTGTGCCCGGTCGCCGAGTCGGGGGTGTTGGAGGTGCGCGCGGCCACCCGGTAGCGGTTGCAGTAGGAGTCGTGGCACATGTACGACCCGCCGCGGATCACCTTCGCGCTGCCCTCGGCCGGCCCGGCCGGGTTCTCCGCGTACGGCTGCCACTCCGTGCCCCACCAGTCGGCGGTCCACTCCCACACGTTCCCGGCGACGTTGTAGAGCCCGTAGCCGTTGGGCTGGAACGACTTGACCGGTACGGTCCCCTTGCTCGGCGCGGTGGGGAAGTGGCCTTGCCAGATGTTGCACCGCTGCCGCCCGTTCGGCGCCAGCTCGTCGCCCCAGGGGAAGCGCTTGCGCTCCAGCCCGCCGCGGGCGGCCATCTCCCACTCGGCCTCGGTGGGCAGCCGCTTGCCCGCCCAGGCGGCGTAGGCGTTCGCGTCGTTCCACGAGACGTGCACGACGGGATGGTTCTGCCGGGCGCCGATCGACGAGCCGGGCCCCTCCGGGGTGCGCCAGGCGGCCCCCTCGACGCCGGCCCACCAGGGGGCGCCGGCCACGGTGGCGTCGATGACGCCCGCGGTGGCGAACTGCCGGAACACGAACGACCAGCCGATCCGCTCGGCCTCGGTGACGTACCCCGTCTCCTTGACGAACGTGGCGAACTGGGCGTTCGTCACGCACGCCGGGTCGATCATGAACGGGTCCAGCCGCACCTCGCGGACCGGTCCTTCGGCGTCCTCAGGACGGGCGTCCCAGTCGTCGCCGCCCATGAGGAACGTGCCGCCCGGGATGCGTACCATGCCGCGCGGCGGCGCCGGCCGCCGCGCGGTCAGGACGGCCGGCCGCGGCTGCGACGTGGCGGGGCCCTCCCTGCTCGGGCCACAGCAAGCGCTCAAAGTCCCCCCAAACGTGTCATTCCACCAAGGAAGGGTAGCCCTTGAACCATGCCCCCGATCACACGGCCGCCGCTGCTCACCCCTCGCGTCATGCCGTGAAACCGGCAGAGCGGTAGCGTCTTCCCATGCGACTCGGCGTGCTGGACATCGGCTCGAACACGGTGCATCTCCTCGTCGTGGACGCCCATCACGGCGCCCGGCCCATCCCCGCGTACTCCCACAAGGAGGAGCTGCGCCTGACGGAGTACCTCGGCGAGGACAACCGGCTCGCCGAGCGGGGTGTCGAGCGGCTGTGCGCCTTCGTCAAGGAGGCCGTCGAGCTGGCCGAGGACAAGGGCGTGGAGGACCTGCTCGGCTTCGCCACCTCCGCCGTGCGCGAGGCGGCCAACGGCGAGGAGGTGCTGGCGCGCGTCGAGGACGGCTGCGGCGTGCGCATCGAGGTGCTGTCCGGGCGCGACGAGGCCCGGCTGACCTTCCTCGCCGTGCGCCGGTGGTTCGGCTGGTCGTCGGGGCGGCTGCTCGCCTTCGACATCGGCGGCGGCTCGCTGGAGATCGCGGCCGGCGTGGACGAGGAGCCCGACGTGGCCGTCTCGCTGCCGCTGGGGGCCGGGCGGCTGACCCGCGACTGGTTCACCGCCGACCCGCCGCCCGCCGACGAGGTGCGCAGGCTGCGGCGGCACGTCCGCACCGAGATCGCGCGCACCGTCGGCTCCGTCGTGCGCCACGGCCGGCCCCACCGCGCCGTCGCCACCTCCAAGACCTTCAAGCAGCTCGCCAGGATCGCCGGGGCCGCGCCCACCAGCGAGGGCCTGTACGTGCCCCGCCGCCTCACCCGCCAGGACACCGCCGACTGGGTGACCAAGCTCACCGGGATGAGCGCGGCCGAGCGGGGGCGGCTGTCCGGGGTGTCCGAGGGGCGGGCCGCGCAGCTCGCGGCGGGGGCGCTGGTCGCGGACGCGGCCATGGACCTGTTCGAGGTGGACCGCCTGGAGGTGTGCCCGTGGGCGCTGCGCGAGGGCGTCATCCTGCGCCGGCTCGACCTGCTGCCGGGCCGGCTCGACCCGTCGGGGCTGGTCGCGGACTGACCCGGCTCGCGTCCAAGTAAGGGCGATATATCCGCATAAGTTGGCATAACCCGCTGGTGATCGGGAACTTTCCGCCAGATGTTGGACGTGCTCGGCGCCATCGGGTCCCTGCTGGTCGTGCTGCTGCTCATCGCCGCCGCGATCGCCGTCACCGCCGTGATCGCCCTGGCCGCGTTCGTCGTCATGGCGGGCTCCATGGTCCGCTGGAGGCACCTGTGGCGGCGCCTGACGGGCCGGGAGCGGCGGCTGACCGTGAAGCTGAGCGGCGAGCGCGTCCCCGAGCGGCGGCGGGGCGAGCTGAGCGGCCGCACTCCGCGCCTGCGCCGCCACTTTCCCCTGGAGGTCAGGCGACGTCGCGGCGCAGGGGTCTGAGCAGCGCCGCCGAGCTCGCCAGCGCCGCGTACCCGAGCAGGACCAGCGCCCCGGCCAGGGGTGACAGCAGGCGGACGGGCTCGCTGGACAACTGCTGGGCCAGGGCGTCGGCCACGGCCGTGAAGTCGGTCAGCGCCGCGGTCGCGCCGCCGGGCAGCAGGGGATAGAGGTGACGGACGCCCGGGATCATCATGAGCAGCAGCTCCGCCCCGTACAGGTAGCCGACCACCACGCACAGCGCCGCGACCTGGTGGCGGATCAGCGCGCCCATGCCCACGCCGAGCACCGTGTAGGCGGCCATCGCGACCGCCAGGCGGGCCAGGAGCTCGATGACGGTCCCGGCGCTCAGGCCCAGGGCGACGCCGCGGGCCGCGGCGGCCCCGAACAGCGACACGGCGGCGGTGCCCGACAGGACGAGCCCGTAGACCATGCCCGCGCACCCGTGGACGGCGAGCTTGGCGGCCAGCACGCGCCAGCGGTCCGGCGCGTACAGGAACGTGAAGGTGATGGTCCGGTGCCGGTACTCGGAGGTCACGGCCAGGGTGCCGACGGCGGCCGGGACGAACGCGGTGAAGCCGAGAAAGCCGAGGACGGCCCGGACGCCGGCCTCGGTGTGCAGCCCCGGCATCGGCGGGTCGAAGTTCTCCGGCCCGACGAGGGCCAGCAGCCCGATCAGGCCACCGCCGAGGAGAGCGGCGGCGAGCAGGGTGCCCAGCCACGTCCGGGTCGCGAGCAGCCTGCGGAACTCCGCGTGGATCAGGGGTCTCATGCGTTCGTCCGTTCGCCGGTCAGGTCCAGGAAGAGCTCTTCCAGGCTGGGCTGGTGGGCGGCCAGGCCGTGGACGCGCAGCCCGTGCGCCGCGGCCAGGTCGGCGATCCGGGCCGGCTCCAGCCCGTGCACCCGCAGGTCGTGGGGTCCGTCCTGGTCGATCCGGCGGGCGCCGGGCGCCAGGGCGCGGGCGAGCAGGGCCGCGTCCGGGCTGCTCACCCGTACGGTCCGCTCCGCGCCTGCGAGGTCGCCCAGGGCTCCGGCGGCCAGCAGCCGTCCGCGCCGGATGACCACGACGTCGTCGGCGACCTGCTGGACCTCGCTCAGCACGTGGCTGGAGACGAGGACGGCGCGGCCCTGCCCGGCCAGGTCGCGCAGGAACGAGCGGAGCCAGGCCGTGCCCTCGGGGTCCAGGCCGTTGCCCGGCTCGTCCAGCAGCAGGACGCCGGGATCCCCGAGCAGGGCGGTGGCCAGGGTGAGCCGCCGGCGCATGCCGGTGGAGCAGGCGCCCGTCGCGCGGTCGCCGGCGGAGGCCAGGCCGAGCAGGCCGAGCAGCTCCTCGACCCGGCGGTCCGGGTGGCCGCCCATAGCCGCGTAGATCCTCAGATGGTCGCGCGCCGAGTGCCGCGGGTGGAAGGCGGAGGCGTCGAAGGCCGCCCCCACCACGGTGGTCGGGCGCGGGATGTCGCGGTAGCGCCGCCCGCCGATCGTCACGCCGCCGGAGGTCGGCGCGACGTGGTCCACCATCATGCGCATGGTCGTGGTCTTGCCGGCGCCGTTGGGGCCGAGGAAGGCGGTGACCGCTCCCGGCCTGACGGTGAAGCTGAGGTCGTCGACGGCGGTGAACGTGCCGTACCTCTTGGTCAGGCCGCGCACCTCGACGCCGCTCATGCGGCCCTCGCCCGGATGGTCCCGGCGAGCCGGTCGGCGCCGGCAACCGAGATCACGACCTCGTCGAACTCGCCGCCGGAACCCCCGCGGTCCAGCAGCAGCCGCAGTCCGGGCAGGTGGCGGTTCACCGACACCAGTTGCCGTGGGCCGCCGTGGAGGCCCCACACGCCGATCTTGGTGTGGCCGGACACGGCCAGTCCGCTGCGCGCGCCGCGCGGGACGCGCAGCGGCTGAGCGGTGGCGTCCGCCCGCCGGACGGCCGCCAGGGGGATGACGTGCCGGGCGCGGCCGGCGAAGAACCGCTCCCAGGGACCGAACTCCACGACGATCGAGGCGCCGTCGATGATGACTGTCGCCATGTGTCAACCTTCTTCCGTCAGGGGGAGCAGCATCGTCGCCAGCAGCCGGGGCGTGCGCCCCGGCCGCGGCTCGTTGGCGAGCAGGGGCTGGACCAGGGCGGCGAACCCCTGCGCGAAACGTACGAACTCCTCGTCGTCCAGGTGCAGCACCACCTGCTGGTAGCCGACGCCGTCGGCCGCCAGGTCGATGTGCTCCCTGGCCAGGTAGCGCGAGAACTCCGCCAGCAGGCCGGCCATGAACGCGGTGAAGTGCCGCGCGTGCTCCTCGGGGGAGGCCGAGGCCAGCGCTTCGGGGGAGGGGGTGACCCCGCCCTCCGGCACCGCGTACACCCGCTCGGTGGCGCCGCCGACCTTGCGCTCCTCCACCACCTGCAGCAGGCCGGCCCGCGCCAGCGTGGCGATGTGCCGGTAGAGCGTCGCCTGCGGCACGTCGGGCAGCAGGCCCGCCAGGTCGGACGACGTGCGGCGGGCGCCGGCGGCGGCGCGCAGGATGCGGATGCGCACGGGGTGCAGCGCCAGCTGCGCCCAGTGCTCTGCGGATGTCCTCACACCCAGACACTATCATTATCGATAATGAGAATGAACGGGGAAGGCGAACGGCGGGAAGGCGGTGGCCGCCTTCCCGCCGTCAGGGAAAGGGCGTCAGCGTGAGGCGGGGGAGGAGTGGTGGTCGGCGGACATCAGGTGGGGCCCGGCGGCCCCGGGCATGTACCGGAGGCGCTTCTCCAGGCACACCACCGCCCCGTTCTCCCGCTTGTTGGTGAAGCGGATGTCGTCGGCGAGCGCCCGCATGATCATCAGCCCGCGCCCGTGCTCGGCCCCCGGCTTGGGCTCCTCGAGCTTGTCCGGGTCGAAACCGTGACCGGTGTCCACGACCCGGATGATGCACCGGTCGTCGTGGACGTTGGCGCTGACGGTGTACTCGTCGCTCGGCTCGGCGTGCCGGATCACGTTGGCGCAGGCCTCGGTGAGCATGAGTTCGATGTCGTCGCGGATCTGGCCCTCGACGCCGAGCGAGCGCAGAGTGCCGTCCAGCATCTGCCTGATCAGCGGGACGCTCGCGGCATCCCTCGGCAGCCGGAGCGCTATCGAGGCCTCCACGACTTCTCCTTCCCTGCGGAACGCGTGGCTGCCTTCTGCCCGAGATCGCGGGACGCAATCGTCGGGGGCCGCGCATGTGACGTCCGGGGAGGCCGGCTCACATGTCCACGAGCCGCCGCGCCACCTCCATGGACGCCTTGGCGATCTCGTCCTCGGTCAGGCCGTCCTGCGCCGTCATCCACTTGCCCGCGTGCAGCGCGACCAGCGCCAGCGAGCGGCTGATCCGCTCCACCGGCGTGGCGCCGGGCTCGCTCAGCTCGGCCGTGAGCGCCAGCATCGCCTCGCGCATCTTGATGAGCTTCGGATGGGCGCGCAGGGCCGTCTGGTTGCGCTCCAGGAAGCGGGTGACCTCCAGGTGGCTGGGGCGGGCCAGGTTCGCGGCGTAGCGCTCCAGCAGCGAGCGGCGCGTCTCCGGCGTCCTCGGGCGCGTCCGCGCCCACTCCACCAGCTCCTCGATCTCGGCCACGCGCAGGTCGACCAGGCTCGCCACGATGTCGTCCTTGGTCTTGAAGTGGTAGTAGAGCGCGGCCTTCGTCACGCCGAGCTCCTCGGCGATCTCCCGCAGCGAGGTCGCCTCGTACCCCTGCTCGGTGAAGAGCCGCAGCGCGACCTCCTGAATCCGGGTACGCGTGTCTTCCCGCACTGTGCACCATTTTCGACTTGACGGCCGGTAAGTAAGTATCCAGCTTATGCGGCGAAAAAGGAGAGGTGCCCGCTGGGGGTTTTGACGACAATTGTCCCCATGCACACCTTCCGACGACCGCGCCCGGACGACGCGGCCGCCCTGTACGACCTCGTCTCGGCCTACGAGACCGCCGTCCTCGGCGGACCGGACATGACCCTCCAGGACGTCGAGGACGAGCTCGCCGAGCCCGGCTTCGACCTCGACCGCGACGGCTGGGTCGCCGAAGGGCCTGGCGGCCGCCTGCTCGCCAACGCCTGGGCCTACGCCAACAGCGACAGCGACCTGGTCGACGTGGACGTCATCGTCCGCCCCGGCTCCGAGGAACTGATCGAACCGCTCTGGGAGAAGGTCCTCGGCCGCGCCCGCGAGCTGGCCGCCGAGCGCGGCCACGACGGCGCCACCGTCCACATCGGCGTCTACCGCGCCGACCAGGGCAAGCAGACCCTCGCCAAGGAGCACGGCTTCGAGCCCGGCACCAGCTTCCACCGCATGCGGATCGACTTCGACGGCCCGGTCGGGCCGCCCGCCCCGCCCGCCGGGCTCACGCTGCACTCCGGGGAGAGCGAGGAGGTACGGCGCGAGGCGCACCGCGTCCACCAGGAGGGCTTCGCCGAGCACTTCGGGTTCGCCCCCGCCACCTACGAGCACTGGTACGAGCGCCGCCAGGCCCAGAACGCCACCGACTGGAGCCAGCTCGCCCTGGCCAGGATCGACGGCCGCCCGGCCGGCGTGGTCATCGGCACCGACCAGTTCCTGCCCGACCAGGGCTGCGGCTACGTCGCCACGCTCGCCGTGCTGCCCGAGTTCCGCGGGCGCGGCCTCGGCCGCTTCCTGCTCCTGCACGCCTTCGCCGCCGACGCCGCCCGCGGCAGGAAGGGCACGATCCTGCACGTCGACTCCAACAACACCACCCCGGCGCTCGACCTGTACGAGTCCGCCGGCATGCGCCAGGTGATGGCCTTCGACGTCTGGCGCCGCAGGCTCTAGCCCCGGCCCGCCTCGATCCGGTGCCGGGACAGGTGCTCCAGCACCGCCTGGTTCGCCTCCCACCCGTCGGGGAACTTCACCGGCACCCCGAGCTGCACCGGCTCGGCCGACGGGTGGGCGTCCAGCAGCTCGGCGATCCCGGCCCTGGCCACCACCACGCAGGCGTGCCGGTGCCGGGAGGCGAGCACGCACAGCCGCCCCGACTCCAGGTGGAAGGCCGTCGCGTCGCGCCGCCCCGACAGCGGGTGCAGCACGATCGTCACGTCGTACTCGCGGCCCTGGAGCCGGTTGGCGGTGTCCACGGTGATCTCCGGCGGCAGGCCGGCCGCGCGGATCGCCGCCACCTGGTCGCGGTGCGCGGCCCCGACCGCGATCCGGTCGGCGGTGACCGGCCGCTCGCCCTGCTCCGAGCCCGCCACCGCGCCGCGCTGCAGCAGCCGCTCCGCCAGCAGCGCCACCGCCCCCACCGCCTCGCCGTCGGTGCGCACGGTGTGCCGGTTGGGCAGCTCCAGCAGCGCCCACCCGGAGCGGGCCGCCTCTTCAAGTGCCCGGTCGTGCGGGGTGCCGAGGCCGCCGGTGACCAGCTCCATGCGCCGCTCGCCCGGCCCGGTGCCGGAACGGAACCCGGTGAACGGGTAGAACGCCCGCGACACCACCGGCGCGGCCGTCGCCGGCAGCCGCCACGACACCGGCAGCCGGTGCACCGGCAGGTCCGGGTTGTGCCGCAGCAGCACCGACACCGCGCTCTGCAGCGGGTCCCACGACAGCCCCGACCAGCGGTCGCCGTCCACGATCGAGAACGGGTCGAGCTGCCCGGGATCGCCCACGAACAACGCCCGCTCGAACAGCCCCGCGATACGCAGCAGCTTGTCCGAGCGCATCTGGTAGGCCTCGTCCACGATCGCCCACGGCCACCTGCGGTCGCCGATCCAGGCCCACTTGTCGGCCGTGGCGATGACGATGTCCGGATCGCCGAGGTCCTGCACCCGCGTGCCGACCCGGACGCCGGCCAGCTCCAGCAGGCGCGGCGGGGGCGCGTACGCGCCGGCCGACAGCCGGCCGACCGTCAGGTGCGGGTGCTTGTCGCAGATGCGCACCACCAGGTCGTCGACCTGCTCGTTCGTCTGGGCGACGATCATCAGCGGCTCGCCGGTGGCCGCGAGGTGCGCCGCCGCGCGCACCACCAGCGTGGACTTGCCCGCGCCCGGCGGGGAGTCCACGACCACGCCCCGGTGCCGGGGCAGGTCGGCCAGCACGTCCGCGATGACCTGCTCGGGGCTGGGCTCCTGGCCGGTGGTCACGACCATTCCTCCTGGGCGTCCTCGTCGTCGGGCACGTACTGCTGGGGCGGCCCGCCGTGCGTCCACGGCGTGGCCTCGGCGTCGGGCAGGCCGGGCGAGCCCTGGAAGTCGCCGGTGAGCGAGGTGTAGCAGACCCGCTCGCCGACGTCCGGCACCGACCCCGGCGCGGCCGTCTTCCCCCGCCCCATGCCCTTGGTGATCTTCACGGTGACCAGGCCCTCGTGCGCCTCGACCAGCTCGGCGCCCTGGGCGCGGCGCTCCGGGGTGCCGAGCGCCGTGCCGGGCGGCAGCAGCACCGGGTCGTCGGTCTTGACGACGACCAGCGGGCGCAGCTTGCGCGAACGGCCCTCGCCCTCGGCGTTGTCGGGCACGGTCTCCACGACCTCGCCGGCGAACGCCTCGCCGGTCAGCCGGTACTCGGCCATCACCAGCGGGTCGTCGTAGGCGCGCTGCACCTCGTAGGCGGCCTGGGCGCGCTCCATGCGGGCCAGCCGGGCCGCGGCGGACACCGCGCCGTCCCTGCGGGGCTGCGGCGGGCCGCCCTCCGCGACGCTCTCGGCCATGGCGCTGAACGAGGCCCGGTCCTGCTCCCACCGCTGCGCCACGCTCGCGCCCGGCTCCAGGCCCGCCAGCAGGTCGAGCGCCCGCCACATCAGCCGCCAGGTCGGCGCGAGCTGGGTGCGCAGCGCCTCCGTGACCCGTTCGGCCGACCCGCTCTCGATGGCCGGGGCCAGCACCTCGGCGTCGAACCCCGGATCGGTCGCCGGACCGGCGGGCGGCCACACCAGCGGGTCCTCGGCCTCCTCGCGCGGCCCCTCGGTGATCCACGCGACCAGCGACGCGAGGTTGCCGTCCTCCAGCCCGCTCTGCCCGCTCGCCCAGTGCCGGCCCAGCTCCTCCGTCGCGGCCAGCGTGAGCGACGACCCCGGGTACGCGGCCCGCTCGGCGAAGTACGTCAGCCACCGCCCGAGCAGCGGCACCGACTCCGGCACCGGGTAGGGGCCGTCGGCCCGGCGGAACCGGGTGGAACGGCCGAGCAGCCGGGCGAAGGCCACGCCGCCGGTGTTGGGCACGACGAGCTGCGGCGCGTCGAGCGCCCGCTCGTACGGGTCGCCGCCGCGCCGCTCGACCGTCTCGGTGTCGTGCACAAAGCTCTCGACGTACGGCAGCAGCACCCCGGCCAGCTCGGCCGCCCACGCGAAGCGCAGGTCGCGGTTGCGCGGCTGGGGCACCACGAGCAGGCGCGGCCGGTCGCGGTCGTCGCCGAGCATCGCGGCGAGCGGCGCGGCGGCCTCGCCGGACAGCCGCAGCGGCACGAACACCATCGGCCGCGCCGACAGATGACAGTGCCGCACGGTCGCGACCGGCTGGGCGATGCCCTCGTCCAGGGCCCGCAGCCGGGCCAGCGAGGTCAGCAGGCTCACTTGTCACACACTCCCGAGGCACTCCCTGCGCAGGCGCTCGGCGTTGCGCAGCAGCCGGGCGATCTCCTCCTGGCCCTCGGCCGGGTCGCGGGTGCCGTCGGCCAGGCCCAGGGCCTCGGCCACGGACGCCACCCCGCCGAGCTCGTCGCGCACCTGCCGGCCGAGCAGGTCGGAGGCGCCCTCCTGGCGGGCCTCGTCGCGGCAGAAGAAGCACAGGTCGCAGGTGGACAGGCACTCCGGCGCGTAGCGGGCGGTGGTGCGGCGCACCGCGTCGGCCAGCTCGGCGACCGGCCGCGTGGGGCGGCCGTCCTCGCCGGGGCGCAGGTCGAAGGTGAGGTCCTCGGGCAGGCCGGCCATCAGCCGGTCGAGGGTCGTCATGCGGGCGAGCTGGCGGCGCAGCACGGCGAGCTGGCGGCGCACGTCCACCAGGGAGGCGGCCGGGCGGTTGGCGAAGTTCTCGGGGCAGACCAGCACCACGTCGTGGGAGACCCGCAGCGGGTCGTGGCCCAGCTCCTCCAGCAGGGCGCGCAGCGCCAGGACGTACACCGCGGCCTGCCGGGCCGCCGCGGCCACCGCCGACGGCTCGGCCTGCCCGTCGATCACCGCGAACGACTTGATCTCCACGATGTGGAAGCGCCCGCCGAGCTGGAACGCCACCACGTCGGGCTCCAGGAAGGCGGTGTGCCCGGCGATGGTGAGGGCGAGCAGCGGATGGTCGTAGAGCGTGCCCGCGTCGTCCTCGCCGCGCGCGGCCCGGTCGATCAGCGAGCGGGTGTGGGCGTGACGCAGGTGGGCGCCGGTCCTCGCGTCGGTGTTCTCGCCGACGTTCTGGACGTCGTGGTAGGCGACCTCGGCGACCGGCAGGCGCAGCAGCTCGCGCAGCATCCGCAGCAGCTCAGCGCAGCCGTCGGCCTTGACCAGCGCCTCGAAGGCGTTGCCGCGGGTGATCGCGAACGGCGACTGCCCGAACGGCGCGGGGAAGCCGAGATGGCGGGCGGCGGCGTCCTTGTCGAGACCGGCGCCGTCCATGAGGGCGCGGCGGGCGCAGCCGGGGTTGGCGGCGAGCGCCGCGATGGCGCGGGCGTCGTGGGGGCGCGGCGGCGTGGTGCCGCGCAGCGCGTCGAGCCGGTGCGCGGGATCGCCCTCGCGCTTCAAGCCGCTCACGTGGCGTACTCCTTCTTGATCGTGCTCAGCGTAGCGGCGCCGAACAGCCGGGCGACGTCATCAAGCTGCCGCGCGGCGCGTCGGGCCAGCTCGGCGCGGTCGCGCGTGTCGCGCGGGGCGTGCACGGCCAGCTCGGCGCGGGCCGCCGCGACCACCCGGTCCGGGTCGGGAGGGCCGAGCGAGCCGTCGGTGGCGCCGGGGATGTTCCTGGCCATGCGCAGGAGTAACCGGCCCGCGCGCGGATCGGCGTGCTCGCGCCCGGCCACGGCGATCGCGCAGGTCAGGAAGTCGACGCGGGGGCTGAGCGGCCCGACCACGCGCCGCTCCAGCGGCCAGGTGCTCAGCGTGAGCAGGCCGCGGGCGGGGGAGAGGCGGTCGGTCAGCGCGGCGCACAGATAGTACGGCCGCCCGTACGGCGCCGACCGGAACGAGCGCTCCTCGTCCCTGCGCAGGCTGGTGAGCTGGGCGCTGCGGATCGTGCCGCCGAGGAACGCCTCGCTGACCGCCACCACCAGGCGCGGCTGGGCGGTCGCGCCGAGCAGCCGCAGCCCCTGGTGGACCTGCTCACGGACGGTGACCAGCGGGGCCGTCTTCGCCGCGGGCTCCTCGGGCTGCTCGCCGCCCACCAGGGCGTCCCAGGCCCGCTCGGCGGCGCGCAGCTCGGCCCGCAGGCCGCGGGCGGCGCCGCCGTCCCGTGCGCGCATGGCCCTGCGCACGCCGGCCCGCAGCTCGTCGATCCGCCGTTCGAGCTCGTCCAGCCGGTCACTCATGTGCGCGAGCGTACCAACAGTCCCAGCATTTTCCAGTAAATTCGCGGCAGTTCCGAAATCTACTTCGTAAAGGGGACGGGACTGTATCTTCCGATCAGCGCCGAATAAGGGGCCGGTCAACAGGGGACACTGGACCCTGTGAGCCGTGGGTTGCGTCATCTGCTGGGCGCCGTCGCCGGGCTGGCGGCCCTCGCCCCCGTCTACTACCTCACCGAGGCGGGCGCGCGGGCGCTGCGCGCGGGCACCGTGGCCGCCGGGCCGTCGCCCGCCGGCCTCGGCTGCCTCATGGCGGTGGCGGCGATCGTCGCGCTGCTCGCCGCCTGGCCGCCGGCGGCCCTGTCCTGCGGCCTGCCGCTGGCGGCCGTGGGCACGCTGTTCGCGCTCGACGCCTCCGGCGCCATCGCCGCCGCGGCCACCCTCCCGTACGCCGGCGGCCTGCCCTGGACCCGGCCCGGCGCCGTGCTCTGGGCGGAGGCGGCCGAGCCGCCCGGCGCCCTCGCCGGGCTCACCGGCCTCTACGCGCTCATCGGCGTCCTCCTCGTGCTCTCGGCGCTGCTCCCGCGCCGTCGGCGATCTATCCTGGGCCCGTGAGCGGACGCGACCCCGACCGGCGCAGGGCGCTGCTCGACGCCGCCGACCGCGCCATCGCCGCCGAGGGCCCCGACGTGTCGATGGCCGCCATCGCCGCCGCCGCGGGCGTCACCAAGCCCATCCTCTACCGCCACTTCGGCGACAGGAGCGGCCTGTACGAAGCCCTCGCCGACCGCCACGTGCGCACCGTGATCGCCCAGCTCCGGCCGCGGTTCGCCGCGGGGGGCGGCGGCCTGCGCGCCCGCGCGACCGCCACCATCACCGCCTACCTCGACCTCGTCTCCGCCAACCTCAACCTCTACCGCTTCCTGTTCCACCGCGCCGGGCCCGAGGACGCCCGCACCCGCTCCCGCGTCACCTCCCTGGTCCGCAGCCTCGGCGAGGAGCTGGGCGGCGTGCTCGCCGCCGAAGGGGTGGTGCCCGACCCGGTGCGGGCGCAGGTGCTCGGGCACGCCTTCGTCGGCATGGTGCAGACCACCGGCGACTGGTGGCTCGACCAGCCCGGCCTCGACCGCGACGAGGTGGTGGAGAGCCTGGTGGACGTCATCACGTCCGCCGTCACCGGGCCGGTGCTCACTCGCCGAAGCGGGACAGCTTCCCGTGCCGGCGGGCGTACGTGAGCGCCCACGCGAACAACCCCACCGTGCCCGCCAGGTAGACCACGTCGAGCCCGGCGGCCCAGGCCAGCCGGTCCCACGGCACCGGGCCGCCGGCCATGACCGTGCGCATGCCCTCGAACACGTGCGAGGCGGGCAGGAACTCCGCCATGGCCCGCAGCGGCGCGGGCAGCACGGACACCGGGTAGAAGATCCCGGCCAGCGGCTGCACCATGAACACGATGGACCAGGCGATGACCTGCGCGTTCTCGCCGAAGCGGAGCACCGCCGCGATGCCGACCAGCCCGAGCGACCAGCCGAGCACGAGCAGCACCCCCATGAACGGCACCAGCCCCACGCCGATGGCGGTCACGCCGAAGCCGTACAGGCCGAGGGCGAGCGCCGCCATCACGGCCAGCGCGAAGATCACCTTGCCCAGCGAGAACAGCACGAGCCCGGCCAGGTACTCGGCGCTGGACAGCGGGCTGACCTGCACGTTCAGCAGGTTGCGCGACCAGATGTCCTGCAGGAAGGCCATCGAGATCTCGTTGCTGGCCTTGTGCAGCACCTGCCACAGCAGCACCGCTCCCAGCAGGAACGTCACCGCGAACGGCACCCGCTGCGCCTGCAGGAACACCGTCATGAACCCCCACAGCACCAGCTCCACGCCGGGCCAGAAGAAGATCTCGAAGACGCGGACCGGGCTGCGCAGGGCGTACAGGCGGGCGAAGGCGTCCAGCACCTCGCCCACCCGCAGCACCCCGGGCAGGTCCACGTAACTGGCGGCGAAGTTGATCCCGCTGAGCGCCTCGGTCCGGTGGCGGGCCAGCTCCATGCCGAACAGCTCGATGCTGCCCGCGTCGGGGGTGATGAGGCCCAGCAGCATGTGGAGGGTCGTCGACTTGCCGGCGCCGTTGGGGCCGAGCAGACCCACGATCTCGCCCTCGCCGACGGTGAGGCTCACGTCACGGACGGCCGTGACAGGCCCGAACCGCTTCACCAGATGGGACGCCCGCAGAATGACTCCCGCGCAAGGGTGCGGGCCGCGCCCATACGGCGGCAACGCATTTTCTCAGCCGGGCTCGCGCAGCATCCGCAGCAGGTCCCACTCGGTCTCGCAGACCCGCCGTCCGATCGCCGCCAGCTCCACCGACCTGGCCCCGCCGCGCAGGTGCCGCATGGTCTGCATGACGCAGATGACGCCCCACTTGAGCACGCCGAACGTCTCCCACCAGCGCAGCGCGTCGCGGTCCACCTTCGCGCCGCCCGCCTCCTCGTAGGCCGCGATCAGCTCGTCGTAGCCGCCGAACCCGCCGACGGGCAGCGGCGAGCCGAACCGCCACGCCTTCACGCACAGCCACCCCAGGTCCTCCAGGGGGTCGCCGGCGTGGGCCAGCTCCCAGTCGAGCACGGCCCGCACGCCCTCAGGCCCGACGATGAGGTTGCCGTTGCGGAAGTCGCCGTGCACCACCGAGGGCGGCCCGGCGGGCGGGCGGGACGCGGCCAGCCGCCGCAACGCCAGCTCGAACACCGGGTGCGGCTCGCCCAGCAGGTCGAGCACGTCCCGCCAGCGCGCCAGCGGGTCGGCGCCGGGGTCGGCGTCGGGGGGCAGGCTGGACAGCGGCATCCGGTGCACGGCGGCCAGCGCCCGCCCGCACTGGGCGGCCAGCAGCGGCCGGGCGGCGGCGTAGGCGTCGTCGCGCAGGATCCTGCGCGGGATCGTCTCCCCGTCCACCCGCTCCATCAGCACGTACGGCACCCCGCCCGCCGACCCGTCGGCCACGACCCGCGGCACCGGCACGCCGGCCCCGGCCGCCGCCCGCATGAGCCGCGCCTCCGCCTCCAGCGTGGTGCCCGCCTCCCCGGCGCCGCCGGGCGAGTCGAGCCGCAGCACCAGCTCGTGCCGCTCGCCGCCGGGCGCGGCGACGTCCAGGGCCCACGTCTCCCGCGACGCGCCGCCGGGGAGCCGTACCCGGTGGGGGAGCGCGGCCTCCGGGCCGAACACCTCCGCCACCACGTCCGCCACCACGGCGGCCACCGTGTCGCCGCTCACCGGAGCCCGAACTCCCAGTTGCCGCCGGCCGCGTACGAGCCCAGGATGCGCCGGCCGACCGAGTCGATGTGCACCTCGTCGGGGCCGTCGTAGATGCGCCCGGCCCGCGCGTGCCGGTACATCCGGTCGAGCGGCGTGTCGCCCGTCAGCCCGGCCGCCCCGTGCACCTGGATGGCCCGGTCGATGACGTTGTGCAGCATCCGCGCGCCGACGACCTTGATCGCGCCGATCTCCACGCGGGCGTCGGAGCCGGCGTCGATCGCCTCGGCGGCGTTGAGCGTGAGCAGCCGGGCCGACTGGATCTCGGCGTAGGAGTCGAACACGTGCTGGCGCATGAGCTGCTTCTTCGCCAGCGGCTCGCCGAACGCCGTGCGCTCGTGCAGCCGCCGGCACATCAGGTCGAAGGCCCGCTGCGCCTGCCCGAGCCAGCGCATGCAGTGGAAGATGCGCCCCGGCCCGAGGCGCTTCTGCGCGATGACGAACCCGCGGCCCCGCTCGCCGAGCAGGTTGGAGGCGGGCACCCGGACGTTGTCGTAGCGCACCTCGCAGTGCGCGCCGTCCAGGCCGAGCACGGGCGTGTCGCGCACGATCGTGTAGCCCGGCGTGTCGGTCGGCACGAGGATCATGGAGAAGGCCAGGTGCGGCGGCGCGTCGGGCTCGGTGCGGCACATCACGGTCGTGTACGCCGCCCGCGAGGCCCCGGTGGTGAACCACTTGTGCCCGTTGATCACCCATTCGTCCCCGTCGAGCACGGCGCTCGTCCGGATCTGGGTGGGGTCGGAGCTGGAGACGCCCGGCTCCGTCATGGCGAAGCTGGGCGAGATCTCGCCGCGCACCAGCGGCTCCAGGTAGCGCTCGCGCTGCTCGGGCGAGGCGTGCTCGTGCAGCATGAGGGAGTCCTGGAGGGTGTACGTGCCGAGCGCGATCTGGCCGAACTCGCTGCGTCCCTGCACCTCGTTGACGTAGACGTAGTCGAGGAACGGCAGCCCGCCGCCGCCCAGCTCACGCGGGTGGCCGAGCGCCCACAGGCCCTCCTTCTTCGCCGCGGCCCGCAGGTCCGCGAGTGCCGCCTCGGCGGCGGGCCCGCCTTCGTGCAGCACCGGCTCTGCGGGCTCGACCCGCTCGGTCATGAACGCATGGACGGCGTCGCGGACGGGCCGGACGCTCGCGGGCACGGCGAAGCTCATGCATGGATCTCAGCGGAATATCGTTGCCCAGTCAACGGTCAGGACGACGGTTCAGGGCAGCCAGCTCACCTTGCCGCGCAGGAAGGCGTACCCGACGAAGGCCACCGCGTCGATGAGCGTGTGCGCCACGATCAGCGGCATCGTCCGCCCCCACCGCTGGTAGGCCCGGCCGAACACCACGCCCATCACCACGTTCCCGACGAACCCGCCGAACCCCTGATACAGGTGGTACGACCCCCGCAGCAGCGACGACACCACGACCGCCCGCCACGGCGACCAGCCGGCTTGCCCCAGCCGGTGCAGCAGGTAGCCGGCGACCAGCACCTCCTCCAGCACGCCGTTCTGCGCCGCGGCCAGCAGCAGCACCGGCACCTGCCACCACACCTCCGGCAGCGCGCCGGGCACGACGGTGAGGTTGATCCCGACGGCCTGCACCGCCAGGTAGAACGCCAGCCCGCTGCCGCCGATCAGCGCCGCGAGCGCCGCGCCGCGCAGCAGGTCGCGGCGCGGCTCGCGCAGGTCGGCGCCGATCGTGCGCAGCGACTCGCCGGAACGCGCCAGCAGGTACGCCACCAGCCCGACCGGCGCCACCGCGATCGCGATCTGGGCGAGCTGCAGCGACAGGTCCAGCCACGGCCGCCCGGGGGCCATCGAGCCGACGAGCACGGCCTGCTGGCTCTTCAGCTCCTTCGGCGCGGTGAGCGCCCCGACCAGCCGGATGAGCGCGATGAGCCCGCTCGCGCCGAGCGAGACCGACATCACGACGAAGATCTCGGCCCCGATGAGCCGGGGCGTGAGTGCCGGGACGGCCGCGGGTGGCGACTGAGTGCTCATGAGCGCAGATTAGCCGCACCCCTCATCGGACCCGGATAAAGGGCTTAGGCGTGTGCTAGAAGGAATCCATGACGCGAACCGGATCGCCCGCGGGTCCCCACGACGTCCCCGCGGCCGCGCAGCTCGTGGCCGCGGTCCGCGACTTCCTCCAGAGCGACGTGCTGCCGGCCGTGGACGGGCGCACGCGCTTCCACACCCGGGTCGCGATCAACGTGCTCGGCATGGTGGAGCGGGAGATCGAGCTGGGCCCGGCCCAGGCGGAGGAGCACGCCGCCCGCCTGGCCGCCCTCGGCGTGGCCGGCGACGCCGAGCTGGCCGCCGCCGTCCGCGACGGCGGCCTGCCCGACGACCACGCGCTGGTGAGCGCGCTGGAGCAGGCGGTGCGGGCGAAGCTGGAGGTCGCCAACCCCGCCTATCTCGGGGACTGACCGGCGGGGGTCAGTGCGAGCCGGTGAGGTCGAGGTCCTTGACCCGCGGGTCGCCCTCGTCCACGAAGTAGTGCTCGCGCCTGGTGGCGTCCGGCCCGTCGGCCACCTTGAACGCCCGGAAGGCCAGCGTGCCGAGCACCGCGACCACCAGGTTGACGATCAGCGCCAGGAACCCGGCGTAGACCGTCATCGTGGTGTCGAAGCCCAGGTTGGCCAGCCCGAACGCCGACCCGCCGAAGTGCGCCTTGCCGTTGGCCGGGTTGGGGATGAGGTAGAGCATCCACATGCCCGCCGCGAGGCCGAGCGCCCAGCCCGCGAGCAGGCCGCCCTTGTGGAACCAGCGGGTGTAGAGGCCGAGCGCCACCGACGGCAGCGTCTGCAGGATGATCACGCCGCCGATGAGCTGCAGGTCGATCGAGAACTGCGGGTCGAGCAGCAGGATGCACAGCACCGCGCCCACCTTGACCACCAGCGAGACGATCTTGGAGACCTTGGCCTCCTGCGCGTCGGTGGCGTCCTTGTTCAGGTACTCGCGGTAGATGTTGCGGGTGAACAGGTTGGCCGCCGCGATCGACATGATGGCGGCGGGCACGAGCGCGCCGATGCCGATGGCCGCGTACGCCACGCCGGTGAACCAGTCGGGGAAGACCTGGTCGAACAGCCGCGGCACGATCGTGTTGGCGTCCGGCCTGCCGTTGGCGCCCACGACCGGCTTGGTGCCGGCCGCGATGGCCATGTAGCCGAGCAGCGCGATCAGGCCGAGCACGAGGCTGTAGGCGGGCAGGGCCGACATGTTCCGCTTGATGACGTTCCGGTTCTTCGAGGCCAGCACGCCGGTCAGGCTGTGCGGGTAGAGGAACAGCGCGAGCGCCGAGCCGAAGGCCAGCGTCACGTACTGGAGCTGGTTGGTGGCGTTCAGCGTGATGCCGTCACCGGGCGCGGGGGTGGCGGCGAACTTCTTCGCGGCCGCGTCGAAGATCGAGCCCCAGCCGCCCAGCTTGGCCGGGATGTAGAGGACCGCGACCAGGATCACGATGTAGATGAGCGCGTCCTTGACGAACGCGATCAGCGCGGGCGCGCGCAGCCCCGACTGGTAGGTGTAGGCCGCGAGGATCGCGAAGGCGATGACGATCGGCAGGTGGCCGGTGATGCCCATCGACTTCAGCACGGCCTCGATGCCGACGAGCTGCAGCGCGATGTACGGCATCGTGGCCACCAGCCCGGTGATCGCGACCGCGAGGGCCAGCGTCGGCGAGCCGAACCTGGCCCGGACGAAGTCGGCCGGCGTCACGAAGCCGTGGACGTGCGAGACCGACCACATCCGGGTCAGCACCAGGAACACCAGCGGGTAGACCACCACCGTGTACGGCAGCGCGTAGAAGCCCAGCGCGCCCGCGCCGAACACCAGCGCGGGCACCGCGACGAAGGTGTAGGCGGTGTAGAGGTCGCCGCCGACCAGGAACCAGGTGATCCAGGAGCCGAAGCTGCGCCCGCCGAGGCCCCACTCGTGCAGGCTGTCGATGCTCTCGGGCCGCCGCCAGCGGGCCGCGACGAAGCCCATGACGGTCACGACCAGGAACAGGACGACGAAGACGACCAGCTCGGTCGTGTGCCCGCTCACTTGGTCATCCTGTAGACGATCGTCGTGCAGGTGACGCCGACGGCGATGAAGGCGATCTGCAGCCAGTAGAACAGCGGGAAGCCGAGCAGGCGGGGCTCGTCGGCGTTGAACAGGAAGGTGAGCAGCGGCAGCACGATCGGCAGGACCAGCAGCCAGTTCCAGGGGCTGCGGTCGGTGCGGGGCTGTCCGGGTTCCCCGGTGGTCATCGACCCTCCGATGGCGAAAAGCAGAGACCGGTGGTGACCGGTCCTGACAGTGGAGTCAACGGAGGGACACTAACTTTTGCACAGGTATTTAACCCAGTGCGGCGAATATTACGGTTCGGCCTAAATGGCGGAAGTTTGTCTCATCATGCGGAACGGTCGCGGGAGAAGCCGCAGGTCACAGCCTCGCCCGTTGGTTACTCGCCGGTATTCACCGGCCGATGATCGGTGAATGGTCGGTTACTCGCGCCGAACGGTCGGGCCGCCGGTCAGGTCGTCGGCGATGTCGCGGGCGCCGTACCCGTCGGGCGCCGGCACCTCCGTCACCGGGTCGGGGCGGTCGTCGAACTCCAGCCGCAGCGCCCGCGCCATCGTGGCGTGCATCTCGTACATGCAGGTGATGTACGTCAGCTCCAGGATCTGCTCGTCCGGCAGGTGCCGCCGCAGCACGGCGAACACCTCGTCGGGCACCCGCCCGCCGTCCAGCACCAGCGCGTCGGCGTAGGCCAGCACGGCCCGCTCCAGCTCGCCGAAGCAGTCGCTGACCTGCCAGGCGGGGATCGCGCGCACCTTCTCCTCGGGCACGCCGAGCGCCCGGAGCTGCTTGCAGTGCTGGGAGTAGACGAACCGGCTCTGCCGCGCCCAGCCGGCCCGGGTCTGGCCCAGCTCGCGCAGCACCGGGTCCAGCGTGGCCTCCCGGTAGACCTGGAAGCCCTTCACGCAGTGCCGGAAGATCTTCGGGTCCAGCGCGAAGACCTCCCACCAGTCGCCCGGCGAGCCCGTCGCCGTGCCCTCCCTCTCGGGGGAGAACAGCCGGTCGTGGAAGTGGGCCACGACCGGGTCGGTCATCTCCGCGCGCGGCACGCGCCGCAGGCGCGGCATCAGCCGGCCCCGCCGGGGACGGTCCTGTCGGCGGCGGTCCTGGGCTCGTGGCGCACGTCGCCCGGCTGCCCGACCTGCCGCGTCCAGGCGGCGAACTCGACGAGGACGCCGTCGGGGTCCTTGAAGTAGATCGAGCGCACGAACACGCCGTCGTGCATCTCGGGGGCCACGCCGAACTCGCTGTCGTCGTGGTTGAGCAGCACGCCCACGTCGATGCCCTTGGCGACGAGCCGGTCGCGGTACTCCTCGATCCGCTCCGGCGGCACGTCGAAGGCGATGTGGTTCATCGAGCCCACGGCCGAGACCAGTTCGCCCCGGTCGGGCAGGTTGCGCGGCGCGGAGACACCGGGGACGCCGTCGGGCGCGTCCGGGAACCAGAAGAAGGCGAGGGCGTTGCCGCCGCCGCAGTCGAAGAAGAAGTGCTGGCCCCAGCCCATCGGCAGCTCGATGGTCTTGATGAGCGGCATGCCCAGGACGCCGGAGTAGAAGTCGACGGTCTGCTTCATGTCCGAGCAGACCAGCGCGATGTGGTTGACCCCGCGAAGCTCGAATTCGCTGTTCATAGTAATTCCGTGCTTATCACAGGGACTTGGAGTAAAACATGACATGAGATGTCCTCTTTGGGCGGCAGGCTCGGCACATGATCGCTGTGGTAGCGGGGGCCACCCGCGGAACGGGACGAGGAATCGCGGTCGCGCTCGGGGAGATCGGCGCGACCGTCTACTGCACGGGGCGCAGCACGCGCGCGGCACGCTCGGAGATCGACCGGCCGGAGACCGTCGAGGAGACCGCCGAACTGGTCACCGCGGCCGGCGGCACCGGCGTCGCGGTGCCCGCCGACCACCTGGACCACGAACGGGTGGCGGCGCTGGCCGAGCGGGTCGAACGCGAGCAGGGGCGGCTCGACGTGCTGGTCAACGACATCTGGGGCGGCGACCACCTGTGGAAGTGGGACACCCCCGTCTGGGAGCACGACCTGGACGACGGGCTGCGGCTGCTGCGGCTGGCCGTCGAGACCCACCTCGTCACCGCCAGGTTCCTGCTGCCGCTGCTCGTCAGGCACGAGGGCGGGCTGGTCGTCGAGGTCACCGACGGCACCTGGGAGTTCAACCAGACCCGCTACCGGGGCAACGTCTACTACGACCTGGCCAAGGTGGCGGTGAACCGGCTGGCGTACGCCTGGTCGAACGAGCTGCGCCCGCACGGCGGCACGGGCGTGGCGATCACGCCCGGCTTCCTGCGCTCGGAGGCCATGCTCGACAACTTCGGCGTCACGGAGGAGACCTGGCGGGAGGCGAAGGCCGACCCGGCCTGGATGGTGTCCGAGACGCCCGCCTACGCCGGCCGCGCCGTCGCCGCGCTCGCCGCCGACCCGGACCGGAGCCGCTGGTCGGGCCGCTCGGTGACCAGCGGCGAGCTGGCCGAGGCGTACGGCTTCACCGACGTGGACGGCAGCCGCCCCCAGGTGTGGCGGTTCATCACCGAGGTCCTGGAGCAGGGGAAGGAGGCGGACCCCGCGGGCTACCGCTGATAGATCGCGGCGGTGCGGGCGGCGGCGTCGGCGACCATCGCCCGCAGCTCCGGCGGCTCCAGCACCTCCGCCTCCGGCCCGAACCTCAGCACCTGTGAGAAGGCCACCTCCAGCGACTCCACCGCCAGCCGCACGGTGCCGTCGGGCGCGAGCGAGGCGAGCGCGTCCGCCAGCGCGGCCGGATCGGCGACGTGCCGCAGGATCCGCCGCCCGCGCTCGCTGAGCCGCAGCGTGATCTCCTCGCGCAGCAGCGAGCGGCTGAACTCGGCCGACCGCTCCGCCCAGAACGCGGCCAGGTCGAAGCCGGGCTCGCGGTCGAAGGTCTCGGGCAGCACGTCCACCTCGCCGAACCGGTGCACGCGGAAGATGAGGAAGCGGCTGCCGAGCCGGGCCGCGAGATACCAGGCCCCGGCCTTGAGCACCAGCCCGTACGGCTCCAGCACGCGCGGCCGGTCCTTGTAGCGGGCCCGCACCCGCCGGTCGTTCCACACCGCCCTGGCCAGCGCGGACAGGGCGGGCGGCGGCGGCGCGTCCCCGGCGAACCAGCCGGGCGCGTCCAGGTGGAAGCGCTGCGCGGCGGTCGCGGGGGCGTCGCGCAGCCCGGGGGAGAGCGCCGCGGCGGCCTTCAGCCGGGCGGTGGCCGCCACGTCCTGCAGCCCCATCTCGCGCAGCGCGGCCGGCACCCCCGACAGGAACAGCGCCTCGGCCTCGGCCCGGTCGAGCCCGGTCAGCCGGGTGCGGTAGCCGTCCAGGAGCCGGTAGCCGCCGCCGCGCCCCCGGTCGGCGTAGACCGGCACGCCCGCCTCGGCGAGCGCGAGCACGTCGCGGTGCACGGTCCGCTCCGAGACCTCCAGCTCCTTCGCCAGCTCCGCCGCCGTCATCCCGCCCCGGCCCTGCAGCAGCAGGACCAGCGACATCAGCCGCGCGGCGCGCACAGCGGCAGCACCACGGCGGAGGGCAGCCCGGGGGAGTGGAAGACCTCGACGTCGGCGGGCACCATCGGCCCGCCCGCGGCCAGCGGATCGCCGGTGCCGGGGTTGCGGGCGATCGTCGGGTACGCCCCGGCGGCCACGTGCACCCGGAGGCGGTGGCCGCGCCGGAACCGGTGTGCGATCGGCCACAGGCCGACCTCGGCCCGCCGCACGCCCTCCGGCCCCGGGCCCTGTCCCCCCGGGCCGAGGCGGCGCACCCCTTCGCACACGTTGAGCGAGCGCCCGTCCGGCGCCACGTCGCACACCCTCACCACGACGTCAACGTACGGGGTGCTGGAGCGGACGAACAACTCGGCGCGTACCGGGCCGATCATCTCCACGTCCGCGCGCAGCGCGGGCGAGCTGTAGACCAGCACGTCGCGGCGCTGCTCCAGCCGGCGCTGGTCGCGCGGGCGGGAGTCGCCGAGCAGCACGGGCCCGCCGATGACCGGGGTCGGGCGGGCCGGGTCGTAGCGGAAGCGGTCGGGATCGGCCTCCTGGGGGCCGTCCTCGCCGAGGCCGAAGCCGTGCTGCAGGTGCCAGCGCCGCTCGCGCATCCCCGGCACCGGCCAGTCGGGGTAGTCGCGCCACTCCTCCGCGCCCGTCACGTAGAGGCGCACCGGGTCGGGCCGCAGCAGCGAAGGATCGCCCAGCAGGTGCGCGCGGAACCACGCCGACGTCTCGATCATGGTGGGGCGGGCGTGCCGGGCGTCGATGTGGTACCAAGGGCCGATCGTCAGGTACGGCCGGCGGCCCGCCCGGCGCAGCGCCGCGTAGTCCTGGAGCTGCCAGGGCAGGAAGACGTCGTACCAGCCGCCCAGCATGGTGACGGCCGCGTCCACCTCGCCCACCTTGGGGGAGAAATCGCGCTTGTCCCAGTACGGGACGGCCGGATCGGCGTGATGGGCCACCAGGTCCTGGAAGAACGGCAGCGGGTGCCCCGCCGACAGCAGGTCCAGCTCGGCCACCGGCCGCCCCGACAGCACCGCGCGGCGGGTCGAGCGCGGCGCCGTCAGCACCGCGGCCCCGCCGAGCCGGCGCGACATGCCGTCGGTGAGCGTGGTCCAGCTCAGCGCCGACTCCAGCGCGAACGCGCCCCCCACGTAGGCGGCGTCGCGGAACTGGGAGGCGGTGATCTGCGTCGCCATCGCCTTCAGCTCCGGCCCGGCGTAGGGGGCGACGGCCCACTGCGTGTAGCCGAGGTAGGAGGGGCCGAACATGGCGAACGAGCCGCCGTACCAGGGCTGCTCGCGCAGCCAGGCGATGGTGGCCAGGCCGTCGTCGTGCTCGTCGCCGAGCGGGTCCAGGGTGCCGCCCGAGCCGAAGCCGCCCCGGCAGCTCTGGATGACGACATGGAGGCCCTGACGGGCGAACCCGCGGCCGTACATGAGCCCGAACAGGCCGCGCCGCCCGTACGGCGAGCGGACGAGGACGACGGGTGCCCGCCCCGTCCCGGCCGGGGCGTAGTGGTCGGCCAGCAGCCGCACGCCGTCGGGCATCGGGACCGGCAGGTCGCGCTGGAGCCGGACACGTCTCATGTACTACTCAGTAACATACGTCGGTCCGGCCGCGGTAGCCCCGGGCCGGCCCCCCGGGAGGGACCGGCCCGGGAGCACCGTCAGGGAGCCGTGCGGTCGGGCCGCTCGGAGATCCGGATCGCGTTCACGACCGGCGACCCCACCCGCGTCGCGAAGCGCACGTTGAGCTGCCCGTCGTCCACCCGGACCGTGTACTGCCTGGCCACGGCCGTGTAGGCGCCCGACTCCAGCGCCAGGTCCAGCGCCGGGATCGCGAGCTGCCCCTCGACCAGCACGTCGAACACGCGCCTGCCGATCTGCGTGTTCTTGATCTCGGCGAAGTCCAGCTCCACCGTGTACGTCCCGGCCGGCACCCCGTCGAAGCGGTACTCCAGCATGCCCTCGCGGGCGGACCTGAACAGCGCCTGGTCCGTCGTCCCCGCGATGGTCCTGGTCGTGCTCAGCGTCCTGCTGGAGGTGGCGACGTAGCCGTGGGAGCCCTGGGCGTACCTGCGGTCGGGCGTCCAGGCGTCCCCGGCGGCGTCGGTCGCGGCCTTCGACCCGCCGACGTCGACCGCCACCTGGAGCTTCGGCACCACGACCTTGACCGCGATCTCGATGGTGGGCTGCCGCCCGCTCGCCGACTTCACCAGGACCTTGCCGGCGCGCACCGTGCCAGCCGCGACCCCGTCGCTGGAGACCGTCACCTTGAGCGTCACCTGCTGCCCGGTGGCCAGCTCACCGGCCGCGGGCGTCACCGCCGCCCACGTCTCGCCCGTCACCGTGTACGGCGTCGGCGAGCCGAGGTTGGTGAGCGTCAGCGTCCGCGTACGGGTGGACCCGGCTGGCATGACCACGGTCAGCTCCGCCGCCGACGCGCTCACCCGCCCGGTCACCAGCTTCGTGTCGAGCCGGGTCACCGAGGCGGGCGCGATCGAGACCGCCCTGGTGAAGGTGCCGTAGTGCTCCTTGGACACCGTCACCTCGTAGTCGCCGGCCAGCACCTGCCCGTAGAAGGAGCCGTCCGCGCCCGTCGTGAACGTCGCCACGTCGCCCACCTTGACCGTCGCCCCCGCGATCGGGTCGCCGTCGTTGGCGTCGGTGACCGCGCCCGTCACCAGGCCGTGCCGGCTCGCGGTGAACGTCACGCCCTGCCCGGAGGCGAGCGCCGCCTCCTCGTAGGAGTAGCGCATCGCGTCCGTGCCGGTCGCGTTCTCGATGCCGACCGTGGCGCTGGTGCCCCGGGCGCGCTCGCTGTCGAGGTCCTTGTAGCGGAAGGAGATCGAGCCGTCCTCGCCCAGCAGCGCCGCGAACGAGATCCGCTGCGCGGTGGCGTTGTAGAAGGTGACGTTGCGCCACTCCACCACGAACGCCCGGTGCGGGGCCGTGCCCGTCACCGCCGTGTACACCCCGCCCTGCGCGTCCACGATCAGGTCGTCCCAGTACGGGTAGACCGCGTGGTTCGGCGTCGAGGTGGTGGGCAGGGTGCCGTTGCTCGCCGTGGACACCCGGGCGTCGGCGAAGGTGAGGAACCCGTTCGTGGCGATCCACGCCCGGCTCTGGCCCGCCCCGTAGAACGGCACCGGGAACGGCAGCGTCACCTGCGCGGCCTCGTCGTCGCCCGTCAGCGCCAGCTTCTCGGTCCCGGCCACGTACGGCTGCGCCCCGCCCTTGCAGGTGTAGCCGAACCCGTCGCCGCGCAGCGGCAGCTCGATGTCCTTGGTGACGTCACCGGACACGGTGACCGCCGCGGTCGCCGGGCTGGAGCAGCGGGAGGCCGGGGTGACGGCCAGCTCGTAGTCGCCCTCCGGCAGCTCCAGGCTGTAGCGGCCGGCCGCGTCGGTGACGGCGCTCACCGGCGTGCCGCGCGCGGCGACGCTCGCGCCCGCCTCGGGCGTGCCCGCCGTGCTGACCGTGCCGGACACCGTGCCGCCGGCCTTGCGGGTCATCGGCACGTCCGCGGTGGCGCTCTGCCCGGCGGCGATCGTCACCCGGACGGTCGCCGTGTCGTAGCCGAACTTGGTCGCGGTCAGCTCGTAGTCGCCCGCCAGCAGGCGCGGGATCGCGTACGCGCCGTCCGCGCCGGTGGTGACCGTGCGGGTCACCGCCCCGGTCACGGTGACCGTGGCCCCGGCCAGCGGCGCGCCGCCGGAGGTGACCGTGCCGCTGAGGTCGCCGGTCTCGCCCCTCGGCGCGGCGTTGACGGCCGCGTACGCGTCGAGCCTGCCCTCGCCCCAGACGTTGTTGTCGGCCGCGGTGCCGCCGCAGCTCGTGTCGTCGACGTCCACCGCGGTCGAGTCGAGCAGCGGCCGGGTGTTCGCCACGTCGCCCTGCAGCGCGGGCGAGGCCGACCAGATCAGCGCCACCGTGGCCGCCACGTGCGGCGAGGCCATCGAGGTGCCGGTGTAGCTGTCGTAGGTGCCGCCGGGGGTGGAGGAGCGCACGTTGACGGCGGGCGCGGAGATGTTCGGCTTGGTCTCGCCGCCCTCGCCCTCGCCCTTGCTGGAGCGGGCGTACACGGCGTTGTCGACGTCGAAGCCGCCCGCGCTGTAGCTGATGACGTACTGGCCGGGGGAGCCGGAGGTGTCGCAGGCCGGGCCCTCGTTGCCGTTGGCGAAGGCCGGGAAGATGCCGGCCGCCACCCACGCCTCGACCGTCTCCTTGTACCACGGGTCGTAGCCGTCGCCGCCCCAGGAGTTGTTGACGATGTCCGGCGCGAGGTCGGGGCGCGGGTTCCGCCCCGAGGCGTCGGTGGGCGCGAGGATCCACTGCCCGGCGGCCAGCAGCGAGGCGTCCGTGCACGTGTTCAGCTCGCAGCCCTTGGCGGCGATCCAGCGGGCGCCGGGGGCGACGCCGATGCCGTTCGCGCCGACCATGGTGCCCATGACGTGCGTGCCGTGGCCGTTGTTGTCGCACGGCGCCGACGTCGGGCAGACCCGGGCCGGGTCGAACCAGTTGTAGTCGTGCGTCACGGTGCCGTCCGGGTTCCTGCCCCGGTAGCTCGCGGCCAGCTCGGGGTGGTCGAACTGGGCGCCGGAGTCGATCGTGGCGACGACGACGCCCTCGCCCCTGTTGCCCGTCTCGCTCCACACGCGCGGGGCGCCGATCCGGTCGATGTTCCACTCGACCGCGTTCACCCGCGCCTCGGCCGCGCCCTCGGCCGGCTTGGGCAGGCTGAGCGTGCGCACCGGGGCGATGGCCTCGACCTCGGGCAGCTTGGCGATCTCCGAGGCCAGCTTCTCGTCGGCGGTGACCCGCACCGCGTTGACGATCCAGTACGAGGTGTAGTCGGCCGAGCGGGCGTCCAGCAGCTTGCGCAGGCCCTGCTGGGCCGTCTCCGCGCGCTCGGTCTTGGCCTCGACGACCAGCTCGGCCTTGGCCTGCTTGGTGGTGGCCCGGCGGGCGCCGCTCAGGTCGGCGGCCCCCTTAACCCGGACCCAGAAGGTGGCCTTGCCGTCCTGCTCCAGCGCCGCCTGGACGGCGCCGTCGATCTTGCCGGGCTCGGCCGCGGCCGCGGCCTGCGGGAACAACGCCTGCGGGGATAACAGGGCGGCGGCGACGAGCCCGGCCAGGGCCGCCCGCCTGCGGGGGGTGATGAGCACACGCTCTCCTTCACGTGATCTTTCCGCCTCTGTCGGAAAGAGTGAAGCGCGCATGTCGGGAAAGCAAGACTTGTCGTAAACCGTGACATGACAGAGAGAAAGGAAATTCGGTCAGCCGTAAAGGGGGCCGTGCCGAAACGGGTCAGCTGAAATGCCGCCAGCGCGGCCAGCTGACCGACCACGGGGTACGCAGGTCCCGGCAGAGCCACACCGTGAGCCCCTGCTCCTCGTTGTCCACGCCGGCCCGGTTGCCGACCGTGGCCCGCGGCTCGCACGTCCCGAACTGCCCGCGGATCCGCGGCCCCACGTTCACCAGCACCGCCGTGGTGGCGGTGTCCGGCGGCGGGCCGAACAGCCAGAGGTGGTTGTGCGCCGAGTACACACGCGGCACCCCGGCCCGCACCAGCGCCCCGTGCTCGCCGTAGCTGCCGGTGAACACCATCGCCGTCGCCTGCTCGGCCGGCGGGACCGCGGCGCGCGCGCTCTGCGCGGCCGCCACGAACTCCGGCCAGCCGACCGACTCGCGCGCCACCTCGTTGAGCACCGGCACCGGCGTCTCCGCGAGCTCCGCCACCGGCACCAGCGGCAGCGCCAGCAGGGCCGACAGCAGCCCGCTGAACGCCAGGCCCGCACCCGCCGCCAGCCGCACCCCGCGGGCCGCCGCGGCGGCCGACACGCAGCCCGCCGCGAACAGCAGCAGCACCAGCCCGCCGGTGTAGTCGAAACGCCCGCCGGCGATCAGCGTCAGCGCCGCGGCCACCGGATAGGCCACCGCCAGCGCCCGCACCCGCCGGTCCCGCCACAGCCGCACGAACCCGAAAGCCGCGATCACCGACACCGCCGGCCCGAACAGCGTGAGCTGCATCGGCACGAACAGCATGCGCTGCTCCGCGCCCTTGTCCGCGCTGAGCGCCGCCGCCATACTGAGCTGCGGCCAGTCGTTGGCCACCTGGTAGATCAGGTTCGGCACGGCCAGCGCGAGCGCCAGCAGGCCGCCCGCCCACAGCCACGGGCTCGCGAGCACCCGCCGCGGCCCCACGGCCGCCAGCCCGGCCGCCAGGCCCAGCACCAGCAGCGCGATGAGGTGCTTGTTGTAGGTGGCCAGCCCGATCACCGCCCCCGCGGCCAGCCACCAGCGCGGCTCCCCCTCCCGCAGCAGCGCCCTCAGCAGGAACAGGATCGCCGCCGCCCACAGCGGCAGGTCGAAGCTGAGCGTCAGCAGCGAGTGCCCGGCGATGAGGGTGTACGCCCCCGTCGCCGTGCCCGCCGCCGCCAGCGTCTGGGCCGCCCTGGAGCCGTCCAGCTCGCGCGCGATGAGCGCCACCAGCCACACCAGGACCGCCATGGCCAGCGCCGGGAACACCCGGATGCCCGTGATCGTGTCACCGAACAGCCGGATGCCCGCCCCGGCCAGCAACGGCGTCAACGGCGGCTGGTCCACGTATCCCCAGCCGGGATGCTCGGACAACACCCGGAAGTACAGCTCGTCGCGGTGGTAGCCGTAGGAAGGGCTCAGCGCCAGCAGCACCCCGAACAGCAGCACCGCGACCACCGTGACCGACCGCCACGCCAAGGGCCGCTCCATGGACGCCCAAGCTAGATCCTCCGCGCGTCGTTTGTCACGACCGCGGCGTGGTCGCGTTGCGCGATCTTGGTCGGGGGGGTTAACCTGTCGGCATGCGAAACAGCGCTCAGCTCCAGTGGTGGCGCCGCTCCTAGGCGGCGCGAGTTTCGCATTCCTCATGGACGGCCGCCCCGGATGGCGGCCTTTCTCGTGTCCGCCCCCGGGGCTCGATCATTTCACGTGATAAGGGGCAGCAAGTGGAGACGAGCGGATATACCACCGCCGGGGGGATCGGCGTCGAGCGCGAGGCCCACGAGGTCGACGAGGCGGCGCTCGAAGAGATCGTGACCGCCCTGGGGGAGCGCCGCGGCGGCGCCTTCTCCTCGGGCATGGACTATCCGGGCCGCTACAGCCGATGGGCCTTCGGCTACGTCGACCCGTGCCTCGAACTGGTCGCCCGGGGCCGCACCATCGCCGCCACCGCGCTCAACGAGCGCGGCCGCGTCGTCCTCCCGGCCGTCGCCTCCTGCCTGCTGGCCGCGGGCAAGCCGGTCAGCGAGCCGACCGCCGACCGCGTCGAGGTGCACGTCCCCGAGTCGGAGGACCTGCTCCCCGAGGAGCTGCGCAGCCGCCGGCCCACCGTCTTCACCGCCATCCGCGAGGTCATCGCCGCCTTCCGCGGCGACGACCCGCACCTCGGCCTGTACGGCGCCTTCGGCTACGACCTGGCCTTCCAGTTCGAGCCCATCCGGCAGGAGCTCGTCCGCCCCGACGACCAGCGCGACCTGCTGCTCCACCTGCCGGACCGGCTCGTCGTCGTCGACCGCCAGCGCGAGACCTGCGTCGAATACCGCTACGAGTTCACCGTCGACGGCGCCACCACCCGCGGGATGGAGCGCACCGGGTCCGCCACGCCCCTCCGCGAGCCCGGCGAACTGCCCGCCGACCCCGTCAGGGGCGACTACGCCAAGGTCGTCGCCGCCGCCAAGGAGAAGTTCAAGCGCGGCGACCTGTTCGAGGTGGTGCCCGGCCAGGTCTTCCACGCCGCCTGCACCGACCCGGCCGGCTTCTACCGCGCCCTGCGCCGCAGCAACCCCGCCCCGTACGAGTTCCTCATCAGCCTCGGCGAGGGCGAGCACCTGGTCGGCGCCTCGCCCGAGATGTACGTCCGGGTCAGCGGCGACCGCGTCGAGACCTGCCCCATCTCCGGCACGATCGCCCGCGGCAGCAACCCGGTCGAGGACGCCGAGGCCATCCGTACGCTCCTGTCCAGCGTGAAGGAGGAGTCGGAGCTGACCATGTGCACCGACGTGGACCGCAACGACAAGTCGCGCATCTGCGTCCCCGGCACCGTCAAGGTCATCGGCCGCCGCCAGATCGAGCTCTACTCCCGCCTCATCCACACCGTCGACCACATCGAGGGCCGCCTGCGCCCCGAGTTCGACGCCCTCGACGCCTTCCTCACCCACATGTGGGCCGTCACCGTCACCGGCGCGCCCAAGACGTGGGCCATGCAGTTCATCGAGGACCACGAGGCCACCACCCGCCGCTGGTACGGCGGCGCCATCGGCTTCATCGGCTTCGACGGCTCCATGAACACCGGCCTCACCCTGCGCACCGCCCAGGTGAAGAACGGCGTGGCCACCGTACGCGCCGGGGCCACGCTGCTGTTCGACTCCGACCCCGAGGCCGAGGAGCGCGAGACCGAGCTCAAGGCCAGCGCCCTGCTCGGCGCCCTCGCCGCGGTCAACGAGCCCGGCGCCGTCCCGGTCGCCGAGCCGCGCCCGCAGCCGGGCCTCGGCATGAAGGTGCTGCTCGTGGACCACGAGGACTCCTTCGTCAACACCCTGGCCGACTACTTCCGCCAGGAGGGCGCCGACGTCGTGACCCTGCGCCACGGCTTCCCGCCCCACATGATCGACGACATCGCGCCGGACCTCGTCGTGCTCTCGCCCGGCCCCGGCAGGCCGTCCGACTTCGGGATGTCCGCCCTGCTCGACCAGGTCTACGCCCGCGACCTGCCCGTCTTCGGCGTCTGCCTCGGGCTGCAGGCCATGGTCGAGCACGCCGGAGGCACGCTGGAGCTCCTCGGCTACCCCGAGCACGGCAAGCGCGGCCAGGTCGGCCGCCTCGGCGACAGCGCCCTGCTCGACGGCCTGCCCGAGCGGTTCACCGCCGCCCGCTACCACTCGCTGCACGCCAAGCGGCCGGGGGTGGTCGGCTTCGAGGCCACCGCGCTCACGCCCGACGGCAACGTCATGGCGATCGAGGACACCGAGCGGCGCCGCTTCGCCGTGCAGTTCCACCCCGAGTCGATCCTCACCCAGGAGGGCGGCGCGGGCGCCAGGGTCATCGCGAACGTGCTGCGCCTGTGCCGCCGGTGACCCCGGCTCTCACGAAACGGCCGCGGGGGCGTGCGGGGCTCCCTTAGAGTCTCCGCATGCTCTGCGTAGATCTGCCCGACACGGTGCGTGACGCGCTGCTGGCCCCGCTCGTGGACCACCACTGCCACGGCGTGCACCGCGACGACCTGGGCCGGGCCCGGTTCGAGCTGCTCATCAGCGAGGGCGGGGCCCCGGCGCCGCCCGGGACCACCCACTTCGACACCCCTTACGGGATGGCGGTGCGGCGCTGGTGCGCGCCCGTGCTCGACCTGGAGCCGCACGCCCCGCCCGCCGTCTACCTCTCCCGCCGGGCCGACCTCGGGGCCGTCGAGGTCAACCGGCGGCTGCTGGCCGCAGCGGGGGTGGTCGCGTTCCTGGTCGACACCGGGACCCAGGACCTCGGCCTGCTGTCGGCCGCCGAGATGGGCCGCCACGGCGGGGCCGCGGCCGACGAGCTGGTCCGCGTCGAGCAGATCGAGCAGGACGTCGCCGAGAGCGCCGCGCTCGCCGTCGACTACCTCGACACCCTGGGCGAGGAGCTGTCCGCCCGCGCCGCCCGCGCCGTCGGGCTGAAGACCGTCGTCGCCACCCGGTGCGGGCTCGACTTCGACCCGGCCCGGCCGAGCCGCGGCTCGGTGATCGCCGCCGCCAACCGCCGGCTCGCCGCGCCCAGGGAGCCGCTGACCGACCCGGTGCTGCTGCGGCACCTGCTCTGGAGCGCCGTGGACGTCGCCAGGGAACGCGGCCTCCCCCTCCAGCTTCACACCGGCTTCCCCACCTCCACCGCCCCCGTCCCACCCCACCCCGACCCCACCCGCTTCCACGGCGCCCTCGGCCACCCGGACGCCGCCCGTCTGAACGGCGGGGGAGCCGGTCACACCGACTCTGGCCGTTCCAGTGGCGGGGGCGACGGCTACGCCGACCCTGCGCGTCCCAGCGGCGGGGGCGGGCGGGCGCTGAGCGCGTCCGAGCTGCTTCTGGGCGGCCTCGTGACGCCGCCGGAGCCGCCCGGCCCGCACCGCACCGACCCGGCCAGGCTGAGCGCGTTCATCGCCGCCCTGCAGCCCCTGAGCGTGCCGGTGATCCTGCTCGGCTGCTACCCGTTCCACCGCCAGGCCGCCTACCTCGCCGGCCTCCACCCCCACGTCTACGTGGACGTCGGCCTCGCCCTGCCGCACAGCGCCGCCGCCGCGGCCCGCGTCATGGAGGACCTTCTGGAGCTCGCCCCCTTCCACAAGCTGCTCTTCAGCTCCGGCTCCCGGGGCCTGGCCGAGAGCTGCCTGCTCGGCGCGCTCTACTACCGCCGCGCCCTCGGCGCGGCCCTGGCCGCCCGCGTCCGCGAGGGCGAGTGGAGCGCCGCCGACGCCGCCCGCGTCGCCCACATGATCGGCTCGGGCAACGCCCGCCGCGTCTACCGCCTCTGACCGGCCCGTTTCCCAAACGGCCTCTCACCTGGTTGGATGCATGACTGGTCACCGAACACCGGAACGAGCGGGGGGCTCCAGAAAACATGCGCAGTGTCGAACCCGAGGTCTTCATCGTCGCCCGTCCGGCGCTCGACTACGACGAGCTGGCCCGCTACCTCTCCGAGGTCGGCGGCGAGAGCTGGCTGGAGCGGCTCGACCGCGGCGACCTCGACGCGCAGAACCTCGCCGAGTTCGCCGGCCGGCTCTGCTACCGCTCCTTCGAGCCGGGCCTCAACCCCAACGTCGTACGCATCCGCGAAAACCAGGACGAATACCTGCGCAACATCCTGGCCAGCGCCCACGGCTCGGTCCTGGAGCACGTCAGCTTCAGCTTCGTGCTGCACAACGTGAGCCGCGTGCTCACCCACGAGCTCGTCCGGCACCGTCCCGGGGTGGCCATCTCGCAGGAGTCGCTGCGTTTCGTCCGCCTCGACGAGCTGCCGTTCTGGTTCCCCGAGTGGGCGCAGGCCGACGAGGAGCTCATGAAGCGGGCCACGGCGGTGCTGGAGCAGCTTGAGCAGTTCCAGCTCTGGATGGCCGGCCACTTCGGGCTCGACGAGGAGGGCGTGCCGTTCTCCGAGAAGAAGCACCGCACCTCGTTCATGCGCAGGTTCGCCCCCGAGGGCGTCGCCACCGGGCTGGTGTGGACGGCCAACGTGCGCACGCTGCGGCACACCATCGAGGCGCGCACCGCCGTGGGCGCGGAGGAGGAGATCCGCATGCTGTTCCAGCGCATCGGCGAGCTCATGCGCACGGAGGCCCCCGCCCTCTTCGGCGACTACGTCGTCGAGGACGGGGCCTGGGTCCCCGGCTGGCGCAAGGTCTGACCCGCACGCCCTGCCCCGGACGGGGCTGTTCAGGACAGGGCGGTTCAGGACAGGGTGGTTCAGGACAGGGCGGGCAGCACGTAGACCTCCGCGCCCGGAGGGAGGGCGCAGTCGAGGCCGCCGAGCCCCCGGGCGTTCTCGCCGCAGACGAACATGCTGATGTGCCGGCGGATGCGCCCGTACTCGTCGCGCAGCCGCTCCTCCAGCATCGGATGGGCGCGGCGCAGCGACTCCAGCGCCGAGCCCAGGGTGGGCGGGGAGTCCCGGTCGGCGCCCACGGCGAAGACCTTGACCTCGGCCCGGCCGCTCACCCACCGCCGCAACGTGCTGGGCAGCACGAAGACCACCATCGTCACCGATCCGGCCATGGGTCAGAGCACCGCCGCGCGCACGGTCAGGACGTCGGGCAGATGCCGGGCCACCGTCGTCCAGCTCTCGCCGTCGTCGCGCGAGCAGTGCACCTCGCCGTCGCGGGTGCCGAAGAACAGGCCCGCCTCCGACATGGTCATCGCGTCGCGCAGCACGGTGGCGTGGACCGGCCCTTCCGGCAGGCCGCGCTCCATCGCCCGCCAGGTGCCGCCGGCGTCGTCGCTGCGGTAGACGCGGTAGCGGTGGCCGACCGGCGTGCGGTCCATGTCGGCGTGCAGCGGCAGCACGTAGAGCGTGTCCGGCCGGGCGGGATGGGCGACGACGGGGAAGCCAAAGTCGGACGGCAGCGAGGCGCCGATGTCGTGCCAGGCGCCGCCGAAGTCGTCGCTGCGGTAGACGCCGAAGTGGTGCTGGAGGTAGAGCCGGCCGGGGCGGGCCGGATCGGGCGCGACCTTGTGCACGCACTGCCCGAACTCGGGGTACTGCTGCCCCTCCGGCAGGAACGGGGCCCGGATGCCCTGGTTGGCCGCCTCCCAGGACAGCCCGCCGTCGGAGGTGCGGTAGAAGCCGCCCGTCGAGATCGCCACGCCCATGACCCGGGGGTCGGAGGGGTGGCAGACGATCGTGTGCAGGCACAGCCCGCCGCCGCCCGGCACCCAGCGCGGGCGGTGCGGGTGCTCCCACAGCCCCTCGACCATCCGGTAGGTCACGCCGCGGTCCTCCGAGCGGAACAGCGCGCCGGGCTCGACCCCGGCCCACACGACGTCGGGCTCGCTGGGGGAGGGCACGAGCTGCCACACCCGGGTCAGGGTGGCCTCGGTCTTCTCGGGGAAGGCGATCGGCGGGCGCTCGGCCTCGCTCCAGGTGCGGCCCAGGTCGTCGCTGTACATGACGGACGGGCCGAAATGGCCGTACTCGATGCCGGCCAGCAGCCGGGGGGTGGCGGCGCGGGTGTCGACGGCGACCGACGGGACCGCCACCGTGGAGAACTGGATCGGCTCGACCTCGAACGGGCCGCCGTCGCGGGAACGGGCGAGGAACAGGCCCTTGCGGGTGCCGATCGCGAGCACTGCGTCAGTCATCGGATCTCCTTCGGCGTGAGAGCTGGTCTCGGAGCGGGAGCGGAGGATGCGGCGCGGGGGTGAAGCGGCGTGACTCTGATGGGTGTGACTCTGATGCGCGTGGCTTGGTTTGATGGGCGTGACTTCGATGGGCGGGCTGGCGCCCATCGTGCCACGCGGCACCGACAAGTTCCGGGCAGTGGGGGATTCGCCCCGGCACGTCCCCGGCCCCGGCCTCGCCGGACCGCTGATTACCTGACAGGTAATCGTGGCGCTTCCCTCGGAAAGGTAGGTTTTCCGACATGGGAGCGGTAGCCGTACGAGATGAGACTTTTGGTGAGTTGTTGCGGTCGTGGCGGCAGCGGCGGCGGGTGAGCCAGCTCGACCTGGCCATCGAGGCCGAGGTGTCGGCCCGCCACATCAGTTTCCTGGAGACCGGCCGGGCCCGGCCGAGCAGGGAGATGGTGCGGAGGCTGGCCGAGGAGCTGCAGGTGCCGCTGCGGCAGCGCAACGCGCTGCTGACCGCGGCCGGCTTCGCGCCGATGTACCCCGAGCGGGAGGTGCGCGCGCCGGAGCTGGGGCTCGTGCGCCAGGCGCTGGACCGGATCCTCGCCGGGCACGAGCCGTACCCGGCGGTCGTGGTGGACGCCGCGTGGAACCTGGTGGCCGCCAACGCGGCGGCCGCGATGTTCATGGACGGGGTGCCGGCCGAGCTGCTGCGGGAGCCGGTCAACGTGATGCGGCTGTCGCTGCACCCGCAGGCGATGGGCGGGCGGCTGCTCAACCTGGCGGAGGTGCGCGCCCACCTGCTGCCCCCGCTCCGGCGGCAGGCCGAGACCTCGGGCGACCCGCGGCTGGCCGAGCTGTACGAGGAACTGGCCGGCTACACCTATCCCGGCGTGGACCTCAACGTGGCCCACGTGCCAGGACCGGCCGACATCCTGGTGCCGCTGCGTATCGCGCACGGCGACCGGGTGCTGTCGATGTTCACGACGATCGCGACGTTCGGCACGCCGCTGGACGTGACGGTGTCGGAGCTGGCGATCGAGACGTTCTGGCCGGGCGACGAGGAGACCGCCGCGGCCTTCCGCCGCACCTGATCAGGACCGTCAGCTCACGGCGTGGGGGACGTCCCGGTGGATGCGGGACAGCGGGACGCCGTCGGACTGCAGGCGGCGCACGGTCTCGCCGACCATGGCGGGCGGGCCGCACACGTACACGTCGTGCTCGATCCAGGACTGGAAGCGCTGCGTCACCTCGGGCAGTCCGCCGCTCATCCCCGCCCAGGACGGGTCGCCGGAGACCACCGGCACCACCCGCAGCGACGGGAACGCGGCGGCCATCCTGAGCAGGTCGGGCAGGTCGTAGAGCTCGGCGGCGGTGCGGGCGCCGTACAGCAGGTGGATGTTGGGCCGCCGGCCGGAGGCGATGACGTCCTCGACGATCGACTTCAGCGGCGCGAGGCCGGTGCCGCCCGCCACGCACAGGATGTCGCGCCCGGTCTGCCCGTCCGGCGCCATCGTGCCCATGGCCGGGCCCAGCAGGACCGTGTCGCCCACGGCGGTGTGCCGGGTCAGCGCCGTCGACACCCAGCCGCCGGGGACCGAGCGCACGTGCAGCTGGATCGTGTTGTCCGGGCGCGGGGCGTTGGCGATGGAGAACGTCCGCCACACGCGCGGCCAGCGGGCGGTCTGCACGTTGACGTACTGGCCCGGCCGGTACGGCAGCCGCTGCGCCGGCCGCAGCGTGATGACCGCGATGTCGCGGTGGCGCAGCTCGTGGCCGACGACGTCGGCCGGCCACCAGGGCGGGGAGACGTCGGCGTCGGCCGCCCGGATCATGGAGTTGGCCGCGGCGGTGTACGCCGACACCCACGCCGCCTCGATCTCGTGGTCCCAGCTGTCGGCCGCGAAGCGGCGGACCGTGGCGAGCAGCGCGTTGCCGATGGCGGTGTAGTGCTCGGCGAGGACTCCGTACTTGCGGTGGTCCCTGCCGAGCTGACTCAGGTAGGAGTCGAGCCCGTCGGGACTGTCGAGACTCCAGACGATGCGGGCCAGCGCGCCGAACAGGCGGTCGCGCTGGACGTCCATGGCGGGCGGGAACATGGCGCGCAGATGCGGGTTCTCGGCGAACAAGCGGCCGTAGAAATAGGCGGTGGCCCGCTCTGCGTGCTGCTCGACGACGGAGAAACTCTCTTTTACCAGGCGCGGATTCAACGACATTGTACGCAACCCCACTTCGCCGGCCGGAGAAACGCTCCGGTCCTCGTCGTTCCACCTCCCTGACGGCTCCGGGTGACGAGCGGCGCGGCCGGCCCCGGCTGCCACGCGCTCGCAAAGGAGTCTTACACCCCGCCTGACGCGTCACAACCGTTTCGCCGCAATACGGTGCGAATTTCTCCGCGATCGCTTTTCTCGTATTGAGGAGGGCAATTAACGCGAACAAAAGTCGTGTTCGCTTTTTGGTGGAGGCGGAGGCCCGCCGCCGGCTCAGCTCAGGAACGCCGGGCGGAGCATGGTGAAGACGCGGTCCGTCAGCTCCAGCCGGTCGGCGGGGACGCGGTCCGGGCCCGCCGCGAGCGCCTGGCCCGGGAGGCGGTCGCCTGACAGGCGGCAGTGAAGCGGACGAAAGGCGGAAGTCCGATGTGGTGGGATCTTTCGGAGAAGTGACATACCGGAAAGCGCGTACGCCATGATGGGCGTCAAGCCGTCGGCGCCGACGGGCCGGCGGCGGCACCGACTCCATCCTGCCCCCGGGAGAGCGCATGTCCCGACCGCTGATCGGCATCACCGCCTACTACGAGGCCGCCCGCTGGGGCGACTGGGTGAGGGAGGCGGTCCTGTCGCCTCCCTCCTACGCCAAGGCGGTGCTGCGGGCGGGCGGAGCGCCGGTGGTCCTGCCGCCGGTCAGCTCGTACGCCGTGGAGGACTACGTACGCGGGCTGAGCGGCCTCGTCCTCACCGGCGGCGTCGAGGTGGGCGCGGACGCCTACAACGGCGAGCAGGACGCCCGCGTCCCCGAGCCGCAGCCCAACCGCGACCGCTTCGAGCTGGCCCTGGCCCGTGCCGCCGTCCGCGCCGACGTGCCCGTCCTCGCCATCGCCCGCGGTATGCACGTGCTCAACGTCGCCCAGGGCGGCAGCCTGATCCCGTGGCTGCCCGACTCCCTCGACAGCGACCGCCACGCCGCGCCCGGCGCCCACACGATCCAGGTGAGCGTGACCAGCAGGCTCGGCAAGGCCGTCGGCGACCGCGTCGAGGTGGTCGCGCCGCACCACCAGTCCGTACGCCGTCTCGGCACCGGCCTGCTGGCCGTCGCCTGGGCCGAGGACCAGATCGTCGAGGGCGTCGAGCTGCAGGGACACCGTTTCGGCGTGGGCGTGCAGTGGCATCCCGAACGGGGCGGGGACACCCGGCTCTTCGATGCGTTCATGGAGGCGGCCCGCTAGGCTGCGATCATGCCGCTGCACCCCCAGGCGCGGGACTTCCTGGCCACCGTCGCTTCCGACGAGGGCGCCGGCCACGACGCCCGCACGCTGGAGGACATCCGGCGCGCCCGCGCGGCCCCCGACCCGTTCGTGCTGCACCGCGGCCCGCTGACCACGCTGCCCTTCGTCCGCGACGAGCTGGCCGAGGCCGTCCCGATCCGGGTCTACCGCGCCGACCCCGGCGACGGGCCGCTGCCGGTCGTCGTCTACTTCCACGGCGGCGGCTTCGTCGGCGGCAGCGTCAAGCGCTCCGACGCGATGGGCCGCTTCCTCGCCGTCCGCACCGGCGCGGTGGTGGTGTCGGCCGGCTACCGGCTCGCCCCCGAGCACCCGTTCCCCGCGGCGGCCGACGACGCCTGGACGGTCGTGCGCGACATCTTCGCCCGGCCCGCCTTCTACCAGAGCAACGGCGTCGTGGCCGTCGCCGGCGAGAGCGCGGGCGGCAACCTCGCCGCCGTGGCCGCCTGGCAGGCCCGCGACGCCGGCCTGCGCCTGGCCCACCAGGCGCTGGCCTGCCCCCTCCTCGACGCCGCGATGGAGCTGCCCAGCCACCGCGACTACGCCAAGGGCTACGCCCTGTCGGCCGCCGAGCTGGCCTGGTCCCTGCGCTGTTACGCCGGCGGCGCCGACCCCGCCGACCCGCGCCTGTCGCCGCTGCGGCTGCCCGACGTCGCCGGCCTGCCGCCCGCGACCGTGGTGACCGCCGAGTACGACGTGCTGCGCGACGAGGGCGAGGCGTACGCCCGCCGCCTGGCCGAGGCCGGCGTGCCGGCCGAGTGCCGCCGCTGGGACGGCGCCCTGCACGGCTTCACCGCCCTGCCGGGCCTGTTCGACCAGGGCGCCGAGGCCCGCGACTACCTGGCCGCCCGGCTCAGGCAGGCCCTTTGAGCAAGGAGCACCGGTGAAGGACGACGCCTACGCCCGCTACGAGAAGCTGCGCCTCGACACCCCGGCCGACGGCGTGCTGCGCGTCACGATCAGCGAGCCGTCCCGGCTCAACGCCGTCGACGCCGCGGCCCACCGCGAGCTGGCCGAGATCTGGCGCGACGCCGACCGCGACGACACCGTGCGGGCCGTCCTCGTCAGGGGCGAGGGCCGGGCCTTCTCCGCCGGCGGCGACCTGTCGATGATCGAGGAGATGATGGCCGACCACGCGACCAGGCTGCGCGTGTTCGGCGAGGCCCGCGACATCGTCTACAACGTGCTCAACTGCGGCAAGCCGATCGTCTCCGCGATCCAGGGCCCGGCCGTCGGCGCGGGGCTGGCGGTGGCGCTGCTCGCCGACATCTCCGTCGCCGGGCGCACCGCCCGCATCATCGACGGCCACACCCGCCTCGGCGTCGCCGCCGGCGACCACGCCGCCATCGTCTGGCCGCTGCTGTGCGGCCTGGCCAAGGCGAAATACCACCTGCTGCTGTGCGAGCCGGTCACCGGCGAGGAGGCCGAGCGCATGGGGCTGGTCAGCGTCTGCGTCGACGACGACCAGGTGCACGATCGGGCCATGGAGCTTGCCGTCCGGCTGGCGTCCGGCGCGCAGGAGGCGATCAGGCTGACCAAGTACGCGCTCAACAACTGGCTGCGCCTGGCCGGGCCGTCCTTCGACGCCTCGCTGGCGATGGAGTTCCTCGGCTTCACCGGCCCCGACGTCGCCGAGGGCGTGCGCGCCCTGCGGGAGAAGCGCCCGCCGGCCTTCGGCTGACGAAGGGCGTGTGCTTCCCCGTGCTCCGGGTAGGCGCAGGCCAATGACGGACCGTCCGGCGAGGTCGAGAACGCCGCCCCGGCGGACGGGCCGGGAAGGTGGCGGCAGCCGGCCGCGTGCGGGACGACGAAGAAGGGGGTTGCGCGCACGCGGGCACCGGGGCGACCCGGGCCGGAGCCGCCGAGGCGATGGCGCCCCGCGCACCCGCCCACCGGGGCCGGGACGGCGCCGAAGACCCTGCCGACGGGCCCGCCCGTCACGATCACGTCAGGGCCCGTGCGTGATCGGTGAGGCGAGGCAGGCAGGGATGGTCGGCCCCCGGGCGCACCGCGCGGGCGAGCACCTGTGGCGTGAGGTGGTTGAGCCAGAGCTTCCTCCGCCTCGGGTGCGCCCCGCCCCACCCCCTGGTGCTCACGCCCGGGGCCGCCGGGCGTGGAAGACGAACGCCGGCGGGGCGTTGCGCCACACCGTCCGCCCCGGCACGACCTCCTCGAACCGCTCGGCCAGCAGCGCGCGGAAGCGCCGCGCCGAGCTGAGCGGGATCGCGTGGATGTAGGAGAAGGTGGTGAACGCGGCGCCCTGACCCATCGCCGCCGTCACCGCCCCCAGCAGGTCCCGCTGGGCCCGCTCGGGGAAGGCCGCCCACGGCAGCCCGCTGACCACCACGTCCGCCTGCCTCAGCCCCCGCTCCCGCAGCAGCTCGCCCAGCCGGCCCGCGTCCGCGTGCGCCACGTCGACCAGGGGGAACCGCGCGGCGAGCAGCCGCGCCATCGGCGCGTTCAGCTCCACCGCCAGATGGTGGCCGCGCCCGCCCAGCCGCTGCTGGATCTCCGCCGTGAAGGGCCCCGTGCCCGGCCCCAGCTCGACGACCGTGGGCTCGCCGCGCTCCGGCACCGGCGCGCAGACGGCCGCGGCCAGCCGCCGCGAGCTGGGGGCGACCGCGCCGATCACGGCGGGGGAGCGCAGGAACTGGCCGAGAAAAAGTGCGGTGTCGTTGGACATGCGATGAAAGTACGGCCAAGATCCCTCTACACCGCTCCACCCACCGGGCGTACCTGCGGCCAGTAGGAGGAGGCGGGATCCTTCGACCGGAGGATCAGCGGTTCACGGCAGGCGGCTAGCGTGAGTGCATGCGTTGGCGCGGTGTTCCTCCACCTCCAACACCGCGCAGATCCTCCTCTGCGTCGCGGTCGGCGTGGCCGGGTTCCGCTCCGGGCGGCGGGGCACGGCGGTGGCTGCGGCGGCCGCCGTCGCCGCGACCGCGGTCAACATCGCCGACCCCGGCATCGCGCTCACGGTCAACAGCTGGATGTACTCGGTCCTGCTGCCGGTCGTCCCCGCCGTGCTCGGCGCGTACCTGCGCGGCTCGGCGGATCCGCTGGAGGAGCGCGACGTCACCCCCGACGCCCTGCTGGCCGCCGGCGGCGTGGCCATCACCGTGCTCAGCACCTGGACCACCTGGCACTCCGGCAGCCAGCCCGTCTGGGTGGTCGGGCTGCTGGCCGTGGTCGGCGGCCTGTCGCTGGGCGTGGCCAGGCGGCTGCCCGGGCTGGTCCTCCTCGGCCAGGGCGTGCTGCTGGTGTGCGCCGACACCTATCTCAACGAGGCCGTCAACACCTGCGTGATCCTCACGCTCGTCGCCGTCGGCGTGTTCGCCATGCGGGTGGCGTCGTGGTGGTGGCTGGTGGCGGCGTACGTCGCCGGCTGCCTGCTGACGGCCGTCGCCGTCGTCGGCGAGGACACCGAGGTCACGCCGTTCCGCGCCGGCGTGCTCATGATGCTGGTCGCCACGCCCATCGCCATCGGCCGCTACCTCGGCATGCGGCAGGCCGCCGCGGCCGCCGAGCGGCTGCGCGCCGAGGAGGCCGCCCGCGCGGCCGTCGCCCAGGTGCGGGCCGACCAGCTCGCCGAGCGCGAGCGCATCGCCCGCGACGTGCACGACATCGTCGCCCACCACGTGGGCGCCATGGTGCTGCGGGCCAGCGCCGCCCGCTACACCGCGCCCGACGGCCCGGTCGCCGACGCGCTCACCGACATCCGCGAGACCGGCCACCAGGTGCTGCAGGACCTGCGCGACCTGCTCGACCTGCTGCGCGAGCCCGAGCGCCAGCCGCACCTGCTGGCCGACCCCACCGACGTGGTCCGCGAGTCGGCCGAGCGCATGGCCGCCGCCGGCCTCGTCGTGGACCTCCACCTCGACCCCGCCACCGACCAGGCCCCCCTCACCGCCCGCGCGTCCGCGGCCCGCATCGTCCAGGAAGGACTCACGAACGTGCTCAAACACGCCGGCCCCGGCACCCGGGTCAGCGTCACCGTCGCCCCCGAGGGCGAGGGGCTGTCGGTGGAGATCCGCAACGGCCGCCCGCCCACCGCCATCGAACGTCTGCCGTCCTCCGGGCGCGGCCTGGCCGGCATGCGCGAGCGGGTACGCGCCCTCGGCGGCACCCTGAGCGCCGGCCCCGACGGCGAGGGCGGCTGGCTGCTGGCCGCGAGCCTGCCGGCGAGGAGCGCCACGTGATCCGCGTCCTGGTGGCCGACGACCAGGCGCTGGTCCGGGCGGGCGTGCGCATGCTGCTGGAGGCCGCGGGCGACATGGAGGTCGTGGGGGAGGCCGAGGACGGGGCCGAGGCGGTCCGCCTGGCCGAGCGGCACCTGCCCGACGTGGTCCTCATGGACCTGCGCATGCCGCGGGTGGACGGGCTGGAGGCGATCAAGCGGGTGCTGGCCGCGCGGCCGGGCACCAGGATCGTCGTGCTGACCACGTTCGCCGAGGACGCCAACGTCCACGCCGCGCTGCGCGCCGGAGCGGTCGGGTTCCTGGTCAAGGACGACGAGCCGGAGCGGATGGTGGACGCCGTGCGCCGGGCCGCCGCCGGGGAGCAGCTCCTCGCGCCGTCCGTGCTGCGCCGCGTCGTCGACCGTTTCCTCGCCGCCGAGGAGCAGGCCGCCGCCCCGGTGCCCGCCGGGCTGACCGAGCGGGAGCTGGAGGTGCTCGCCCTGGTCGGCACCGGCCTGTCCAACGCCGAGATCGCCGAGGAGCTGCACGTCGGCGTGACGACGGTCAAGACCCACATCGCCGCCGCGATGGACAAGCTGGGGCTGCGCAACCGCATCCAGGCCGCCGTGGTCGCCCACCGCGCCGGCCTGGTGGACGCCTCCTTCCGCCCGGTCACCGGCACGAGGTCCCGCACCGACCCGCCTCGGAAGGGCTCTCCGCCGTGGCCGGAACCGCGGTCGTGAACCGGCTCCGCCGTGTGGCGGACCGGTTCTCATCCCGCAGGCTGACGACGCCCCGAGGCCGCCGTCGCCACCATGAGGTCCCGCACCGACCCTCCTCGGAAAGGACCTCCGACATGGAAAGAACCACGGTCATGGACCGGCCCGCCGCCGCCCAGGTCTCCGCCGGCCTGCTGTACGCGCTCCGCGTGGCGATCATCGCCCAGGCGGCCGCGCTGCTGGTGGCGGCCTCGTTCGCCGGGCAGGCGGTCGAGACCGAGTCGCTGGCCGAGACGCACGTGATGGCCGGGATGGTGGTCCACCTCGTCGCCCTGGTGCAGATCGTGCTCGCCGTGCTCGTCTGGCGTCCCGGCCGCGGCGCGGGCTGGCCCGCCCTGGCCGGCCTCGCGCTGTTCGTCCTCGGCATGGCCCAGCACTTCACCTGGGCGGTCCTGGGGGCGCACCTGCCGAACGGCGTGATGCTGTTCGGGCTGATCCTCGCGCTGCTGATCTGGTCGTGGTCACCGGCGGCCGCCCGGCGCCGCTAGTCTCGTCAGTGTGTACGTCAAGATCTGCGGCCTGAGCGAGCCCGCCCACGTGGCCGCCGCCGTCGAGGCGGGCGCCGACGCCGTCGGGTTCGTCATGACCCGCAGCCCGCGCCGCGTCGAGCCCGAGCGCGCCGCCGAGCTGGCCGCGCTGGTGCCCGCGCACGTCCTGACCGTCGGCGTCTTCCGCGGCGAGGACCCTGAGACGGTCCGGGCGGCGGCGCTGACCTCCGGCGTGCGGGCGATCCAGCTCCACGGCCGGCACCCGCACGCCGACTTCCTCGCCCTGAGCGACCTCGGCGTCACCCTGGTCCGCGCCGTCGACTCCGGGGCCGACCTGCGCTGCGGCGCCTACGACGAGGATCTCCTCCTGGTCGACGCCCCGCACGCCGGCTCCGGGCAGCCGTGGGACTGGGCGGCCGTGCGCGGCCGGCCGTCGGGCCGCTGGCTGCTGGCCGGCGGCCTGTCCCCGGGCAACGTGGCCGAGGCGGTCGCCGCCGCCGGCCCGTGGGGGGTCGACGTGTCGAGCGGCGTCGAGACCGCGCCCGGGGTGAAGGATTCCGCTCTCATCGAGGCGTTCCTCAAGGCGGTGCGCGGTGCCCGCTGAGCACGGCCGGTCGCGGAGGACGTGATGGACGACTTCGCCCACCTGGCCCCCTTACGCCGTGAGAGCGACGCGGCCGACCTGGCCCGCGCGCTCGCGTTCCTGCGCGGCTTCGCCCGCCGCCGCGCCCCGCGCGAGGTGCCCGTCCCCGGCGGGGTGGCCGTGCTCGACGAGCGTTACCCCGGCTCCTACGACGACAACCGCCTCCTCGTGTGGGAGCCCGCCGAGCCCGCGGAGGTGCTGCGGGCCGCCGACGAGGTCCTGGCCGGCCGCGCCCACCGGCTGGTGGCGGTCGCCGGCGACCGCCTCGGCGAGGCGTTCGCGCCCGCGTTCGCCCGCGCCGGCTACGCGCACGAGACCGATCTCGTCATGGCCTTCCGCGGCGCCGTCCCCGAGGACCCGCCCCCGGCCGAGCCCCTGGAGCTCGCCGAGCTGGTGGAGGTGCTGCGCCGCGACTGGCGCCGCAGCCTGCCCGAGGTGGGCGACGAGGTGATCGACGGGCTGGCCCGGCGCGTCGAGAACCGCGTCGCGGGCGCCGACCTGGTCGCCTTCCGCGGCGTGCGCGCCCCCGGCGGTGAGCTCGCCGCCCGCGCCGACCTCTACCTGCACGGCGGCGTCGCCCAGATCGAGGACGTCCATACGGCCGAGGAGCACCGGGGCAGGGGCCACGCCCGCGCGCTGCTGACCGCGCTGCTCGCCGAGGCGGCCGGCGCCGAGCTGATCTTCCTGGTGGCCGACGCGGCGGACTGGCCGAAGGACTTCTACGCCCGGCTCGGCTTCGCCGTGCTCGGCCGCACGCATTCCTTCCTGCGCGCCTGACCGCCTCCGGGGGACGGGCCCGGCCGCCTGCGCGGGAACCTGGCGCACTCAGTAGGGTCTGCTGCGTGAGCGAAACTTCCGCCGAGGACCGGATCTGGACGGTTCCCAACCTGCTGAGCTTCCTGCGCCTTCTCGGTGTGCCCGTGTTCCTGTGGCTGGTTCTCGGGCCGAAGGCGGACGGGTGGGCGATCGGGATCCTCGCCGTCGCGGGCTTCACCGACTGGCTCGACGGAAAGATCGCGCGGGCGTTCAACCAGACCAGCAAGCTCGGCCGGATCATCGACCCGGCCGCCGACAAGCTCTACGTCTTCGCCACGATCCTGGCGCTGCTGCTGCGGGAGGTGATCCCGTGGTGGCTGGTGCTGGTCATCCTGGCGCGCGAGCTCTTCGTCGCGAGTTCCTTCCCCGTCCTCCGCAAGCACGGCTACCGGGCACTTCAGGTGCATTTCCTGGGCAAGGCCGCGATGTTCAACCTCATGTACGCCTTCCCCCTCCTCTTCCTTGCCTCCCACTCCGGGTGGTATGCCGATATAGCCCGGATCGTCGGCTGGGCCTTCGCCCTCTGGGGGACGGGCCTGTACTGGTGGGCCGGACTGCTGTACGTGGTGCAGGTGCGCCGGCTCGTGACCTCGGCCAAGAAGGAGTGAGCGGGTGAAGGCGGTCGTCATGGCGGGCGGGGAGGGCACGCGGCTGCGGCCGATGACCGCCAACCAGCCCAAACCCCTCCTGCCGGTGGTCAACCGCCCGATCATGGAGCACGTCCTGCGCCTGCTCAAACGGCACGGCATCACCGAGACCGTGGTGACCGTGCAGTTCCTGGCGGCGCTGGTGCGCAACTACTTCGGCGACGGCGACGAGCTGGGCATGCATCTCCAGTACGCCACCGAGGACGTCCCCCTCGGCACCGCCGGCAGCGTCAAGAACGCCGCCGACCGCCTGCGCGACGACCGGTTCCTGGTGATCTCCGGAGACGCTCTCACGGACATCGATTTATCCGAAATGATCCGGTTTCATCGGGAAAATTCGGCACTTGTCACCATCGGACTCAAGCGCGTCCCCAACCCCCTCGAATTCGGGATCATCATCGTCGACGAGGGCGGGCGCGTGCAGCGCTTCCTGGAGAAGCCGACCTGGGGCCAGGTCTTCTCCGACACCGTCAACACGGGCATCTACATCATGGAGCCCGAGATCCTCGACGCCGTCGCCACCGGCGAGCCCGTCGACTGGTCGGGCGACGTCTTCCCCGCCCTGCTGGAGCGCGGCGCCGCCATCTACGGCCACGTCGCCGGCGGCTACTGGGAGGACGTCGGCACGCACGAGAGCTACCTCAAGGCCCAGGCCGACGCCCTGTCCGGCAAGGTCGAGCTGGACCTCGGCGGCTTCGAGCTCTCGCCCGGCGTCTGGGTCGCCGAGTCCGCCTCGGTCGACCCCGACGCCGTGCTCAAGGGCCCGCTGCTCGTCGGCGACTACGCCAAGGTCGAGGCGGGCGCCGAGCTGCGCGAGTACACCGTGCTCGGCAACAACGTCGTGGTGCGCGAGGGCGCCTTCCTGCACCGCGCGATCGTCCACGACAACGTCTACCTGGGCCCCGGCGCCCACTTACGCGGCTGCGTCGTCGGCAAGAGCACCGACGTCATGACCGGCGCCCGCATCGAGGAGAACGCGGTCATCGGCGACGAGTGCGTCATCGAGTCCGAGGCGTACGTCTCCAGCGGCGTCAGGGTCTACCCGTTCAAGACCATCGAGGCCGGCGCGGTCGTCAACACCAGCGTCATCTGGGAGTCGCGGGGCCAGCGCAGCCTGTTCGGCCCCCGCGGCGTCAGCGGCCTGGTCAACGTCGAGATCACCGCCGAGCTGTGCGTCCGCCTGGCCAGCGCCTACGCCACCACCCTGAAGAAGGGCGAGTACGTCGTCACCGCCCGCGACTGCTCGCTCGCCGCCCGCGCGCTCAAGCGGGCCGTCAACGGCGCGCTCACCGCCGGGGCGATCAACGTCCTCGACCTGGAGGCGGCCCCGTTGCCGGTGGCCCGCTTCCACACCGGCAGGGAGGGCGCCGCGGGCGGCATCGCGCTGCGCACCACCCCCGGCGACCCGCAGAGCGTGGACATCGTCATCATGGACGGCCGCGGCGCCGACCTCGCCCCCGGCGCGCAGCGCAAGCTGGAGCGGGTCTTCTCCCGCCAGGAGTTCCGCCGCGCCTTCCCCGGCGAGATCGCCGAGCTGACCCACCCGTCCCGCGCGATCGAGGACTACGCCCACGAGCTGCTGCGCCACGTCGGCGTCGGCGACGTACGGGACATGAAGGTCGTCGTGGACTGCGCGGGCGGCACCTCCTCGCTGGTGCTGCCCACCCTGCTCGGCCGGGTCGGCGTGGACGTGCTCACCGTCAACGCCCGCCTGGACGACGTCTCGCCCACCGAGACGCTGGCCGAGCGCCGCCGCGACCTGCAACGGCTGTCGGAGCTGGTCAGCTCGTCGCGGGCGGCCTTCGGCGTGCGCTTCGACCCGGTCGGCGAGCGCATCGCCCTGGTGGACGAGATGGGCCAGCTCATCGACGAGGAGCGCGCCCTGCTCGTCGTGCTCGACCTGGTCGCCGCCGAGCGACGGGGCGGCCGGGTGGCGCTGCCGGTCACCACCACGCGGGTCGCCGAGCAGGTGTGCCGCTTCCACGGCGTGCAGGTGCAGTGGACCTCCACCTCGCTGGACGCCCTCACGGCGGCCGTCGCCGGCCCCGACATGATCTTCGCGGCGGACGGGCGCGGCGGGTTCGTGGTGCCCGAGTTCAGCCCGGCCATCGACGGGCTGGCCGCGTTCATGCGCCTCCTCGGGCTGGTCGCCCGCACCCGGCTCTCGCTCAGCCAGATCGACGCCAGGATCCCCGAGGTCAGGCTGCTGCGGCGGACGGTGCCGACGCCGTGGGCGGCCAAGGGCGCGGTCATGCGCTCGGTCATCGAGGCCGCCGAGGCCGAGCCCGCGGGCTACCGCGTCGACACCACCGACGGGGTGCGGGTGGCCCGCGACGACGGGAGCTGGGTGCTGGTGCTGCCCGCCGCCACCGAGCCCGTCACCGACCTGTGGGCCGAGGCGGCCGACATGGACGGCGCCCAGGCGCTCCTGGAGCGCTGGGCGCGGGTGGTGGAGCGGGCCGCCGGCTGATCCGGGTCCGGGAGCGGTCACGCGGCGTGAGCGGCGCGAGAGTGGCGAGAACCACGGTTGCCAGGCGCGCGCCGGCCGCCGCAAGATCGTAATGTAGAAACGCGCGGCGGCATGGACCACGGGGCGGAAGCGGCGGTAACTTTGTCTGCGTCCAAACCACCGTCCAGCGCCCCGAGTTGACCTTTGCCGCTGATCAGCGTATGTTGCGGCATTCGCAAACTTGAAGAAAGCGAAGCGAGGCGCGTTCTGAGCACCGTCGCCGCGTCTTCGCGGTAGGAGGCCGAGCCGATCGATGCCGAGCGTCTACTGCACGCAGTGCGGGCACGCCAACCCCGGGGATGCCCGTTTCTGTTCCCGTTGCGGGTCACCGCTGGCCAGACTCGAGGTCGCAGGGGACACCACTTCGACGATCTCCGTCGCGGGAATCGAGGCGTACGAGGCTGAGACAGGCGACATGCTCCTGCAGGAGCGGGCGCTGGTGGAGCAGCTCCCGCCCGGCACGGCGTTGCTCACGGTGACCAGGGGCCCCAACCAGGGCAGCCGCTTCCGGCTGGACAAGGACCTCACCACGACCGGGCGTCACCCGGAGAGCGACATCTTCCTCGACGACATCACCGTCTCGCGCCGCCACGTCGAGTTCTACCGCCACCGCGGCGGCCAGTTCTCCGTCCGCGACGTCGGCAGCCTCAACGGCACCTATGTCAACCGCGAGCGGATCGAGGAGGTTCCGCTGCACTCCGGCGACGAGGTGCAGATCGGCAAGTTCCGGCTGGTCTTCCTCATGCGGGGCAACCACAGCGCATGACTTCCCAGGCGGCCCGCTCGCACATGAGCATCGGGGAGGTGCTCGCCCTGCTGCAGGGCGAGTTCCCCGATGTGACGATCTCCAAGATCAGGTTCTTGGAGGGCGAAGGGCTCATCGAGCCCGAGCGCAGCCCCTCCGGCTATCGCAAGTTCACCCATCTGCACGTCGAGCAGCTCCGCTTCATCCTCACCGAGCAGCGCGACCACTACCTGCCGCTGCGGGTCATCAAGGACCGCATGGCCGAGAGCTTCGGCCGCCCCCGGGCCGTGCCCGACAGGCAGGAGGTCCGGCTCGGCCGCGCCGAGCTGCTGGAGGCCGCCGGCATCGACGAGGAGACCCTCGCCGAGTGCGAGGACTACGGCCTGCTGGCCCCGGTCGCCCGCCGCTACGACGAGGAGGCGCTCAAGATCGCCCGCACGGTCGGCGCGCTGGCCCGCTTCGGCCTGGGCGCCCGGCACCTGCGCGCGGTCAAGGCCGCCGCCGAGCGCGAGTGCGGCCTGGTCGAGCAGAGCGTCGCGCCGGTGCTGAAACGCCGCGCCCCGGGCGCCATCGGCGAGGCCGAGGAGACCGCGCGGGAGCTGTCCAGCCTGCTGCTCGACCTGCACGCGTCGCTGGTCCGGACCGGGGTACGTTCGGTGCTGGGGCGCTGAGGGAGACCCGACCGGCGGCCGGGGAGCAATCGGGGCCTCCCGGGTGTTACGTTGAAATGAAGTAGCCAGTCAGCAGAAGCGACGAACCAAGAGCTGTGCCGGGTCACCGGTCAGGAATACGGAGCAGCCCGTGTTGCAGATGGAGGTCGTGGGCGTAAGAGTCGAAATGCCCACAAATCAACCGATCGTCTTGCTCAAGGAGGCACACGGGGAACGGTTCCTTCCCATCTGGATCGGCATGACCGAGGCGACGGCCATCGCCCTCGCCCAAGCGGAGGAACCGCCGCCGCGGCCGCTTACCCACGACCTGTTCCGCGACGTGCTGAGCGCGCTGGGCGTCGGCCTGCGCGCGGTCAACATCGTCGCACTGCGTGACGGCATCTTCTTCGCCGACCTGGTGTTCTCCAACGGCGTGGAGGTGAGCGCGCGGCCCTCCGACTCCATCGCGCTCGCCCTGCGCACCGGAGCACGCATCTTCGCCAGCGAGGAGGTGGTCCAGGAGGCCGGCGTGGTCATCCCGGACGACCAGGAGGACGAGGTGGAGAAGTTCAGGGAGTTCCTTGACACGATCACTCCCGAGGACTTTGGCAGGGCGGGGTAGGTATTTCGGTGCATTTACGCTTCACGACGCGCCGAGCCGGATCGTTGACTGAGCATGGTCACGGTCCTACGGTGCAAGTGAAACCCGCGGTCGCCCTATATGAACCCCCAGATCGGGCCGCGGGATGAGAGAAAGCCGGAGGTCCGCGTGGCGGTCAGCAGCGGCGAGGGAAAGACGGCCGGCCAGGAAGATCCGGTGCGGCGCGAGGACGCGCGGCAGCGTGCCGGGGAGCAGGGGCTGCTCTTCGACGAGCGTCCGGCGGCCGTGCCGGACGACATCGGGTACCGCGGGCCCACCGCCTGTGCGGCGGCCGGCATCACCTACAGGCAGCTCGACTACTGGGCCCGGACGGGCCTGGTGGAGCCGACCATCCGGGCCGCGCACGGCTCGGGCTCCCAGCGGCTCTACAGCTTCCGCGACATCCTGGTGCTCAAGGTCGTCAAGCGGCTCCTCGACACCGGGGTGTCGCTGCAGCAGATCCGCACGGCCGTGCAGCACCTGCGTGACCGCGGGGTCGCCGACCTCGCGCAGATCACGCTCATGAGCGACGGCGTCAGCGTCTACGAGTGCACCTCGGCCGACGAGGTGATAGACCTCCTCCAGGGCGGCCAGGGCGTGTTCGGCATCGCGCTCGGCCGGGTCTGGCGTGAGGTCGAGGGAAGCCTCGCGGAGCTGCCGGGGGAACGCGCGGCGGTCGAGGACAACGTCCCGGCCGACCACCCCGCTGACGAGCTCGCCCAGCGCCGCCGTGCCCGGCGCCTGGGGTAGTAATTCGCCCGTAACGTCCAGAGTAGTAACCTAGGACAGGTAAGGCTGACGACCCCGTGCGGGAGAGTCCCCGGGCACCACCTGGTCCTGGGGCGCCGAAGGAGCAACCCTCCCCGGAATCTCTCAGGCAACCGGTACCGCTCGGGTGAGGCAACTCTGGAAAGCAGGCACGCCCGCCAGGCGCGCCTCACCGACGGTGCAAGCCTCCGTTCGAGGCGAAGCTCTCAGGTCGCGGTGACGCCCGCGCTGACAGAGGGGGAGACCCGGCATCCGCCCGCGCCCCGGCGCCGGTCTCCATAAGCCTCGGGAGGCACCGTCCATGACCGCTCTGTCAGAGTCCCTGCCGGCTTCGCCGCCGCCGTCCGCGCCCACGTCCCTGGCCGAGCCGCCGTTCGCCGGCCGCCACATCGGCCCGTCCGAGGCCGACCAGCAGCGCATGCTGGAGACCGTGGGCTTCGAGTCCGTCGCCGACCTGGTGGCCGTGGCGGTCCCCGAGGCCATCCGGGCCAAGGACCGGCTCACGCTGCCCGCCGCCGTCGGCGAGAGCGAGGCGATCGCCGAACTGCGCGCCCTGGCCGGCCGCAACCGGGTGCTCACCTCCATGATCGGCCTCGGCTACCACGACACGGTCACGCCCGCGGTGATCCGCCGCAACCTGCTGGAGAACCCGGGCTGGTACACCGCGTACACGCCGTACCAGCCGGAGATCTCGCAGGGGCGGCTGGAGGCGCTGCTCAACTTCCAGACCGTCGTCTCCGACCTGACCGGACTCCCCGTCGCCGGCGCGTCCCTGCTCGACGAGGCCACCGCCGCCGCCGAGGCCATGACCCTCGCCCGGCGCGCCGGCCGCTCCAAGAGCCACGTGTTCGTGGTCGACGCCGACGCCCTGCCGCAGACCAAGCGGGTGCTCGCCACCCGCGCCGAGCCGCTCGGCATCGAGCTCGCCGAGCACCCGCTCGACGGGAGCCCGCTGCCCGAGTGCTTCGGCGTGCTCGTCCAGTACCCGGGCGCCTCCGGGCGGCTGCGCGACTTCCGCGCCGTGGCCGCCGCCGCGCACGAGGCCGGGGCGCTCGTCGTGGCCGCCGCCGACCTGCTCGCGCTCACCCTCGTGGCCGCGCCGGGCGAGCTGGGCGCCGACATCGCGATCGGCTCCTCCCAGCGCTTCGGCGTGCCGTTCGGCTTCGGCGGCCCGCACGCCGCCTACATGTCCGTCCGCGAGGGCCTGCAGCGCCAGCTCCCCGGCCGGCTGGTCGGCGTGTCCGTGGACGCCGACGGCGACCCCGCCTACCGGCTCGCCCTGCAGACCCGCGAGCAGCACATCCGCCGCGAGAAGGCCACCAGCAACATCTGCACCGCGCAGGTGCTGCTGGCCGTCATCGCCGGCATGTACGCCGTCTACCACGGCCCCGAGGGCCTGCGCCGCATCGCGCTGCGCGCCCACCGGCACGCCGCCGCCCTCGCCGAGGGCCTGCGCGCGGGCGGGCTGGAGGTCGTGCACGGCGCGTTCTTCGACACCGTCCTCGTCCGGGTGCCCGGACGGGCCTCCGAGGTGGTCGCCGCCGCCGCCGAGCGCGGCGTCAACCTGTGGCGGGCCGACGACGACCACGTCTCGGTCGCCTGCGACGAGAAGACCGGCGCGGCCGAGCTGCGCGCCGTCTGGGCCGCGTTCGGCGTGCCAGGGCAGGACGTCGACGTCGAGGCCACCGCCGACGCGCTGCCCGCCGAGCTGCTGCGCGAGTCCGGCTACCTCACCCACCCGGTCTTCCACAGCCACCGCTCCGAGACCGCGATGCTGCGCTACCTGCGCCGGCTCCAGGACAAGGACATCGCGCTCGACCGGTCGATGATCCCGCTCGGCTCCTGCACGATGAAGCTCAACGCCAGCACCGAGATGGAGCCGATCACCTGGCCGGAGTTCGCGGGCGTGCACCCGTACGCGCCGGTCGAGCAGGCCGAGGGCTACCTGGAGCTGATCGGCACGCTGGAGCGCTGGCTCGCCGAGGTCACCGGCTACGACGCGGTCTCGCTGCAGCCCAACGCCGGCTCGCAGGGCGAGTTCGCCGGGCTGCTGGCCATCCGCGCCTACCACCGGGCCAACGGCGAGAACGGCCGCGACGTCTGCCTCATCCCGTCCTCGGCGCACGGCACCAACGCCGCCAGCGCCGTCATGGCCGGCATGCGGGTCGTGGTCGTCGCCTGCGACGCCGACGGCAACGTGGACCTCGCCGACCTCGACGCCAAGATCGCCAAGCACCGCGACGCGCTCGCCGCGATCATGGTCACCTACCCCTCCACCCACGGCGTGTACGAGGAGAGCATCACCGAGATCTGCGCCAAGGTGCACGAGGCCGGCGGCCAGGTCTACGTGGACGGCGCCAACCTCAACGCCCTGGTCGGGCTGGCCAGGCCGGGCGAGTTCGGGGCCGACGTGTCCCACCTCAACCTGCACAAGACCTTCTGCATCCCGCACGGCGGCGGCGGCCCCGGCGTCGGCCCGGTCGCGGTCCGCGGCCACCTGGCCCCCTACCTGCCCGGCCACCCGCTGACCGGCGGCACCCCCGTCGGCCCGGTCTCGGCCGCTCCGCACGGCTCGGCGGGCATCCTGCCGATCTCGTGGGCCTACATCAGGATGATGGGCGCCGACGGCCTCACCGCCGCCACCGAGCAGGCCATCCTGTCGGCCAACTACCTGGCCAGGCGGCTGGCCCCGCACTACCCGGTGCTCTACACCGGGCGCGGCGGGCTGGTCGCGCACGAGTGCATCGTCGACCTGCGGCAGATCACCAAGGAGACCGGCGTCACCGTGGACGACGTGGCCAAGCGCCTCATCGACTACGGCTTCCACGCGCCCACCATGTCGTTCCCCGTGGCGGGGACGCTCATGATCGAGCCCACCGAGAGCGAGGACCTCGGCGAGCTCGACCGGTTCGCCGACGCCATGATCGCCATCCGCGAGGAGATCGCCAAGGTGGCGTCGGGCGCGTACGACCCGGCCGACAACCCGCTGCGCAACGCCCCGCACACGGCCGAGTCGGTCACCGCCGACGAGTGGCCGCACCCCTACACCCGGAGCGAGGCCGCCTATCCGGTGGCGTCGCTGCGCGAGGGCAAGTACTGGGTGCCGGTGCGCCGCATCGACCAGGCCTACGGCGACCGCAACCTGGTCTGCTCGTGCCCTCCGCTGGAGGCGTACGAGGACTGAGCCGGCCGCGGGCGGGGATCCAGTCCGGCATCGTCAAGTGAGCAGACATGATCGCCGGAAGTGGTTAGGCTTCGGTGCGACCCAGGCCACGCGGCGCCGTAAGGAGCTCTCTTGACGTCATCGGAGCTGGAGACCCCGCCCCTCGACACCGCCCGCCGGCTCGCCGAGAGCGGTGACCTCGACGGCGCCGCGGCGATCCTGCGGCGGCTCGTCGCCGACCCCGAGGGGCCCGACCGCGCCCAGGCCGCCGTCGGGCTCGCCGTGGTGCTGGAGGAGCGCGGCGACGTCGAGGCGGCCCGCGCGGCCGCCCGCACCGCCCTGGCCACCAACCACCCCGAGTACGCCGCCCAGGCCGCCTGCCACCTGGCCCAGGGCTTCGAACGCGAAGGACGCACCGAGCAGGCAAGAGCCGCCTGGCAGGCCGTGCTGGGCGTCGGCACCCCCGCCTACCTGCCGCACGCCCACCTGGCGCTGGCCCGGCTGGCCGAGACCCTGGGCGAGGCGGAGACGGAGCTGCGCGAGGCCGTGGCGACCGGCGACGAGCAGGTGGCGGCGCTGGCCGCGCGGCAGCTCGCCGACCTGCTGCTGGAGCACGGCGAGCCCGGCCAGGCGGCCGACGTGCTCATCGAGGCCCTCGGCATCGCCCCCGAGTCCGAGGTGCCGGGGCTGCGGGTGCGGCTCGGCATCGCGCACCTGGAGCTGGCCTGCGCCGAGTTCGCCGAGACCGTGGAGAGCGGGGCCGACGCCCAGACCAGCGCCCTGGCCATCGAGCTGCTGGCCCGCACACTGCCGCTGCGCGGGCGGCCGGAGGACGCCGACCAGGTGTGGTCGTACGGGCTGGGGCACGCCGACGAGACGCTCGCCGCCGAGGTGCGCCTGCGCTACGAGCGCGACTCCTGACCCCGTCCGCCGGGCCGGGTCAGTCGCGGCGCATGATGGCCGCAGCGGCGGCCACGTTGATGATGACGATGGCGATCCAGGAGATGGTGAGCCCCAGCAGGCCCGCGTTGCTCGACGCGATCGCGGTCAGCGGCACGCCGATGCCGAGCGAGCCCAGCGCGATCGGGATCATCGCGGAGCCCGGGCTCTTGGCCTTGGGCCGGGGGCCGGCTCCGTAGGGGCCGGGCCCGGCGCCGTGGGCGGCCAGCTCGGCCCGCACCCGGAGGGCGATCGTCTCGTCGAGGCGGTCGGCGAAGGACTCGAGGAGCGCGTTCTCGTAGTCGGGGCCGAGGTCGCGACGGGCGTCGAGCGTGGCCTTGAGGTCCTCACGGAGAGGACGATCGTGCTGCATGAGGACATCATGCTGCACGCGCGGCGCGCCGTCATCAGCCCTGAGAGCCACTGCGGCCTCCTCCGAAGGTACCGTTCTGCACCATGGAGATCACGACCCCGCGGGGGCCGGCACGGGTGGATCTGGAGGAGCCGGACGACCCGCGGCTGCTGCTCGTCCTCACCCACGGCTCGGCCGGGGGAGTGGACGCCCCCGACCTGCTGGCCGTGCGCGACGCGGCGCTCGCGGCGGGGTTCGGGGTGGCCCGGGTGACGCAGGCGTTCCGGCTGGCGGGGGCGCGGGCCCCCGGCTCGCCGGCCCGGCAGGACGAGGCGTGGGAGGCGGTCCTGGCGGAGCTGCGGGCGCGCCGGCCCGGCCTGCCCCTCGTGCAGGGCGGGCGGAGCAACGGGGCGCGGGTGGCCTGCCGCACCGCGGCGGCGGTGGGCGCGGCGGCGGTGGTGGCGCTGGCCTTCCCCCTGCACCCGCCGGGCCGGCCCGACAGGTCCAGGGCCGGCGAGCTGCGCGGTGCGGGGGTGGACGTGCTGGTCGTCAACGGCGACCGTGATCCGTTCGGCGTCCCCGACGCGGCGGACGCGGCGCGGCTGGTGGTGCTGCCCGGCGAGGGGCACGACCTCAAGAAGGATCCCGCCCGGGTCGGCGGGATCGTGGCGGAGTGGCTGGGCCGCTACGCGCTGACCGGCCGGCGGAGCCGGCGGCTCTCCTAGGCCGGGGGCTCAGACGCCCACGGGGCGGTGCGGCTCGATCGTGGCGCCGCTCGGCAGGAGCTCCCCGGTGTCCTCGAACAGGACCACGCCGTTGCAGAGCAGGCTCCACCCCTGCTCGGGATGGCAGGCGAGGGTGCGTGCCGCCTCGCGGTCGGGCGCCTCTGCATCCGGACAGGCCGGGACGTGCGGGCACATCGGCGTGCCTCCGATATCTCGTGGGATGCTCCCGTTGTGAGGGGCGGGAGCGGCTCGGGTTGTTCTTTTGGCGCGTGCGGTGCCGTCACCGTGACGTGTGACCTTCGACACAGGGTGCCTTATGCAGGATAACGGGCCAAGCGCGACACGCGCATCACGTTTGCAAACCCTTGAGAAGAGCGTCAAGTCCGCGCTCGAAGTCCGCGTCGGCACGTTCGTCCCGCCGTACCCATTCGTCGACCTCGGGATCGGCCCAGCCGGAGCGCTGGATCTCGACGGCGACGCTGCCGTACACGAACGCGCGCAGCGCCCGCACCGCGTCGGGGGCGTCGCCGAGGCCGCCGTCGGCCAGTTGCTCGGTCTGCTCGCGCAGGGCGATGAGCGTGGTGCCCTTGGGCGGCTTGGTGAGGGCCAGGGCCAGCACGCCGGGGTGCTCGCGCAGCAGCTCCCGCTCCGCCCGGCACCACGCCTTGGCCGTCTCCTGCCAGGTGGGGCGCTGCTCGACGTGGACGGTGGTCACGTGCTCGGCCAGGGCGTCCATCAGCGCCTCCTTGCCCCGGGGCAGGTGGTGGTAGATGGCCATGGCCTCGACCTGCAGCGCGTCGCCGAGGCGGCGCATGGTGAGCCGGCGCAGCCCCTGGCTGTCGGCGATGTGCAGCGCGGCCTCGATGATCCGCTCGCGGGAGAGGGGGATCGGTGGTCTCTTGGCGGGCATGAAGATCATCTTACTATGTAAAGGGCGGCGCCGCGGGGCGATTTCCGCACGTGTCGCGGGGAGGCGTACTCTTGGGCCTGGCATGACTTACCGGCTGGTGAAGGGGCAGGGTCCATGGCGTTTTTCCGTCCGCGGGTGAGCCGGGAGGCCGAGGTTCGCTACCACGCGGACCGCGAGATCTCCAGGAGCTATCCCGAGCTGCTGGAGCGGGCCCGGCAGGCCGAGCGGACGCTGCGGGAGCTGCGGGCCGCGGCGGCCGACGAGATCGAGCTGCTGGCCGCGGGCCGGGCGTTCGACCACGCGCTGACCGAGGCGCTGCGCGCCGCCGAGGCGGGCCGGCGGGCCACCTTCGGGGTCAAGTCCTACGACGACCGCATCGCCCGCCGCAAGGCCAGGGCGACGCCGCGCGGGCGCGAGTGGACGGCCGAGGTCGACCGGCTGCGCACGCTGCGCGAGGAGAACCGCCTGTGGGGCATCCCGCGCGTCCCGCGCCCGGTCCCCGCGACCCAGTAGTCACGCGGGCCCCGGGGCTGGACACGCGGAAGCCCCGGCGCTCCTCCTCGTGAGGGGCGCCGGGGCTTCCGGTGTGCTCGGGCGGGGGGCTCAGCTCGCCCAGTCGAGCAGCGGGCGGGTGTTGCTCGGGTGCCGCAGCTTCGACAGCGACTCCTTCTCGAGCTGGCGGATCCGCTCCCGGGTCAGGCCCAGGTGCTTGCCGATCTCGTCCAGGGTGTGCGGCTTGCCGTCCACCAGGCCGAAGCGCAGCGCCATGATCTTCGACTCGCGCGGCGAGAGGTTGTCGAGCACGCCGCGGAGCTGGTCGCCCAGCAACTGGCGGTCGACGATCTCCGACGCCTCCGGCGAGTCGACGTCCTCGATGAGGTCGCCGATCGTGGTCTCGCCGTCCTCGCCGATCGTCGCGTTGAGGGAGATCGGCTGGCGGCTGGTGCGCAGCAGCTCCTCGATCTGGTCGGGGGTCTTGTCCAGCTCGACGGCCAGCTCCTCGGGGGTGGGCTCGCGGCCGAGGCGCTGGTGCATGTCCCGCTCCACGCGCGACAGCTTGGAGAGCATCTCCAGCACGTGGACGGGCAGCCGGATCGTCCGGGCCGAGTCGGCGAAGCCGCGCTGGATGGCCTGCCGGATCCACCACATCGCGTACGTCGAGAACTTGAAGCCCTTGGTGTAGTCGAACTTCTCCACGGCCCTGATGAGGCCGAGGTTGCCCTCCTGCACCACGTCCAGCAGCGACATGCCGCGGTCGGTGTACTTCTTGGCCACCGAGACCACCAGCCGGAGGTTGGCCTCCAACATGTGGTCCTTGGCCCGCCGGCCGTCCTCGACCACCAGGCGCAGGTCGTCGCGGACGTCCGGTGCCAGGTCGGGCTGGGTCTCCAGTTTGTACTCGGCGTAGAGGCCGGCCTCGATGCGCCGGGCCAGCTCGACCTCCTGGGCGGCGGTCAGCAGGGTGCGGCGGCCGATCGACTTCAGGTACGTGTGCACCGAGTCGCCCATGACCGACTGCGTGTCGTCCAGGTCGACCTGCTCGTGCTCCAGCTCGGCCTCCTCGATCACGAGGTCGTCGGGGACGTCCTCCTCGTGCTCCGGCTTGCCGTCGGCGGGCGCCGCGTTCTCGCCGGCGCCGTTGGGCGCGGTGCTTTTTGCCTTGGCGGCCTTGCGGCCGGTAGCCTTTGCACGCGGGGACGGGGTCTTCTTCGGGGCGTCTTCCTCGGCGGGCGTGGACTCGTCGGTCTTGCGGGTCTTTCCGGGGGCGGTCTTGCTGAGAGACGGCTCGTTCTCGGCGGCCAGGCTGACGCCGGCCTCGGAGAGCTCGCGCAGGATCGTGCGGCCCTCGGAAGGGCTGACGCCGGCCTGGGCGAACGCGTCACGCAGCTCCGCCAGAGAAAGGTGACCCTGGTAACGTCCTCGTTCGATCAGTTGGTCGAGAGTCGCGTGCGGGGTCGCCACGGCGGTTCTGGGCATGAGGACACCTCCTCCGTACGGAGTAAGAAGCGATCAGGCAGGTTGTGGCGGGGCGGCTTCGCTGTCCGCACGGCGCACCAGTATCAATAACGCCAATTTCCGCCATTTGTTCCCGAGGGGACGAACTGCCGAAAAAGCGGCAGAAGCCCCCGATCCGCGGGAATCCCGACTCGTCACTCCGTGATGTGGAAGACGCCACCCTCGGTGACCACCGGCATGGGCATGGGCTCGGCGCCCTCCATGCGGTCGTCGGTCCAGTACTCGAAGACCTTGTCGGGGTCGGGGTTGACCTCCTCGGAGACCACGACGCCGTCGTCGGCGCCGCCGGAGGGCCCGGGGGACGGGGCCGGCTGCCTCTCCACCACTGCTCTGGTCTCCTCCGCCGCCTGGTCGAGCCTGCCCGCCGAGGCGGCCGCCGCGATGGAGACGCCTCCGGCGACGATGACGCCGACGACGGCCGCGGATGCCCACATCTTGCGGGTCTGGTCCATGAAGGCTCCCTCCTTCTCCCCACTATGACGCAGCGGCACTTCGTCAGGTTCCTGCCTTCAGGCTGACCAGGTCGGTCTTGCCGTTCGGCAGCAGGGGCAGGGCGGCGACGAGGCGCAGCTCGCGGGGGGCGGCGTAAGGGGGCAGCCTATCGTGGGAGTACGCCCGCAATTGCTCAAGCGTGGGTGGTGTGTCGGGATGGGCGGGGACGACGACGGCGGTGACCCGTTCGCCCCATTCGGGATCGGGAACGCCGATCACGGCCACGTCGGCGATCGCGGGATGCTCGCCCAGGACGGCCGCCACCGCGCCGGCCACCACCTTCTCGCCGCCGGTGTTGACGACGTCGTCGGCCCGGCCCAGCACGCGCAGCCGCCCGCCGGACAGCTCGCCGAGGTCGGAGGTGACGAACCAGCCGCCGTCGAAGGGCTCAGGGGGGCCGGAGCGGTAGCCGGAGAACAGCACGGGACCGGCGATCCTGATCAGCCCGTCCGCGCCGATCTTGACATCCACGTGGTGAAGGGGCAGGCCGTCGTACACGCAGCCGCCGCTGGTCTCGCTGCTGCCGTACGACGTCACGACCCGCGCGCCGAGGTCCCTGGCCTGCTCCAGCAGGCCGGGGCGGGGCACGGCGCCGCCGAGCAGGATCGTCCTGAACACCGACAGGTCGGCCCCCAGCTCGACCAGCCGGTGGAGCTGCGTCGGCACCATCGAGACGTGCTCGGCCCCCGACTCCAGCACCGCGCGCGGGTCGAAGCGCGGGTGGACGACCGGCTCGGTGCCCGACAGCAGCGCGCGGACCAGCACCTGCAGCCCGGAGACGTGCGCGACCGGCAGGCAGCACAGCCAGCGCTCGCCCTTGGACGCCTCCAGGCGGCGCAGCGAGGCCGCCGCCGAGGCCCGCAGCGCGGTGGCCGACAGCATGACACCTTTGGGCGCGCCGGTGCTGCCGCTGGTGGCGATCACGACGGCGACGTCCTCGGGGACGCCCTCGCCGCCGTCGAGCGGGACGCCGTCGGCGTGGGTGGGGCGCAGCGAGGCGATCGCGGCGGCGGAGGAGCCGCCGGGCGTCAGCGGCAGGACGGCCGGTCCTGTGCCGTCGAGCGCCTCACGGATCGCCGTGAAGAGGGCGGGCCCGGGAGGCTGCACAATGGCATGCAGCGGGCGGTCCGGATGCGACGGGTTCCTCCACATGCTCGTAAGGTTAATGGCGACAGGTCGGACAGCGGCGCAGAGCGGGGGAGGGTCGTGGCGCGTTCTCCCGAGGCCCCGGTGGTCTTCAGGATCCCGATGCGGACGCGGTTCCGGGGCCAGACCGTCAGGGAAGGCGTGCTGCTGCGCGGCCCTGCCGGGTGGGGCGAGTTCTCCCCGTTCCCCGAGTACGGCCCGCGCGAGTGCGCCCGCTGGCTCGCCTGCGCCCGTGAGGCCGCCTTCGAGGGCTGGCCCGCGCCGGTGCGCGCGCGTGTCCCCGTCAACGCCACGGTCCCGGCCGTCGACCCCGAGGAGGCGCACGCGATCGTGCGGCGCTCCGGGTGCGGCACGGCCAAGGTCAAGGTGGCCGAGCGCGGGCAGGGCTTCGACGACGACGTGGCGAGGGTCGAGGCCGTGCGCGACGCGCTCGGGCCGTCCGGCAGGCTGCGGGTGGACGTCAACGGCGCGTGGAGCGTCGACGAGGCCGTCTCCCGGCTCAAGCGCCTCGACAAGTACGACCTGGAGTACGCCGAGCAGCCGTGCGCCACCCTGGAGGAGCTGGCCGCCGTACGGCGGGCCTGTGACGTGCCGATCGCCGCCGACGAGTCGATCCGCCGCGCCGAGGACCCGCTGCGGGTGCGCGCGGCCGAGGCGGCCGACGTGGCGGTGGTCAAGGTGCAGCCGCTCGGCGGCGTGCGCGCGGCGCTGCGCGTGGTGGAGGCGTGCGGGCTGCCCGCCGTGGTCTCCAGCGCGGTGGAGACGTCCGTGGGGCTCGCGGCGGGGCTGGCGCTGGCGGCCGCGCTGCCGTCGCTCCCGTACGCGTGCGGGCTCGGCACGATGGCGCTGCTCAGCGGCGATGTGGCGGACGACTCGCTGGTGCCCGTGGACGGGGAGCTGACGGTCCGCCGCCCCGAGGTGAATTTTCAGCATTTGTCGGCATTCGAGATTGATTCTCCCCAGTGGCTTCGCCGGATGCAGGAGGCGTCACGTTGAACCCCGCCACCGCGCTGGCCACGGTGCTCGTCGACGAGCTGGTGCGCTGCGGCCTCACCGACGTGGTGCTCGCCCCAGGCTCGCGCTCGGCCCCGCTGGCGATGGCGCTGCACGCCGAGTCGCGGGTGCGGCTGCACGTGCGCATCGACGAGCGCTCGGCGTCCTACCTGGCGCTGGGGCTGGCCAAACGGAGCGAGCGGCCGGTGGCGCTGATCTGCTCCTCGGGCACCGCCACGGCCAACTTCCACCCCGCCGTGATCGAGGCCGCCGAGTCCGGCGTCCCCCTGCTGGTGCTCACCGCCGACCGGCCGCCCGAGCTGCGCGGCACCGGCGCCAACCAGACCATCGACCAGCTCAAGATGTACGGCTCCGCGACCCGCTGGTTCGCCGAGGTCGGCGTCCCCGAGGACCGCCCCGGCCAGGTCGCCTACTGGCGCTCGCTCGCCTGCCGCGCCTACCAGCGCGCCAGCGGCCCGGCCGACCCCGGCCCCGTCCACCTCAACCTGGCCTTCCGCGAGCCGCTGATCCCCGACGGCGACACCTCCTGGTGCGAGCCGCTGGACGGCGGCGCGAACGGCCCCTGGGTGCGCGCCCGCGTCGCGCCCCCGCCGATCGCCCTGCACCTCCCGCCCACCCGGCGCGGCGTGCTCGTCGTCGGCGACGGCGCCGCCAACGTGCGCCGCTACGTCGCCGCCGCCGGCATGGCGGGCTGGCCGGTGCTGTCGGAGCCCAACGGCGGCGCCCGCTACGGCGACCACGCCGTCTCCACCTACCACCACCTGCTGAGCACGCCCGAGTTCGCCGACGCCCACCAGCCCGACGTGGTCGTCACGCTCGGCCGCCCCGGGCTGTCGCGGCCGCTGCTGTCCTGGCTGCGGCGGGCCGGCGAGCACATCGTGGTCGCCCCCGACCTCGGCCGCTGGCCCGACCCGACCCGTTCCGCCACGCAGGTCGCCCAGGCCGTGGAGATCCCGGTCGCGGCCGGCGACGACAGCTGGCTGCACGCCTGGCGGCACGCCGACCGGGCCGCCAGGACCGCCGTCGACGAGGTGCTCGACGCCTCCGGCCTCAGCGAGCCGCGCCTGGCCAGGGACCTCGTGGACGCGCTGCCCAACGGGGCGCTGCTGTTCTGCGGCTCCTCGATGCCGATCCGCGACCTCGACCAGGCGATGCGGCCGCGGCGCGGCATCAGGCTCATGGCCAACCGGGGCGCGTCCGGCATCGACGGGCTGGTGTCCACGGCGATGGGGGCGGCGCTGGCGCACAACGGGCCGTCGTACGCGCTGCTCGGCGACCTGACGTTCCTGCACGACCAGAACGGGCTGATCCTCGGGCCCCGCGAGCCGCGGCCCGACGTGTGCTTCGTCGTGGTCAACAACGACGGCGGCGGGATCTTCTCGCTGCTGCCGCAGGCCGCGGTGCGCGACCCGTTCGAGCGGGTCTTCGGCACGCCGCACGGCGTCGACCTCGGCTATGTCGCGGCGGCCACCGGGACGCCGTACACGCTGGTGCCGGACCTGTCCGACCTGCCCAAGGCGATGCGCGGCGAGGGGCCGCGGATCGTCGAGGTGCGCACCGACCGCGAGGAGAACGTGCGCGTGCACGCCCGCCTGCGCGAGGCCGCCCAGGCGGCGGTCCGGGCGGCCCTGGCCGCCTGACCGGCCGTGCGGGAAGCCGCCCGGCGGAAGCCCCGCCCGGCGGAAGCCCCGCCCGGCGGGAAGCCGCCGCGCGGACAGCCGCTCAGCGGTCCAGGACGGCGAGCAGCCGGTTGAGCGGGCCGTCGAGGCCCCAGCGGTCGGCCAGCGCCACCAGCGCCTCCGGGTCGCGCGGCTTGGCCGGCACCGTGAGGTCGGCGTCGGGGAGCGGCGCGTCGTGGGCGACCTTCACGACCGCGGGCGCGGCGCTCAGGTAGTCGCGGGCGGCGGCCAGCCTGGCGCGGCTGCCGGCGGGGAAGCCCTCGGTGACGCCCCCGTCGAGCGCCTCCAGCAGCGCGGGCAGCGAGCCGAACCGGGTGATGAGGGCGGCGGCGGTCTTGTCGCCGACGCCCGGCACCCCGGGCAGGCCGTCGCTGGGGTCGCCGCGCAGGGTGGCGAAGTCGGCGTAGGAGCGGCCGGGGACGCCGTACTTCCCGGTGACGAATTCCTCGTCCACGATCTGCAGGTTGCGGATGCCGCGCGCGGTGTAGAGCACCCTGACCGGGCGGGCGTCGTCCACGAGCTGGAACAGGTCGCGGTCGCCGGTGACGATGTCGACCGCGCCCCGGCCCGCGCGGTGGGTGAGCGTGCCGATGACGTCGTCGGCCTCGTAGCCAGGCGACTCCAGGCGGGCGATGCCGACCGCGTCCAGCACCTCGTTGATGACGGCGATCTGCGGCACCAGCGTCGCCGGCACCTCCTCGGCGTCGCCCTGGGCGACCCGGTGCGCCTTGTACGTCGGGATCGCCGCCACCCGGAACGCCGGCCGCCAGTCAGCGTCCATCGTGGCCACGAGCTCGGCGGGGGAGTGGTCGCGCACGAGCGTGGCGATCATGTCGATCAGGCCGCGGACCGCGTTCACCGGCGTGCCGTCGGGAGCCTTGATCGTCTCCGGCACGCCGAAGAAGGCGCGGAAGTAGAGGGACGGGGTGTCCAGGAGCATCAGCACTACCCCAGTATGCCCACCCCCAGCAGGCACGCGTCGTCCTCAGGATTGGGGCCCCCGATGTCGGCCAGCAGCTTGTCCAGCCCCGGCTCCAGGTCGCGCTCCAGGTCACGGCCCGGCACCTCGCGGGCGGCGGCCATGACCAGGTCGAGGCCGACGTCGAGATCGCGGGTGCGCCGCTCCACCAGACCGTCGGTGAACATCAGCAGCACGTCGCCCGGCTTCAGCCGGGTCGTGGCCAGCTCGTACGGCCGCCCCTCCGCGGCCCCCAGCAGCACCCCTCTCGGCGGGTCCAGCGGCGTCGCGGTCCCGTCGCGCACCAGGACGGGCGCCAGGTGCCCGGCCTGGCTCCAGGCGAACACCCGCGTCTCCGGGTCCAGATGCCCGATGACCGCCGTGGCGGTGGTGTCCCTGATCTGGTGCAGCACCAGCTCGTTGAGCCAGTCGAGCAGCCGGTGCGCGGGCCGGCCGGTCATGGCCAGGCCCACCAGGGCATGCCGGAGCTGGGCCATGTGGGCGATGGCGGGCAGGCCGTGGCCGGAGACGTCGCCGACGGCCAGCAGCAGCCGGCCGTCGGGGGCCGGGGCCGCCTCGAACCAGTCGCCGCCGAGGTTCGCGGTCTTCTCGGCGGGGACGTAACGGACCGCGACCCGTACGTCCGGCAGGCCCGGCGAGCAGGCCGGGTCGGGCAGGATCGCCTCACGCAGCGCCAGCATCACGTGGCGCTCCTCGGCGGCCCGCTCGCGCGCCTCCAGGAGCTGGCGGCGCGACTCCGACATCATGCGCTCGGCCCGGCGGCGGCCGGTGATGTCCTGGATGACGCCGTGCAGCCCGACCGCCCCGCCGTCGCCCATCAGCGGCTCCAGCACCACGCGCACGTCGCGCAGGTCGCTCCAGTTGCCGCCCCGCCGGATGCGCAGCTCCGCCTGGACCGGCTCCGCGCAGCGCAGCGCGGCCCACAGCAGCCGGTCGAGCGCGGCCACGTCGGACGGCACCACGTGCTCGGCCAGCAGGGGCAGCGCGATCGGGCCCTTGTCCGGGTCGCGGCCGAAGATCGTGTACACCTGGTCGGACCAGGTCGTCTCGCCGGTGTGGAAGTGCCACTCGGCCCAGCCCAGGTTGCCGAGCCGCTGCGCGTGAGCCAGCCTGGCGGCCAGCATCTCCGCGTCGGTTTCCGGCCCGAGCAGCCCGGCCGCGCTCATGACGTCGACCATAATCTCGCTTCCAAAGCGCAGTGGATCTGGACAATTGTTCCCACACTACGTGATCGAATAGGAACGGTCTGTAGCGATCCGAAGCGCCGGGGAGAGCTTTCCGCGGATTTTAGGAGGGGCGGCCGAGAGTAGATTGGCCTCGTGACGTCCTCAGACTTGTATCCCGTGTCCCGGCTGGCCGCCGTCCAGGAGGCCACCGCCAAGGGCGGGCTCGACGCCCTGCTCCTCACGCCCGGCCCCGATCTGCGCTACGTCAGCGGCTACGACGCCAAGCCGCTGGAGCGGCTGACGTGCCTCGTGGTCCCGGCGGCCGGCGAGCCGTTCATGATGGTGCCCCGACTGGAGCTGCCCGCCGCCGAGGCCTCGCCCGCCTCGCGGCTCGGGCTGGAGTTCGTGGCCTGGGACGAGACCGACGACCCCTACGCGCTCGCCGCGGCCCGCCTCGGCGAGGTGGCGAAGGTGGGGCTGGCCGACCGCATGTGGGCCATGTCGTCGTTGCGCTTCCGCGAGGTGCTGCCCGGCGCCGAGCAGGTGCTGGCCGGCAGCGTGCTGCGGGACCTGCGGATGCGCAAGTCCCCGGCCGAGGTGGCGGCGTTGCGCGAGGCGGGGGAGGCGATCGACGCCGTCCACCGCAGGGTGCCCGAGCTGCTGCGCGCCGGGCGCACCGAGCGCGAGGTGGCCCGCGACATCGCCGAGGCCATCCTGGCCTCCGGGCACGCCACCGTCGACTTCGTGATCGTCGCCTCCGGCCCCAACGGCGCGAGCCCCCACCACGATGTGTCCGACCGGGTCATCCAGCCGGGCGAGCCGGTCGTGGTCGACATCGGCGGCCAGCTCCACAACGGCTACTGCTCCGACTCCACCCGCACCTACAGCGTCGGCGAGCCGCCGGCCGAGTTCGCCGCCTACTACGAGGTGCTGCGCCAGGCGCAGGAGGCCGCGTGCGCGGCGGTGCGGCCCGGCGTGTCGTGCGAGTCGGTCGACGCCGCCGCGCGCGAGCTCATCGCCGCCGCCGGCCACGGCGAGCACTTCGTCCACCGCACCGGGCACGGCATCGGCATCGAGACGCACGAGGAGCCCTACATCGTGGCGGGCAACGGCGAGCCGCTGGAGCCCGGGCACGCCTTCTCCGTCGAGCCCGGCATCTACCTGCCCGGGCGGCACGGCGCGCGCATCGAGGACATCGTCGTGTGCACCGAGAACGGCGGCGAGCGGCTCAACAACACGCCGCGCGAGCTGGTGATCGTCTGAGCGGCGGCGTGCCGGGCGGCGGGGGCGGCCCCGGCCGGTCCGGGCCGCCACTCCCGGCGTAGATGTTCACCGAGGTCACCTGCGCCTCCGCCCCCGGCGACGCCGCGCGGCCTAACGAGGACCTGGCGATCGCCGGGCCGTCCTGGGCCGTCGTCATCGACGGGGCGACGGCGCCGGCCGGGGTGGACAGCGGGTGCGCGCACGACGTCGCGTGGCTGGTGGCGCGGCTCGGCGGGGCCCTCGCGGCCCGGCTGTCCGCCGGCGTCCCCCCGCCTGTGCCCGGGTCGCTGCCCGCGCTGCTGGCGGAGGCCATTGCCGACACCGCCGGGGCGCACGGGGGTGGCTGCGACCTGGGCAACCCCGATACGCCGTCGGCGACCGTCGCCATGATCAGGGTGGCGGGCGGCCGGCTGGACTACCTCGTGCTGGGGGACTCGCCGGTGCTGCTCGGCCTGGCGGGCGGCGGGGTGCGGGTCGTGGCCGACGACCGGCTGGAGCGGCTGCCCGGCGGGCGGCCGTACTCGCTGGAACTGGTGCGGCGCCTGCGCAACGCGGCCGGCGGGTTCTGGGTGGCCGCCGCCCGTCCCGAGGCCGCCGCCGAGGCCGTCCACGGCAGCGTCGGCCTGCGCGAGCTGCGCGCGGCCGGGCTGTGCACCGACGGCGTCACCCGGCTCGTCGACTGGTACGGCTGGACCTGGGACCGCCTGGCCACGGAGCTGGAGACCCGGGGCCCGCGGGCGGCCGTCGGCGCCGTGCGCGCCCTGGAGACCGCTCGCGGGCCGCTGCGCGGCAAGGTCCACGACGACGCCACCGCCGTGTGGGCGCGCCTCCCCGGGGCCTGACCGCAGGTATCTGGCCCGGCCGCCCCGCCTCTTCCCAGACGTAGGGGGGCCGGGGCGGAGGGAGAACGGCGATGTTCGTCGGACGTACGGCGGAACTCGCCCTGCTGGGCGCCGAGTTGCGCGCGGCCTGCGCGGGCCGCGCCAGGACGGTGGTGGTCGACGGGCCCGAGGGGATCGGCAAGACCGCGCTCGTCCGGCGGCTCGTGGACGGCGAGGCGGCGGAACGGGGCTGCCGGGTGCTCGCCGTCGCCGGGGAGGCGGGCGAGCGCGGCCTCCGCCTGGGGCTGCTGCGCGAGCTCGCCGCCGAGGCCGGCCGCCTGCCGGTCCCCGTCCGCTGGCCGCCCTGTGGCCTGCCCGGCAGGGAGCGGGTGACGGCGGCGGGTCAGGCCGTCTGCGACGCCCTCGCCGGAGCCCCGGCGGGTGGGCCGATCGTGCTCGTCGTGGACGACGCCCAGTGGGCGGACACGGCGTCCCTGCACGCCCTCGCGTACGTCCTGCGGCGGCTGCGGGGCGTCCCCGTGCTCACGATCGTCGCCTGCCGCGACCTGGGCGGCCCGTGGCTGCCGGACGGTCTGCGCCGCCTCCTGACCGCCGACGACGCCGTGCACGTCCCCCTCGGCGGGCTCACCGCGACCGACCTCGCCGACCTGTCCGCCGCCACGCCCCGCCCACCGGACCGGCCCCAGGGAACGCTCGGCGCCGAGGCCGCCGGACGGCTGCACGACCACACGCTCGGGAACCCGCTCCACGCCCGTGCCCTGCTGGACGCCGTACCGCTGCCCGTGCTGGAGGACCCCGCCGTACGCCTGCCCGCCCCCGCCACCTACGCCCGCCCCTTCGCCCGCCGCCTGGGCTCCTGCGCGCCCGCCGCCAGACGCCTCGTCACCGCCTGCGCCGTCCTCGGCGACGGCTGCCCCCTGCACGTGGCCGCCGCCGTCGCGGGCCGGCTCGGCGACCCCCTGAAGGCGCTGGAGGAGGCGCGGGTGCTGCTGGACCTCGGGCGGCTGCTGCGGAGGACCGGGCGGCGGCGGGCCGCGGCCGGGCGGCTGGCGGCCGCGCGGGCGGTCTTCGTGCGGCTCGGCGCCCCGTCGCCCGCTGAACGTTGCCTTCAGGAGCTGGAGGCCTGCGGTCTGGAGACGTCCGCGACGGCCAGGCTCGGGCTCACCCCGCAGGAGCTCAGCACCGCCACCCTGGTGGCCCACGGGCTGACCAACCGCCAGATCGCCGCCGAGCTGTTCATCAGCGTCAAGACGGTCGAGTACCACATCGGCAAGATCTACACCAAGCTCGGCATCGGGTCCCGCGTGGCCCTCGCCGCCAAGGTCACGGCCGGCGGGGCATGAGGGCGATCCCGCCCTCCTGGCCGTGCGGGCGGCCCTGACCGAATCTGCGGCGTACGGCATGCTGGAGCCGCGAGCGCTTGCGTGCAATCAGGATGCCGGGGACGGCAACGGACGCCCGTTACCGCACGAGGGGTTCAGGTGCCGGGCCCGTCGTCGCGGACGCGCGCGGGCGGTGGCGCGATCGGCTGCGGCTCGTGGTCCCACCGCTGGCCCGAGGGCTTTTCGGACGGTGAGGGGCGGCGTAAAGGGTCTGTCGGATCACCTGACAGCGTTCCTTGACTGGACGAGCGGTAAGTCGGCGAATAAGAGGGCTCAGCGCTACAAACCGTGACATTTGGTTTCTTGTAAAAACTTGCGGCTTGAGTGGAAAATGTGGCGTTGCTAGGGTGTCTCGATGCCAGGCATGTGGATCGGCCTTCTCAACACACCTTGACAGGTACCACTGACCGCGGCACCTCAGGGCGGGGCCGCGCATGCGCGGGAGATGTACGGGCGGTGCTGGATGGAATTCGGTCGCTCTGACCATTGGCGACTGCCGACGGCGATCAAGATCTTGATCGCCGGTGGATTCGGCGCGGGCAAGACCACCATGGTGGGCGCCGTGTCCGAGACCCGGCCACTGCGCACGGAGGAGACGCTCACGCAGGCCGGCACGTACGTCGACGACCTGTCCGGCGTCGAGCGCAAGCTCACCACCACCGTCGCCATGGACTTCGGCCGCATCACGATCGCGAACGACTACATGCTCTACCTGTTCGGCACGCCCGGGCAGGAGCGCTTCTTCTTCGTGTGGGACGAGCTCGCGATGGGCGCGCTTGGCGCCGTCGTGCTCGCCGACACCCGGCGGCTCGACGACTGCTTCCCGTCCGTCGACTACTTCGAGAAGCGTGACCAGCCGTTCGTCGTGGCGCTCAACTGCTTCGAGGGCACGCAGCACTTCACCGTCGGAGAGGTGCGCGACGCCATCGGCCTGGAGCCCGACATCCCCATCGTGCGCTGCGACGCCCGCCGCCGCGACTCCGGCAGGGAGGTCCTCATCACGCTCGTCGAGCACGCGATGCGACGGGGAGCGTCCCCGGTCGGGACCATGTCGTGACCATGACCGGCTACCTTTGATCCGATGGAGGAGATCGACCGCCGGATCGTCACGCTGCTGGCCCGCGACGGCCGCATGAGCTTCACCGACCTGGCCAGGGAGACCGGGCTCTCGGTGTCGGCGGTGCACCAGCGGGTGCGCCGCCTGGAGAAGCGCGGCGTGGTGCGCGGCTACGCCGCGATCGTCGACCACGACGCGATCGGCCTGCCGCTGACCGCGTTCGTGTCGATCAAGCCGATCGACCCCGCCGCGCCCGACGACGCCCCCGAGCGCCTCGCCCACCTGACGGCCATCGAGGCCTGCCACAGCGTCGCGGGCGACGAGAGCTACATCCTCAAGGTGCGGGTGGCCTCGCCGGTGGCGCTGGAGGACCTGCTGCAGCAGATCCGGGCCGCCGCCCACGTCTCGACGCGCACGACGGTGGTGCTGAGCACGCCGTACGAGCACCGCACCCCCGAGGTCGCCCCCGAACCCGCACCCGACACGCCCTGAAGTCATCACGACGACTTAGCATGTCGTCATGATGACTTCAGGGGACCGTGTCGCCCGAGTCCGGCTCTCGTCCGTCCGCCTGCCCCTCGACGCCCCCGTCAGCGACGCCAAGGTCCTCACCGGCCGCCAGCGCCCCATGACCGAGATCGCGTTCCTGTTCGCCGAGATCGTCAGCGAGCAGGGGCACGAGGGCATGGGCTTCGCCTACTCCAAGCGCGCCGGCGGCCCCGGCCAGTACGCCCACGCCAAGGAGATCGCGAACGACCTCGTCGGCGAGGACCCCAACGACATCGCCCGCCTCTGGGACAAGCTGTGCTGGGCGGGCGCGTCCGTGGGCCGCAGCGGCCTGGCGGTGCAGGCCATCGCCGCCCTCGACCTCGCCCTGTGGGACATGAAGGCCAGGCGCGCCGCCCTGCCGCTGGCCAAGCTGCTCGGCGCGCACCGCGACTCCGTGCGCTGCTACAACACCTCCGGCGGGTTCCTGCACACCCCCGTCGAGCAGGCGCTGGAGAACGCCACCGCGGCGCTGGAGCGCGGCATCGGCGGCGTCAAGATCAAGGTCGGCCAGCCTGACACCCGCGCCGACCTCGCCCGCGTACGGGCGGTGCGCGAGCACCTCGGCGACCACGTCCCGCTCATGGTGGACGCCAACCAGCAGTGGGACCGCCCCACCGCCGCCCGCATGGGCCGGGCGCTGGAGGAGCACGGCCTGGTCTGGATCGAGGAGCCCCTGGACGCCTACGACCACGCCGGGCACGCCGCCCTCGCCGCCGCCCTCGACACCCCGATCGCCACCGGCGAGATGCTGACCAGCGTCGCCGAGCACGCCGAGCTGATCAGGGCGCGCGGCGCGGACGTCCTCCAGCCGGACGCGCCCCGCATCGGCGGCATCACCCCGTTCCTGCGGCTGGCCGCCCTGGCCGGGCACGAACGCCTCCAGCTCGCCCCCCACTTCGCCATGGAGGTCCACCTCCACCTGGCCGCCGCCTACCCGCTGGAGCCGTGGGTGGAGCACTTCGAATGGCTGGAGCCGCTGTTCGAGGAGCGGATGGAGATCCGCGACGGGCGCATGCTCGTCCCCGAGCGGCCCGGCCTCGGCCTCACACTGAGCGAGCGGGCCGCCGGATGGACCGCCGAACGCTTCGAGACGCCGTGACCAGCCGCACCCAGCAGCTCGTCGACATCCTGACGGCGCGCATCAGGGAGGGCGTGATCCGGCCGGGGGAGCGGCTGCCGACCGAGAGCGACCTGGTCGGCGCCCACGGCGTGAGCCGGACCGTCGTCCGCGAGGCCATCGCCAGGCTCAAGGCCGCGGGCCTGGTCGAGACCCAGCACGGGCGCGGCAGCTTCGTGCTGGCCGGGCCGAGCGAGACCGGCTTCGACCCGGCGCCCGCCCGTACCCGGCAGGAGGTGCTCGACCTGCTGGACTTCCGCATGGGGGTGGAGACGGAGTCGGCCGGGCTCGCCGCCGCCCGGCGTACGGAGGCGGCGCTGGCGGGGCTGCGCGAGGCCCTGGACGCCTTCGCGGCGGCGGCGGGGAACCCGGGCGCGGCGGTCCACGCCGACCACCTGTTCCACCTGCGGATCGCCCTGGCCACCGGCAACCGGTACTACGCCGGCCTGCTCGCCTCGCTCGGCCCGTCGATGATCGTGGTGCCGCGTGACCGGCTCGAACCCGATCCGGCCGCCTTCGCCAGGATCGTCGCCGAGCACGAGGACATCCACGCCGCCGTCGAGCGGGGGGACGCCGAGGCCGCGCGGGCGGCCGTCCGCGTCCACCTGGCCAACAGCCGCGCCCGCCTCCTCCGCGACTCCCGCGACCCCCTCCCGTGATCCTCAGGACGCCGCCCGGGCGGCGCCGGGCGGTCCAGGGAGGGTCGAGTGCCGGTAGTGGCCCCTGAGGCGATCACCGGCCGCCTCAGGGGCGCCCAGGCGGTCCAGGCCGAGCAGCGCCGCCCCCAGCACCGGGGGCTCGTCCGCCACCACCGGCGCCGCCAGCGGCATCCGCAGCGCGAACTCGCTCTCCAGCAGGGACGTCAGCAGCGGGTCCCGCGCCGTCAGCAGGCCGCCGCCGAGCACCACCTCGGCCGGCGTCGCCAGCAGGCCGAGCCGGCGCAGGCACACCTCCGCCATCACCGCCACCTCCTCGGCCTGCCGCTCCACCAGCGCCGTGGCCACCGCGTCCCCGTCCGCCGCGGCGGCGAACACGGCGGGCGCGAGCTCGTGCAGCCGCCCGCCGTCCAGCCGGCCGGTGTGCAGCGCGAGGACCACCTCCGTCACCGTCGCCGCCCCGAAGCAGGCGGCGACCAGCCCGGCGAGTGCGGTCGGGACGCCACGGCCGTCCTCGGCGCGCGCGGCGTGCCACAGGACCTCCTCGCCGAGCGCGAGCCCACCGCCCCAGTCGCCGCTGATCCGGCCGAGCGCGGGGAACCGCGCCACCGCGCCCCCGGGGGAGACGCCGACGGCGTTGATGCCCGCCCCGCACACCACCGCCACGCCCCACGGCGCGGACGCCCCCGCCCGCAGCAGCGCGAACGTGTCGTTCCGCACCACCACGTCACGGCCCAGGCCCCGCGCGGCGAACTCCCGCGCCAGCGCCTCCTCCTCCTCGGGCAGGTCCGCCCCGGCCAGGCACGCCGACACCTGGTCGAACCGCCCGCCGCCACCCCACGCGGGCGCGCCGAGCGCGGCGACGGCCGCCGTGACGACGTCCACGGCGGCGGCCACGCCGTCCCGCTGCGGCGCGAACGCCCCCGCCCGCGTCTCGGCCAGCACCCGGCCGTCCTCCGCCACCACGGCGACGTCCGTCTTGCTGTTGCCGCCGTCCACGGCCAGGACGAGCCGCCCGCTCACGCGCCCACCGTCCCGCGCGCCCACGGCAGGTGCGCGCGGCCCGCCTCCAGCAGCAGCGCCGTCAGCTCCTCCGCGAGGTCGTCCTGCCCGACCAGCGGATGGGCGAGAAGCGCGGCGCGCACCCGGTCCGCGCCGCCGTGCACGGCCGCCTCCAGGGCCAGCGTCTCGTACGCCGACACGTGCCCGATCAGCCCCGCGTACAGGGGCTCGACCGGCGGCACCGGCAGCGGCCGCGCGCCCGCCGCCCCGACGACCGCGGGCACCTCGATGACCGCCTCCTCGGGCAGGAACGGCAGCGTGCCGCCGTTGCGCACGTTCACCACCTGCACGTCCCGCCGGTCGCCGAGCAGGGACGCGATGAGCGCCACCGCCGCCTCCGAGTAGAACGCCCCGCCCCGCCCCGCCAGCAGCTCCGGCTTGGTGACGACGGCGGGGTCGGCGTACAGCTCCAGCAGCCGCTCCTCCAGCGCCGCCACCTCCGACGCCCGCGACGGCGCGGCCCGCTGCTCGCGCACCACCTCGTCGTGGGCGTAGAAGTAACGCAGGTAGTACGACGGCACCGCGCCCAGCCGGGCCGGCAGCCCCGGCCGCAGCCCCACCATGGCGGCGAGCTCCGCGCCGTGCCGCTCCAGCAGCGCGGGCAGCACGTCGGCCCCGTCCAGGAACACCGCGCGCTCCCACGACAGGTGGTTGAGCCCCACGTGCCCGAGCGACACCCGCGAAGGATCGGCCCCCAGCCACGCGGCGAAGCGGCGCTGGAACCCGATCGCCACGTTGCACAGCCCGATCGCCCGGTGCCCCGCGTCCAGCAGCGCCCGGGTGACGATGCCGACCGGGTTCGTGAAGTCCACGATCCAGGCGTCCGGCGCGTGCTTCCGCACGGTCTCGGCGATCGACAGCACCACCGGGACCGTGCGCAGCGCCTTGGCCAGCCCGCCCGCGCCCGTCGTCTCCTGCCCGACGCAGCCGCACCGCCCCGGCACCGTCTCGTCCAGCTCGCGGGCCGCCTGCCCGCCCACCCTGAGCTGGAACAGCACCACCGCGGCCCCCGCCACGCCCTCGGCGGCCGAGGAGGTCGCCAGCACCCGCGCCGGATGCCCGGCGTGCGCGAGCATCCGCCGCGCCATCCCCGCCACCAGCTCCAGCCGGCGCGGGTCAGGATCGATCAGCGCGAGCTCCGACACCGGCAGCTCCCCGCGCAGCCGGGCGAACCCGTCCACGAGCTCCGGCGTGTACGTCGAGCCGCCCCCGACCACGGCCACCTTCACCCTTCCACCCCCGTCACCCTTTCACCCCGGTCAACGTCACGCCCTCGATGAACACCCACTGGGCGAGGAAGAACAGCACGATCACCGGCGCCGTCACCAGCAGCGTGGCCGCCATGGTGAGGTTCCACTGCACGCTGTGGAACGCCTTGAAGGTCGCGAGGCCCAGCGACAGCGTCAGATGGTCCTGCTGCACGCCGGCGTAGAGCAGCGGCCCGTAGTAGTCGTTCCAGCAGTAGAAGAACTGGAACAGCGCGACCGCCGCGACCGCCGGGCGCGCCATCGGCAGCACCACCCGCACCAGCGTGCGCAGGTCCGAGCAGCCGTCCACCTTCGCCGCGTCCGTGTAGTCGCGCGGGATCGTGACCAGGAACTGGCGCAGCAGGAAGATGGAGAACGCGTCGCCGAGCAGCATCGGCAGGATCAGCGGCCACAGGCTGTCCGTCAGTCCCAGCCGCGCCCACACCAGGTAGATCGGCACGGCCACGACCTGCGGCGGCAGCATCATCGCGGCGATCACCACGAGGAACGCCGCCCGCCGCCCCCGGAAGCGGAAGCGGGCCAGCGCGTAGGCCACCGGCACCGACGACACGACCGTGAACAGCGTCCCGAGCGCCGCGTACAGCAGCGTGTTGCCCGCCCACCGCAGCAGCAGCGACCTGTCGAAGACCTCGGCGAAGTTGGCCCAGTTCCAGCTCCGCGGCCACAGGTCGCTGGTCAGCGCCTGCTCGTCGGTCATCAGCGCGGTCAGCGCCATGAACGCCACCGGGGCGAGGAACATCAGCGCCAGCGCCACCGCGAAGGCGTGCGTGGCGACCCACAGCAGCAGCCGCCGCCCCCGGCCGCTCACGACGCCTCCCCGGACCGGCGGAACTGCCGCAGCAGCACCAGCGTGAAGATCATCGAGACGGCGAACAGCAGCAGCGCGAGCACACACGCGTACCCCATCGAATAGTCGCGGAAGCCCACCTGGAACAGCCACTGCGGCAGCGTGAGCAGCGACTCCTCCGGATAGCCCGGCGAGAACGAGCTGCCGGGCGAGTCGGTCGCGCCCGAGGCGACCCGGGAGGCGACCATCGCCTGCGAGAAGTACTGCAGGGCGTAGATGACGTTCGTGACCAGGGCGAACATCAGCACCGGCGCGATCGTCGGCAGCGTCACGCTGAGGAACTGCCGCCAGGCCCCCGCGCCGTCGATGGCGGCGGCCTCGTACAGGTGCCTGGGCACGTCCAGCAGCGCCGCCAGGAAGATCACCATGAGCTGGCCGCAGCCCCACAGCGACAGCAGCGTGAGGCTCGGCTTCGACCAGTCCGGGTCGCCGAACCAGTCAGGACCCCGCACCCCCGCCAGCGACAGCAGGTGGTCGACCGGGCCGGTGCCGGGGTTGAGCAGGAAGACGAACGTGATCGTGCCCGCCGTCATCGGCACCAGCGACGGCAGGTAGAACACCGTGCGCAGCAGCCCGGCCCCGGCCTTGAGCCGGACCACGAGCTGGGCGAGGGCCAGCGAGAACAGCACCGTCGCCGGGACCATCACGGCCACCAGCCACAGCGTGTTGCGCGCCGAGACCCCCACCCGGGGATCGCGCAGCAGGTAGCGGTAGTTGTCGAGCCCGGCGAACTCGAGGGTGTACATGTCGTAGCGGTGGAAGGAGAAGTACACCGCGGACAGCAGCGGGTAGACGAAGAAGACCGACACCCCCGCGATCCACGGCGACAGCCACAGGAGCGCACGCGCGCCCTCGCCGCGCCACCACCGGGGACGCGGCGGCGCGGCGGGCAGGGAGGTCACGATCACCCTCCGGACAGCTTCAGCTTGTCGTCGATCTGCCGGTCCACGTCCTTCAGCCCGGCCTCCAGGTCCTTCACCGAGCCGCGCTCCCACTTGGCGACGAACGCGGCGAACGCCTCCTGGTTGAAGACGCTGTTCACGCTCGCCGGCAGTGTCGAGGTCATGGGATGGGCGAAGACGTCGAGGAAGGTCTGGAAGTTGGCGTCCTTGGTCAGGTCGGGCGAGTCCATGGCGGCCTTGGTCGTGGGCACGTTGCGCAGCGCGTTCGACAGCGTCACCAGCGAGCGGGTGTCGGTCGTCAGGTACTTCACCAGCTCCCACGCCTGCCGCGGGTGCTTGGCGCCCTTCGGCACGCCGATCACGGTCCCGGCGGTGAAGCCGCTGCCGTACAGCTCGGGCCGGTCGTCGGCGACCGGCAGGGGAGCGGTGCCGTAGTCCAGGCCCTTGGCGTCGAGGGCGATCATCGCGTTGCGCCACTCGCCGTCCAGGACCATCGCGACCTTGCCCTCGTGGAACGGGTGCTCCGCGCTCCACTCGTCGCCCAGGCTCTTCCTGAACTTCTCCAGCTTGTCGTGGCCGTACCAGTCGACCAGCTCCTTCTGCCAGGTCAGCAGCTCCCTCCAGGCAGGGTCGGAACCGATCGCCGACGTGCCGTCGGCGTTGTACCACTTCGCGCCCACCATCGGGCCGAGGTGGCTCGGGCTGTTCTCGTAGTACTGGACACTCGGGATGAACCCGGCGACCTTGATCGTGCCGTCGGCGTCGCGGACCGTGAGCTTCTTGGCCAGGTCCGCCAGCTCGCTCAGCGTCCTCGGCGGCTCGTGGCCCTTCATCAGCGCCTTGTTGTAATAGAGGCCGTAGGCGTCGGCCAGCAGCGGCAGCGTGCACTGGCGGCCCTCGAAGGCGGTGTAGGAACGGGCCGCGGCCGGCAGCACCGACAGGTCGATCCCGTCCTGCGCGATCACCGGCGTCAGGTCCTGGAACGCCCCCGACCTGCACCACTGGGCGACGTTGTCCGTGGTGAACGAGGCGGCCACGTCGGGGGCGCCGCCGCCCCGGATCGCCTGGGTGATCTGGTCGTCCTGGACGCCCTTGGTGGCCTTGACGGTGATCTGCGGAAACTTCTGGTTGAACGCCGCGATGGCGTCCTCGAACGCCTTCACCTCGGCGTCGGTGGAGAAGCCGTGCCACAGCTCGATGGTGGCGGCGGGCAGGGACTGCGCGGCGGATCCGGAGGGCCGGGGAGCGCCGAGCGAGGGCCCGGCCTCCTTTCCTGCGGTGCAGGCGGTCAGCGCCGCCGAGCACAGCAGTGCCGCGGCGGCCGCCAGGGGGACGAAGCGCACGGGGGGTGCCTCCTGCGGTGGGGGGTGACGAGGGTCACGAGCGGACGGTGGAGCCGAACACCTCCTCACGCACGGTGTCGAGGGCCAGGTCGAGCGCGCCGGCGAGCACCGGGTTGCCCGCGACGCTCGACAGCCGCACGCGGGGCCGCGGGATGGTCAGCGCGTGCAGCTCGTGCTCGACGAGCTCGCGCAGCGTCTCGCCGCCCGACAGCACGACGCCGCCGGTCAGCACGATGAGCCCGGGATCGACGACGGAGGTGATGGCGGCCAGGCCCACCGCCAGCCGGGCGGCGATGTCGCGCAGCCCGGCCCGCGCGTCGTCGGCCCGCTGCCCGCCGCCCTCGGCGAGGCGGACGGCGTTCGCGACGGCCTGGCGGAAGTCGGCGCCGCGCACGCCGTACGAGCGCAGCAGCTTCAGCACCGCGGGCCCGCCGGTGAGCGCCTGGTAGCCGTGGTTGGCGTAGCGGCCTGCCTCGCGGGCGGTCGGCGCGCCCGGCGTGGGCATGTAGCCCACCTCGCCCGCGCCGCCGGTCGCGCCCCGGTGCATGCGCCCGCCGAGGACGGCGGCCGAGCCGATGCCCTCGTCGGCCCACAGCAGCACGAAGTCCCGGCTGTCGCGGGCCGCGCCGTGCGCCTGCTCGGCGAGCGCGACGAGGTTGACGTTGTTCTCGACGTCCACCGGCACGCCCAGGCCGGCGGACAGGGCGGGCACCAGGTCGGGGATCTGCCAGCCCGGCACGTCCTTGGCCGCGGCGTACCCCAGCCGGCCCGTCGCCGGGTCGATCGCGGCCTGCACGCCGATGACGACCCTGCGCAGCTTGTCCGGCGGGTTCGCGCCCGCCAGCGCCGCGCCGAGCCGCTCCACCAGCTCGCCGGCCGGGCGGCGGCGGGTCGTGGGCAGCGTGTGCTCGCCCACGACCGTGCCGGTGAGGTCGGCGATCCGCGCCTCGATGCGGTCGGGGGTGACGTCGAGCGCGCCCGCGTACGCCGCCGCCGGGTTGATCCGGTAGACCTCCGCCGTCCGCCCCGGCAGGCCCTCCCGCACGCCGTCCAGGACCACCAGGCCGGCCTCCTGGAGCCGGGCGAGGAGCTGGGAGGCCGTGGGCTTGGACAGGCCGGTCAGCGTGCCGATCTGGGGGCGGGTGAGCGGGCCGCGGTCGAGGAGGGCACGCAGGGCCGCGCGATCGTTGATGGCGCGTAGCAGACTGGGGGTCCCCGGCACCGGATCGCTCACGACCGCTCCTTCCCTGTGAGTTAGGAAACTTTCCTAACTCACGAGGAACATAAGGAGCCCCGGCGGGAACGGTCAAGAGGCGATACGAAGCCGTAACGGAGGCGGGAGAGGGAAGGAAAACCGAGCGGAGTGCCGCGACCGGCATGCTAATGTCGTCGTTTGTCGTAACAACAAGCAGAATGGCCCGGAGTGTCCCATTAACCACATTAATGGTCAGGCGGCAACACGTCAAACGGAGCTCGCCAAGGAGCAGGAGTACGTCACCGCGCTCTACGACCGCCTCGACGCCCTGCGCGAGCGCACCCAGACCCAGCTCAAGGAGGTGCTGGCCACGGGCGCCGTCGGCACGATGCAGAACAGGTCCGAGCGCGACACGTTCGCCGACATGTACGCCTCCAGGCTCGCCCGGCTCTGGGCGGTCGAGCGCGGCCTGGTTTTCGGCCGGCTGGACCACCAGGAGGAGGGCCGGCTCTACATCGGCAAGCTCGGCCTCACCGACGACGACCAGCGACGCCTGCTGATCGACTGGCGCGCCCCGGTGGCGCAGCCCTTCTACCGCGCCACCCCGGCCGCGCCCATGGGCGTCACCCGGCGCCGCCACCTGCAGACCAAGGGCCGCGCGGTGATCGGCGTCGACGACGACCTGCTCGACCTCGACGCGCTCACCGACGACGACCGTGCCACGCTCAACGGCGAGGCCGCGCTGCTGGCCGCGCTCGACGAGCGGCGCACCGGCCGCATGCGCGACATCGTCGCGACCATCCAGGCCGAGCAGGACCGGGTCATCCGCGGCGACCTCGGCGGCGTCCTCGTCGTCCAGGGCGGCCCCGGCACCGGCAAGACCGTCGTGGCCCTGCACCGGGCCGCCTACCTGCTCTACACCCACCGCGAGCGGCTGGAGCGCCGCGGCGTGCTCATCCTCGGCCCCAACCTGACGTTCCTGCGCTACATCGAGCAGGTGCTGCCCTCGCTCGGCGAGACCGACGTGCTGCTGTCCACCGTCGGCGAGCTCTACCCCGGCGTGACCGCCACCGCCAGGGAGCGTCCCGAGGTGGCCGCGCTCAAGGGCGACCCGCGCATGGCCGAGGTCATCGCCAGGGCCGTGCGCGACCGGCAGAAGGTGCCGCGCAAGCCCGTCGAGATCGTCCTCGGCCGGATCACGCTGACCGCCGACCGGTCCATGCTGGACGCGGCCAGGAACAAGGCGGCCCGCTCGCGCCGGCCGCACAACCAGGCGCGGGCGGTGTTCGTCCGCTCGCTGCTGAACGCGCTCGCCCGGCAGCAGGCCCGCAAGATCGGCAAGGGGCTCATCGACGAGGACGAGCTGGCCGACCTGCGCGAGGAGCTGCGCACCGAGCCGGCCGTCAAGTCCGCGCTCAACCGGCTGTGGCCGTACCTGACGCCCCAGCGGCTGCTGCTCGGCCTCTACGGCTCGCCCGAGCGCCTGGGGTACGCCGCGGCGCACCTCACGCCCGCCGAGCGGGCGCTGCTGCGCCGCGAGGGCTCCAGGGCCGGTGAGTGGACAGAGTCCGACGTGCCGCTCCTCGACGAGGCCGCCGAGCTGCTCGGCGACATCGACGAGCAGGTGCTGCGCGCCACCGCCATGCAGGCCGAGGAGGAGCTGGCCGCCGCCCGCCGGGCCGAGGAGCACGAGCGTGAGGCGGAGCTCGCCTACGCCCGCGAGGTGCTGGAGCTGACCGGCCTGTCCGACGTCATGGAGGCCGAGCGGCTGGCCGAGCGCCAGCGCGGCGGCGGCCCCTACCTCACCACCGCCGAACGCGCCGCCGCCGACCGCACCTGGGCCTACGGGCACGTCATCGTGGACGAGGCGCAGGAGCTGTCGCCGATGGCGTGGCGTGCCGTGATGCGCCGCTGCCCCACCCGGTCCATGACGATCGTCGGCGACATCGCGCAGACCGGCTCGGCCGCCGGTGCGCGGTCGTGGGGCGAGGTGCTGGACCCGTACGTGGCCGGGCGCTGGCGGCAGGAGCGGCTCACCGTCAACTACCGCACGCCGGTCGAGCTGATGGCGGTGGCCGCCGGCGTCCTCGCCGCGATCGACCCGGCGCTGAAGGCGCCCACGTCGGTGCGCGAGAGCGGCGCGGAGCCGTGGGCCGCCCCGCTGGCCGCGCTGCCCGAGCTGGTCAAGGCCGAGGTGGGGGAGGGCGGCAAGGTCGCGGTGGTGGCGCCGGACGCGCTGCTCGACCGGCTCGGGGCGCGGGTCGCCGAGGTCGTGCCCGGCGCGGTCGTCGTCACGCCGGGGGCCGGCCGGGCCAGGGGGGCGGAGGCGCTGGACGCCCCCGTCGCGGTCATGGGGGTGGCGGACGCCAAGGGCCTGGAGTTCGACTCCGTCGTGGTGGCCGAGCCCGAGCTCATCGCCGCCCAGTCGCCACGGGGGCTCAGCGACCTGTATGTTGCTCTCACGCGCGCGACGCAGCGGCTCGGCGTCGTCCACGAGCGGCCGCTTCCCACGGCCCTGCGAGGGCTGCCGAGCAGGCCGGGAGCACCCTCCGATGGGCTTTGATCGGCTTTGCGGCGGTCGGCCCCGCATGTCCCACCTGCGGAAACTTGATGTTCCCGCTGATCGGGACACGGTTGACATCTGAGGTGGAGTCGGTAGTTTGCTGCGCAGTCCAGCACGGGACTTGGCCGGTTGGCCGTCTCTGACATCGCCGGATCCTGCGTCCGTGACGGAGCGTGACTTCGTCCACACAGCCAGGTGCAGGGCCGTCGGTCCGTCGAGTCGGGGCACCCCAACCGGGCGGGGGGTTGGACCCGGGACGGGTCCGGGAGCCCAGTAGACAACGGAATTCCGCGCTCGCCGCCGACGAGACGGGTCCGGTCCGAAGGGTTTCCGGGCCCTCTTCCCGCTCCCGTGCGCCGGACCTTGCGAGTGCGCCGGGTGGTCCCGTCGGCCGCGGGATCACCCTGCCGCCACCCGTTCCGCATCCTCCGATCCCCCTCGCGTGGGCGCGCGCAGGCTTGAGCGCGGCCGCGGGGCGGTAGCGTTTTCGCGAGCAAGCAGGTGTTCGACGGTGGCTGAGGAGACCCGGAGTGGTTCAGGAACGCACGAGCCCGCCGCCCCCCACGGGCCCCGACCCGGCCCCGTCGCCGCCCGCCCCCAGCGGCACCGGCCCCGTCTCCTCGTCGCCGGGCCCCGTCTCCTCGTCGTCGGCCCCGACGGGCTCCGACCCCGCCACTTTGTCATCGGGCCCGACGGGCTCTGACCTCGCCGACTTGTCCCCGGTCCCTGAGCCGGAGGGGGCCCAGGTCCCGGGCGAAGGTGAGCCGGCCGCGGCCCAGGTCCCGGGCGAAGGTGAGCCGGCCGCGGCCCAGGTCCCGGGCGAAGGGGAGTCGTCCGCGGCCCGAGTCCTGGCCGAAGGGGAGCCGGCCGCGTCCGGGACGCCGGGCGGCGGGGGTTCCGCGGCCCTCGCCGGGAATCCTGGGGAGGGGCGGCGGGGCGGGGCCGGGCGGGAGTCGCGGGGGCGGCTGGCGGGCCGGACGGCGGCGGCCGTGGCCGGCGGGCTGGCGTTGTTCGCCGCGTTCCCGCCGCTCGGCTGGTGGCCGCTCGCGCCCCTCGGCCTCGCGCTCGTCGCCGGCTCCCTGTACGGCACCCGCCCGAGGCGCGCGGCCTGGATCGGGGCGCTCGCCGCCGCGGTGTTCCTGTTCCCGGCCCTCGCCTGGGTCAGGACCATCGGCGACGACGTCTGGGTGATGCTGGTCGCCACCGAGACCGTCTTCTACGCCGTCATGTCCGCCCTGGCCGCGCCGGTGTTCCGGCTGCGCGCCTGGCCCCTGTGGTTCGGCGGGCTGTGGGTGGCGATGGAGTGGGCGCGCGGCCTGGTGCCGATCGGCGGCTTCCCGTGGGCGCGGGTGGCCTTCAGCCAGGGCGAGTCGCTCTTCACCCGGTACGCCGCGCTCGGCGGCGCGCCCCTGGTGTCGTTCGCGGTGGCCCTGTGCGGCGCCCTGCTGGCCCACGCCGTCCTGGTCCGGCCTCCTGCGGCCCGGCCGTGGCTGCGGGCGGCTCCGGCGTTCCTGGCGCTGGCGGTGCCCCTGCTGACCCTGGCCGTGCCGCGCCCCGGCGACGAGGGCCGCTCGGTCAACGTCGGGATCGTGCAGGGCAACGTCCCCGGCCGCGGCATGTACGTCCTGGGCGACGAGCCCGCCGTCGTGCTGCGCAACCACGCCGGGGAGACCAAGCGCCTGGCCCAGGCCGTCCGCGACGGCAAGCTGCCGAGGCCCGACATCGTCGTCCTGCCGGAGAACTCCACCGACATCGACCCCTACCGCGACGAGACCGCCCGTCAGATCATCCAGGACTCGGTGGCCGACGTCGGGGTGCCCACGCTCGTCGGGGCCGTCGTGGCCATCGGCGACGACAGCCGCGCCACCCGCAGCCTCACCTGGGACCCGGTCACCGGCCCCGGCGCCTACTACGACAAGCAGAACCTGGTGCCGTTCGGCGAGTACACCCCGTTCAAGGACCTCGTACTGGCCCTGTGGGAGCGGGCGAGCCTGGTGGGCCGCCAGTCGGTGCCCGGCGACCGGCCCGGCGACCTCAGGCTCGGCCCGGTCACCATCGGCGCGGTCAACTGCTACGAGGTGGCCTACGACGCGACCGTGCGCGGCACGGTCCGGGCCGGCGGCACGCCGATCGTCGTGCAGACGAACAACGCCAGCTACGCCCTGTCCAACCTGCCGCCGCAGCAGCTCGCCATGTCGCAGCTGCGCGCGGTCGAGCACAACCGGGCTGTCGTGACCGCCGCCACCACGGGGATCTCCGCGTTCGTCACACCGGAGGGTAAGGTCTCCTGGCAGACGCGCGAACTGGTCGCGGACATGAACGTGGTGACGGTGCCCGTACGCGCCGGGGAGACGCTCGCCACCAAGGTGGGCGCCTGGCCGGAATGGGCATTGATGGTGATGGGAGTCGCGGCGGCCGGGGCCGCCGCATGGCGGGGCAGGCGGCGAGTCGATGGGTGAGGGACGACCGGACATGGAGACGCTCGGCAGGGTGCTCGTCGTCGTCCCGACCTACAACGAGCGCGACAATCTGCCCTCCATCGTCGAGCGTGTCCGTTCGGCCGTGCCGCGGGCCCACGTGCTCGTGGCCGACGACGACAGCCCCGACGGCACCGGCGAGGTCGCCGACGGGCTGGCCGCGGGCGACGAGCAGGTGCACGTCCTGCACCGGCCCGGCAAGCAGGGCCTCGGCGCGGCCTACATCGCGGGGTTCCGCTGGGGCCTGGAGCGGGGCTTCGACGTGCTGGTGGAGATGGACGCCGACGGTTCGCACCAGCCCGAGGAGCTGCCGAGGCTGCTGGCGGCGCTGGACGGGGGCGCGGACCTGGCGATCGGGTCCCGCTACGTCCGCGGAGGGCGGATCGTCAACTGGCCGCGGCGGCGGGAGCTGCTGTCCAAGGGCGCCAACGTCTACACCCGCGTCATGCTGGGCCTGCCGGTGCGCGACGCGACCGCCGGTTTCCGCGCCTACCGCGCGGCCACCCTGGAGAAGGTGGGGCTGTCGGGCGTCGAGTCGCAGGGCTACTGCTTCCAGGTCGACCTCACGCTGCGTACCGCCCGCCATGGGCTGCGGGTGGTGGAGGTGCCGATCACGTTCGTGGAGCGCACGGTCGGCAAGAGCAAGATGAGCGGGAAGATCATGTCCGAGGCGCTGTGGCGCATCGGCCTGTGGGGCGTGACCGGCCTGCCGGGGCGGCTGCGCCGCAGGGGCGGGCGCGGCTAGGAACCTGTCCTGGCCAGGAACGTCCTGGGCCCGCCGGGCGTTGTCATTGACGTACGCGGTCCTGGCGTGCGCGTGCGGAATCGGAGAGACGAACGATGCGGCTGCTGCTCTTCCTGAGCTTCCTGATCGTGCCCGTGCTGGAGATCTGGCTGCTCTTCCAGGTCGGGTCCGCGATCGGCGGGCCCGCGACCGTGGCCCTGCTCGTCGCCGGCGGCCTGCTCGGCGCGTGGATCATCCGCCGCGAGGGGCGGCGGGCCTGGCGGGCGCTGCAGGAGTCGCTGCGGTCGGGCCGGATGCCGGAGCGCGAGCTGGCCGACAGCGGTCTCGTGCTGATGGGCGGCGCGCTGCTGGTGGCGCCGGGCTTCGTCACCGACGTCGTCGGCCTCGCCTTCGTGCTGCCGGTGACGCGGCCGCTGATGCGCCGGCTCGGGGTGTGGTTCTTCGAGCGGCGGATCAAGCGCCTGGCCGCCGCGTCCCCGTACGCCGGTCTCTTCCCGACGGCGCCGGGCGGCGAGGCGCCGCACGGCGGCCGCGTGGTCACCGGAGAGGTGATCAGGGAGGAACGCGGCGACCAGGAGGAGCCGCGAGGCGCGCTGGGACGCCCGCCGAGGGCCTGAACGCACGAAGGAACCCCCGGGCCGGAAGGGCCCGGGGGTTTCACCGTGAGAGGATGTCAGGCGCTCTTGCGGCGCTGGGCCCTCAGGACCGCCAGCCGCTCGTTGAGCACCTCCTCAAGGTCCTCGATGGACCGCCGTTCCAGGAGCATGTCCCAGTGCGTCCTCGGGGGCTTGGTCTTCTTCGACTCCGGTTGCTCGCCGTCCACCCGGAGCGCCGTCGCGCCGCACATGCGGCACTCCCACGTCGCGGGGATCTCGGCCTCGGCGGCAAGCGGAACCTCGAAGCGATGGCCCTTCGGACAGGTATAGGACACCTCCTGGCGCGGGGCCAGATCCGTGTTACGGTCGTTCTCGTAGCTGGTTGCCCCGAGCCGGGTGCCACGAAGCGCGCGCTCGCCCATGTCTCAATGCCTCCTACAGGGCCCCCATGCGTGGGGGGTGTCTCCCACGGTGTCTAACGCTTGGTACCGTGATGGGATTCCCACCCTCGGGGAGATCCAATCGCGCTGAGGGGCTCGGGTTCTTCACGCGGTCGCCGGGCGGGTGGTGCGCCGCCCGATGACGGCCAGCGCCAGCGCCGGCCACAAGGCGCCGGCCAGGATGAGCGCGCCGTGCGCGATCCGCAGCGCGTACGGCCCGAAGAACTGCGGAACGAACAGCGCGAACCCGAGCGCCAGCGGGACCCCGCTCCACCGGGGCAGCGCGGCCGAGCGCCACACCGCCACCGCCGCCATCGCGGTGCCCACGCCGAGCAGCACCAGCCCCGTGGCGAACATGGTCACCGCCACCGGCCCGTAGCGGAACTCCTCGGCCAGCTCCATCAGCGCGGGCGTCCCGTCGCGCAGGGAGCGCTGGGCGATCACGTTGAGCCCGAAGTCCTCGGCCCCGTAGTACGGCAGCGTCAGGCCCGCGCCGAGCCACGTCACCACCGCCGCGCGCAGCGACAGCCGGTCGCCGAGGACCTGGTGCAGGCCGAGCAGCGCGAGGGCGAGCAGGACGAAGCCGGCCATCGCCGCCGCGTGCCCGGCGACCCAGCCGGCGGAGGCCATCGCGGCGGCGTCGTCCGTGGAGGGGCGCAGCAGCGGATAGAGCAGGAACAGCACGCCGGTCCCTGCGAAGGCGGCGGAGGTGAGACGGACGGGCATGCGGCGCTCCTTGATTGATGCAACGCTCTCTGACGAGAGCAATGCTCTCGCAGAGCGGCGGCATACGTCAAGAGCACTGCTCTCGGTTGTGGGCGCCGCATCAGGGGTCGCAGGGATGTGGAACGAATCCGGCGTTGGCGAGGTTCCATCTGGTCATGGAGTCCTCTGCCCCACCTTTGCCGTACGCGGCTCGCTTGCCATCATTGATGCCGCATGCCTCGCCGAGGCCGGTAGCCGGGCAGCCGGGAGACATACTTGGTCTTGCTGGAGCCGGCCAAGCGCCACCTCCAGAATCGCGTAATTCCGGAGGCCGTGACGTACACTGAAAGTACCGAGGTCTTTCCGAGCGTTGGCATTCAGGTCTGCGTCGCCCCCGGCGAACCACCACCGGCCCTCTTCACAGGGCCCGGACAGGTCAGGCAGATCATGACACCCACGCTTCACCCTTACCCCGCGCCGCTCAGCGCCGCCTCCTCCGCAGTTCCTCAGGTCGATTCCGCGCTACGCCTCAGTCTCCGGCCGGTGCCGAATCGGCGAGCGGTGGTGGACGGGGCCTGGTGGCCCTCCTCGCGCGACGCGGCCGCAGAACTGCCCGGCCTCATCGCCGCCGTCGACCGGCTGCTGGATCGCATCACGCTCCGCATCGGCGTCCATGGCGATGCGTGGCAGAACATCCCGCGCCGCATCCAGGCGCGCGGACGCCAGGTCCGCATCGGCTGGTTCCGCCACACCGACCCGCGCGTGATCACGCTCAGCTTCGCCGCCGGCGAGCCGGTCGTCCTGCTGATCATCCCTTCGCACGCAGCCGCCGCTGTCGCCCAGGCCACGCTCAAGCTCACCGCCCAGGACACCGCCGGCTTGAGCATCGACGCCATCCTCACCCTCGCGCACCTGCCGGCCGGCCCCGCTCCGCGTGCCACGGCCGACGGCTCGGCCCGCTGGGAGGACGAGGGCGGGCCGGTCATCGGGTAGCCGGCGCAGTCCGTCACGGGACGGCCGACAACGTCGCGATGACCCCGTGTGCCGCCTGCCGGCTGGATCGAGCGGTCCTGGCACCGCCCGTACCGGCGGCGGGCCGATCTCCGGCCGGCAGGCATCTCATCCATTTCCAGCTTCTCCCGTGAGGAGACCTTCCATGACCGTCATCGACATCGCCCCGCTCGCAGGGTTGAGCGCCTCGGCGCCGACCCTGGTGCATCTGTCGGGGGACATCGACATCTTCACCACAGCCCGGCTGCGCAAGCGGCTGATCACCGCCCTCGACCACAGCACCGACCTGCTCGTCCTGGATCTGTCCCGGGTCACCTTCTGCGGGGCCGGCGGGATCGGCGTCCTGGTCGGCGTGCAAGGCCGTGCCCGGGCGCGGGGCGTCATGCTGGCCCTGACCGGCGTTCCGCCGCGCATGGCCCGGCTGCTGCGCATCACCGGCCTGGACCACCGCTTCCCGGTCATGGCGTGACCGGCACGCTGAGCGTCACCCGCACCGCCGCCGAGGGGGTATGACGGCAATGCGCCGTCCCCCCGCACGGCTGAGCCCGCGCGGGCCGGCATCGTCCCGGCGACGTTGACCGCGGCGATCGTCATCGCGCCGTTCATCGCGCTGGGCACCGGCATCTGGCGGGCGTGGGGAAGCGGGATCACTCTCACCGACCTGCTGCTGGCCGCCGTCTTCTACGTGGTGACCGGGCTGGGAGTGACGGTCGGCTTCCACCGGCTGCTGACCCACCGCTCCTTCACCGCCCGCCCGTGGCTGCGTGTCGTCCTGGCCGTGGCCGGGTCTCCAGCGCGGGCACGCCCTTGACCGCGATCGGCCCGTAGGTGATGTTCGACGCTTGAGCCGTCAGTCCCGGTCTCGCTGTGAAACCGAATGGAATCGGGCGTCAACCACGTCGGAAGACCCCGACGGCAGGGGTTTGCTGGGCGTCGGCGGCCGCCGGTCAGATGCGGGCCGGCACCTCGTTCCCGGCGGCGCGGATCGCCTTGGGCAGGTTCGTCAGCGCCAGCAGCACGAAGCCGACCACGAAGAAGATCACCATCGACACGATGGCGATGCGGTAGCTGTTGGTGAGCTGCAGCGCGACGGTGACCGTCAGCGAGCCGATGAACGCCGACCCCTTGTCGCTGATCTGCAGCAGGCTGAAGTACTCGGCCTCCCGCCCCTTCGGGATGACCTGCGAGAACAGCGAGCGCGACAGCGCCTGCGTGCCGCCCAGCACGATCGCGATCGCGAACGCCATCAGGTAGAACTGCACCGCCTCGCCCTCGCGGACGAACACCGCCATCGCCACGATCGCCGTCCACAGCACCAGGCTCGCCAGCACCGTCCGCTTGGTGCCGAACCGCCGCGCCAGCCCTCCCAGCGCCAGCGCCCCGAAGAACGCCACGAACTGCACCATCAGGATCGCGGTGATCTGTACGGTCTTATCCAGCTTCAGGGCCTCGGAGGCGAAGGCCGCGCTGTTGCCGATCACCGTCTGCACCCCGTCGTTGTAGACCAGGTACGCCACCAGGAACAGCAGCGTCAGCGGATAGCGGCGCAGCTCGGACAGCGTGCGGCCGAGCTGGCGGAAGCTGCCGCCGACCGAGCGCAGCGCCGTCGTCTCGTGCGCGGGCACCGGCCGGTTGCGCAGCCGCAGCAGCGGCACCACGGTGAACGTCGCCCACCACAGCCCGGCCGACATCATGCAGATCCGCACCGCCTCGCCCTCGCCCAGCCCCAGGCTCTCGTGCTGCAGGTACAGCACCAGGTTGAGCGCCAGCAGCAGCCCGCCGCCCAGATAGCCGATGGCCCACCCGCGCGAGGAGACCCCGTCGCGCTCCTCCGGCGTGGAGATCTGCGGCAGGAACGAGTCGTAGACCACGATCGAGCAGCCGTAGGCCAGGTTGGCCAGCACGAACAGCACGCCGCCGAGCATGTAGCGGTCGCCCTCGACGAAGAACAGGCCCATCGCGGCCAGCGCGCCGACGTAGGCGAACCCGCCGAGCAGCTCCCGCTTGCGGCCGGTGTGGTCGGCCAGCGCGCCCGCGATCGGCAGCAGCACGATCTGCAGGAACACCGCGACCGTCGTGATCAGGCCGAAGAAGGCGGCCGGCCGGATGTCGGCGCCGAGGACGTCCACGTAGCCGAGGCCGGGGTTGGCGGCGATCAGCTCGTCGAAGCCGGCCGAGCACTGCTCGGCCGGCACGCCGGGGAAGTCGCGGGCGCAGGCGGCGGTCCGCGCCACCGGGATCAGGTAGGGGCCGAGGAAGACCGAGATGACGGTCGTGTAGAAGGCGGAGTTGGCCCAGTCGTAGAAGTACCAGCCGCGCTGCTCGCGCCGGCGCGCTGCGGGGGATTCGTCCAGAGCCGCGGGGGGTGCGGGTACGGGCATGATGTCGTGTCGCTCCTAGAGGCCAGACCGCTGGCCGGGTTCGTGATCGGGCGGGGCCGGGGGAGCGGCTAGGCCGCCAGGCTGCCCGGATGCCACTGGCCGCGCCGCGTGAGCACCTCGCGCAGGCCGGTGACGTTGTCGGTCATGAGGCCGTCCACGCCGAGGTCGAGCAGGTGCTCCATGCGGGCGGGGTCGTTGATGGTCCACACGTGCACCTGCATGCCGATGGCGTGCGCGGTGCGGATCAGGCGGCCGGTGGTGACGCGCAGCCCGCGGAAGCCCACGGGCACCTGGGCGCAGGGGATGCCCGCGCGCGACAGGCGGGCGAGCAGCCGGCCGTAGCCGGAGGTGGTGGCGGCGGCGCGCAGGGCGGCCACGCCGCGCGGCCCGAGCGAGGAGCACACGTCGCGGCCCATCGCCGCCTTGGCCAGGACCAGCCGCTCGTCGGAGAAGGAGGTCAGGCAGACACGGTCGTAGGAGTTGGTGCGCCGGATCGCCTCGGCCAGCGGGGCGATCGCGGCCGCCTCCTTGACGTCGATGTTGAACCGGGCCTCCGGCCAGGTGCCGAGGAGGTCCTCCATCAGGGGGATCTCGTGGACGCCGGCGATGCGCGCCCGCCGGACCGCCCGGTAGGGCAGCTCGGAGATGCGCCCCCGCTGGTCGGTGACCCGGTCGAGCGTGTGGTCGTGGAAGGCCAGCAGCACGCCGTCGGCCGTCGCGTGGGCGTCGGTCTCCAGGTAGGTGTAGCCGAGGCCGACCGCTCGCTCGAAGGCGGCCGCGGAGTTCTCGGCGCCCTCCGCCGCGCCGCCGCGATGCGCGAAGGCGAGCGGGCCTGGATGGTCGAGGAAGGGGTATCGACGGCTCAGCACGTCCAGAAGTATGCCCTTTCGGGGTGAACGCTGAGGTTACGAATCGGCGAGATTCTGCCACTCCTGGCGGCGGGCCTCGGCCAGCGCGATGGCGGCGGCCACCGCCACGTTGAACGACCCCACCCGCCCCACCTGAGGGATGTAGCAGGCGCCGTCGACGGCGTCGAGCAGGGCGGGGGAGCAGCCGTGGTCCTCGCTGCCGACCACCAGGCACACGTCGCGGGCGAGGTCCGCCCGGTGCAGCGGCGCCGCCTCGGCGGTCAGCTCGATGGCCAGCACGGTGTAGCCCGCCTCCCTGGCGGCCTTGACCGCCTCGGTGGCGGGCACCGGCTCGTGCCAGGTGACCAGGCGCTCGGTGCCGAGCGCGGTCTTGCCCGCCTTGGGGTTGGTCGGCGGGGTGGCGTTGCCGGCCAGCCAGATCTCGTCGACGCCGAACGCCGCCGCGCTGCGGAAGATGGAGCCGACGTTGAACGGGCCGGTGACCGACTCCAGGATCATCCCCAGCCGGTTGCCGGTGTTCCTGCGCCAGGTGCGGTTGAGCCGCTTGACGTCGGTGGGGCGCAGCTGCCTTCTCATCGGGTCACCTTCAGGATGCGGTAGGCGGCCCGGCTCGCCTCGCGGGAGGCGTGCCAGCCCTGCTCGCCGAGCCAGCGCTGCAGGGAGTCCGAGCCGAGGTGTTTCTGGACGACCAGGTAGGCCACGCCGTCGGGCGTCAGCCGGTTCAGCCACCTGGTGAGCATGTCGTGCAGGGCCTGCTTGCCGATGCGGATGGCGGGGTTGGACCAGATCGCCCGGAAGCGGACGTCGTCCGGCACCTCGTCCACATGCACCGACCTTACTTTGTCAAGGCGCGCGGCCTGGGCGTTGCGGGCGGTCAGCTCCACACTGCGCCGGTTGACGTCGATCGCCCACACGGTGGCCCGGGGCGCGCGGGAGGCCATGGTCAGCGCGATCGGCCCGTAGCCGCAGCCCAGGTCGAGCAGGTCGCCCTCCTGTGGCGGCGGCGGGACGCTCTCCAGCAGCACCCGCGTGCCCACGTCGACCCGCTCCGGGGAGAACACCCCGCTGTCGGTCTCCAGCCGCAGGTGCAGGTCGGGCAGGACGAGGTCGACCGCGCCGGGCCGGCTGGCGACGCCCGGCCGCTCGGAGAAGTAGTGGGCCACGTGGTCAAACGTTACGGGATGCGGGTGCCGAACATGACCGCCGCTCCCGCCACCAGCAGCCCGGCCAGGATCGCGGCCACGATGAACCACTGGGTGATCTCCTGGTTGACCAGCTTGTAGCCGAGCGAGGTGCCGATCTGCTCGTAGACCTCGCGCAGCTCGGCGCCGGACTCGGCGGTGTAGGCGCGGCCGGAGGTGCCGTCGGACAGCGACTGCAGGGTCTGCTTGTTGACCGGGACGTTGACCGGGCGGCCGTCGATGTCGACGGTGCCCTCCTGGGTGCCGTACGCGATGGTGGAGACCGGCACGTGGGCCTGCTGGGCGGCCTCGATGGCCTCGTTGACCGAGCGGCCGGAGGTGTTGTCGCCGTCGGACAGCAGGACGATGGCGGCGGGCGGCGGGTCGGTGGCGGCCTGCTGGTCGAAGGAGCGCAGCGAGTCGAGGGCGTTGAAGACGGCCTCGCCGATGGCGGTGCCCGGCCGGGTGGTGAGGGTGCCGATGGCGGTGATGACGGCCTGGTGGTCGGTGGTGGGGGAGATGACGACGTTGGCCGAGCGGGCGAAGGAGACGACGCCGACGTTGAAGCGGTCGGGCAGCTCGCGGGCGAAGTTCTGGGCGGCGGTCTTGGCGGCGGCGATGCGGTTGGGCTGGACGTCGGCGGCGTCCATGGACAGCGACACGTCGAGGGCGATCATGATGGTGGCGCGGTCGCGGGGGACGCGGACCTGGTCGGCGGGCTTGGCGGCGCCGATGACGAGGAGCGACATCATGACGAGGAAGAGGGCGGGGGCGACGTGGCGGCGCCAGCCGGGTCCCGCGGGGGCGACGAGGTCGAGCAGGGCGAGGTTGGTGAAGCGCACGGTGTAGCGGCGGCGGGCGAACATCGCCACGACGTAGCCGGCCACCAGCAGCGCCACGAGGACGAACAGCCACAGCCAGGCGGGGGCGAGGAACGTCATGTCACCTTCCCGTGGGCCTTGCGAGCCACGTGGCTCATGCGCCGCTGGCGCAGGACGAACTGCGCGACGTCGAAGACCCAGTCGCGGTCGGTGCGCAGCACGAGGTGGGCGATGCCGGCCCGGCGCAGTGCCCGGCGGGTGCCCTCGCGCTGCAGCTCCGCGGCCTCCGCGTACGCTTGGCGGACTTTGGGCGTCAGGTGCACCTCGCGTACTTTCCCGGTCTCGGGGTCGGCGAACGCGACCCGGCCGACGTCGGGCAGTTCGAGCTCGCGGGGGTCGATGACCTCGACGGCGAGGACCTGGTGGCGGGCGGCGAGCCGCCTGATGGGGCGCTCCCAGGGGCGTTCGGCGTCGGGGTCGAGCTCGGGGCGGGCGTCGAGGAAGTCGGAGACGACCAGCCGCATGCCGCGGCGCCTGCGGGTGGCGGACAGCACCTCGATGCCCTCGGCGAGGTCGGGTGGATCGGGCACGGCCTGGCCGCGCGGGGCGTCCATGAGGGAGTGCAGGAGGCCGTAGAGCGCGGGGCGGCCGGTGCGGGCGGGCATGCGGTGGATGAACTCGTCGTGGATGACGAGCGCGCCGAACCGGTCGCCGAGGCGGCTGGACAGGAACCCGATCGCGCCGACGGCGGAGACCACCAGGTCGCGCTTGTCGGTGCCGGCGGTGCCGAAGTCCATGCTGGGGGACAGGTCGGCGAGCGCCCAGGTCTCCAGCTCGCGGTCGGCGATGAGGTCGCGGACGTGGGGGACGGTGGTGCGGGCGGTGACGTTCCAGTCCATGCGGCGCACGTCGTCCTCGCCGGGGACGTAGACGCGGCTGTCGCCGGCCTCGCTGCCGGCGCCGGGCAGCAGGCCCTGGTGGGCCCCGTGGAGCAGCCCGTCGAGCCGCCTGGTGACGGTGAGCTCCAGCTTGCGCAGCGCCTGCTCGGCGGTCGAGGCGCTCAACGGCTCTGGTTCCAGACGACGAGGGGCGGGGGGACGGCGTGCAGGATCTGCTTGACGACCTGCTCGGGGTCGACGCCGTCGGCGAGGGCGTCGAAGGTGAGCATGAGGCGGTGGGCCATGACGTCCACGGCGACGTCGCGCACGTCGTCGGGCAGCAGGTAGTCACGGCCGCGCAGCAGGGCCATGGCGCGGCCGGCGGCGACGAGGCCGAGGGTGGCGCGGGGGCTGACGCCGATCTCGATGGTGTCGGCGAGGTCGGCGAGGCCGTACTCGGCGGGGGCGCGGGTGGACATGACCAGGCGGACGACGTAGTCGGCGACGAGCTGGTGGACCGAGACGTCCTCGGTGGCCCGCTGGAGGGCGAGGAGCTTGTCGGGTTCGAGCACCCGCTCGGGGACGGGCGGGGTGACGCTCATCCGCTGCAGGATCTCCAGCTCCTCGTGGGCGCTGGGGTGGGGGACGCGGACCCGGAACAGGAACCGGTCGCGCTGCACCTCGGGCAGCGGGTAGACGCCCTCGGACTCGATGGGGTTCTGGGTGGCTAGCACGATGAACGGCCTGGGCAGCGGGTGGGTGACGCCGGCCAGCGTGACCTGCCGCTCGGCCATGACCTCCAGCAGGGCGGACTGGACCTTGGCGGGGGCGCGGTTGATCTCGTCGGCGAGCAGGAAGTTGACGAACACCGGGCCGAGTTCGACGTCGAACTTCTCGTTCGACGGATGGAAGACGCGGGTGCCGATGATGTCGCTCGGCACGAGGTCGGGGGTGAACTGGATCCGGGCGAACGTGCCGCCCACGACGGTGGCGAGGGTGGAGGCGGCGAGGGTCTTGGCGACGCCCGGCACTCCTTCCAGGAGGCAGTGGCCGCGCGCGAGCAGGGCCACGATGAGTCTTTCGACCATGTGCTCCTGTCCGACGATGACCCGCCGGACCTCGTCGAGGCTCTGACGCAGCAGGGCCGCGTCGGATCCGCCTGGCAACTCTTCGGCGACGCTCATGACGCCATTCCACCAAACGCGCCGCAAACGTGCACGACGCCACGTCTGTGCTTTCATGGCAAACGTGGCAAGTCCGCTGCAGTACGGTGATCCGCCCCGGCTGGGGCCGTTCGTGGTGCAGGCGCGCCTGCACCAGGCGCCGGCCGGTTTCGTGTACCTGGGCCAGGCGTCCGACGGGCGCGCGGTGTCGCTGGCCGTGCTGACGAGAGGCGCCGCGTTCGACGCCGCGGCGCGCGAGCGGTTCATCACCGCGATCAGGGGCGCGGGGGGCGAGCGCGCGGGCCGGCGTCCCTGGTTCGGGCGGACGGGGCGGCAGCGGACGGCCGTGCTGGACGGGGCGCCCGAGGTGCTGGACAGCCGGCTGGGCAGCGCGCCGTGGGTGGCGGTGCCGTACGTGCCGGGGCGGCCGGGCGCGGAGTGGTTCCTGGAGCCGGTGATGGTGGGCGGGACGCTCATCGGGCATGCGCACGGGCCGGACTTCGTGCCGTACTGGCTGACCGACCGCGCGCCCGCGCTGCCGGGGCCGGTGACGCGGCGGAGGCCGCTGACCGAGACGCGGCGGCGGGTGCTGATGGCGGCGCTGGCGCTGGCGCTGCTGCTGGCCCTGGTGACGGCGATCCTGCTGCTGCTGGTGCTCGGGCGCAGCGACAGCGAGCCGCAGCCGCGGCAGCTGCCGCCGACGGTGTTCGTGCCGACCGCGCCGCCCACGCCGGAGTCGTCCGAGCCGCGGCCGTCGCCGTCGCTGTCGCCGTCGCCGACGGAGAGCGGCCCGCTCACGCCGGGCAGGTCGCCGGGGGACGACAGCGGCGAGGAGTCGCCGCTTTAGTCGTTTGACCCTCACGTGACGTGAGGTCCTAGCGTCCCCGTCATGGAATTCATCGTGCACGACACCTTGACGGCGATGGCAGCCCTGCTGCGGCGGCCCCTGGACGAGCGGCCGGCCGCGGTGGCGGAGATGCTCGGGCCGATGCGCTCGGCCATCCCGATGCCGGGCGACATCGTGGACATCCACCACCAGTCGGGCGGCTTCCGGGTGGACGCCGACGACCCGCGCTACCTGCCCGCCGTCGAGCGGATGATCGAGGCCGACGTGCTCGGCCAGGTGCGGCGGGAGCTGGAGCGCGCCTCCGAGCGGCTGAGCGGGGCCGCGCAGGCCGAGTCGTTGCAGGTCATGTTCGTGCTCGGCAACCCCGACGACGAGAACCTGATGGGACGCTCGGGCGGCTACTACGGCATGGGCGGCTCGCCCGGCTGGCTGTTCCTGCTGGCCTGGCCCGGCGAGGAGGTGATCGGGCGGATCGCGCACTGCGCGGTGCACGAGTTCCACCACAACGTGCGCTTCACGAACGTGGAGTGGAACCCGGTCACGGTGACCGTGGGGGAGCACGTGGTCGCCGAGGGGCTGGCCGAGGCGTTCGTGCGGGAGCTGTCCGGGCCGGAGGCGATGGGGCCGTGGTCGGCGATGGTGACGGGGGAGGAGTTCGACCGGGCGTACGAGCTGATCATGAAGGACTTCGATCTGGAGGGGATGCGGCACACGCCGGCGTACGTGCTGGGCGACGGCGCGATGCGGGCCTTCGGCCAGGAGCCGCGCGGCATTCCGGACATGGCCGGGTACGCGGTGGGGCTGGCGCTGGTGGACCGCGCGCTGGAGGCCACGGGGCTGACGGCCACCGAGGCGACCCTGCTGCCCGCCGCCGAGCTGATGCGGCGCGGCGGCGTGCGCTGACGGGCGTTCACCGGGTCCCCGGCACATCGGCGATTAATTGTCGAGATAAATTCGCCGAGGGTGGAATGCGCTTTTAGAGAAATGCGCCGCCAGCGAAAAGTCTCCGTCATTCGGGAAGTGCGGGACTAGCGTTTTCCGCAGCGATCAACCGCACCAGGAAGGCGACCCTCATGACGGAGACCAAGCACGCGGCCTGGCCGGATCAGCTCGGCCAGCGGCTGCTCAAGGAGCGCATCGTCGTTCTCGGCCAGGAGGTCGACGACGAGATTTGCAACCGGCTGTGCGGGGAGCTCCTTCTGCTGGCAGCCGAGGACCCCAAACGCGACATCACCCTTTACATCAATTCCCCGGGCGGTTCGGTGCAGGCCGGGCTGGCGCTCTACGACATGATGCAGTTCATTCCGTGCGACGTGGCGACGGTCGCGATGGGATTCGCCGCGTCGATGGGACAGGTGATCCTGTCGGCGGGCGCGAAGGGCAAGCGCTACGCGATGCCCAACGCCCGCGTCGTCATGCACCAGCCGCTCGGGGGCATCGGCGGCTCGGCCAGCGACATCCAGATCCAGGCCGAGAACATGCTCTACACCAAGCGGCGGATGGCCGAGATCATCGCGCGGCACACCGGCCAGCCGCTGGAGCGCATCCAGGCCGACTCCGACCGTGACCGGTGGTTCACCGCCCAGGAGGCCCTGGAGTACGGCTTCGTCGACCACATCGCCGAAGGGATGAACTGAGATGAGCGGGCGTTACGTGCTGCCGTCCTTCACCGAGCGCACCTCCTACGGCATCAAGGAGCTCAACCCCTACAACAAGCTGTTCGAGGACCGGGTGGTCTTCCTGGGGGCGCCGATCGACGACACGGTCGCCAACGACGTGATGGCGCAGCTGCTGACGCTGGAGTCCATCGATCCCGACCAGGACATCAGCCTCTACATCAACTCGCCGGGCGGGTCGTTCACGGCGATGACCGCCATCTACGACACGATGCAGTTCGTCCGGCCGGAGATCCACACCGTCTGCATCGGCGAGGCGGCCTCGGCGGCGGCCGTGCTGCTGGCGGCCGGCGCGCCGGGCAAGCGGGCCGCGCTGCCCCACGCGCGGGTGCTGCTGCACGAGCCGCACACCGAGGGCGGGCGCGGTCAGGGCAGCGACCTGGAGATCCACGCCAGGGAGATCCTGCGGATGCGCGACCAGCAGGAGGAGATCCTGGCCCGGCACACGGGGCGGACGACGCTGGAGATCCGCAAGGACATCGAGCGCGACCGGATCTTCACGGCCGAGCAGGCGCGGACGTACCGGCTGGTGGACGACATCTACGCCTCCAGGAAACGGACCCTCGTCCCCACCCGCTAGCCCACTTCCGTCTCCTCAGGGCGGCGTGCCTCCCTCACGGCGCGCCGCCTTCTCCGTGCCGCGCCGGTGGATTTCGTCAGTGAACATGGGTCCATGCAGGATGGCGTCGAACTCGACGAGCCGGACCGTGCCATGGCCGCCGCGCTCCAGCTCCACGGCCGGGCCCCCTGGAGCCTCGTCGCGCGGCTCGTGGGCGCGAGCGAGTCCACCGCCGAACGGCGCGTGGAGTCGCTGGTGCGCCGCGGCTGCCCGCGCTTCCGCACCCTCACCGAGCCCGAGGTGCGATGAGCGCCGCCACCGCCGCCGCGCCGGCCACCCGGCTGACCCCCGCGTAGGGCTTCTCGGCCGGCGGCGAGTTCGGCACCTCCTCGGCGTTCCTCGTCGAGTCGGCGGCGCGCGGCCGGCGCGCCTTCGCCGGCTCCTGGCAGCAGGTGTCGGTCGGCGGCGGCGTGCTCATCGCCTCCGCGCTCGGCTTCGTGCTCACCTCCAGCCTCGACGAGGCGGCGCTGCACGGCTGGGGCTGGCGGGTCGCCTTCGGTCTCGGCGGGCTGCTCGGCCTGGTCGGGCTCTGGCTGCGGGTGTCGGTGCCCGAGACGGAGGCGTTCACCGAGGCCGCCTCCTCCGGCCGCACCCGGGCCGACCCGCTGCGGACGATGCTCCGCGACCACCCGCGCGCCGCGCTGCGCGTGGCCGGGGTGACCGTCGCGGGGACGCTGATCTACTACGTGTGGATCAGCTACATGCCGACCTACGCCCACGTCGCCACCGGCATCCCGCTCAGCCGGGCGCTGCTCGCCAACACCATCGCGGTGGTGATCTTCCTGGTGCTGCTGCCGTTCGGCGGGCTGCTGTCGGACCGGATCGGGCGCAAGCCGACGATGCTGGCCTTCGCGCTCGGGTTCCTGGTGCTGGCCTGGCCGGCGTTCCAGTTCCTGGACGGCGGGTTCGGCTCGCTGCTCGCCATCCAGATCGTCGGCATGGTGCTCATCGTGGGCTACTCGGCCAACTGCGCGGCGATCATGGCCGAGCAGTTCCCCGCCGAGGTGCGCACCACCGGGATCGGGCTGCCGTACGCGCTGTCCGTGGCGGTCTTCGGCGGCACCGACCCGTACGTCATCACCTGGCTGGCCTCCAACGGCCACCGCGACCAGGTCTGGATGTACGTGGCCGCCGCCGCCGCGCTCGTCGGCGTGGCCGTCTATGCCACGATGCCGGAGACCAAGGGCAAGGAGCTGACCTGAGCGAGCACGTGCCGGCGACCGGGTCGGCGGCGACGAGCGGGCCGAGGGGTTCGCCGTGGCCGGGCGGCTGGAGCCGTTCGACGCGTTCGAGCCCGCCGCCTATCTTCCGGAGGCCCCGGAGCGGGTACGTGAAGAGGCGACGGACCGTCTGACGGCATGGCTGCGCACGCAGCCGAAGGACCGCAGCGGCATCTGGCGCGACATCGCCGTCCGCCACCGCCCCGTCGAGGTTCACGACCACTACCGTGCCGTCCTGGCCGACGAGGAGGCCGGACGTGCGCCGAAGGGCGAGGAGCACCTCGCCGCGCTGGAGGACGCCTGATGACCACGCAGAACGAGGCGGCGAACGAGGCGAGCGACGAGGAGGGCGTCGCGGTGAGGCTGCGCGACTGGATCGGCGGGCATCGCGAGGAACTGCTCGCCGACCTGGCCGCGTACGTGTCGCTGGAGACGCCCAGCAACGACAAGGCGCTGCTGGACGCGGGCCTGCACTGGCTCGACGGCTGGCTGGAGGCCAGGATCGGGCCGCCGGCGGCCACCTTCAGGATGGACGGCGGCGCGCACGGCGGGGCCGGCGGGCGCGGCGAGCCCGCCGTGTACGGCGACGCCCGCGTCAACGACTACCCGGGCCGCGGCGAGGCGCCGGTGCTGCTGCTGGCCCACTACGACACGGTCTGGCCCGCCGGGACGCTGGCCGGCTGGCCGTTCACCGTGGACGGCGACCTCGCCACGGGCCCCGGCGCGTTCGACATGAAGGCGGGCCTGGTCCAGCTCGTGTGGGCGCTGCGCGCGCTGGACGCCGCCTGCCTGCCGCGCCCGCCGGTGCGGCTGCTGCTCAACGGCGACGAGGAGATCGGCAGCCCCCTGTCGCGCCCGCTCATCGAGGAGTCCGCCAGGAGCGCCGCCGCGGTGCTCGTCTTCGAGGCGAGCGCGGACGGCATGCTGAAGACGGCGCGCAAGGGCGTCGGCATCTTCCACCTGTCCATCACCGGCGTCGAGGCGCACGCCGGGCTCGAACCCGACAAGGGCGCCAGCGCCATCGACGAGCTGGCCAGGGCCGTGCGCCACCTGCACGACCTCGCCGACCCGGACGCCGGCACCACGCTCAACGTCGGCGTCGTGTCGGGCGGCACCGGCTCCAACGTGGTCGCCGGGGCGGCCCACGCGGAGGTGGACGTCCGGGTGGCCAGCCAGGCGGAGGCCGGCCGGATCGGGGCGGCGCTCGCCACGCTTCGGCCCCACGACGGGCGGGCCTCGTTCGAGGTGCGGGGCGGCTGGAACCGGCCGGTGATGGAGCGCGGCCCCGGCACCGCCCGGCTGTTCGCCCTGGCCCGCGAGGTGGCCGCCGAAATGGGGGTGGAGCTGCGGGAGTGCGCGGTCGGCGGGGCCAGCGACGGCAACTTCGCCGCCGCGCTCGGCGTGCCCGTCCTGGACGGCCTCGGCGCGGTCGGCGAGGGCGCGCACGCCCGTCACGAGTACGTGAGCGTCGCCGGAATGCTGGAACGGTCCGCGCTGACCGCGGGCCTGCTCCACGCCCTGGCCGTGCGCTGATCCGCGGAGGGGCCCCGTCCGGGCCCCTCCGCCACCTGCTGAAGGGGCGCTTGTACACTCTTGGGGTTTCTCGGGGGAAATCGGGGGAGTGGCGCGTGCCGCTGGAGCAGGTCCTGGTGTTGCTCGCCGCGGCGGCGGGCGCCGGCTGGATCGACGCCGTCGTGGGCGGGGGCGGGCTGGTGCAGCTGCCCGCCATCATGATCACGGGACTGCCGCCCGTGGAGGCGATGGCGACCAACAAGCTGTCGTCGGTGTTCGGCACCGCCTCGGCGGCCGTCGCCTACACCCGCTCGGCCAAGCTCGACCGCCGGGTGGCGCTGCCGGGGGCCGGGCTGGCGGTGCTGAGCGCGGGCCTCGGGGCCTGGGCCGCCGCCGCGATCTCCACCGAGGTGCTGCGCCCGGCCGTGATGGTGGTGCTGCTCGGCGTGGCGGCGTTCGTGACGCTGCGGCCCTCGCTCGGCGCCCTTCCGCAGCCGCGGCTGCGGACCGGCCGGCGGGTCGTGACCGCCGTCGTGGTGGCCGGCGTGGTGATCGCCTTCTACGACGGGATCATGGGGCCGGGCACGGGAACGTTCCTCATCATCGCCTTCACCACCATCCTCGGGCTCGACTTCGTCTCCGCCTCGGCCTCCGCGAAGATCATCAACGTCGGGACGAACGTCGGCGCGCTGCTCGTCTTCGGCGCGCAGGGGCACGTGCAGTGGGCGCTCGGGCTCGGCATGGCGGTGTGCAACATCGCCGGCGCCCAGCTCGGCGCGCGGATGGCGATCAGACGCGGCGCGGCCTTCGTCCGGATCGTGCTGCTGTGCGTGGTGGTCGCGATGGTGGCGAGGCTGGGCTGGCAGCAGTTCGCCGGCTGACACCCCGGCCCGCCGTACTTTCCCCATGAACGCCGCGAAAGGCGGCAATACAATGGAATGGTGCGTGCCAGCCGGTTGCTCTCGCTGCTCCTGCTCCTGCAGACGCGGGGCCGCATGACCGCGCCCGAGCTGGCCGCCGAGCTGGAGGTGTCCGTCCGCACCGTCTACCGCGACGTCGAGGCGCTGTCGGCGGCGGGCGTGCCCGTCTACGCCGACCGCGGGCCCGCTGGCGGCTACCAGCTCCTCGACGGCTACCGCACCCGGCTCAACGGCCTGACCGCCGAGGAGGCGTCCTCGCTGTTCCTGGCCGGGCTGCCGGGACCGGCCGCCGAGCTGGGGCTGGCCGACGTCGTCGCCACCGCCGAGCTGAAACTCCTGGCCGCGCTGCCGCCCGAGCCGCGCTCCCACGCCGCGCGCATGCGCGAGCGGTTCCTGCTGGACGTGCCGAGCTGGTACCGCTCCGGCGACGACGTGCCGTACCTCGGCGAGGTCGCCGAGGCCGTGTGGGACCAGCGGCCGATCCACATCACCTACCGGCGGTGGGGTCAGAAGGAGGTCGACCGGGTGGTCCACCCCTACGGGCTGGTGCTCAAGGGCGGCTCCTGGTACCTCGTGGCCGCGCCGCCCGGCGGCTCGCCCCGCACCTACCGGGTCGCGCGGGTGCTGACGCTGGAGACGCTGCCCGGCCACTTCCAGCCGCCCGAGGGCTTCGAGCTGGCCACGTTCTGGGCCGGCTACGCCAAGGAGTTCCGCGAGCGGATGTACACCGCCGAGTGCGTCGTCAAGCTCGCGCCCGGCCGGGGGGAACTGCTGGCGTACACGCTGGGCCGCGACGTCGTCGAGGCCGCGCTCGCCGCCGCCGGCGAGCCCGACCCCGAGGGCTGGCTCACGCTCACCCTGCCGGTCGAGTCGATCACGCACGCACGCTGGCTGCTGCTGCGCATGGGCGCCGACGTCGAGGTGCTGGAGCCGCCCGAGCTGCGGGCCCTCATGCGCGAGGCCGTCGCCGAGCTGCACAAGCTCTACGGCTGACGGCGCCCCGGGGAAAACGGCGGCGCGCGGCGCCCCGGCTCTGTCACGATGCCCGCCATGTACCTTCTCGCGTTCGCCGGCGCGTGCGTCCTGGTCGCCATGGCCCCCGGGGCCAGCACCGCCGTCATCCTGCGCCAGACCATCCGCTCCGGCCGCGGCGGCGGCCTCGCGGCCACCCTCGGCAACGAGACCGGCATCCTGCTGCAGGGCCTGGCCGCCGCGTTCGGGCTGTCGTTCCTGCCGCGGTTCGTCCTCGCAGGGTAGGCCCGGCCCGCCACCCTCGTCACCCTCGCCCCGCCGACTGGCTCGGCCGGCCGGCGGTGCGCCGCCGCCTGGAGCGGATCTCCGGCGTGGTCCTCATCGGGCTCGGCGTGCGGCTGGTCGCCGAGTCCCGCTGACGACCGGTCTGGACTACCTTGGGTGCATGACCGACGACCTGGCGACCCTGATGCGGCAGACGCAGGACGACGACCCCCTGCTGGCCCTGCGGGCCACCACCGCGCTGCGCCGCGAGCTCGAACGCCTGGAGGCCGTCCAGGTCCGCCGGGCCCGCGTCGCCGGGCTCGCCTGGTCGCAGATCGCCGACGCGATCGGCGTCAGCAAGCAGGCCGTCCACAAGAAGTACGGCCGCCGCTGACCGTCTTCCCCCTCACCGGGCCGCGCTCTGGGCCGCCACCAGGCGGGCGTACCCGCCGCGCAGGGCCAGCAGTTCCTCGTGCGTGCCGCGCTCCACGACCCGCCCCCGGTCCACCACCAGGATGAGATCGGCGTCGCGGACCGTGCTCAGGCGGTGGGCGATGACGATCCTCGTCTGCGCCAGCCGGCCCAGATTCGCCTCGATGGCGGCCTCCGTGGCGCTGTCGAGATTGCTGGTGGCCTCGTCCAGCAGCAGCACCTTGGGCCGCGGCAGCACCGCGCGGGCCAGGGCGAGACGCTGGCGCTGGCCGCCCGACAGCCCGCCGCCGTCGGTGAGCATCGTCTCGTACCCCATCGGCATGGCCATCACCTCCTCGTGCAGTGCGGCCAGGCGGGCCGCGGCCACCACCCGCTCCAGGGGCGCGGCGGGGTCGTTCAGCGCGATGTTCTCCCTGATCGAGCCGTTGAACAGGGACGGGTCCTGGGTGACCACGCCGAACTGGCGGCGCAGCGTACTCAGGTTCAGCTCACCGGCGGGGACGCCGTCGTAGCGGATCTCGCCCTCCACCGGCAGGTGCAGCGCCAGCAGCAGCCGGGCGAGCGTCGTCTTGCCCGAGCCGGACGCCCCCACCAGCGCCACCTTCTGCCCCGGCCTGATGGCGACCGAGACGTCCCGCACCGTCCACGGGCCGCGCGGATCGTGACGGAAGCTCACCCCGCGCAGCTCGATCGCGCCGCGCAGCCGCAGCACCTCGATGCCCTCGCTCGGCTCCGGCTCCGACGCCAGGATGTCCGACAGCCGGTCGAAGTGCGCGCCCGCCTGCTGCAGGCTCTGCAACCCCGTCATGAGGGAGCCGAGCGGGGTCAGCGCGGCCAGGGCGATGGCGTTGAGCGCGATGAGCGCGCCCACCGTGAGCTGCCCGTCGAGCACCCGCCAGGCGCCCAGCCACAGCAGCCCGAGCGGCGCCATCACCCGGATCGCCGCCAGCGACGACTCCAGCAGCCCCCGGGTCAGCCCGGTGCGCACGTCCGCGTCGACCTGCCGGGCGAAGTACGCCGACCACTGCTCCACCGCCCGGCGCTCCGCCCCCGACGCCTTCAGCGTCTCGATCCCGTTGATCGTCTGGATGAGGCTGCCCTGCGAGGCCGCCAGCGCGTTCAGCTCCTGCCGGGTCAGCGTGGCCACCCGGCGGGCGGTGGCCAGCATGAGGACCGTCTGCACCACCGCCACCCCGGTCAGCGCCAGCCCGAAGACCGGGTCCCACAGGTAGACCACCACCAGGTAGCCGACCGCGAGCGGCCCGTCCAGCAGCGCCGCCACCACCTGGCTGGTGAGGATGTCGCCGAGCTGCGACACGCTGGCCGCCCGCGTCACCAGGTCGCCCTTGCCGCGCTGGGTGAAGTACCGGTACGGCAGCGCCACCAGATGCTTGACCACCCCCTCGGTCAGCTCCTGGTCGGCCCGCGCCCGCACCGCCACCAGCAGCGCGCTGCGCAGGTACCCGATCGCGAGCTGGGCCGCGCCCGCCAGCAGCACCGCGCCGCCCAGCAGCGTCAGCACCTCCACGCCCCGCGACGGGACGATCAGGTCCAGCAGGAGCTGGGAGAACAGCGGCAGCGCCAGCCCGAGCACCTGCAGCAGCAGCGAGGCCGCCACGATCTGCGCCAAGAGGCCCTTGCGCCGCCGGAACAGCGTCCGGACGAACTCCCTGCGCCATGCGCTCGCCATCGACGTCGTGCCGCGCTCGAAGCCCTCGCCGGGCTCGAACACCAGCAGCACGCCGGTGAACCCGGCGTCGAACTCCTCGGCGGTCATCCTGCGCCGGCCCGACGCCGGGTCCACGACGTCCACGCGGTCCGGCGACCAGCGCTCCACCACCACGAAGTGGCTGAACTCCCAGTGCGCGACCGCCGGGAGCGGCACCCGGGCCAGGTCCTCGGGGGCCAGGGAGAAGGCGCGGGCCTTCAGCCCGTGCTCGCGGGCGCCGTCCACGATGGCCTTGGCGCTCAGGCCGTCCCTGCCGACCTGGAGGCGTTCGGCGACCTCGTGGAGGGTGATGCGGCGGCCGTGGTGGCACAGCACCATCGCCAGGCAGGCGGCGCCGCACTCGGTGGTGGTGTTCTGCAGGATGACGGGCAGGCGGCGGATCACGCGGCGGCTCCCGCCGCGCGCAGGGTCAGCACGGTGAGGACGACGGCGGCCGCCAGGATCGCCGTCACGACCAGCCACAGCACGAGGAACGACGGGCCGCTCACCGTGGGCCCCGTCCCGGCGGGACCTCTGCCGGCGGCCCTCCTCCGCAACGCCGCCTCACGGTAGATCCCCCGGCCTCCCGGCGCCGAGCCCGCGGGCCGGTGCCCGCCGGCTCCAGGCCGCGCGCCTTGAGGGGCGGGCTGCGGGCCCCAAGGAGCGGGGACCGGAGCAGGGGGAGAGGGCGGCGGGGCCGCGAGGGGCGGGGTCGCAAGTGGCGGGTTCGCGAGGGGCGGGGCCGCGAGTGGCGGGTTCGCGAAGGGCGGGGCCGAGGGTGGTGGGGCCGGGGACGGCGGGGCCGTGTGGCGCAGGGGGCGCGTGGCGTCGTACGGGTCGCTCATGCCCAGTGCCATTCGACCGAGGCGGACGCGCGCCGCTCCGCCAGCCATCGCCCGAACGCCGCCCGCCCCGCCGCCGCCAGCGTCTCAGGGTCGTCCTCCACGGCGGTCCTGGACAGCACGGCCCCGGTCAGGAACCCCGAGGCGGGCGGCGGCCCCAGGGGCACCGGTCCCACGACGTCCCCCGGCGCAGCGCCGCGCAGCGCCTCGGGCAGCTCGTGCTCCCGGCGGGTGCCGACCGTCACCACCGCCTCCTCGTACGCCGCCGCCGCGCCCGCCAGCTCACCGGCGCCTCCCGCGACGACCTTCTCCGGCCCGGTCACCCAGATCGCCCGGACCCGCGCGAAGTCCGCGCGGTGCGCCGCCAGGTGCCCGGGGGCCAGCTCGGCCTCCTTGCCGGCGCGGAAGCGCCGCCGCCGGGCGATCCCGCCGAGGTAGGACTCGAACTGCTCGCCCGACATGCCCGCCGCCGCCATCCAGGCCAGCGTGGCCGCCCGGTCGTGCAGCCCGCGCCCCCGCCGGAAGGCGTCCGCCGTCGCCTGCAGCTCCGCCGCGCTCACGGGCGCGCCGTCGTCGCCGGCCTCCTCAAGGGCCGCGGCCAGCAGGCACTGGTCCACGATCTCCTGGTACGGCGAGACATCACCCCTCGACAGCGTCCGCAGCATGGTCAGCGCCTGGGACACCGACACGTGCACCCCGTCCACGCTGACGAGCTGCCCGGCCGCCCAGTGCGTCGAGTGGTCGACCAGCCACGGCACCCCGTCCTCGGCGGGCGCGGTCACGGCCACGGTCCCGCCGCCGGGGTGGTCGAGGAGCAGGTCGTAGTCCACCACCGGCGTCCCCGGCCGCTCGTCCACGACGAGCTGCGCCGCGACCGCCGGATGCCGCGCCGCCCAGTCGCGGGCCGCGGCCCGCGCGGCGGGTACGGCGGAGCGGCGGCGCGGCAGCGAGCGCAGCAGCTCCACGCCCGACTCCAGGGCCTGCGCGAACGCGCTTCCCGTCACGGTTTCCCTCCATCCATCAGCCAGGCCGCGATCGCGTCGCTGACCGGCAGCCCGGCCCACAGTTCGACGAACCCCCACGCGCCGTTGGAGTTCAGCTCCAGGAACACGTACTCGCCGCCGGGCGTGACGATGAGGTCCAGGGCGGCGTAGGTGAGGCCGACGTCGGCGACCAGCTCGGCGCAGCGCCGCGCCACGCCTTCCGGCAGCTCGTGCGGCCCGTACCTGACGCGGTCGTTGTCGTAGTGCCGCCAGTCGTCCCGCGCCGTGGCGGAGCCGGAGACGTCGATCTCGGCCGCGAGCACCCGCTCGCCGACCACGATGACGCGCAGCTCGACGGCCTTGTCCACGTACGGCTGCAGGATGACGGGCTCGTGCCGCAGCCGGTGCCGCGAGGTCAGGTGCCGCCGCCCGACCACGGTCGTGTACGCCCGGTGCGGTTCGCCGTCGACCCTGAACCGCTCGGCCGCGATCTGCTTGGCCACCAGCCGCCCGCCCGCCGCCTCGTACGCGGGCGCGAGCCGCGCCGGGTCGTTCGTGTAGATCGTGTCGGGCACGGCGAAGCCGAGGGCGGCGGCGCGCGCCAGGTGGAAGACCTTGTTGTGCGCGCGCAGCTCGTCGGCGCGGGTGCCGGGCAGCCAGCGGGCGCCGAGCAGGCTCCACACGCCGTCGAGCAGGACCTCGGACTGCAGCCGGGCGTGCTCCCTGTGGCTGTCCTCGGTCACCTCCGCGGCCGGTCGCGGCCCGCTCGGCCGGCTGCGCCACACCGCGGTGACCTCCGACAGGTCCACGGTGTGCTCGCCGGTGTCGAGGAGCAGCCGCCGCCGGCCGCCGGCCAGCTCCGCGGTGATCCGGCTCGCGCCGGGGAAGTCGCCGTTGTCCCACCAGAGCACGGGTACGCCGGGCCCGTCGTCGCCGAGCAGCCGGGCACCGCGCCGCAGCAGCGCGCCCAGCACCCTCTCGGCGGCGCCGTCCCCGCGCGCGCTCATGATCATTATCACTGCCGGTCCCGTCCAGAACGTCCTCGCGAAAAGAGCGCGGCAGGACGTCGCCGTCCTGCCGCGCGGTTCAGCTATCGGCTCTCGCCGGATCTCAGATCAGCCACCACTCGTAGGGCACGTCGTCGAGGGTCCAGGCGCTGGCGACCCACTCCTTGCGCCGGCCGCCGCCGACCTCGCCCATCTCGGCCTGCGAGAGCTCGGCCCCCTCGAACGGCAGATCGTCGATCGTGATCTTCGACATGTCTCACTCTCCTGGCCGCGTCACCGCGCGGCCCTTCGGTTTCCCCCGGCGCCCATGGCGGGCGCCGGCAGTCCCGAACATTAGGGAGAGCCACTTGGAAGCCACTTGTGATCCACTACCGCCGGGGTGTCAGTGGCCGCCGTGGACCTGGCGGTAGCGGGAGGGCGCGATGCCGTACCTCGTGGTGAACGCCTGGCGGAGGGTTTCGGCCGAGCCGAAGCCGCAGCGGGCCGCGACGGCCGGCATCGGCAGGGAGGTGCCGGCCAGCAGGTGGGCGGCGGCCTCCAGGCGGGCGTGCTTGACGTACTGGGCGGGCGTGCGGCCGAGGTGGGTGAGGAACAGCCGGGTCAGGTGCCGGACGCTGATCCCCGCGCGGGCGGCGAGCGCGGCGGCGGACAGGTCGCCGTCCAGGCCGGCGAGGACGTGCTCGACCACGCCGCGCACCACGTCGTTGCCGGGCGGGGGAGCGGCGGTGAAGATGCTCATCTGCGCCTGGTTGCCGGGCCGCTGCAGGTAGATCACCAGGTGGCGGGCGATCAGCCGGGCCATCTCGGCGCCGTGGTCCTCCTCGATCAGCGCGATCGACAGGTCCAGCGCGCTGGTGACGCCGGCCGAGGTGATGAGGTTGCCGTCCCTGATGTAGATGGGGTCGGGGTCCACGGTCACCTCCGGGTGGCGGGCGGCCATGTCGGCGGCGTAGCGCCAGTGGGTGGTGGCCCGCCGCCCGTCGAGCAGGCCGGCGGCGGCCAGGATGCCCGAGCCGGTGCAGATGGAGGCGACGCGGCGGCTCTCGCGGGCCAGGCGGCGTACGTGGGCGACGATCAGCGGGTTGGCGGCGGCCTTCTCGTGCCCGAGCCCGCCGGAGACGAGCACGGTGTCGAACGGGCCGGTGGCCCGCTCCAGCGGGTGACCGCCCTCAAGGCTGAGCCCCCCGGGCAGGCGGATGGGGCGCCCGCCCGGGGTCAGCAACTCCGTGCGGTACGGGACGCGGGCGCGCCCGTACTCGCTGACCATGCCGAGGCTGGTGGTGACGCAGGCGATGTCGATCAGTTCGGCGCCGTCGTAGCCGACGACCGCGACCCTGCGCACATCCATACGACGAATCTAGTTCGCTTTCCCGGCGGAGGCGGCCTCCAGCACCCGCCGGTCGCCGGCTGCACGACCCCAGGGCGCCCCCGTCCCTCGGGAAGGGACGGGGGCGTGAGGCGGGTCCGGTCAGGCGTCTCCGGGGTGGTGCTGGTCGTCGGAGCGGGCCAGGGCCGGGACCTTGCGCGGGTCGCCGGGCTCGCCGTCGGCCCGCCGGCCGAGGCGGCTCGGCCACCAGGCCCGGCCGCCGAGCTCCCGCACCAGCGCGGGCACCAGCAGCGACCGCACCACCAGGGTGTCGAGCAGCACGCCGAACGCGACGATGAACGCGATCTGCACCAGGAAGGACAGCGGGATCACCACCAGCGCGGCGAAGGTGGCGGCCAGCACCACGCCCGCCGAGGTGATCACGCCGCCGGTGGTGACCAGGCCGCGCAGCACGCCCTCCCGCGGCCCGTGCCGCTCGGTCTCCTCGCGTACGCGGGACATGAGGAAGATGTTGTAGTCCACGCCGAGCGCGACCAGGAAGACGAACCCGTAGAGGGGGACGGAGGCGTCGCTGCCGGTGAAGCCGAACAGGTGCGTGAAGACCAGCGCCGAGACGCCGAGCGTGGCGAGGAAGTTCAGCGCCACCGTGGCCACCAGGAGCAGCGGCATCACCAGCGAGCGCAGCAGGAGGATCAGGATGAGCAGGATGATCACCAGCACCACGGGGACGATGACCAGCGTGTCCTCGCGCGCGGTGTCGGTCGTGTCGAGGCGCTGCGCCGTGTAGCCGCCGACGAGGGTGCCCTGCTCGCGGTCGAGGGCGGCGCGCAGGCGGGCGACCGTGTCCAGGGCGGCGTCGCTGTCGGGCGCGTCGCGCAGGGTGGCCTCCACGAGCACCTTGCCGTCCACCACCGTGGGGGCGCCGCCCGGCCGGCCGCCCGCGCTGACCGCCGCCGCCTCGGAGACTCCTCTGACGGCCTCGGCCGCGGCCACCACCTCCCCGGCCCGTTCGGCCGGGGCGACGATGACGGCCGGCTGGCCCGACCCGCCGGGGAAGTGCTCGCTGAGCGCCGCCTGGGCGGCCACCGAGGGGGTCTCGCCGACGAAGGTCTCGTCGAGGGGCACGCCCCGCGCCTCCAGCTGCGGCGCGAGCAGGGCGAGCGCGGCCAGGGGCAGGACGGTGGCGACCCAGAGCCGGCGTGGGCGGCGGTCCACCCAGCCGGCGACGCGGTTCCAGATCCCGCTCGCCCCGGTCTCCGCCGAGCGCGGTTTGGCCGGCCACAGGGCGGCCCGGCCCAGCAGGACGAGGGCGGCGGGCAGGAACGTCAGCGCGCTGAGCGCGGCGCAGGCGATGCCGATCGCGCCGACCGGGCCGAGGGCCTTGTTGTTGGTCAGGTTGCTGAGCAGCAGCGCCAGCAGGCCGAGGGCGACCGTGGCGGCGCTGGCGAGGATCGGCTCGATCGAGCGCCGCAGCGCCACCCGGCCGGCGGCGTAGCGGTCGCGGCCGGCGGCCAGCTCCTCGCGGAAGCGGGCGGTCAGCAGCAGCGCGTAGTCGGTGGCCGCGCCGATCACCAGGATGGACAGGATGCCCTGGACCTGGCCGTCGACGCGGACGATGTCGCGGTCGGCCAGGACGTACACGACGGCGCAGGCCAGGCCGAGCGCGAAGACCGCGCCGACGATGATGACCAGCGGCAGCAGCACGCTCCGGTACACCGCGAGCAGGATGACCAGCACGGTCACCAGCGCGACCAGGAGCAGCAGCCCGTCGATGCCGGCGAAGGCGCCGGCGAGGTCGGCGCGCGAGGCGGCCGGCCCGGCGAGCTGCGTCTTCAGCCCGTCCACGGCCACCGCGTCGCCGATGCGGTCGAGGGCGTCGCGGAGGTCGGAGCCGGGGAGCTCGGGGTTGAGCTGGACGACGCCCTGCAGCGCGCGTCTGTCGTCGGAGGGGAAGGCGGGGGAGGGCGTGCCGACGACGTCCCGCGCGCCCTTCAGCGCGGCGATCGCCTGGGTGGCGGCGGCCTGCTGCGCCTCGGTGACGGTGGCCTCAGTCCCGCCGGCGGTCCACACCACGATGACCGGCTGCGCCTCGCCCTGCCGGAACTTCTCCTGTTCCTCCAGCACCCGCGTGGACTCCGCGCTCTGGGGCAGGAAGGCGGCCTGGTCGTTCGTGGACACCTCGCCCAGCTTGCCGGCGAACGGCCCGAGGCCGCCGCCCACCGCCAGCCAGACCAGCACCAGCAGTGCCGGGACGAGCCAGCGGACATGTCGCCGCGCCATGGCGATCACCCTTCCGTCACGACATGTAACTCAATCACTAAGTCTCTCAATAATTGAATTAATGTAGCATGGGCGCATGAACGGCGACACCAAGGGGGGCGGCGAGGATCTCGGGCTCCAGAGCTTCGCGGCGCGGCTGCGCCGCATGACGGCCGAGTTCAACCGCATCGCCCACGAGTTCGCCAACGAGCACGGGCTGCACACGACCGACGTCCAAGCCCTGATCATCATCTACGACTCGCCGACGCCGATCACCCCGAGCCGCCTGCGCGACGAGCTCAACCTCACCTCGGGCGCGGTCACGGCCTGCCTCGACCGGCTGGAGCGGGCCGGGCACATCCGCCGCGCGCGCGACGCGCACGACCGCCGCGTGATCCACCTGCATTACCTCGCCGCCGCCCAGGAGTTCGCCGCCGCGTTCTTCCGGCCGCTCGGCCGCAGCACCGGCAACGCGCTGGCCCGCTTCAACCCCGACGAACTCCGCACCGTGGCCGCCTTCCTCGACGCCATGAACGAGGAGCTCACCCTGCTGCGCTCGGCGCCCCGCTCCCGCTGACCCTGCTCTCTGCCCTGCTCTTCGAGTACGGAGGCGCGGACGGTTGCATCCGGCGCCGGATCAGCGCGGGACCAGCGGGCGGGCCGTCGGGCGGATGCGGCGGGCGCGGTGGGCGGCCAGCTCCCTGACGATGTCCGTACGCGGCAGCCCGCGCGGCGGGACGTCCTTCCCCGCGGCCATCAGGTCCGCGTACAGACGCCGGCCCTTCGCGCGCACGGTCTCGGCGTAGCCGGGATCGACGAGGTCCAGCAGCGCGGCGCCGAGCATCCACCGCGAGCGCCACCGCGCGACGGCGAGACCGCGTTCGGCGGAGGTGGTGGCCGCCTGGAGGTCGGCGCGCAGGTCGCCGACGGCGGCGATGAGATCTTGGGTCGCCCGGCGGGCGTGCTCCTGGCGCGCCGCGTGCGCCCGGGACCGCCAGCCGATCGCGAACGTCGCCACCGCGCACACGGCCAGCGCCACGACCCCCGCCACCGGGGTGCCCGCCACCGGGATCCCGGCCCCGCCCCACGCGGCCGCCGTGTCCGCCCCCACGCCCGTCCAGGTGATGTCTGCACGCATGTTCGGAACCTACGGCCTGCGGCCTCAACAGTGGATCAAGCGCACGTGAGAAAACGATCAACTTACCGGCGCGGCAAGATCCGGGCCGCCCCCGTGTCCCGCGGCGAGACTCCGCCCGCGGGACACCGGGCCGGCCCGGACCCCTTACGTCCCGGTCAGGTACGGCGCCAGCGCGCCTCGCCCAGGCAGTACACGCCGAACAGCAGCAGCCCCAGCGCCACCACCACGAGCAGCCACGGCCCGGCAGGGGTCTCGGCGAACGCCCGGAGCGTGGCGTCGATGCCGCCCGCCTTGTCGGGGTCGAAGGTGACGGCCGCCTGGATGACGAACACGCCGGCGCCGGCCGCGATCAGCCCGCGCGCCAGGTAGCCGGCCAGGCCGAGCCGGTCCATCATGGCGCTCGCCTTCGCCGGCATCGGCTTGAGGTGCTCGCGGAACTTCTTCTTGAGGCCGTAGCGCATCCAGTAGACGCCCAGCGCGATGATGCCGAGCCCGATCGCGCCGACCAGGATCTGGCCGCCGGGAAGGTCGAGCAGCTTGCCCGTGATGTCCCTGGAGCGCTCGTCGTCGTTGCTGGTCTCGCCGGTCAGCAGCATGGTCAGCAGCGCGGCGCAGATGAACGCGTACACCGCGACGCGGGCGATCGGCTCGGCCCGGTCCTTCAGGCCACGGGCCTTGATGGCCTCACCGACCTGCCAGACGATCAGGGCGGCGAAACCCACCACCATGATCCACAGAATGACCGAGCCGAACGGCAGCGACGCCACCTCGCTGATCGCGCCGTTCTTGTCGGCCTCGCGGCCACCGTTGCCGCCGAAGGCGATCTGGATCGCCAGCACGCCGATCAGCGCGTACAGCACCGCCCGGCAGACCAGTCCGACGCGCGCAAGCCTGTCCACGGCCGGGCTGTCGGTCGCCCGTCGCGCCAGGGTCTCCGTCTCGCTCATGCAATCCTCCGGTCATGCGTTGGAAGACCATCGAAGTGCCCCGGAACGGGCCGCCTAGGCGTTTCGCAGGTCAGCCCGCCAGGCGGGCGCGGCGCGGGCATGATCGTGAGGGCGCACGGGGACGGCCGCGCGGACGTAGGATCGGCGTCCGGACGCCGTTCGGCAAGGTCCGGATGCCGTTCCGGGAGGGGAGCCCGCATGACCGTGACCCCCGCGCAGCTGCGCGCCCTCGCGAGCCGCGCCGACGCGCTCGCCGCCGAGGTGCGCGAGCTCTGCCTGAGCGCTCCCGCGGGGACGCCCGAGCACGACCACCTCGGAGCGGCCTGGCAGGCCGGCGAGCGGCTCTCCGCCGGCGCCGACGACCTGCGGCGCGCGGCCGGCGACCTCGCCGCCCTCCAGGCCCGGCCGTGCGGCATGCCGTGGGGCGTCTGCCCGGAGCACGGCAACACGCTCTCCACCCACGCCGGCGTCTCCACCTGCCGGGTCTGCCGCCGCGAGTGGCGCCACGACCGGCTCGGCCGCCCGTGCGAGGAGCCGGTGACGTGGAAGGTCGTCGACCGGGCCGGCACGGAGACGCGGATGTGCGACGGCCACGTCCTCGGCGCCCGCGCCGCCGCCGCGGGAGCGACGTTCGTCCGCCTGGAGCAGGCCGACGCCCACCCCTGACCCGGCCGTCACCCCGATGGCGTGGGCGAGCAGCCCGCGCCGGCGATGACGGTGACGGTGGCCTGGGGAAGGGCGTCCAGCAACTCCCTTCCTTCCTGGGTGAGAGGGTCGCGGTCGCCGACGATCACGTGCAGCCGCCCCGGCGCCCCTGCCTCCAGCGCCGCCGCCCAGGACCCCCAGTCGCCGGGCCCGCCGCCGCTCAGCCCGAGCCCTGGCAGGTCGGCGACCCGTACGTCCCCCAGCGCCCCCGCCACGCCCGCCCACGTGTCGGCGTTGACCGGCAGCCCGGGCAGCACCACGGCCGTCGCCCCCCGCCGGGCCCAGCTCGAACGTCCGCACCCCGCCCACCGTCGTGAACCGCCGCCACCCGTCCTGGCGCACCCCCTGGGACGGCGACGCCGCCCGATCCGTACGCAGCCGCCACCGCCTCCTCGCCCTGGCCGCCGCGGAGAACCTGCTCGTGCACGCCTACCATCTGCCCTTCCCCGGCCTCGGCCGCGTCGCCGGGCACGGCGGCACGTTCCGCTGGCGTCCCGAGCGGCCGGGCTGACCCCCGCGTGGCCTGATCGGCGGGCCCCCGGGTAGGCGGAGCGCATGAGCGAACGACACGCGCCCGTCATCGTCGTCGGCGCCGGGCTGAGCGGGCTGGCCTGCGCCGTCCACCTGCACGAGGCCGGCGTCCCCGTACGGGTGCTGGAGGCGTCCGACGGCGTCGGCGGCCGGGTGCGCACCGACGTCGTGAACGGGTTCCGGCTCGACCGCGGCTTCCAGGTGCTCAACACCGGCTACCCCGAGGCGCGCCGCGTCCTCGACCTCGCCGCCCTGGACGTCCGGGCGTTCGCCTCCGGGCTGCTGATCCACGGCGCGGGCGTCCGCTCCCGGGTGATGCTGCCGTGGCGGCATCCCCGCCACGCGCTCAGCGCGCCGCTGTCCGGGATCGGGACCCCGCGCGACAAGGCCGTGCTGGCTGCGATCACCGCCCGCGACCTGGCCTTCCCCGCCTCCCGGCTGCGCTGCGGCCACGACCGGACCACGCTGGAGGAGCTGCGCGCCTGGGGCATGTCCGACGCGATGATCGACGGCCTGCTGCGCCCGTTCCTCGCCGGCGTCCTCCTCGAACGCGGCCTGGAGACCTCCAGCCGGGTCTTCCACCTGTTCTGGCGCTCGTTCGCGCGCGGCAGGATCGGCGTGCCCGCGTTCGGCATGGGCGAGATCCCGCGACAGCTCGCCGACCGGCTGCCGCCAGGAACCGTCACCCTCGGCGCCCGCGTCATCCGCGTCGCGCCCGGCGCGGTCGAGCTGGAGGGCGGCGGCACGCACGACGGCGCGGCGGCGGTGGTGGTGGCGGCCGACCCCGGCGCGGCGGGCCGGCTGCTGCCGGGGATCGAGGTCCCGCCGATGCGCGCGGTCACCACCTTCTACCACGCCGCGCCGCGCTCGCCGCTGGGCGAGCCCGTCCAGGTCATCGACGCCACCGGCGCGATCGCCGACACGATCGTGCTCACCGACGCCGCGCCCACCTACGCGGCCGACGGGCGGGCGCTGATCTCCACGTCCGTCCTCGGCGTGACCGGCGACGAACCCCGGGTGCGCGAGCGGCTGACCGGGATCTACGGCGACACCTCGTCCTGGGAGCACCTGGCCACGTACCAGGTGCCGGAGGCGCTGCCCGCGATGCCGCCGCCGCACCCGCTGCGCAGCCCCGTCCGGCTGGGGAGCGGCCTGTACGTGTGCGGCGACCACCGCGACACCGGCTCGCAGCAGGGCGCCCTCGTCTCGGGGCGGCGCGCGGCTCACGCCGTGCTGGCCGATCTCCACGCGCCGGCGGCCCGCCGCCCGCGCGTCGTCGCGCGCCACCGCTGAGCGCGGTCAGCGGAGGACGGCGACCTCCTCGCCCGGCTCGCCGGCCGCCGACAGGGCGGGGGCGGGAGCGCGGGTCACCGCGTACGTTCCCGGCGTCGCCCGCCCGTCCAGGACGATCCGGGTGACCCGCCGGCTCCCGGCCGCGACGTAGTAGTGCCGGCCCGAGGGCGCCCGCCACCATGCGCCGGCCACCACGTCGCGCCGGAGCCCGCTGCAGTCCCAGGTGCCGCTCCGGCCGCCCGTGAGCTGGGCCGACGTACGCCCGTCACGAGTGGTGAACAGCACGCCCCGCACCACGTTCCCGCCGCGCGCGTCGGCCAGCCGCAGGCAGACCCAGCGCCCGCGCGCCCCCTCCGGCAGCGCGCCGCGCCAGAACTCCCACGCCGTCGCCGCCTCGGCGCCGCCGCCCGGCCAGGCGACCGCGCACCCGAGCCCCTTCCAGACGCCGAACCCGCCGGGCGTCCCGTCCACCGTGCCGGGCCCGTGCCCGGCGGGCGGCCGGTAGCGGGCCTCGGCGGGGGAGAGCCCGCCGAGGTCGAGCACCGTGTACGGCAGGCCGGGCGCGATCTCCGGCGCCCGCAGCCGCAGCACCGGCCCCCGCAGGCACCGCCCGCCCGCCGCCCGCACCGGCGCGCTCACCCCGTCCTCGATCCGGACCGGCCGCCACGCCGGCGACGGGCCGGACAGCGGCGCGGCCGACAGCTCACGCACCCACGGCGGCAGCAGATAGCGGCTGCCCGCCGGGGTGACGCGCAGCGTGAGCGGCGCCGCGCCGCCCGGCCTGGCGCGCGGCGCGGGGAACACCTCCAGCCTGCCCGGCCCGCCCGCCTCGGTGTAGCGGGCGACCTGCTCGCCGTCGCGCGCCAGCACCACGGCCGCGCCGTCCACGCGGCCGGCGTACAGGAGCTGCCCGGTGCGCCGTCCCCACGCGCGCAGGGCGCGGGCCACGAGCGCGGCGTCGCCGGTGAGCGCGCCGCGTGGCTCCCACGTGGACAGGTCCAGCTCGGTGCCGCGCCGCCAGGCCCCCGGCGCGGCCGACACGGCGGCGGGGGCGCCCGCTCGCTCGTCGGCCACGCCGACGGCGACGACCCCGGGCGTGCCGGGCAGCAGCGGCACCGCGACCGCCGCCGCCAGCGCCGCCGCGGCCACGCCCGCGACCAGCCCCGCCCGCGGCCGGCCGCCCGGCAGCCGGCCGTAGCAGCGGGCGAGCGTCGGGTCGGACGAGGGACGGAACATCGCCGCCGCGCCGTCACCGAACCGCCCCTCCAGCGCCGCGACCTCCGCCAGCGCGCCGTCGGGATCGGCCACCCGCGCGCCGGCCAGGATCCTGGCCACCTCGCCGGCGGGCCGCCCCTCCAGCCGCAGCAGCGCGTACGCGGCCCGCGCCGCCGGCCGCAGCGCCATCAGCTCGCCGGTGAAGGCCGCGTCGGTGCCCCGGGTGACCGCGGGCACCACCTCCAGCCGCGCGAACCGGCCCGACCAGGGCGGGATCCGCGCCCGCAGCGCCCGCCTCAGCACCGTCTGGCGCAGCCGTATCGGGTCGCGCCCGCGATGGCGGGCCAGCCCGGCGGCGGCGAGCCGGTGCGCGAGCACCAGCCTGCGCTCCTCCCCGGCGGACGGGGGAAGGACCAGGTAGGCGAGCCACACCAGGTCGCGGTACGGCCGCGCCAGGCTCCTGCTGCCTCTGATGGACCGTCGCACAGACTGCTCCTCACCAACAGTGACGGGGAGATTGCGTACCGCGACAGCAGGGTAGTGGCCGTTCTTTCCCCGCATGGGCAGGATGCCGAAAATCGTCCGTACGCCCGCCGGCCGGGCGCCGCCTCCTGGACAGGGGACGGGCGGCGCGGCCAAGCTGGGAGCCCCTTCCCGCCGAGCCGAGGTGAGCGGTGCCCGAGACCCTGCTGCGCAACACCTTCCACGTCCCCGCCCCGCCCGCCGCGGTACGGGCCCACCTGAGCGAGCCGGCCAGCTACGTCGGGCTGTCGCCGCTGGTGGTCGAGGTGCGCGACGTGCGGCGCGAGGCCGGCCTGATCCGCTACGTCAGCGTCGAGCGCTTCCGCTTCCTCGGCGTCCTGCGCCACGACAACCTGGCCAGGGTCACGCTGTGGTCCACCGAGGACGCCGTCGAGGGCGACGTGGACAGTCCCGGCGGGATCCGGCTGGCGTACCGGTTCGGGCTGAGCGCCCGCGACGGCGGCACCGAGGTGGCCGACGAGCTGCGGCTGCGGGCCGCCTTCGGCCCCCTGCTCGGCTACGCCGCCCGCCAGGCCCGCGCGGTCCAGCTCGCCCGCGCCGCCGTCCTCACCGCCCGCGCCCCCGCGCTCTGACCGCGCGCCGCCCCGGCTCTGACCAGGACTGTCAGCCTGCCGGTCGCGCACAGCGGGCCGGCGCGCCGGTGCGGCGACGGCCACCCGACCGAGCCGCGACGGCGATCATCCCGTGATGTGCGCCTGCCACGATCCGGCGTCATGACCCTCCGTCACCTGACCGCGACCGCCTTCCTGGCAGGGGCGCTCGCGGGCTGTGCCGCCGCGCCCGCGCCCCCGTCCTCGGCCGTCCCCACGACGGTCGGGGCCGTGCAGCCGGGTGTGGAGCAGATCCATGCCTCCGAACTGCGGCCCGGCGACTGCCTCGCGCCGATGCCCGAGAGCTTCGCCGTGACGCTCGTGTCCTGCTCGGAGCCGCACGCGGCCGAGTACGCCACCACGTACGTGGTGCCCGACCAGCCGTGGCCGGGCCAGGAGGCGCTGGACCTGCTCGCCCGCGAGGGATGCGCGCCCAGGATGCGGTACGTCCCCGAGCGCAGGGCGGAGGTCACCGTGGCCGTGCTGGTGCCGGACGAGGCGTCCTGGCCCCGTCACCGGACCGCGTACTGCCTGGCGGTCCCGGCCGACGGCGGCGAGCTCGTCGGCCGGGTCATCCTGTGACGGGGACCGGCCGGGAGACGGGCGCCACCGGCCGTCGCCGCGCTGCGCCCGCAGCACCAGCACCGTCCAGGCCAGGGCCGCCGCCGCGATCACCAGGAGGAGCGTGTCGAGGCCGGGGGCATCGGACAGGCCCAGCACCGCGACGACCGTGATGCCGCCGAACCCCACCGCGCCCAGGGTCCTGACCAGCTCCGCCCCCGCCAGGCGGGGCCGCAGCACGGGACGGGCCAGCACCGGGTGGATCAGCACCGCGACCGCCCACATCGACAGCCCGCTGAGCGTGTCCGCCCACCACGGCCAGGGCCCCGGGATCGGGTGGAGCAGCAGCGTGGTGGCCGCGGCGGCGTACAGCGCGGCCCGCGCCCGCAGGACCCTCGGCTCCTGCTCGTCGCGGGGCGCCGCCTCCAGGGGACCGCGCAGGCCCTGCCACAGGGCCCACGCCCAGGGGACGGCCGTCAGGGCGGCGACGAGCAGGTCCGCGCCCGCCGGGGCGGCCTCCGGCTCCTGCATGATCGTCAGTCGCCACAGCAGGGCCTGGTCGCCGGTGACCACCGCCGTCCCGACGGCCACGGCCACCACCGCGACGTAGGCACCCGTGACGACCAGGGCGAGGACGGGGGAGCGGCGACGACGCGGCACGGGACACTTCCGAGGGGGGATGAAGGGAGAGATCGGGCGCTCACCCTATCGACCCGTCCGGGCCAAGTCGATCAAGAACTGAGCCGGGCCAGCTCCTCCGCCGTGAGCTCCAGCTCCGCCGCGGCGACCGAGTCGAGAATGGTCTCCGGGCGGCTCAGCTCCCCGGTACGCCCGATCCCGCCCAGCGGCGACCAGGGCAGGAAGGCGATGCCGAGCTCGGCGCAGAGGTCGATCTCGGGCTCGCTGGAACGGAAGCGCGGCGAGAACTCGTTCTGCACACTCACCAGCCGGTCGCCGAGAATGGTGTGGGCGAGCCTGATCTGGCCGGGATCGGCGTTCGAGATGCCCGCGAACCGGATCTTGCCGGTGTCGAGCAGGTCCTTCAGCGCGCCGATCGTCTCCTCGTACGGCACCTTCGGGTCGGGCCGGTGGTGCTGGTAGAGGCCGATGACGTCCACCCCGAGCGCCTTCAGCGACCGGTCGCAGGCCCGCTTGAGGTAGGCGGGACTGCCGTCCACGTCCCACCCGCCGGGCGTGCGGGTGTGGCCGCCCTTCGTCGCGACGAGCACGGCGCCGGCGTCGCCCGGCCACAGGGACAGGGCGCGCCGACATGGGCATGGCGCCCAGCGATCGCTCCGACCTGCCGGTCACCGAGGGTGCGGGTCCTCATGGCGTTCTGCATGGCACCACCCTGTCCGCTGGAGCGCGCTCCAGGTCAAGCCCGGCGCTCACGTGGCGGTCCGCTGGGCGGCCCCATGGGGGGACAGCAGCGCGCCGAGGAGCCGGGCGGGCTCCTCGACGGTGACCGTCAGGGCGGGATGGCGCAGCACGCCGAGCGGTTCGCTGCCCGACACCGACCGGTGGAAGCGGATGCACACCCCCTGCCGGGTGGTGCTGCCGAAGGTGAGGCCCCCGTCCGCGAGCGACAGGCGCGGCCCGATCGCCTTGACCGCCGAGTACGGCCCCGACAGCTCGGCGCCGGCCACGTTCCCGCGCGGCGACAGCACCAGCCACGGCCCGAACCGGACCCGCAGCAGGTCGTCGCTCAGCGTCAGCTCGCACGTGTCCGGCCTGATGCCCAGCAGGCGCAGCAGCGGCCGGTACCGGTCCTCGAAGGCGAAGCCGAACCGCCGCGTCTCTCCGTCGTGATTCACGACCGGTCGGCTACCCGGACACGGCGGTCCCACGCCTCACTTGGACAGGTAGAGGGTCTTCCAGGTGCCGGCGTACAGGCAGTTCAGGGACGGCTTGGCGGCCTTGGCCTCGGCGCAGACCTTGAGCTCGACCTGGTAGACGTCGTGGTGCTTCAGCGTGAAGTGCTTCGGCGTGCGGTAGGAGCAGTCGCGCACCCAGTGGTTCCTGTTCGGCAGGTTGTTGCCCTTGCGGTAAGTGATGCGGAAGACGGCCCAGCCGCAGGAGGCCGACCTGGTGGAGTCCTGGACGGTGCCCGAGATCGTGACAACCGCGGCGGTGGGCAGGTCGGCGTGGTCCTCGCCGGTGGCGATCAGCTTGCCGGCGGCCTTGGCCCTTCTGCCGGGCGCGTAGGCCGGGCCCCAGACGATGGGAGCCGACTGCGCGGCGGCGGCGGTGGTCGCGGGCCCGGCGGCGGCCTGGGCGGCGGCCGGGGTCATCAGGACGGCGGCGGCGGTGGCGGTGACGGCGAGGGCGGCGAGGGCGCGGGTGGCGGTCATGGGGAGCGTCCTTCCTGGGGAGGCGGTGACCACAGAATGCTCGGGACCGATTTCAACCCGCTTGCCGATCCGGGCTCTTCGCCTGCGAACGCCTTGATTCCGGCCTGAAACGGCAGGTGGTGTCATTCTCGGCCAAGAGGGTTCATTCGGCCGAGGGCCGGTGTACGAGGGCCACGGCGAGGACGGCGTACGGGTGGCGGCTGCCCCTGACCGGCGCGGGCGGAGCGGGTCCGCGCGAGAATGCTCGCTGTGATTGTGGACAAGGCGATCTACCGCGACGGCACGCGCCGGACCATCACCGGCGACATCAGCGACGCCTGGAGCGCCGCCCGCACCAGGGACGGCGGCTTCCTGTGGATCGGCCTGCACGAGCCCACGCGGGAGGAGTTCGACCTGATCAGCAGCGAGGTCGAGCTGCACCCGCTGGCGGTCGAGGACGCCATCAAGGCCCACCAGCGGCCCAAGCTCGAACGCTACGACGACACCCTGTTCGTGGTGCTCAAGACGCTGCTGTACGTCGAGGAGACCTCCGACATCGAGGTCGGCGAGATCAACCTGTTCCTCGGCCGCGACTTCGTCATCACCGTCCGCCACGGGGCCGCCAACCCGCTGAAGGAGGTGCGCCGGCGCGTGGAGTCGGACCCCGGCCTGCTTGCCGCGGGCCCCGCCGGCGTCATGTACGCGATCTGCGACCAGGTCGTCGACACCTACTCCCTGGTCTCGTACGAGGTCGAGCACGACCTGATCGCGCTGGAGCGCCGCGTGTTCAGCGGCGAGCAGGCCGACGTGACCGAGGACATCTACTCGCTGAAGCGGGAGGTGCTGGAGTTCAGGACCTCGCAGGACCCTCTCATCCCGGTCCTGGAGGAGATCGTCAAGGGCCGGGTGGAGCTGTGCGCGAGCAACCGGGAGTTATTCCGCGACGTCCTGGACCACCTGCTGCGCGTGGACGGCAAGGTGGACGAGCACAACGAGCTGCTGACCAGCGCGCTCAGCGCCCATCTGGCGCTGGTCGGCGCCGAGCAGAACAAGGTCGCCATGCGGCAGAACGCCGACATGCGCAAGATCTCCTCCTGGGCGGCCCTCATCGCCGTCCCCACGCTGATCGCCGGCGTGTACGGGATGAACTTCGACCACATGCCGGAGCTGCACTGGACGTTCGGCTACCCGCTGTGCCTGGGGACGATGGCGGTGGCCGTGCTCGTGGTGTACCGGCTGCTGCGCCGGAGCGGCTGGTTGTGAAGCCGGAGCGCCGTCAGGCGAGGGCGGCCAGGGCCTCCTCCAGGCTGTCGTAGAGGGGCAGGCGGTCGGCGAGGCCGGTGATCCAGATGACCCGGGCGCGGGCGTAGTCGACGCCGATGAGGGCGAACCTGCCGCCGGAGGAGAGCGAGGTCTGCCAGCGGTGCACGATCAGCCCCAGGGCGCGCGAGTCCATGAACGTCACCCCGGCCAGGTCGAGGACCAGCGCGGGGCCCGCCTGGGAGAGGAACTCCGCGAACTCCTCGCGGGTGGTGGCGTCGAGCAGCCCGTCGACGGCGATCACGGCGATGTCGTCGATGACCCTGGAGGTCAGGGTCAGGCTCCTGGGCCGGTCGCTCTCGTCGTCCTGCGCGATCATGGGTGTCATCGTAGTGGTCGAGGTCCTCGGTCGGCAGGCGAGGAGGCGATCCTCACCGGGCGGGAGGGACGGCCGCCGGGCGGCGGGTGTCGACGGCGGGGGCGAGGAAGGCGGCGGAGACGACGAAGCCGAGCACCACGAGCATGGCCGCGCGCAGCCCCCAGTGCTCGCCGAGGAACCCGAGGCCGGGCGGGCCGACGAGGAAGGCGACGTAGCCGATGACGGCCACCAGGCTGACGCGGGCGGTCTCGTCGGGCCCGCTCTCCCCGGCGGCCGACAGCGCGACGGGGAAGCCCAGCGCCGCGCCGAGCCCCCAGAGCAGCACGGCCGCCCCGGCCAGCAGGGCGCTGTCGGAGAAGATCACCAGGAGCAGCCCGAGCGCCCCCGAGACGGCGCTGGCGCGGATGACCGCCGTGCGGCCGAACCGGTCGAGGAAGTACGTCCCCGCGAACCGGCCGGCGGTCATGGCGGCCGCGAACCCGGCGTAGACGAGGGACCCGGCCGCGGTGCCGAGGCCGTGCCCGTCCACCATGAGCAGCGGCAGCCAGTCGTTGGCGGCTCCCTCGGCCAGCGCCATGGCCAGCACGATCGCGCCGATCAGCAGCAGCCTGCCGTCCTTCCACACCGCCGGCCGCGGACCGGCCGTCCCGGACCCGCCGGGCGTCCCGAGGCCGGTGCCCGCGGGGACGGAGCGGGCGGCGTACAGGAAGATCGCGGCCGAGAGCAGGGTGACGGCGGCCAGGTGCCAGTGGACGGGGAGGCGGGTGGCGGTGGCCGCGATGCCCGCGCAGGCGCCGGCGACGGTGCCGAGGCTGAAGCAGCCGTGCAGGGTGGGCAGTGTCGTGGCGCCGGTGGCGCGCTCGACGTCGGCGGCGTCGACGTTCGCGGCGACGTCGCCGGCCCCGATGCCCGCGCCGAACCCGGCCAGGCCCGCCGTGACCAGCGGCACGGAGGCGAGGAGCACGCCGGCGCTGATGAGGGCCAGGCTCGCGATGATCGTCAGGGTGCCGGTGACGATGACGGGCCGCGTCCCGTACCGGGAGGTGAGGCGTCCGGAGAGGAGGATGCCGATCATGGAGCCCAGCGACAGGCCGAACAGGATCCAGCCCATCTGCGCGGTGGACGCCTCGAGCCGGTCGCGGATGTCGGGGGTGCGGGTCACCCACGACGACGTCGCGACGCCCGGCAGGAAGAACAGCAGGAACAGCGCGTGCCTGCGCCGGCGCATGGCAAGGTCCAACGAGGGCTCTCCGGGGGGCAGGCGTGGGCATCGGCGTACAGACGAATGTTAACGGTGACATACCAGACGGTGCGCCCGCGCCTGCCCGATCTCCGGCTCAGTACACGAACGGCCAGCCGGCCGCGTCGTAGCCGATCTTGTTGATGCCGAGCAGCGCCGTCCCGTTGTCGGCGTAGTAGTGGTAGACGAGGATGTCGCCGTCGACGTCCCCGAAGACCGCCTGGTGGCCGGGCCCGTGCACCGAGCCGTGGCCGGCCAGCACCTGGGTGCCGCCGCCCGAGGTCATCGCCACGCCGTTGCGGTCGACGTACGGGCCGGTGACACTGGCCGAGCGGCCCACCATGATCCGGTACGTGCTGGCCGCGCCCCGGCAGCAGGCGTCGAAGGACGCCCACAGGTAGTAGTAGCCGCCGTGCTTGTAGATGTACGGCGCCTCGATCGCGGTGCTGCCGGGCCGCTGGGCGATGCCGCGGACGGTGCTGTCGAGCCGCTTGCCGGTGGCCGGGTCGAGCCGGATCAGCTTGATGCCGGTCCAGAACGAGCCGAAGCTCAGCCACCAGCGGCCCTGGTCGTCCACGACGAGGTTGGGGTCGATCGCGTTGTAGGTGCTGGAGGAGTTGGTGGAGATGACCAGCCCTTCGTTCGTCCACGAGCCGGACGCTCCCGTGGTGCTGGTGGCCAGGAAGATCGCCGAGGTGTTGGAGCCGAAGGTGGACGCCGAGTAGTACAGGTAGTACTTACCGTTGTGATAGGAGATGTCCGGCGCCCACAGGGTGCGGCTGCCTCCGGTGTAGGAGGTCGTCCAGGGCGCTCCGTCCGGGAACACGACGCCGGCGTTGCGCCAGGCGGTGCGGTCGGCGGAGGTCTTCAGCGCGATGTTGTCGCCGGTGTGGGCGAGCAGGTAGCCACCGCCGGGCCGGCGGACCACCGCCGGATCGTGCACCCCGATGTCGCCGGTCACCACGCCGGGGCCGGGATAGGCCGCGGCCGCCGCGGTGCGGCCCGCCGCCTGGGCGGCCGGCGTCACGGTCAGCACGGGGCCCAGTGCGAGAGCCACCATTGATGTTAGCGCTAACATTCTGTGTCGGATTGACCGCGTGGTTTTCATGATCTCACCCATCTGTGTAAGGTCCGGGGCGGAAGCGACGCTAGAAGCCGCCGCCGGGCGCGGTCAATCCCGGCCGCGCCGGCCGCCGGGCCGGATCGGCGCCCCGCCTGAGGTCACGGCGGGTGCGGCCCGCGCCGGGCCCCCGAAAGTTTCATGGCGGCCGCGTCACGTCCCGTCGGGCGGCGGGTGCAGCATCGGGACGAGGAAGCGCCTGGCCACGGAGGCGAGCTGCGCGTCGTCGTCGAGGTCGACGATCTCGCTCGGGATCGCCAGGAAGGAGGCCGACACCCGGACCATGAGCTCGGCCACGAGGTCGATGTCGAGGTCGGCCGGCACGTGCCCCGCGCGCTGCTCGCGGCGGAGCTGCCCGGCCACGAACTGCCGGACCACGGCGAGCGTCAGCCCTCCGTCGCTGACCATGGACGGCACCAGCAGGTCCGGCTCCATGTCGATCAGCCCGCCGATCAGCGGATTGCCGCGGATCGCGCGCAGGGAGCTCACGAAGCCCAGGACCACCCGCTCGGCGGGGGTGCGCGCGCGCTCGATGTCGATGAGGAACTGGTCGAAGTAGCGGCGGAACTCGCGCCGTACCACGTCCTCGACCAGCGCGTCCTTGGTGGCGAAACGCCGGTAGACGGTGATTCGCGAGACCTTGGCCCGCCGGGCGACGTCCTCCATCGTGGAGCGGCGGATGCCCATGCGGCTGAACTGCTCGTAGGCCGCGTCGAGGATGCGCCCGCGAAGCTCGTCGGTGTCGCCGACCTGCTCGACCGCATCAAGATAAGCGCGCTCCAGCAACGACTCCGACTCGGATGGCGTCGAGAGGCCGGACAGCACAGATTCCACGATCACCTCCTGTCCTGATTCTGCCTCAATCGCCAACAGCCGTTGCCGCGGTCTTGTGATGTCCGTCACCGTGTGCTCTGATGATACGCAGAATCGTATGTTGTTTCACCGTATCAGAAGGCACTCCCCCCGGCCTCGGGAGAAGGAGGAACAGCGGCAATGGACGGACTCAGCCGGCGCAACATTCTGAAAGCGGGTGGCGCGCTCGGCGCGGTGGGCGCGCTCAGCATCGCGAGCCCGGCACACGCGTGGACCTGGTCGCCCACGGGATCGGTGGCCGGCACCGGAGCGGGCCTCGACCCGCGCTGGGTCTGGGACGAGGAGGCCGACCCCATCGTGGCCTCGCTGCTCGAACGCGGCGACGTCACCCAGGTCAACACGCTGCTGCGGACCTGGACCAAGAACGGCCAGCCGCTCCCGGCCGGCCTGCCCGGGGACCTGCGCGACTTCATGGAGCGCGCCCGGCAGCTGCCCTCGTGGGCCGACCAGGGCAAACTCGACCTCGCCGTCGAGTTCAACAAGAAACGCGGGCTCTACCTGGGCGTCCTGTACGGCCTGGCCAGCGGCATGATGAGCACGGTCATCCCCAAGGAGGCGCGCGCGGTCTACTACTCGCAGGGCGGCGCCGACATGAAGGACCGCATCTCGAAGACCGCCAAGCTCGGCTACGACATCGGCTCGACCAACGCCTACCGCCCCGACGGCGAGATGATCGTCACCGCGGTCAAGACCCGGCTGGTGCACGCGGCGGTGCGGCACCTGCTGCCGCAGTCGCCGTACTGGTCGCAGGTCGCCGACGAGGAGATCCCGATCAGCCAGCGCGACATGATGGTCACCTGGCACAGCCTGCCCACGACCGTCATGCAGAAGCTGGTCGCCTGGAAGGTGCCCATCCCCTCCTCGGAGTCCGCGGCGTTCCTGCACTCCTGGCAGGTGGGCGCGCACATGCTCGGCATCAAGGACGAGTACATCCCCGCGTCCTGGGCCGAGGCCAACAGCCAGGCCACCCAGGTGCTCACCCCGATCCTGGCGCCGACGCCCGAGGGCATCAAGCTGGCAGACATCCTGCTCAACCTCGGCTCGTCCGTCGACGCCGGCATCCTCAGCAAGCCCATTCTCGGCGCGTTCACCCGCTTCATGCTGGGCGACCAGATCGCGAACTGGCTGAAGATCGGCCGGGAGCCCATCTGGGACCCGTTGCTCAAGGTCGCCTGGGGGCCCTTCATCGCCGTCCGCGAGGGACTGCTGCCGTTCCCGCTCGCGCCCGAGGCGTACTGGCTCTTCGACGAGTTCCTCCGCAAGGCGGCCCTGCTCTTCCTGTCCGAGGCGCGGCCGATCAGCATCGAGATCCCGGACAGCAACCGCCCCTCCTGAGCAAGGGCCGTAGGAAAGGAGCTCCCGCCGATGGCGGATCTGAGCAGGCGCAAGATGCTGATCACGGGCGGCGCCCTCGGGGCGGTGGGCGCCCTGAGCATCGCGAGCCCGGCGCAGGCGTGGACCTGGTCGCCCACGGGCTCGGTCGCGGGCGCCGGCGCCGGCCTCGACCCGCGCTGGGTCTGGGACGAGGAGGCCGACCCGCTCGTGGCCTCGCTGCTCGACCGGGGCGCCGTCCCCGAGGTCAACCGGCTGCTGTGGGACTGGAACCGCAACGACCAGCCCCTGCCCGCCGGCCTGCCGGGCGACCTCGTGGCCTTCATCGAGAAGGCCAGGCAGTTACCGCCGTGGGCGGACCGCGCCAAGCTGGAGACCGCGGCGACCTTCAACAAGTCGCGCGGCCTCTACCTCAACCTGCTGAACGGCGTCGGCGGCGGCATGCTGAGCACCGCCATCCCCAAGGAGGCCCGCGCGGTCTACTACTCCAAGGGCGGGGCCGACATGGAGGACCGCGTCGCCAAGACGAGCCTCCTGGGCTTCGCCGTCGGCGCGCTCAACGCCTACCGCCCCGACGGCACGTGCATCGTCCAGTCCGTCAAGACCCGGCTGGTGCACGCGGCGGTGCGGCACCTGCTCCAGCAGTCTCCCCACTGGGGCGGCGACATCCCGATCAGCCAGGAGGACATGCTCGTCACCTGGCACACCCTGCCGACCTACGCCATGCGCAAGATGCTCGAATGGCAGGTGCCGATCAAGCCCGCCGAGTCCGCGGCGTACCTGCACGTGTGGCAGGTCACCGCGCACATGCTCGGCATCAGGGACGAGTACATCCCGGCGAGCTGGGACGCCGCCAACGCCCAGTCCGACCAGATCCTGCCCCGCAACATGGGCCCGACGCCCGAGGGCGTGGAGCTGACCGACATCCTGCTGGGCCAGCTCGCCGAGCAGACCAGCCCCGGCAGCATCAGCCGGCCGCTCTGCAACGCGCTCGCCCGCTACCTCGTCGGCGACCAGGTGGCCGACTGGGACGGCATCCGGCGTGAGCCGGTGTGGGACCCGCTGATCAGCTCCGCCTGGCCGAAGCTGGTCAAGTTCCGCGAAGGGCTCATCCCGCTGCCGCTGGTGCCCTCGATCGCCTGGGTCATCGACGAGGCCGTACGGCAGTACATCCTGTTCTTCCTCACCAAGGGCCAGGAGACCAAGATCGAGATCCCGACGACCAACCGCCCCGGCACATGACCGGACCTGCCGACGAGACCATCGGGCGCCGCCGCTTCCTCGGCTACGTGGTGGCGGCGCCGACCCTGGTGGCCGCCGCCGAGCTCACCCCTCCCTCCCCGGCGGCCGCGGCCACCGGGGAGGCCACGGCGTCCGCGGGGATCCCCTCCCCGGAGCTCACCGAGCTCATCGACCTCAACGACGTCATGACCGCGGCCGCCCTGCCGACCTCGAACCTCATCTCGGTCGAGGTCGGCACGGACGGCATCGTCTCCTTCGCGCTGCCGCGGGCCGAGGTCGGGCAGGGCATCACCACCTCCTCGGCCATGCTGATCGCCGAGGAGCTGGCCGTGCCCCTGGACCGGGTCCGGGTCACGCTCGCCGACGCCCGGCCCGAGCTGGTGTTCAACCAGCTCACCGGCGGCTCGAACACGACCGTCTCGACGTACACGCCGATCCGGGTCGCCGCCTCCGTCGCCCGGCTGCGGCTGCTGGAGGCGGCGGCGGCCGAGCTCGGCGCGCCCGCCGACCGGCTGCGGCTGGAGGGCGGCGCGGTCGTCGCCCCGTCGGGCCGCCGGCTCGACATCGGCGCCCTCGCCACGAAGGCCGCGAGCGCCGGCACCCGGCAGGTGAGCGTCGAGCTCGCGCCGCGCGCCGGCTTCACCGTCATCGGCCGGCCCCACAACCGGGTGGACGCGCTGGCGGCGGTGACCGGCCGCAAGAAGTTCACCATGGACCTCGACGTGCCTGACGCCAAGCCGACCATGGTCTGCCGCCCGCCGACCATCAACGGCAAGGTCGGGTCCGTGAGCAACCTCGCGCAGGTCCGCGCCATGCCGGGCGTCACCGACGCCGTCGTCATCGCCACCGGCGTGGCCGTGCGCGCCGAGACGTTCGGCCAGTGCATCGACGCCGTACGCGCCCTCCAGGTCACCTGGAGGCCCGGGACCGCGGCCGGCAAGTCCGACGAGAGCGTGCTGCGCGAGCTGGCCGCCGCGGAGCTGCCCCTCGGGCTCCGGCCGCCGACGCCGGTCGTCGAGGGCACCTTCACCTTCCACTTCCGCGGCAACAGCGCGCTGGAGCCCAACTGCGCGATCGCCGACGTACGGGACGGCCGCGCCGAGATCTGGTCGGCGCTGAAGTCGCCGATCGTCGCCCAGCAGGCCATCGCCGCCAAGCTCGGCCTCCCGGCCGGCAAGGTCACCGTGCACGTCACCGAGGGCGGCGGCTCCTTCGGCCGCAAGCTCTTCTTCGACGCCGCGCTGGAGGCCGCCGAGGTGTCACAGAAGATCGGCAAGCCGGTCAAGCTCATGTGGCACCGCGCCGACGACGCCCGGCAGGGCCGCGTGCACCCGATGGCGACCTCCCGGGTCAGGGCCGCCTACCTCGGCCAGACGGTGCTCAGCTACAAGCAGCGGCACACCAGCGTCTCCACCGACCTCGGCCACGGGCTCGGCGAGATCTTCACCGCCATGGCCGCGCGGCTCCCGGTCGGCGACATCGGCTTCTCCCAGACGTTCTTCCACCTCAGCCAGGCCATGTCGTACGACTTCGGCGCCGCCAGCCACCTGCTCGCCGAGACCGACAAGGACTTCAACACCGGCAGCATGCGCAACGTCTACTCGCCCGACGTCACCTGCGCCCGCGAACTCATCGTCGACCAGCTCGCGGCGCGGATGGGCAAGGACCCGTACCGGTTCCGGCACTCCTTCCTGCGCGACGACCGCTCGCGGGCGGTGCTCGCGCGGGCGGCCGAGGCGGGCGGCTGGGGCCGGGCGATGGCGCCGGGCACCGCGCAGGGCATCGCCTTCCACGCCGAGTACAAGTCGGTCAGCGCCTGCCTGGTGGAGATCGACTGCCGGCCCGAGACCGTCAACAGGACCGTCCGCGACGCCGTGACCGGACCCCGCGTCACCAAGGTCGTCTTCGCCGTGGACGTCGGCCTCGCGGTCAACCCGCGCGGGCTGGAGGCGCAGATGATGGGCGGCGTCTCCGACGGCATCGCGCTGGCCCTCACCTCCAGCCTGCACCTGCGCGACGGGTACTTCCTGGAGGCGAGCTGGGACAACTACTTCTACACCCGGCAGTGGAACACCCCGCTCGACCTCCAGGTGATCGTCATGCCCAGCACGTCCGAGCAGCCCGGCGGCGCGGGGGAGCTGGCCGTGGCCGGGTCGATGGCCGCCGTCGCCTGCGCCTACGGCCGCGCGACCGGCACGATGCCCACCACGTTCCCGATCAACCACGGCACGCTCTCCTTCACCCCCAAGCCCACCGTCCCGCCGGTCCCGCCGTCCCCGACCGACGGTCTCGACCACGCCCGCTGAACCGAGGAGCCCCAGGAGTGCCCGAACACACCTTCCGCGTCAACGGCGAGCAGGTCACCGTGGACGTCGCCGACGACGTACGCCTGCTGTGGGTGCTGCGCGACGTCCTCGGCATCACCGGCCCGAAGTACGGCTGCGGCATCAACGTCTGCAAGGCCTGCACCAGCCACCTCAACGGCAAGGCGGTCAACCCCTGCGCCATCCCCGTCAAGGACCTGCGGCCGTCCGACGAGGTCACCACGATCGAGGGCCTGCCGGCCACGGTCGGCCAGGACCTGCACCCCATGCAGCGGGCCTGGCTGGAGCACGACGTCGCGCAGTGCGGCTACTGCCAGCCGGGCCAGATCATGGCCGCCGTGGCGCTGGTCAACCGGGTCGCCGCGGAGGGCCGCGCCATCACCGACGCCGATCTCGACGGCATCCGCAACATCTGCCGCTGCGGCACCTACGTCCGCATCAGGCAGGCCATCAGGAAGGGCGCCGAGCACATTTGACGCCTCGGGGACCGGCGAACCCCCGCCGGTCCCCGGCACGACCGTCCGGGGGACTCCTGGCGCGAGTTGAGCTTTTCCCGCGTCCGTCACTCTCCGTGCGTATACGTTTCCGGAATGGAGTTGTTCACCCCGACGCTCGACTGGAGCTCCGAGCTCTGGACCTCGCTGCTGTGGATCGCCAAGGCGTGGGCGATCGCCGCGGTGTGCGCCCTGGCCGTCCTCGTGCTCATCGGCCTGACCACCACGTGGGGGCGGCAGTTCTGGCACATCACCGGCGCGTACTTCACCGGCCGCGACAGCGTCAGGGTCTGGCTCGGGCTCGGCGCCCTGCTGCTGTCGGTGGTCACCGGCGTCCGGCTGGACGTGCTGTTCAGCTACCAGGGCAACGACATGCTGTCCAGCCTCCAGGTCGCGGTCCAGGGCATCGCCGTCGGCAAGGCCCCGGTGCGCGACTCCGGCGAGCAGGGCTTCTGGACGTCCCTCGGGATCTTCTGCGTCCTCGCGGCCGTGCACATCGCCCGGCTGCTGCTGGACCTGTTCCTGTTCCAGCGGTTCGTGCTCGCCTGGCGCGCCTGGCTCACCGACCGGCTCACCGGCGACTGGCTCGACGGGAAGGCGTACTACCGGTCGCGGTTCATCGACGACACCATCGACAACCCCGACCAGCGCATCCAGGCCGACATCGACGTGCTCACCGCCGGGTACGGGCCGCTGCCCAACCTGCCCAGCAACGGGGGGACGGCGGGCACGCTGCTGTTCGGCGCGATCTCGGCGGTCATCTCGATCGTGTCGTTCACCGCGATCCTGTGGAACCTGTCGGGCACGCTCTCCCTGTTCGGGACGGAGATCCCCCGGGCGATGTTCTGGATCGGGCTGGTCTACGTCCTGTTCGCCTCCGTCGTCGCGTTCTGGATCGGCCGGCCGATCATCTGGCTGGCCTTCAGGAACGAGAAGTACAACGCCGCCTTCCGCTACGCCCTGGTGCGCCTGCGCGACGCCGCCGAGGCGGTCGCCTTCTACCGGGGCGAGGTCGCCGAGCGCACGGGGCTGCGGCGGCTGTTCGCCCCCGTCGTCGCCAACTACAAGCGCTACCTGAACCGCACCATCGGCTTCAACGGCTGGAACCTCGCGATCAGCCAGAGCATCGTGCCCCTGCCCTACGTCCTGCAGGCGCCGCGGCTGTTCGCCGCCGAGATCCGCCTCGGCGACCTCACGCAGTCGGCGTCGGCGTTCAACGAGATCCAGAGCGGCCTGTCGTTCTTCCGCAACGCCTACGACGCCTTCGCCGGCTACCGGGCGGCGATCATCCGGCTGCACGGCCTGGTCGTCGCCAACGCCGAGGCCAGGGCGCTGCCGGAGGTGACGACCCGGCCGAGCACCGGCACGGAGGTCGAGCTGACGGCCGTCGAGGTCCGCACGCCCGACGGCCGGCCGCTCATCGAGCCGCTCGACCTGCGGCTGGAGGAGGGCGACACGATGGTCGTCACCGGGCCGTCCGGCAGCGGCAAGACCACCCTGCTGCGCAGCCTCGCCGAGCTGTGGCCGTTCACCAGCGGCACGCTGACCCGGCCGGGCGGGGCCAACGAGACGATGTTCCTGTCGCAGCTGCCGTACGTGCCGCTCGGCGACCTGCGGGCCGTCGTCACCTACCCCGGTGAGGAGGGCGGCATCGACGACGAGACCCTGCGCGCCACCCTGCGCGAGGTCGCGCTGCCGCACCTCGCCGAACGGCTCGACGAGGTCCAGGACTGGTCCAAGATCCTCTCTCCGGGGGAGCAGCAGCGCGTCGCGTTCGCCCGGATCCTGCTGACCAGGCCCAAGGTGGTCTTCCTCGACGAGGCGACCTCGGCGCTGGACCAGGGCCTGGAGTTCGCCCTCTACCGGCTGGTGCGGACCGAGCTGCCCGGCACCATCCTCGTCAGCGTCAGCCACCGCGCGAGCGTCGACCGGCACCACGCCCAGGAGCTCCGGCTGCTCGGCGACGGCGCGTGGCACGTGGCCCCCCTGGGCGCCGACGACGACGATCCCCTCGGCCGGCCCTCCAGCCCGGCCCACCCATGCCCATGATCACGGCATATCACGGAGCGGCGCCCGGCCAGGGCGCGTCAGGAGCTCACCGCCCCGAGAGCGGGCCGTCGCCCTCGTAGAGGGGCATGCGGGCCCAGCGCGGCGTGTCCAGCTCGCCCACCAGCAGCGCGACTCCGACCTCGCCCTTGTGGAGGCTGTCGGGCCGGTGCGCGGCCTCGCGCACCCGCGCCGCCGCGTGCCCGGCGAGCAGCCTGGCCCTGGCCCGCCAGATCGGGTCATCGGTCCTCGCGTGGTGGGCGAGCAGCGCGTACGCGCGCCCGGCGAGGCCGCAGCACAGGTCGGCGGGGCCGGGCAGCGGCGCCTCGTACGCGCTCCACGCGGCCCCCCGCGCCCATTCCTCGTACCGGCGCTCGCCGGTCAGCGAGTGGGCCAGCCACCACAGGGGCACGAGCCCGGCCGCGCCGTTGCACCAGCTCGCCCCCAGCAGCGGGTCCGGCCGCGGGCCACCCGCCTTGACCGGCCAGAGCAGGCCCCGGCCCGCCGGGCGGGCGAGCGCCCCGAGCTGGTCGAGGAAGCCGATCACTCCTTCTGGCGGCGGCGAGGACGACGCCCGCGCCCACCGGAGGAGGGCGAACAGGCAGCCCGCCCAGCCGTGCGCGGCGCCGAGGGACTGGAGCCGGTGCCCGTCCGCGACGGGGGCGGCGCGGGCCAGGCCGGCGCGGACGGACTCGCTGAGCCTCGCCCCCGTCGCCCGCAGCCTCCCCTCCAGGGCCGGACCCGCGCACCCCTCCAGCAGGGTCGCGCAGCCGAGCAGCAGGCCCGAGCGGCCGAAGGCGAGGTCGAGCTCGGGGCAGGGCGCCTCCGCCGCCCCCAGGAACGCCTCCACGGCCGCGTCCCGCGAGCGCGCGTCGCCCCGCGCCGTGGCGACGCGCGCCTGGACGAGGTGGACGCCGCTGACCTGGTGGTAGAGCGAGCCGCGGCCGGTGAGCCCCGGCACGATGCCCAGGCTCTCGTTGACGAACGCCGCCTCGCCCGCCTCCCCACCGGCCGAGGCGTCCGCCGCGGCGCGCACCGCCCAGACGTCGGCGAGCGCGAGCAGGTGCCCGTCCGCGCGCGCCTCGGCGAGCCGCAGCAGCGCGTAGGCGAAGCCGGCGGCGCCGTTCATGAGGGACGCGGTGGGCGGCACGAGCCCGTCGTCGAACAGCGGGCCTGGCACGTCGAGCCGGGAGAGCACCCGATCGAGCAGCGCCCGCTCAGGCCCGCCCGAGCCCCGTCCCGGCCCCGGCAGGCCCCGTCCCGGCCCCGGCAGGCCCCGCCCCGCCGCCCGGCCCGTTGCCCCGCCCGCTCCGTGGTCCGCCACCGGGCCCGCCGCCGTCCGGTCCGCGCGTGCGGCGGCACGCAGCGCCCGCGACAGGGCGGCGAGCGACGGGTAGCGGTCGCCGGGGCTCTTCGCCAGCGCCCGGCGCAGGACACGTTCGGTCGCCGGCAGCTCCGCCGCGCCGTGGCCCGCGAACGGCAGCGGCGGTTCGTCGCGGAGCTGGCGCAGCATGTGCTCGGGATGGAGGGAGAAGGCATGGGTGTGGGCGCCGGTCAGCAGCAGGTAGGCGAGCGCGGCGACGGCGTACTGTTCGCCGGCCGCCGTCAGGGGCTCGCCCGCCCGCCCCGCCAGGCGGGCGCGGGCGGACTCCGGTTCGAGGAAGAAGTCGACGCCGCCGCCCCGCGGCGGCGCAGGACCGGCCCCCTGATGGGCGCTGAGGCCGAAGTCCAGCAGCACGACCTCCTGATCGGGGCCCACCAGGACGTTGCGGGGATGCACGTCCCCGTGCAGCACCCCGAGCGCGTGCAGCCCGGCGAAGGCGGCCACGACCCGCTCCACCAGGCCGAGCAGGGCGTCCACGCCCTCGGGCCCGCCGAGCCTGCGGGCCTCGTCCGCCGCGTCGTGCGCGTCCACGCCCGCGACCCAGGACAGCAGCAGGTACGGGCGGCCCGCGTGCTCACCCGAGCCGAGCAGCCGCGGCCCGGCGCGGCCGTCGAGGAGGCGCAGGACGGCCGCCTCGCGGCGCAGCAGGGGAGCGAGGTCGTCCTGCGCGCCCTCCCTGGCGATCTTCAACGCGGCCGGCGAGCCGCCGGGCAGGCGGGCCAGGTGGACCTCCGTGTCGAGCAGGACCTGCACCGTCTCGACGATCTCCGCGTCCCCGACGACGTCGCCGGGCCCGAGCGCCGCCTCGATGGGCTCCAGCAGCGCGGACCCGGCCGGCAGGAGCAGGCCGTCCCTGACGAAGCCGGCGAGGACGGGGAAGACCTCCTCCAGCGTCCGCCGGGGTTCGAGCCCGGCGGCCGAGCTGAAGGTGATGACGGCGTCCACGATCGTGGTCGGCTCGCGGAACCGTTCGAGGAGCGAGGCGGTGCCCTCGTCGATGACGCTCGTGGTGGCGCGCGAGCGCGGGCGGGTGACGCAGTAGTCGCCCGGCCGGTGCTCGATCCGCTCCCGCAGCTCGGGCGGCAGCCCGGCCACCGGCGCCACGACCACGTCTCCTGGCAGCACGAAGGGCCCGAGCACCGTCATCCGCGTCCCTCCCCGGCTTCGCTCCACATGCCCTCCGTCGGCACCCACGTGCCGGTGTCGACGCCGGACAGGCGCAGCCGCTCCAGGGCGAACCGCCAGGGCGGCATGCCTGGGTGATCCGTACGCGCCGCGACCAGATGCTCGGCCAGCCGGCCGGCCACCCACATCCGCCAGCTCGTGGCGTGGGCGCTCGCGCGCGGCGGGTCCGCGCCCCAGGACACCAGCCCGTCGAGGGTGACCGCCGCGCTGAACGCGACGCCGTGCGCGGCCATCCCGTCCACCCGCCCGGCCAGCAGGGACGCGCCCTCGCGCAGGTCGTCGAGCCGTTCGAAATAGATGACGATCTTGTCGGGGCGGCAGATCCCCGCGGCCTCGCGAGCGGTCTTGAAACCCGTCACGCCCGGCGTCCTCGCGAGGCCGCCGGTGATCTCGGCCAGCGCCGCCGGCATCGTCTCGGCGGACGGGCTGACGTACAGCTTGTACGTCACCCCGGACCGCCCCCACCCGCGCCGCCCCGCCCCCACGGACCAGTGCCGCCAGGGCGACGGGCCGGCCAGGTCTCCGGTCGTCTCCGTCCAGCCGCCGGCGCGGGCCCGCTCGCCCAGCCCGCCGGGCGCCCCTCCGAGATAGGCGTCCACGGCCGCCTCGTCGGGCAGGCGGTGCAGCAGCTCCGGCGAGACGGGCTGGTGACCGTAGCCGTAGAGCCGGCCGGCCAGCGCCTCCGCCGGCAGGTCCGCCAGCGCCTGGCCGTAGCGCAGCGCCGCGACGGACAACTCGGCGATCCGGCCCTGGCCGCCGCTGGAACGCCCCGGCAGCACCGCGTCCGCGGCGGCGTACCCGGATCGGAAGCCCTCGTCGGTCAGGACCTCCAGCACGCCGTCGGCGACGAGCCTGGCGAGGGCCCGCCCGCCGTCCTCGGTCAGCGCCCTGCGGGCGAACACGGGGACGCGGCCCGGCTCGGCGAGCGTGAGGAACAGCAGCGCCGTCTCCGGCGAGCACGAGCGCACCGCGAGACCGTGGTCACCCCGAGGCCGCAGGACGCCGTAGACGTCGCCGTCGTCCTCCTCCGGCGGATGCTCGGCAGGTACGAGCTCGTAGCGGGGGTTGGCGCGGAACGTGCGTTCCCCCACGGGGCCGGCGCTCATGACGGTCTCATGACGACGAGGCCGCCAGGCGCTGTTCCAGCTCCTCGCGCAGCAGCGGCAGCGCCTCGGGCCCGGCGACGAGACGCGCCGGGTCCTCCGCGACGAGCGAGCAGTGGCAGTAGTCGATGTTCGTGAGGTAGCACGTGCAGTAGTAGGTGCATCGCGCGCCGGACTGCATCAGGGCGGCCGGCGGCTCGTCCCCGCCGTCGCGCGGAAGCTGCACGCGCAGTTTGCTCGCCTGGAAAGACATGGGAACCCCCTCGATGGACGGACGGCGACGCGTCGCGGTCACTCGTCGCGGGACTGGTCCTCCGCCTGGCGGTCGCGGAGCGCCTGCTCGGCGCGGGAGATGTCGTCGAGGTGTGCCTGGAGCTGTCTCTTGGCGGCCTCCGCCAGGAGATCCACCTCCGCCAGGCGGTGTTCGAGCTGCTTCTTCAGCAGCGGCAGGGCCTCGGGGCTCACCAGCCGCGCCCGCTCCTGCGTGATGACGATGGAGCAGTGGCAGTAGTCGATGTTCGTGAGGTAGCAGGTGCAGATGTAGGTGCCCTCGCGGGCGAGCGCCGGCTGGGCGGCCTCGTCACCGGCGGCCTCGACGAGGCTGCCCTCCGCGCCGCACGGAAGCTGGACACGTAGTCTGTCCGCCCGGAAGGACATGCGATCACTCTCCATGCTCGGCCGGTCACTCGCGACGCTATCCCGCCTCTCCTGCCGCGGCCAGAGCGCCGCCCGCTTCTTTGCCCTCCGGGACAGAAGCGCCGGCTCTCCTGCCCGACTCTTTCCCGAGACCATTCCGGGGACGCGTTTCCTGGCGATCCCGATCGGCAAGATAGCCGGTCAGGGCCGGTCCGGCCCTCCGAGAGAGTGGAACGACATGCGTGTTCGCCGGAACGATCAGGAACTCTCGCTGCGGTTCGAGAGCGGCGCGGAGCTCTCCGTGGACCTCGGCCGCCTCGACCTCACCGAGGAGCAGGACCGGGCCCTGTCCAAGCTCGTCGACAAGGCCGGCGAGCTGGACATGGAGTGCCGGGACGACGACGAGCACTGCCCGGCGCAGGCGGTGCTGAGCCGCGACGAGTTCGAGGCGGTGCGCGGGCTCAAGGTGGGACTGCAGGCCACCGGCGTCGAGGTGCGCGGGCCGATCATCGACTTCTGCCTGCACGTCCACATCGTCGGCCGGTCGGCGAAGGAATAGGCGCGTGGTGCCGCCCGCGCCCGAGGGCGCTCCGCTCGCCCGGCTCGTGGACCTGCTGCTGCGCTGGCGCATCGAGGGCCTGGACCAGCCGGTCGCGCACGCGCTGGATCGCGTGATCCGTGAGCTGGCCGCCCCGGTCCGCGCCCACGTCGTGGAGTGGCGGACCCTGCGGACGCTGCTCCACCAGGTCCTCGGCGTGACCCTGACCGTCCCCGGCGACGCCGGCGAGAGCCACGACGAGGGGCACGGCGAAGGGCACGACGAGGGGCACGACGAGGGGCACGGCGACCGCTACCGCCTGCTCAGCCGGGCGCGCGCGGCCGGCCTCCCGCTGGACGGCGTTCTGCGGCAGGACCCGCGCGAGGTCGCCAGGGACGCCTGCGTGCTGCTCCACCAGGGGCATTACCTGCCGGCCGCGCGAGCCCTCACCGTCCTGGCGGGCAGCGTGCCCGTGGGCGGCGGGGACGGCTGGGCGGAGCGGGCCGTGCGGAGGTTCGCCGACCAGGCCGCCGCCCACCTGGGCGCGCTGGCGGGCGCGTTCTCCTCCTCCGGGCTGAGGTGGGAGCTGCGGCTGCTCGCGTACGTCCGCGACCCCGGACGTGACCCCGCTTGGCGCGACGCCGCCGTGCACGAGGCGACGGTGGTCGTGTCATGACGGCGCTGAACGGCCCGGCCGAGGCCGCGCTCTCCTGGGTGGAGGAACATCTCGGCCAGTTCGGGGCGCGTACGCACGCCCGTGACGAGCACGAGCTCGTCCTGCTGCTCAAACCGCTCTCCGAGCTGGCGCTGACGGCCTCGCTGCTCGGCCGCGACCCGGCGCTGCGCGAGCGCTGCCACCGCCTCGTCACGTGGGCGTGGGACGAGGCCGAGCGCGGCGACTGCCTGCTGCGCGTCACCGCCGCCCGCCCCGAACTGGTGGAGAGCGTCGGGCTGTACGCGAGCGCGTACGAGTGCGGCCACCGCGACGAGCGCCTGCACGCCTGGTTCGCCCATCTGGCCGGCACCGCGCTGGCCGGCGGGCTGGAGATCCCGGCCTGGCGCGAGAGCGCGCTGCGCCACAACCTGGCGAGGCTGGGCCTCGCGGAACCGCCGCGGGCGTCGGCACGGGGGAGCTGGCTCGGCGCGCTGCCCGAGCCCTGGACGATCTCCGACGGCACCGGCTACCCGATGACCCACGAGGCGTTCTACCTCACCGACTTCGGGGCGCGGCCGGCCGCGCTGTCCCCGGACACCGTCGCCTACCTGGCCCAGTGGCTGCCCGCCTGGTGGCGGTGCGTGCACGGGTCGGGCAACCACGACCTGGCGGCGGAGCTGGTCATGACCGCCGCCTGCGCGGGGCTCGCGCCCATGGAAGGGGCGCTTCCCGAGCTGCTGGCCCACGCGCGGCCCGACGGCGGGTTCGCCGGCCCGGCGGGCGCGGGCGGCGACCTGCCCAGGCCCGACGGCGACGACCTGCGGCGGCGGTTCCTGCGCGACTACCACACCACCCTGGTCACGCTGCTCGCCCTCACCACCGGCCTGTGGGCCACGCGCGGCGCGCCCGTACCGGAGCTCATCGGAGGCGAGCGGACATGAGCGAGAGACATTCCAGGACCATCGCCAGGGCGGGCCGGGTCAGGCGGCTCGACGCGCTGTTCCGGGCCATGGAGAACGACTTCCTGCTGCGCGAGCAGTTCGTCACCGGGCCTTCGGAGATCCTGTCCGAGTATCTGACGGGCGAGGCGCTCGCGCCCGAGCAGTCGGCGGTCACCGACCGGCTGATCTACGCGGTGTTCGCGAACAAGAAGCTGCTGCACTGGTTCCAGGAGTACGCGCACGACCACCTCGACGACGTGCCGGCCACGCACGTGTTCCTCGCGGACTTCCTCGACGCGGTCGTCGAGCACCGCGGCCGGGCCGTCGTGGCCGCTCTCGCCGCCGGCTGCGCGGCCGGGACCGGCGTGCGCGGGCTGAGCGACGACCTGCTGCACTATCTCGTCAACCTGCACGCCGCCCAGTTCCTCAAGCACGAGGAGGTGGCCGACGAGACGAGCGCCGACGAGGCGGAGCACGACAGCGTCGCCGTGGAGCGGGACGAGGTGGCGGGCACGCTGACCGCCGTCACCTGGACCACGTACACCACGGGGACGGGCACCGGGACCGGCACCGGCGTCGCGACCCGCAGCCCGTTCACCGCCCTGCGGATGCGCGAGCGGGAGGAGACGGTGATCGGCCCCTTCATCCCGCTGTACGCCGCGGTGACCCTCAACGAGCTCGCCCGCTACGCCGCGCAGTTGCAGGACAACGGCGCCCTCGGGTACGGCTGACCGCCCATGGGCACCGGGACCGAGGACCACGCGGGCGGCCCGTCCTCCCGCGCCGCCCGCCGGGAGCGGGCGCTGCGCCTGGTGGAGGAGGGGCGGCGGGACGAGGCGCTGCCCCTGTGGCGGGCCGAGCTGGACACCGGCGAGAGCGGCCTGGCCTGGATGCAGGACCAGCTCCACGCCTTGCTGGAGCGGCGCGACCTCACGGCGGCCGGCGAGTGCGCGGCGATCGCCGCCGAGCTGCGCTGGGGTGCCGGCTCCGGCCCGGTCCCGCGCGCGTCCGTCCCCATGAGCGTGCCCAAGCTCCGGCACGACCTGCAGCAGCTCGGCCACCTGCGCGGCCAGGGCGTGCTGGGCGAGGAGCACGCGCCCGTCATCGACGCCTACCGGCGGGCGCACGACCGGCTCGCGGCCCGGGGCGCGGACGCGCGCGAGCCACTGGACGCCGCCGCCGACCCGGTGCTCGCCGGCGCCTACAACCGCCTGCTCCACGTACGGGACACGCCTCGGGTGGCGCGCGCCCTGTCCTCCCGCTGGGATCCCGCCGCGGTCGAGGAGCAGTACCTGGCGAACCCGCCGGGAGTCGTGTTCGTGGACGGCTTCCTCACCGAGGAGGCCCTCGACGGGCTGTACCGCTTCTGCCTGGACTCGACGATCTGGTCCGGCAACCGGTACGCGCACGGCCGGCTGGGCGCGTTCTTCCAGGACGGCTTCGCCTGCCCGCTGCTGATGCAGATCGCCGAGGAACTGCGCGAGGCGCTGCCGAGGCTCATCGGCGAGCGTTATCCGCTGCGCCAGATGTGGGGTTTCAAGTCGGGCCCCGAACTGCCCGCCGACGCGACCACGCACGCCGATTTCGCCGCCGTCAACGTGAACTTCTGGATCACCCCGGACAGCGCCAACCTCGACCCGGGATCGGGCGGGCTGGTGGTGCACGACCTCGACGCGCCTCTTTCGTGGGACTTCGACACCTACAACGGCCGTTCGGACCTCATCCGGCCTTTCCTGCGGGAGCGGCGGGCGCGCAGCATGACGATTCCGTACCGGCGGAACCGCGCGGTCGTCTTCAATTCCGACCTGTTCCACGCGACCGACGCGGTGCGGTTCCGCCCAGGCTACGAGAATCTCCGCGTCAACGTCACGATGTTGTACGGGGACCGCGAGGCCGAGGTCCATCACCGCGAACTGTCGGGCCCCGTCACGACGCTTTCCCGGCCCGCGTGGCGGTCGGCGGCGTTCGCGAGAAGAAAAGCCGGCGCGAGACCCCGGAAAGGATGATCCATGACCATCCCAGCGATTCAGGAACTGAAGGAATACCACCGCCGCGGCGGCGCGCGGTCCGCGGTCACGATCGACGACGAGGAGATGCGGCGGGTCACGGACGTGCTGGCCCGCCAGGGGGTCGTCGTCGCGACGCCGCCCGCCGAGCTCCGCTACATCGAGGGCCTGCTGCGCCTGCCGCTCTTCTCGATCGAGGAGTTCTTCGTCATTCCCGCCTCGGGGCATCCGGAATGCGCCTGCGGGCGTACGCCGACCGCCCTCGACCTCGTCGTGCACGCGGTCGAGAGCCGGCTGCACGACGAGCAGCTGCTGCGCGACACCCTCACCGGTGAGCACAATCTCTTCGAGTTCGCCGACGAAGGCCGCGCGGCGCCCTGCCTCAACTGCGGCCGGGAATTCCTCAGCCGCTCCTACTGGACCCACAACTACCTGTACGCCTGACCGGAAACGACAATGAAGGAGTCGTCATGCCCATTCTCTACGGACCCGCCATTCAGGAGGCCATCGCCCGGGGCGACGTCGCCGAGATGCGGCGCCTCGTCACCGAGGCGGAGGAGCACATCAAGGAATGGGGGAACGTGCCGCTGGCGCTCGAACTCCTCAAGGTCGAGCTGATGAAGGCGGAATACCAGGCGGGCTGAGCGCGGACCGGGGGAGAACGACGTCTCATGTCCGTCGAGGAGGACGGCCTGGCCCGCCGCGTGGCCAGGGAGCGGGACTTCCGCGACAAGGTGCCCGTCCACGTGGTGTGGGAGCTGACCTTGGCGTGCAACCTGAAATGCCTGCACTGCGGCTCGCGGGCGGGACCGCGCAGGCCCGCCGAGCTGACCACCGAGGAGGCTCTCGACCTGGTCGCCCAGCTCGCCGGGCTCGGCACCCGCGAGCTGACCGTCATCGGCGGCGAGGCGTACCTGCGCAACGACTGGGTCGAGATCATCCGCCGGGCCACCGAGCTCGGGATGTCCTGCTCGATGCAGACGGGAGCACGGGCGCTCACTCCTGCGCGGCTGCGCGCCGGGGCGGACGCCGGGCTGCGCGGCATCGGGGTGTCGATCGACGGGCTGCGGGACCTGCACGACGAGGTCCGCGGCGTGCCCGGCGCGTACGCCAACGCCTTCAAGGTGCTGCGGGACGCCCGTGAGGCCGGCCTGCGCGTCAGCGTGAACACGCAGATCGGCGCGCGGACCATCGGGGAGCTGCCCGCGCTCATGGACGAGCTCGTCGCGGCGGGGGTGACGCACTGGCAGGTCCAGCTCACCGTCGCGATGGGCAACGCCGCCGACCACGACGAGCTGCTGCTGCAGCCGTACCGACTGGCCGAGCTCATGCCGTTGCTGGCCCGGCTCCATCACGAGGGGCAGCGGCACGGCCTGCTGATGGTGCCGGGCAACAACATCGGCTATTTCGGCCCTTATGAGCATCTGTGGCGGAATGCCTCGTCGATGTCCGGCCACTGGAGCGGCTGCGAGGCCGGGCACACCGCGCTCGGCATCGAGGCCGACGGGACGGTCAAAGGCTGCCCCTCGCTGCCGACGTCGGCGTACACGGCGGGGAACGTGCGGGACCTGTCCGTCGCGGACATGTGGCGCGACTCGCCCGCCCTCGGGTTCCGCCGCGGCCGGGCGGGCGCGGACGAGCTGTGGGGGCACTGCGGGACCTGCTACTACGCGGACGTGTGCGACGCGGGCTGCACCTGGACGGCGCACTCGCTCCTCGGCCGGCCGGGCAACAACCCCTACTGCCACCACCGGGTGCTGGAGCTCGCCAAGAAGGGGATCCGCGAACGGATCGTCAAGGTGGCCGACGCCTCCGCCGCGCCTTTCGGCATCGGCGAGTTCGCCCTCGTCGAGGAGGCGATCCCGGCCGATCCGCGGCCGGCCGATCCGCGGCCGGCCGTGCCGGGCCGCGCCGAGCGGGCGCCCGGGGATCGCGGGGTCCCCGAGCTGCGGCTGTGCGGCGACTGCGCGCACTTCGTCATGGCCGGGGACGCCGCGTGCCCGTTCTGCAGCGCCGACGTGGCCGAGGCCGAGGAGCGGGCCCGCGCCGTCCACCGGCGGCGGACGGAGCTGATGGACCAGGTGAAGGCGCTCATGCGCCAGGAGACGTGAGTCCGCGCGCCCCCGCCGGGGCAGGTGAGCGGGGGCGCGCGGACGGGGAACCGGCCGGGGCGGGACGGTGCCGCGCCCCGGCCGGTCGGGTCACGAGGCGTAGGTCTCGAACTCGGCGACCTTCGGGGTGCCGGACGCGCCGGTGATCCTGAAGGTGATCTTGGTGAGCGAGGTGGGGGTGAAGGTGATGGTCCCCGCGCCGCTGCCCGACTTCAGCACGGCGCCGGTGCCGGCGTTGAGGAGCTGCCACGAGCCGATGACCCCCGAGGAGCCGGCCGCCTCACGGATGACGACGCTGGAGACCGTCGTGGCCGACCCCCACTTGATGGAGATGTCGCCGGTCGAGCCGGACGGCGACCAGTAGGTGCTCATGTCGCCGTCGCGCACGTTGCCGTAGCTCGTGCCGCTCGCCTTGCTGGAGCCGTCGGAGCCGGCCCCGATGCTGAGGTTGGTCCCGCCGGGCGACGAGGTCGGGGTCGTGGTGGGCGAGGACGTCGGCGAGGACGTGGGTGACGACGTGGGGCTCGCCGTGGGGGACTGGGGCGTGCAGCTGCCGTTCGACACCTGCAGGCCCTTGTCGGCGCCCGCCGTGCGCCGGACGACGTCCGGCACGCAGCTCGCCGCGTCGAGGCTGTAGGAGTAGGGGACGCTGACGGAGGTGGTGGACTGCACGTTCGGCCCGGCGGGGTTGTTGTCCGAGCCGGGGGCGGACCAGGTCACGTTGTCGAAGATGTTGCCCGCGACCTGCCAGTAGCCGGCCTCGCTGGTGTAGAAGGTGCCGAGGACGTCCTTGGAGTCCTCGAAGTAGTTGTTCTCCACCTTGGCGCGGGCTCCGGCGCGGGAGTTGATGCCGGACTCGTGCAGGTTCACGTAGTGGTTGTCGTAGATGTGGGCGATGCCGCCCCGCAGCAGCGGGGTTCGGGAGTCGATGTTCTCGTACAGGTTGTGGTGGAAGGTGACGTAGCCGTTGGAGCGGTCGCTCTCGCTGGAGCCGATGAGCCCGCCGCGGCCGGAGTTGCGCAGGACGCTGTAGGACAGCGTCACGTACTGGGTGTTGTCCTTCATGTCGAACAGGCCGTCGAAGCCCTCCGACTCGCCGCCCGACGCCTCCAGCGTGACGTGGTCGACCCACACGTTGCGGACGTCGCTCTCCATGCCGATGGCGTCGCCGCCGTTGGACGTGGGGGAGCCGGACTTCTTGACGTTCCTGACGGTCACGTTCTGGATGATGATGTTGCCGGCCTCCCGGATGTGGATGCCGAGCTGGTCGAAGACGGCTCCGCTGCCGACCCCGACGATCGTGACGTTGCTGATCTGCTTGAGCTCGATCACGCCGGCGGCGGTGTTGCAGCTCCCGCCCGACACCTTCGCGGTGTTGCCGTGGTTGATGGTCCCCTCGACCTCGATGGTGATCGGGGTGCTGCTGCTGGCCCGGTTGCACAGGGCCTGGTGGATCGCGGTGCCCGTGGTGGCGCGTACCGTCTGGCCGCCCGCGCCGCCGGTGGTGCCGCCGTTGACGGCGGCGTAGCCGGTGGCGGTGCCCGTCGCCGCCGCCGACGCCTGGAGGCCGGGCAGGGCCGCGCCGACCGCGGCGGCGGCGGTCACCGCGGCCAGCGCCGCCGCGAGCCGCGCCGCGACGGCCCGTCTCGTCCTCGGCCCACCGGCGGCCACGCCCCTCCTGTCGAACTTGCTCATCACAGCCGAACTCCTTGCTGGTCCGGCAGGCCCTCGGGGCCTGCGCTCCGGGTCCCCCCAGCGAGTGCGCATCGCCCCCACACCGTAGGAAAGCGCTTTCCTAGGTGTCAACGCGCCATGAAACTTTCATGGCGCGTCACGGTCGTGACCCGCGATGCTGCTGTGATCCGCGAAGCCGCAAGGGATGTGACGGCCGAGGCCCGGGCGGTGGTCCAGGACAGGCGCTGCCCGGCGAACGGATCAGGCCCGCCGTGGTCGCCTCCGGAAGGTCGCGACGGGAGTCATGACCGGTGGATGGCCTTCGTGGCGGGCGAGCGCCCGCACTCGACCCAGCGGCCCCACCCGCTGGAGGCGTCCGCCGCGCCGGGGGCGTCGGCGGTCCCGTTTATGGCGACGCACCTGCCGTACGCCTTCACCTTCACCGGTCCCGCGTAGTACCGGAAGGCGCCCTCGTCCGTCTCGCCGTGCTGGGGGACGAAGGAACCGGCGCGCACGAGAAGGGTCACCAAGGTCTTGGTAGGGGTCCCGACGGAGTATCTCTTCATGGTGACGGCGCAGTGCTCCCCGGTCAGGCCGTTGTAGAGCAGGAACACCTGACCGTAGAGGGTGTTCGTGTGGTCGGTCACCGACCTGGTGTGCTCGTTCAGCACGTGAAAACCGCTGCCGCACACCCGCTCCGGGGTGTACCCGGTCGCGGCGGCGGGGGAGGCGGCGAGTGCGGTGGTGAGCACGGCCGCCGTGGCGAGCCGCGCGATGACGGATCCGGTCATGAAGATCCTCCTGTGGACGCTGATCATCCGGCGACTCCGATGGTGACCGGCGCCCCTGTTGTACGGGAGGGCTCGCCGCGTAATCCTGCCCGATCGCGGACAAAGAGTTGTCCGCGGACAACTCCTTCTGTTGACTTGATCATCATCGAGGGAGGAACGGGGGAGGCGGCCGGGATGAACCGCAGGGCGGGCAGGCCCCAGGGCGGCCCTCGCGGCGGCACCGAGCAGGCGAACGCGCTGGCCGAGTTCCTGCTGGACCTCACGGCCGGGGCGACCGTCCGCGAGCTCGCCGCGCGGTATCACGTGGGCAAGACGCTCTGGGGCGAGTACCGCGCCGGCGTGAAGATCATCCCGCTGGAGCTGCTGGACCGGCTGGTACGCGACCACACCCCGGACGAGGACACGCACCGGGCGCGGCTGGCGACCGCCACCCGGCTCCACGCGGCGGCCACGGCCGCCCAACGGGCCCAGCCCGCGCCGGAAGCGGCCCCCGGAGCCACGCCCGACGGGCCCGCGCCGGAAGCGGCCACCGGAGCCACGCCCGGCGGGCCCGCGCCGGCGGCTTTCGCCGAGCCGGTCGGCGGCCCTCTCGGAGCGGCAGGCGGCGGCCCTCTCAGGGCGGCCGGCGGGACTCCCGGGGAGGTGGTGCGGCGGCGGCGGTCACGTCCGCTGCTTCTCGCTGCGGCCGGCACCGCGCTCACGCTCCTCGCCGCGCTCGTCCTGGTGCTCGCCTGGGGCCGGCCCCGCGACGACGCCGTGTACGCCGCCGGACCGGGCGGCGCCGGCGTCTTCCGCTGGGGCGGCACGGACGCGGCCGGATGGACGAGGATCGGCGACGAGGCCAAGCGCCTCTACGCCGGGCCCGCGGGCGTGTTCGCGACCCGCGCCGACGACCGCCTCTACCGCTACGAGGGCGAGCCGGGCCGCTGGTCGCCCATCAGCGAGCCGGGCCGCGACTTCGCGGTCAGCGGCGAGCACGTCTTCCGGCTGGCCGCCGACGGCGGGTCCGTGGCCGCGTGGGACGGCGACGGCATGTCGTGGACCACGATCGGCGGCCCCGCGACACGGCTGTACGGCGGCGCGCCCGGCCTGTTCGCCACGGAGCCGGGAACGGGCTTCATCCACCGCTACGAGGGCGTCCCCTTCACCTGGAGGCGGATCGGCACGGCGGGCGCCGCGTTCGCGCTCACGGGCGAGGACCTGTACGGCCTCGTCCCCGACCGGACGCGGGTCAACCGCTGGCGGCCGGAGGACCGGACGGAGCCCTGGCCGATCTGGGCGTACGCGGCCGGCGAGGCGGCGGAGCTCTGGGGCGGCGGCGCGGGCCTGTTCTCCACGGACGCCTCGCGCTCGCGGCTGCGCGTCCTCGCCGACGCCGACAACGGCGTCGCCGACCAGGCGTGGCGGGACATCGGCCCGGCCGGCGCGGAGATGGCGGTCGGCGGGCGGGCGGTGTACGTCCTGACCGGGGACCGCTTGCGGATCCTGCGCTGGTCGGACGGCGCCTGGCAGGAGATCGGCGGTCCCGCCCAGACCCTGGCGGCGGGCTGAGACCCGCCCTACTTCTGGTGCTGCCGGCGCACCATCGCCGCGATCCAGACGGGCGCGTAGGGGGACGTGCAGCCCGGCGAGGTCGGATAGTCCTTGAGCACTTCCAGGCGCTCGCCGATCTCGACGGCGCGGGCGCGGTGCTCGGGATGCTCGATGCCGATCTGCGCCAGGCAGGTGTTCATGGCCCACTGCAGGCGGTCGGGGGCGGCCTTCATCCCGGACTCGATGACGTCGAGCAGCTCGGCGAGGTCGAGCCCGCCGGGTCTCTTCGCCACGCGTTCGGCGGTCAGCGCCCAGCCGGCGCTCGCGACCACCGGGTCCGGGTCGGCGGACCAGGCCACGCGCAGCTCCTCGGCGTGCGGGCTCTTCTTCACCACGTAGTTGACCAGCCAGTCGTGCACCTTGGGGGCGCCCGCCTCGCGGATCATGGCGTCCAGCTCGTCGCGCCCGAACGCCTTCGGCCGGCAGATCAGGAGCGCCAGCAGCCGGGCCGCGGTGTCGCCGGTCTCCCAGAGCCGGCGCGCGAGGTCCTGCTGCGTCCTCAGCCGTTTGGCGAGGGCACGCAGCTGGCCGAGGTTGACGCCGTGATCGTCACCGTGCCGCGCGTTCACCGCGCGGATCTTCGGGTCCTCCATCGCGGACAGTTCGGCCATCACCTCGGCCACCGTCACTTCGGCCACCGTCATCCCGGTCTCCTGTCGTTTCGGCACCAAATCTTGGCTCTTCACAAAAAGCGCGGCAGTTTCGATGGTGACCCTCGCCGGGACCGGGGCGTCGCGGCGAGGGTGCGGACACTGATACAGGAGTGGCCGGCAAATGCGTTACTTCTTAATGCGCGGCCTCGTACTGCTTGATCAGCGTCGCGGCAATCCGGCCCCGCTCGCTCACGGGCAGGCCCTGCGCCTTGGCCCACTTCCGGATCTCCGTGGCCTTCTCCCTGCCCACCTCACGGGCCGAACCGGCGCCTCCGCGCCGGCCGCGCTCCTTGGTCGCGCGGACCGCGCGCGCCTTGGTGATGAAGGGAGCCAGAGCCTTCTCCAATTTCTCTCTGTTCTCGCCGGACAGGTCGATCTCGTAGGCGGTGCCGTCGAGAGCGAACCGCGTGGTGCCCTCCGCCTCACTGCCGTCGATGTCGTCGAGAAAAGATTCCACGATGCGCTTCGCCATAAGTTGCTCCAAACCCCGATGTTGCCTGCGGATACTGTAGTCCCCTTCAGAGACCCACGCATCCTCACAAATGCCATGTCGCGAATAGCGGGCCATGTCCTCACCGCCCGCCGACCGGCGCTTTGACGCGGCCCGCCCTTGGCCCACGGCCTTCGGCGTCGCGCGAGTTCCGGCCCGCAAGCCGCGTTGATTCGCCTTTCCCCGTCATTCCCGGCCGTTGAGCCGCGGCTCAGGACGGGGGCCGGACCAAGACCGGAAGGGCCGTCATGACCAGGCGAAAGACGCGGTCCGCCGGCGGCCCGGCCGGAAGCCCGCGTCCGCGCCGGTCCGGCGCGCGGGTCACACCTGGCCGGGGTATGCGGGAATCCGGGCTTGTCGCGGGCCGCGCGCCCGTACGGATCCAGGAAGGCGCGGCTGTTTCGGCGTCAAGGGGCACCGGAGGCAATGCCGTCCCGTTTCTGCCGAATCCGGAATTGAATCGGACTTCAAGACCCGCGCGTCACCCCGTATCCGCGTTCTCGCCCCTTCCCGCCTCAAAGATCAGGAAGACCGCGCACGACACCAGCGCCCAGGCGGCCAGCACGAGGAACGGCATGAGCCGCTGATGCCCGCCGAAGTAGACGGCGGTGTGCTGGGCGTTGACCGAGGCCCCCGGCGGCAGCCAGCGCCCGATCAGGCCCAGCGGCGACGGCAGCAGCGGCCAGGACACCGCCCCGCCCGAGGAGGGGTTGCCGAGCAGCACCATCAGCCCCCACGTGGGCACCATCGCCCAGCGCCCGATGAGCGTGTGGAACATGGTGAACAACATCCCCGACGCGAACATGGTCAGCGCCAGGATGAACCAGGACTCCGGCACCGGCAGCCGGACCGCGCCGAGCACCCAGTCGACGGCGGCCACGATGGCGAGCGCCCCCAGCGCCGCGTACGCCGCCGTGAACGCGACCCGCTCCCACGGGGCCAGCCCGCTCGCGTGGGCGTTGAGCTGGACGGCCCCGACGAAGCCGATGACCACGGACGCGAGCGTGATGTAGAACAGCGCCAGCCCGCGCGGATCGCCCCGCTGCAGCGGCTTCAGGTCCCGGATGGTCAGCCGCACGCCGATCTGCCGGGCCACCGCGGGCGCGGCCTCGGTGAGCAGCTGCGCCACCGACGCGCCCGAGGCGCTCGACGTGTAGAGGGTCACGTCGTCCCCGCGCACCACGAGGACGCCGAAGACGCGCTGTGCCTCGACCGCCTGCAGGGCCTGCTCGAAGCCGGGCTCGAAGGACAGGGCGAGCGAGGCGTTCAGCCGCTTCTCCAGGCCGGCGGCGAAGGCCGTGCCGCGTACGGTCTGATGGCTGACCCCCACCACCGCGACCGGCACCCGGTGCGGGGTCGGGTCGGCCATGGCGTAGGTGTAGGACCCGGCGAACAGTCCCGCCGCGGCAGCGAGCATCAGCGCGAGCACGGTCGCGGGAAGAAACCGTGATTCCTTGAATTCCGCCCACCGGCGGCTCGTCCGGTCGCGCATGCGCTCACGCTAGGCACGCGGCCGCGGCCGGCCCGTCCGCCGACACGCGGTTCTGGGTGCCCTTCACCTGATCTTCTCCCGGACGTTAGGGTCGGGAGTCCTATGCACGGGTTACCGGAGTTGACGGAGTCCGACCCCTCGCACCTCGGGGAGCACGCGCTCGCCGGGGTGCTGCGCCGGACGCGGTGGTCGGTCGTCTACCTGGGGCGCTCGGCGGCAGGGCCGGTGGCGATCGAGCTGCTGCCGCCCGGCCACGTCGAGAGCCGGCGCGCGCTGGCCGCGGCGGCGGAGCGGGTGACGGAGCCGTCCGTCGCGCGGGTGCTCGGCTCCGGCCTGTACGGCGACCGCCTCTACGTGGTCGCCGAGCACGTCGAGGGCGTGCCGCTGGCGGAGCTGATCCGCCGCGAGGGCCCGCGTGACGCCGCCTGGCTCCACCGGTTGGCGGCCGCGACGGCGGGCGCGCTGGCGGCGATGCACGAGGCGGGCGTCACGCACCTGGGCCTCGGGCCGGACGCCGTGGTGCTCGGCCCCGAGGGGCCGAAGGTGACCGGTTTCGGCGTGCACCGGCATCCGGATCCGGAGGCCGTGCCCGCCTTCCTGGCCCCTGAGCAGGTGGCGGGGCATCCGGCGGGGCCGCCGGCCGACCTGTTCTCCTGGGCCGCGACGATGGCGTACGCGGCGACCGGCGTCCCCCCGTTCGGCGCGGACGCCGCGCAGGCCGTCGCCCACCGGGTCCTGAACGTCCCCGCGGACCTGTCGCCGCTCCCCGAGCCGCTGCGGGCCGTCGTCGACCGGTGCCTCGCCAAGCAGCCCGACCACCGGCTGACCGCCCGGCAGGCGCTGGCGTCCCTGCACGGAGACCGACCCCAGCCCACCGCCGCGCCCCAGCCCTTCTACGGGCCGACGCCCGTCCACGGGCCTTCCCCCGCACCTGCCGCGCGTGGGTTCGGGCTGGTGGCGGGGCTGGTGACAGGGGTCGTGGCCGTGCTCGTGGTGGCCGCTGTCGCCGCGTACCTCCTGCTGGGCCGGGCGGCGCCGGAGCCGGCGGTGGTCGCCACCGCGGCCCCCAGCGCCGAGGCCGAGACGGCGACGCGGGCGTCGGTGGCCGGGCGGTGGGCCGGCACCTATGTGTGCAACCAGGGCAAAACCACGCTCCGGCTCATCATCACCGAGAAGTCCCCGGGCGAGCTGACGGCCGTCTTCGCCTTCACGGCCCACGCCGGCAACCCCGGCGTCCCCCCGGGCTCGTTCGCCATGACCGGGCGGCTGGACGGCCGGACCCTGCGGCTGGACGGCGAGCGCTGGATCGACCGGCCGGGCGAGTACCTCATGGTCGGCCTCCGCGCGGATCTCACCGATGACCGTCCCGCCACGATCAGCGGCACGGTCATCGGCGGAGGGTGCACCACCTTCGAGATTTCCCGTCAAAACCAGTAGGGAATATTGACTTATCCGGAATGTCGGCTTAGCGTCGGACGTATGACGCAGGGTCTCCTCCTGACCAAGCGCTCCCACGTGGACTTCTGCCACGTCGCCAGCGCCCAGTGTCGCTGATCACGGTTCAAGGGCCGGCGGGCCCGTAGCAGCCCGCCCTGTCTTGATGTTCCCGGCGTGGCCGCCGCAGCCCGCGCCGCCGATCCAGGTCCACGCCGCGCGTCCCGGACGATCCCGGGACGGCGCGAGCATGCCGTACGTCGTGAGGATCTCTCGTGATCATCTCTCCAGTCAGCCTCCCCCACCTCCAGTCCGGCCTCGCCGTCACCTCCGACCTCTTCCGCCGCGCCCTCGCCGCCCACGCGAGCGGCGTCGTCGTCATCACCGCCCAGCACGCGGGCCGGCCCGCCGGGCTGACCGCCACCTCCTTCTCCTCCGTCAGCCTCGAACCGCCCCTCGTCTCCTTCTACGTGGACCGTTCCTCCACCACCTGGCCGTCGCTGCGCGCCGCCGACCACTTCGCCGTCAACGTGCTGGCCCACGACCAGGCCGACCTCGCCGCCCGCTTCGCCAGCAGGGGCGTCGACCGCTTCGCCGAGCCGACCCGCTGGCGTCCCGGCCCCCTCGGCGCGCCGCTGCTCCAGGACGTCTCCGCGCACCTGGTGTGCCTGCCGTACGAGACGGCCGAGGTCGGCGACCACATCCTCGTCGTCGGGCTCGTCGTCGAGGCCGACCCTCAGGGCCCCGGCCGCCCGCTGCTCTACCACCAGGGCCGCTTCGGCCGCTTCCTCGCCCACCCCGAATCCTGACCTGGAGCGCCTTCCGTGACCACCGTCCGCACCCGTCCGCCGGCGTACGCGAGCCCCGTCGACCACGTCGCCTACGGCCACTACGGCTCCGGCCGCCTGCATCTCTCCCCGGACTGGAACCGCCCGCTCTACCCCTTCCAGAGCCGCGTCACCGCCGACGGCTCCAGCGGCTTCCGCGCCGAGCCCGGCCGCTACCACCTCTACGTCGCCTGGGTCTGCCCGTACGCCCACCGCGCCGCGATCGTCCGCAGGCTCAAGGGCCTGGAGGACGTCGTCTCCCTGTCGTACGTGGACGACGAGCGCGACGGCCGCGGCTGGGCCTTCCGCGAGCGCCGCGGCCCCGACCCGGTCAACGGCTTCACCCTGCTGGAGCAGGCCTACGACGTCACCGAGAAGGGGTACGGCGGCCACATCTCCGTCCCCGTCCTGTGGGACCGGCACACCGGCCGCATCGTCAGCAACCACTTCCCCGACATCACCCTCGACCTGGCCACCCAGTTCGAGCGGTGGGCCGGCGCCTCGATCGACCTCTACCCGGAGGCCCTGCGCCCCGAGATCAACACGCTGAACGCCTGGATCTACCACGACGTCAACGCGGGCGTGGCCCGCGTGGCCCGCGCCGCCACCGGGGACGCGCGCGAGCGGGAGCGCCACCGCGTCGTGGCCGCGCTGGAACGCCTCGACGAGCGCCTGGCCGAGCGCCGCTACCTCACCGGCGACGCGATCACCGAGGCCGACGTGCGGCTGTGGGTGACGCTGGCCAGGTTCGACGCCGAGCACAACCGCGGGCATCTGATCAGCGAGCGCGAGCTGTCCGACTTCGAGCACCTGTGGCCCTACGCCCGCGACCTCTACCGCCTGCCCGCCTTCAGGGAGACGACCGAGGGCCTGCCCGCCGCCTGGGACGCCCCCGAGGGACGGCGGCGATGAGCCGCAGGCGCGTGCACCTGGCCGCGCACTTCCCCGGCGTCAACAACACCACCGTCTGGGCCGACCCCCGCTCCGGCAGCCAGATCGACTTCGCCTCCTTCGCCCACCTGGCGAGGACCGCCGAGCGCGGCACGTTCGACTTCTTCTTCCTCGCCGAAGGGCTGCGGCTGCGCGAGCTGAAGGGGCGCATCCACGACCTCGACGTGGCCGGACGGCCGGAGTCGCTCACCGTGCTCAGCGCGCTGGCCGCGGTGACGGAGCGGCTCGGCCTCGCCGGCACGGTCAACGCCACCTTCAACGAGCCGTACGAGCTGGCCCGCCGCCTGGCCACGCTCGACCACCTCAGCGAGGGCCGGGCCGCCTGGAACGTGGTCACCACCTCCGACGCCTTCACCGGCGAGAACTTCCGCCGCGGCGGCTACCTCGACCGGGCCGACCGCTACCGGCGGGCCGCCGAGTTCGTCCGGCTCGCCGGCGAGCTGTGGGACTCCTGGGCGCCGGACGCCGTCGCCGCCGACCGCGCGGCGGGCCGGTTCCTCCGTGACGCGGGCGCCGTGGGCGAGGTGCGCTTCCACGGCGAGCACTTCGACGTCGAGGGCCGCTCCACCGTGCCGCGCTCCCCGCAGGGCCGGCCGGTGATCATCCAGGCGGGCGACTCCGACGAGGGCAGGGAGTTCGCCGCCGCCCACGCCGACGTGATCTTCACCCCGCACGGGTCGCTGGAGGACGGCCGCCGCTTCTACGCCGACGTCAAGCGCCGGCTGTCCCGCTACGGCCGCCGGCCCGACCAGCTCAAGATCATGCCGGGGGCGACGTTCGCGCTCGGCGACACCGAGGAGGAGGCCGCCGCGAACGCCGCCGCCGTCCGCCGGGCCCAGGTCGGGCCGCAGACCGCGATCGCGTTCCTGGAGCAGGTGTGGGGGCGCGACATGTCGGCGTACGACCCGGAGGGGCCGCTGCCGGACGTCGAGCCCGACCTGTCCGAGGGCGTCTCCCAGGGCCAGGTGGCGATCAAGGACCGCGCCGCCGTGGCCGCCAAGTGGCGGGCCCTCGCCGAGGAGAAGCACCTGTCGATCCGCGAGCTGGTCATCGAGGTCACCGGACGGCAGACGTTCGTCGGCACGCCGGAGTCGGTGGCCCGGCGGATCGACGAGCACGTGCAGGCCGAGGCGGCCGACGGGTTCATCCTCGTGCCGCACCTGACGCCCGGCGGCCTGGACGACTTCGTGGACCGGGTGGTGCCGATCCTGCGCGAACGCGGCGCGTTCCGTACCCACTACACCGGCTCCACCCTGCGCGAACACCTGGAGCTCACATGACCCTGCACCTCGCCGTGGCCCTGGACGGCGCCGGCTGGCATCCCGCCGCCTGGCGCGAGTCCGCGGCCGACGTCTTCTCCGCCCGCTACTGGGCCGGGCTGGTCGCCGAGGCCGAGCGCGGCCTGCTCGACCTCGTCACCATCGAGGACGCCCTCGGCCTCCAGTCCACCCTGACCGACGGCCCCGACGACCGTACCGACCAGGTGCGCGGCCGGTTCGACGCCGTGCTGCTCGCCGCCCGGCTGGCCCCGCTCACCCGCACCATCGGGCTGGTCCCCACCGCGACCACCACCCACACCGAGCCGTTCCACGTCGCCATCGGCATCGCCACCCTCGACCACGTCAGCGGAGGACGGGCCGGCTGGCGGCCGCAGATCTCCGCCCGGTCCTTCGAGGCACGGCACTTCGGCCGCCGCGCGTTCCCGCCCCTGGAGGAGGTGCTGAACCGGCCGGGCGGCGCGGACCTGTCCGCCCACCCGCACGTGCGCGAGCTGTTCGCCGAGGCCGCCGACGCCGTGGAGGTGGCCCGGCGGCTGTGGGACAGCTGGGAGGACGACGCCGAGATCCGCGACGTCGCCACCGGCCGCTTCCTCGACCGCGACAAGCTCCACTACGCCGGCTTCGCCGGGCCGTACTTCTCCGTCAAGGGGCCGTCGATCACGCCGCGCCCGCCGCAGGGGCAGCCCGTGGTGACCGCGCTCGCGCACTCCCGGCTGCCCTACGAGTTCGCCGCCGCCTCCGCGGACGTGGTCTACGTCACCCCGCGCTCCGCCGAGCACGCCCGCGCCGTCGTCGAGGAGGTCAGGGAGCTGTCCGCGGACCTCAAGATCTTCGCCGACCTGGTCGTCTTCCTGGGCGAGGACGCGGCCCGGCGCAAGGCGCGCCTCGACGAGCTGGACGGGGCCGAGCTCGTCTCCGACGCCGCGATCTTCACCGGCACCCCGGCCGAGCTGGCGGACGTGCTGCTGGAGTGGCGGCGCGCGGGCATCGAGGGGTTCCGGCTGCGGCCGGGCGCGCTGCCGTACGACCTGGAGCAGATCACCCGCGGGCTCACCGCCGAGCTGCGCGGGCGCGGGGCCTTCCGGCACGCCTACGAGGCCGCCACGCTGCGCGGGCTGCTCGGCCTGCCGCGCCCCGCCAACCGCTACGCGGAGGTGTCATGAAATTTCTGCTCATCACGTTGATTGTGCACAACGACGACCGCTCGCCCACCGAACGCTTCCGCGAGGTCGCCGGCAACGCGGTCCTCGCCGAGGAACTGGGCTTCGACGGGTTCGGGGTGGGGGAGCGGCACGAGCGGCCGTTCATCTCCTCCTCGCCGCCCGTCGTGCTCAGCCACATCGCGGCCCTGACCTCCAGGATCCGGCTGTTCACCGCGGTCACCACGCTGAGCCTGCTCGACCCGGTACGCGCCTACGAGGACTACGCCACGCTCGACCACCTGTCCGGCGGCCGGCTGGAGCTGATCATCGGCAAGGGCAACGGCTCCGCCCAGGCCGAGCTGTTCCACGTCACCCCCGAGGACCAGTGGGAGCGCAACCGGGAGGGCTACGAGCTGTTCCGCCGCCTGTGGCGGGAGGACAAGGTCACCTGGCAGGGCCGCTTCCGCCCCTCGCTCACCGACGCCGAGACCTGGCCCCGCCCGCTGCAGCGGCCGATCAGGGTCTGGCACGGCAGCGCCACCAGCAAGGAGTCGGTCGATCTGGCCGCCAGGTACGGCGACCCGCTGTTCTCGGCCAACGTCACCCACCCCATCGAGCCGTACGCCGAGCTGATCGACCACTACCGCGAACGCTGGGCCTGCTACGGCCACGACCCCGCCGACGCCCTGGTGGGAGCCGGCAGCGCCGGCTACTACGCGGCCCCCACCTCACAGGAGGCCATCGCCACCTACCGGCCGGTCTTCGACGCCCGCGTGGCGTTCCAGCGGAAGCTGGGCCTGCCGGTGGTCTTCCCCACCCTGGAGGACGCCGTCGAACGCGGCTCCATCCTGGTCGGCAGCCCGCGGCAGATCGTCGACAAGGTGCTGCGCTACCACAAGCGCTTCGGCCACGAGGTGATGCACCTGCACGCCGACGCCGACGGGCTCACCGAGGCGCAGCACCGGCGGGCGCTGGAGCTGTTCCAGGCCGAGATCGCGCCCGTGCTGCGCGCGGAGATCCCCAGCCGGCCGTTCCCCGCCGCCCCGGCCGCTGTTCACGTGCCCGCCGCTCCGGTCGCCGTCTCCTCCGGAGGTGCCGCATGACGCTGTCCATCCTCGACCTCGCCCCGGTCGTGTCGGGCGGCACCGTCGCGCGGGCGCTGCGCGACACCATCGACCTGGCCAGGCGCGCGGAGGACTTCGGCTATCGCCGCTACTGGCTGGCCGAGCACCACTTCGCGCCCGGCGTGGCCAGTTCCGCCCCGGCCGTGCTCATCGCCCTCGTGGCCGCGGCCACGAGCACCATCCGCGTCGGGTCGGGGGCCGTGCAGCTCGGGCACCAGACGCCGCTGTCGGTCGTCGAGCAGTTCGGCCTCATCGACGCGCTGCACCCCGGCCGCGTCGACCTCGGCATCGGACGCTCCGGCCAGCGCCGCGCCGAGCTCACCGCCGAGGCGCGCGCCGGCGTGCCGCCGCAGTCGCGTGCCGCCGGGAAGTCCGCCGCCCCGCCGCCGGAGCCGCGCGCCGCCGAGGTCGTGGACGGGCTGCTCATCCCGCCGCCGTTCGACTACTCCCGCCTGGCCCAGCACCCCCACCTCGCCCACGCCGTCACACTGCTGCAGCAGCCGGGCGCCCGCACGCCGGACTTCGCCGACCAGATCGACGACGTGCTCGCCTTCCTGGCCGGCGCCCATGAGGTGCGGGCCGTGCCCGGCGAGGGCGCCGACCTCCAGGTGTGGATCCTCGGCAGCAGCGGCGGGCAGAGCGCCCAGGTCGCGGGGGAGCGGGGGCTGCCGTTCGCGGCCAACTACCACGTCAGCCCTTCCAGCGTGCTGGAGGCCGTCACGGCCTACCGGGAGGCGTTCAAGCCCTCGGACACGCTGGCCGAGCCGTACGTCATGGTCTCCGCCGACGCGGTCGTCGCCGGGGACGAGGCCAGGGCGCGCGAGCTGGCCAAGGGTTACGGCCTGTGGGTGCGCAGCATCAGGACCGGCGCGGGCGCGATCCCGTACCCGAGCCCGGCCGAGGCCGACGCCCACGTCTGGACGGACGACGACCGCGCGCTCGTCCAGGACAGGATCGACACCCGGTTCGTCGGCTCGCCCCGGCAGGTGGCCGAGGGGCTGCGCGTGCTGCGCCGGGTCACCGGGGCCGACGAGCTGCTCGTCACCACCATCACCCATGACCACGAAGACCGCGTGCGCTCGTACGAGCTGCTCGCCGACGCCTGGAACCGCCCGTGAGACGCCCAGTGAGACGCCCAGTGAGACGCCCCGTGAGACGCCCCGTGAGACGCCGCGCCCCCGCGGCCCTGTCCGCCGCCGTCCTGCTGGCGGCCCTGACCGGCTGCGGCGCGACGGCCGCTGAGCAGGCCGCGCCCGCCACGCTCACCTGGGCCGTCGAGACGCAGCCCATCACGCTCAACCCCCAGCAGTGGTCGCAGAACAAGACGCGGCTGCTGGTGTTCAACCAGTTCGACGCGCTCCTCTCCAAGGCCGAGGACGGCACCTACCACCCCTGGCTGGCCACCTCGTGGACGGTGTCGGACGACGGGCTGACGTACACGCTCGACCTGCGCGAGGACGTCACCTTCCACGACGGCGCGACGTTCGACGCCGCCTCCGTCAAGGCCAACCTCGACCAGTTCCTCGTGCCCGGCTACAACCCGGCCGTGGCCGCCATCCAGCTCAGGTCCTTCGGCCGGGCCGAGGTCGTGGCGCCGTACCGGCTCAGGATCACCCTGAAGGAGCCGGACGGGCTGTTCCTCGACTTCCTCGCCTCGCCGTACGCGGGGCAGGTGTCGCCGGAGTCGCTCAAGAGCGCCAAGGACCTCAAGTTCGGCGGGCCCGACCTGGTCGGGACCGGGCCGTTCATCCTCGACCGGTACGTCCAGGGCCAGGAGATCCACTACCGCCGCAACCCCGCCTACCGCTGGCCGCCCGCCGGCGCCGCCCACCAGGGCCCCGCCCACCTGGCGGAGCTCACCTACCGGTTCCTGCCCGAGGCCGCCGTGCGCGTCGGCGCGCTCACCTCCGGCCAGGTGCAGGTCATCGAGGGCGTGCCCGCCACCGAGGTCGCCCTGATCGAGAAGGACCCGTCCCTGGCGCTGCGCACGTCACTGAACTCCGGCACCGCCTACTACTACTACTTCAACACCTCCCACCCGCCCTTCGACGACAAGCGGGTGCGCCAGGCCTTCCGCGAGGCCGTGGACCTCGACGCCGTGCTCCGCTCCGTCTACCGGGGCACCGCCACCAGGGCGTGGAGCGTCGTCGGCCGGCGCAGCCCCTTCTACGACGCCTCGCTGGAGAACTCCTTCGGCGGCGACGTCGCCAAGGCCAACGCCCTGCTCGACGCCGCAGGCTGGACCGGGCGCGACGCCGAGGGCTACCGCGTCAAGGACGGCAGGCGGCTCACCGTCCGCGAGGTCGCCTCCGCGCCGTACGTCCGCGACCGCAGGGACGTCCTCGCCCAGGCGATCCAGGCCCAGGTCAAGCAGAACGCGGGCATCGACTTCCAGGTGCGGATCGTCGACCAGGGCAGCGCCCAGAGGGCCCTGGACGAGGACGAGTACGAGCTGTTCGGCAACTCCCGCGGCGACGCCGACGCCGGGGCCGCGCTCAACCTCATCCTGCCGGCCAAGGCCGCCATCAACCGCACCCGCTTCGCCGACCCGCGGGTGGACAAGTGGCTGGCGGACGCCTCGGCGTCGTCCGACCAGGCCGCGCGGAAGAAGCTCTACGCCCGGGCGCAGCGGGCCGTCGTGGCGGAGCACGCCGTGGTGTTCCCGATCTACGTGCCCGCCGACCAGGTCGCGGCGAGCCGCGACGTGCAGGGACTCGGCTTCGAACCCGCCTCCGGCACGCCCGCGAGCGCGTACGACGTCCGGATCGGCACATGATCAGGCGGCTCGGCACGGGCCTCGTGGTGCTCTGGGCCGCGGCCACCGCCTCGTACGTCGCCCTGCTGCTGGCGCCGGGCGACACCGTGGACATCCTGGTCGGCGACGGCCCCGACACCCCGGAGATCCGGGCGCGGATCGTCGCCGAGTGGGGGCTCGACCGGCCCGAGATCGTCCAGTACCTGTCCTACCTGTGGCGGCTGCTGCACGGCGACCTCGGCCGCTCCTACCAGGCGCAGCGCGGCGTCGGCGAGATCCTGGCCGGCCAGGTGGGGCCCACCGCGCAGCTCACGCTCGCCGCGGCGGGCACCGGGGTGCTGCTGGCCGGGGTCATCGCGCTCGCCACGGCCGGCCGGGGCCGGTGGGCGCGCGGCGTGGCCTCGGCCGCCGAGCTGGTGGCGGTGTCGGTGCCGCCGTTCCTCATCGGGATCGTGCTGCTGTCGGTGTTCTCCTTCACGCTCGGCTGGTTCCCCGTCTCGGGGGCGCAGGGGCCGCGCGCGCTGGTGCTGCCGGCGCTCGCGCTCGGCCTGCCCATCGCCGGCGTGCTCGGCCAGGTGCTGCGCGGCGGGCTGGAACACGCGCTGGAGCAGCCCTTCGCGGTGACGGCCAGGGCGCGCGGCCTCACCGAGCGCGCCCTGGTCGCCCGGCACGCCCTGCGGCACGCGCTCATCCCGGCCGTGACGCTGGCGGGCTGGTTCACCGGCACCCTGCTGGGCGGTGCGGTGATCACCGAGATCCTGTTCGGGCGGCCGGGGCTCGGCCAGGTCGCCATGCAGGCGGTGACCGGCCGCGACATGCCCGTCGTGATGGCCGTGGTGCTGCTGTCGGCCGTCGTGTACGTGGCCATCAGCACCCTGCTCGACCTGGCCTACCGCGCCATCGACCCGAGGATCCGGACATGACCGCGCTCGCCCGGGACACCCCTGGGGGTCCGGACATGGCCGCGCTCGCCCGGAACGCGCCGCCCCTGAGGGCCCGGCCGACCGCCGCGATGCTGCTGCCGGGGGCGTTCCTGGTCCTGCTCGCCGTGGCCGTGGCCGCGCCCGGGCTGCTCGCCGCGGCCGACCCGCTGGCCGCCGACCCGACGGCCGCGCTCGCCCCGCCCGGGGGCGCCCACTGGCTCGGCACCGACCACCTCGGCCGCGACGTGCTGGCCAGGGTCGTCCACGGCGCCCGGCACTCCATCAGCATCGGCGTGGCCGCCACCGCGCTCGCCGTCACCGGCGGCGTGCTGCTCGGCCTGGCCGCCGGGCTGTCGCCGAGATGGCTGGAGGAGGCGCTGACCCGCGCGTTCGACGTGCTGTCCACGCTGCCGGAGCTGCTGCTCGCGCTGCTCGTCGTGGCGATCACCGGCCCCGGGACGGGCAACGTCATCCTGGCCATCGCCGTCGCCCAGGTCCCCACCTACGCCCGCGTGATCCGCGCCCAGACCTTCGTCGTCCGCCGCTCCGGCTACGTCGAGCAGGCTGTGACCTTCGGCCGCCCCCGCCCCGCGATCATCGCCGGGCACGTGCTGCCCAACGTGCTCGGCCCCATCCCCGTGCTGGCCACGATCGGCCTCGGCACGGCGATCATCGCCGGCTCCGGTCTCAGCTTCCTCGGCATGGGGCCGCAGCCGCCCGCCGCCGAGTGGGGCGCGATGCTCTCCGAAGCCCGCAACTACCTGCGGGTCGCCTGGTGGGAGGCCGTCTTCCCCGGCCTGGCGATCACGCTCACCGTCGTCTGCCTGACCGTCGCCGGGCGCCGCCTGCAGCGCCGTTTCGAAGGGAGGACCCCATGACGCCGCCGCTGGTGGACGTGCGGGATCTGCGCGTGGGCTTCGGCCGGACGGAGGTCGTCCGCGGCGTCTCCCTGTCCGTGGAGCCGGGCGAGTGCGTGGCGATCGTCGGGGAGTCCGGCTCCGGCAAGAGCGTCACCGCCCGTACGCTGCTCGGCCTGGCCGGGCCGGGCTCCACCGTGCGCGCCGCCGCGTTCCGCGTGGCCGGGCGCGACGCGCTCGCCTTCACCCCGGCCGACTGGCGGCGGCTGCGCGGCGGGTTCGCCGGGCTCGTCCTGCAGGACGCGCTGGTCTCCCTCGACCCGCTGCGCACCGCGGCGGCCGAGATCGCCGAGGTGCTCGCCGTCCACGACGTCGTGCCCCGCGCCGGCCGCGCCGCCCGCGTGCTGGAGCTGCTCGACGCCGTGGGCGTGCCCGAGCCCGCGCTACGCGCCGGGCAGCATCCCCACCAGCTCTCCGGCGGGCTGCGGCAGCGCGTGCTCATCGCCTCCGCGATCGCCGCCGACCCCGCCCTGATCATCGCCGACGAGCCCACCACCGCGCTCGACGTCACCGTGCAGGCCCAGATCCTGCGCCTGCTCGCCGAGCGCAAGGCGGCCGGCACGGCGCTGCTGCTGATCAGCCACGACCTGGCCGTGGTCGCCGCCGTCGCCGACCGCATCCTCGTCATGAAGGACGGCCTCGTCGTGGAGGAGGGCCCGGCCCGGCAGGTGCTCGCCGCGCCCGCGCACGACTACACCAGGACGCTGCTGGCCGCCGTGCCCTCCGCCGCCTCCCGCGGCACCCGGCTCACCACCGGGACGCCGCGCGCCCGCCCCGCCCCGGACCCGGGTCTGTCCGCGCAGGTCCTCGCCGCGACCGGGCTCAGCCACTCCTACGACCGGCGCCCCGCCGTGGACGAGATCTCCTTCACCCTCCACGAGGGGGAGACGCTCGGCGTCGTCGGCGAGTCGGGCTCCGGGAAGAGCACGCTGGCCCGCCTCGCCCTCGCCCTGCTCGAACCCGCGCGCGGCCACGTCACCCTGCACCAGCGGCCGTGGAGCCGGCTGCCGGAACGCGCCCGCCGCCCCCTCCGGCACCGCGTCCAGCTCGTCTCCCAGAATCCGCTCGACTCCTTCGACCCCCGCCACACCGTCGGCCGGCTCGTCGCCGAGCCGCTGCGCCTGCCCGGGAGGGAACGCCGGGAGCGGGTCCTCGACCTCCTGGACCGCGTCGGCCTGCCGCCGGAGACGGCCGGCCGCCATCCGCGCGAGCTGTCCGGCGGCCAGCGCCAGCGGGTCGCCATCGCCCGCGCTCTCGGCCCCCGCCCCGACGTGCTGGTGTGCGACGAGCCGGTGTCCGCCCTGGACGTCTCCGTCCAGGCCCAGGTGCTCGACCTGCTCGCCGACATCCAGGCCGAGTACGGCACCGCGATGGTGTTCATCTCCCACGACCTGGGAGTGGTGCACCACGTCGCGGACCGGGTGCTGGTCATGAAGGACGGCCGGGTGGTGGAGGAAGGGGACGTCGAGGACGTCTTCGCCCGGCCGCGCCACCCGTACACGCGGGCCCTGGTCGCGGCGGTGCCGCGCCCGTCATGGTCCCTCTCCGCAGGACGGGGATCTGGTGTGGTCGGGGACGACCCACCCGCGGGGTCGCCACCGGGTCACCGGTTGCGCACGTGCAGGCCGAAACCTCTGGTGCCCGGCGCTTCCAGCCCCTCCTTCAACCGCAGTGACGGGATCTCGTAGTCACCGAAGTTCTGGCGCCGGAACGCGATCGGCTCCGTCGTCTCCAGCGACAGCAGCCGCTCCTTCCACGCCTTCGCGGCGTCCTCGAAGTCACCGCGCGTCAACCTGTCGGTGCCGTACAGCACGAACGGCGGCAGCACCTCCATGCCCGGGTAGTACAGGATCCCGTGGTGGATCGGGAACAGCAGGTCCTCGATCGGGCCGTTGATCCCGCGATCGGTGTAGTGGGACTCCGGGCCGCCGACGGTCACCGACAGGACCGCCCGCCGCCCGCGCAGCGTCCCCTCGCCGAAACGCTCGCCGTACCGGGTCTCGTCGTGCACGCCGACCCCGTACGCGAAATGGAAGGAGAACACCCGGTCCACCCAGCCCTTGAGGATCGCCGGCATCGTGTACCACCACATCGGGAACTGGAAGACCACCGTGTCCGCCCACAGCAGCTTCTCCTGCTCGGCCGCCACGTCGGGAGTGAGCGCGCCGGCGTCGAACGCCCCGGCCGAACTCGGTATCACCCGCAGCGGGCTCGTGGCGTGCCCGCCGAAGTCCGCGGCGTCCACCACGGCCTTCCAGTTCATCGCGTACAGGTCGCTCACCCGCACCTCGTGCCCGGCGGCTTCGAGAGTGGACACGGCGAGGTCCTTCAGAGAGCCGTTCAGCGAACGCGGCTCGGGGTGGGCGTGGACGATGAGCGTCTTCATGGCTGTTCCCTTCAACAAGGTGTGTCGCCACAGATGATTCGCCGGCGAGGCCGCGTCGTTCAGGGGCGCCTCTTCCATCGGACGGCACTTCCTGGTATTGGCAGGACCACCTTCATCTGCCTCTATGGCGCCATATTGGGGGCATGGACGATCTCGCGGGCTTCCTGCGCACCCGGCGCTCCCGGGTCGACCCTTCCGCCGCCGGCGTCCCCACCGACAGCCGCCGCCGCGTCGAAGGGCTGCGCCGCGAAGAGGTCGCGCACCTGTCCGGAGTCAGCGTCGACTACTACGTACGCCTGGAGCAGGGCCGCGCCACCCAGCCGTCCGACCAGGTCCTCGACGCGCTCGCCCGCGTCCTCGGCCTCGACGACACCGAACGCGGGCACCTGTACCGGCTGGCCCGGCAGCGCCGCCGCCGCGCGAAGCCGCCCGGCGGGCGCCCTCGGCCGGAGCTGCTGCGCGTGCTCGACCTGGTCACCGACGCGCCCGCCCTGATCATGGACCACCGGATGGACGTGGTCGCCGGGAACCGCCTCGCCGGGCTCCTCTACGGCCGGGAGATGCCGGGCCTGAACACCGCCCGGCACATCTTCCTCGAGGAGGCCGAGCGCGGCCTGTACGCCGAGTGGGAGAAATGCACCCTCGACGTGGTCGGGCACCTGCGCCTGGCGGCCGGGAAATACCCCGACGACCCGCGCCTGGCCTCACTTGTCGGCGAGCTCGCGATGGGCAGCGAGCGCTTCCGCCGCCTCTGGGCCCGAGCGGACGTGCGCGCCCGCGCACATGGACGCAAGGCGTACCGGCACCCGCTGGTCGGACTGCTGGAACTGCACCAGGAGAACTTCGCACTTCCTGATGAGTCGGGCATGGAGCTGCTGGTGCTGTCCGCGGCGCCCGGGAGCCCCGCCGAGGACGGACTGCGCCTGCTGGGCGCGTTCAGCGGGGACGGACGTCCCACGGTGGAAGGCCCGCCGGCGACGCGCGTGCCGTGAGCCCCGGGAAGCCGTTGGGGCCGGACACCGGCGGGGTCCGGGATGCCCCACCCGGTTCGCCGCCGCAGACACGGCGGCCCGGGTCTTCACCGAGGAGGGGACCGGGGCGTCACCCGGCATCGCGCGCCGCGCCGCGCACCGGCGGGCTGGAGCGCGACGAGCCGGTCTCCGTCCTGGGTGCTCGACGTGTGAGAGCCCGCTCGGGCGGACGCCGGCTCAGGCCGGGGTGCGGGTGAGGCGGGCGCGGATCGCGGCGGCGCCGGACTCGGCGAGCCAGTCGGCGAGGGTGCGCAGCCCCGGATGGATGACGCGCAGCGCCTCGAGGTCGGCGTGCCAGCGGTGGCCGGCCTGCCAGCGCCTGGCGGTGTCGGCGATGTCCGGGCCGAGCCGGGCGAGCTCGTCGGCGGTGAGCCGCTCGTAGCGGATGGGGATGCCGGTGGCCTCGCTGATCGCGGCGGCGGCCGCCACCGGGGTGGGATCGTCGCCCGCCAGTTCGAGGGTCCGTCCGGCGAACCGGGCGGGGTCGGCGAACGCGAGCGCGGCGAACTCGGCGACGTCCTCCAGCGCGATGACCTGCATGGGCTCGTCCGGCCGGAAGAGGTGCCGGTGGACACCTCCGGAGATGCCGTCGATCCCGGCGATCCCGGAGGCGAGATAGTTCGTCATGAACCGGACCGGGCGCAGGACGGTGGGCAGCGCGACGCGCTCGCGCAGGTACTCCTCGATCAGCGCCTTGCCCGCCGACCCCCGCGACGCGGCCGACGCCGAGGCGACGGTGCTGAACACGACCTGCTCGATCCCCGCGCCGACCGCCGCGTCGATCAGCGCCCGGCCGCGGGCCACCTCGAGGTCCGTGTCCAGCCCGTCCGGCCCCCAGGCCACCGGCGGCACGCCGAACACGGCGGCCACGCCGTCGAACGCGGGCGGCAGACTCGCCGGATCGTCGAGATCACCGCGTACGAGCTCGGCGCCCGCGGCGGCCAGCCCGGCGGCGGCGGGCGCGGTCAGGTCGCGCACCAGCGCGCGCACGTGCCGGCCGCCGGCGAGCAGGCGGCGCGCGGTGACGCCGCCCTGTTTGCCGGTGGCTCCGGTGACGAGGATGGGGGCGTCGGTGGTGTGCGGTGCAGCGGTGGTCATGGTGCCCTTTCCTTAGGACGCGGGATACTGGCGTGGTCCGGAATGCTCCACCCGTTTCGCCGCCGCAGACAAGGATTTCGTGACGTGACGACAACACCCGACGGGCGTGCCGACGCCCGCCGCAACCGCGAGCTCGTGCTCCGTACGGCGGCGCGGGTCTTCACCGAGGAGGGGACCGGCGCGTCGCTCGGCCGCATCGCGCAGCGCGCCGGGGTGGGGGCCGGGACCGTCTACCGGCACTTCCCGAGCAAGGAGATCCTCATCGAGGCCGTGCTCGCCGAGCACGTCGAGGACATGGTGGCCGCCGCCGCCCGCTGGCGGGCCCGCGCCGCGCCCGGCGACGCGCTGTTCGGGTTCCTGCTGGAGGCGATCGAGCGGTCGGCGGGCCGCCGGCACGTCTGCGACGCGCTGACCGGGGACCGCAGCTGGCCGCGCGCCGGCCTCGCAAGGGGGACCCGGCGCTTCCACGAGGCGCTGGAGCGGCTGCTGCGCGAGGCGAGACAGGCCGGTGCGATCCGCGCCGACGTGCGGGCGGACGACCTCGCGGCGCTCGCCGCAGGCGGCGTCACCCTGCGCTCGGCCCACCGCGACGAGGCCCGCGGCTCCCAGGTGGTGCGGCTGCTGCTCGACGGCCTGCGCGCCCGTGCCGTCACGGAACCTGGGTCGTTCCGTGACGGCACGGGCGCGCTCGCGCGTCACGGAACCACCGTGCCACGGCACTGCGCGGAGTGCGGCGCGGTGCTCCGGGTGCGCGCCACCGGCCGACCGGCCCGCTACTGCGGTCCCGCCTGCCGGCAGCGCGCCCACCGTCGCCGCCGCGCCGGGCGGGGCTGAACGGACCCCGCCGCTCCGGCTCACATGTGGCGGGAAAGGAAGCGCGCCGCGTCGTCGAGGGCCTGCCCCGCCTCCTCGACGAGCGCCGTGTGGTGCTGGAAGACGTGCGGCAGCCCGCCCCAGACCTGGAGCGTCACGTCCACGTCGGCCGCGGCGGCGCGGGCGGCGAGGAGCACCGCGTCATCCAGCAGGAGCTCGTTCGAGCCCGCCTGGACGAGCAGGGGCGGCAGCCCCGTGAGGTCGGCCAGCGCGGGGCTGGCCGTCGGAGTGGACGGGTCCTGCCGTCCCAGGTAGTGCGTGCGATATACCTCCAGGTCGGACCGGACGAAGATGGGGTCGATCCCGTGCTTGGTGTCGATGCTCGCGCCGGTGAACGTCAGGTCGGTCCACGGGGAGAACATCACGACCGCCGCCGGCATGGGCAGCCCTTCCTCGCGCGCCGCCAGCAGCGTCGCGATCGCCAGCCCGCCCCCCGCGGAGTCCCCGGCCAGGGCGACGCGGGCCGGGCTCCCGCTCAGGGCGAGCAGTTCGCGGTAGGCGGCCAGGCCGTCCTCGACCGCCGCCGGGAACGGGTGCTCGGGGGCGAGCCGGTAGTCGGGCGAGACCACCCGGGTACGGGCGCGGCGCGCCAGCTCACCCGCGAGGGCGAGATGGGTGCGCGGCGAGCCGACCACGTACCCGCCGCCGTGCAGGTAGAGCAGCACGGCGGCGGCCGGGTCGCCGGTGTCGAGTTCGAGCGCGGGACGGCCGCCGAGAGTGGTGTCCCGGACGGTCACCCCCTCCGGCGCCGGCGCCTGGAACATCTGGTCGAAGCCCGCCCGCGCCTCCTCCACGGTGGCGTCAGGGCTCTTCGGCGCGTCGCGGAGCAGGGCGTCCAGGGCTTGGCGTTGCTGACGGCTCATCGGTGACCTCCAGGTCCCCTCGGATAGATTCCTTGGAATGCACGTCGCAACAAGATTCCCGGGAATCTAATTCCCGGGTTCGGGAAGGAATCTTCATGGCTCGCACCGCGCGGCTGTTCGTGGACCTCGTCCGCGTCGAGACCCGGCTCTGGAACGCCGTGGACGCCCGGCTCCAGGCCGAGCACGGCCTCCGGCTGGGCCAGTACGACCTGCTGACGGTGATCGCCGGGCGTCCCGGGTGCCGGGTGCTCGACCTCGTGCACGAGGTCGCCATCACGGTCGGCGCGGCGAGCAAGGCCGTGGACCGGCTGGAGGCGGCAGGCTGGTGCCGCCGCGTCGCCAACCCGGCCGACGGCCGCTCGTCGTTCCTCGAACTCACCCCGGCCGGCGAGCGGATCCTGTCCGGGGCGCGGCCCGTGTACGAGGAGGAGATCGAGCGCTGGACCTCCCGCCTGCTGCCGCCCGGCGCGCTGGAGGAGCTGGCGACGTCCCTGCGCACGATCCGCGCCGCGCTGGAGGCGGAGCAGCGTTCCTGAGGCCATGAGCCGCGCGGGGGTGGCCGGGGCGCGGTCCCGTGCGCGGCGTCACCACCTGGGCGGTCATCGGCCCGATCGTCCTCGTGGTGGCCCTGGTGCTCGCCTTCCTCGGCCTGCGCCGCCTGACCGGCCGCGGACGCTGAGCCCGCGCCCGGCGACCGGGACCTCCGGCCCGGGTGGCGCGCTCAGGGCCGGCCGGCGGCGAAGTGCGCCAGGACCATCTCGGTCAGGGCGGTGACGTCGGCGTCCGCCATCGGCCGGCCGGTCATGCCCATCCGGTGCAGCAGCGCTCCGACGACGACGTCGATGAAGAACAGCACCCGGTTCTCGGGCTCGCCGAGCGCGTCCTGGAGCGCGCGCCGGTAGGGGTCCTGGAGGCGCGTGGCCAGGATCTCGCGCAGGCCGGGGTCGCTGACGGCGTCGCTGAACACGCCCGCGAAGGCGTCGCCCACCCCCGGCTCGCCGATCTTCGCCGCGATCCAGCGGATGGCCGAGGACATCAGCTCGGCGGGGCCGGCGCCCTCCAGGGGCACCGGGCCGAAGGCGTCCAGGAGGCAGTCCACGATCAGCTCGCCCTTGGACGGCCAGCGGCGGTAGACCGTCGTCTTGGCCACGCCGGCCGTGGCGGCGATGCGTTCGACGGTGGCGCGCGCGTAGCCGAGGTCGTGGACCGTGCGCAGCGTCGCGGCGAAGACCACGTCGTTGAGGCCGGCGCGGGGCCGGCCGGGCGGCCGGGCTGAGGTGGTGGAGGCCATGCCCCTACGGTACCGTTCTGCGCTACCTTAGGTATCGAAACCTCAGGTATCGAAACTAGCGCAGGCAAAGGGGAAGCCATGGAAGAGATCATCGCGATGCGTCCGCAGGAGCCGGACTGGGACACGGTCACGGCCGAGGAACTGCTCGCCTTCCGCGAGGCGGAGAACCGGTTCCGGGCGTCCGCCGCGGCCCGCAGGGTCACCGGCGACCCGGAGCCGGGCGCCTCGATCGGCTGGCGGCAGGTGTCCCTGCCCGGCCGCGAGGTCCCCGTACGGGTGCACCGGCCCGACGGCGGCGGCCCGGACCTGCCGCTCGTGCTGCACGTGCACGGGGGCGGCTTCGTCGGCACGGCGACGCAGAGCGACTGGGTGACCAGCCATCTCGCCGTACGGCTGCCCGCCGTCGTCGTCTCGGTCGAGCACCGCCTCCTCGCTCCGGGGACCCCGCTGACGGCGGCGGCCGACGACGGCTGGGACGTCCTCAGGCACGTGGTGGAGCACGCCGCGCGGTGGGGTGTCGACCCGGCGCGGGCCGCCGTCTTCGGCGAGAGCTGCGGCGGGCTGATCAGCGCACTGGCGGCGATCCGGGCCAGGGAGGCCGGTCTCGCCCTGCGGGCGCAGGTGCTGGTCAACACCGCGGCCGACGTGACCGGGGCGATGTTCGACCATCCCTCGGCCGCCAGGTACGCCGACAGCCCGGCACTGTCCATGCCGCAGTTGCGGCTCTTCCGGCGGCTCGCCGTGCAGCCGGGGACCGACGCCCGCGCCCTCTCGCCGCTGCACGCGGACGAACTGGGCGGGCTGGCGCCCGCGCTCCTCGTGGTGCCGGCCGAGGACCCGATCGCCGATCACGGCCGCCGCTACGCCGAACGGCTGCGCGCGGCCGGCACGTCAGCGCGGCTCACCGAGTACGCCGGCGCGGGTCACGCCTTCCTCAGCATGCCGGGCCTGGTGCCCCAGGCCGAGGCTGCGCGGGCCGAGATCCTCGGCTTCCTCGCCGCCCACCTCTGACCGGCGGCGGCGGGGTGGTCAGAACCGGACGGCGCGCACTTCCGTAACGGTGAACTCGTCGACGACGCTCCGGTTCGCCACGAGGAACCCGATCAGCCCCGCCACCGCCTCCACGGCCTGAGCCGCCCGTGCCTGCCCGCTCAGCAGGAAGACCAGGGGCGTCGAGGGCTGGTCGAGCATGAAGTGACGGCCGTGGCGGTGCACGTCGTGCAGGACCTTGATCGGGATGGGTCTCGGCGAGGTGAACCACGCCACGGCCTCCCACAGCGGCAACCCGGGATCGGCCTCCGCCGCGGCGCGGTAGCAGGTCACGCAGCCCTGGGCGACGTGCTGCCCATGGGGGCAGGTCCAGTGGGCGGCCTCGGCGAGGGACTGATCGCGGGCGCCGAAGATGGCGCTCTCGACTACGCGACGGCGTAGCGGGTGCCCTGGTGGCTCGATGATGGTGAGTCCTCCGGATCGCCGGGCGGCCGGACGATGATCGTCACAGCTTCACGAGCTTGGCGTTCGGCGCGGGGACGCGGTAGGTCGCGGTGCCGAAATCGATAAGAACGGCGACATGTTGCTCGACCGCGAGCACGCGGCCCAGGCCGTACTTGTCGTGACTGACGCGGTCGCCGACCGCGTATTCCTCGGCCGGCGGAGCCGGGATTTCCGGAGTGTTGAAGGGGCTGCCGGGCGGCCGGCGTCGGACCGCGGGCGCAGTACGTCTCATTTGATTAAGTATGCGCTCATCCTGTGCGTAAAGCGAGCCAACAGGGAAAACGCGCCGTCGTGATCTTGGCGCGGCGGACCGCCGGCCCGCGCGAGGCGCGGGCGCCGGCGGCGTGAGGTGCCGGGTCAGGCGGCGACGATGTTCTCCGCCTGCAGGCCCTTCTGGCCCTGGACGACGTCGAAGGACACCTTCTGGCCCTCGACCAGCTCGCGGTAGCCGCCGTTGGAGACGATGCTGGAGTAGTGGGCGAAGACGTCGGCGCCGCCGCCGTCCTGCGCGATGAAGCCGAAGCCCTTTTCCGAGTTGAACCACTTGACGGTGCCGGTGGCCATGTCGATCTCCTTCAGACAGTGCCGTGAATCGAGAATTCACACCTCGTGAATCTCGTGCCGCCGCAATGAACCCCCCGGAGAAACCGGCCAAACAAAAAACGCGCCCGAAGATCACTCTGTCAGGCGCGCATAAGTCCTATGGGTACCATAACTGCAACGCACTCAGTTTAACACACTCCGCCCGCCCGCTCACGCACCGGCACGCCGGTACGCGTCGAGCACCAGCCCGTGGAAGTGGTGGACGGCGTGCTCGGACAGGCCGCCCCCGTCCGGGTCGTACACGATCTTTCCCTGGGTGAAGGCGGGGGTGCGCATGCCGCGCTGGACGCTCTCCACCAGGGCGATGTCCTCCACCTGGAGCACCTCGTCGATGTAGCGGATGCTGTCCAGCTCCGCCTCGTCGGGCTCGGCGGTCTCCAGGTAGAAGTCCCACGTCTCGCGGGTGCGCTCGGGCCCGTCGGGGATGATCTGCAGCACCATGAAGTTCCCGCGGCCGGGATAACGCAGCAGGCACGTGTTGGGCCACAGCCACCAGACCGCGTGCTCCGTGACCGTCGCGCCCGACACGTCGTAGGCGGAGTTCGCGCCCGTGCCGGCGCTCGCCATGTGACTGGAGTGGATCCCGTACGTGGTGACCTTGTAGGTGCTCATGTCCACCAGGGACACGAAGTCCTTGTGCGCCACGTGGCAGTGGTAGCACTCCAGGAAGTTGTCGACGACGTTCTTCCAGTTGGAGGCGATGTCGTAGGTGAGCCGGCGGGCGAGGGTCAGCCGCGCCACGTCCGGGGCGCGGGCCAGGATCTCCGCCTCCAGACCGGGCGCCTGCTCCGCCGGCGGGGCCGCCCCCGGGTCGAGGTTGACGTAGACCATGCCGGCGAACTCGGTCACCTGGATCCGGTCCAGGCACACCGCGGAGGCGTCGAAGCCCGGCATCCCGCCGGTGTGGCGGGCCCGCCGCAGCCGGCCGGTCAGGTCGTAGGTCCAGGCGTGGTACGGGCACACGATGCTGCGCCGCACCCCCGAGCCCGACAGCAGCTCGTGCGCCCGGTGCTTGCACACGTTGTAGAACGCCCGCAGCGTGCCGGCCTCGTCCCTGACGGCCACGATCGGCATGCCGGCCACCGTGGCCGCCACGTAGCCGCCCGGCTCACGCAGTTTCTCGCCGTGGCACAGCCACTGCCACGTACGGCCGAAGATCTCCCGCTGGTCCACGGCGAACCACGCGGGATCGGTGTAGGCGTCGGCGTGCAGGGACATCGACAACGCGGGATCGGGGTGGTAGCCGGCGGCGACGCGCGCGAAGCCGGGGGTCGTCTCCGGGCTCACCGGACCTCCAAAGACTGACGATCAGGCCGAGACTAGGCACGGCGACGGCGCCGGTTCAAGACCCTCCCTGTGCCGCGTCCCCCAGGAACCCCGGTGACCTGTGGTTTCGTGCGGATTTCGATCGGGTCGGCGGGGTTCGGGGTAGGACTTTGTCCTCATGGTACGGAGATCGAGATGAGAACCGAGCGGGTGGAGATGCGTGAGTCAGCCTCTCGGCCGGCCGAGAGGCGAGGACCCCGGCGGGGCGCCTCGCGGCCGGGCGGGCGCGGATGGTGAGGACGGCCGGGACGACCCGGCGCACGGACGGCGGGCCGCCGGCCCCCGACGCGGGGATGGAGCGGTTCGCCCGGCTGGCGGCGAGCGTCATGGGCGCGCCCGTGGCGCTGGTGGCGCTGGCCGGGGCGGACCGGCTGGAACTGCCCGGCCTGGTCGGGCTCAAGGAGGGGCGGGACGCCCTGCGCCGCCCGCCGCTGTCGCGTTCGCTGTCCGGGCGGGTGGTGGCGACCGGCGAGCCGCTGATCGTGACCGACCTGCGGGACGACGCCCGCTTCTCCTCGCGGGAGACGCTCGCCGAGCGGCAGTGGGGCCTGGTCTCCTACGCCGGGATGCCCCTGACCGCGTACGGCCAGGTGGTGGGCGTGCTGTGCGCGGCCTGCCCCGGCGCGCGGGAGTGGACCGGCGCGCAACTGGCGGACCTGTCGGACCTGGCCTCCGCCTGCTCGGCGGAGCTGCGGTCGCGGGCCGCCGCGAGGAGCGCGCTGATGGCGCAGCAGGACGCCGAGCGGGACCACCGCGTCGCCGAGCGGGCCAGGGCGGTCGCCGAACAGGCGGGCGTGCGCGCCCAGGCCGGGTGGGACGCCGCCGAGCTGCTGCTGCGCGCCTCGCAGGAACTGGCCGGCGCGGCCACGCTGCACGACGTGCAGCACCTGCTGCGCGACCTGGTCAGCGAGCCGCTCAAGCCCGTGCACACGAGCCTCAGCCTGATCCAGGACGGGCGGCTGCGCCCCGCGCAGGACACGGGGCCGGACAAGGGGCCGGTGCCGCCCGGCGCCGAGCCCGCCGTCTCCTGCGCCCTGGACGCGGACCACCCGCTGGCCCAGGCGGCCAGGGGGCGGCGGCTGGTCTCGGCCGGCGACCCCGGCGAACTGGCCCGCGCGTACGGCGAGGCCGTCGCGGGCGCGTTCGCCCTGCTCGACGTCCGCGCGCTGGTGTGCGTGCCGCTGACGCACGCCGGCGCGGTGCACGGGGTGCTGCTGATCGGCTGGGGCGAGCCGCACGACGCGGGCCCTTCGGAGCGGGCGGTGCTCACCGCGATCGCCGGCTACGTCGGCCAGGCGGTCCAGCGGGCCGGCGTGCTGGACGAACGGGTCAGCGTCGCCCGCCAGCTGCAGAGCGCGATGCTGACCGACCTGCCGGACGGTCAGGGCCTCGGCCTCGCCGCGCTCTACCTGGCCGCGGCGGCCGACGACCTCGTGGGCGGCGACTGGTACGACGCCTTCCCGCTGCCGGGCCCGGCGGCCTCCGCCCTGGCCGTCGCGGTCGGGGACATCACCGGCCACGACATGCAGGCCGCCACCGTCATGGGGCAGACCCGCGCCATGCTGCGCCAGGCCGTGCTCGACCATCCGGGGCTGGGGCCCGCGGCCGCCGTCACCGCGCTCCAGCAGGCGTGCGGCGTGCTGAGCCTGCCTTTGAGCGGCACGCTCCTCCTCGGCCACCTGGCCGCGGTCCCGAGGTCCAGGAACTGGAGCTTCACCTGGACCAACGCGGGACATCCGCCGCCGCTGCTGGCGCGCCCCGGCGAGCCGGTGGAGTGCCAGGAGGAGCACGGTCTCATGCTGTTCCCCGGCCTGGACCCGGGCCCGCGCCACGACCACCGGACGCACCTGGAGCCGGGCACCGTCCTGCTGCTCTACACCGACGGGCTCGTCGACCGGCCGGGCACCACCGTCGACGAGGCGACGGCCGGGATCGCCCGCGTGCTGGCCGCCTGCCGGGACCTGCCGCTGCCCGACCTGCTGAACGCCGTGGCCGCGGAGGCCGGGCCGCACCCGGACGACGACATCGCGCTGCTCGCCATCCGGGTGCCGCACGGGCAGGAGGGTCAGGCGGTCCTCAGCCAGTCGAGGGTGAAGCGGGCGAAGACGATGCCGCCGGTGTCGCCGATCTCGTAGAGCACGCCGACCTGGCCGTTCGCCAGCACGGCCATGGTGGAGTAGCCGGCCGTGCCGGTCTTGATCAGCGCCCTGACCGGCCAGGTGGCGCCGTCGTCGGTGGACAGGCGCACGGTCAGGTCGTTCCGGGCGCTCGTGTGGGCGTTGCCGCTGTAGAGGGCCGTCGCGGTGCGGACGGGCGCGCCGTTCGCGCCCCGCTGCGCGGGCGTGAGGTAGGACAGCTCGTCGGCGTTGCACAGCGGGTCGTTGAGCACCGGGCTGGCCGTGGCGGCGCCGAACGTCCGGCCGCCGTCGGTGGAGGTGGCCACGGTCGTTCGCGGCGTTGGAGCCGGACCCGCCGGACCAGAAGCTGATGCCGGGCCGGGGCGAGTAGGTGTAGAAGACGTAGGCGGCGCCGGTGGCACGGTCGACCAGCACGCTGGGGTCGCCGACGCCCTCCGACGTGGTGGCCGCGTGGTGGATGACGCGCGGCGCCTGCCAGGTCAGGCCGTTGACACGCCCTGGCCGTCGCCGAGACGGGCGCCGACGTCGTGGCCGTGGACGGCACCGGCCGCGCGCGGCCCGACGGCCGCGCTCTCGCCGAGATCGTGACGGCCGTGCACGAGCGGACCGGCAGGCTCGTCATGGCCGACGTGTCCACGTACGAGGAGGGCGTCGCCGCTGCCGAGGCCGGCGCGGACGTCGTCGGGACCACCCTCGCCGGCTACACGCCCTACTCCCGCAGGACGGACGGCCCCGATCTCGGCCTGCTCGCCCGGCTGGCCGCCGACCTGCCCGTCCCGGTGGTCGCCGAGGGCCGCGTCCACACCGTGGAGCAGGCCGGGGCGGCGATCGAGGCGGGCGCGTACGCCGTCGTCGTCGGCACCGCCATCACCCACCCCACGACCATCACCCGCTGGTTCGCCGAGCGCGTCACGAGCACCGCCGCCCGGCCCTGACCGGACCCCCGGGACTGTCGGTGGCGGCTGCCACGATGACGCGCATGACGATCATCGATCCGCTGGCGCCGTTCCAGTGGCTGGCCGCGCCCGAGGGTTCCCCCAGCCCGCTGGACGTGATCTTCAGCGTGGCCTTCTTCCGCGGGCTCGGCCCGGCCGAGGTGGTGCGGCGGTTCAGCCGGGGCGAGGACTCCGGGGAGGAGGCCGGCTTCTCCGTGCTCGACGAGGCCGCCTGGGAGTTCGCCGACAGTAGTGGCGGCGGCGACGGAGGCGGCCACGTCGGCGTCTTCCAGGAGGGGGAGTGGTCCGTCGTCATCGAGCCGATGGGCTGGCTGGTCACGCTCCACGAGGTGCTGCCCCGGCTGTCGCGCGGCTGCGAGGTCGTGGCGATCACCCGGCACGACTACGCCGCCGAGCACAGCTTCGAGTACGCCGTCGACGGCAGGTGCGTCACCGGCTACCGGCTGCGGCACCCTCACGACCGTTACGGCTCCGACCCCGACCGGCTCAACGGCCACATGCGCGAGCTCGGCATGGCGCTGGTCCTGTCCGAGGACGACGACGCCACCTGGGAGCTCAACTACGACACCGCCGTGCCCAGGGCGTTCGCGCTCGCGGCGCGGATCACGGGCGTGTCGTTCACGCCCGACCTGCTCGCCCGGCCGATGCTCGTGGGTCCCATCGTGGACCCGTTCGGGCCGGACCTCCATGGGGCTAGTGGATGCCATGACGGGACCGGGGATCGTGCCGCTTCTGCAGCCGTAGATGGGTGTTCAGGCTCGTATGTGCGAAGGTATGGTGAGGGCTTGTGACGACGTTCCGGATCAGCGAGGCCGCGGCGCTGCTCGGGGTCAGCTCCGACACCGTCCGCCGATGGGTGGACGCGGGGCGGCTGACGGCCGAGCGGGACGAGCACGGCCACCGGCGGGTGAACGGCGGCGACCTGGCCGCCTTCGCCCGCGCGCAGGTCGAACAGGTGGACGGCGGCCGTTCGTCGGCGCGCAACCGCTTTCGCGGGATCGTCACCGAGGTGATCCGCGACGCCGTGATGGCGCAGGTGGAGATCGCCGCGGGGCCGTTCCGGGTGGTGTCGCTGATGAGCCGCCAGGCCGCCGACGAGCTGGGCCTGGAGCCGGGGGTGGTGGCGGACGCCGTGATCAAGTCCACCAACGTCGTCGTGGAGATCCCCGGTCACGAGCGTGTGGCCGGCCACGTGTGAGGAGCCCTCCTTGGTGTTCAGGCGTCTTTCCCGATGGGCGATCGCCCTGCCCGTCACGCTCGCGCTGGCGGGCCTGTCCGCCTGCGGTTCCGGCGAGCCCGCCGCGGCTCCTGCTCCGGGCTCGTCCTCGGTCGCCGGCGGCGGGGCCGGGGAGGTGACGGTGTTCGCGGCGGCGTCGCTGACCGGGACGTTCACCGAGCTCGGCAAGGCGTTCGAGGCCGCGCGTCCGGGCACCACCGTGCGGTTCAACTTCGGCTCCAGCGCGACGCTGGCCCAGCAGATCGTCCAGGGGGCTCCGGCGGACGTGTTCGCCGCGGCGAGCCCGGCCACGATGAAGACCGTCACCGACGCCTCCCTGGCGGCCTCGCCGGCCACGTTCGTCCGCAACAAGCTGCAGATCGCCGTGCCGAAGGACAACCCGGCCGGGGTGGACGAGCTGAAGGACCTCACCGACGCCAAGGTGAAGGTGGCGCTGTGCGCCGAGCAGGTGCCGTGCGGCGCGGCGGCGGTCAAGGCGCTGGACGCCGCCGGGCTGAAGGTCACCCCGGTCACCCTGGAGCAGGACGTCAAGGCCACCCTCACCAAGGTCGAGCTGGGCGAGGTGGACGCGGCGCTGGTCTACAGGACCGACGTGATCGCCGCGGCGGGCAAGGTGACCGGCATCGAGTTCCCCGAGGCGGACCAGGCCGTCAACGACTACCCGATCGCCGCCCTCGCCAAGGCCCCCGCCGGCGGCCTGGCCGGCGCGTTCGTGGACCTGGTGCTGTCGCGGCAGGGCAGGGACGTGCTGACCAGGGCCGGCTTCGAGGCTCCCTGATCGCCCATGAGCCCTTCGACACCCGAGCACGCCGACCTGCCCGGCCCGCCTTCCGAGGCCGGGCGGGCTTCCGGAGCCGGCTCGGCGGCGAGGGCGCGGCCGGTCGCGGGCCGGGAGGTCGCCGGGCGGCTGCCGTGGATGCTGGTGCTGCCCGCCGTCGCGGGCCTGGTCTTCCTGGTGCTGCCGCTGGCCGGGCTGCTGATCCGCGCTCCCTGGCCGACCTTGCTGGAGCGGCTGGCCGAGCCACACGTGCTGGAGGCGCTGCGGCTGTCGCTGGTGTGCGCCACCGTCGCCACCGCCTTCTGCCTGCTGCTCGGGGTGCCGCTCGCCTGGCTGCTGGCCCGCGTCGACTTCCCCGGGCGGCGGCTGGTGCGGGCGCTGGTCACGGTGCCGCTGGTGCTGCCGCCGGTCGTGGGCGGCGTGGCGCTGCTGCTGGTGCTCGGCCGGCGCGGGCTCGCCGGGCAGTGGCTGGAGGCGACCTTCGGCGTCACGCTGCCGTTCACCACCGCCGGGGTGATCGTGGCGGAGGCGTTCGTGGCGATGCCGTTCCTCGTGATCAGCGTGGAGGGCGCGCTGCGCGGCGCCGACCAGCGCTTCGAGGAGGCCGCCGCGACGCTCGGCGCCTCCCGCTGGACCGTCTTCCGGCGCGTGACGCTGCCGATGGTCATGCCCGGCGTGGTGGCCGGGGCGGTGCTGTGCTGGGCGCGGGCGCTCGGCGAGTTCGGCGCGACCATCACCTTCGCCGGCAACTTCCCCGGCACCACCCGCACCATGCCGCTGGCCGTCTACCTCGCGCTGGAGACCGAGCCGGAGGCCGCCATCGTGCTCAGCCTCGTGCTGCTGGCCGTCTCGGTGGTCATCCTGGCCAGCCTGCGCGACCGGTGGGTGAGCGCCTCATGACCCTCGACGCCCGCCTGGTGGTCGTCCGGCCCGCGTTCACCCTCGACGTCGCCCTGCGCGTCGCCGCCGGCGAGGTGGTCGCGCTGCTCGGCCCCAACGGCGCGGGCAAGACCACCGCGCTGCGCGCCCTCGCCGGGCTGACCGGGCTGTCGGCGGGCGAGATCGTCCTCGGTGGCCGCCCGCTGCACACGCTGGCCGCCGAGGAGCGTCCCATCGGCATGGTGTTCCAGGACTACCTGCTCTTCCCCCACCTGTCCGCCCTGGACAACGTCGCCTTCGGGCCGCGCTGCCAGGGCGTGCCCAAGGCCGAGGCCCGCCGCGCCGCCGCCGAGCTCCTGGAGCGGGTCGGCCTGGCCGGCCAGACCGTCGCCAAGCCGCGGCACCTGTCCGGCGGGCAGGCGCAGCGGGTGGCGCTCGCCCGCGCGCTGGCCGTACGGCCGGAGCTGCTGCTGCTGGACGAGCCGCTCGCCGCCCTCGACGCCCACACCCGGCTGGAGATCCGCTCCCAGCTCCGGCGGCACCTGGCGGACTTCGCCGGCGCCACCGTGCTGGTCACCCACGACCCTCTCGACGCGATGGTCCTGGCCGACCGGCTGGTCGTCATCGAGCACGGCGCGATCGTCCAGCAGGGCCCGCCGGCGGAGGTCGCCCGCCGCCCGCGCACCGACTACGTGGCCCGCCTGGTGGGGCTCAACCTGTACCGGGGCGTGGCCGACGGGGCGCTGGTCACGGTGGGCGAGCTGCCGCTGCACACCTCAGGGCACCTGGACGGGCCGGCGTTCGTCGCCTTCCCGCCGTCCGCCGTCGCGCTCTACCGCAGCCGCCCCGACGGCAGCCCGCGCAACCTGTGGCAGGCCACGATCGGCGGCATCGAACGGCACGGCGACAACATGCGCGTGCACCTCGACGGCCCCGTCACGGCCTTCGCCGACATCACGCCCGCCGCCGTCGCCGACCTCGACCTGACCCCGGGCCGGCGCGTCTGGGCGTCGGTCAAGGCGACGGAGACCCACGCCTATCCCGCGTGAGCCGCTCAGACGCGCAGGACGGCGGTGTGGGTGCGGCCGCGGGTGCCGCCCAGCTCCACCTTGATCGCCTTCTTGGCCCTGCGCACGCCACGGCCGCCCTTCACCACCGAGCGCACCGCCCAGGGCAGCCTGATCCGTACCTCGTCGGCGGTCCTGGACGGGTCGGAGACCGCGACCCGCACCCGGCCGCGCTCGCGGCGCAGCACCAGCGTGCACGGGCCGTCGGCGGAGAGCGTCCCGTGCGGGGTCTTGACGCTGCCCGCCCGCCAGAACACCGCGGCGATCAGGTCGCCGCGGGAGACGGCCTGCGCCGTTCCGTTGTTGGCGAGGACGTCGACCTGCTTGCGGTAGGCGGCGGTCCGCTCGGCGCAGGCCCCGGGCAGCACCGCGTAGGCGTAGCGCGCCTTGCGCGGATCGGCGCCGTGGTCGATGACGATCGTCGTGTAGTGCCTGGTGACGGGGGTCGTGTCGCCGCCGGTCGTGGCGCCCTTGTCGATGTCGCGCCAGCGGCCGGTGCGCCGCTCGCGGATCACCTTGACCTCCTCGCCGACCTCCGCGCCGTCCAGCAGCGCGTACCCGGCCACGCCGGACAGGTGCAGCCACCGCTCGCCCCTGGTGAGCGGCGGGTGCGCGGCGTGGGTGTTGCGGTTCTCCACGACCGTCTCGACGCGGCGGCCGTCGGAGGCGGTGATGCCCGCGCCGAGCGCGATCACCGCGTCGTCGAGGAGGAACCACGCCTTCTTGGCGCGCAGCGACGAGCCGTCCGCGACCAGCTTCATGGCGGCGACACCGTACTCGCCGTCCAGCGCCGCCCCGCCCGCCCACGGGGTGGGAGGCAGGCGGCGCTTGCCGTGCGCGAGGTCGGCGCGCCTGCGGGTGTCGACCGTCGTGCCCGGCAGCCGGTACGGGTCGATCGTCGGCCAGAGGTCGTCGTTCCAGTGGGTGAGGTCGTCGGTGTAGAGGTACGTCATGCCGTCGCCGGTGTACCAGCCGTGCAGGTTCTCCTGGTTCATGGCCTCGGCCGCGCCGATGCGCTCCGAGCTCATCGCGATCGCGAAGGCCCAGCCGGGGCGGCGGTGCACAACGCGGTCCATGTCGGCGAAGACGTACGTGCCCGTCGTGCGCGGGCCGACCGGCACCGAGTCGTCGGCCAGCAGGGCCTCGGCCCGCGCGAGGCTCGCCAGCGGCGCGTGCGTGCCGTAGGGGATCGCCTGGTTGCGGGTCAGCCAGCCCTTCACCAGCGGGCGCCAGCGCCGGGCGTGCCGCTCGGGCGCGCTGTCCAGCAGGGTGAGGACGGCCTCGACCGTCTTCTGCCCCGAATGGTGGTCGCGGTGGCCCTGCACCGAGATCTGCCGGCCGCGGACGCAGTCCATCATCAGCCCGTCGAAGACGAACGGCACGAACGAGCGGTCCACGATCTCGTACACGTTGCCGATCCTGGGGATCTCCCACGGCGAGCGGGCGAGCATGGCGATCAGCTTGGCCACGCTCTCCAGGTAGTCGACGCCGTAGCTGCCGGTGTACGGGTAGACGTCGTGCTGGATGAACGACCCGTCGTGGTAGAAGCCGTCGCCGGGGCCCTTCGTGCGCCGTAACAGGTCGGAGACCGCGTCCCTGGCCCGCCTGACCAGGCGCGCGTCGTGGGTGAGCAGCCCGCGCATCGCGACGGCCATGGCCTTGCCCGCCCGGTTCGCGCCGGTCTCGACCACTCCGGGGTGGCTGATCCGCCGCTCCGGGTCGGGGCACCAGCGGCGCAGCGGGCGCAGCCAGCGTTCGAGGCGGTCCTTCGGCAGGCCGTCGTACAGCAGGGCGCAGGTGTCGGTCAGCGCGCGCGGCACGCCGATCTCCCACCAGTACCAGTTGCTGCCCCGCCGGTCGAGGCGCTCGTGGTAGGCGTGCTCGTACAGGAAGTCCAGCGCCCTGGCCGCGGTCTCGGCGACCTGGGGGCTGCCGTGCATGGCGGTGCCCGGGGTGGCCCAGCCGAGCGCGAGCGCGCGCATGCGGTTGTAGGAGCGGTTGAAGTCGCCCGTACGCGGATTGGCCAGCGGCAGGTCGGGCCACAGGCTCGGGCGGCGCGGGTCCGGCTTCAGCTTGCGCAGCACCGCGTTCGCCGAGCCTTCGACGGCCTGGATCTTGTCGGTGTGGCCGGGGTCGTACGCGCCGCCGGCCAGCAGGCTCACCCACCGCTCCCGCGCGGCGTCGAACGCGGCGGCGCTCACCGCCTCAGCCGGCCTTTCCCACAGGGCGGCCCCGGCCACGGCCGAGGCGCCCAGCAGGGCGGACCGCCGGCTGAGGGGGTGAATCATGGCGGCCTTCCGGGCATGAGGGCTGATCACAGATGAGAAGATCCTATGTCGGGAGAAGGACCACTCATCGCGCCACCGCCGTCAGGCCGCGCTCACCACGCGCCCGGCAGTTTCACGCTCTGCGCGGCGGCGACGGGCACCTTGTGCACCTGCCGGGCCTTCCCGGTGTAGACGTTCACCGCGTAGCTGCGCAGTTCCTTGGCCCCCACCTGGTAGTCGACCATCACCTCGGACGCGCTCGCCCAGACGCGCACGGAGTCCGGCCCGTGCTGGACCGGCACGCCCTTGACCGTCACCTTCCGCACCACCCGGCCGGTCTTGGCGTCGAGCAGCGTCACCTTCCTCTTCCGCATCTCGTCGAACTCGATCGCGGCCACCGTGCGGCCGTCAGGGGCGGGCTCGCTGAACATGATGTACGTGCCGGGGAAGCGCACCGGCTTGCCGCCGCCGGTGACCGGCATCAGCCACAGGTCGGTCTTTCGGTAGCGGATCAGCTCGACCAGCCCGTTCTTGATGCCGATCGCCTCGTACTCGCCGTTCAGCGTGGTCGTCCTGCCGGTGCGCACGTCGATCAGCAACCCCGGATACTTGCTCCCCTCGCGCGGGTCGAACGCGAGGTGACGCCCGTCCTCGGAGACGGCCAGCATCGAGCCCCGGTCGATCTGCGACTCCTTCACCTTGGCCCGTGAGACGACCCGGGTGCCGGCCACCAGGTCGCGGACGACGTGCGCCCCCTCCTGCCTGCTGTAGTAGGCGAACATCCGCCCGTCCCGGCTGATGGCGACCGGCGGGTGCGGATCGTTGACGGGGGTGGCGAGCGCCTCCGACACCCGGTACGTCCTGCCCGTACGGGTGACGACCCGCCACTCGACCTTGGAACAGTCGAGAGCCGGCGGCGTCTGCGACTCGTCCTCCTCACACCTCGTGAGGTACGCGTGACTGAGCTCGCCCACCTTGCCCGGGGGCAGGTCGGGCAGCGGCGACGAGGCGGGGGCGGCCTGGCCGGTCCCGGTCAGCGACACGCCCGCCGTCACCGCCCCTACGATCGCCGCCGTCGCGAGAAAAGCCGTTGCCATGGTGATGTTCCTCCTGTGTCGTTGGTGGCCGGCGAGGGCGAGCCCCGCCAGGTCCGTCGCCGGCGCCACGTCCGGCGCCTCCTGGGCCAGCTCGCCGAGTGCCGCGCGCAGCCTGCTCATCCGGCCACCTCCTGGGCCTCGAAGTCCTCGCTCAGCTCCGGCGCCAGCGCGCGCAGCCGTGCCAGCGCGTGATGGGTCTGACTCTTGACGGTGCCGACCGAGCAGCCGAGCGCCTCCGCCGCCTGGGCCTCCGTCAGGTCCTCCCAGAACCGCAGCACGATGACCGCGCGCTGCTTGCGCGTCAGCTTGGCCAGCGCCCGGCGCAGCACGATGCGGTCGAGCGCCGCCTCGTCGTAGGACACGCCCTGTTCGGGCGGCTCGGCGCTCGGCACCTCGAAACGCGGCCTGCGCCGCCATGAGATGTACTGGTTCACCAGCGCCCTGCGGGTGTACGCCTCCGCGTTGCCGCCCGCCGCGAGCTTGTGCCAGTGCCCGGCGACCTTCGTCAACGTGCTCTGCAACAGGTCCTCGGCGAGATGCCGGTCGCCCACGAGCAGGTACGCGGTCCGCATCAACGCCTGTTGCCTGGCGAGCACGAACTCGCGGAAACCCTCGTGACGATCCAATCTGATCTCCTCTCGCCCCTTGCCAACGCCACTTCCGGGGCGAAAGGTTGCAGCCACGGGGCGGGAGGTGCGAGAAACGCCATCACCGGGTCAATCGTGTTGCCCGCCCGTCCGTCCTGGCCGTTGAATGGGGAGCTGTGATCTCCTGCAGCCCCCGGGTCCGCCGCCTGCCGTCCGTCGAGCTCAGCATCGGGGTGGGCTTCTTCGCGGCGGTGGCCGCCTGCGCGATCACCGCCTTGGTGGTGCCCATCGGCCAGCTCGAGGTGCGTTTCGCCGTCATGGGGCTGGCGGGGTGCTGCTACGCGGCGTTCGCGGCCGACCTGCGGGCCGCCGCGGTCATGGGCCTCGTCGTCTGGACCCTCGCCACCGGCTTCCTCATCCAGCCCGCGGGCGAGCTCATCGTGACCGGCGTCCCCGACGTGCTCCGCTTCGCCGCGGTCGTGGCCATGTGCCTGGCCGGCGGCCTCTACGGCATCGCCCGCCGCCGCGCCCGCGCCGGCGGGCGGCGCGTGGAGCGGCGGCCGGGCCTCCCGCAGCCGCCACGGACGCGGCCGGCGCTGCGGCGCGTCCCCCCTCGCCGGTACGCGCCGGTGCGCTCGTGCCCCGGCGGACCGGCGCCGCGCCCGCCCGCCGGCCGCTCAGGCAGGACCCTGCCCAGATGCCGGCACCAGGGGGGTTCCAGCGGCCCGCCACGCTGAGGCAGCACGCTCTCCCGCTGGACGACCTCCCGTCCGGTCAGGCGGCTGAAGGGGCTCTGATCTCGGAGGGTGAGCAGGCGAGGCCCGGGCTTTCGACCTCACAATGGAGGCCGTGGAGCCGCACAGACTCTGACCCGTGCGAACTCCCGGAAGAAATCTCGCGAAGTCGCGTAATCAAGGCGGGCGGCCGGACTCCTCCCTTGTGAAAGGAAAGGAGCTCTGCTTGAGCACGATGAGATCGATCTTCATGACGCTGCTGCTGCCGATGGCGGCGGCGGTTCTGGTGGTTCCCTCGCCCGCCGCCGCCGAGGTGGCGGCGCCGGCGTCCACGTCGCCGTTCGCCTGCGACGCTACGGACGCCGGCGACAAGGGCTGGGTGCTGCCGATCTACGTCCACCAGCCGGGGCAGGACGCCTGGGCGGCCGACAGCCCCGCGCTGCTCAACACCCTCTGGGAGACCGACCAGACGGTGGACTCCAGCGCCGAGCGGTTCGGGATCTCGCGGCGGCTGCGGATCGTGCAGGACGCCGGCTGCCGCCCGGTGGTGGCGAAGCTGCCGTTCACCAAGGGCCGCAACCGGGCCGAGATGGGCAAGGCGATGGAGGAGAACCTCGACGCCCAGCCCGCGCAGGTGCGCACCCTGTGGAAGGCCGGCCGGGTCAAGCCGCTGTACTTCGTCAGGGACAACGAGATCACCGGCTCCTGCACGGGCGGCGGCGCGAACGCAGGGATGAGCGGCGGCAACGTCATCCTGCCGCGCTGGTGCTGGAGCGAGGCCGGGCTCACCCACGAGCTGATCCACAGCTTCGGGCTCTCCCACTGCGACGGCGGCGGGGTGAACGGCAACGACCCGGTCTGCCGCGACATGGGCACCCGCAAGGAGTGCACGAGCGACCTCGCCGCCAACTACCACCTCGACTCGTGCCGGATCGACGACTTCCGTTACTTCGAGCCGACCCCGGTCAAGCAGCCGGCCCTGGAGAAGGTCAGGAACGTGGCGTTCAGCCCGTACCTGATCCAGGACCAGCCGAGCCCGGTGTGGCGGTTCCGCCTCAAGGTGGCCGACGGCGGCAGGTGCGTCGACGGGAGCGCCGCCCAGGTCGTGCAGCGCACCTGCTCGGACGGCGCCGCGCAGACCTGGCGGCGCGCCATCGACGGCGACGGCTACCTCACCCTCCGCAACGCCGCCACCGGCCGCTGTCTCGCCATGGCCGGCACCGTCGTGACCGCCGCGTGCGCGAAGAAGGACAAGTCCCAGCAGTGGCTGCCGCAGGCCGGCCAGGACAAGACCAACTTCGCCAGCCGGGCGGGCGGCAAGAAGCTGTCCGTCAAGGACAACCAGGACGGCGGCGCCGTGGTGGCCGACGGCAACGGCGAGTTCGTCGCCGAACTGCTGGACGGCCTCGACCCCGCGCCCACCCGTCCGGGCAACCCCGCCCCCACGCCCACGCCCACGCCCACGCCCACGTCGAGCTCCACGACCCGGCCGACCGCGGATCCCACCGCCGTGCCGCCCCCCGGGCCCTCGTCGGAGCCTGACGTCGCCGCGCCGGGCAAGGTCCGGTTCAGGAGCTCGTACGGCACCTGCCTGGCCGTCTCCGGCACCAGGGTGCGCCTCGGCTCCTGCGGCGCCAAGTGGGACGTCGTAAGCGTCGGCAAGCACGTGCAGCTGCGCCAGAAGAACCGCTGCATGGCGCTCGGCAGGATCGGCGGCGGCAAGCGCGCGGTCGTCATGACCGCGTGCAGCGGCGCCGCCAAGGGGCAGCGCTGGCTGCTGGAGAGGACCGGCGGCTCGGTCACGCTGAAGAGCGCGACCACCAGGGCCACCCGGATCGTCGCCGTCCGCGCCGGCCGGACCGCCGCCGTCTACGCCAAGGCCGCATTCCCCAAGAACTCGGTCAAATTCCTGCTCAAGTGACGGACGATCCGAGAGACGCGGACCCGGCCCTGACGCACCTGGTCAGGGCCGGGGACGAGCGTGCCGTCTCCGAGCTGTACGAGCGGCACCATCCCGCCGTCCTCGCCTTCGCCCGCCGCCTGTGCCAGGACCCGCACACCGCCGAGGACCTCGCCAGCGAGGCGTTCGCGCGGACCCTGCGCACCGTGCGCAACGGCTCGGGCGGCCCCAGCGGCGGGTGGCGGCCCTACCTGTACGCGGTGGCGCGCAACACGGCGATCGAGTGGGCCCGCTCCCAGCAGCGGCTCGTGCTGACGGACGAGTTCCGCGAGGACGAGCTCACCACCGCGCCGCCGGAGCCACCGGACGATCTCGTGACGCGGGCCTACCGGTCGCTGCCGCCGCGCTGGCAGACCGTGCTGTGGCACACGCTGATCGAGGAGGAGGACCCGGAGCGGGTCGCCAAGATCCTCGGCGTCACGCCGGGCAACGTCGGGGTGCTCGCCTTCCGGGCTCGGGAGGGGCTGCGCAAGGCGTACCTGGCGGCGCACGTGGCGGGCGCGTCGCCGCGCTGCCTGCAGTACGCCGAGCCGCTGGCGGCGATCGTACGCAAGCGCAGCGAACGGCTGCCGCGGGCGTTGCGCGCGCACCTCAGCACGTGCGCGACCTGCGCCAGGGCGCACGCGGAACTGCTCGACCTCAACGCCACCCTCCGCGCGGCGGTCCCGGTCGCGCTGCTCCCCCTCGCCATGAAAGCGGCCTCTGACGGGGGTGTCGGTTCGGGGGCTGTTGCCTCCGAGGGGGCGGTGGCGGGGAAGGGGGGTGCTCTTTTCCCAGGGGGTGGGGTGCCGGGGTGGGTGATTCCGGTGGTGGGGGCGGCGGCGGTGGCCGCGGTGGCCGTGGTCGGGGTGACGGCGGGTCCCGCGCCGGCGCCGCCGGTTGCCGCGCCCACGGCGAGCCCGCCGCCGGGCGCGAGCCCGCCGTTCACTCCGGGCGGCGAACCGGCGCAGGCACGGACGCGGGCGCCGATGCGGAAGCCGACGGTCACGGCCACGCCCAGGGCGGCGGCCACGCCGACGGCGGGCCGGGCGCGGACGTCCGCGCGGACCCCCGCGCCGGCCCGGGCGAGCGCCGGCACCCCCACCCGGCGTACGACGCCGTCCGCCACCGCGCAGGCGGGCACCAGGCTCGCGCTCGCGGGCCGATGCGTCGGCGCGGCGGGCGGGGAGGTGGCGGCGCTGCCGTGCGCCGACCCCCGCACGGCCTGGCGTACCAGGGGCTCCGCCCAGCGGTTCCAGCTCGTCAACGTCGTCACCGGCCGCTGCCTGGCCGCCGGCGAGCAGTACGACACCACCGCCTTCAACGGCGGCGGCATGCTCGCCGTCCGCCTGGTGCCCTGCGCCTCCGTCCCGGCCCAGCACTGGCACCGCCCGGCGTTCAGCGACGGCGTGCGCCGCCTGGTGAGCGTCCCCTCCGGCAAGGCCCTGTCCGTCGGCAAGGAGTTCGTCGGCAAGAGCCCGCCGACGGCCTTCATCCTGTACGGCCCCTACACCGGCTCGGCCGACCAGCGCGTCACGTTCGCGAACGGCTGACGCGCCCGGCGAGTCGTCATGGCAGGTCCTTTGCCGATCGTTGTGATCGCGGGTGAAACAGTCGATCCATGATGTGGGGCCGGTCCATCAGAGCGCGGATGACGGTCGCGACGGTGACGCTGTTCGGGGTGATCCTGTTCGCGGGGGTCTTCGTGATCTCGTCGCTCTTTCTGGCGCGGGCACGGGACGACCTTCAGGAGCAGGCGGAGGCCGCGGCCCGCCGCCTGACCGTGCTCATCGACCGGTCCCGCTTCACGGGCCCGATCCCGAAGCAGGACGACGTGCCGTTCTTCCAGGTCGTGGACGGCGCGGGCCGGGTGCTGGCGGCCGACGCCGAGCTCGACGGCGCGCCGCCGCTCACCCGCGCCCGGCCCGGTCGCGGCGAGTCGCTGGTGCGGGACCGGGTGTGCGGCGAGAGGTCGGCCACGGACGCCGTGCCACCCGGCACCTGCCTGGTCGTGGTGGGGATGGCCGACGAGACCAGCGCGTACGGCCCGGTCATGGCCTACGCCGCCGTCCGGGAGCCGGTCATGCTGCGCTCGCCGTTCCTGCCCGTCCTGCTGTACGGGTCGGCGGCGGTGCTGCTGGCCCTGATGGCCTGGGGCACCTGGTACGGCGTCGGCCGCGTCCTCGCCCCCGTCGATCGCATCCGCCGCGACCTGCGGCGGATCAGCGCCGAGGACCTGAGCCGGCGCGTCGAGGTGCCTCCGGGCGGGGACGAGGTCGCCGAGCTGGCCGTTACCGTCAACGACACGCTGGAGCGGCTGGAGAACGCGGTGGAACGGCACCGCAGGTTCGTCAGCGACGCGTCGCACGAGCTGCGCAGCCCGCTCACGGCCATGACGGTGCGGCTGGAGGCGGGGCTGGACGAGCGGCGGGACGAGGACTGGGCGGCGGCGCTGGCGGACGCGTACCGGCTGTCGGCCATCGTGCAGGACCTGCTGATGCTGGCCCGCCTGGACGCGGCGCCGCCGGTCCGCGACGAGCGGATCGACCTCGGGGCCCTGGTCAGCGAGGAGATCAGCCGCCGCGGCAGGACCCGGCTGCCGGTGACGGCCTCGATCCAGCCCGGCGTCATCGTCAGGGGGCACCGGCTGCGGCTGGCCAGGGTGCTGACGAACCTGCTGTCGAACGCCGACCGGTACGGCGACACGCGCGTGCACGTCACCGTGCGGGCGGCCGGGGAGCTGGCCGAGGTGGAGGTGCTGGACGACGGGCCCGGCATCCCGCCGGAGATGCGCGAACGGGTCTTCGAGCGTTTCACCCGCCTGGACGCGACCCGCTCGCGCGACACCGGAGGCAGCGGCCTGGGCCTGCCGATCGCCCGGGACATCGCGCAGGCGCACGGAGGGACGCTACTGGCAGGCGAAGGGCCGGGGGGCCGCCTGATCCTGCGCCTGCTGCGCGACCCGAGCGACCCGGCCGTGGCGGATCCGCCTGCGGGGGATCCGGCGGCGGAGGGTGCGGAGGCGGGGGATTCTGACCTTAAGGAATCGGACCAGTAGGGATCGCCCCGATAAGGGGCTAACTGGTAGGAATCGGACCCGTAGGAGTCGGGTGCTGGGGGCCCGGGCCCGGGTTGAGCGTCGATGCGATGTGAGGATTCAGGATGAATTTGCACCAGTTGTACGCAGTCCTGCTGGCCGGCGGACTGGTCTTACTCGCCAGCATCGCCGCCGCCCGCACCGCCACGAAGCTCGGCCTGCCCGGCCTGCTGCTGTTCCTGGCGCTCGGGGTGCTGCTCGGCGAGGACGTGCTCGGCATCGACTTCGACGACGCCCAGCTGGCGCAGCTCCTCGGGACGACGGCGCTGGGGATCATCCTGGTCGAGGGCGGCCTGAGCACCCGCTGGAGCGACATCCGGCGGCTGATGCTGCCCTCGGCGCTGCTGTCGGTGCTCGGCGTCGCGGTCAGCGTCGCGATCACCGCGACGGGTGCGCACCTGCTGCTCGGCCTGGACTGGCAGCTCTCCCTGCTGCTGGGCGCGATCGTCTCCTCCACGGACGCCGCGGCCGTCTTCTCCGTCCTGCGCGCGCTGCCCCTGCCGCGCCGCGTCGCGGGCCTGGTGGAGGCCGAGTCGGGCTTCAACGACGCGCCCACCGTCATCCTGGTGATCGTGTTCTCCACCGGCGTCACCGATCTGCCCGGCCCGCTCTCCATCGCCGCCGAGATCGGCTTCGAGCTGCTGGCCGGAGCCGCGATCGGGCTGGCGATCGGCTGGGCGGGGACCCTGGCGCTGCGGTTCGTGGCGCTGCCGGCCAGCGGCCTGTACCCGCTGGCCACCGTCGGCCTGGGCGTCATCGCCTTCGCCGCCGCCGGGGCCGTGCACGCCTCCGGGTTCCTGGCCGCCTACCTGACCGGGCTCCTGCTGGGCAACGCCGTGCTGCCGCACCGCGCCGCCACCCGGTCCTTCGCCGAGGGGATCGGATGGCTGGCGCAGATCGGCCTGTTCGTCATGCTCGGCCTGCTGGTGACGCCGAGCGAGCTGCCCGCCGCGCTGCTGCCCGCCACCCTCATCGGCCTGGTGCTGCTGCTCGTGGCGCGGCCCGTCTCGGTGGCCGCCTGCCTCACCCCGTTCGGGATGGGGTGGCGGCACCAGGCGTTCATCGCGTGGGCGGGGCTGCGCGGCGCGGTGCCCATCGTGCTGGCGACCTATCCCATCGTCGCCGCGGTGCCGGGCAGCCGGCAACTGCTGAACATCGTCTTCGTGCTGGTCGTCATCTTCACCCTGATCCAGGGGCCGACCCTGCCGCTGATCGCCCGGCTGCTGCGCATCACCCAGCCGCACCAGGCGCGGGAGGTGGAGATCGAGGCGGCGCCGCTGAACGTGCTGGCCGCCGACCTGCTCACGATCACCATCCCGCCCGGTTCGCGGATGAACGGCGTGGAGATCTTCGAGCTGCGGCTGCCGAAGCCGTCCATCGTCACGCTGATCATCCGCGACGGCGACACCCTCGTCCCCGACCTCGACACCCCGCTCCGCGAGGGCGACGAGGTGCTCATCGTCACCACTCCCGCCACCCGCGCCGAGGTCGAGAACCGGCTGCGCGCCGTGGGCCGCGGCGGGCGGCTGGCCCAGTGGCACGACGGGGCTGGCCAGTCCGGGCCGGCCCCCGGGCGGATCGGCAGGGAACCGCTGCCGCTGTCCGGCGCGCGCCGGACCGGCGTTCCCGCCCTCGGCCGCGTACGCGAGGTCGCCGCCTCCTGGTGGGCCGGGATCACCCCGAAGGGCCTGCAGCGGGACGAGCCTTGACGCGCTCTCCGGCCTTTAGGCCGGCGATTCAGCCTGTGCCGCGTCTGCGGCACTTCTGGCGGCTTCCTGTTTCGCTGGGACGTGCCCTCCGCTAGGCGGCGGGTCTTACGGTCCCTCCGCAGGCGTTTAGCCTCTCCGCTCGTCCAGCGGCGAGGATGTTGATCGCGGCGTTGACGTCCCGGTCGTGGACCGCTCCGCACGGGCACGTCCACGAGCGGACGCTCAGCGGCATCGTGCCGGCCGGCAGGCCGCACGCTGAGCACAGCTTGCTGGAGGGGAAGAACCGGTCGATCCTGGCGAAGGTGCGGCCGTACCGTCCGGCTTTGTACTCCAGCATGGCCACGAACTGCGACCAGCCCGCATCGTGAACGCTCTTGGCCAGCCGGGTGCGGGCCAGGCCCTTCACACACAGGTCCTCCACATACACCGCTTGGTTGTCACGGATGATCTGCGTGGAGAGCTTGTGCGCGAAGTCGCGGCGCGCGTCGGCCGTCTTGGCGTGCGCCCTGGCGAGCACCCGCTTGGCCCTGGCCCAGTTGTTCGAGCCCTTCTGTTTCCTGCTCAGCGCCTGCTGCGCTTTGTTCAGACGGCGTTCGGCCCGGCGCAGCAGGCGCGGGTTGCCGACCTTCCGGCCGTCCGAGAGCACCGCGAAGTGCGTCAGGCCCAGATCGATCCCCACCTCGGACGCCGTCTGTGGCAGCGGCTCCTGGCAGATCTCGACCACGAAGCTCGCGAAGTACCGTCCCGCCGCGTCTTTGATCACCGTCACCGACGACGGTCCGGCCGGCAGTTCCCGCGACCAGCGCACCGGGACATCGCCGATCTTCGGCAGGCGCAGCTTCCCGCCCGCCGTGACCGTGAAGCGGGCGTTCCTGGTGAACCGGACCGCCTGCCGGTTGTCCTTGCGGGAGCGGTACCGGGGCGGTGCGACTTCCGGGCCTTTGCGCCTGCCGGTGATCGAGGCGAAAAAGTTGCGGTACGCGGTGTTCAGGTCGGCCAACGCCTGCTGAAGGACGACCGCCGACACCTCGCCCAGCCAGGCGCGTTCTGGCGTCTGCTTCGCCTGCGTGATCACCCGTTTGGACAGGTCCCCGTCCGAGACGTACGGCAATCCCTGCTCCCGGCCCTCCTGCCGTAAGCGCAGCCCGTCGTTGAACACCGTCCGCGCGCACCCGAACGCCCGCGCCAGCGCCTGGCGCTGACCGGCGGCTGGGTAGAGGCGGAAGTTGTACCGAAGCTGCACGCCAAGATCGTACCATTGGCCTATGGGTGAACATGGCGACATCAGAACAGGCAGACACTGCGTTTTCGTCCTGCACGCACACTTGGTTTTCGTGACAAAGTTCCGGCATCCAGTATTCACCGACGCCCACCTGAACCGGATGGAAGAGATCATGCGGGACGTGTGCGCCGACTTCGAGACCGGGCTGAGCGAGTTCAACGGCGAGAACAACCACGTCCACCTGCTGGTCAACTTCCCACCCAAGGTCGCCCTGTCCAAGTTGGTCAACTCGCTCAAGGGCGTCTCGTCACGGCGAATGCGCCAGGAGTTCCCCGAACTGGCCCGCCACTACTACCGGGCCAGCAAGCTGTGGTCGGGCTCCTACTTCGCAGGGTCGGTCGGCGGCGCGCCGATCAGCGTCCTGCGCCAGTACGTCGAGCAGCAGAACCGTCCGGTCTAGGGCACGCTCAGGCCTGGCGGTCCTCCCGCGCGGGCCTTCACCCCCGGCCCGAAGGCCGGAGTACTGGCCCGCATTTCGGTAGCCCAGGGTCAGGCGGGCTCGCCCGCGCGGCCGCGGTAGCCGATGGAGGACAGGACGAAGTCCACGACGGTCTCGGCGTAGCGCGGGGCGTCCTCCACCAGCGCGGGCATCTTGTCCAGCGGCGTGGACAGGACGTGGTTGACGAGGATGCCGTTGACCGCGTCGAGCACCAGGGCGGGGGAGGTGCCCTTGGGGATCTCGCCGCGCTCGATGGCGAGCAGGACGAGGCTGCGGAAGATGGTCCGCCACTGCTTGCCGAGGTCCTCCATGGCCTGGCCGAACAGCTCGGGATAGAACTTCGCCTCGATCTGCGCCCGGATGCCGACCAGCCCGTCGCGGCTCTGCTGCGCCCGGAGGGTCCGGATGGCCATGGCGAGCAGGTCCTCGCGCAGCGAGCCCGTGGACTCGGCCATCACCGGCGTGGTGAGCGAGGCGAGCGCCGCGACGATGAGCTTCTCCTTGCTCTCCCAGCGGCGGTAGAGCGCGGCCTTGCCCACGCGGGCGCGGCGCGCCACGGCGTCCATGGTGAAGCCGGCCCAGCCGACCTCGGCGTAGATGTGCAGCGTCGCGTCGAGCACGCGCGGCTCGATGTCGGGATCCGGCGGCCGCCCTGGCCGTGGCGCGGCTGCAGCGCTCGTCATACGGACCAGTTTGCCAGGAGAGGGCATCAGCGTCAGCGATCTTCGTCAGGGTTTGCGGACAGCGATCGTCCCCGTCGGGCCGGTGATGGCCGCGCGGCGGCCCGCCCGTACGGGCGGACGCCTCCCGCCGGTTCGAGGCCCGGCGGGAGGCGCGCACGGCCGTCCTCCGGCTCAGGAGGTACGGGCCGCGCGGGCGGCGCGGGCCGCCTCCACCTTGAGCGCGTCGCGCTCGGGGTTGGCCAGCAGGGCGAACAGCGCGCCGCCGATCAGCACGATGACGCCGGCCAGCAGGAACGCGCTGGTGTAGCCGTCGGCCGGGGAGCCGCTCGACGCCTTGGCGGCGTCGAGGACCATGCCCGCGAGCACCGGGCCCGGCACGCCGAGCAGGCCGCTCAGGGCCAGGCCGAGCGACAGGACGCCGGTCCGCTGCGCGGCCGGGGTGATCTGGGCGAGCGTGGGGTTGGCGATCGCGTAGATGCTGGTGCTCAGGCCGTAGCCGAGCATCAGCAGCGCCATGGGCAGCGCCACGCCGTCCACCAGGGGGAGGGCCATCAGGGACAGGCCGCCCGCGATCGCCAGCCCGCCGCCGATGAGGGTGCGGACCACCCGCGCGGGGACGCCCCGCTTGAGCGCCCGGTCGCCCCACGCGCCGTAGGCGAACAGGAAGATCACCGAGGTGATGCTCGGCACCCCGAACAGCGACCCGGCGGTCACGGCCGAGAAGCCGAGGCCCGCCTCGAAGTACGACGGCAGCCAGGTGAGGACGATCATGACGAGCATGCCGACCGAGGAGAACAGCGCGAGGTAGCCGATGAAGGTGCCGGTGAGCAGGATCGAGCGGAGCGGGGCCTTGGTGCCCGCCGTCGGGTCCTCGGGGGCGTCGTCCCCTGCCGTCGCGGCGGCCTTCTTCGGGGGGCGCGGCGTCACCGGCTCGGCGTAGGGGCCGGTCTTGCCGACGAACGCCCAGCCGATGCACCAGACGAAGCCCATGATGGCGACGCTGAGGAAGCCGTACTGCCAGCCGAGCGCGGCGATCACCACGACCAGGACCGGGGCGAAGATCAGCTTGCCGAACGAGGCCCCGGTGGTGAGCAGGGCGGCGGGCAGGCCGCGCCGCTCGTTCGGCCACCAGGAGTAGGCCATCGAGTGCATCACCGAGTTGGAGGGCGCGTCCGCCGCGCCGAGCAGCAGCCGGGTCGCGACGAGCATGCCGGCCGAGGCGGCGAAGAAGATCGGTAGCTGGATCAGCGACCAGAGCAGGACGAGGGTGAACAGCGTGCCCTTGAGCGGCAGCCGGTCGGCCACGGTGGCGAACAGCAGCGTCACGGCGGGGCCGAGCAGGCTGGCGGCGGTGCTGATGGTGCCGAACTGGGTGGCGGTCAGGCCGAGGTCGGCCATCACGGGCTGGGCGACCAGGCCGAGGATCGCCTTGTCCAGGTAGGCGATCAGCGTGCTGGCGAGCAGCATGAGGGTGATCACCCAGGCTTTGACCATGCTGGGCTTCGGCGGTGCGGCGGCCGTCTGGGAGATCGCTGGTTCGCTGGGCGAGGGAACGCGCTCGCTGACCATGGTGGGGGGGCTCCTTGGTGAGGACGTGGCCGGCCAGGGGTTCGGGCAGGGTTCATCGGCTCCGCGACGTCGTCGGGGAGCGAGCGAGGGTACGGGGGCGCGGAGGTACGGGAGGGGGAGGGCGGGAAGCCGGGGTGCGGCAAGGCGCGTCGGCAGGCGTCCGAGAGGGCTGCTTCGCCCCTGGAAAAGGGAGTTTGAGCTGCGCGTTTAATATGGACGAAACGTGTCTGCAAAACAGAAGCTAGGTCAGCGTTCTCGGCGATGTCAAGAGTGCTCCCTATTTACAGACAATGCCCGTCCGGATTAGGGTTCGGGCATCGTCCCCAGCAGAAGGAGTACGGTGGCGGCACCCGTGACCGGTCGCGCCTCACGTCGCGTGACCGCCGCGCTGGCCTTCAGCGGCATGGTCGTGGCGATGATGCTCACCCTGGTCGTGCCCATCATCCCCAGCCTGCCGCGTCTGGTGTCGGCCTCCGTGGACGACGCGTCCTGGGTCATCACCGCCACGCTGCTGTCCTCGGCCGTGTTCACTCCGGTCAGCGGACGGCTGGGCGACATGTACGGCAAGCGGCGCATGATGCTGATCAGCCTCGCGCTCATGTGCGCCGGGTCGCTCATCTGCGCGGCGTCGAGCTGGCTGCCCGTCGTCGTGGCCGGCCGCGCCATGCAGGGCTGCGCGGTCGGCGCGATCCCGCTCGGCATCAGCCTCATGCGCGACCTGCTGCCGCCCCAGCGGCTCGGCTCGGCCATGGCGCTGATGAGCGCCACCATGGGCGCGGGAGGCGCGATCGGGCTGCCCCTCGGCGCCCTCGTCGCGCAGTTCGCCGACTGGCACATGCTCTTCCTGGTCGCCGCCGCCATGGGGGTGATCGGCCTGGCGCTGACCCGCGCCCTCGTGCCGGAGTCGCCGCTGCGGACCGGGGGCCGCTTCGACTTCCCCGGCGCGGCCGGCCTGTCCGCCGGTCTGGTGTGCTTCCTGCTGCCCATCACCAAGGGCGCCGCCTGGGGCTGGACGAGCCCGCTGACCCTGGGGCTGTTCGCCGCCTCGGCGGTGATCTTCCTGGTGTGGGGGTTCGTGGAGCTGCGGATCCGTGACGCGCTGGTCGATCTGCGCATGACCGCCCGGCGCGAGGTGCTGATCACGAACGCGGCGTCCGTCGCGTTCGGGTTCGGCATGTTCGGTTCGAGCCTCGTGTTCCCCCAGCTCCTTCAGGCGCCGGCCGCCACGGGCTACGGCCTGGGGCTGTCCATGCTGGAGGCCGGGCTGTGGATGGCGGTGGGCGGCGCGATGATGATCGTGCTGTCGCCGGTGTCGGCCCGCGTCACGGGCGCGTACGGGCCCAAGGTGACGCTCATGACCGGCGCCCTGCTCACCGCCGCCGGCTACGCGGGCGCGCTGTTCCTGATGGACGAGGTGTGGCACGTCGTGGTCGCCTCGACCGTGGTCTCCGCCGGCGCCGGCCTCGGCTACGCCGCCATGCCGGCCTCGATCATGAACGCGGTCCCGCCGTCCGAGACGGCCGCCGCCAACGGCTTCAACTCGCTCATGCGTTCCATCGGCACGTCCCTGGCCAGCGCGGTGATCAGCGCCGTGCTGGCCGTCCAGACCGTCCAGCTGGGGACCGCCGTGCTGCCCTCGCGCACCGGTCTCCAGCAGGCACTGGCCGTGGCCGCCGCCGCGGTGAGCGTCGCGGTCCTCCTCAGCGCCCTGCTGCCCCGGCGGCGGGGCGGGGGAGCGGGGCCCGCGCCCCTGCCGGGCGGCGTCCAGGCGGAACCCGTCACCAGCTCGGGCTGACCGGCGGCCCGGTGCCCCGCCTTGCGATCCTTGTCTCGATGCTCCACGGAGAGGTGAATCATGACGGCGTACTCCCTTGACCATGTCGCCCTCGCGGTGCGGCGCTGGGCCCAGGCCGGGCCCGTCCTCGCCGGGCGGTTCGGCGGGCGCTGGACCGGCGGCCACACCCAGCCCACCTTCAGACCGGCCCAGCTCCGGTACGCCGGCGGCATGGGCGTCGAGCTCCTGGAGCCCGGCGCCGAGCCGGGGTCGTTCGTCCGGCGCTTCCTCGACGGGGCGCAGGCGCCGGCCCGGCCGCACCACATCACCTTCAAGGTGCACGACATCCGGGCCGTCCTCGCCGCGGCCAGGTCGCTGGGCTTCGAGCCGATCCTCGTCAATCTGGACAACGCGTTCTGGCAGGAGGCGTTCCTGCATCCCAAGGCCACCGGCCTCGGCTTCCTCGTCCAGGTGGCCCAGTCGGACGGGCTGCCCGCGGAGCTGCCCCCTGACCTGCCGGGCGCGGTGCGGGCCCCCTGGCCGGAGCCCGCCGCCGAGGCCGCCGCGCTGCCGGTCGTGATGGGGCGGGTGGCGAACGAGGACAAGGCGCGCCTGGTGCTCCGCGACCTGCTCGGCGGCGCGGAGACCACGTGGGGGCCGGGGCTCTCGTCCTACCGCTGGGGCACGGGGTCGGACCTGCTGCTCGCGTCCGGCACCGAGGAGCCGCCCGGGCTGCGGCTCCTCGGCTTCCGCCAGGACGGGGCGGCGGCCTGGGAGCCGTCCTGCGCGCTGCGGGCGGCCGAGGACGAGCCCGTCGTCCCCGAGCTCGGCATCCGGGTCGCCGACCTCGCCGGCGAGAGCCGCGCCCAGCTCACGGACTCCGTCCCGGCGAGCCGCTGACCCGCCGGTGGGCGAGGACACCCTCCTCGCCCACCACCGTCACCGGGACGGCGCTGCCCCGGCCTCTGGGATCGGGGCGGCGCTGCCCCGCCCGCCGGGGCCGGGACGCGCGGATCCCCGCCCCCGCCGGTCTCACCGGCGGGGACGGGGATCGTCTCGTGCGGGGCTCCTACTGGCCGTCGACGATGAAGTAGCCGCCCACGTCCTCCAGCGGCGTCAGCGGGTTCAGCTTCTTGGCGGCGGCGTCGTACTTCACCACGCCCGCGCACGCCGGGGTGAGCACCCGGCCGGCCGGCCAGGACTGCGAGCAGGTGACCCCGGGGATGGCCTCGTAGGTGAACGAGCCGCTGTTCAGCACCGTGGCGAGCTTCTCCGCCGTGGGCTCACCCTCGATCTTGGCGAACGCCTGGAGGAAGAGGTCGGCCGCCCAGTAGGTCGTCACCGTGCCGATGCCGTCCGGCGGCGCGTCCGACCCGATGGCCTTCAGGTCCTCCCTGACCTGGGCGAACTTGTCCTCGCCGAACGCCAGGGCGCCCTGGGAGGTGGTGCCGTACATGCCGTCCACCGTCTGCGCGGTGCCGGCGTTGTCGAGCAGCGCCTGCGCCGCCTGCCCGTAGAGCATGTCGCCGGTCCAGCCCAGCGACTTCAGCGCGCCCAGCACGCCGAGCAGCGCGGGCGCGGTGACGTTGGCAGACACGACGTTCGCGCCGGACGCCATGATGCGCGAGGCGATCGGGGTGTAGTCGGACAGCGGGGGCTCGGTGGCGCTCGGCAGGTCCGCCTCCGCGTACACGACGTCGATGCCGAGGTTGGCGGCGATGGCCTTGGCCGAGATGACGCCCGCCTTGCCGTACGGGTCGGACGAGGCGAAGACGCCGTACTTGATCGACGAGGCGCTCTTGCCCGACGCCTTGAGATACTGCTCCAGCGCCGACGACGAGCCGACGACCTTGCCCGGCAGCGCCTCCGGGCACGACGCCTGGCCCGAGGTGCTGAACATCCACGGGTTCTTGTCCCAGGCGCAGAAGTCCTGCCCCAGCCAGCCGAACGTCGGCACCTTGTGCTTGATGATGTAGTCGCCGTTCACGCCGGACGCCGGCACGTACGGCACCAGGGCGAAGACCTTCTCGGACTCGACCAGGCTCTGCGTGGCGTGCTGGGAGGCGGCCGGCTGCCCGTTGTCGTCCTGGAAGCCCGCGTAGTCGAAGGTGTAGCCGTTGACGCCGCCCTCGCGGTTGGCACGCTCCAGGCGGGCCTTGGCGCCGACGTCGAGGCCCGGCAGGGTGTGCTGGCCCGCCTTGGTGTTGGTCCCGGTCCCGCCGACGGTGACGACCTTGCCGTTGATGCCGCGTACGGTGTCGCCGGTGAGCTCGGGCAGCTTGCCGAGGATCTTGGTGATCTCCTCGCCCGCCTGCTGCGCGGTCAGCGGCTTGGCCGCGACCGCCGGGCGCGAGGCCGGTTCGGGGGTGCCGGAGGAGCCGCCGCCGCAGGCCGTGAGCGACAGGGCGGCCGTCACGGCGACCAGGGTGTTGACCCGCCGGAACCGGCGGGTGCGCGCAGAGGTCATGCTGTTTGCCTTTCGGAGGTACGTGGGCTGGGGGGTCAGTGCACGACGGCGGACATGCCGAGGTAGGCGGCGGCGACGCGCTGCTCGTCGACGTCGGCGCGCTCGCTCACCCAGCGGAGGTGGCCGGTCTGGAGAGCGCCGACCTGGTCGGCGACGGTCAGGACGTCCCTGGCCTTCTCCTCGACGAGCACCACGGTGGTGCCCTCCTGCTGGAGGCGCTGGAAGGCGGCCATGATCTCGGCGGTGACGAGCTGGGCCAGGCCGAGTGACGGCTCGTCGCTGATGAGCAGGCGCGGGCGGCGGACGAGGAAGGGGGCCAGGCTGAGCATCTGCTGCTCGCCTCCGGACAGGTTGCCCGCCGGCTGGCCGGCCCGCCGGGCCAGGGACTCGAACTGCTCGTAGACCTTGGCGCGGTCGGCCTTCGACGGGAGCCAGATGCTGAGGTTCTCGTCGACGGTGATGGACGGGAAGACGCCCCGCGACTCGGGCACGAGGACGAGGCCGCGTCCGACGCGCCGCAGCGTGTCCAGGGCGGTGATGTCCTCGCCGTCGAACACGATGCGGCCGCTCGTCACCGGCACCAGGCCGGCGATGGTGGCGCAGAGCGTCGTCTTGCCGGAGCCGTTGGCGCCCAGCAGGGCGAGGATGGCGCCCTCCCGCACGGACAGGTCGATGCCGTGGAGCACCTCGACCTCCCCGTACGCGGCGTGCACGCCGTGCAGCTCCAGTAGGCCGGGCGAGCCGCCGGCCGCCGGGGCGGCTGCGGCCGGCGCGCCCCGCTCGGTCACCTCGATCGCGGGCTCAGGAGCAGCCTGCGCGACGTCCCCGGCCCCGGTCCCGCCGGCGGACGGGGCCGCGGACGGGACCGCGGACACGGCGGCGGACGCGGCGGCGGACTCGGCGGCCGCCTGCGCGGCGAGCTTGGCCCGCTTGCGGTCGCGCCGGTGCCTGGCGGCCATGGACTGCGTGGCGAGCAGGCCGTTCGGCTGGGCGGCGAGCTGGATGGCGCCGAGCCCGAACAGCACCTGCGGGATGAGGTCGTTGCTGGTGCCGCCCCAGCTGATCGGCCCGAGGTCGAAGCCGTGGGCCATGATCCAGGGCAGGACGGCGCTGATGATGCCGGCCTCGATGGCGCCGCCGGGGCTGCGTACGCCGACGATGACGACGATCGCCAGCCACAGGAACGTGGCCTGCGGTGGGTTCGCCGTGTTGAGGATCGTGCCGTAGACGGTGACGGCGAGGACGCCGCCCAGCCCCGCGACGGCGGCGGAGATGACGAAGATGAGGAGCTTGGTGACCGGCGGCGAGACGGCCGACGCGGACGCGGCCGGTTCGGCCGTGCGCACGGCGATCATGGCTCGGCCCGCCGCCGAGTTGGTGAGGTTGTTCGCCATCCAGACCATCAGCAGCACGACGAGGAAGACGGCGATCAGCAGCACCCGGTCGTCGCCGAGGTCGATGGGCCCGAAGCGGGGCCGCGGGATCGACCAGCCGGCGGTGCCGTTGGAGAACCACTCCATCTTGAACAGCACGTTCGTGGCCAGCAGCGCCAGCGCCAGGGTGGCGAAGGTGAGACTGAGTCCGGACAATCGCAGGGCCGGCAGCGCGGTCAGCGCCCCGAGCCCGGCGGCGACGAGCACGCCGACCACCGTGGCGGGCACGTAGTGCCAGTCGTTGGCCAGCAGCAGGCCCACGGTGAGGCCGGCGGCGGTGGCGAACGCGCCCTGCGCGAGGCTCACCATGCCGCCGAGCCCGGTGACGATGGTGAAGGACAGCAGGATGATGCCGAGCGCGAACCCGTAGATGAACAACTGCCGCCAGATGCCGTTGGCGAGGAACAGCGCGGGCACCAGGATGACGGCCGACTTGATGATCCAGGGCAGGGCCTTCTTGAACGGGCTGAGGTCGTCCCGGTAGTCGGGGGTGGGCTTGGCGGCCGTCGCGGCGGTGCCTGCCTTGCGCCGCTTGCGGTCGTGGCCGATCAGGATCAGCGCGATGAACAGCACCGCGTACGGGACGGACGCGGTCAGGCCGTAGACCTTGGCCGCCCAGGCGCCGAACGCGCCCAGGTAGTCCGCGTTGACGTACGCGACGACGATGTTGCGCACGGCGCCGATGAGCAGCCCGGCGAGGAAGGCGAGCGGGACGGAGCGCAGGCCCGCCACGACGGCGGCCGTGGTGGCGACGAACAGCGCCAGGGTGTAGTTGTCGTTGACCAGCCCGAACGGGCCGGGGAAGGGCGCGGCCAGCACGCCCGCGACGGCGGCGAGGAAGAAGCTGATCACCCACGAGAGGGTGGAGACCCGGCCCGTGTTGATGCCCCGCAGCCGGGCGAGCACCGGGCTGTCCACGGCGGTCCGCATGTGCAGGCCGATGGGCGTGAAGCGGAGGAAGGCCCACATCGTGACGAAGAGCAGGATGCTGGCGCCCAGGGCGACGAGCTGGTTGTTGCTGAGGACCAGGCCCTCGGCGATCTGGTGCTGCTGGGCCGGCAGCACGCCGGGCACCTGGTAGACCTCGGCCACGTCCTGGAAGGGGATCCCGAGGGTGTCGCGCAGGATCGCGCACACCAGCAGCACGAACGCCGGCACGACGATGAGCACGCCGACCCCGGCGACGATCTTCGTCGACTCCTCGGCGTCGGCCAGGCGGCGGAACACCAGGCGGTCCCACGCCCAGCCCATGAGCGGGGCGAACACGGCGACGATCACCAGGAGCGTCAGCCACTTGTTCCAGCCGAGCGCGACGTGGAACTGGTGGTAGAGGTAGGCCGAGGCGAAGGCGGTGGCCGCGTGGCCGAAGTTGAAGATGCGGGAGGTCGAGTGCGAAAGGACGAGTCCGATCGCGAGCAGCGCGTAGATGGCGCCCGACACCGCCCCGCTGATCGCGATGCTGAAGAACTGCACGAAAGACTCCTAAGAGGGGGGTCGGCCGGCGTCAGCTGCCGAGATAGGCGGCGATGACCTCAGGGTTCCTGCGGATCTCGGCGGGCGGCCCGTCGGCCAGCACGCTGCCCTGGACCAGGCACACGATGCGGTCGGCGAGGCCCATCACGAAGTCGATGTCGTGCTCCACGAGGACGACCGTCAGCTCGTGCCGCTCGACCAGCCCGAGCAGGACCTCGCGCAGGAGCTCCGTCTCCCGCGGCCCAAGCCCCGACGTCGGCTCGTCGAGCAGGAGCAGCCGGGGCGCGTCCACGATGGCGCGGGCGAACTCCAGCAGCCGCAGCCGGCCGATCGGCAGGGTGGCCGCGCTCACGTCACGGACCGCCGACAGGCCGCACAGCTCGATGACCTCGTCGGCCCGCTCCAGCAGGGCCGCGGTCTCGCGCCGGCGGTGCGGCAGGCCCAGCACGTCGCCCAGGAGCCCGCGCCCGCGGGTGCGCCACTCCAGCGGGACGAGCACGTTCTGCCGCACGCTGAGCCAGCCGAACGCCTGGTGCCGCTGGAAGGTGCGGCGGACGCCGTGGCGGGAGAGCCAGGCGGCCGAGCGGGAGGTGACGTCCGCGCCGTCGAGGGCGACGCGCCCCTCGGTGGGGGTGCGCAGCCCCGAGATCGCGTCCAGAAGGGTCGTCTTGCCGGCGCCGTTGGGCCCGATGAGGCCCACCACCTGCCCGCGCGGGACGTCGAGCGTGACGGCGTCGACCGCGGTGATCCCGCCGAAGCGCACCGTGACGTCCGCCAGCCGGAGAACGGTCTCGGTGTCCGGTCTCCCTGGGGTGGCGGGGGTGGCTTGTGCAACGTCCATGTGTAGCTCACTTCCTCAGGAGGGGGCGTCTCCGACGTCGGCGCCGAACGTCCTCCGACACAAAAGGAACCCGTTTCCGTTGTAGGGAGCGTGACCACGCGAGCCGCCATTGTCAATATCCAACCTGTAGGCAAGGTGTCTGCACACTCTTGACATCCGCCCTCGAACGGACGAGCCTTCGCTAAACAGAACGTGTTTTCAAACGGAGGGCGGACATGGGTCCACTCACGGGAGTCCGGGTCGTCGAGCTGCTGGGCATCGGCCCTGGGCCGTTCTGCGGCATGGTGCTGGCCGATCTCGGCGCTGACGTCGTACGCGTCGAGCGGCCCGTCCCGGCCGGCCGGCCCGCCGAGGCCCCCGCCGCCGACATCCTGGCGAGAGGACAGCGCTCGGTCACCGCCGACCTGAAGTCGGCCGAGGGCCGGTCGGCGGTGCTCGGCCTGGTACGGGCCGCGGACGTGCTCATCGACCCGTTCCGGCCCGGCGTGACCGAGCGGCTCGGCCTGGGCCCCGAGGACTGCCTGGCGGCCAACCCGCGCCTGGTGTACGGCCGGATGACCGGCTGGGGCCAGGAGGGCCCGTACGCGCCCCGCGCCGGCCACGACATCAACTACATCGCCCTGAGCGGGGCGCTCAGCCTGTGCGGCAACGCCGGAGGGCCGCCCGTGCCGCCGGTCAACCTGCTGGGCGACTTCGGCGGCGGCGCGATGTTCCTCGCCGTCGGCGTGCTCGCGGCGCTGCTGCACGCCCGCTCCACCGGCGAGGGCCAGGTGGTCGACGCCGCCATGGTGGACGGCTCGGCGGCGCTCACCGCCATGACGCACCAGATGCTCGCCCTCGGCGCCTGGGGCCCCCGGGGGACGAACGTCCTCGACACCGGGGCGCCGTACTACAACGTCTACCGCGCGGCGGACGGCGGCTGGGTCAGCGTCGGCGCCATCGAGGACCCGTTCTACGCCGAGCTGCTGGACGTGCTGGGCCTGGCCGGCGACGAGCTCGCCACGGCCGGCCGGCACGACCGCGAGCGCTGGCCCGACCTCCAGCGGCTGTTCGCCGGCGTCTTCGCGACCAGGACCAGGGCCGAGTGGGCCGAGGCGTTCGCCGGACGTGACGCCTGCTTCGCCCCGGTCTGGGAGCTGGCCGAGGCCCAGGCCGAGCCCCACCTCGCGCAGCGGGGCACGTACGTGCGCGAGTTCGGCGTGACCCAGCCCGCGCCCGCCCCCCGCTTCTCCCGCACCCCGGCCGCCATCGGCGGCCCGCCCCCGCACCCCGGCCAGCACACCGGCGAGGTGTTCCGGGACTGGGGAGTGCCCCTCCCCGGCCCCGCCACCCCGACCCCGGCCGCCTGACAGCACCTACGAGAGGAACGCCTATGACCTCCACCGACGAGTTCCGCGCCAGGGCCCGCGCCTGGCTGGAGCAGAACGCCAAACCCTTCGACGAGGCGGCCGAGTACGACCTTGAGGGCACCGCCGTGCCGCTGGAGGAGTCCAAGCGGTTCCAGAAGGCGCTCTGGGAGGCGGGCTTCGCCGGCATCACCTGGCCCAAGGAGTACGGCGGCCAGGGCCTCGGCGCGGCCGAGCTGATCGCCTTCAACGAGGAGGCGGCGGACTTCGAGCTGCCCACCGGGCCGTTCACCATCGGCCTCGGCATGCCCGGCCCGACCATCCTGGAGCTCGGCAGCGAGGAGCAGAAGAAGCGCTACCTGCCGCCGCTGCTCAAGGGCGAGGAGATCTGGTGCCAGCTCTTCTCCGAGCCCTCCGCCGGCTCGGACGTCGCCAGCCTGCAGACCACCGCGACCCGCACCGAGACCGGCTGGATCATCAACGGCCAGAAGGTGTGGACGTCCGGCGCCCAGCACAGCGACTACGGCGCCATCCTCGCCCGCACCGACCCGAGCGTGCCCAAGCACAGCGGCATCACCATGTTCATCGTCGACATGAGCCACCCGGGCGTCACCGTGCGGCCCCTCGTGGTGGCGACCGGGCACGCGCCGTTCAACGAGGTGTTCTTCGACGACGTCGAGGTCTCCGACGACGCGGTCATCGGGCGGGTCGGCGAGGGCTGGGCCGCCGCCGTGGTGATGCTCCGCCACGAGCGGGTCACCATCGGCACCGGCGCGCGCGCCCGCTCCAACCCGCTCGGTTTCGACTCGCTCCTGGAGCTGGCCCGCGCCCGCGGCCTGGACGGCGACCCCGCGGTCCGGCGCCGGCTGGCGCTGCTGCACGCCCGCGAGTCCGCGCTGAGCGCCTACGGCCGCGTCCTGCACGAGGAGTCGATCGCCGGCGTCCCCATCGGCGCCCGCGGCTCCGCCGCCAAGCTGGCCGGCGCCGAACTGGCCCTGTGGGCCGCCGACCTGGCGCAGGACATCCTCGGCGCCGACGTCGCGCTCGGCGGGACCGACCTGGAACGGGTGGTCATGGCGATCGTGGCCGCACCCGGAAACGCCGTCGCCGGGGGGACCAACGAGATCCAGCGCAACATCGTCGGCGAGCGGGTGCTGGGGCTCGCCAAGGATCCCGGCGTCGACCGCAACACCCCGTACAACCAGTTGAAGCTCTCGCGCTGACCGTCCCACCCTCCAGGAGCTGATGTGTCTCTCATCTTCACCGACGACCAGAAGAGCCTCGCTCAGACGGTCAAGCGCTTCGTCGCCGACCGCAGCCCGCTGCCGCGGGTCCGCGAGGTCATCGGCGGCGAGCACGCCTACGACGCCGAGGTCTGGTCGCGCCTGGCCGGGGACCTCGGCCTGGCCGGCCTGATCATCCCCGAGGAGTACGGCGGCGCCGGCGCCACCCACGCCGACCTGTCGGCGGCGCTGCGGGAGCTGGGCGCCGGCCTCGTGCCCTCGCCGCTGCTGGCCTGCGTGCTCACCGCCGGAGCCCTCCTCGCCCTCGACGACGAGGCGGCCAAGCACGACCTCCTGCCGCGGCTCGCCGAGGGCGGCCTGGTCGGCGCGCTCGCCGTCAGCGAGCCGGGAGGCCGCCGCTGGATCCCGGAGCGGCCCGCCACCACCGCGACCGGATCGGGCGACGGCGTCACCCTGTCGGGCACCAAGACCGCCGTGCTGAACGGCGCGGAGGCCGGCGTCCTGCTCGTCCACGCCACCGGGGCCGGGGGCGCGGGGCTGTACCTGGTCGAGCGCGACGCCGCCGGCCTGACGGTCAGCAGGGACGCCGGGGTCGACCCGACCCGCAGCACGGCCACCGTCACGTTCGACGGCACCCCGGCCCGGCCGCTCGCCGGCGACGCCGCCGCCGCCCTCGACCGCGTGGCCGACCTCGCCAACCTCGCGATCGCCGCCGAGCAGTCCGGCGCCATGCTGGCCTGCCTCACCATGACCACCGAGTACGCCAAGGTGCGCTACACCTTCGGCCAGCCCATCGGCGCCTACCAGGGCGTCAAGCACAAGCTCGCCGACATGTACAACCGGTGGGCGCTGTCGGACGCCGCGCTGCGCGAGGCCACCAGGGCGGCCGACGAGGAGCCCGCGAGGCTCGGCGCCGCGGCCGCCGCCGCGCGGGCGCTCACCTCCTCCGGCTACCTCACCTCCGCGAAGGAGACGATGCTGCTGCACGGCGGCATCGGCTTCACCTGGGAGCACGACGCGCACTTCTACTACAAGAACGCGATCGCCGGCAACGTCCTCGCCGGCGACGGCGACTACCAGCTCGACCGGCTCGCCGACAAGCTCGGCGTGTGACCCGGCGGCGGGCGCCCTCCCCGGGGCGCCCGCCGCGGCCTGACCCTCCCGAGGTGAACCATGACCGCTGCCCTGCCACAGGACCGCCGCGCCGTTCTCGGGCGCGCCCGGCTGCCGCTCGTCGCCGCGCCCATGCTGCTCGTCTCCGGCCCCGAGCTGGTGAGCGCCGCCTGCCGGGCGGGCGTCTTCGGCAGCTTCCCCACGGCCAACTGCCGGGCCGAGGGCGAGCTCGACGAATGGCTGCACCGCATCGCCGCCGCGTGCGGCCCCGACGCCGCTCCCTGCGTGCCCAACCTCATCGTCCACCGCTCGAACCCCCGCCTGGACCAGGACCTGGAGGTCATCCTGCGGCACCGCCCCGCCGCGGTGATCACCTCCGTCGGCTCGCCCGCCGCCGTCGCCCCCGCCCTGCGGGAGGCCGGCATCCAGGTCTGGTGCGACGTGGCCACCGTGCGTCACGCGGAACGGGCCATCGAGGCCGGGGCCGACGGCCTGATCCTGCTCACCGCCGGCGCGGGCGGCCAGACCGGCAACGCCAACCCGTTCGCGTTCGTGCGGGCCGTGCGGCAGCGCTTCGACGGCATCCTCGCCCTGTCCGGCGGGCAGGCCGACGGGCACGCGCTGCTCGCCGCCCGCGCCCTCGGGTGCGACCTCGGCTACATGGGCACCCGCTTCATCGCCACCAGGGAGGCCCGCGCCGACCAGCGGTACAAGGACTTCGTCGTGGAGAGCGAGCTCGACGACATCCACCTCACCAACGCCCTCTCCGGCCTGGAGACCAACCTGCTGCGGCGGTCGCTGCTGGCCCAGGGGCTCGACCCGGCCGAGTTCGGGATCGGGCCGAAGCGCTTCTCCATGACGGCGCTGGAGGGCCGCGAAGGGGGCGCGCCCAAGAGGTGGCGCGACATCTGGAGTGCCGGGCACTCCGTCTCCGGCGTCCACGACGTCCCCACCGTCGCCGACCTGGTGGACCGGCTGGCCGCCGAGTACGCCGAGGCCGCCCGCGCCACCCACGCCCTGACCGCCGCGCCCGGCAGGGCGCCGTGAGCGGGGCGCTGGCCGGCCTGCGGGTGCTCGACCTGACCACCGAGCGGGCCTGGCTGAGCGGGCGCGTGCTGGCCGACCTCGGCGCCCAGGTCACCCTGGTCGAGCCGCCGGGAGGCGACCCCGCCCGGCTCGACCGGCGGGCGGGATCGCCCCCAGGCCGGCCCAACCCGGCGTGGCCGGCCTACAACCGGGGCAAGCGCTCGGTGACGCTGGACCTGGCCAGGCCCGCGGGCCGCGAGCTGTTCCTGCGGCTGGCCCGCGCCGCCGACGTCGTCATCGAGTCGTACGAGCGGGAGACGCTCCGGGCGCGGGGCCTCGGCCACGCCGCCCTGTCCGCCGTGAACCCGCGTCTCGTGCTGGTCAGCGTCACCCCCTTCGGCCGGACCGGCCCCTACGCCGGTCACGCTGCCGCCGACCTCGTCGTCGCCGCCACCGGCGGCGCGGTGTGGACCAACGGCGACCCCGACCGCCCGCCCGTCCGCATCAGCTCCGGCCAGTACTTCCTGCACGCCGCGGCCGAGGCGGTCGTGCACACCCTCGCCGCGGTCCGGCACGCCCGGCGCACCGGCCAGGGCCAGCACGTGGACGTCTCGGCGCAGCTCGCCACGATCCGCACCCTGATGAACGCGGTGCCCGGCCCCTACACCGACGGCTCGGTCGTCGACCGGGCGTCCTTCGGCGCGCCCGTCCCCGGCCAGCCCTACCGCCACCTGTTCGGCTGCCGGGACGGGCACATCCTCGCCACCGTCCCCTTCGGCCCCGGCCCCGCCGGGTACGTCGGCTGGCTGCGCGACGAGGGATTCCTGCCGCCCGCGCTGGCGGCCTACGACGCCGGGCGGCTCGGCTCGCCCACGCTCGCCGCCGACGACCCGTCGTTCCCCGAGCTGCTGACCGGCGCGCTGGCGGCGTACTTCCTGACCGAGACCAAGGCGGAGCTGACCCGTAAGGCGCTGGCCCGCCGGCTCATGGTGGCGCCCGTCAACACGGTCGCGGACCTGATGGCGGACGAGCAACTGGCGGACCGCGGCTACTTCCTGACCTCCGGGGACCTGCGCGTCCCCGGCGTCTGGGCCCGGCTGCCCGCCAGCCCCCTCGCGGGCGGCGGCCACGTCGCCGAGCCCGGCGCGGACAACGAGACGGTGTGGCGGGACGAAGCGGGCCTGTCCGCGGAGGAGCTGTCCCGCCACCGCGGCGAAGGGACGATCTGATGCGCGGACCGCTCGACGGCGTCAGGGTGTGGGACGCCTCCTGGGTGGGCGTCGGCCCGCTGACGGCGCGCTACCTGGCCGAGTACGGCGCCACGGTGGTGCGCACCGAGAGCACCCGCTCCGTGGACGTGCTGCGGCACGCGCCGCCGTTCAAGGACGGCGTGCCGGGGCTCAACCGCTCGCAGTTCTTCGCCGACTACAACGCCTCCAAGCTCGGCCTCGGGGTCAACCTGTCCACCAGCGGCGGCAGACGGGTCGCCGACCGCCTCACGGCCTGGGCGGACGTCGTCATCGAGGCGTTCACGCCCGGCGTGATGGACCGGCTCGGGCTCGGCTACGACCGGCTGCGCGCGGTCAACCCCTCCCTGATCATGCTCTCGACGTCCATGAACGGGCAGACCGGCCCGCGCAGGGGGTTCGCGGGGTTCGGCACGGTGCTCGCCGCCATGTCCGGGTTCTGCGAGCTGACCGGGTGGCCCGACCGCGACCCCGGCTCCCCGTACGGGGCGTACACGGACTTCATCGGCCAGCGCTTCGCCGCCGTGGCCGTGCTCGCGGCACTGGAGCACCGCGACCGGACCGGCGAGGGCCAGCACATCGACCTGTCCCAGATGGAGACCGGCCTGATGTTCCTGGCGCCGGAGCTCGTGGACCATCAGCTCACCGGCCACGTCGCGACCCGCGACGGCAACCGCGACCGCGCGGCGGCCCCGCACGGCGTCTTCCCCTGCCTGCCGGAGGACGGCAGGGAGAGGTGGGTCGCCATCGCGGTGACCGGCGACGACCAGTGGACGGTCCTGCGCCGGGCCCTGGGGGAGCCCGCGTGGGCGGCCGACCCCCTGCTCGCCACCCTGGCGGGCCGCAAGGAGCGGGAGGACGACCTGGAGCGGGCCCTCGCCGCGTGGACGTCCGCCAGGACGGTCGCCGAGGTCGTCGGCACGCTCCAGCCGGAGGTGCCGGCGGGACCGGTGCACGACGCGCGGGGCCTCCAGTCCGACCCGCAGGTGGCGCACCGGGGCTATTTCCGGCCGCAGCCGCACCCCGTCATGGGCATGATGCCGTACGAGGGCGCCCAGGCGGAGCTGTCGCTGACGCCGTACCGCGTCACCAAGGCGGCCCCGCTGCTCGGCGAGGACAACGAGCGGGTCCTCACCGAGCTCCTGGGCTTCGAGGCGGCCGAGGTCGCCGCGCTCGTCGCCGAGGGCGCCGTCGAGCAGGTCCTCGACTGAACCGCCCCCATAGGACCGTGGAAGCAGGCCAGGCCCCGGGCCTGGCCGCAGGAAGAAGGAGAGCCATGCCGCAGACCGTCGATCTCACGGGGCAGACCGCCGTCGTGACCGGATGCTCCTCCGGGCTCGGGCGGCGCTTCGCCGTCACCCTCGCCGAGCACGGAGCCTCCGTGGTGGCCGTGGCCCGGCGCGCGGACCGGCTCGGCGACCTCGCGGACGAGATCGCCGCGGCCGGCGGCGCCTGCCTGCCGCTGGCCGCCGACCTCACCGACGACGACCGGCTCGGCGGCCTGCTGGACGCGGCCGAGGAACGCTTCGGCCCGGCCACCATCCTGGTCAACAACGCCGGCATCCCCGACGCCCAGCACGCCACCAAGATGTCCGTCGACCTCGTGGACCGGGTCCTGGGGACGAACCTGCGCGCACCCTGGCTGCTGTCCTGCGACTTCGCCCGCCGGCTCATCAAGGCCGGCGTCGGCGGCCGGGTGGTGAACGTCTCCTCCATGGGCGCCTACGAGTACCGGGGCGGGGGAGCGGCGCTGTACTCGGTGACGAAGGCCGCCGTCGTGCGGATGACGGAGGTCCTCGCGGTCGAGTGGGCGAAGTTCCACATCAACGTCAACGCCATCGCGCCGGGCGCGTTCGCCTCGGAGATGATGGACGGCATGATGGCGCGCACCGGCGGCGACCCGTCGCGGTTCTTCCCCCGCGCCCGCATGGGCGACCCGCGCCAGCTCGACAGCACCCTGCTCTACCTGGTGTCCCCGCACTCGGAGTTCGTCACCGGCACCGTGGTCAAGGTCGACGACGGCCAGGGCGCGCGCTGAGCCGGCCGGGCCCGGGACCGGCGCCTACCGGCCGGTCTCGGGCTCCGGCGCGAGCAGCCGCCTGGCGGCGAACTTCATCCGCTCCTCGAAGTACTCCGGCGTGATCTGGTCGTTGAGCCAGCCGATGACGCTGCTGCTCCACAGCGCCTCCAGCATGTGCAGCGCGCGGTACTCGGCGGTGGTGATGCGGTGCTCAGGACCCCACGCCGCGCGCCCCATGAGCTCGGCCAGGCTGGTCGGCGGCGGCGTCTCGGCCAGGGGCGCGGCCTCCTCGTGCCGCTCGCCGAGCGGCTTCGGGATGTGGAAGGCGCTGAGGGCGGCGTGCGCCCACCCGCGGTTGTACTGCATCGCGCGGAAGGCCCGGTGCAGCACCTCCGCGGCCCGCCCCTCCGGCGTGCGCTGCCGCGGCGGACGCTGCGCGATGTCCTTGCGCAGCTCGTCGAGCTGCAGCTGGATGGCCGCGGCGAGCAGGGCGTCCTTCGACGGGTAGTAGCGGTAGAGGGTCGACAGGGCGACCTCGGCGATCCTCGCCACCTCGCGCATCTGGACCGCGTCGTAGCCGCCCCTGGTGGCCAGGGCCATCCCGGCATCCAGAACACGTTCCGCCCGGAAGGCCCGAGCTTCGGGCGTGCGGCCCTTCCTGCTCACCCGGGTCATGACGGACCCCCTTTCCCTGTGGGCGAAGGACACGAGAGCCCGCTGACGACCTGCGGTCAGCGGCTGCAAAGCTGGTACTAAAGAGTACACGTTCTCCTGGGCCGGCGAGCGGCGCCGGACGGGTTCCCGGCGCCGCCGCCGGGGTCAGCCCTGGTGGCGGGAGAGCACCAGGCTGCCGGCCGCCGCGAAGAACATCCCGACGCCCTGCACGAAGCTGATGTCCGCCTTGGGGAGCTGCTCCACCGCCTCGCCGCGGAGCTGCCGCACCGCCTCCTGGATGGCGAACATGCCGTACATGCCGGTGTGGGTGTAGGACAGGCCGCCGCCGTTGGTGTTCATCGGCAGCGAGCCGCCCTTCAGCGTGTTGCCCTCCGCGACGAAGTCGCCCGACTCGCCGCGCCCGACGAAGCCGAGGTCCTCCAGCATGTAGAGCGGCACGTGGGCGAAGGCGTCGTAGGCCATGAGGTGGTCCACGTCGGCGTGCGAGATGCCGGCCGTGCGGAACGCCTCCTCGCCGGCCTTGCGGAAGGCCGCGAACGACCCCGGATCGGCCATCTGCGACACCAGCGGGCCCTCCGCCGACTCGCCCGAGCCGAGCAGGTAGACCGCGCGGTCGCCGCCCGGCAGGTCCCTGGCGCGCTCGGCCGTGGTGAGCACGAGCGCGCCGCCGCCGTCGGTCACCACGCAGCACATGTCCCTGGTGAACGGGTAGGCGATCGTGGGCCCGGCCAGCACCTCCTCGACCGTGGTGGGCTTGCGCCGGAAGGCGCGCGGGTTGTTCAGCGCCCACGTCCGCTGCGCCACGACGACGTGCGCCAGGTGCTCGCGGGTCATGCCGCGCTCGTGCAGGAAGCGCAGCGCGGGAAGGGTGAAGGTCGAGTAGGGCGTCTGGGCGCCGTAGACGGCCTCGAACTGGCCGGTCGCCGAGGCCGGGTTGGGCGCCCAGGGCGCCACGCCGACCCGCGAGCGGCCGGACTCGCCGTGGGTGACGAGCACGACGTCGGCGGCGCCGGCCGCGATGGCGGCGGCGGCGTGGCGGACGTGCAGCATGAAGCTGCAGCCGCCGACCATGGTGCCGTCGAGCCAGCGCGGCTCGATGCCGAGGTGGTGGGAGACCTCCAGCGCCAGCGGCCCGGCGGTGGCCACGCCGTCGACGTCCTTGGCGGTGAGCCCGGCGTCGGCGAGGGCGTTGCGGGCCGCCTCCGCGTGCAGGCCGAGGACGGAGAGGTCGGGGCGCACGCCGATGTCGGTGGTCTCCGCCGCGCCGACGATGGCGATGTCGCCGTGGTGCATCGAGGTCATCGGGCCACCTCCCCGGCGGGGGCGAACACGGGGAGGGTGTGCTCGCCGCGCTCGACGAAACAGACCTGCAACGGCATGTCCAGCTCCAGATGTTCGGGCTCGGGCGGCACCCCGACGATGTTGGTCATGAGACGCGGCCCCTCGGCCAGCTCCACGAGCGCCACGACGACCGGCGTGGCGGGGTCGAAGGGCGGCAGCGGCCGGTGGTTGATGACGTACGACAGCAGGCGGGCCGCGCCGCTGACGGTCGTCCACTCCACGTCCGCCGAGCCGCAGGCGGGGCAGAAGGGACGCGGGTAGAAGTAGTGCCGCTCACAGGACGTGCAGCGCTGGACGCGCAGCTCGCCGTTCGCGGCGCCCTCCCAGAAGGGGAGTGTCTCCGGGATGGGCACGGGTGCCGGTCCTGGCATGGGGGTTCCTTTCGAGGGTGGATTCGCGGGGGAGTTCGCGGATGACGGGGCGGCGAGCGTCTCGCGCATCGCCACCGAGCTGACCACGACGACCACGAGGATCAGCGTGGTGATGAGGAAGGCGGCCTGGAAGGACAGGGCGTCGGCGACCGCCCCCGCCGCGACCGGGCCGATGATCGCGCCGACGTCGGACGACATGTTGAACCACGCCACGTTCCTGGCGGGGCTGTTGCCGCTGATGTCGGCGAGGAGGGCGGCGGGCGCCGCGGACAGCCCGCCGCCCGCCACCCCGAGCAGCGCCATCGAGGCGAGGAAGACCGCCTCGCCGGGCGGCAGGCAGAGCAGGGCGACGGCGACGATGCCGAGCACGCCGGCGGTGATCATCGCCGGCCGCCGGCCCCGGAGGTCGCCCCACCGGCCGAACGCCGGCACGGAGATCAGCTGGGTGACGGCGGTGCCGAGCATGGCCAGGCCGATGAAGGTGCCGCTGCTGCCCAGCTCCTCCGTGGCGAACACGAGGATGGTCGAGTTCCGCAGGCCGTAGAAGAGCCAGCCGACGGTGAAGCTGGTGATCAGGGCCGCGGCGAAGGCGCGGACGTACGTGCCGCGCGGAAGCGATCCGGCCTGGCCGGCCTCCGCGGGCGCGGCGCCGCCGGCCGCGTGCCGGGGCTCCGGCGGCGGGATGCCGGGGGAGAGCTTGAGCTGCGAGATCGCGGCGGCCACGAGGAGCGTGACCCCGTACAGCAGGAAGGGCAGGCGCGGGTTGACGTCGGCCAGCGCGCCGCCCGCCGCGGGCCCGGCGAGGGCGCCGAGCATGAAGCCGAGCTGGAACGTGCTGATGCCGCTGCCCCGCGCGTCCGGCGGGGCCGTGCGCAGGACCAGGGACATGGCGGCGATGGTGAAGGCCGAGCTGCCCATGCCGCCGATCGCCCGCAGGGCGATGAGCAGCGTGAAGTCGGGGGCGAAACTGGCGGCGATCATCGTCGCGCCCTGCATCCACAGTCCCCAGGCGATCACCCGGCGCTCGCCGAAGCGCTGGACGAACCGGCTGTTGACGACGGCCGTGGCGAGCCGGACCACCGCGAACGCGCTGATCGCCGCCCCCACGACCGCGCTGCCCACGCCGAACTCCGCCGCGAGCAGCGGCAGGGCGGGCGCGATCACGCCGAAGCCGAGGGCGACCACGAACGCGATCAGTGCGGAGATCCGCAGATCGGCGGGCAGCGCCTGGAAACGCCTCACCGCACAGCCATTTCAGGTCCTCCGGCAGGTGGGGGCCGGGCCCTCGGCCCGCGCACAGCTAAAGACAACATGTTCTGCTTACTGACAGGGTTGGAGTAGAACTCTCCGATGTCAAGAGGAAGCGAAGCCTTGCCGGTTCAGTCGTAACGTGTTTCACTTGGCACCTGATCGGGCCGGACGGCAACGCCCGGCCGGGTCTTCCGAGCGTTCACGAATCGAGGTTCCATGCCCATCGACGCATCGCTGGTCGGCCGCAAGAGCGAACCCGTCACGAGATCCTGGACCTCCGACGACGCCCTCCTCTACGCGATCGCGGTCGGCGCCGGCCAGGAGGATCCGCTCTCGGAGCTGCAGTTCACGACCGAGAACACCGAGGGCACGCCGCAGCAGGTCCTCCCGACGTTCTGCAACGTGGCCATGGGCGGGGGGATGTCCCTTCCCACGGACCTCGACTTCACCAAGATGCTCCACGCCGAGCAGGCGTTCGAGCTGTTCGACACGATCCCCGTCGCGGGCGAGGTCGAGTCCACGGGTGAGATCGTCGGCGTCTACGACAAGGGCTCCGGCGCCCTCATCGCCACCGAGAGCGTCTCGCGCGTCCCCGGCGGCGGGCCGCTGGCGAAGATCCGCACCTCGCTGTTCTTCCGCGGGTACGGCGGCTTCGGCGGCGAGCGCGGCCCCGGCACCGACTGGGAGCGGCCCACGGGCAAGCCCGACCACGTCGTCACCTACACCACCCGCGCCGACCAGGCGCTCCTCTACCGGCTGACCGGCGACCGCAACCCGCTGCACACCGACCCGTCCTTCAGCGGCCGGGGCGGCTTCCCGCGGCCGATCCTGCACGGCATGTGCACCTACGGCTTCACCGGCCGCGCGCTGCTGCACACGGTCGCCGGTTCGGAGCCCAAACGGTTCCGCGCGATGTCCGCCCGCTTCACCAAGCCGATACTCCCCGGGCAGACGATCACGGTGTCGATCTGGGCCGACGGCACCGACGTGCGGTTCCAGACCACCGACGAGAGCGGGACCCCGGTCATCGACCACGGCACGGCGGTCATCCTCTGACCGTGCGCGGCCCACGCCGCGCACGGCATCCCCTCCACCCCCTCCGTCTGCGGAAGGACACCCCCATGGGATCACTCGACGGCAGAGTCGCCATCATCACCGGCGCCGGACGCGGCATCGGCGCCTCCATCAGCCGCATGTTCGCCCAGCAGGGCGCGCGGCTCGTGCTCAACGACCTCGGCGCGGGCCCGGACGGCTCCGGCGGCGACGCCGGCCCGGCCGAGGCCATCGCCAGGGAGATCAGCGACCTCGGCGGCCAGGCCGTCTCCGACTCCGGCGACATCGCCGACACCGCGACCGGGCGGCGCCTGGTGGAGCTGGCGCTGGAGAACTACGGGCAGCTCGACGTGGTCGTCAACGTCGCCGGCATCCTCCGCGACAAGATGATCTTCAACTTGCCCGAGGAGGACTGGGACGCGGTCATCCGCGTGCACCTGCGCGGCCACTTCAGCACGATCAAGCCGGCCGCCGCGTACTGGCGCCAGCAGCGCAACCCCGAGGGCAACTACCGGATCATCAACTTCACCTCCGACTCCGCCCTGCAGGGCTCGCCGGGCCAGCCGAACTACGCCGCCGCGAAGATGGGCATCATCGGCCTGACCGCCTCGCTCGCCAACGGCCTGGCCCGCTACGGCGTGACGGCCAACGCCATCGCCCCCGGCGCGGCCACCCGCCTCACCGCGACCGTCCCCGACGACAAGAAGCTCGGCGAGGACCCCGCGGCCGAGGCCCTCATGTCGCCGGACAACATCGCGCCGATCGTCACCTACCTCGCCGGCACCGAGTCCGGCTGGCTGTCGGGCCGCACCCTCGGCGCCTCCGGGTACGACGTCCGGCTGTGGAACAACCCCGAGGTCGTCGAGACCGTCTCCTCCGACGGCCCCTGGGACCTGGCCGACCTCGGGGAGAAGCTGACGAAGTCGTTCCGTCCCAAGGCCGACGGGCTGCACCCGTCGATCTTCATGGCGCAGCTGCCCCAGTAACCGAGCCGCACGGGGGACGCGGGACCCGGGGCCGGCCGGAAGACGCCGGCCGCCGGGCCCCGCAACGGGGATCGTCATTCATCGGTCAAGCCGGACAGGGAGAGACGCACGATGTCCTCTACCACTCACCCGACCACGACTCACCCCACCACGGGGCCCGTCGGCTTCTACCAGATCGCCGAGGCCGACCCCGGCCGGCCCGGCATCATCGATCCGGACGGATCGACGCTCACCTATGGCGAGCTGCTCGCGCGGGTCAACCGCGTCTCGCGCGCCCTGCGCACCCACGGTCTCGGCGACGGCGACAGCGTCGCGGTGGCCCTGCACAACGGGCACGAGTATCTGGAAGTGATGCTGGCCACGGCGCAGGTCGGGATGTACTTCGTCCCGGTCAACTGGCGGCTGACCCCCGCCGAGATGCTCTACATCATCAAGGACTCCGGCGCCAAGCTGCTGGTCATGGACGCCGAGCAGGCCGCCACGCTGCCGCTGGAGTCGCTGCCCGAGCACCGGTACGTCATCGGCGGCGAGGTGCCCGGCTGGCTGCCGTACCCGGAGCTGGGCGAGGGCGAGTCGTCCGACGCACCGCCGGAGCGCCGCTTCGGCGGCAGCATGGGCTACACCTCGGGCACCACCGGCAACCCCAAGGGCGTGCGCAGCCTGCTCTATCCCGACGCCGAGCCCGAGCCGGTGCTCGGCGCGCTGTACGGCGGCCTCTGCGCCCGCTACGAGGTCACCATGGACAAGGGCGTGCACCTGGTCTGCTCGCCGATCTACCACGCCGCGCCGAGCGGCCACGCCTTCGCCTTCCTCCAGCTCGGCCACACGGTCGTCATCCAGGGCAAGTTCGACCCCGAAGGCGTGCTGGCCGCCATCGAGAAGCACAGGATCACCACCGTGCACATGGTGCCCACGCACTTCCACCGGATGCTGCGGCTGCCGCAGGAGGTGCGCGAGAAGTACGACCTGTCCAGCCTGGAGGCGGTGATCCACGCGGGCGCGCCGTGCCCCGTGCCGATCAAGCAGCAGATGATCGAGTGGCTGGGCCCGGTCGTGTGGGAGTACCTGGCCTCCACCGAGGGCGGCGTCTCCCTGGTGGGCTCGGAGGAGTGGCTGCGCAAGCCCGGCACCGTCGGCCGGCCGACGCCGAACACCATCGTCAAGATCCTCGACGAGGACGGCAACGAGGTGCCGCCCGGCACCGCGGGCGTCATCTACTTCGGCATCCCCGGCGCCGGCCCGACCTTCGAGTACAACAACGACCCGGCCAAGACCGCCGCCAGCCGCAGGGGCGACCTGTCGACCGTCGGCGACTACGGCTACTTCGACGAGGACGGCTACGTCTTCCTCCTCGACCGGCGCACCGACCTCATCATCTCCGGCGGCGTCAACATCTACCCGGCGGAGATCGAGCAGGCCCTCATCACCCACCCGGCGGTCGCCGACGTCGCGGTCATCGGCGTCCCCGACCCCGACTGGGGGCAGAGCGTGCTCGCCGTCGTCCAGCCCACAGAGGACGCCGTGCCCGGCGACGAGCTCGCCGCCGACCTGCGCGCCCACTGCGCCGGGCTGCTGGCCTCGTTCAAGATCCCGAGGCGGTACGAGTTCCGCGAGGACTTCCCCCGCACGGAGACCGGCAAGCTGCAGCGCCGCAAGCTCCGCGACCTCTACGCCGGCTGACCCCGGCCGGCGAGAGAAGGACAGGAGACGCCGTTGCAGACGAGTGTGCACGCCGGCGCCGCGCCCTCGGCGGACGTGGCCGCGTTCGCCGCCTGGGCGGAGCAGGCCGGCTTCGACACCATCTCCAGCGCGGAGGTGGACCACGACCCCTTCCTGAGGCTGGCGCTGGCCGCCCCGGCGACGAGCCGGGCCCGGCTGGCGACCGGGATCGCGGTCGCCTTCGCCCGGACGCCGATGGCGCTCGCGTACGTGACCAACGACCTGCAGATCCTCTCCGGGGGCCGGTTCGTGCTCGGCCTCGGCACCCAGACCAGGCCGCACATCACCCGCAGGTTCGGCATGGAGTGGAGCAGGCCCGCGGCGCGGATGCGCGAGTACATCACGGCGCTGCGGGCCATCTGGGACGACTGGAACACCGGCAAGGAGGTGCGGCACGAGGGCGAGTTCTACCGGCACACCCTCATGACCGCGACGTTCCGCCCCGAGCCGCATCCGCACGGGAACCCGCCGATCCACCTGGCCGCGGTCGGCCCGCTCATGACCCGGCTGGCCGGCGAGGTGGCCGACGGGCTGATCCCGCACGGGTTCAGCACCGAGCGGTACTTCCGCGAGATCACCCTGCCCGCCCTGGAGGAGGGGCTGGCGAGGTCCGGGCGGGACCGGTCGGACGTCGTCGTCCACTGTCCCGGGTTCGTGCACGTCCTCGACCCGGCAGAGGACGCCGAACAGCAGCGGCGGGTGCTGCGCGGCCGGATCGCCTTCTACGGCTCCACCCCGGCCTACCGCGGCGTCCTCGCGCTGCACGGCTGGGAGGACCTGCACCAGCGGCTGCACGCGCTGTCGGTGCGGCCCGAGGCCGACCGCTGGGACCGGATGGCCGACCTGATCGACGACGAGGTGCTGGACACCTTCTGCGTGAGCGGGTCGCTGACGGAGGTGGCGGCGGAGGTGGCGCGCAGGTTCGGCGGCCTCATCGACCAGGTCGCCCTCCAGCCGCCGCCGGGCGCCTCCGCCGCCGACATCGGCGCGGCCCTGGCCACGCTGCGCGAGGCGGGCCGGCCCTGATGGGGGACCTGCTGGTGGAGCGTGACGGCACCGGCGTCGTCACCGTCACGCTCAACCGCCCCGCCAGGAAGAACGCGATGACGAGAGACGGCTGGATCGCGTTCACCCGCGTGCTCGACGAGATCGCGGCCCGCGCCGACGACCGCGTCCTGGTGCTCACCGGGGCGGGCGGCGCGTTCTGCTCGGGGGCCGACCTGGGCGCCTCCGGCTCCGGCGACTCGCCGCGCCGGGCGATGCAGATCGTGAACGCGGCGCTGTTCGCCCTGCGGGACCTGCCCCAGCCCACGATCGCCGCCGTGTCGGGGGCGGCGGTCGGGGCCGGCTTCAACATGGCGCTCGCCTGCGACCTCGCCGTCGCCGACGAGACGGCCCGCTTCTCGCAGATCTTCTCCCGGCGCGGCCTGTCGGTGGACTTCGGCGGGACGTGGCTGCTGACCCACATGGTGGGCCTGCACCGGGCGAAGGAGCTCGCCTTCTTCGGCCGGATCCTGTCCGCGCGCGAGGTGCACGACCTCGGGCTGCTCAACAGCGTCGTGCCGGAGGGCGCGGCACTGGCGCGGGCAGGGGAGTGGGCGCGCGAACTGCTGGGCCTCGCGCCGCTGGCGCTCGCGCAGACCAAGGAACTGCTCAACCTGGCCGCATCGGGCGACTTCCGCGAGAGCGCCCTGCGCGAGGCGGCCGCGCAGAACGCCAACGGCGCGACCGAGGACACCAGGGAGGCGATCAGCGCCTTCCTGGAGAAACGGGAGCCGGTGTTCCGCAACCGCTAGCCGGGGCGGGCGTCCAGGTGCTGCTGGATGGCGGCCATCACGGCCTGGGGCGAGGCCGCGCGGCTGAAGGTGGCGACCACCACCTGCTCGCTGTCCTGCGGCTGTTCGAGCTGGCGGAAGGTCGCGATCACGTAGCCGAGCGCGTGGTCGAGCGGGCCGCTCGGGTCGTAGGCGCCGCCGGCCCGCAGCCAGCCGCGCAGCACCTGGTTGTGGGCCGCCACGACGGAGGCGGCCATCAGCTCGGCGCGCAGGCCGGCGTCGGGGGAGTCGCCGAGCCAGGCGCCGACGAACTCGCGGAAGAGCCGCTGGTAGCGGGCGACGCTGGCGATCTCGCGGTCGCGCAGGGCGGGCACCTTGCGGACCAGCCGGTAGCGGCGCAGCGAGACCTCGGCGTCGTCCACGTAGTGGGCGAGCACGATGCGGACGGCGTCGGTGATGGCCACGATCGCGGTGCCCGCCGTGGAGGCGCGCAGCCGGGCGTCGATCCGCGTCAGCAGCGCGTCGTGGTCGGGGAAGATCGCGTCTTCCTTCGAGCGGTAGTGGCGGAAGAACGTGCTGCGGCTGACTCCGGCGCGCGCGGCGATGTCGTCGACGGTGGTCTCGTCGTAGCCGTTCTCGTCGAACAGCGTCACGGCGGCCTCGGCGAGGCGCTGGCGGATGGGCGGTGTCGGCACCCGGCCATTGTGACGGATGCGACGGGGTCCAGGGGTTGTCCCGCCTCGCGCGACTGAGTACCGTACATCTGAAACTGAGTCTTATCCGGTCTATCGGGTGGTGGTGGATGGCAGCGCAGGGCACCCAGGGCAGCCTGGCCCGTCTCAAGGAACGCCTGGACGAGGCCGTCCACGTGGGCGAGGCCCGCGCGGCGGCCAAACAGCACGCCAAGGGCAGGCTGACCGCCCGCGAGCGCATCGAGCGGCTGCTCGACGACGGCTCCTTCGTCGAACTGGACGCCCTGGCCAAGGGCTCGCTCGGGTACGGCGACGGCGTCGTGACCGGCTACGGCACGGTCGAGGGCCGCCAGGTGTGCGTGTTCTCCCAGGACTTCACGGTCGCGGGCGGCTCACTCGGCGAGGTGTACGGCCAGAAGATCTGCAAGGTCATGGACCTCGCGATGCGCAACGGCTGCCCCATCGTCGGCATCAACGAGGGCGCGGGCGCCCGCATCCAGGAGGGCGTCGTCTCGCTCGGCCTGTACGGCGAGATCTTCCGCCGCAACATCCGCGCCTCCGGGGTCATCCCGCAGATCTCGCTCATCATGGGCGCCTGCGCGGGCGGCCACGTCTACTCGCCCGCGCTCACCGACTTCACGGTCATGGTGGACGAGCGGTCGCACATGTTCGTCACCGGCCCCGACGTCATCAAGACGGTGACGGGCGAGGACGTCACCTTCGAGGAGCTGGGCGGCGGCCGGGTGCACAACGCCCGCAGCGGCGTCGCCCACTACCTGGCGAGCGACGAGGAGGACGCGCTCGGCTACGTGCGAGCGCTGCTGGCGTACCTGCCGGACAACAACCTGGACGAGCCCGCGCACCCCGCGTTCGAGGCCGACCTGACGCTCACGGCCGACGACCTGGCCCTCGACGCGCTGGTGCCGGACTCGCCGAACCAGCCGTACGACATGCACGAGGTGATCGCCGCCCTGCTGGACGACGGCGAGTTCCTGGAGACGCAGGAGCTGTTCGCGCCCAACATCGTGGTCGGCTTCGGCCGCGTCGAGGGCCGCCCGGTCGGCGTCGTCGCCAACCAGCCGATGCGGCTGGCCGGCACGCTCGACATCGACGCCTCCGAGAAGGCCGCCCGGTTCGTCCGCACCTGTGACGCGTTCGGCATCCCCGTGCTCACGCTGGTGGACGTGCCCGGCTTCCTGCCCGGCACCGGACAGGAGTGGAACGGCATCATCCGGCGCGGCGCGAAACTCCTCTACGCCTACGGCGAGGCCACCGTCCCGCTCGTCACCGTGATCACCCGCAAGGCGTACGGCGGCGCCTACGACGTCATGGGCTCCAAGCACCTGGGCGCGGACGTCAACCTGGCCTGGTCGACCGCGCAGATCGCGGTCATGGGCGCCCAGGGCGCGGTCAACGTCCTGCACCGCAGGCGCCTGGCCACCGCCGACGACCCCGACGCGCTGCGCGCCGAACTGGTCGCCGAGTACGAGGACACCCTCGCCACCCCCTACCTGGCGGCCGAGCGCGGCTACGTGGACGCGGTGATCCGGCCGAGCGAGACCCGGCGCGAGATCACCCGGGCGCTGCGCCTGCTGCGCAACAAACGCGACGCCCTGCCGCCCAAGAAGCACGGGAACATCCCGCTGTGAACGGCCCAGTGAACGGTGCCGCCGCGGGGGGTTCCGCGAACACCCCCGCCCTGACCGTGGTCAAGGGCGCGCCCTCGCCGGAGGAGCTGGCCGCGCTCGTCGTGGCCGTCAACGCCGCCCGTGCCGCCCGGCCTGAGCCCGCCGCCCGGCCGGCGGCCCACCCCCTTTGGCGCGTGCCGCGCCACCCCCTCGCCAGAGGCCCGCGCGGCTGGCGGGAGTCGAGCTGGAACCTGGGAGGACGTCTGTGAGCCTGCGCAAAGTGATGGTCGCCAACCGCGGGGAGATCGCCGTCCGCGTGATCCGCGCCTGCCGGGACGCGGGCCTCGGCTCCGTCGCCGTCTACGCCGACCCCGACCGCGACGCGCTGCACGCCCGGCTGGCCGACGAGGCGTACGCGCTGGGCGGCCGCTCGCCCGCCGAGACCTACCTCGACATCGCCAAGCTGCTCGACGTGGCCGCCCGCAGCGGCGCCGACGCCGTCCATCCCGGCTACGGCTTCCTGGCCGAGAACGCCGCCTTCGCGCAGGCCGTCATCGACGCCGGCCTGACCTGGATCGGCCCGCCGCCGTCCGCGATCACCGCGCTCGGCGACAAGGTGCAGGCCAGGCACATCGCCCAGAAGGTCGGCGCGCCGCTGGTCGCCGGCTCGCCCGACCCGGTGGCGGACGCCGCCGAGGTCGTCGCCTTCGCGGAGGAGCACGGGCTACCGATCGCGATCAAGGCCGCGTACGGCGGCGGCGGGCGCGGCCTCAAGGTCGCCCGCACCCTGGAGGAGATCCCCGACCAGTACGACAGCGCCGTCCGCGAGGCGGTGGCGGCGTTCGGGCGGGGCGAGTGCTTCGTCGAGCGCTACCTCGACCGCCCCCGCCACGTCGAGACGCAGTGCCTGGCCGACGCGCACGGCAACGTGGTCGTGGTCTCCACCCGCGACTGCTCGCTGCAGCGCCGCCACCAGAAGCTGGTGGAGGAGGCCCCGGCCCCGTTCCTCACCGCCGATCAGGAGACGCTGCTGCGCGCCTCGTCCAAGGCCATCCTGCGCGAGGCCGGCTACGTCGGCGCGGGCACCTGCGAGTTCCTGGTCGGCCAGGACGGCACGATCTCCTTCCTGGAGGTCAACACCCGCCTCCAGGTCGAGCACCCGGTCACCGAGGAGGTCGCCGGCGTCGACCTGGTCCGCGAGATGTTCCGCGTGGCCGGCGGCGAGGCCCTCGGCTACGACGACCCGCCGCTGCGCGGCCACTCCATCGAGTTCCGGATCAACGCCGAGGACGCCGGGCGGGGCTTCCTGCCCGCGCCCGGCACCATCACCCGCTGGCGCGCCCCCTCCGGCCCCGGCATCCGGATCGACAGCGGCTACGAGCAGGGCGAGACGGTCCCCGGCGACTACGACTCGCTGGCCGCCAAGCTGATCGTCACCGGCGCCACCCGCGCCGAGGCGCTGGAGCGCGCCCGCCGCGCCCTGGACGAGTTCGAGATCGACGGCATGCCGACCGTGCTGCCCTTCCACCGGGCCGTCGTGACCGACCCGGCCTTCACGGCCGAGCCGTTCGCCGTGCACACCCGCTGGATCGAGACCGAGTTCGACAACCGCATCGCCCCCTACGCCGGCCCGGCCCAGACCGGCGAGGCCCCCGACCTGGAGCGGATCACGGTCGAGGTGGGCGGCAAACGCCTGGAGGTCGTGCTGCCGGCCGGGCTCGGCGCCGCCGCCGCTCCCGCCGCGAGGAAGCCCGCGGCCGGCCGCCGCCCGAGGAAGCAGGCGGCGTCGGCGGCCGGCGGCGACGCCCTGGTCAGCCCCATGCAGGGCACCATCGTCAAGGTCGTCGTGGCCGACGGCGACACCGTCGCCGAGGGCGACCCGATCGTGGTGCTGGAGGCCATGAAGATGGAGCAACCCCTCACCGCGCACCGCGCGGGAGTCGTCCTCGGGCTGGCCGCCGAGGTCGGCGCCACCGTCGCGGCCGGCGCGGCCATCTGCGAGATCAAGGACCCCTCGTGAGCAGGGAGCAGTGGCGCGAGCTGGCGCGGGAGGTCCTGCGCAGATCCGGGAAGGACGCGGCCTCCCCCGAGGAGGCGCTGGCGACGCCCACCTACGACGGCGTCACCCTCGCCCCCCTCTACGACGCCGCCGACCTGCCCCCCGTCCCCGGGCTGCCGCCGTCCGCGGGCCGCGAGCCCGGCCTGCCATGGGAGGTGCGGCAGCTCCACGAGACCGCCGACCCCGAGGCCGTCATGGCCGACCTGGAGAACGGCGCCGACTCCCTCTGGCTCGCCGTCGCCCCCGAGGACCTGCCCCGCGTCCTCGACGGCGTGCACCTCGACCTGATCTCGGTCGTGCTCGACGCCGGCCCCCGGACAGGACGGGCGGCGGAGGCGCTGCTCGCGCTGGCCGGCGACCGGGCGGGCGCGCTGCGGGGCAGCCTCGGCGCCGACCCGCTCGGCGACGCGGCCCGCTCCGGCGCGGCGCCGGACCTGTCCGGGCTGGGGCGGCTGGCGCGGCTCTGCGCCGACCGGCTGCCCGGCATGCGGGCGATCACGGTGGACGCGACGCCGTACCACGAGGCGGGCGGCAGCGACGCCGAGGAGCTGGGCTGCTCGATCGCGACCGGCCTCGCCTACCTGCGGAGCCTCACCGAGGACGGCGTCGCGGCCGAGGAGGCGTTCGGCTGGCTGGAGTTCCGCTACGCCGCCACCGCCGACCAGTTCGCCACGATCGCCAAGCTGCGGGCCGCGCGGCTGCTGTGGGCGCGGGTGGCGGAGGTGTGCGACGCGCCGCCCGCCCAGTACCAGCACGCGGTGACCTCCGCCGCGATGATGACCCGCCGCGACCCGTACACGAACATGCTGCGCACCACCGTCGCCTGCTTCGCCGCCGGGGTCGGCGGGGCCGACGCGGTGACCGTGCGGCCGTTCGACGCCGCGCTCGGCCTGCCGGACGACTTCTCCCGCCGCATCGCCCGCAACACCTCCGCGCTGCTGGTGGAGGAGTCCCACGTGGCGAGGACCTACGACCCGGCGGGCGGCTCCTGGTACGTCGAGCGCCGCACCGCCGACCTGGCCGAGCGGGCGTGGGCGTGGTTCCAGGAGATCGAGGAGGCCGGCGGCATGACGGCCGCGCGCGGCCTCGTCGCCGACCGGCTGGCCGCCACCCGCGCCCGCCGCGCCCGCGACCTCGCCCGGCTCAGGCCGCCGATCGTCGGCGTGAGCCGCTACCCCGACCCCGCGGGGAAGCTTCCGGCCCGCGCGCACGCCCCCCGACCGGCGGCGGACGCGCTGCCGCGCTTCCGCCACGCCCAGGACTTCGAGGACCTGCTCGACCAGGCCGAGGACGCCCGGCCGCGGGTGTTCCTGGCCACGGTCGGCCCGGCCGCCGAGCACGCCGCGCGGCTCGCGTTCGCGCGCGGCCTGTTCGAGGCCGGCGGCGTCGAGACGGTCACCGGCGCGGTCGAGGAGTTCGCCGCCAGTGGCGCCCGCGTCGCCTGCCTGTGCTCCAGCGACCGCCTGTACGCCGGCCAGGCCACCGAGGCCGCCGCGGCGCTCCGCCAGGCGGGCGCCCGCTGGATCTGGCTGGCGGGGCGGGACCCCCACGACGGCGTGGACGCCAACCTGTACGCGGGCTGCGACGTGCTCGACGTCCTCCGCACGACCCTTTCGGAGGTGACCGCGTGACGATCCCCGACTTCCGGGGCCTCGGCCTGACCGGCTCCCGCCGCCACGAGCCGCCGGCGACCGGCGCGCCGGCCTGGGACAGCCCCGAGGGCATCCCCGTCAAGCCGCTCTACACGGCCGTGGAGGCGGACGGCTACGACCCGCACACCTATCCGGGCATCGCCCCGTACGTGCGGGGGCCGTACCCCACGATGTACGTCACCCGCCCGTGGACGGTCCGGCAGTACGCGGGGTTCTCCACCGCCGAGGACTCCAACGCCTTCTACCGGCGTAATCTGGCGGCCGGGCAGAAGGGGTTGTCGGTCGCGTTCGATCTGGCCACGCATCGGGGGTATGACTCCGATCATCCGCGGGTGGCGGGCGATGTCGGCATGGCGGGGGTGGCGATCGACTCGATCGCGGACATGCGGATCCTGTTCGACGGCATCCCGCTGGATCGTATGTCGGTGTCGATGACGATGAACGGCGCGGTCCTGCCGATCCTGGCGTTGTACATCGTGGCGGCGGAGGAGCAGGGGGTGAAGCCGGAGCAGCTCATGGGGACGATCCAGAACGACATCCTCAAGGAGTTCATGGTCCGGAACACCTACATCTATCCGCCGGCTCCGTCGATGCGCATCATTTCCGACATCTTCGCCTACACCAGTCAAAGGATGCCGAAGTTCAATTCGATCAGCATCTCGGGTTATCACCTGCAGGAGGCCGGGGCGACGTGTGACCTGGAGCTGGCCTACACGCTGGCCGACGGGATGGAGTACCTGCGGGCGGGGGTCGGGGCGGGGCTGGAGGTGGACGCGTTCGCGCCGCGGTTGTCGTTCTTCTGGTGCATCGGGATGAACTTCTTCATGGAGGTGGCCAAGCTGCGGGCGGCCCGTCTGCTGTGGAGCCGCATCGTGCGGGACATGGGGGCGGGGAACCCGAAGTCGCTGGCGTTGCGTACGCACAGTCAGACCTCCGGCTGGTCGTTGACGGCGCAGGATGTGTACAACAACGTGGTGCGTACCTGTGTGGAGGCGATGGCCGCCACCCAGGGGCACACGCAGTCGTTGCACACCAACGCCCTGGACGAGGCTCTGGCGCTGCCGAGCGACTTCTCCGCCCGCATCGCCCGCAACACGCAGTTGCTGCTGCAGCACGAGTCGGGCACCACGCGGGTGATCGACCCGTGGGGCGGTTCCTATTACGTGGAGACGTTGACCGCGCGGCTGGCCGAGCGGGCGTGGCGGCACATCGAGGAGGTCGAGGCGGCCGGTGGCATGGCGAAGGCGATCGAGGCGGGGCTGCCCAAGCTGCGCATCGAGGAGGCCGCGGCGCGCGCCCAGGCCCGTATCGACTCCGGCACGCAGCCGGTGATCGGCGTCAACAAGTACCGGCCCGCCAGCGACCAGCCCGTGGACGTGCTCAAGGTCGACAACACCGCCGTGCGCGCCACCCAGATCGAGCGCCTGCGCAGGCTCCGCGCCGAACGCGACCAGGACGCCGTCCGCCGCGCCCTCGACGCCCTCACCGCCGGAGCCGCCGGGGACGCCAACCTCCTCGCGCTGGCCGTGGACGCGGCCCGCGCCCACGCCACCGTCGGGGAGATCTCCGACGCCCTGGAGCGGGTGTTCGGCCGCCACCAGGCCGGCGTGCGCACCATCTCCGGCGTCTACCGGGGAGAGGTCGGCTCCGGCGCCGACGCCGTGCGCGCCGCGAGCGACGCCTTCGCCAAGGCCGAGGGCCGCCGCCCGCGCATCCTGGTCGCCAAGATGGGCCAGGACGGGCACGACCGCGGCCAGAAGGTGATCGCCACCGCCTTCGCCGACCTCGGCTTCGACGTGGACGTCGGCCCGCTGTTCCAGACCCCGGAGGAGGTCGCCAGGCAGGCCGTCGACGCCGACGTGCACGTGGTCGGCGTGTCCTCGCTGGCCGCCGGGCACCTGACCCTCGTGCCCGCGCTGCGCGAGGCCCTGGCCGCCGCCGGCGGCGAGGACATCATGATCGTGGTCGGCGGCGTCATCCCGCCGGGCGACGTGCCGGCGTTGCACGAGGCCGGCGTGGCGGAGGTGTTCCTGCCCGGCACCGTGATCACCGAGGCGGCGCTGAGCCTGCTGGGCAAGCTGTCCGGCCGCCTCGGGCACGAGGCGCCTGCGCCCGTGTGACGCTCAGGCTCCCGCGTGCCGACCGGGCGCGGTCACGACGACTCCCGGAGCCGGGACAGGCGCTCGCCGTCCACCGCGACGAGCGCCTGTCCCACGCTCGGATGGAGGTCGAGGACGCGCCCGACGCCGGTGATCCGCAGCAGGAACGCGGGTGAGCCGTGGACCGCGGCCACGTGCAGGCCCGCCGCCCGGCTGCGCAACCGGTCCCGCAGCCGCAGCAGCAGGTGCAGGCCGCCGCAGTCCATGAAGGTCAGGCCGCCCAGGTCGAGGATCACCGGCTCGCCGGGCGGCGCCGACCGTTCCAGGAGCGACTCCAGGCCGGCGGCGTTGGTGACGTCCAGCTCACCCGTGACCGTGATCAGGACCCCGGTCGGGAGGGGCCGGCAATGCACGTCCAGAAGGGGCATGAGGCCGCCTGTCGCAGGGGGTGGTCGGAACTCCGTCATGCGAAGACTACGCCGGAAGCCGGATGCACGAAAGATGCTTCGTCATAGGATCTTCTAGAAAGATCCTTCTGCCCTGTTCGTGGTAAGTACTACCGCCATGGAGTTCTTCTGTCACCACCGCGACCGTCCCCGTTCCGCCGCACTGCGGGCCGAGCTGACGGAGGAGCACTGGTCCTACATGGACCGGTACGAGGCGGAACTCATCGCGCGCGGCCCCACCCTGGACCGCGACGGTGACACGGCGACCGGCAGCGTGCACATCGTCGATCTGCCGGACCCCGCCGCCGCCCGCCGGGGACGACGACCTCATCGCGTACGGGCCGCTGCTGTCCGACGACGGCTCCGCCTGGCTCGGCACGGCCGCGCTGGTCCGGGCGGCGGACCCGGACACGGCCCGCACCCTGCTGACCGCCGGCCGCTACGCCGCCATCGAGGTCCACGACTGGGTCTTCGGCGGGCGGCGGTAGACGCGGCTGCCCACCGGTGGCCGCCTGTCACCGCGGGTCGTCCGGGTGCGGCGTCCGCGCCGCGATGACGGCGATGTCGTCCAGCCCGGTCGTCGGCAGCCCGCTCAGCAGATGGTCGCAGAACTTGTCCGGCGGCTGGTCCGCGACCTCCTCGGCGGCCAGCCGGAGCCGTTCCAGGCCGCGGTCCAGGTGCTCGCCCGACCGCTCGACCAGGCCGTCGGTGTAGAGCAGGACCGTGCTCCCCGGCGGCAGCGGCTCCACGTGCGACGGCCGCGGCTCCGCGTAGGGGAAGCCGAGCAGCGGGCTGAGGCCCCCCTCCAGGAATCGGCCCCGGCCGCCGGGCGTGACCAGCAGCGGCGGCGGGTGCCCGGCCACCGCGTAGTGCAGCCGGTGCCCGTCGTCCGAGGGCTCCACGCGGGCGTACACGCAGGTCGCCATCACCTCGCTGACCAGCGACTCCATCGTGAGGTTGAGCCGGGACAGGATCTCGCCGGGCGGCTCGCGGCGGTCCATGGCGAGCGCCCGCAGCATGTTGCGGATCTGGCTCATCGCGACGGCGGCCGCCAGGTCGTGGCCGACCACGTCGCCGATCGCCAGCACCGGGACGCCGTCGGGCAGGACGAAGGAGTCGTACCAGTCGCCGCCCACCTCCGCGGCGCTCGGGCTCGCCCGGTACCGGGCGGCGACGCGCAGGCCGTCCGGGCACGGCGGCTCGGCGAGCAGGCTGTACTGCAGCGCCAGCGCGACCTGCTGCGCCCGCTGGAACCGGATCGCCCGGCTCAGCGCGTCGTGGGCGTGGTCGAACATGCTCAGCAGCAGCGAGATGTCGTCCTCGCTCACCGGCGGGCGGTCCCCGCAGGTCACGACCGCGACCACGGCGGGCACCGTCCCGTCGACCACGACCGGGAGGATCAGCACGCTGTTGGCGTCGTTCGCGATCAGCCACGGCAGCGTGCCCCTGGGAGCCACGTCGGACGGCGGCGCCCCCGCCGGGAACGTCTTCAGCAGGGGCCGCCGCCCGCGCACCGCCGTCACGAACGCGTTGCCCGCGCCGAGACGCTCCTCGCTGTACGCCGGCAGCCGCAGCAGGCCGTGACGCGCGGCCGTGGCCATCCGCTCGATGAAGAACGGCCCGCCGCCGAGCCGCTGGTCGGTGAGGTCCGTGACGAGGTAGACGCCGCACCCGTCGGCCATCTCCCGCACGATCACCTCGGCCAGCGTCCCCAGCATCTCCTGCAGGCTCCGCAGCCGGACCGTGGCCGCCGCGGCGCGGTCACGCAGCCGTTTGCGCCGCTGCTCGGCCCACTGCTCCTCGATGTCGGTGCTCGACCCCACCCATTCCACGATCTCGCCGCGCTCGCGGACCGGCACGGCCCGGAGCTGGAAGTGCCGGTAGCCGCCGTGCAGCGTGCGCAGCCGGTAGACGTGCTCCCACACGCCGCCGGGGTGGGCGATCGCCTCCTTCCACGACCTCACCGTGTCCGCGCGGTCGTCGGGGTGGACCATCCGCAGCCAGCCCTGGCCGCGGTACTCCTCCCACGTCTGGCCGGTCAGCTGCTCCCAGTTCGGGGTCCGCTCGTACACGCACCCGTCGCTGCCGGTCACCCAGAGGATGTCCGCGCTGACCCGCACCAGGCTCTCGTACCGGCGCAGGACGCGGCGGCGCTCCTCGGCGAGCACCGCCATCTCGCGGGCGGCGGCGACCTGCTCCGTCACCTCCAGCACCACCACGAGCACGCCGTGGTCGCCGCGGCCGAAGACGATCCGCGACAGGCTGGAGGTGAAGTACCGCTGCCCGGAGGCGGGACGCCCGATCACCGGCAGCTCCGGCTCGGCCGTGGCCACGATCGGCTCGCCCGTGAGATAGACCCGGTCGAACTGCCGGCGGTAGAAGCGGCGCACGAAGTCGGCGAACACCTCCTCCATCCCGGCCGTGCCGCCCCGCCGGCCGAACAGCGACCGGTAGTGCGTGTTGGTGTAGACGAGCCGGTGCTCCGGGCCGCGCGTCACCGCCACCCCTACGGGTGCCGGATCCAGCATCTCGAACCCGAGCCCGCTGTCGTCGCGCTCCTCGACGGCCCCCATGCTCACCTCCCCCCGACACCCTCCCCCTACCCGGAGGTCCGGCGAAGACGCAGGTCACGAAGGGGAGGGGGGATTCCCTCCGGCGGGCAGCTCGTCCGTCACGAGCAGGTCCGGGTCCGGCCTCCGCTCCCTGAGCGCGGCCCGGCCCACCATGTGGGCGGCCACGGGAGCGGTCGCGAGCTGGAACGCGCCGATCAGCACCAGCGTCGTCACGTCCACGCCCGTACGCAGCCGCAGCCCGCACCCGAGCAGCACCAGCAGCAGGCCGAGCACCTGCGGCTTGGTGGCCGCGTGCATGCGCGACAGCAGGTCGGGGAACCGCACCAGGGCGACCCCGGCGGCCAGGCAGAGCAGCGCCCCGCCGACGAGACACACCACGGCCGCCGTGTCCAGGACAGTGCCGAGAACGCCGTCAGGACTCATCGCGGCGGCTCCTGACGGCGAACCGGGCCACGCTCACCGAACCGGTGAATCCCAGGATGGACAGCACGAGGAGCACGGGCAGCGTCGTCGCGTCGCGCCCGGCCGCGACGGCGGTGGCGACGGCCGCGACGATGACCGCCAGCAGCACGTCGGTGGCCACGATCCGGTCGAGCACGGACGGCCCGCGGACGATCCGCGCCAGGGCGAGCACCCCGGCGCAGGCGAGCAGGACGGTGGCCGTGACGACGACGATGGTCATACGCGAGTGCCTTTCCTGTCAGTGGACGGCTGGGGGGTGACGGGGTCGGGCGCGGCGACGAGCCGCCTCTCGGCCGCCGACCCGACCGCGGCGACGATGCGTTCCTCCAGCCGCCAGATGCTCCGGCGGAAGCGTTCGACCTCCGTGAGGGTGCGGACGCCGAGGACGTGCACGTACAGCGTGCCGGTGGCCCGGTCCACGTCGACGACGATGCTGCCGGGCACCAGGCACAGGGCCACGGACGTGAGCGTGAGGTTGAGGTCGGAGCGCACCTTCAGCGGCACGGCGATGACGGCGCTGGCCGGCCGGTGCCCGAACCTGAACGCCAGCGCCGCCACCTGCACGCTGGAGACGACCAGGTCGAGGAGGAAACGGAGGACGAAACGCAGCACCCCCAGCGGGGACACCCGCCCGGCGAAGGTCAGCGGCGGCAGCGGGAACACGGCGAGGACGACGGCCGCGACGGCCAGGCCGCCGATGAGGTTCGCCCAGGTGAACGACCCCCACAGCAGGCACCACACGGTGACCAGCACGGCGACGGCGACGGCCCGGTTGCGGAGCCGGTCCCGCCGGCTCAGCGGGGCGGGGCTCATGGCGCACCACCCGGGTAGACGGCCCGCACGTACGGTTCCCGTCCGAGCAGGTCGCCGGCGATCGCGCCGCTCAGGTCGAACAGCGGCCCGGCGACCGCGGTCAGCCCGACGCCGAGCACCACCAGCGCGGCCGTGGAGGTGACCATCAGCGCGGGAAGCGTCACGACGGAGCTCCGCCCGCCGTCGCCGTCCCCGGCGTTCCCGCCGGTGCGCGGGGAGCGCCAGAAGGCCAGGTTCCACACCCGGGCGACGGCGTAGAGGGTGAGCAGGCTGGTCAGCAGCCCGCCCGCGACCAGGGCCCAGGCCATCGGGTGCCCCAGAGCGGCCCCGGCCTGCAGCAGCCCGGTCTTGCCGAGGAACCCGGAGAACGGCGGGATGCCGGCCAGGTTGAGCGCGGGGACCAGGAACAGCACCCCGAGCAGCGGCGACACGCGGGCGAGCCCCCCGAGCCGGTCCAGCACGGTGCTGCCGCCGTGGCGTTCGACGAGGCCCACGGCGAGGAACAGCGTCGTCTGGATCACGATGTGGTGCACCACGTAGAAGATCGCCGCGGCCAGGCCGAGCACGGTCGTGAGCCCGACCCCGAACAGCATGTAGCCGATGTGGCTCACCAGCGTGAACGACAGCAGGCGCTTGATGTCGGACTGCGCGATCGCGCCGAGGATGCCGACCAGCATGGTCAGCAGCGCCGCCGCCAGCAGCAGGCCGCCGATGCGCCCGCCGGGGAACAGCAGCGTCTCGGTGCGGATGATGGCGTACACGCCGACCTTGGTGAGCAGGCCGGCGAAGACCGCGGTCACCGGGGCCGGCGCGGTGGGGTAACTGTCCGGCAGCCACGCCGACAGCGGGAAGATCGCCGCCTTGACGCCGAACGCGAGCAGCAGCATGCCCTGCAGCATCAGGCGCAGGTCGTCCGGCAGGACGTCGAGCCGGCCGGCGAGCTGCGCGAGGTTGAGCGTGCCGGTGGCCGCGTAGACGAGCCCGATGGCGGTCAGGAAGATGATCGAGGAGAGCAGGCTGACCACGACGTACGTCGTGCCGGCCCGGATGCGGTTCTCGGTGCCGCCGAGGGTGAGCAGCACGTAGCTGGACACCAGCAGGATCTCGAAGCCGACGTAGAGGTTGAACAGGTCCCCGGACAGGAACGCGGTGGTCACCCCGGCGGTGAGCACCAGGTACGTCGGATGGTAGACGGAGAGCGGCGTCTCCTCGTCGCCGTCGGCCAGGCCCTGGCCGATGGAGTACACCAGCACGGCGAGGGTGACGGCGGCGGAGACGACCAGCATGAGCGCGGAGAACCGGTCGGCGACCAGGACGATGCCGAGCGGCGCCGTCCAGCCGCCCACCTCCACGACGAGCGGTCCGTGGAGCGAGGTGAGGACCAGCAGGGCGGCGGCGACCAGCAGGCCCGCGCCGAGCACGGTGAGGCTGACGGCCCGCTGCGCGTTCGGGCGCCGGGCCAGCATCAGCGTCAGCGCCGCGCCGAGCAGCGGCATCACGACCGGCAGGGGGACGAGGGCGTTCATCAGGGCGGCTCCGTCACGTGGCCGCGGCGCGGGTCGCCGCCGTTGACGCCGTTGACGTCGCCGGCGCCGTTGAAGTCGCCGGGCAGGTCCGCGTCCTGCTCCGCGAGCCGCACGATCCGGCGGTCCTCGACGTCGTCCTGCACCTCGTCGTGGCCCGTCAGCAGCCAGGTGCGCGAGGCCATCGCGAGAAGGAACGCGGTCATGCCGAGCGTGATGACGATGGCGGTGAGGATCATCGCCTGCGGCAGCGGGTCGCTCATCCGCTCCTGACCGGCGAGACCGGCGATGGGCGCCGAGCCCGCCCGGCCGCCCATGAGGATCAGCAGGTTCACGCCGTTGCCGAGGAGGATCACCCCCAGCAGGATCCGGGTGAGGCTGCGCTCCAGCAGCAGGGTCACCCCGGCGGCGAACAGCACGCCGACGGTGACCACGTAGGTGAGGTTCGGGGTCACACCGGTTCCTCCTTCATCGTGACCTTCGGCGAGGAGTCGTCCGCCGAGATGTCGTCCGCCCCGATCGGGGCGCCGAGGCTGCGCAGGATGTCCAGCACCAGGGCGACGACGATGAGGTACACACCGACGTCGAAGAAGACCGACGTGACGAGGTGGACCTCGCCGAGCACCGGCAGGGTCAGGTCCACCGTCGCGCTCTGCAGCACGTCCCCGCCGAGCAGCATCGCCGCCGCCCCCGTGCCGACGGAGACGAACAGGCCCGCGCCGAGGACGGCGCCCGCGTCGACGGGCGCGGCGGCGTTCAGCTCCGCCCGGCCGCCCGCCAGGTAACGCACGGTCAGGGCGAGCCCGCAGACCAGCCCGGCGGCGAACCCGCCGCCCGGCGCGTTGTGCCCGGAGAAGAGCAGGTAGACCGAGAGCAGCACGATGACGTGGAACAGCAGCCGGGTGACCACCTGGAGGATGATCGAGGTGCCGCCGCCGGTCGGGGCCGGCGCGGCGGCCAGCCACCGCCCCGCCACCGGCGCCCTGGGGGTCGGCACCGGGCTGCCCGTACGCCGGCGCAGCGCCGCGCTGCCCCGGAAGATCAGACTGGCCACGCCGGTCGCGGCCGCCACGAGCACCGCGATCTCGCCCATCGTGTCCCAGGCCCTGATGTCGACGAGGATGACGTTCACGACGTTGTCGCCCCCGCCGTAGGAGACGGCCAGGTCGGCGAACCCGGACGAGATCGGCTCCGCCTGCCGCGCGCTCGTGGCGGCGTACGCCATGCCGGCGGCGACCACGCCCACGGCGACGCCGATCGCCGCGCGCCCGCGCCGGCTGGGCCGCCGGGAGAACCTCGGCGGCAGACGGCGCAGCACGAGCACGAACATCGCGATCGTGACGGTCTCCACCAGGAACTGCGTCAGCGCCAGGTCGGGCGCGCCGTGCAGGACGAACAGCACGGCGGTGCCGTAACCGGTCACCCCGACGAGGATCATGGCGGTGAGCCGGCGCGACGCGCGGACGGCGATGACCGCCGCCACGATCACCCCGGCGGCGACGACCGCCTGCGCGGGGGTGTCCCAGGCGCGTCCCTCCGCCGACCACGGCCGCCCGGCCAGCATCACGCCGCCGGGCAGCGCGACCAGCACGAGCAGGATGACGCCGAGGGAGAACGGCAGCGAGCCGCGCTGCGTGGCTCCGGTCAGCTCCACCGCGAGCCGGCCCACCCAGGTCAGCACGCGGTCGTAGGCGCGCGCGCCGGTGGAGCGCACCGCGCCGGGCAGGCGGGGGGCGAGCAGGAACAGGACGGCGCCCACGGCGACCGCGAGCGCGCTCAGCCCCAGCGCGGGGGTGAGCCCGTGCCACACCGCGAGCCGGTACGGGGCCGCGCCGCTCCCCGCATGCACGGTGCCCGCATGCACGGTGCCCGCATGCACGGTGCCCGCATGCACGGTGCCCGCATGCACGGTGCCCGCGTTCACGGTGTCGGCGTACACGGACAGCATCCGGTCCACCGCCGGCGCGAACGCGCCCACCGCGAGCCCGGCCACGGCGAGGACCGCCGCCGGCCCCGCGAACGCCCACCCGATCCGGCCCGGCCGGGCCGGCCTCACCGCCGGCTTGGTGGCGAACGCGCCCCACAGCAGCCGCAGCGTGTACGCGACGGTGAGCGCCGAGCCGAGCACCAGGCCGCCGAGCACCACCCGCTCCGCGCCGGACCCGTGCAGCAGCGCCTCGAAGACCGCCTCCTTGGCGACGAACCCGGCCGTCGGCGGCAGCCCCGCCATCGACGCCCCCGCGAGGACGGCCACCGCCGCCGTCAGGGGCGCCCGCCGCCCGAGCCCGCTCAGCTCACGCAGGTCCCTGGTCCCGGTCGAGCGGTCGATGACGCCGACGACGAGGAAGAGCGCGGCCTTGAACAGCGCGTGCGCCAGCAGCATCGCGGTCCCCGCGAGCACCGCGTCCCGGCTCCCCGCCCCGAACACCGCCATGAGCAGCCCGAGCTGGCTGACCGTGCCGTGGGCGAGCAGCAGCTTCGCGTCGTGCCGGCGCAGCGCCGACCATCCGCCGAGGAGCATGGTGAGCGTGCCGGCGACCAGCAGCACCGCCCGCCACGCCGTCGCCTCGCCGAGCGCCGGCGTCATCAGCGCGGTCAGGAACACCCCGGCCTTCACCATCGCCGCCGCGTGCAGGTAGGCGCTCACCGGGGTGGGCGCCGCCATCGCGGCGGGCAGCCAGAAGCTGAACGGGAAGACCGCCGACTTGCTGAGCGCGCCGAGCAGGACCAGCAGCAGCGCGACCGTCAGATAGGCGCCGTCCGGCAGGGCCCCGGCGAGCTGCGACCACCGGTACGTCCCGGCGTGCTGCCCGAGCATGACGAAACCGGCCAGCATCGCCAGCCCGCCCAGCGTCGTCACCAGCAGGGCCTGCGTGGCGGCCGCCCGGCTCGCCCGCCGGGCCGCGTCATGGCCGATCAGCAGGTACGAAAGGACGGTGGTCAGCTCCCAGAACACGTACAGCACGAGCAGGTTGTCGCTGACGACCAGGCCGAGCATGGCGCCGGCGAACGCGACGAACAGCCCGGCGAAGCGCCCGAGCCTGTCGTCCCCGGCGTCGAAGTAGCGGGCGCTGTAGGCGAGGACCAGCGCGCCGACCCCGCCGACGAGCACGATCATCAGCCAGCCGAGCGCGCCCACGTGGACGGCGAGTTCGAGGCCGAGCCCCGGCACCCACGGATAGGATCCGGCGACGGCACGGCCGGCGAGGATCGGGCCGGTGCCGGCCAGCGCCCAGGCCAGCGCCGCGGCGGGGGCCGCCGCCAGCAGGAAGAGGGCCCGCCGGCCGAGCAGGCGGACCGCGAGCGGCGCGGCCACGGCGGCGAGCGCGTGCGCCGCGACGAGCAGGAGCGCTCCCGGCGCGCCCAGCAGCAGATGCGGTGCGCTCATGGTGGCTCCGTCAGGGCGGGTCTCCGATCCTCAGATGACGTGGCGCGGGCTTACCGGCTTATCGGCGGGCCTCGGGGACGAGGGAGGCGATGCGCCGCTCGATCTCGCTCAGCCGGTCGGCGAGCGGCCGGCTGTGCAGCAGGTCGGCGAGCTGGTCGGCCTCCTGCTGGTCGAGCTCCACGGTGTGCGCCGGGGTGTCGGGATCGGTCCGGTCGTACAGGACCAGGGAGTGCTGCCCGGCCCTGGAGACGATGACGGCGAGACGGTCACCCTCCCGGGTGTCGAGGTGGTGGACGGTTCCGACGCCCGGGACGGTAGCGTGCGTGATGTGCACGGTTGAGCAGCTCCTCTCGTCGCATGGTCGTACGGCCTGCCTCGGCGGCTCGGGGGGAGGTCGGGCGGCTTGCGAGGTCGCCCTGCTTCCAGTGTGGTCGCCGGCCGGCGGCGGCACCATCGGGGCCGCCACCCATTTCCGGGGGTGCGCGCCATGTAGCCGGCCACGGGGCCGGCCCCCGGTTGGACAGAAGACGGCGGCGTCGGTGAGGCTGGAGGTATGAGCTCGCCGACCAGCACAAACCAGGAAGCGCCGCCGCGCGCGCCGCGTTCGCCGGCCTCGGCGCTGTTCCGGCGCCTGTTCCTGCTCAACGGGCTGGTCTTCACCACCGGGCTGACCGCGCTGGCGCTGTCGCCGGCCACGGTGTCCTCGCCGGTCCTGCTGAACGAGCTGCCGATCCTCGCCGTCGGCCTCGCGGTGATGCTCGCCGTCAACGCGCTCGTGCTGCGCGCCAGCCTGGCCCCGCTCGGCGCGCTGACCGTCCTCATGGAGCGGGTCGACCTGGTGCGTTCCAAGGACCGCATCGCCTCCAGCGGCAACGGCGACCTCGGCAGGGTGATCGACACCTTCAACGCCATGCTCGACCGGCTGGAGGCCGAGCGCAGCTCCAGCGCCGCCCACGCCCTCGCCGCCCAGGAGGGCGAGCGCCGGCGCATCGCGCGGGAGCTGCACGACGAGATCGGGCAGAGCCTCACGGCGGTCCTGCTGACCCTGAAGCGGGTCGTGGACCGCGCGCCCGGCGAGCTGCGCGAGGAGCTGAGCGCGGCGCAGGAGACGGTCCGCGCCAGCCTGGACGAGGTCAGGCGGGTGGCCCGCCGGCTGCGGCCCGGCGTGCTGGAGGACCTGGGGCTCATCAGCGCCATGAACTCCCTCGCCACCGACTTCTCGGCGCTGAGCGGCGCGACCGTGACCCGGCTGCTTGACTCGCGGCTGCCCCAGGTCAGCGGCGACACCGAGCTCGTCATCTACCGCATCGCCCAGGAATGCCTGACCAACATCGCCAGGCACGCCCGCGCCACCCGCGTGGAGCTGTCGCTGCGCGCCGAGGACGGCGCGGTCGTGCTGCTCATCACCGACGACGGCGTCGGCGGCCCGATCCGCGAGGGCGCCGGCATCCGCGGCATGCGCGAGCGCGCCATGCTCATCGGCGCCGACCTCGCCGTCGAGAGCGCGCCCGGGCGGGGCACCCGCGTACGCCTGACCGTGCCCGTCCTGGAGACCGCCGACCCCGCCGCCTCCGCCGCCGATCCGTGAGAGTGAGTCCATGCAAGCGCAGCCGACCCGGATCCTGCTCGCCGACGACCACGCCCTCGTACGCCACGGGCTCCGGCTCATCCTGGACGCCGAGCCCGACCTGACCGTCGTCGCGGAGGCGGGCGACGGCGCCGAGGCCGTCGAGCTGGCCACCCGCGGCCAGGTCCCGATCGACCTGGCCATCCTCGACATCGCGATGCCGCGCATGACGGGCATCCAGGCCGCCCGCGAGATCTCCCGCCGCGCCCCCGGCGTCCGGCTGCTGATGCTGTCCATGTACGACAACGAGCAGTACTTCTTCGAGTCGCTCAAGGCCGGCGCCAGCGGCTACGTGCTCAAGTCCGTGGCCGACCGCGACCTGCTGGAGGCATGCCGGGCGGCCATGCGCGGCGAGCCGTTCGTCTACCCGGGGGCGATCACCGCGCTCATCCGCGACTACCTCCAGCGGCACCAGCAGGGCGAGCCGGTGCCCGAGACCGTGCTCACCCCGCGCGAGGAGGAGATCGTGAAGCTCATCGCCGAGGGCCACTCCTCCAAGGACATCGCCGGCATCCTGGTCATCAGCGTCAAGACCGTCGAACGGCACCGGGCGAACATCCTGGCCAAACTCGGCCTGCGCGACCGGCTGGAGCTGACCAGGCACGCCATCAGGGCGGGCCTGGTCGAGCCATGAGCCGGGGTGGGCCGGAGGGGGCCGGCGCCGGCCCGGGTCAGCGCAGCGGGTCGAGCTCGGCCAGGGCGGCCGGCTGCTTGCCCGTGGTGATCTGCTCGGCCAGCAGCCGGCCGGTGATCGGGCCGTGCGCCATGCCCCACATGCCGTGGCCGCCCGCGACGTAGACGGTGGGGGCCGTCGTGGCGCCGACCAGCGGCCGGCCGTCGGCGGTGACGGGGCGCGGCCCCACCCACGTGTCGCTGCGCTCGTCCCAGCGCAGGCCATGAAGCAGCGGCCGGACGGAGGCGACGAGGGCCTCCAGCCGGGCCGGCACCTGCGGCGCGTCCGGGTCGCGGAACTCCATGGTGCCCGCCACCCGCAGCCCGCCCTGGTACGGCGTGCACGCCACGCGCACGCCGGGCAGGTAGACCGGCCCGTGGACGGGACGCTCGACCGGCACGGTGAAGGAGTAGCCGCGGCCCGCGCGCAGCGGGACGCGCACGCCCCACTGCCGGGCCAGGCGGGGCAGCCACGCGCCGGTGGCCAGCACCACCGCGTCGGCGGACAGCACGGTGCCCTTGGCCGAGCTCACGATCGCCTTCCTGCCGTCGGTGCGCACGTCGTCGACCTCGACGGCGTACACGGTCGCGCCGCGCCGCATGACGGCCCGGCCGAGGGCGTGCACGAACGCGCCCGGGTCGACGTAGCGCTGCCCGTCGATCCGCACGCCCGTGGTCAGCGCCTCGCCGGCGAGCGGGACCTGGTCGGCCAGCCGGGCGCCGTCCAGCACGGCGTGCTCGACGTGCTGCCCGATGGCCTCCAGCCTGCGCAGCTCGCGCAGCAGACCCTCGGCCTCGGCCCGGGTCCGGAACGCGGCGGTGATCGGCGCGGACACGACGGGCGCGGACACGCCGCTGTTCGCCAGCACCTCGTACGCCTCCACGCACTCGTCGTTGAGCGGCAGGTTGGCGCGGGCCGCGCGGGTCCACGACCGCCAGCGGCTGTTGGCCGCGAAGCGGGTCAGGAACGTCCACAGCCCCGGGTCGAGGGTCGCGGGCACGTGCAGCGGCGCGGCCGGGTCCAGCAGCGAGCGCAGGCCGTAGCGGACCACGGCGGGCTCGTTCAGCGGGATGGCCAGGCCAGGCGCGATCCAGCCGGCGTTGCCCCAGGACGCGCCGGCCGCGAGGCCGCCGCGGTCGACCACGTCCACCTGGACACCGCGCTCCTGCAGGAACCACGCGGTGGACAGGCCCACGATGCCCGCGCCCACCACGATCACCGAACGCGGCCAGTTGCCGACCATGCCACCCTCCGACGTCGAACGACTCTCGCTGTCCGTCCCAGGATGGCCCGTGCCGCGACCTGCGGCGTTGTGGCCGGACGACAATGTGGGCGCGCCCGTTGTGGCGTTCCCACAACGGGCGCCGGCTCAAGGCCGGTCGTCGTCGCCCGACGCCGCCAGCATGATGGTCATCGCCAGGCGCTGACGGGGGTCCTCCAGGTCCAGCGGGGTGAGCTCGTTCATCTTGCGCAGCCGGTTGCGGACCGTGTTGGGATGCACGTCGAGGCGCTCGGCGGTCCACGCGAGGTCGCCCTGGCTCTCCAGCCAGGCCCGCAGCGTGGCGACGAACCGCGTGCCGTGCCGCGCGTCGTGCCGGCGCAGCGTGCCGACCGGCCCGCGCGCCGGGGTCCGGCCGCCGCGCGCGGCGGCGCGCAGCCGCAGCAGCAGGATCTCGTCCCAGGACTCGTCGTAGGCGGGCGGCGGCGCCCAGGGCCCGGCGCCCTCGTGCAGCGCCAGGCACTCGTCGGCCTCCTGGCGGCCCGCGGGCAGGTCCGTGACCTCGGCGGGCGCGCCGATCCCGGCCGCGACGCGGACCGGGGCGGGCAGCTCGGCCTGCAGGTCCTTGACCCACTGCCGGGCCGTCTCGGCCTCCTCTCCCGGCAGGAGGGTGTAGAGCGTGTCGCCGAGCAGCGCGCTGCGCCCTGGCCTGGACCAGCCGAAACCGGCCGTGGCCTGCTCGAAGGCGAGCAGCAGCGCCGCGTGGCGGTCGTCGGGGGTGAACGCGCGGACCGCGACCACCCGCATGGCGCGCGGCGCCAGGCCCAGCCGGCTGGCCGACGTCGCCGCGTCGGCGCCGCCCTCCAGCAGCCGGCCGACCAGGTCGGACTCCACCTGCCGCTCCAGGTCCGCGCTGGCGCGGGAGCGCAGCAGGTGCAGCGCGACCACCCGCGCGCCGTCGGCGAGGGCGCGCAGGCGCTCGCCGGTCAGCGGGGCGGCGCAGCTGACCCACACCGAGCCGAGCAGCTCGCGCCCGGCCCGCGCCGCCACCGCCATCCGCCCGGTCAGGCCCTGCTCGGCGTCGGCCGGGACGAACACCGGCTCGTCCGTGGCCGCCAGCCGGGCGAACACCCCGCGCCGCTGCAACCGCTCGCGCAGCCCATCGGGGACGCGCCGGCCGAGGATGGTCGCCAGCCGCGCCGGGTCGCCCGCCTGCTGGCTGCGGGAGTAGGCGAGCACCCGCGAGTGCCGGTCCTCGATGGTCACCGCCCCGCCGATCACGTCGGCGAGGCTGTCGGCGAGGGCGAACAGGTCCGTCGGGCCCCGCCCCGAGGCGGTCTCCCGGCTCTCCAGCACCAGCCCGTACACCACGCCGGCGAGCTGGCTCCACGACACGGCGGGGTCGGCCAGCAGCACCGCCACGCCGTGCCGGTCGCCGAGCGCGGCGGCGTCCTGCTCGGCGCCGCCCTCGGCGGGACGTACGAGGACCGCCGTGGCCTGCGCCGCCGCCGCCCACCGCACCGCCTCCGCGGGCGAGGACGCGCCGACGGCCAGCAGCACGTCGCCGGTGACGCCCCGGTCCGTGGCGTCCGGCATGGCGACGCTGCGCAGCACGGCCGAACGGGCCTCGGGACGGCCGCACAGCCGGACCCCGTACCCGCCGAGCACGTTGACCAGGCGGTCCAGCGTGATCATGATCACCTCCGATGGGTGGAAGGGGCCGGGGCCCCCGTACGTCAGGCCGCCTCGTGCCTGCGCTGGCAGTCGATGCAGGTGCGGGCCAGCGGGCGCACCTTGAGCCGTTCGAACGGGATGCCCTGCTCGCAGTGGGCGCAGCGGCCGTAGCTGCCGTCCGTCAGCCGGTCGAACGCCTGCGACAGCTCGGCGACGGCCCGCTCGGCGGCGGTGATGGAGGCCAGCAGCTCCTGCCAGGTGCCGTCGGCGCCGCTGCCGTCGCGTTCCTGCTCGCGCAGCGCCTCGAGCTGCCGCCTGCGCTGTTCGAGCTGCTCGTGCAGGTCCTCGCGGAGCGACTGGATCTGCACGCTGCTGAGGTGGGTCCCCGGGAGCACGTTCTCGATCATGGTGGGTCCTTTCTGCGATGACGTGTTCGTCGTCGTTGGGATCAGTGGGCGGCGGGGGCGAGGCCCGTCGCCAGGGCCGGTTGCAGGCACAGCCGCATCAGGCCGCGGACGGTCGCGTACTGCGGCTGCGCCGCCACCTCGACCTGCAGCCGCAACGCGCCGCGCAGGCGGCGCAGCAGCAGCTCCTCGCGGGCGCCGCCGCCGGTCACCAGCAGGCCGCGGGCGCGTACGGCGGGCAGCCGGCGCACCAGGGCCGCCGTCATGTCGACGACGCCCTCCATCGCGTACGCCGCCAGCCCCGCCCCGGTGGTGGCGCTGAGCTGCAGCGCGGTGGCGTCCACGACGCCCCCCTCGCTGATGGCCACGGCCTCGACGATGCCCGCGCCGACGTCCAGCACCAGGCAGGGCCGGGGGTCGAGCACGTCCAGGCCGGCGCCGACGGCGGCCGCCAGCGGCTCCTCCACCAGCGTCACCTCGCAGCCGGCGGCCTCGGACACCGCGACGCGCACCGCCCTGCGGTCGCTCGGCGACGCCGCCAGCGGCACCCCGGCCAGCACCCGCGCCGGCGGGCGGCCGTCGTAGAGCCGGGTGTCCTGCACCACCAGGCGGACCAGCCGCAGGCAGGCGCCGGGGTCGGCCACCATGCCGTGGCGGAGCGGCCGTACCACGTCCGCCGAGCCCGAGCCGGACGGCAGCGCCACGACCGCCGACGCCCGGTCGGCGATGGCGTGCCCGCCCGCGGCCAGCGAGCGGGTGCGCGCGGTGCCGAGGTCGAGCGCCAGGAAACGCCGCACCGCGCTCATCCCGGCGGGCGCTGAACTCACAACAGGCATGACGATGATCCGCTCCTGGACGAAGTCGGGGAAGGACGGCGGTCCGGCACAGGGGCCGGCCACCTGGGGGACGGACGGTCGCGAGGACGCCTCACGGGCGCGCGGCGACACGCCCGGCCGGCACCCGCCGCCTTCGCGGAACGGGCGTGGCACGGACGAGCGGGTGTGGACGCGCGGTCAGGCTCCGCGGCGTACGTGGCCGTGGAGCCCGTCGGGGAAGACGTCGGCTAGGCGGCCGGCGGGCTGCGCGAGCCCGCGGTGCGGTGCGCGAGCTGCTGCGGATCGCGGACCGCGTCGGCGTCCGCGCCCGGAGCCGGCGACAGCGCCAGATGGGCGAGCGTGTCCTGGCTCGCGCCGCGCAGCGGCGGCCACAGCGACAGCACGTGGTGCTCGCACACGGTGTTGCCCTGCGGGGGCAGCCCCTCGGGGTCGGCGTCGAGACCGCCCACGCTCCAGACGGGAGCGGCGGCCGCGTGCGCGGCGGACGAACCGCCCGCCCAGCCGAGGACGCCCGCGGGCAGCAGCGACAGGGCCACCAAGGACAGCACGACCAGGCCCATCACGCTGGTCAGCGCGATGGACCGTCGCGGTGCTCGCCGTGGTCCCCTCACAGGCCCGACCATAGCCCACGCCACAGGAAAATGACATTTCCCGCGGCGGCGGCTTGCGGGTACCGTGGCTCCCAATACCCCCATGCCGGTCCTTGACCCACCCGTGTCCGCGACAGGAGGAGACGTGCGCAGCAGACTGTCCGCCGTCCTGCTCCTGTTGTCGGCCTTCCTTCTCGGCCCCGGGCCGGGCATCCACCCGCCCGCGTCCGCGGTGGCCGCCGCGGCGTCCGCCGGGTGGTGGTGGGGCAGCCCCGCCGCCCACGAGGGCCAGGACATGGCGCTGCTCCGGTCGCACCTGGCCCGCGGCGTGCCCGACCTGCTGCGGCCGCATCCGGCGCGCGGCGGCGTGGCCGTGTCGCCGCTGTGGCCGGCCGTGCTGCCGTCCGGCGAACAGCCCCGCCCGCGGTCGCGGCCCGTCGCCGCCGCCGCCGAGGCGCCCGTCCCCGAGCCGCGACCGGCCGGTCGCCGGGCTCCGGCACGGGCGCCGCCCTCCACGACGCGCTGACGTCCTTTTCTCTCTTTTCTTCGACAGCCCGTGGAGGCTTCATGTCACGCGCGCCGGTCTGGCGCGCGGTGGCGGCGCTCGTTCTCGTCGTCACCGCCTCACTACTCACCGTGATGAACACGCCACGCCTCGGCCTCGACCTGCGTGGCGGCACCCAGCTCGTCTTCGAGACCCAGGACTCGCCCACGGCCAAGGCCGACGGCGAGTCCACCGACCGCGCCCTCGACGTGCTGCGCCGGCGTGCCGACGCGCTCGGCGTGGTCGACCCGACCCTGCTGCGCTCCGGCGAGCGGCGCATCATCGTCGAACTGCCCGGCGTGCTCGACCCGCGCCAGGCCGCCGCCGTCATCGGCAAGACCGCCCAGCTCGCCTTCCACTCCGTGGCGGGGGAGGCCGGCGAGCCCGCCCCGCACACCGGCGAGGCCGGGCCGGTCCTGGCCGACGAGTCGGGGCAGCGCCTGCGGCTCGGCCCCGCCGTGATCACCGGCGACGGCGTCACCGACGCCGAGGCCCGCAACGACCCGCAGCAGGGGCCGGGCTGGTTCGTCACCGTCGACTTCCGCGACGCCGACGCCTGGCAGAAGCTCACCGGCGACGCCGCCTGCCACGCCCCGGGCGACCCCCGGAGGCGCGTCGCCATCGTCCTGGACAACGAGGTCATCTCCTCGCCGCAGGTCGACACGGGGATCGCCTGCCGGGCCGGCATCCCGGGCGGAACCACCCAGATCACCGGCTCCTTCACCTTCCAGGAGGCCACCGACCTCGCTGTGCTGATCAAGGGCGGCGCCCTGCCCGTCCCGCTCACCATGATCGAGCAGCGGACCGTCGGCCCCACCCTCGGCGCCCAGGCCATCGAGGCCAGCGCCAAGGCGGGCATCGCCGGCGTGCTGCTCACCGCGCTGTTCATCGTCGTCATGTACCGGCTGTCGGGGCTGATGGCGACGATCGCGCTGGCCGCGTACGGGCTGCTGTCCTACGCCGCCCTGGTCGCCATGGGGGCGACGCTCACGCTGCCGGGACTGGCCGGGTTCGTCCTGGCGATCGGCATGGCGGTCGACGCCAACGTGCTCGTCTTCGAACGGGCCCGCGAGGAGTACGCCCGCTCGCCACGCCGTGGCCTGCGGCACGCGCTCGACCGGGGCTTCAAGGGCGCGTGGAGCGCCATCGCCGACTCCAACGTCACCACGCTGCTGGCCGCCGGGCTGCTGTTCTGGCTGGCCTCCGGGCCGGTGCGCGGCTTCGGCGTCACGCTGGCGATCGGCGTCCTGGCCTCGCTCGCCTCGGCCATGCTCATCACCCGCGTCCTCACCCACCTGCTCGTCGCCCGGTCCGGCCCGAGGCTGGCCCGGCTGTCCGGCCTGACCACGCAGGGCCGGGTCAGGACGTGGATCACGCGCCGCAACCCGTCCCTGATGGGAGCCGGGCGGCGCTGGCTCGCGGGAGCCGCGCTCCTGCTCGCCGCGGCCGTGGCCGGGCTGATCGCGCACGGGCTGAACTTCGGCATCGAGTTCACCGGCGGCCGGATGGTCGAGTTCACCACCACCCAGGCGGTGGACGCCGACGCGGCCCGGCAGGCGGTGGCCGGGGCCGGGCACCCGGGAGCGAGCGTGACCGTCTCCGACGACGCCGTGTCGATCCGGGCCGGCCAGGTCAGCGCCGACGACGTCGTCGCCATCGAGCAGGCGCTGGAGTCCCGCTTCGGCGAGGTGACCAAGCAACGGGACGAGCTCATCGGCCCCAGCCTGGGCGAGGAGCTGCGCCGCAACGCCTTCATCGCGCTCGCCGTGGCGCTGGCGGCCCAGCTGCTCTACCTGGCCTTCAGGTTCCGCTGGACGTTCGGCGCCGCCGCGGTGCTGGCCCTCGTCGTGGACACCCTCGCCGTGCTCGGCCTGTTCGCCTGGCTCGGCAAGCCCATCGACGGGGTGTTCCTGGCGGCCATGCTGACCATCATCGGATACTCGATCAACGACAAGGTGGTGGTCTTCGACCGGGTCCGGGAACTGTGGCAGGGCAAGCGGCAGTCCCGCTTCGCCGGCATCGTCAACTCGGCGATCCTGCAGACCGTGCCGCGTACCGTCAACACCGGGCTCGGCGCGTTGTTCATCCTCGCCGCGCTGGCCTTCTTCGGCGGCGACACTCTGCGGGACTTCGCCATCGCGCTCATCGTGGGCATCGTGGTCGGGACGGCGTCCTCGTCCCTGGTGGCCGGGCCGCTCGCGATCGAGTTCGAACGCTTCAGCAAGCAGCCCCCGCCCCAGCCGCCCGCGCCGCGCACCCGCCGGCGCGAGGGCACGGGCGCGGTGCTGTAGCGGTCCCGTAGCGGCCGGTGGCCGGAGGCCGCGCCGTCCCCGTGGCGGCGCGGCTTCCGCCTTTCCGGCGGCCGGCCTGCGGCTACGCGGGCCTGCCCCTCCTGAAGGCCGGGCTATCCGCCCTCGGCGACCCGGATGATCGTCCGGCCGCCGCCGCCGCCGCGCCGCGCGGGCGCGAAGGCGTCGGGCGCCTCCTCCAGAGGGCGTACGGCTCCGACGGCCAGGCTGAGCCGCCCGTCCCGGACCCGCTGGGCCAGGTCCGCGAGCCGCGCGCGGTCGGGCTCGACGACGAAGAAGATCGCCTGGCCGTCCTCCGGCCGGACCGTGGGCGGGCGGGCGATCGTGACGAGCGTGCCGCCGGGACGCACCAGCGCGGCCGAACGGTCCAGCACGTCACCGCCGATGACGTCGAACACCACGTCCGCCGGTCCGGCCTCGTCCAGGGAGCCGTCGTCCAGGTTCACGAAGGCGTGGGCGCCGAGCCGGCGGACGAGGTCCGCGTCGCCGGCCCTGCCGGTGCCGACCACCCGTGCGCCCGCCTCGCGCGCGAGCTGCACCGCGACGGAGCCGACCGCGCCCCCGGCGCCGTGGACGACGACGGTCTGGCCCGCGGCCAGGCGCGCGTGCTCGAACAGCCCCTGCCAGGCGGTCAGCCCTGAGATCGGCAGCGCGGCGCCCACGGTGTGGTCGATGTCCGCCGGCAGCGGCGCGAGGTTGCGGGCCTCCACGGCGACGTACTCGGCCAGGGAGCCGTTGCGCGCCCAGTCGGTCAGCCCGAACACGCGCTGGCCGGCCGACAGCCCCGTCGTGCCGTAGCCGAGCTCGGCGACGACGCCGGACACGTCGTGCCCCGGGACGCTCGGCGTGCGGTCGCGGCCCGCCCGGTCCGACCACGTCGCCGGCCAGTCGAGCTCGCCGCGGGTGAAGCCGGCGGCGTGCACGCGGACGACGACGTCGTTCTCGGCGGCGTGCGGATAGGGCTCCTCCGTGAGACGGAGCCCCGCCAGGCCGGCCGAGTGGTCCCGGACGGTGACGGCTCGCATGGTCCTCCCTCGGGCGGCGCGGCTGGACTCTCCCCCCGTGGGAGCCCTCAAGCTACCGCTGAGCTGAGGAGAGACATGACCATCCTGCGGGACATCGAAACCCGTGGCACGCACCACTGCGAGACGACGACGCTCGGGGTGCTGCTGCGGCACGAAGGACTCGACCTGAGCGAGCCGATGCTGTTCGGGCTGGGCTCCGGGCTGTCCTTCCTCTACTGGGACGGCAAGGGCATGCCGTTCCCTTTCCTGGCGGGCCGGGTGAGACCGTTCGAACTCACCAGGAACCTGGCCGCCAGGCTGGGGCTGGTTCTGGAGGTCAAGGAGACGACCTCGGCGCGCAAGGCATGGGAGAACGCGGCGGGCGCCGTCGACGCGGGCCGGCCGGTCGGGCTCCAGCTCGACTCCTACCATCTGGACTACTTCCGGACGAAGGTGCACTTCGGCGGTCACGTCGTCGCCATGTACGGCTACGACGAGCACGACGTCCATCTGGTGGACACCGGCCCGCAGGGGGGCGCGGTGCGTACCAGCAGGGAGAGCCTGGCGAGGGCGCGGGCCGAACGCGGCCCGATGACCGCCAGGAACCGCTCCTTCACCCTCGCCCTGCCGCCGCGTCCGCCGCGCTGGCAGGACCAGATCCTCCCCGCCGTCAGGCAGTGCGCGGACGCCTTCCTCGCCGCCCCCATCGCGAACCTCGGCCACCGCGGCATCGCCAAGGCCGCGGAGCGGCTGCCGGGCTGGCCGCGGCGCGCCGCCGACCCGCGCCAGGACCTGCCACGGGCCGCCCTGCTCATGGAGGAGGCCGGCACCGGCGGGGCACTGTTCCGCGCTCTCTACCGCGACTTCCTGGGCGAGTGCGTCCCGCTGGTCGACGACGACCGCCTCCGCACCGGCCACGAGCTGTACGCCGCGGCGGCCGGCCTGTGGACGGACGTGGCCGGCCTGATCACCAAGGCGGGGGAGAGCGGCGACGCCGGCCCCCTGGAGCGGGCCGCCGCCCTCCTGCGCGACCTCGCCCGCATCGAGCACGCCGCCATGACAGCACTGTCGCAGGCCGGCCGCTGACCCGGCCGCCGCCCAGCCCCGGCGATGCCGCCGCAGGGCCCCGGAGACGGGGCTGGGAGGGAGGGGCGCGGTCACGAGGCCCATCCTCGGGAGAGGTGGATCATCCCGTCGTCCACCGCGCCCCTATGATGATCCGCCTATGAGGTCAAAAGTCGCGTTGATCGCGCTCTTGCTGCTGACAGGATGTACGGCGGACGACCCGGACTGGCTGGTCAAGGACCCGGGCCGCTGGCCGCTGGCGGCGCTGCCGGCCGCGGCCTCCAGGTCGGGGGTGCCGGACGGGGCGGAGAAGGTGCTGGCGCGGATCCAGGCCGGGAAGCACGACCTGGTCCCGTGGATCCACAGCAAGGGCGTGTGCGGGCTCGCCGACCAGGGGACCGCCGGCGCCGCCTTCAACATGAGCCAGGACCTGACGAGGTCCGAGGGGAACGTCATGACCACCGAGGAGGGTTTCGCGGGAGCCGAGGAACCCATGACGGGGACGGCCTCGGAGGGCACGGTGACGCTGTGGTGCACGCCCACCCGGATGTTCGTCACCGTCGAGGACGGGGACCTCGGGGAGGTGCGTCTCTTCGGAAGCGCGGCGGCCAAGCAGACGAAGGAGCGGCTGACGGTCGTGGTGGGCGCGCCGGAGGCGGTCAAGCAGTCGCTTCCCGACGCGACCGTGATCGGCCGTTAGCCGCGTCGCGGCAGGTGAGCGCCGGTGGCCGCCCGGCCGCCGGTCCGCTTCGACAGATGCTCAACACATCGCGACGCCCGTCCGCCTGAAGGCCGCGCGCCTCAGCGCGATGGTGGAACGACGGGGCAAGGACCGGGAGGTCTTCGGGAAGACGTTCCGTGAGAAGCGCGCCTCCACCGCCGTCTCCTACGACATCATCCCCGGCGTCAAGGTGCCGGCGGGGAGGAGGCTCTATTTCGCCGTCGACTCCACGTTCGTGAAGAAGGGCGCGACCATGCGCTGCGCGGGGCGTACCGCCGCTGTCTGACGCTCGCTGTCGTACTGGCCTCGTGGCAATCCCGGCAAATCATGCTCCAATGGACAATTGCGGGTCGCCGTGGACCTCACGGCGATCTTCCCGCGATTGCCGTCAGCCGGGCCAGGGGGTTGATGCATGGCGAGCGACCTGTCGTTCCGCATCCTGGGGAGCCTGGCCGTTCACGTGGGGGATCGGCGACTTTCCGTCAACGGCATGCGGCAGCGTGTCATCCTCGCCATGCTCATACTCAACGCGGGCACGACCGTGTCCATCGAACGGCTGGCCGAGGCCATCTGGGGCCAGGACCAGCCGCCCACCGCCCGCAACCAGATCGTCATCTGCATCTCCGGCCTGCGGCGGGCGCTGTCCGACGCGGGCGCCCCGCCGGACCTGCTGGCCACCGCCCCTCCCGGGTACGTGCTGCACGCCAAGCCCGACGAGGTGGACGTGCTGCGCGCGGAACGGCTGGCCGCCGAAGGGCGCGCGGCCGAGCTGGCCGGGGACCTGGAGAGGGCGGCGCGGCTGTTCGGGGAGGCGTGCGACCAGTGGCAGGGCCCCGTGCTCGCGGGCGTCGGCGGCCCGCTCCTGGAGACGGAGGCCGGCCGCCTGGAGAACTGGCGGCTGACGCTCACCGAGGAGCGCACCCAGCTCGAACTCGGCCTCGGCCGCCACCGCGACCTGGTGCACGACCTGGCCGGCCTGGTCGACGCCAACCCCCTGCGCGAACGCCTGCGCGCCCAGCTCATGCTGGCCCAGTACCGCAGCGGGCGGCGGGCCGAGGCCCTGGACACCTACCGCGCCGGCCGCGAGCTCCTGGTCGAGGAGCTGGGCATCGACCCGGGCGCGGAGCTGCAGGGCCTGCACGAGGCGATCCTGCGCGACGAGCCCCCGCCGGCCGCCGCCGAGCGCCCGCCCGCGCCCCGCCTCCTGTCGCCCGCCGCGCCCAGGCTCGCCGCGCCCGTCCAGTCGCCGCCGCAGCCGCCGGAGCACCCGCCGCAGGCGCACGACGCGCCCGCCCCTTCGACGGCCACCGCGCCGCCGGCGCCCCCCGCTCCGCCGCCCGCCGTGCCGCCTGCGGCGGTGCCGGCGCAGCTCCCGGCCGACATCCCCCACTTCATCGGCCGCGACGACGAGCTGGCCGCGCTGGACGCGCTCCTGGAGGAGCGCTCCAGCAGGAGACACCTGACGATCGCGCTGATCACCGGCGTCGGCGGCGTCGGCAAGTCCAGCCTGGCCGTACGGTGGGGCCACCGGGTCGCCCACCTGTTCCCCGACGGCCAGCTCTTCGCGGACCTGCGCGGCTACGACCTCAACGCCGAGCCGCTGGCCGCCGGCGTCGTCATGGACCGGTTCCTGCGCGCCCTCGGCGTCGCGGGGGAGCGCGTCGCCCACGACCTCGACGAGCGGGCCGCCCAGTTGCGCACCGCCATCGCCAAACGGCAGCTGCTCATCGTGCTGGACAACGCCCGCGTGATCGAGCAGGTCCGGCCGCTGCTGCCGGGCTCGGGCAACTGCTGCGTGATCGTCACCAGCCGCGACCCGCTGGGCGACCTGACCGCCCGTGAGGGCGCCGCCCCCATCTCCCTGGACGTCCTGAGCGCCTCCGACTCCGCCGCCCTGCTGGCCGGCGTCGCCGACCCCGCGATCATGAACGAGGACCCCGGCGCCACCGAACGGCTCGGCCGCCTGTGCGACGGCCTGCCGCTCGCGCTGCGCATCGTCGGCGCCCGGCTCACCGCCCGCTCCTACTGGACGCCCGCCCGGCTGGTCAAACGCCTGGCCGACGAGCGCCGCAGGCTCGACGAGCTCAGCTACGGCCAGCTCACGGTCAGGGCCACGTTCGCGCTCAGCTACCGGGACCTCGGCCCGGACGCCGCCCGCATGTTCCGCAGGCTCGGCCTGCTGGAGGTGTCGGACTTCGCGCCCTGGGTGGGGGCGGCGCTGCTCGGCGTCACCGACCTCGAGGCCGAGAACCTGGTCGAGCAGCTCGTCGACGCGCAACTGCTGCAGGTCGTCGGCCGCGACTGCGCCGACCAGGTCCGCTACCGCTTCCACGACCTCGTACGCCTGTACGCGAGGGAACGCGCCGTCACCGAGGAGAGCGAGGACGACCGCATGCGGGCCGTCGCCCGCGCGCTGACCGGCTGGCTGTCGCTCAGCGAGGAGGCCCACCGCCGCGAGTACGGCGGCGCGTTCACCCAGATGCACGCCCCGGGCCCGCGCTGGCTGCCCGGCGACGTGGACCTGCTGCTCGAACGCCCCCTGGACTGGCTCGACTCCGAGCGCGGCGCGCTGGTCTGCGCGATCTCCCAGGCCGCCGCCCTCGGCCTGACCGAGCTCTGCTGGGACCTGGCCGTCACCGCGACGACGCTGTTCGAGTCGCGCAGCTACTTCGACGACTGGGAGGACACCCACCAGGTCGCGCTGGCGGCCGCCCGCCGGGCCGGCGACGCCCGCGGCGAGGGCGCGGTGCTCTGCTCGCTCGGCAGCATGCACCTGTTCCAGCAGGCGCCGCGGGCGGCCGGTGAGCGGCTGCGGGAGGCGCTGGCGCTGTTCGAACGGATCGGCGACCCGTACGGGCGGGCGCTCGCGCTGCGCAACCTCGCCCTGCTCGACCGGCTGAACGGCCGTTTCGAGGAGGCGCTGGCCCGCTACGAGGAGGCCAGGGAGATCTTCGCCGCGTCCGGCGACCGCTACGCGGAGGCGCACGTGCTCGGCGGCATCGCCCAGATCCACCTGGACCAGGACCGCCTGCAGCCGGCGCGGGCGCTGCTGGAGCGGGCCCTCGCCGCCTTCACCGAGCTGGGCAGCGAGCGGGGCCGCGCGCAGACGCTCAACCGGCTGGGGGAGACGCTGCAGCGGCTGGGCCTGATGGAGGAGGCCGAGGCGGCGGGCGAGGCCGCGCTCGCCCTGGTCAGGGAGCGCCTGGACGGCATCGGGGAGGCGTACATCCTGTGCGGGCTGGGGGAGATCCGCCTGCGGCAGCGGCGGCTGAGCGCCGCCGCGCGCGACCTGCAGGAGGCGCTGCGCGTGGCCGGGCAGGTACGGGAGCGGTTCGTGGAGGCCCGCGCGTACCTGGCCTTCGGCGAGCTGCACGCCCTGGAGGGCCGCTACGAGGAGGCGGTGCGGGACCTGTCGCGCGCCCGCGAGATCTACGCGAGCCTCGACCTGAGGCTGTGGTGCTTCCGGGCGCTCGCCGCCCTCGGGCGGGTGCTCGCCGACATGGGCGACACCGCCGCCGCGGTCCAGGCACTGGAAAGCTCCCTGACCTACCGGGACGATCCCGATGCCGTCGAGTGCCGGCAGGTCAGGGAGCTTCTGGTCAAGCTGGCCTGATGACCGCGGTCGTCAGGTCCACGTGCTGTCGTCGGGGCTCTGGCCGCCCCCCGGTCCGGTCCCGCCCGGCAGCCCTGGCACGTTCCCGCCGGTGCCGCCGTCGGCCGTCACGCTGACCAGGGGCGCGCCGATCCTCACGGGCGGCGCGGCCAGCGGCGCGGCGCACAGGAGGAACGTGGCGGCGATCCTTCCGGTCAGGGAGAACCGGATCGTCATGGTGAACCTCATCCTTCGTCGGACGTCGTCGTCGTGGTGCTCTACTCGAAAGTACGGGCGCCGGGCTACGCGTCACTATCGCCGTGATTACCGGCGGGCAATCCCGCCCCCGTCGAACCGCAGCACGGCGCCGAGCAGCACGTCGGCGCCCCAGACGAGGTGATGGGGAGCGGTGTGCTCGCCCGGCGCGTGGCTGATCCCGCCCCGGCTCGGCACGAAGATCATGCCGATGGGCGCGACCCGCGCCACGATCTGCGCGTCGTGCCCGGCCCCGCTCGGCAGCCGGTGCCAGTCCAGGCCGCGCGCGCCGGCCGCCTCGGCGACGAGGTCGCGCAGCCGGGGGTCGCAGTCCACCGGCGTGGTCCTGGCGCCCGGCTCGACGGCGATCGACACGCCGCAGGCCGCCGCGATCTCCGCCGCCACGGCCGACAGCCTGGCCAGCGCCCCGTCCAGCCGGCCTGCCGTCACGTCGCGGAACTCGACGCCGAGCCGGACCCGTCCGGGGATGACGTTCCACATGCCGGGCTCGACCGCGCAGGTGCCCGTGGTGGCGCGCAGCACGACGCGCTCCTCGGCGGCGATCGCCCGGACGGCGAGCACGACGCGGGCCGCGGCGGCCAGCGCGTCGGCGCGGTGGTCCATGGGGGTGGTGCCGGCGTGCCCGGCCGCGCCCTCGACGGTGACGGCCACGTTGACCCGGCCGGCGATGCTGTCCACGACGCCGATGGGCACGCCGCGGCGTTCCAGCACGTCGCCCTGCTCGATGTGCAGCTCCAGGTAGGCGGCGATCTCGCCGGGCGGCCAGGCGGCCCCGGCGAGCCGGGCGGCGTCGCCGCCGACCGCCGCCAGCAGGTCGCGGATCGGGACGCCCCGCTCGTCCTGCGTCTTGGCGATGCCGGGCGGCAGCGCGCCGGCGAAGCCGTGGGCGCCGAGCATGCCCATGGTGCCGTGGCCGCCCTCCTCGTCGCAGAAGGCCACCACCGCCAGGTCGTGCGCCAGGTCGTGGCCGGCCAGCGTGCGCGCGACCTCGACGGCGGCCAGCACGCCGTAGGCGCCGTCGAGGGCGCCGCCGTTCACGACCGTGTCGAGGTGGGAGCCGAGCACGAGCGTCCCCGTCCCCGGCGCCGTGCCGGGCCGGGCGCCGATGAGGTTGCCGGCCGCGTCCACGCGGACCGCGAGGCCCGCCTCCCGCATGAGGCCGGCCACGTAGGCGCGGCCCGCCACGTCCTCGGGGCTGAACGCCAGCCGGGTCACGCCGCCCTCCGGCGTCGCGCCGATCGCGGCCAGCCGGGTGAGGTGCGTCAGCAGCCGTCCGGCGTCCACGCCGGGCCTGACCTGTTCCGCGGCGGTCATGGGACGCGCAGCGACTTCGGCCGCATGTCCGTCCACACCTGCTCGACGTGGGCCAGGCAGCTCTCGCGGTCGCCCGCGAAGCCCGTCGCCGACCAGCCGTCGGGCACGGCCCGGCCGGCCGGCCAGATCGCGTACTGCTCCTCGTGGTTGACCACCACCAGGTGGGTCGGCATGTCATACCTCCAGGTCGTTGACGATGCAGGCGAGCAGCTCGCGGCGGCGCTCGTGCAGGAAGAAGTGGCCGCCGGGCAGCACCCGGCAGGTGAAGACGCCGCCCGCCTGCCGCGCCCACAGCCGGGCCTCACCGGGCGGGACGACCTCGTCGTCCGCGCCGGTGTAGACGTGCACCGGGCAGGCCAGGGGCGGCTCGGGCCGGTGCACGTGCGTGTCCGTCACCGCCAGGTCGGCGCGCACCCGGGGCAGCACCACGGCCAGCAGCCGCTCGTCCTCCAGCGGCATGCCGTGGCTGCCGCCCAGGCGGCGCATCCAGGCGACCAGCGCGGGATCGGGCAGGTCATGGCGGGACTCGCCGCGCGGCCCGTCCGGCGGGGCCGCGGCGGCGGCCAGCAGCGCCCGCGGCGGCCGGGCGCCGCGCCGCCGCAGCTCCCGCGCCAGCTCGAACGCCACCCACGCCCCCATGCTGTAGCCGAACAGCGCGTAAGGCCGCGCCAGCGCCGGCTCCAGCGCGTCGGCCAGCTCCGGGACGAGCCGGTCCATGCCGGTGTGCGGCCGCTCCCTGATCCGGCGCTCGCGGCCGGGCAGGTGCACCGGCACGACCTCCACGGACGGCGGCAGCAGGGCGGCCCACTGGGCGTACTCGACCGAGCCGCCGCCCGCGTACGGCAGGCAGAACAGCCGGATCTCGGCGTCCGGCCGCGGCTCGGGGACGCTCGTCCAGAGCGCGGGGGAGGCTTCCGGCCGGGTCGCGGTCATGGGGTCACCTCGGTCAGGGGCCGGTCGGGATCGGTCACCAGGGCGGTGGTCAGCCGCCGCAGCTCCTCCGCCATCGCGGCGGCGGTGCCCGGCAGGAACAGGGCGGTGTCGTACTCCAGCACCGCGCGGGCCCGCCCGCCCAGGTCGGTGACCTCCAGCGCCAGGTCGAACTGGGCGGTGCCGAGCGGGACGGCGAGCCGTTCTGCGGCGACGCCGGGCAGGGCGTCGGCGGCCGACTCCAGCAGCCGGGTGTCGTGCAGGGTGAACAGGGCGTCGAACGGCGGCCGGCCGCCGAGCAGCGGCAACGGCAGCTCCTGGTGCTCGTAGTCGGCGAGCAGGCCGCGCCGCACCCGCGCCAGCGCCTCGGCGAAGGTGCGGGCCCCGGTCAGGTCGGTGCGTACCGCGAGGACGTTGACGAAGTGGCCGATGAGCCCGGTCGTCTCGGCCCTGGACCGGCCGGAGACGACCGAGCCGGTGACCACGTCGGCCGAGCCGGTGCGGCCGGCCAGCCAGAGCTGGAAGGCGGCCAGGTGGACCATGTGCGGGGTGGCGTCGGCCGCCCGGCACAGCTCGCGCACGTCCACGTCCAGGTCGAAGGCGTGCTGGGCGCCCTCGAAGCGGGGGCGGCGGGGCCGGGGGAGGTCGGTGGGCAGCGGCGCGCGGGCCGCTCCCGCCAGCCGCTCCCGCCAGTAGCCGGTCAGCCGGTCCAGGCGTTCGCCGGTGAGCGCCGCGCGCTCCCAGACCGCGTGGTCCACGCACTGCACGGCGGGCGGCGCGGGCGGCGCGCCGCCGCCGGTCTCCGCCAGGTAGTGGCCGCACAGGTCGCGCCAGAACACGGCCGCCGACCAGCCGTCGAAGGCGATGTGGTGGACCAGGAAGAGCAGCACGTGCTCCGCCGGCCCCACCCGGTACAGCACCGGCCGCACCGGCGGCCCCGCCGCCAGATCGAACGGCGTGCGGTACTCGGCGAGCGCCCGCTCCATCGCCTCCGCCGCGTCCGCGACGTCCGCCACCGGCAGCCGGAACGCGCCGGGCTCCAGCACCCGCTGCACCGGCCCCCGCCGGGTGGCGGCGTAGACCGTGCGCAGCGCCTCGTGCCCGGCCACGACCCGGCCGAGCGCCCGCTCCAGCGCGGCCACGTCGAGCGGCCCGCGCAGGCGGAAGACGTGCGGCGCGTTGTAGGCGAGGCTCTCCGGCGCGAGCTGGTGCAGCACCCACAGGCTCTCCTGCGCGTAGGAGAGCGGGAAGTCCGCGCCCGGCTCCCGGGGGAGCGGCCGCGGTCCCGGGAGCGCCGGCCCGCCCAGCCGGGCGGCCAGCGCCGCGGGGGTCAGGTCGTGGAAGATGTCGGAGATCGACACCTCCGCGCCGAGCCGCTCCTGCAGCTCGATGGAGACCTGGACGGCCGCCAGCGAGTGGCCGCCGCGTTCGAAGAAGTCGTCGTCCGGCCCGATCTCCCCGGGGTCCAGGTCCAGCACCCGCGCCCAGATGCCGATCACCACGTCCACCAGCTCGTCCGGGGCCTCCCGGTGATCGCGCCGCGCGCGGGAGGCATCCGGCGGAGCCGCGGGCCGCGGGCGCTCGGCCCAGTCGAGGGCGCTGAGCGGACGGCCGGGGTGGGCGGCGGCGTCGGTGAGCAGCCGCACGTACCCGTCGGCGAGCCAGGCCGCCGTCGCCTCGTCGAACAGGGCCGTGTTGTAGCGCAGCAGCCCGGACACCCCGTCCCCGGCGATCAGCTCCATCTCCAGGTCGAACCTGATCGTCCGCTGCGGCAGCGGGAACGTGGTCAGCTCCAGGTCGCCGAGCCGTACCAGCATCCCGCGCTCGCCCGGCGCGGCGGCCCCCAGCGGCGAGGCCGCCCCGCCGGAGCCGGACCGCTCGATCGCGCCCCGCTGCGAGGCCCGCAGCGTGAACGCCACGTCGAACAGCGGCGACCTGCTCGGGTCCCTGGGCACCCCCAGCCGCTCCACCAGCAGCGGGAACGGGTAGTCCTGGTGGTCGAGGGCGTCCAGCACGACCCGGCGGGCCCGGCCCAGCGCCTCGGCGAACGTCGGGTCGCCCGACAGGCCGGCGCGCACCACCACCGGGTTGACGAAGTAGCCGGCCGTGCCGGCGAACTCCGGCCGGGTGCGGCCCGAGGCCCACGTGCCCAGCAGGAAGTCCTCCTGACCGCACGCCCGGCCGAGCAGCAGCTCGAACCCGGTCAGCAGCGCCGTGTACAGCGTGGTGCCGGCCGCCGCCGCCAGCTCCGCCACCCGCGCCGCCGCCTCCGGGCCGAGCCGCAGCGGCAGGGCCGCCCCGCCGAACGTCTGGTCCGCCGGGCGCGGCCGGTCGGCCGGCAGCCGCAGCGGGGGCGGCCGGTCGCCGAGCACGCCGCTCCAGTGCCGCTCCAGCCGTCGGCCCTCGGGACCGGCCAGCATGGCCGCCTGCCACAGCACGTAGTCGCCGTACGTCGCGGCCGGCGCGGGCAGGTCCGGCGCGCCGTTCCGGGCGAACGCCGCGTACGCCGTGCCCAGCTCCTCCAGGAGCTGGAACAGCGACCAGCCGTCCACGGCGATGTGGTGGGTCACCCACAGCAGCACCGGAGGCCCGTCGCCGCCGCGCACCACGGCGACCCGCGAGACCGGGCCCCTGGCCAGGTCGAACGGCCGCCGCGCCGCGGTCTCCAGGACCTCGACCGGATCCTGGCCCGGCTCCAGGTTCAGCACCCGGAAGGCGATCCGGCCCGCCGGGTTCACCCGCTGCACCGGGGTGCCGCGGGCGTGGGAGTAGGTGGTGCGGAAGATCGGATGCCGCTCGGCCAGCCAGTCGAACGCCCGGCGCAGCGCCTCCAGGTCCACCCGGCCGCGCATCGTCCAGGCGAACGGCATGTGGTAGGCGAGGCCCGCCTCCGGCCGGATCCGGTCCATGAACCAGAGGGCGCGCTGCCCGTAGGAGAGCGGGACGGGCGCCGCCCCGGTCCGCATGAGCTCGGCCAGCAGCGCCCGCTTGTCCGCCGCGGACATCGGCGCTCGTGTGTCCATAACCGTCGCTTTCGTTCAGGCCACGGGGAGGGTCAGGCGCTCGGCCAGCGCCATGGCCTCCTCGGGCGAGTCCGCCGTGTGGAAGACGGGGGTCGGGGAGGTGATCAGGTCGAGCCCGGCCAGCGTCTCCACCAGCGCGATGAAGCCGTCCCACACGCCGTCGGGGTTGACGATGATCATCGGCTTGGCGTGCACGCCCAGATACGTGGCCGAGATCACCTCCAGGATCTCGTCCAGCGTGCCGAACCCGCCGGGCAGCGCGAGGAAGACGTCCGCGCTGCGCAGCATGTGCTCCTTGCGCTTGAGCAGCGTGTCCGTCAGGTGCAGCTCCTGCGCCGGGGCCGCGATCGCCCGCTCGCGCTCGTACAGGAAGTGCGGGATCACGCCGCGGATGGACGCGCCGTGCTCCGCCGCGGCCCACGCCACCTCGCCCATCAGCCCCGACCCGCCGCCGCCGTAGAGCAGGCGGTGGCCGCGCCGGCCGATGAGGCTCCCGGTCGCCCGCGCCGCCGCCACGATGGACGGGGAGTTGCACCGGCCCGCGCCGCAGAAGACGCAGATCTCCAGCGGGCCGCGCCCGCCGCGAGGCAGCCCGGCTTCCACGGTCGTCGAGCTCATGAGGTCGTCCCTGGCCGGTAGAGGCTGATGGCGCGCGCGTGACGCCGCCTGGTCTCGTGGTCGCGCACGCCCAGCCCCTCCTGCGGGGCCAGGCACAGCACCCCGACCTTGCCCTGGTGGGCGTTGCGCCGCACGTCGTGCACGGCGTCCGCGGTCTGCTCCAGGTGGTAGCTGCGCGACAGCGTGGGATGGATGTGCCCCCTGGCGACCAGGCGGTTGGCCTGCCACGCCTCGTGGTAGTTGGCGAAGTGCGTGCCGACGATGCGCTTCAGGTGCATCCACAGGTAGCGGTTGTCGAAGCTGTGCTGGAAGCCGCTGGTGGAGGCGCAGGTGACGATCGTGCCGCCGCGGCGGGCCACGAACACGCTCGCGCCGAAGGTGTCCCTGCCGGGATGCTCGAACACGATGTCCGGGTCGTCGCCGCCGGTCAGCTCCCGGATCCGGCCGCCGAACCTGCGCCACTCGGCCACGTCCGGGGTGTGCTCGTCCTTCCAGAACGCGAACCCCTCCGCGACCCGGTCGATCACCAGCTCCGCCCCCGCCCGCCGGGCCAGCTCCGCCTTCTCCGGCGAGGAGACCACGCACACCGGGGTCGCGCCGCCGCGCAGCGCGTACTGGGTGGCGTACGAGCCGAGGCCGCCGGAGGCGCCCCAGATCAGCACGGTGTCGCCCTGCTTCATCGCCGCGCCGTTGCGCGAGACGAGCTGCCGGTAGACCGTGGAGTTGACCAGCCCCGAGCAGGCCGCCTCCTCCCACGTCAGGTGGGCAGGCATCGGCATGAGCTGGTTGGCCTTCACCAGGGCCAGCTCGGCCAGCCCGCCGAAGTTGGTCTCGAAACCCCAGATGCGCTGCTCCGGGTCGAGCATCGTGTCGTCGTGCCCCTCGGGCCGCTCCAGCTCCACCGACAGGCAGTGCGCCACCACCCGGTCGCCCGGCTTCCACGCGCTGACGCCCGGCCCGACCCGCAGCACCACGCCCGACAGGTCCGAGCCCAGCACGTGGTACGGCCGGTCGTGCCGGCGGGCCAGCGGGTCGCGCCTGCCGTAGCGGCGCAGGAAGGCGAACGTCGGCACCGGCTCGAAGATGGCCGACCAGACGGTGTTGTAGTTGACGGCGCTGGCCATCACCGCCACCAGCGCCTCGCCGGGCCCGACCTCCGGGGTCGGCACCTCGTCCAGGTGCAGCGACTTGCGCGGGTCCTTGTCCGCGCTCGGCGTGCCGTCGAACATGTCGCTCTCGTCGGCGTGGACCGTCACGGCCGCGTACGACTCCGGCACCGGCAACGCGGCGAAGCAGGCCGGGTCGCTCACGCCGCCGAGCACGGCGTCGCGGATCTCGTTCATCATCTCTGGGCCTCCAGGGCGAGCCGGTCGAGCTTGCCGTTCGGGTTGAGCGGCAGCGCGGCGACGGTGCGGAAACGGGCGGGGACCATGTGCGCGGGCAGGCTCCGGCCGCACACCGCGCGCAGCGCGGCCGGCTCAGGCGGCTCGCCCACCAGGTACGCCACCAGCAGCGGCTCCCCGCCCGGCGGCGTCCGCACGACCACCGCCGCGTCGCTCACGCCGGGCACGCCGCGCAGGACGGACTCGATCTCGCCCAGCTCGATCCGGAACCCGCGGATCTTCACCTGGGAGTCGATCCGCCCGAGGTACTGGAAGGAGCCGTCGGCGAGCCGCCGTACCAGGTCGCCGGTCCGGTACCAGCGGCGCTCGCCGTCGCCCAGGTCGACCACGGGGAACCGCTCGGCGTTGAGCTCCGGCCGCTTCAGGTAGCCGGCGGCCAGCGCGGTGCCGCCCACCCACAGCTCGCCCTCCGCGCCCGCCCCGACCGGGACGCCGCTCTCCGCCACCACGGCGGTCCGCACGTGGCGCAGCGGCCGGCCGATGTTCGTCGGGGACGAGGTGTCGAGCACCGCCTGCCGGTCCACGACCGTGCAGGTGGCGAAGACGGTCGTCTCGGTGGGGCCGTAGATGTTGACGATCTCCTCGCGCCCGCCGGTCAGGTCCATCCAGCGGCGGATCGTGTCCCGGTCGATGGCCTCGCCGCCGAAGATGAGATAGCGCAGCGCCAGCGGGACCGGCTCCTGCTCCATCGCCCACGCCAGATACTTGAACATGCTCGGCACCTGGCACAGCACCGTGACGCGCTCGGCGGCCAGCGTGCGCAGCAGGCGGCGCGGGTCGCGCCCGGTCGCGGGCGGCACCACCACGAGCCTGCCGCCGTGCACCAGCGGCCCCCAGATCTCCCACACGGAGAAGTCGAAACAGTGGCTGTGGAACCAGGTCCACACGTCGCCGGGGCCGAAGGAGAAACGCTCGCGGGCCGAGCGGAACAGCTCCAGCACCGCGCCCTCCGGCGTCGCCACGCCCTTCGGCCGGCCGGTCGAGCCCGAGGTGTAGATGACGTGCGTCGGGACCTCCGGCGAGCGGGCGGCCGGCGGCTCGACGGGGGCGGGCGTCCCGTCCACCTCGACCGCCGGGACGTCCCCGGACGGCCAGGCCGCGCCGGGGTCGGCGCACACGGCCCGCAGCTCGCTGTCGCCGGCCATGAACCGCACCCGCTCCTCCGGGTAGTCCGGGTCCAGCGGCACGTACGTGCAGCCGTGGCCGACCACCGCCACGACGGCAGCCACCACCTTCCACGAGCGCCGCATGAAGATCCCCACCCGGTCGCCGGGCGCCAGGCCCAGCGCGGCGAAGGAGGCGCGGATGCCGGAGGCGCAGGCCGCCAGCTCCGCGTAGGTGACCGTCACGTCCCCGTCGGTGACGGCCACCGCGTCCGGCCGCCGGGTCACGTGCCGGTGGAAGGCGGAGCTGAGAGAGCGCAGTTCTTCGTCCACGAACGGGACGATCCCCGCTGCCGGCCCCGGCCGGTATTCGCCGCCCGGCTAGGATTCGCGCCGCGCCCCCGCCTTCCGGCCAGGTGCGGATCCGCCCTCGGGACGGGCGACGCCGGGCCCGCCGATGACGACGCTGTGCGGTATGAACCGTGTCGTATTCCTCTTCCCCGGCCAGGGCTCGCAGTGGCCCGGCATGGGCAGGGCGCTGCTGGAGCGGGAGCCGGCCTTCGCCGCCGCCGTCCGCGACTGCGAGGCGGCCCTGGCGCCGCACCTGGACTGGCCGGTGACCGCGGCGCTCGCGGGGGAGATCGACGTCGACCGCATCGACGTCATCCAGCCGGCGCTGTTCGCGCTGCACGTCGGGCTGGCCCGGCTGTGGGAGTCGCGTGGGGTGCGGCCCGCCGCCGTGGTCGGGCACAGCCTCGGCGAGGTCGCCGCCGCGTACGTCGCGGGCGCGCTGACGCTGCCCGAGGCGGCGGCCGTCGTCACCGCCCGCAGCGCCCTCTACCGGCGGCTCAGCGGATCGGGCGCGATGGCCGTCGTGGGACTGCCGTGGGGCGAGGCCGCCGCGGTGGCCGGCGAGGTGGCCGCCGAGCACGGCGGGCGGGTGTGCGCCGCCGCGGCCAACGCCCCCACCACGACGGTCGTGTCCGGCGACCCCGACGCGGTGCACGCGCTGGTGGAGCGGCTCCGCTGGGAGGACGTCTTCTGCCGGCTCGTGGACGCCGACGTGGCCGGGCACAGCCACCACGTCGAGCCGCTGCTGCCCGAGCTGCGCGCGGCCCTGGAGGGGCTGCGGCCCGCCGAGCCGCGCCTGCCGCTCTGGTCCACGGTCACCGGCCGCACCGGTACGCCGCCCGACGCCGGCTACTGGTGCCGCAACCTGCGCGAGCCCGTGCTGTTCTGGCCCGTGGTGCGGGAGCTGCTGGCGGCGGGCCACGACACGTTCGTCGAGCTGGGGCCGCAGCCCACGCTGCTGTCCGGGCTGCGCGACACGCCGGCGCGGCTGCTGCCGTCGCTGCACCGCGACGACCCCGGCGTCTTCGCCGCCTCCCTCGCCGAGCTGCGGGCCGTCCGGGTGGCACCCGGCGGCGTGCTCGGCGACCACCGGGTGGAGGGGCAGGCCGTCTTCCCCGCCGCCGGGCACCTGGCGCTCGCGCTCGCGCACGCGGAGACCCTGACGGCGGTCGCCTTCGAGACGCCCCTGGTCCTGGACGGGCCCACGTCCCTGCGCGCTGAGGCCACCGGCGGCGAGCTCGTGCTGAGCGCGGACGGCCGGCGCCTCGCCTCGGCCCGGCCCGCCCCCGGCGCGGCGCCCGCCGTCGAAGCCGACCTCGCCGGGGCGCGAGCCCGGTGCGGCGTGCCCGTGGACGTGGACGCGCTCTACGCCGGGTTCGCCGCCCGCGGCATGGACTACGGGCCCGCCTTCCGCGGCGTCGAGGAGGCGTTCACCGGCGAGGGGGAGTGCCTGGCGCGGCTGCGGCCGGCGCGGGGGGCGGCGGAGCCGTACCGGATGGACGTGACCGTGCTCGACGCCTGCCTCCAGGCCGTCGCGCCCGCGCTGGAAGCGCCCGGCGCGGGCGGCGGCGAGCTGCTGCTGCCGGCCGGGATCGCGCACGCCGCCGTCCTGGGCGACCCCGCGCGGGCGCGCTGGGCCCATGCCCGCACCCGCACGGCCACGCCAACCGGGGTCGCGGAGGCCGATGTGGATGTGCTCGACGAGGACGGCCGGGCCGTGCTCGTGCTGCGCGGGGTGCGGTTGCGGCGGATCGCGCGCGCCGTCCCCTCCGACGGCTGGATGTACGTCCCCCGCTGGGTCCCCGTGCAGCCCGCCGCCGGCACGCCGTTCGACGGGGTGACGCACCTCGTGGACCCGGCGCACTCCGCCGCCGAGGCAGCCGAGGCGCTGCTGCTGCTGGCCCAGGAGCTGACCGCCCGCGCCGAGCCGCCCCGCCTGTGGGTGGTCACCCGCCACGCCCAGCCGGTCGAGCCGGGAGACCCGGTCGAGCCGGCCCAGTCCGCCGTGTGGGGCCTGGCCCGTACGCTGCGGCACGAGCACCCCGAGCTGCGCTGCGCCCTGCTCGACCTGGACGGCGGCGACCCGCCCCCCGCGTGGGAGCTGCCGGAGGAGAACGAGGCCGCCTACCGGGACGGCCGCCCGTACGCGCTGCGCCTCACGCGCCGCCCCGCCCGCCCCGCCGGGCCGTACCGCGTCCAGCAGCCCGCGCCGGGTGACCTCGCCGCGCTGCGGGCGCACGAGCCGGGTGGCGAGGTCGCGCCCCCGCCGGGACCGGGGCAGGTCCGCATCCGGGTACGCGCGGCCGGGCTCAACTTCAACGACGTGCTGCGCGCCCTCGGCATGCTGGACGCCGGCCAGGACGGCCCCCTGGCGTTCGGGCTGGAGTGCGCCGGCGAGATCGACGCCGCCGGCGCGGGCGTCACCGGCCTGCCCGCAGGCCGCCGCGTCGTGGCGCTGGCCGCCGAGATCGGCACGATGGCGACGCACGTCACCGTGGACGCCCGCCTCGTCGCCCCCGTTCCTGACGGGCTGGGCCTGGTGGAGGCCGCCACCCTGCCCGCCGCGTACGTCACCGTCCTCTACGGCCTGGACCGGCTGGCCCGGGTGGGCCCCGGCGACCGCGTGCTGGTGCACGCCGCCGCAGGCGGGGTCGGCCAGGCCGCGCTCGCGCTGTGCCGGCGCGCCGGGGCGGAGGTGCTGGCCACCGCCGGCTCCGAGCGCAAGCGCGCCTGGCTCAGGCAGCAGGGCGTCGCCCACGTCTTCGACTCGCGCGGGACGGACTTCGCCGACGAGGTGCTGGCCGCGACCGGCGGCGCCGGCGTGGACGTCGTCGTCAACTGCCTCACCGGCCGGGCCGTGGACGAGGGGCTGCGGGCGCTGGCGCCGTTCGGCCGGTTCGTCGAGCTGGGCAAGCGGGACATCGCCGAGGGGCGGGCGCTGCCGCTGGGGCCGTTCGCCAAGAGCCTGTCCTTCCACGCCGTGGAGGCGTTCTCCCTGGGGCGGCTCCGGCCGGAGCTGGCCGGGGAGCTGCTGCGCGAGGCGGTCACCGCCGCCGCCCAGGGGACGCTGCGCCCGCTGCCGGTCACCGTCCACCCGGCGGCCGAGGCGGCCGAGGCGTTCCGGCACATGGCCGCCGCCCGGCACCTCGGCAAGATCGTGCTCACCTTCGGCGCCGATGGCGTGCGGGCGGACGGCTTCCACGTGATCACCGGCGGGCTCGGCGGGCTCGGCCTCGCCGCCGCCGGCCACCTCGTGGAGCGCGGCGCCCGCCACCTCGCCCTGCTCGGCAGGAGCGCGCCAGGACCGGAGGCCCGCGCCGCCGTCGAACGGCTGCGCGCGGCCGGCGCCGAGGTCCGCGTGCTGGCCGTGGACGTCGCCGACGAGCCCGCGCTGGCCGCCGCGCTCGACGGCCTGCGCGCCGGGGGCCGGCCGATCAGCGGGATCGTGCACGCCGCCGGCCTGCTGCGCGACGGCACGCTCGGCGGCACCGATCCGGCCGCCCTGCGCGAGGTGCTGCGCCCCAAGGTGGACGGCGCCGTCAACCTGCACCGCCTCACCACGGGCGACCCCGTCGAGCTGTTCGTGCTGTTCTCCTCCGCCGCCGGCCTGCTCGGCTCCGCCGGACAGGCCGGGTACGCCGCCGCGAACGCCTTCCTCGACGGCTTCGCCCACTGGCGGCGCGCCCAGGGCCTGCCCGCCACCAGCGTCGACTGGGGCCCCTGGTCGGAGACCGGCCTGGCGGCCACCCCCGACCGCGCGGGAAGGCTCGCCGAGCGCGGCATGGGCGGCATCGACACCGCCTCTGGCCTGCGGGTGCTGGACGACGTGCTGGCCGAGCGGCCCGCCCAGGTCGCCGCGATCCCGCTCGACGCGCCCCGCTGGTTCGCCGCCAACCCGGGCCAGGACCGCTGGTCGGTCTTCGCCGGCCTGCGCGGCGACGCGCACGCCGGCGGCCCCCTCCGCGTGTCGGGCCAGGAGGAGCTGGAGACCGTCCTGACGGGCTGGGTGGCGGGCGTGCTGCGCACGACGCCCGCCGCCGTCGATCCCGCCCTGCCGCTCACCCGGCTCGGCCTCGACTCGCTGATGGCCGTGGAGCTGCGCAACCTCGTCGAGTCCCGGCTCGCCGTGCGGCTGTCCACCGCCGCCTTCCTCGACGGCCCGACGGTCGGCGAGCTGGCCGCCCGCATCCTGCCGCACCTCGACGCGGGCCCCGCCCGGGAGAACGCGACCGGCGACCCGCTGGGCGCGCTGTCCGACGCCCAGGTGGACGCCCTCCTGGACGAGCTTCTCAACGACCACCTCGGAGGTGTGGCATGACGCCCACGTCGATCCTGTCCGCCCTGTTCGACGCCGCCGCCGACCACGGCGAGCGGCCCGCGCTGACCGTGCTCGGCCGCGAGGGCGCCCGGAGCTGGACCTTCGACGAGCTGGTCACCCGCGTGGCGCAGGTCGCGACCCGGCTCACCGAGCTCGGCGCGCGCGGGGAGCGGGTGCTGCTGGCCTGCCCCACGTCCCTGGAGTACGCGCCCGTCTTCTACGGCTGCATGCTGGCCGGCGCCCTCCCGGTGCCCGTCTACCTGCCCTCGGTCGCGCACGTCCGCGCCGCCCGGTCCAAGATCGAGGCCATCGCCCGCGACTGCGGCGCGGCCTTCGCCGTCACCCCCTCCCCGATCGACGACCTTCCGGGACCCCGCGTCCAGGTCACCTTCGACGACCTGCTCACCGGCGCGCCCGAGTGGGCGTGGGCGGTGCCCGGCCCCGGCGACCTCGCCTTCCTCCAGTACACCTCCGGCTCCACCGGCGACCCCAAGGGCGTCATGGTCACCCACGGCGGGCTCGTGCACAACGCCTCCGCCGTGGGGGAGGCGGTCGGCGGCGACCGCGACACCACGACCGTGTCCTGGCTGCCGCTCTACCACGACATGGGCCTCATCGGGTCGGTGGTCACGCCGCTGTTCTGGGGCGCGCACGTGGTGAAGATGTCGCCGCAGGCGTTCGTGGCGCAGCCGTACGCGTGGCTGCGGGCCCTCTCCGACCACGGCGGGGAGCTCGCCTACGCCCCCAACTTCGCCTACGAGCTGTGCCTGCGCAAGGTCACCGACGAGCAGCTCGCCGGGCTGGACCTCAGCCGCTGGCGGGTGGCGATCAACGGGGCCGAGCCGATCAGGCAGGCCACCGTCGCCCGCTTCGCCGAGCGGTTCGCGCCCGCCGGGTTCCGGCCCGAGCACATGCGCTTCGCCTACGGCATGGCCGAGGCCACGCTCGTCGTCACCACCCAGCGCTGGACCGACCCCGAGGCGGAGGTCGTCGTCGGCGGGCGGGCGTACCCGCGGTGCGGGGAGCCGATCCGCGGCACGACCGTCGCGATCGCCGACCCGGAGACCGGCCGGCCGTGCCCGCCCGGCGAGGTCGGCGAGATCTGGGTGTCCGGGCCCTCCGTCGCGGCCGGCTACTGGGAGCGGCTCGACGCCACCGAGGAGACCTTCCACGCCCGCCTGCCCGGCCGCGAGGAGACCTACCTGCGCACCGGCGACCTCGGCGTCCTGTCCGGCGGCGGCGTCGCGGTGGTCGGCCGGCACAAGGACCTCATCGTCATCAACGGCGTCAACCACTACCCGCAGGACGTCGAGTACACCGTCGAGCGGGTCGATCCCGCCGTGCGCGGCGGCTGCACCGCGGCCTTCTCCGCCGAGCCGACCGGCGACGTCCCCCAGGGCGAGGCCGCCGTGGTCGTGGCCGAGGTGCGGCGCGACGCCGCCGACCCGGCCGCGCTGCTCACCGAGATCAGGCTCGCCGTCGCCCGCGAGCACGACGTGCTGCTCGACGGCGTGTTCCTGGTCGAGCCGGGCAGCGTGCCGAAGACCACGAGCGGCAAGATCCGCCGCCGGGCCACGCGCGACCTGCTGCTGGCGCGCGAGCTGCCGGTGGTCGCCGGATGGACGTCCGAGGCGCTGGCCGCCCCCGTCCCCGAGGCGGCGCCGCGATGAACCCGCTGGAGCTGGTGCTGCGGCTGCTGGCCGAGCACACGGGGAAGGGCGGGGCCGATCCCGACACGCTCTTCATCGACCACGGCCTCGGCTCCCACGACGCCGTCGCCCTGGCCGCCGCCCTCACCGCGGCGACCGGCGTGCCGCTGCCCAACACCGTCCTGTACGACCACCCGACCCCGCGGGCGCTGGCGGCGTACCTGAGCGAGGGCGAGCGGGAGCGCCGCCCCGCGCCGGACGGCGGCGGCGGGGGAGCGCGGCCGGAGCCGGTCGCGATCGTCGGCATCGGCTGCCGCCTGCCCGGCGCCGCGCCCGGCCCCGCCGGGCTCTGGGACCTGCTCGTCGCCGGAACGGACGCCGTCGGGCCCGTCCCCGCCGCCCGCGCCGGCGGGAACACGGGCTGGGCCGAGCCCGGCGTCGGCGTGGGCGGCTTCCTGCCGGACGTGGAGGCGTTCGACCCGGCGTTCTTCTCGCTCAACGCCCGCGAGGCGGCCGCCATGGACCCGCAGCAGCGCCTGCTGCTGGAGGTCGCCCACGAGGCGCTGCAGGACGCCGGGCTGCGCCAGGCCGACCTCGCGGGCAGCCAGACCGGCGTGTACGTCGGCATCAGCGGCACCGACCACATCGCCGCGGCCTTCCCCGCCGGCGCCCGCCCCGACGGCTACACGCCCACGGGCGCCGCCCACAGCATCGCGGCCAACCGCGTCTCCTACGTCTTCGACCTGCACGGCCCGTCGATGGCGATCGACACCGCCTGCTCCTCCTCGCTGGTCGCGATCCACCAGGCCGTGCTCGCCCTGCGCACCGGCCAGTGCGACCTGGCGCTCGCCGGCGGCGTCAACGCCGTCCTGTCGCCGGAGGTCGGCCGCTGCTTCGGTGCGGCCGGGGTGCTCGCGCCCGACGGCCGGTGCAAGTCGTTCGGCGCGGACGCCGACGGCATGGGCCGCTCGGAGGGGGCGGTCGTGCTGGCGCTCCGGCCGCTGCCGGACGCGCTGGCCGCCGGCGACCGCGTCTACGCGCTGATCCTCGGCGGCGCGGTCAACAGCGACGGCCGCACCAACGGCCTCATGTCGCCGAGCGCCCCCGCGCAGGCGCGGCTGCTGCGGGCGGCCTGCCGGGCGGCCGGCGTCGAGCCTGGCGACGTCGAGTACGTCGAGGCCCACGGCTCGGGCACCCGGCTCGGCGACCTCATGGAGCTGCGCGCGCTGGCCGAGGTCATGGGCGGGCCGGGACGGGCCGAGCCGCTGCGGGTCGGCTCGGTGAAGAGCAACCTGGGGCACCTGGAGGCGGCGGCGGGCGCGGCCGGGCTGGCCAAGGCCGCACTCGCCCTCCACCACGGGGTGCTGCCGGGCAGCCTGCACGCCGACCCGCCGGCGGCGGACTTCCCCTGGGACTCGGCCCCCGTACGGGTCGTCACCAAGCCGAAGCCCTGGGCCGGGCGGCTGGCCGGGGTCAGCTCCTTCGGGTTCGGCGGCACCAACGCCCACCTCGTGCTCCAGGCGCCACCCCCCGGCCGCTCGCCGGGCCGCGCGCCCGCCCGCCACCACCTGCCCCTGTCCGCGCACACCCCGGCGGGGCTGCGCGAGCTGGCCGCCCGCTGGCGGGACCTGCTGGCCGGTCCCGGGCCCGACCTGGCGGCGGCCTGCCACACCGCGGCGGCCCGCCGCGACCACCACGCCTACCGGCTGGCCGTCTCCGGCGCGGACGCCGCCGAGCTGTCGGCCGCGCTCGACCGGGCGCTGACGGCCCTGGTCGCCGATCCGCCCGTCCCCGTACGCGGCCCCGGGACGGCGGCGCTGGTGTTCACCGGCGGCGACGCCCGGCTCGCCGACGCCCTGCGCCGCGCCGGCCTCCGCCCCGCCCTCGTGCTCGGCGACGCCCGCGGCGAACCCGCCGCCGCCGGCTACAGCGGAGCCCTGACGGCCGCCGACGCCCGCGCCGCCGCCTCCCGACGCGACGACCTGCTCGCCGCCCTGGCCTCCGGGTCCCCGGCGCCCTTGGCCGGGGTGCGGGTGCGGATGGCGGGCCGGCTGGCCCAGGCGCTGTGCAGGAGGCTCGGCCCCGAGCTGGCGGTCTCCGTCGTGGAGGGGCCGCGCAGCTGCGTGATCAGCGGGCCGGAGGCGGCGCTGGAACGGGTGCGCGACGCGCTCTCCCGCGCCGGCGTGGCCTGCGCCGAGCTGGGCGCGGTGGACGTGGTGCACAGCGCGCCCGCCGCCGCCCTCGCCGGGCGGCTGGAGGCCGAGCTGGCGGGCCTCGCGCCCCGCGCCGGCCGGGTGCCGCTGGTGTCCACGGTGACGGGCGGGCCCGTCGAAGGGCCGGAGCTCGGCCCCGCGCACTGGGCGGCCCAGCTCGCCCGGCCCTGCCTGCTGGGGGACGCGCTCGCGTACGCGCTGTCCCAGGGCGTGCGGACGTTCGTGGAGATCGGCCCCGGCGTCCTCCCCGCCCGGCTGCGCGCCCTGGACGGGGCGGGGGAGGCCCGCGCGGTCCGCTGCGCCGGCTCCGCCGACCTGCCCGGCGCGCTGCTGCGCCTCTACGAGCTCGGCCACGACCCTGACTGGTCCGTGCTCAACCCGGCGGCGGGCGTGACCTCCGTCCCGCTGCTGCCCTGGTCCCGCGACTGGTCCCCGCTGGAGGCGACCGCATGAGCGACACCGTCCTTGGTCAGGTGGCGGCGCGGGCGGCGGCCACGCCCGGCGCGCTCGCCGCCGTCGATCCCCGCCAGAGCCTCACCTACGCCGACCTGGCCGCCCGCGCCGCCGCCGTCGCCGCCCACCTGCGCGAACGCGGCGTCCGGCCGGGCGACGCGGTCGCGGTGGCGCTGCCCCGCTCGGCCGGCTACGCGGCGGCGATCCTCGGCGTGTGGCAGGCGGGGGCCGTCTTCGTCCCCGTGGACCTGACGCTCCCGCCCGAGCGCGTCCGCTACCAGCTCGACCGGGCCGGGGCGGCGTTCCGGCTGGAGACGATGCCGCCCGCGATCGAGGGCGGGCGGCTGGAGCCCGGCGAGGCGCGGCCCGAGCGGTGCGCGTACGTCATGTTCACCTCCGGCTCCACCGGCCGGCCCAAGGCGGTCCAGGTGTCGCACGCCTCGCTGAGCCACTGCGTCGCCGCCGTGGCGCGGCTGCTGCGGCCCGGCCCGCACGACCGCTACGCCGCCAACCAGACCTTCGCCTTCGACATTGCGCTGCTGGAGCTGTTCCTGCCGCTCACCCACGGCGGCGCCACCCTCGTCACCTCCGAGGCGCTGCAGGCCGACGCGCCCGCGCTCGCCGCCTGGCTGGAGGCGGGCGGCGTCACCGTCGTGCACGCCACCCCCACCGCCTGGCGCTGGCTGCTGCCGCACCTGACCCCCGGCAGGAGCGCCCTCCAGGCGGTGTGCGGCGGCGAGATCATGACCGCCGGGCTCGCCGCCGGCCTCGCCGCCCGCGCCGGCCGCGTCTGGAACTTCTACGGCCCCACCGAGGTCACCGTCTGGTGCACCGCCCACGAGGTGACGCCGGGCGAGCGCGACCCGCTGCCGGTCGGCCGCCCCCTGCCCGGCTACCGCGTCGAGCTGCTCGACGCCGCAGGCGACCCCGTGCCGCCGGGACAGGAGGGCGAGATCCACGTCGGCGGCCCAGGCGTGGCCCTCGGCTACGGCGGCGACCCGGAGCTCACCGCCGAGCGGTTCATCGACCACCCCACGCTGGGCCGCCTCTACCGCACCGGCGACATGGGCCGGCTGCGCCCCGACGGCCTGCTGCACTTCGCCGGCCGCAGGGACCGGCAGGTCCAGCTCGGCGGACACCGCGTCGAGCTCGGCGAGATCGAGTGCGTCGCCCAGGAGCACCCCGGCGTCGAGCTGGCCGCCGCGCACGTCGACGACGGGACGCTGGTGCTGTTCGCGCAGGGCAGCGCGACCGGCCGCGCGCTGCGCCGCCACCTGGCCGCCCGCCTGCCCGCCGCCATGATCCCCGCCCGGATCGAGGTACGGGCCCACCTGCCCCTCACCCCCACCAGGAAGATCGACCGCGTGGCGCTGCTGGCCTCGCGCGACGGATAGGAGAAGCCGTGCCAGGACTGCACGAACTCGTCGAGGCGCAGGTCGGGCGCACCCCGGACGCCGTCGCGGCGCTCGACGCCCACGGCGGCCGGCTCACCTACCGCGAGCTCGACCGGCGCGCCAACCAGCTCGCCCGCCACCTGCGCGGCCTCGGCGTCACGCCCGACACGCCCGTGCCGGTCTGCGTGCACCGCGGGCTCGACCTCGTCGTCGCCCTCCAGGGCGTGGCCAAGGCGGGTGGCGCGTACCTGCCGATCGACCCCGACACCCCGCCGGCGCGCGTCGCCCTCATGGTGGGACAGAGCCGCGCCCCGGTCTGCGTCGGCGAGCGCGCCCTCGCCCACCTGCTGCCGGACGGGCCCGCCGCCGTCCTCATGGACGGCGACCGCGACGCCCTCGCCGCCCGCGACGACACGCCGATCGACGCCGGCGTGCGCGACGGCCACCTGGTGTCGATCTACTACACCTCAGGCTCCACCGGCACGCCCAAGGGCGTGGCCAGCACCCACGGCGGCTGGGTCAACCGCATGCGGTGGATGCAGGACGAGCACGGCCTGCGTCCCGGCGAGAGCGTCCTGCACAAGACCACGCTCAGCTTCGACGACGCGGCCGTGGAGCTGTTCTGGCCGCTGTCCACCGGCGGCACGGTCGCGATCCTGCCGCCCGGCGACCACAAGGACCCGGTGGCGCTGCTGGAGGCCGTGCGCTCGTTCGGCGTGGCCGTGGTGCAGTTCGTGCCGAGCATGCTCAGCCTGTTCCTGGAGGCGCACCGGCGCGCCGGGCTGCCGCCGCTGCCGCGCCTGCGGCACGTCGTCTCCAGCGGCGAGGCGCTCACCGCGCCCCTGGCGCTGGCCTTCCACGAGCAGCTCGGCGTGTACGGCTGCCGCCTGCACAACCAGTGGGGCGCCACCGAGGTCTCCATCGACTCCACGCTGCACACCTACGACCCCCACGACCCGTACGCGGGACCCGTCGTCTCCATCGGCCGCCCCTTCACCGGCAACACCGTCCACGTCCTCGGCGAGGACGGCCTCCCGGTCCCCGACGGCGAGCCTGGCGAGCTGTACATCGGCGGGATCGGCCTGGCCCGCGGCTACCACCTGCGGCCCGCCCTGACCGCCGACCGCTTCGTGCCCGACCCGTTCGGCCCGCCCGGAGCCCGGCTCTACCGCACCGGCGACCTCGGCCGCCGCCGCCCCGACGGCGCGCTCGACTACCTCGGCCGCACCGACCACCAGGTCAAGATCCGCGGCGTGCGGATCGAGCTGGGCGAGGTCGAGGCCGCCCTGGAGACGCACCCGGCGGTGCGCCAGGCCGTGGCCGCCGTCTCCGGCGGGCGGCTGCTGGCCTACGTCGTCGGCGACGGGCCCGACCCAGGGGCGCTGCGGGCGTACCTGGCCGACCGGCTGCCGCCGTACCTGATGCCCGCGCAGATCGTCCCGATCGAGCGGGTGCCGCTGACCCCGAACGGCAAGGTGGACCGGGCCGCGCTGCCCGAGCCGGGCGCGCAGCAGGCCGGCGCGGGTGGCGCCGCCGGGCGGGGCCGGCCGCCCGTCAGCGGCACCGAGCGCGCGCTCGCCGCCATCTGGGCCGACGTGCTCGACGTCGAGCAGCCCGGCCTGGACGACAACTTCTTCGAGCTGGGCGGCAACTCGCTGCTCGCCACCCAGGTCATGTTCCGCATCCAGGACGACCTGCGCGTCGACTTCCCGCTCTACCTGATCTTCTCCGCCGAGACGCTGGCGGAGCTGGCCGAGGAGGTCGAGGCCAGCCGCGCCGAGCAGCGCCAGGACACGCCGCCCCCGCTGCCGCGCGCGCCCAGGGACGGCGCGCTGCCGCTGTCGTTCGGGCAGGAGCGGCTGTGGTTCCTGCACCGGCTCGCGCCCTGCTCGACCGCCTACAACGTGCCCACCGCCTGCCGGCTGAGCGGCCGGCTCGACGCCGCCGCGTTCAGCGCCGCCTTCGACCGGCTGGTGGCCAGGCACGAGATCCTGCGCACCCGCTACGTCGAGAACGACGCCGGCGTGCCCGAGGCGCGCATCGACCCGGCCGGCCCCCGCCTGGCCGTCGGCGCCGCCGCCGGCCACGACCGGCTCGCCCGCGAGGAGGCGGCCTCGATCGCGCTGCGCGCCGACTGGGACACGCCCTTCGACCTGGCCAAGGAGGCCCCCGTACGGGCCCGGCTCACCAAGCTGGACGACTACGAGCACGTCTTCTCCATGGTCGTCCACCACATCGCCTACGACGCCGGCTCCGAGCCGGTGTTCTGGCAGGAGCTCGGCACCCTGTACGAGGCCGAGCTGTCCGGCCGTCCCGCCGTCCTGCCCGAGCCCGCCCCCCAGTACGCCGACTACGCCGCCTGGCAGCGCGCCGAGCCCGTCCAGGCCGGGCAGCTCGGCTACTGGCGCACCGCCCTGTCCGGCCTGACCAGGCTCGCGCTGCCCACCGACCGGCCCAGGCCGCCGATGCAGACCTTCACCGGCGACCGCATCTCGTTCCTGCTCCCGGAGCCGCTCACCGAGCGGCTCAGGGGGATCAGCCGCGAGGCCGGGACCACCCTGTTCGCGACGCTGCTGGCCGCCTTCCAGGCCGTGCTCGCGCGGGCGAGCGGCAGCGACGACGTCGCCGTCGGCTCGCCCGTGCCCGGCCGCAACCGGCCCGAGACCGAGCAGATGATCGGCTTCTTCGCCAACACCCTCGTGCTGCGCGTCGACTGCGGCGGCGACCCCTCCTTCGCCGAGCTGCTCGGCCGGGTCAAGCAGGTCGTGCACGGCGCCTACGCCAACCAGGACGTGCCGTTCGAGCACCTGGTGCGTGAGCTGCGCCCGCCCCGCGACCGGGCCGGCATGCCGTTCGTGAACGTCATCTTCAACGGGGTCCCGATCAGCGCGCTGACCAGCGCCGAGGGCGTGCGGCTCGCCCAGCTCACGGTGACCCCCATCGACCTGGCGGCCCGCACCACGGTCGCCGACCTCGTCTGCTCGGTCGCGGAGACCCCGGACTCGATCATCGGCGAGGTCGCCTACAACACCGACCTGTTCGACGGCAGCACCGTCGAAGGGCTGGTGGACGCCTGGACACACCTGCTGGAGGCGGCGGCGCGCGATCCGCTCGGCCCGCTTCCCGCGGTGTGCCCGGCCCCGTCCCTGTGAGACCGCTTCCCGTACCTTCCGCCGCCATCCCTGCCGAACCGCTGAGGACCGCGATGTTGCGCACCATGTTCAAGTCGAAGATCCACCGCGCCACCGTCACGCACGCCGACCTGCACTACGTGGGCTCGCTGACCGTGGACGAGGACCTGATGGAGGCCGCCGACCTGCTGGAGGGCGAGCTCGTCGCGGTCGTGGACGTCACCAACGGCGCCCGCCTGGAGACCTACGTGATCACCGGCGAGCGGGGCAGCGGGGTGATCGGCGTCAACGGCGCGGCCGCCCACCTGGTCGCGCCAGGAGACCTGGTCATCGTGATCGCCTACGGACAGTACGCGCCCGCCGAGCTGCCCGGCCGCCGCCCGCGCGTCGTCCACGTGGACGACGCGAACCGGATCGTCGACCTCGACGCCGACCCGGCCCGCCCGGTGCCGGGCGCCGCCGGCCAGGCCGTGCCCGCGGGCGCGGCGAGGAGGACCCGATGAGCACCACGTACGACGCCGTCTACGCCGCGCTCGCCGAGGACTGGAAGGAACTGCTCGACGTGGAGCGGGTCGGCCCCGGCGACGACTTCTTCGAGCTGGGCGGCCACTCGCTGGTCGCCATCCAGGTCGTCGCGCGGCTGCGCCGCCGGCACGGCGTCGAGGTGCCCGTGGCCGAGGTGTTCGCCCGGCCCACGCCGGCCGAGCTGGCCGCGGCCGTGTGCGAGCTGCTGGAGGCGGGCGATGACCGTCGCAGCGCCTGAGGCGCGGCTGTCGTACGCGCAGGAGCGCCTGTGGCTGCACCACCAGGCGGATCCCGAGTCGGCGGCGTACAACGTGTGCCTGGCGCTGCGGCTGCGCGGCCCGCTCGACGCCGCCGCGCTGGCCGCCGCGCTCGGCGGGGTGGTGGCCAGGCACGAGCCGCTGCGCACGCTCTACACGGCGCACGACGGCCGCCCGGCCGCCACCGTGCTGCCCCCGTCGCCCGTCGAGCTGCCCGTGTGGCCGGCCGGCGGCGAGCGGGAGGCCGCGGCGCTGGCCGCCGCGGCCGCCCGCGAGCCGTTCGACCTGGCGCGCGGCCCCGTGCTGCGGGCCGCGCTGGCCCGGCTGTCGGCGGCCGACCACGTGCTGCTGCTCACCGTGCACCACATCGCGGTGGACGAGTGGTCGCTGAAGGTGCTGCTGGCCGAGCTGGACGCGCTCTACCGGGCGGCGCTCGCCGGCGCCCCCGACCCGCTGCCGCCGCTGCCCGCCAGTTACGCCGAGGTGGTGGCCGCCGAGCGGGCCGCCGACCTGTCGGCCGCCCGCCGCTACTGGCACGCGGCGCTGGCCGGCCTGCCCGCGCTCGACCTGCCTGCCGACGTGCCCGCCACCGCCGATCCCGGGCTGGAGGAGGACCTGGCGGGCGAGGTCGTGCGCTTCACCGTGCCGCCCGCGCTCGCGGCGGCGCTCGGCGCGGTCGCCCGGCGGGCCAGGGTCACCCCGTACATGGCGGGGCTGGCCGCCTTCACCGCGTTCCTCGCCCGTCACTGCGGCCAGGACGACGTCGCCGTCGGCACCACCGTCGCCAACCGCGCGGTGCCGGGCGCCGAGCACCTGGTCGGCGCGTTCTTCAACACCGTCGTCCTGCGCGGCGACGTCTCAGGACGCCCGACCTTCGCCGAGCTGCTGGCCAGGACCAGGGCCCGCTGCCTGGACGCGCTCACCCACCAGCACCTGCCGTACTCGATGCTCGGCGGGACGGGCCGCGCCCCGCTGTTCCGGGTCCTGTTCGAGATGCACGCCGGGGTGCCCGCCCGCACCCGGCTGGGCGACCTGGAGGCCGAGCCGTTCGACTTCCCCGACACCGCCGCCAAGTACGACCTGGCGCTGTCGCTCGTCCCGGCCGGCGACCGCCTGGAGGGCCACCTCACCTACCGCACCGCCCTGTTCGGCCCCGACACGGCGCGGGGGCTCGCGGAGTCGTTCCTGCACCTGCTCGAAGGGCTGGCCGCCGAGCCCGACCGGCCGGTCGGCGACCTGGAGCTGCTGCCGCCCGGCCGGCGCGCCGCCGTGCTGGCGGCCTCCCGGGGCCCGGCCCCGCTCGGCCCGCTCGCGCTGCGCGCCCACGACCTGTTCGAGGAGCAGGCCCGCCGCACCCCGCAGGCCACCGCCGTCGTCTCCGGGCGGGTCCGGCTCAGCTACCGGGAGCTGGACGAGCGCGCCAACCGGATCGCGCACTGGCTGCGCGAGCGCGGCGCCGGCCCCGAACGGGTGGTCGGCGTCCGCATGGAGCGCTCCGACTGGCTCGTCGCCGCGCTGCTCGGCGTGTGGAAGGCCGGGGCGGCGTACCTGCCGCTCGACCCCGGGCTGCCCGCGGAACGGCTGGCGCACATGGTGGCCGACTCCGGCGCCCTGCTGGTTGTGGACGACGCCGCCGAGCTGGCCCGCGCCGTCGCCGGGCGGCCGGCGGGCCCGCCGCGGGACGCCGGGTCAGGGCCCGGCCACCTCGCCTACGTCATCTACACCTCCGGCTCCACCGGGCGGCCCAAGGGCGTGCTGGTGCAGCACCGGGGGCTGGTCAACTTCCTGCGCTGGTGCGTGGCCGCGTACGCGGCGGGCGGGGTCGGCGGTGCACCGCTGTTCTCGTCCGTGGCCTACGACATGGTGGTGCCGAACCTGTTCACGCCGCTGGTCACCGGGCAGGCCGTGCACGTGCTGCCGCACGCGGCCACGCTGGACGAGTTGGGGGAGGAGCTGTCCGGGCGGCCGTACGGGTTCGTCAAGCTCACCCCCGGCCACCTGGAGGTGCTCGCCGGGCAGCTCGACCCCGAGGCGGCGGCCGGGCTGGCGGGTGTGCTCGTGGTCGGCGCCGACGCCTTCCCCAGCAGGGCGCTGGCCTTCTGGCAGGCGCTGGACCCGCCGCCGGTCCTGCTCAACGAGTACGGCCCCACCGAGGCCACCGTCGCCAACTGCGTGCACACCGTCCGCGGCCCCGTCGCCGGCGAGCTCGTCCCCATCGGCAGGCCGATCCCGGGCACCACCATGTACGTGCTGGACGAGGCCATGCGCCCGCTGCCCGCCGGCGTGCCCGGCGAGCTGTACATCGGCGGCGAGTGCGTGGCGCGCGGCTACCACGGGCGGCCGGCGCTGACCGCCGAGCGGTTCGTCCCCGACCCGTACGGCGAGCCAGGCGCGCGGCTCTACCGCACCGGCGACCGCGGCCGGCTGCGCCCCGACGGCGAGTTCGAGTTCCTGGGGCGGCTCGACGACCAGGTCAAGATCCGGGGGCACCGGGTGGAGCCCGGCGAGGTCTCCGCCGCACTCGACGAGGTGCCGGGCGTCAGCGGCTCGGTCGTCGTGGCCGCGCCCGCGCCCGGCGGCGGGTCCCGGCTCGTCGCCTACGTCGTCGGCACCGCGGGCACCGGCGAGATCCGCGCGGCCCTGGCCCGCCGCCTGCCCGGGCACATGATCCCCGCCCAGTACGTGCCGCTGCCGCGCATCCCGCTCAACCGCAACGGCAAGGTGGACCGCTCGGCGCTGCCCCCGCCGCCCGCCGCGCCGTCGCCGGAGGCGGGCCGCGCGCCCCGCACCGGCGTCGAACGGCAGCTCGCCGACCTGGTGGCCGGCGTCCTCGGCGCGGCGCTCGACGACCTCGACCTCGACCAGGACCTGTTCGGGCGGGGCATCGACTCGCTGGGCGCGGTCCGGCTCGTGGCCAAGGTCGAGGAACGGCTGGGCGTGAAGATCAAGCTGCGCCGCTTCCTGGCCGACGCCACCATCGGCGGCCTGGCCAGGCTGGTGAGCTCCGCCCTCCCCGACGCGGCGGACGTCCTGGACCGCATGAACGCGGACCAGGAGGTCCGGCGGGCCGACGCGCCGCGCGACGCGGAGGGCGATGACGCGGCAGGGCCGGTCGTCGTGCGGCTCGGGGGCGGGGGGCCGCTCCCGGCGGACCCGTCGCCCGTCTACTGCGTGCACCCGCTCGGCGGGTCCGCCCACTGCTACGGCGCCCTCGCCGGGCTGCTCGCCGGACGGCGGGCCGTCCACGGGCTGCAGGCCCTGGAGTCCGGGCTGTCCCCGGCGTCGCTGCCCGAGCTGGCCGCCCGCTACGCGGCGGAGATCGCCGCCGCCGGGCCCGGCCCGGTCACGCTGCTCGGCTGGTCGGCCGGCGGAGTGCTGGCGTTCGAGACCGCCCGCGAGCTGACCGGGCTCGGTCATCCGCCCCGGCGGGTGGTCCTGGTCGACTCGGTGCTGCCCGACGCGCTCACGCTCGAACTGCTCGACGACCTCACCGAGCTGGAGGACCTGATCGACCGGGTGGGCGCGCTCGGCCCCGAGCCGGCCGGCCGCCTGCTGGAGGAGTCCGACCTCGGCGTCTTCGACGGCCTGGGCCTGACCCCCGGCCAGGCCGCAGCCTACTACCGCGCCTACGGGCCCGCGCTGCTGCGGCTGTGGCGCGACGGCCTGCGCGGGCTGGCCGACTACCGGCCGCGCAGGTACGCAGGGCCGGTCACGCTGCTGGCCGGCGACCGCAACCCGCGCCGGGTGCGCGACGCCCAGCTCGCCGGCTGGCGGCGCGCCGCCGCCGACCTGGACGTGCACGAGATCCGCGGGGAGCACCACGACCTGCTGCGGCTGCCCGCCGCGGCCCAGATCGTGCCGTTCCTCGACCGGTGAGGGCCACGGGGCGGGCGGCGGTCAGACGACGCCCGCCTTGTGGGCGTACACGGCGGCCTGCAGCCGGTCGCGTACCTGGAGCTTGCTGAGGAGGTTGGAGATGTGGAACTTCACCGTCGCCTCGCTGACGTACAGCTTGGCCGCGATCTCGGTGTTGTTCAGCCCGTCGGCCACCAGCACCAGCACCTCGCGCTCCCGCTCGGTCAGCCCCTCGGCCACCTTGGCCGCCTGGTGGCGGGCGCCCCGCCGGCGGTAGTGGCGCAGGAACATGCTGGCGGCGCGCGGCGCGAGGAACGCCTCGCCCGCCGCCACCGCCCGTACCGCCCAGACCAGCTCGTCCTGGTCGCTGGAGCGCAGCAGGAAGCCGCTCGCCCCGGCCTGGACCGCCTCGAACATCGCGTCGGGCCGCTCGGTCAGGAAGATGGTGCGCACCTGCTCGGCCAGCGGGTCGCCGCCGAGACGGGTGATCACCTGGATGCCGTCGAGGCCGGGCAGCGCCTCGTCGACGATGGCCACGTCGGGCCGCAGCCCGCGGGCCTTGGCGACCGCCTCGAAGCCGTCGCCGGCCTCGCCGGCCACCCTGACGCCCGCGTCCGTCTCCAGCACCGAACGCAGCGCGGTGCGCAGCAGCCGCTCCGGGTAGCACAGCAGGACCCGGACCGCCGTCATGCGCCCGCCTCCAGGGCGACGCGCCGGGTCACGGCGAGGCCGGGCAGCGGCGCGCCGCTGGTGACGAGCACGCCGGTGAACCCGAGCGCCAGCAGCGGGCGGACCTGGGCCGCCGACGCCGCGCCGTCGGCCAGCAGCAGGCAGCGCTGCCCGCCGAGCGTGCGGTCCAGGTGCTCACGGCGTACGGCGGCGCGCAGCTCCTCCGGCTCGCGCCGGTCGGCGGCGAGGTCCACGAAGACGGCCCGCACGCCCAGCCGGACCCGCAGCACATGCGCGCACTGCACGGCGAACGTGGTCCGCCCGGCGCCCGTCCCGAGAGCGCCGGTCCCCGGGGCGCCGGTCACGGCCACCACGGCGGGCTCCCCGCCGCCGGAGGCCGCCGAGACCGTCTCCTCCACCTCGCGCAGCAGCGGCACCAGGGCCAGCGGCACCACGTCGCTCACCGCCGGCGGCTCCCAGGGCGGCGGCGCGAACGGCGGGGCGGCGGGCACGCGCCGCAGCCCGGTCTCGAACGTCACCCGGTCCTCGCCGCTCAGCTCCAGGGCCGTGGCCAGGCGCAGGATCGACGTACGGTGCGGGAACCGGGTCCGCCCCCGCTCCAGGTCGCGCAGCGCGCGCACGCTCATCCGGGCGCGCTCGGCCAGCTCCTCCTGCGTGAGCCTGGCCCGGTCCCGATGCGTGCGCAGCAGCCGGGCGAAGAGCTGGCTGTCGGACAACAAGCTGTCGGACAACAGTGCGGCCGTCACAGGTCCTCCCGTCCCAACACGATGGACAAACCGTACGAAGGCCGCGTTATCGGTGAACATTGCCCCGGTTACCGGGGCGATATCGCCGGTCATTCTTCCTGGCCCGGCCATCGCGCCGCTGGCACGGTGAGCCCATGCTCCCCACAGGACGAATAGAGCGCGCGCCCGCCGCGCTGCTGGAGGAGGCGGTGCTGGCGCAGCGGTTCGACTGGGAGGCGCGCCAGCTGCTGCGGCACTACGTCTGGATCGAACTGGCGCACCTCGCCGAGTACGCCCGCATGGGCCTGCTCGACGCGGACGCCGCCGGGCGCGTCCGCGCGGCCCTGCTGGACCTCACCCCCGGCGACCTCGCGGCCGAGCGTACGGCCGCCATGTCCGACCCCCTGTTCGCGCTGGAACGCGCCGTGCAGTCCCGCCTCCCCGAGGGGACGGCCCCCGCCTGGCACGTGGACCGCAGCCGCAACGACGTACAGGCGTGCGCGCAGCTCATGCTGGGCCGCGAACGCCTGCAGGCCACCGCGGCCGGCGTCCGCGAGCTGGCCCGCACCGCCGTACGGGTGGCCGCCGGGCACACCACCTCCCTCATGCCCGGCTACACCCAGCACCAGAGCGCCCACCCCGTCACGCTCGGCTTCTACCTGGCCGCGCTCGCCGAGGCGGCCACCGGCGCGGCCGAGTCCATGAACGCCCTCGCCGACGCCGTCAACCTCTGCCCGCTCGGCGCCGGCGCCCTCGCCGGCCTCGAACTCCCGTGGGACCGGCGCCGGCTGGCGGACGCCCTCGGCTTCGCCGCCCCCCAGCCGCACGCGCTCACCTCCGTCGCCTCCCGCGCGTGGGTGCTGCGCTCGGCCGCCGAGCTGGCGGTGCTCGGCACCACGCTGAGCCGCTTCCTCACCGACCTGCTGTGGTGGAGCGGCGCGAGCTGCCGCTTCCTCGACCTGCCCGACGAGCTGGCCGGCATCTCCTCGGCCATGCCCCACAAGCGCAACTTCCCGGTGCTCGAACGCGCCCGCGGCATGACCGGCCACCTCGTCGGCCTGGCCACCGACCTGATGATCGGCCAGCGCAACACCGGCTACACCAACCTCGTCGAGGTCTCCAAGGAGAGCACCCGCTTCCTGGAGGACCTCTTCAGCACCGGCGACACCATGCTGCGCCTGACCGAGACCGCCGTCGCCGGGCTGCGCCTCCGCGCCGGCCGGGCCGCCCGCGCCGCGGGCGCGGAGCCGTCCACCACCTCCACCGTGGCCAACCGGCTCACCCTGGAGCACGGCGTCCCCGCCAGGACCGCCCAGGTCGCCGTGGGCCGGTGGATCGCCGCCGCCGCCCGCGGGCTCGGCGAGGACGCCGAGCTGACCCCCGGCCTGCTCACCGCCGCCGGCCTCACGGCCGCGTGCGCCGCGCTCGGCCACGACGTGCCGCCCGACGAGCCGCGGCTGCGCGCCGACCTGGACGCAGCGACCTCGCTGGAACGCCGGGTCACCGACGGCTCCACCCGCCCGGACCGGGTCGAGCGACTGCTGGCCGAGACCACCGACCGCCTAGCCGCCGCCGACCTCGCCGCGGCCACCCACACCGCCCGCCTCCAGTCCGCCCACCACCGGACCACCCTTGCCACCCCCACCGCCCCCATCCCCACCGCCGTCCCCACTCCCAGCTTCACCGGCGTCCCCACCCCCAGCCTCAACACACCGGACGCGGAGCGGCCGTCATGACCATCCACCTCCAAGCCGCAGGACGGGCCGCCGGCGGACGATCGGGAGGCGTGGGCCGGGGCCGCGCCCCCGGCACCTTCGGCGAGCTGCTGCAGGGCATCCTGCGCCCCGGCACCGACTTCCTCGTCACCTTCCCCGTCGACCTCTACGTGGAGGCCGCCTTCGAGCCCGACCCGCAGCTCGACCAGGTGATCGTCTCCCCGCCGCACAAGGCGAAGTCGCAGCGCCTGGCCACCGCGATCCTCGCCCACTATGAGGCGCCCCCCGGCGGCTGGCTCATGATCAACAGCGCGCTGCCCGAGGGCAAGGGCATGGCCAGCTCCACCGCCGACCTCGTGGCCACCGCCCGCGCGGTGGACGCCGCCTTCCGGCTCAAGCTGCCCAACCGGCTGCTGCAACGGCTGATGGCCGGGATCGAGCCGTCCGACGGCGTCATGCACCCCGGGATCACCGCGTTCTTCCACCGCGAGGTCAGGCTGCACCGCCGGATGGGCGCCCTGCCGCAGCTCACCATCGCCGGCATCGACGACGGCGACGACGCGGACAGCGCCGCCACCGTGGACACCGTCGCCTTCAACCGCACCCGCAAGCCCATCCCCGCGCACTGGGCCGACCGCTACGGCCAGCTCCTGGAGGAGCTGACGGCCGCCGTGCACGACAGAGACCTCGCCGCCGTCGGCCGGGTCTCCTCCGCCAGCGCCCGCCTGTTCCAGACCTTCAACGCCAAGCCCCACCTCGCCGAGGTCGAGGAGATCGGCCGCGACGTCGGCGCGCTGGGCGTCGTCGTCGGGCACAGCGGCACCTGCCTGGGCCTCCTGCTGTCCCGCGACGACCCGCGGCACGGGACGCAGCTCGCCCGCGCACTCAACGAACTGGAGCGGCTGGGACGGCCGCTCATCGTCTGCAGGAGCACGAGCCGAGCATGAGACAGAACGACCCGAACCCCGCCCCCATCCCCGCCCCGAACCCCGCCTGGGCGTCGACCCTGCGCGCCGACGCCGTGGACGCCATCGGCCGCACCCCGTTGCTGCTGCTGCGCCCCGGCGGCGGCGCCCCCGTGTACGCCAAGCTGGAGCTGGCCAACCCGTACGGCATGAAGGACCGGGTCGCCAAGCAGTCGATCCTCGCCGCCCGCGCCGACGGCACGCTGCGCGAGGGCGGCCTCGTCGTCGAGAGCTCCTCCGGCACCCTCGCCATGGGCGTGGCGCTGGTCGGCGGCTACCTCGGCCACCCGGTGCACATCGTCACCGACCCCCGCATGGACGCCATCACCAAGGCCAAGCTGGCGGCGCTCGGCGCGACGCTCGACGTGGTGCCCGCCATGACGGCCAACGGCTGGCAGAGCGCCCGCCTGGAGCGGCTGCGCGCCGTCATGGCCGCGAACCCGGGCGCGTTCTGGCCCCGCCAGTACGACAACCCGCAGAACCCCGCCGCCTACGAGGCCCTCGCCGCCGAGCTGACCGCCGAGCTGCCCCGCGTGGACGTGCTCGTCGGCCCGGTCGGCAGCGGCGGCTCCCTCTGCGGGACGGCCCGCGCGCTCCGCCGCGCCAACCCCGGCCTGCGCGTCGTCGCCGTGGACGCGGCGGGCAGCGTCATCTTCGGCCAGCCCGACGAGCCGCGCAGGCTGCAGAGCGGCCTCGGCAACAGCCTCGTGCCGGCCAACGTCGACTTCTCCGTCATCGACGAGGTGCACTGGCTGTCGGACCGGGAGGCGTTCGCCGCGACGCTGGAGCTGGCCGCCCGCGAGACGGTCTTCGCGGGCAACAGCTCCGGCTCGGCGTACGTGGTGGCCCGCTGGCTGGCCGCCCGCCTCGGCCCGTCCGCCACCGTCGTGGTCATCTTCCCCGACCGCGGCGACCGGTACGCCCACACCATCTACGACCCCGCCTACCGGGCCGCGCACGGCCTGACGGACCTGCGCCCGCCCGTGGCCCCCCGCCGCATCGGCCTCGCCGACACCGCCGAGAGCTGGTCGTACGCCACGCTCGGCCGCGAACGGGAGTACGCATGAACCTGGTCTTCGTCGAGTCCAACACCACCGGGTCCGGCATGCTGGCCCTCCGCAGGGCCGCCGCCCTCGGCCTGACCCCGGTGCTGGCCACGGCCGACCCCTCCCGCTACCGCGGGCTGGCCGCGACGGGAGCGCGGACGCTCGTCTGCGACACCGGCGGCGACGGCCTGGCCGGGACGCTGCGCGAGCAGGTCGGCGACCTCGCCGGCGTCACCACCACCAGCGAGTTCTACGTCACGCTCGCCGCCCGCGCCGCCGCCGAGCTGGGCCTGCCGGGCAACCCCCCGCAGGCCATGGCCGCCTGCCGCGACAAGGGCAGGACGCGGCGGCTGCTGGCCGCCGCCCGGCTGCCGTCGCCGGTCTTCCGGTTCGTCGACGGCCGCGGCGACCTGAAGACACAGGTGCTGGCCGCCCTGTCGTGCATCGCCCTGCCCTGCGTGGTCAAACCGGTGGACGACACCGGCTCCTACGGCGTGCGGCTCTGCTCGACCGCCCACGAGGCGGTGGCCGCCGTCGAGGCGATCGTGCGCGCGCCCGTCAACGTACGCGGCCAGCCCGCCGCCGCGACCGCCCTGGTGGAGGGCTACCTGAGCGGCCCCGAGTTCAGCCTGGAGATGCTCAGCTCGGGGGAGCGGCACGAGTGCGCCGGCATCGTCGCCAAACGGGTGACCAGCCCGCCCCACTTCGTCGAGCGCGGGCACGTCTTCCCCGCGCCGCTGCCCGCGCCCGACGCCGCCACCCTCGTCGAGACCGCCCGCCGTGCCCTCACCGCCGTCGGCGTCACGCACGGCGTCACGCACGTCGAGATGAAGCTCATCGACGGCCGCGGCTACGTCGTGGAGATCAACGCCCGCCCGGCCGGCGGCATGATCCCCGCCGTGATCGCCCGCTCCTGCGGCTTCGACCTGCTGGACGCGCACCTGCGGGCCGCCGTCGGCCTGCCGTACCCGTCGCTGCCCGAGGCGTTCACGCCGACCGGGATCGCGTTCCTGCTGGCCCCCGAGTGCCTGAACGGCCAGGAGGCGGTCCTGCGGGAGGTGCGGGGCGTACGCGAGGCGCGGCGGGTGCCCGGCGTGGCCGAGGTGACCGTCACCGCCGCCCCCGGCGCGCGGGTCCGCGCCGCCCGCAGCAGCTACGACCGGCTCGGCTACGCCATCGCCGGCGCCCCGACCCACGCCGGGCTCGACCGGGCGCTGGAACGGGCGCTCTCCAGCCTCAAGCTCACGCTCGACCCGACGAGGGGATCCGCATGACCACACTGACCGGCCCTCCGGCCCCCGCCTCCGCCGGGGAGCGCGGCACGTACGTGGAGCTGCGCAGCGACACCTTCACCCTGCCGACGCCCGCGATGCTGGAAGCCGCCGCGAGCGCCCCGCTCGGCGACGACGTCTACGGCGAGGACCCCACCGTGGCCCGCCTGGAACGGCTGGCCGCCGGCCTGCTCGGCAAGGACGCCGCCTGCCTCATGCCGAGCGGCACCATGGCCAACCTGGCGGCCGTGCTCGCGCACTGCCCGCGCGGCGGCAAGGCCGTCGTGGGCCGCGAGTCCGACCTCTACGTGTACGAGGCGGGCGGCGCCTCCGTGTGCGGCGGCGTCGTGTACGAGCCGCTGCCCAACCAGCCCGACGGCACGATCCTGCTGTCCGACCTGGAGGAGGCGCTGACCGTGGACCGCGCCGACCCGCAGTTCGCGGTGCCCGCCCTGGTCGCGCTGGAGAGCCCGCAGAACCGGTGCGGCGGGGTGCCCGTCGGCCCCGCCTACCTCGCCGAGGCGGCCGGGCTGGCCCGGCGGCACGGGGCCGCGCTGCACCTGGACGGCGCCCGGCTGTTCAACGCGGCCACGGCGCTCGGGGTCACCCCGGCCGAGCTCGCCGCGCCCGCCGACACCGTGCAGATCTGCCTGTCGAAGGGCCTGTGCGCGCCGATCGGCTCGCTGCTCGTGGGCGAGGCGGGCGCGATCGGGCGGGCGCGGCGGATCCGCAAGCTGCTCGGCGGCGGCATGCGGCAGGCCGGCGTCATCGCCGCCTGCGGCATCCTCGCCCTCACCGAGATGACCGGCCGGCTGGCCGAGGACCACGAGAACGCCGCCCGGCTGGCGCGCGGCCTGTCCGGCCTGCCCGGCCTGGAGCTGGATCCCGGCCCGCCGGCCACGAACATGGTGTTCTTCCGCGTCCGGGACCCGCGCCACACCACCCGCTCGTTCATCGACGCCGCCCGGGAGCGCGGCGTACGGATGGAGGAGCTGGGCCACGGCCGCATCCGCGCCGTCACCCACGCCGGCGTCACCACCACCGACATCGACCACACCGTGAACGTCCTCCGCGCCCTGCTCACCCCGCCCGTCCCGACGCCGGGGGGTGGGCGGTGAGTGGGCTGGGGCGGGGGTTCCGGTTTCTGTGGGGGTCGGCGGGGGCGTCGAACCTGGCCGACGGCCTGCTGCTGGTCGGCGTGCCGCTGCTGGCCGTCTCCCTGACCCGCTCCCCGCTGCTGATCTCCCTGGTGAGCGCGGCGGCCACGGCCCCGTGGCTGCTGCTGGCGCTGCCGGCGGGCGCGCTCGCCGACCGCCACGACCGGCGCACGATCATGATCCTGGCCGCGTGGACGCGCGCCGCCGTCCTGGCCGGGGCCGCGCTCGCCGCCTGGCTCGGGCTGCTCGACCTGCCCCTGCTCGTCGCGGCCGTGCTGCTCGCCGGGGCGGGGGAGGTGTTCGCGGACACCGCGGCCCAGTCGGTGCTGCCCGCCACGGTGGGCCGCGACCGGCTGGCCGCGGCCAACGGCCGCCTGACGGCCGTGCAGACCCTCGGCAACCACTTCCTCGGCGCGCCGCTGGCGGGGGTGCTCGCGGCGCTCGGCGCGTACCTCGTCTTCGGCGGCGCCGCGCTGCTGTACGCGCTGGCGGCGCTGCTGCTCCTCGGCCTGCGCGGCAGGTTCGCCGCCGGGCAGGACACCACGGGGGCGCGGCTGCGTGACGACATCCGTGTGGGGCTGCGCCACCTCGGCGGGCACGCCGCGCTGCGCGGCCTGGCGGCGTTCACCGGGCTCAGCAACCTGGCCAACGGGGCGTACTTCGCGGTGTTCGTGCTGTGGGTGGTCGGCCCGGGCTCCCGGGTCGGCCTCACCCCTCAGACCTACGGCCTGGTCGCGACCACGCTCGCGGTCGGCGCGGTGCTCGGCTCGGTGCTGGCCGCCCCGCTCGCCGCCCTGGCGGGGGAGGCGCGGGCCCTGCTGGCGGTCACGACGGCCGGCGCCGCGCTGCTGCTCGTCCCGCTGCTGGCTCCCGTCCCCGCGGCGGTGTTCGCCGCCGCGGCGGGGATCGGCGCCGCCAACGCCGTCACCAACGTGGTCGCCGTGTCGCTGCGCCAGCGCCTGATCCCCGAGCACCTGCTCGGCCGGGTGAACGCCGCCTGCCGGCTCATCGGCAACGGCGCGATGCCGATCGGGGCCGCCGCCGCCGGCGCGCTCGGGACCGTGGCGGGCGTCCCCGCGGTCTTCTGGACCGCCGCCGCCCTCACCGCCGTCGCCGCCGTCGTCGTCCTGACCCAGGTCGGACCCGAGGAGACGGCCCCGCCGCGAAGCGCCCCTGGCCCCCGCGTGGCTTCTGCGGGAGAGTAGGACAAGATCGGCACAGGAGGAGGCGGCAGTGCGGCTCGGATTCAGCATCGGCACCCTCGGCCCCGTGGCGGCCGGCCACGACGCCCAGCTCACGCTGGTGCGCGAGGCCGAACGGCTCGGCTACGACTCGGTGTGGGCGTCGGAGGGCTACGGCGTCGACCCGGTGACCACGATGGCCTGGCTGGCGGCCGGAACCGAGCGCATCGCCCTCGGCACCGGCGTGCTCCAGGTGACCGGCCGCACCGCGATCGCGGCGGCGATGGCCGCGACCACGGTCGACCGCATCTCGGGCGGCCGGTTCCTGCTCGGGCTCGGCGCGTCCGGCCCGCAGGTGGCCGAGGGCTGGCACGGCCAGCGCTACGAGCGGCCCCTGGCCCACCTGCGCGACTATGTCGCCGTCGTCCGCACCGCGCTCGCGGGCCGCCCGGTCGAGCACGCCGGCCCCGAGATCGTGCTGCCGCTGCCGGACAGCCGGGGCAAGGCGCTGAGCATGACGGTCTCGCCCGTCCAGCGGCCGCTGCCCGTTCACCTGGCCGCGATGGGGCCGAAGGCGGTCGCGCTGGCGGGGGAGATCGCCGAGGGCTGGCTGCCCATCCACTTCCCGCCCGAGCACCTCGCCGAGACGATGGAGCACCTGCGCGCCGGAGCGGCCCGCGCCGGCCGGGACGCCTCCCGGGTGGAGGTCTCGCCGATGGTCATGGCCATGGTCGACGACGACGCCGACTACGCCCGAGACCTGGTCCGGCCGATGCTCGCGCTCTACCTCGGCGGCATGGGCACCCGGCAGGTCAATTTCTACAACCGGCTGGCGCACCGCCTCGGGTTCGGCCCGGCGGCGGCCCGCGTGCGCGACGCCTACCTCGACGGCGACCTCGGCGAGGCGATGGAGGAGGTGCCCGACGACCTCGTGGACGCCCTGACGCTGTGCGGCACGCCCGCGCGGGTGCGCGAGCGGCTGGAGGACTACCGCAAGGCGGGCGCGACCCGGCTCATCGTCGGGCTGAACGCGCCCACCGTGGAGGACCGCGCCGACCAGCTCGGCTGGCTGGCCGAGCTCAACGCCTGAGCCCGGCCCTCCTCGGCCCCGCCGGCCCGGTTCACGCCGCGGCGGGGGCCTGCGGCATCTCCTTCATCCGGGGGATCGGCGACAGCGCCAGCACGATCATCGGCACGATCGCGCCGATGATCGCCGCGACCAGCACCACCGGCCGCATGCCCACGGCCTCGCCGAGCAGCCCGGCGACGAGCGCGCCGAGCGGCGCGGGCACCAGCCCCATCGCCCAGATGGTGGCGATGACCCGCCCGACCAGCTCGCGCGGCGTCGCCGACTGCAGCACGGTGATGTTGTTCACCACGAATATCTGCGTGCACAGCCCGACGAGCAGCTGGGAGAAGGCGAGCACGCCGATCGCCAGCCACAGCGGGCCGCCCGCCAGCGGCACCAGGATGAGCGCGCTGTTGCCGATCACCGTGGACCAGAACATGGTGGGCCCCGGCCCGGCCCGCTTCATCAGCCGCACCGACAGCCACGCCCCGGCGACGGCCCCGACCCCGCCGACCGCGAGCACCCCGCCGACCCAGCCGGCCGGCACGCCGGGGCCCTCGATCACGTACGGGATGAGCAGCGTCTGCAGGATGCCGATGTCGAAGAAGGAGTAGACGGCGCTGGCGATGGCGAGCGGCCGGACCACCGGATGGGCCATCACCCAGCCGAACCCGGCCCGGATGGCCGCGATCATGGAGCCGCCGGCGTCGGGCGGCGGCGGGTCCTCGCGCTTGCGGATGGAGACCAGGAACAGCGCCGACAGGACGTAGCTGACCGCGTCCACGATGATGACCAGCGGCGCCGACCGGGTGGCGATGAGGAACCCGGCGAGGCTCGGCCCGACCGCCTTGGACACCGAGTCGCTGAGCTGCAGCTTGCTGTTGCCGTCACCGAGGTGCTCGGGAGCGACGAGCGCCGGCAGGTACGACCGGTAGGCGATCTCGAACAGCACCCCGAAGACGCCCATGACGAACACGACGACGTACAGCCACCACAGCGTCAGCAGGTCCATGACGAACAGCACCGGCACCGTGGCCAGCATGAACGCGCGGATCACGTCGCTCCAGATCAGCACCGGCCGCCGCCGCATCCGGTCCACCCAGACGCCGACCACGAAGAACAGCACCATGGGCAGCCTGGCCAGCGCGCCGAGCACGCCCATCTCGGCGACGGAGGCGTGCAGCCACAGGTAGGCGACGACCGGCATGGCGAGCACGGTCACCTGGGAGCCGACCAGCGACAGGCTCTCGCCGCTCCACAACTTCAGGAAGTCGCGGTCGCGCCACAGGGTGGCCGGCTCAGTCGTTGGGGGTGAGGCCATGATCGATGCTGCTCCTCAGCTCGGCGGCCGCGAGGGCGACCCGGGGCTCGTACATGACGGTGAAGCGCTCGCCGTGGATGGGCGAGATGCGCAGGCGGCCGGTGACGACGTCCCGCCAGCCCATGTCGTCGGGCGGCACGCCCTCCGCGGCGGGCGAGAACAGCAGCACGTCCCCGTCGTAGGGGGCGTGCCGGTAGTGGCCGACGGCGTGCGCGTTGGCGCGGAAGACCTCGACGAAACGGCGGGCCTGGCGCAGGTCGGCGGTGTCGGGCTGCAGGGTGCCCGCCCGGGAGGCGGCGTCGATCACGGCCAGCAGCCGCTCGTCGGGGCTCATCCGGTGCAGCTCGTCCAGGTCGACCTGGACGTTGCCGCCGGCCAGGGCGTGGGTGAGCAGGACCGCGTCGTCCTCCAGCGAGGCGCGCAGCACCGGCTCGTCGGCGTCGGAGTAGAACAGGACGACGAGCGGCACCTCCTCGCCCAGCTCGCGCAGCCGGCGGGCGGTCTCCAGCGCGATGTTGCCGCCGATGCAGTAGCCGCCCAGCACGTACGGCCCGTGCGGCCGCACCTTCAGCAGGTGCTCGGTGTAGTCGTCCACCATCTCCGCCAGCGTGGCGTGCGGCCGCTCGCCGGGGGCGAGCCCGGCCGCCTGCACGGCGTAGACGGGCTGGTCGGGGCCGAGGTGCCGGGTCAGCGGCAGGTAGCGGAAGACCTGCCCGCCGAGGGCGTGGAACAGGAACACCGGGTCGCGCCCGCCGGTCGGCCGCAGCGGCACGATCCGCGCCGGCGCGCCGTCGTTGTCCTGCGGGCGGCGCAGCTCGGCGGCCAGCAGGGCGACGGTCGGCGCGGTGAGCACCGTCGACAGCGGCACCTCGCGGCCCAGCTCCTTGCGCAGCCGCATGGTGAGGCGCAGGGCCAGCAGGGAGTGGCCGCCGAGGGCGAAGAAGTCGTCGTGCACGCCGACGGCGTCCACGCCGAGCGTCTCCTCCCACAGCGTGCCGAGCCTGGCCTCGAACGGGTCGCGCGGCGGCAGGTACGGCGCCCGCCCGCTCTCGCCAGGGTCGGGCAGCGCGGCCCGGTCGAGCTTGCCGTTGGCGGTGACGGGCAGCGCGTCGAGCCGTACCCAGGCGGTGGGGACCATGTGCTCGGGCAGCCGCCTGCGCAGCGCCGGGGCGGGATCGACCGGCCCGTCGCCCTCGTCGTTCTCGGGGACGACGTAGCCGACGAGCCGGTCGCCGCGCAGCACGACGACGGCGGCGCGGATGCCGGGGTCGGCGGCCAGCAGCGCCTCGATCTCGCCGAGCTCCACCCGCTGGCCGCGGATCTTGACCTGGAAGTCGGTCCTGCCGAGGTACTGGACCTCGCCCGTGGGCAGCCAGCGGGCCACGTCGCCGGTCCGGTAGAGGCGGGCGCCGGGCGGCCCGTACGGGTCGGGGACGAACCGCTCGGCCGTGAGCGCGGGCCGGCCCACGTAGCCGCGGGCGAGCTGCACGCCGCCCAGGCAGAGCTCACCCGGGGTGCCGACGGGCACCCGCCGGCCGTCCGCGCCGAGCACCTCCAGCCGGGTGTTGGCGACCGGCCGGCCGATGGGCACCAGCGGCTCGCCCGGCTCGTACGGATGCCAGGTGACGTCCACGGCCGCCTCCGTGGGCCCGTACAGGTTGTGCAGCCCGGTCCCCGGCAGGCGGTCGTGGCAGCGCGCGGCCAGCTCCGCGCCCAGGGCCTCGCCGGAGCAGATGAGCCGGCGCAGCGGCGGCAGCTCGGGCTCGTCGAGGAACAGCTCCAGCATGGACGGCACGAAGTGCATGGTGGTGACGCCGTGGGCGGCGGCGAGCCCGGCCAGGCGGGCGCCGTCGCGGTGCGCGCCCGGCTCGGCGACCACCAGCCCCGCGCCGGTGATCAGCGGCCAGAACAGCTCCCACACCGACACGTCGAACGACAGCGGCGTCTTGTGCAGCACGCGCTCGTCCGCGCCCAGCCCGAACGCCTCCTGCATCCAGCGCAGCCGGTTGACGATCGCCCGGTGCGAGACGCCGACGCCCTTGGGCCGGCCGGTGGACCCCGACGTGAAGATCACGTACGCGAGCGCGTCGGGAGGCACCCGCACCGGCGGCCGGGTTTCCTCCCCCAGATCGTCGAGGGACAGGGCGACGCCCTCGGGAAGGTCCGCCGCGCCGCCGGTCAGCACCGTGCGCGTCCCCGCGTCCTCGATCATGTACGCCATCCGCTCCGCCGGCAGGCCCGGCTCCAGCGGCAGGTAGGCGGCCCCGGCCCCGAGCACGCCGAGCAGGGCGGGCAGCAGGAGGGGGCCGCGTTCGAGATGGACGCCGACGACGTCGCCGGGCCGGACGCCGGCCGCCGCCAGCCGGGCGCTGACCGCCCCGGCCCGCCCGGCCAGCTCGCGGTAGGTGATCCACTCGCCGTCGTAGCAGACGGCGGGCGCGTCCGGGGTGCGGGCGGCCTGCTCGCCGATCAGCTCGTGCAGCGTCGCCTCCGGCCAGTCGCGGGCGGTGGCGTTCCAGCCGCCGATCGCGGCGGCGTCGCGGTCCAGGTACGGCTCGGCGGGCCGCGGGTCGGCGGCCGGATCGGCGGCCTGGGCGAGCGCGGTCAGGTAGTGCTCGCCGATCCGCGCGACCTGCCCGGCGTCGAACTGCGCCCGGTCGTAGGTGAGGGTCAGGTCGAAGCCGCCGTGCTCGCGCGAGCGGCTGAACGCGGCGGCGAACGGCACGTCGGTCTGCTCGAAGAAGTCCTGCCCCACGATCTCGACCCCGGGGCCGCCCGCCGCGGGGACGCCCTGGTAGACGTGGAAGTCGCGGAAGTCGAACAGCACGTCCAGCAGCGGGGAGCGGCCCGCGTCCCGCTGGATCTCGAACAGCGGGTACCTCCGGTGCGGCAGCAGCGCCACCTCCGCCTCGAACACCTCCCGCGCCAGCGCCGCCCACGTCGGCGCGGTCACGTCCAGGCGCAGCGGCACGGTGTTGAGGAACAGCCCGAGGACCTCCTCGCCGGCCTCGCGCTCCGGCCTGCTGTGCGTGACCAGGCCCGTCATGACCTCGCTCGCCCCCGTCACCAGGGCGAGGACCCGCAGGTGGGCGGCCAGCAGCAGGGTGCGCAGCGGCACCGCCAGCTCCCTGGCCGCCGCGCCGAGCCGCTCCAGCAGCTCCGCGGGCAGCGGCAGCCGCAGCACCTCGGCCCCCGGCTCGCCGCGCGAGCCGGGTGAGCCGTGCGCATCCGTCGAGCCCGTCGAGTCCGTCGAGTGCGGCAGGCGTGGCAGCCGCGTGTCCGGCGCGTCCGCCACCCGCTCCCGCCAGAACGCCCGCGTCTCCGGCGCGGCCACGGCGGCGCGCTCGGCGGCCACCAGCTCGCGGAAGGCCGCGCCGGGCGCGGCGACCGGCAGCGGCTCGCCGCTCAGGTGCCCGTGGTAGCGCCGCAGCAGCTCGGTGACGAGGGCCGCCACGCTCCACCCGTCCAGGATCGCGTGGTGGAAGCTCAGGCTGAACGCGAACAGCTCCGCCCCCAGCACGTGCACGTGCGCGCGGGCCAGCGGCGGCGACGCCCAGTCGAACGGCCGCCGCTTCTCCGCCTCCGACCACGCCGCCAGCCGCCGCCCGGCCTCCGGATCCCCGGAGAGGTCCGTCACCTCCAGCGGCAGCGTCGCCGCGCGGTGCACGAGCTGCAGCGGCTCGCTGAACCCGGTCAGGTCGAACGAGGTGCGCAGGACGGGATGGCGGGCGGTCACCTCGGCCAGCGCCGCGCGGAACGCCCCGGCGTCGAACCGGCCGCGCAGGGTGAGCGTGGTCAGGTCGTGGTAGGTGGCCGCGTCCGGCTCGTACGCGCTGTGGTAGAGCATCCCCGCCTGCAGCGCGGCCAGAGGATAGGCGTCCTCCAGGCCGCGCGCGGCTCCCGTCGTCACGGTCATCGCGCCTCGCCTTCCAGCAGTCGTGCCAGGTCCTCGGGGTTGAGCAGGCCGAACGGCCGCTCCGGTGGGTCTTGAGCGGGTTCGCCGGCCGGGGCGGTTCCCAGCCGCCCGGCCAGCTCCCTGACGGTCTGGTGGCGGAAGAGCTGCTCCAGCCGGACCGCGTACCCGGCCTCGCGCAGGCGGGCGACCACCTTGAGGCTGCGGATGGAGTCGCCGCCGACGGCGAAGAAGTTGTCGTGGGCCGAGACGCGCTCCAGCCCGAGCACGCCACGCCAGGCGGCGGCGACCGCCAGCTCGGCCGCCCCCTCCGGTTCGGCGTGCCCGGCGGCCCCGGCCGCCCGGGGGTCGGGGAGGGCGTTCCTGTCGAGCTTGCCGCTGCGGTTGAGCGGCAGCTCGGCGAGCACCGTCCACGTCGCCGGGATCAGGTGGCCGGGCAGCGTGTCGCGGAGCAGCCGATCCCATCCGCCGCCGGGATCGTCCGGGTCCGCGGGGACCACGTAGCCGGCCAGGCGCAGGCCGGCGGGGTCGGCGACGGCGCGGACGGCGGCGGCGCGCACGCCCGGCAGGGCCGCCAGCGCCGCCTCGATCTCGCCGAGCTCGACCCGCATGCCGCGGATCTTCACCTGGTGGTCGGCCCGGCCGAGGTACTCGATCTCGCCGTCGGGCCGCCACCGGGCCAGGTCGCCGGTGTCGTACAGCCGCCCGCCCGGCGGCCCGTACGGGTCGGGCACGAACCGCTCGGCCGTCAGCGCGGGGCGGCCGACGTAGCCGCGGGCGAGCTGCACGCCGCCGATCCACAGGGTGCCGGGCACCCCGGCAGGGACCCGGTTCATGCGGTCGTCGAGGATCTCCAGCCGGGTGTTCGGCACCGGCCGCCCGATCGGGACCGTCCGCTCGCCCGGCTCGTACGGATGCCAGGTGACGTCCACCGCCGCCTCCGTCGGCCCGTACAGGTTGTGCAGGGACGCGCCGGGCAGCGCGGCGGCGAAGCGGCCGGCCAGTCCGGCGCCCAGCGCCTCGCCCGAGCAGACCACGGCGCGCAGCGCGCCGAGCCGCGCCCCCAGGCCGGGCTCGGCGAGGAAGGCGTCCAGCATCGACGGCACGAAGTGCGCCAGGCTGACGGACTCGCCCTCCATCAGGTCCGCCAGGTAGGCGGGGTCGGCGTGCCCGCCGGGCCGGGCGACGACCAGCCCCGCCCCGGTCATCAGCGGCCAGAACAGCTCCCACACCGACACGTCGAACGAGAACGGCGTCTTGAGCGGCACCCGGTCGTCCCCGGTGAGCAGGAAGACGTCCTGCATCCAGCGCAGCCGGTTGACGATCGCCCGGTGCGAGACGCCGACGCCCTTGGGCCGGCCGGTCGAACCCGACGTGAAGATCACGTACGCCAGGTCGTCCGGATGCGGCCTGACATCGAGCGGCCCGCCGTCCTCGGCGGCGATCGCGCCGGCGTCCCGGTCGAGCAGCACCGACGGGGCCGGCAGCAGGTGGGCGAGAGCCCCGGTCGTGACGGCCAGCCGCGCGCCCGCGTCGGCGAGCATGCCCGCCAGCCGCCCGGCCGGATGGTCCGGCTCCAGCGGCAGGTACGCCGCCCCGGCCGCGACCACCGCGTGCACGGCGACGACCAGGTCCGTCCCGCGCTCCAGGCACACCCCGACGACGTCCCCGGGGCCGGCCCCGAGCGCCCGCAGCCGCCTGGCCAGCCGGTTCACCCGGCCGGCGAACTCCCCGTAGGTCATCCAGACGCCGTCGCAGCGGACGGCGGGCGCGTCCGGGGTCCGCGCGGCCTGCGCCGCCAGCAGCTCAGGCAGGGCCGCGTCGGGGACGGGCACGCCGGTGTCGTTGGCCCGGCGCACGAGCTCCAGCTCGGCCGGGGTGAGCAGGGGCAGGTCGGCGACCGGCCGCTCCGGCTCGGCGAGCGCGGCGGCGAGCAAGGCGCGGAAGTGGTCGGCGAAGCGCTCCATCCGGTCGTGGTCGAACAGGTCGGTCGCGTAGTGCAGCACGCCTGTGAGCCGGTCGCCGGCCTCCTCGATCACCAGGTGCAGGTCCGCCTGCGCCACCCCGGGATCGACGTCGAGGGTGCGCAGGGCGATCCCGGCCACGTCCGGCGGCGCGGGCGGCACGTTCTGGTAGGCGAGCATCACCTGGAACAGCGGGTTGCGTGACAGGTCGCGCTCCTCGGCCAGCTCCTGCACCAGCACCTCGAACGGCAGCTCGGCGTGCTCGTGCCCGTCCAGCACGCGCTCGCGCACCCGCGCCAGCAGCTCGGCGAAGCTCGGCGCGCCGGACAGGTCGCCGCGCAGCACCAGCGTGTTGAGGAAGAGCCCGGCCAGCTCCTCCACGTCCGGATGGGACCGGCCGGAGACCGGCGTGCCGACGGGGATGTCGGCCCGCCCGGTGTAGCGGGCCAGCACCGCCTGGAACGCGGCCAGCACCACCATGAACGGCGTCACCTGCCGCTCCAGCGCCAGGGCGTGCGCCGCCGCCGTCGTCGCCGCGTCGATCGGGAACGTCAGCCGCCGCCCGTCCCCGCTCGCCCGCCCCTGCCGTTGCCGGTCCGCGGGCAGGTCCAGGCTGCCGGGCAGCCCGGCGAGCGCGTCCTTCCAGTACGCCAGGTCCGCCGTCCGACCCGCGACCCGCGCCCGGTGCCAGGCGGCGAAGTCCCGGTAGCGGGCGGGCAACGCCGGCAGCTCCGCCGGGGAACCGGTCACCCGGGCCCGGTAGAGCTCCATCAGGTCGCGCAGCAGGATCGACAGGCTCCACCGGTCGGCGACGACGTGGTGCAGGGTCAGGTACAGGTCGTGCTCGCGCGCGCCCCGCCGGACCAGGACGGCCCGCGCCAGGGGCCCGGCCGCCAGGTCGAAGCGGTGCCGCGCCTCCTCCCTGCCCACGTCCTCGCCCGCCCGGACGGCCAGGCGCGGCCGTTGGCCGCCCTCGCGCAGGACGGGCTCGCCGTCCTCGTCCGCGACGACCAGGCGCAGGGCGTCGTGCCGGTC